>NZ_JACHXK010000054.1 GCF_014192105.1 Paenibacillus phyllosphaerae | reverse complement strand
CCATTTGCCACCGATAACTGACAATGTATAACCAAAAGGCGTATCCTGAATATTATTAACTTTGCCTTTATACTCAGCCATACCCATAGTTCCACTATCCTTTCTGATAGTACCTATCAATAAAGTGCGTACTATATTTTTATTTTCGCTCATCTTATACTAGCCTTACTTTGAAGTAAAGGAGCGAAAAATATGATTAATGTTAAAACTTTCAATCACGATCTCTGGGATCACGGCATCACCCAGGGCTATAGCGTCAATGGCACCATTTACATTTCGGGACAGTTTTCCCACGATTCAGAAGGAGCGTTTGTTGGTCGGGGAGATATCGAGGCACAGACCCGCCAGACACTAGAAAATCTCGATCGCGTGCTGACGGGATTTGGTGTCACGAAGTCGAACCTCGCTTATGTAGAGGTCTATCTGACAAATGCGCAAGAGCATTTCGAGCCATGCATTCGTCTGTTCAAGGATTACATCGGACAACATAGGCCGGCCGGCAGCTGCATCGGCGTGAACTACCTCGCAGCTCCCGAGCAACTGATCGAAATCAGTGCCATCGCTCACACGAACTAATACTACTTTGATAAGACAACGGCAGCCGAGCTTCAGGTCGGCTGCCGTCGCGCTTTGTGGCGCTATCGTTTCCCAATTAGCTTAGTACATTTTGAATCACTTTCCTAAATAGCCACCTTCAGAACGGATTATCTGCCCGGTAATCCATTGAGCGGAATCACTTGATAATAAACCTATTCCTTTTGCAGCATCCTCGGGCAATCCAATTCTGCCCATTGGAAACATATTGATGAAATATTGTCTCATTTCATCATTCATCCAACCTGAATCTGTTGGTCCGGGATTAAAACCATTAACGGTTATTTTTAGAGGTGCCAATGCAACCGAAAGGGGTTCTACTAATCCCACTAATGCGGACTTTGTACTAATGTATGCCAAGTTATTCGGATCAGGTCCTCCTGAAACCATGAAAATAACCCTGCCAGTTTCGTCATCAGACAAGTTATCTGCAAAGCGTTTTGCGAATTCTGTTGTCAGCAGGACTGTACCTCTAACGTTGACAGAGTAATGTTTGTCTAAAATAGCACTATCCAAATCCCTGTAATTTGTAGAACGCTCATATGTCGCATTATTAATCAGAATAGTGGCTCTTCCCAGTTCTCTCTCTACTTGGTCCATTATGGAATTGGGCGTTTCAATTTTTGATAAATTTGCCTCCATATGTTTTGCTCTAACCCCTAAGTTTAATAACTCCAGACGCAATTTTTCAGGCCAACCCTGGTCAAGTCCATTCCCCTCTAATGCATCAAAAGGACTCCAATGAGTAAAAAAGATATCTGCTCCAAGATT
>NZ_JACHXK010000053.1 GCF_014192105.1 Paenibacillus phyllosphaerae | reverse complement strand
TTCTGAACTGCACCCCAATTGTTAGACAGTGTCTAACAATTGGAGGTGCAGTTTTTTTGTCCAAGTTTAATTTAGAGTTGAAAATGGAGGCCATTCAGCGGTACTTGTCTGGTGCTGAAGGAGGTAAAAGTATAGCGAGAGCCTTAGGTGTCAATCATGAGGTCTTGCGGATGTGGATAAAGCAATACGAAGCTCATGGTGAGAAAGCTTTTGAGAAGACCTATACAACTTACAGCATCCCATTTAAACTAGACGTACTCAATTACATGAACGTGAATGGGACGTCTCCAAACGAAGCTGCTGTCATCTTCAATATCTCCTCTCCAGGGATTATTCGCAAGTGGCGCAGCCAATTCAATGCAGATGGAATCGACGCCCTCAAATCAAAGATAAAGGGGCCTCTATCACCGATGACGGATAAAAAAAGAACGAATAAACAAGAGCCTGCGGAGGGCTCTGTTGAAGCCTTACAAGCCGAAATCGAACGTCTGCGAATGGAAAATGCTTATCTAAAAAAGTTGAATGCCTTAGTTCAGAACAAAGAAAAATCACCAAACAAGACAAAGCGCAAGTCGTCTATGAATTAAGGCTAGAGTTTCCGGTGATTGCACTGCTTAAGCTTGCAAATATACCTCGTAGCACCTTTTATTACTGGGTACGGAGGTTAGATCGTCCGGATCCCGATATGTCACTAAAACAACTGGTCCAGTCCATCTATGATGAGCATGAAGGCCGCTACGGCTATCGTCGTATCCGTGATGAATTGGTTAATCGAGGCCATCGAGTTAATCACAAAAAGGTGCAGCGTCTAATGAAGGAACTAGGGTTGAAATCCGTGGTCCGTATGAAGAAGTATCGTTCCTATAAAGGCACCGTAGGCAGGATTGCCCCTAACGTACTGGATCGTCAATTTCAAGCAGAGAAGCCAAATCAGAAGTGGGTAACCGATATTACGGAATTCAAGTTGTTCGGAGAAAAGCTTTATTTATCCCCAGTTCTTGACTTGTATAACGGTGAGATTATTACCTATACGGTGGGACCCCGCCCCACCTACTCTTTAGTCTCCGATATGCTTAATCAGGCCTTTAAGCGCTTAGCCAAAGGGGATGAGCTCCTCCTGCATTCCGACCAAGGCTGGCATTATCAGATGAAGCAGTATCAATATGCATTGAAGAGGCGAGGGATTACGCAGAGCATGTCTCGTAAAGGGAACTGTTATGATAATGCTGTGATGGAGAGCTTCTTCGGCCAGTTGAAGTCGGAGTTTCTATATCTTAAAGAATTTCAAGATGTGGATCACTTTAAGCAAGAACTGGCAGCTTATATCGACTACTACAATAACAAACGGATTAAAACAAAATTAAAAGGTATGAGTCCGATACAATACCGGACTCATACCTTACGAGTAGCTTAACGATAGTGTCTAGCTTTTGGGGGTCAGTTCATTCTG
>NZ_JACHXK010000052.1 GCF_014192105.1 Paenibacillus phyllosphaerae | reverse complement strand
GGGTTTCTCTTTTGCTTTCTCGAGTTGTTTTTGAGGTGGTTTAGGAAGGCTCACGCCTCCTTCGCCTTCCTATCCAGGTGGAAGGCGATCTTCTTCATGTTCTGAACCGCTGCGGTCATGAGCGCTTGCTCAGTCACATTCCGCAGCCCCCGTAAACGGCAATAGCGAAACCCGTGGAGCTGTTTGGCATCCGCGAAGCTTCGCTCAATTGTTTCTTTTCGTTTTCGGTAAAGCCGTTTGCCGGACTTGCTTAATCGGTTCATCCGAACCTGTTCCTTGCTGTCTTCCCAAACATGCCGTGTTACGACCTTGCGGTGGTTGCGAGATCGCGTGCATTTCTCCAGCATGGGACAGACTGCGCAGACTTTCGGATCTGAAGCATAATGCCGGTAACCATGGCGATCCGTCGTCCGATAGGGTAGTACTTGTTTTTGCGGGCATACATAAACATCTTGCTCCGCGTCGTATTTGAACTCCCACTTGTGAAACAAGCCTTGCGTAGGATGAAAACGTCGATGTGCAATAACGCCAAAAATTTTGCGGTCCTGAAGACCTTTACAGATCGGGTTTGTTAAGTAACCGGAATCTAAAGCAACAGCTTCAACTTCAAATCCAAAACGTTCGCGCTGACGATCAAGCCGAGACAGATAGGGTACGGAATCATGGACATTGCCGGCGGTGACAAAGACATCCGTGATGAGGTTGTACTTCACATCCACGGTTCGGTGATCCAAATAGAAGAAACCCTCAGGCTTCCCCTCTCGCACCATATAGCCGCTATCAGGATCAGTTGTACTGACCTTCACTTCTTTGTCTTCGTTCACCTCCTCTCGTGGTTTTAAAGCTTTTTTCCTTTTTCCTTACGTTCTGCCTCGACGGCAGCGTTTAAGTCATCCAGGTAATCGCGTGTATTCTGCTTCACCTGTTCCCTCGTGAATTTATGCTTGTTTGCGTTCGCCTTCAAATGTGTGGAGTCCGACACCAAAACGCGACCGCCAACCATGCGATGAGAGATGGCCTGCAATACAATCTCATCAAAGATATCTTGAAAGACAGTCGTATCCTTAAACCGAGTACGACGGTTCCAGCTAATCGTTGTATGGTCGGGAACGCGATCAGATAGACCTAAACCTAGAAACCAACGGTAAGCTAAATTGGTTTGGACTTCACGCTCGAGCTGACGCTCAGAACGAATCCCGTAAAAGTAGCCCAGGAAGATCATTTTGAAGAGAACAAGGGGATCAATAGCCGGGCGGCCGTTATCTTGCGAGTAAAGATGACGAACCTTTTCATCGATAAAAGAAAAATCAATGTACTTGTCGATCTTACGAAGCATATGATCAGCCGGTACCAAATCTTCAATGGATACCAGTTCATAGTTTTGTTGTTTGTCTCGGTTAGAACGCAACATTCGCGACACCTGCCGTTCATATTAATGGTTACTTCCATTATACAACATTAACGCGGTGTCGTGTTAAATTCATTGAGCATAAGAAAGGCTGTCGAGACTTTCTCGACAGCCTGA
>NZ_JACHXK010000051.1 GCF_014192105.1 Paenibacillus phyllosphaerae | reverse complement strand
CCTTCCAGCGCCGATGGTACTTGGACCGCAGGGTCCTGGGAGAGTAGGACGTCGCCAAGCACGAATGACCGACCACGGTATGTGGTCGGTTTTTTTGTTGTTTCTTTGGCAAGAAGGGATGCTGTTACAATATAAGTCTTGGCTTGTCATCACTATGAAGGAATCGAATTACAGAGTCCCCTCAACTTCCGGCTAACTTCTACTAATTCATCCTCCTATCTGCACAGTGTTTGAGTAAAGTGTAAACCACCAAAATGGCATACGTAGAACCTTGATGTATTCTTCTGACGGGATATGCTGCGGATATGTAAGTTCAACCAAAAAATTTCTCTGATCGTTCCGGAACCAGCGTAGATGAGGCGCCGATGCTTGGAGGCATTAATCGAGTAATTCAATTGAGTAACCACAGATCGATAGCATGGCCGTAAGTTGATTAATTCATCAGAACTTGATTACATAAAGGATAAAGGGATATTGAATTGAGAATTAGAATGTCTGTACGTACCACTAACGCTGCTTTAAGTTTTGATTAGGTATAATTATCTGGCGAGATAGCTCCCTGGATTAAGTTTGAATGAGTATAGTTGATGTGCATGTTTTGTTTCTTACAATAGGCTCGAACAGCAAGCCGTTTGTTCTGAGATGTCATATGCCCTCTCTTGGCGTGAAGAGGTTCATCACTACCACCTATAAGGAAAATAGCAACTTGACAATTGACCAATGTTTTATGAGGTGGGAGGAAGACCTATAAGTCAAACAATAGTATCGCTGTAGTTAGAGTCTCTTCTATCGTAAGGCGTATCCTCCTTTGTCTTTACATTTGGGTGCAATTGAGGGTTTTGGGAACTTACAAGCGATTCCCCAATAATTGCGGAGTTAAGAATAGCTAGGCAGTAAAAGATGGGGGATTGCGGATTCACACTGCTCTCAGTAAACCATGATTAATACATTGAAGGTAACGAAGAGGGAAGGCCCTTTTGAGCTATCTAGAAGCTGATTCACGGGGTTGGGCGAATAACTTGGACTTGCGATAACGAAAAGGCAAAATACGTTATAATGTGTGGGGCCTATACTACTTGTGAGCGTGTAGCGTACTTCTGGGGGGTAAAAGTGTTCGCTGTAAGCTTATTCTTATCGGTCACTTTTCATTGATCTTGCTGATCCGAACTAGCGTGATTGTATGCTGTATAGTATAGGGAGGAGTAAGTTAGCTAAGAGGGACGTTGAGAGTGAATACAGGTGGCATTCGTTCTGGATACGGGGATTGTTGACAATAAACTAGTTTCCCAATGTGCAACTATTAACTAATCAGTTACCCCTTTATTAATAGCAAGTAAATAAAACTAAAAGGTTTCAAAAAGGGCTTGTACTTAGTCGGGAAACATGTTATTCTATTATTCCTGCCCCTGATAAGCAGGTTTAAGTTAGCAAGTGAAGAGTTTAACTCCAGTAGTTAAAACTTAAACTTTAGAAAAAAAACTTGCACAAACGAGTTTAATGTGGTAAGATATAATTCCTGCCAAGTTAATTGGTAGAACTTGTTCCTTGAAAACTGAACAATGAGCGATATGTTTTATAGCTAGTTAAGTAATGAGTCACAAGCACTTCTTTCATGGAGAGTTTGATCCTGG
>NZ_JACHXK010000050.1 GCF_014192105.1 Paenibacillus phyllosphaerae | reverse complement strand
TGATATGCTCCCCTTACGGTAGACAGGTGAAATAATAAAACCTGTTACCCTAAGGGGAGCTTTTTTATGCAAAGACGATCCTACTCGGCTTCTGAGAAACTTACGATTCTAGTAGAAATTGAACGTGGTGAGATTGGTTTTAATGCTGCTTGTCAGAAATACAGCATTCACAACCCGACGTTATGGAAATGGCAGCGTCAGTACAAACTGTATGGTTACGAAGGACTAGAGAATCGCAGTAAGAATCGAAGTTATAGTGCGGAGCTTAAGTTAGAGGCGGTGCTAGATTTCCTTAAAGGTGGATTATCCAAGTATCAGGTTATCGAGAAATACAAGATCGCTAGCATAACGCAGCTCTCCAACTGGATTAAGAAGTATAATAGTCATAGCAGCTTAAAAGCCTACAAAGGGGAAGCAAATGCTATGACAAAAGGTCGCTCAACGACTTACCAAGAACGGATTGACATCGTTCAATATTGCTTGGCAAATCAACATAATTTTCAACAGACAGCGAAGCATTTTCAGGTTTCCTACCAACAAGTGTACCAGTGGGTCAAGAAGTTTGAAGATGGTGGTCACGAAGCCTTACAGGACGGTCGTGGACGAAAGAAGGCACCTGAGGAGCTAAACGATGCGGAGCGCCAGAAACTTGAGATAAAAAAGATGGAGTATGAGATGGAACGGCTTCGGGCGGAAAATGCGTTCCTAAAAAAGCTACAAGAAATACAAAGGAGGCGAAGCTAAGTCAATGTCGACATGAGAATATCTACCTCGCCATTCAAGAGCTTCAGGAAGAATCGTCAATTAGTGTTCACCTTCTGTGCGAAATTGCAGGAATCGCACGCTCAAGCTACTACAAATGGCTAGATCGCAAACCCAGCGCCCGTGAGATCGAGAATGAAAAGTTGATGCAGGTGATGATGGCGATCTACGAGAAAGTAGAGCGGACTTTTGGCTATCGTCAATTAACTCTACACATGCGCCGAGGAACCGGAAAAACCATCAATCATAAGCGTGTATACCGGCTTATGAAGGTAAAGGGAATTCAGTCCGTAATCCGCAGAAAGAAGAAGAAATATGCGCATTCCACACCGCAGCAGGTAGCTGAAAACGTATTGAATCGCAAATTTCAAGCCAGTGTCCCTAATGAAAAATGGTTAACAGATGTAACAGAATTTAAGTATGGTCACGGTCAGAAAGCTTATCTAAGCGCTATCCTTGACCTACACGATAAATCCATCGTTGCTTACGTATTAGGGCGTTCCAATAACAATCCCCTGGTATTCCAGACGTTAAAATTAGCCTTGCAGGCAGCTCCAGGAAGCAGGCCGATGCTTCATAGCGATAGGGGCTTCCAATACACGTCGCTGGACTTCAAAGCGCTCTTGGAAGAAAGCAAGATGTCTCAGAGTATGTCTCGAGTGGGGCGATGCATCGATAACGGCCCCATGGAGTCATTTTGGGGTACGTTAAAATGCGAAAAGTATTATTTGCATACGTACCACACTTTTGAGGAGCTTGAAAAGGACATAATTTCGTATATCCACTTCTACAACCACGGACGATTGCAAGCAAAATTAAACGGCCTCAGTCCAATGGAATTCAGGACGAAGGCCGCTTGATTGACTTTTATTTTTTGTACTGTCTACTTGACGGGGGGCTGTTCA
>NZ_JACHXK010000049.1 GCF_014192105.1 Paenibacillus phyllosphaerae | reverse complement strand
AAAAAAAACTACGACTGACCAATTAACATACAATGCTTAGTTTCGGCTTCTTGAAGGTACTTTTGTGGATCACGTCGGAAGCGACGCCGTTTTGTTGTTTCTTCCAACCGGCTTGACCATCTAGTGCGCTCTTCACGGTACGCCTGGTAACTGACGCTTTGTAATCGTTTGACCGGATTCTGTTGGCGGATGGCGTCGTCAACGAATACGACAAATTCGCCAGAACGAACAATGTATTCGTTCCAACTTCTTAAACCCGTCGTTCGGCGATGCCTAGTTTTTGTCTTGCGGAAAAACCGTTCATGATCATTGTTTGTACGAGGTACGTGTGGGTGATCGTAACAAGTAAAAAGGCCGCTCCAAAAGCCCTTTGTGTAGCTCATGAGATTTTTCACCATAGGTTGGTCGACTTCACTGATGTACGTTTTCTCTACCCAACTGAGTAGACATTTCATTTGGAATTGTACGGTCTCACGGGATTGGTCGAGTGTCGGGTTTAGGATGTTTGCTACATGATGCAAAGGAAAAGACCAACGTTTTACCTCTACGTAGAGATCTCGAAAATCAATCAGTTTGCTGAAAATTCTGAATACGTTTTGGAGTAACGAGGGCCCCTTTTTTATCCAAGCATTTTTGAAGCGATGCCTGAATGACCTCTGCGGTTTCGTAAATCCGTACGCCGGGCAAATCTAAAGGCGGGTTACCATCTTCGAGGAGCAGCGAACGGACTGCAGCCAAGTAATCTTTCACGACTTCGGCTTCTTCGGGAGTACTTTTGTCGAGTTTCCTTTCGATTTCCCGAATGCCGCGAAGGCTTTTCTTGATCCCTGTTTTCAGTTTACGATCCAGATCAACAATGGGCTTAGCAATGTCCTTTAAGTAGTGGTACTGGCAATATTGGTAGGGAACCTTGGGAAGCAACGATTCCATGGCTAGACGGATGGAACGCTGGCCATCGCTAACAATTCCAATGATGGGGAAACCGAGATCGATGACAGGTTGGATGAGTTCCTTAAGCTCTTCTGCTCCACTGCTCTTTACATTTTTTGCGACTAAAATGGTACCGCTGAAAACCTCACGGATAACGTAGAGTGTCTCATTACCTTTCTCAGGCTGAACGCCGTCCATCGAGATCATAATTCCGCCGTGCGTATCGACCACTTGTTTGAGCTCTTCCTTCACGAAGTCCGTGACGCTAGAACGCAGCAACGTCAAATAACGCTCATACAAGCGCTGAGAGTTTCGTTCAGATGTCGCAATGCCGCGGTTCGTAAGCTCTTCCGTTATTTCGGCGATGGTCATGTGATACTTGAAACGGAGCTGCCCGACCAATGCAAGGACGTCAAAACCATAAGAGGTGTGCTTCATAGCGAGTGAATCCGCTTCTGCAGATTTGTAGTACGTTTCGCGGTGTTTGCAATTCATATTGGAACAAACGTAGGCCATGCTCCAAGCTTGGATAACTCCATGGAGCGTAGAGATGTTCTTTTTCCAAGCGGTATGACTTCTCTTTAATTTTCCGCCGCAGCAGAGACAATTCTCAAATTCTGGTCTGAAGTAAACTTTATCTTTTGGAACGATACGATTTTTAGGCAGTGGCATGAAGAAAACAACCTCCGTCAAAGTTCTTAGTGATAACTTCGACAGAGACTGCTGGAAAACCTTGTTAGCTAATTGGTCAGTCGTAGAAAAAAAA
>NZ_JACHXK010000048.1 GCF_014192105.1 Paenibacillus phyllosphaerae | reverse complement strand
TCAACATTCGTGGGTTCGGGCCTCCAGTGCGTGTTACCGCACCTTCACCCTGCACAGGGGTAGATCACACGGTTTCGGGTCTACGACCACGTACTCATTCGCCCTATTCAGACTCGCTTTCGCTGCGGCTACGGCTTTCCACCTTAACCTTGCACGTGAACGTAACTCGCCGGTTCATTCTACAAAAGGCACGCCATCACCCATATAGAGGGCTCTGACTTCTTGTAAGCGCACGGTTTCAGGTTCTGTTTCACTCCCCTTCCGGGGTGCTTTTCACCTTTCCCTCACGGTACTGCTTCGCTATCGGTCACTAGGGAGTATTTAGCCTTGGCAGATGGTCCTGCCGGATTCCGACGGGGTTTCACGTGTCCCGCCGTACTCAGGATCCGTCTCGGAGGGTGTTGGCTTTTGGTTACAGGGCTTTTACCTTTTCTAGCGGGCCTTTCCAGACCTCTTCGCCTAACCAACACCTTTGTAACTCCATGTGAGACGTCCTACAACCCCAAGGAGCAAGCTCCTTGGTTTGGGCTAATCCGCGTTCGCTCGCCGCTACTGACGGAATCACTATTGTTTTCTCTTCCTCAGGGTACTTAGATGTTTCAGTTCCCCTGGTATGCCTCCATGTTACCTATGTATTCAGTAACAGGTGACTGGACATTACTCCAGCCGGGTTTCCCCATTCGGACATCCCCGGATCAAAGCCTGCTTACGGCTCCCCGAGGCAATTTCGTTGTTCGCCACGTCCTTCTTCGGCTCCTAGTGCCTAGGCATCCTCCGTGCGCTCTTACTAGCTTAACCTAGCTCATTGGCTTGCGTTCACAATCGTGAGATTGGGAATGCAGCATTGAGCGACTGCTCCGCTTGTTCGGCTTATTGCTCCCGTTGATTCACCTGTTTCTTGATCCACACTTAAGCGGTGGAAACAGGTTCACAAAAGTCGCACTAATCCGAAAAGCTTCGCTTACATATCACAGGCAAAAACCTGCGGTTAAAACTCAGCTAAAGGATGTTTCATTTCATATCCAGTTTTCAAGGTGCAATGTTAAAACTTTTTTTGGTGGAGCCAAGCGGGATCGAACCGCTGACCTCCTGCTTGCAAGGCAGGCGCTCTCCCAGCTGAGCTATGGCCCCGTATGAAATTAAAATGGTTGGCCTTAGTGGACTCGAACCACCGACCTCACCCTTATCAGGGGTGCGCTCTAACCAGCTGAGCTAAAGGCCAATAAAATGGAAGAATAACCTTCCGCTTGGCGACGTCCTACTCTCCCAGGACCCTGCGGTCCAAGTACCATCGGCGCTGGAAGGCTTAACGGTCGTGTTCGGGATGGGTACGCGTGGTTCCCTTCCGCCATCGCCACCAAACAGATGTTGCGGGTATTTCTATTAGAGGGTTGTTCCCTCAAAACTGAACATGAGCGACATGTTTTGGTTTGCAGCTTGCGCTGCTACTGATCATCTACGTGATCAGGTAATCCTTAGAAAGGAGGTGATCCAGCCGCACCTTCCGATACGGCTACCTTGTTACGACTTCACCCCAATCATCTACCCCACCTTCGACGGCTGGCTCCTTGCGGTTACCCCACCGGCTTCGGGTGTTGTAAACTCTCGTGGTGTGACGGGCGGTGTGTACAAGACCCGGGAACGTATTCACCGCGGCATGCTGATCCGCGATTACTAGCAATTCCGACTTCATGCAGGCGAGTTGCAGCCTGCAATCCGAACTGAGACCGCCTTTTTAGGATTCGCTCCAGATCGCTCCTTCGCTTCCCGTTGTAACGGCCATTGTAGTACGTGTGTAGCCCAGGTCATAAGGGGCATGATGATTTGACGTCATCCCCGCCTTCCTCCGGTTTGTCACCGGCAGTCATTCTAGAGTGCCCACC
>NZ_JACHXK010000047.1 GCF_014192105.1 Paenibacillus phyllosphaerae | reverse complement strand
ATACCTTTCGTAAAGTCGCTTGTCTGATGTCTCTCTCATGGCCATATTGAGTTGTTCGATTTTTGTAGTACTCATTTTTATCACCACCGGGTGCTTTTTACTATTGATTACCCGATTTGGTGGCGGGTGAGTTTTTGTTCGTTTGTTAATTGCGTCCTATATAGTTTAAGTTTTGAAGAGGAGGGATACGATTGCACTCCAGATAATGCGATTATCTTCTTGTGGACGGGTGCAGATGGAGATCACTTCGTTTTCCTTACAGATGGTGGTACTGTAGAGTCATTAGAAAATGCACCGATTTTATTTATACAGCCGATGGATTTTAGTGACCCGTATAAACCGGTTGCAAAAAATATAAAAGAATTTCTGGCTCTTTATGTACAACTTAAAGAATTATATCTCTTTGAGTGGCTACCAAGCTATAAGACTGAAGAAGAATTTTTGCAGCACTATAAAGATGTATTTGAAGAGGGTATCCTGGAATATGAAGAGGAGAAGAATATTATCATTTCGGCAATTGAAAAGGCAATCCAACTGCCGAAAATTGAAGGGGTATTTTCCTATATGAAGGAGCTTAAAGGTTTGTTCGAAAAGAGATTGCAAACCTTAAAGGAAGAATATGATGTTGATTAACTATCTGGGAACTTTAGTTCAACGATCCAGGAGTAGTTTGCCGCCGCGGCAGCTGCTCCTGTTTTACATTAAGCTAAAGGGCAGATTACGTTAATTCAAGACGCTGGAAAAGTGCTAAAAACCTGTTTACATCAGAACGTATATTCGCTATTCTGTATGTGGATATATTTTCCATAACTATTTGGAGATAGTTGAACCCCTTGTTATTTTCAGAGAAGATTGAGGAGGATGAAGATGAGCAATTTTATTAGTCACGTCCAGATTCCAGTCAAAAACTTAGATGAGGCAATTAACTGGTATACAACCTATTTGGATTGCAGATTACATGCCAATTTCGGTGATTTTTCAATTATTAGTTTTGCTGAGGATGAAACACATATTTTTTTATGGCAAACCTCAGACGAAACAAACTCAACATTCTCTGTTAACGGTGAGCCTTTTCCAGCCATTGGTTTCCAAGTGAATGACATGGATGAGTTATGTAAAAAAGTCTCGGAGGGTGGATTAATGGTACATGGGGACCCACATGCAACTCCAGTAGAAGAAGGAAGAAGGTTTCTTAAATTTTTCGATTTAGACGGGAATATGCTAGTCGCACATACTGCCTAACGTCACCAGCTATTGCGCTATCTGGGAACGATATTTCAATAACTCAGCCTGCCGGAGCGACCCAGCAGGCTATTCAGCTACCGGGCATAGTTTGCAACTAGTATACGAGAAAAAGTACATTCCGCAAAAAATATCAAAACAAAGGGTTACCCATATTGTAAAGTGTGAGTATCTCCATGGAGGCTTTGAAATGAACTATAAGGAATCGGTAATCAAGGCGATATCCTATATTGAAAATCATATGTTTGATGAGAAATTAAACGTAAAGATTAGGGAGGTCACCGGCTATTCGCATTATCATTTTCATCGTATCTTTCTATCTGTTACACGCAACTCCGTTTCAGAGTACATTCGCAAGCGGAGATTGACTCACGCCGCATATGATCTGTTTCATACTAACCAAAGGATCATTGAGATTGCCATAAAGTACGGATTTGAGTCCCAGGAAGCTTTCGCACGCTCCTTTCGTAAAATGTTCTCTACCTCTCCTGGACAATTCCGCAAGCAAAGGAATATGAAGGATACGTTATTCCGGGCCATGGAGAAGCATCCATTGGATGAAGAGAGACTGCAACATTTGCACGAAGGAATTTCTCTCGAACCTTCTTTCGTTCACATGGATATGTTGAATCTGGTTGGCATGTCGATAAAGGGTCTAGATTCGAACGAGGTCGGATTGTTGTGGCGAGGTCTCAGGAAGAGAGTATTTGAAATTAAGAGGAAGCCTAATACGGAAGGTATTTATTATGCAGTCATTGAGCTTACTGGTGAGCAATGGGAAGTGACTTATACCGCATGTGTCGAAGCTGACATCGAAGAAAGTCCTGCTCCAGCGGGCATGATTGCCAAGCTGTTCCCAGCTACAACGTATGCCGTATTTTCACACAAGGGATCATTAGCCAGACTTAATGATACATTCCAGTACATCTACGAAACGTGGTTCCCCCAGTCGGGGAATGTTCGTGCCAATGCGCCGGAGTTTGCGCGGTATGACCAGCGATTTCTAGGTCCAACGAACGAGGACACTGTACTGGAAATATATATTCCGATATGTGCACAATCATAAATGGTTCAAAAGAAGAGGAGAATCAGGATGAACAAAAAAACTAAAATTTTGGAAGGGGATGCGGGATGTTACGAGCTGAGGATAGCCGATCCTGCGTCGGAGTTAACCTTCCCAATGATCGTCATGTACCCGACAGATTCGCCGGAAAAAGCCCATCAGTTAGGACCATACCTTATTGAGGTCGCCGAAGATGCGGAACCACGTGAGGGGAGGTTTCCGTTGATAATCATTTCACACGGATCTGGTGGTTCTCCGTTAGTATACCGATCAATTGCCCAGCATTTGGCGCGATGCGGTTTTATCGTTGGTCTCCCTGAACATCCTCATAATAATCGCAATGATAATAGTCTTGAGGGAACGATTACTAATCTCACGAATCGCCCCCGACACCTTAGCCTTGCGGCCGACTGGTTTTATGAAGATGAGCGATTTAAAGGACTGATCGAATCGGACAACTATTCAGTCATCGGGCATTCCATGGGCGGTTACACAGGGCTGGCGGTAGCCGGAGGCATCCCGACTTCATTTCCTAACGAAAGTCCGGATGGGCAGTCGTACCAGATTAATATTACACGCGACCGGCGTCTCCGCTCCTTGATTTTGCTGGCGCCGGCGTCCGTATGGTTTCGGAATGAAGGAGCGCTTCGGGAGGTTGATGTCCCCATTCTGATGATGGATGCGGAGCATGATTCGTACACGCCTTCTTTCCACTCCAAAATTATCTTAGATGGAGTTGCCATTCAAAGTAAGGTTCGCTATCGGACAGTAGAAAATGCTGGTCATTTTTCCTTTCTAAGCCCGTTTCCACCTGCAATGATTTCACCAGGTTTTATTCCCTCCCAGGACCCACCCGGATTTGATCGCGTACGATTTCACGAAACGTTGCTGGATGAGATCGTTGGTTTTCTTTCCTCGTGAAAACTAGGCGTTCAGCTATCTGGGAACGTTAGTTCCATTAAGCATTCCAGGCGAAACTGCCGCGCGATCGGTAGCTTACCGCTCAGTTACTATGATGTAAAATGAGGTGGCCTATGTCACAGTTCCAAGTTACGCAAACGTTGAGGACAGAAAAAGCTTTTATCATCAAAGGTATTCTGCTTGAGGGACAATTAAGCAAGGGAATGGATATTCATGTGTCCTTGAATAATTCCCTAAAAGTGACTGGTGGTATAAAAGAGGTCAGGAAAAATAACGATCATTATGACATCGTAATTGAATGCTCAGATCAAGATGAGATAGAACTGTGGGAAATGTTGAATTTAGACGGTGATGTAATTATTATTCAGCAGTCATAATTGAACTATCTAGGAACGATAGCTTAATCAGAACAGGGAGCAGACCGCCATGGTTTTGTTCCCTTTTCATTTACATAACGAGCAGGCTTGAGGCTTCACTCACTTCAACTGTCCGTCAACGCAAATCGCTGAACCGTTTGATCGCTTCCTCGGTGGTTCCCTGCGGCATCGTGGTTGGTTCCTTTACCCACCGTGGACAAAAGGCTTCAAGCGCTCGTATTCGGCATCGACATCGTGGACGCGGAACTAGAGAATGACAGTGTGATTGTCAGCCGCCACTGCGGAACCAGCCCAGAAAAGGTGCACCGTCTGAAAGTGGTCGACCGCCAGCGCCACCAGGGTGAACAATGGCACAACGAGTTTAGCAAAGACGGGCGCGAGGCGTTCCACTACCGTGCAATTTTTGGAAGAACGAACGGCCAGTAGGTGACGTTCAAAGCAAGGTAATTGCACTACTTACCATTGCCAGTGAGAATGAACTACTGCTTCGTTAGATTGTTGGAATAAGTAATCGATGATACCTTGTGCTTACCCAACTGGCTATGAATAAACATGAATTTATTTCTAAATACAGGAACTTTTGGGATTAATTAAACGTAATACCTGTGACTACGATCTTAAGGAGGTATTATGAGAATTAAAAGATTATTTCTGATGCTGGCTATTGTGACATTAATGTTGTCGATGCTGGCGCCGGTGGGTGTAGTGGCAGCTGTTCCGGGCGACAGGCCTCTTTCTTATGAGGATACCCAAAAGATCGCATCCGAGAAAGCCTCGCTCCTCACGGGCCAATACGGTACGACAAGCGTTCAATACGCGCTGATCGATCATGGGAAGATCGTTGTCTCTGGTCAATCCGGTATTAACGATGTTGCTGGGAAAATGCCATTAACTGCTGAAACGATGTACGGTATCGGCTCGACAAGCAAAATGTTCACAGCGGCAGCCGTCATGAAGTTGGCGGACG
>NZ_JACHXK010000046.1 GCF_014192105.1 Paenibacillus phyllosphaerae | reverse complement strand
TGCTGGAACATCCAGCTGTGCTGGAAGCAGCGGTTACGGTCCGCAGCAATGCGGAAGGCGAGAAAGAACTGTGCGCCTATGTGCGGACGGCGGGTCCGGTGAACGTAGTGGAGCTGCGGTCGCATTTGTCCGAGAAGCTGCCGGAGTATATGCTGCCGTCGCACTATACGTCGGTGGAGAAGCTGCCGATGACGGTGAATGGCAAATTGGACCGCAACGCGCTGCCGGAGCCGCAAATGAATGTGGAAAGCGGTACGGCGTACGCTGCGCCGCGAACGGAGATCGAGCAGGAGCTGGCAGAGATTTGGAACAAGCTGCTCGGCCACGAGCGCGCCGGCATCCGCGATAACTTCTTCGATGTCGGGGGGAACTCCCTGCTGCTCATCCGCATGTTTGCGCAACTGGAGAAAAAATACCCGGGCAAGCTATCGGTTAGTGATCTGTTCTCCTATACGACCATCATGGAGTTAAGCAAGCTGCTTACCGGCAGTCAGGAGGAGGCCGGAGCGACGATTGCTTTTGTATTGTTGCCGAGCCGGTTCGTTGTCCGCAGCGGCGGAGGAGACGGCGTGTTCGGCTTTGCGCTGCCATCGGCCGCAAGCCGTCGAGTCGCCGCGTTGGCTAACCAAGAAGGCGTCGACGTGCCAACGGTTCTACTGGCCCTGTTCGGACTGCTGCTGAGTGAATACGCGGAGGCTGAGACGATTCCGTGCCAGGCGATGATGAGGGGGCAGGGGCTGGTTCAAACGCTGGAGATGGATTTTTCGGCTGCTGCCGAGTTGACCGATCTGATTAAGCAGACCGATGCGAGTTTGCGACGGAAGGAAGCGACGATGGCCGTGCCGTCCAGCCCGGCAGGAAGGCCGGTATTTGGTTCCGTTGCACCGCTGTTCTACAGCATGGATCTATACGGCCAAGCGGCTTCATTAACGTCTGTGTACGATATAGCGCTGGGAATGAGCGCGAATGCTGACGATGGGGAAATTACGTTCCTGTTCGAATATTCCAGCGCAATGAATGGCCAGCAGATGAGGCAAGTGGCCAAAGATTATTTGGAGATGATCAGCTTGGCGGTCGAGAACGAAGAAGCGGCATTGATGTAATCATGCATAGGGTTAGAGGAGGGTCATCTGTTGAAGCTGCGCGATTTGAAAAGTCGAGTAAGCAAAGGAACTGCTGAATTTGAGGAAGTACCACCGAACGATATCGCCGTCATCGGCCTTTCCTTTCAATTGGCCGATGGCGTGACGCAGCTATCGGAGCTATGGAGCAAGCTGCGCGAAGGACATGATTTTATGAGCGATTATGCGGGGGAGCGCAGAAAGGATGCCGAGAACTATTTTGCCTTCCTGAACAAAAAGCTCCAGCTGACCCGGGTGAAAAGCGCCTTCGTAGAAGCGATCGATCGATTCGATTATGCTTACTTCCGGCTGTCTCCCAAAGAAGCGAGTCTGATGGACCCGAACCAACGCCTGTTCCTGGAGTCGGCCTGGTCGGCTGTGGAAGACGCGGGTTATGGCGGCGGGAAGCTCCGAGGTACTCGCACGGGAGTCTATTTGGGAGCCGGGGCGCGTGAGGATTACAGGCGGATGATTGAACGCACGAGACCGGAGGACCTGGTGTCGGCCTTCGCCGGCAACATTCCTTCCGTCATTGCCAGCAGGATATCTTATTTGCTGGACTTGAAGGGGCCGAGCATGCTGATCGACACAGCCTGCTCATCCACCCTTGTGGCTTTGCATACCGCTTGCCAAGCTATCCGGGCCGGGGAGTGTGAAGCTGCGCTGGTCGGCGGCATTAATATCGCCATCCTTCCGCCGGAATACGAAATTACGCTAGGGGTTGAATCTTCGACCGGCCGTACCCGGACGTTCGATGCCGATTCGGACGGTACGGGATGCGGCGAAGGCGTTATCGCGGTCTTAGTGAAACCCTTGTCGCGCGCGCTGGCGGACCGGGATCATATCTACGCCGTTATTAAAGGAAGCGCGGTCAACCAGGACGGAAGCTCGATCGGGCTGACCGCGCCGAATGCGGCGGCGCAGGAGGATGTCATCGTCCGGGCATGGCAGCATGCGGGCGTGGAGCCGGAGAGCATCTCCTACATCGAGGCGCATGGCACGGGCACGAAGCTAGGCGATCCGATCGAGATCGACGGCATTAAGCGGGCGTTCGGCCGGTATACGAAGCGTAAGCAATTCTGCGCGATCGGCTCGATGAAGACGAACATGGGGCATCTGGACCATGCGGCAGGGCTGGCGGGTCTGCTGAAGGTGATCGCGGCGATGCAGCACAAGGAGCTGCCGCCGACGGCGCACTTCCGCCGCCCCAACCCGGAGATCGCCTTCGAGCAGTCGCCGGTGTATGTGCTGGACGAGGCAAGGCCTTGGACGACGGAGGCGGGAACGCCGAGACGGAGCGGGATCAGCGCCTTCGGATTGAGCGGGACAAACTGCC
This sequence comes from Paenibacillus phyllosphaerae, assembly GCF_014192105.1. Lineage (GTDB taxonomy): Bacteria > Bacillota > Bacilli > Paenibacillales > Paenibacillaceae > Paenibacillus_Z > Paenibacillus_Z phyllosphaerae. Next base: position 3,978 of record NZ_JACHXK010000046.1, on the reverse strand, counting down.
ACGTGGTCGTGGAGGAAGCGCCTCCGCGTGAAGGAGGCGTGCAGGCATCAGGGAACGGACCGCATGTGCTGGCCTTGTCGGCGAAGGGCGCATCAGGGCTCGGCGTGCTGATCCGGCGTTATATCGGTGCGCTGGATAGACTTGCGGATGCGGATACAGGCGCGATCTGCAGCACGGCGAATGCAGGGCGCGGGCATTACAGCCATCGGCTGGCCATTGTCGGCGACAGCCGGGAGACGCTGCTGCGGCGGCTGCGGGAACTGGCGGAGCAGGAGCCGGGGCAGTGGAACGCAGCGGATGTCTGGTACGGGGAATCAGGAGCAAGCGCGGAGGCCGAAGCGGAGTTGCGGGAACGCGCCGAGCAAGCGGTGACGGCAGCCAGAGAACCGGACCCGGGACTTCGGGCGGAAGGTCTCCGTCAGCTGGCGGCGCTGTACGCGCAGGGCGCGGAGATGGACTGGGAGCGCGTATACCGCGGACAGGGACACCGCAAGGTGAGCCTGCCGACGTATCCGTTCGCGCGGACGCGCTGCTGGATCGAGCTGCCGGAGGCGGCGGAAGCAGGCATGCAGCTGGACCGCGAGCATCTGTATCACACGGTAGGATGGGAAGCGGAAGACATTGCGAGCGTGCCTGTGCGGAGCGGACTCGGCGCGGTGCTGCTGATCCGAGGCGGCGACGAGCAGAGCCGGGAGCTTGCCCATAGGCTGCGGGAGCAAGGACGTCAGGTAGTAGAAGCCATCGAGCCGGGCAGCGAGGAGTGGAGCGCGGAAGCGAACGCGGTGCTGCCAACCAGCGGGGGCGCGGTTCGGATCCCGGATGATCAAGCCGGGTATGAGCGGCTGTTCGCGGACATTCAGCAAGCCGGTATCGAGCTGACGGATATTGTTCACATGCGGGGAATAGGCAACCCGGATCAGGACCTGGAGGCGGAGCTGGAGCGCGGGGTGTACGATCTGTTCCGGCTGGTCCAGGCGGCGCAGCCGGGGGAACACGGCTGCGCACTGACCGTTATCGTAAGGGAAGCGGGGGAAGTTGACGGAGCGGAAGAGCAAATCCGGGCAGCGCACGGCTCGCTGCTGGGGCTGCTGCGGATTGCGGGTATGGATCGGCCGCAGCTTCGCTGCAAAGGCGTGGATATCGACGGGCGGACGGCGGCAGCCGAGCTGGCGGCGGAGCTAGGCGTCGCAGCCAAAGGGCTTGTGGCTTACCGCAGCGGAACCCGGTACGCCGAAGTGGTGAAACGCTGGGATGCGGCGGCGGACAAGCGGGAACCGCTGCAGCTTGAAGCGGAAGGAGCCTACCTCATCACGGGTGGAACAGGGCGCATTGGCCTTGAGCTGGCGGCTGAACTGGCCGAGCGCGCAGCGCGTGCAGGCATTGGGATACAGCTGGTGTTGGTGCAGCGCACGGTGTTCCCCGCACGGGAACAGTGGGAAGCGGAGCCCGCACGCGAGGCGAATAGCGCGATATCGCGACGAATCCGCCAAATCCGGTCGATTGAGGCATCTGGCAGCCGGATCAGCATCTGGCAAGCCGACATTGGGGATGAAGCGCAAGCGGGCGCCGTAATGCAGCGGCTGCGCAGCGAGTTCGGAGCGCTGAAGGGCATCATCCACAGCGCCGGGGTCGGCGTCGGCGAGCGGGGACGGCCGCTGCAGGAGGAAACGGAAGCGAATCTGAGGCGGATGCTGGCGCCGAAGGTATACGGAACCGAGCTGCTCGACCGGCTGACGCAAACGGAGGCATTGGATTTCTTTGCGGTCTGCTCCTCGGCGATTACGGTGGCGGGCGGAGCAGGAGCAGGCAGCTACACGGCGGCCAACGGCTACCTGGACAGCTTCGCGCAGAAGCGGAACCGGCAGGGAAAACGGACCTTGGCGATGAACTGGCCGGCATGGGCGTGGGAGGAGGATCCGGGCGAAGCGTACCGGCAAGCCTATGCGAGCAAGCAGCTGTTCGAGGTGATCGAGGCCGAGGCGGCAAGGCAGGTGTTCGTAGCCGCATTGGAGCGTGGAGCGGCACGGGTGATCGCAGGTACCGTCAACCGGGAGCTGCTGCATGCGGCGAAGGCGCTGCTGCCAGTCCGGATGTCTTTGGAATTCGAGGCCGAACTCCAGGCCGAACTCAAGGCAAAGTCCGCGGGAGGCCCATCTGGCGCATCGGCGTCGGCAGCTGCCGTACCGCAGCTGCCGATGCGCAAAAAGGTCCGGCTGCAGGGACGAAGCGAAACGTCCTACAGCGAGACGGAGCAGCTGATTGGCGAAATATGGGGCGATGCCCTGGGATTTGTGGAGCTAGATGTGACGGCAAGCTTCTATGAGCTGGGCGGCGATTCGATCTTCGCGATTCAGATGGTGAACCGACTGAACCGGGAGGCAGGTCTGGAGCTGACGGCGGCGGATGTGCTGAGCCGTCCAACGGTAGCGCAGCTTGCGGCATGGGTGGAGAAGAAGCGCCCGCTGAATGCGGTGGCGGTACGACCGGAGCCGGTCAAGGCGGCCGTGCACGCGATTCCCGCTGCCGACAAGCAAGAGACATATCCGTTGTCGTCGGCGCAGAATCGGATGTATATTCTCGACCAGTTCGATCAGGTGAACGCGGGATATAATATGCCGGCACTGATTCTGACCGAGCAGGTGCTGGATATGCAGCGGGCCGAAGAAGCGCTGCAGCAGCTGGTGGAACGGCATGAAGCGCTGCGGACGACGTACGAGATGGCGGAAGGCGAGCCGGTTCAGCGGATTACCGAAGCAGCGGAAGCCCGCGTGGTTGTGGACCGGATCGGGTACGTAGCCGAGGAGGAGCTGGAAGCCAGCATGGCCCGATTCGTCCGGCCGTTCGATTTAAACCGGGACGTGCTGATCCGGATGGGAATCGGGGAAACGGACGGCGGTCGGGGGCTGCTCTATCTCGACTTGCACCATATCGCCTCGGATGGGATGACGATGGCGGTCGTCATGCAGGATTTCATGGCGTTGTATGCCGGAGAACGGCTGGAGCCGCAGCGGATTCAGTACAAAGATTATGCGGTTTGGCAGCGGAAGCAAAAAGAAAGCGGGGCGCTCGGGCAGCAAGCGGCATACTGGCTGGAGACCTTCGCGGAGCCGGCGCCGGTGATGGAGATGCCGACGGATTTCCGGCGCCCGGCCATCAAGAGCTACGAAGGAGACCATATCTACTTCGAGGCGGACGCGGAGCTGTCGTCGCGGGTAAGCAAGCAGGCGTCGGAGCAGGGCGTGACGCTGTACATGTACTTGCTGGCGTCGTATCAGGTGCTGCTGCTGCACTATACAGGGCAGGAGGACATGGTGATCGGCTCCCCGATGTCGGGCAGGCATGATGCGGACGTAGAACGCATGGTCGGAATGTTCGTCAATACGATGGCGATGCGGGGCAAGCCGGTACGGACCAAACGTTTCGCGGGCTTCCTGCAGGAAGTGCGGGAAACGACGCTGCAAGTACACGAGAACCGCGACTATCCATTCGAGGATTTGGTGAGCGAGCTGGCCGTTCGGCGCGACACGAGCCGAAGCCCGCTGTTCGACTACTTGTTCACGCTGCAGAACACGGTCAAGGAGCAGGTGGAGCTAACTCGAATCGGCGGGGGGGCGCTGTATCCGTTCGTTAACCGGATTGCGAAATTCGACCTGACGTTGAACGCATACGAAGAGGCGGGCGTGCTAAGGTTCAGCATGGAATACAGCACGAAGCTGTTCAAGCGGGAGACGATCGAACGGCTGTCGAGGCATTGGTTGAAGGTGCTGGAGGAGGTAAGCCGGGACAGCGGCCAGCTGCTGGGCGACGTGCAGGTGATGGCGAAGGAAGAGGAAGAGCGGCTGCTCGCGCTAGGGGAGTACGAGGGTACCTGGCGAGAGCACGCGGAAGAGCAGTGGCCGGCTGAATGGACCGGGCAGGCGACGCTGGACGGCTGGTTCGCGGAGCAGGCGTCGAGGACGCCGGACCGGATCGCGGTGG
>NZ_JACHXK010000045.1 GCF_014192105.1 Paenibacillus phyllosphaerae | reverse complement strand
TATTAATGGTTACTTCCATTATACAACATTAACGCGGTGTCGTGTTAAATTCATTGAGCATAAGAAAGGCTGTCGAGACTTTCTCGACAGCCTGAGCCCTCTTCCCGAGGGCTGTCCCATTTCTTTCAAGCAACTCGCGCTTATCGTCGCCTGCGTACGCGGCCTGCGCCGGCTTTCGTCCGCGGCACCTTCGATTTACGCGGGGTTACCCCTGTGTTATATCCTCCGCTTCCTGTACCGTCACGTGTAATTCTACCGGAATTGGGCGCTCTATTGGTGCTGTCGCTGCCACCGGGATTCGTGCTCGGCACTTGTTCCCTTGTTCGTCGTACAACGGAGCCCTGCTTGTCCACCGTCATTGGCGGGGCTTTCTGGCGCTCCGCGGTCGTAGGCGTCCGATAAGTGCCGGTCGTCGGCCTGTACACATCCCGATTCGAGTAGCCGCGATAGTTGCCGCCCCGATAGCGCCCGTAATCGAACAGGTCATTCACCAGACTTGCGAGCAGATACCCTTGCAGGAAGCTCATGCTGTAATTGTTCCGCACGTATTCCTTCGTATCCACCTCGATTAAGGTGTCTGATGGCAGCTGCTGATCCTGCTGAAGGTGTATAATCGCATTGGCGTACACGAGGAACATCCGATCGGCTGCCTCAGGCGACTGCTGCTCGGGCGGCGACTGCGCGATCAGCTCCGCGGCGACTTCAGGGACCGTCATGCCAGCAGCCCGGTACACATAGGAGACGGCGGACCCGCCGCCGTTAACGGACTCCAGCGGGTACGATACCCTCACCGTCTGGTCAGCGCCGGCGCAACCGGTCAGCAGCGTTGCGATTAAGCTGAGAATGAGCAAGATGTTGAGCCAATAACCGCTTCGCTGCCGCATTGCCGCTATTCCCTCCTAACCGCCGCCCCGCAGGATGCGAACGTCTGCGGGAAGCACGTCCTCGCCTTCATACAGCATAAACCGACCGTCCTGCCATTCGATCCGCAGCAGCTTCCGGTCATCGGACTGAAACCGCCAAACATATTGTTCCCCGCCCTGCTGGAATGGAGTCCGTCCCATCGTCTGGATAAAGCCGGAATATTGCTCCTCCAGATGATACATGCGGCCATCCAGCTCAATGCTCGTCGGTACCTCTTCGACGGAGTCCAGCCGGCCGTCGATAGGCGTGTACAATTCGTAATCCGAATGCTCACGCTCCTCAATGGACAAGTAACGAATCGCCGAGCCGTCTTGAAGCGTCAGCACGATTTGGTTACGCCGGGGGTTCAGCGTTCGGCCCGTGATCTGATAGGTCACGAGCGATACTTCACAGACGTCGCCTGGACCTACGGTCAGAATACTCCGTTCCTCTCTCGGCGGCTCCGGCTTGGCGACGATATTTCTAATCCGTTTGAACAAGCTCATGATCCCTGCCTCCTTTCCCAGATAAGTACAGCAGCGGACGATCATTTTAGGTTCGATTGCGCGCCAACGTAAAAACGCCTGGGCATTCGGGCAGCCGCCAATATGCGCTGCCGTATATACCCGGGGCGTCTAACGAAACATCCGCGGTTCAGCAGACGACCGCGATCAAAGAGGCTTCTCGTATTTTTTCATCAGCGCGGCGAGTTCGTCTTCGACCGCCTTATCTTTGCCCAGGGCGGCGAATTCGTCGTCAATCGATTTTCCTTTGGTATTCATCTCATTGCTCGCTTCGGCCCGCGCTTCCATCTGGAGCATCTTCTCTTCCATTCGCTTCATGCCTGCGGCAGCCGAATCGGAGTTGAAGCCAGCCATCGACTTATTGATCTCCGTTTGTGCCTTGGCTGCTTGATAGCGGGCAACGAGCGTTTCGCGCTTGTTCTTAAGTTCCGTCAGCTGCCTGCGCATTTCTTCCAGCTTGCCGCGCAGCGTGTCAGCGGCTGCTTTGTTCTGGTCGAAACTCGTTTTATATTCGTCCCGCTTCTGCTCGGCAGCCTTCTTTTCTTCCAACGCCCTCCTTGCCAAGTCGATATTTTGCAGTTGTACCGCCGTCTCTGCTTGTTCCGCCCGCTTATTAACGAGCGCTTCCTGCTCTTCGTATAGCGCTTTGAACTTCTTCTCAATGGCAATCTGAGCGGCGACGGCTTTCTCCGCATCCTCCAGATCTTGCTGCATGTCGCGGATATATTGGTCCGTCAGCTTGATCGGATCTTCCGCCTTCTCAATAAGTGCATATACATTCGACAATGTCAGATCTCGCAAACGCTTGAATACAGACATGAACTGTTCCTCCTTCAAGATCGGCTTCTACAGCGCCTCATACAACTATACGATTTCTATATCGTATTGTTTCAAGTTATTACCATTTATTCCGTTGTTGAGCAATACGCGATGCTCGGTCAGGTATCGTTTATTTTACCCATTTGTGACCCTTTTCGACCCAACTTCGGCATGCTACAATAAGTGAGAATAAGTGCACAAGAGGAGGCCGATGTTCATATGTCGACAAGTGAAGCGAAGAAGAAACGTAAGCAGGCCATACGTTCGGGTAAGGCAGACCCTGCGGACTACCGCCTGAACTGGAACGGTCTATCCGGTGTAACGCGCGTTACGCCAACGAAGCAGGAAGTCATGATGAAGCAACAGCATAAGCACAAAAAGAAATGGAATCCTGACGCGAGCAATGACGCGAGGATTCCATTTTTATTATTCTATACGTTATAACGTTCTCTAAGCACATTCAAGTGATGTTGCTCGTGGCCTGCCAGCATATAGGCAAAGGCTCTAGCGCTTAATGCGCTGTTAGTCGCATTGCCAACGCGAATCCAATGATCGTCCGGTATGCCTCTGATCAAGGTATACGTAGCTTGTCGGACGGCCAAATAATCCTCCAGAACTTGGGCATTCGTCCAACCGTCGTATGGAGCATCCTTCATGATGACATCCTGATCGTAGCCCGGGAGAAGGGTCTGATCGCCGCGTGAAATCCGCAATAACCGATACGTCTGGATGCGCTCATTCTCGGTAATATGCCCAATAACCTCTTTTAGGCTCCATTTGCCTTCCGCATAGCGATATTTGCCTTGCTCCTCCGTAATCTCGTTCAATAACGCCTTCACTTGTTTCTCATTGTTCACCAGCATGTCCAGAAGGTTATCCCCTGGAACAAGATCAATATACCTTGCGAAGAACTCGTTATATTCATTACGATCCGGCTTCGTCAGCATCGCAACCATCCCTCCATTATTGTTTGGATGATTTTACCACAGCATGTCAGATGTGCCTATCCCTTATTTCAACTTAAACCCCTGTTTGGTCAAATGTTCGGCCATATGCCCGCGAAGATTGTTCTCCTTGAGCCTTGACGCCATCTCGATCGACCAATTCGACGTTCGTGCGCCGCCTGAACGCACGGCATAATAGCCGCTCAACTCATCGTCATACTTTTCGACCTGCTCCTTCAATTTCGCGTCACTCGGATAAGCGTCATGAGCATAGACCGCTTCAAGCGGCAATCTAGGCCGCTTATCAGGCGATTGGTCCGGCACACCTACGCACATGCCGAACAACGGATAACTGAGAGAAGGCAGCCCGAGTTCCGTGACGACCGCATCTGGATTGTTACGGATGCCGCCGATATAGACGATCCCAAGACCCAATGATTCTGCGGCGACAGCCGCATTCTGAGCGGCAAGTGAAGCATCTACGGTAGCTAGCAGCAGCGTCTCCATGTTCTGGTGCATCTCCTGTTCCCCTTGCCCTTGAACCGCCAGCTCCAGACGGTGAAGATCCGCACACCAAATGAGGAATAGCGGGCACTCGGCAACATGCCGTTGATTGCCTGTCAGCTCAGCAAATCGCTGCCTGCGTTCGGGATCCGTGATTCCGATCACGGTGTAAGCCTGAATATTCGATGATGTCGAAGCCGCCTGCGCCGCGGCTACGATAAGATTCAATTGCTCGTCGGTCACGGGATCAGGCTTGAATTTGCGAATCGAACGATGCGCCAATAAGGTACGGATGACTTCATTGTCTCCAGTAGTGCTCATACGGGGATTCCTCCTCTGTTAATTGCTGCAAAAAAAAAAGGCACTCCTCCCCAATGGGATGAATGCCTCCTCGTTGCTTAGATTTACCGTTTATCCTAATGGATATGGTGCGAGCCTGTCAAGTTTGTCCGAATCAGGCCTGCTGGTTTCGCATGAAAGCGAGCAGCTCGTCCGGCGGCATCGGCTTGCCGTAATAGTAACCCTGGATGCTGTCGCAACCTTGCATCCGCAGAAACTCAACCTGCTCCGAACGTTCCGCCCCTTCTGCTGTGACTTGTAGCCCCAAGCTTCGCGCGAGCGTAATTATCGTTGTCGTAATCGCCGCATCTTCCAGATCATCCGGCAAATCCTGAATGAAAGAACGGTCGATTTTGAGCGTATTGACCTTGAATCGCTTCAAGTAGCTTAACGATGAATAACCTGTGCCGAAGTCATCGATCGATACATACACGCCAAGCTCCCGAAGCTCGCTAAGGACATTGACCATTCGCTCCTGATCGGACATAAGCGCACTCTCCGTAATCTCAAGCTCCAGCCATTGCGCTTCAAGTCCCGTCTCCTGGAGCGTCCGGCGTACCATGGATACGAAGCCTGGATCCCAGAATTGCTGTGCGGCCACGTTGACCGCCACCCGAAGGAATAATGATTCCTCTTCCGCCCACTCCTTAGCCTGCCGGCAAGCTTCCCACAGCACCCATTCCCCGAGCGTTGCGATGAAGCCCGTTTCTTCCGCCAGCGGAATGAACTCACCAGGCGGGATGAAGCCATGCTGCGGGTGACGCCAACGAATGAGCGCCTCCACGCCTTTGACCGAAGTCGATTCCAGCTCCACCCGCGGCTGATAGAAGAGCAGGAATTCCTGACCGGCCAAGGCGCGGTCAAGCTCGCTCATCAGGACGAATCGCTGGTAGGCTTTGGAATCCAGTTTGGCATCAAAGCCGAAATACCGGTTGCGTCCCGCAGCCTTCGCTTGATACATCGCGTTATCCGCATGCTTAAGCAGCAAATTAGCATCCATGCCGTGTTCAGGGAACTGGCTGATCCCGATACTTCCCGTCAGGCGGAATTCGTGCCCGGAGATGGAGAATGGCTCATTGATGATATTCATCACGTTGCGCGCCATCCGATAGCATTGCTGTTCATTCTCTATTCCCGGCATTAGAAGCGCGAATTCGTCTCCGCCGAGCCGCGCCAGTACCAACTCCGTTCCGAGCCGCTTCAACCGCTTACCGATCTGAATAAGAATCTCATCCCCCGCGTCATGACCGAGGGAATCATTGACGAACTTGAATTGATCCAGATCGATGTAGAGCAGACCGAAACCTCCGCCCTCCCTGCCGTACAGCTCGATATTCCGGTTCAATTCATTCATCAGATGCCGTCGGTTGCCAAGTCCCGTCAGCGGGTCGAAGAAGGCCAACGTTTGTATTTCTTGTTCGGAATGCGTCTGTTCGATGGCAAGCGCAGCTAGCTGCAAGAAGCCCTCGATAAGCTCAGGATCGTTCGCGCGAGGAAGGCCGATCTCTTCGAAGAAGAGGCTGAACACTCCCAGCAGCTTGCCGTTTTTGGCCGATATAATCGGCGTAAACCAACCGGCTCTGATTCCGTGCGCTTTCATCTCCACTTGAAATTGTGAGGCGCTAACTACCGTCAGTTGGTCCATATTCTCGACCCAAATAGCTCGCTGCTCCTTCGAGGATTGAAGTATCGGCCCGTCGAAAGAAAACGGTTGATCCATTCCTGGCGGAAGCCCGAAGGTATGCACATGAAGATAAGGATACCGCTCCTCCTGTTCGAATAACAAGATCGAAGCCTCGTTAGCGGATATGTCCTCTTTGGCCTTCGCGACCAGTTTCTCCAAAATTTCTTGCAGCGGCTTGCCCCAAACCAATTCTTTTAGAATCTCATACTGGGATCGTTTCATCGCCTCTGCCCGTTTACGATCCGTAACGTCTACGGATATGCCATAGATCGATACGAGTTGATCCTGCGTATCGAATACAGGCGTCGAGCTGGTCTGAATCCAGCGTATCTGCCCCGTACGATTGTGGAAAATTCTAAATTCCATCATGATTCCGTCTCGATGATTGGCCATATCACGTACCGCATCTTGGATGACTGGTAAATCCGGCGGATAGACCAGATCGAAGAATAGATCCCGGCCTTGTATTTCATCTTGTCGTGTCACCCCGAATACACGCTCAATGCCAGGGCTTAGGTAGCCCCATTCCTTGGTTCGGTAATCCCGCGACCACAGCACCACGTCCAACTGATTCAGCACCTGCTCCAGACGGAGACGGGTCTGATCCAGCTCTTGTTCAGAGAGCTTCCATGCGGTGACGTTGCGCATAATTCCGATACAGTTATTCGCAATCCCGTCATCTTCTTCGAGAAACTCGCCTTGGATATGGACATATTTCACTTGCCCATTCAGCATTAGAAGACGCACCTCGAGATCAAAACCTTCATGCCGCTCCCTCATCAGCGTAATCAAGTGGTTGAATTCGGTCCGATCTTCGGGATGAATTAAGTTGTAGAACGACTCCAGTTGTACGCCTTGCTGCTCTTGCCCCTCGATCTCCAGGATACGATAAAGCTCCTTAGAGCCCTGAGCAACTTTCGTTTGCAGGTTGAGCTCCCAGTTTCCGGTTTCCGCGATTTGCTGCGCACGTTCCAAATCCCGTTCTTTTTTGCGCAGCTGGTCGGTGATCGTTTTCTCTTCCGTGAATTCGCGCGATACCACCAAGATTCGTTCCAAGTCACCGTATTGGTTCAGAATAGGCGATGCATGGACATGGAAGTGGCGAGCATCATCATCCGCAGTCATAATGTCGTGTTCAAAGACGACAAACTGCTTCTCCTTCGTAACCTTCAGGAACAAAGGCATTAGCCGTTCACGGTGAAGCGGAGGAACGACATCCAGCACATGCATGCCCTTTAGCTTATTCGGGTCGCGGCCAAGCAGCGTCTCATACGAGCGCGAGGCAAAATCAATAAATCCTTTCGCGTCCGCGATTACGAGCAAATCATGCATATTGTCGGCGATGCTGTTGTAAAGACGCACAGAGCCTTCAAGGCTTAACTCCGCTTTTTTGCGCGCCGTGTTGTCTTGGTAACAGATGACCGCCCCGATAATTCGCTTGTCAATGCCATAGATGGGGCTTGCACTGAACGAAATATAGAAATCGATCACCGCGTTGGATAAGACTAACAGATGCTCCTGTTCGATCACTTCGCCTCTCAGCGACCGGTAGCTTGGATATTCTTCTAAGGCAAGCTTCCGCCCATCTAACGTATGAAGTCCAAAGAACTCCGTCCAGTTCTCTTTGGACACTTTGCGTACATCCGGAAAGACTTTCAAAAAATGATTATTGCAATATACAACTTTGCCCTTCGCGTCAAATGCCAGAACGCTCTCCTGCATATTCTCGAGAATCGCTTTATGGATCGTTTTCTCCCGCTTGAACATGTTCAAGCGCCAGACCACATAGAAACTGATCCCTACAGCGGCGATAATTGCGAATAGAATCATATAAGGGGTCTGACATATCCCGGGCAATTGGACTAAATTTTTTCGATCTAATAAATCCATCATGATCCAGACAATAAAAGCCATTAATGCAATGGCAGTCAGGTCCGGGACCATATTCCTCTTAATCTTCCATCTCATGTTGTCTCCTCCGTGAGAAAAGCAGTTCCGATGAGCACCGGCAACCGGTCTATGCAAGCCGGGGGCTACTCGAACTCCCCAAACGTCCATGCTTAGGGTTGTTTCCATGACCGAGTATACTCATGTACTATTAAAATCGGTTAATGGTCGCCGAATTGTTAGTCCATCGATCGTTTTCATTCGTTACTCCGCCTAGTAATTATTGGAGAGGCGGAATTCCATGACGTTATACTCATTTTATGCAAAACAATTGCTCCAAGCCTTGCCAACCGATATAATAAGAACATACATTCGGCATTGGAGGACATCATGAAAGGCAGAACACATGCAATTATTGGTTTGACCATCGGGGCGGCCGCCTCCGTCTATTATCCTATGAGCGTACAGAGCACGGCGCTCTATTTGATCGTAGGGGGATTCTCAGCCCTTAGCGCAGATCTTGACGGCACGAATATGTTGAGCAGCAAGCTCGATAAGCTGACCAAGGCGATTAGAGCCTCTGTCTTATGGGCCGGCATACTTGGGACGATAATCAGTGCCGTCCTGTTCTGGATGCGCCCAGAGCCTCAACTGGTGCTGTGGGCAGCTTCTGGAGCCGCGGTACTATTGGGGTTAATTACGAGGCACGGCACATTGCGCAATCTGCTCGTCTGCTTGATCGGCGTAGGGTTGTTTTACGCGGGGGTCGTGAATGATCATATGCTCTGGCTCATCGGACTCGGCGTGTACATTGCGATCGTGCCTTGGCTTGCACATCGCGGTCTATCTCATAGCATCTGGGCGGTGCTCTACTGGTGCTGGCTTGGGCGAGAGCTGCAAAATGATCTAAACTACGAAGGTGTAGCACTTGTAGCTGCAGCCGGCTATCTCTCGCATCTCGTAGCCGATACCCTTACTCCAAGCGGCGTGAAATGGTTATTTCCGTTATGGAAGAAGAGCATCAAACTTCGTTTCTAATTGGTCGAAGTCTCAACCACAGGCGTGACCCTAAGGGTTTCGCCTGTTTCTGCAGCCAAGAATGAGCACAAAAAAACCAAGACCAGTAAGTCTTGGTACGTTGTCATGATGGAGCGGAAGACGGGAATCGAACCCGCGACCCTCGCCTTGGCAAGGCGATGCTCTACCGCTGAGCCACTTCCGCATATGGTGCGGTCAAGAGG
>NZ_JACHXK010000044.1 GCF_014192105.1 Paenibacillus phyllosphaerae | reverse complement strand
GCAATTCTATTTTTCAAGGATGACATCTTTTCCTCCCGAAGTCATGGATGAATTATTACACTAGTATGAACAAGTAAACCTAGCTACTTCCGCATTTGTATTTCGACTCTCCTTTAGCCTAACATATCTAACTTTACCTAATTATAGAAAAATATTGATATTTAAACAAGATATTCCCCCAAGTTTATGAGCTGGTCTTCGAGAAAATCATTGAAGCTAAATTGCCCGTTAGCGCAATAAAACAGCCGATCTATTAACCGGCTGCTGTCTTTCTTATTCAAGCTATAGTGCCCGTTAGGCTACTGAAAATCGGTGCCCGTTTCTTACATTTCATAATGTGGTGTATCCTCTGTGTCATAAGTAGAGAGACTTGGAGTCCCGCCTGGGTACCTCCAGTGCATGCAGTATAAAATCTTCAGGGAATTTAATCCCGATTGTGTTTTCTACATCTTGGATGGCTCCTTTGCTTGGTCGTGCGGAGGTAACTTCCCAGGTTAATTCACTCATTTCTAACTCACTCCTCGTAAATTGCAATGTTCTTTGACGCTTTCCTTAGTGAAGATTCCTCCCTACTTATGATACGGTTCGCCGTATCCTTTCAAAGGCGAAAAAGAGCCCGCGCATATACTTATACGCAGACTCTTCTGTATAATGGCTGCCTGGGGACCTGTCCCAACTGCCGCGCATTTCGTCTTCCGTACCATTATACCCTTGTAACGGATCGTTATATTTTCAAAACCAACTTTCCAACCGTGTTCTTCCCTTCCAAGAGAGAAAGCGCTCCTGCTGCGTTTTCCAGAGGATACACGCCATGAATTTCCGCATGGATCTCTCCTCTTGCCAGCATACTTAAAGCTTCCCGAGCCGCTTTCCCAGTCTCCTTAGGATTACTGTCGCTATATCCCCCTAAGGTAAAGCCCGCGATCTGATGGTTGGAAAACCAGATTTGATTAAAAGAATGAATAACATCTTCTTCCCCGCTCGCGTTCCCTACGACAACCAGCTGTCCCAGCGGTCGAAGCACCTCTAAACTTTGTTTGCGCATATTCCCCCCCACCGGGTCAAATACGGCATGAACGCCTTTGTGTCCGGTTGCCTGATGGGTTTGCCCTACAAAATCGGTTCGAATGAATAACTCATCGTATCCGAAGGATGCCGCCTGCTTCATTTTCTCGGCACTTCCGACGGTTCCTAATACTTTGCCGGCACCAAGGCGTTTGGCCATTTGCCCTATAAAGCTGCCCAGACCGCCAACCGCCCCGTGGACCAGTATATTGTCACCTTTTCTCATTCTATACACGTCTTTAATAGCCAGATAAGCGGTAGTCAAATTTACTATGGAGGCTGCCGCAGTCGCCAAGTCAAGGTCCGCCCCCAGTTGATCTAACGGTACCGTAAGGTCAGGCCGCACGTTCGCCATGGATGCAAAGCCACTAAGATCATGCAACGTCATCGAGGCAACCGGTTGCCCCACGTAGAAGCCTTCAACTCCTTCCCCGATGGCGCGTACATACCCTGACACCTCCAAACCTGGCGTTAAGGGCAGAGGAAAAGCAGAAAGGAACTCCCCACGGCTTAGCAATACTTCGAAAAAACCTACTCCCGCATAAGCAACGTCGATGGTAAGCATGCCTGGAGCCGGTTGCAGGTCCGGCTTCTCGCATAGCGCCAAGGCCGCAGGTCCTTCGGGTCGGTCCATAATGATAGCTTTCATATTTGTAGCCTCCTTCAGTGGTGGATAAATCCATTATAGGGTCCCACCAAGGAAGCATCCTGTTTGCAGTTATACAGGTATCCGGACTAATAGGCTTCATTTCTGGATATCGGCTAGTCTCCGTTCCGTATCCGTACCTGCAACGGGAGTGAATATGCAGCAATGAAGATTGGCGTTGCCGTTAATATTCGAAAAAGAGGTTAATTCAAAAAACAGCCTCCCAGCGGCGGGATGTTCCAATGTGTAAGGGATGGATTTCTTCTGCTGTACATCGTGCAGCCGCCAAAATGCTTGAAACTCCTCGCTTTCTTCGCAGAGCTGATTTGTGAGCTTATCAAACCAGGGATCGCCAATTTCCTGGTCATAAGACGAACGAAAACGCCCAGCCGTATATTTAGCGAATTCATCCCAGTTCACCAACCGCTTGCGCAGCTGAGGATCGGAAAATAGGATCCATGTCATCACCCTTTTATCCGTAGGAACTCCACGGAAATCAATAATGATTTCGGTTGCCAGCCGATTGTAAGCAAGCACTTCGGTTCGATGGTTGGTAATGATAGCCGGGCAGTTCAGTTGATCGATAATCCCCTGAATACCTTCATACACTTCCTCGGATTTCGGACTTAATTCTCTTTCTCCAGCGTAATTAGCCAGACCAAGCAAGTGCATATATTCTTCCGAAGACAGTTGTAGGGCTCTGGCGACGCTTATGATAACTTCCTTAGAAACGGTAACGACCCTTCCTTGCTCCAGCCAGGTATACCAAGTGAGACTCACACCCGCAAGATGCGCGACCTCCTCTCTGCGCAATCCCGGCGTTCGCCTTCTTCCTAAACGGCCGACAACGTCGGAAGGATCCGGTTTCATCCGTTCGCGACGGGTTTTCAGAAAGTCCCCAAGTATTTTACTTTTAACATTGGTTATAGACATCCAGCGTGACCTCCCCTCATCGCAACTTTCGACCCCTTATTTATCCATATATGTTAACTACTATACCAGTTTAAATGATGATTTTGTACGGCAATCATGATCAACAGCTTTAACATTGTCCTCGTCCAACCGAAACCAAAAGTTGCATGGCTCCGAAAATACGGAACTTCTGTAACCTCCTTCATCTTGATAAGCTAAGATCAATAACAAGAAGGAGTGATAATGATGAAAATTTCGGTAATGGGTACTGGTAATATGGGTAAAGCCTTGGTGAAACAATTGAGCATATTCGGCGATCATTCTGTCCTATGGGGTTCGCGGGATCCGCTAGAAGCACAGCAGCTTGTGACGCAGCTCCAACTTTCAAACGTAATTGCTGGCACATATGAAGCAGCGCAGCAAGCCGATATCATTATCCCTGCTTTCCATGCCTCTGTACTGAAAGAATGGGCAGCGGCTCACCAAGATCAGCTTAAAGGTAAAATCATTGTTGATATTTCCAATCCGTTTAACAGTGATTTCAGCGGATTTACAACCGCCTGGGGGGAATCTTCCGCCGAACAACTTCAGGCCTTACTGCCGGAATCGACGGTTATCGGGGCATTCAAGAACACCTTCTTCAAGGTCGTCGATGAGCCTAATTTCCAAGGTCGAGTAAGCGACGTACTGGTCACAGGCAACGATGACCATGCTGTTCAACAATTTATGGAGTACGTTAAGCCCCTTCCGTTTCGATTCCTGCATGCAGGCAAGCTGGACAACAATCGAACAATCGAACGCTTCACGCTGCTGGAATTGGAACTTGCTCTTCGATATAATACGTACCCCTATATTTCCCTGCAACTATTCGGCATCAAGGAACCCATCGCGGTAAACTAACTAATGAGTCCCTTTATGCGCCGGCCTTTCGATTGATTCATGCTGGCCACATGAATAGACCGATGAGCGTCCGGGTGATTTAAGGGTCTATGCACCAGACGATCGGAATACATTTGCGAGACGAGTGCTTCCGGCAAGACCGTAACTCCCGAACCGTTCCCCACATAACCGAGGATGACTTCACTGAAGCCAACCTCGGTTTTGATTTGCATGGGTCTGTTAAGACTTGCAAACATTTGGGTCAATGTAGCCCGAATCGTACACCCTTCGTTATAGAGGACGAGAGGCTGACCGCTTAACTCCTTCAGCGAGATATCTTGCTGACCGGAAAGCGGATGATCCTTAGGCATGACGACATAGAAAGCTTCTTTCCGAAGCTCCTCGGACCATACCGATGGATGCATGGAGAAGCGCTCGGCGACGATTAAGTCGACCTCGCCCTCAATCAACAGCTTATATACGTCTTTCGTCGAATGCCGATAAATGATTTCCACTTCGTGGCCCTGATCGTGCAGCTTGGGAAGCGCGGACACCAAGTACGTTGTGGCGATATCCGGAACAGTTGCGATTTTGACACGGCTCCATATTCGAAAGGGTTTCAGCTTATCGTCTAAAAGGGACAACTGATCCAGCAATGATTTCGAGGACTCATATACGATCCTTCCGGCATCCGTCAGTTCAACGCCTTGAGAGGAACGAACAAAAAGCTGAACATCGAAATGCTTCTCTAAACTTCTCAACTGCTTGCTCAAAGCTGTATGTGTGATGTGCAAAGCTTCACTTGCCTTAGCAATACTTCTCCTATGAGCCGTTTCTATGAAACCAACCAAAAACTCGGTATTCATACACATCCCCCTGTTAATGGATTCGATAAATCAGGCTTTCATACGGTTGAATTCGCCAGTCAGGCGGATGCTTATCCCCCGGATTGAAATACCCGGACCGGTATACGACCTCTCTAGCCGCTCCGGCGATTCTTTCTGCGATACTCTTCTCCTCAAACCTGAGAACAAGCGGAGCCTCTGAGAAGCTTACAATGACGAGAAACTCCTCATCCTTGCTTTTCCTGATGTAGGACAACACTTTATCTTCTTCGTTCTCGATAAAGATGAGCTCTCCATCCCAGAATGCAGCGTGTTCCGTTCGCAATCGAATCAAAAATCGATAATGATCAAATAGGTCTTGATCGAATGGAGTCCATTCCAACCGGTATTCATCAAACAGCGATTGCCAAGTGTTGAACGTTCTCTCGTTGAATTCCTGTCCCATCATAATGAAAGGAACGCCCTCAACGGTTAATAACAGGGTAGCCGCAGGCTTAGCTAACCGGGGTCCAAGATACTCGACGACCCTTGACTGCTCCTTCTCTTCGAGCCATCTCATTCTTAACGAGCCTCTCGGAAAACTGTATGTATACGAATGATAAATCTCCATTACGCCCTTCTGCGATAAGGCTCCCTCGGCCACATCCTTGATTATTGATCTCAGACTTCCATCATAAGTCAAATCGCAGGAGTCCACATGGTGATATTCGTCATAGGCCTGCGAAATAAGAACAACATCCCGTCCTTCCCGTTTGAGTTCATCCCTGATTTCGGTTAAAAAATCGGATGGCGTAATATCCGAGTCATCCAATCGAAAACCATCGAATTGAAACTCGGTTAGCCAATAGCTCATCGCTTTTTTGATATAACGTCTTAGGTCCGGATGATCAAAATTCAGCCCCGCGAAATACGCCCTGTTCGGAACTTCATAATAGACCTCATTGTTCTCATTCCGCGTAAAATATTCGGGATGCGACTCCGTCAAGATATGGTCAACGCTTCCCCGGTTCATGACCCAATCCATGATGACCCGAATGCCATTGGCATGCGCTTCGTTAATCATAGCTTTTAATTCCTCAGCCGTTCCGAAGGCTGGATCGATGGAGTAATAATCTTTTACGGCGTAAGGATCGCCATATTTACCAATCCTCTTTTGCATTCCGACCTGTTGAAAAGGCATCAGCCACAGCACGTTCACTCCAAGCTGCTTAAAGTAACCGATCTTCTGCGCAAGCCCAGTAAAGCCGTTCTCATGGAATGCCCTGAGATGAAGCTCGTAAATGACCGCTTTTCTGATCCACTCCGGACTGTCGATGGCCGTATAGTTTTCGTATATAAATCCGGGATTTTGTGCGGAGATGGCGGTTGTTCTTATGATAACCTCTCCGTTTTCCGTCACGGTCATCGCTGAGTTATTCTGTCCATCTTCAGAAATATTCGGATTTTGCGGATCCACGATCCACTGCACGCCATTAACTACAAACTTATACAAATGCCTGCCTTTCGAAATCCTTCGTTCCAGCTCCCAGCAGTGCTCTCCCGTTTGTTGCATGAAATCGGCTTGGTGGTTCCAGCTATTAAAGGTTCCCGCCACCGCAACGCTGTTAACGTGATCTTGACCGATATAAACGAACTTTACTCCTTTAGCTCCCTTTACTGGCATGAATCTGCGCAACCCCTCTCCTACGCCATTACCAAACTGGCCCATTCACTCATAAAAAAAGGCCCAACCCCTGAATACAGCGAGGTTGAACCCTTCGGTTACATTGCCTTTAATTTAGTTTCTAAATTACTCATTAATTTAGTTTCTAAATTACTCATTAACTTAGTTTCTAAATTACTTGGAAAGCACCCTCTTGTCAATACCTTCCAGGTAAATCCGACGGTTCCATGTCCTCCTTTATTTGCCGCTTAATATATTGACACGATATATATCGGTCTGATATATTTAAGTCAATGTTTTCAAAAATTTTCCACAAAACAAGGAGGACAGTTTTGAACAGTCAGGATGTTATTTTAGGCATGCTTATGAAAGAAGCATTGACCGGATACCAAATCAAGCAGTTATTGGAGGATGTGTTCTCTAATTTCTTTAGTTCTAGCTATGGGACGATTTATCCCACACTTGCTCGAATGGAAAAGGAGGGATTGATCTCGAAGGAAAATGTGCTCCAGGACGGTAAACCTAACAAAAATCTTTTAACTATAACCCCTAAAGGTAGAGATTGTTTTAACGCTTATTTATTAGCCCCTCTAGAAAGAGACGGTATCAGGAAATCCGATTTTATGATGAGGCTTTATTTTGGTGAATTCGTTGGGTATAGCAAAGTGATTATTTGGTTGAAACAAGCCCAAGAGGAATCACAAAAAAAGTTAGATCAATTACTTGAGCAGTATTCGCTTTATAAAAATGAAATGCATCCAGCACAGATCATCTGCATTCAAATTGGGATAGAAGAATATAAGGCTAAACTTACAACCATCTCCGAGGGGATCGTTAACCTTGAGAAGTTAATGCAAGAACAGGACAGAACGTAGAGATGTAACTCTCTCAAGAATTTAAGGAGGAATGTTATGAAAACCATTTTTATTACGGGAGCTTCATCTGGCATTGGTAAAGCTACAGTCAAACATTTTGCTGAAAGAGGATGGAACGTTGTAGCCACTATGCGCTCACCTGAACTGGAAACTGAATTAATCTCATTAGACAATGTGATGGTGCTTGGGCTCGATGTTGAGAAAGAAGATACTATTCAACCCGCCTTAGCGGAAGCTGTTAAACGGTTTGGCAGAATTGATGTACTCCTTAATAATGCCGGGTATGGAACAATGGGTCTTATAGAAGCAGCTACGGAAGAGCAGATCAGAAGACAGTTTGAAGTGAATGTTTTTGGTCTAATCAGAATGACTAAAGCTATGCTGCCACACTTTAGATCCAATCAGGGAGGACTATTGATCAATATCTCTTCTATGGGCGGGAAAGTGACCTTTCCTACGATGTCTCTGTATCATTCATCCAAATTTGCTGTGGAGGGTTTTACCGAGTCGGTATTTTATGAATTAGCATCACAAAACATCAAAGTAAAATTGATTGAACCCGGTGCTATAAAAACGGACTTTGGAGGAAGATCGATGGAGTTCTTTTTCAATGATGCATTAACAGACTATAAACCATTTACTACTGCATTTCGGAGTAAATTGGGTGAGATGGAGAAGCACCCTTCATATGCCTCACCTCCGGAAATTGTTGCTGAATCCATCTATCAAGCGGCCACGGACGGTACAAGTCAATTCCGGTATGTAGTAGGGGAAGATGCAAAGATGCTCATTCATATGAAAGAAAATACAGATGAAGTCGAATATTTAATGAATATAGCCCAGCACTTTTCTTGAAACAGCATAAAATGGGCTGTCGTCATTGAACCACACGATCAACATGTATAGGAGGTGTGTTCAAATCAATGAACGGGTACCTTTTATCCGCTTCAGTCCTCGCATTTGTAGTTGGACTTGTCCACACAGTACTAGGTGAGATCCTGATATTTCGAAAAATGAGGCGTGATGGTTTCATACCGACCGATGGCGGAAACGTGTTGAGAGAATCTAACGTGCGCATTCTTTGGGCCAGCTGGCATGTGCTGACTGTCTTTGGGTGGGGCATGGCCATCCTTCTGTTATGGCTTGCCCAACAGTCATTGGTCAGTGGTACATTCAGAGTACTTGAATACACCGTGGCAGCCTCCATGCTTGTTGGGGCGGTTTTGATCTTGATTGGTACAAAGGCGAAGCATCCTGGGTGGGTCGGTCTATTGGGGGTAGCTGTACTTGTATGGTTCGGGGGTACTCACTAGCTATAATTTCTCTGACCTTACTACTTGAAGATTGAGGCTGGCCGTCCATGTTGAATGAATCGGGGGAAACGTAGTGAAATACTATTATTTCTGGGTTGCGCTTGTCTTGCTTTTGTTGGACCAGATTACGAAGAAAATCGTCTCTGGCGGTATGGAGGTAGGCGATCAAATTTCAGTGATCGGCGAGTTTTTCAAAATTCATCTGTACAAGAACAACGGAGCGGCATTCAGTATACTCCCCAACCAGCGGCTGTTATTCATTGTAATTACGACCGCCGCCGTAATCGGCATCCTATGGTACATCCGGAGGAACCGGAGTTCGGGCCGACCTCTGCTTATGGTAGCGCTGGGGTTGATCCTCGGCGGGGCGATCGGAAACCTGGTCGACCGGGCGCTGTACGGGGAGGTTGTCGACTTCTTCAAACTAACGTTCGGCAACTATATCTTCCCGATCTTCAACATTGCCGACATCGGAATCACGATCGGTGTCGTCCTCATCCTGCTCGATACGATACTAGACGTGAAAAATCAAGGAGCCAAAGCTCCAGGGAACGGAGACATGCGGCTCGACTGATTACGCCCGCGGCCAAGCGCCAGTCGCGATTCCGCTCCGATTCCACCAGCGTAAAGACGGCTGCCGTTCTGGCAGCCGTCTCAATGTTTATAAGCTAACGTTCTCCCAGTTAATGTGTTTTCAAAAACCTATCCTGTCTTACTCTTGCTAGCTTTATTAATATTTTCTTTGATCAGATCGTAGATATCCAACTTCCATACCTGATTTTCTTTTTGTAGCCCTAAAGCCAAGGAATGTGTCGTTGTTTCTATACTAACCGTAATAAGCACCGTAACCTTATTCTCCTCAGCTGTACTCTCATCCACTCTTATAGAATCATAATATCTATAATGTACTGCTGTTTCAGAATCATATATCATAGCATACTCAAAATAATCTTTCCGAAATTTATCTTGTTCAGGTAGTTGCCCTCCATTATAAGTAATTTCATATATCAAATCTGGGTCGCCCTATTGATAGACAGTAAAGATATACCAGTACCATGTCCTCAGGGGTAAAATTGTAAAGGTTGTGCAGGCTCTTCTCAGCTGTAAATCGAGTAAAGGCCTCCTGTTTATCTAGAGACAGTTGGTTCAGATAAGAGAACTTTTCAATGGATTCCTTATCAGGAGTCGTGTTTGTTCCATTATTGGAAAGCTCTTTTTCTTGGTCCTTATTTTGGACTTCCATGGTGGTTTCGGGCCTCGAGGTCTTATCTGTGTTGTCACTTCTGCATGCTGACACAAGGGACATTATAGCTAACACTAATACAACCAATCCCAGTTGCTTCACCATCTATCACTCCTCTTTATAAGGGATTAGCTTTCCTAGCCTAATAAGACCCCCTCCTATACCATAGTAATAGGTTCTTTAAACTGCCTAGTCTGGAAACTGACGTTGCCCAGCTCCTCGGCTACTTTTACATAACCTGCAAAGCTTCAACTTACCGGCGGAGCTGGCTGACGTGGTAATCCGGATCTTCGACTATTACGGACAGAACGCAACGATCTCGAAACCGCGATCAGGGAGAATATGGCCTACAACGCGACACTGTCGCATCGGCACGGCGGGAAAAAGCTATAAAAAAAGAAGAGGTTCCCCTCTTCTTAGCGTCCACGCCTTTTAATCCGAACGTCTGGTCCCCAGCCTCCATTGACGTCTTGCATTTCCTGCTCGCTTAACTCTTCTTGAATGTCATCTATCTCAAGTTCAGCGGGAGCTTGTTCATCGTTTTTTTGATCTTCGGACATTACTGGATGCACCTCCAAATGTAATAAGAATATTTTATCATTATTCGATTTGAACAATGAATACCCCAATTAGGTGAGGCGAGCGTTGATGTCCTGCTGGGATGAGCTGAACAAGATGTGTGCGGTGCCGCCCCTCCTTGATCCGTCGCAGCGTCTCGTGTTTGGCGGCGGCGAGCCAGGCTTTATTCCTACATTTGCCGCTCAAGGGCTTTAATCGCTGCAAAATGCATGCCTTCGTGATACAAACAAAAACTAAGACACTCCTTAACGGAGGATAATTCAAGACCGGCCGAAGTCACAAACGGTTGCTCGAGATTGTCTTCTAGCCTGCGCTCCAAGATTTGCTCAATCCGATCGACTTGCTTCGATAGCAAAAGAGCGATTTCATCCAATCTAGGTACCTGCGGTCCCCAATTTTCCGGCTTAGTCCCTGGAGCAAACCATTCCGCGAACTGCTTAGGCAACTCCATCTTCTCATTCGTTAACGCAAATGAGAACTTCTCATGAACAAGAAGAATATGCCCCAGATTCCACAATATATTGTTATTGAATCCTCTTGGTACGGTGCGTGCTGCTTCCTCGCTCATCCCGTGTATCTGTTTTAATGTTTGACCTCGAACAAATCGCAATTGTTTGAACAGGTAATTAACCATTTCTCATTCTCCCTTTTGGAAATATGATGGTTGAACGACGCATAATGATGACCATATTTTAACATATTCCCTGATTGGCGAGTACCGGCTTATTGGGCTGTAAGGAACAATTCGATGATTCGTTGTAGGATGAGCCAATTCGTATGTGTTCACACCGTATTCGAACGGGCGGCGTTCACTTGATATGGTTTTGCGCTTCGGGCTTCAGAACATCATTGCCCTCGATGATTAGATTCCTTAATCCTTTCAATGAGTCGATCTCTTGCCTGAGGATACTGCTCATCGCCTTCAGGTCGTCGGAACCATCCGTGAAATCGACATCGAGGTACTGAGCTAGAACCTTCGTACTTTCTATTTTGATGTTGTACATATGATCGCTCATGACGATCAAGCCTGCTTGAACACTCCCACCACCTAAAGAGGTGGGGGATTCTTGGATTGTCAAACCTATCGGTTTGAAGTTGTCCTGCTGGTGCAGAACCCCAAGA
>NZ_JACHXK010000043.1 GCF_014192105.1 Paenibacillus phyllosphaerae | reverse complement strand
GGAGAAGGATTATTTGTTATGCACAAAAATAAGTATACCAATAAAACTCGTACTCACCAAGTCCAAAAGCTTGACAAGTATTAGCTGGTTTTCGGTGTTGGACCGCTTTTGTCCATTGTGTATAGACTTCGGCTCAATTCAGCCGGAAGCCAATACACAAGGACAAAACTCTGACTTCTAGCTTCGTTCGCTTCTTTGATGCCTTGGAGTGGTGACTCTAATGATCGAACATAATACGCCATTCGTGCCCATCCTCGCTTACGCCCGCATGTGCGGACACGACTCACTTTAAACATTTCCTTTACAGCAAAAAGCCGTCCGGATCACCGGACGGCTTGAATGGCGTTACTAGGCGTTACTTGGCCGAGCCTGCCGTTTGCTTCGGCTCGAAGTTCATGCACGGTTTGCCGGACGAGGACAGCACCGTAGCGCTAGGCAGCGCATGCGTCTTAAATCCGAATGCCCGGCATCCGCGCGGGAATTGAGGGTCCCACGTGACATAGAAGTGCCGGCACTTCATGCAGTTGATTCTCTGGTTGCCTTCTGTCATGAATTCCTTACCTCTTCTTAAATAGTTGCGTCCATTGTATCACGAATGCTTGCGCCGCTTACAGACACAGATCTTGGAGCCCCGCTTCGAGCTCCCGGTGTCCGCCCAATCCACCGTTTAGGTGACCCGGCGCCGCTCCCGCTCGGCAGGGAACCGCGACAGAATAATGCCGACCGTCTCCTCGATCGCCTTATTCGTTACGTCAATGACTTCGCAGCCGATTTCGTGCATAATGCCTGATGCAAATGCGAGCTCCTGCTCGATTCGCTCGCGGGATGCATAGCGCGATCCTTGCGGCAGCCCCATCGCGTTCAGACGCTCCGAACGGATCGACAACAGCTTATCCGGATCCATCGTCAAGCCCACGATAAGGCCGCTGCGACGCTTCATGAGCTCATCCGGGACACGCATCTCCGGAACGAGCGGCAGATTCGTCGCCCGAACGCCTTTGTGCGCCAAATAAATACATAACGGCGTCTTGGAAGTGCGCGATACCCCGATCAGCACAACGTCAGCCAGCATGAGGCCGCGAATGTCTTTTCCGTCGTCGTAATGGACAGCGAACTCCATGGCTTCGATCTTGCGGAAGTACTCGGCATCGAGCGTCTGATTCAGACCCGGAAGACGCTTGGGCGTATCGTCGAAGGTATCGACGAACGCTTGCATCATCGGTCCGAGCACGTCGACCGCGCGCACCCCTTTGCGCAGCGCTTCCTCCCGCATCATGCCGTGCAGCTCCGGCTGCACCAGCGTATAGGCGATGACCCCGTTGCAGCGGGCCGCCTCCTCCACGATGGCGCTGACCTCATCCTCATGCTTAATGTGGCCATAGCGCTTCAGCTTGCCGCTGGTGAATGCGAATTGCCGCATCGCGGCCCGCACCACGGCTTCGGCCGTCTCCCCTACGGCGTCGGAGCAAATAAATACATGCTGGTTCTCTCTCACTGCCCAATGCCTCCCATTCGATCTGTCACCCTTCGTGCTCCATGATCCGGCGCAGAACGGTTGTTTTCGATACCCAACCGATGACCTCCCGCTCCGGCGACAAGACGGGTACACCGTCGAGCCCGTGCGTCAGCATTACGCCAACCGCAGTCTCGACGCGGTCTTCAGGAGTGAGCGCGACGGCCGCAGGCAGCCTGGACATCGCCATTCCGACAGGCATGGTGCCCGCTTGCGGATTGCCGAGAGTCAGCTTGAGCAGGTCCTTGGCCGTGACGATGCCGAGAAAACGCTTATGATCGTCAATGACGGACAGCGTCTCGACATTCTCGAGAATGAGCGTCACAACCGCCTCATGGACGGACAGGCCGCCCGTAATCACGACCGGGATGCCTTGAACCTGTTGCACGTTCGTCTGGCCCCAGCGTTGCTCGCGCGGCGCAGTCTCGCCGCCCTCTCCTGGAAAATAGCCGACCTTCGGTTTGGCGCGAAGCAGATTGAGCATGACCAGCAGCGATAAATCAGATCGGATCGTCGCACGGCTTGTTCCGAGCAGCTCGGCAATTTGGTCACCGGTAATTGGTGCATGCAGGCCAACTAATCGCAATATTTCACGTTGGCGTGTTGTAAGTTCGATGATCGATCCACTCCCAGCTGTTGCAAGTCAAACCCTTCTTCTCTATATTACTGCACGTTCGGCCTGAAGATAAGGCTTATTCGGCAGAAAATGTGTCGCTTTCACATAACGGACCGTCTGCGTCTTGGCCCGCATGACGATGGAGTGCGTCTCAGCGCGGCTCTCCGACAAATAACGGACGCCGCCGAGGAACTCTCCGGGCGTTACGCCTGTAGCGGCGAAAATAACGTCTCCGCTGCCGACCATATCGTCCATCGTCAGCACCTTATGCGGATCGGTGATGCCCATATCGAGGCACCGTTCATATTCCAGGTCCGAAGCAGGCATCAGCCGGCCTTGCAGTTCGCCGTCCAGACATTTGAGCGCCGCCGCGGCTAGGACGCCTTCAGGCGCGCCGCCGGATCCCATATACAGATCGATGCCCGTCTCAGGGAAGGACGGCGAGATCGCGCCGACAACATCGCCATCCGACAGGAATTTGATCCGAACCCCGATATTGCGAAGCGTCTGGATCAGGTTGTGATGGCGCTCGCGGTCGAGCACCATGACGGTCAGCTCCGATACCGGTTTGCCGAGCGCTTGAGCAGCTTTGGTGATCGTCACCTCATAAGGGTCCAGAATGCTTAGCTTGCCACGCAGCTCGGGCCCGACCGCAAGCTTCTCCATATACATATCCGGCGCGTGCAGCAGCTGCCCCTTAGGCGCAATCGCGATGACGGACAACGCATTGTTGAGTCCCTTGGACACGATCTCGGTCCCTTCAAGCGGATCGACCGCCACGTCGACTTCCGGACCGTCGCAAGTGCCGACCTGTTCCCCGATGTAGAGCATTGGCGCTTCATCCATCTCGCCTTCGCCGATGACGACCGTGCCCGCAATGGATACCGAGTCGAACATGAACCGCATAGCGGATGTTGCCGCTCCGTCCGCGTCGTTCTTATTGCCTCTTCCCATCCATGGCGCTGACGCAATCGCAGCTGCCTCCGTAACCCGTACGATCTCCAACGCTAGCTCTCTTTCCATTTTCCCCACACTCCTACCCATGATTTTTGTTCTTTTTGAGTCTCTTTCTAAGCTGTATGATACATGAATTGTACTACTCCATTATTTAGTGTGCAATATAAAAATATATTACGTCATAATTAATAATCTCGCCCTGAAGCAGCCGATGAATTGCGTTAGCCAAAAGAGACCGAATTTAGTACACTTTGAGGTAAGGAGTGATGCCTCATGAACTATAAGCTGTTTACGCTTGAGGAAGCCAATAGCCTGTTGCCTCAGGTGTATGCCGAACTGCTTATTCTGCGTGATTTGACGCGCACCTTTGAAGAACAGCTTCGCCACTTGAGGAGTATGAAAGCGGACTACAGCCCTTCCCCTGAGCAAGCTTCCATCGACGAGGATCCATTCTTTGAATTGGAGGCGCAGTTGGACTTTATGCGGCTGGAGATTGATACGATAATCGGTAACTTCGACCGTATCGGCGTTCAATTAAAGATGCTGGAACCCGCGCTGCTCGATTTCCCGGGGATTGTCGAGGGGAAAGAAGTGCTGCTCTGCTGGAAGGAAGGCGAGGACGGCATTACCCACTATCACGGCTGGGAAGAAGGTTTCGCCGGCAGGAAACGGTTGCCTTGAAGTTGGTGAAGTTTGTTGGGTTTGTATGTACACGCAAAAGAAGGGCTGCCAGCAGGCAGCCCTCTCTTGCGTCTCTCAAGTTACGATAGCCTCGTTAGTGTCTAACGACGCGCTCTGGGAACGGCTCGGGCAAGCTTGCCGTTATTCCACCGCGTCCATTCGCTCAAAGGCAACAATCGCTTGCCTTGCCTCATCCGAGATCGGCGTGCTCTTCCCGGTCTTCGTCTCGATCAGCACGATCGCGCCGCGTCCTGCCGCCTTCAACCGGTCAGCTGCGACAAGCGCATACTCGATCTCGATCGAGGATCGTCCGATCTGCGCCGCTCGAATATGGAGGCGAAGCTGATCCTTTAAGTAGATCTGCGCCAGGTACTTGCATTCCAGATCAGCAACCACGCAGATCTTCTCCTTGCTGAAAAGTTCATCGGCCAGCTGCAGGTTCTCGAAGTATTCGATGCGGCCTTGTTCAAAATACATAAAATAACTGACATTGTTCACATGTCCGAGCATATCCGTCTCGCAATAACGGACCTTAATCGGAATCGAGAAATGGAACTTTTCCAGCCAGCTCTTCGGATCAGGGGTAACGAACGTTTCTTTTTTCATCGGAAGCGGACTCCTTTGCAAGGCGTAGCCAATCTTTATGACTTTATTGTAGTTGCAAACCGGCAATCATTGCAAAAAAAGAAAAGCCGTCCGGCCAGCAGATTGCCTGCCAACGGGTCAGCTTGATTCTTAGTTAATGGAGATGATGCGGCCTGTTGCTTGGGATTCGAATGCCGCTAGGATGACTTTAAGCGACTTCATTCCTTCTTCGCCGGAGATGCTCGGAGGCGTATTCGTTACGATCGAAGTGATGAACGCGTCGATCACGCCGCTCGATTCTTGCTTATCGTTCGTGGAGATCGCGCCGACTTTGTACTTCTCGATCGTGCCGTTGCGAAGCTCGACGATAACTTGATCGTCCGGATGCGTGCCGATCTTCATAACGCCATTCTCGCACCAGAGGACCGTGCTGTTGTCTTCGCCTTTGTAGTACGTCCAGCTTGCGACCAGCGTACCGATGGCGCCGCTCTTCATGCGAAGGAGGCAAGTTGCGTTGTCGTCGACTTGCGTGCCGTCTTTGTGCAGCGTGCCGATGAATGCGCCCACTTCGGACACTTCATCATTGAGCAGGTAGCGGATAAAGTCGGATTTGTGTACGCCCAGGTCGCCCATAGCGCCCATGATCGCATCTTCCTTCTCGAAGAACCAGCTGTTGCGGCCGTCGACGCTCCAAGCCTCTGGGCCAGGGTGGCCGAACGAAGTGCGGAATGTGAGCACTTTGCCGAGCTTGCCGCTCTCGATGATTTCTTTGGCCTTCACGTGCGGAGGCATAAGACGCTGATTGTGGCCGACCATCAGGAACACGCCGTTCTTCTTCGCCGCTTCGATCATCGCGAGCGCTTCTTCTTCCGTAGCTGCCATCGGCTTCTCGACGAGCACGTGCGCGCCTGCGTTCGCAGCGTCGATGGATACCGGCGCATGGAGGGCGTTCGGCAGGTTTACGCTTACCGCGTCCGGCTTCACTTTAGCGAGCATTTCTTTGTAATCCGTGAATGCCTCTGCGCCGTACTTGTCGGCATAAGCTTGGGAACGCTCCGCAACGACGTCGACGAATGCGACAAGCTCAACGTTCTCGTTCGCAGCGTATTCCGGAATATGGCGGTATTTGGAGATCGAACCGCAGCCGATCACGGCAACTCTAACTTTACTCATGGGGATATATTCTCCTTTTACATTCAAAATTCGTCTTGGTCAATGATTAAACGAGTGCGAGATAATTCTGCTTAACCCAGTTCAAGCTGTTCGCTACGCTCTCAAGCGGCGGGTTCTGGCAGTTGTCCTGCTCGACGATGAGCCATTGCACGCCAGCCTCGGAAGCAGCCGCTACGACAGCCGGCAAATCTACTTCGCCTTGGCCGAGCTCCAGCGTGATCATGCCGCCTTCTTCGTCCTTGCGGAAATCTTTCAGGTGGAGCAGCGGCAGATTGCCGGCATATTTGTTAATGTAGGCGATAGGATCTTGGCCCGCGAATTTTACCCAGCAGACGTCCATCTCTACTTTAATGTTGGCAGGATCAGCGGCGTAGATCGCGTCGAACACGAATTGGCCGTCAATGCTCTCTTGGAATTCGAACTCATGGTTGTGGTAGCCGAAGACAAGGCCTTGCTTCGTGACTTCAGCAGCCGTCTCCTTCCAGAACGCGATATTCTTCTTCCAATCTTCCAACGTGCGCTCTTCCGGGCTCACCCAAGGACAAGCGATGTACCCTGCGCCGATCGTTTTCAGGTAGTCGATCTCGCCTTGCAGGTTATTGCGCAGGTTGTCGAGCGAGACATGCGCGCCGATTGCCTTGAGGCCTGTCTCTTCAAGCAGCGCTTTCAATTCTTCCGCGCTCAGGCCGCCATAGCCTGCGAATTCAACGCCTTCGTAACCGAGCTCGGCTACCTTGCGCAGCGTGCCGGCAAAATCGGCAGCGGTTTCATTGCGAAGCGTAAAAAGTTGAAGTCCGATTCCCATTTTTCTCATTGCATCGCACTCTCCTTATTCTCGTGTGAGCTTTACGTTATAGCCTAATCATAATCAGATTGGTAAGCGTTGACCATAAACGATATAATTGAAACATCGACTATTTGGCTATCATTTTTGTCCGGGAGTGCTTGCATTGACCACTGCTATTCTAACCTGCGGGTATTCCTATCATACCCAGCGTTTTCATGATTCTTATAACAGCCTGCCATGCTATCTCATTCGCCTGCAGACCGAAGGGAGCTGCGAAGCGCTCATCCAAGGCGAGCGGGTCCAGCTGGATGCGGGCACGCTGCTCATTCTGCCGCCGGGCTCCGTCTATTCGCTCTATATCGGGGAACCTAGCAGCTCCGGACGGATGCCGATTGCCAGCGGAGACTATTACTTGCTCGCGGTCGGCGAATGGCTGGACCGCTGGTGCGCCCAATCGCCGAAGCCCCATGTGGCCCGCATCGATCCTGATGATAAGCTGCTCAGCCTGTGGCGTCTGGTCATCGCGGAGAAAAGAAGGCAGGCCAGTCAAACGGATGCGCTGCCCGAAAATTCGGAGCTTATCGACTATTTGCTTCGCACCCTATGTCTCTACCTCGAGCGGGCCGTTACCGAGTCCGCTGCGCCGAGCGCGCCCCCGCCATTTGCCGTCCTACGGCTGAAGCGGTTCATCGAAGAGAATGCGACCGGACGCTTCAAGCTCGAGGAGGCGGCGCAGCACGCAGGCTTGTCGGTCTCGCGCGCCGTTCATCTGTTCAAGGAGCACGTCGGCCGGACCATGATGGATTACGCGACCGAGGTTCGGCTGTCCGCCGCGATGGAGCGGATGAAATATACGTCGATCCCGCTGCAGCAGATCGCGGAGACGTGCGGCTTCGGCGAATACTCCTACTTCCACAAAGTATTCAAGCAGCGGTACGGATCGCCCCCTGGCGCATTCCGCAGACGTCTGGAACGACGGGAGAGCGGTACGGATTTGCTGTAAGGACGCCTACGAGTGCGCCGAACGTGAAACAGCCCACACCTGCAAGCAAGTGTGGGCTGTTTGCTACCGAAATGAACCAGTACGTACACAAACCAATCGCAATCACCTGAGGTGAATGCTGCGTTCCTAGTCTTGGAACGCAAACCATTCACTGAGGTGAATGCTGCGTTCCTAACCTGGAACGCAAACCAATCACTGAGGTGAATGCTGCGTTCCTAATCTGGAACGCAAACCAATCACTGAGGTGAATGCTGCGTTCCTAACCTTGGAACGCAAACCATTCACCTGAATTCAATATAATCCAGGCTTTGATTGACTTGAATAAGCACCTGCTCCGCTATGTAGGTAGCCGAATATTTGAACCCGGTCTCCACCCAATACATCACGACGCCGACGAAAGCGGACATACGGTAACTAAGCATAATGTCATAGTCCATCTTGTCATCCATTTCTTCAATGACGATATGCATATCCTGGGTCATCGCGTTCCGAAGGCGCTGGAAGATATCGTAGAAGAAATCCTTCTTGACCGACAGCAGCGCGATAAATGAATCCTTGTGGTGTTCGATATGCTGGAGCACCTTCAGCGTCGACGGATAAATTTGTTTGGCATCCACCCGCTTCAACCCTTCATAAGGCGACAATAAGGCCTCGGACAGCCCGTCCAGAATCTCCTCCCGGATCGCCATCAGCAGATCGTCTTTGTCTGTATAGTGCTTGTAGAAGGTTCCCCGATTATAATCCGCCCGCTGAGCGATATCCATGATCGTTATGGCATCATAACCTTTGTCTAGAATAAGTTCGATGAACGCACGCTTGAGCGCCACCCGCGTCCGGTTGATCCTTCTGTCATTCGTCTCTTCCATGGCTAGTCTGACTCCGTTTCGTTGCCCTGCTGATCGAGCTTGCTGTCACTGCTCTCCAAACTCTAATCGATATCGCACAAGGAAATCAATACGGCCCGGTAATCGTCGGCAAAAAGAAAAAACTCAGTCCCGATGAGGGCTGAGTCTCTGCGTCTGTCGGTTATTGCGCGACCATGCCGCCGTCAACCGTGTAAAGGGAAGCGGTAACGAAGGAAGCATCTTCGGAGAGCAGGAAGTTCATCACCGCAGCAACTTCTTCAGGCTCGCCGTAACGGCCCATCGGCGTAGCGGCCTCGTTCGCTTTTTTGAAAGCGTCGGCTGAGCCGGAGTTTTGCTCGATTTGGCGCATCATGCGCGTATTGATCGTGCCAGGCAATACGGCATTGACGCGAATGCCGAGCGGTGCCAGTTCGTTCGCAACGACGCGGGTTAAGCCGATTACCGCATGCTTGGACATCACGTATGGCGACATGCCTGGCGCACCCATCAAGCCAGCCAGCGAAGAGGTGTTCAGGATCGCGCCGGATTTTTGTTTTTTCATAACCGGTACGACGTAATGCATGCCTAGGAATACGCCGCGGACATTGACGTTGTAGACCAGGTCAAGCGCGCTTACGCCAAGGTCTTCCACGTTGCCGAGCGGGCCTTCAATGCCGGCGTTGTTGGCGAAATAATCGATCGTGCCGAACTTCTCTACCGCTTTGTTCACGTAGTTCTGCACGTCTTCTTCTTTGGAGACGTCTGCAGCGACGACCAAGGAATTGGAATCGTTCAGTCCAAGCTCGGCAATAACCGCTTGAACGGCTTCTTCTTTCAAGTCAACCAGGACGAGATTTATGTTGCGTGCTGCTAGACGGCGGGCAAGCTCTTTGCCGATGCCTCCGGCTGCGCCGGTAATAATTGCTGTTTGTGTCATAACGATACGCTTCCTTTCGGATCTATGTTGGTATGAAACCTGGTTTCATTTTGGGTCCCATCTATAGTGTAAATCGTTACAGATTTATGAACAACAATCATTAAACCGGGCAATGTCACGTAACCGACACCATCGCTTCGAGTGTTACCGTATCCGCGCAAAATCGAACAAATCAGCCTGAAACGTCGCTTTACAGCTGACAGGGGCTCAATTTTCTTCTATAAACCGGTTCGTCAGCGAGCCGAGCTTCTCGATCTCGATCGTCACTTCATCTCCTGGCTGCAAATAAACGCGCCGCTCCTTCGGCATGTCGATGACGACCCCTTCCGGCGTCCCGGTCAGTATTATGTCCCCCGGGACCAACGTCATATGCGCAGAGACATAGCTGACAATCTCGTCGCAGGCAAAAATCATATCGGACGTGTTGGAATGCTGGCGCACCTCGCCGTTCACGATCGTCCGAATCGCAAGCGTATTGGGATCGCCTGTCTCGTCCGCCGTCACGAGATAAGGGCCGAGCGGGCAGAAGCCGTCACAGCTCTTGCCGAGCAGCCACTGCACGGTTCGCTTCTGCAGGTCCCGCGCGGACAAGTCATTGGCGCAGGCATAGCCGAATACATGCTCAAGCGCGTGCTCTTTGGCTACGTTCTTCGTCGTCTTGCCGATGACGATGACTAGTTCCGCTTCATAATCCAGCCGCCGGGTAACCTTCGGAATCACGATGTCCTGCCCATGGCCGGCTAACGCGTTGTTGAATTTATTGAACAGAATCGGATATTCCGGGATCGGCGCATTCGTCTCCTCCGCGTGCTTCCGGTAATTGAGCCCGACGCAGATGATTTTGTTCGGCTGCGACACGCATGGCCCTAGAGCGATATTCGCTTCATTGTGCACATATGACGCATCTTCCGACTTAAGAGACGCGACGTAGGAATCCAGAGCCTCTACTGCGGCCTGTCCGCCCTCTATGACCGCCATAACCTCCTGCGGGACAGGAAAGTCCGCAGCCTGCTCGCGCAGCGCCTCCTCGATGTCGATAATACCCCTTTCCGTCTTCACGCCAAGCGTATATTTGCCTGGCTTTGCAATGGTCACCAATTTCATGGGCCTCTTCCCTTCCATCATGCGATTATGCCTGCAATTATACATGAATTCGAGGCAGTTAAGCGGTCCATTTGACATTCGGTCCGGCTGTTGATGTAATGATAGAAGGACAAGATTAGAGCATGGAGGCGGTAACCCGATGTTATTCATCGATAATCAAGGCATTACAGACCCTACAATCAATCTAGCGCTGGAAGAATACGTGCTTCGGAATCTGCCGATGGACGACAGCTATTTGTTGTTCTACATAAACGAACCTTCGATCATCATCGGCAAGAACCAGAACACGGTCGAGGAGATCAACGCCGACTACGTCCACGAGCACAACATTCACATCGTGCGCAGGCTGTCTGGCGGCGGGGCGGTCTATCATGACCTGGGAAATCTCAACTTCAGTTTCCTGACGAAGGATGACGGCGATTCGTTCCATAACTTCGCTAAATTCACGCAGCCGGTCATCGATGCGCTACGAAAAATGGGCGTCGAAGCCGAACTGTCCGGCCGCAACGATATCCAGGTCGGCGAACGCAAAATCTCCGGAAACGCGCAATTCGCTTCTCGCGGGCGCATGTTCAGCCATGGCACGCTGCTGTTCGACTCCGCGATGGAGAATGTCGCTTCCGCGCTGAAAGTGAAGGCGATTAAGATCGAATCCAAGGGGACCAAATCGGTACGCGGCCGCGTGGCCAACATCTCGGAGTACTTGAACGAGCCGATGTCGACGGAGGAATTCCGCAGCACGCTGCTGCGCGAGTTGTTCGGCACCGAGCCGGAGAACGTGCCGCAATACAAACTGACGGAAGAAGATTGGGCCGGCGTCCGCAAGCTGTCCGAGGAACGCTACCGCAACTGGGATTGGAACTACGGCCGTTCGCCGAAGTGCAATATTCAGAACGAACGCAAGTACCCTTCCGGCATCATCGATGTACGGCTTGACGTGAATGAAGGCCGGCTGGAAGGCGTCCGGATCTTCGGCGATTTCTTCGGCACGGGTGAAGTAGCCGAGATCGAGGAATTGCTCACCGGCATCCGCTATGAGGAAGAAGCGATCCGCCAAGCGCTCGAAGACGTGAACTTGAACACGTACTTCGGCAAACTGACCGCTGACGAGTTCGTTTCCTTGCTGCTGCTTCGCGATTAACCGATTTCTGCTAGCTAGATGGGAAGTAATAAGCTCTGGCGCGCAGCGTAATTACGTTGCCGTGTCAGAGCTTTTGTTATGCCTTATGTTTCGGTCGGCACAGGCCGATTAGGGCTCCAGCCATACATGCTGAAAGTCGATCCAGCCTAGCGAATTGAAGCTGACCCCTTTGACCGCCGGATTAAAATAAGACGTCAGCTTTTTGTGCACCAGGAACAGCACATACGCTTCGTCCCGCAGATATTGTTCGATACCACGCAGCACCTGCCTCCGCTCGCCCGGAAGCGGCTTGGAGAGTGCCTCGTCAATTTGATTAGTCATCCACCCGCGGACTTCAGGATGCAGATGCGCTTGCATAAATCCGCGGCTTTGCTCGTACACTTCCAGCTCATCCACCTCATCTTCACCGAAAGTGACGCCGTATAAGACGCAGTCCCCAGCAGCGAGCGAAGCGTAATCGCTGATCGATTCCCATGTTTCCAGCTGGATCTGAACCGGGATGCCATACTCGGCACAACGTTCCTTGATCCACCGCGCATCTTTCTCATGAATGAAGTAGGTGTTCAAGGTGATGCGCTCTCCCTGATAATCCGCTTCTGCCAACAACGCTCTCACTTGTTTTGGATCGGGCGATCTGATCTCGGTCTCGGCCCGTGCCTCCACCCGAAAACCGGCCGCAGGGAGTCCTCGATCTCCGCCCAAACTCGCGATCATCCCTTCACGGTCGATCAAGCGGTCGATGGCCTTGCGGAATGACGGATGACGCTGGGGTCCCGCTTTCCTCATATTCCAGCACAGCAGCGAACAACCCGGGCAGATCCGTTCCATCTTCAGCCATCCGGGATCGGGCTGTTTCTCGATAGAGTCATGTTCCATAATCAGCTGTTCCCAATTCGCCGGGCGGGAAGCAATCGGCAGATCGGCCGGTAGAATGACGAGCTCTATCACGTCCAGATGCGGACGTCCCTCGTGGAAATCCGTGTTCGCTTCCATTGCGAACCGACCGCTAGACCAATGGGTTAGCCGGAATGGACCCGAACCTACCGGCAACCGCCAGTAGTCCTCGTTCTGCGTCGCCAGTTCCCTTGGAATAATCGACATCGAGGAAGCGCACATGAAACGCGGCAGCAGGAAATTCGGTTTGCCTAAAGTGAACCGGATCACGCGAGGACCTTCCGATTCGATCCGTTCGACAGAGCGGAGCATCCAGCTGTTCGGCTTCCCTTCCTTCTGCCGTTCCATCGAGAAGACGACGTCATCGGCCGTCACCTCCCGGCCGTGCTGAAAACGCACGCCTTTGCGAAGATAGAAGGTCCACACCTTGCCTTCCCGGTCACTCTTCCAATGATGGGCGATGCCCGGGACGAGTCGCTCCGTCTCCGGATCATAGCGGACGAGCCGGTCGAACAGCTGCCGGATCAAATGGGCGTCGAACGCGTAGAACACCATTGCCGGATCGAGGGTCAATACCGGCCGATACACGGGCAGACGCAAGATATCCCGCTCGGTCTGAACATCCTTCTCCTGTTGATAACCGAATTGACTGCTAAGCCAGTCCATGAACCGCATTTTCGCGCCGGAATGCCCGCCATATTGATCGAGCAGTTCGAATGCGGTTTTGTATTCCCCTTTGCTTGCCTGCTTCACGGCCAGTTCGAACAGAACGGATTCCTCCTCGATGCGAAAAGCGATGCGAGACCGATGACCGCGTCCTAAGCCCGCCTGCCAGCTGATCATCCCTTCATCCTCCAGCCTGCGGACGATCAGCTTCACGTTGCGCCGCGTGCAATACAACGTTCCGGCGAGTTCGTCCAATGTTACCTCATACGTTTCATCGACCGTCCCAGCCGTATTGAATCGTGCATATAGCGCCAAATACCGCTCCTCTAGCAGCATCGGTGATCACCATCCTTTACCTGTCCCGTCCTTCTTTCCCTCAAGTATAGTCTGCTTGGTTGAACACTCCCACCACCTAAAGAGGTGGGGGATTCTTGGATTGTCAAACCTATCGGTTTGAAGTTGTCCTGCTGGTGCAGAACCCCAAGAGAAG
>NZ_JACHXK010000042.1 GCF_014192105.1 Paenibacillus phyllosphaerae | reverse complement strand
ACCCCTGGAAGACGACCAGGTTGATAGGTTCGAGGTGGAAGTGCAGCAATGCATGCAGCTGACGAATACTAATCGGTCGAGGGCTTATCCTAAGAGTTTTCACGAAGTGAAAAGCTCACTTCGGAAGCATACATGTAAAAACCTAGCTAAAGGTGCAAGTTTCACATCCAGTTTTGAGGGTACAATCGTCGCGATTGGAAATCACACACCCGTGCGTGATTTTTTTATTGCCTTCAAGCGTGTATTTGACAAAATTAACTCATTCAATGACGCAGGGGAAAGCACTAGAACTTGCTTGCTTCGGTCCCCGCAATGAAATAACAATGCGGAGTCATGGTGTTAAGGCCAATCAGGCCTGTGTGCAATACAATCTCGACCTGTTTCCGCTTTTTATATATGCGCCCTTAGCTCAGCTGGATAGAGCGTTTGACTACGAATCAAAAGGTCAGGAGTTCGAATCTCTTAGGGCGCGCCACTTTGAATGATGCACAAGCCTCGTATCTGCGTAAGCGGATCGGGGCTTTTTTTGATTGGTTAGTTGAAGTGAATCGTGCAACATGAGGTGATTGGTTTGCGTTTATGATCGTAAGATCAGGAATACAGCATTCACCGTTTTTATTCCGTTATCTAATGACGCATACCATATGTTCCATGCTGTCGAATAATTGAAAGGAGGCAATATCGATGAATCGTTTTAGCAACGATCCAGGATTTTTTGGTTTTATGGCAGGAGTACCCTTGTTCTTTAAGCTATTTGGAGGATTGGTCCTGACGCTTGTTATTGGGGGCTTCTTATATGTAATCATCCGAGGTGTTTCGACCTGGTCTTCGAATAACGCTTCCGAGCTGTTAACACGAACGGCGGTTATCGTGGATAAGCGTACCGAGGTATGGGGCGGATCTCGCGACTCCAGCGCGTCTACGAACTATTATATTACGTTTGAGTTTGAGGATCAGTCAAGAATGGAATTGCCGGTTCGCGGCGATAAATACGGCCTGATGGTGGTCGGTGACCGTGGGAACCTGACCTATCAAGGAACAAGATTCAAAGACTTTGACCGTTTTACCCGATAAGCTTACGGATTCCGGCTTCGCTTCTAAGGCGGGGCTGGATTTTTTTTGGTTTACGGGGACGATGCAATAGGACAAATGCCGTCACAGACAAGACTCCTCCCGAGATAAATGCCATCAATTGATACACGATGGTTTTCATAGAATTAGGGAGTCTGACCAGTACGAGCCGTTTGTCAGGTACGTATACATACAGTAACAATCTGCAGCCAAGATGGCAGCAAAAGGGAGGGAGCTCTATGAAATAGCAAATCTGTTCCAATCGCAATTCGAAGGATAAGGGAGAGTTGATGACAACTAAGAATACACATCATAAGCAACTTGAAAAGAGGGTACAGCATGTATGACTTAATGGTGATTTTAACCGTAAGTTCCTTCCTGCTGACGATCGGGTATATTTTTTGGCGGCCCAAAGTGAATGAAGCGATTCCGGCGAGCGTCGGTGCGGCATTCGTTCTGCTGAGCGGGAGCGTGACGCTTGGCGATTTATGGCACATCACGGAAACCATTAGTGGTGCGGCGATTACGATAATCGCGACGATTGTTATGGCAATTGTGTTGGAGAGCTTTGGCTTTTTTCAATGGGCGGCAGCTATCTTGATCGATAAGGCGCGAGGGTCGGGGATTAGGCTTTTTTGGTTAACGAATCTCTTCTGCTTTCTGATGACGTTATTCGTGAACAACGACGGCAGCATTTTGATTACAACACCGATTTTGCTCATGCTGTTGCAGCAGATGGGGCTGAAGCCGCATCAGAAAATACCGTATCTGTTATCGGGTGCTTTAATCGCAACCGCCTCGAGTGCCCCAATCGGGGTAAGCAATATCGTCAATCTCATTGCGCTCAAAATCGTTCATATGGACCTCTACATGCATTCGGCTATGATGTTTGTACCAGCCTCGCTCGGACTTTTACTACTTGTACTGCTTCTGTTCCTCCTCTTTTACCGTACTATTCCTGCGAAGCTGCCACAGCTAGGCAGATGGTCGATGCAACCGGGCGGCCATCCGTTAAAAGATAATCCGCCAGTGACCTATAATGTGAAGCAGATGCTCAATATTCTTATTTTCGTTCTTGTAGTCCGATTGAGCCTATTCATTGCCTCCTACTTCCATGTGCCGGTATCTCTTATGGCGGTAATTGGCGCAGTATTCTTGCTTGGGTGGCGCTGGCAGCGTCTTGGGATCTCGCCGGCAGATATGTTGAGGAAGACGCCGTGGTACATCTTTATTTTTGCCTTCAGTATGTACGTCATTATTTATGGCTTGAATAACATTGGACTAACGGATTGGCTGATCAAGGTGCTGCAGCCGCTCGTGTCAGGCAGCATGCTTCATACGAGTATCCTAATGGGGGGCTTGCTCAGCGTGTTGTCCAACTTGTTCAACAATCACCCGGCGTTAATGGTTGGGACGATCACATTGACCAATATGGAACTTGATCCGTTGACGTTAAAACTTGCTTACTTGTCGAGCGTCATCGGTAGTGACATAGGATCGCTGCTGCTGCCGATCGGTACATTGGCCACTTTAATGTGGATGCATTTGGTGAGAAAAGGCGGTATTATGATCAGTTGGGGGCAATACGTGAAGGTAACGCTTATTGTCATCCCGATTACGGTGCTCTTCACGTTGATCGTGCTGACGTATTGGGTGAGCTGGCTATTTGGAAGCTAGATACCATATACAGAAAAATAGACCTTCATGGTCGAAGGTCCTAGGAAGAGAAATGAGACACACCACAGTGTATGAATGCTTGGGTTGAAGCGTTTGGGCAATTACTAGGAATGGACAATAGCCGTCAAGCCGTGCCAAAGTGGAACAATAAGACCGCATCGTATCCATGTCACCATGGAGGCAATGCGGTCTTTTGACGTGTTCAGAATCCATTCTTTTCGTTAATGAATGTGGAACTCTTTCATTTTGTTGTATAACGTCCCACGCGATATGCCTAGTAGTTTGGCGGCTGCGCTCTTGTTACCGAACGTTTTGCTCAGCGCATCCTCGATCAGACTGATCTCATCTTCCTCGGAAAGTTGTGGCTTCAGCGCTTTGCGGGAGTAAGAAGCGGCGTCCGCTTCCAAGGCGAGCTCGAGTTGCGGTTGTTCCTTCATAAGACTCTCCGGCAGCAAATCGATGGTAATCCGCTCGTCATCGCATAAGATGATGCAGCGTTCGATCACATTCCTGAGCTCTCGCAGGTTCCCCGGCCATTTGTAGCTCATGAAAGCGAGCATAACTTCAGGGTCGAATGCAGGGATCGGCTTTGCATATTGCACCGCGAATTCCCTTACGTAGAGATGAGCCAAGGAAGGGATATCTTCCTTGCGTTCACGCAGCGGCGGTATCGAGATCGAGACCACGTTGAGCGCATAATACAGGTCGCCGCGGAAAGACCGGGAAGAGACCATATCCGCCAAATGCTGATCCGTGCCCGCCAATATGCGAGAATGAATTCGAGTCGGCACGTCTGAGCCGCTGCGTACAATCGTTTGGCTCTGCATCGTTTGATATAGCTTGGCCTGGATATCGGCAGGCAGCTTATCGATCTCATTCAAGAATATCGTCCCGTTGCCGGCCAGCTCCAACTGCCCGGCTTTCCCGGTTTCCTGACCGGAGAAGGTACCGCCTTGATAGCCGAACAACTCAATCTCGAGCAGCCCGGCAGGAATGGAGCCACAGTTGACGATGACAAAAGGATGCTCTGCACGCGGGCTCGCGGAATGTATGGCCTGGGCGAATAGATCCTTGCCCGTGCCGGCTTCACCGATCAGCAAGCAGGAGGTTTCAGCTGAGGCTACCTTTTTGGCCAGCCGGATCGCTTTGTCAATAGTTGCTCCCTTCCCCTTAATGGCAGAGAAAGGGTCGTCGTTATTAATCGCTCCTTCGGCAGGCGCATTCTGAGACGAGGTTAGTTCATCGTTCAGTCGCACAAGATGGGTAATATCCTGCTCGGTTGCGATACTTCCGATAATCTTGTTATCCAGATCATAGATCGGCGAGGCATTGATCAACACGTGCGTATCCGGACGCGGACGATGGTAGGTACTGCGCAGCAGCCGGCCTTCATCCAGAATCTTGAGCACCATAAGGGCATCAGGGTCAAAATGTTCGCCAATCCGCCGCCCTAAAATCTGTTCCTTCGGAATGCCATAGATTTCTTCGGCGTTCTCATTCCAGCAAATAACGGTGCCGCTGCGGTCGACTACGGTTACGGCGTCCGTCACGGTTTCCGCTAACGTCGCGAAGTAAGCGTCTAGGCGCAGCAATTCGGCTAGCGTAATTTTGAGCAGGCTGCCAAGCTGGCAAGAACCAAGGAGCTGCCCAGTGCGATCACTTAAGATGACAGGACGGCACGCTTCTTCAGGGATGCCGTTCAGTGCGGCATGGAGTTCACGTATGTCATGATGAACGGGGAGGATATACGAGGCCAGATGCGCCTTGTCGGTGAGAAATTCACCAAGTGTTCCATCTCCCGTTGAATTCGATAGGAAACAATGATCGCCCGGCGTAAAGACGTAGGAAAGTCCGTCGGCAGATACCGCAACGTCCTCACCGCTACGCAATAGCGTGAGCAGTTCCTTGCATGCAGACCCAGGCGAGAGCGTCTGAAAGGGCTTGATCGGGATTTGTTCAATCTTGAACATTTTTTACCTCACATCATTGTATAATTACTAACTAATTTACCATGAGGGCTACAAATAAAACAACAGCATCGGCATGTCTCAGCAATTAAATTAATCGACGGGCTGTAAATTATTGTACATACGATTGTACAATATGGCATTATTGTATAATTTGTGTGTACAATTCGTAAAACGCATTGTATACTACTTGTGTGTAAGTATATCTGACATCCAAATCATAGAGGAGGAGTTGGCAGGTGGATACTCCATGAAGACTAACACGACGAACAAAGACAACCATGCAAATGGAGTAGTTAAAAGACGGAAGGCAAAGACAACTACGAACAGAATAATAGGAGGTTATCAATTACATGGCCCAACTTAGTACGGCGGATGTACAAACAAGCGTGACGCGCAAGACTTCCGTTAAAGCGCTCATTGCCAGCTTGATCGGTAGCTCAATCGAATGGTTTGACTATTTTCTGTACGGAACTGCGGCATCGCTTGTATTTAACAAGTTGTTTTTCCCGGCGGATGATGATGTTGTAAGTTTGCTGCTTAGTTATCTGACGTTCGCGCTCCCGTTCTTCATTCGTCCGCTCGGCGGGATCGTCTTCAGCCACATCGGGGATAAAATCGGACGTAAGAAGACGCTCGTAATGACGCTTTCCTTAATGGGCGGGTCCACGGTGTTAATCGGCTTGTTACCGCATTATAACGCGATAGGCGTATGGGCGCCGATTCTGCTTATTACGCTGCGCTGTATTCAAGGTCTAGGGATCGGTGGAGAATGGGGCGGTGCGCTGCTGCTCGCAGTCGAGTATTCGAATAAGAACAATCGCGGTTTCTTCGGCAGCATCCCGCAGATGGGCGTTACGATTGGCATGGTATTCGGAACACTGGCACTCTCGCTCATGAGCATGCTACCGGACAATCAATTTATGTCCTGGGGTTGGCGTGTACCGTTTATTATGAGCGCTGTGCTTGTATTCATTGGCCTTTGGATCCGTAGCGGTCTGGATGAGACGCCGGCATTTAAGGAAAGCAAGGAAAGCGGCGAAGTCTCGCGCGTACCTATTTTGGACACGCTCCGCTATCATTGGAAATCGGTTCTTATCGCAGTTGGGGCGAAAGTTGTTGAGACCGGTCCGTTCTATATCTTTGGCACATTTGTTATTTCCTACGCAACAAACTACCTCGAGTATGATCGTGTCGATGCGCTGAACGCCGTTCTGATTGCCGCAGTCGTCGCGACTCTATTCATCCCGTATATGGGCAAGTTGTCCGACCGAATTGGTCGTAAACCGCTTTACATCGCAGGCACGATAGCCATTATTCTTTATGCATTCCCTTATTTCTACTTAATGTCGCTTCAATCCGTTCTTTTGCTTACGATTGCAACCATTATCGGTCTAGGCATTCTGTGGGCGCCGATTACGGCAGTGTTAGGCACGATGTTCTCCGAAATTTTCAGCACGAATGTCCGTTATACGGGGGTCAGTCTTGGTTATCAGCTCGGTGCT
This sequence comes from Paenibacillus phyllosphaerae, assembly GCF_014192105.1. Taxonomy (GTDB): domain Bacteria; phylum Bacillota; class Bacilli; order Paenibacillales; family Paenibacillaceae; genus Paenibacillus_Z; species Paenibacillus_Z phyllosphaerae. The sequence continues at coordinate 7,675 of NZ_JACHXK010000042.1, read as the reverse complement.
GCGCTAGCTGGGGGGACCGCGCCTTTGATCGCAACAGCGCTGCTCGAAGCTTACGACGATTCTTGGGTGCCAGTCGCCATCTACATGATTGTGACCGCAGTAATCTCGCTTATCGCAATCAGCGCAGTAAGGAATTCGCATAAGCAAGAACTTTAGTGCATTACAGTATTACTAGGGTGAGGGAATGTACAAAACAGGAAGTAGACACTTCTGTTATTGTACAAACCCTCTTTATTTTTCCCTAATTAAAGGATAATATTGTTCAAATAATTATGTATCGGTTAATAAATGTTCAAAATAAAATAATAGTGTACAAATTAAACAATCGGTGTATAATTACGTCATAACTACTGTTTAAGGCAGGGATGACGTCATGGAAGTGCTCATGCGGAATACGTTCCAGAAACTCGCCAAAAGCCGCTCAGCCAACAAGCTTGCGAAGCGATACGGACTGCGCTTTGGCGCACAGCGTTTCGTGGCAGGCGAAACGATCAAGCACTCGATTGACGCCGTACGGCAATTGAATGCAAGCGGCCGGGTCGTGACGCTCGATCACCTTGGGGAGTTCGTTTTTACGGAGGAAGAAGCGAAGGAGTCCGCGAGCATGTGCCTGCAGACGCTGGATGCGATCGCGCAAGCCGGCGTTCAGGCGAACTTGTCGCTGAAGATGACCTCGCTTGGCCTGGATATTAGCCGGGAGCTATGCATGCGCAACATGCACGATATCTTGAAGCGGGCGCAATCGTATGGCAATTTTGTCCGGATCGATATGGAGGACTACGAGCATTGCCAAGTTTCGCTAGATATCTATAAGGAGCTGCGCAAGACCTATGACAATGTCGGCATCGTCATTCAAGCGTACTTATACCGCACCGAGCAGGACATTGAAGATTTGAATCGCTATCGTGCGAATCTGCGCTTGGTGAAAGGCGCCTATAAGGAGTCGCCGAAGGTCGCTTTCCCGAATAAACCGGATGTAGATGACAACTTCAAAGCGATCATTACGCAACACTTGCTCAACGGCAATTACGCCGCAATCGCCACCCATGATGAAGAGATCATCCGCTACGCGAAGGATGTCATCAAGACGAACAACATTCCGAATAGCCAGTTCGAGTTTCAGATGCTCTATGGCATTTGCGAAGACGTGCAGAAGAAACTGGTCAGCGAAGGATTCAAGGTTCGCGTGTATGTTCCATACGGCAACGACTGGTTCGGATACTTTATGAGACGGTTAGCCGAACGGCCGGCGAATGTCTGGTTTGTTCTTAAGAATATGTTTAAATAAATCCCAATTCGAGCAGGACCGAGAGGAGAAAAAGCAAACATGAGCATTCTCACCAAAACAGAGCCGTTCCGTAATGAACCATTCGTCAATTTCGGAATCGAAGAGAACAGGCTGGCTATGGGAACAGCCATCGCGAAAGTGAAAGCCGGACTTGGCCGCGAATACCCGCTGCATATCGGCGCGGAGAAGATTTTTACCGATGCGAAGATCACCTCCATTAACCCGGGCAATCTGGATGAGACTATCGGCTACGTGAGCAAGGCTGATCGTGACCTTGCGGAGAAAGCGATGCAAGTCGCGCTTGAGACGTTCGAGACGTGGAAGAAAGTCCCGGCTGCCGAGCGCGCAGAGTACCTGTTCAAGGCTGCTGCTCTAATGAGAGATCGCAAGCATGAATTCTCGGCGATGATGGTCCTCGAAGCCGGCAAGAACTATGCTGAAGCGGATGCGGATACGGCCGAAGCGATCGACTTTATGGAATTCTATGCCCGCGAGATGATTCGTCTGTCCGGTATCAACGAGACGATGCCGCTTACGCCGGTTGCAGGCGAAGCGAACAAACTGACCTACATTCCGCTTGGCGTGGGCGTTGTTATTCCGCCGTGGAACTTCCCGCTGGCGATCTGTGTCGGGATGTCTACGGCAGCGATCGTGTCCGGTAATACGATTCTGCTCAAGCCTGCTTCCACTACACCGGTTATTGCCCACATGTTTGTTGCGTTGATGGAAGAGGTAGGTCTCCCTGCAGGCGTCCTGAACTTCATTCCAGGCAGCGGCGCTGAAGTCGGCGACTACTTGACGACGCATCCGAAGACGCGTTTCATTAGCTTCACCGGCTCGAAGGAAGTCGGCCTTCGCATTAGCCGTTTGGCCGCGGATACCGTTCCAGGCCAAATCTGGATCAAGCGCCTTGTAGCGGAGATGGGCGGCAAGGACGGCATCGTCGTCGATGAAACGGCGGATCTGGATGCAGCGGCAAGCGCGATCGTCGCTTCGGCATTCGGCTTCCAAGGTCAGAAGTGTTCTGCCGGCTCCCGCGCGTTTATCGTGGAATCCGTGTACGACGAAGTCGTTGAGAAGGTTGCTGCGCTGACGAAGCAACTGCAGAGCGGTCTGCCGGAGAAAAATTTTGCAGCGGGGCCGGTCATTGATGCAGGATCCTACAATAAAATTCTCGAATACATTGAGATAGGCAAGACTGAAGGCCGACTCCTTGCGGGCGGCGGCAGAGCGGAAGGCAATGGTTATTACATCGAGCCGACCGTATTCGCCGATGTGGCGGGCAAAGCTCGTATCATGCAAGAAGAGATATTCGGTCCTGTCCTGGCGATTGGTAAGGCCAAAGATTGGCGTGAAGCGATTGAACTTTACAACGATACGGAGTTCGGCCTAACTGGCGCCTTCTTCTCCGCAGTCGAGGAACGTATTGAGGAAGCACTTGACACGATGCATTGCGGCAACCTGTATGTCAACCGCAAATGTACGGGCGCGTTGGTCGGAGCACATCCATTCGGAGGGTTCAATATGTCGGGTACAGATTCCAAAGCAGGCGGCTATGACTATCTTCTGCTCTTCACGCAAGCCAAAATGACTTCCAGAAAGCTGTAATTATACATGGTTCGAGCCCTTGGCATAACTGTCCTTAAGGGCTCTTTCCTATACATATTCCAACCGCGAAGGGGATACCGCGATGGAGCAACAATCGAATATCGTTCAGACGGAAGAAGAAATCAAGGAAAACCTGAGTTTGTTCGAGCGGACTCAACTGACGATCAAGACGGCGCTGCACCATCTGCACTGCGAAGAAGCGGTATATGAACTTTTGAAGTCGCCTCTGCGCGTATTGACCGTACGCATTCCGGTCAGAATGGATGACGGTTCGGTGAAGGTCTTCACCGGATACCGCGCGCAGCATAACGACGCCGTCGGTCCGACCAAAGGCGGCGTGCGATTCCATCCGGATGTATCGGAGGATGAAGTCAAGGCGCTCTCCATGTGGATGAGTATCAAGTGCGGCATTACGAACTTGCCTTACGGCGGCGGCAAAGGCGGCATTCAATGCGATCCGAGGTCGATGTCGTTCCGGGAGCTCGAAGGTCTCAGCCGCGGTTATGTCCGTGCCATTAGTCAGCTCGTTGGTCCAACCAAGGATATTCCCGCGCCGGACGTATTCACGAACTCGCAGATTATGGCGTGGATGATGGATGAATACAGCCGGATTCGCGAATTTGACTCCCCTGGATTCATTACTGGCAAGCCGCTCGTGCTCGGCGGTTCGTACGGCAGGGAATCATCGACGGCGCTCGGTGTGACGCTCGTTCTTAAGGAAGCGGCGAAGGTAGCGGGTATTCCGCTCGAAGGCTCGCGCGTCATTATTCAAGGCTTCGGGAATGCAGGCAGCTTCCTGGCCAAGTTCCTTCATGATGCAGGCGCGATTATCGTCGGAATAGCCGACGCGCTAGGCGGCATTTATAATGAAGATGGACTCGATATCGATTATTTGCTCGACAGCCGCGATTCCTTCGGAACGGTGACGAATTTGTTCCCGAACCGGATGACCAACGGCGAACTTCTGACCATGCCATGCGACATTCTCGTGCCGGCGGCGATTGAGAACCAGATCACAGCGGATAATGCTCCGCATATTCAAGCCCGGCTTCTCGTGGAGGCGGCGAATGGCCCGACAACGGCCAAAGCGACCGAAATTTTGACGGAGCGGGGAATTATGCTCGTGCCCGATGTGTTGGCAAGCGCAGGCGGCGTCGTTGTATCCTACTTTGAGTGGGTACAGAATAATCAGGGCTATTACTGGTCTGAAGCCGAGGTGAATCGGAAGCTTGAGGATATTCTCGTTGCCTCGTTCCGGCAGGTGTATCAGACCTCGTTGGACAAGCGGATCGATATGCGCTTGGCGGCTTACATTGTCGGCTTGAAACGTATGACGGAAGCAGTCCGCTGGCGGGGCTGGGTGTAGGTTAACTACTTTATACAGAAGCGAGTGAGGATAATGGCGCAGACGAGTATTATTTTGCGAGTAGAGCTTGACCACCAGAAGATCAGTTTTGGCGATGTTGCAGCGACGATCAGCCGCGCTGGCGGAGATATTACCTCCATTGACGTCATTCGTCCGGGGAAGGAATCTTCGGTACGGGATATCACGGTAGATGTTGCCGATACGGAAGAATCCACGGTCGTGGAATCGCTTCGCGCGCAAGAGGGAATCAAGCTCATTAACGTGTCTGACCGCACGTTCCTTGTTCATCTCGGAGGTAAAGTTGAGGTGCAGCCGAAGCTTCCGATCAAGAACCGGGATGATCTGTCCCGTGTTTATACGCCAGGGGTAGCTAAAGTATGTACCGCCATTCATGAGAATCCGAACAAAGCGTACTCGCTAACGATCAAACGTAATACGGTTGCAGTCGTTACGGACGGAACCGCTGTCCTTGGTCTTGGCGATATCGGTCCGCATGCAGCCGCTCCTGTTATGGAAGGCAAGGCAATGCTGTTTAAGCAGCTGGCGGGTGTCGACGCATTCCCGATTTGCCTCGATACCAAAGATACCGAGGAGATCATACGGACCATCAAGGCGATCAGTCCGATTTTCGGCGGCATTAATCTGGAGGATATCAGTTCTCCACGCTGCTTCGAGATTGAACAGCGTTTGGCCGAGGAATTGGATGTGCCGGTATTTCACGATGATCAGCACGGGACGGCGGTTGTCGTGATCGCAGGACTTCTCAATGCATTGAAAGTAACGGGCAAGCGAATCGGGAACATTCGAGTTGTCGTTAATGGTATCGGCGCTGCAGGCGTATCGATTTGCAAAATGCTGCTGAATGCCGGTGTGACGCGACTTGTACCGGTCGATCGCGACGGAGCGATCGTGCGGGGCGGCCAATATGAGCATCCGATGTGGCAATGGCTGGCGAACCAACCGCAGGTAGAAGCGGCGAAAGGATCGCTGCACGACGTGATCGCGGATGCCGATGTATTCATCGGCGTATCCCGCGGCAATGTGCTAGCCGTCGAAGACTTGCGGCGAATGGCCGAGAACCGGATCGTCTTCGCAATGGCGAACCCAGTTCCTGAGATTGCGCCTGAGCTAGCTCTTCCGCATACCGCTGTATTCGCGACGGGCAGAAGCGATTATCCGAACCAGATCAATAACGTCCTCGTCTTCCCTGGTTTGTTCCGCGGCGTGCTGGATTGCAGGGCAAAAGTGATTAACGAGCCGATGAAGCTTGCCGCGGCGCGAGCGATTGCAGCTGTCATTTCCGAGGCCGAATTGAATGAACACTATATCATTCCGAGTATCTTTAATGAGAAAGTGGTTGCGAATGTCCGCAAAGCCGTTATTGAAACTGCAATACTGACTGGCGTATCGCGAAGAGTTCCTGCGGACTTCAGATAAACGAGCAGCCGAAGTTAGAAATTATAATAGAAGAACCTTTCCTACGCTGTCAGGCAGCAGTTGCAGGAAAGGTTCTTTTTGCTGCGTGTGATTGTGGTGTTGGTGAGCAGCGCAGTTTGTTATGGATTCTGAATGATATGGTATGTTCCGCGTTCAGTTTGCAGAAGGGCGCGTGTTCCTTCCGCCTCGACTTTGGTTAGGCCCTCTAGAGGAATTTCGAACACATTGCCTGGAAGCGGGGGCTGCTCAGCATCCGTAAGTACTACACCTTCGCCATGCAGAAGGAGTGCGCTGCTATTCGTGTAGTCGTCATTGCCGTTGGTCGTTCCGGGGCGGTAATCGATTTTGTTCAAATGAATCATCACTTGATCCAGATCACCTTGTTCTTCCTTCTGAATGAGCAGCGATCGCGATGTTTGCTCTTCGAGCCAGTCCGACAGCGTATCAATCGTAGCCATACCTTTCCCTCCTATACATTGTGAATTCGGCGGCCATTCAGCAGTTGACGTAATAATATCGGGTAAGTTTGAGAAGAATCGTTGTTGTTGGCTTGTCTCTATATATCTTACCCGGAAAACGAATGAACCCATCAAGCCCATTGCTCTAACTTGACGTAATTTTATTATAAATATAAAATAACTTACATAAAGTAACTAGTGAAAGGCGTGATGGGAATGACATTCACTTTGCCTTCCGAACTGGAACTCGGAGAAGTGAAGCTTAAGGTTACCAACCTAGAGAGATCATTGCAGTTTTATGAAAATGTTGTTGGCCTCAAGCTTGTAAGGCAAGAAGCGAATGCTGCATATTTGACTGCCGCCGATGGGCAGAGAATTCTGCTTGTGCTCGAAGAGGTTGCAGGAGGTGCCGTGCTGCCTCGTCGTTCCGTAAGCGGACTGTACCATTTTGCGATCTTAGTACCTACGCGGCAGGCGCTCGGATTGGCTCTTCGTAACCTTATTGATTCGGGTATTCATATCGGGCAAGCTGATCATCTCGTCAGTGAGGCGCTGTATATCTCGGACCCCGATAATAACGGGATTGAGATATATAGAGACCGCCCTCGCTATGAGTGGCCGAGACAAGAGAATGGCCAGGTGAAGATGGCATCCGATCCGATTGATTGGGAAGGGTTGTTGGAGGAAGCCAAAGATTTTCCTTGGTCGGGACTGCCGACCGGGACCGTTATTGGCCATGTCCATTTTCATGTAGCGGATTTGGAGCGGGCTAAAGCATTCTATTGTCATTTGCTGGGATTCGAAATTGCCACGGACGGCTGGAGGGAAATGGGCGCTTTATTCATCGCCGCTGGGGGCTATCATCACCATATCGGTTTGAATATATGGGCGGGGGTTGGAGCACCGCCGGCGCCGGAGAATGCAGCAGGGCTAGCGTACTTTACGATTAAGCTGCATGATGCGAATGTACTGACCCAGGTTGTAGCGAGACTTCATGAAGCGGGAATCGCAGCGGAAGAGCGGGATGGATCATGGTATGCTCAAGATCCATTCGGCATCAACATACGTTTAACGGTTTAATATAAGAAGGAAGGGTTGTAAGGAAGCTCAGCCGACGGGATGCGACCTATACTTACAATCCTTTATTCGTTTTATCCTCTTTACGACAGAATAAATATGTGTATAATAACAATAGCAATGAGGCAGATGTTCAAGCGAAATAAGAACTCAAAACTTTTTCGAAAAAACAGTTGCACAACATTGAAGATGTATGGTATATTCTAATTCCGGTCGCGAGAGTGACGCGGACAAGCAGTAAAGCGATAAAGAATAAGATGAATGCTGAATGGCCTAGCGGTCACTTAGCCAATCATCACTTGTTCCTTGAAAACTGAACAATGAGCGATATGTTTTATAGCTAGTGAAGTAATGAGCTAACAAGCTTCTTTACTTGATGGAATGCTGATCGACCTTCGGGTCGCTCAAACCAATCCATCTTTTATGGAGAGTTTGATCCTG
>NZ_JACHXK010000041.1 GCF_014192105.1 Paenibacillus phyllosphaerae | reverse complement strand
CAAAATTAAAAGGTATGAGTCCGATACAATACCGGACTCATACCTTACGAGTAGCTTAACGATAGTGTCTAGCTTTTGGGGGTCAGTTCATTCTGGTCGGCTGCTATTGTGTTTTGAGGAGCTATTGTTCAACAAAAGTCCAATGCTAAATTTGTTTTCCTTTCAGCCAATGAGAATTTTTTCTTCTGGATACCTTATTTTGTTCTTTTGTAGTTCTTTAGTTAATGCCAGTGCTATGGTTATCGGTCCCAACCGACCAATAAACATGAGGACCATAATAATGATTTTACCTATTGCGCTAAGCTCTGGCGTTACCCCTAAACTTAATCCAACTGTTCCGAAGGCTGAAACTGCTTCAAAGGCTAAGTTCATGAGCGGAATGCCCTTTTCCGTAATGTCGAGCAGGAATGTCGCAGTGAACACGAGCACTATCCCCATCAACGAAATGGCAAGCGCCCGGAACACAAGATCTTGTGGAATTCTTCTCTTTAGGAAGGTGATATCCTCCCGTTGTTTAACAAATGTCCATACGACTAGGATGAGTAAGAAGAACGTTGTCACTTTAACGCCTCCTGCTGTAGAACCAGATGCCCCACCGATAAACATCAAGCCCATGGTCAGCAAGATTGAGTCACTGTTCAACTGAGTTAGATCTAGCGTGTTGAACCCTGCTGTACGCGGAACCGTTCCGTGGAAGTATGAAGAAATTATTTTGTCCTTTAGTGAAAACGAGTCTATTGTACTCGGATTGCTATACTCAAGTAAAAATATGAGTAGGGAGGCCGTGACATTCAGAATTAAAGTTACCCATATGACGGTTTTAGTATTAAGTGACCATTTGCGATAATTTCTTTTCTGAACGACATCCATGATGACCGTGAAACCTAATCCCCCCAAAATATATAAACATGAAAGGATGAGATTAATGGGGAGATTACCAACATAGGCTGTCATGCTGCTATAGTTCCCCATAAGGTCAAACCCCGCGTTATTAAATGATGAGATGGAATGAAAGATCCCATAGTATAGCGCCTTCCCCCAACTCATCTCTTGGCCCCAAACTACAGCCAATAACAAAGCTCCAATCCCTTCAAATATTAAGGTCCCGATAACAACGATCTTCACTAGTTTGACTATTCCGGATAAATTAAACTGATTCAGTGCATTTTGGGCAAGCAATCTTTCGGAAAGTCCAATTTTCTTACCGAGTAACATGGCTACTAGGATACCTAAAGTCATAAATCCCAAGCCACCTACTTGTATGAGAATCATTAACACGCTCTCACCGAAAGCAGTAAAGGTTGTTGCCGTATCGGTCACCACTAAGCCAGTGACACAAACTGCTGAAGTCGCTTCGAACAGAGCATCCAGGAATGTTAATTTTACTCCGGGATGTTTGGAAATGGGGAGCATCAAGAGTATCGCCCCAATTAAGGTGAGAATCAAAAATCCGATTGATAGTACTTGTGGTGGGCTGAACCGTGTCATCCTCCACCTATTTTTTTCTTTTTTCAATATTATCCCTCGATTTCATTTCGGTTTTCTTATGTTCCGACCAAGTATTGTAACCTATTCTAATCACAACTTGCATTTTGAACAAGCCGCCCTCCGAATTTGAGCATATGATTGACCATAATGTCTTTCATCGAATACTGGTATAAAATCCCCAGTTATTTATTGACTTATCCTGACTGTAGCGCGATGAGGTTGTAGTGAAATCCTCCAGATGAGGCGTGGAGCATACTCAATGCTTAAACATTCTGCTTGAATTGTTTTGCGATCCGGCCTATACAGGAGAAAAAGCTGTTATACAAACCCGGCATCGTCATAAGTGAGTCATTGTAAGGATGGTTGTTCTCGAGCTAGTCCCCCCTCCACTTCAATCTTTACTTTGCTCACATGCTGTATTACAATTACTACTAATTCCATATCTGACGTAATCCGGAGGAGCCTGTCACCAAGGGCTCCTTTTGCTTTTTTTTACGGAACAATTTGTCGATTAAGGGAGTGGAATAGGACATGATTCATGTTAAGGGGCTTCGGTACACGTATCCAGACGCCGAGCTACAAACGTTGCACGGGCTCGACTTCTCCGTTCATGCGGGAGAAATTTTCGGGCTTCTCGGTCCATCTGGAGCCGGTAAAAGTACGACCCAAAAAATATTAATCGGCACCCTCAAGCAGTACGAAGGATCGGCCAAGGTATTGGGGTCCGAGATTCGACAGTTAGGAACCGATTACTACGAACGTATTGGAGTCGCCTTTGAGTTTCCAAACTTCTATAACAAATTTACTGTTCTTGAGAATCTCCGCTTGTTCCGCTCCCTTTATAAGGTTGACACTATTAATCCCATAGAGTTGCTTTCAGACGTTGGACTCGAAGAGGCTCGAAATTTAAAAGTATCGCAGCTATCCAAGGGGATGAAAATGCGGCTTAATTTTTGCCGTTCCATTCTCCACTCTCCCGAGATCCTCTTTCTCGATGAGCCAACCTCCGGGCTTGATCCGGTAAATGCACAGATCATTAAAGAAATGATTTTGAAGATACGAGCAACTGGGACTACGGTTATCATCACGACCCATAACATGCAGGCGGCCGAAGAGCTATGTGACCGTGTGGCCTTCATCGTAGACGGACAAATCAAGCTCATTGATTCGCCAAGAGAATTGAAGCTTCGACTCGGCACAAAACAGGTAAGGGTGGAATATCGGGATGGAGATCGCTTGCGTGCGAAGGAGTTTGATCTGACTGGTATCGGGTCGAACGAACATTTTCAACATATCCTTCGCCGCTATCCGATTGAAACGATTCACTCCAGCGAGGCGACATTGGAGGAGATATTTATCCGGGTTACGGGGAGATCGCTCTTATGAAGAGACTGTGGGCTGCGGTACAGTTCGACGTGCGCTTTCAGTTTCGACACGGATTCTATACGGTTTATGTACTCGTTTGCGTGCTCTACTGGGTACTGCTTTACTTCATACCAAAAGGGCACAAGGAAACCGTTACGATGTTACTGACTTTCTCCGATCCAAGCGCAGTGGGATTAATATTGGCCGGCGGAATCGTTTTGCTGGAAAAAGATCAAGGGATTCACGCCAGTCTATTTGCTACCCCGCTTCGTCTGCAGGAGTATTTGCTGGCTAAAGCCATTTCCATTTCACTGCTCTCGTTGGCTTCAGCTTGGGCTATTCATGGCGTTGCCATAGGTCTATCGGACAATCCTCTTCTTTTCTCAACAGGCGTGGCGCTTACCTCCAGCATGATCACTCTACTATCAATCGGAGTCGTTGCAAATACGCAATCGATCAACGGATTTATTTTGCTCTCTCAGTTGTATGCCTTACCGTTCGTCATTCCGCTTCTCGGATTATTTGGGATTGTTTCACCCTATCTCTATGCCATCATCCCCACCACAGGCTCGCTTGTGCTGCTCCGTTCTGCATTTGAAAGTGTCTCTTATACAGAGATCGCGTTTGCCTTGCTCATTCTTTTGCTTGGTAACTACTTCGTTTTTACTTGGGCGCGACGATCGTTCAGTCAGAAGATCTTTTGCAATTAATTCGGGATGGGGGGCGTACGACGATGAACAAATATCGGGCGCTGTTAGTAACCGATACCCGACAAATTATGACGGATCCAATGCTGATGGCCAGTTTATTCGGCCCTCTTCTTCTTCTCGCTATAGCCAGATTTTTCTTTCCGCTACTCTCTGATTGGTTTGAACGGCAGTACCAGTTCGTTCTAACCGAGTATACCGATTTTTTTGCCGCTTTTTTGCTCCTCTTCATTCCATTATTACCAGGTTCGATGGTCGGTTTGTTGATGCTGGACGAACGAGATGAAAATATGATCGCTTATTACGCTGTAACCCCGCTTTCCCGAGTAGGTTACTTTCGATACCGGTTGTTTCTGCCCTGTCTACTGACGCTGTTGCTCAGCAGCGCTTTTATTCTCTACTCGGGGATTACCCATTTGCAGATAGAAAGTTTATATATTGTCGCTTTGCTTGTACTGGAAGCCCCTATGATAGCCCTATTCCTCGTGTCGTTTGCTTCAAATAAAGTCGAAGGGCTGGCAATGACCAAAGCAAGCGGCCTGCTCTTTGCGGGTCCAATCGTTGCTTTCTTCGTTCCCGAGCCTTGGACCTATGCCGGGGCATGGATCCCTACCTTCTGGACGACTCAAAGCTATTTGGCAGGAATCGCTGAAAATTCGTGGCATGCCTTTGGATGGTTTATTGGGGGAGGCATTTTTCAGACCGCTATAATCGGCAGGTTGCTTCGCTCATATCTGAAACGAAGCGATTGAACCCACTTCATTAATTTTTTTAGGAGGCGGAAGCGTGAATAAGGATGTGCTTCATATCGTCACAAGCGTCCTCTGTATTTTGATTCCTATAGTTGGCCTTATATAGGGCATATGGGATAGTTATCAGCCTAAAACAGGACCAGAATGAACCGGTCACTTTGGATCAGATGAGTGAGACCATGGGGATGAGCAAGACGTCGATGAGCACTGGCGTACGCACCTTAATGGACCTGAAGATGATCGATAAGGTTTGGGGAAAAGGCTCTAGGAAGGATTTTTACGAGGTTGTCCCGGACTGGCACCAGAACTTTGCCGACTTTTTTGCGATCAAATGGCGCAAAGCTGTTGAGAGCAATATGTCCTCCTTGAAGAAATCTTTGAAAGAAAAACGCGCTTTACGCGAGAACGACTCTACTAATGAACAGCTGCAAGAACTAATCCGCATCGATGAAGCAAAGATTAGTGAAGCGCTTAAATATTATAAATGGTTGGACCGGCTTATCGATTCGCTGGAATCGGGCGAAATCTATCAATTCATTCCGAAAGAGGAGTAGCTTGGAACGGCGCAAAGCAAACAAAGGAGTCTGTGATCTGCAGGCTCCTCCATTCACGTATGATTCCTCCCTCATAATCCTCTTAATATTTGCCGAAATTTTTCAATGTTCTCCGGACTTCCGCTTAATAACAATCGATCTCCAAACTGAATGGCGGTACGTCCATTCGGTATGATGACCGTGTGCCCACGATAGATACGAAGCACCAGCACATGAGGCGGAATTGGAAGTCCCATGAGGGGCACACCGACATACTTGGCCCTATCCACTAGGATCTCTCCCAAAGGCTCATCCTCAGAAATAAATCGAAGTGCGCCCGGATGCTCGATCAAAGCCAGAAGAACACGGCGCGCCGCATAAAGTGTCGAGAATACCTCAAGCCCTTCATCCCTCATTCGTTGATGAAGCTCCGGCTCTTCGATACGTACAATCACTCTAGCCATTGACAATTGCTTCGCATAAGTTCCAATCTTCGCATTGAGATGATCCTCCGCAGATGCTGCAATGATGATATCAGCCTCGAATGCTCGCGCGTCCAGCAACGTCTCAACCGTAAGTTCCGGAACTAGGCAGACTTGCTTACCGAGCTGCATCCTATCTCCTTCTTCGACTTGGTTCCGAATATTCCAGTTTGCCGTATACAGATGGATCTCACATCGATTGTCCTTCATCAGTTCCTTGCTGACAGGAATCGTAATATGATTGAGCCCAATCATGGCAATCACTTGCTTCCGAACCTGCTGTCGGGGGGCCAGCTTGTTGAACAATACAGGAAATAATAAACAGCTCACGATCGCAACTAAGATAAATGCGCCATGCAGCTGCTTATTGATGATGTTCAACTCCAGGGCCAGTGTGGCTGCCGCAATGACCAGACTAAGCTTGGAGGATAAGAGGAATGCCGAACTTAACACCTCACGGAAGGAGAACCATCGCTTTAGATACAGCATTGGAATGAACTTTGCTATAAACATGAGAACCAACAAAAGCGGAATAAGGGTCAGCGTTTTTGGATCCGTCAGCAACGGCCGAATCTCCAAATTAACTCCGACCATAATAAAAAAGATGGGAATGAGAAAACCGTATCCGAAGGATTCCAGCTGATGAACGAATGTTCTCTGCGGCTTAAGCATCGACACAATGATGCCCACCATGAAAGCGCCTAATATGTTCTCTACACCCAGCTTCTCGGATAAAGATACCACGCCAAGCAGCAAGGCGAAGATGGCCCTGGTGCTAAACTGTATCGAGCTTTTGCTGAGCACCTGGTACAGTTTTCCCGACGCCTGTCCTCGTATAAATATAAACGCCAGCCCCAGAATGACGAAAAAAACAACCAGCATCAGCATATCCGTCATTTTGTGAGACAAAGCGCTTACATAAACGGCGAGTAGAATCATCGTGAAAAAATCAGCTAGCACGGTGACGAGCAGCAGCGTCTGGCCTAAATTCGTAGAGAGCATTCCGCGCTCCTTTAGCACAGGAACTACGACGCCAAGAGATACCGTACTGATCATTAGCGTCGTCAGAAACACCTGATCGACATAGCCATAATATTGCAACAGAAGCGATAATCCGCTCGAAACTAGGAAGATACAACAGAAGATAATAATGGCAGATACAAGCGGGTTGATCTGATTCGAACCCTGGTTTGGTTTTGACTTGGCCAGTGAGAAATCGATCTCCAAACCGCTAAGAAACATGAGATAAATAAATCCAAGCAGTGAGAGTAATTCCAGCCAATTATTCCCGCTGATGAGCTGCAATCCACTCTTTCCTATGATCAGCCCTGCGATGATTTCCGCTACCACCACGGGCAATACTCGAAGTCGGAGCTTGTACAGCACAATGGGAATGATAAAGGAAATGCCGACAACAATGATTAAGCCACTCATCGTGCTGCTTGTCTCATGCATTCGTAAACCTCTCTTTCGTGGAGCGCTTGTCTGCCTTCAAGTCGGACTAAATCGGCTCCTTATTTACAAATAGCGTTCCATCCTGTTGCAGCTCCGCATAAAAAACGTCCTCGATGCTCGCGATGCCATGATTGTTCAATTGTTCCATCACCCAAGTCTCAGTAATGTTCAGCTCGTCCAAATTTTTCTTGACGATTTTTCCGTCCGAGATGACTTCGGAGGGGAGGAATGAGAATGTTGGGGTCGGGATGCTCAAATCGCCTTTTGTAACGGGCTGCTTGTATTCCTTCTTCAAAATACTGAGCTCACCGTTCGGCTCTAATATCGCATAATGGACGTCTAGCATGCTAAAAACGCCTTTCTCACGAAGCATCATGCTTAAATCGTCGAGATTCAGTCTGGTCGCGCGCAGCGCATTCTTCAAGATACGTCCTTCCTTGATCACGATAGTTGGCTGGCCGTCGACTAATATTCTGGCCTTGCTGGACTTCAAACCGATGTAACCGACGGCGATTGTAAGCAGCGACCACCAGATTAAGCTCGTAAGCCCGTTCAAGAAAGGCGTTTCGCTTTCACCGGCGATATCCGCAGCAATTGAACCGATCGTTATGCCGGTGACGTAGTTAAAAAAGGTCAATTGGCTGAGCTGTTTCTTTCCCAAGATACGAGCTAATGCCAGAAGGATAAGGAATGAAAGGGTTGTTCGAACAATCATTTCCCAAAAATCGAGCTTCATAAAGTCATCCATTGTATCAACCTCATCTTTCTATATGTATACAAGTAACCACGGGCTTACTACTTATCTTGAGCCGGAATGGAAAAATTATGTATATACCTAAAAGGAACAGCGTCGTTCCAAGACGCTATACATTGCCTCGGAACGACGTTGCTTTATTATATGCCTGCTTATTATCTGAACAACTAAATAGCCCTGTGCCAAGAGCTCCTGGTTTCTGCTGCCGTTCCGCCCACAGTCCATCTGAATATCATCAACAATCAGCAGCATCTGATGATGTCTTCAGATCTCTTCAATACGACGGAGCCATGGTTCACTTGCTTCATTCAGATCGCCTCCCCCCGAAGTGTCTCGAGCAATACAGCTGCCGGCCAATCGATGCCATTAAAGCATGAATAAAAAACTCTTAGATTTATTCGTTATATTCCAATCGATCACAGGGAAGAAATGCAGGGAGGACATCAAATACGGAGGAGGAACAGATATGCTGGGACATATCGGGCAGTCGTTATTGTTTGCATTGACTAGTATCGTCCTGCTGCGCATTGCTGGACGGAAATCAATCTCGCAAATGACGATGCCCCAAATTGGGATTTTACTCACCATTGGATCGATCGTCGGTTCGGAGGTAAGCGGCAAAGGTATCGGAAAATCCATTGCAGCCGCCGCTGTTTTCATCGCCGTGCTAATTGCCGTCGAATGGCTGACGTTAAGATCGAATACTGTTGAAAAATTTCTTAAAGGTGTCGCTATCCCTGTTGTTGTGGAAGGACAAGTTTTGACAGATTCTTTAAGGCGGCTACGCATATCTGTAGATGATCTGGAGAAAAGACTTCGTATGAAAAGTGTTGCCAACGTGCAGGACGTCAAGATCGCAACGATTGAAGTAAATGGCGAACTAGGGTTGGAGTTGTTCCCTCATGCAAGGCCTGTCACTTCAGGTGAAATAGAAGCCTTATTGAAAGCCTATCTCCCGCAAACGGCTTCTCCCAGCACTTCAACTGCCTCCCCAAGCTTGTTTACGGAGGTGCTGCAGCCCCAGAGCGAAACGATTCCACCGCAGCTGCAATAACACAAATAGGACGCGTCCTCGCGCGTCCTCCTTTAATTCTATACCTTGATATTAGTCCTCCACGTCCCAAGTGGCGGACGAAGCTAGTCCGCCTGATAACATGATCAAGTTGAAGCTGTGAGCTGCTGGATAGCAGTAATAATCCTTGTTGCATTCCAATCTATAATTTGATCCGCAGCTTGCCGTACAACAGGTGAAAGGATACGATGATCGTCGCGCATGACTGCAATGATCGGCAGCTGGTATTCATTTTTGCATGCCACGATCTCCTTGCTGATCCAATCAAAGAAGCTTGGGTACACCCCCGCTAGCAGCAGCATGGCATCGCACTCTTTCATCTGTTCTCGAATCAGCTCATACCGCTGTCTACCCTGGTATACGGTACTTCGGGCTAGCTGTAGTGCAACACCTTCGATCTGATAAGAGAAGTTGTCCGCTTGCTCGAGTAGAGTGTGCAGGTCGTTGTAGGCGCTGTCGAAATACCAAGAGCAGCTCATATATAATTTATAAGGTTGTCGTTCTTGCGCCATATCTATCCTCCTCAAAAGACAGAAAGAGCCTGTATTTGACAGACTCCCCCTTCACCACCGTAAGTTATTGCATCATGTTATGCCTATTATATGCTGAAAACGCTTCATTTGGAACCCGTAACATCTTACATCTAACGGGAGTCCCCATATCCGGTCCACCTCAGGGATAACTCCGGCAGCACTCAGGTGTAGATGCTGCACAATTATAGAACACAATTCTGGCCGCGTTGTTTAATGCTTGCACGGAAATTCGAGTCTTCTTGTTGGATCTGGAATTTCGCCGCAACCAAGCGATACCGCCTCTTCAATATCCCCGCGAACCAATCGTAATCTCGCGTTCAGGCCCCTGCTTCAGCATGCTCCGCATGTCGTGGCCGGAAGGATTTTGAAAAATCATGAGTCCGAATTCGGATGCGACTGTCAGATGAAAATAAAGTATTAGACTGGAATCGTTGAATTACCAGTGTTTTTGATTTGAAGAATCGTCGGCTTTTTAAGAATAAGTTTTAGACTGATCCATTAAAGAAGCAGCGGCGGACCTGGACTTGAAAAATAAAGTCTTAGACCGCCGCTGTTGTCATTAAACTAACGTCTCCCGTCCCTCGGTTTTAAGGGTTAATCTCACATATACTCACTTATTCGCAGGATTTCATCACCTAGGACTAGATGAATCTTAGGATAAGGTGCACATGATACCGGTTGAGGTGGTGGGCTGGGCATGTGGAAATAGAGGAACGGTTAGGAAAAATTCCCCAGATACTTTCTACTGCACACATGCTCCACTAATCCCTTGGGGTTCACCCTCCCATGACTCAACGGGTCATTGCCCTTACAATCCTTCGTTATACCTGTCCAAGGTGTGGAGACCGATAGCGTTTAGCGGATGGGTCTTAGCCCTTATGGAGAACGAACTCGGTCCTCGTGCTTTCTTTGTGAAATCCCGCGAATGAGTCAATATACGTGATACTTCTTAGTCTTTAAGCTGCTTCTGTCCAGTTCAAAATGGTCTTCTCAGGCGCAAACTTCTCTCCTCGTTGAACAATACCAACTAGGATCCGTGCTAGTTTCCCAATTAACTTAAAGATAGACTGCTGCTTTTTCAGCTTCTTTTCTTGCAGATTGTGTTCATGCAGATGGCGGAAAACGGGATTATTCCAAACGAGCTGAACCGTTGCGAGATAGAGATATTTTCGTAAGGCGGAGTCTCCTCGTTTCGAAAGAACGATTTGACCTTTTCGCTTTCCGGACGTACTTTGGGCTAAGTTGAGACCAGCCTTCCGTAATACCTGACGTCCGTGTGCATACTGCCTTAAATCCCCTGTACCAGCTAATATAGCCGCGGTGAAGATCTTCCCGAGTCGTTTTATGGTGCGAAGTTGCTGCGCCGTCGGAATCTCTGAAAGTAGTGCTTCGATGTCTTTTTCGATCTGTTCAAGCATCGTGGTTACGCGCTCAAACTCCTCTATGAGCCGCTTTAAATCTGCTTTCGCTTCCTCAACAGCAGCTTGTTCGCCAACACTTCGTTTAGCTTGTGCGATCAGCTGCGCGGCCTTCTCGGTCCCCGTAGTGCCTCCGGCACGCTGCATATGGACTCGCCAAGCGCTAATGACATCCGATACTGTAAACCCTTCAAGATCCTGTGGGCAAGGGAAGGTCTTGAGAGTCGCCAATGAACGCTTACAAGTCCAGTCTTTGAATACAGACGGATACTCCGGAAAACGGATGTCCAGCCAGCGTACGATTCGATTCTGGAGCCGTACGCTATTCGCCACCCAAAATTCTCGGTCACTCATCATGGTCCGCAAACGCTGGAATACAAGTGACTGACGTGTGTACTCGTAGTAGAAGCCTCGGCTGACGGAATCTGCTATGGTAAGTGCATCTTTAGGGTCATTCTTTGACGGGCTATTATCCCGATTTTCTTTATTCCGTTTCGTTGTGGCTGGGTTGACCATGACCACGTGTACGCCTTTATCTGATAACCAGTTGGCCAGGTTG
Organism: Paenibacillus phyllosphaerae; assembly: GCF_014192105.1. GTDB lineage: Bacteria > Bacillota > Bacilli > Paenibacillales > Paenibacillaceae > Paenibacillus_Z > Paenibacillus_Z phyllosphaerae. The sequence continues at coordinate 8,300 of NZ_JACHXK010000041.1, read as the reverse complement.
AACCAGTAATGCCCGGTTGGTTCCATGCCAATAATGAGCCTTTTCAATCGATGTTTAAGCTGCAATTCACTCATCCAGCGGCTCAGTTTTTCAAATCCTTCGATACTATTGGGAAATGAGAGATGGCGTTTCGAAACCACAATTCCACGGAAATTCGTAGCCTGTGCGACGTGCGTTTCTTTCGCCATGTCGATCCCTACGATGAGATGCGAGGTGGTAATTTGTTCAATCCGTTGATTTTGTGCGTCTGTTTGCGTAAACTTCATAGTAAGAGCGCCTCCTCTGATGTGTTGTCGACAAACCCATCATACCGAGGCGCTCCCTTTTTTACAAAGCTCATTTCTTAAGCTCTACAGGATTGTTTGGCTTAACAACAGCTTTCTTTTTTGAAGGAGCCAAAGCCAAATTCAATGGTTACCGGACCAGATGCAGGAACGCAGCAGAGCGATGCATCACGTGGTTCTCCGGCACTTTCAAATTCCGAATCCTCTTTGGTGAAAAAGATTTCCCATGCATTTCCGTCCGGGTCATGCACCCAAACCTTATCTTGCACTGCATAAGAGCGTGGATACTTCAACGACACACAAACAGCAGCCGATTTTCTGGTCGACTGCTGTTGTGCCTTGTGGATCTATTGTTCCTAGTTAGTCCAACATATTAGTTTTAACTCAACCGATAAGAATTTTTTCTTCTGGATACCTTATTTTGTTCTTTTGTAGTTCTTTAGTTAATGCCAGCGCTATTGTTATCGGTCCCAACCGTCCAATGAACATAAGAACCATAATAATGATTTTACCTATTCCGCTGGAAGTCCAATTTTTTTACCGAGTAACATGGCTACTAGGATACCAAGAGTCATAAAACCTAAGCCACCCACTTGAATGAGAATCATTAACACGCACTCACCGAAAACAGTAAAGGTTGTTGCTGTATCGGTCACTACTAAACCAGTGACACAAACTGCAGAAGTTGCTTCAAACAAGGCATCAAGGAATGTTATTTTTACTCCGGGATGTTTGGAAATGGGAAGCATCAAGAGTAGCGCTCCTACAAGGATGGGGATCAAAAAACCGATTGATATTACTTGTGGCGGGCTGAACCGGGTCATCCCCCATCTATTACTTTTTTCTTTTTTCATTCTACTCCCCCAATTCTGTCCCCGACCATATATTGTAATCTATTCTAATCACAACAGGTTCCTTGTACAAGCCACCATCCGAATCAGAGCATATAATTTTCAGCGTGTCTTTCCTCGAATACAGAAACTAAAAATCCCCTATTATAAACTAAATTATCCTGAGCTTAAGCGCAATGAAGGCAGTCTCTCTTTGTGGTAAGCTGCCCTCGGAGTTTAGAAATGTCATGTTTGATGGCGCGGTGGATACGAGCGTTATTTTCCCCGTGTCGCCGTCGTGGTCGGTGATCGCCGTAATGGAAACCCCATTCTTCGCCCTTGTCTCGCCTTAACTCCTCGTAACTGTCGGTCGTACCGGCTTTCACGAGTGGAAGCTAAAATTGCGGTTGATGAAGCTCACCAAGGGTGAGTTTTACGATCTCCGATTCTATATTAAGGCGCTCTTGATACCAGAAATCGGCTATCCACCGATCAGTCCTCCAGCTTGTATTCCCTCTCTTTATAGTATAGGCAGTGCATGCTTCAGTCGTAGGGTAATAGAGTCTGTTTACTCTCTTATCCAACAGCTACGTTGATTTAGGAGTTGAGAATAATTTTCAGTTACGCCTAACATTACAGGTTCGTCCGAAATAAAAATATCAGCGTTACCGATACGATACGGTAACGCTGATCAGTCTATATTTTCATTCGAGAATCTATGAAATATGCTCAATCAATTAAAAAATATATTCAAAAACCTTCTCATTATTTTCATTATAAGCAGTTACTAGGTTAGCTTTCTTTATTTCTCCTAATGTAACATCCATAAATGATTTATTCTCGTTGCTTAGATCTAGAATATTTGTTGTATCATCTGAGTATCTTACTACAATTCTTTTAATATTTTTGTCGTTTATGAAACCAAGAACCATTTGGTATTTACGGTGTAATTCATCAAATTCCCCCGCAGATTGAACAATAGAAAAAGGACTCGTCGTATCTTCCGGATAAATATCTAAATATACTGTATTGTACTTATTACTATTACTATTATGCGTTGAATAAAGATATCCTACATAATCCTTATCATTATATACTAGTGTAAATAATGTAAAGATTCCATTATCAATTTCTTCATTTTTCTCTATCTTGTAATTTTCCGCTTTAAGACCATAGTATTTTTCAAATGATTTCTCAATCAATTCATTTAAGTTCTTTGAAGTAACAACATCTTTTACAGAATGTGCATCAATTTCATGGATTTTCTCTAGTATATCGCTTCTTTGACCTGCATTTGATGCTTCCTGTGTTATATTTGCTTCCTCATTTTTAGCGCAAGAGGTTATAGCCACCGTAATAATAAATAAGAGTATAAATGTATTCAAAGTTTTCATTATGTCCCTCCTATGGTATTTCGTTGTCATAACCGCTCTCAAACATAGAGAAAATCGTCGGTATAGTGAAAGTTTCACCTAATTATTTTTATTGTTCTATATGAGCCTTTCCACAATGCGTAATAGCTATATGACATGTCATTTAGATAGTCTTCAATATCACTTGGATTATAAGTAGGATGTTTTGAAATAATTGCAGCAACTAATGATGTAAGAATTGGCGCAGCCACCGATGTACCTGAAAACTCCCTTATAGTATTCAATTCTGGACCAACCGACCTAACATTTTCACCAGGCACATAAAATTTTATCCTTTCATTAACTGTAGAAAAATTAGAAATATTAAATTGATTATCCAATGATCCGACTGATAGCAATCCTTTGATGTCAAAAGACGCTGGGTAAAGAAACTCTTCTTTTGAAGTATTTCCCGCGGACACCACAAATGTTACACCTTGTTTAATCGAATTATTAATACATTTATACAAATCCGCATTGTATATATGAGATGTTAATGTAATATTAATAACTTTAACTCCAGATTGAACTAGCTTTTCAATTCCATTTATCAACTCTGTAGATAATAAATGACTAGGATCTATATTGTAAGTATATAATGGCATGTTAGGGATTAGTCCACTGAAACTATTAACAGATGATGGGTTAGCACCAATAACAGCACTCACACTTGTCCCATGACCGTTTGTTTGTTCACTGTAATTTGAGAGATTTACAATGTTAAGATTAGGATGATGAGCATTAATTCCTGTGTCAAGTATGCCAATCTTAACCTTTTTAATCTTTTCAATTTCGAATGATTCTTTATTAATATTCATCATTTCTAATAATTCTGAATTATAAACGGATGAAAAATAATGAGTATCACTGTATTCCCTACTGAATAAAAAAAATGAAATCCATATAGTAGCTAAAGTTGTTATTATCTTATATCTAAAGGTAAACATTCATTTCTCCTTAATAAAGGTAAAAAGAGGGTTAATACCCTCTTTTTGCGATAATCACTTAAAGGTTCCTGCATAATGCCAAGGTGTACCATCGTAGTCTACCTCTGTAATTGCATATTGGTGCCACCAAGTTCCTGGAGCAACACTTAAGCCAATTCCTGCCCATTTAAAACTAACACTTGCTGAGACAGAGGCTGACAACAAGAATCGTACATCTGTATAGCCTTGTATAAATTCATTTCCAGATGTAGTATTTTTTCCAGTTTCATAAACATGATTTGATAAGTTTTCAACTTGTGCTGTAACAAATCCACCAGACCCCCCTGAAGAGGCACCGGTATCATTGACGTATTTAGTAGACCAATATTCAGAGTTAGTATAACCATTATTTAGAACTTGATAATAATAGGTATCGTTTACTTTAGCCCAGTAAGTATTACCTGTAAATGTCCATTCTGTTGTTGTTGTATATTGACCAGAAGATGATACAGGATTCCCCACCGTAATAGTCTCACTTTGATTCCAAGGACCTTCAATTTGTGTCGCATCGTTAGTTTTATACGATTCATCTACCTCTCCAGTTTTCACTGTTGAAACATTTGCTGTAAATGAACTTCCATCTGGGTATTTTACTGTGACTTTACCATTACCATGAAGGTCTTTTAGTTCTTGCTTGACTAATTTATCAAAACCTTCTGTTGATGGAGTTTTCGTATCAAATAAACTTGCAATTGCTTGTTTATCTAAGTTTAGAGCACGCTCACGAACTTCATCAGGATGACTTAAAAAATAATCATCTGGTAGTCTGTCATTCAGATCTATTATAATGTTATTTTTTTCTATAGTATTAGCTAGTATATCTAGTTTTGCAAAATAAATAGCCTCTTTATTTGACAAACCTGAATCAATAGCTTCTTTAATCAACTGATTTTCGGTTTTACCGTTATGACCGAGACTTGTTGCATAGTTAACTTTCAACTTGCTAAGATCATTATCTGTAGCTGCAGATACTTGATTTACACTTGGGCACAAAAGAATAACTGAAAAAGCAAAACTTGCGATTAGTTTTCGGTTTTTTTTCAACATTAGCAGATACTTCCTTCCATATTATTTTAGTTGGGATCAGCATATTTCTCTGGCATATTAAATAAATAAACAACAACCCTCCTTTCAAAAAGATTACTAAATTTCACCATATATTACACTTTCAACAAAAAGGTAGTTTTTCCCTTTGTTGTATAATGCAAATATGTGTCCAATATGTGAACGTCTCAAAATACCCCAGCGTAAACGAATTTGTGCTAACTCAGGAAGCAAAGAAGATTAAATGAATCAGTATAGTTTTAATCCGATTTGTAGGTATTAGAAAAAGGACGCAGTTCACTTTTGGACCTGCGACCTTTTTGTTGACTGCCTTTTGCTTCACCTTTTTGTAACCGCGGAAATTATTCATGTTCTTGTCTCTACTAGGCTATGTATGCATGACAATAGATTACGTTGGAGAATGTATAAGGCGGCGCCAGGAAAGTAGTCGACTATTTGGTAAGAGCGGGCCGCGGGCGTATTTCTTAGTCTGTGGTCAATCAAGACCGCCTAACTAGATGAACTTTATAGTTTTTTTAATTAGCTATTGACCACATCGGCAGCTTTATTAATTTAACGGATAGCTAAACGTGAATTGTATAGGAATCTTCTTACTTGGCTGTATATAACGCACGACCCCATCTGCAAAGATTATCGCTTGGATGGCAAATTACAATTGTCCCATTCGGCCGGTGAAATGCTCATTAATCCGAAACAGGCCCATGATGGTATGGACATGATCGTACAGGACTGTATTATGTCATGCCCGAAAGCTATCCAATGCCTTAGCGATGCCCCCACGTTCTTGTCACAGCCCGGCAATGTACCCAAGTTCTTGTCATCGACTAATGACAAGAACTTGGGTACATAAATATTAAACTCCACATATTTAGGGGAGTCGATTGTACGTATGTATTTGTCATCCGACATTCAGAGACCGGACCGCCATGTGCTCCCTGATTCATGAAATTTCCCCATCTGCCAATCATTTGTCCAGTTATAAGAACTGGTGCGCATAGATCTGCAATCCGCCAAAAGTCATATCCCTTTCTTCGCGTGTAAAACCAAGCCGCGATTAAGGCACCAATTAGCGCTGAAAAAGATTGTGGATGGGCTTGGAGACGGTCGTGAGGTTACTGTCGTCGGAGGTGGTTTTATCGGTGTAGAAATGGCCGGGGTGTTAGCTGAACTCGGACTACGCGTAACACTTGTCGAGGCAGCTCCGTATATGCTCGCTCCATTTGACAGCGACATGGTTAAAATCGCCGAGCGTGAAATGCAGGCCCAAGGTGTTCGGCTGCTGCTGAGCGATTCGGTCACGGCCTTTCACGTACAAGAGGATACCACTATTCAAGTGGCGCTCAAGAGCGGTGCTTCCCACAAAGCGGAATTGGTGATACTAGCGATTGGCGTAGCTCCATCGACGGAATTTATCCGAGACTCTGGCATCGAACTTGGACCAAAGGGTCATATTCTTGTCAATGACGCTGCAAACCAACTATGACAGCATTTATGCGGTTGGTGACGTAATTGAAGTTATGGACTTCGTGAGTGGGCGTAAAACCGCTGTCCCACTTGCTGGACCCGCCAACAGACAAGGCAGGATTGTCGCGGATCATATTAGCGGACTGGCTACGAACTATAAAGGATAGCAGGGCAAGGCGCTAATATTAAGATCGCTGCAGTTGTCTCCGACATTATTGGGGGTAAGCAGCCTCGATATGATGAGCGCCATGATCCAGGAGAAGAAGATCCAGAAAAGCTGGCTGCCCTAGCGCGTCGGTCGCTTAAGAGAAAGAAAGAAGAGCTGGAATTGGCCTTAAAGGGTAACAAGAACCCCCATCAACGGATCATGCTGAAGACGATGCTCACGCATGTCGATTTTCTAAATGAACAGCTTCTTGAGCTGGATCTGGAGGTAGACAAACGGCTCGACCCTTTTCAGCAAGACCTTGAGCGGCTAGATACCATACCAGGGATCGGAAGGCGTACCGCAGAACAGATCCTTGCTGAAGGTTGGAACCGACGTCGGTTCGCGCTTCCCATCCGCCGCTCATCTCTGTTCGTGGGCAGGATTAGTACCAGGGCAAAATGAAAGTGCCGGAAAACGAAAGTCCTCGAAAACACGCAAAGGCAACAAATATCTCCGAGCGGCACTGATCGAAGTCGCCCACTCCGTATGCAGATCCGACAACTACTTGGGAGCATAGTACCGGCGCATCGCCGCCCGTAAAGGCCGACACCGAGCGGCTGTGGCTGTCGCCCACTCCATCATGGCTATTGTTTATTACATTCTGTCACGGAAAGAGGACTACAAAGATTTAGGCGGCAATTACTTTGAACAGCGACAGCAAGAAATGATTGTAAGACAAGCTGTACGAAGGCTCGAGAATCTTGGTTTTCAAGTCGAGCTCTCTTCCTCCGAGGCCTCTTAAGGATCCGATATCTCATTCATCTCGTTAAGCACAGGTTTTAAAAAACATAAAAGCTGGGCTTAGTTTCGTGCTGCCATTTTTGGGTGTGTGCTAAGAGTAATTTTCGGGGTAGCTTTAACTTTGGCTGGTTGCCGCACCTGTTAGTTCATTGTCGTTGCAGTTGAACTGACATTGTCTGAACTGCCCGACTCTTAATTCAGTGAATCTGGTACTCGTGATTTAATCCATTTAAATGAGAATCATCTTCAATTACGTAAAACGATACAGATTCTTGTCACCAATCGGCAAACGATATATGTTCTTGTCATTTTTAAAGCACTACACTAAACTTCCTGTTAGCTTCAACTGTAGCTGATCGTCGCGACTTGCTAGTTCATTGTCGTTGCAGTTGAACTGTCATTGTCTGAACTGCCCGACTCTTAATTCAGTGAATCTGGTACTCGTGATTTAATCCATTTAAATGAGAATCATCTTCAATTACGTAAAACGATACAGATTCTTGTCACCAATCGGCAAACGATATATGTTCTTGTCATTTTTAAAGCACTACACTAAGCTTCCTGTTAGCTTCAACTGTAGCTGATCGTCGCGACTTGCTAGTTTATTGTCGTTTCAGTTAAACTGCCATTGTCTGAACTGCCCGACTCTTAATTCAGTGAATCTGGTACTCGTGATTTAATCCATTTAAATGAGAATCATCTTCAATTACGTAAAACGATACAGATTCTTGTCACCAATCGGCAAACGATATTTGTTCTTGTCATTTTTGAAGCACTACACTAAGCTTCCTGTTAGCTTCAACTGTAGCTGATCGTCGCGACTTGCTAGTTCATTGTCGTTGCAGTTGAACTATCATTGTCTGAACTGCCCGACTCTTAATTCAGTGAATCTGGTACTCGTGATTTAATCCATTTAAATGAGAATCATCTTCAATTACGTAAAACGATACAGATTCTTGTCACCAATCGGCAAACGATATATGTTCTTGTCTTTCGCTTTTGACAAGAACATATATCGTTAAAATAAAAAAAGCCGCAAGTATGCGACTTTTAAGGATATATGTTCTTGTCAACCGACAGTATATAATGTCATACATTATATACGACTTTCTCAAATCTGCAGTTTATAAGTTCGTTCTTTCCCTCAAAGTTCGTCTCTTTACATAGCTATAACTGTAGCCGATTTTTTTTCCATGCAATGACGGCAGCCGATCTTTCTGAACTGCACCCCAATTGTTAGACAGTGTCTAACAATTGGAGGTGCAGTTTTTTTGTCCAAGTTTAATTTAGAGTTGAAAATGGAGGCCATT
>NZ_JACHXK010000040.1 GCF_014192105.1 Paenibacillus phyllosphaerae | reverse complement strand
TATTAGGCACGCCGCCAGCGTTCGTCCTGAGCCAGGATCAAACTCTCCATAAAAGATGGATTGGTTTGAGCGACCCGAAGGTCGATCAGCATTCCGTCAAGTAAAGAAGCTTGTGACTCATTACTTCACTAGCTATAAAACATATCGCTCATTGTTCAGTTTTCAAGGAACAAATTTCTTCATCATTCGCCGTTTTTTTACGGCCGAGTGATATCTTATCATGCTTTATTCGACAGTGTCAACCACTTATTTTTATTCTCGTAATGAGGATAAAATACCTATGTGAATGGACTGATTCGCCTGCCTTTCAGTGGCAGAACATTAGATTACCACAACTTCAAGACAAGATGCAACTGGTAAAAACAACCTATTGCATACTTGTTCTTTATTTCTAGATGTATAACCACGTATCCTGGCTTAGATATTCCACAAAGCGATTCCGCACCATCTTCAGAGACTCAGAAAGCCACCAAAACTATATGATGGCCTAGAGGTAACAGTCTGCAACATTTTTCACGACCTTTCATCTTGCTGTTTTGGAACTGCAACAACGCATAGTTCATTATTTATTTCAGTCACCTGTCTCGAGAAATTCCGCTCATCTTCTCCTGCAGCACGGATCTTCTGGACGACTACAAATTTCATTTCCTCTAATGCTCGTTCTCTTCCCATTTGAATCGCTTCGCGTAATGGCATCTTCGCCTCAAACATAGATACCTCCAGTTATGATTGAATCTTTCGTATAAATGTAACTATGCCAAAGAATTTTCTTTCTTCCCTATCATAAGCTATCTTCGTATTCGCTGCATGCATGCCGATCGTGAATAATTGTCTGGCTATATGACTGTAGAGCCGCTATATCCTATCGGTTATACGGCTATCTACCCTTTCTTGGCAGAGTTTGGCCTGCTACAATAGGGTCAGTAGGCTATGGTCAAACTAGCCTAACATTAAAACCGGGGAGTGCTGTCAGTGTCTCAGGAATGGATATTACATACCGTTGTGTTCACCTTAAAACATGAGAAGGGTTCAGTTGAGGAAGAGCAATTTCTTGCAGATGGGGAGTCAATACTGACCACTATCCCAGGTGTAACCAATTTCAAGGTATTCCGCCAGGTGAGCCAGAAGAATTCGTACGATTTCGGCCTCCATATGGAGTTCTCCGGGCAATCCGAGTATGAGGCGTATAACAACCATCCTGCTCATACCAAATTTGTTCAAGAACGTTGGCTTACCGAAGTGGAGCAGTTCCTCGAGATCGACTATAAGGAATATCGTGCTTAATAATGTCCGCCTTCCAAAAATGCAATTAAAGTCAAAGACCATTCCGAGAATCACTCGTGATGGTCTTTTCTTTTCCTAACAACTTATGAAATAAGTTCTACGTTCTAATAGCCTTAAAGTAAAAAAACAGGAAGGCCCTCACTTCACAGAACCTTCCTGCCTTCTAGCTGTCTCACCCTAACGTTATAGACAATCCTAAATTTCATTATTTGTCTCATTTTACGTTATAGCCGACAGAGGTGGTTTAACCTCCATACTGCCGCTGCCGAAGCGCCTCATACAGCAGCACTGTTCCGGCCATCGCCACATTGAGCGACTCCGACTTCCCATGCATGGGGATGATTACGTTGTGATCGACTTGGGCAAGCGAGGATGCTGATAAGCCGTCGCCTTCGCTTCCGAGCAGCAGCCAAGTAGGCCCGCGCCAATCGAAGCTATAACAGGTGTCCGTTGCCGCAAGGCTTGTTCCGACCAGTCGGATCCCGCGCGATTTTGCCTCTGACAGCAGTTCAGCAAGGTCGCCTTCGAGAATCGGCAAATGGAACAGAGAGCCCATCGTCGAGCGGACGGTCTTTGGGTTGTACAGATCGACGCATCCTTTACCGAGCACGACGGCATCCGCCCCGACGGCGTCGGCGCTGCGGATAATGGTGCCCATGTTGCCCGGATCGCGCACGCCGTCGAGTACGACGACTAGCGACGACTCCTTGTACAGCTGCTGCGCATCCAGCGAGAACTTGCGCACCACCCCAAATACGGGCGGCGGCGATTCCGTCCCGGTGCATTTGGCCATGACGGCACTTGTCGCTTCGATTAGATCGCAGCTGTCAATGCTCTCGAGGAGAGGTGCCAACTCCTTCGGCAAGCCGCGCTCCATATCATACACGATTGCAGCGACTTCAGCTTTCGCAAGCAGCGCCTCCTGCACGAGATGGATGCCTTCTATAATGAATTGACCGCTACGGTCGCGGTGTTTTTTGTCCAGCAAGGCCGCCATTGCTTTGACCTTGTCGTTCTGGACGGAGGTTATGGTCATCTTCCGATTATTGCTGTTCACGTGGATTCAATCAGCCTTCCGCATAAGCAAGCTCCAAGCTTGCCAGATCTTCGTTCTTGCCAACAATAACAAGTATATCGTCTTCATGGATAATGTCTTCCGCATAGGGGGAGATATTCATCTTGGTCCCCGTCTTGATCGCTAGCACGTTGCACTTATATTTTGCCCGGACATCCAACTGCTTTAAGTTCCTGCCTACCGCTTGCGTCGGCGCCTTCATCTCCACGATGCTGTAATCGCTGGACAGCTCGATATAATCGAGAATGTTCGGGGAGATTAGATGGTGAGCAACCCGAAGCCCCATATCCCGCTCCGGAAAAATCACCTTATCGGCGCCGATCTTATTCAGCACTTTCCCGTGAAGTTCGTTCTGCGCTTTGACGATAAGCCGCGGCACGCCAAGATCCTTAAGGATTAGCGTCGTTAAGATGCTCGCCTGAATATCTGCGCCAATCGCAACGACCACGACGTCGAAGTTGCGGACGCCAATGGCGCGAAGGGCATCTTCATCCGTCGTATCCGCTGACACCGCATGCGTGACTTGGTCAGATATCTCCTGGATCTTCTGCTCGCTCTTATCGATCGCCAGCACTTCGAATCCCAGATTCGTCAGCGCTCCCGCTACGCTGGAACCGAAGCGTCCCATGCCGATGACGGCAAATTGTTTTCTCGCTGCCATGCCTGCACTTCCCTTCCGGTTAAACATGCACACTTTGTCCATTATACCATAAAGATCAGGCGAACTTAAAAACCGCAAACACATGAAACCACTTGAATTCGGACATTCTAAATAAGCACAATTGCACGATAGGAGGGATATGGATGAAAGTAACGCTCGATCTGCGTCAGGCCATCATTAAACGTGTTCAGGATAAATCCGGCGAGGAATTGAACGGTGTCATTACCGACTCCATTGGCGGTGACGACCGCGCATTGCCTGGCCTGGGAGTATTGTTCGAAATGATTTGGGAAGATAGCACGACGGACGATCAGAACAAAATGGTACAGACGCTGTACAATCATCTCCACAACATGGAAACAGCCAATCCGAGTCCGAGTTAACTTATCACAAAGCTAGCCGCTTAATTCCAAAGTTCGACTGGCCCCTGCTTTTATGGTGCCCGCGAGCGTCTTGGATTAGCGGCTTTTTCCTTTACATACGGCCTTCCGCACTTTAACAAAAAAGCCTTCCCTGCAGACGAAGTGCTCTGCGAACAGGAAGGCTCTAGAATCTCTATTGTGCTTGCGCTTCGGCAAGCGCCGGCATTGGCTCTGGGCGGGAGCAGCTGCTCGCCATCGTATAGTGTACGCCGTCACGCGCAGCATCGTGGAAGCCATGCATCGCTTCGAGCACATGGTACGCCATCTCGCCGCTCGCCCGATGAGGGCGATTCTCCGCAATGGCGCGCGCCATATCCGCTACGCCAATTCCACGGTTGTTGTCCGTATAGCCGTGCGTAAGCGGAATCTCTTCCCAATCGCCCCCGCGGCGACGCAATTTCACCGTACCGCCGAAACCGTTCGGATCCGGCACAAGCATCGTCCCTTGACTGCCATGAATCTCGATATTCGGCAGCGATGTGCCCGCCATCGTATCGAAGCTTGTGATCAGTGTGCCTACGGCACCGTTAGCAAAATCCAGTACGCCGGCAATATGCGTCGGCGTCTCGACGGCAACGGTCTGGCCGCGCTTTTTCTCACTCGTGATCGTACGCTCTGGATACGTAATAACTGCGCTGCCCGTCACGCGACGGATTGGCCCAAGCAGCGTCACGAATGCAGTCAAATAATACGGTCCCATATCGAACATCGGGCCGCCGCCGAGCGCGTAGTAAAACTCCGGATCCGGATGCCAATGTTCATGGCCGCCGCACAGCATGAAACCGGATACCGAAACCGGCTGGCCGATCGCGCCTTCGTCGATCAGTTTCCGGCATGTTTGAATGCCGCCGCCGAGGAACGTCTCCGGCGCACTCGCAACGCGAAGCCCTTTGGTCGCTGCAAGCTCCAGCACCTGAATGCCTTCTTCGCGCGTGACCGCCAGCGGTTTCTCCACATAGACATGCTTCCCTGCTTCCAACGCTTGCAGACAGACGGACGCGTGCGCCTGCGGAATCGTCAGATTGACAACAATTTCGATCTCCGGATCAGCGAGCAGTTCCTCCACCGTATAAGCCTTAGGAAGGTTGAACTCCTCCGCGCGCTGACGCGCTCGCTCGATATCGAGGTCCGCTGCCGCGACCAGATCGATCTCCGGATACTTCTGCAGATTCGTAAAATAAATGCGGCTAATATTCCCGCAGCCGATAATGCCTGTTTTGATAGGTTTCATGAAGACGTTTCCCCCGTTCACCGAATTAGACGTTCCTCTTGCCCGTTCTTATAGCGACCCTTACCTATCTTCAACTAGCCTCTTGCTGCCCACAGGAACCCGCGGCGCATCAGTTCCAGCGTCTGCGGCATCTGCACGATATTCGCCTGGTGCCCAAGCGAATTGTAGTAGACGCGCCCTGCTCCCCATGTCTTCGTCCAGACGACCGGCATCTTCACGTCATCGAAGGACGTGGTCGCATGCACTTTAATCGCCGGATCGACATGCATGTAATACTTCTCCGTGCTCACCTCGAAGTCGCCGATTCCTGCGGTCAGCGGATCTTCCGCATCGGTCATGTTCACTTCGTACAGCACGCCGTCGTTGCCTGGATGCGCGACCCATTGTCCGCCGACCATGTACTGATACTCGACTTCATTGCGGAACGAATCCGCCATGCCGCCGTGGCAGCCCGCGATGCCGCATCCCGCGCGAACCGTATCGAGCAGCGGACGAAGCTGTTCCTGCGTAATCGTCCCCATCGTCCAGACCGGCACGATCAGATCGAGCTGTGCCATCAGCTCGGCATTCTTGTAAGCATCCAGCGTATCGGATACCGTCACGTCGAACGATTCTTTGCGAAGCAATTCCGCGAAAATCTCTCCAACTTCCTTCGGCTGATGGCCATCCCATCCACCCCATACAATTAGCGCTTTACGCATTGTTTAACCGCCTCTCTGCTTTACGAGTTAACGAAGCTCGCTGATGGCAACCCATCTGCGTTCCGCGATTGATTTGTCTACCGCTTCCAAAACTGCCTGACACTCGACGCCATCGACGAAGCTTGGCGAAGCTTGGCGATCCTCCGCGATCGCATTCATGAGTTCCAGCACCTCGTGCGTGAACGTATGCTCGTATCCGATCGTATGACCGGCTGGCCACCATGCATCCATATAAGCGTGGGATGGGTCCGTTGCCAATACGCGGCGGAAGCCCTGTACATCATCCGCATCGTCGGTAAAATACACTTGAAGCTCATTGACGCGTTCAAAATCGAACTTGATGCTGCCCTTGCTGCCGTTAATCTCGAACGCATTCGTGCAGCGGTGGCCTGCGGCAAAACGAGTCGCCTCGATGCTGCCGAGCGCGCCGCCTGCGAAACGGGCTAGGAACAACGTCGCATCGTCGACCGTTACCGGCCCCTTCGGCGCATCCTTGTCGCCTTTGGCCGACAAGCCTGTCATGGACGAGGACATCGGGCGCTCCTTCACGAACGTCTCGCTCATGCCGATTACCTCTTGGAACTCGCCTACAAGGAAACGGGCCAGGTCGATGACATGCGCGCCAAGGTCGCCATGGGAGCCGGAACCGGCGATTTCTTTCTGAAGACGCCACACGAGCGGGAACTGCGGATCGAGAATCCAATCTTGGAGGAACCAGCCGCGGAAATGATAGATATCGCCGATACGGCCCTCGCTGATCAACTTCTTGGCCAGCTGGACGGCCGGCGCGAAACGGTAGTTGAAGCCGACCATGTGCTTAACGCCTGCCTCCTCGGCCGCCTTCAGCATCTCGATCGAATCCGCCAGCGTCAGCGCGAGCGGCTTCTCGCAGAAGATATGCTTGCCGCTTGCGGCTGCAGCCAGCGCGATCTCCTTATGCGCATCGCTCGGCGCATTGATGTCGATAACGTCGATATCGTCGCGAGCGACGAGGTTCTTCCAATCGGTCTCGGCCGTTTCCCAGCCGAACTGAGATCTCGCCTGCTCGAGCGCCTCCGGATCGCGGCCGCATATCGCCTTCATCACCGGTCTTGTCACCTTCGGGAAGAACATCGGCACCGCCCGATAGGCGTTGCTATGCGCCTTGCCCATAAATTTATAGCCAACCATCCCTACACGAATTGCATCCACTTAAGAGCCCACCTTTCGGTTATGAACATCGATTTGTCTAGCATGAACGAATACTTGCCGTTAAAGCGGTCTGACAGCTGATGAACCGCGGACGACGAGTTGAACGGGCAGCTTGAGCTGGAAACCAGATTCGGCTTCTTCGTCGGAGGCGGAAGTCAGCAGGCGCGCAGCCGCTTCAGAACCCGCTTCGTAGAAAGGTACCGTGAGCGACGTAAGCGCTGGATCCGTTAAACGAGACCCTTCGGAATCGTCGCAACCGACCAGTCCATAGTGGATGCCGGCCGTTAGACCGTGCTCCTTCAAGCCTTGCAGCAACCCGATCGCCATTCGGTCGCTGCCTGCGACGATTGCATCCAACTCGCCCTTGCGAATAAGCATTGCCACTTGATCGGCATGGCTGTATCCGCTCTTCCGGCTGTAATTGCCGATGAGCACCGGAGCATCTGAGGCAGCAAGCTGCTGCTCCGCCAATGCTTGTCGGAATCCCTCCAGCCGGTCCCGGGAGTTGGAATACACTGAAGGTCCGTTAAGCAACCCTATACGCTCATAACCCTTCTCCAATAGATGCTTGACTGCTGCCCGTACGCCAGAAGCATGATCGGCGTCTACCGTGTTGTATGGCTCATCCTCGTACCGCTGGCTAATCAGGCAGAAGGCTCGGCTTGCCGCATGCAGCTCCTTTAGCGCCTCGCGCTCCGCGGGGACATCCTGGGCGCCGAGTATGATGCAGGCATCGATCTTCTGTGCCTGGAACAACCGGTCGTAATGCCTCGGCTCGTCATGGCCTTGGAAGAACAGCAGCAGATCATAACCTTCCTGCTTGGCCGTTGCCCCGATCCCGCTGAGCAACTCGGAGAAGTAATGAGTTGCGAACAGGTTCACCTTCGGCAGCAGCGGAAGGATGATGCCCAGATTACCGCTTCTTCGTCTGGCGAATTGCTGCGCGATGGCGCTTGGCACGTAATGCAGCGCGGCCGCCGCCTCCAGTACTCGCTGCCGCGTCTCTTCCTTGATCGGCCCGACGCCGTTGAGCACCCGGGACACGGTCGCTTCAGACACGCCGGCGAGTCTGGCCACTTCTTTTCTGCTAATAGGTCTTTCCTCCATCGTGGTGGAATAAATTTCAGGGAAACTATTCTTCGTTTGTCCGTAGTATAGGTATGAATACGTTTACTGTACGCGCGTACATTTTCTCACGAAATGGAATAGGCTGTCAACCGAAAAGGTTGTCGAACCCGTTCCTTCGTTTCCAGTCTTTTACTTGAAAATAATGGTTGTACAAACAAAACGCTTCTTATATACTAGGTACGCTATACGGACGTTATTTTGTCATAAGGAGTCGATTAGACGCATGAATTACAACATTGCCCAGAAGAGTCAGCTGGATGCCCGAGAGCTGCTGATCCTCGAGCAAGAAGTGAAGAACCAGGGCAAGAACATGATCGTAGCCTATATTCTCTGGTACTTCCTTGGGGTGTTCGGCGGCCACCGTTTCTATATGAAGAAGACGGGCACGGCTGTCACGCAGCTGATCCTTACACTAACCGTCATAGGAGCGTTCGTTACCCTCGTATGGCTGCTTGTCGATGCCTTCCTGCTGCACACGTGGGTCAAAGAGCATAACCGTAACGTCGAAGACCGCATTATGAGCGAGATCCTCAATCAGAAGCATTTTCACAATGCGATGAGCCGATAGGCCCTGCGATGACAAGAACGAAGCAGGAGCTATCCTTGCAAGAGCTGATGATTCTCAAGTCCGAATTGAAATCGGCCGAGAAGTCGACTGCCCTCAGCTATCTCATGCTGCTCGGCGGCCATCTTGGCATCCATCGGTTTTATCTCAAACGTCCCGGCACCGGCGCGGCTCAGCTGGCCTTGTTCCTGGTGGCGACGATCTTCTACTTTGTCATGGCGATCGCTAGCGAGACAAGCAACGAGACCTTAGTCATCCTATCGGTCATTCTGTTCGTCCTTCCTGCTATCGCGTTATTCATCTGGATTGTCGTCGATCTGTTCCTCCTCCCGGGCATGATCCGCAGCTACAACGAACGTATCGAGCAGGATATTCTGCAAGAGATCGACCGTCACCGGCATATGGAGCAGCTGATGGGGCGCGACCGGCAAGATGAGCAATAACTGAGCATTACTCCCGCGAGCTGGTATCTGTTATGAACAGACGCCAGCTTGTTTAATTACTACCAATAATGCAGACGATAAGGCAAGACTTGGCAAGGAGCTATCCGATTATGAAAAAAGCAAATGTCAAACGTTACGCAGACTCCGCGCTAACGCTTTCGTTCATCGGGACGCTGGCCGCCTTCCCCTTTCAACACACGTTCCTGGGCGGCCTATGCTTCTCCGGCTTAAGCGCGGCGACGATCGGCGGGTTAGCCGATACATTCGCCGTCAGCGCGCTTTTCCGCCAGCCGCTCGGCATCCCTTGGCCCCGCTTCATGGGGACGCGGATTATTGCGCGCAATCGCGACCGGCTGATCAACGAAATCGTCCATATGGTGCAGCACGAGCTGCTGTCGCTGCCGAGCATTCAGAAGAAACTCGACAGTTATGATGTTGCGGTCATGCTGCAGACGTACCTGATCAAGCATGGCGGCCAAGCCGACGTGTCGCTTCTGCTGCGGCGTTTTGCCTCCGAAGTGCTCGAGGGGGCGGACCTTGGCGAACTGGCGCGCACTGTCCAGCGATTCGTGCTCGATCATGCCCGTGCGTTCGAGGCTTCGGATCTGCTCGCAGATATTGGGGAGTGGACGATTAGCAACGGCTATGATGACAAGGTTATCGATTTTCTGATTAAAGAAGCGATCCGCCTGGTCAAGACCAATGAGCTTCGCAGTGCCATGGAGCAGCTGATTGCATCGGCTCTGGAAAGCTATGAGCAAGGACGCAATAACCGCAAATTCGTCAACGCGGTCGCCGGCATTAACCCCGGTAGCATGAGCCATGTCGTACAGATGAAGCTGGCACTCGCCTTACAGCAGCTGCTCCGCCCCGATAATCCAAGACGTCTGCGATTGAAAGCCTGGATCGTCGATTATGTAGAGCGTCTGCGCACCGACGAAGAGACCCGCCAGCGTGTCGAAACGATGAAAGACCAACTGATCGAACTAACACGCGAGCATCTGGATCTTGGAGTGATGCTCGAGGAGTGGCTGCACAATCTTAAGCCCACCGAGCAATCCGATGGGATCGTCTCCCGGATTACGTCTTGGCTCGAGCGGACGATCGGCGGAGTCGTGAACCGGCTGAGCACGGATCAGACGGCGCTTCAAGGCTTGGACCGCATGGTGAAGCAAGCGGCTATGCGCGGCATTGAACGCAAGCATGATGCGATCGGCAAGCTGGTTCGCGACGGCTTGCAGCAGTTTTCCGAGGATGAGCTGATTCGGTTCGTCCATGACAAAGCGGGCCATGATCTCCAATTCATCCGCCTGAACGGAACGCTCGTCGGCGGACTGATCGGTGTCGTGCTGTATTTGGCGACATTCTGGATTGGGAGGTGAGCGGCAGTATGACGAACAAACGAAGAGCTAACGTTATCTTGGCCGCTGTCGCCCTCGTGTTTGTCCTTGCAGCGGTGCTGCGCTATTTCTACCCGGACCATTGGTGGTCTGAGTTGCTGTTCTATATGGCCGAAGCCGGACTTGTCGGCGGATTGGCGGATTGGTATGCAGTGACCGCATTGTTCCGTCACCCGCTGGGGATCCCAGGCAAACACACGGCAATCGTCCCACGCAACCGGGCGAAGCTGATCGATGGCGTCGTTACGATGGTCGAGACGCAGCTGCTGCCACCGGAGACGCTTAAGGAGAAGCTGGCTCAAGCACCGCTCGTCGATATCGCGATCTCGTGGGTCGACTCCCGCTTCCCGCCAGGCATGCTTGCCCGCCGAAGCTGGAAGTGGTTAGCGGGATTGATGGCCCAACTGGACTTCAACGGGGCCGCGCTCTCTTGGGATCAGAAGCTTAAGCAATTGCTCGAGCGGACCGACATTACCCCCTACGCGGGCAAAGGCTTGCGCTGGCTGCTGTCGCATGGGAATATCCATCTCCTGCTCAACAAGCTCGTTAATGAAGCGTCCAACCTGGTCGCCTCACCGGAGATGAGAGCCGCCATCTTGAAGATCCTTGAGGAAGAGAAAGATAAGCAGCTGAATGAGGGCGGCACGTTCGCGAAGTTTCTGAAGAAAGCGGCGTTCATCTTCGCCGAAGAATCCGACGCCTTGAACTTAAATGATGCCGCAGATGCGATACATAAAGATATTCAAAACTTCGTCGAAGACCTGAAGCGTCACGACCATGAGCTGCGTACGCTTCTGCTGCGCATGCTCGGGGAACTGGCAGATGATCTGAATGCGCAGGGCACGCTGTCCGCCAGCTTGGCGCAGTGGAAGGATGACGTGCTATCTCGCCTCTCCTTCGCCCCATCCATAGAAGCCATTCTCGGTTCCGTCAAACAGAAACTCGACGAAGAGTTGGAAACGCTAGATGAGGAGAAGAACCGCGAGGCTGTCGCCAAGCAATGGCTTGCGCTTCCTGAAGATGTACCTTCGACCGCATTCCGCGCGCTGCGGGAATGGACCGAACAGTTCGCCGAGCGCTTCTGGGCCGAGTTCAAAGAGGACGCTCAGAAGAAGGAATGGGTAGAGGGTTATATCAAATCGCTGCTGAACAAGTTGGTCGACTCCGAGCACCACCTGATCGGTCAGATCGTGCGCGATACGCTTAACACCTTTACGGAGGAGCGCCTCATTGCCTTCATCGAGGACAAAGTCGGCGAGGATCTCAGCCGAATCCGCATCAACGGTTCCTTGGTCGGAGCAGGATTAGGGGCGATCTTGTATCTGCTCCTGCATGGGGTATATGAGCCGCTGCTCGGGGCATTGGGGGTATAGTTTCCCCCAAGCCCCCTTCCCCTCCGCCGGGGAACAAAGGGCTATCGACCCTCTTAACACCTTTACTTCGCCTCCCCCTTCCCCCTCCATCGGAGGAGAACCAGAGGGCAACCGCCCTCTGGACACCCGTAAGTGGCGTGTTTCGGTACGCGGCCGTCTTCGATGTGTCCTTTCGGCGTTGGACCGCTTTTGTCCGGCTGATAGTTGCCTATTAGTCATGCAACGATCAGCTTGGACAAAGCTCTGCGTTCGAGCTTCGTTCGCGGCTGTTATGCCTTGGGAGTAGACCTGATGCGATCGTGCATATTGCAGCTAAAGTGCTGACTCTCGCTTGACGTCCACATTGTGGACACGCTTACCTTTTTACAGAGATATAAGCTAGCCCCTTCTCCACCAACGCAAAAACGCACTTTCATCCCTCTGGACGAAAGTGCGTTTTATTATGTCTGCCTTTAAGGCGCCATCTCCAGGAACTTGGAGGTTGGGTTCTTGTCGATCGCCGTACGCATCGCGTATTCGTTCTCGAACAAGGCGACGTAGTTGTCCTTCTTGTCCTTCACGAGCACGGAGTTGATCCGGTACTTCGACGGGTCGATCTTCTCGTCGACGATCCAGCGCGCGAATTGATAAGGCATCCGCTGCAGCTGAATTTCGACGCCGTACTCGACGCGCATCCGATATTCGAATACCTCGAACTGGAGCTGGCCGACTACGCCGAGAATGGTATCGTCGAAGCTTGTCGTCCGGAACACCTGAATGGTTCCTTCTTCCGTCAACTGGTCGATACCCTTCTGGTATTGCTTATGCTTGAGCGCATTCTTCACCGTTACCTTGGCGAACAGCTCCGGCGAGAACGTTGGCAGCTCGTCGAAAATAACCTCTCCGCCTTGGGCGAGCGAGTCGCCGATCCGGAAGATACCTGGATCGAAGAGACCGATAATATCGCCCGGGTACGCCGATTCAATAATATCGCGGTCTTGCGCCAAGAATTGTTGCGGTTGGGACAACTTAATATCTTTGCCTGCTCGGACGTGGCGTACGCTCATGCCGCGGTCGAACCGGCCGGAGACGATACGCAGGAACGCAATGCGGTCTCGGTGAGCCGGGTTCATGTTCGCTTGAATCTTGAAGACGTAGCCGGTGAACTTCTCGCTCGTCGGCTCGATCGGCCCTGCCGTGCTCACGCGGGAAGTTGGCTGCGGAGCAAGCTCCAGGAAGTTCTCCAGGAATGTCTGCACGCCGAAGTTGTTCACGGCGCTGCCGAAGAAGATCGGCGTGAGCTCGCCGGAAGCGATTTTGTCCAGATCGAACGGATCGCCCGCAACGTCGAGCAGCTCTAATTCGTTAATGAGCTGATCCGCTAGGAAATCGCCAGCCATCTCGCGGATAATCGGATCGCGGTAGTCTTCCACCTTACGTACTTCAATCGTCGAATGGTCGTTCCCCTTGAACAATTCAACCTGATTCTTGATCCGGTCATATACGCCGCATAATTCACGGCCCATCCCGATCGGCCAGTTCATCGGCACCGAGCGGATACCGAGGACGCGTTCCAGCTCTTCCATCAGGTCGAACGGGCTTTGTCCTTCGCGATCCAGCTTGTTGATGAACGTGAAGATCGGAATGCCACGCTTACTGCACACCTGGAACAACTTGATCGTCTGCGCCTCGACGCCTTTGGCAACGTCGATCAACATGACCGCGCTGTCGGCAGCCGTCAACGTACGGTACGTATCTTCACTGAAGTCCTGGTGACCAGGAGTATCCAGAATATTGATCCGGTGGCCGCTGTAATCGAACTGCATGACAGAGGAAGTAACCGAGATCCCCCGCTGCTTCTCGATCTCCATCCAGTCGGATGTCGCGTGGCGGCTTGCCTTACGCGCTTTAACCGATCCGGCTTCGCGAATCGCTCCCCCGAACAGGAGCAGCTTCTCGGTCAACGTCGTTTTACCCGCATCCGGGTGAGAAATAATGGCGAACGTGCGCCGCTTCTCGACTTCTTTTATTAATTCTTCTGCTAACGGTTTACTCATGGTACATTCCCTTCAATTACGTGCTGCCGAGCAGAAGCGCCCTGGCCGGTGCAGCTTCTACGCCAGCGAGCTTCAGCGGTGCAATAACCATCAAATACGTGCCGGGCGTCACGTCCGCAAGACGGAGGCCCTCCACGATAATAATACTGTTACGGAATAACGTGCGATGCGTTGGATATTCCTTCTGCGCGCGCTCAATGCCAAGCGCATCCGTTCCAATCCCGCGCACGCCAATATCGACGAGGTAGCGCGTCCCGTCCTCGCGCAAATAAACAAAATCAAACTCGAACTCATCCGAATAGGAGTTGCGCGTCTTGAACAGCACCCACTCGTTGCGCTGCAAGCCAAGCTGCTCGAGATCTTCCTTCGTAATGAACGCCTGGCAGTGGGTCAAGTCGACGACACGCGCCGTCCCGACCAGCTCTTCAAGTCCGATTTTCTCGATCGTCGCGCCATCCTTCACCATATGCAGCGGGGCATCCACATGCGTCCCGGTATGCAGGTTCAAGTCCAGACGCGACTCGTATACCCCATCGGTCTCGCCATGATTAGCTACGTTGCGAATGACGGGCTGGCCGGCTTCATTACGATTAAAGACAGGCATATTCGGCTGAATCGTCATCGATATATCATAGATCTTCCACAATCCGCATTCTCCTCGCCCACGGGTGTCCAAACCAACGCTGCTTATTTCGAGCTTCCCGAAATCCAGATGACGTTGTCCTCTTCCTGACCGTTAACCGGCCACCAGAAGAAGCCATCCTCCTCCAGCATTTCATCCATGCGAGCAGGTCCCCATGAACCGGCAGCATACGTATGAAGCTCCGAGTTGTCTTCGCGCCAAGCTTGAGCCATCCGGTCGACGAATGCCCATGCCTGCGCAACCTCGTCCCAGCGGGTGAAATAGGTGGATTCGCCGCGCGCCGCGTCATAGATCAAGCGCTCATACGCTTCCGGCGTATTGATGCCGATCTGGCAGCTTTGGCAGAATTCCATCGACACCGGCTGGATGACATTGTCAACGCCGGGCTTCTTCGCATTGATTTTGATATAAATGCCTTCCATCGGGTTAACCCGGATGACGAGCAGATTCGGCGACAAATCATGACGGTTCGCGAACAGGACATTGTCCGGCACGTTCTTGAATTCGATCACAACCTCGGTCGTCTTCACCGGAAGGCGCTTGCCTGTGCGGATGTAGAAAGGTACGCCCGCCCAGCGGAAATTGTCCACGAATACGCGTGCGCCCACGTATGTCTCCGTCTTCGACTCCGGATTGACGGAATCCTCTTCGCGGTAGCCGGTAAGATCCTTGCCCTTAAGCGCTCCAGCCGTGTATTGGCCGCGTACAACGTTGCGCGCCACTTCTTCATCCGTTGCAAAAGGACGCAGCGAACGAAGCGCTTTGACCTTCTCATCGCGGATATCTTCCGGATGCAGACGGCTTGGCGGCTCCATGGCGATCATCGACAGCATCTGCAGAAGATGATTCTGCACCATATCGCGCAGTGCGCCGGATTTATCGTAATAACCGCCGCGCTCTTCGACGCCGACCGTCTCGGCCAGCGTGATTTGGACATTGGCAATATGCTTATTGTTCCAGAGCGGCTCGAAGAACGCATTGGAGAAGCGCAGCACTTGAATGTTCTGCACCATCTCTTTGCCCAGGTAGTGGTCAATGCGGTAAATTTGCTCTTCTTGGAACACTTGATTCAGCTGCTTGTTCAGCTTGCGTGCGGACTCCAGATCGTAGCCGAATGGCTTCTCGATCACAAGACGGCTCCAGCCCTGCGTCTCGAGCAGACCGCCATCTCGAAGATTGAACGAGACGGGCCCGAACAGATCCGGCGCGAGTGCCAGATAGAACAGGCGGTTGCCTGGGATGCCGAATTTCGCATCAAGCTGCTCAGTCAATCCCTTAAGTTCACGGAAACCTTCTACATTGTTGATGTCCAGCGGCATGTACACAAAGTGCTCAGCGAACTTGCTCCACAGCGCGTCATCCACCTTATAACGGCAGAACTCCTTGATTGACTCATGGACATCTTCTCGGAACTGCTCATTCGTGCGTGGTCTGCGCGCTAGCCCGACGACCGCAAAGTCTTCCGCGAGCTTGCCTTCCTTATATAAGCTGAACAGCGCCGGGAAAAGCTTCCGCCGCGCCAAATCGCCAGTTGCGCCAAATAAATAGTATACCGCCCCCGCAGCGGCAATGGATTCCTGCTTGCTCACGTCGGTCATATTCCTCATTCTTTCCTATGTATTTTGATCGTTTCAGCCTTTTTCGGCCTTTTATCATGTATTGTAGTTTAGCATATTGACGAGTCATAAAGCTATTGATTGCCGCATAAAAAAATCTGATCGCAAAGCCAAACATTCCTAATTCTCCGCTCGGTAATCGCCTGTTATAAGCGGCACGCCAACCACGATTTCAGGCTCCGCATTCGCATCTCCGTCCACTTCCGCAATCTGAATATTCACCCGAGCACCTCCGCTGTCAACGCCGATATGCAGCTGAGGGGTACTGTACGTCACGCTTCTCGTATGGCCGTCATCATACGTCTCCCGCTCCATGGCGGATGCCTTCCTCACAATCGCTTCCGATGCGGCTCGATTGTCGGATGCCTTCGCTGTCCCCCTTACTGCAAATCCGCTCTCATAAAGCAGCTGCTGCGCCTTTGCTTCTTCCTCTACTCCACTAACAGCATCGCCAATCGCCTGCATATCAATCCCTGATTCGAACCGGAGCAGAACGACGGCATTGACTTGCTCCGTTGAATGGTCCTCCGTAAGCGCAGCCGCTACCGGACTTCCCGTGGCCGCCGCGTTTCCCACGACCGCCGTGCTGATCGTAGGCGTATACCAAATTTGGAGCTCGTAAGCCGGATTTGCATTCATGCGCGTACCGCTGTAGGTAAGGCCATCCGCTTCTGAAGCCAGCTCGACGCCAAGCGCGGCTGCCACCCACTCCGCTTTTCCTCTGGTCCACTGGCCATCCATGCGGAAAGACCACTGTCCCATTTGGGCTCCTCCATCCAACACCGGGTCCGTCCATGACCAGACTTGACCGAAATCATGGAGCAGCTCGTATCCGTTCACATCCGAAGCTGTGGTCGGATCACTCGACTGCTGCCACATTGCCCAGCCTCCTGCTGCGAGCAGGACGAGCAGAGCGAGGAGAATGCCACCTGCTGGGCGTTTACCTTTCTTAGGCCTTCGAGCTGGCCGGCTTGTGATCGTCGTCTGCACGTTAAGCAACCCCTTTCGCTTTGGATTAGGCGATCGCCTGAGAATTTTCGATCTGAACTGGGTAAATAACCATACGCCCCTGCCTGTAGGTGAATATACTGCTTGCAGAACCGTAGGAGGTGCTGATCTAAGAATGGAACCTATTTACCCGCTCCACGAAGAGCGTATCAATATGTTTTGCGGCATGCCGGTCTGTATCGTTACGAAGGAAGGTACTCGGCATATCGGCATTTTGTCGCATTGCAAAAGCGGCAAGATTACCCTCAACGCACATACCAAACCCGAGACAGCTGTGAATGTCGTCGAAGAGCAAGCAAGAGAGGCAACGGCTTCTGCCAAAGGCGCGAAAAAGAAGAAAAACGCCAAAAAAGCAACGGCCTCTGCAGCCAGCGACGAAAAAGCGCAAACGCAGGCCTATCCGTACGATCCGTATCTGCCCTACTATCGTCCGTACAATCCATGGGGCGAATTCTTCGCCATCGACTTGGCCTTAATCGCCTTCCTCTTCCTGCTCTTCTAAACTGACGAATAGCAGGCCGATTAGTAGCGCCTGTCCGTGAGGTTGCGATAACATCCCTCCCTCGGATAGGCCACCTCTTTGGGCAAGGCTTGTCCGTCTAGCTTCGTAAGAAGGTCGACTCCCTATTTAATAGGTAGGAACGATACGTAATGTATACAAAATGACGCAAATAAGCTACGATTAGTATAACTCACTGACATCAACTATGAAGGAGTGCAGCTATGAGTATCCATCCTGTCAACCGGCTGGTGCGCACCCCCGTCACCCGTGTTGAACCGATTCCGCCATACGCCAAGCATACCTATGTGGACCACCCCGACCAACAGCCCTACGGCGGCGGTCTGCCGCTCTATGCGATTCTCCCGCTGAAGCAAGCGCTCGAACATGCCCGGGCTTGGCTGCAGCAGAGCCAAATCCTCTATAAATCCGCTTCCGCGCTTACTCGTCTGCGAACGTCGCCCCTGCGTAAGTCTGAAACGTATCCTGCCGAGCTGATCGAGCACATACATACCGTTATCGAGCAGGTGAATAAGCTTCAAGCGGTTTATGCAGCAGGAGAGCAATCGCTGCATCCTGAACTGTATTCGTCCATTCAAGAGCCGCTCGAGCGGTACGCCTCCTGGCGGACAGGCTTGTCTTTTTCGCTGATCGAGCGTAGATGGGAGGTCAATGAGGCTCAGCTTCGATCGCTCTGCGCACAAGATCCTGTAACCGCGAATCGCATGTGGAGCGGTCCCGAGGGGATAGCTCGCCTTATCGGTTCGTTCCTCGAAGATATTGCGAGCCGCCCCTTCTACGATATGCTACGCCCGAGCGCGGCTGCCACTCATTTTCGCCAATACCATTATTCCTCGGACAGTCTCTCCTTATGGAAAGGATTGATGCTGAATCGCACGGTCTGAGAAACGCTGCTAATTAAGCACAATTACATCCACCAATGCCCCTGCTTCGGCACCGCAAGGCCCGGCAGGGATACGAATAAGTCCGTCCGACTCTGGCAGGGACGCCATCATGCTCGATTTGTTAAAAGCAAGCGGATCCGCGAATTGCTGCGCTTCCTCCACATACAGACGGGTGCGCACGAATCGCTCGTGCGGGCTTCCTTTATCGAAACCGCTTTTGAGCCGGGCCGTGGTTTGCCGCGGCAACGAGGCGATTCTTTCGGTTCCTTGCAGACGTTTCATGGCAGGTCTGCCGAACAATTCGAAGCCAACGAAGCAAGCCGCAGGATTACCGGATAACGCCAGTAGCAGCTTTCCGTTCATGAGCGCGGCGGAGGTCGGGCTACCCGGGCGCATGGCGACTTTATCGAACAGCAGGACATTCCCCTCTCTATCCGTTATCTGCGTTGGTTCTTGCTCATTACCAGCTTGTCCCGTACGTGATAAGTTCGCTTCATCCGCTTTGTACCCGCCACTGCGTGCTCTTATGTCACGCATAATCGCGGCCATCACATCGTAATCACCGACGGACACGCCGCCCGTTGTTAAGATGATATCCGCTTCTTCAGACGCTTCAGTAATCGCCTGCATCACCATCTGCGGATCATCGCACAGTCTAGGGTGCAGAAGGGGAATGCCGCCAGCTTCTTCAATGAGCGCTACGAGCATCCCGCTGTTACTGTCGCGAATCTGTCCGGGCCGCAACGGCGCATGCACCGGCAGCAGCTCTAAACCGGTCGGCAGGATAGCGACTTTCGGTTTCGCATAAACAGGCACTTCTGCATAACCGAACGTGGCGAGCAGCGCTATATGACCGCTTCGCAGAACGGTTCCCGCTTCAGCAACCACACTGCCCGCCTTGTACTCGACGCCGATCGGCGTCGCATTCTGCCCTGCTCCCGCGTCGCGTTTGAGTTTGACCAGGTGATGCTCTCCCTCAGACGCCTCTTGGGTCTGCTCCAGCATAATGACCGCGTCCGCGCCTTCTGGGACTGCTGCACCGGTCATTATCCGCATCGCGGTGCCCGGCCGAATCGCCTCGTTCGCCACTTCTCCCGCAGCAATGTGCCCGATAACCTCGAGCGTTACGGGGGCATCCGGTGCGGCACCAACCGTATCTATGCTTCGGACCGCGTACCCATCCAGCCCTGACCGGACAAAAGGAGGCCAGTCGCAGGTTGCGGTAAGCCGCTTGCCGAGCAGCCTTCCTCTTGCTTGCGCGAGCGGAACCACCTCCACCTTACCGGCTTCCAACCCTTCCAATATACGGCGCTGCGCTTCCGCTACCAAGATCGCACGCCGGTTGAACCGTCCCTCCCCTTGAAGCTGCTCCACATTCGCGTCTCCTTCCGACCTAACCAATAAGCCGACGCAGCACATTCCCGGCCTGCATCATGCTTATCTGTTTCGCTATATGCTGAATCTATCTAAGCAAACCAATAACCTTATTGATCGGTTAATGCTGCATTCCTGATCTTGCGACCAGGAACGCAAACCAATAACCTTATTGATCGGTTAATGCTGCATTCCTGCTCTTGCGACCATGAACGCAAACCAATAACCTTATTGTACCAGATGGCCTTATACCACTCCAACCGATTAGTCCGCGAACTTCCCCGTTTCAACTATGCTATACTACAACAATAGCCATATTTCATTACAAGGAGGGTGCATCGCATGTCGATAGCGAACGACCCGTACGTGCTGCAAATCGTCGGATATAAGAACAGCGGCAAAACTACGCTTGTCCAATCCCTGATTCGCCGCCTCAAAACGCAAGATCTCACCGTTGGTACGGTCAAACATGACGCGCATGATTTTACGATGGACACGCCGGGGACCGATACATGGAAGCATCAGGAGGCCGGCGCCGACGTGACAGCGATCAGTTCCGCCAGCCGAAGCGCAGTCCTTTACAACCAGGCTGCATCGCTCGATACGCTCCTTACCCGAATGACTGACATAGATCTCGTGCTCGTTGAAGGCTTCAAGCAAGCGCACTATCCCAAATTCGTCTTGCTGCGCGATGAAGGTGATCTTAAACTGCTGAGCAGCCTGACGCAGATTGAAGCTGTCCTTCTTGGCCCTGGCGCCGAGGGGCTTCAGCCATCGCTTGCGCCGCGATATGCGGTATACAAGAGAGATGATGCCGACGGAATAACCCGCCGCTTTAACGCCTTGTTCGGACAAGCCCGCCTCTAACCCTTTGATTCTTACCGCTCACCTACCTTATCGATACGGAGGAACTAACTATGGAATGCCGGCTTGGCTGTGCTGCATGCTGCATCATCGTCTCCATCTCATCCCCGATTCCCGATATGCCCGAAGGCAAGCCTGCCGGCGTACGCTGCGTCCAGCTTACGGAATCGAATCTCTGCCGCCTCTTCGGACATCCCGACCGTCCGGACGTATGCGGCAGCCTGAGCGCCTCATTCGAGATGTGCGGTTCGACCCACGAGCACGCCCATGCTTACCTACGTGAACTGGAGGAAGCGACGAAACCAGTCTAATGCACATGATTTCGTCCCTAGAGTAAAGGGCTGGTTCCCCAGCCCCTCCTCATCAAACCGTACGTGAGGTTTTCCCTCATACGGCTTTCCGATGTTCGTCTTTCATGTGCATGCAGATTACAAGAGCGTCTTTAATCCGTGCAGCTGTGTCAAATGTCTCACTTCTCGCAGAGATCCCATCCATCTCGCTCGTTGCCTCTTCTTCGCGTACCATCTTGTGAAACGCTGGATGACGTACCAATCCAGCTTGGCCATCTTCTTTTGGCTGTATTTGGTGAAGTAGTAATTCCGCCAGCCTTGAAGCTTCGGATTCAACCATGCGACGTGATCTTCAAAGGAACAGTGCCGCATTTTCGGCGGTGCAAGGCGTTCCTTCACGACCTCGCGTATGCGTTCTTCAGCTTTTACCGTTAGCCATTGCTGGGTGGTGTAGTAGACCCTTCCGTTAGACGTTTCTGCTTTTGTCTTCCGATGGTGCATGCCTAGAAAGTCGAAGCCCTCTTCTCCTGTCCATAACCCCACAATTCGGGTCTTCGTTGGATGAAGGGTTAGCTCTAAACGCTTCATAATCACTCGTATGAGTTCATGGGCTCGTTCCGCATCTTTTCTGGTTTTGCATACCACCACAAAATCATCCGCGTATCGCGTTAGTTCCCCCAACTGCCCACCATGTCGTTCCCATAAAAGATCGAAATAGTTCAGATAGACGTTTGCTAGTAATGGCGAGATGACTCCGCCTTGCGGCGTGCCTAAATCCGAGCGTCTTACGCTTCCTTCCTCCATTACACCCGCACCTAGCCACTTCCAGATTAACTTCAAGATTCGCCGATCACTGATGCGCATTGCGATCAGTTTCATTAACTTCTCCTGATTAATGTTGTCGAAGTAACCTTGGATGTCGACGTCGACCACCCAATTGCCTTTGCGGTTGCATGCTTTTCGTATGCGTTCTAGCGCTTGCTTGGCACTGCGTTTCGGGCGAAAACCAAACGAGGTTTCTTGGAAATCTGCTTCAAAGATTGGTTCGATGACAAGCTTCGTTGCCATTTGTATGACCCGGTCTCGAATGGTCGGGATACCTAGTGGACGTTGTTTTCCATCCTTCTTCGGGATGTACTTGCGTCGTAC
Source organism: Paenibacillus phyllosphaerae (assembly GCF_014192105.1). GTDB lineage: Bacteria > Bacillota > Bacilli > Paenibacillales > Paenibacillaceae > Paenibacillus_Z > Paenibacillus_Z phyllosphaerae. The sequence continues at coordinate 6,594 of NZ_JACHXK010000040.1, read as the reverse complement.
GGGTGAAGGATGGTACTTGCCTTCCTTTAACAGGCGGTAACATTCTTCAATGAACTGGAACTCACCTTGCTTCTCGATGTCCGCCAGCGTTTGTTCGTCCACACCAGCTGCCCCACCGTTTGCTCGTACCTGCCGCCATGCTTCCCACAGTAAATCTCTTCGGTATACCTTGTCATACAACGCATGGAATCTGCGCTTCTTATTCTCCTTGGCCGCATGACCTAGTTTCTCTTGGAGTTGTTGAACGTTTTCATTTGGTGTCGTTAGCCGTTTGGCATTCACTGACTCGTACCTCCTTAAGAAACATGAACAAAGCAGGGCGCCTTTCCTCCCGCAGGTTGTGTTGTCCTGCGTTCATCGGTACTACGAGCCCCTCGGACTCCCTTCCTGCAAGCTGATCACTTCACCTTTTGGGCTTATAGATCACTTCTTTACGGTTTCAAAAAAAAAATTTCCGTGCAGGGGAGGGTCTCCCCAGTTCACTGCATCTTCTCTCATACCATGCCGATCCCCGTACGCCGGAGGATTCTTCGCTACCGCTCCAAGTTCTAAGCAGCTTCCCTGGCCTTCATCCACATTAACGAGATTCGGCTTCCTCTTTTCCCTCTTGCGAGGCCTTTTTGACGACGCGGCAGGATTCACTTCATGTTACGGCCTGGCATGTTGCTCGCCCTGTCTCCGACAGGTACTTTGGTCGATTCGCTTTTACGCACAGATTTCGCCATACGCAAGAATCCAAGCTACGCGGGGGCTTGGCCCCTCCCGCGGCTGGACTTTCACCAGCTAGAAGATGCGTGCCTCTGGGCACGCCCAACGACAAAAAGGCCACCTGCCGTGACCTTCCATGTGCCGTATAATTGCAAGTACCTTTGCCGATGGAGCTCTTGGTCATTATTCTGCTATCCCATGTTTATGCGCATAGATCGCCGCTTGCGTCCGATCTTCCACATGCAGCTTCGCTAATATATTCGTAACGTGGAACTTTACCGTCTTAATGCCGATGAACAAGTCCTCTGCAATTTCCTGATTCGATATGCCCCGCGCCAAACGTAACAGCACTTCCATCTCTCGTTCGGTCAGCTGCTCATGCAAAGCCGGCTGACGCTCTGCCTTCGGCTGACGGAAGCGGTTCATCATCTTCACCGCAACCTGCTGCTCCAACACGGATTGCCCGCGGGCAGCAGCCCGGATTGCTTCGGCAATCTCCGTAGCCCGAGATGTTTTGAGCAGGTAGCTGAATGCGCCCGCCTCGATCACCGGGTACATTTTGCTATCGTCGAGGAAGCTGGTCAATACGATAATGCGCAAGTCGGGATAGAGCTCCATCAACTTGCGGGTTGTCTCAACGCCGTCCATGCCTTCCATGACGAGATCCATCAACACCACATCCGGCTGATAAGCCGTTGCCAGACGAATCCCTTCCAGCCCATTGCTGGCCTCCCCGACAACCTCTATGCCTTCTTCTGTGTTCAATACTGCAGCAAGTCCGATCCGCACCATCTCATGGTCATCCACCAGCAGTACCTTAATCGGTTGTTCCATTGGTTCCATCTGTTCCATAGCCTCCATTCGCCGCATTCCTCCCTTCCCTAGCTTGTTAATGGTACTCGAATATCAATCCGTACCCCTTGCCCTGGAGCAGTATTCAAGCTGAGTGATCCGCCAAGTACCGTCACGCGCTCTTCCATCGTCAGCAAGCCGTAGGACGTCTGTTTCTTCGATTCAAGATCGAATCCGACCCCGTTATCGCTCAGTATCAAATGAGCATAGCCGTCAATCCGCTGCAGCACAATCTCCATCTGATCCGCCTTGGAATGCCTGAGCGTATTGGACAAAGCCTCCTGAGCAATACGGAACAAGTGATCCTCGGTGTCCGTATCGCACCGGATCGTTTCATCGAGCTCTAGCTTAATGGCCATCGGCACTTTTTGCTTCAACTCATCCACAAGACCTTGGAGCGCCTGAGCGAGATTTTTGCCATCCAAGTGGACCGGTCTAAGATGCAAGAGAAGGGCACGCATCTCCGACTGTGCAACGGCTGCCATCTCTTCAATAAGCTGCACTTGGCGCTTGGCACGTTCCCAATCTTTCTCGAGTGTCCGACTAACAGCCGTCGCCGTCATCGATATCGCAAATAGCTGTTGGCTAACCGCGTCATGCAGCTCACGCGCCAATCGCTGTCGTTCCTCAATGACCGCCGTAAAACGCACCTGTTCCGTCCATACATCATCTTCTTCGGAATGAATGGCCGTTTCTCCTGCCTCCACGGGATCTGGCAATGTAACCCGTTGCTTATTTTTACCCCGCCGCTGCAATTCAGTCAATCGTTCAATCGCCGCACGAAGCTTAATACCCTGCAAATAACTGTATGCCGCCGCCACCGCAAGCGCCACCGCAATAACGCCAAGTCCGATCGCCGCAGCCTTGCTTTGCAGCTGGAATAGCTTGATATAGCCAGTTCCCTGCATCACCAGCACGAGCAGGCCCAAGATGACGAGCAGCCAAATAATCGTCTCTGCTACATTTACGCCTTTGGGCTCTCGTTGATGCGGGCCGCGCGGTGGTCCACCTTCGTGTCCCCTCCGGTCAGCAGCCGGTCCGTCCGCCATAAGTAAGTTCTCCTTTATCCGTCTATGTACATATCCGAACAGACGGCGACAGACACCCCGCCCTCGCGAAGTGTCTGTACAACCGGCTGTTATAGATAAGTGAAGCTATCGCTCCTGCTTATTCGGCTGTTGGCGGGTTCAGCTTTGCCTTCAGCGCTTGAAGCTGTTCATCCACTTGCAGCTTCTTCGACAGATCGACCGTTCCTACCGAAGAGGAGCTGCTGCCGTATCCGCCGTATGGCGAGCGGAGCACATCCGCTTCCGCTTCCAATTGCACGATCTTCTCTTCCATCCGGCTGAAGCCGCGCGATGCGCTGCCGCTTTCGATGGAGTGGACCGATGTGACTTGCGCCATTTGCTTCTTCGCTTTGGCCATTTGTGCACGAGCAGCGAGCTCATTGCGCTTGTTGCGCAGTTGGTAGAACTCGTCTTTCATGCCGTGCAGCTGCTGCATAAGCTCTTCCGCTTGCGCTTTGGCTTGACCGTGAAGCTCTGCATACTCGCCTGTTTTCTGGTCAAAATAAATTTTCTCTTCCAACAGCTTGCGTGCCATCTCTTCTTGGCCGGAGCGGATAGCCGCCTCTGCCTTTGCTTCGCGGTCTGCTGCGCTGCGTACAACTTCGTCCAGGCGCTGCTTCATGCGACGCTCGTTCGCCATTTGTTTCGCAACCGTTACTTCTGCCGTATGGATTTCGGACTCCATGTCTCTTAAGTATTGATTGAGCATCACCACTGGATCTTCAATCTTGTCTAGCAGCTCATGCACCGATGCCTTCGTCATATCTTTCATCCGTTTGAAAATGTTCATTCTATAGTTCTCCCTTCTCATACTTGGCTAGTTTAGCGCGCAGCTCTTCAATCTCTCTGCGCAAAGCTTTCTTCTCCAGATCATCCATCACTGCATCCAAATTCGAAGCCGACTGTCCTTGCGGCTGAGTGCTCCAGTTGGCAAAATTCCCGCCAGGTCCAGGCTGTGGAGGCGTTTGACCCGTGTAAGGACCGCCAAACCCTTGGTTAGGCTTGTAACCTGATCCATAGCCACCGTTATAGCCCCCGCCATAACCATAGCCGCCTTGACCAAAATCGTTATACAACGGCGGTTCCTTCGGTACCACAAGTCCGGCTAAGATGTAGATCAAAATCATAGCGCCACTTGTGAATACAGTGATGACAATCAGAAGAATCCGCAGCAGTGTCGCATCCACATTCAGCATTTGGGCGATGCCCCCGCAAAGCCCGAACAGCTTCTTATCTTGACGCGACCGGTACAGTTTCTTCATTGCGACTTCCATCCTTCCTGCTGTAGTTTACGTTTCAATTGCTCCATCTCGCGTTCGATTACGGACTGCAATGCTCCACCGGCTTCCACGATGAATTCCTGTCCGGCACGGCGCAAGTCGCGCAAGCTCTTCGCTTCAAGCTCCATATCGCTAATCCGGTCTTCCAAGCGGCGGAACATGCCAGCTGGTTGTTGTCCGCTCTGCGGGCCGCCTAAACCGTTACCTGCATACCTTGCATTCAGGCGCTGCTGCAATCGGAGCGATTCCATGCGTGCTGCGTAATACTCGCGTTTGTCGTACACCGCTTGATATTCACTGCGCAGCTCGCGCAGCTGTTCTTCCAGATCCGTAATGCTCTGTCTCGACTGCTCATACAGCTCACGGTACTGAACCGCACGTTCTTCGCTCGCTGCTTTGTCATGCAGAGCGATACGCGCCATATGCTCTTCGCCAGCCTTGAGCGCCGTTAAAGCTTGCTGCTCGCGCTTTTCCTTCTGCTGCTCGGCTTGCAGCCATTGGATCTTTAAGTTGTTTCCGTGAGCGGAGTACTGTTGGTACAGCCGCTCAGCACCGATAATTTCTTCTCTCGTCGACCAAAGGAACTGGTCGATCAGCTTCACCGGGTCTTCCGCATTCTCCAGCCTTTCATTCAGCGTGGCGACCGTGATATCCCGGACTCGTTTAATGATACTCATGGATTCCCCTCCTGTGACCTAATGGACATACAAGCTTAATCGATTAGACATGACGTTTGTTTCTGAACATCGATACGCCCCATACGATCAAGCCGATCGCGAGCAACAGCGATACGATGCCGAACAGATGCGGGAGGAGCATAATCGCGCCGACTGCTACAAGTACGCTGCCAATGATCTTACTGTTGTTCTTCAGTCCTACAAACCCCAGACCGATCAAGATGAAAGGCATTAGTAGACTGATAATCCATCCTAGGTTAATGCCGAGAAACTTCAGAACCATCAAACCGCCAAGTGCAACGAGAACTGCGCCGAGAGCCGATTTACCATTCATATTTGTTCACCGCCTTCTTCATGTGTTCCTTACTGTTATTACGACTTCGTGCCCTGCTTTGTTCATCGCTTGCTTATGTACTTAGTTTAGGTGATTTTGCTTCCTTTCAAAACGGACCGAGGACGGTATTTGAACCTAGACCTCGGACCAGTACTCCCCGACCCCTGGACGGACCGCGCACTAGCCTTTCAGTACCTACAGAGAATTTGACTACCCAGATGTGCTCTTTACGCAGAAAAAGCCCGTTGTTAAGGATGCTTTCTTAACAATGGACTTTGGATTCCTACTACCATAGAATCGTCGAGAATTAAGGCAACTCGCGTATCCCTTGACAACAATCCGGAGCTGCGTCTTCTAATGATATCGATCAGATCAAAGGTCGTATGTGGCTGCGAGAATTCAATAGTAGTAAAAACAAAAAAAACGCCGACTACACTAATGTAATCGACGTTTATTTCTCCGTAAAGACTACGGATTTTTAATGCCGGTGAGAGGACTCGAACCTCCACGGTTTCCCTCACGATTTTGAGTCGCGCGCGTCTGCCATTCCGCCACACCGGCACATAAAATTGGAGGCGCCACCCAGATTCGAACTGGGGGTAAAGCTTTTGCAGAGCTCTGCCTTACCTCTTGGCTATGGCGCCTTATGAAGATGGAGCGGAAGACGGGAATCGAACCCGCGACCCTCGCCTTGGCAAGGCGATGCTCTACCGCTGAGCCACTTCCGCAAACAAATGGCTGGGGATCAAGGATTCGAACCTTGGCATGACGGAGTCAAAGTCCGTTGCCTTACCGCTTGGCTAATCCCCAACAATCAATGGGGCGATCGAGGGGAATTGAACCCCCGAATGTCGGAATCACAATCCGATGCGTTAACCACTTCGCCACGACCGCCATATGAATCTTAATTGGCAGGGGCAGCAGGAATTGAACCCACACTAACGGTTTTGGAGACCGCTGTTCTACCTTTAAACTATGCCCCTATAAAACTGGTGGAGGATGATGGATTCGAACCACCGAACTCGTCAGAGAACAGATTTACAGTCTGCTGCGTTTGGCCACTTCGCTAATCCTCCATGGATGGTGCCGCCGAGAGGACTTGAACCCCCAACCTACTGATTACAAGTCAGTTGCTCTACCAGTTGAGCTACAGCGGCAAATATAAAGTTATAATGGTGGCTCGGGACGGAATCGAACCGCCGACACGAGGATTTTCAGTCCTCTGCTCTACCAACTGAGCTACCGAGCCATAAATGGCGGAGCCGACGGGATTCGAACCCGCGGTCTCCTGCGTGACAGGCAGGCATGTTAGGCCTCTACACCACGGCTCCGCGATAAAAAATTGGTTGCGGGGGCAGGATTTGAACCTGCGGCCTTCGGGTTATGAGCCCGACGAGCTACCGGGCTGCTCCACCCCGCGTCATTAGCAAATCTTATATGGTGGAGGCTGACGGGATCGAACCGCCGACCCTCTGCTTGTAAGGCAGATGCTCTCCCAGCTGAGCTAAGCCTCCATATCATCAACAGCGAACGAATATCATTATAACATATCATCCGTCGTTATTGCAAGTGCTTTTTTTAATGGTGACCCGTAGGGGATTCGAACCCCTGTTACCTCCGTGAAAGGGAGGTGTCTTAACCCCTTGACCAACGGGCCTTATCTGGCGGAGAGCGAG
>NZ_JACHXK010000039.1:13053-28982 GCF_014192105.1 Paenibacillus phyllosphaerae | reverse complement strand
CATGCAGCATTCCGCTACTTCGAAGGAGCTTGTTCAGCTCATTCTAAATACTAGCTATAAAACATATCGCTCATTGTTCAGTTTTCAAGGAACAAGTGATAATTGATTTGAGCGACCAACAGGTCGTTCATCATTTATCAAGTTTCTTTGTCATTCGCCGTTTTTTGCGGCCGAGTGACATCATATCATGTTCGTCTCACAGTTGCAACCTCTATTTTCTTGGTCTCTCGTAATTAAGAAACCAATGAAACTAGGTTTGCTTCCCGTGTCCGCTCGTCGTTCTCAGCGGCGGAATGACATCATACCATGTTTCGTTTCACAGTTTCAACCGCTAGTTTCTTCCATTCACGCAACCGAGTTACTACTGAAACTAGATAAGATGGCCATACCCGCCTCACCGTTCTTTCAGCGGCGGAATGTTAGAATATCATGTTTCATGGACGACATACAACTGGGAAATCCACCCTGCTAAAGGTCAAGTGTAGCCCCCTGTTTTCGTATCTATTATGACGCCCTCTTTGCTTAGTTTACTTCACACATGTTCTCTTTCCTCTTTGGGAAGACTGGATTATAACGAAGAGGAGGAAACAAAATTGGATCGAACACCTGATGAAGTAAGAGTATATAAGAACACTGACGAAGGATCCGAGTTTATTGTGGAGGCCTTTGTAACGATCGATAACGTATCAACCTGGGTCAAAGCCCATGTGTCCGAAAAACAAGTCATCGATCTAAAGAGCCAACTAGACTCTCTTCTCGAATAAATGGCCTGTTGGTTGGCTTCAGCCGAATAATATTCTCATACGTGAGGTGTGAATCTTTTGAAAAAAAGTACAACCATTAAGAAGCAGAATGTAACGTCGAACGCGACAATCGTTGAACACTTACTAACCAATAAAGTCCCTCAAGATAAGCAGCAACATATGAACAACAATTAACTTGTTACAAATGAATCAAACGCGGCTTATAAAAAGCATCAACCCACTATGCTCCTGGCATATGGACACGCCTCTTTCCCTCTAATAACGAACCGATGAAGATCGCCTTCATGGCGATTATCGAACACAAAATACAAGATGACTACCCGTTAGTCGAGCCGAACAAGCTCGGCTTTTTCATATCTAGGGCTTCCTTCAGATTTAGTGAGAATGACATTCACCGAACGGTGCTATATTTGCCGAAGATCTACATCCAAACGACGATGCAGGCCGGTAAAGGTAGTAATGTTCTCAAGCGGCGCAGCGAGCAGGGCCCGAATAATCCCTTGTCTGCAGTGCCCATCGGCACCTCGGGGTGAGCGACTTCTCAATTCCTTCGCATACGGTCGTAAGTCAAGAGAACCGAAGAAATATAGGTAAGCGTTCTTTGGATTCAAGTTTTTGCAGTTCCTCGAAGGAAAATAGGCTTCTTGGAAATATACAAAAGAGACTTCCTCCTTTGGGGTTTTTCGGTTTGGTCACCGAAAAACTTCTCCAAATTGGGGTGAAGTCCCTTTTTTATGTCCAGAGATCCTTGTCGCACAAGAGCACCGATTTATGCAAAATGCTCACATATATGTTCTTGTCACCGACAGGCAGCTTCGAATGAAAACATTCTACCCTATGCCAAATTCCACGCCTCATGAATCTTAGGAACGTCCGAGATCAGCTGCTGAGTATACCGGTGCTTCGGATTAATAATGACCTCTTCGGCTTCACCGGATTCGACGATCCGGCCCTTTTTCATAATATAGATTGTGTCGCTGACATAATAGGCAAGCCCCACATCGTGCGTGATGAAGATGATCGTCATGTTATTCTCGCTGCGCTTGAGCAGCATATCAAGAATTGTCGACCTTGAGCAGGCGTCGATCATCGAAGTCGGCTCGTCGGCGATCAGAATTTTCGGATGCAGCATGAAGATCCGGGCGATCATCAGCCGCTGCATCTGCCCGCCTGACAGCTCGAAGGGGTATTTGTTGTACAGCTCCTCGAACTTCAAATTGACGAACGAGCATGCTTCTTTCATCTTGTTGAACTGCTCCTCCTTGGACAGAGTCAGCCCGCGAAGAGAGATGCAATCTAGCAGCAGCTTCTCAACCTTATGGAACAGATTGAACGAGGAGAAGGGATCCTGGAAAATAGCCTGAATATCCTTCCAATACTTCTTGCGGTCAGCATGATTGCGCAGCTTTCGCGCTTGGCCTCTATAGGCGATCGTACCATTCGTCTCCTTCAAGAGCCCCATAAGAATCTTCGCAAGTGTCGTCTTGCCACTTCCGCTCTCGCCGACGATGGAGATAATCTCACCTTCATGGAAGGCAAAATCGACTTCGTTCACCGCCGCCTTCGTTTTCTTCCCGTAGCTGAACACCTTCGTGACGTTCGATCCTTGCAGCAGCACCTCACCTTTGTTCATTCGCATACCACCCTTTCAAGGTGTCTTCGTCAAAGAGGCAGCGGTAGACACGCTCGCCTACATGACGGTTCCCGATCTTTCCTTGGCGGCAGGCATTGGTGGTGAACGTACAGCGCTCGGCGAATCTGCATCCTTCCGGAACATGCTTCAAATTCGGCGGTGCGCCTGGAATGGCTGCCAGCTTATGCTCCTTCATCCCTTCTTCCGGGACGATGATGGAGCCCATCAGCCGTTTCGTATAAGGATGGATCGGGTCGAAAATCATCTGATGCGCCGTTCCCCGCTCCACGATTTCCCCTGCGTACATGACATAATATCGTCGGTGACGTGGTAGAGCAGCGGAAGCTCGTGGGTGATGAAGACGAGCGACTGTATCAGCTTTTTATCCAGCAGCTCCTTAAGCAGACGGATGACCGCTTTCTGCGACGTGACGTCAAGCGCGGAAGTCGGTTCATCGGCCACGAGCACCTTCGGATTGAGAATGGACGAGATCGCAATGACCGTCCTCTGCTTCATCCCTCCGGAGAGCTCATTCGGATACGATTTCAGGACATCCGGCGAAAGATGCAGCATCTGTAACCGTTCGGCCGCCATATCATATACTTGTTTCTTGGTCAGCTCTGGCCGGTGCTCCTTCATCATATCCTCGATAAAATGAATGATTTTGAGCGTCGGATTGAGCGCATTCATTGCGGCCTGCGGAATATAAGCAATCTCCCTGCCCAGAATCATCTTGCGCAGCTGGTCCTTATTCAGCTTCATAATATCGATGTCATTGACCTTGATCGAACCGCTCCCGTAATGAAGCGGAGGAAAATAAAATCCCATCAGACTCAGCGCTAGCGTCGACTTGCCGCAGCCGGATTCGCCCGCAATGCCGAGCGTCTTGCCCTCCTCGATCGCGAAACTTACGCCATCCACTGCATACACATTCTCTTTGAGCCTTGTTTTATAATAGGTCTTCAGCTCTTGGACCTCCAGAATATTCCGCTTCGGAACCGGCTCTGGAGCAACTTCGAGTTTACGCGCATGTTCGCTCATGGGACTAGCTCCTTATTTTAGGATTGAAGATTTCGTCCATGCCCGTATTGATCATATATAAGGAAAACGTAATAATCGCAATCGAGAACGCGGCAGGGATGAATGCCCACCAGGCGCCGGCTACAGGAGCCTCGAACACGAGCGTCCAGTTCATGATGATGCCGAGCGATATCGTATTGTACGGTCCAAGACCTAGCATGGAGATCGAAGCTTCCGCCAGAATGCCGGATGCCACCTGTAGAATAAAGGCCATGACGACATAGGAGGCGATATACGGCAAAATTTCAAATAGAATGATCCGGGACGTGCTATGACCGGAAATTTTCGCGATATTGACGGATCCCGGTTGCGCAGCGACGTTGTCTGTGCTCTGACGGCCCGGGCTGTCCACGGCCAGCTCGTAAGACCGATGATCATCGCCACGATGAGCGAGCTGCGAGAATTCAAGCTGACCGAAATCAGAATGAGAATAATGAACGATAGAATGACGATGAACATATTGGTAACCGCTGTGAGGATGTTGTCGACTAGCCCGCCGATGTATCCGGAGGCTAATCCGATCACCAGCCCGATCGCGGTTGCGACAACCCCGGCCACCAGACCAACGATGATCGATGTGCGAATCCCATAGACGAGCTCCAGAAACAAATCCCTGCCGAAGTTGTCGGATCCGAGCAGCAAGCCGTTACCCGGGGGCTGGAAGGCCAGCGCCATCATCTCGAGCGGATCGCCCCGGTTGATAAGCGGATAAATGACGACCAGCAAAATCATCAGCACGGTCGTAATCGCGCCCAGCAGGAACTTCGGCGATCGCATCAGAATGCCGATGGAATGCGTCATATCAATTCTCCTCCATTTGCGCGGCCTTAATGCGAGGATCTACAATGCCGTAGATGATCTCGATCGTAAAATTCGCAAGCAGCACGGTGATGGCGATGAGCAGTGTACAGCCGGAAATCAGCGGATAATCAAGCTGACGGATCGCGGTAAACAGCCATGTTCCAATGCCCGGATAACTGAAGACGATGGTCGCAGATCAAGGAGCCTCCGACCATTGTGCCGATCGATAAGGCAAGACCTGTAATCTGCGGCAGCATTGCGTTCTTGAATACATAACGGGCAACGCGGGAATCACGAATGCCGAGAAGCTTGCTGTACAACACGTAATCAGCGTTCAGCTCATAGATGGACATCTCCCGCATCCCGATCGCCTGTCCGCCAATCGTCACGAGCACGATCGACAGGAAAGGAAGCGTATGATGGCGGATCACCGACAGGAAGAAATCCAAACTCATATGCGGTACCATTTGGTAATCGTAGCCGCCCGACATCTGGAACCATTTCAGCGTAATGCCGAACAGGTACAGCATGATAATCGCGAGCGTAAAGAACGGAATCGAGTTGACGAACAGGACAATCGGAAAGAGCGCACGGTCGAATACGCCTTTGCGGTAAGCCGCGACTGCGCCAAGCACATTCCCCAGAATCCATCCAACCAGAATGGCCGGCAGCTGAAGGCCGATCGTCCACGGTACGGCAGAAGCAAGAATGCTGGATACCTGCCTTGGATATAAGCCGAATGAAGTGCCAAGATCGCCGGTGAACAGATTTTTCAGATGGATTCCGAATTGGACGATGATCGGCTTATCGACACCGAATTCCTTCATGAAATTATCGTATACCTTCTTGATCGAGTCGCTGTCCGTCATCCCTTGCGATACTTGCGTGGCTATCGTACTGACAGGGTTGCCTTCGATCATCCTCGGGAGCAAGAAATTCAGAATGAGCGCAATGAGCAGCGTCAGGAGATACCAGCCTGATTTCTTCACAAAATACTACCTGGTATTAGCATTCAAACTTAAGCTCACCTCCGGATATGAATTGGTCAAGGAGGGCCTATACCGGGGACGCCCCCATATAGGCCCTGACAGGATTAGTTCGTGATTTGATACAAAGCGCGGATACCTGCGCCATCGATCGCGATTTGCGGCGGAATATTGCTGCCGTCCCCATCGACCGGGAAGCCCTTCCATACCGATTCATTGACGGTATAGAACACCCAAGGACGGTACATCAACGGAATGGACGGTACGTCTTTCAGCCAAATTTGCGTCAGCTCGGTATACAGCGCTTTTGCTTCCGCGCCTTCAACCGTCGGGATTTTATCGATGATTTGATCGGCTCTCTCATTTTTGTAGCGGCCCCAGTTCCAGAACGCCATCTCGCCGATCGGCGCAACGCCTTTGGAGTACATGATCGTTCTTGAGCGGTTCCAAGGGTTGGCCGGGGTGACGTTGCCGGCCGGCGTATTCATGATAATGTCGAATTTGCCGGTCTGCAGATCATTGGTCCATACAGGCGCTTCAGGGAATTTGGTGCGGATCTCAATGCCGATCGCTTTCGCGCTCTGCGCCACGATCTCAAGCGCTGCATTCCAGTCCGACCAGCCGTACGGACATTCCACCTCGAACGGTCCAAGACGCTCGCCGTTCAATACGCGGATGCCATCCTTGCCTTTCTTCGCGCCGATGCTGTCAAGCAGCTTGTTGGCCGCTTCTACATCTGTCGTCCATTGCAACGATTTAATTGCGTCTTGATCCAACAGACTCGATTCGGCCGGCGTATCAAGCGTAAGCGAAGGCTTCATATCCGCCGAATAGCCGCTCATCGCCAGCTGGGATATTTTCTTATAATCAATCGCCATCGCGATCGCTTTGCGTACGTCGGCATTATCAAGCCCCTTCTTCGTCATATTGAAGAAGATGGATGGCATCGAGCCCGGCAGGTAGTAAGGCGCGTCCTTCAGATACGTTTTGACCGGTGCGCCGCCTTCCCACATTTTCCATACTTGAGGAGTGAATTGCTGCGAGACGTCGACTTGGCCATTCTTAAAGGCGAGGTCGCCTGCCGCGTTGTCTTTGTAGATGACATGCGTAATATATTTCGGCGCCGGCAGCTTGCCGAACAGCGCTTTGCCCCAATAATTGTCATCGCGCACAACCGTAATTTTCTGATCGTTGTAGAAGTGCATTTTGTACGGACCTGTACCGACTGGGTTCTCATTGAACTCCTTACGGATTTCCGCCAAAACGTTATTCGCTTTGGTTTCGATTGCCTCCCAAATATGTTTCGGAAGCATCGGAATCAGCTCAATACTTTCGGTAACGGTCAATTTGTTCGGATTCGCCGGGTTCAAGGTGATCTTCACCGCATTCGGCCCGTCTGCGGTTACATCTTGAATGTAGTCCCAATAGCTGCTCCAGTTGATCTCATACTTTTGGCCAAGCTTATAGGTATACACCACGTCGTCGGAGGTGAATGGCTTGCCGTCGTTCATGTTGATCATGAAGAGCGTTTCATAGACCAGCTCGCGGGAATTCCCATAGTTGATCGGGAAGGCGGGTTGCCGCTGATCAGGTTAAAGTTCGTAGGCGCCCCCCATTGCAGACCGCTTATGTAAAGAGTCTCGTTCCGAGGCGTTTCTTTGGCGTTATTCGCCGGCTTATCGGTTTCCTTCTGTTCATTATTGGTCGTCGCAGGTTGGTCTGCAGGCTTGTTGTCTTCTTTGACGGTATTAGTAGTTGAAGGCAGCGCTTCCTGGGAGTTCGTACATGCGGCCAGCATCGAGACTGTCATCAGCAAAGCTATTAGCGCAGCTGTAATCGCTCTTCTTTTCATGTGACCTCTCCAATCGTCGAATGGTTGTCATCCCTCATATCGAACTTGTCAAACCTTCGTTCTATGTGCTCCCCCATACCACTTTCCGCTTGAATTTTCAACTAAGTAACCGCTTACAAAAACTAGTATAAGGCCGGTTTTGCGTGGCGATAATCCCTGTATTTTTGTGATTATATCTAAATTTCGGGCCCACCCCTACAGTATGGTTTCATACAGGATAGCAGTCGGAAACGTTCAATCGGCGTACGACACAAAAAAGCCGCTTCGTGAAAGCGGCTTTTTGTTAATTTCTTGTTAGTTTCAGTAAGCGAGGGATATTTCTTATCCGCCTGTTTCGTCAAGATCCACGTTATAACCAATATCCCGCGCTTAAAATAATGCAGTTTCTCGTGGGTTAACGCTCGATGCGCTTCCCATCCTGCGTCACTATACGCGCAGAACTGACGGTCCAGCGCGTTTTTTATAATTTCAGGAGACTTGAGAGGGATAATGAATTAGGCCATCAAAAAAACTTACCCCCCTTCCGGCGAACGGTCGTACCGATACGCAGCCTGAATGCTGTTTGCCGCCTCCTCCCGCGTAAGGGAGGAGCCCGGCATGATCAGGTGCTGCAGCTCTTCATTCAGCACTTGCACAACGTCAGGCGGCAGCCGCACATCATACACCGGCGTGAGCTGTACGCTGTCCAGCAAGACGATATATTCACTGAATAAGGGTGGCGAGGCTTGGTCGCGGATGGTGGCAAACGATCCCGAGATATCGCCTTTGGCTGCCATCTCGTTCGCGGCCGTATCGCCTGTCAAATACTTAATCAGCTTAACGGCTGCTTGCAGTTTTTCCCCTTTCAAATTCGCATTCAACGCAATTCCCCAACCGGATCCGCCGGCAGAGGATAGCGGGAGGCCTGCTCCTCCTGGAACTTGCGGCAGAACAGACAAATGCGTCTGCTCAAGAATAGCAGGCGGCGCATCGGCAATTACGGAGGACACCGCCCATCCCCCTTCGAGGAACATCGCAGCCTTCCCCTGGTAATAAGCTTCACGCTGTTGAAAGTTATCGAGTCGGTTCATATCGTCATTGAAGGCTCCCACGTCCGATAGCTGCTTGATCGCGGCTAGCGTCTGAACGAAAGGCTGGTCCGTGAAAGCCGGTCCTTTGCGCCCTACAATCCCGTCGAACCACGCCGTGCCGGTAAAGCGGTCGCCAAGCGCGCTCAGCAGACAGGAACCTGCAACCCATTGATCCTTATTCCCCATCGAGATCGGGGTTATGCCAAGCGACCGGATCCTCGGAATCGCATCCAGGAAATCCTCCCAAGTCGACGGAAATGCTGAATAGCCTGCCCGCTTGAAAATGTCTGCATTATAATAAATGACCGACGTTAACGTCATTTGCATTGGAATCGCAGTCGTTTGTCCATCGAACCGGAAATCGTCGAACGCATTCGGACGAAAGCCCTTTTTCCAGACCGGATCCTATTCCAGAAGCTCATCGACCGGCATGATCAGCTTATTGTCCAACAGCATTCGGGCGTCGGAACCAAGCAGCATGAAGACATCCGGCAGCGCATTGGCAGCGGCGAGCGTCTTGATTTTCACCTTCAGCGACGCATTATCAAGGACATCCTCAGACAGTGTGATTGCGGGATTGTCCTGAACGAACCGCTCGACGAGCGAACGGTGAACCGAATCGACTGCGGTTGTCGAAGTTGCCGTCCATGAATGTGCCAACGTCAACGTAACACCCGCATTCTCATCGGCTGCAGGCATATAGTCGCCTTCAGCCTCCAACGAATATGGAACCTTGGCACATCCTCCTAGCAGCAAGATACTAAAGCAAGCAGCCAACATGGCAGCAGGTAACTTCGAAGCTCGGAACACGTCAATCCCCCTATTCACGTTTGAAGATTAGAGGCGGCTATTTTTTCCGGTAGTCCCTCGGCGAGCTACCGGTATGCCGTTTGAACATCAAGGAGAAATATTTGTAATCCGGATAGCCTACCTGCTCAGCAACTTCGTACGTCTTCATCCAGGTATGACGCAGAAGCTTCTTCGCTTCCTCCATGCGCAGATGGTTAAGCCATTTGATGAAGGTGACACCCATTTCCTCTTTGAATACTTTGCTTAGATGGGCGGGAGTGACGCGAACGTGAGCCGCCACTTCGTTCAGACCTATCGGCTCCCCGTAATGCTTGGTCATATAGAGAATTGCTTCTTTCACGATTTTAGGCGGTTGGCCTGTCAGCGCAGTCTCGATCTGCAGCGCATCATTCCGAGATAGCGGATCACGCTTGAACTCCCTCCAGTCGATCAACTCGCCTTTTCCCTGGAAGCTCTTCCCGGAAAGCGCACGGAAGGCCGATTCGTAGCTATGCCCAATCCGACGACAGGCTCACCGACACCGATCGATACTGATAGTTTGAGGAAGCGCTGCAGATTGCCTTGAATCATTTTGCACGCCTCCAGGATCGAACAAGCATCGGACAAATTAGCAAGGAGGATCATTCTCCCTGTCTTGTGAAGACTGAGGAAACCCGAGTAATAGCCGTTCAGCGTCTCCTCCGCAATGTTCATACATGCAAAGAACTTACGTTCCTCCGCCTCTGACGCTGCGTGTTGCGATGCATCATCCGGTACATCCTGCTCGATCACTGCCACCTGGTAATAAGGCCCCGTTAGGGGAGTATGCAAGGTAATCGCTTTCTCCAGCAGCTCATCGCTTACCCGCTTCCCTCCGATAAGCTCGTTCATAAGCTTGGTTCGCATCAGCGGCATATGCTCATTGATCAGCATATTCCGGTACCGCTCTCCCCGCTCGGCAAGCCTCTTGCTTCGCAGCTGCTCCCGTATTCCCGTAAGTGTTGACACGAGCTTTTCTGCCAGAACTGGCTTGAGCAAATAATGCCGTACGCCGATCGCCATCGCCTCTTTCGCATATTGAAAATCTTCGTAGCCGCTAAGCAGTACCATCTCAATGTCCGGACACTCGCTTCTTACCTTCTTGGCGAGTTCAATACCGGACATCACCGGCATTTTGATGTCGGTCAGGATCAGGTCGACGTGATGCTCCTGCAGCTTGCTCCATGCCTCTTGGCCATTCCTGGCTTCCAACGTGAACGCAATATCATACTCGGACCACGCAATGGATGTCATAATCCCTTTGCGGACGATCATATCGTCATCGACCACCATCACCTTGAACATCTGGTGCCATTCCTTTCCTGAGAGGTTGCCGTACCGTTACGGTCGTGCCAAGCTGTGGCTGACTGTGAAATTCGATCCCATAACGACTGCCGTAATTGAGGCGGATCCGGTCATGAATATTACGAAGACCAAGCCCTGTATTTTGCGAGACGCATTCGTTCAGACTGCCTTGAATGACGGCCTCATCCGTCCCTACGCCATCATCTCTTACCCGATATAGCAGATCATCCCCCTCATGGAAGATCTCAATGTCGATGCGCCCGTCCCCGCCATGCGCTTCAATACCATGCCGGATCGCATTCTCAACAATCGGCTGGAGCACCATTTTGGTAACCGGGCAAGTCAGTGTATCTTCAGCAACGTCGATCGTAAAGGCAATCGTCTCCTCGTAACGTTTCTGCTGAATATGGATATAATGGCGGATGTGCTCGACCTCCTTGGCCACCGTTGTGAAACGGCTGCCCCGGTTAAGGCCGATCCGAAACAGCTGGGACAACGAGTTAATCATCGTTGATGTTTCGAAGGCTTGCTCCATCCTACTCATCCAATAAATCATATCCAGTGTGTTGTACAGAAAATGAGGATTGATCTGCTCCTCGAGCACTTTCAACTCCGCTTCCTTCTGCTTAATTTTGGATACATGAACCTCGTTGATCAGCTCGTTGAGGCGGTAGGACATTTGGTTAAACGTCCTGGCCAAGGACGTAATTTCGTCATTGCCGGTCACTTTCATCTCCAGGTTAAAATTTTCCCGTTCAACCTGCTTCATGAGCTGGCGGATTTGCTTAAGCCGCTTCAGCACGCGGGAGGCGAATAAAAGAATAAACAAGCCGCATATGAGGAGACTGATCATGATGGAATAGAGTGTCACCCGACTGATTACGTCACCTGACCTTGAGATCCAATCATATGGCGTTAGCTCGACAATTTCCCAGCCCCAATTCTCCATACGGTAATAGATTTCCAGGTAGGCTTGACCATCGATAGTCGTATTGTAATTAGAGCTTGCAGCTTCCTGTATGAGCTCCATAATTTCTCAAATTCTCTGTTGCATGAAAAGAAAATTCTCTCCTCTTTCTCTGTACGTACTCTTGGAAGAAAACAAGGCGAAGCAGCTGGAGCACACCTCTCCCTGTATGGCGTCAGAATTAGAGAGAAAACACTTCAAAAAATCCTTGATTTATCAAGGACCATTTTCAGAATTATTGATAACTACACACCTTAAAGTATTTATCTATACACCAAATTTTCACCGTTCATGATAATATCCGCATTCTAAAAATACATATTTATGCACCATACATTATTACATTATTTCACAATTATTGACCATTCCCAGGCACTCGACATCGCCGGGGCTGTTTAACAATGTTTGGAAGTTTAATCTGCTTTCAATAGAGAATTTGCTAAGTTTATCTACAAATATTAGGGAGTTTTATTGGGAGGTACTTTAGGAATCAACATTATCATTGGGGATATGTTTCGGGGCCACTTACGAGGCGAGGTGTTGATAATAAAGTATTATGGACACAAATTCCATCTTTTATACATCAGTCCTCTTGCGCTTTCTTCGTTCTTCACTCTCTACACCAGGAATAATACCGATAAATCCCATCTCCTCACGGACAATGCACTATGCTTCAGCAATGCACTTCCGCCACCTCGCAGTGTGCTGGAGACTTTCACTCCTTAGTCGGCGCGCTGCCAAGCGCACAAGAAATAAGCTCAAACGTCGGTCATCCCGGCGCTTGAGCCTATAGGTTCGGACCAAGGAGTTCCCCGTCTGGTCCTTTATTTACTGTTAATCAGATCCGCTTTGATTAGCAATCGCTGCAGCAAGGCAGCGGTCTCGGCGCGAGTAAGCTTACCGGACGGATTTAGCCGCGACGCTTCATCCCCCTGCACCACATTGTGGGAAACTGCTGTGGCAATCCCCGCCGCCGCCCAGGAGGGTACGGAGTCATTGTCTGCGAATGTCGACAAAAGGCTTGCCGCGTTGTCCATATTTACCTGTGCCAGATTGGCCTTTTGCATGGCCCGGGAGATTACAACCATAGCTTCCGCACGCGTGATGGGAGCCTTCGGTTGGAAGGTTCCGTCCACATAGCCTGCAACCAGATTATATGAGGCGGCAATGCGGGTTGAAGCCTCCAGATCCCCTAGCCCGCCAATATCCGTAAAGTCTGCAGGCTGGCCTGCACGCATGCTGTGAAGACCGAGTGCACGGGTAATCATAGCCGTAAACTCCGCACGTGTCACTGAATGGTCCGGACCGAATTGATCTTCGCTTTGTCCATTTATTACAAGACGGGAGCCTAGATCATTGACCTGTTCCTTGCTCCAATGGTTCTCCACATCCTTAAACGATTTTGGATGATAGATGACGGAATAGGTGCTGTTGGTCATACTGTTGATCTGGGCATAGTAAGTGCCGTTCTTTAACGTGATCTTAGTCGGTACATGCGTCAAGCCTAGATCGTCATTGACAACAACGCCGGTTGTAATTTGCCTAGGGTCTATTCCATCCGGGATGGCAATCTGGCGCTCCACATATTGATTAAATTGCTTGACCTCCACCTTCTTGGAGCCGTAAGTCGCCTCCACCTTGAAGTCAACAGGCACACCTACCACACTCACTCCTTTGGCAGAGGCCGCCTCCATCACAAGGCTTTTCTTGATCGGATCGGATTCTGCAATCTCCACACTGACCTTGATATCCTGGAGCTCGACCTGTTGACCTACCTGCTTGGAGATGGTATCAATGTTAATCTGTGCTGCGGGAAGTGTGTATTGGGCTTTCTCGGTTTGAATCTGCAGCACCATATCCTTGGTCTCCATCGCCTTAACTGTCTTGCCGTTCAATTCAGCTACGGCAACCTCCGGATTTCCGGCAACCGGAATTGTAACGGTTTTCTGAGGCTGGGTCTCCAGCTGGGCAAGAAGCTTTTCATTATCAACGGCAACCGTTGTTACAACCCGGTTGTTCTCCTTGGTGGTCTCCACCTTCACAGGAACGTCCGCTGTCTTCTGTTCGACCTTAGTCGTTGGAGGCGGCTCCGGTCGATAGGTTGTTACGATTTCCCCCTTTACCACCTCGTAAGAAAGCTTATTGCCGTCGATATCGGTCAGGAGGAAATTTTCCTCATTTAAAGTGTCTACTTCCAGCAAGCTTTTACCGCTTGGCTGCGGTTTTTTATTTTTTAGCCCCACATAGAAAAGGACTTGAGCCTTCGTAATCGGATGATCACCGCCGCTGGCATCTGCCCAGATTACCCGCACCCAACCGGCGGTATTGTCGGCTTTGTACTGCATGCAGCCTTCGGGAGAATCTGCGCAGCTGCCGCTGTCATCGTTCAGCTTTCCGTATTGGGGAAGAATATCCGTAATCTCGTAAATAGAAGGATCGAAGTTCACTTCGATGCCGTAAGACGCAACCCCTTTGGACGGCTGGTGCAAATAAACCGGGATATAAGCCCGCTCCCCAAGATATTGGGTGACCGATCCGATAGTAACCTTCCCTGTTGGCACCGCATCCGTGCTAGCAGCCGACGCCTGATAAGCAGGCAGGCTTAGTAAGCCTGCTGCTATCAGAACGGCTGCCATGGATCGTAGCTTGCTGGTTCTGGACTTTTTCATGGCAACCTCCACCAATGTATGACTTTCCTTTTTTCCAATATGCCTTATTGTGTGTGCCTGCCTAAGAACATGAACGTATCTTTGGGGTAGGAATCCCACTCGTTCACCGAAAAGGTTGTCGAGCCCTTCATCGTGTTTTTCTTCCGGACCAGAGTTCCTCCGCTAGTAAGAATCCCCTTCTGCGTCGTGGCCGTTGGATCGCCCACAACATCGACGATAACGCCATCCTTCTTGAGTACAAGCGCATTGAGCGTGTACCCGCTCAGTTCGAAATATGCCTCTTCATTAAAGTAGGCTGCATTTGTAATATCGAAGAAGTCGTAGAAGTTAGAATTCAATACAATATAAGGCATACCCGGATAAAACGGCAGGAAGGGAAGACTCCATACTCGGACTTGATTCGTTGCATGGACATACTGGTGGAAAAACAACTCATATCCGCTATTCATTCCTGCATTGTCAACGTTATTGCCAAACACTTGAATTGCTGCACGCCCGTTGGAGCCAATGACTACATCCGAAATATACGCAACCGTGCTTAAGTCCGCTGTTGTGAATTTCCAATCCATAGTCGTAGTCATGCCAGCCGCCGGTGTTCCCGTTGTGCTCTCAAAGGCCCATGCATCCATCTGTACATAATACTGCGTACCCGGACTTAAGGCACTGTGAGCAATCGTCACAACATTGTTCTTGATCGTCACTTTAGCGTTATCCGTGGCTGCTATCGTTTCAACCAGGTTATTGGTGGCAGCATTGTAAATCCGGATGAATTTGTTGGCAACGGCTTTTACATCTTCGGAATAGGTTAGGCTGAAGGTTGCTTCCAAGCTGCTAAGTGTTGAGTGATTAGCCGGGAACACCGTAGCTTGCGCTAAGGTTGGAGCTGCCTGGATCGACAATTCATTGGTCTGAGCATCCTGTCCGCCTGACATTGCCGAGCCTTTTACCGTGATGCTGACATGATCGAAATTGTTGGCAAAATAAGTTTTATCGAAATCAAGGATCAGGAATGCGGTATCTTCGCCCATCTTGCCCGCACCCGCTATGGTCAGTCCCTGCGGAGCCTGATTCAGGACGAAATCCGAAGCGCTCGCGGAATCCAGGAATGTATTGCCTGTCACCGTTACGTAAATGGCCGCCCCTTGCGTAAGGCTGAGCTCATCCAGTGGAGCATCTACGGTTGCGGTTACCGAGACCGCATTGATTGTTGTGAAGAACCAGCCCGTCTTGCTGGTAATACCAGCGTACTGATGGTTGGCAGCATCCAGGAAGGCACCAGGCTGTACCAGGATATAATAGCTGACCATCGGCTCTAATGCAGGATTTTGAAGAACCACTTGATTGCCTGTAATACTCACATGGCCGGTATCATCCGCTTGGTAGGTGTATACCACACTGTCATCCGAAGCCTTGTGGATCGTTATGGTTTTGCCCGCTGCAGCTGTAACGGCTTCGCTGAAGATGAGCTTCAGCTCTGTGGTGGCATCCGCATTCGAAGCAGAGGCGGCAGGGGTCAATGCTGTGACTGTCGGGTCGGTCAGATCCGGAATCGTGAAGGTCCACGTCGTCTTGCCGCTTATGCCCGCGTACGGATTGCCCGCCAGGTCCGTGAACGCCCCAGCGTCTACCTCCAGGTAGTAGCCGTTGGCATCGTCGATGCCTGGGTTAGCCAGCGTAACGGTTCCACCGCTGATTGTCACCTTGCTGGTATCGTTGGCCGCATAGGTGAACACCGCGCTGTCGTCGCTCGTCTTCCGCAGTACCACATTTTTGCCTGCCGCCGCCTTCACGTCCTCGCTGAACGTCAAGGAGATCGCACCGGTCTTGGTCATGATCGTTTCGTTGTTGGCCGGACTGGTGGTGGTTACAGTTGGAGGGGTCAGATCCGCTGTCTTGAACGCCCAGGCGGTCTTGCCTGCTATCCTCGCCATCGGGTTGCCGCTTGTGTCGGTGAACGCTCCTGCCTCTGCCTCC
>NZ_JACHXK010000039.1:0-12957 GCF_014192105.1 Paenibacillus phyllosphaerae | reverse complement strand
TCGTTGGCCGCATAGGTGAACACCGCGCTGTCGTCGCTCGTCTTCCGCAGTACCACATTTTTGCCTGCCGCCGCCTTCACGTCCTCGCTGAACGTCAGGGAGATCGCACCGGTCTTCGTCATGACCGTTTCGTTGTTGGCCGGACTGGTGGTGGTTACAGTTGGAGCTGTTGTATCAGGAACATATATGCCACCGCTTAGTAGCTCTACCGAGCCTGTATTACCTGTTGAAGGAACAGGCTTGACACCAAAGAACAAGTACTTCTGCTCGTCCCCTCGTTTAATGGTATAGGATTTATCGGTAGCCCCCGTAATAGGAGTCTTCGTGCCGCCATTCGCACTGGAGTCGGTATACCATTGATAGAGGCTGGCCCCTTCGGAATTGCTTTCCACATCCGTATACTCATACAACGCCGTTATGGTATCTCCTGACTTCTTGTTCTGGGGAAGCTGGATATGGTGAGCAAAAGGCGCATCATTTACATCCGTAATATTAAGAACAAAAGCTACGGTGCCCGCAGCCCCCGACTTGCCCACATAATTGTTCATCAGCAAGGTAGCGTCCTTGGCGGTAACACTCCCATCCCGGTCAATATCCAATCTGTTCCGTTCTTCGTCGGAAATTTGAAGCTTGTTGTTCACAACCTTGTAAATGTACAATACGTCAGCGGAAGTTACGTTTCCGTCACCGGTGGCATCACCGATTTTGGTTACCTCCACCTTAATCCGATCTGAATAATTGACACCATCTGTATTCCCCGTGATCGTGATGTACGTGGTGCCTTGCTTGAACGGGAACAGCGTAACCTCCATCCCGTTCACTACTGCTTCTACAATAGTGCTGTCCTGCGAAACCGCTGAGATCTGCATCGAGCCTGCCGCAAGCTTGGAAAAGTGGGGCTCAACATTCAGTTTGATGGCATTGCCTGAGGTATCGTCCACAGTAGCATGATTCAAGAGTGTCTTGCCATTAACGGCCCGTTCATAGTACACAGGCTGTAGTATGGATACCTGACCTGCCGTATCCGCGCTTGGTACATCGAAGGCCATGACCCCACTCAGTACAACTGCAGCCAGCAGAACATTTCGTTTACGGCTAACAGCTCTGAACATGTGCTCTTTATAGTTCGTCATACATTCCTCCACATGGAACTATTATCTAATAATCATTGTTATAGAGTCGTTCTCGCTTGAAATTCGACAAAATTCCACAAATTCCTCTTTTAAATTGATTAAAATCCAGTTCAAATCGAAGTGAAATATATGGAGATCCTACTTAAGTCATGTGCTAAAACGCCTAGATTCTATCTTTCTATCAGATTGAATACAGATATCGAATTCTGTAATGAATAAAAAACCTCTACCGCGTATGCAGTGCACCCCTTACAGTGACATTGTAAAAACACCCTGGTGTTTGAACCGATGTACAATGGTCAAGCCCCAAATTTGTAGACATTGAAAAAAAACCTATGCAGCAAGCTGGCGCCGGAACTCCAACGGTGTCAGCTTTTTAAATTTTCGCTGAATTCTCTCATGGTTATAAAAGAGTATAAATTCCTCTATTCTCCGTTGTGCCTCACTTTACCCTCGTTTTGTGCTGACGCTTTCGTAGCCGATGAAGAACAGCCCGCCGCACTCCAGGTCAGTGTGAAGTCTTACTGCTCCTGCAGATGGTGTGTATTCCTTCCCTTCATCATGATCAAATTTACTGAACGATTGGGATTGTTGGAGCACATCGAGTCTGTCGGGAATGGGATAAAGTTCGTGTCATTATAATTTGACAAGAACTTTATTCCATAAAAATAAAAGGCCGCGATATTCTGATATTCGCGGCAGTTAATGAGATCATGTTCTTGTCATCCGACAATAATTTTATATCAGCCATTAAAAGAAGGGACTGCAATGTTTCTAACTGTTCCGAATGGACAAAAAACTGGTAGAAGAATGACCAAAAGAGCTGTTCAGGAGATGGTAAACAAATACTCAACGAAATATGGTAAGCCGGAGGTCACAACTCGGCAATTGAGGCATTCCTTTGGGTTAGAGCATCAGAAGAAGAAGAACAACTTTGTTCTAACAAAGGAACAGATGGCTTTGAGAAGCATCGAACTAACTGAAAAGTATCAGATACTTTCTAACCTGGTCGGCACTCGGGTTTAACTCAGATTATCAATCAGTCGCAGTAGGCTGCAGCATTAAAACTTTCAGGCCCAAACCTGGTAGAAAGATCATTGGAGGATAATAAGAACATTGTATAAATAAGTTGGTTATTTTCTGGAACTGGCACATCGTAATCAGATCCGGTAAAAGTGAATTCTTTGTTGGTACCTGCCTCTTCTACTCCCTCAGTACAATTTAGTTTTCTCACGAATGCTCGCTTATTCGCAGGATTTCACCTTTGACAGAAATGCAGAAAGAAAGTTTAAAGGGCTACTGTTGAAGACCGAGATAACATGAAGGCGTGAGGAAATAGAGGGAGAGGTCATAACCCCACATCCTTCCATATACGCCGCCCCTGTGGTCTCTCCCCCCTCCCTCCTCTGTGTGGCGTCAGAATTAGTGAGAAAACAGCTTCAATAATCATTGATTTATCAAGGACCATTTTCAGAATTAGTGATAACTACAAACCATCAAGTATTTGTCTATACACCGGATTTTCACAGTTCATGATGATATCCGCATTCTGAAAACACATATTTATGCACCTTATATATTTTTGCATTATTTTACATTTACAGACCATTCCCCATGGTATTTCGACATCGCAGGGGCTGTATAACGATATCGGAAATTTAAAAAGCAAAAACAAAAAAAATACTTACACATAAGAAACCTTCGGTAAGCATTTAACATTTTTTTAGAGTATGACCATGAACCAACTTATTAATGTTGGAGTTCAGTTAACGAGAGTTGTAAACTCTCTCCATTTAATTTAATAATCTGTTTTTAATAGAAAATTTGCTAGTTTATCTACTATATTAGGGAGTTTTATTTGCGAGGTATTTTACGAGGTTTAATTACAAGACCTAACACTATATGAAAATGGTAATGTTCTCATTCTCTTTCCGCGCTAGCGCTGATATGTCTCGGCTGTTGGCGAAATCCAAAGCAAATATCGATGCTGAGCTTGCAAAGGCTTAGAAGTCTGATGTTGAACAAGTCAATGTTGATACATTGATACGGGAAGCATAGACTTTTCACATCAACTAAACTCACTTTTCCACTATGTCAAATAATCTGCATATACAGAATTAAACTCTATATCTTATCAAACCTAATCAATCAACATTAACATGGGGGTATGTTTCGGGGCCACTTACGAGGTGTTGATATAAAGTAGTATGGACACAAATTCCAGCTTTTATACATCAGTCCTCTTGCGCTTTCTTGGATTCCCTGCCCTATTACTTACTTCTTGTCGCGGCCCCAGATAGCCCACCGCTTCGCCTTCCCCGATCGAGGAGGAAATATCCCGCACGGCTGCCTCTTCCGTAAATTTTTGCGTGAAGAGACTGCGTATAGAGCCAATAAACCCCGGATAGCGTTTGTATTGTCGATACGTCTTTGTCACTTGATTAACTTCGATAATACCCACTTCATCACCCGTCCGTTTTTTAAGGATTTACCATCTAGAATGGCGCTTACATAATGGCAATAATACCTTCATATATTGACAATTATTCATGGGTAAATTCAACATCTTGACTAGGCAACCTAAAACAGTCTGGATTCTGTCTTTCCACCCAGCTTTCCAATTGTCTTACTTTCATATCCATAAAATGGGTTTGGACTGCTTATCATCCCATCATTGAAAGTAAACTTCCAGTGAACGTAAAGAAGCTGCCGATCGGCTCGGCAGCTTCTTTACGTTGTATATTAAACTAATGTCCCCAGATAGCTTAATCGATTTTGCCATAATACCAGCTAATGTATGTTTCTGGTTCGCAAATTACCGCTTCCCATTTCTTATCCTCTAGAGAAACTCTAGCAGCGCTCTTTCCCTGAGTGACTGACAAGAGATCTTTAAGTGTATGACGTCTTCCTCAATCAAAAACTTTGGAATGCGCTTATCTAACTTCGGTTCTCTTAATTCGAGAGAAGGATTTGAAGTCAGATACGTCTCTCATAAGCGTAACGGAAAAGAGAACCAACAAAATGAATTCGATGACCCAGGCTGCTTGGCTTCAGACGATCAGCTTGTTTTGTCAAGTACTCTTTCAGCATGGTTAACTTACCTCTGCGATATAGATATTACCTAGCTCTTGCATTAACATTTTGTGCTGAAGGGCGTATGCTCTTAAAGTTCTCGTACTGAATCCTTGAATGCGCTTGTCAGCTTCATACAACCTCCACAGCTCACTTAATTGCATAACGAAACCTCCCTTTAGAAGCTATTAAATCTAGTTTGCTTCTAAGGAGAGGTTTTAATCAGCAGGGATGTATTGAACTAGCGTTCTCCCGTTAGAATTCCTGTAAAACGAATATTTTGGCGTTTGAACAAAAACGAGCGCCTCCGGTAAGATGGGGTTGCACACGAGGTCAAAAGCCTCAAAAAGCCCATCAGGAGGTCGCTCTACTATGAAGTTTAAGGCACAGGACAAGCAAAATCAACTCATTGAAAACATTACCGTTTCACACCTAGTCATCGGCGTAGATATCGCCCAGGAAGTCCATGTCGCACGCGCTGTTAGCTTTCGAGGGATTGCTCTAGGCGCTCCGCTCGAGTTCGAAAACCATCGTGAAGGTTTCAGGTTGTTCGAGCGTTGGGTCCAGGATCTGCTCAAGACCCACAATATGAGCAGCATCATCGTTGGCATGGAGCCGACCGGCCACTACTGGTTCAGCCTAGCACGCTGGCTCGTCGAGCAAGGGATTGAGGCTGTTCTGGTTAATCCTCATCTCGTAAAAAAGAACAAGGAAAACCGGGACAATACGCCTTCTAAAAGCGATCGCAAGGACGCGCTGGTCATCGCAGATATGATCAAAAACGGGTACTACTCACCCGTTCGTTTTCATCCCGAAGCCTACGAGGAGCTGCGTATTCTCATGGCCAACCGCGAGACGGTTACGAAGCGTTTGAACAGTGCAGTTAACCAGATTCATCGTTGGGTAGACATCGTTTTCCCCGAACTGCGTGAGTCTTCAAAATCCTTACCTGCACCAGTGCAATCGCAACACTCAGACTCTTTCCTTTGCCCAGCGACATCAGTCAATTAAGCACCGAACAGGTTTTGGCCGGTTGGAAGCAATACGTGAAGCGCCATGCTGGCGTTAAACGTGCTGAACTGCTCATTACACTCGCAAAATCCAGTGTTGGCGCCACTCAAGCCCTCCACGCATACAAACTTCATCTTGGCCATTTGTTAGAGGAATATGACCTGGCCCAGCGTCAGCTTGAACAGATTGAGCACGAGCTGAATAGCATTCTCAAACGCATTCCTTACGCAAAGAAGCTGCTTGAAATACGAGGCGTCAGTGCTACGTGTCTTGCTGGTGTCCTCGGTGAGACCGGTGATCTAAGCGGCTATTCGCATGGAAATGCACTGCTTCGGCACGCTGGACTGAATTTAGCGGAGGCTAGTTCTGGGAAGTGGCGAGGAAAAATGGTGCTCAGCAAACGGGGGCGCCCACGTCTGCGTCATTTTCTCTATCTCATGACGATGTGCATGGTCATGACTAACCCCGAAATTCGGGCTTTGCACCGTTACAATGTGGAGGAAAAGAAGCTGAAGAAGATGAAGTCCATCATGAAGTAATGCAGCAAGGTAGCTCGTCTGCTTGTCAGCCTGGCTAAGAGTAGCGAAGCTTACGATTCAACCCGAGTTTTCCCGCAGGCTGCCTAAGAAGAGTCGATCCTCACCAGCTCAAGCATTCGCAGGATAACAAGAAGCACGGAGTATCGGGAGACGTTACGCAAAAGGGCCCGGACCCGTTCCGTTAGAAAGACCGACCTCCACCCCGTAGTTAGATGTGACGAAGGAATGTAAGGGCTATGACCCGTTGAGACATGGGAGCGAGAATCGCTAGGGCGACGTGGAGACATGCGCATAATGGAACAATATGGGTGATGCAGTATTCACCTTTATTCCCGCATGCCCATTTTTCCGTCTGCCCGCCACCGACTCTTCCCACATCCTCTTCTTCATTCTAGCTACAGGATGAAATCCTGCGAATTCATGAGTCTGAGTGAGGAAACTGAATCATTTCGAGGGAGCGTAATGCCACTATGGGGATTGTTTACTTTTCGTTGGTATTCTGTATAGCAATTCGTTAAAGCCAAAGTATTGAATTGAGGCAATGATTGAGCAGTATCCTAGAGAGTGGTCATAAAAATAAGGCAGTAAACCGGAAAATATCTTAAACAAAAAGCGTATACCCGTTGCCCTTACATTTCTCCATGGTGCTATTCTAAAAGCCAGTAACGATACCAACAAACCATACGTCATAACAAATACCATGACATATGGGAACACAAAGAGATAGTCCAAAAAATTCAGTTTGGTTTCTAAGAAGAAGGTCGAAAGTATCAAAGGTAAAGAGGCACTCACCGAGATACCAGATGTTAGGCTTATAACTACTCTGTTATTCACCAAACACATCCCCCTGTAATACGGTTTCTCCAATCTCTCCAATTGTATCAGGGTGTCCCTGTGATAAGCAGTACTAAATTACGTAGGTCCCAAAACCATAAGTTCGTTCTTTATTTCATACCAGTTGTTGTAAGCTAATGTTCCTACGTTAGAGCAACGGGGCATCCAACTGATAAGAGCTGCCCCATGCCTTTGGATAGAAGCGGAGATACTATTCCGCCTTGTGGAACTCCTTTGAGAGGTACGCCTTCGCCATCAATTTCTGCCTTTAACATCTTCGAGATGCATGCTAATGTTCGTCTGTCCTGAATGCCAAGGTTCCACAGCTGCTTGATCAGCAAACCGTGATTCACGTTGTCAAAGAAGCCTTGAATATCGATGTCGAAAACATAGTGGAGCTGCGAATGATTCACGAGAAACTGCACTCTGGCCATGGCATGGTGAGTTGACCGCAGCGGTCTGAAACCATAGCTATGGTTATAGAAATGGGCTTCCGCAATTGCTCAAGCACCTGCTTAAAGCACTGCTGAATGATCCGATCCAAAATACACGGAATTCCGAGCGGTCTCCATTTGCCGTTATCTTTTTCAATGCGTTTCCGTCTGACTTTGTTGGGGCGATAGTTCTGTAACTTGTTTTGGATATCCAAGACTAGTTCGTCTTCGGACAGTTTTTGGATGTCCGCAATGGTTTTCCCATCGGTTCCAGGTGTCCGCGATCCTTTATTCGATTTCATCGTTCGATAGGCGAGGAGGATGTTTTCTCTGGATGTGATGATGTCGTAGAGTTGCGGGAAAACTTCTTTCTTCGAGGCTCTATCGTATAACGCTGTGAATGTGTCCGTCATGCCGTAGTAATCCCAGTATCGTAGAGCTTGCACTGTGGCATCCCTCCTTGTAGAGGTGATGTTCCCACGTTCCTACCCGATCGGTGCAATTCACATTGGAAAATGATTGTTCGTTCCATTAGACTTGGGGCTGTTCCTCCACTTCCATTACAGAAGGTTCATCAGTCATGCCCCTGCCCTCGCAAAGATAAATGCATTTCGGCAAAGCCTTATAGCAAACCGTTTCGGGTGACAGCCCTTGAAGCAACGTCCTTTGCTTTCCAAGTCCCTTACAATCTAGCTATCCGTTCAAAACGTAGGTGCTTCCTCTAGGCCTGTGAGTTGGAAGCTGCCGTTGTTCAGCTAGCGTATTTCATAGAAGAAATTCTTACTTCACGCCACTCACACCATCGTTTGATGGCCCGCATGTTTCCATACGCTCTAACTTTAGACCCGTACATTCGGAAGTTCGTCAGTTCAAAAAAAAAATTGAGACATTTCTCACCATATCTTGTTTTTCAGCCGCGCGGCATATCCGTTGGCATACCTTTCCGGAGATGGCTTCAGCCGCCGTTCTGCCGACTCTACCTGTACTTCACACCCCATGCCCTGTCAGACGTGACGCATGCAGGAGTATTGGCGGGATGGTTTCGGGAAACATGGTTCCGTCATTCCCATCCTCGATTGTAAAGTTGAGATTCATTGTTTGAATCTCCTGCATTTCATGATATTAGTCACTTATAGCAGAATTTGTCATACTTACTTCCTCGTTAGTTCACTCATACTCCTGCATTGGATTGTCTCGCAACACCTGATAAACGCAGGCAAGCCAGTCAGTCCAATTCAAAAATTGGGAGTCTGCTTACCATTATTTTACCATAGTGGTATATCTTCCGAACTAAATTTGTGCAACTCCGCCATCCACAAACAATTCGGTCCCTGTAATATAACTACTTTCGTTGGAAGCTAGGAACATAACTGCTTTTGCAATTTCTTCAGATGTCCCCAATCTACCTAACGGCGTTGTAGACTTGGCATACTCCATAGCATTATCGAGACCAGCTCCAAATAATTCATTATGAGCTGGTGTAATAATATTTCCAGGGCTAACCACATTAACACGAATTTGAGTTCCCTTTAAATCAAGAATCCAGTTGCGAATTAGTTGTCTGATTGCCGCTTTTGTAGCGCTGTAGATACTGAATGCCGGCATTCCCATTGAACCTGCCATAGACCCAGTCAGGATAATCGAACCTACATTGTTCGGAAACAAGGGTAATGCCTTTTGAACTGTGAATATCGTTCCTTTTACATTAACGTCGAAGGTTTTGTAATAATGCTCCTCCGTAATTTCACCCAACGGAAGAAATGACCCCATTCCGGCATTAGCAAAAAGAATGTCCAAATGACCTTTCTCTTGCTTCACTGCTTTATACAGCCGGTCCAAATCCGCCAGATTGGAAATGTCGCCTTGAATACCAGTTACATTATCTCCAATCAGCTTCACAGCCGCATCAAGCTCACTTTGTCTGCGCCCCATGATATAAACATGCGCCCCTTCTTTAGCAAACTGCTGTGCCGTTACAAGCCCGATACCGCTAGTGCCTCCTGTAACAACTGCCA
Organism: Paenibacillus phyllosphaerae; assembly: GCF_014192105.1. Lineage (GTDB taxonomy): Bacteria > Bacillota > Bacilli > Paenibacillales > Paenibacillaceae > Paenibacillus_Z > Paenibacillus_Z phyllosphaerae. The sequence goes on along the minus strand of NZ_JACHXK010000039.1, from coordinate 3,919 downwards.
CTTCCCCATTAAACTTTCCCATGTTATGACTCTCCTTTTAAAGGTTCTTTAAGTATGTCTGTCCGTCGTTTGTCATCAAACAACTGTTCAGTACATCTCATAAATGATATTATGTAGTAAAAATAACCATAACAATAGTACCCACTTTTTTGTTATATAGTAACTAAAAAGTAATAATTGTAATTGAAGGGAGATATACGACATGAAAGTTTATTATTGTAACCTTGAAGTTACTATGGAGGTAATTGGGGGGAAATGGAAAGGGCTAGTTCTATACTATTTGATGAAAGGTCCGAAACGAACGAGCGAATTAAAGCAACTTGTGCATGGTATCACTCAAAAAATGCTTATCCAAACCCTCAGAGAATTGGAAGCTGATGGACTTGTTAGCAGGAAAATGTTCAATCAGGTCCCTCCGAGGGTCGAATATTCGACCACAGAGCTTGGGCAATCGCTTGAGCCGGTTCTAAGAGCGCTTTGTCAATGGGGTGACGGTTATGCGGATAAAACATTCGCTGAAGGAGAGTTTCAAATTCTTAATAATGAATTTTGATTATCCAACTAAGTCAGGATAGGTTATTGTTTTTGACAAAACACAACACTGAGATAGTCGGTTGAACCGATAGCAGATTTCAACCAGATACGCTTGCCAATGTTTCGAGTCAAGACCGTGAAACGTGCCACCAAATAAAGGCTTTAGCGTTGGAGATGACCGTATGAATCCACTTGAGATGATCCGCGTTTTCTACAGGGTTAAACAGCTTGGCTTCATGCTGATATTCTTGTTTAGCCAGAGCCTGGTAAGACCTATACTTGTCGCTATTTATTAAGTAATCCGCCCTTTAGCTGAGAAGGCCACCGTTTCGTGCCGGCAGCCTTCTCATGGTGTAACATCCATACACTTTTCGAAACCATAATGGACAAGATCGGTTTCATCAAACCTTTTTAATCCTCTGCTCTATTCCATCAAGTAATAATAATACTCCAGAATTAAACAGTTCATCAGAACCTATCAATTTAAACATACCTTCTTCGTGCATCCGTTGAAGTAATTTGAATTGCGTTAGATCTGCGTGAGCTTTTTCCTTTTTACTCTCCTCTAACGATATCTGTAACATACGTTGTTCATATTCTTCAACGTCGAAATTGATGACGTAGTTAAACAAATGGGTCGTATATGAAAATTTTTGTTTATCCGTCAATGAGGTAGGTTCGATCATTTGCAATAGGAATTCCAACAGCTCCATAAAATCAGCCTCTGGCCTTGACTTCATCAGAAGTTGACCGGAGCAAGGAAACTGCTGGAGCTTCCTCCGGATAACAGTTGCGCTTATCTGAAGCCTTTCTCGCCAATCTCCTTGCTTGGGAAGATCGCTTATGATCTCTCTTGAAACCAGGTTGGCCAACGTTTTATAAAGGACCTGCTTACTTTCGAAGTACCAGTAGATAGTGGGGGCTTGAACATTCAATTCCTTGCAGAGGTTTCTTATTGTAAAATTTTCGATTCCTTGGTCGGAGAGAAGCCGCCACGAGGCTGCTATTATTTTCTCCTCGTTGATATGTGGCCTGCGTTGAGGCATAAAAAACAATCCAACTCCATTCCAAAAATTATTGTATACCTTATTATACTCTATATAGAGAGGAGCTTAGTAAGGGATGTACTTAAAAACAACACGGATCCAAATGGGATGAATAAAGAAACCACATTATTCCTCCAATTCTACATCTTCAGCGGGTAACGGCTTTTGGTTGAACATGCTTTCCCCTGCTTTCGAGGAGAGCCGAACATCCCTCATCCCACGTTCAATGGCACTCACTTCATAATCGCCTAACGCGGTTAAAAGTTCCTTTTCCCCGTTTATAACGTTGATTAATTCTTTCGAGAGCTCACAGGCATCAAAGAGTGCAGCGTTCCCGCCGATACCTGCCGGTGTCATGGGGTGAAGGGCGTCTCCCAGCAAAACCAGAGAGGTCGTTTCTTTCCAAGGCTTATACGGCAGAACATTACGGAGGTGATAAACGGCCGTTTTCTCTGGCTCCGCTAATTCCAGCATCCGTTTTACTTGAGGATGCCAATGTTTGGTTTTCTCTTGAGTAAAGGACAACAATTCAAAACCGTTCAATTGGAAGAGCTGCTCGTCAGGAATCCCAAGCCACTCGGGCGAGCACGCAAAAACAGCGTACAGGTAATCCTGTTGAGGAGAAATCTTTACATTAAGAGACATTGATTCCGGTAAATGTTCAATATTCGGCTTGAAGGCCATGTCTTCAAGAAGAAGGGAACCCGGTGCATCTCCTTCTGGATTTAGAAGGCCTCTCATGCTGCCATCCCCAATGAGCCTATTCAGTTCCTTTCTCCTCGCAGCATTCAGAAATACTTTGGTATAAAGAGCCCTGCCCCCAGTATCGAAAATTTTCACACCGGGTTTGTACTGATGGCGAACATTGGACCCTCCCCCATCAGCGCCAACCAGGACATCTGCATCAATATACTCCCCATTATCGAACCACGCTCTTAAGCGTCCGTTTTCTAACCTTTCATAATGGGTAAACCGGTATCCGTAACGGATCTTGTCATTAAGTTCGCCGAGCAACACTTCACGAAAGGTAAACCGATTTACAGATGGTGTGACATCCACTTTGTTGTACATCGGGTGTTGTTCTTCTGAGGGTTCCAGAGAGATCGAATCTAAGAAGATAGGGTGTGCCGGTCCAATAACAGATGTCTCAATAAAGAGATCGTAAAATTTTTCAGGAAGACAAAACTGCAGCGCATTGGATCCATTCTCATTTATTTTGATTCGATAGCCAGTTTGAACAAAATTGTCTTCATGTTCGCGTTCGCAAACATGGAAGTCAATGTGATTTTTTTTCAAACTTTGTGCCAATGCAAGTCCTCCGAGACCACCACCGATAATAAGTACAGATAGTGCTTTCATATAACCCCTCACTTTAACTAAGTTAAATTTATATAACTAAGTTATATTACAATTAACCTCCATTTGTCAATTTATGTTACAGGGTAAGCAATTGAAGCTTCTCAGGCAGTCCCAACTTTCTTTTATTCTTTATTTCACGCCGTTATTCCCACTCTGGGACAGTTATTCATTTAAACTCCAGATATAAAAGAATACAAGTGTGTTCTGACGGTGAATTGTCCCAGTCAAGTAGACGGTACAAATAATAAAATTTTAGGCGACCTTGGTCTGTATTCCATTGGACTGAGGCCGTTTATTTTGGCTTGTAATCGGACGTGGTTATAAAAGTGGATGATCACGATTAAGCAATATACCCAAGTTCTTGTCATTCACTAATAACATGAACTTGGGTACATAGATAAAAAAAATCCGCTTAATTAGCGGATTCGATTGTACGTATTTCTTGTCCTCCACATCTTATGACACAGAGTCTTTCTCTTAGAGGTGTTTGATTTATCTCACAATACGGGGTCAGTTCATAGCCACCTGTACCGCTTTTTTTTGCAGCTTTCATCGAATATTGCTATCCCTTATTTCAGAGTAATTTCAAACTTCGCTCCTGCTTCGCCCGCGAACATAATGGTGCCATTCTTAGGAAGTACGGTTGCTTTGTCTGATTTTACGACACCGAGACCGACGCATGCACCGTTCTCGTCATAAACGGCATATGAGCCCTTGGAAGATGATGATACCGTTATGGTCTTGCCGGCGGCACGATCTGGAATCGAATACCACTTGGCATAACCGCTTGCCTGTATGGTCGTTGAAGAGTGTCTGCCCGCGTAGATCGGCTTCAAGGCATCTTCGCTTACTAATAGGCTTCCCCCATAACGAAGATACTCAACGCCATCCTGCTCGTAGAAATCAAGCGGCGTAACGTCTCTGCTGCCCGTTGTAGGAATCTGATGGTCAGCGACAGCTGTATTCAGACCCGTAATTCT
>NZ_JACHXK010000038.1 GCF_014192105.1 Paenibacillus phyllosphaerae | reverse complement strand
ACACATTCCAAAACAAAGGTTGTCTTTTTTTCATACTCATCCCTACTTTACTGTTTTTCCACTTATTACCCCATCTCCTTAACCTGACAACATTGATGGAGGGGGAAGGGGGAGGTGGAAAAACGGGTATCCAAAGGGCCGGGGCCCTTGGAATCCCCTCCTCAGGAGGGGACTTAGGGGAGGTAGCAAAAACGGGTGTCCAGAGGGCGATAGCCCTCGGTATCTCCTCACGAGGGGACTTAGGGGTGGCAGCAGTTGTTTGGTCCCAACCCCCACAGGGTATAAATGGGTAAGCAACGGATAGGCTAAACATAAGCGAATAGCAAAAAACCGCAGCAATTGTCCGGGGGGACAAAACTCTGCGGTCTATGCAAGCATCCACTCGCGGGGGCGAGCGGCCAGCTTATTCGCCTGCGCTGTTGTCAACTTGTTCAGTGGACGGCTCGTCGGCATATTTTTCGAACGTTTCAGGGCTCATGACGCGGCGTGCGGTAACATAGCGCTTAGCGTAGTAGGAATCGCTCAGACCGCTGATGATAACGCCTTTGCTGGAGGACGAGTGTGCGAACTTGCCGTCTCCAACATAAATACCAACATGCGAAATACCTTTACCGCTCGTATTGAAGAATACGAGATCGCCGGCGATCAAATCGCTCTTCGCGATTTTCTTGCCCAGCTGTGCTTGGGAGGCCGAGGAGTGCGGGATCGTGATGCCGAGTTTCTTGAACACGTACATCGTAAATCCGGAGCAATCGAAGCCCTTTGTTGTGGTTCCACCGTAGCTGTACGGTGTGCCAATTACGCCATCGATGACTTCATCCATTTTGGAAGCAGCGAAAACGCTTCCTGCTTGGAACAAAAGTAGCATCGCAAGGCCAATTAGCATGACTGAGACCTTTTTCAAGAATAGAAACCCCTTCCAATGCCTGCGAGGTTAGCTGTGGGGTTCGGTTGAAGGCTCCCTATGATCACCTCTGACGTATACGGAACTTCCGTATAGCCGGGATCAATTCACCCAAGATGGTTCCCCCGTTTCCCGTCTACGGGAATTCGGCAATTTTTTCATTCTGGCTATCAATTCGATCATTTTCACAATTTCCCTTCTGAGTTCACGATTTGTTCACAAATTAGAATTCTTAGAGTGCAACTTTTCTGCTATTATATCGTACGATTTTTCGCTAACCCTCTGAAAACGCTCCCTTCCGTAGAAATTCCGAAGATCCTCCAACAATGCCTGGTCCATGAAGCCGAAACGGCGATCCAATCGCGCTTTCCGAAGCAAAAAAAGACAGCGTCATCAGACACTGCCCTCGCGTTTATTCTATAATTCTCCGATGATTGCCCTTCCATTGCTAGCCTTGGACAAGGCCGTTTCCCGCAATGTAACGAATCCCGTCGCTAAGAAGACAATACAAGTCGTTTCCGCTTGAAATATAGGAAGTTATAAAGTTTCACGGTTATCAGTCATCCTCTATTTCTCCGCAATGAAACGCGCTGCGCCTTCAAAGACGGCGAAAACTGTATCCCTTTGCCTGCGGTTGTTTTTCCTCATACTTGCTTGGAATGCCACACATCATATTGGGCCGCGATCGTCCACACCTTCATAATCGTGCGTACGAGATGGAAGCCCTGATGGAGAATCAAGGCGAATATGCCCGCCCACAGCATCGAGACGGAGGCGACGGTCAAGCTCAGCAGAATTCCGATTCCCCACATGATCAGCGAGATGCCGGCAAAAGGAAGCAGTTGTTTCAGCGCTCCCCATAAGGCGCGCATCGGGCCGGTACCGGCTACCGCGCCGAATTGCATGGCCAGGAAGAGCAGGTGGAGCACGATCGCGAGCACGAACCATCCGCCGATATACGGCAACGTATGCTGGAGCAGCTCGCCCGTATTGCTGCTGTTCATGAAACTCCGGTACGTATGCGGGAGCACCCATACGGCAGGGGCGAGCGTCAGTACGACCTCGAGCAGATAAATAAGCGTAATCGGCTTCCAACTGTGGCGGATGCCATGGAGGAAGCGGGTGCCTTCCTCCCCGGCATAATGCAGCGAGTGGAGCAGCCCGGCATTGAAGATCGGCGTGATCAGCATGCGAGCCGCCAGCAGGCCGGCGAACAGCCACAGGTAAGGGTAGATCAGGTCGGTTTTGATAAGCTGGAACTGCGCCTCCGTGAGGAACAACCGCACGGCGTCCGCGTCGCCTGTGCTGTCCGGGTAACGCTGGAGCAGCGGCGTGACGATCGAGTCGATCGTCCGGTATAGGAAGAAGCCCCAGAGCAGCTCGTAGAGGAATAGAATAATGACGATGGAGAAGTGCTTGGCTGTCAGCTGCCATCCCTGTCTCAAATGACTTTTCACCAAAAGGCCTCCCTTCGACTTTCTGTCATGTCATAAACCGCGAGCTTATCGTCACCATGCGAGCGATGCGAACAGGCTCTCGATGAACCGTGTCACGCCAAGGCTCCAGCGGGTCCGCGTTTTCTCCGGCACCTCGGCCTTCAAATAATTATTGATGTGCTTGTTGTCGAGCACGTTGCTGTTATCCGGATCGATCGACGCATAGACGAGCGGCGAAGGGTGGATGACATCATACTGGACGGTGCCCTCCATGCCGTCCCATATCTTCGGCATAGTCGTGCCGTCGGCGAATTGGAGAATAATCGGGATCGGTCCGTTTGCGCCGCCGCGCTTGCTGATCAGGACGGAAGACTCGTATTTCTCCGTGCCATCCTGCTCGACTTTGGTTACCTTGATCGACTCGACGGCATAGTCGGCCATCTCCTTGCCGTAGACGAACTGGCTGAAATAATCGTTCCACTTCGTCTTCGTCACCTGTTCGACGACGCGCTGGAAGTCGGCTGTGGACGGATGTTTGAATTTATACTTTTGGAAATACGCGCGCAAAATTTTACGCATCGTCGTCGGCCCGACCTGTTTTTCAATCCCGATTAGCACGAGCTTGGCACGCATGTACACATTTTCGGCGTAACTGTCATGACCATGGTACGACCACGAAAGCTGCTTCAGGGGGGCAGGGTTCGTCATGTAGCTGGATTCTACGGTCAAATTCGGTTCGATGCCGTATGCGACTTCCATCACTTTGTCCTCGGCATAGGAGGTGAACCCTTCGTCCAGCCACGCCTCCTCGAACTCGTTGGTCGCGACCATGCCGTACCAATACTGATGGCCGATTTCATGGACGATCGTGCGTTCGAGATAGTCGATGCTCGGGGCATCGTCTTCTGCGGCAAAGCCGGTTACGAGCGTCGGATACTCCATGCCGCCGGCGCCGTTGGCGCCTGTAGGCGGAACGACGATGGACAGGGTGGAATACGGATACGTCCCATACCATTGCGCGTATTTGGAGAGGGAGGACTTGGCTGCGTGCAGGTAACGTTCCTTCAGATCGGCATGGAGCGGATCGAGATACAGCTTGATGCGTACCCCCGGAACGCCCGTCGCAGAGAAGGCCTCCTCGGAATAGACAAAATGCGGTGAAGCGGACCAAGCGAAATCATGCACGTCATCGGCGTAGAACTGATAGGTGCGTCTGCCGTTCTCGGCGCTCGTCGGCTTCGTCTGGAAGCCGGTTGCGGCCACGGTGTAGTCCGATGGCACATTGATCTTCACGTTGTAGATGCCAAAGTTGCTGTAGAACTCGGAGTTGCCATGATACTGATGCGCATTCCAACCGTCTGCCGTGCGGCCCCGCGTGCCTGCGGTCTCATAAGCGGCAACCTTCGGGAACCATTGGCCCGCCATGACGAAATCGCCGGCGTAGCCCATGCGCGCGAACACTTCCGGCAGCTGGACCTGGAACTTAAGCTTCATCGTGACGCTCTGCCCAGGGGCGATCGGGTCGGGAAGCCGAAGCTTGGCCAGCGTGTTGTCCTTTGCGTTGCCGTCATCGGGCTGGACGTAATGCAGCCGAGGCAGCAGGCTGTCCCCTTCAGCCGTTTGCAGCTCCTCGATCTTCATGCTGCCGACGGTGCCCGTCTTCGCCTTGTCCTCCCGCAACTTGCCGCCGGACTCCTTCATGAAGCTGGTGTCCGGGGACTGGAACGCATTCGGGTACAGGTGAAAATAAATCTCGGCTACGTGGGACTTGCCGGGGTTTGTCCACGTAAGAGTTTCCTCGCCCAGCAGCGTCTTGCTATCCTCCGCCAACGTCACGTCGATATGGTATTCGACGATCCGTTTGCTGAGCGAGACCGGTGTAGGCTTCAAGACAGATTCAGGGACAGGCGTACTTTGCTGCGGTGTTGCGGGTGGCGCCGGCACCTTCGCGGCCGATCCACCCGGTGCGGGGACAGGCAGTGAGGTCTGCGGTAGAGCAGCGCCTGAGGCCGGGGCAAAAGCATACGTATATTGCGATACCCAAGCATCCCCAAACCCTTCCCTGGCCGACACGCCTAACAGGACGGCGGCGATGGCGAAGAGCACTAAACGTTTGGCAAGACGTGGCGACATTAAACGATTCCCTCCCGTTGACAAGCATCTAAGGCATGTATATGTTTGCTTTTCCGAGATTATTAGCTAAAATGGAATTAATGTGTGCCGCGATCGGCAAAGCCGCGCCGTTATTGGGTTTTGCGGTGGTGGACAATACGAGATGACAGCGGTTTTCATGGGAAGGGAGTTCGAGACAACATGTCTGATATAAACGAGCAAGGCCAAGGGCAGCAGCCTGAAGGCGCGGCGGAAGCGCCGAAGAAGGAAAAGAAAACGCTGGCGCTGAACGTCGTCAGCAACAAAGCGCATAAGGGATTCGGCGCTGGCACGATTGATCTGAGTCAGGTGTCCTGCGTTATGATCGACAATGGCGAAGCCTATATTGATGAAGGAGCGATGCACGCGAAGAGCAAGATCGAGCGGGGCATCAAGTTTACGCCGAATAAAGAGGATACGCCTAACGGCCGCCTCTGCTATATCGTCTGGGTCGCGGTCGACCGCAACGAGAACGGCTCGTACTATGCGGGCGCAACGGCTTGCCCGATGCTGATCGACTCCGAGGCCAAGCGCGGTTGGAAGATTCTCGCCGACCACGTCAACCGACTCGACTACGCGATCAAGCGCCGTTTCGTGCTGGATGAACTGGACGACGAGGAGAAAGCCGCGCTTAAGCGCCTGCTCGTCAACCACAATCCGGAATGGTGGGATAACTCGCCTGAGGTGTTGAAGGAAGCGTTGGAAGAGTAGGACAGCGTGTTTTGTTCGGAATGTAAATAGAAGAAGGCCTCGGTGTACATGCACCGAGGCCTTCTTCTATTGGATATAACTACTAGGAATATGAAGTAGCAAACAAAAATAGATTGTAGGACTTTAGTATCGGTTACGCCTTATGAATTAATCAAGAAAAACCTTGGTTTTCTATTATTGGATGGTATCCCAATTATTCACTGCGTCGTATACGATCAAATCGCGTCGAAACTTGTTGTAGGGAACGCTTTCCCCTATTAAACTAGGACTAGGTACATCGAAGGGGGAGCTTTCCGTGTTTGTTTTTGCGCCATTTGTAGCTATTATGAATCGTTTATCCTATATGAAAAAGTTCATCCTAATCGGCTTACTTATGCTGATTCCGATTTCCATTCTATCGGTCGATCTTTTTCAAACCTTGCAATCTTCTATTGCCCTCTCGCAGAAGGAACGAGAAGGCGTGACCTATCTCGGGTCGGTAAAGAACCTAATGATGGAGCTGCAGAAGAGCCGCAGCACCAGCGACAATGGGAACAAGCTGGCAACCACTCAGGTGGATGCAATTAAATCGGAGATGAAACAGCGCATCGCGCTCGTCGATGCGATGGACGCCAAGTATGGTGAAGAGTTCGGGACCACTTCCCTATGGAGCAGTTTTAAGTCCGGGTGGGCATTGCTGGAGACGCAATATGCCGACCTATCGGTCGACGAGAGCGTTGCCTGGCATGTTAAGCTCGTCCAGCAGTTACTTGAACTGCAAAGCGAGATTTCTGATGGCTCCAATATGACTATGGATCCGGAGTTGGAGAGCTTCTCACTTGTGAACATGGTCATTAACCGCCTGCCGCTGCTGATGGAGAGCGAGGCACTCGCGCGCGGTACAGGCCGCAGTATTCTGGCGGGAGATGTCATGACGAACGAAATGATTCTGGATCTTATCAAGCAAGCGGACGAGATTGATACACTCGTCAAACATATTGACAGCGACTGGAGCAACGCAATGAACGGCAGCGCGGATATCAGCGCGATTGAAGGACGCGTTCAGGCGAATATCACGACGGCGCAAAATTTCAGTCAGATCATTATGAGCGAGGTTGTTTCCGGCAAGAACAGCTACGGCTCGTCCGCTTATTTCGCGGATGGTACAAAATCGATCGATGCTGCTTCTGCTCTCTATGATGAAGCGATGAAGCTGCTAACGGTGCTGATCGATGAACGCATCGACGAGATGGAGTTAGAGCGCGACATCATGATCTTGATCGTTGGCGTGATACTAGTGCTCGTCGCCGCATTCTTCGTTGCCTTCTACTTGAATGTCAGACAAGCCGTTCAACGCCTGGAGCAGGATTCTTCCCGCATGGCGGCCGGCGATCTGACCGTACGCGTAGAGCTGAAGACCAAAGACGAGCTGGCCCGCGTCGGACATGCCTTCAATCGCATGGCAGAGGCATTCGCCGAGGTGCTGCGCACCAATCAGCTGACGAGCGAGAAGATTAGCGCGTCCTCGCAGCAGATGGAGTCCACCGCGCACGAATCGGTAAGCGCGGCTACCCAGATTGCCGAGGTCATGAAGCAGATTGCCCAAGAGGCCGAGCACCAGTCGAGCAGCATGGAGCAGAACGCGACCGCGATGTCCGAGATGGCTGAAGGAATCGGCCGCATCGCGGAGACGTCGTCGGTCGTGAACGATTCGGCTTCCTCTGCGGCGCAGGAAGCGAAGCGAGGCCGCGACACGGTGTTGCAAGCGGCTAACCAGATGCAGGTCATTCGCCAGAATGCCGGCGAGACCGCTGAGGCGGTGCTCGATCTTCGCAAGCAGTCCGAGCAGATTTCCTCGATCGTCGCGCTGATTACAGGCATTGCGAAGCAGACGAATTTGCTGGCGCTGAACGCGAATATTGAGGCGGCGCGTGCAGGCGTGCATGGCAAAGGCTTTGCCGTCGTCGCCAGCGAAGTCGGCAAGCTGGCCGATCAATCGAGACAGATGGCCGAGAATATTAACCGCGTCGTGGAAGGCATGCAGCAGTCGGCAGCCAGCGCGGCGAGCAAGATGGAGCTTGGCGTAGCCGAGTCGACGCAAGGCTTGGCGATGATGGAGACCGTGAGCGGCATGTTCGCGACGATTCTGAGCGAAGTTGAACGCGTGGCTTCCCAAGTCGAAGAAATTTCCGCTGCGACCGAGCAAATGTCAGCAGGAACGGAGCAGGTTGCGGCTTCGGTCCATGAATCGCTCAGTTATGCGAACAAGGCGGTCAGCAAAGCGCAGGAGGCAGCAGTTTCCGCCAATGGGCAGTTGGAGTCGATGGAGGAAGTGCTCGCGGCTTCCGGCGCATTAAGCCAGACAGCTATACAGCTGCAAGATGCGCTCTCGAAGTTCCGGGTGAATGAGAACGCGGCAGCGGCGGGCGATTCGGGCCAGCCGAACAAGAAAGCAAAGAAGAAGGCAAAGAAAGAAAAGCAGCCACGCAAGCCGCTGTGGAAGAAGAAAGCGCAATAAGCACCGCGTTAACCAGCCTTGCGTGCACCGTGTAATCCAAGGTCAGCGTTACGCAATGAAAAATCCCTTATGAGCCTTGTGCCCATAAGGGATTTTTGTCGTGCTGATCGGCTTGCCTCAGCTATTCGCGCCCGGATAAATAAATCGCATCGCGTTCGGAAAGTACTGATTGAAATTCCTGTGCTCATGAACGCCTTCCGGATCGGTCTCGAACCGAATATGCCGTTCTCCGCCAGGCATCTTGTCTTTCAGCAGCCGATGCGCTTCCCTCGTATTCGGGACCATCCGCTCCATAATATTGCCCCGTCCCTTGGCCTCAAGCTCGCCGACGTACATATAGAGAAGAAGCTCATCTTGAGCAAAAGGGTTCGCCTCAATATAAGCGAGCATATTCTCGTACCAGAGGGAAGCCGACATAAGCGCGATTCGGCTAAAATACGCCGGTTTACGATACGCCGCGAACAAGGAAATCAGCGCCCCGAGCGACCCGCCCGTAATCCCTCTCTGGCGGGGATCGTCCAATACGTTGTAGCGGGTCTGGATGAACGGAATGACCTTCTCGGTTACAAAGTCCAGATAGCGGTCGCCTTCGCCGCTGAACTGCTCATCGGGGAGGAGTCCCTCCGCATACCAAGGCGTATATTCCCGGCAGCGGTCTTCCGGCTCGATGCCGACGAAGAGCACCTCTTGCGTCAACCCTTGCGCAAAATCATCCTCTAGCTCCTTGAGGCTGTCGGCGAATAAGTAGCTGCCGTCTTGCACGTACACGGCAGGGAATGAGGTTTGTCCATTGTAGGAGGGCGGCAAATAGACATGGGTGTCTCGACCCTCGAATGAGATAGTTTCGATGCTTCCTCGCATAGCGGATTCCCCAATCATGTAGTAATAATGATAATCATTATCGATAAAATGATGATACCATGGGGAGCAGGTCTCGTCCAAGTAACATGACGATAGATCCCTGGCTCTATCGGGCATTCTTCAGGGAATGAGCGATTATGGCAAAATAAAAGCCCTCCCTAACGTCATCCTAAGATGACATGGGGAGAGCCTTCACTCTTTCACTCCTATCGATCAAACGTGCCTAAGCCAGTCCGTTTAGTCCGTCCACCAACGCTTCAGCTGCGACCACCAGGATTTGGACGCTTCCTTCGCCGGATCTTGCTGGCTGGAAGCCGCCTTGTCGCTATGCTCGCCGCAGACCTCCTTCGGCTCCGTTCCGCTTACGAAACTCTCGAGCCGTTTGTTCGGACAGGTATCGGCGGCCAATTTGCCGCTCGCCGGATCGACGTATACGGTAACGACCCCTTCCGGCGCCGCGAACATTTTGGGCGGTACGCTGCTTAGCGCCGTCTCGGTGAAGTTGGCGAAGATCGGCGCTGCCCGATGGGCTTCCGTCGGCGTCAGCTTGCGGTCCTTATCGTAGCCGACCCATACCGCGGTCACGAGCTCCGGGGTATAGCCGACCAGCCAGGCATCGGTTGCCGTCGTGCCGGTCTTGCCGGCAACCGGCCTCTTGATGAGCGCGGAGACGCGGTTGCCGGTTCCGCCGGTTTCGAAGACGCTCTCCATCAGCGAGGTCAGCACATAGGCATGCGCGGGGTCCACGACTTGCTGCGCCTGCGGCACCGCCTCGTAGAGCACTTCGCCTTTGCTGTTCTCGATCCGCAAGATCGCGGTCGGCTCGATATGGACGCCATTGTTGGCGAACGTGCCGAAGGCGGAGGCCATTTCGTAAGGGCTGACCGGGAAGGTGCCGAGCGCCATCGACGGAACGGGCTGCAGATTGCTCGTAATGCCGAGACTGCGGGCCATCTCGATCACCTTATCGGCGCCGACGGACATAATCGTGTTCACCGCATAGATGTTGTCCGAGCTTGCGATCGCCTGCCGCATATCAATGAAGTCGTTCACGTATTTGTCGTTATAGTTATGCGGCGCGTACGTTTTGCGTCCTTCATCATAGGTGAACACGGTCGGTTCGCTCTTGAATCGCGATACTGCCGTCATGGCGCCTTCCTGCAGCGCGGTCAAATAGAGAATGGGTTTGAACGACGACCCGGGTTGGCGCGTCTTCGCCAGTGCCCGGTTGAACTGGTTGGTCTTGTAATTCCGGCCGCCGACCATCGCCTTGATATAGCCGGTGCGCGGATCGATCGCCACTAGGGCGGCCTGCTGCTCAGAGGACGACGGGATCCCTTTCTCCACGGCCTCTTCGGCAGCAAGTTGGGCTTCGGGGTCCAGCGTCGTGAAGATTCGGATGCCGCCCTCGGTGAACAGCCGCTCATCGATGCCGAGCTGATCGATCGCCACGCTGCGGATGTAGTCGCGGAAGTACGGCGCGATGCCGTCCTGCTTGCCGGTACCGAGCGGTTGGAAGGCGAGCAGCTCTTCGCCTGCTTCATCCGCCTGCTCGCGGGTAAGGATATTCTGATCGACCATCGTGGCGAGAATGGTGCGCTGGCGGTCTTTCGCATTTTTCATATCATTATAAGGCGAGTAATACTTCGGTCCCTTCGGGATGCCGGCGAGCATGGCACTCTCGGCTAGCGTCAGGTCCGACGCATGCTTGTTGAAGTACAGCTGCGCGGCTGCTTCAGCGCCATAAGCGCCATGGCCGTAGTAGATTTGGTTCAAATACATTCCGAGAATTTCGTCCTTGGAATACGTCATCTCCAGCTGGACGGTATACATCGCTTCTTTCACTTTACGGTTCCAGGTCCGCTCATGGGTCAAGTACAGGTTGCGGGCCAGCTGTTGCGTAATGGTGCTGGCGCCTTGCTTCGTCTCCATGGCCTTCAGGTTGACGACGGCCGCCCGGGCAAGTCCTTTCATATCGAAGCCGAGATGCTCGTAGAAGCGCTGGTCCTCGATAGCAAGTGTTGCTTCTATTAAGTAGGGCGATATGGATTTGAGCGGGACCGATTGGCGGTTCTCGCCGGTGTGGAACGTATCGATGATCTGCCCCTGCTGGTCGAGCATTTGCGAAGCTTGGCTGATCGACGCGGTAGGCAGCGTCTGGTTGCGCAGATAGAACAGGAAGCTGAATAAGGCAATGAACGACACTAGCAGGACACAGCCGGCGACAATGGACAAGCGGCGCAGCGGTTTGAGCAGCGGCAGCCAACGCTCGGCTCGGATGCGCAGGGGCGGCTTGCGCCTGGCAGCGGGCTTGCGCGTAGCGGGTTTGTTCATGGTGAATCCCTCGCGATCGCATCTCTTTTTCCTTAGTATGGAAAATGGGAGGCGGCGCTATTCACCCGCCCAACGCCCGAAAATGTTTTTTTTGCGGCGGGGGCTAGGAAAGGTTGATTTTTCCCCCGGAAGAACTATAATACAGTGTGACCATTAATGAGGTGTCCGTAAGTCATTTTCACGATTTCTGGACAAGCTTTATAGTGAACTTGGTCAATGCTTCATATCTTGCGACTTGTAACGCAAACCAATGATCTTAATCCAACATACAAGAAAGAAGGGACCTTACAGCCATGGAATTGTGGTATACCGAGAAACAAACCGACAGTTACGGCATTACGGCCAAAATTAAAGAAACTTACGTGAGCGAGCAGACGGATTTCCAGAAGCTCGACATGATCGAGACCGAGGAATTCGGCACAATGCTCGTACTGGACGGCATGGTCATGACAACGGACAAAGATGAGTTCGTCTATCATGAAATGGTTGCCCATCCTGCGCTGTACACGCACCCGAATCCGAAGCACGTCCTCGTTGTGGGCGGCGGCGACGGCGGCGTTATCCGCGAAGTGCTGAAGCACCCTCAAGTGGAGAAAGCTGTACTCGTGGAGATCGACGGCAAAGTTATCGAATATTCCAAGCAGTACCTGCCTAACATCGCAGGCGAGCTCGACAATCCGCGCGTGGAAGTTATCGTGAACGACGGCTTTATGCACATCCACGACCACAAGAATACATACGACGTCATCATGGTCGACTCGACCGAGCCGGTTGGCCCAGCGGTGAACCTGTTCACGCGCGGATTCTACCAAGGCATCTATGACGCCCTGAAAGAAGACGGCATCTTCGTCGCGCAGACGGACAACCCTTGGTTCAAGGCGGACCTGATTGCCAGCGTCAACCGTGACGTGAAAGAAGTATTCCCGATCGTACGCGTCTACTGGGCGAACGTACCGACTTACCCAAGCGGCCTGTGGACGTTCACAATGGGCTCCAAGAAGCACGATCCGCTTGAAGTGGACGAGACTTCGATCCCTGAGATCGATACCAAATACTACTCCCCGCGTCTGCACAAGGCTGCGTTCTCGCTGCCGAAGTTTGTGGAAGACCTGGTGAAATAGAGAGGACACGTTCATGCGACTCGACCAAAAATATTCCGGTAACGTCTTTATCCTAAGCTCCGACGACT
This sequence comes from Paenibacillus phyllosphaerae, assembly GCF_014192105.1. Lineage (GTDB taxonomy): Bacteria > Bacillota > Bacilli > Paenibacillales > Paenibacillaceae > Paenibacillus_Z > Paenibacillus_Z phyllosphaerae. The sequence goes on along the minus strand of NZ_JACHXK010000038.1, from coordinate 20,959 downwards.
ACGCAGCTTCCAAAGCGGTCATCTACGGCATGCCGATGGACTTTACCGTATCGTTCCGTCCAGGTTCGCGTTTCGGCCCAGCCCGCATCCGCGAAGTATCCATCGGTCTCGAAGAGTACAGCCCGTACCTCGACCGCAGCCTGGAAGACATCCAATATTTCGACGCGGGCGATCTGTTGCTTCCGTTCGGTAACGCACAGCGCTCCCTCGACATCATCGGCGAGTTCGTAGCCGGCGTATTGGCTGACGACAAAATGCCGGTCGGCTTCGGCGGCGAGCATCTCGTATCGTGGCCGATCTTCCAAGAAGTCTACAAGAAGTACCCGGACCTGGCGATTATCCACTTCGACGCTCACGCGGATCTGCGTGAGAGCTACGAAGGCGAGCCATTGTCCCACTCGACGCCGCTGCGCAAAGCGGCCAATCTGATCGGCGGCAAGAACGTCTACCAATTCGGTATCCGTTCCGGCTCCCGCGAAGAGTGGCAGTATGCGCGCGAGAACATCAACTTCCATCCGTTCGAAGTGCTTGAGCCGTTGAAGAAGATATTGCCTGAACTCGCTGGACGTCCGGTCTACCTGACGATCGACATCGACGTGCTCGATCCTTCGGCAGCGCCTGGTACAGGCACGGCGGAAGCTGGCGGTATCACCAGCAAAGAGCTGCTCGAAGCGGTTCACGCCATCGCGAACTCCGGCGTCAACGTCGTCGGTTGCGACCTCGTTGAAGTCGCGCCAGCGTACGACCACACGGAGATGACGCAGATCGTAGCGGCGAAAGTCGTCCGCGAGATGCTGCTCGGCTTCATCAAATAAGCAGGCAAGCCTGCTACAAACCGGTCTGTCCAGAAGGACAGGCCGGTTTGCGTTTAAGTTTACGTTTGGTATCCATATGTTTAAAAGTAAAGCGTGTCCACGGAAGTGGACGACAAGCGAAGGTCAGCTCGAAGTCGCGCCTCAAGCGCGATCCGCACAGGTCACCTCCCAAGGCACCAAAGTGACGAACGAAGCTCGAAGCCGGAGCTTTGTCCTAAGCGGAACCTTGCATGTCCAATCGATATGCAAGATTCAGCCAGGGCAAAAGCGCGCCCAGCTCGAAAGGACAGATCGAAGACGGCCGCGTCCCAACTACGCCGATTACGGGTGTCCAGAGGGTGGTAACCCTCGGAATCCCCTCGGCGGAGGGGACTTAGGGGAGGCGGGAAAAGCGGTTTAGGAGGGGCGCAGCCCTTGCTTTCCGGGGGTGTCCAGAGGGCGCAGCCCTTTGGTATCCCCTAGAGGGGTATGGGGGCGGCTATGAAACCTTTCTCTTTTGGCCATACTGGTTACTAGAAGAGGAAGGGAGTGTTGATGGATGGGCATATTACCGGTTCATGAACGGCTGGCCGAACTTTGGACGATCCGCACGAAGCGGAAGCTGACGGAGGAAGAAGCGGCGGATTTCGAGCATTGCCTGGCTGCGAATGCGACCTACTGCAGGCAATTGGCTTATCTGTACAACTGCTCGCTGCTCGCCTCCATGTCCGGCGATGTCGAGTGGCAGCATGAGATTTGCGGGCGTATTGATAAAATGAACGGTCATCCTCCAACGCATCGCCGAAGAGAAGAAGCCTGAGCATGCGCTAGGGCTCAGCGTGTGAAGAGGCGACGGCGACTAGGTTGGAGCCGTCTCACCTTCAAGCCGATGCCGGGAGCGGTGGCTGTCCGCCCGAAGGAGGCGAAGCTACGTATGCACGTCATGTCGTTTGAACCCTTTATCAACGAGGAGGCCCGTGTTCTGGTTATGGGCAGCATGCCAGGCGCGGAATCCTTAATGAAGCAGCAATATTACGGCAATATGCGCAACCACTTTTGGGGTGTGATGTACGGCCTGTTTGCTCCTGGGACGAAGCCGGCCGAAGCCTACGAGGATCGGTTGGCGTTTGCGGCGCGCCATCGCATTGCCATGTGGGACGTCATCGCCAATTGCGACCGCGAAGGCAGCTTGGACGCGAATATTAAGGATGCGCATCCGAACGATATTCCGGGTCTGATCGCCCGGTACCCTAACATCAAGTGCTTGGCCTTCAATGGGGGCAAAGCCTATGATACCTTCAAGAAGCATTACGGCAAACATCCCGAGCTGTCCGGCTTGCCGCAGCTTCGGCTGCCCTCGACTAGTCCTATTCCGACGAAGGCGATGCGCAATACGGAAGACCGGATCGGGGCCTGGCAGGTTCTCGTTCCGTACGTGGACAGGGCATAAGCGGAATTTGCCCGAATCCACTTGCTTTTCGTCATAGGTCATGGCTATAATAAATTCAAATTGAACGACAGTGATCGGGAGAGTACCTTATGTGAAGGACGTTGCAGCGAGCCGGGAGGGTGGAAGCCGGTACGGACGCATAAGCGGAAGCGAGCCCGTGAGTCGGTTTCCTGAAGCGCAAGAGGAAGGGTAGACATTCCTTTTGCTTGGTAGGGAGATCCGGTCCAGGCCGTTACCCTGCAGAGTGGATTTCCGTCGCGGCGCGAATTGCGGCCGGCGCGGAGATCTTAAGAAGAGTGGTACCGCGGAGCCTTCCGTCTCTTTATGAGACGAGGGCTTTTTTTGTTTGGTCGGCACGAATGAATCGATGAGGGAAGACGGGAGGCAGCGATGAACGACAAAGCGAGAGTAAGGATCACACTGGAGAGCGATATCGACGGGACCAAGGAACGCAACTACTTTACCGGCGACTGGTACCGCAAAGACAGCACGATCTTTATTCGCTACGAAGAAGATGACGAGACCTATGGCAACGTTCGCACGCTGGTGCGGTGGAGGGAAGGCGAGCTGAAGGTGAAGCGCCAAGGAGGCGTCGAAGCCGAGCAAATGTTCGTCGCCGGTCGTCGCCTTAACGGCAGCTACACGTCGGCCCATGCCCGTTTTCCGCTCGAGACCGAGACTTCGCTGCTGTGGATGCAATCCGGCGATTTCACGGACCGGGGCATGGTGGAAGAGGTGCCGCGGCCGACATTGCCGATGATGCTGGAGTGGCGTTACGTGTTATGGATCGGCGAAGAGTCGGTCGGGCAATTCAAGCTGAGGCTGTTCGCAGAGACGATGAAGGAGCAGGAAGCTTAATTTACGTGAACAAGAAGACCGTCAAGACCGGTCTCATACCATAGAAGGGGGAGTCAACAGATGTCGACGAATGTATTGGAACAATTGCATGACAAGGTGAAGGCGGCAATCGCGGATGCGGTGGTCGCAGCAGGACTGGTGAGCAGGGAGGAGCTGCCGGTTTTCGTATTGGAGGTGCCGAAGGATAAAGCGCACGGCGACCTGGCTACGAACGCGGCCATGCAGTTGACGAAGCTGGCGAAGAAGAACCCGCGTCAGATCGCGGAAGCGATCGTGGCTAACCTGGATACGGCGAAGGCGTCGATCACATCCGCGGAGATTGCGGGACCGGGCTTCATTAACTTCCGCCTCGACCGCAGCTATCTGTATGATGTGGTTGGCGAGGTTCTTACGCAAGGCAACGACTATGGCCGTGTTGCGGCAGGCGGCGGCCAGCGCGTACAGGTCGAGTTCGTCAGCGCGAATCCGACCGGCAGCTTGCACTTGGGGCATGCCCGCGGCGCCGCTGTAGGCGACGCGCTGTGCAACGTGCTTGATTTTGCCGGCTATGACGTTACGCGCGAATATTACATTAATGATGCAGGCAACCAAGTTGCGAATTTGGCGCTCTCCATTGAAGCCCGTTACAAGCAGGCGCTTGGTCAGGAAGTCGAGATGCCGGCTGACGGCTATCACGGCGAAGATATCGTCGGCTTCGCCAAGGCGCTCGTGGAGGCGGAAGGCGACCGTCTGCTGTCGATGCGGGAAGAGGAGCGTTTCACGTACTTCCGCCAATACGGCCTCGAGCTCGAGCTCGACAAGATCAAGCGCGACCTCGGCCGCTTCCGCGTCGGCTTCGACGTCTGGTTCAGCGAGACTTCGCTGTACGAGAGCGGTCAAGTCGTCGAAGCGCTGAATGCGCTGCGCGCGCGCGACCAAGTCTTCGAAGAAGAAGGCGCAACATGGCTGAACACGATGGTATACGGCGACGACAAGAACCGCGTTCTTGTGAAGAATGACGGTTCGTACACGTACCTGACGCCGGATATCGCGTACCACCGCGACAAGTTCGGCCGCGGCTTCGACCGCATGATCAACATTTGGGGCGCTGACCACCATGGCTATATCCCGCGCGTGAAGGCCGCGATGGCCGCGCTTGGCAACGACCCGAATAAGCTGGTTGTCCTGATCGCGCAGATGGTGAGTCTGTTCCAGAACGGCGAGAAAGTGAAGATGTCCAAACGTACGGGCAAAGCGGTTACCATGGAGGACCTGATGGACGAAGTCGGTGTTGACGCCATTCGCTACTTCTTCACGATGCGCAGCATGGATTCCCATCTGGACTTCGACATGGATCTGGCGATTTCGACTTCGAACGAGAATCCGGTGTTCTATGTCCAGTACGCGCATGCCCGGATCTGCAGCGTATTCCGTCAAGCTGAGGAGCAAGGGATTACGCTTGCCGATCTGGCTTCCGTCGATCTGAGCAAGCTGACAACGGAACACGAGTACGATCTCCTTCGCAAAATGGGCGAACTGCCGCAAGAAATCGCTGATGCTGCCGAGCTGTACGCGCCGCATCGCCTCGTTCGCTATGTATATGAAGTCGCTTCGCTCTTCCACAGCTACTATCGTGCGGATCGCGTCATCACCGAAGACGCGGCTCAGACGCAGGCGCGTCTGGCGCTGCTCGGAGCGGTGCGCACCGTCCTGGCGAACGTGCTTCGCCTTGTCGGCGTATCCGCGCCGGAGCGTATGTAGTCGAACAATTATCAACCCAAAGAGCCTGTGTGCCAATCGTGAACGCGATTCGCACACAGGCTCTTTGTTATCCATAAACTTAGCGTGGACCCGTATCGGCTCTCGGATTCCGATCCCCTCTTCCTGCCCGCGACCTGGCGCGGGTCCTTGACCTCAGACAGAGACGCTATCGCTCGATCGATTGAAGCATGCGCATAATATCGAGCTCGCCCACCAGCTTGGGCACTTTCGTCCCCCGAAGCGGCACCATCGCTTTCTTCAGAATGGCTTTAATATCGCCGGGCGACAGCCCTGGCCGATAGGCGAGCAGCAGCGCGACGGCTCCGCTGACATGCGAGGTGGCCATGGACGTGCCGCTCATTTCGTTGTACTTGCTTTTAAGCCAGGCGGACAGGATCTTCTCTCCCGGCGCATAGATGTCGATGTACGATCCACGGTTGCTGAACGGAGCAATCCGCCGCAGCCGAGTGGTTGCGCCGACCGCAATCGTCTGCGGGTAACGCGCGGGATAGTCGACGGTCTTTCGTTTGCCGTCGTTGCCGGAGGACGCGATTATGATGACGCCGGCATTGTAGGCATTGTTGACGGCGGCAAGCAGCGACTTGCTTCTGGTTTTCATGCCGAAGCTCATATTGATGATGTTCATTCCGTTGCTAACGCACCAATCGATGCCCAGTACGATATCCGATACGTAGGCGCTGCCATTATGGTCGAACGCCTTGACCGGATAGACCATGGAACGGGGCGCAACGCCAATCATGCCGTGCAGCTGGTTCGCGGCGGCAATCGTGCCTGCAATATGGGTGCCATGTCCGTTGTCGTCATGCGGCAGAATGCTGCGGTTGAGCAGATTGATGCCGCGGCCGAGCGACTGCTTTAGATCCGGATGGCCGAAATCGACGCCGGTATCGATAACCCCTATTTTGACCCTGTGGCCGGTCGTCATGCTCCACGCCAGCGGCGCTTTGATTTTCTGCACGCCCCAGGGAATGCCGTTCTCCACGAGCGCGGACTTCGTCACGGAGCTATCCACGGTGACGGGCACATCGTCTTCCACCCAGATGCGATTGCCGAAGATCGCCCGTTGGGGCCAGTCGCCTTGCGGAATAACGAAGCCTCGTATGAGCGGCAGATGGCGAATTCGCTTTTTAAGGGCCGCGGGGGCCTTTGCTTTCGACCAAATTTCGAGAAAATGCTTATAATCGCTATGCTGTCTAAAGCGGATGATCTGTCGCTTCAGATTGCGAGCCGGAGCGGTAGTTTCGCTTTGCAACCAACGGAGTATCTTGGCTCTATCCAAATTTGGCGTCCCCTCCTACGGCTAAAGCTGCTGAGGTATTCTATGAACGAGCGTTCCAAGCCGTATGAGCGAGTGACCTTTTTTTGAAAAATGGGCGGAAAGCAGTGTCAAAATTAAAGCGGGTTCATAGTATATAGGAAGAGCCGTGGGAACGGTTCTTACAACCGGATGCGGCTTTGGTGGAAAGGTCGTATTCGGATGGATACAGTCGAAGCGAAGAGCGGGAGCTCTTCGCTATTTTCTTTTTTATGGGTGCGTTTTCGTCCATGCTTGCTTTTTTGAAAAAAATAGGTTTTACTATAGGTTGAAAAAGGAACGCATGCAGCGAAGATATATTTCGCATTTGTACGAGAGGGAGTGTACCCATGAGCGAGATCACATTGAAGATCGATCCGGAACGCGTGAAAGAGATGCCGATGGTCGATTTGGCCTTTGAACTGCTGAAAGCGGCGAATACGCCATTTTATTATCGGGACCTAATGAAGGAGATTGCGAAGGTTCGCGGTCTGTCTCAAGCCGAGATCGACCAGGTCATTGCGCAAGTATATACGGAGATTAACATCGACGGCCGCTTCGCGTGCGTCGGCAGCAACACATGGGGATTGAAGCGCTGGTATCCGGTTGAACGTTCGGAAGATCCGGTAACAAGCGCGAAGCGTCCGCGCATCATCAATGACGACGATGAGGACGAGGATCTCTACGCCGACGACGAGGAAGAAGAAACATACGCGGCGGAAGAAGAAGATTACGATATGTATGATGAGGATCAAGAGATCTTCGACGAGGCCGAAACGGAAGAAGAAGTCGACGAGGAAGTGCTGATCGACGACGAAGAGCTCGAAGACGAAGAATCGGATGAGGAAGAAGCCGAAGGCGAATCCGAAGAAGCGAATGACGAGGAAGACGAAAAATAGGACATGTAAAGCTGCGGTAAATCCGAGCTTTTGCGCTCTTGACAGCCTCCTCTCCTTGAGTATAAACTATTGCATGGGCTTCAAGTTCGGATATGCAAGATGAAACAAAAGACATGCCATCGCTGTCGGCATTGACCTCGTTTCATCCCTTAAGAAACATAGCGTTGGGCGATTTCGATCGTGCAGCGATCTATGTTTGTAATAGGACAAAAGTTATAAAGTGCCCCCGTATTCGGGTGTCACTTTTTTCTTTTTTAAGCACCTTTTTTTAGTGCGGATTTGGGTTAACCTATAATTTAACTTACTAGCGTGGAGGGTATCATCAGTGACCAAGTACATTTTTGTAACCGGCGGTGTCGTGTCGTCATTGGGCAAAGGGATCACGGCCGCATCGCTCGGCCGATTGCTCAAGAACCGGGGTCTGAAAGTGACGATCCAGAAGTTCGATCCATACATTAACGTGGACCCGGGCACGATGAGCCCTTACCAGCACGGCGAGGTATTCGTAACCGATGACGGTGCAGAGACAGACCTCGATCTGGGCCATTACGAGCGGTTTATTGACATCAACCTTTCCAAGAACAGCAACGTGACGACCGGCAAAATTTATTCCACTGTTATTACGAAGGAGCGCCGCGGCGAATACCTCGGCGGCACGGTTCAAGTTATTCCTCACATCACGAACGAAATCAAGGACCGCGTCTTCCGCGCAGGCAAAGAGACGGGCTCCGATGTTGTTATTACCGAAATCGGCGGTACAGTAGGCGATATCGAGAGCTTGCCATTCCTCGAAGCGATCCGTCAGATCAAGAGCGACATCGGCCGCGATAACGTTATGTACGTGCACGTAACGCTTATTCCGTTCATCAAGGCTGCCGGCGAAGTGAAGACGAAGCCGACGCAGCATAGCGTGAAGGAACTGCGCAGCATCGGCATTCAGCCGAACGTTATCGTATGCCGTACCGAGCAGCCGATCGCTGAAGAGCTGAAGCGCAAGATCGCGCTGTTCTGTGATATCGATGCGAACGCGGTAGTCGAATGTATCGACGCGCCGACGCTGTATGAAGTACCGCTCATGCTGCGCGAGCAAGGCTTGGACGAGATTGTCGTCAATCACCTCAAGCTGACGGCGAACGAGCCGAACATGACCGAGTGGGAAGGCCTCGTCAGCCGCGTGAAGAACCTGAAGCGTACGACGGAGATCGCGATTGTAGGCAAATACGTAGCGCTGCATGATGCGTACCTGTCGATCGTGGAATCGCTTAGCCACGCGGGCTTCGCTCACGATTCCGAAGTGAAGATCCGTTGGGTCAACGCGGAAGAAGTGACCGAGCAGAACGTTGCGGACAAGCTGCAAGGCATTCACGGCATCCTGGTGCCGGGCGGCTTTGGCGATCGCGGCATCGAAGGCAAGATCAACGCGATCCGTTATGCGCGCGAAGAGAACATTCCGTTCTTCGGTATTTGCCTGGGCATGCAAGTTGCGGTCATCGAACATGCGCGTAACGTAACGGGCCTTCTGGATGCGAACAGCTCCGAGATTAACCCGTCGACGCCTTACCCGGTTATCGACTTGCTTCCAGAGCAGAAGGATATCGAGGATCTGGGCGGCACGATGCGCCTTGGCTTGTACCCTTGTAAGCTGGTTCCAGGTTCGCTCGCAGAGCGCGAATACGGCGACGAGCTGGTCTATGAGCGTCATCGTCACCGGTATGAGTTCAACAACGAGTATCGTGAGCGCATTGAAGCGACAGGACTTCGCATTTCGGGTACGTCCCCGGATGGCCGCCTAGTCGAGATGGTGGAACTTCCGGAGCATCCTTGGTTCCTGGCCGTTCAATTCCATCCGGAATTCACTTCCCGTCCGAACCGTCCTCAGCCGTTGTTCCGCGGCTTCGTGCAAGCGGCGCTTCAGGTGGCTGAAGGCTAATTCGATTCGTGAAAATATAAGCAAGTATACGTTCCATGCCTATACTTGCGCTTCTCTTCCTCCGGGAGGAAACGCGCTTGAGCCATCTGAGACGGCGTCAGCCGTTTCTCCTTAGATGGCAAGCGCAGTTAAGCGAGGTGAGCCTGATCACAGGTTCCCTCGCTTTTTTTATGCGCGATGCAGGATAATCTATGGTTGTGGGCGAATATATCAACAGATATGGAAGTGTTGACCAAATCGTGGCGTATCTGCGCCGCGGATTTCCGGGGAGGGTATCAGATTGGATAGGAAGAAAGTGTTGATTGTCGATGATCAGAACGGTATACGTGTCCTACTGATGGAAGTGTTCAGCAGCGAAGGGTACAATACCTTTCAAGCTTCCAACGGCAAGCTGGCCCTTGAAATCGTCAGATCTGAGTCGCCTGATCTCGTATTGCTGGATATGAAGATTCCAGGTATGGATGGCCTTGAGATTCTGAAGCATGTGAAGGCGATCAATAAGGAAATTAAAGTGATCATGATGACCGCTTATGGCGAGCTCGACATGATTAAGGAAGCGACTGACCATGGCGCGTTGATGCATTTCACGAAGCCTTTCGATATTGACGAGATGCGCATCGCGGTGAATATGCAACTGCAAGGCAATGGAACGAGCAACTGGTACGCGACGGGATCCTAAGTTAGGATCCTTTTTTTTATCCTCCCGACGAGCGTGATCTGCGACACGTACGCGAACCTTGCGCGATTGCACCGATTGTACAAATTACGATAGCGTTGTGGTATAATGGCACAGGATGACAAGGCGGCAGGCGCCAAGCTGCGAGCCGGCTTGCAGAACGATTATTATTATAAGAGTGAACCGCCGCAGACAGCACTGCGGTGCCGGACCTGCCTTCATATTGTGCGGACAAGAGCATAGCAGCTTGTGTACCAAGCATGCCTTCGCCTTAGCAGGATAGGGTTCGCACCGTGACCGGGCGGTTTTTTGTTGTTATCCTCCAAAAGTGTGTCAATGAAGGTTACGTTTGGTTTTATGTGGATTGATTTTACAGCGGAATCATCGATAGCGGAAAAATTCACGAAAGGTAACTTCACTTTTGGAAGAGCTATCTTGTGTCTTTCCGAATGGGGAGGATTTAGGGCCTGATGGAAAAATTAATGATTCGCGGTGGACAACCGCTGCGCGGCACCGTTCAGATCAGCGGCGCCAAGAACAGTGCAGTTGCACTTTTACCTGCTGCCATACTTGCAGAATCAACAGTTGTTTTGGACAATTTGCCTCATATCAGCGATGTTGCGGTATATAGCGAGATCTTGGAAGAACTCGGCGGTACGGTGCATTGGGAAGGCGACACGATCGTCATCGATCCTGCCAAAATGGTATCTACGCCTATGCCCAATGGCAATGTGAAGCTGCTTCGTGCTTCTTATTATTTGATGGGCGCCATGCTCGGACGGTTTGGCGAGGCGACGATTGGTCTTCCAGGCGGTTGCAACTTCGAGCCGCGGCCGATCGAGCAGCATATTAAAGGCTTTGAAGCGCTCGGTGCGGAAGTGACCAACGACCACGGTTCAGTCCGGATCGTTGCGAAAGAGCTGCGCGGAGCCAAGATTTATCTGGACGTTGTCAGCGTAGGCGCGACCATTAACATTATGCTTGCGGCCTCAAGAGCCAAAGGCTCCACGATTATCGAGAATGCGGCAAAAGAGCCTGAAATCATAGATGTAGCAACGCTCCTGAATGCCATGGGTGCCAAGATTAAAGGCGCGGGAACGGAGACGATCCGTATTGAAGGCGTCAGCAGCCTGCATGGCTGCCGACATTCCATCATTCCCGACCGGATTCAAGCAGGCACCTACATGATTGCTGCGGCGGCAACGCGCGGCGATGTTCTCATCGATAATGTCATTCCGAAGCATATGGAAGCGATGACGGCGAAGCTGCAAGAGATGGGCGTTCATGTGTATGAGATGGACGAGTCCATTCGGATCGTCGGCCAGCCGAATTATGAAGCGGTCGATGTCAAAGCGCTCGTCTATCCGGGATTCGCGACCGACTTGCAGTCCCCGATGACCAGCTTGCTGACGCAAGCGACGGGCGTAAGCATACTGAGTGATTATGTTTACAGCAATCGGTTTAAGCATGTACCAGAGCTTTCTCGCATGGGAGCCAATATTCGTGTGGAAGGCCGATCGGCCATCATTGAAGGCGGGCCGCTTAATGCCGCGAAGGTTCGGGCCTCCGATTTGCGTGGCGGAGCCGCATTGGTTGTCGCCGCTTTGACGGTAACCGACGGTGTCACGGAGATATCGGGCGTCGAGTATATCGACCGCGGTTACGATAACCTGGTAGAGAATTTGAGGGCGCTTGGCGCTGATGTATGGCGTGAGGATGAATAACGTAACATTTTAGGCTTGGTATCGGTCCTGTTCGAATAGACAGGGCCGATTCCGGCAATGATGGAAGGAATCATGAAGTTTTCCTCAAGATTACGAATAAAGTGGTGATGATATGACGACAGATCTTCAGATCGCCGATCTGGAAGAGATGAAGCTGACGGAGCTGTATAAGCTTGCCAAACAGTACCAGATTCCGTATTACGGTCAGCTGAAGAAGAAGGAACTTATTTTTGCCATCTTGCGCGCGCAAGCGGAGAAGAGCGGCCTGATGTTCATGCAAGGGGTGCTCGAGATTTTACCCGAAGGTTTCGGATTTTTGCGGCCGATCAATTATTTACCGAGTACGGAGGATATTTATATCTCGGCTTCGCAAATTCGCAAGTTTGACCTAAGAACGGGCGACCTCGTATCCGGCAAGTGCCGGGCGCCGAAAGAGAATGAGCGTTATTTCGGACTGCTTCAAGTCAATGCGGTCAATGGACAAAGCCCCGAACAAGCCGCAGAACGTCTTCATTTCCCTGCCCTTACTCCCCTTTACCCGCAGAAGAAATTGGTGCTCGAACATTCCCCTACTAAAATATCGACGCGTATTATGGATTTGCTCGCACCTGTTGGACTTGGCCAACGCGGACTTGTTGTTGCGCCTCCTAAAGCGGGGAAGACCTTGCTCTTGAAGGAGATTGCCAACAGCATTGCGCTGAATCATCCGGAAATTGAACTGTTCGTTCTGCTGATCGATGAAAGACCGGAAGAAGTTACCGATATGCAACGTTCGGTCAAAGGGGAAGTTGTCGCTTCGACTTTTGATGAACTGCCGGAGAATCATATTAAAGTAGCGGAACTCGTGCTTGAGCGGGCGCTCCGTCTCGTGGAGCATAAGAAAGACGTTGTCATTTTGCTGGATAGCATCACAAGACTTGCACGGGCGTACAATCTCGTTGTTCCGCCATCGGGCAGAACGCTCAGCGGCGGTATTGACCCGGCTTCCTTCCATCGGCCGAAGCGTTTCTTCGGCTCCGCGCGGAATATTGAGGAGGGCGGCAGCTTAACGATTCTGGCGACTGCGCTCGTTGAGACCGGCTCCCGGATGGACGATATCATCTACGAGGAATTCAAGGGTACCGGCAATATGGAACTTCATCTGGACCGCAAGCTGGCAGAACGCCGTATTTTCCCGGCGCTCGACATGCGCCGTTCCGGTACGCGCCGCGAAGAGATGCTCCTAAGCAAAGAGGCACTCGATAAGGTGTGGGCGATTCGCAAGAGCATGAACGACTCGATGGAATTCGTGGACAGCTTCCTGAAGAAGCTGGGCGACACGAAGACCAACGAAGAATTTTTGGCCTCCTTGGATACTTCGGGTGTCCAAGCGCCTTCGACGCAGGCCCGTTCGCAGAGCACGGCTGGTTCCAGTACAAGCCGCAGGCCAAGCCGGACGACGCCGGTTTCGTAATTTTGGACAAGGATTTAGGAGGACATCATGAATCTCGTATATGCCGATGAACAAGGCAACCTCTATGACCATCCGGATTGGACCGCGCTTGGCCGCAGCGGAGATATGGTTGTAGAACTAATGGAAGACGAATTAATTCCGCTGCCGGAAGGAGCTACGATGGTCGGGCTGCCGTTCACTAGGCCGATCGGAATAGACCCTGAGGGCAATATGCGTCCGCTGCCAGGCAACGTCCAGGCGGTAGGCGCCCTTCTGCCGCAAGGCTTCACTCGCCTTTGCATCCCTAGCTACATGAAGACGGACAAGACGCAGGTGCTGCCTTTGTTCGGCTACTCTGCGGTCGTTTGGAAGGACGGCGGATTTTATGTGGCCGCGCAGCAAAGCGACGATCCTGAACGCTGGAACCCGGACAACTGCGACAGGCAGGAAGTGAAGGTCGGCGTCGAACGTCTGTTGGCCAAATATCCGGAGAACCGTCTCTATAAGCACTTATCCCATTGTGCGCTCGGCTACGAGTGCCTCACTTCCTCGAACACGTTCCTGAATCGTTGGGAAGGAGCCGTGCCGGTCTCGTATTCCTGCAATGCGGGATGCTTCGGCTGTATATCTGAGCAGCCGGATGACAGCGGTTTTCCTGCTCCACAGACCCGGATGAACTTCAAGCCGACCGTGGACGAGGTGGTTGAGATCATGATGGAGCATCTGAAGACGCCGGAGTCGATCATCAGCTTCGGACAAGGTTGCGAGGGCGAGCCGTCTACGCAAGCGAAGATTATCGTGGAAGCGATGCGGATCGTGCGCAGTCGCACGGATATGGGTTACATTAACATCAACACGAACGCCGGGCTGACGGATCATATGCGAGCGATCGTAGATGCCGGGCTGAATCTGATGCGCGTCAGTACGATCAGTGCGCTGGATGCGCATTACAATGCCTACTACAAGCCGCGTGCGTATACGCTTGCGAATGTCGAGAAGTCGCTTCGTTATGCAACGGACAAAGGCGTCTACACCTCCATTAACTACCTCATTTTCCCTGGAGTTACGGATCGTGAGGAAGAAATAGAGGCGATGATCGGTTTTGTTAAGCGGACAGGTTTGAAGCTGATTCAGATGCGTAACCTCAATATTGACCCGGAGAGCTATCTAGCGCTCATTCCGAAGGCGCAAGGCGAGATCTACGGCATGAAGCAAATGTTGGAGATCTTTGCGGACGAGCTGCCGGATGTCGTAATTGGATCGTATACGCATGTGCCCCCAGCACCTGTAAGATAACGACGCGCCCACGCCATTTTAGGCAGAAATAGCCGGTTCACATTGTCCCGATAAAATATTGCTACTGCCCATGCAACGTGCTATAATCACGATTGTGTGCATATACTCTGGGTCCGCCTGAGGCTCAGGGCAGAAAGAGGTGAATGACGATGAAACAAGGTATTCATCCGACATACCACATCACTACAGTAACTTGCGCTTGCGGTAACAGCTTCGAGTCCGGTTCCATTAAACAGAACCTGCGCGTTGAGATCTGTTCCAACTGTCACCCATTCTTTACGGGTAAGCAAAAGTTCTTGGACGCTGGTGGCCGTGTCGACAAGTTCAAAAAGAAATACGGTATCTAAGCCAAGCAGTCTGCCGATATTTAGCAGAATACAAGAACCTTCTTCAGCCATCCTATGGTTTGAAGGAGGTTTTTCTATATGTCCGCGAATGAACATGTCCAACAATACGTTACTCGCTCCAAGCTCATGCTGACGATGGCTGCGGCAGTTATCCTTGTTCTGACGGCAGGATGTACAAGCCATACGAATGGCGATTACAGCGGCAGCGGCCCGAAGGCACAATCTTATGGCAATGACGGTTATCTTGGCTTATCCAATAGCAATCCTCGGCTAGTGAACCGTTATGGCCAGCAGTTGAATTACAAAACGGACGGCGGCTTTGCGGCGGCACAGCTCCGCACGCTGGACGGGGTCGACAAGATGAGCATGTCTTTTCAAGGGCCAAATCTGTATGTCACATTGAAGCCCAAAGCTGGCGTAGACGAGATGAAGCTTCGTCAACGCGCGATCGCGCTGCTCCGGTACAACATGCCGAGATACACGATCCACGTCAATACTGTGAAATAATCGTCTAAAGGTTGCCTGTCCATGTAACTTTTCCCCCAAGGTTGCATAATGGGGCGGAACGCGATATACTTATCCATGCCGTGCTAGATGGGGAGGTAGCGGTGCCCTGTAACTCGCAATCCGCTGTAGCGAGGTTGAATTCCTATCAGAGGTTATGCTGATGTGGGGTTTGGACCTTATGAATAGTGTTGACGGATGGGTCCTCCGCAATGGACGCCTGTGAACGGGTCAGGTCCGGAAGGAAGCAGCCATAAGCAGGTAAGTTCATGTGCCGGAGGAGTGCCTGTCCCGAGCTAGGAGTAAGGATACCACCTGGATCGCATTTATCGAAGATAGGTGCACGGTACACCTAATAAGAATGAACAACACCTTAGTTCGCAGGAAGCGCGAGACGACGGTGTTTTTTGTTGTTTTGGCAGGAAATTGCCTTTACATAAGCGAATGGTATTGTACTCATGGTACGAGGCGCTACTCGCTAGCGGCGACAGAACGCAACAGCAAAAAGAGGGATGAATATTGAAGGGAATTCCACCTGCACCGCTTGTTAGATTAACTACTGAGGCGATCTATTTCTACATGAACCTTCTCGACAACACACCGATCATCGTGCTCGATGAGCAGGGGCAAGTGGAGAGTTGCAATCCTGCTTTTCGCCGTCTGGCGGGTTATACAGACAGGGAACTTTTCGCTGCCACTGCCGACTTCGTTTTTGAAAGTAAATCATTTCAACATTTGGTTCATGAAGGCTTCGGTCATGACGTTCAGCAACGTTACCGGAAGGATGGCGATACGCTGGCTGTATTGAATGTACGACACTCCGATGGGGCCTGGCTTGATGTTCCTACCCTGCTCGTTAAGGCGCTGACAGAGGAAGGCCCGCGAAATCTGCTTATACTGTATCCGTCAGATACGGACCGCCAGCCGAATCTCTTGGAACGGCTAGGGGAAACGATGCTAGGCGATGAAGATAACGGCGTTATATTGCTCCGCAGTGATTTTACGATAGTCGATATTAGCGGGTTAGCCAGCCAAGTATTAGGCGTAGAAGGCGAGCGGGTGCTGGGTCAGCCGGTTGAACGTTATTTTGAACATGCCCGCAAGGAATACGAACTCATTACAAGTACGTTCGAACATGGATCGGCCATACGCAGCCATCCGTTAACATGGCACCAAGGTGATCAGCGCAAAGAACTGCTTATGGACGTCGGGCTGCTGCGGAACTCGCAAGGGTTGACGGAAGGCGCGTATATCCTGTTCAAGGACGTGACCAACCTTAGGTCGCTCGAACGGCAGCTGCAGCGCAGTGATCGTCTCTCGATGATTGGCCAGATCGCCGCGGGGGCCGCTCATGAAATCCGCAATCCGCTTACGGCAATACGGGGATTTCTGCAGATGTTCCGCAAGACGTTAACGGATAGAGGCATGGAGAAGGAAGTCGGCTATACCGAGATTATGCTTACGGAACTCGACAGGATTAATAACCTGGTAGGCGAGTTTTTACTGCTGAGCAAGCCGAAGATGGTCATGTACGACAATGTGGATGTAGCGGCGGTTATGCATGATTTGCTGCCGATGATTTCGAGCGAAGCGTTGCTCTACAATGTAGTGGTGAACTGGGAGATGGAGGAGAAACTGTCGCCTGTCCTCGCCGACCGCGAGATGTTGAAGCAGGTGTTGCTGAATATAAGCAAGAACGGAATTGAAGCGATGACGACTGGAGGGACATTGACAATCAGATGCCGGGAGGAACGGGCAACGAACGACCGGCGGATTATTATTGAAGTGCAAGATACGGGGCCGGGCATAGCGCCGGCGATGCTAGAGAGGATATTCGATCCTTTCGTCACGACCAAGCCGAGCGGAACGGGATTAGGATTATCGGTATGCCAACGGATTATCCACGAATTCGGCGGGACCATCAGTGCATTCAGCAGAGCGACGGGAGCCCGATTCGTCATTGCCTTACCCTGCCTAATGTGAACTGGAATGGTTTTGCACCTTGACGTGATCGTGTATAATAAAAGGCGTAGCTAATCCGGAATCCGTCATTCAGCGGACTATGGATTGGTATCAATGAAGCTCGAAAGGAACGGTCTTGCGTGTCACATATCGCTTTATATCGCGCCTGGCGTCCGCAGACGTTCAGGGACATGGTCGGGCAACAGCATATCATTCAGACGTTGCAAAATGCGATACGTGAGCAGCGTGTTTCGCATGCGTATCTCTTCAATGGCCCTCGCGGCACGGGTAAAACCACCGCTGCCAAGGTTATGGCCAAAGCGATTAACTGCGAGCGGGGTCCTGCGACTGAACCGTGCAATGAGTGCGATGCTTGCCGCGGCATAACGGCAGGTACCATTATGGATGTCGTCGAGATCGACGCCGCTTCCAACCGGGGGATCGACGAGATCAGGGACATTCGTGATAAAGTACGCTATGCGCCTTCTGAGGTTCGCTATAAGGTATATATTATCGATGAGGTCCACATGCTGACTTCCGAAGCGTTCAACGCCTTGCTCAAGACGTTGGAAGAACCGCCGGGCCACGTTATATTTATTTTGGCGACAACCGAACCGCATAAACTGCCTGCAACGATTATTTCGCGCTGCCAGCGTTTTGATTTCCGTCAAGTATCGCTGCCGGAACAGACGGAGCGGCTTCGCCAGATTTGTGAGGCGGAAGAGATTTCCGCTGAGGCAGACGCGCTGGCCTATATCGCACGCTTGTCCGATGGCGGGATGCGGGATGCGATCAGCTTGTTGGAACAAGCTTCGGCGTTCGGCGGCGGGCGCATTACATTGGACGGTGCTGTTGAAGTTACGGGCGGACTTGCGGCAGAGCAATTTGCGCAGCTCGCTGACGCGATTCAGACGGGGAATGCGGCAGATATCCTCCCTCTTGTAGAAGGGCTTATGCAAGCGGGCAAAAGTCCGGACAAGTGCTTGGAAAACCTGATTTACTATTTCAGGGATTTGCTAGTGCTGAAGTTGGCCCCAGGCGGGCGTGCTTCGACGGAACGGATTGTGGATCAACAGCGTTATCATGCAATGGCTGAGGCTTTTAGCAGTGATCGGTTATTCCGCATGATCGATATTTTGAATCAATACCAGAATGAGATTCGACATGCCTCGTTGCCCCAGACAATTTTCGAAGTGGCCCTTATGAAAGTGAGCACACTTTCCAACGATGGCGGTGCACCTGCCGCAGCCAGCGGGGCTTCGAACGGAATGCCCGCGGCTAGCGGTGACGTCAAGCTGATGCAACAGCGTATCGATACGTTGGAACGCAAGCTTGAAGAAATCGCGAAGGCGGGCGTTCACCCAATCGCAGAAGGTCGCCCGCAAGATAGCGCGGCGAGTAAAAATCCGAACCGCGGCGCATTTAGAAGCGCTGGCGGAGGAGGCGTACTGCCTCGCCAGACCATCAAACTCGATCCTTATCTCGCTGCGGCAGACAGTCAAGCGACGAATCAAGTGCGGATGAGATGGAACGAGATTCTGCAACGGGTGAAGGAAGCGCGCATCACTGTCCATGCATGGCTTGTTGACGGAGAACCGGTTTCGGCCGCGGATAATACGGTACTTGTCGCATTTAAGAATACGATGCACAGGGAAACGACGGAGAAACCGGCTAACCGCGAATTGATCGAGCGGATCTTCCAAGAAGCATTCGGTCGCCCTGTACATCTCGCGACGGTCATGTTCAAGGACTGGAGTGCTGCCTCTGTAGCAGCGCCTGCACAAGTAGCGGAGCCGCTAAGGATGGAGCAGCAGGATGAATCTGGTCAAGTGCCGAATCAGCCTGAGTGGGTGGAAGAGGCGGTCAAGCTGTTTGGCGAGGATCTTGTCGTAGTCGAAGATAAATAATAGGCATTATTATTTTGAGGAGGTCATGACGATGAATAACATGAACCAAATGATGAAGCAAGTGAAGAAAATGCAAGAGCAGATGATGAAGGCGCAAGAAGAACTCGGAACCAAATCGATCGAAGGTACGGCTGGCGGCGGTGTCGTTACTGTCGTGGTGAACGGACATAAGAACGTTCAGAGCATTGTGATTAAGCCGGAAGCGGTTGATCCGGATGATGTTGAAATGCTGCAGGACCTTGTGTTGACAGCGGTAAACGACGCGCTCAACAAAGCAGATGAGCTTGCGAACAAAGACATGGGCAAATTCACAGGCGGCATGAAGATTCCTGGCCTGTTCTAAGGTCCAAGTAGAGGAGATTTCATTTGTACTATCCGGAACCGATAGCGAAATTAATAGATGCCTTCAGCCGTCTCCCGGGGATCGGTCCCAAGACGGCAGGCAGGCTGGCCTTCCATGTACTGCGGATGAAGGAAGATGATGTGATCGATTTTGCCAAAGCGCTCGTAAGCGTGAAGCGTAATCTCCATTACTGTTCCGTCTGCTGTAATATTACGGACATGGATCCTTGCCGAATCTGCCAGGACAAAACGCGCGACCAATCGGTCATTTGCGTCGTTCAAGAATCGAGGGATCTGGTCGCGATGGAAAGGACCAAAGAATTTGACGGTCAGTATCACGTCCTCCAAGGGGCAATTTCGCCGATTGAAGGCATCGGGCCGGACGATATTCGGATTGCGGAACTGTTAAAGCGTCTGTCGGATGAGACCGTGCAGGAGATGATCCTGGCGACGAACCCGAACATAGAAGGCGAAGCGACCGCAATGTACTTGTCACGCTTGGTGAAGCCGTTTGGTTTAAAGGTTACCCGTATCGCCCATGGCTTACCAGTAGGCGGCGATTTGGAGTATGCGGATGAAGTTACGCTGTCCAAGGCTTTGGAAGGGCGTAGGGAATTGAATTAAGGTGTAATTAGACCTTGTGCTGCATCAAGCACAAGGTCTTTTTTTATTTTCTTAGACTCGATAAGTCATGGATAGCAATGGCGTCGCTTCTCGTTGGCAATGGAAAACGGTTTATAACTTAATACACTTATTGCTTTGCAGATGCTCGGTATTAAATGTTCTTTTCGGAAGGCTTGCCACATATGGATTAGTGTGAGGACGACATTACCGATATGGACAAGTAAGGGGGCAACTGCAATGATCAACAACGGATTGGGGCTGCAGAAGGACAAGCCGTTACATGCCATCAAGGTTTCCACTAGCCAGACGGAGGCGCAAAGCCTGCTTGAGGAAATACGAGTGGCCAAGCAAGACTGGGACAATGCACTCCGCCATTTCGAATACGCTTTAGGCAAGGATCAGATCGATTATGCTATTTTTGCCATAGAGGCAGCAGAGAAGCGTTATGAGATGCTGCTCCGCAAAGCGAAGGCGATGAATATTGCGTGGCCAAGATGGAATCGGGAGGGATTGGGATGAAAACGGTTTGGCTTGGATTGCTGATTGTCTCCTCTGCGCTTCTGATTGGGGTTGTTCTTCGCCAGAAGTTGTCGTGGCAATGGACCAAACGATTCGCTCTGCATTTGGTAGCAGCGGCGGTCGCGCTTTACTTGCTTAATTATTCGGGTGTCATCTCTGGTTATAGCGTGCCGCTTAATCCGATGACGATTGGGACAGTGGTTCTGTTAGGGTTGCCGGGCATCGCGCTTATTCTAGGGTTGCAGACCGTAGTATTATAAGGTATTTGCATTAGGGGGTTGTCTTCGCCTTTGGATTATGGTACATTATTTCTTGCGCCTGACAGGCCGTTCGAAACAAGAACGAGCGCAAGAAAACTTTTTAGAAAAAGTGCTTGCATTTGATTAGGTGAATGTGATACATTATAAAAGTCGCCGCTGAGCAAAACGGCAGACGTTGATAAAACTGGTGAATGCTGCATTCTCGATCTCGCGATCATGAGCGCAAACGAATCACCGTTTGTTCCTTGAAAACTGAACAATGAGCGATATGTTTTATAGCTAGTCAAGTAATGAGTCACAAGCACTTCTTTTATGGAGAGTTTGATCCTGGCTCAGGACGAACGCTGGCGGCGTGCCTAATACATGCAAGTCGAGCGGAT
>NZ_JACHXK010000037.1 GCF_014192105.1 Paenibacillus phyllosphaerae | reverse complement strand
ATCACCCTCTCAGGTCGGCTACGCATCGTCGCCTTGGTGAGCCATTACCCCACCAACTAGCTAATGCGCCGCAGGTCCATCTGTAAGTGACAGCTAAGAGTTTTCGCGAGAAAACTACTACGGAAGAATCCGCTCACCGTCTTTCCCAGCTCGTCCATGCGGATAAGCTGATTATCCGGTATTAGCATTCGTTTCCGAATGTTATCCCGGTCTTACAGGCAGGTTACCTACGTGTTACTCACCCGTCCGCCGCTAACCTTACCCCGAAGGATAAGATCCGCTCGACTTGCATGTATTAGGCACGCCGCCAGCGTTCGTCCTGAGCCAGGATCAAACTCTCCATAAAAGGCGGATTGGCTTGCGTGTACAACCGCGAGGTTGGACATGCAGCATTCCGCTACTTCGAAGGAGCTTGTTCAGCTCATTCTAAATACTAGCTATAAAACATATCGCTCATTGTTCAGTTTTCAAGGAACAAAGGATGATTGATTTGAACGACCTATAGGAAGTTCATCATTCATCAAGTGATGATTGGCTTGAGCGATCACTAGATCGATCAGCATTCATCATATCATCTTTGGCTTGAATGGCTGCACTCCTGACCGTTAATCAGTTACGCAACATTCACCAGTTTTCACCGCCTTTTCAGCGGCGAAGAGCATCTTATCATGAATCGTTTTGAAGATGCAAGAACTTTTTTCAAAACCTTATTGCACATAATTTCATTTCTTTCAGCCGCCTTCCGTTTCTAGCGGCGGATTCACATAATAGCATGGCTACATATCCGAGTCTACGACCAAGTTCTCCCAACTTGCTTAATCCCAACTCTTGGGCACTATCGTTTTCTTCTTACTGTGCAAGATTCGTCTTATAAATCCACGTTGTTTTCTCTGCCTGAGCGTGCGTTTCACGCCTTCAAGCAATAAGCTCGAACGTACTTCGTCACGACGGCTGAGCGTTTGCAACTTGTCAATGAATTGTTTGTCCATCATACCCTCACAGTTTCTCTAAGATGTGCTCGTCATATAAACGGTATCATCATCTTCTATCACTCACCCCAATGGGAACATATGATCTTATTATACGAATATACGTTCGTAATGCAAGTTAAATTTTTAAACAACGAGCACCTTTCAAAGAACAAAAGCACCTCGCAAGCAAGGCGCCTCACATCTCTATCCTATTGATTGGTACGCTCGTCCGTGCCGGTTCCCGATCATATCCAGCTTAAGCCGAATTTGAAGCCTTACTCCGTTCTTCGCCGCGGCGAACGGCATGAAACGGATCTCGCTTGGGATAATAAGGGTATACGCTATCGGAAAGGAAGGATCCTCGTGTCGAATCAGCACCGTTATACCCAATCACCGGAATCTGCCTATATGGATCGGATTATGAAGGAGATCGAGAATAATGTAGAGGGAATGGAGTCGATTACTAACGTTCCGAATAACAACGTTTATGACGCACCTGAAATGGATGATTCGGAATAAATAAAAAAAATCCGGAGATAGCTCTGCGCGAGCTTAAGTCTCCGGATGCACCGCTATCTTTTTAACCCAAATAAATCTCGATCTCGATATCGTCCTGAAATCCGATCGTCCGATATACGCTCCCGCCGGTCTTGCTCGCTTGTAATACAGCAAGCCGTCCCCCGGCAGCTTGTCGTGATTGATGTTCACATCATCACTCAGCTCTACTGAGGGTCTGTTTCAATGCCGATGACCACCTTTCCCAGATATTCGGCGCTTCGTTTAACACACATAATATTTGCCAACGGATCCACTTTGTTAGAATCGCTGGCAGATTTGATCTATAACGCATCATAGAATCCCGCTCGCCATACGAATAAAAAAAGCCGCTTCCTTGGTAACAAGGAAACAGCCTTGATATCGCTCTTTCATCCGTATCCATATCCCCTAACGCTCCGGGACACCTTCGCATTACCGGCCTGTATACCATTCCGTCAGAATCTGGCCCGCGCGTTTGCCATAAATGTCGAACCCGCGATTCGACTTTGCTTCCTCTAATGGGTACAGGTTCACGCTCCAGTCCCACCAGAAGAACCCCCCGAACCACGGCTGATCCCAGAATACCTTGATGACGGAACTATAGAAGTTCGCCTGCTCCTCTTCGGAGAACGGCAGCTCCTGATGCAAGAAGTCCCAGGGCATCGTGGCGCAGCCATGCGCGCTGCGGCAACCGATTTCCATGAATACGACCGGTTTGTTGAACTTTCGGTGCAGCCGTTCCATTTTATCGCGAATCGGCAGCCACTTGGCGATCATGTTCTCTTCCGTATCGCCTGGCTCGCTGCCGACCGGATAGTAAGCGCTCGTACCGATGACGTCTACCTGATCGAACCACGCCACGCCGTCTTCCTTGCCGTGGTTGGCGTTATAGATCAGCGGCCCCGAATATACCTCCCTTACGCGGGCGATCGTCTTCGTCCATCTGGCCGTCTGCGACTCGGTCTTGACCATCTCGCAGCCGACGCAGAACATCTCGCAGCCCAACTCTTCCGCAAGCTCCGCGTAATGGACCAGGAAGTTCGTATAGGAATCGAACCAGCGATCCCAATAAGAAGGACTTGCGTTGTCCTCTTCCGGAAATCCGATATGCGCCCGCCAGAGGCCGTCGCGCGAATTAACGACAGGTTTGAGACAAATTTTGAGCCCGTTTCCTCTCGCTTCGCGCACGGCTGCTTCGATGTCGCGGTCCGTTACGGTATAGCCATAGTCGAACGGTATCTGCGTCGAATGCACCGTATCCTGCCACGTCCAGAAGGAGAGCGCAATCCACTCGCTTCCGGTTTCCTTCAGCTTGCGCATGGAGTCCGCTGCGGCTTCCGTCCTATAGTCGCCGCGCTTCGAGCTCCAGCCCCATGTCATTCCCTTGATGAACAATCGTTCCATACCGTCCCTCGTTTCGGTTTGATACTGCGCCGCTACCGGCCTTGAAGTTGAAGTCTTAGATCATTCCCGTCCTACCCACGATCAAGCGCCTGGCGGATGCTGAGTTCGAGCGGCGAGTAATCTGCCTCGTTTTCCCTTTGCAGATTCAAACGCTCGGTTATCGGCGTCGTTCGGTTGCACATAAACCGAGGAACGCCGATCAGATTCTGGGAAGACGAGTGATACAGGAACGGATGACAGAGAATCGCGTCGCCGGATCTGCCTGTCGTCTCCAGTACGCGCAGCTTAATGCCGTCTGCATCTGTATAGTCATTGTTCATGAACTTGTCGAGTCGCGCCTGGGCGATTGCTTCGGCGGATGCTTCCTCCGGTGTCCCGACATTCGGTGCTGTCTGATCGTTATAAATATCGTTGGATTTATTGTCCGCGCTTCTGTCCGCTCCGGTCAGTTCGCGCAGATACGGATGTTCGCGGTTCAGCAGACCGATCGCATCTCCGAGCTCCAGCCCCTCAGGGTGGCCGGAAAGGAATCGGGCGACAACCTTGTGCGAACCTTCCACGATAAACGTGCCGCCGCCCTGATGCCCGACGTCAGAGAACAGACACAAGCACAATAGTCCTTGCTCCGGACTATCGATGAAATGCTTGAAGTGGATGCCATCCCAATGCCAGCCATTGACCGGAACGCTCCAAGGCTGGTCGGCGTTCAGCGAGAAGTTGACCGGCCACCATCCGAACCCGCCGAGCCGCTCCGTCTCCCCGTACACCGTACGGTTTGCCCAGCGGCCGTGACCGATCAGATCCTCGATGGCGTCTCCAAGCCGCTCGGAGTTGCAACGGGCGAAGGCCGGCGTCAGGAAGTTTTCGTTGATCTGCACCAACGGCTCCGTCCATGTCTCGCGGTCGTCCTTGCGCACGCCGCTGCGCTTCTCCACCTCTGTCCACAAGAAGTCTTGGGCCTCGAGCGCGTCTTCGCGGGCGAATGCGCCAGCAAGCAAGACCCAGCCCTTCTCGATGAAATGTTCGACCTGCTCTTCCGTCAGCACTTTATAGGTCATAGATCGTTCCCTCCGTTAGGCGAAGTATGTGGCGGTGAACCGAACTTTTCTATCAAGCCATGCATCAGCATTCCACTACGTTTTCTCTTACAGGGGATAAGCAGTCAGGTCCGGCAATTCGTCCCGTGTGAGCGTATACGGATGCGCATAATACTTGAGCAGCATCTCCCGCTCCGTATATTGCTCGCCGACACCCCATTGCCCGTCAGCATCTTGCGAGCAGACGAAACCGCCGTACCAGGTACAATTCCACAGCCAAGGCGCTCCTTCTTCTGCCATCTTATCGGGATCCGGCAGCGGTCCGTTCTCCGACAAGGCGATTAATTTGTTCGCCGCCGTATAACCAAGCGCCTGCCGGAACCTGTCGATGTTGGAAACATACGTCCGTTCCGGCGGGTAAATATCTTCTCCGATGATGTCGACATACTCATCTCCGGGATACCAATCCTGATGCTGGCCGTTCCATACCCAGATCAGATTGTTCAGCCCGTGCAGATTCGTCAGCCGATCGTACATGGTCTTCCAGAGCTTAACGCAAGGCTCGGGCCCCTTCGCTCCCCACCAGAACCAGCCGCCGGACGCTTCATGCAGCGGCCGCCACAATACAGGAATCCCTTCATCTTGCAGGCGCTTCAGGTTGACGGCAATGACGTCGATATCGCGCATTAACAAACCATACTCTTCGGATGACTCGTCGTTCATGGCTGCCGCAATATCGAACGTCGTCGCCGTCGTGTAGAAGCCCCGGTGCCAACCATTGTCCGGTGCCTCG
This sequence comes from Paenibacillus phyllosphaerae, assembly GCF_014192105.1. GTDB lineage: Bacteria > Bacillota > Bacilli > Paenibacillales > Paenibacillaceae > Paenibacillus_Z > Paenibacillus_Z phyllosphaerae. The sequence continues at coordinate 31,660 of NZ_JACHXK010000037.1, read as the reverse complement.
TCGATCAAGTCTTTGGGCGCGTTCCAGTGCCAGCAGAACGTGACGATCCCCCCGCGCCGCCACCAGTCGATCGCAAGCGGCGTATCGGTCGGCACGGAGCCGCGTTCGACGCGCGACGGCGAATCGTTCATGAAGTCGAATCCGCCGACCGCGGGGTATTTGCCGGTGGCAAGTCGAATGACCTCCATCTCCGGCGTCGAGACGACGCCGTACTGCTGCCCGGTCAGCGTCCGAGTGCCATAGATGCTGCACAAGTAGGCCATCAACCGTTTGGCGTTGTCGCTTGCCGCCGGATTAATCAGCTTTGGCTCGACGGCTAATCTCCCTTGCAAATGGTCTTTCATTGCCCACGCCCTCTTCCCTTAGATGCATGAAATAAAGCGATTCTCGTAAAGCCGAAAGACGCTGCTAATCTCGTTTGGCTAGCTAGCTTGCCGATTAACCGACCACGCCGGTGCGCTCGACGCTCTCGACGAAGTAACGTTGGACGAACAGATACAAGACGATGAGCGGCGCGATCGCCAGCAGAATGCCGGTATCGACGATCATCGATACGTGGTTCGGATCCGCCCGCGCCTCAGTCCCTTCGATGCCGAGCAGGCGAGGGAGGAACTGGTTGACGTCTGCCGGGAACGACGCGATCTTCACCGCCATGAGATTGCTGTCGCTCATGAACAGCGACGTGTAGAACGTGTCGTTATACTGCCAGACGAACGAGAACAACAACACCGTAATGATCGGCGGAACCGCATTCGGCAGCATGATGGTGAAGAAAGTACGCAAGCCGCCTGCGCCGTCGATGAGTGCCGATTCTTCGATTTCCTTCGGCAGTCCCTTGAAGAACTGGCGGAAGATATAAATGAACAGACCGGCCTTCAATCCAATCGCCAATCCCGAAGTGATCAGGGAAGGCCAGTACGTGTTCAGCAGATTGATGCCTGCCTTGCCCGTGAACAGCTTGACGAGCCCCAGGACGTCAAACTCCCGGAAGTGCAGGTACATCGGTACCATAAGCGTGCTGGACGGAATCAGGATCGTCATGATAACGAGCGCAAACAGAATATTGCTGCCCGGGAAGGTAAACCGCGCGAAGCCGTAACCCGCCAAGGCGCAAGACGCGGTCGCAAGCAGCGTCGTCGATACGACGAACAGCATCGTATTCTGAAGCAGCGGCCAATAATCCAGAATGTCCATGGCCAGCTTGATGTTCTCCATCGTGTAGTTCACGGGTACCATATAAATCGTCGGATCATAAATATCGAGCGGGTCTTTGAAAGCGACCGATACTTGCTTTAAGATTGGCAGCAAAATGACGAATGAAATGCCAAGGATCAGGATGTAGCGGAATAACGACCACAGCATCTCGCCGCCTTTGTTGCGTGCACGCTGGTACCGAAGCAGGACGGCTTCGTTTTCCCGTATTTTTGCGGACATGGCCTAGCCCCCTCTTCGGTTATCAGTTGTAATAGAACACCCTTCTGGAAATGAAAAACCCGACCACGATCAGAATAAGGCTGACAACGATGGTATACATCCACGCCATCGCCGCGCTGAGTCCGAAATTCTGGGAAGTGAACGCCGTTTCGTAGATATACTGCGTCACTTGACTGTCGGCGAACGAATCGATGATCGTATAGATCACGTTCGTCAGGATGAGCGGACTGACCATGGGGAACGTAATTTTCCAGAACGACTCATACGCGGTTGCGCCTTCCATCTTCGCGACTTCGTACATTGTGGAAGGGACCGACTGCAGGGCGGCGAGGAAAATAAGAATCTGGACGCCGGAGCTGCGGATAATCTCATAAATCCGGTTGACCGCCGTAACGATATACTCGATGAACCAGATCGGAATGCCGCCGTTGCCGAGCATGTTCGCGAGAATCATCGGATCGAAGCCGTTCTGCTGTTCGCCCAGCTCCTGCGCGATCTGGGAGCTGCCGGTGAGCTGGATCAAGCCGGCCGACTGGGCCTCCGCGATCGCGCCGGAAGCGAGAATGACGGGCAGGAAGAAGATCGCCCGCGCCAGCGGCCGCCCCTTGAACTTCGAATTCAGGAGCGTTGCCGCAAATAGGCTGAAGAACAGAATCATCGGTACATTGTAGGCCATCTCGGACACGGACTCCGTCAGAATCCGGTTGAAATTAGGATCGATCCTAAGTGCGTTCGTATAGTTATCGAGACCGATAAAGCTCAGATCATAGCCGCTCGGCGCCACTTGCAGTTCGCTGAAGCTGAACCGGATGGACTGAACGAACGGCGACACGAACAGGAAGAGGAATCCGAGCAGCCACGGCAGGATAAAGAGGATCCCGAGAAGCGCCCGCTTCTGCGTAAGTGTCAAACTTCTCTTGATCAATGCTCCTCACTCCTTACCGTAAAATTGTTCGCTTCGACCGCCGTGCCGTTCACCGTTACCGGCTTGTCGGTATAGTTGACGTACACCGAGCCGCCGCTCCCGTATCGAACCTCGACGACGCCTTCCTGATGGACGATACGATCCGTGATCGGCTTCGTCCGCAGACGGCCGAGCGCCTCGTTTGCCTTGGCGTACATACTCGCGGCATCATCGATCCAGCTTGTATATTCGGTGGAGAAGAGCGTATCGTACGCCGTGAATTTCAGCTGGGATGATGATTCGTGCGTCCATAGGAAGTGCGGCGCCGCGCCGTATTCCACCGAACGGAGCAGTTGATACTGGAGGTCCTGCTCATCGCTTAGATTGAGCGGCGAACCCGCATAGTCCACATAGCCGTGAAGGACCATTTGGTAGAAAGGAACGGTTTCGTCGACAATGTTGAAGCCGCTGTCTTCCATCGGCACGTTCACAAGTTTATCGGCGTACGGGAGCGCATACGCATTCCCGCCGGTCAGCAGCATATTCGGGAATTGCTGTTCGAGCTTGCCGAGTTGCTCGGTCACGATGTTCTTGGCCGTCTCGCGGAAAATAACCCGGTCTGCGCGGTAGTCGGCATGGAGCAGATCGCCGAGATCGCGGAGCGAGACGGAATCGATCTTGTAGTCCTCATAGCCGTCCATGAACCGGTCGACGAAGTAAGGAAGCTTGGCTGGCGACAACAGCCAGTAGATGCCAAGATCGTAATCCATCGAATTGAACGCGCGGTTGTACGGCGTCCGCGACGCTTGCTCGCGGGTGATGAAGCGGGCCGCGTCAGCTGCAGGCTTGAACGAGTAGCTGTCGCTAAGCACATGCTGCATCGCTGTATCCGGGTAGAGTCGGCCGCCGGCCGCCTCCAGCTTCTCCGCCAGCAAGCCGAGCTCCGACTTGTTGCCGAGCTTCCCTTCCATATCGACGCCTGCCGGAACAGAATGCTTCATGCCGCCGTTAAACCAGCCGAGATAACGCATTTGCACGTTGGAAATTCCTTCGGCATCGAGCGCATCCGCGATTTCTCCGGCCTGCTCTACCGTCGTCATCGGCAGGAGCCCTTTGTAAGGTACGCCAAGGAACGATTTGCGCTTGTCGATCGCGCCGAGCACATCCACGAAGAACGGCAAGCCTTCTTCGTTTGCGGCTTCGATCGGCGTCAGATGGCCTTCCTCGGCTAACCGCTCGCGATAGATCTTGGCCATGCCCGCATACGAAGCTTCCGTACCGTGCAGGAATTCGTATCGAACCTGGATCTCCCCGGTATAACGCGCTTCCGACAAGAGCTGGATTTCATCCACCTCATTGCCCTTGTACAGCTCCAGTTCGTCCTCGCCGCGCAGCGCGAAGCTGGCATGGATGTTGTTGTATGAATTCTGCCGTCCGCCGATATCGGCCGTTACGTTCGCGATCGCTTCCCCTTTCTCGATCTGCGCAAACCATGCGTTGTCTCCCGATTTGAGGCCGAATATCGGCAATCGCGCACTCTCCGCAACCTGGCCGCGCCGACCGCTGTTGTCGTTGTAATCGTCGCCATAGATGCGCTGCGCGTACACTTCAGCGTTCGATTTGCCGTTGTTCAAATGAATCAGGCCGCCGGATCCGTCGGGAACCAGCATATAGCCCTGCTCATCCGTCCCCGCCGCGCCGAAGAAATTCAGCAGCTCGACATTGCGGATCTTGAAGCCTTCGCTTTCCGTGATTTGCCCAGCCGGCACGTTCACGACGAGGCTGTCTCCATCGAGACGGTATTCGAGCACGACGACGAAGTTCGGTTTCTCTTCACCGCCAGCGCCGATGCCGTTCTCTTCATTGTCGAATGCGAGGTCTTCCTCGGTATAGCCGGCTTTGGCGAAGGCGTCCAGTACGCGTTGGAGCACGAGCGGGCGTCCAACCGCGGTATCGAGCCGTTCCAGCACGTCCGGTTTCGTGTCCGAAGGGAGATATGCCCGATTGATCGTAACCTTCGTCTGGTCATCCAGTTGACTGAGCACTTTCTCTTCCATCCGCTGCTTGCTGATGTACTTCGGCAGCGCATCGATCCCAAGCGACATGTCTCCGATCGTATACGTCAGGCGGAGCCCGCCTTCGATCGTCTCAACCTTGAATTGCTTATTCGTAATCGAATGCGCATAGTTGGTGAACGTATTAAGCGTCCCGATCCGGTCGCGGTAGTTGACGGTCACCTGAGACGATAGCCGTTCTTTCTCGACAGGTGAGGCTTTCGCGTCTTCGTTGCGCGATTCCGGATTGCTGCGCCATACCTTCCCGCTCTTTTTGTCCACCACGGCCAACTCGCTCGTTTCTTCGTGGAAATACATGGCCAAGGCATCCGTCTCAGCCGCAAGCTTCATGCCGGCAACGGCGCTGCCAGGCAGAAACTTGACTTCCGTGGCCGCAGACAGAGCAGGTGCCTCCCCCACATAAGCCGCAACATTGACGGCAGGCGCTCCTTTCGTCAACATGACATAGAACCCCGTGCCGACCCCGACTACCGCGATACTAGCCAGCACCGCATAAAGTTTTTTTCTCTTGGCCACTGGTGCTGCCCCCTTACGTACGGAAAATGAGTTCGCGGTAGATATCATAGACGAAATACCAGATCTGAGCGCCAAGGCTCAGCGCCAGCGTGCCCAGAAAGACGACGATCCCCATGGCAATGACGGTAAGGATCAACGTGATGACCGTCTTCGAGGCCGTGTATTGATGTACGGTCATAATGCCGGCGAACAACAAATAGAAGAACCATATGCTGGCAAAACCGTTCATCAGATAATAGAAAGCCGTCTCCTCCTGGACCATGATCCGGCTGATGAACGTCATAGGCAGGTTAACCAGAATAAACGGAAGCATCGCATATCCTGTCGCCATGACGATTTCCTTGAATTTGCCCTCGCCTTCCATCAAGGTTGTAATCGACCAGTTGGCAAGGCAGAACAGGAAGAACGGGAGCAAGGTGTATAGGATGTCGTTCAGGCTGTTCAAGTATCGCGGATCGTTGAAGTTGACGAGGAAGCCCGAGAATTGCCGCTGCAGAATCAGCGTCAGGATGAATAGCGCGAGGATCGCCATCGCGACCCTGACCTTGCCCTTCTGTTCATACTTCATATCCCAGAACCCGTCGAACGGATGGACGATGACATGAAGAGGAAACTTTACGAAATCATGCTTCATGTCTCTCACTCCTTCCCACTCTGACTTTCCTTGCGATCCGATAGGCAACGAACGCGAATAGAAGAACCATCAAGGCCGTCATAACATTGCCGAACTGTTCCTGCATCACTTCGCGACGGTATCGCTTGAAAGCCGTCGAATAATACTTGCGGTCCATGCCGAGCTTGAAATATGTCATCGCTTCCTTGTTCTTCTTCTGCATGAGCAGCGAACGTCCGATGCCCCGGTAGGCGATATCGAAGTTCGAATTCATGCGGAGCACTTCTCTCCAAATATCGACGGAACGATCGGTATTGCCGTTATAATGTTCGGTCGTAGCCGAACCCACCAGATTGCCGAAGCGTGTAGGCGAGAAGACGACGATATTGTTCTTGCCCCGGTCGAGCACGACCAGCTTATCCGCAACCCGTTCGACCGCGACCGGCGTATTGAAGACGCCGAGCTGCGTCCCCCGTCCACCGAAGGCATACAACAATTCCCCTTCGTCGTTATAAGTGAACAGACGAGCGCGCAATGAATCGAGCGCGACATACATGCCGCCCCCGAGCACCTTGATGTCCACCAATTTGGAAGGGCCCGAGTTGTTGCCTAGCATCCGGTAACGTATATCCCCGCGCGGCGGAAAATGGCCGAATCGTTTCAGCACATCCGCTCCCGAAGGGTTCAGCCGTTTGATCGTTTCGGTCGAATTGATATCGATTGTCGTCGCATACACGAAGCCTTTATGGTCGATATCGACGCTCGCGAATTCCGTCGGGATGAACAGCTGCATCTGGGCTTGCTGCGCATCCGTCGCAAGCGCCCGCCACAGCCGATCGGCAGGATTCGCCGTCACTTTGATCGTGCCGACGTAGCCCAGGAACCTGCCATTCTCGTCGAACTGCATGATCCCTTCGTACATGCCGCGGGCGACGACGAAGATTCTCCCGGCCTTGTCTGCCGTCACCTTGAGCGGTACGAACTTGAAGTCGGGCGGCAGGATTTCCGACTGGGGATTGTCTACGATTCGAATCAGTTCGCCTTCGTTATTCAGGATGACGATTCTCCCCTTATCCGTATCGGCGACGTAAATCTCTTTGTTCTCCGATACGAAGATCCCCGACGGATTGGCGAACTTATTCGCCGCTCCGTCGATCTCGAAGCTATCGATCGTGCGGAGTACCCGCCACTGGTTGTCGAGCGCAATAATCCGCGCATTGCCACTGTCCAGAATGTAAATGAAGCCGTCTTCCGTGACGAAAATATCGTTAGGCTGATTGAAATTTCCGATGCCGAGGCTCTGGCCAGTGACGGCTTTCTCCGGCACGTACGGCGCCGGCAGCGGCACCGATTCTTCGTAATAGTTGTAGGTATAGGCTTCATACGGCGTGGCAGCGGAAGCGGCCGGCGCCGCTACGGCGGCGAGCATGGAGAGGATCGCCGCCAGCACGATCGCTTTTTGTAATCTCACGGACGATCCCCCTTAATCTTTCATGCCGGATGTCGCCATCGTCTCGATAATGCGGCTCTGCGAGAGAACGAATAGCGTAATCGGCACGCTCATCAAGATCAGCGCTACGGCTGCGCCAACGCCGGCACGCGCAATACCGCCTTGGATAATTTGTCCCGAAGCATAATGAAGCGTTTTCAATTGCTCGCTGTAGATGAACCCATTCCCGTCCGTCCCCCACAGAAGCTGGAACAACAGGATAACCAACGTCAACCATGCCGGCTTAACGTTAGGCATGACGACTTGCCAGAAAATCCGGTATTCGCTCGCGCCGTCGATCTTGGCCGCCTCAAGCAGCGAATCCGGCAGCTGCTCCATGAATTGCTTCATTAAGTAAAGACCGAGCGGGTAGGCGAATGCCGGCACGATGACCGCCCAATACGTATCGATGAAGCCGAGCCATGACATGATCATGTAATTCGGAATCGACGTAACGGCGCCGGTGAACATGAGCGACAGCACGACCGTCTGGAACATCATCGCTTTGCCGGGAAACACATGTTTCGCAAGCGGATACGCGGCCGCCGAAGCCAATATGACGTGTCCGACCACGCCCATTCCGGTAATGAAGAACGTATTGAAAATATATCTAGAGAACGGAACCCACGATTGGCCGAGCAGCGTCATGAGATCGACGAAGTTCGTAAACGTCGGATTTCGCACGAACAGCGTCGGCGGGAACAGGAAAATTTCGTCGAGCGGCTTGAACGCCGAGTTGATCGCATAGACGAGCGGGAGCGCCATGAAGGCGCCGACGATCGCCAGCATGACGAATAAAGAGAAACTTCCCATGAAGGATCGGTTGACGCGTTTTTTGCGCATCGACAGGATGGTATTCATTGGATTAATCCCCTACCTTCCTGAGAAGTCGTTGAATCACCAGATTCGTGCCGAGCATGATGACGAACAGCACGGTCGCGATCGCTGATGCATATCCCATCTCGAATCGGATCGTCCCGAAGTCGATCAAGTGCGTTACGATCGTCTGCGCCGCATAGTTAACGCTCGGGAATCCGGCAAGGTTGATCGATACGTCTGCGACGGCAAGCGATGTCGTCAGCTGGATGACGGCGCCGAACATCAGCTGGGGTCTCATTGACGGCAGCGTGATGAACCATAGCTCCTGCCAGCGGTTGCGGACGCCGTCCACCGCCCCGGCTTCGTAAAGTGTCCTGTCGACCGTCTGCAGACCGGCAATGAAGGCAAGGAACCCGGTTCCCAGAGACAGCCAGAGCTGCACGAGTATGAGAATGGGCAGAATGTACTGTTCGGTCTTCAGCCACTGAATCGGCTCTAAGATGATGCCGAGCTTAATGAGGAAGCCATTGGCGATGCCGTACCGGTCGCCGGAAAAAATGATCTGCCAAATGAAATACACGTTGCCGGATATGGACGGCGCATAGAAGATGAGCGTCATGATGGCGCGAAGTTTCGGTCCAAGCTCATTGATGATCCATGCGAAGACAAAGCAGGCGATGTAGCTGACTGGCCCGGTGATGGCCGCGAAGAGGAGCGTGTTCTTGATCGCCGTCAAGAACACGTCATCTTCCAAGAACAGCCGCGAGTAGTTCTGCCAGCCGATGAAGCGCGGAAACTCGAGCAAGTTAAAGTACGTAAAGCTGATGACGATGGACATGATGACGGGCAGAATCGTAAAGGCCGCGAATAAAAGCATATACGGCGCCATCAGAATGTAAGAGTGCTTCTTATTCTTGATCTCCCGCATCCGGACGGCCCACCTCGTATGGGAACGTGCCGGCTTGCCGGTTCCCGCCGGTTGCTGCTTCGTGCGCTCAATCGTGATATTGGACACGTTAGTCCCCCCTTTTTATTCCGGCAGGCCGAATTCTTCTCGTTTGGCTTTGATTTCATCCTGAATGAACTGCACGTAATCGACGATCGCTTCCCGCGGTTCCGTATTCGCGCTGACCACGGTTTTATAGAAGGCATTGAGCAGGTGGCGTCCCGTAAAATAACCGCCCGGAACTTCCGGAATACCCTTCACGTAGTCGAATTGCGCCTTCAAATTCTCGTACTCGGCAACCGGCCAAGGCAAGCTGTCGAGCGACTCGATGTTCGCGGTCGGGTAGCGGGCCGATGCGCCCAGCAGGCCCTCCATTTCGCGGCCGAATTGCGTCTGCGTATCTGCGGAAGTCCACCATTTCATGAATTCCCATGCCGCATCTTTGTCCGCGGCGCCCTTCAGCATGATCGTGCCACTTCCCGCGCTTGGAACGGACCGGTCGATGGTGCCGTCTTCTTGCGGCGTTCCCGGTACCGGCACGAAGCCCCACATGCCGCGAATCTCCGGCGCAAAGACGGTGAGCAGATTGTAAGTCGTATAATCGGCGATGCCGATCGGCATCTGACCGGTACGGAACCGGTTCGCGAAGTCGAACTCGCGTTCGAGCTTGTAATTCGTGTAGAACTCCGTCCACGTTTTGAACGTCTCGATGCCGGTGCGGGAATCGAGATCGGATTCTTTGCCGCCGTTTCGATAGAATTGGCCTCCGTTTTGCATGAGCAAGGCAGCGTAGATCGAGTTCGGCGGCAAGTTCTCTCCCGGATAGGTCGGATTCATGACGAGCGGCAGACCGAACTCCATATGATTCTTGTTCAAGATCGCCAGCAAGCTGGAGACGTCTTCCCAGGTTTGCGGGATTTGCAGCCCCAGTTCGCTCATGACGTCCTTGCGGTAGAACAGCATGTTGAACGTCTGCGTCTCCGGCAGCGCGTACACGCCCTTCTCGTACGTATAAGGCACCAGCGCACTTGGTCGAAACCGATTCGCTACCGCTTCAAAGTCGCCGAATTGCGTCAAATCCGCCGTTGCATTCCGCATCGCGTAGTTGACCGGAATATCGTTGCCGATCTGCATCGCGACGTCAGGCCCTTGACCGGCTAGCGTAGCCGGCAGTAGCGTCTGCATTTGGACCAGCTTCAGATTGACGTTAATCCCGGTCTGCGGCGTAAACGTCTCGTCGATCATCGCTTTGAGCGTGTTCGCCTGATCTCGGCCCGAGCCGATCCAGACCGTGACGGAACGCTGATCGCCGTCATCGGCGACATTCCCGATCGAATTGTAATCGATAAAGAACGAATAACCGAAGGTGAGGAGTTCGTGCTTCAATTCCGAGAAGAATCCGAGACCCGATCGCGGGAATTTCTTCTCCGGCGAAGCGACGTACAACTCGTCGATCTCGAGCGGCATTTCGCGGGTCCGCAGCAGCCAGGTGCCCAGGCCTCCCGTATTCGTCTTATAAGAGACGAGACGGCGCGGGATCGTGTCCGGTTCGTCGATCATTTCGTCGAGCTGCACATACATCGTCTTCAGCAGCGCTTCGGAATCGCTGCTCCCGCCCGACAGCCGGCGAAGCTCGCTGCTCACGGATTTGAGCCTATCGCTCTCCTCCTTGAAAGTATCAAGCAGGTCCGGAATCCGCACATGGACGCGATAGTCGCGGTATTGGTCCGGCGCCGTTCCGGTAATCATCAATATTTTGCGGTAGACGCTGTTCAAGTTGAACAGGCTTTCTTCGATGGAACGGATCAGCGGCGCAAAATCGCCAAGATTGTTCTCCAGCCGTATGACGTTCTTGCCTTGGTTCAACTTGACTAGATACGGTTCGTCGCCGCCCAGCACATCGATTCGGTAACCGCTCTTGTATCGGAACGGCACGCGCTGCGCTTCACTGAACGGAATGACGCCATTCACGGACAATCTGCGCGTCGAGTAGATGCCCCTCACGAAATTTTGCTGCGATTTGAAGCCCAACTTATAAAGTCCCGTCTCCGGTACCTCGACCTCCCACTCGATCCATTGCCCCGGAATGCGCCAGTTGTAGCCGCCGATCGTATTGACGCGAACTTCGGATGGACTGTACGGGGTAACCGCCGGACTAGAACGTTCCGTCTGCGGATATAGCGTCGGCGACGATTTCACGACCGCGTCTTCGCCCTGCACCGTCACCAATATATCTTTTGTTTCCTTGATTTCTTCCTGTTGGTAAGCAGCCAGCGTATCTTGATACGAGGCCGGTTCTTTGTACTGAAACAGCTTCAATTGGCGGATCACCATCGGCTCGCGCTGCGAGGCAAGGGTTAGCTTGTGGCTGCCAGCCGTCAGATAGAACTGGAATGGCTGCTCGAAATACCCTTCGTAATCCTTGAACAGCGTCTCCCGCCACTCCGGCTTCTCCGACTGGCGCGGCCGTAGATCGTTGCCGCGATTGTCCTTCTGCACGTCCTCGAACTCATTGCCCCAGAGGCGGTCGAATTGCAGGTAAGCCGTTTCTTCGAATGGCACTTCGCCGTCGATCAGGAACGATCGCTCGATACTCGAGCTCTTGCCTTCGATCGGATAGTAGAGCATCGAGACATGATACAATCCCGTCTCCGGCACATCGACCGTCCATTCAACCTGACCTTTCTCGCCGGTCTTCAGCGAGATGCCGCTCTGACCTTCAAAGTTGTCTAGTTTCTCGAAGCCTTCACCTTCAACGGCCGCGTAATCAGCCGCTTCGATCACGATTTCGCGCTCCGGTCGGATAGCGCTTTCATATTTTGCGGCATAAGCCGCATAACTCCCTTTGTCCTGAATCATCGAGAAAAGTTCCTCGTCCGCGGACAATTGCACGTCGGTAGTCTTTGCCTCATCGGTTGGGCTTTCCGCCGAAATTCGGTTACCGGACGTCAGCAAGCTTAGCGCCAAGACGGCGCTTAATGCCGCCAACGCTATTTTTTTGAAATACAAGGGGCGTTTATAAGCTTCACGCTTAACGATCATCTTGTATTTCGCCGGAATGAAACGCGCAGGCGCCATCAAAAACGGTATAAGCCGTTTCACCTTGTGCCGTGAAATCCCCTTCAATTTAAGCCCCCCTAATAAGCTCAGCGACGAGTACTTGGCATGACACCTTTCTCACCCGTACGGATGAACTAACCTCGTTTGGGTAACCGCTTACATTACATAAAGATCGTATCACCGAACCAAACAACAGTCAATAAATCTTTCTAACTTTGTTATTATATTGTTATTATAAAAATACGGGTTTTTCTATGAAAACCCATCGAATATTGTCATAATTCGTTAGGTTTTGCGGTATCACTCTCTATTTCGATGAATGTTCTCTCAATCATTCCTATCTTCGCATTAGGTTTTGTTTGCTTACGATACCAAATATGGTGAACCGACCGACGCCGTCTTCTAATGGCGCAGCGCGCTTCATTCCGGAGCCATTGTGCCGAGTATAAATGTGAACTTTATCCTTTCCTGCATGTTAAAAAAAGGGCTGTGCCTCTTACTCGCACAACCCTTCTGTGTTATCTACCGTCTGCTGTGCGAACGGCTGATGATTATTTTACTTTCGCAAGCGCGGCCTCGGCGGCTGCCTTATGCTTCTCGATCGTTGCGGACACCGATTGGTTCTGCAGTATGATCTCGTCCATGACGGCAAAGATCGGGAAGTCCGGAATTCCCTCTTCGATCGCAAGACGGCCGGTGCCGTTCACGCTCTTCAGGGCAAGGTCGATGTCGGCTTGGTTCTTGAAGCGGGATTCCAGCCAATCCTGACCCAAGTATTCTTCCGTCGGCGGCACGTCGAAGCTTTGTTCCCAGATCGAGTAGATCGTCTTCGCGTCTTTAACGCCTTTGAGCACGAACCAGCCGTTCTGAGCCGTATTCGCATACGTATGTTTGCTGTCGCTGTTAGGGCCGCTCGGATTCGGGACGACGCCCACTTCGAAGGTCAGGTCCGCAACGTTCCAATCGTAGTTGATCGACATGAGAACGTCGCCGTCTTTGAACGTGTTCGTCTCGTTCCAATCCATCTTATTGCCCGATTTGACTTTGACGACATTCTCCACGTTGTAAAGGCGGTTGACGAACTCCAGCGTTTCGGCAAACTTCGGATCCGTCATGCCCATCGTCAGGTCTTCATTGACGAACATCGCATTGTTCGTTACGCCGAAGTGGCGGGCGGCGTCCACCGGCCAACCGGCGTAGCCGAACGTGTCGTTCTTACCGTCGTTGTCCGTGTCGCGGGTTGCGGCTTTCGCAAGCTCGAGGAATTTATCCCACGTCCATTGACCGGCGCTATACAGCGCTTGCGGATCTTCCAGGCCAAGCTTCTTCACCAGGTCGCGGTTGTAGTACGTGCCGACTACCGATACGCCCGGATTCCCGAAGGCGTATTCCGTGCCGGCGATCGCAGGCAGCTTCTGAATTAGCTTCTGCTCATTGTTGATGTCGTCCGTAGCCGACGTGAATTCACTGACCGGCAGGATAAGACCCTGCTTCACCAGCGGAATCGCGCGTTTGAGCTCCATGATCGCGATGTCCGCGAATGGCTCGCCGGCCAACGTCGAAGTCGTTACTTTATCCATGTATTGTTCGAACGGGACATTGACGAACTCGAATTTGAAGTTGTATTGCTTCTCCAGCTCCGCCAGCTTATCGAGTCGTGCTTTCTCGCCTGCCGTATTGCCAGCCGGCTTCTGGTCCCACCACGCCGCGACTTTAATCGTACGCCCGCCGAGATCAACTGCCGCAGGCGCTGGTTCTTCGGCTGGTTTATCGTCTGCAGGGACCTCGTTCGTCGTTCCGTTGTTTGCCGCATTGTTCGCAGGCGCATTCGTGCCCGTGTTGCTACCTCCATTACCATTGCCATTGCCGCCACTGCATGCTGTGGTGACTAACATCGTTGCGATAAACAGGATTGAAAGCCCTTTCAACTTTTTCATTGTCAAGCCTCCCATTTTTGTTATCGTGTTACCTTCGGCACCGATTACAGCTTATAGGGCTATACGCAGTGGCCAACTCCCCCAAAGAAACCGTTTACAATTTACCGATTCAGGATCTCATCACCACCGTGATATTGTGCTGTTTGCAAAACAATCATAACACCGTCTCGAATTACCGTCAATTACCATAACAATAAAACTTAAATTTTTGTTTTTCTTTTGTTATTGTTGTTTGGTGAGTTTGCCGCCCCTATTTCCCCCTGTGTTATTGGACGCGCACTCGCCGTAACGGCATTCTCATGGATGCAAAAAAATCGACACGTCGGCTTCCCGAGTATCGATTCTTTATTGGTCTTGCTGATTATACGTGTCTCATTCACTTCATCCAGAAGCCGCATCGTTATCCCGCACATAGGCATATTGCTCGCGAAGGATCGGATCGCCTTGAATGAGCTTTTTCTCGACCGCGGAGTCGTGGTTCTGAATGCGCCATAGCATCTGGTCCACCGCGCGCATTCCCAACAGCTCTTTATTGACGTCAACCGTGCCGAGTATCGGATGGGATTCGCACGTATTGTCGAAGCCCGTTACGGCACAGTCCCGCGGCACGCTAATCTCACGCTTGCCAAGCTCATCGACCAGATACTGAGCCGTCGTGTCGTTGGCGCAGACAAACACCTCAGGCAGCTCCTTCAGCTCGAGCTGCGGGAACAATTTGTACATGTCGTCGCCATCAGGCCCAATCAGCAACGGATCCTGGTTAAGGGCAATTCCATAGCTCTCGAGCGTCGTCCGGAAAGCCAGCCATCGCTCAAAATAACTTTGGGCATCGGATATATTGCCGACGAACTGAAATTTGCGGTAGCCCTTGCTGACAAGTTTCGTCATCAAATTCTGCATGCAGCTGAAGTTGTCCGTGAACACCGTATCGCAAGGGAATGCCGGATCGATATGGTCGACCATAACGACGGGAATATTCAGTCGTCCGATATCGAGCAGAATCGGCGTAGATATCGATCCGACCGTGATGACCCCCTGGATCGCTTCCGGCTTGACAAGGGCGAATACATTGTCGTGGGACGGCTCGGTCAGCGTCATGATATCGATCCCTATCTGATTTAGCCTTGCCGATATGCCGTCGAATACGGGTCCCCAATAGACGGATTCCTTGTTCTGATATCTAATATTCGGGAAGAGGATCACGATCGTTCCCGAACGTTTCCGGTCGGCTTGTTCCTGCGGTTCGCCGGAAAAACGTTTTGGCTCGTTGTTCTTGAAATAGCCGAGTTGCCCGGCCACCTTATATATCATCTCCCGCGTTGCCGCGCTGACGCCCGCTTTTCCGGTAAGCGCGCGCGACACTGCGAACTTCGATACGCCCGCCATGTCGGCAATTTCTTGAATGGTTACTTTCCCTCTCATATTCAATCATCCAATCCGACTAATTTTCGTAAGTTCTGTCAACTCCTCTTCCCTATAATAGCAGAAAATTTGTCGAATCAAACGATACACCTCACATTTTTTCATGACTTTTCCAATGTGCCGGAAGCAGCACGATCCGCTCTTCTTCCAACCGCAGGAGCACTTTATCGGCATTCCTCGCGCCGATCGCTTCCAGATAGTGCTCCGGAACCTGTAGGCGCCCGGAACGGTCCATTACGGCATACTCCACATGCGTGTCGTCCGATTCGGCTGACCCGCCAGCCCCATCTGCGGCTTCGATCTCGTCCGCGCGACGGATCATCTCCGACGAGGTGCGGCCGTCGCGGATGGCGACGACGCGATCCACCTGCTTGGCGAGATCGAGATCATGCGTGACGATGACGATCGTAATCCCGAGCTGGGCATTGAGGTTGCGCAGCAGCTCCATCACTTGCGCCGAAGTGCGCGTGTCGAGTGCCCCGGTCGGTTCGTCAGCCAGCAACAGCTTGGGACGGTTGGCGAGCGATATCGCAATGGCGACCCGCTGCTGTTCGCCGCCGGACAATTGCTCGAGCCGGTTATTCAAGCGATGGCCAAGTCCTACCGCTTCGAGCAATTCGATGGCGCGCTTGCGCTTTTCCTTCCGGTCATGCAAGAGCATAGGGATCTCGACATTTTCCCTTGCAGTCAGATATGGAATCAGATTCCGGGCTTTATTCTGCCAGACGAAGCCGGCCGTCTCACGCTTATATCGCGAAAGCTCCTGATCCGTCAGCTTCTGCATGTCGATGCCGTCAATCGTCAGACGGCCGGCAGAGGGCCGGTCCAGACCTCCGAGCATATTCAGGAGCGTCGACTTGCCGCTGCCGGAGTTGCCGATAATCGCCATCATCTCGCCTTGCTTAACCTCCAGGTTCAGTCCCTGAAGCGCCATGACTTCGATATCGGCCGTCTTGTATATCTTCACGAGGTTCTCGCATGTAATCATCGCCCTTAGTCCTCCCCTAGCTTCACGGCTTGATAGACATTCATTCGTTTCAGCAACCAGGCGAGAATGACTAACGCGGCGGCGAGCATGAAGCACGTCGCGACGGCAAGCCGGACGATGTCGGCGTTATCCGAGATGACATCGAATGGCGGCACGATTGTCCCGGGATCGAATGACAGCTGATTAAGCGGCACGAAAATACGGCAAGCGGCCCATCCGGTTGCAATCGCGATCAGAAAACCCGCTCCCGTCGTCAGCAATTGCTCGACGATCAGCATGCCGAGAAGCTGGCGGAACGAAATCCCCATCGCCCGGTAAATCCCGAGCTGCAGCATGCGGCCTTGAAGCGACAGAAGCCAGAATAGCATGAACCCGATGAAGCTGATGGCGAGCGAGACGATAAAACCGAGGCTCAAGACGCCGTTAATCGCCATCCGGAACGGATCAAGCCGGCTCTGCGCGATCTCGCCGACCGTATCCTCGAACGATTCAAGCGCGATGCCCTTCTCTTCCATGCCTTCCAGTAGCTTCTGGCGATCCGCCCCAGGCGATAGCTTAATCCATGCCTCGTACGGTTCCATCGCCAGCTCGTTTTGAATCTTCTCGAGATGGCCGATGATCAGCATCGGATTCAAGTTTTCTTGCGTCTCCTCCGGCGAGGCGGCGCGATTCGGATTGAACGATGGAAAATAGTCAACGACCCCGTAGACGATGAACCTCGTCGGGCGCAGTCCTTCCCAACCGATATCCATGACATCGCCTATCTGCGCGCCAAAATGTTCGGCCGCCGTAGTCGACAGCAGCACCGCATTTGCATCGGGGGCCATCAGATTCAAATAGTCATAGAAGTGATGCGGCAGCAGACCTTCCTTCATCCAAGCGGCTTCCCCGAATGCGTCGGTATCGATCCCCATCAGACGAACTTTGCCGCTCTTGTTGCCTAGCCATGCGTCCGAGCCCTCCTTGACGAATACTCTCGCCGCCCACTCGACGCCGGGAAGCTGCTCCAGCAATTCGAACGGCGGCTCCAGATAATTGATTCGAGACGCCGATGCGATCGTCTGATCCGGACCGCCCTGACTCGACGCCGGCGGCGCATCGTTCTCCCAATGTTGGCGCAGCACGATATCGCTGCCATTCGCATACCAGATCTGATCCTCCATGTTGCCGTTAATCGTACGGGCCGTGTTCGCGTTATAGATACCCGTGCCGATCGTCAGCACGAGGAACACCATGAGTCCGTGGTATATCCGATTCCGCCGGCTGACCAGCAGCAGCGTGGAATAAAGCTGCGGCGACCATCGTTTTCGGCCGAGCCTGTAGATGCAGGAAACGATGAGCGGATATACGCGAATGAGCAGCAAGCTTGCGCCAAGAATGAAGAGTGTCGGCACCGTGTAGAGCAGCGGGTCCGCCGAGAGCGACTTTCCGTCCAGGCCGAGCTTAACCAGGTCGCGCATTCGCTGATCGAATACGTAGTAGCCATAGAAGGAGAGCCCGATCAATACGATGTCCAAGCCGAACGTCTGCCATGCCGGACGTTTGCCCTCACGCGCTTTGGCGCGATTCTGGTCGACGATGGAATGGCCGGTCGCCAAGAAGACCGGAACCAGACCGACGATCCAAGAGACGATCGCAGCTCCGCCTGCGTACAGCCAGCTTTCCGCCGACACCTGCACTTCCAGCGCGCCGCGGTCCACGAAGCTCAGGAACGTACTGGTCGAACCGAGCACCCGCGTAAATCCCGCTCCCAGAAAAGGTCCCGCAGCAAGCGCGATTGCGGCGATCAGCCCGAATTCCATCGCGTAGATGGACAAGATATGCAATCTTGTCGCACCGCGGCTTCGGAGCACGGCGATCTCGGACTTTTGGCGCTCGATCAGCATCCCTGTGACCATATAGAGATAGAAGCCGATCAGTATAAACAGCGGTACGTTGAGCGACCACAGCAAATTGCGAAGCGTCTGTTCCCGGTCGGCATATGCGGTCATCGCGTCGCTGCCGGGTACCCAGACCGACGAACTGGCAGAGAAACTATAGCTCCCCAGCATATCCGCAGCCATGTTCGATTTGAGCCCAATCATGAATTCAGCTGTCCGGATATCGAACGAGGTATAATCGGCAGCCGCCAGCGCACCAATCTTCGCGAATACGAAAGGACCTTCCGCCGCGAAATCGCGATTGAACAGCTCCTCCGGCAGGAACAGCGTATTGCGCTCGGGACCGAGCGTTGCCCGGCTCCAATAAACATCGCTCAAATCCTGCTCCGCGATGACAGCAACCGGCTTGACGCGAATGGGTTGCCTATCCGGCCTCGGATCGTCGATGGTATACTCTTGGCCGAGCAGCATCTTCAGCTCGACGAGCGCGTTATCCGTAACCATCACTTCATATACGCCGTTAACTACCTCCTTCTTGGGAAGGACGCCGTCTACGAGTCGCACCTTTTCTTCGAGTCCGGTACGGGCGGAAAATTTGGCCGAACGCTTCTCCTCCGCGTCGACGCGCGACGGATCGGTTGGCGTAAGCGCGAACCGAACGGTCTCCATGATCCGCTGGTCGAGCTGAAGCTTCAGGCTGCCGTCCGTAATGTTGGAAGCCCAGTATGCGGCCAGCCGATTCATAATGGCGGCCTGAATCGTTGGATTGTCATCGCGCATCGTAATGTCGATGGAGACGATGCCGGGATGATTGCCCGTTTGCTCGTAACTGCGGTCCATGTCTTGGACCAGCATGTAGCGGAGCACGGCGTTTTTATAAATCGGCATGCTGGACGTCAACGCTATGCAGCACAACATACCTGCAAGCAGGCTGATCGCTAGCCAGCGGTTTCTTGCCAACTTGCGGAACAACATGATGAGAACGGTCATTGGCCTAACGCTCCCTCGTTTCCTTTGCGTGAACTTACTGAAGAATGATCTTCATGCCATCTTCGACGCCCTGGACGATCTCATACTCCGTGGCGGTCTCAAGCCCAGTCTCGACATCGAGCTCTCTGCGGCGTTCACCATCAAGCACCTGCACGAAGGTCCGGCCGAAATAAGTACGTACGCCGGACTTCGGTACGACGATCACGTTATCACGCCGCGCGGCGACGATTGTAACGTCGGCCATCTTGCCTAGCGCTGCTTCAGCCGGCAAGCTGTCCAATTCCACATATAACGTCTTGGAATATTCCTCTCGCAGCCTGTCATCATCCGTCATCGGAGCAGAGGCCGGCGTTTGCGCCACCTTGCCCGCATACACTTGGTCCTGGAACCTCACTTCCGCCGCCATGCCGACTTTAATGTCCGCCAACACAGGATTATTAGCCGTTGTCATTGCCAGCCGCATCCCTGTCGGCTCAGCGACCGCAGCCAGCACTCTACCAGGTTCCGCCCTATCGCCGGGCATCATGTCGGTGAAGTAGGTAACGATACCGTCGGCTTCTGCCTTAAGCACCGAGGCGGCAACTTTTTCCTTCGTCTTCTCGAACAGAAGCGCTGCCAGCTTATAATCGAGCTGAGCAATCTTGATATGCCCGCTGTTGCCGCCTTTCACCGTCTCTTCCCATGCAAGGCGTTTCCTTTCGTATTCCAGCTCCCGCTGCAGCAGCTCGATATCGATGCCTTCATTCTCCAAGGTCACGAGCACGTCGCCCTTCTTGACGGCTGCTCCTGCCCGAACGCTGACGCTGCCGATCACGCCGCCTTCCTGGAATTGATAATAGTCCACTTGGGTCGGCACGAATGTGCCCGAACCCGTAATTTGCCTCATGATACTGCCCAGCTTCGCGTCAACGGTCCGCGCTTCCGTCTGCGCCGGCTTGACAAGCGGCGGTTTCAGCGGTGCTTGCTCCTGCGGCAAAAGACTGCATCCGCCCGACACCACGGCGGTTGCGACCAGCAAGACGAGCGCACCTATACGGCGATTAGGCCTCCTTGCTGATTTCCGATCCAATTCGACCATCCTCCAGTGCATAAACGTCGTCGACCAGTTCCATAATGTGCGGGTCGTGCGTTGTCAGGACAACGGCGATCCCCTCCGTCCGAACAAGCTCGCGGAAAACTTGCATGACTTGCTTGCCCATTCTCGAATCCAATTCTGCGGTAGGTTCATCAGCCAGAATCAGCTTTGGCTTGTGGGCGATCGCTCTGGCAATAGCCGTCCGCTGCTGCTCACCGCCCGACAGCTCTGGTGGCATATGATGCATCCGGTTGGCCAACCCGACGAACGAAAGCGCCTGTTCCGCCAACATCTTCCGCTCCAGTGTCGGAATGCCGGCGATGCGAAGGCCGAACTCGACGTTCTCGTATGCCGTCATATAAGGAACGAGTGCGAATGACTGGAAGATCAGTCCGATTTCACGCTTGCGCATCTCATTCTTCTGCTGATCGGTCATCTGGCTGCCGTCTCTGCCACCGTATAATACGGTGCCTTCCGTTGGAGAATCGAGCGCAGCCATAATATTGAGCAGCGTCGTCTTCCCTGAACCGGAGCGTCCCTTCAAGGCGATCAACCGGCCGCGGTCGACATTGAGCGATGCGCCCTTGAGGGCAAAGACCGTGCCGTTTCCCTTACCGAATACCCGCGTGACGCCGCGTGCTTCGAGCAGCGGCAAGCCGGGATTTCCCGTCCCGTTCATCTCCTCACTCCCATTCTGTTGGTTGCGGCGATGATTGGCTTTCGTGCGCCGCAATAACTTGCATGCGCTTACATTACCATCATAACAAATCGGGAATGAAGCGCAATGTTTTTTTGTATACGAAATAATCTGTTATGATAAATGATCATGAAATATCACTTTCCTCTTTTTGTACTGCAGACTAAAATACGCGTAAATTCAATAATATCGGCAAAATATCGTATTCCATCAACAGGAATGGCGGCGTTACCCGCTTGCATATATCCACCTAACACTACCAAACATACCGGCATATTCGATGATTAGCCGTTCTCAAAACAGCCCTTTCCGATCCACAAATCGAGCAAAACATTTTGTCTAACAAAAGGATAAATAGAATGGGCGGCGAATATCTTTTGAAATGAAAGGGTTTTCATTTATTGTATGTTAAGAGCTACTTCGATTACGAAGGAGATGGCGGATATGAAAACAAGAATTCCGGTTATCGTCACGCTTTTATTGCCTCTGCTTCTCGTATCCTGCACTTCAAACACGAAACCGCTAAAGGACGATGCCGTACCTGATCCATTCGATCAAGCGAAACAGTTAGGAAAAGGAGTCAATTTGGGGAATGCGCTGGAAGCCCCTACTGAAGGCGCTTGGGGTTTAACCTTGCAGGAGTCGTATTTCGGGCTCATCGCAGATGGCGGATTCGATACGGTTCGCGTTCCAATTAAGTGGTCTGCCCATGCTTCCGCTGAACCTCCCTATACGATCGACGAGACGTTCGCGAAGCGTGTGGACTGGGTCCTCGACCAAGCCGAGTCCCAAGGGTTAAATGCCGTGATCAACATGCACCACTACGATGAGATTTTCGAATCGCCAGACGAGCACCAAGTGCGATTCTTGCGCATTTGGGAACAGCTGGCTCAGCGTTATCGCGACCGACCGCTCTCTGTCTATTTCGAACCGCTCAACGAACCGCACGGCAACCTCACGGCTGCGGCATGGAATGACCTGCTTGCGGAAGCGGTCAAGACGATCCGTAGCATCGATGAACGGCATACCCTGATCATCGGGACATCCGAATGGGGCGGGATCGGAGGCTTGCAAGCCTTACAAGTGCCGGAAGAAGAGAAGAATGCGATTGTTACGTTCCACTACTACGAACCTTTTCTATTTACCCATCAAGGGGCGGAATGGGGCGGTAACGAGACCAACACGACGGGTTTGACTTGGCCCGGGCCGCCATCCAGCCAGGTTCAAGCGAACGAAGCTGCCAATCAGGTGCCCTGGGTTCATCGTTGGTTCGAAGACTACAACACGCAGCCGCCCGAGTACAATCCGGCAAGCCGGGAGAAAGTGATGCAGGATCTCGACAAAGCAGCAGCTTGGGGACAAGAAAACAACCGTCCTCTCTGGCTAGGCGAGTTCGGGGCTTACTCCAAGGCGGACATCGATTCACGCCTTCGCTGGACCGAGTTCGTGCGCAGCGAGGCTGAGAAACGAAACATAACATGGGCGTATTGGGAATTCGGGGCCGGCTTCGGGGTATACAATCGGGAACGCGCGCAATGGAACCGCGATCTGCTTCAAGTGCTTGTCGGTGGAGCAGAGGATTGATTGCCCCGCTCGGCGTGGCCTTAGTACACGAAAAGGAGCTGTCTCAAGAACCATTGTTGTAATGGCTCTTGAGACGCTCCATCATTTTCGAGAGGTACCGAAACCAAGCCGGCCATCACCTGTTACGGCGACACCGGCAATCCTTCTCCCTACCTGAACTACGCTTCGCCTGTCTCGATCGGATTATCCGGATACGAGATCCAATCGTTCCAACTACCTACATATAACTTCACGTTCGTGTAGCCTGCTTCGATTAATGCCAGCACATTGGGGCAAGCGGTAACGCCGGATCCGCAGTAAACAATAATTTCATCGTCTTGAGTGATATTCCGGAACCGCAGCCGCTGCTGCTCCCCGCCTAAGAACACCCCATTGGGCGAGCCTTCTTCCCAATAATAGTTGACGGCTCCGGGGATATGTCCCGCCTTGGCATACTTGCTGGTATCTGCCCCCGTATAACGTTCATGAACCCGAGCGTCTATCAACGTACGTCCAGCGCGGCGCAAGCCTGATCGGACATCGTCCATCCCGACTTTCAGCGCCGCGTTGATCTCCGCCTCATATACCTTTAATGCAGGATTAGGCAATTCGTCCGTCACCGGATACCCGGCCCGCACCCAGCCCGTATACCCTTCCGCTAAAAGTTGCACCCGCTCATGGCCAACATGCTTCAGCATCCACCATAGCCTTGCCGCAATGCTGCCGCCCTGATCATCATAGACGATGACGTGCGTATCGTTATCGATGCCGGAACTTCCCAGCTTCGCCCCAAACCGAGCGATATCCGGCAACGGATGACCGCCGCCATGTTCCTGTTTGGGCCCTGACAGATCTGCATTGAGGTCAAAAAACACGGCGCCCGGCACATGGCTGCGTAAATATGCTTGATAGCCGGCCTCAGGCTCGCCCAGAACGAAGCGTACATCCACGAATACCGTCGATGGATCTCCGAGCAGCCGATACGCCTCCGACACTGAAATTAAATTAGACAATCGCTCTCTCGCCTCCAATCGGGACAATAAGTTCCGTAATATAATTTTCACGCTTCGTCGTGCTCCACGGATCAATAATATACCGCTCGTATGAAGATCCCTGAAGCAGAATTTCGTTGCGCTCCGCCCAATCCTGCACGGCGCGATACGTATGCCCGATCGTCGAATAGTCCCCACGGTGCACCAGGCATACGGCTTGGAAACCGCCGATCACAGCCGTCATCGATGCATTCGACTCATCCTCGATCACGGCCGTATAGCAATCCACTTCAGTGAACGTACGGTCCACCCGGCGGTCAAAGCTCTCGAAGTGCAGCATAAACGGCCCGTAGGCATATATATTGTGGCGTGTGCACAATTCCACGAACACATTGCTGTACAACACCTCGATATCCGCTTCTTGCCGATCTTTCACCTCATAGCGAACCTTCATGGTACGGTAAATCGGGAACATGGAAATTTCGATTTTCGGCTCCGCCGCAGGTTCCGCCAGCAGCGTCTCGCCTTGCTTGAGCAGCCGGTACCACTCTTGAATCGCAAAATGCTTCTTCTGCAGCTCGGCCATCTGCCGCTCCACAATGAGCAGCTCCTGGGCCATATAAGCTTCCAACACATCGAAATCCGGACGTTCCAGCATTCGCGCAATATCCTCCAACTTGAATCCAAGCTGCTTGTAATACTTGATAAGCGGAATCTTGCGCATACCTTCCATGGAATAGTAACGGTAGTTGGTTTCCGGCGAAATGCGGTCCGGTTTCAGAAGTCCGATATCATCGTAATAGCGAAGTGTCCGAATAGGAATTTTACAGTGCTTCGAGACTTCTCCGATGGTGTACCATTCCATTCGCAACACTCCTTCAGCTTCGTTTTCCGGTTTAGAGCAGCGACCGGATCCGTTCCTTCATCTTCAACAGCTTTGGGTCGACCAGACGGGAGCGTTTGTCGCCGACGCCGAAATCCACGCCTAGCTCTTCCTTGATCGTACCGGGTCTGGAAGACAACACGTACACACGGTCGGACAATAAGATCGCTTCCTCAATGTCGTGCGTGATAAACAATATCGTAAGGCCGAAAGCCTCCTGCACCTCCAGCAGCCATTGCTGCATGCTGCTTTTGGTCATCGAATCGAGTGCGCCGAACGGTTCATCGAGCAGCATAATTTCGCCGGAAGCGATGAGCGTCCGCAAGAAGCTGGCACGTTGCTTCATCCCGCCGGACATTTCGCCCGGGTAACGATGCTCATATCCCCGAAGCCCGACGCGGTCGATCAGCGATTCCGCGAGTGCGCGCGACTCCTTCTTGTTGCGCCCTTTCAAGTCAAGCGGCAAGGCGATGTTATCGATGACCGTTTTCCACGGAAGCAACAAATCTTTTTGCTGCATATAGCCGATTTGTCCTCCTATGCTTACGGTGCCGGTATCCGCTTCTTCTAGGCCCGTCATGATATTCAAGATCGTGCTCTTCCCGGATCCGCTTGGGCCAAGCAGACTGACAAATTCGCCTTTGCGCAAATGGAGCGATATGTCCCGCAGCACCTCGCTCCCATCGAAACGTTTGCCGATGCGATCCAACCGGATGACTTCTTCTTTTGCTCCGGCATGCCCTGCCTTCGCCTGTTGCAAAGCGTACATCGCTTCACCTCCCGTTACTTCCAATGGTTGACGCGGCTGGCTACTTTATTAATGAGATAGATTAAGGCAACGCTAATCAACACGATGACGAGAATCGAAGCGAACATTTTATCGAGAGCGTATGCATTCTTCGTTCTTACCATATATACGCCGAGCCCGTCGGTACCGCCTTGCCACTCCCCGATAATGGCAGCCATGAGCATATAGGTGGCAGCGATTTTCAGGCCGGAGAATAAGTTAACCATGGCATGGGGGAGTTTGAGATGATAGAACGTCTGCCATCTATTCGCCTTTATCGAACGGAATAATCGAAGGTAATCGCCATCCACTTTATCGAAGCCGTCAACAAGGCTGATGCAGATCGGGAAGAAGCACATCAGCACAATAATCAGTATTTTGGGCAGCACGCCAAAGCCGAACCAGATAATAAGAAGCGGCGTGATCGCAATCGTCGGTACCGTCTGAGAGACGATCAGAATCGGATAGAGAGATTTCTTCACTACGCCGAAACTATCCATCGCTATGGCTAGAATAAAAGCAAGCGCAACAGACAAGGTAAAGCCGAGCAAAGAGGCGTAGAGCGTGGCTATCAGATGGCGTGCAATCATGCCAAAGTCGGTCAGTAATGCCTTTACCGTATCAAGGGGCGAAGGCAATATATAGATCGGGATGTCTGCGAGCGTCACGACCAACTGCCACATCAGGACAGCAAGGAACAGTGCAGCGATCGGATAGAACCAGTGACCCGTCTTCTTTTTAAGAATCATCGTTGTCACGCCTTTTATCTATTATAATTCCGATGTAATTACTATGAAATTAACAGACGCGTATTCCCTTGTCAATGACTACTAGCCGTTATTCGGTCATTCGTTTGTCATATCGACGTTTCAAATAAGTCAGCAATGCAATGCCGGCTGCTCTTTCAAACCACTTGGCATGCCCTAACCAGTAACGCTCGTAAGCTAGCTCCGCATTCGACGCGGATTCGACGATTCCGGCAAAATAATCGATTTCCGCTAACGCAAATTCCGCATGCACGATCGGCAGGATCGCTGGCAGCGCCGCCATCTCGTACGCCGTCATCGGCCGCACCGATTCATACCCGTTCAGCAGCGCGTCCACATGATCATAACGGACGTGCGCTTCGCCGCCTTCCTCATCCAAGGACAGCCAATCGATCATGTTTCGCTCAATCGCGGTTGCCAGATCATACACCGCAGTCGTCCGGTCCGCCAGGCCAAAATCGAGAATCGTTTCCACCTGCGCCGTTGCGCCTTCTTCATGCCACAGCAGATTGGAAGCATGCCAATCGTTATGCGTCCACAGCGGCTGGAGCCCGCTAATCCAAGGCGCGAGCCGTTTATGCCAAGGAAGGAACGTATCCTCAAAATCCTTCATCCAAGGCTTATTCGCCAGGAAGTCCGACAATGCCGGACGTGCTTCCATGTAGGCATGCAATGCATCTCGTGGAGCAGCCGAAGCAAATATCGTGAAACTTGATACAAGCGTCCGGGTTGAACGTGCTGATGCTTCATAACTCGCTGCCGCTACATGCAGCTTGGCAAGCGCTACGCCCGCCGCATAGGCGTGAGACTTATGTTGGAAAGGACTCCAGGATACCGCATCCCGGTACAAATCCGTTCCTTTGGCAAGCCGATGCACTTCGTACGTCCATTCCCCTAACATATAGGCGCTTTCGCCGTCCAAACCAATCAGGATGTCGCTAACGGGAATGCCGTTCGATCGCAAATGCCCGATCAGTCGATGCTCCTCGCCAAGACCGGTAATGTCTCGTACCTTTGCGTGGTGGCGCTTCACAAAGAGCGGTCCTTGTTCCGTTTCTGCAATGGCAGCACTAGAGAAAGGCCGCGGGCTGTGCCAAATTAAAGCCGATGCCATTCCGATGCCGGCATACCGCGCCAGAATTTCATTCGCTTCCCGAAGCTGGATAGGCGCCCAATCCGGTTCAACGAGCGTCGTCCCCATGCCATGCGCTTGGACTTGCATCAACTCTCGCTCCTTGCTCATTGGGCGATCCTCCGCGGCAAATACGCATTCGTATAGGATGTTTTCCAGCTGTCCCGGTCACGCAGAATACCATGGTCGGCTAGCCAATGCCCATATGGCTCCATCAATTCTGTACGCTGCTGCCCCCACCGCCCGTCATGCAGCCAGGTCGTGGCAATCAAGGGTAGCGATTGCTCAAGCAGTCTCGCAGGAAAATACGGGATGATCCTCTCGTAGATCGGGACAGCTAACAGCGGATCATTCGCCACAGCCAGATATCCCCGTTCCGAGGCAGCCAGGAAATTCCGAACTACAGCTGGTTCACTACGAAGCAGATCCTCTTGCGTGCCCAATAAATAGCTGTGGTACGGGGGCGCTCCGATTTCATCGACTGGCCAAACAATCCGCTCCTCTTCGGGGACATTCGTGTCCATCAGAATTTCCCAAGCCCAGTAACTGCCGAAAGTGGCATCGGCAAGCCCAGCCATGAGATCATCGGGCGTCAGCTCCCGCGTGCCCGCATCGACGATGATAACCGCATCCGGATCTCCGCCGTCTCGCTGCACGAGTTGGCGCACCATCGCTAGTCCCCGAGGCGTGGGGTTCATTGCCAAGCGTTTGCCGCTCAGGTCCCTCGGTCTTAATATACCTTTGCTCTTCACCGTCTGGACGGTCTCCATTCCGCGCTGGTTGATGGCAGCTACGCCAATGACAACGGACAGATTCTCGCGCTGCACGAGCAGACGGTTACTGGGGAAAATGCCGAAATCAGCCTCTCCTCTTGCCAAATAGGATAATGTATCGCCGCGCCCCGGGTCATAAACCGTAAACTCGACATCAAGTCCCGATTCCTCGTACCAGCCCTGTTCCCTGGCATAGTAGAATCCCGCCGAGTTCGTCCATGGATAGAAATATTCCAGCATTACTTTCAGGTGTCTCATCACAAGTTCGCTTCCTTCCCCATTAAGTTAAACCAATTGTGATCACGGGCATCACGCCATGCTTACTTTGGCAGGAACTCGTTCGTAAAGGCCTTACTCGCTTCCAACTCCTTATCGATCAGACCTTTGCTCTTCAGGAAACCGGCATACGCAGACCAGACCTCTTCCTTCATTTTTCCCCATCCCTCTGCATCGGCGATATATTGCTCGGCGAGATATTTTTGACTCTCGATCGCAAGCTCCTTGCTAATCTCGGGAGCATATTTAAGCAGAATCTCTGCGCTTTCCTCCGGATGATCGATGGCATACTGATACCCTTCCTCTGTCGCCTTCAAAAATTTGCGCACTTTGTCCGGGTCGTTCTCGATCGTTTTCGTGCCGCTGATGAGGATTGGCGTATAATAATCGAGTGCCGGATCCAGCTCACGAGCCGGAATGTAAGTCAGGTCGATTCCCTTCAGCTTGGCTTCCACACCGGCCCATCCTTCGAATATCCAAGCAAAATCCACATTCTTCTCCGTTGCGGCGAAGAAATCATCGCTGCCGAGATTCGCAAGCGACAAGCTGCTGAAGTCAGCTCCGTTCTTCTCCATCACCGCCTGCAATACGGCTTCCTCTGAAGGAGATCCCCATCCGCCGTATACTTTGCCTTCGAAGTCCTTCACGCTTTCGATGCCTTTGCTTTTCGGTGCTGCGAAACCCGACGTATTATGCTGAATCAATGCCGCCACGGCCTTAATCGGCAGCGGATCCTTGCTGGTCAGCGCATAGGTCACGTCCTCCTGATAGCTCACGCCGAAGTCGCCTTGACCCGCGGCGATCAGCGTCGCCGTCGAACCTTCGGAAGGCTGCACGATGCTGACTTCGAGCCCTTCTTCCTTGTAGTAGCCTTTGTCGAGCGCGACATACAACCCCGTATGATTCGTATTCGGTGTCCAATCTAGAATCACGTTCGTTTGTTCTAGCTGACCTTCGCCAACTGCCTCACTGTTCCCGCAACCTGTCAGCAGAACTCCTGTCGATAATCCAATTAACGCCATCGCAATCCATCGTTGCTTCATCTCTATCCCCCGTTTCTACGCCAATCAGATATATTGACGTATATTCATAGTGTTTTACTCGGTATAAAAATAATAACCCTCCAGTTTACTGGAGGGTCAAGTATTTCCGTTAAATCTATGTCATCATGAGTAGACAAGCCTCAAACTACGGACTCATCATTATTCAAGTCAACCTGGAGGAATAACAATGCGAGTTGCGTTAATCGACTGGGATAACACCACTCATCAAGGGTATACGATCTATGGTTTGGCCGATCATTTACTTTCCGAAGGCATCGTGAGCATACAGCTGCTCCATAAGTTTGAGCAATTGAAAGCGGCATATGCGGTCGGGCAAATCTCCTATTACGACTATACGGAGCAAACTTGCGCCGCGTTCGCCGATCAGCTGGCAGGTACTCCGCTTCCTCGCTACCAAGAAGCGATTAGATCCTTTCTTCCAAAGAATGAGCGCGCACTGTTTCCCAAAGTCGATGCCCTGTTCGAGATGCTTCACAGATACGATATCGCCGTTTATTTGGTCAGCGGCGCTCCGTATGATGTACTGAACTGTTATCGAGCACGTTTCGGCATCCAAGGGATCTTCGGCTTCAAATTAGGGAAAGC
The DNA here is from genome assembly GCF_014192105.1 of Paenibacillus phyllosphaerae. Taxonomy (GTDB): domain Bacteria; phylum Bacillota; class Bacilli; order Paenibacillales; family Paenibacillaceae; genus Paenibacillus_Z; species Paenibacillus_Z phyllosphaerae. The sequence continues at coordinate 1,993 of NZ_JACHXK010000037.1, read as the reverse complement.
GAATGGGATGCTGACGGGCAACGTCGCCTCTAACTATGGTATTAACAAACAATCCGTTCTTCGACAGCCCTGGTTCAACCGTCCTGATAACGTCCACCTGATCAGCATCGGTGATGCGATTGCGGACATTCCGCTCCTGAACAACGCCATCATTCCAATCATCGTTGGACATGAGCAGTTAGCCCTTCGTCATCCGGCGCAAGCCCTTCGTTTTAGCGACGTCCATTGGGATTTGGAGCAACTTGAATCATGCCTTGCCCGGATTCATTCGGATTCGATTCAATAATTGAGCTCGAATAAATAAACCGACCATACGTTATGGTCGGTCGTGTTTGTCGGTATCCTGCTTCCCCGCGTCAGCGCTCCCAGCTTGCGCCTTGAACATAGGATAAAAACCTGTATTTCTTATAGCTGTAAAGCGACAGCGGCTTTAAGGTATCTATGTTTTAGCCAAAGCCCCACGGTCCGCGGCTTGGGGCGGCTGTTCCATCCAAGCGTGCTCGATCATAATGTTGGCGCCGTCCTCCACGTAATTGCCGACCTCAAGCATGAGTCGACCATACTTGGAGGCGATATCATGCCTAGCGCTCATCGACAACGCATTGCCGTAAGCCCTGATTCTGACCGTAAACATATCCATTTTATGAAACAACATCAATTTATCAGAGAATGGGGATCGAGTGCTATTCAGCACGAGCGGATCGAGCGACGGCGGCGCGGACAAATAATCCTCTTGGAGGATCTTCGTGAACACCGTATAGTGCTTGTTCGCGATTTCGAGCCCCCTGTGGAAATAATCGCGGACTTCTTTGGATTGCGCGGTCTGGCTGAACCCGAGCAGCACCGCTTTGCTGGTCGCGTTATTCTCCGTATTGTCGTACAAATGGGTAATCTCCAACGCTTGAAGCGGCCGGATGTCGCCGAAGAAGCCGTTCAAATAGCCTTGTTTCTTAATAAAATCGATCTCGGTCGGATAAGGAATATAGGCAGGTTTCGTCAGCAGGCCTTTCTTTATCATCGTTTCATTTAGCGTGTTCATTAACTGAACGGTTAAGTGGGTACACTCCGTGAAGAAGGCACGGATATCGGAACGCGTTACAAGCGGGATGGCGATCGCATATACGCCCAGACCGGCTTTGCCAAGATATTTCAGATAGTGCAGATAAAATTCATCGGCGAATAACGGAGGGGCATCCAAGTTGACGTCTTCATCCGTAAACCCTTTTGGTATCGGGTAGTTTTCATGTTTATAGACGTCCCTGATGAATGTCACGAACTGTTGGGAAAGCCCCAGTGCATGCTTCACGATTTCCTTAATCTCTTGGTCCTCCGCATGTCGCACCATGTAGCTCAGCACGCAAATGGACATCGTATTGCCGATATACGTCGCCCAGAGCTTCCCTTGCTCCGCAGACGTTAACTTTTGATCCGTATCGCTTTGCTCAGCATGAAGCAATGGGATCTTTCCGATCAGTTTTGTGAACGACATCTGCAAACTCCCTTCTTTCATTCATCTGCTTATACTCTGTCACACCTCGATTACTTATTCTTCCCGAACATATATTCTTTCGTCACACACTCGACGAATGGACACCGAAGTGGTGAAATCAACCGCTTCTCAGCCGGAAAAAATATAAAAAACAAAAAAGCCGATCATAAATGATCGGCTTTGCTTGGTTATGGCCTGCTTTCCCTGAACGATGAGGTTTCAGGCTAGCACGTTGCGCCTTGAAAACTGGATATGAAACTTACACCTTTAGCTAGGTTTTATCTTGTCCCTGGTTTTCACACCGGGGTCCGAAGATATTCCTCCGAAGCAAGCTTATGCTTCTGAAGTGAACATTCTCCGAATGTTCTTAGGATAAGCCCTCGACCGATTAGTATTCGTCAGCTGCATACATTGCTGCACTTCCACCTCGAACCTATCAACCTGGTCGTCTTCCAGGGGTCTTACGTACTGGGAAATCTCATCTTGAGGGGGGCTTCACGCTTA
>NZ_JACHXK010000036.1 GCF_014192105.1 Paenibacillus phyllosphaerae | reverse complement strand
GGTCGTTCCTTCCCTAGGAAGAAACAACCGGATGGGAATAGCTACTCAATTAAGAAGCGCAGAAGCCTGTAAAGCTTAACCTGACAGCATTGCCCTCCATTGGAGGGGAACCAGAGGGCAACCGCCCTCTGGACACCCGTAATTAGCGCGACTCGTTACGCGGCCGTCTTCGATGTGTCCTGTCGAGCTTGGCCCGCTTTTGTCCCCGTGGCGCATTGCTTGTGGCAACCGCCGCGGGGACAAAGCTCTCCGTTCGAGCTTCGTTCGTTACGTTTTGCCTTGGGGAGATGACCTGGCGCGTTTGAGCATATGGCGGCTTATGAGCTGACTCTCGCTTGACGTCCACTTTGTGGACACGCTGACTTTCTTCTTATGAAGACAAACGACCACCACGGGCTCATGCCGTTGGTGGTCGTTTCTTATTTATGTGAGCTGCTGCCGTACGTTTGCCGAGTTCAAACTTATTTGAACTAGAACCTCTTTCAGCTGACGGTTATCCTTCAACCGGATCAGCTTCGCTTCGTAATGGGATAGTTTGGCCTCGAATCGGCTGCGATTTTGCTCGAAGTCGCGCGTCCACTTGTACATCATTTTTAACATGGATAAGTCCGGTGTGTAATGACAGCTCTCCATCCCCAGATTCTGCTTCACGAAACGGGTGAAGATCCGGATCCTCCGCTTCCATAAGGGAGGGTCTAGGAAAATGACGGTATCGGCCATCGCATATAAGCATTGGTATGACTCCCGATCCGTGCCTTCGAAGATCCAAGGTCCCTGACGATCGAGATCCGCTAGAACCTCAACTTGCTCATCCGCTGTGCGCTTCGTTCGTCCGGATGACGTTTGAGGATGCACGATGGAATCTAGTTCATGCCACGGGATATTCAGCTTCGCGGACAATTCTCTGGCCAACGTCGTTTTGCCGCTGGCTACGATACCGATAATTAGGATTTTGGACATGCCTCGATTGACTCCCTACAGAAAAACAAACATATTAACTCGCAGCGGGAACCCCCGTCTGCTGAAGCGCCGCCCACTTCCGCTTGCGCCAACGGTACGCCATCAGGATCCCCCGTACCCACTCGTCGACGACGAAGGCCGACAGAATCCCGTACAAGCCCATATCGAGATGAATGCCGAACAAATACGCGGAAGGCACCGCAAGACCCCACATGAAGACGATGCCGACATATACCGGATACCGGACGTCTCCCGCCGCTCGAAGCGCGCTGATGAGAATTAAGTTGAACGCCCGGCCCGGCTCAAGCAGGAACGCAAGCAACAGCAGTTTGCGCCCAAGCGCGATGACCTCCTGATTATCGGTGAACAGCCCGAGCAGCATGCCGCCGATCAGATTGTAGAAGCCGGCCATGATTAAGCTGATGCCAATGCCGAACGCGAGGCTGCGGAAGCCGACCCGGTATGCGCCGTCCCGGTCCTGGGCACCGATCAGCCGGGCGACCAGAATTTGCGTCCCTTGCGCGATCGCTAGCGAGAATAGCGTAATGAGATAAATAATATGGAACGTGTACACGCGCGTAATCATCGCCGTAACGCCGAGCGTCGCGATAAATCCGGTAATGACGAGCTGCGATATGTTATAGGACAGCTGTTCGCCGGCCGACGGGATGCCGATCCCGAGCAGTTCCTTCATATGTTGCACGCGAAGGCGTATATAATCGGACCATGCCGGCTTGTGGTCCAGCACTCGCAGCAGCAGAACCAACATGAGTATGAATCCGACGGCGCGGCTACAGACGGTTGATACCGCTACGCCTTGAACGCCGTACACCGGAATGCCTAAGAACCCATGGAGCGCGATATAGTTGCCGAGTACATGGATAACGTTCATGAAGACGGAGACAAGCATCACTTGCCGCGTCAGACCATGGCTCTTCAGTCCTGCCGATGCGGTAAGCAGCAGCGCCTGCACGAAGATCAGTCCGCCTGTCAGGTTCAAATAAGGTACCGCATAAGGCATGAGTTCGTCCTGCAGCCCCATTACGCGCAGGATGGGTCGTCCGGTCGATAGCAGCAGAATACTGACGAGCAGGCCGAAGACCAAATTCATCGTGAGCGCCGAGGCAGCGAAACGAGGCACACCGCTGCGGTCGCCTGCTCCAAGCTTGCGGGCGATCAGAATTGTCGTGCCGGCCCCCACAACGGTAAACAGCAGGTTCATCGTGTTGTTCAGCTGATTGACGACGCCGACGGCCGCGACCGCATTGTCATCATATTGGCCTAGCATATAGGTATCGACGATACCCATCAGCATATGCAGCGCCAGCTCAATGAAGATGGGCCACGTTAAGGCGAATAAATTCGGCATGCGTTCACGCTGCCTGGCGGAGTGTAAAGTCATGGCTTCGAGTCCTTTGCACCAATGTCGTATGGGCATTATAGCACTCGATTCGCCATGCCTGTACCGCATAAAGTATAGGCGATCCTATAGAAATTAAAGATTCTCAGGTCGCCGGGAGCCTCTATAAAGGCCTCGTTAAGTTACGCCTGACCGGCTTGCACCGCCGCTGCCAGCGTGTAGTCGAACAGCGCTTGGATTTCAATCCCCTGCACATGCTGCAAAATCCGATACGTCTGCTCCGAGCCGACACCGCTCTCCTGCAGCGCAATGGCGTCTACGAACAACAGCGCGTTCCATCGGGAACCGGCCGCAAGGCCCTCGATCGCATCCTTCACTTTGCCTTCCGCCGCAGACGTCCAGTCGCTCTCTTCCTTCAGCCATCGGAACGCTTGCTCCTCAAGCTGCCGGGACGCCGCGTGCTTGCCTGAAGCGTACAGCCAATACTTTGCATTGCTGTAGTCATGCTCCATGTGGTGAATAATGCCGTGCCAGTATGCGCCTGTCGCATCATGCTCGATCTGTTGCGCATAGCCGTGCGCAAGGTCAATGCTGTCATTGAGCAGATGCAGGCCGCATTTGAGCGCAATCGCCAGCGTACCGCGAGGCTCGGCCAATACCAGTGCGGCAATGTCCGTGTCGAGTTCCTCACGCCATGGCTGCTTAGGCGAAAGCGGCGCCGCTTCCTCCCTTGCACGAAGCTTAACGATCAGGTCTTCAAGCTGTTCGTTCTTCACCTTCATCCGTGTAACGCCTCCTCCACGTATCTACAGTTACTATACGACAATCGCCCCTATGTACAAAAGCGCCTGCTCGATTAGCAGACGCTTTCTGATATGTCTTATTTGAATGCTTTGGTCAAGTAGATCGTGCCATCCAGCTCGTATCCGATTGTCCAGCCCAGTAAGGAACCGAGCGCGCGGATCGGCACGAGGGTGCGTCCGTCTTTTTCTCCTATGTAAGCCCCAAGCTCTACCTCTGCGCCATTCACCATAATGACCGTATCGCCATGCTTGAAGGAAGCGGTCAGTTCATCCGTCGTCAGCGTCGTGTAGACGCCATTCTCGCTCCAAGTCAGCTCTGCGCCGATCGCGTCCGCGAAATATTTGAGCGGCACATAGGTCATTTGGTTGATGATCTCGGGAACGACGTCCATCGTCACGGTGCGCTCGCCGTTAATGTCCATCACCATGCTGCCAAGCCACATCGTAATCGTCATGTTCTTGACCGCCGGGAATTCAGTACCGTTAACGACTACCGTAGTGGAAGAATCCGTCGTTGTCTCCTCTGCAGCGGAAGCCATTGTCGGCACCAGCAGCGTCATGGCCAGCAGACCCATACCAACCTTTGAACGTAAACCCATCATTCTCATCTCTCCCTTTAGTCATCTTGACCTGCAATGAATATCGCTTGACACTTAGGATATACACCAGTCAAAAATCGTTTGAAACGACAAATTCAAGATAAAAAAATAAATCCCTTAAACGGCGAAATTCGTCGCTTAAGGGTCAATATTACCGATTCAAGGGCGGTTCGGGCTGGGTAATATAGGTCTTTGGGCTTGTTCTAGATTACCATTCCGCATCCCATGCCAATTCGTAGCCGCTAGTTTGTTTCTGCTCTCTTCTGGCATGCCGCTTCGATTCGTGGAAGGCATATTCCGTTCCCATATAGCTGGCAAAATGCTTGCTTTCCTGGCGGCGGATCTTCCGTGCTTCCTTCCGCTCCGGCGCGGTCTCGAACAACAGCCGCTCTTCGTCGGTCTCCGGCACTACTGCTGGCACCAGAGTCGGGCGGTCATCATCGCCAAGCGCGACGAACGTAAGGAAGGACGTTGCGCACACCTTGCGCTGGCCGGTCAACAGATCCTCGGTTACGACGCGGACGAACACCTCCATGGACGTTTTGTGCGTCCAGGTCACGAACGCGGTCAGGCTGACGGCATCGCCTTTCTTCACCGGATGGAGGAAATCGACCGAATCGGTCGACGCGGTTACGACCGGGCGGCGGGCATGGCGCGTCGCGGCGATCGTCGCCACATCGTCGATATAGGCCATCAGCTTACCGCCGAAAATCGTTCCATGATGGTTCGTATCCGGGGGCAGGACGATCGAGTCTTTTATCGTTAACGAGTCGGACGAGGATCTAACCGACAAGGGGATATCAATAATTTCTTTTAGCATTTTCATTGTTGTACCTTCTCTCAAGTTGTTGGGTAACGCTTAGTTTACACGCGACTCATGTATAGGTAAAATACATATATCGCATAGGTTTCATTCCTTTTCACTATACTTGACACCAACGGAGAAGAGTCATGGACTTGAAACAATTGCACTATTTTACGGCTGTCGCCGAAGCCGGCAGCTTCACGCAAGCCGCAAGACAGCTGCATATTACGCAGCCTTCGCTATCTAAGATGGTCCGCTTGCTGGAGGAAGAGCTCGGCGTCCAGCTCATCGACCGCTCGGCCAAACAAATCGCGCTAACGGACGCCGGCTGGACCATTCTGCGCTCGGCCAAGCAGGTACTCCAATCGGTCGAGCATATGACGAGCGAGCTCGAGGAGGTCGTCACGCTCAAGAAGGGCACGCTGCGGCTAGGGATTCCCCCGATGATCGGCGGTTATTTCCTCCCTTCGATTATCGAGAAGTTCTTGTCCAACTACCCGCAGATTCAGCTTCACGTCATCGAACAAGGCGGCAAGAGCCTCGAGCAGGACGTGCTGCACGGCGACCTCGATTTCAGCATGGTCATCCTCCCTGTCAAGGAGGAGGAGCAGTTCCATATCGTACCGTGCATGCACGAGAATTTGCAGCTGGTCGTCCATGTCCAGCATCCGCTCGCGCAGCTGGAATCCGTATCGCTCGCGCAGCTTGAGCAGGAAGCTTTTATTATGTTCCGCAATGATTTCACCTTGCATCATCTCATCATCGAGCATTGCCAACGCGCGGGCTTCACCCCGAGAATCGTTCTCGAGAGCTCGCAGTGGGACTTCATGACCGAGATGGTCGCGGCGAAGTACGGCGTTACCCTGTTGCCCGAAGGGATAAGCAAGCAGCTGGATCCCAGGCGATTCGCAGCCATCCCGATTCGGCAGCCGGTCATTCCTTGGCAGCTGTCGATGGTCTGGCGGAAGGACAAATATTTGTCTTTTGCAGCGCGGGAATGGATTCGCGTCGTCCAGGCGGAATTGTCGGGGCTTTCTTAACGGGGCGATTGCGGTATAATGATGACGTAAGACTATAAACATAAAAGGTGACCAACATTCATGATCGAAGTCAAACAATCGCCGCTTAGCGACGGCGAATTTAACCGCGGCGTATTCGCCAAGCAGGATATTCCACAAGGTACGCTGTTCCATGAAGCGCCGGTCATTCCTTACCCGAATGAACAGCATGAGCATATCGAGAAGACGCTGCTGGCAGATTACGCCTTCAATTACGGTGCGAACCATTCCGCATTGCTGCTCGGCTACGGCATGCTCTTCAACCACTCCTACGAGCCGAATACCTACTACGAGTTGAATTTCGATCAGCACACGGTCGATTTCTATGCTTATAAGGATATTAAAGCCGGGGAAGAGTTACTCATTAACTATAATGGCGAGGTCGATAATGACGATCCGTTGTGGTTTAACGAGGATCAAGACGAAGATGAAGAAGAAGACGAGGACGAACAGCAAGAAGTGAACGGTAAATAACTAGTTTTCCATACGTACTCGAACAAAGCTGCCACTGGGATAACCAGGGCAGCTTTGTCGTTATTTCGGCAGCCTTCCGATCATAACGTTATCGCACCTCTACTTCCGGCAATATCGTCTTGCGCAATCCAGCCTGCAACGTTCAAGTTTATTCGCTCGTTCCGTACTCTTGTAGGCCTTGAAGCGCAGAAAAGCCGCCCTCGCGGGCGGCCTCCTAGACGTTGAAGCAAACGATTATTTGCTGTGCGACACTTCAGGCGTCGTCAGCTTGTCGTAGAAATCAACGCTCTTATCTTTATCCGGCGTATCGCGAAGCGCCATCGCCGAACGCGGATGCTCATCGAGCATGCCTGTAATCATGTAAGGAATGATATAGCCCCACTCTTCCTTCTCGCGGAGCGGAATCATGTACGTCTCGATCATATCGAGCACAGGACGCAGTTTGTACTTCGGATTCTTCAAGTTCGCAACGAGCAGCTCTGTTGTGCAGTTGCCTGCCGCGCGGCCCATGCCGTAGACGGAAGCATCGAGAAGCTCGACGCCTTTCTCCGCTGCGATCAGCGTGTTCGCGAATGCCAGCTGCATGTTGTTGTGCGTATGAACGCCCAGACGCTTGTTCGGCAGATGCGTACGGAACTTGTCGACCAGGTGGCTGAAGTCGTTCGGCTTCAGCGAGCCGTAGGAATCGACGATGTACACGACGTCGACAACGCTGTTGTTGATCTGCTCAAACGCTTCGAGCAGCTGATGCTCCATGACGTTCGAGAGCGCCATAATGTTCAGCGTCGTCTCGTAGCCGCGGTCGTGGAACAGCTGCACAAGCTCGAGCGCCTTGTCTACATCCTGAATGTAGCACGCGACGCGGATCAGATCGAGCATGCTCTGCTCGCGCGGAAGAATGTCGTTCTCATCGACGCGGCCGATATCCACCAGCGCGGACAGCTTCGTGTTCAGCTTCTGCGGAATGACTTTCCGCAGGAATTCATCGTCCAGGAAACGCCATGGACCGGCGCTGTCGGCGCCCTTGAGCAGTTTCGGCGAGTTCTTGTAGCCGATTTCCATATACTCAACGCCTGCGTCGTTCAGGCAGTTGTACAGATGCTGAACGAACTCGACGCTAAAATCCCAGTTATTGACGAGTCCGCCGTCGCGGATCGTGCAGTCAACGATTTTGCAATGACTTGTTTTCGAATTCATGGCGATAAAACTCCTTCTGCTAGGCAAGTGTCTTTTTTACCCATCATACTTGAATACATTGGCGAACGCAACGCTTTTATGCATAAAAGCGTTGCAACGTTATGCCGTTGCAGTCTCTTTCTCATAAAGGCAGAAGCCATCCCGCTCTCCTTTGAATGTATAGCCAAGCCCGCTGTAGAAGCGATTCAGCGTTGCATTGCTGGCGATGCAGTCCAGTCTGATCCGGTCTTTGCCCGTGAAGCTGACGCCTTCTTCCGCCCATCTCATCATCGCTTCGCCCAGTCCGCCGCCGGAGAATTCCCGATTGATCGCCAGACGATGCAAGTAGATGGCGGACGAGCAGCCGGATGCCTCGTCGCCCCATAAGTCCAGATCCCACTGGCTCGGCTCCTGCATCAGTATGAAGGTGCCCGCCAGCGCTTCTCCCGCTTCAAAGACGAACACCTCGCCGCGCGTGATCGCGCCAGCCATATTATGTCCGTCCTGTCCGCTCAGCAGCGCGCCCCACTGCGTAGAACCTTTGCTCTGCAGCCATCTAGCCGTCTGCAAGAGCAGCTCCTGTACCGCTTTCGTGTCGGATGGCACCGCTTGCCTGACTTTTATCCGTGCCGATAAGTCCGGCTTATGAATGGTGTAGGATACCATGAAACCTTGCCTCCGATATTAATAGGATGTCCAAATTGTAGCATCATCGGCGTGAACGCTTCAACCCGTACCGTTCGACATCATTTTACAAAAAGATTACAAAATCAAGGGGTTTTATACAGTAATGTCGAAGATACATACAGGCCTAAGCGATTATAATCGAGGAGGGTGATTGACAATCGAGCACGTGAAAGATTTACTCTTGCAGCTGGTTATCGCGCTCTCTCCATTTGTTTTCTACCATATTTATTACCAGGGCAGGGACGAGAACTATTCGAGAGTGTTTATTCTGATTACCAGCATGGTCTGCCTGTTCGCCTCCATGACCTTTCCTTCGACTGTCCAAGAAGGGATTTTATTCGATGCCAGGTATGTCATTATGTTCTTCGGCCTGCTGTTCGGAGGCTTGTCGACCGGCTTCATTCTGTTGGTCGAATTCATGATGTACCGGCTGTATATTGGCGGCACCGGGCTGCTCCCTGCCATAATCATTCTAGCGATCACGTTCCCGTTCTCCGTGTACATGAGCCAGCTGTATCGGCGCAGGATGGGCAACGTCTGGACGCTTGTTACAGCAGGACTGGGTTTCTCCGCCATACCGCTTGTCGTTCTATACCTCATGCATCCCGTTTACGTACTGAACAATCTTGAATTCCATATCCTTGTGATACCTGTCCAGAATTCATTCGGCATAGGGTTGCTCATCTCGCTGTTCAACAAATCCGTCGCGGACAAGGAGCTGCAGCTGCGTCTCATCCACAATGAGAAAGCGGAAGCGATCGGCCAAGTGGCCGCATCCATGGCGCATGAAGTGAGGAATCCCCTCACTACCGTGCTCGGGTTCCTGAAGCTGATCCGCGATCATCGAGCCTCGCCAGAGAAAGTAGAGCGCTTCATCGATATCAGCATCGAGGAAATCAAGCGAACCGAGCAGATTCTTACGGATTACTTGGCCATCTCCAAACCGCTCTCGCAGCATCGCGAGCAGATCGATCTTGTCCCGCAGTTAGCCGCGGTCATCGAGCTCATGACCCCGTATGCCACGATGCATAATGTCGTTCTGAACTGCGGACAGCTCCCGCCCAAGCCGGTCTGGCTTACGGCCACCGCCACGGAAATGAAGCAGATGCTGGTCAATTTCACGAAGAATGCCATTGAGGCCTGCTCGGAGAGAGATCGCGGCAAGGTGACGCTGTCGTTGCAGCTGACGAACAAATCCGTCTCGCTGCTCATCCAGGATAACGGCATCGGAATGACCGAAGAGCAAGTCAGGCGGCTAGGGTCGATCTATTATTCGACCAAGACGAGCGGCACCGGACTTGGCCTCACCTTTTCCTATCAGCTGATTCGTTCAATGGATGGATCGGTTCAAGTTCATAGCGTGCCGGAGGCGGGAACCAGCTTTACGATATGGCTGCCGCTGGCCAGACCCCTACAAGTCCGGCGCGCGAAAAACTAAAACAAAATGGCCATGCAGGGTTTCGTCCTGCATGGCCAACAGCTCATCGTTACACTTGCTTCATCGTATTCTGATAGATCGCAAGCGCCCGCTTCATCCGGGCGATATACGCTTCATCCCCACTGGAACACTGATAACGAACCTCGCCTTGTCCCCCGCTTTCGAGCAGACGCTCAGCGGCAAGGACCTCGACCAAGCGATTCACCGTTCCTTTGCTGCCGTCCACCAATTGGATATGTCCCGGCAGAAACTCACGCAACAACTCGCGGTAGAATGGAAAATGCGTGCAGCCCAGCACGAGCGTACCGTAAGCCCTCAGATCGAATGCGGACAGCTTCTCTTCGAAGTAAGCGCGAATCGTCGCCTGATCAAAACAAAGCTCCTCGCAAAATTGCACCAGCTCGGGCAGCGGCAGCGAATCGACGATGTGCGCATTGTCGACGCGCGAGATCAAGGCGATATATTTGGACTGTCTCAAGGTGATCGGCGTTGCCAGGACCAGTACGCGCTTGCCGCTTGCGCGGTTCATCTCCACGGCCGGCTTCACGGCCGGTTCCATGCCGATAATCGGGATATCGTAATGCTGCCTAAGCTCAGCGATCGCCAGACTCGTAGCCGTATTGCAAGCTATGACGACGGCCTTGACCTCTTCCTTCATCACCTGTTCCATCGAGGCGCGAATATAACGCTTCACCTCGTCATGCGGTTTCGGTCCATAAGGGACATGCAGCGTATCTGCGAAGTATAAATATTGTTCATCGGGCAGCTGCCTTAACGCCTCAGCCAATACAGTCAATCCGCCAAGCCCAGAGTCAAAAAAAGCAATTCGCATTAGGTTCACCAAATTCCAGTCATAGTAAGAGAAAATATTTTAGGGTAACAGAAATCCTTCCAGCCGTTCCTTCACGCTTGACCATTGATCGTCAATTATACTATACACGATATAGTCTCTTTGATTATACCTCTTGCGTGATAGGCCTTCGCAAGCGGCGCCTAGCCGTTCGATTGCCCGCTGCGAACGAAGATTATCCGGTGTGGTCACCAGCTCGACGCGCACGGCTCCCCATTCTTCGAAAGCGTACTGCAGGAGCATGTATTTGCATTCCGTATTTACCCGAGTACGCCATACCTTCGGCATATACCACGTAGAGCCGATGTTTAAGCTGCGATTTTTCGGCGAAATGCGGAGCAGTCTCGTACAGCCGACAATTTGCTGAAGCACATGATCCCAGACCACATACGGCAGTTCCTCCCCTTGTTCGCGCGCTGCAATCGCCTTGCTTACATAAGCAGCCACATCTTCTTCCGACTCCAGCTTGAATGGGTAATAATTCCAGACTTCCGGATGCCTTGCGCACGCCAGCAATCCTTTGGTATGACTGCTTTCCAGCGGGATCAGGGAGACGCGTCTCTGAGCCAATTGCCGAGTGCTATTCATCCTACGCCTCCCAATTTAGCTTTGCTTGGACGAACGTCCTGCTGCAGCGGCAGAACGACGGTAATTTCCGTCCCGACGTTAAGCTCGCTCTTGAACGAGATCTGTCCGTGCATCATCTCGATAATGCGCAGCGATACCGAAGTTCCTAGACCCGTCCCCTTCTCCTTCGTCGAATAGAACAAGGTGCCGAGACGGCTCAGCTCGCCTTCGCTCATGCCGCGACCCGTATCGGCGATCGTAATGACCCCTTCATGGCCTCTTCGCTTCAGTCTGAGCGTCACGACGCCTCCGGACGGGGTCGCTTCGATCGCGTTCTTGATCAGATTGATCAACGCCTGCTGCAGCCTTGCCCGGTCGGTCTCGAGGTAGAGCCCTTCATCCAGATCACTGAGCAGGATGACCCCTTCGATATTCGCCAGCGGGTCGAGCAGAATTTTCATATTCGCCATCATCGGCGCGAGCTCGAAACGTTCGATTTTCTCCAGTTTGGGCCGGGAGACGTTTAAGTAATCGTTAATGATCGCTTCCGCCCTGCCGAGCTCTTCAAGCATAATCGGTATATAAGCGAGCTGCCCCTCCTTACGCTCGCTGTTCAGCTGCAGGAAGCCCTTCACGACGGTCAGCGGATTGCGGATCTCGTGGGCGATCGACGCCGCAAGCTCCCCGATCGTATTGATTTTCTCCGCCCGCAGCAGCTCCTTCTTCATCGTCTCGCGTTCGATGATCGCCTCGTTCAGCGTCGTCGCGATCGTCAGGCCGAAGAACAGCGCCAGCGTGAAGAAACTGATTTTGAACAATTGCTCGAGCGTTACCGCTTGTACATCCTGCATGAGCAGATAGCTCGTCAGAATGAACAGCATGACCAAGCCCGGCCAACTGCCGACAAGCAGCGCCCGCTTGAACCGTCCGCGGCCCGTCAGCTTCTTGAATGATTTGCTCTGTATGTAAGGAACGGTAGCTGATAGCAGCGCACTGATATAACCGAATACGACCGCATCTCCGCCGATGTAGGTTCGCATGCCTAAGATACAGGCAAGAACGATGAGACCGGCCTTGGGGCCGCCATACAGGAAACCGATCACGAGCGGAATGTATCTTAAATCCCAGTACAACCCGTAATCGTAGATCGGGATCGCCAGACAAAGCATGGAAGCGATGCCTTGCAGCAGCCCGAAGGCATATGGATTATTGCCAATCTTCTCGTGAAAGATGCCATAGATGAAAGTAGGAACAAGCGTAATGAGCACATCCAGAAGCAGAATCTGTTCGAACATAAATCCCCCTCATTCATCGGCAGCTGTATAGATGTAGTTCGTGATCGACGGGCTTTTTCCTCCCCTTGCGGTTCGAGTTGAATTGGGAATGTAAGGAATGGCTGCAGCCGCGCCAAACAGCACCGCCGCTTATGTTCGGTGCTGCCTATGCTGTTATGAGCAAGAACATCATTCCGGCTTAGCCGTAAGCCATGAATTCCAACCGGTTGCCGAACGGATCAGATACGTAGAAGCGGGCGATGCCTTCCGCCTGCCTTGCATCATCCAAGGCGACCTTCACGCCTTCTTGCTCCAAGCGTGCGCGCAGCGCGTTCAGATGGTGCACGAGAAAAGCGGGATGCGCTTTGGCCGCGGGGACAAAATCCGTCTGGACGCCGATATGGACTTGGTGCGGACCGCATTGGAACCACACGCCGCCTCGCTTCTTCAGCTCTTCGGGCTTCGGCACCTCATGCCAGCCGAGCAGCTCACCGTAGAACTGCCGTGCCTGGGCTTCATGCTTCGGAGGCGCGGCCAGTTGGACATGGTCGATGCCCGCATAGGAAAAATTCATATTTACCCCTCCTCGATTGTTTCATTCATCGAAATCAAGTTTCATTTTATCATAATTTCACCATATCTACCCATATATGAGAATCGGTTTATGTTCATCGCCGAATTAAAAAAGCCGCACATGAACATTCGTTCATCTGCGGCTTGCATATGCTACTCATTCCGGGTCACTGCGCGTATGTTGGCACCGGGATGAAGCAGAAGAATTTGCAGTTTCGCGTCCTCGATGCCGATCGCTTGAATTTCGCGATAATAGACGACCTCCGCATGAGGTTCTGCATACTCGACTGTAAATACCTCTTGCTTGATCTCCAATGAATCCAGCTCCTTTGCCAGCGAGTTTACTTACCTGTAAGCCCATAGTAAGCAAAGTAATTGTATTCCTTGAGGGAAATATTTACAACTTAAAAATTGCGAATTCTTAAGGGGCGTTATGCGCGGACGGTAAGTTCAGCCGCATCGACGGTATGCTTCAGCAAGGTCGCAATCGTGACCGGACCGACTCCGGCTGGCACCGGCGTTATCGCGCTTGCGCGCGTAAGGCACGCTTCGTAGTCCACGTCACCGACATTGCCCGGGTTATAGCCCGCATCCAATACGACAGCGCCTTCCTTGATCCAGCTGCCCTGAATGAACTTCGGTCTGCCTACCGCGGCGACGACGATGTCGCCCTGGCCTACGATATTCGCCAAGCCTTCTGTCTTCGAATGGCAGATCGTAACGGTCGCGTTCCGGTTCAGCAGCATGAGCGATACCGGTTTACCGAGAATCGGGCTGCGTCCGACGACGACCGCATGCTTGCCTTCGATCGGCAGTTCATAGTCATCCAGTATGGCAATAATCGCTGCCGGGGTACAGGATGGGAAGTTGGCCAATCCGAACGCATTCTGCGCAAAGCCTAAGGTCGTTACGCCATCGACATCCTTGCTTATCGCAATCGCCTCGAATGCCGCACGCTCGTCGATATGGGAGGGCACCGGGTGCTGAAGCAGTATGCCATGCACCTGTTCGTCTGCATTAAGCTGCTCGATGACTGCGATCAGCTCCTCCGTCGTCGTGGCCGCTTCCAGATGTATGCGCCGCGAATCGATGCCGAGCCGCTTGCAGGCATTGCCTTTCATCCGCACATACGTCTCCGATGACGGATCATCGCCGACGAGGATCGTCGCCAGGCAAGGTAAGATTCCTTGCGCGCTAAGCTTCGCGACCCGTTCTTGAAGCTGCTCTTTCATCCGATCGGCTACTACGGTCCCGTTCAATACCACTTTGTTCTCCATCATGCCCATCCACCTTTTGCGTATTTTGGCGATAATAAACACAAAAAGGCAAGGGAAGTCATGCTCCCCTTACCTTTGCCCAGGCGTACGGCCGATTCCTCGACGCGCTCCCTCATGGTACCCCATGCAGCGCCAGTTACGCGTCGACGTTTATACTGCCTCTAATTATACGGCTATCGGTCGCGTTTTCAACCCTTCCCAATCATTTTCGCAAAATTCGCCGGTCCATGATAAAGTGAGGTTAGGTAGGTGAACAAGGCAATGGCGCTGGGCATTACAAGAGAAGCAAGAGGTCGCGAGCGGCCGCATTGCCTTCTTGACCCACTATTGGCGGGACGATCGCTTCCCTCATATGCGGACGGTGACGAAGGTGGGCTGCTCGGATTTGGCGCGTCTTGCGGCATGGTGCACGGAGAACGGGCTTAACCCCGGATATATCCATCGGCGCGATGAGTATCCCCATTTTGATTTGCTGGGCAGCAAGCAGAAGGAGATCTTGCGCCGGGAAGGACTGACCTCCCATCTGGAGCGATTCCGAATCGAATAAAAGCATGGACACTTAGAGGCATGGCGTATGCACCGGATTGAACCGGGCTGGCGATGCTTCTTCCTTTTTCCTTCCATTCCCCTGCGATTCATGTAACTTTTTGCGGAGTAGCGGCGTCTGAGGAGGAGAATGGTTACATGCAAGGCTTTATTCGTCAAAGGAGGATGTTATCTTCATGAAGAAATGGACCGCACTCTTAAGCTTAGCTTCCATCGTATCGCTAACTTGGACGGCTTCCGCCTCGGCAGCCAATGCTTCCCTTATCCGCGCCTATGAGCCGGACTCGCTCATCAAGACCGACGGCTCGTACTGGATCTGGGGCGGCAGCCAGTCCGTTCCGACGCAAGTGCAAGGCATAACCGAGGCGAAGGCGTCATTTCCGTACCATTTTATCGTCCAGGAAGACAATTCGGTCTGGCATTGGTCACGCGAAACGCCAAGCAGCGAAGCTGTCCTTACGCAGGCCGATGAGCTGAAGGGCCTCCTCTCCCTGCAATCTCTGGGCAAGAAGCTAATCGCGCTCGATACGACCGGGAGCGTCTACACGATTCCGATGGCGGATTATGAACATCCCGAATTGGGCCAAATAACACGTAACGAAGCGTTGGCGTCCGTCATCGACCTCACCACCTTCGATGTCCAATATCCGCTGAACAACGGCGGCTCGCAGTTGGTCTATTTGAAGAAGGACGGTACCGTATGGTCGAATTCGGGCGCCCAGCCAACGATCGGCGCGGTTAAGGGCCTTGATCATGTCATCGACGTCGACCGCAATATGGCGCTCAAGAGCGACGGTACCGTATGGACGTGGGATGGCCAGAGCGGACATGCCGCCGCGCAGCTGAAAGGGCTGGCCTCAATTACGTCATTCAAGCAGAGCCATTATTCGAGGCTCGCGATTGACGAAGAGTCGCGCCTCTGGTTCTGGGGAGCAACCATTACGGGCTTCTCCGACGGAACCACTCTGAACGAGCAGACGCCGACCCGCCTAACCTCCATCAATGACGTGAAGGACGCGGTGGTCGCCGAACGCTTCATGCTCGTCTTGACGAACAGCGGCAAAGTGTACGAAACGAGCATCGAACGGGATAAAATGCCCGCCAACCCGACCTTCAAGCTGCTGGCATCAGACGTAAGCTCCTTCAAGGAAGGCTGGCGCCATGTGATTATGCAAAAAACGGACGGCTCGCTCTTCGGCTATGGGATCAACAAAGCGGCCGAGCTTGGTTACGGCGACTATGAATTCGAGCATCTCTCGCCCGTCCCGGTGCAAGAGCCTATCTCCATTACGCTCAACGGCGAGCCCGTCTACTTGTCGAGCGGCGTCATGACGCGCAACAATCAGTCATTCGTCCCGCTGCGCTCCGTATTCGAGAAGCTTGGCGCCAAGATCGCGTTCAATAACGAGACCAAGATCGCAACCGTCGAGCGGGCGACCGCGAACGGAACGAAGATCAGTATCAGCATCGATACGCTTCGCGGCGACACGACTTTGAACGGCCAGGCGGTCAATCTGGCAACCAAGCCGTTCAGCGTGAACGGCACCTCGTATTTGCCGCTGCGTTTCATCAGTGAGCAGCTCGGCGCCAAGGTCGAATGGTCGCAACAGCAATTGAAGATCATTATCACGATGCCATAGCAATAAGGACAGCTGATCAGCCGGCCATCACCGATCGATCAGCTGTCCTTATTGGTGCGCCGCAAGACGAATGACCGCCTCGCTATTCACGTCCCCGATTCTCGCCGATGCAGGAGGAACCAGGCATACAGCTCGGGCATGCTGTACGCCGCCTGCATAATATTGTGGGCGAGACCCGGGAAGATCGTCGTCTTCACCTTATGGCCAGCCAGCTTGAGCGCCTGTACCATCACTTCCATCGACAGCACATTAACGGTTGAATCTTCTTCCCCGTGAAAAGCCCAGATCGGCATCCCCTTCAGCAGCCCGGCAGCCTCCGGCTGATACCATCCGGCGAGCGGCGCCGCTGCGGCGAAACGCTCGGGATAATGAGCAGCTAAGTCCCACGCCCCGTGCCCTCCCATGCTGAATCCCGTCACGTAAACTCTCGAACGGTCTATCCTGTATTCCATTATCAGAAGATCCAGCAGAGTGAGTACGGCATCGCGTTCCAGCGGCCAGTTCGAATACGCCGGACATTGAGGCGCGACGATGATAAAATCCTGTATTTTCATTGCCCGGGCAATGTCAGGCAGACCGTAGCCCCGCAGCTGCTCCAGATCGTTGCCGCGTTTGTTGACGCCGTGCAAGAACAAGATGACCGGCCATTGCTTGTCTACCGTATCGGCATACGAATCGGGCAATAGCAGTTGATAGCCCATTCGCACCTGCTTCTCGATCTTCCGCTCGTAGTAATGCGATCTTATATCCATTCCAGTCTTCCTCTCTGCATGCCTCTTTGGTCAAGTTTAAAATATTTATACCCTTGAAAAAAGTGACATTATTACCTAAATCAGAGGTGTTACATAGACCCCTTCTAGGCAAAAAGTTAAATGTGGATTGTTCCTCTTCCTCCATGTGTGTTAGGATGTATATAACCATATATTTGAAATAAGTAACTTATTTCAAAGGAAGGGGCAATTTCCATTGGATCCTAACATGAAAGTTGGCATTCCCGCTGAAGAAGGACAAGTACAGCTGATGTTCAACAAGGGCGGACCCCGGCGCGGCGCCGGACGCAAAGGAATCGGCGAGACAAGGAAAGTTTCGCTCACGTTAAGCCTCGAGATGTGGGAGCGCTTCGAACAAGCATGCGTAAGCGAAGGCCGCTCGAAGTCGGAGCTGCTGCGGATGATGGTCGAGCACTACATGGATGACGTGTCCGATAGGCCTCATAAGGATGTTACCCGTGATGAAAATTAATCGATCACAAGATGAACCAGCAACCGCCGATTATAATCGCGATTCACGCTTCATTCCGGAGAAATACAAGGCGACGGACCGAAGCGAGACGTGTTCGATCGTTGTACCTCGGGAGGCGTTACTCGATGCGCTCACCGCGGTCATGAGGGCGGTATCCGCCCACAACCCGCTCCCCATTCTGTCAGGCATACTGATCCGTCATGATGCCAGCGGGCTGTCGTTTACGGCGAGCAATTTTCGCCTTATCATTCGCTACTTCCTGTTGCAAGACAGCCCGGTCGGCACTGCCATATATGGACAAGCCGTCGTGCCCGCCAAGCTGCTCCATGATATGACGAAGAAGCTTCCTCCGGGTCCGATTCGACTCGAACTCGATGAAGCTTCGTCATGCGTCCGGCTGCAAGCCGGCCATGCCCGGTTCCGGCTCCGCGGGATGGATCCTAGCGACTTCCCGCCGCTGCCGGACATCGGTCCGACTACAGTGTTGTCGATGCGATGCGACCAGCTGAACAAGGCCATCACACAGGTGGCATTCGCCGCTTCTGCCTCCGGGCAGCGTCCGGTCCTGACCGGCATTGCCTGCCGCCTCATAGATGAGAACAGGCTGCAATTGCTGGCTTCCGACGGAGTCCGGCTGGGATGCACTTCGATTCATGCTGCTCTGAGCTCGGGGGCCCGCGATGACGATGATCAGCTGCTCCTGCTGCCGGCTGCCAATATGGTCGATATCGCCAAACTGCTCGCAGGCGGCACCGAAGAGGCCGTCTCACTGAGTGTCGGCCGGAACCACGTCCTGTTCCGCACGAACCGTTGGGCAGCTTATTCGGTGCGGATGGAAGGCAGCTACCCTGCCTCTACGCGGCTGATCCCGGAGGCGCATACCACATCGGTCCTCGCGGATACTTCAGCGTTTGCAGCTGCCATCGAGCGATTGGAACTGCTCGGGCGCGAGGGCGGACATATCGAACTTCACGCTACAGCGCAGTCGATGCAACTCAAGTCGGCCGCCTCGGAGCTAGGCGACGGCGATGAAGAGTTAACGGCAGCGAATATGGAAGGCGAGCCCCTGCGAATTTTTTTCCGCGGCCGGTTCATCCGGGATATTTTGCGCGCTATCGAGAGTCCTGCCGTCACGCTTAGATTCACCGGTTCCACGGGACCGATCACCATCGTTCCTCAGGATGATCCCTCCACTATCTACCTGCTTACGCCGCTGCGCGCATAAGCGCCGGCGATGCAAGCGTCTGCCGCTGATACATGCTAAGGCGATACGCGCCAGCTCACCAGCCGGTTGACGACGAAGAGCGAAATGATGCTGATCACCAGCATAACGAGACAGTCGATCATGACCCGGTCAGTCCAGCCGACCGTCAGCACGAGTCTCATTGCATCGGCGGCGTACGTGGTTGGCAGCGCGTAAGAGAACCATTGCAGAATCTGCGGCAGCTGATCGGCCGTCACCATGACCGGCGATAGGAACGTTACCAGCATCATGAGCGCCTGGCAGAGCATATTGGTCAGCTGATGATTCGGCGACCAGAAGCCTAATATGATGCCGATCCCGACGATGCTCGATAGGCATAAGAGAATGACGAGCGGCAGGCCTGGTGACAAATGAAGCTCCACGCCATAGATCAACTGTCCGAGGCCGCCTAGGATCAGGAATGAAGGAAGCGTGTTCATCAGCCCGCGAATCATATTCGCCAGCACGAAGTTCAGCTTGGAGATCGGTAGCGAGGCATAGAACGTAAAATGATTCTGGTGCTTCTGCCACGAGATGTCTTGCCCGAGCCCGTTCATCCCCATGACGATGACCCCGAAGATCAGATTGCCGGCAATAATCTGGATGATCGTGTCATGGGTCGGGTTCACGGTGAAGAAGCGCATGAACATAATCGTCGTGAGCGGGAACATCGTAGCCATGATCAGCACCCATATCCAGCTGTCACGAATGATGGCGAACTGGATCCGGAACAAAATCATAAATTCCGTCCACCATCGGCCAATCCCCCGTTTGACCTGCGTCTGCCTGGCGTGAAGGGGCATAGCGGTTTGGCTCATGCGATCGCGCCTCCTTGCTCAGCCTGTTGGTCGATATGGAAATACACGTCTTCAAGGCTCGGGGGCAGGACGGCGTATTCTTCGATTGGCAAATCGGTACGCGAGATGATCATCGCCAGCAGCTCGCTTGCTTGCGCCTTGTCGACGAGCAGCCGAATGCGATTCTCCGTCCCTTCCTGCTTCAACCCCCATGGCGATAAAACTCGCTCAACCTCTTCTCGAAGGCCGAATGCGGTCTGAATATCGAACTTGAGGCGCTGATCGACCCGCTGCTTGAGATTCGCCACGCTGTCCATCGCTAGCAGCCGGCCGTGGTTGATGACGGCCGCGCGATCCACGACATGTTCCGCCTCCAGTACGTTATGCGTCACCAGAATAACGGTGGCGCCAAGCCGGTTCCTCTCTTCGATCAGCTCCCAGACCATGCGCCGTTTCTTCGGATCCAGCTCATTCGTCGGCTCGTCGAGGATCAGCACCGGGCAATGGCCGATCAGCGTCGTGCCGATTCCGACCATCCGCTTCTGCCCGCCGGACAACCGGCTGAGCCGCTTCTCCTTCATGGCCGTCATCTCGAACCGCTCGAGCAGCTCCTCGGCTTCCAGCTTGGCCGCCTTCGCTTCCATGCCGCGCAGGCGGGCAGTAAAGACAAGCGCCTCCATTACCTTAAGAGGCGACAGCACATGCGGCTCCTGTGCGTAATAAGCAACTTCGCTAGCTACCGTGTTCGTCTGCTTGAACACATCAAGGCCGTTGTAGAGCACGCGGCCGGAGGTCGGCTTCAGATGGCCGACAAGCTGTTTGATCAAGGTGGACTTGCCGGCGCCGTTCGGTCCGAGTACGCCAAGAATCTCGCCCCGCCTAATATCCAGCGTAATGTCGTCGTTCGCAAGAGTGGTTGTTTTCCCTTTCCTATACAGTTGAGTGACCTGCTCCATGGTGAAAATCGCTTCGCTCATCGCGACTGCCTCCTTGTCCCTGTGCCTGCTCCTTATCGCAGCAGCATTCTCCGGGTCTGCTCCATCATCGCCTCAAGGCGCGCAAGATCAAGCTCATAATAAATCCGGCTGTCCGCCTTCGTAATCCGGATCAGATCCAGATCGAGCAGCAGATTCGTATGGTAATGGATCGCCGCCGGCGTCAATCCCATCAGTTGGGCTAACTCGCCCGCGTAATGTCTGCGCTCCTTCAACATCTCGATCATATCGAGCCGCCGTTTGTCGGCAATGACCTTCAGGAATTTTTCGACCGTCTCCTTCTCCTCGCGTTGTTGATCCAGCTGGTCGTTGCCGGCTCCTAGAACCATCCAGTCCGGAAGAGCTGGATCCGCGATGCGGTGCATATCCGCTCGGATCTGCGAGATGTAGCTGATATGTACCTTGGTCCGCTTGGTGACCAGGCTCGGGTCTGCCCGCGCGATCGCCCGGAATGCCGCTTCGGGATCTGCCGCAAACAGCCTCTCATATCTCGCAGCCCCCGCTTCGCCATGCGAGCGCAGCTCCTCTCGCATCGGCTCGAATCCGTATTGATGGAACGCCTCCAACAGATGCATCGTTCGCAGCTTGAACTCCTCCGGGAAGCGAACGTATTCCAGGAGTTCCAGTTGAATATCGCGATCGGCGAGCGGCGAAGCAGCGACCAGCCGTTCCAGACGATCCCATTCCTCCATTGCTTGCGAAAGCTCAAACTCGCCTCGCCACTGGACACCGGCGCTGGCATAGACCGCATCAATGAACCAGCCGGTAAGCGCAGCAGGCGACTGCTCCCGGTACACGTCCAGCCACTCCTGCGCCGTCCGCAGCTCCTTGGCTTCGTAACAGATCCGGAAGAGCAGCCCATCAAGCCTTTCGTAGTACATACTTTGGCCGAAGAAACAGGCCAGCTCCCGCTTCATATGCGCCGATAACCGGCTGATCGAGCCATCCACCAAGCCGAAAACATGCTCGTCGGGGGCGATGCGGAGTTCGCGCGCAAACTCCATCATATGGTCCTTCTTCCCGGCCATTGCCAGTGCCGAGATGAACTCGAGCGGCTCGTTATAGTGAAAATGCATCAGCGAAGAGACCGTCGGTTGCTGTGAAATGGAATTCACCACCTTTTAAGTGATTATTAAATTCCTTTAACTCGATATTAAGTTTCCATTTAAATAAAAACTACCAGAGTTACAATCGTTCTGTCAATAACTGTAATTGAGGTGGATTGCGCATGGCTGCCTGTCCCACGCAACCAATGGTATACTAGAGACAAATCATGGATAACGGTTGAGATTGGAGGCGTTAACTGGTGTTTCACATTCTGCTCGTCGAAGATGACGAGAAAATTCGCGCCATCGTGGCCGACACACTGCGCAAATGGCAGTATCAGGTGACGGAGGTGACGGCGTTCGATGAAGTGCTGGCCGTCTTCGAGCAGGCGCAGCCCCATCTCGTGCTGCTCGATATTAACCTTCCGGTGTTCGACGGCTATTATTGGTGCCAGCAGATTCGCCGGATATCGAAGGTTCCGATCCTGTTCCTCTCTTCGCGCGATCAGAATATGGATGTCATTATGGCCATTAATATGGGCGGGGACGATTACGTGCAGAAGCCGTTCGATCTCGGCGTGCTCGTCGCCAAAGTGAGCGCCTTGCTGCGGCGAAATTACACCTATCAGGACGAGCAGCTGCAGCTGGCGCACCGCGAGCTTGTGTTCAACCTGGCCATTTCGTCCGTCGCCCATGGCCGGCAGAGCGCCGAGTTATCCCGCAACGAATTCATTATTCTGCAGTTGATGATGCGCCATATCGGCAAAATCGTATCGCGGGACGAGCTGATGCAAGCGCTGTGGAATGACGAGCAGTTCGTGGACGACAATACGCTGACCGTGAACGTGAACCGGCTGCGGCGCAAGATCGCCTTGCTCGGGCTCGAGGATTATATCGTCACCCGCAAAGGAATGGGGTATATCATCGAATGAGATTTTGGCGATTCCTGGCCTATGAGCGGCCTGCCCTGCTTTTGCAAGCGATCAGTTTCGTGCTGATCATCCTCGTATTCGCCACGGCACCCGAGAGCAGCCCGCTGTGGAGCAACGTTCTGTATGCGCTCATGCTTGTCCTGCTCGTCACGGTTGGCTTCTACATCTACCGCTATTATCGTACGCTCCATGCCATCCGGCACAGCGCCATGGAGGATGCGGCCCCTTTGTCGATGGAAGCAGCCTCTTACTTGCAAGCGATGGACGAACAAGAGAAAGCGCATATCCGGGCGCTGAACCATGTCCAGGAACAGCAGCGCGAACATTATGACTTCATCGTCTCCTGGTTCCATGAGATCAAGACGCCGATCTCCGTGCTGCGGCTCATGCAGCAGACCGAGATGGATGCGGCGAGTCTCGAGGAGGAACTGACTCGTATCGAGCACTATGTTGACCAAGCGCTCTATTATGCCAAGCTCGATACCTTCAATCAGGATTACGAGCTGATGAATTGCGATCTGTCCGTTCTGATGAAGTCGCTTGTGAAGCAGCACGCGAAGACGTTCATATCGAGACGGATCCGGGTGCAGTTAGAGCTGGAGCCTTTGATCGTCCAGACGGATACGAAATGGCTGCAGTTTATCGTGAATCAAGTGCTGACCAACAGTCTCAAATATACCGCTCCCGGCGGCGAAATCACGATCCGGACGCAGGTGACCACCAAGGAGAAGCTGCTCTTGATCCGGGATAGCGGCATCGGCATCAAGCCGGAGGATCTGCCGCGCATCTTCAACCGCGGCTTCTCGGGCATTAACGGCCGGGCGGTCATGAAATCGACCGGCATGGGGCTATTCCTCGCGCAGGAGCTGTCCCGGAAGCTTGGTCATTACCTGACCGCAACGTCGGAGCCTAGCCGCTATACGGAACTCATCGTCCATTTTCCGAAGCATCATGATCCGCACCGGGGATTGTTGCTGGAGACAGCGCGGGACTGACGGATACGTAAGAACAAGCCGCCGACGCTAACCCTTGATGGGTCCGGCATCGGCGGCTTGTTCGGCATCCGCTCTATCTTATTACGTGTGCGAGGTCACGATCTGGTAATACAGTTTGGCCGAGGACAGATAGAACAACGCGTAGATGAGGAAGAATGCGCCCATAATGCCCCAGACGATGCTCGTTAGTCCCGGGAAGCCTTGGATCGAGTCCAGAATGGCGTATTTGATGATGAACCAGCTGTAGGCCATGCCGAGGACGAGCGGCGGCGAGAACACGAACAAGAGCTGCTTGCGGATGACACCTTTCATCTGGCGGTCGCCTACCCCGATTTTGCGAAGAATGGCATACTGCTGCTGCGCCTCCGTCGCCTCCTTCAGCTGCTTGAAGTAGATGACGCTCGCCAGGGCAAAGATCGCGATGAGCGCCAGGAAGGCACTGGCGAACAGCATCAGCGCGGACCCTTCGATCTGCACCGAATAAACGTCGGCATAAGACGAGTAATACGTATCCGGCTGCCCCGCCACAATATCGTACACCTCTGCCGATAACGCCTCAGCATTCTTGGCATCTTCCACCTGATAAATCTCGAATTGCCGTTTCTCTCCTTGCGGATAGATCGCGTCGTACGCCGCATCCGAGATGACGACCACCGCCGGCTTGTACTGCATCGATTGACCCGGAATCGTGATCCACCCGAGCAGCGCGTAATCCTTCAGCTCCTTCAATCGGAAGCTCGAAGGCTGGCTGTTCGTCGTAAGCTCCAACAGCGGCTCCTGCCCTGACGCGTACTTCACCCCGATATCGACGCCCTGGGACAGCGAGACGGCTTCATCGTCTGCCAGTTCTACCCGCTGGTCGTCTTTATCTCTTAGATCCAGGAATTCATGATAGGTTCTCTCCGGTACCAGGAGCACGTAGGGAGAATAATAGTCGGCCGGACTCTCGAACGCCTGCTCCATACCGGCTGTCGGCATCGCGACGACGGTTTCTAACGTACGATGCCAGATCGGCTTATGCTCCGAGGCTTCGATCGCTGCGGCTGCAGCTTCATTCGACTGCGCATCCGTCACCTCATAGGCGATATCGTTCGGCAGATTGCGGCCCACGCCTTCGAACTGCACCTTGTAATTGATCGTCACGAAGCAGGTCAGCAGGACGATCAAAGCGCTGAACTGCGAGATGAACGTCAAGTTCAGCGTGTTGCTCCGCACCTGGAAGCGCAGCGCCGACGACCAGAGCATCGTGCTGCCTTCATGGTAACGCCGCCTGCGGCTGATGAACGCGAGCAGCCAGCCGACGAACTGCCGGAAGAACAGGAACGTTCCGCCGATGATGCCGACCGTGACGATCAGCATGCTGATGAGCGTGTAATCCTCCCATAGGAACGAGTTCGTCCCTGCCGCGATGACGGCGAACGCCGCCCCGAGGAGGATGATCGCGGCCATGGCGAGCAGCGTGCTCGACCCGATCGGCTTCTCCATCTTTTCCTTCGCCCGGAACAGCTCGATGAGCCTCACCCGATGAACGACGATATAGCTTTGAGCGCTAATGATGACAGCCAGCAGCAGGAAGACGGCAACCGTAGTCCCGATCGCTTCTAATGGGAACGAAAGGGAAATCACTTGGTCATACTGCATCAGCTTCATGAGCAGCATGCCGAACAGCTTCGATAGCAGCCCGCCGAGCAGCGTGCCCGCGACGACCGAGATCGCGCCGATAATCAGCGTCTCATAGAAGACCATCCGCGTAATTTGCCGTTCGCTCATGCCGAAGAGCAGATACATGCCGAATTCTTTTTTGCGCTGCCGCATGAAGAACGAGTTGGCATACAGAATGAAGAAGATGATGAACAGGAAGATGACGACCGAAGCTACCGCCACGCCGAGCTTGAAGTTGTCGCGGTTCTCCAACGCTTGCAAGATGTCTTCGTTGAACATGAGCGACGAGAACGTAAAATGGATGATTGCCCCCAGGATCATCGACAGCAGATAGATCGTGTACAGACGGAAGTTGCGCTGCACATTCCGGAGCGTCAGGTCCAGCAGGCTCATCGCGCTTTGCCTCCTCCGAGCAGGCTCTGCGTATCCAGAATCCGGTCGTAGAACGCCTTCTGGCTCTGATCGCCGGCATAGAGTTCGCTGACCACCGCGCCGTCCCGGAGAAAAATAACCCGCCTGCAGTAGCTCGCGGCATAAATATCGTGCGTCACCATCAGAATCGTCGTGCGGAACGTCTCGTTCAACAGGACCAGCTGCTCGAGCAGCTGCGTGGCCGAACGGGAATCGAGCGCCCCAGTCGGCTCATCGGCGAAGACGATCGTCGGATTCGTAATGATCGCCCGTGCCGAGGCGGTCCGCTGCTTTTGCCCGCCGGAGATCTCGCTCGGATATTTGGCCAGAATATCGCCGATATGCAGCGCGTCGACGATCGGCGCCAGCCGCTGTTCCATATCCGCCGTCTTCATCTTGCGCAGCGAGAGCGGCAGCAGAATGTTCTCCTTCACCGTGAGCGTATCGAGCAGGTTATAGTCTTGAAAAATAAACCCCATGTTCGCCTGCCGGAACTGGCGCAGCTCCTTCTTCCCGAGCGCGAGCAGCGATTGCTCGCCGAGCCACACGTCGCCGCCGGACAGCGTATCGATCGTGGACAAGACGTTCATAAGCGTCGACTTGCCTGAGCCCGACGGTCCCATAATGGCCGTGAATTCGCCGCGTTCGATCATCAGGTCGATATTTTTTAACACAGCCGTTTTGCCATAGTTTTTGGACAAATTTTTCGTGCGGATTACCGTTTGCATCCTTGCGACCTCCTCTTCATGTTACCTACTATAGACGGGTTTCCGCTTTCTAACCATCGAAGTAATAGGAAGAGAGGTGACGGTTTTGTCACTTTAGCGGTCGGCGCAGCTCGGGATGCGGAGTTCCGGCACGGCCAAAAAGCCGGCAACTCGCGATGAGCTGCCGGCTTTTGCATGCGTGGTGACCGTGACTGCTGTGTGATCCGTACGGATCGATGCCAACAACCTGTGATGTCAGCTCTCCGCCGCTCTCCATTTGGACCAATTCCACGATTGCCATGCGCGATCTCGACTCGCTTCCTGACGCATATCTGCCAAGATGGCACGCGCTTGTTCAAGCTCGGGATAGCGCGCAGCCAGGTCCGCCAACGCAGGCGTCGCATCTGCCGACCTCGTGGCCAGATAGTCCAGATCGATGATGCCTGTTGCCTCATAACGCTCCGCGTTATTGGCCGCTATCCGTGCATCCAAGTTCGCGTAATTCATCAGGACGTAAGCGATAACCGCGGCGCATATATAGGCCTTGGCCAGCGAGAATCGGCTCCACCATACCCGGACGATCGCGATCACGAGCAGCACTGCCAGGAATAGCATAAACCCGTGTACGAGCAGGCGGGTCAACGTGTACCCATAAGCTTCTTCGTACAGTGCCAGGCGGCTATACGCCGACACCAGCATGACGACCGTACAGCCCACGATGAGCGCTAACGTCGTCTTTATTACCAGCTGAACGGTCTTTCCCTCTCGACGTACGCCATGAAGGCCGATCAACAGAAGCGCCAGGTTAATTACGGCTACCAGCACGAGCTCGATGAACCCTTTGCGCGCATAAGCCGCATACGCTTCGCCGTCAGGCAGCAAACCGTCCGCCGCTCCGAACAGGTAGGTAAACTGAACGGCCGCGAACAGTAGATAGACGACGTTCACGCTGATGAATAAGGTCGCGGCCGTTATCGGATCAAGCCGCAGGCTTGGACGTCCTGAAGTTGTTGGAGACCCCGCAACAGTGGAAGGGAAGGCAGACCCTGCCGCTGGCTCCCGAAACAGCAACCCCCATATGTAACAGAAGGCGTACGTGGCGATTAGTAACGCGGCCAGCAGCCTTACCACGAACTCGCCGGCATGAAGCCCGCCTGCCAGATCGGGAATCGATTGCAGCATCGATTGAAAGATGCTGTCGGCCGAAGCGAGCAGGGAAATGACGACAACCAGGACCGGTGAAGCGATTACGAGGCCAAGCGATATTTTTCGCAGGCTTCCTCTGCCGGAGGACTCTCCCTCCTTCGCTGCAATCCACTCGCTGACCAAACTGAAAGGAACCGTCATATACGTAAGCGGCTTGATGAAGCCGAGATGGATGACATCCTCATAGAAACCCGGACGATACCAAGGCTGCTTGCTGCTTCTTGTCAGCAGGACCGCTTGCGAGAGCAGCATGAGCGGCAATATCACCGCGTTGAGCGCACGGAACAGTTCCCCGGCGAACACGGCATAACTTATGGCCAGCAAACTGATCGGCACGAATAACAGCCAGCCGGAACGCGTCTGGCCGCGCCATTGATCGAGACCGCCGATTCTGCCTTTGACCCCATAGAACAACAAGCCGTAGAACCCTCCGACAACTAGTAGTACCGATATCCCCGCATCATGCCCGACGAACATATACTGGCTGAACAGCCCGAACGTCAGGGCAAGCAGCAGCAAGCGATGATAGCGCTTTTGCCAAGGTGCCGGATCTCTCATTCCTTGTCACTCCTCTTCCTCAAGTCGAGAACCTTGTGCAATCCTCCCTTTTATTGTAGCCTAGAAAACAAGAACAAAAAGTGTAACTTCATTCCGATGAATTTCCTATTTTAGCGAAGGAGTGCTTGGCTCGTGAAAATAAGACGGCACTACTTGGCCTTACGCAACTCTTATCCGCATATTTCGGATGATGCGCCATTCGAGGCCACGGTCGGCGAGCTCGCTGAGGTGCTCGATTGCACGCACCGGAATATGGTGCTGCTGCTGAAGCGAATGCAGGAAGAAGGCTGGCTGGCTTGGGAGGCCAAACGCGGCCGCGGCAACCGTTCTACCCTGCGCTTCCAAGTGAAGAAAGAGCAGATGCTGTTAGCCGAAGCTCAGGAACTTGTGGATAAGCAGGAGCTGCATGCCGCGTTGGAACTGCTCCATACGCTTGAGGACGGCGACGCGGCCAAGGAACAGTTCCATGATTGGCTATCTAGCCAGTTCGGGTTCCGTACGGAAGTCCAAGGGGCGACGCGTTCGGATATCCTGCGGTTTCCGCTGCCGCAGACGATCCATACGCTCGATCCGGCACGAATCCATTTTACCGGCGAGTCGCATCTGGTCAGCCAGTTGTTCGACAGTCTCGTTCGGATGGATGCCAAAGGCAGGAGCGTCGAACCTCATCTGGCGCATGCGTGGGACGTGGATGCATCGCGTACGGCATGGACCTTTTATTTGCGCAAGGGCGTCCTCTTCCATCATGGCCATCAGATGGTGGCCGAAGATGTCCGCTACTCGCTGGAACGGTTGAGACGTCTCGCGCCCAAAGGTTTATATAGTTGGGCTTATGCAGGTATTGCGGATATGCAGGTGGTCGACGATTACACGATTCGAATCCGGCTGGCTGCGCGTAACGAAGCGTTCCTCGCCTTCTTGTCGACGAACCGTGCGGCGATCGTGCCGCAGGAGCTATGCGAGACGGTTGGCGAGGCGTTCGGGCGCAATCCGGTCGGGACAGGCCCGTTCCGTCTTGCGGGCAATGAGCATGGTGTCTGGCAGCTGGAGGTCTTCCCGGCGTATTTTCAAGGGCGAGGCTTTCTCGACCGGGTTGAGGTGTGGGCGATGCCGGAGAATTCCGCTGCGGCGCGGGAGGCGCATCTCCCGACATTCCAAGTGATGCACAATGTCCGGATCAGCAGCAGCGCCGAGCGGTGGCAGCAGGTACGTCAATCCGGTATGACCTGCAAGTTCATAACGGTGAACGAGTTGAAGGAAGGCGTGATGCGTAACGAGCGGATTCGCGCAGCGCTGAACGCGGCGATTAACCGGTTGCGGCTGCTCGAACTATTATCCGGCGACGTCATCGAGATGGGGGACAGCTTCTGGCCGGAAATGATGGCAAGCGGGCCGAATTCGCCTGCACCTTCGCCCATCGACATCGAACCGGAAGCTATCGAGCGCGAGCTCGAGGCGGCCGGTTACCGAGGTGAAGCGCTCATTCTGGCGACGATCCCGCAGTATGAAACGGATGCCCGCTTCATTCAGCAGCTATGCGCGAGCGTCGGCATTCGAATAACGACGAAGCTCATTCCTGCCGAGCAATTCAAGGGCGAGGCGCGCATGAGCGCCGATCTGCTGCTCTTCGCCATCATGCTCGACGAGCATCGGGAACTGCGGCTGATCGATCTGTACAAAAGCTTGCAGCAGCATTTGTCGCCAGACATGCAGCACTGGTTGGAAACCTCGCTCACCGCCATCCTGGCCGAACCCGATCCCGCGCTGCGTACGGCGAGTTTCCAGGCTATCGAAGACCAGTTGAAATCCCGCAGTAGTCTGTTATTCCTGTACAGGAAGCATCTCAAAACAGCATTCCATCCGAATGTGCGCGGCATTGCGCTGGAATCGCTCAGCTGGGTTAGGTTTAGGGACCTGTGGTTTGTGTAGGGCTGCTGCCCTTGCGACTCGCTGTGGGGAGAGACTAGGGCTGCTGCCCTTGCAACCCGCTGAGTTTGGTAGGGCTGCGCCCTACTGAACCCCCTGTTTTCACCTCGCCCCTTCCCCCTCCATTGGAGGGGAACAAGAGGGTCATCACCCTCTTGACTCCGATAATCGGCGTGACTCGTAACGCGGCCGTCTTCGATGTGTTCTTTCGGCGTTGGCCCGCTTTTGTCCCCGCGGATTAGCTAGCATGCAGATTCGGCATGCCGCACTCCGCTTGGACAAAGCTCTGATTTCGAGCTTCGTTCGCGGCTTTTGTGCCTTAGGGTGGAAACTTGATGGGCTCGCACATATGATCGTCACAAGAGCTGACCCTCGCTTGACGTCCACTTTGTGGACACGCTGACGTTTAAAATAGAAAAGTGTCCATGCGTGTTCTACGCATGGACACTTTTTGCTTGTTTTAACTATAACTTAAGCTTTCGCTTTCGCTTCTATCACGCTTTCCGCGATTGGGCGTCTGCCGCTTGGCAGCTCGCGCGCATGGAACTTTTCGTCTAGCGTATCCAGTCCGCCTTGATAGCCAAGGGCGATGACCGCATGAAGCTCTAGCTCAGCTGGAATTTCGAGCACTTCTCTCGCTTTCGTGCGGTCAAAGCCGCCTGCTGCGTGCGTTACGAGACCGAGCGCTCTTGCTTGCAGCGCGAGCGACATCCAGGCCGCGCCAGCATCGAAGGCATGAGCGCCGTTCGGCTCGCCGCTATCGCGGAGCGGATGGGAAGCGATCAGCAGCAAGACAGGGGCGTGATCCGTCCATCCGCGGTTACCCGGCAGGATGAATTCTTTGAACAAGTCCAGCTGTTGCTGATCTTTCGCCACAATGAAGCGCCAAGGCTGCAGATTCAACGCGGAAGGCGCCCAACGTGCCGCTTCTAGTATCGTCTCTAGCGTATCCTCGGCAACCGGCGTGCTCGCAAAAGAACGCGGGGACCAGCGGTTAACGAATAGGGAATTGACCGGGTGCTCCGGCTGACGGTGCGCCTTAACCTCTTCAGTCAGTTCAAACAACGCTTTTTGCTCGTTTACATCCATATGGCTCATCGATTTCTCCTCCTCAAAGTGACAGCTTCGGCTTGCTTGCTGCAGACCGCAGCTGCATCCATCTATATATGGTTTAATTGGCGTCAACTTCCGGGAACAACGTCCGCAGTCTCTCCGGCATCGGTTTGCTTTTGCGCGTATCCGAGTCCATCGTGACGCTGGTTACGAGCGCATCGGCGCATACTTCGCCGCGCGCGTTCACGATTTCCTGGCGGAGCACGTAGCTGCTTCTCCCGGCTTTATCCGCTTGCGTGATGACCGTCAGCTGATCGCCCTGCCTGCACTCACGCCGGTAATTGATGTTGATGTTGACTGTAACCGTCTGAATGCCCAACTGGAGGAACGCTTCGTACGGCAGCTTCGCCTGCTCGTACCACTCTTCCCTGCCCCACTCCAGATACTCCAAATACTTGGCATTGTTCACATGGCCGTTCACATCGATTTCAGTCGAACGCACGACTAAGCTAAGCTTGGCTTGCAGTACCCTCACTTCTTCCTGTCGATTTTCTACAGGCGCTTGCTATTCTTTCGGATGAATCATGTCCTCGGCCTTTACAACCTCGTCGAACTTCTCGCCCGTGATAAGTCCGCTGCGAACAGCCGCCTCGCGTAGCGTCAGACCCTCTTTATGAGCCGTCTTCGCGATCGTCGCCGCATTCTCGTAACCGATATGAGGATTCAATGCCGTGACGAGCATCAGCGACTCGTTCAGGTGGCGTTTGATCGTGTCGAGATTCGCTTCGATGCCGACTGCGCAATTCTCATCGAACGAACGAATCGCGTCCGCCAGCAGGCGTGCCGATTGCAGGAAATTATGAATGATAACCGGCTTAAATACGTTCAGTTCAAAATTACCTTGGCTCGCTGCAAAACCGATCGCCGCGTCGTTGCCCATCACTTGGCAGACGACCATTGTAAGCGCCTCGCTCTGCGTCGGATTTACTTTGCCTGGCATGATGGAGCTGCCTGGCTCGTTCTCCGGAATGCGGATCTCGCCGATCCCGCAGCGCGGGCCGCTGGACAGCCAGCGAACATCATTGGCAATTTTCATCAGGTCCGCCGCCAATGCTTTGAATGCACCGTGCACGAAGACCAACTCGTCATGACTGGTAAGCGCATGGAACTTGTTAACCGCGCTCTTGAACGTTTTGCCTGTCAGTCGGCTAATCTCCTCGGCTGTCTTGTCGCCGAACTCCGGATGCGCGTTGAGACCTGTGCCTACCGCTGTTCCGCCGATAGCCAGTTCGCGCAGCGACTCCGAGCTCAGACGGATCATTGCATCGGACTTCTCCAGCATGCGTACCCAGCCGCTAATTTCTTGGCCAAGTGTCAGCGGCGTCGCATCCTGCAGATGGGTGCGTCCGATTTTGATCACATCCGTGAACGCTTCGCTCTTCGCCACCAACGTCGATTTGAACTGCTCGATCGCCGGCAGCACCAGCTCTTCAACTGCAATGAGCGCAGCGACATGCATCGCGGTCGGGAACGTATCATTGGAGCTTTGCGAACGGTTGACGTCGTCGTTCGGATGAACTTTGCCATCATTGCCGCGTTCCGCGAGAAGCTGGGAGGCCCGGCGCGCGATCACTTCATTGACGTTCATATTCGATTGCGTACCGCTGCCCGTCTGCCAGACCGCGAGCGGGAATTCATCATCCCAGCGGCCGCCGAGAATTTCATCGGCAGCGTCTGCGATCGCGTCAGCTTTCGCGCCATCAAGCTTGCCCAGATCTTTGTTCGCCAAAGCTGCACTCTTCTTCAGGTAAGCAAATGCATGAATGATTCCAAGCGGCATTTTTTCCGTGCCAATCTTGAAGTTCTCGAGGCTGCGCTGGGTCTGCGCTCCCCACAAACGTTCTTCAGGTACTTGAATTTCTCCCATGGAATCTTTCTCAATCCGATAGCTCATCTTCTTGACCTCCAATGATTGATAATGATGTTCATGTTACAACCTGATGTGCAGCTCCTCCTACATTGTACCCATGGTGCAGTTTTCCACTCGCCGCGCTCGCTAGCCCTGGAAGGTGATGCGGATGTCAATGACCTCGCTGCGGCTGCCCAGCCGAATTGGAGGCCCCCAGGTTCCGAAGCCGGAAGAGACGATGACATGCATCGCATGCTTGCGCAGATAACCCCAATCCAGCTCGAACAGCCGGCCGGTAATCCAGTGATTCGGCGCCATTTGCCCCCGATGCGTATGACCGGAGAGCATCAGATCGGCTCCTGCTTCCGCAGCTTTGTCAAAGCTGTAAGGCTGATGGTCCAGCAGCAGGATCGGCTTGCTATGGTCGAGCTCATGCAATAACTCCGTTACCGGGAGCCTTCCGCCTTGCAGCGCTTCCGCCGTCTTGTCCTTGCGTCCTGCGACATACAAGGAATCCGCGATGTTCACCGTCTGATCCTGCAGAACCTCGATTCCGATCGCTTTCATACGCTGCGCGTACTCGTCGATATGCCCGCCATAGTATTCATGATTGCCAAGCGTAGCATACACGCCAAGCGGTGCGCGCAGCTCCCTCATCACCTCGGCCATATTCTGGCGTACGAACGGCTCCACGCTGTCATCAAGCACATCGCCAGGGAGCAGAATGAGATCCGGTTGGATCGTCTCGACCGACCGTATGAGCCGTTTCAAATGACGCTTGCCCACGATGTTGCCTAGATGAAGATCCGAGGCCATCGCAACGCGCAGCTCGCGGAACCGGCCGGCTTTTTTGTCAATAACAATGTCATAGCGTCGAATGATAGGGCGCCATGCATTCCACGAGCCTCGTGCGATGAGCAGCGCCAACATGCCGGAGGCGAACCACCCAGCCGTATGCAACGCACTGTTCCGGCCGAAGCCAGCCAGGCGAAGCAAGCCGTAGATCAGATCGGCGGCGGGCACGAGCAGCAGCGAATAGAAGAGAATCGCCAAGCCGTAAGAGCCGATCACTTTCAGAGTCGAATAGCCCCAATATGGCAGGAGCTTGCGAAGGAGCATTGATGCTATATAGGCAAACGCCAGTATGGCGTAGACCGCCCAGTAAATCTGGATGAAAGATGCGGGAAGGACTTCCTCCCAGAACAAGGACCCATTCCAACTAATCCATGCATTCAATCCAAGGAAAAGAGCAAGAAATACAATAGCTGGTACAATTCTCATCGATCGTTACTCCCACGTATGATCCAATTTGTACGAATAAATACAAGTGCGCCAATCGGTAGACGAAAATCCCTCCGCCTCTGCGTATCTCAACAGGTGGGCGTAACAGTTGTCCCTTGAGTGCCCATCTTATGTAGGAACATTGCATTCAATAGGCAGCCCATCCTGCACAGGAAACGCTTGCAAAGCGACGTCAAAAATCCACCCGCATTCCCTAGCATCCATGAACAGTAACACGCCGTGTTCGAGCATACACCTACAACAAACATCCCTCGGCTCCTCTTCATGTCCGAATCTAGTCTGTGACATATGGGGTTGCGAGAGGATAAGTTTTCACCCACTTGTGGTCGTTACGCATCTCTTCATCACTTTTCAAAAAATAGGCGTATCGGACTTTCCCGGCCCGATCCGGCAAAGGATCATCCCATGTAACGTCCATATGGTGCCAATTGCCTCTAATCTGGACAAGGTTCCATACGTGGCTGCCTGTGTGAACCTCCCCTTCCGCGATGCGGCTGGTGAGGCCAGCAGCTTGAAGCATCCGGTATGCCAACAGCGTATACCCTTGGCAGACGGCGGTTCCTTGCGTAAGCGCTTCGTAGGCCGTATAGCGTTGCAGCGCCTCATCGTAGCGCATGTGCAGCACAATCCAATCATGAATGGCTTGTACCTTCTGCTCTTCTTTCATATCAGGGGTTATGAGATTAGACAGCACACTCGCAATACGCTCGTCCACCAGTTTCGTCTGTTCAGCCGTTTCCCGGTAGCGAACGTTAATTCGAATGGAAGCCGTGGTTCCCCACGAACGAACAGAGTAAAAGTAAGAATCCACGATATAGGCGATATAATCATCCTGACCGATTGCACGCCGCATCAGTTCTGCGATTTCTGATGACAGTTCAGTTTTGTTACCAGCGTAGGACAAGGTGATAGCCGTCTGCTGGTTCCTCAATGAGTGGGCAATATCTTGCTCGAGCGCCTCGAGGGTTGCGGGAAGTTCGCCTTTGGCCTGAACAACCGTGAAGCGAAAATCCGTACCGAGTCCATACCCAATGACGACAACAATTAGCACAATTCTCACAAACAGGCTGCGCATAATGTAAGTGCCTCCGATCGGATGTCCTATCCTCATTATACGCTAACAATTATTGGAGAACAAAGTTCTCGGACAAACTCCTCGGGTTTAGTCCAATTTGGCGTCACTAAATTTCTCCAAGCTGAAGTCGAATGAACACGATTCAAGACAAACTTCTGCAGTGTAAATCATCCATAAGCCGCTAAATCGACGATGAGCACCACGTTCCATGATACCTGTTTGTTCATCACCCCCATCATTCCAATCCTGGGGCCGTCAAAAATGAATGTGAAGGAGCCTCCCAACGTGAATCCGACACGCAATCACTGCAAGGCCAAGAGCTTACCCGGGTTCCTTTTGGCCTACCAATGCATGAGGAGCACACATCCCGAGTTGCTCGAATATGTTCATGACTGGCCGGCAATCGTCTACGTTCATCCCGGACAGGGAACTTTGTTCATCGGACAGACGCTGTATGATATGCAAGCCGGCGATCTGTTCCTCATTCCAGGCAATACCATTCACCGTACACTCCCGGATGCGATAGACCCCGCAATTACTACAGCACTCACATTCAGTCCTCTCCTATTCTCGGATGGCGCCGCGGCAGATTCTTTCACGCCATCGACAATGTTCGAATACTGCAAGCTGAGCAAGCACTACCGATGGGATACGAAACAGGATAACAAGTCCATTCCTCAATTGCTGGACCATCTTCACTTAGCGCATACGTCCAAGAATCGATGTGAGCCTGCCGTCATCCAAATGCTGCAACAGTTGCTGCGCTTCCTAGATGCCGAGCTCTGCCAAGGTACGCTGCCTAACAGTCGTACCTCAACCCCGATCTCCGCCTGGATGAACGAGGCGTTACAATATATCGATGAGCATCTGTTCGAAGACATTCATCTGCCGTTGCTGGCCAGATTCACGAAGGTCAGCCCTACGCAATTATCCCAGCTGTTCCAACAGCTCATCGGACTCAATGTGATGGAATACATTTTTACCCAACGCATCCTATATGCCAAAGACTTGCTTCACCACAGCAGCAGCTCAATCAGCGAAATTGCGGCGCAATGCGGTTTCGACAGCCTGTCGTGTTTCTACAAAAAATTCAAGGCGGTTACAGGTGCACCACCTTCCCATTTCCGTCGACATACCTCTTGGTACTTGGATTAGGATTGGATGGACACCGGACCGCAGCAAATGCCATCTAACGCACTCCATTGTGTAATCAAAAAAATCCGGACGACACCAACGGATATC
Organism: Paenibacillus phyllosphaerae; assembly: GCF_014192105.1. Taxonomy (GTDB): domain Bacteria; phylum Bacillota; class Bacilli; order Paenibacillales; family Paenibacillaceae; genus Paenibacillus_Z; species Paenibacillus_Z phyllosphaerae. The sequence goes on along the minus strand of NZ_JACHXK010000036.1, from coordinate 2,893 downwards.
GACCGGATAAAACAAAAAAACGTCCAGCAATCTGGACGTCTAATCATCATATGGAGCGGAAGACGGGAATCGAACCCGCGACCCTCGCCTTGGCAAGGCGATGCTCTACCGCTGAGCCACTTCCGCTTATGGTGCGGTCAAGAGGACTTGAACCTCCACGGTTGTTACACCACTAGAACCTGAATCTAGCGCGTCTGCCAATTCCGCCATGACCGCAAAATAATACTGGTGCCGCCGAGAGGACTTGAACCCCCAACCTACTGATTACAAGTCAGTTGCTCTACCAATTGAGCTACAGCGGCATGTTAACATAGATGGCGGAGCCGACGGGATTCGAACCCGCGGTCTCCTGCGTGACAGGCAGGCATGTTAGGCCTCTACACCACGGCTCCGCGTTACTATTTGGTTGCGGGGGCAGGATTTGAACCTGCGGCCTTCGGGTTATGAGCCCGACGAGCTACCGGGCTGCTCCACCCCGCGTTAATATAAATGGTGACCCGTAGGGGATTCGAACCCCTGTTACCTCCGTGAAAGGGAGGTGTCTTAACCCCTTGACCAACGGGCCATATTCGCAATTCGTTTCACACGAACGTTTATTAATATAGCATATGATTTCTAGGCTTGGCAATACTTTTTCTGAAAAAATATAAAAATATCTGTTTTATTGTCGATCGACGTCACCTCGGTCAGCCTGCTCCCCTACAGGCAAAACCCAGAAAGCGAGCTTAGAGGCTCGTTTTCTGGGTTTTTTGGTCTTTCATCTTTACATGAATCGCCCAACTATAGACCATACCTCCGCCAGCCAGCAGCGCCATGATAAGGTACACGTTCCGTCCACCGACCTGATCGAACAACCATCCCCCAAGCGTGGAACTCACCACACCGGAAATGCCGAATAACAGTGTCGCGAGCAAGGTCTGCCCCGTTGCTTTCCATGCTGGCGGTATGATGCGATATAAATATTGAATCGCCGCCGCGTAGAACAAGACGAACGATACGCTTTGCAGCAGCTGAAGGCCTACAACAGCTATTGGTGCAGCCATAATTGAACTGAGTAAGAAACGTAGTGCATAGAAGAATGCAGCCCATGCGATGACTGCCAATTCTTTGCCTTCGCGAATTAATCGATGGCTTACCGCAAATACAACCACTTCGGATAAGGTCATGACCGTCCACGCTATGCCGACTTGACTAACTGTCCCTCCAAGTTCTTGGATGTAGACGCCAATGAATATATCATTCATACGATGCGGAATTGCAAGAATCAAGATTAACGAAAAGAACATAATGGTACGTTTGTCTTTCAGGAAAAGCTTCATATCCGTCAACTGCATTCGTTTGGAAACTGCTGGTGCTTCCGGCGTTTTTAAGCATAAGAGCAGCGCTAGTACGCCATATAACATAAACAGCGCGAAGTAGCTGCCTTGTCCATAATACTCGATCGCAACTCCTGCAACGAGCGAGGAGGCCGCATAGCCAAGCGCGCCAAACATGCGAATCGAGCCAAACGGAATATTCAGTCTCTGAGCGGACTGATAATTAAGGCTCTCCACCAAAGGATCTGTCGGCATGAAGAAAAAGTACATTAACCCGGTTAGAACGCCTAACAGTATCATATCGGAAGCCTGGAACAATGCCGCACCTATACCGACCGACACGAGAAGCAGCATCACAAGCGTATGCTTTAGCGATCGGAAGCGGTCACTAATCATTCCCCATATCGGCTGGGACAGCATGCCGACGAAGCCGCCAAGCCCGAGAATGAGCCCTAGTTCCGTATTCGTAATATGCTGAGATCGCAAATAAATCGGGAGAAATGAAAGAAAGATAGAAAATAGCGAGAAGTAGAAGAAGTTGTACCCCCGCAGCCAATGTATCGCCAACGAGATCGTTCCTTTCTAACAGGGCTTTGCTTGCTTTCATTATATAATGGCTATGGTCGATAAATATCAAAAAGTCGATTCCCGTAAGGAAACCGACTACTATCTTAAACTATGTATCTTTGAAAATAAATGGTCGGGATGACACGATTTGAACATGCGACCCCCTGGTCCCAAACCAGGTGCTCTACCAAGCTGAGCTACATCCCGAAAATAAATGGCGCGCCCTAAGAGATTCGAACTCCTGACCTTTTGATTCGTAGTCAAACGCTCTATCCAGCTGAGCTAAGGGCGCGTATTAATGGAGCGGAAGACGGGAATCGAACCCGCGACCCTCGCCTTGGCAAGGCGATGCTCTACCGCTGAGCCACTTCCGCATATGGTGCGGTCAAGAGGACTTGAACCTCCACGGTTGTTACACCACTAGAACCTGAATCTAGCGCGTCTGCCAATTCCGCCATGACCGCAAAATAATATGGTGCGGTTGATGGGACTCGAACCCATACACCCGGTGGGCACTACCCCCTCAAGATAGCGTGTCTGCCAATTCCACCACAACCGCATATGAAAATGAAAGTGAGCCATGTAGGACTCGAACCTACGACACCCTGATTAAAAGTCAGGTGCTCTACCAACTGAGCTAATGGCTCATACAATGGCTGGGGATCAAGGATTCGAACCTTGGCATGACGGAGTCAAAGTCCGTTGCCTTACCGCTTGGCTAATCCCCAACAGTGAGGGTAATGAAGTTATAATGGCGGAGCCGACGGGATTCGAACCCGCGGTCTCCTGCGTGACAGGCAGGCATGTTAGGCCTCTACACCACGGCTCCACATTATATGGTGACCCGTAGGGGATTCGAACCCCTGTTACCTCCGTGAAAGGGAGGTGTCTTAACCCCTTGACCAACGGGCCTTGAAAATAGAACGGAGAAGGAGGGATTCGAACCCTCGCACCACTTACGCAGTCTAACCCCTTAGCAGAGGGTCCCCTTGAGCCACTTGGGTACTTCT
>NZ_JACHXK010000035.1:2500-40539 GCF_014192105.1 Paenibacillus phyllosphaerae | reverse complement strand
ACAAAACGGCGTCGCTTCCGACGTGATCCACAAAAGTACCTTCAAGAAGCCGAAACTAAGCATTGTATGTTAATTGGTCAGTCGTAGTTTTTTTTTCGTAAATGGGCTTGTGGGCGGTGTTCGAACGGTTTATAATTCCAATTATATATCTTAAAGATACATTAACGGTGAAAAGGAGGTACGCATGAAGCGAATCAACACGACCCATTTTGCCATCCTCGGCCTACTGCGCATGCAGCCGATGAGCGCCTATGAACTCGTGAAGTTCTCGAAGGAGAGCATCGGACTGTTTTGGAACGAATCCTATGGCCATATCCATAAGAGCATCAAGCAGCTGGAGCAAGAGGGTTCGGTCACAGTCATCGAGGAATCGGAGACGGGCAGGCGCAAAATTGTCTACGGCGTAACCGAGCAAGGCTGTCAGCAGCTGGACTCCTGGCTCATGCAGGCGCCTGAAGAGTCCACGATGCGCAACGAGCTGCTGATGAAGATTTTTGTAGCGGATGAGCGTCATATCCCGCAGCTTCTCACCTACATTGAACAAGAGTTAGCAACATGCCATCAGCTACGTCCCTTGCTAACCGGCATCAAAGCCAGCATTCCGCAAGACCAAGGCAAGCAAGCGCAGCTCTGGCTGCTCACGCTCGATTACGGCGAACGCTATCTTCGGATGACGATCGAATGGTGCGAGCATGCGCTGCAATTGCTAAACCAACCGGACAGGGGAGAGAAGAATGGATAATCGTCGTCAACCCATTTGGCCCATCGCGTTGATCACTCTTATCGTGATCGGGATTGCACCACTGCTGTTATGGATTCGCAAAAGTGAGCCGCTCGCACTTCAGCTATTCGACCGCGACATCTACAATCAAGAACTCAGCTACCAACTCGCGGTTCTTGTGCTGGTCGTCATTCTGATCGGGATCGTGTATGGGCTGACAGGCCGAGAAGGTCTGGCCTATTTGAACTTAAGGAAGCGGGATGGGACCATTCGGCCTGAACCGTGGATCGGCATCAACCCGAAGGCAACCGAAACCTGGCGCCACCTCGGCCGCAACTTTGCCATCGTCATTACGTCGGTCACCGCAATTGTCATCTACTTCCAAGTGATTCATGGAGACGGCTTACAGCTCAGTCTGTTCCCGGGAATCCTCTTCATCCTCGCCTTTGCTCTCACCAATGCGTTCGCAGAAGAAATCATTTTCCGATTCTCATTCGTCGCGGTTGTTACCCGATATGGCTTCTCTCCATACGTGGCGCAAGGCTTAGCGGCCGCTACCTTCGGTATCGTTCATTATTTCGGCACGCCGGGCGGTATTCCAGGCGTATTAATGGCGGCTTTCATCGGCTGGTTCTTGGCCAAATCGATGCTCGAGACCAAAGGCTTCTTCTGGGCGCTCCTGATCCACTTCCTGCAGGACGTCGTCATCTTCTTCGCTTTGTTCATGAAATAACTCCCTGTACATTCACCAACTCCGCAAATCTTTTGGCTAAAATGGAAAACTTTATGCGCCTTCGTAATACTTTCGCCATGTTCGGCGCCTCGCAAATAAGCGAAGATAGACCCATCAGGCCGGTGCGAAACCAGCGGCGGCCTGCAGCAAGATCACCGAGGCGCTCGGAAGGGTTACTTCGAATCGTAATCGGCTTGTCGTTGGTTCGAGTCCAACTTCCTCCACCCGGAGGAATAGCTCAGTTGGTAGAGCAGCATGTACCTTTCCAACTACTTTCCTCGGTGTTCCGCTCAAAGTTAATGACGAAGCGAGGCGCCAGAGAGGGTTACTTCGACTCCAAAAGATCAGTGGCGTCATACGGCGCCATAACCTTCTCCCCATCTTCTTCGCTTCGTAACTTCCACGACAATCCGGTGAGGCGCCGGGAAGGGTTCCTTCTCATCCATTTATTGTTAACGTTCAATCTGGCCCCGATGCAGGTTCGACGCCTGCGCACCTTTCCCGCCTTTTCCTCGCCGGAGTTCCCTTAAGGAGGATTACCCCTATGAGTATGGCCAACAAGCTGTTCGGTTCCCACCGGGCAGATACGCATAATTACGACGGCTATCCAGCGTTCACGCGTTCGCTGGAGGAGCAATATCTGCAGACGCTGCTAACGAATACGATGAGCAACACCTACTACGCGGACAGCAGCGAGCTGCTTCAAGACGCCGAGAAGCTGCATCATGAGATAGCGGGCAGCAACCCGAATTTCATGGCACGTGCGATCGTGTTCGCGCGCAACAGCGGATTCATGCGGCTGCAGCCTTTGTTCGGATTGGTCGTTCTATCGATGTACCGGTCGGATCTATTCGCGCAGATCTTCCTGCAGGTGGTGCGCGTCCCATCGGATCTGGCGGACTTCCTTACGATTCTCAAAAGTCACGGGCGGGGCGAGGGCGGCCGCGCCGTGAAACGGCAGGTCAATCGCTTCTTATCCGGCGTATCCGAATATTGGGCGATCAAATATAACGGCCGCGGCCGCGGATACAGTCTCGGCGATGCGATCGCCACCGCGCATCCGAAGCCGGAGGATCTGAAGCAGCAGGCGCTGTTCCGCTATCTGCGCGGGCTGGAGGCGAATCTCGCTTTGCTGCCCCAAGTCGAGGCGCTCGAGCAGTTGAAGCTGGCATCCACCGAGGAGGAGCAGATCGCATGCATTGCGCGCGGCAAGCTGCCGTATGAGACGGTGACCGGCGCGATTAAGCCGACGAAGGCGGTCTGGGAAGCATTGCTCTACCAGATGCCGACGTTCGCGCTCCTGCGGCATATGAACGCGCTACAGCGAGCCGGCGTGCTGGAAGATCCGCTCAACCTCGAGTATGTCGTAAGCCGGCTAACGGACGAGCCAGCGCTGCGCAAAGCGAAGATTTTGCCGTTCCGTTTCGCCACGGCATTCCGTCAATTGAGCGATCCGCAGTTGAAGGACGCGATGCGGGAAGCGGTCGAGTTGACATTCGATAACTTGCCGGATCTCGGCGAACAGACGGCGATTTTCCTCGATAACTCCGGATCCATGGAAGGTCAGTATCTCGAGACCGGTTCGGTGTTCGCTTTGGCCCTGTACAAAAAGACCCGTGGCAATTCGCTCTTCTGGCTGTTCGACACCCAGGTGATCGACGCCAACCCATCGCGCCACGACAGCATTCTAACGCAGGCGTCGCAGATTCGGTCCCGCGGCGGAACGGATACCGGCGCGCCCGTGCGGAAGCTGATCGAGGAGAAGCGGAAGGTCGACCACATCATCATCATTACCGATGAGCAGCAGAACAGCGGCAGTGCTTTTTACAAGGAGCTAAGACGTTATCGGTCGTCCGTGAATCCGGACGTGCAAGCATTCATCGTGGACATCGCCCCGTACCGGCATGCGATGGTTCCCGACAGGGACCCGCGCACCTACTATATCTATGGTTGGAGCGATACGGTGCTATCCTTTATCGCGCAGACGATCCAGGGCTACCGGACGATGGTGGATGAAGTGAGCGTAATGGGTTTGGATGAATAACGGAGCTATCTGAGTGATGAGGTGTTAGGGAAGATTCATTGTTCCTGCTCGTATTGCGCCGACAAAACGAACACGATCGGATGGTCGAAGTCCGATCGTGTGAAGAACGACTGGCGTATGTTCAGGAAACAATCGAGTTTGAACGCTGAGTATAGGATGACAAATAAGCCGTAGACCTGAGGTCTGCGGCTTATTTTTGTCGGCTGCGAAAGGCTTGTAGTCGTTTGTGCTAAGAGACTCCGCTCGAGTCCTCGCTCCCGTTCACCTGCTGCAGCCATCGCTGCAGTTCCCGCCCAACGGCATGCGGATTTTCTTCCGCCAGATGGTGGAATCCTCGGCCGATATCGCAGAGAGTCAGGTTGCTGAGCTGCTCCCGGCACCAGTCGAGCTGCGGCTCTCGCACCGTACAGCCCGGTGTCGCGTAGAACAACAGCTTTGGAATAGGCGTTGACGTAAACCACGCATTACGCGCGTTCACTGCATCCACCACCTCGGTCGGACGGCCTTCGATCGGGATCTGATTCGGGAATACCCACATGGGTTTCCGGTCTTCCGGATTGCGGACCGGCTCCCGATAATTCTCATGCTCCTCCGGAGAGATCGGCCGGTTGATGATCGTGCTCGTCATCCCTTCGACGAACACGCTGTTGTCCCGCATGAACGGCCAGCCCTCTAAAGGGTCACGCAGCTGCTGGAACAGGGGCACCGCCTCTGGCGGAGAGAAATCGGACCACGCGGCATTCGGATACAACGCTTGCGGTTCGAGCATCGCGACGGCTTTGATTTTGTCCGGATGGTTCATCGCATAGTGCAAGCCGATGGCCGCTCCCCAGTCATGTCCGACGAGCACGATGTCCGTCAGCTCCAATTGCTCGATGAAGCGGGTCACGTAGTCGACATGCTCCAGGAACGTGTAGCCGATGTCCGGCTTGTCGGAACGGCCCATCCCGATCAGGTCGACGGCGATGCAGCGATGCGAACGCTCGACGTAGGGAATGATGTTGCGGAAGGTGTACGACCAAGTCGGATTGCCGTGCAGGAACACGACGGGATTACCGTTTCCTTGATCGATGTAATGCAGCCGATGGCCGTTAACCGCTAAGTAGCGGGATTCAATTGGCAGCGTCTCCGGATTGGACATGTCGCGCGCAGCTCCTTCACCTAAGTTCAGTTGATAGGATGAGCTTATCATGCGGATCCGAATCGCTCCTTGTAGAAATGCGACAATGTATTAGCTTCAGAAGTACAGCTGTTGATTGGGCCGGGAATCATCGTCGTTTTCGTTGAACGATTGCTTCAGCTCCGGCTGGATTTCGCTGCGGAAGAACTGCTCGGGACGGAGGCCCGCGAACGACTTGAAGTCTTTGGCAAAATGAGCCTGGTCCGCATACCCGCACGCCTGCACGATATCGAGGTAGTCGAACCCGGCATTACGGAGCTGAATCGTATGCTGGAAGCGAATGACGCTTGCGAATTGCTTGGGCGACGCGCCGATCAGTTGGTTGAACTTGCGTTCCAAGGTGCGCCTGCTGACATAAAATTGCGCGGCCAGCTGCTCAATCGACAGGTTGCCTTGCCGATTCATAATTTGCTTGGCGGCCAGAAGGATCATCTGCTCGTCCTCTCGGTCCCGCCATACAGATAGCAGAAATTGCTCGACGATGCCGACGCGTTCGGCCGCGCTTGCGGCGCCTGCAAGTTTTTCTTCCATCTCCCGTACGTTGGGTCCGGGGAAAATAAGCTCCAAAGGCACGTCCATATTCTGAAATTCATGAATCGGAATCGAGGTGAAACGAGCCAATCTGCCGGGCTTGAATGGAATGATGATGGTACCGATTGCGCCGGTGCTGACGTATTCTTTGACCTTGGCATGTATGCCCGTTATTCCGCTTGAGCCCATTGAGATCTCTGTATTGTTCTCCACGATCCGCATCGGCTGACCATATTGAATCCCGATGACCGTCATCGAGGAAGGGAGTACTTTGACCGGATTGCGGTTGGCGAAGTTGGCCGGGTGCCAATCCTCTTGCACATGAATGCCTTCAATATAGGGAAGCAGCTGCAATGTGGGCGTGAAACGTTGAATAAGCATGGGCGGTCCTTTCGCATTGGCTGATCTGCCGATAGGAGATGAAACTTCGTCGTTGGCTTCATTATATCCGAATGGCGGATCTTTACGAGAGCTGCCTGCTATCGTCTGGAATAATTACAATCGATGGATATAGTTCCACAATCGAGCCATTGTAGTGTTGTTCACTACTCGTAAGGAAAGAATATGAACGTATCGATACTCAGACCGTCTCCGGGACTTATAGGTAATATTGAAATTTTTTAATGAAGAAGGAAATTGGAGGGGCATTATGGATAACGAATTAAAAGTGCTTTTCAATAACTTTAGCTGTGTTGAAAACACTTTCATACATAAATTAAGTGAAGAATCATTATTTGATTTTCCACTCTTTTGGGAACTCTACAATAGTGTGAGGGTAGTAATCAAAGAAACGATTGATCAACCATTAGATAGGGAAATCTCTAGAGCAATTAGCTACATGCATGCAAAAATCTTAGAACTTATCATTTGGGAATATTCTGATATCAATGTAGGGCAGACTGAGAATTTCCCTTTCATCAAACTAAATTTAATAATAGAGCGTCTTAGTTTTTTAGTAGATGGATATTTTAAAGGGTATCTGATTGATGAAAGCAACTTTGATGAAGAACTCAAAAATCCAATCTTCAAAGAAAATGTTGAAATAGAGCCGCCCATAATACACTTAGGCTTTTTTAAACAGGGACTTGATATCCATGCTGTGGGTTTCAAAAATACGGATAGTACGTATGATATATTTTTGAATGAGGAAGATGACAAAATGCTTATTGAGTCAAAGTTAAGTCTTAGAGAGGTACAGGGGACGTTTATTTTCTCTGCAACTGATTCCAGTACGGCTTATCGAGTATTCCATGAATGGGTTATGAAGAGGTACTCACCGTATAGTTTAAAAAATAAATCAAAATGACTTGAAGTAAACCAAAGATTCAGTGACCAAAAACTCAATTGATAGGTGTGTGTTTCAAGCTCCTCAGACCATTCCCGGTCTGAGGTTTTTTCATTGCGAGAAACTAATTTTAATCCTCACTAATGTTTAAGGTTGATTTAAGTTACAAGCCTCATGATAGCCATATGACGTTAAGCAAAACGACTAACGACCACCAAAATAGATGATGAACGAGGAGTGTTCTAGAATGAAAAACAATAAGATGAAAAGCCTAAGTGTAATGTCCATGGCCCTGTTACTGAGCTTGTCCGCTGTAGGTTGCTCTACGGCACAGGTCAGCAGCGAGAATACCGCAACGACTCAAACGGCAAGCACGCAAACGACTACGACTCAAGCAGCAAACGCAACAGCTCAAACCGGGAATACGCAATCAACAACGACGCAAACTGCAGACACTGCATCGACATCCAGCAGCACATCCACAGCGGCAGCTTCCGCTCTAGATACAACGTCCTTATTCAGCGATCGGGACTTGGAGCAGTCGGCTGACCTTGCGGCCGCGACATCCATTCAATTGGAAAGCGGTAAAGACGTAACGTTGACTACCGAGGGCGTCTACGTACTAAGCGGCGAAGCTGAGAACGTGACGGTTGTAGTCGAAGCTGCCGACGATGCCAAAGTGCAAATCGTCCTGGACGGCGTAAGCATTACGAATGAAGACGCACCAGCGATTTACGTGAAAACAGCGGATAAAGTGTTCGTCACTTCCACGGACAGCACGAACCATATGGAGGTAACCGGAACCTATGTGGCGGACGGGGATACCAATCTGGATGCCGTTATTTTCTCAAGATCCGATGTGACGCTGAACGGGACTGGATCGTTAGACATCGTATCTGCCGCGGGCAACGGTATTTCCTCCAAGGATGATGTCAAAGTTACGGGCGGCACGTATAACATCGAGTCCTCTGCCGATGCGATCGAGGCTAACGATGGCATTCTGATCAGCGACGGCGCGATTACCATCGATACGGGTAAGGATGCGCTGCATAGCGAGAACGAAGAGGACGCTACGCTCGGGTATATCTATATCAAAGGCGGCACGCTCAACATCGCCGCTGTCGATGACGCCATCACCGGTAACAGCAAGGTTCAAATCGATGGCGGGACCATTAACATCAGCACCTCTGAAGAAGGCATCGAGTCGAACTACGTCCTGATCAATGATGGCAAGATCACGATGTATGCGAAAAATGACGGCATCAATGCCGCGCAGAAAGTCAGCGCCGACGTGAAGATTGAAGTCAATGGAGGCACGATTGACGTAAGCATGGGCAGCGGGGATACGGATGCATTCGATTCCAACGGCGATCTCTATGTGAATGGCGGAACGATCAATGTAGAAGCGACTTCAGCCTTTGACGCGGATGGCACAGCGCAGCTAAACGGCGGCACGGTGACCGTCAATGGCGAACAAATCACCGAAATTACCATGTCGCATGGCGGCGGCGGCGGCGGTGGCGGTGGCATGGGCAGAGGAAAGCGCCCATAACGCCAGTTGACGGAAGGACGTTTCCACAATCACGGAACAGTGGTTGTGGAAACGTCTTTTATTTGTGTGGATACCAAAAAAGCAAATCTACATAAATGCCCACAACTCCACGACCTTGCAGAACCTACTTCACCCGCTCTTATGATACTGAATAATCTTCCGCTTCCGATACTCTCGCGGCGTGACGCCCGTTTCCTTCTTAAACATCCGGTTGAAAGAGGAGAAATTGACGTAGCCCACTTGTTCGGCAATATGGTTAATGGTTTTGTCCGTCGTAATGAGCATTTCCTGGGCTTTCTCCACTCTCACCCGGTGCAGATGGTCACTGAATGTGCAGCCGGTTTTTTCCTTAATATAGGTGGAGAGATAGGTGCTGGACATGCTCAGCAGATCGGATAGATAGCTCAGCGACAAATCCTGGTGATACTTCTTGTGTATAATATCGAGCACGAATTCGGCAAGCTCGTCCATTCTCTCCGCCGTGGGCTCGGCGATCTCCTCGACAGTCTCTTCCCCTACATTTAACGGTTTGTCGAACTCCTTCAGGACGGGCTTCCGCTTGCGCTGCGGTTGAACGGTAACCGACGGGGGTTGTTCCCATTCCGTGATAACCTCGATTTTGCCGGCTCCGGAGGCATGTCCGATCATTTCGAGAGCACGCCGGTACCCCTCACCGAGCGAGACCTGAGGCGCGTATTGATCACTCACGGCAATGGCGAGCCTCCCATCGCGAAAGGGCCCGTGTTCCCATTTCGCCAGTTGCTTCCTTATGTCGGTAATCAGTGAATTCCGATCCGTATCGTAAAAAATAGAGATAATCTGCATTGGCTCCAGCTGAAACGTATGCGAGCGGGTCGCGAACCTTTCGGCGAATTGGCGGACGGCGCTAATCATGCCGCGCAGGCCATCTTTTGTTGGCTCAAAGGGCGTAGCTGCCCGGTCAGCCTCAGTACCCTGGGGACGCAATTCGTACAAGACGACCAAGCTGCTGCCGCTGTTCATGGACGATGCTTCGAACCGTAGTAGATCCGGGTTCATGCCTTTAATGTCATTCATGAAGTCCAACGTCGTTAATGAGGGACTGTATTGGTCTACGGTCTCCATGGTGCGATCGCGCTCTGTCAAGAGACGTTGGATCGCAAGCCGGGCTTCTTCCGGAGCAAGTCTCCGGTTAGCGGAAAGCGGTATTCGGCTCGATACAGCACCTAAGATAGCGCTCGCCGGAGCGAGGAGCTGCGTGCTGAACAGGAGAATGATGATCAGACTGAGAGCTAATAGCAGGCACAAGATGGCGAGTGCAGCGTTCAAGAAGGACGGATAGTGCCGAGCGGCCTCTGCTTTCCCGACCGCGGTAATGTATGTCAAGCCTTTAGCGGCTTCGGTATATAAGTAGTAGCGATTGTTGCCATATGCAATATTGTGACCCGGCTCGAAAGAAGGCACCAGCCAGGAGGCTGCCGGTTCCGTTCGATATAACTCCTCGCCGTTCGCCGCGAGGATGACCAGTTTCCCCAGCATCGCCTCGTGTTCCGACGCTTCTTCCAGCATTCGGGTGAGACTGTCATGCGAATCGGACGATTCCAGACGGGCAACCGCGTTCTCCAACTGAATATGATGGTCCTCCAGCGTATCGTCGATGACGGATTTGTTCAGCATGGAGACGGCTAACAGATAAAGCAGAGACAGGGTTGCTACGATCATGGTTACGCCTGTTATTGTCCTTCCGTCCCATGTTATTCTCATGGATCATCCCTCCTAATTGATGCTATAGCATCCTATATCTTACTTCAGATTTGTTAACGTCAATATGCGGGAGATGTCATCGTTTTGTTAATAAAAAGGTGTCGGTTTTTCCGAAATGATGCATTTTTTTCGATTCTGGCCGCTTCATCGCGATGACAGAAGATAACGAAAAAAATCGAATCAGATGTTTATTGTCAGCCTTCAGCTTCTCCGTTACCCTTTGTGAGGTTCAATACTATGGGAATTGAGGAGATGAAGAGGAGAACATGTTCAGTTTGAACCGAGTCAAACGATGGACAGCCGGATGTATGACGGCCGTGCTTGTTGTAACGGGCTCCGCTGGAGGCGCTGTTCCGTGGTTGAGCGTGCAATCGGCATACGCGGAGGAAGCTGCGTCGGCGCTGCCAATCGTCGCGTACGAGAAGAAGACCGATTCGACCGTACCGCAGGACGTGCCCGTTGCGTTGTCTGTATTTACCGAGACGGCGCTCGTGTCGGCAACGCTGTATTATAGGAACGGTAAAGCGGAGGCATTCGATTCCATGCCGATGACGATCGGCGAACCCGTCGACGGATACGCGCCCGTAACCGGCGTCATCCCTCAGCAGGCCATGCTGGATGCGGCAAGCATCGATTATTATTTCGAAATCGGGAATGCGAACGGCGTTACTCGCAGTCCTGCCAAGGACGATGCGGCCTATGACCTTGTTATTGAACAGCCAGCAGAGCCCGTAGAGCCAGAGATGCCTGCTAATACGGATCCGGAGTCTGAACCGGAACTGGAAGGAGATCTTGCCACCTCGCAGCTGGCAGCGGCAACGACCCCGAGTCTCCTGATTACGGAGATCGTCTTCAACGCTCCTAACACGGGGGAGAAATCGGAGTATATCGAAGTCTACAATAACAGCGCGGCAGCTGCTAATTTATCGGACTACTACGTCTACTACGAGAATTTCGATGGCACCAAAAGCTATCAGTGGCGCCTTCCGTCCCAAGAACTGGGGCCTTGGCAAACCGTCGCATTGCTCGGAAAAAGCAGCAACCTGGCGACCGTGAACAGCGACTATGGCGTAACGCTTACCGAGCAGCAGATCGCCATCATGATCCAGGACAGCGGCAATCTGATCAATACGGGTACGTATACGGCCCAGATCCGCACCGTTGCCGACCATCAGATCCTCTCGTCCGCGCGTTATAACGATGCGACGATCAGCAACACCGAGAGTGGGGATGATCAGGACAAAACAAGCGTCACCTACAAGTTCAATCCAGACAGCGGCGCGATGGAGCGCTGGTTCAACTTCGGCGTACCGACGCCGGGTACCGTGCTGGCCGGTCAGGTTCCGGATCCGGTGGCGGCCGATCCGTCGGCGCTTGCCGTCATTACCCATACGCCAATCGGTACGACCCCGCTGCAGGAGGCGACGGTTACGGCTTCCGTATCCAGTCCTTCCGCGCTGCAATCAGCCACGCTGTACTTCAAGGACAGCGGCCAGCAGGTGTATAAGTCGATCGAGATGGCGATTGAACCCGGTGAGAATACCTACACCTTATCCGGCACGATCGGGCTTTCAGCCATTCATTACTCGGCCAACATGGACTATTACCTGACGGTCGTGAATGGGGAAGGGCTCGCGCGCTCTGAGTCGTATAAGCTCACGGTTGATCGCGGCAATCCGAATTTGCTCATTACCGAGATTGTTTTCAACGCGCCCGGCGATGAAGAGTCGGAATTCATCGAGGTTTACAACAACAGCGCCGAAACGATCAAGTTATCGGATTACTATGTGTACTACGAGAACTATAACGGTACGACGACCTACAAGTGGCTTCTTCCGGAAGACAAGGAACTCGCGCCATGGCAATCGATCGTATTGCTGCGGAAGATCAGCAGCCTGTCCCTCGTGAACAGCGCCTACGGCGTCTCGCTGACGGAGAGTCAGATTGCGCTCATGAAGCAGGACAGTGGCAATCTGGTCAATACGGGCACCTATATGGCCTCGATCAAGTCCATTGCCGATGACCGGACCATCTCGTCGGCCCGGTATAATGATATTGCCATTGGGCCCAAAGACGTCACTGACAGCGGAGACCGCACAAGCGTGCTGTATCACTACCAGGCCGGCGCGATGATGGCGAAGCTGGTGTCCAAGCAGACGCCGACGCCGGGCACGCTGCTGGATGGCCAAGTTCCGCTGCCTCAGGTGGAGGACCCGACCAAGCTGCCGGCGGTCACCTATGAGCCAGCAGTGACGAGCACCACCCCGCAGGATGTAACGGTGACGGCTGCCGTTACGAGCGTATCGGAATTGAAGAACGCCAGAATGTTCTATAAAGCGGAATTCGAGACCTTCTACAACATTGTCCAGATGACGGTGACGAAGAAGGAAGACGGCACGTATACGGTGTCGGCCGTGATTCCCGCAAGCGCGATGGCCGCGGCCGGCAAGATCGAGTATTATTTCATGATCGAGAACGAAACCGGGGTCACGCAAAATCCTTCGGGTACAGGTGCAGCTTACGCGCTGAACGTGGAGCGTGAGGGCGAGCCGTCTTACCTCTTGATTACCGAGATGGTATTTAACGGCCCGAACGTGAATGGGGTCGACATTCCGGCATGGGAGTATATCGAGCTGTACAACAACAGCGACAAGACGATCTCGCTGCAGGACTATTACATCGATTATACGGACTTGAACGGCGTTACCCAGTACATCTGGCAGTTCAAGGACAATGTCCGAATGGAGCCGGGCCGAACGCTCGTACTGCGGATGGAGCCTACGGACGACAATGGTTCGGTCGAGAGCTTCAACACCGCCTATAAGCTTACCGGGGAGCGGATGATCGCGGCGGACGATCTGGTCGATCTTGCCGGCGAGAGCAGCCTTGCGAACACGTCGCCAAGAGTCGTGACGATCAAGACGAAGTCCGGCCTTGCGGTCGTATCCGCCGCGTATAACGATACGGCGACGACCGATAATCCAGCGCCGGATAACTTAACCGATACGTCGGTGACCTATCTGCCGAACTATGTGAGCAGCAATATGGTCAAGTGGGGCGTGAAAGTTGCTCCGACGCCGGGCGCTGTTGTTGCCGGGCAGGTGCCGGCCGTGCCGGTCTCGCTTCCGGGCGACTATTTGCCGCCGGTCATTGAGCATACGCGGGCAGCGGGCACCATCGCCGCCAAGGATTGGCCGATCGCCGCTCAATTCAAGGATGATACGGCAGTAACAGCGGCCAAGCTGTTCTACAAGACGGATCTGACGGCCGATTACGTCGTCTTGCCGATGTCCTTGAAGGAAGGCAGCACGTACGAGGCGGTCGTTCCGGCAGCCGCGCTCAAGGGCGCAACGAAGCTCTATTATTATTTCGAAGCATCGGACGGCGTGCAATCGTCGGTGAAAAAAGGCGTACAGGACAAGCCGTTCGAAATTAACGTGCTCGAATCGCTATCCTCGATCGTGCCGCCGCTGCTCATTACGGAGCTTGTCCCGGATGATGTCGGCAGCGATGCGTATGAATACATTGAGGTCTACAATAACTCGACACAACCGGTTAACTTGAAAGATTATCAGATCGTGTACGGCTATTACCACGGCGGCACGGACAAATGGGACATGACGCAGGACTTCGAGCTGCCCGCTGGCGAAACGGCAGTCATCTGGGTGCAATCCGATCTGAGCAAGGGTGAGCCGGTCAGCAAATTTAATGCGCATTGGGGCGTCAATTTGCCTCAGAATCGGGTCATGGCCATCTACTCGCTCGGCATGAACAATGCAAGCGAGGGCCGTATTATCCTTGCCGAGGATTCGCACTATGCGGTCGATCACGCGCGCAACCCGATCGTGCAGGCATGGTTTAGCGTCGGCATCGATGAAGTCGACAATGACGGCACGAGCGTCGTCTACGAATATCCGAAAGACGGCACGACGAAGATGGTCAAGCGATCCGCGCGCATGCAGGCGACGCCGGGCGTGCTTCTGGAAGCACAGGTGCCGGAGCAGCTCGTTCAAGTGCCGGACGATACGGTCAAACCGACGATCGAGCATGCCGAATCGACGGAAGAAGTGCCATTCGGTTCGCTGTCGTTCGAAGCGACGGCCAAGGACGATCAACTGGTGAAGCGGATATCGCTGTTCTTCAAGCGGGACAAGGACAGCGCGTATAAGGAAGTGAACATGAAGCGCACGGCGGCAGGCTCGAATCTCTTCCTGTCCGCGGAAGTGAATAAGGCGCTGCTGCTCGGCGCAGAGCAAGTGAATTACTATTTTGAAGCGACCGACGGGCAGAACATCGTCCGTTCGAACGACTACAGCCTGACATTCGAAGATCAAGGTCCGCTGTGGGTGGAATTCGCAGACGGAGGAATCCTGAGCGGAACGGCCTTCATCTATGGCAATACGGCAACGGCCGGCGAGACGCTGAACTTGTCGGTAGACGGCGCCCAGCTCGAGACCAAGGCGGCCATGCATCTAACGCCGACGATTACGTACCGGGCGGATGACATGCAGGCCAGCTTCAAGAATGGACTGTTCGTCAATGACGAGCTCGTCACGATCTTGCCGGCGAGCACCTACTATCAGCAGAAGTACGTGGACATTCCGAAGCACGTGCTGAAGCCGGGCGAGAATACGATTAAGATTACGGCGGGAACGGCAGCCGATCCGCTGGAATTCGGAACGGCGACCAATAATGACGACTATCGCATCGAAGGCGTAGAACTGCTGCTGCCGGACGGCTCTTCGGCCGCATGGACGTCGGCGCGCTCCAAGACGCTGAATGCGAATACCTTTACCGCGATCGATCCTGCGGATCGGCATAAGGTGGGCGATAGCAGCGGTTATGTCGAGTATATCGAGATAACGTTTAACGTGCCGGCTTCCATGTTCGATAGCGTATATGCGGAGCTGGATACGACGGCCTTGACCGATGGCGAGCATGCATTCCAGTTGTCGGCAGCATCCGGCAATGTCACCGAGACGGCAGTGGTGGACAATACCGCTCCGACTTTCGATTCGTTCTCCATCGAAGACGGCAAGCTGTATAGCGGCGCTATCGAATTGCAGGCGGCCATTAGCGACGCGCTGGCAGGCGTAGCTTCGGTCACGGCTACGTTGGATGGCAAGCCGATCGAGCTTCCTGTAACGGTTCAGGCTTCCGAGCTATTCGTCGGCGAGCATATCTTCGCCGTTACGGCAACGGACAACGCAGGCAACACAACGACGCGCAAGGGCGTGTTCGAGACGGAAGAGGAGGCGCCGAATTCGCCTTTCAATCCGACGCCGGCCGAAGGCGCGACGAATATCAGCCGACAAGCGGTACTTAGCGTGACGGCAAACGATCCGAACGGCGGACAGGTGGACGTGACGTTCGGCCAAGGCTACCGCTACGACTTTAATGAGCAGTCGGACATTGCGGCATACGCGAACGCGGTTGACCGCGAGCCGCCGCTGGAATTGAATCCGGCAGGCGAAGCGGCATTCACGGCTGAAGCGAAGGCGTTGGTTGCCAAGCAGGACGGCGAATATTTCGTCACCGATGCGAATGGCTTGTTCCCTTACCAACGTTACGAATTCAAGTTGGATCAAGACGCGAAGGGCATTGCCGACATCGAGGTCGTCTGGAAAGGGCATTCCCTCGCAGGACGTCAGGTGACGATGTACACCTGGAACTATACGACGGGCAAATGGGAAGCCGCCGCAAGAGGCGTCGGCGCCGAAGACTTCGAGCTCAGAGCGACGGTGGCCGCGAATGAAATGGTGCGGGATCAGGCGATCCAAGTGCTGATCCAGGACATGATCGTGGATCAGGCAGCCGCGGAACCGGCCGACGATCCGGACGGCGACGGTAAATTCACGTTTGCGTTCAGCACGGATACGCAATATTACGCGGACTCTTATCCGGATATCTTCCGGTCGCAGATGGAATACGTGGCCGCCATGAAGGACGAATTGGATATCCGCTACCTCATCCATACCGGCGACATCGTGGATGACTGGGATCGCCCGGACGAGTGGGCGGTAGCCGACGAAAGCTTCAAAGTAATCGAGGAAGCGGGACTCCCTTATGGCGTCGTTGCGGGGAACCATGACGTGAACCATGCCAATGCGGATTACACGGAATACTGGAAATATTTCGGGCGCGACCGGTTCGAGGTTCAGCCGACCTACGGCGACGACTTGAACAACAACCGCGACCACTATGATCTCGTATCCGCCAACGGCCAGGATTTCCTCATTATGTACCTCGGCTGGAACGTTCAGGAGGATACGGTGAAGTGGGCCAACGACATTTTGCAGAAATACCCGGACCGTTACGCCATTATCGGTACCCATGAATATATTTCGCCATCGGGCGCGTATTCCGGCCAAGGCCAAATGATCTGGGATGAGATCGTGGCGAAGAACGCGAACGTCAAGTTGGTCCTGTGCGGCCATATTCATGGCGTGGGCTATAACGTGAAGCATCTGGAAGACGGCCGCGTCGTCGTGGAGATGCTGGCCGACTATCAATCCGGCCCGATGGGCGGACAAGGCTACATGCGTTTCCTGGAATTCGATCCGGCCAAGGAACAAATCCAGGTGAAGACGTACTCGCCATATATGAACGATTACAACTACTACGAAGACGGTTCCGATGAGTTCACCATTCCGTTCGTCACGCAAGATCCGGCCAAGCAGGTGGCGACGGATTATATCGGCGTCAATCTGTACGGCACGAAGACGATCGGCACGAAACAGACGATTCAGAGCGACGGTGCAGCGAGCGTGACCTGGAGCGGTCTTGCGGCCAATTCGGATTATTACTGGTACGCCAAAGCGACGGATCAGGCGGGGACCTCGACCTTATCGCCGATCTGGAAGTTTACCACCGGCACGAGCGGCGGAAGTTCTGGCGGAAGCAACCCGGACGGCGGTAACTCCGGCGGCAACAATTCCGGCAATACCGGATCCGGCAACGATGGCGGCGACGGCAGCCAGACGAATCCGTCTACGGGCAGCGAGTGGACCAGACTGACGGCGGCAGACATTGCGGCAAGCGGCGATACCGTGCAGCTGACGGACAATGGAACGTCGGAAGGCATCGTCTTCACGGCCGAAGCGCTGCAAGCGATTGGCCAGCGGAACGTGACGATTCGATTGGCGAACGGCTCGGTCATTACTATTAGCGCGGCCAAGCTGTCCGAACTGGCCGGGAAGCTGGGCAGCGGGGAAGAGCTGTACGTAAGCACGAAGTTACCTTCGTCGCAAGCAATTAATCAGGCGGCAGCGCAATATGGCACGAGCCGCAAAGCAAGCTTCACGATAGCAGGCGACTTCCTCGAACTCGGATTCGGCAAGCGCGGCGGCGACTCCGCGACCGAATCGCCGCTTACGGCTCCGGTTACGATCGAGCTTGCGGCAAGCGGCGTGAGCGACGAACGCTTGGCAGGCATTTACCGCATTGCGGAAGACGGTACGGTAGCCTTTATCGGCGGCACCTACCAAGATGGCCGTTATACGGCGACCGTCGAACAAGCGGGCACTTATGTCGTATTGGCCTACAGTAAACTTTATACGGACGTTAAGCCGGAACACTGGGCATACAGCTATGTGCAGCTGCTCTCGTTCGAGGGCGTTACAACCGGGATTACGGACAACACGTTCGGAGCTGCACAAACGACGACAAGAGCTGAGTTCGTCACGCTGTTGGCAAGGGCGTTCAGACTTCAGCCAAGCACAGGCAGCCTTTCCTTCCGCGACGTAGAAGCCGGAAGCTGGTATGCGGAGGCGGTGCAGGCGGCTTACGAGGCCGGCATCGTGCAAGGCATCAGCGCGGATCGTTTCGAACCGGGCCAAGAAATCACCCGGGAAGAGATGGTCGTGATGGTCATTCGGGCGCTGGAGCTGAGAAGCGGTACGATTGCTGCAGCGGGAAGCGGCGCGTCTTTTGCGGATGGAGAACAGATTAGCGCGTGGGCGAAAGATGCGGTGAGCAAGGCGATCGAGCTGGGGCTTATCTCCGGTAAGGGGAACAACAACTTCGATCCGCACGGCATGGCATCGCGTGCCGAGACGGCGAAGGTCATCGCTCTGATGCTGGAGCATATGCAATAACAGATCGTATTGAGAAGAGCCTTTGGCTTGTCCAGGGGCTCTTTCTCCGTACGATGGAATGGGACAAGACATCTGCAGGAGGAACTGGCATGCAATTCGTTAAACAAGGCAGCGGGGCATTGCGATTCGCCAAATGGGTAACCGGAGCCGTATTGTTGATCGCTGCGCTAGGAGCGGCGGCCGCACCGGCAAGCGCGCATATGAACACGTTCGGTTATTCCGATATCCGGGTGAGCGACAGCGGCTTGACGTATGAGATTGATCTGGATGTGCAGGAAGTGGCGCAATGGATGGACGTCCGATCAGGCGGCGTATTCGTGCTGGGAGGCGACAGCAAGCGTCCGGCCGAAGGGGATGTGGCATGGACGGAGGCGCAATTAAGACCCTTGGTCGAGCAGTCGCTAATCGTTAAAGGGGGCGAACAGCCGGCCAAGCTGGCTTCGATCGACGGCATATCGATTCAATCGCGCAACGATATCGACTATTTGCATATGGCGCTCGGATACGATTTCGCCGAAGCGGCGGGCGAATACTCGATCGATTATCGATTCTTCTTCGATATGGATGCCAATCATCAGAACTTCGCGGCGATTCGTACGGGCGAGATGTCGAAGGACATCGTATTTACGAGCGGCCAGACTTTGGCCGCCGGCGCCATCGGAGCAGAAGCGGGCAATACCACGACGGTCGAGCTGCCGAACTGGACGGTGACGGCGTGGGATTATTTCGTCATCGGTTTGGAGCATATCTGGGGCGGGATTGACCATCTGTTGTTTATCCTTGCGCTTGTCATGGCCAGACTGCGGGCATGGGATTATGTGAAGGTGTTAACGGCCTTTACGGTCGGCCATAGCATGACGATCGCGCTGGCTGCGCTGGATGTCGTGACCCTTCCGGCCAGCATCGTCGAACCCGTTATTGCGCTGAGCATCGCTTATGTTGCCATCGAGAATATTTTTCGCAAAGAAATCAACCATCGTTGGATCGTCGCGCTGCTATTCGGCCTGATCCACGGCTTCGGCTTTGCCCAGGTGCTGCAGGAATCCCCGATTGATGCGATCGTGCTCGCGTTGTTCTCGTTTAATATCGGCGTGGAGGCCGGTCAGCTGGCGGTACTGGCGGTGCTGATTCCCGTCCTGCTGTGGTTAAGAAGAATGTCCTTCTACGCGTACAGCAATGTGGCCGTGTCGGGGGTCGTCATGGTGTTTGGTTTGTATTGGTTCGTGATGCGGATTTTGTAGTTGATTAAGATTGGTAAGAGTAGAGGAAGCAATGGGGAGCCCTTCGGTTGAAGGGCTTTTGTGCGTTGGCGCGTCGGTAGGCCATATTGCGCATGAATAGAGATCGGACATGTTCCCCTTACATATGCTGGTGGCCATCGTTTATACTTATAAAGCCATAACAACGCTTAGGAGCTGTCGAACGGACATGATAAAAAAAGAACTCGCGCATATTCGCAAACAATTTAAGCTCGATCACGACTTGCTTCAAATTTACGATATCCTGAACGTGTACATTCAGAAGGATACCGAAGAAATCTACCATTACGAATGCCAGCCGTTCGGCATGGTGGACCGGGAGAAGCAAGAGCTGTATATGCAGAATTTCAAGAAGCTGCTGACCGGCGAGCTGGACCAGAAGCTATTCGAGCTGAAGTTCCAGGAAGAGGCGGAAGAGCCTTCGCAGGTGCTGCTCCATCAAGGCATGATCACGGGCGATACCGAAGAGTGGATGAACCTGATGCTCGTGTTGGTGGAGAAAATGCTCAAGGACAACCGGTACGAGAAAGACACCGTCGTCACGTTCATCCGCGGGCAATACTACCGGCCGACCAAGGCCAGGAACGATGAGGCCGAGCAGACCGGCAAGGACGAGATGTTCGCGCATCCGTTCATTCTGGGCAGCGTGAACTCGACGGAACAGCCGCGCAAGACGCTCCAGTTCGATTATGTGGAGCGGGAATTCAAGTATAGCGTCATTGTCGATCCGATTATCAAATTAAGCACGCCGGAGCAGGGATTCTTCTTCCCTAGCGTGACGGACAATTATTCCGACGTAAACCGCGTGCTGTATTGCGCGGGCAAAGCGAACGAGCTGAATCTGCATTTCGTCGAACAGGTGCTGACGGCCGAGCGGACCGTGACGGCGCACGAAGAGCGCGGCTTCTTCGAGGAGATCGTGAAGGAAGTAGCCGGCGATTATCTGGACGCCTCTACGATTGCGCAAGTGTACGAGTCCGTTCACCAGGTGATCGAGTCCCATGAATCGGAAGAGCCTCCGCGTCTGGATTACACCGATGTCGAGCGGATCTTGACGGCAAGCGGCGTCGAAGACGTCACGACGGAGAAGGTGGAGCTCGCCTTCCAATCGGTCATTGATGACAAGCACTACGAGATCAAAGCAAACAGCGTCATGCCGAAATACACGTCCAAATCGATCAAGATCGAAACGAAGGTGGCGACGATCTCGATCAGCCCTCAGGATCTGAGGTATGTGCGGCAGGTGAATTATCAAGGTAAGCGCTGCATCATGATCGAGGTCGACGAGGACGCGGTGATCGAAGGGTTCACGCTGACGACGGAGACGTTGTAATCCGCTTGCGTACGATGCCGCTTGTGCCATGTGGCGCCAGTGGGCAGCGCATAAGAAAAGCAGGGGGCTTCGCCGAAGCCTCCTGCTTTTTTCGCTACTATGCCTTACTCAACTGAGTTTCCGTGCCTTCCTTACGTTTCTTCGCATACTCGGCCGTTGCCGTGAACAGCACGTCCGAAGACGAATTCAGCGCCGTCTCAAAAGAATCCTGCAGCACGCCGATGATGAAACCCGCGGCAACGACTTGAATCGCGATATCGTTGGAGATCCCGAACAAGCTGCAGGCGAGCGGAATGAGCAGCAGCGATCCGCCGGCAACGCCCGAAGCGCCTGCTGCCGCAACCGCGGAGACGAGGCTCAGGAGCAGCGCCGTACCGAAGTCGACTTCAATGCCGAGCGTATGAACGGTAGCGAGCGTCAGGACGGAGATCGTTACCGCCGCGCCAGCCATATTAATCGTAGCCCCCAGCGGAATGGAGACCGTATACGTATCCGGATCCAGGTCCAGTTTCTCGGCCAGACGCATATTGATCGGAATGTTAGCCGCTGAACTCCGCGTGAAGAACGCGGTAATCCCGCTTTCCCGCAGACAAGTGAATACGAGCGGGTAAGGGTTGCGGCGAATATTCACGTAAACGATGAGCGGATTCACGACGAGTGCGATGAAGAGCATGCAGCCGATCAGCACAAGCAGCAATTTGCCGTAATCGAGCAAGGAACTAAGTCCGTTCGCGGTGATCGAATCGAACACCAAGCCCAGAATGCCGAGCGGCGCCAAATTGATGACCCATTTGACGATTTGGGATAACGCGTCCGAGAAGTTCGTCAGCAGGTTCTTGGTGCTATCGCTGGCATTCTTAAGTGCGAGGCCTAGGAAAATCGCCCATGCGAGAATACCGATATAGTTGGCGTTCATCAGTGCGTGTATCGGGTTATCCACCACATTGTAAAGCAGCGTCTCCAATACTTCGAGGATACCGTCCGGCGGCGTCAGATCCTCCGAGCCCGAGGCCAGTGACAAGGTCACGGGGAAGATAAAGCTGGCGACTACTGCGATGGCCCCCGCCAGAAACGTGCTTAGCGCGTACAGGATAAGAATGGACTTCATGTTCGTCTGTTGGCCCTTCTTGTGCTGAGAAATCGCGGCCATGACGAGGAACAAGACTAACACTGGCGCAACTGCCTTTAATGCGGATACGAACAAGGATCCCAGGATCGATATCCCTGTGGCATCGGGAACGAGCAAGGCCAGGATAATCCCGGCGATGATTCCGACAACAATGCGTTTGACCAGGCTTAATCGGTTCCACGTTTGTACTAACTGCTTCATGACTGACCTCCGAATGATGGAATTGAAATTAAGCCCTGCCACTGCGCTGCGGTGAAGTGGCAAGATGTAAAGGCTAGTGTATCATGAAATTGAAAATATACCAATACAACTAAAGTGTTACCAACTTATGGATTATTAACATAAGGAGAACATTAAGAAACGACTCTAAACCGGATAGGAACGAGATTTTATGATGAAGATTGAAGTCGAGAATCAAATCATTGCTTTTCATACCCAATACGGCAGCCGAAAAAAACTGTCCATCCATATTGAGCCGAATGGCCAAGTCATCGTGAAAGTCCCCAACGGCACGAGCGAAGAGACGATCGCAAGCGCCGTTAGACATCATGGGGCCGCGATTCTGAAGCAGTTGGAAGCGTTGGCGAAGGCGCGCGAGGTGCCCAAGCTCCATGATTACCAGGAAGAGGGCAAGTTCCTGCACCTCGGACGATTCTATGCCCTCCATGAGCTGATCGAGACGGAAGGGCGAGACGAGGACGAATTGCGGATGAGCCTGAAGAAGTTTTATTTTGCCAACTGCAAACAAATCATCTCCGAGCGGCTCAAGATCTACCAAGCTCAGATGAAGGTGAAGGCCAAGTCGTTCGACATCGTCGAGTCCGTCACCAAGTGGGGCAGCTGCAGCTCGGACCGCAAGCTCACCTTCAATTATCGGCTGGCGATGGCGCCGGTAGACGTGATCGATTACGTCGTCGTGCATGAGCTTAGCCATCTGACGCATATGAACCACGACCGTTCGTTCTGGCGGCTCGTCGGCAGCATCATGCCGGACTATAAGGCCAAAGAGGCGTATTTGGCGAGGTATGGGCAAGCGATGACGCTGTAAGCAAGGGGACGCCAGAATGCACCGTTACCCCAAGGCGCGCTTCTATGATACGATAGACATAATCATAGAATCATAACGAGCTAGAATGGGGATAACACGTTGAAGCCATTTAAGAAGGTTTATATAGAAATTACGAGCATCTGCAATCTCGCCTGCAGCTTCTGCCCGCCGACCGAGCGTGCCAAAAGCTTCATTAAAGTCGACGACTTCGCGCGAAGACTCGACGAGATCAAGCCCTTCACGGATTACATCTATCTGCATGTCAAAGGGGAGCCGCTGCTCCATCCGAAGATCGACGAACTCCTCGACATTGCGCACGACAAGGGCTTCAAGGTCAACATTACGACCAACGGGACGCTCATTAAGAAGAATCGGGACAAGCTGCTCGGCAAGCCGGCTTTACGCCAAATGAACTTCTCGCTCCACAGCTTCGACGGGCACGAAGGCTCGACCGATCGCGAAGGCTATCTGCGCGAGATTCTGGCGTTCGTTCGCGAAGCGGAAGAGAACAATGTCATTTTTTCCTTCCGTCTCTGGAATCTGACGCAGGACAACATGACGAATCTGCAGCGCAAACGCAACCGCGAGACGCTGGAAGTGATCGAACGCGAATTCGACCTGGATTTCTTCATTGAAGAAAAAGTTACGCCTGGCAGCGGCGTGCGGATCGCCAACCGCGTCTACCTGAACCAGGACTACGAGTTCCAATGGCCGAGCATGACCGCGCCCGAGGATGAAGGCAAGGGCTTCTGCCATGGGCTCCGCACCCAGGCGGCGATCCTCGAGAACGGCACCGTCGTCCCTTGCTGCCTCGACGGCGAAGGCGTCATCAACCTCGGTAACGTGAACGAGACCTCGTTCGCGGACATCGTCGGCGGCGAGCGGGCGACTAACTTAGTCGAGGGCTTCTCCCGGCGCGAGGCCGTTGAGGAACTGTGCCGCCGATGCGGGTATCGGCAGCGGTTCGGGGCTTGATTGAGGTAGGTATACAATGAAAGTTCATGCGCCTATGCATGAGCTTTTTTAGTTTGATGGCAGGTTGGAGAATATGGAGGACATTTGTTAAAATTAGGATGAGGTGATGAACATGCTGCTGCCAAGCCGGCAACCACACAAAGGTACCTTCCAGGAATGGTCCCGACAAGAAGAGCACTGTGAGTGGATTAATGGTGTCATCTATCATAAGGCAGCTCCACCGTCCACCTATCACCAATATGCCTCAACGCAGTTGCTGCTAAAGCTAAATGCTTTTTTCAAAGGAAAAGGATGTGTTGTTTTTCCGGCCCCGACTGATGTGTTTTTCAGCCAAGATTACAACTATGATGAGCCAGATCATGTGGTCATTCCGGATCTGTCAGTCATATGCAATAAGAGTCAAATAACGAAAGAACGCATTCATGGCGCTCCAACCTTGATCGTCGAAGTATTATCTCCAAGTACGGCATTCAAAGATTACAACTATAAGAAAGACCTGTATCAGCGATTCGGCGTGCAAGAATATTGGATTGTGGATGCTCAGAATAAAAGCGTTACGATCGTATCGCTGCAAGAAGACGGGACCTACGGTTACTTTTACCGTCACTTCTCCGAGCATGATACGTTGATCTCCGACACTTACCCCGAGTTGCACATTGATTTGAGCGACGATATTTTCTTGAGCCTTCCTTAGCAAGGCCCTTATACAAAAAAGCGTTGGCCCCAGGCCAACGCTTTTTCCCTTACATCCCTTTCAACCGGTCCGCCAATACGCGCAAAATACTCTTCAGCACGTTCATGTTCTGGAAGCTGAAGGCCAGCACTAGATCGCGGTGCAGCGCAAGCGCGATGACGTCGCTGTCCGCCGTGCAGTCCGCGGAGCGGGGGCCGCTGTCGATGACGGCCATCTCGCCGAAATATTCGCCCGCCTGCAGCAGCGCAATCGGATGGGATCCCCGATGCACGCGCACCTGTCCGCTCACGATCGCATACATCGTATCGCCATGCTCGCCCGTGCGGCAGATCGCTTGCCCTGCAACATACTCCGCTTCCTCGATCGATTGCGCCAGCCAGACGAAATCTTCCGGCTTCAAATGCGCGAACAGCTCAATATTTTGCAGCGTCAGAATGCGGCGCACGATCATCTCATGGCTCAATCCGTCGACGCCTTGCATGGTCGCCAGCTGATTCGGATCGCTCGTCGAAGCGTTCGCCGCAGTTTCGACTGCCGCATCAGTCTCAGGCTTTTGCTGTGATCCGCCTTGCGCCAGCACGGTACGCAACCTGCGCGACAACAGCTTCATCATCTCGAAAGCAATGCTCGTATGGTTGAACAAAAGGTCATAGAATGGGGCAGAGTCGAGCCGCCACAAGATCGTTGCTTCCTCGGCTAGAATCGTAGCCGTCCGCCGGCCTTCGCTGAACAGCGCCATCTCGCCTACGCACTCGCCGCTGCTCAATTCATTCAGTTTCCGTCCCTCGCGATATACGCCGACACGGCCGCTGCCGACAATATACATCCAATCCCCGGGATCGCCTGCCTGAAGAATGTTTGCACCAGCCTCAGCTTCTACACGCTGCAGCCGTTTCGCGATGTTGGACAGCTCTTTGCTCGTCAGTCCTTGGAACAGTGACGCCCGTTGCAGCAAGTGGACGCGATCCAATAGTTCGAACGTGGTATCGGCTTCGGATACCTTTCCCTGCTCCAGCGCGAATTTATGTCGGATGACTTCCTTGAGCCAGTCGTCGCCTTGCGCCGAGAGCCATGCGAGGTGGTTGGTCATTTCGGCAGGAGAGGCAGCTTTCCCGGTCAAGCTTCTCGCAGCACCCATGAATGCGGCAAGTTGGCCGCGAAGAGCCCCTTGAACCGTCTGATCGATAACTTCGGCCGCATTGGCTTGCTGCCGGGCATCGCCTTCCGACCAGTTCGTGTAGACGGCTTGAATCGTGCCCGCCTCATAGAGCAGGCCTAACAGCTGGAACACCCGCCGGCTGACCGCCGTGCGCAGCTGCTCCACGATGATCGCAATATCCGCATAACCTTCGATCTGTACGAAAGGGGAGCCGTGGATAGCAAACTGGCGATACAATTCCAGCTCCGCTTCGATGAGCTGCTCCACCGCTTTTGGCCGGACAGTAAGCGCCGATTTCTTCACCATGCGGGTCAACGATTCCAGCATCCGGTCGCGCAGCTCGTAGCTTGCCGCCCCATAGCCTTCCAGCAGCAGGTCGCAAGCTTGCTGCGTCCCGACTTTCTCGCAGACGGCAGGGATGTGCGGGGCGAGTCCGTTGTTCTCGCTACCCAACGCCTCGCGAAGTACCGGGATAATCTCCTCTTCCTCATAGGCAGCAAGCGCGCGAACGGCATACCGTCTTGTCTCATAATCCCGCAGGCCTGCCACGATAGGCGGGATCAAGGCAGGGACAGCCAATGCCTGCGCGGATTCAAGCGCACGACTACGAACGGCTACCGATGGGTCCTTGAGGAGCGCGACGAGCGGCTTGTAGAAACTGCGCACGCCGATCTGCCCGAACAAGGCAGCGACGGCGACGCGATGCTCATCCTGCGTACTGTCGATGAGCTGTTTCAGCTTGCCGACCGATCGGAACATCCCTTCGATACCGTAATATTTCACGAGTCCCGCGATCGCAGCGGCTTGAATTTGAGGCTCTTGTTCCTCTAGAAGTGCCGTAATGTCGTCCAAATACGCTTCTTGCCCATAAGCGGCAAGCGCAATAACGGCTTTGGCCCGCACCTGCGAATCTTGCTTATGGCAAAGGGCAATCAACTGCTCCTCGAATCCTGGGGGCACCGTCTGTTCGATGAATGCGAGGGCCTCCATGCGCACCTTCGGATCCGAATGCTGCAGCAGCGGCTTTAAGTATGGCGTAAACTCGAAGCCTTCCACATCCCTAAGAATATAAAAAGCATACAGCGCCTGCTGCCGATCCTCGCTCACCAGCGCGTCGGTCAACAGGCTGCGGCTCGCCGGATCCATCAAGTTGAGTTCGGCCCGCTCGAAGTTCGATTTGCCCGATTGCAGCGTAGCCATCAGCGTCTGCAGGTAGGCCTTCTTGAGCTTGATCGCGGCGAAGATCGCGACGCCCAGCAGCGGAATGACCACATAACTAAGCTGTTGCGGGGCCAGCAGCTGCGAAGCGGCGAGCAGGCAGATCGCCGCCAAGCCTTTGGCGCCGTTGCGGGCAATGCCGTCCAGGAAGCTTTTGGCCTTGGTGCGGTATTCCGGCGGGACCGGGAACATGATGAGCTGGCTGACGGACGAGTAGATCGTGTCGCCCACCACCTTGTCGCTGCCTTTCACGGAGACGGCCATCGCCAGGACGGGCAGCATCAGGACGCCGAGGCTGCCTGCGAACAGCACCACCGGGAAGACCAAGAGAGCGGTCATGACGCCGTAACGGGTAATGACCCAGCTCGAGACGAACAGCTGAACGACCAGCGCGACAATACCGGATACGCCGTGGAAGGTCCCCATGAATCCGGCGAGCGCGTCATTTTGCAGGCTCTCCCGAAGAATGACCTTGAATTGGTAGTCGATCAGCTGCAGCGAGAAGACGAGCGCAGCGGCCAGAATGGCGACGTATTTGAGATGAGGAACGTGCTTGAAGAGTCCCTTATTGCCTTCTTTGCTTGTTTTGCCGGAAGGGCCGGCCTTCACGCCTTTAGACTCCGCTTGCTGCGGGAACCGACGAATGAGGACGATCACGAATCCAAGCGCGATCAGCTGAAGCGCGGCGTACACGTAGATCAGATTGGCCGTGCCAAGCAGCGGGACGAACGCCTTCAGACCGAAGCCGCTCACGATCCCGCCGGCAATGCCGCCGCTGCCGACGAGGCCGATCATCTTTTTGGCCTTGCGCTGATCCATCACCGACGTGGCAAACTGCCAGAAGCAGACGATCATGAGGAAGTTGAATACGTCGTACCCGATATAGATGGTGGGGAACACCCAACGCAGGTCCATGCCGATACCGAATCGGGATAACAGCACCACGCCGGCGATGATCGGAATGAGTAGCACCAAGAGACGCTCTAGCCGAACACGGGAAGCGTAGCGCTGGAAGAGCACGCCCGTCAGGATCATAATGAGCGCCTGAGGCAAATACATAAACGATAGCGCCGTATTATCGAAGCGGCTCAGGAACAGCGCATCCGCCCCCGTCTTCCCGATCGTCGACGCCGACACCACGCAGAACAAATAACCGAACAACAGCATGACCTTCACGAACTCATCCCGATCCGTCTTGAAGGCAGGAAATAACCGATCGATGACCCGACCAACACCCATAAATGACGACAACCCCTCTATGCATCTAACGATATAGTCAATTATACCTAAAATGCGACTGATTGTAGCGGTAATAATCAGATTCAACTTTGCCGGAAGAGAGGCGTGCATGTTCACGGTTGGGCAGTTGTCATCGACCGTTCTATAGATGCGTATCGCAGCAGTTCAAGCGGATGGTAAATGGCTAAGCGAGCGATAGGCGGGACCGTTCGTACATTTAGCGCTCCCGTAACTTTTTAGCCAAGTTGGCGTTAATAGGATAGATAGTCATGCGTAATTGAACGAAGGAGGTGCATGTTTCTGAAAAAGCTCGACGGCCTCTAGCTTCCCTATAAGGAGGTTAGAGAAGATGAGCAGAAGCTACAAGAAGTCACCTGTCTGTAACGACCACGCAACGCCGGGAACAATCTGGGCCAAACGCAAAGCGGCCAAGGCTGTACGGCGGTACAAGGACGATATAGCCAGCGGAGCCGCGTTCCGCAAACTGTATTGCTCCTGGAATATCTGCGATTACCGTTTCTATACGACGCGACAGCAAGTCATTGCGGAGTGGGTTCGTGATCGTCATCGCAGGTTCTATCGGACCACGTTAGAGCAAGAATTGCAGCACTGGGAGAAGCACTTCAGAAGGAAGTAAGAGGAATTGAGCGTTGGCCAAGGGAAGCGCCAGCGCATTTTCTGTCCCGTCTATATAGGAAGTCGCACGAACCTTCTGCCTATCTGTGTGCCTGCATCGCGAATCTCTCCCTCTATCCGCCCATCGGATGATCCCGAATGCGAATGTTTCTTGTTCTCTCGACCAAGACCACCGATTCACCTTATCTTACCAGTCGCTTCTAAAACCCCTGACCTCCGCTTCATTTTGCTACTATTAGTCACATCCAAGCAGGAATCTTGTCAGAACCCGCCGAATCCTCCGCGCCGAACTTAATATACAGAAGGTGTGATCGACGTTGAGACGATGGGTAAAATGGACTGCATGGGTATTGATCATGGCATTGGCAGCGGGGGGAGTCTGGCCGTATCGCACGAGTGCGGCAAGCCAAGGGGCAACGACGCATTACATAAACGTGGCGTACACGGTCAAACCGGGCGACACGTTATATGGCATCACGCAGCGATACTATATGAGCGGGAATGCCGCCAATATCGCGTCGTATAATGGGCTGACTGCAGCGCAAGGACTGAAAGCCGGCGCGAGCCTTATTTTGCCGGATCCATTATTCTTGGGCTCGTATACGGTCGGACAAGGCGATACGTTGTACGGCATTGCGAACCGGTATTTCACGCGCAGCGGCTATATCCAGTCGCTTATGCAATACAACCATATCGCGGATGCGGGCAAGGGACTGCGAGTTGGAATGGAACTGGCCATTCCGTTGCCCTCCGGCAGTAAGAAGCATGTCGTGTTAGCAGGCGAGACGCTCTACGGACTGTCTGTGAAATATTTTCATATCCAGGACTATACCAACTACATAGCGGAATACAACGATCTGGCCACGCAAGGGAATGCGCTTAAGGTCGGTCAAAAACTGCAGATTCCGAATCCTTTCTACTCCGGGAGCGCTTTGACGACTACCGCTCAGGGTACGGTTCAGACTTCTTCAACAACGAAGGTGTCTGCCCCCGCCACGACGACTAAGCCAGCAGCGCAACCGCCGCTCAAGATCAAGATCGACTTGTCCGAGAATAAGCTCTATCTCTTGCAAGGCACCACAACTATGAAGACCTTCTCCATCGGCAGCGGCAAAACGCACGGACTCACGCCCAAAGGAACCTTCACCATCATGACGAAGGTGAAGAACCCGTGGTATGTCGCCAAAGACATTCCCGGCGGCGATCCGCGGAATCCGCTCGGCACCCGCTGGCTCGGGCTAAGCGTACCGCATACGAACGGTACCAAATACGGCATTCATGGCACGAACAATCCGTCCTCCATCGGCCAATACGTCAGCCTTGGCTGCATCCGCATGCAGACGAAGGACGTGGAGTGGCTGTATGATAAGGTGCCGACGGGGACGGTTGTGGTCATTCAGGAGTAGCCTTACCATTTTTAACGATACATAGCTCGTACGATGAAGACCGACCGCTCACCACGAGTGTGTCGGTCTTTCTTATATCATGCTGTCCTCAATGGATCGCTAAAGAACGAATGTTCGCTGACCGATCCTTGTCTCTTATACCTGCTAATATAGAGTGGTGGCGAGCTAGCGCATCGAACTTAGGCCATCCTATTTTCCGCATTGTGCGCCTTCTTGCCATTAGGTATGCTATGTTTCATAGAAGAAGTTACATGTTAACTCCACATCCAAAGGTTAGGTGAGCGATATGCCGGTCTATAACAAATTGGTCCGCGACAAAATACCGCAGGTTATCGAAGCGACAGGCAAATCGTGCCGTACGCGTATATTGGGGCAAGAAGAGTATTTGCTAGCGTTGAATACGAAGCTGAAGGAAGAAGCCGCCGAGTACCATGACGCGTCAGACGATGCTTCCGCACTCGAGGAGCTTGCCGACATGTTGGAAGTCATTCGCGGTCTAGCGGCCGCTCGCGGCAGCAGCTGGGAACAGCTCGAAGCCATTCGGAAGCGCAAAGCAGACGCGCGCGGCGGGTTTCAGGAGAAGGTGTTCTTAATCGATGTCGACGAAGCTTAACGTCAAGCTGATCACCGAGAATCTCGCCGACGATCTCATATCCGGCATTCGTAATGCTTCCGGCATTTATATTATGACCTCCTTCGTTATGCAATCGGGCGTGCGGCTACTGGCTCCGCATCTGAAGCAAGCACTCGATAACGGTGCGGACGTGAAGGTGTTGGCGGGCGATTACCTGTTCATCACGCAGCCCGAAGGACTTACGGCGCTTACTTCGATCGATCCGCGGCTTGAGGCAAGGCTATGGCAGAGCATGGGGACTTCATTCCATCCCAAAGCTTATCTGTTCGATTACGAGAACGGCGAAGGCATGCTCATTGTCGGTTCCTCCAATTTCTCCTTGTCCGCGCTGAAGATGGGGATGGAGTGGAATCTGGCGATGAACGCGCAGGTCGAGCCCTATACCTTCCAGACGGCGCTGGAGAAGTTCATGCACAATTTCTACCACGATGCGACGCTGCCGCTCAACGAGGATACGATCCTGCTGTATGAGCAGGAGTACCGGACCTACCATCAGAAGAATCCGGAGCTGCGCCGTCAGATCATGGAGATGGAAGAAGCGGAGTACGCCGAAGTTTCACAGCCAGCGGACCAAGCGGCCGAGGCGCCTTCCAGCTACCAGATCATTGAACCGCGTCCGGCTCAACAAGCTGCGCTCGATGCGCTCGAGATCGCGCTTGAGGAACAGTATGACAAGGCCATGGTGGTGATGGCAACCGGATTGGGCAAAACCTATTTAGCGGGATTCTTCGCCCAGAAGTTCAAAAAGGTGCTGTTCATCGCCCATCGGGAGGAAATTCTGACGCAGGCGCGCCAATCGTTCATGAAGATCCTGCCTGACCGGACATTCGGTCTCTACAATGGCACGTACAAGGAGCGGGACGCAGACTGCGTGTTTGCCTCGATCTATACGTTCGGGATGAAAAAGCATCGGGAGCTGTTCGCCCCCGATGAATTCGACCTTATTATCGTGGATGAGTTCCATCATGCCGCCGCTCAGTCGTATATGTCGGTGCTCCAGTATTTTCGGCCGCAGTTCCTGCTAGGCATCACGGCTACGCCGGACCGTATGGACGGGAAGGACGTCTATGCGCTCTGCGACGGGAACGTAGCCTACCAGCTGCATTTTATTGAAGCCATCCGCCGTCAGTGGCTGGCGCCTTTCCGGTATTACGGAATCTATGATGAAACGGACTATAGCCAGATTCGCTGGCTCGGTTCGCGCTACGATGAAGAACAACTGATGGCTGCACAGCTGCAGGACGCGAATGCGAGCACTATATTCGAGGCATGGCGGCGGCATAAGCAGACCCGGACGATTGCGTTCTGCTCTTCTCGGAGACAAGCCGACTTCCTTGCGAACTATTTCCGCAGCCAAGGGATATCGTCGCACAGTCTTCATTCCGGTACGGTCGGGATAAGTCGTCCAGAAGCCATTCGGAAGCTGGACCACGGTGAGCTTGAGGTTATTTTCACGGTCGATCTATTCAATGAAGGCGTGGATATTCCAAGTGTGGACACACTGCTATTCGTGCGTCCGACGGAGTCACTGACGGTCTTCACTCAGCAGGTGGGGCGGGGGCTTCGTCTCCACGAGGGCAAGGAATATTGCACGATTATCGACTTAATCGGCAACTACCGCAATGCGGACGTCAAGCTGTCGCTTTTTGCAGAGCGGGATCCCGATGGGAACAAGAAAACCAAAGAACCGGTTCTGCCATCCGTCCCTGCGGGCTGCGAGCTTAATCTGGAGACACGGGTGATTAACCTGCTCGATGAGCTCAGCCGGAAGAGGCTGCCGCATCGGGAACGGCTGCGCAGTGACTTCATGCGGCTGAAGCAGGAGCTGGGCCGGATTCCGACCTATCTGGAGTTGCATCTGCACGGCGCTTCGAACAGCTGGGAGTATCGCAACGAGTTCGGCTCGTACAGAGGGTTCCTTCACTGGGCAGAGTTGCTGGCCGAGCGTGAGGCGGAAGTCTATTACCGCTATGAGAGTTGGCTTCGCGATGTCGAGAAGACTGCGATGGCCAAGAGCTACAAAATGATCGTGCTGCTCTACATGCTGGAGCGCGGCGCGGATCGGTGGTTCGAGCCTGTCCAGCCTGCCGAGGCAGCGTCATTCTTCCACCGCTATCTGACGGAGAAGGAATACCGGAGACGGATCGATTTCTCCGATAAGGAGTCCCGTCGACTATGGGAATATGACGAGAGCCGGATCAGTAAGCTGATCGCCGAGATGCCGATGAGCAAATGGGGCTCGGCCAAAGACAGCCGGACTAAGTTTGAAGACGGCCAATTCGCACTTCGATTCGAGATTGAACCAGCCGATCGCGAAATCCTCCACGCCTGGACGCTCGACATCTGCCAGTACCGCTTGCATG
Source organism: Paenibacillus phyllosphaerae (assembly GCF_014192105.1). GTDB lineage: Bacteria > Bacillota > Bacilli > Paenibacillales > Paenibacillaceae > Paenibacillus_Z > Paenibacillus_Z phyllosphaerae. Next base: position 7,561 of record NZ_JACHXK010000035.1, on the reverse strand, counting down.
TCCATTTTGAACGGAGAGAGGACAAGGCAGGCAAGGTCGGATAGATTAACGAGCTAACCATCATTTGAATTCGCACCCTTGCGGTGCGTTTTTTCTAAGCGAGGTCATCTCATGAAGCAAGGACTGTATGAACAGATCATTAATAACTTGACCAAGAAGCAGTTGGCATTACTGGAGTCTGAGTCTTTCGCTATAGGCAAAGAAGCCTTGGACGTTGAGGAAGCGCGCAAGCTTCTCTCCAATTACTTGGCCTTCGTCACCCGAAGGGCGCTGAAAGCAGTGCGTGAACAAAGCAATGAGGATGACGCGGTACTGGTGCAGATTCGGACGTGTAACGAAATCATTGCCACGCTTAGAGGAGCTCTCGGCGATGAAGAATGCAGGGAGCTTCAGCTGGATGAACAGGGCGAGGTACTTACCTATGTCTACTCCAAACTGAATCATATTCGAGGGCTGAAAGACGAGAAGGTGCTTCGTCCCGCGACCCCATTATCGCAGAGCTCTTTGTTCACGGGCGCCCATGCGGAGCCGAACATGATGAATGAGTTGAAGCATGAGATATTGACCGCTGACCGCATCGATTTTCTTGTTTCGTTCATCAAGTGGAGCGGGCTGCGCCATCTACTGGAGGAATTCGTGCAATTCACCGCCAGAGGAGGGAAGCTCCGGGTCATCACGACGACGTATATGGAGGCAACGGATTACAAGGCGGTAGTCGAGCTGGGCAGGTTGATGAATACGGAGATTAAAGTTTCCTATGATACGGATCGAACGCGGCTTCATGCGAAGGCTTATATTTTTAAGCGGGATACGGGCTTTACGACGGCATACGTCGGCTCCTCGAACTTGTCCAATCCAGCGCTAACGAGCGGTCTGGAGTGGAATCTGAAGGTAACGGAGAAGGATGCTTATGACGTGATCAAGAAAATTGACGCGACCTTCGAGAGTTACTGGAACGACCGGGAGTTCAGAGCATTCACGCCGGAATGTGAAGCGGATGAGACAAGACTGCGTGAGGCGCTGGGCAAAAAGAAAAGGGAAGCGGAAGCGCTGCATTTCCATTTCGAGCTTAATCCGTATGATTATCAGAGAGAGGTACTGGAGAAGCTCGAGGCGCAGAGAACCTTATTCGGCCGGTACCGTAATCTGCTGGTTGCTGCGACGGGAGTAGGCAAGACGGTCATATCCGCCTTCGATTTCAAACGATTCTTCCATCGGAATCCAGGCGCGCGGCTATTGTTCGTGGCGCATCGCGAAGAAATTTTGAAGCAAAGCCGGGACACGTTCCGCTTTATCCTGAAGGATCTGAATTTCGGGGAACTGCACGTGGGATCGAATCAAGCCCAGGCGCGGGACCATTTGTTTATAAGCATTCAAAGTTTTAACGCCATGCGCTTAGATGAGAAGACCACTCCCGATTTCTATGATTATATTGTCGTAGACGAATTTCACCACGCGGCGGCGCCTACCTATCAACGGCTTCTCTCCTACTATCAGCCGCAGCTATTGCTTGGTCTGACCGCCACGCCGGAACGGATGGACGGGAAAGACGTGCTCGCTTATTTCGACCATACGATTGCGGCGGAGATCAGGTTAACCGATGCGATTGATCGTAAGCTTTTAGCTCCGTTCCACTATTTCGGGATTACGGACAGCGTAGATCTATCTCATGTGAAATGGACGCGCAAAGGCTATGATCTCGGTGAACTTATAACGCTGTATTCTCAGAATAAAATTCGGGCAACACAAGTGCTGAACAGTCTGAAGAAATATGTGACTGATCTCGATGAGGTCAAAGGGTTAGGCTTTTGCGTTAGCGTCGAGCACGCGTTGTACATGGCCAAAGTGTTCGCTGAAGCAGGTATTCCTGCGATCGCGCTCCATGGAGATTCGAATGAGACAGAGCGCAGTCAGGCGAAGGGACGGCTCGTCCGCGGCGAGATCAAATTGATTTTTGTCGTCGATCTCTACAATGAAGGCGTTGATATTCCCGAGGTGAACACGATTCTTTTTCTGAGGCCGACCGAAAGTATGACCGTATTTCTGCAGCAGCTAGGACGGGGCTTGCGTCTTGCGGAAGGCAAAGAGTGCCTGACCGTGCTAGACTTCATCGGACAAGCGCATAAGGAATATAATTTTCAGGATAAGTTCCGTGCCCTGCTGGGTAAGACGAAGCATTCGGTCCAACATTATATGGAGAATGGTTTCTCAAGTTTGCCAAGAGGAAGCTTTATTCAACTCGAGCGACAGGCTAGGGACTACATTCTGGGCAGCTTGAAGCAAGCAACTACCAATCGGCGAAGCTTGGTGAATAAGCTGAAGTATTTCGTAGATGATACGGGACTAGAACTGACGCTTGCGAATTTTGCCGAGTACTATGGCCTCTCCTTATATGAGATCTACGGAGGTCGAACGGGGAGACGTTTCTTTCGGGAGTTGATGGTAGAAGCGGGTGTGTTAGAGCCGTTTGTAATGCCCCAACCTGAGCTGGCCAAACGAATCCCGGCTTTACTTAACGTGAATTCTCGGAGATGGCTCGGCTTCCTGATTGCATATTTGGAGGGGCGCAAACAAGCAGAGACGGAAGAAGAGCGCTTGATGCTCACGATGTTTTATTATACCTTCTATCGGTCAGAGCCGAAGAAGCAAGGGTTTGCTACCATCGAGCAAGCGGTTGAAGCTATCCTTTTATGCGAGCCGTTCCGGGACGAGATTCTCGATATCTGCAAGTACAATCTGGCTAAGATCGACTTCGTTGATAAGGAGAATGAGCTTCCTTATGCTTGTCCGTTGGATATCCATTGTCGGTATTCCACCGATCAGGTGTTAGCCGCATTCGGATTCTGGAACGAGGAACAAGCGCCTGCCTTCCGCGAGGGAGTCAAATATTTGGATGGCAGGGCTACCGATATCTTTTTTATCACCTTAAATAAATCGGATAAGGATTTCTCGCCATCCACGCTGTATGAGGACTATGCGATCAATGAGCGATTATTCCACTGGCAGACGCAAAGCCGCACGGCTGAGAATTCGCCCACCGCTCAACGTTACATCCATCATAGGAAGAAGGGCAATCGGATCGCGCTCTTTGTTCGGGAGTTCAAAGAATCGAACAACTATACCTCTCCATTCGTCTTCTTGGGTGAGGCAGAATATGTACGGCATGAAGGCAACAAACCGATGAGTTTTATCTGGTCGCTGAACAATGAGTTGCCGCCGGCTCTCATACCAGCCGCCAACAAATGCATTTCCTAAGAGGTGACCCATGATCCAGGTGGCAGCAGCCATAATATTGAACGATGAAGGCCGAATCCTCATTGCCAAGCGGAAGCAGGGCAAGTCGCAGGGAGGACTATGGGAATTCCCTGGCGGCAAGTTGGAAGAAGGCGAGTCCCCCGAGGTTTGCTTGATCCGCGAACTGCAGGAGGAGATGAACATCAACATCTCGCCGTACGCGTACTTTGACACGAGCGATCATCGATACGGTGAACGTCAGATCCAACTGATCGCCTACCTAGCTACCTATGTTTCGGGAGAGATCGTCCTGCATGATCACGACGAGTATCGCTGGGCGTCTATTCTAGAGCTGGCGGAATTCGAATTCGCGCCTGCAGACATCCCGTTCGTAGCCAAACTTGGATCTAATCCATCCTCCGAGTTTTTCTCCTGCAACTAACAAAACGACAAGCGCTGACCATGCAGGCAGCGCTTTTTTTATCCTCGCCGATAATCGTTCCTTCATAATAAGCATTCAATCTACAACATCATCAGAAAAATCTGACATTTGATGCAACCTAAACGCTGTTTCACACGTTGAATAAGCGTAGTTGGCTATTCTCGGCCTTCCTGAAACCCTCCGTCCCATCCATCTAGACAAGGACATCCCCCGTCGTAAAATCGCTCGCCCCGCATATACATGGAGTATAAGGAGCGTGAGCGAGATGGATGACAAAATCAAACGTTACTATCAGCTGAAAAATAAACACAAAGAAATGGAGCAGGAGATCGCTGATCTTCGATCCGAAATCGTCGCTTACTGTCATGAGCAGCAAGCCACGGAGCTTGAAGCGGGCAGCTACAGAGTGAAACTCGTTCTTCAAGAACGCAAGGAGTATGACGAGAGCAAGTTGTATGAAGCCCTTCCCGACCCTCAGCTATGGCGCCTGCTAGCGAAGCCTGATACTGCCAAGATCCAGAGTCTCATTAAGCTGAACGTGCTATCGGAGGAAAAGCTGCAGGACACCTACGCGGTCAAAAACATCACGCTGCTTCATGTAGATAAGAAATAAGGATTCAACCTCGCCAAACACAGGCGGGGTTTAAAAATATTTAACGCGAACATATGTTCGAGACAAGCTGTGGTCGCTTGGCAATGTTATCCTAGATCTAGAAGCTTTAGACCAGAACGATGGAGGCCAATATGTCCGCACTTTGTATGAACAAACAGACGATTGAAGTTAGAAGTGTAATCGACCAATTAGGACTGAATCCGAATACGGCAGAAGCATTGCTTCAACGACTAACGGGAGGAGTGAACGTGGAATCCGCCAATGCTCAGCTTACCGAGATATCCAGTAATCGATACTTTATATGCAGCGCCTAACCTTCACCGGGTAAGCGACGAAAGATCAATGATACAGGAGGGGAAATTATGAAGGAAACCTTATCGTTAAGGACGGCATGGAGTCGGCCTTATGTACAAGCTGGCAGGGAAGAACGGCTCTTTTTGCAAATTGAGATTTCAAGCGGAACACATTCAGAGAGGCTCCAATCAAGCGGGCTGTCAGAAGGCCAACTGAACTATGCAGCCAAACACGTCTTACTTAACTTGCATGTGTCCGATCGGGTTTCAATTATCCAGGTATACGGGCAGCCCACTTATCAGCATATTGGAGAGACGACCATTATGGCGGGATCTCTCCGGCATAATCATGTCAAAACCATTGTGGTAGAACTAAGCTTGCAGGCTCACGATCCGGGTACGTACCCAGTGCTTCTCATAAGCGGCGAGTACATGAATGGCGTATATGGAAGCTACGTCGATATACATTATGAAGTGAA
>NZ_JACHXK010000034.1 GCF_014192105.1 Paenibacillus phyllosphaerae | reverse complement strand
GGTCGATCAGCATTCCATCAAGTAAAGAAGCTTGTTAGCTCATTACTTAACTAGCTATAAAACATATCGCTCATTGTTCAGTTTTCAAGGAACAAGTGATAATTGATTTGAGCGACCAACAGGTCGTTCATCATTTATCAAGTGATGATTGACTTAAACGATCCAAGGAACGTTCAGCATTCATCAAGTGATGATTGATTTGAACGACTGATAAGACGTTCAGCATTCATCAGTTCTTTATCGCTTTTCCGTGTCGCTCTCGCGGCCGGAATTAGAATATAACACATTCAAAGCGATCATTGCAAGTGTTTTTGAAATTCTTTTTGTTAACCGTGAGTGTCTTTCGCGGCAACGAGATATAGAATACACCTTTGAGGAGTTCATTGCAAGTTGCAATATATCCCAATTCATTTAACGCAAAACCGGCCCCTTCATAGGAGCCGGCGTAATGGACTGTATGCTTACTTACGAGTAACGGTATATCCTTTATCCTCGAGCAGTTTAATGATCCCGTCTTCGCCCAGGAAATGCGCTGCGCCGACCACGATCAGATATTCCGCCTTCTCGGTACCTTTGAGATAACCATCGATCTTATCGGCCATCAGCTTGTTCCGATCAACAAGCATCGCCTTGTTGTACTCTTCATTCACGACCATCGCTTCAGTCAGCTCAAGCAATCCCTCTTCATCGCCGCTCTTCCACATGTCTGCCATCTGATCCACGCTGTCATCGATCTCATTGAATCCATTCAATGCAGCCTGCAGGGTCAGCTCCTGCAGTTCAGGAGAGAAATTGTTGAACATGTTCAGTTGGGACTCGTAAGATTCCAATTCAATGATCGGGATGTTACGTTCCAACGCCTTTTGAACAAAATATAAATCGATCCCGGTCGCGCTCTCGTACCCGGCACCGCTCGCTTGAAGCGATAGCAGCGTCGATTCGACCACCCATGGCTTATAAGCATCCAATGCATTGGGCTGCAAGCCGTACTGCGTGAGAATTTCACCAAGCATCGCATAGGTCTCCGCCGACACATGATCCTTCAGCGTCGTGCCGTCCTGATAGGTACCCAGATTCATGATTAGTTCTTGAACCTTAGGATCGGTTGCTTTGCTCACATCAACCTCTACCCCGAGGTAATCCGCCTCTGCAAATGCTTCCTCAAAGGCTGGAGCAAGGGGATAAAAGCTGCTGTCCGCAATATGCATGGAGCCGGCCAAGTAAACGGTATTGCCATCATGCTTCACTTCCCACAGAAAACCGCGGCTCGCTTCCTTCTCCGTCAGTATGACTGCACGCGTGCCGGCATCCCATCTGACTTCAAAGCCAACTGTCTCCCCGATAAGCCGAACCGGTACATACGAGACCCCGTCGACCGTTCTTGCCTGTACCGTAATGGTAACCTGTCTGCCATCTACGTTTACGGTGATGGCGTCGTTCGTTTGTTCCTCCAGCGTTACTTGCAGCGCCTTAAGAATGGATTCAAGGGGTACCAGCGTCGTACCATTGTCAACGACAGGCTGTTGCGAGGCAAATTCGATCTGCTTGCCGTCAACTTGGACCGTCAGCGAAGGAGCAGCTGCTGCACTAGACAGCGCCGACGTAAGCATACCAGCAGACAACAATACCGATAACAGCGAAGTTCTCCATTTCATAACCCTAATTCCTCCCGTGTTTCATCCCATGAATATTGTTGATTCTACAATTGCAGGTAAATCTCTATCCTACTATAGCGCGCTAGACTTTATACGCCTTCATCGCTTTACGCAATTCTTTCAAAGATGGGCGCTTGCCGTACATCAACACCCCTGCGCGATAGATGCGAGCGGAGATCCAGCCCGCCACATAAATGGCGATTAAGAGCAGAATGATAGACGTCCATACTTCCCACATAGCCGGATCAGACAACCCAAGCCGCACCGTCATGGCGTAAGGCGAGAAGAGCGGAATGAGCGAGGCAACCTTCATGAGCATGGAGTCCGGATTGCTCAAGCCGCCGAACATACAAATGTAGAAGCCAGCCAACGAGATCATCGTGATCGGCAGCACCGCTTGCCCCAGATCTTCCGTGCGGCTGACAATGGAACCTACCGCGGCGAACAAAGTCGCAAACAGGAAGTAACCCGCCAGATAGAAGACCAGTGCATAGACGAGAAGGACCGGATTGATATCGGCAAGACGAATGTTGAGATCCGACAACGGTTCCGCATTGTGCGGCAGCGCCATATTAAGCACGATAATGCCGACGTAGACGAGTACTTGCGTTAAGCCGACAAGGAACATTCCGAAAATTTTGCCGAACATGCTCTTCAGCGGCGACACGCTCGTAATGAGAATCTCCATGACGCGCGAACTTTTCTCGGCTGTAATCTCACTCGCAATGAGCTGCCCCGTAATCATGATCGCCATGAAGAGTAAGATCAGAATAACGTAGACAAGTCCCATATCCATTGCTTGTTCCGAAGCGCTCTTCCCTTGGCCGACAGAGCCAGCGCCTTCAGATGTCGTAATCTGAACCGTACTTACATTAACTTCTGACAAGAGAAGCGTACGCTGCTCCTGGCTAATGCCGGAGTTCTGAAGCACAGCCTCTGTCTTCACTGCTTGCAGCGCCGTCTCTAGGGATCGCGTTACATTCGTATCCATCAGTTTCTCTGATTTGTACACGACATCAGGGAACGGCAATACGGTACCCGGGGTAAATTGAATGTAGCCCTTAACGGCCTCAGCCTCGATCGCTTGCTTCAGCGCCTCTTCGTTGCCTTCGGCCGAGCCCGTATCCGCAATTGGTACCAACTTCAGGTCGGGTGTCTCTTGCGCCTCATAGTAGCTGCTCAGCATGGAAGCGATTCGTGCCTCGCCGAACGCCCCTTCGTCCGTGTCTTGCTGCTGATGCGCGATATAACCGATCGACTTCGCTTCGTCATCGCCGCTGGTGAACTGCGAGATAATGTAAGGCAGATTGATCCCAATACTAATAATGAGTGCAATGATTAACGTCGTGATGAGGAATGCTTTGCCTCTAAATTTATTCTTGACCGTGAAGCCTACGACCGTCCAGAAGCTGCTATTCATGGCGCTCACCTACCGTCTTGATAAATATTTCGTTCAACGTCGGTTCCATTACCTCGAAGCGATGAATATTCGTCTGCTGCATCGCCAATTCCAGAATCGGACGGCTCGCCGATTCCTGATTGATCAGAATCTCATAGCCATTCTCGTGCCTTTTCACGTTAAGCACGCCTTCGACGGACTCTAGACCCGTCACTTCATTCGCCGTCCCGAGCATCACGCGTTCCCGCGGGAACTGCTGCTTAATCGCTCTCAGGCTTCCTTGGAGAACCGGATTGGAACGGTGCAAAATCGTAATGTTTCGGCATAACTCCTCCACATGCTCCATCCGGTGCGTCGAGAACAGGATGCTCGTTCCGGAATCGCGCAGTTCCTTGACTGTACCCTTCAATAGCTCGACATTAACCGGGTCCAGACCGCTGAATGCTTCGTCCATAATAACGATCTTCGGACTATGGATCACCGAGGCGATAAACTGGATCTTCTGCTGATTCCCCTTCGACAATTCCTCGACCTTCTGGTTGTAATACTCAGGCACGCCGAAGCGATCAAGCCATCTCTTCAAGTTGCGGTCCGCGTCCTTCTTGCTCATGCCGCGCAGTTGAGCGAGGTATATGATCTGCTCGCTGACCTTCACCTTCGGGTACAGACCGCGTTCCTCCGGCAAATAGCCAAGTCCCTGCAATTGCTTCACGCTGTACGGCTTGCCGTGGTAATGAATCTGCCCGCTATCCGGGTAAATCAAGCCGAGCACCATTCGCATCGTCGTCGTCTTGCCGGCACCATTGGCGCCAAGCAGCCCGTATATCTCGCCCTCCGCCACCTCAAAACTGATGCCGTTCACGGCCGTCTTGTCACCATACTGCTTGAAAATCTGCTCTACCTTCAACGGATTCATTGCTATAGGCCCCTTTCAAGAAAGTCTAGTCAATCTCCGACATTAAGCTTGCATACGGAGCCGTTCCTGCTCAATCAAGATGGCTAGGATATCGTCAAGCTCCAACTTCTGTCTGCCTGCAATGCGTAATCCTTCGCGCTCGCACCATTCTTCTGCCTCAGCCACATCGCCGGTTACAACCTTGAACTGTCCGCTGCCCACCGCTTCTTGGGTATAAAAACCCGGCATTGCCTTCCACTCCAGTGACCGTCCTGCTCCGTCGATATATAGCGTGTACCAAGATTCCAGCAGCGCATCCTTCTCGAACATTCCGAGTACGCGGCCGTGAACGATGAATACGATATAATCGGCCAATCGTTTCACCTCATCTACGATATGGGAAGCCATCAGCACCGTACGGTCCCCGCGCTCCATATACCGATGAATGACATCGATCATCGTCTTCCAAGCGATCGGGTCCAGACCAGAGGACGGCTCATCAAGCAGCAACAGGTCAGGATGATGCGCCATTGCCAGCGCGATATCGAATTTGCGCCGCATCCCCTTAGACATCCGGCCAAGCTTGATGGAAGGATCGACTTCGAATCGTCGCAGCAGCTCTTGATACCGGTTCAACTCCCAGGTTGGATACCAGTGTCTTGCAAAACTCGCTTTGTCCTCCGCACGCAAATGATCTTCGATATCGATGGCTTGATCCGGTACATAGCCGATTCGCTGCTTCAGCAGAAGATCATCGCAGCCGATCGGATGCCCGAACACTTCAATCTCTCCCTCATCTGGCTTGCTTAGATCCATCAGCAGACGGAACAACGAGCTTTTGCCTGAACCGTTCGGCCCGACTAGTGCGGTCACATAACCTTTCGGTATGCGAAGCTGCACCGGCCCCAGCTGAAAATGCTTCCGTCTCTGCACGACTCCTTCTACCCGAATCGCCAGCTCTTCCATCTAACCGCCCCCCTTGTCTTCATCGCGTTTGCGAACCAATACTGATTCCAGCATCTCCCTCATCTCCGCGTCCGTACATTGCACTCGCAACCCGGCATCCACCGCGGCTTCGAATGCTTCAATTACCGAGCTGCGCCGATGTTTATCGCGCATCTCCTCGCCTACCTTCGCAACAAAGGTTCCCGTTCCTTGTCTCGTTCGCAGCAAACCCTCATTCTCCAAGTCCTGATAGACCCGCCTTACTGTGATAACGGAACACTTAACCATCTGGGCAAGCTCCCTAATCGAGGGCAGCAGCGTTCCTTCCGCCAACTGTCCGCTAACGATCAGCGCGCGCAGCTGAACTTCGATCTGGTGGTATAACGGCTCTGCGCTTTGTTCATTAATCTGTATCGGAATCCACACCGTGCACACCTTCTTCTATTCGTTCCTATGGCTTGCAGCCTATATTGATTATGCATTAATCAAGCTTCTCTTAAGCAGTTTGTTACGTACGACGTGCCCTGCTGCCAACAGTACAGCAGCGCCTGCCATCAGCATCACGATGGCCGGAAGACCATTCCCCTCCTTCGCCCACTGCAATGTTAACGAGACCGGCTGTAAGTCAATCCACCATAAGCCCAGTACAAGCAGCGCATACAGCACGATGCAGAGGATGCAAATGACCATGTAAATCTTCCCGTTCACCGTCTGTTCTGCGAACATGTACAAGGATGAGACTAGAAGCGCGTACCCCATCCATGGAAGGATGAATAACACATACTGCCCAATGGTGAGGATATCCCTCAGCTCGCCAACCATGGCATATTGAATGGCAAAATAATAAATGCCTACAAGCGCCAAAGTGACGACAAGTTGCAGCATTCGTGCCATTACGATCGAATCCAAACTGATCGGCATCGTGCGCCAGTAAGCCAACTTGCGCGTAAACGGATTCGTGCTCCAGTACTTGAATGCCGTCCGATTCATGGTGAAGGCTATGTTCGGGAGCAAGGTAAGGAACATGAAATCGATGAACCATGCCTCATTCGAAGTTTCACCACTCGCTTGTTCCCCAATCGTCTCACCCATGACCAACATCAATGCGAAGGCGATATAGGTGAAAAAGGCCATCGTTACGACTATCCCAACCCAAGACCTGCGCATCTCATGCCGGAAAAGCACAAGCGCTCCTTGCCAGCTAGACATCTTCTTCCCCTCCATTAAGCACACGTTGTAGATGTGACTGACAATCAGTGTATCTACTGTGATCACTGTGTTTACTGTATATATCTTTATATACAGTATATGCACAGGTTGTTCCCACGTCAATCCCTCTCAAGGAAATAATTCCCTTCACAGGGAACAGCAAAAAGCCGAAGGCTCCATTAACGGTATCCTTCGACTCGTTTAACCTATCTGCTAGATCTCACCGCTTGCCATTAAAATCCCTCACGGTCTCGAACGATTTGCGGCTGCGCAGCGCTTGCTTGATCCATTCCTGAACCACGCGAACGCTTTTATCCGGATCGCCTGAACCATTCAGGATGAGGTCCGCATGCCATTTGGACGGCTCTACGAATTCATCGTGACGATGCCGGACGATATCTACATATTCGGTCACAATATCTTGATAATCAAAGCCTTTCTTCATGAAACGATCGATACGCCGAACGATACGTTCATCCGCTTGGCATTCCACATACAGCTTCAAATCAAGCCATTCTCTCAGAGGCGGATGGGCCAATACTAAAATCCCTTCTACCAGCACGACTTCCGTCTCCGCATCATTGGCGGCCCGCAGTAAGTCCTCCATCATTTTCGGAAAATCGATCGAATCGGGATGGTTGAAATCTTCATACACCTTGTCCGTATACGGCGCTGATGATGTCATCCGAGTCCGGAAATAATAGTGATCCTCGTGAATGATCTTGATCGGCAAGTCCGGTATTGATTGCGCGAGACGATCACACCAGGTCGTCTTCCCACTGCCGGATCCACCTGCAATTCCAACAATAATCGGCTTCGCATGCATGATCAATTCTGCCGCCCCCTTAGAATGTGACCTGACCTATTATCCCTGCTGCTCCAAGATCGATCTACTTTTATACTATCATGAAAAGACCGTCTCTTCGTACGATTGTTTCTCCGTTTTAAAAAAGAAAAAGCAGCGCTCGACGAGCACTACTTGAACGGGACAAAAAGCATCTTTACCAACCGAAAATGACTTCCAGCATCGGCTTGGTATGACCGCCTGGATACATCAGGTACAACAACACATAGACGGCTACGCCTGTAATCGCCGTTATGAACCAGATGACGGATGTGATCCTCCCCCACTTCCGGTGCTTGGCGTATTTCTCCTTGTAACCGAGTACAAGCGTGCTAATACCGAATACGGCAGCTACCGTGGCCAAGACAATATGGAACGTCAAGAACACCATATAGTACGGCTTCAGGCTGTCTGGCCCGCCCCATTCCGTATTGCCGACGAATATCGTCCGCGACGAATAGATAATAAAGAACAGCACTGCGAAGACCGCAGCAGCCAACATCACTTTCTTATGGGCGTCCAGCTTACGTTGAATCGCAAGGCTCCATCCGATGGCGACACATATTGCGCTAACGACAATAAAGGTTGTACTAATCGTTGGAAAAATAGTATAAATCGACATCGAGTATCCCACCAATTCGTTGATCAATCTTGAGCTAGTCTTCGATTACAGCTTAGTACATATCAGTTGGCGCCAGCAGGCCCCATCGCACCTGGACCCGGGGGAAGATCATCCTCCGTATCCCCATGCTCCCGCTTGTACCATTGACGGAACACATACGCTAATATCGCGCCGTACATAAATTCTTGAACCAGCTTCATTACGATGCCGCCGGTCTGTTGATCCTCAAGCGCCCCCATCAGATTGAAGAACGCCGGGCCTTCGAACGAAGACAGCAGCGTGCTCGGATCACCGGCAACGCAATAGCCCATCGCTTGCGCCCATACGTTCGGGTCGCTATAAATCGCATACATCGGTGCACTGGCAAAAATAATAAGCGCACATGCAGGCGTAAGCAGAAGCCCGTTAGCAAAAATATACGCCATTTTCTTCACGTCGGCAATCCGCTTCCATTCCGGCACAGGATTGACGATCTGCCACCACATCATGAAGGACGAGATAAGCAGGACCAAATAAAACAGTCGATGAACCCCGAAATGCGTCATGACATAATCGTGAACAAGCGGCAAGTGATACACGGAGAACAAAACATTGAACGCCACGAGTGTAAGAATCGGATGCATGAAGAGGCTCAGCCGCTGCCAGAAGGCATGCCCGAACATCGCTCTCCACATAAAAGCAGGAATGCCCAACAAGATCATGGGAGGCACAATGATATACGAGATAGACATGTTCGTCATATGGAACGTAAACATCATATGGCCGAGCAAATCTAGCGGACCGCCCTGAGCCATATAGAAAAGAAACGCGCCGATCACGAACCAAGTCTTCTGCATCGCCGTCACCGGAGGTTCTTCCGGTATATGCTTTTCTCTCCAAGGACCTGCAATATAGAAATAAAGGATGACTAGCGCAGCCATAAAGAAGAAAAACATCGGACTCCATTGCTCTTCAAAGCTGAAATACTGCAGACCTAGCATAATGGATTCCCCTTTCTACAAGCAACTTCACTTACGACAAAAGAGGGGGTCTCTAATAGACCTCCCTCTTCTTCATTCGATTTTACCACCAAGTCCAGAATTCAGCCATGACGACGATCGTTAGTACGACGAACACGCCGAACAGGATAGCGACTATCGCGAACAGATGACCTCGATCTTTCATATGCATCCAGAACGACATCTGAATGAATACTTGAAGTACAGCCATTGCGAGCAACATGATATAGATGAACGATTCATTAATCTCGCCGGCTGCGACCAATGCAAAGGCAATGACCGTCAGCACGATCGAGAAAATAAAGGCGACGATATGCTTCTGAGGACCTTCATGGCGATGACGCTTACCCTGCTCCTCAGTTGTTGAATGCTGATTGGCCATTGATTAGCCCACCTTTCCCATCAGATAAACGACGGTGAAGATGAAAACCCAAACGACGTCGATAAAGTGCCAGTACATACCAGCGACATAAACTTTAGGCGCCGTAACAACGGTAAGTCCCTTCTTCGTTGCGATCTGGATGATGAGGCCCGTAATCCAGAGAACACCGAAGGCCACGTGAGCGCCGTGGAACCCAACAAGCGTATAGAATGAGGTACTGAATGCGCTAGTCGAGAACTTATGACCCTCATGCACATACTCATAGAACTCGTAAATCTCAAGACCAAGGAAACCAAATCCGAGGATGACCGTCACGATCAGCCAGTTCAACATGGCCTTCACTTGATTCTTATGCATCGCTTGAATCGCGAAGACGCTCGTCAAGCTGGATACAAGAAGGATCAAAGTTGCAATCGCGACCGTCGAGAGCTTGAACAGCTCTTGCGACGTCGGGTTGCCGTCCAGCACCTGATGGCGAAGCGCCAAGAATGCCGAGAACAAGGTACCGAACAATACGGTCTCGCCGCCGAGGAACAACCAGAAGCCCAATACTTTATTGCGGCCTTCAAGCGTTGCCTTCTCCGGCTCATGAGGCAGTTTTCCTTCTACATGCGATGCGCTCATGCTTTTACCCCCTTGTCTTGCAGCTCCTCAGGTTCGATGTGGAAGCCGTGATCATCAATAAGCGAGCGAGTCAGCATACAGCCAAGTGTAATCGCAAGACCCACAATCGTAACGATATGCTGGTGATACATCAATCCGAAGCCTGCAATGAACAGACCGACAGACATAAGGAATGGCAGAATGGATGGCGACGGCATATGAATCGGGCCAAGCGGCTCTGCCGGTGTCATAGCTTTCTTGCCTTCCATCTTCTCCTTCCAGTATGCATCGTAACCGCGTACAAGAGGAGTTTGAGCAAAGTTATATTCTGGTGCCGGCGAGGAGATCGTCCACTCCAGCGTACGGCCATCTTCCCATGGATCGTTCGCAGCGTCGCGAGGCTTGAATGCCGTAACGACTACGTTGATCAAGAAGACGATCGTACCAACACCCATCAGCATTGCGCCGATTGTACTGATCAAGTTCAAGTTATTAAAACCGAGTCCGTCCAAGTACTGCCATACCCGACGAGGCATACCCATCAGACCAAGGAAATGCTGTACGAAGAATGTCAGATGGAAGCCGATGAAGAATGTCCAGAAGCAAAGTTTGCCAAGACCTTCATGCAGCATGCGACCGAACATCTTCGGCCACCAGTAGAACAGGCCCGAGAAGATACCCAGGATCAAACCACCAACGATAACGTAGTGGAAGTGGGCAACGACGAAATACGAGTCATGATACTGGAAGTCGGCAGGCGCTGCCGCGAGCATGACGCCCGTTACGCCACCCATAACGAATGTAGGTACGAAACCTACCGCGAACAGGTTAGCCGTTGTATAGCGGATGGAGCCGCCCCACATCGTAAACAGCCAGTTGAAGATCTTGATACCCGTAGGTACCGCGATCAACATCGTTGCAATCGAGAACAATGCATTCGCTACAGGACCTAAGCCAACCGTGAACATGTGGTGGGCCCAAACCATGAAGCCGAGGAAACCGATCAGCACGGTTGCGAAGACCATGGAGCTGTAACCGAACAGGCGCTTACGCGAGAACGTACTGATAACCTCGGAAATCACGCCGAATGCAGGCAAGATCAGAATGTAAACTTCCGGGTGACCGAAGATCCAGAAGATATGCTCCCACAGAACAGCGTTACCGCCGTTGGAAACTTCGAAGAAGTTACCGCTGAACAAACGGTCAAACATCAATGCTACCAGACCTACGGTCAGTGCAGGGAAAGCGAACAGGATCAGCGCCGACGTAATGAACGCCGTCCATGTAAACATCGGCATCCGCATGAAGCTCATGCCTGGAGCACGCATGTTAATGATGGTAGCCAGGAAGTTGATACCGCCTACCAGCGTACCGATACCCGCGATCTGAAGACCGAGTACATAGTAATCGACACCGTGATCGCTGCTGAAAGTAGTCGTAGCAAGAGGGGCGTATGATGTCCAACCGGCATCAGGCGCACCGCCCGTAAACCAACTGACGTTCAACAGAACGCCGCCAAAGAAGAAGGTCCAGAAACCGAGTGCGTTCACGAAAGGGAACGCAACGTCGCGTGCACCGATCTGGAGTGGAACAATCGCATTCATTAATGCGAACAATAATGGCATCGCTGCCAAGAAGATCATTGTCGTACCGTGCATGGTGAGCAACTCGTTGTATGTATCGGCACTAACGAAGTCATTGAGCGGCTTCCATAGCTGAATCCGGATCAATAACGCTTCTAATCCACCGACCAAGAAGAAGAAGCCGCCCGAAAGCAAATACAGAATGCCTATTTTTTTATGGTCAACCGTTGTCAGCCAGTCCATCAGACCGCTGTACCGCTTGACCGCATGTCCATGAGCCAAAGTAGGTACCCCCTTAATCCGCCAGTATTAATAATTAAGCTTCAGATCCGCCAAATACTTCGCGATCGCATCCAGTTGTTGGTCGGACAAAGGTACTTGTGGCATCAATGTACCCGGTTTAACGGCTTGCGGGTCTTTGATCCATTTCTTCAAGTTGTCTTCAACCGAGCCTTCATTCTCATACTGTGGTTGATCCGTATTGATCAGAATACCAGCCACCGATTCGCGGCTGCCCATACCTGTCAGGTTCGGATACAATTGTCCACCGTTAGCGCCAACTGCATGGCAAGACAAACATTGTGTTGTCAATACTTCTGCGATTTCCGGATCCGACGGAAGCGCTACCGGAGATTTCTGTGCGGCTACCCACCGTTCGAACGATGCGCGGTCTACAACTTTAACCTTAAAGTCCATTAAGGAGTGGGAAGGTCCACATAGCTCGGCACACTTACCTAAGTAGACGCCGGTATTCGGAGCTTCAAAGTACATAATGTTGACGTTGCCGCCAGGATTTGTATCTACTTTACCTGCCAGCGATGGAATCCAGAACGAGTGAAGAACGTCTGCCGTCTTCGCTTCCACGGAAATAATCGCGTCGTTCGGAATAAGCAACTCTTGCGCTGTCTTAATGCCGTATGTAGGATACTCGAACTCCCACCAGTACTGGTGAGCTGTTACTTTAACCTGTACCGCATTTGGATCTTTGGTGTAATCTTCCGCAAGATTAAACACTGTCTTGATCGTCGGTACGCCGAGGATGATCAGCAGGATAATCGGAATGACCGTCCAAATGATCTCGAGCTTATGGTTGCCCTCCACCTGGACCGGAACCGTTTTGTCGCCTGGGCGACGGCGGAATCGAATAATTACGTAGAGCGCGATTGCAAACACGACAATGACAACCAAAATCATGATCGTGATGGACAGTTTCATTAGTCCGAATTGTTCTTCGGCTACTGGCCCTTGCGGTCTTAGTGTCGACAGGTCAGCTCGTCCGCATGCTGACAGCAGCAACACCATCCCGGCAAGAAGCGGCATGAGCCGTTTTAGAACGTGCCACCGATTCATCATCAATCAACCCCACTTTTGACGTTTTCGCTTCGGCCGTGATGGCAAAAAAAAACGACCTACTGCGTGAAATCCTAGCTGTTTAGACAACTTCCGCAATCTAATTCACTTAAATAAATATAAAGTTGGAGGTGGTTTTTGTCAATCTGAGTTCACACATTGTTCTAAAAGCTGTCAAAATTTCAGATTGCTGTTTTTAAAACTTTCTGCACGATATTTTCTTCCGCCATCTCTATCCTTCATTGTGCTCCAAAGCCATGGTTCTTTATGTATGGCACGGCGGCGCATATTTAACTTTCCGCAATCGCATCCTAACATCATCCCTAAGCGGAAGGAGACCTGTTATGATGACAAGGCGTAATTGGCGCCGGTCGCTTGTTCCGCTGCTTGTCCTAGCGCTGATGATCGGACCGACGTTAACGGGCTGCAGCTACAAGCGCTACGTACAGGACAGCACTTATGATTATGGAACAAAGCAGAAAGGCGATCCTAAGATGCTCGGCAGCCGCATGTACGGAGCTATGAGCAGCAATCCTTACCAGCACGACAACAACTGGGTCGAATACAGTTCGCTGCTCTCCACCGATATCTCCAATATTAACGGCGTTGCCGGCGCGCTTGTTTTCCTAAGCGATAAGAATGCGTACGTCGGCATGACGCTGGACTGGACAGCTACGGGTACGCGCAAGAGCGGCGGGCCAGGAACGATGGAACAGGATAATACCGGGTCCAACGAAGGTGTCTTCAATGTGGATAACGGCAGTCCGTTCTGGAACAACCAGCGTATTGCAGGGCCTTACAATTCTTATTTTACCGTGAATGACCACAATGAAATCTCCAGTGAGCTGAAGCAAACGATTGCGATTCATGTAAGAAGGATTGCGCCGACTGTCCAAGAGGTGCATATCTCCGCCAATCAGGAGTTCGTCAACCATCTTGTCCAGTATGCCCAAGAAGCGTGGGCTGGCCGTTCCCTGACCCCTTGGTACGATTCCTTCAATAAACTTGTGAAACATCAATTCGAAGGCGGCAATGATGTACCCGCCCCGATTAATGTGCAGAAGTTGAAGGCAGCTGGCCACTTAGGATCGCAATAGCTCTGATGCTAGGGCTGAAGCGCCGAATCATAGGTGCTTCAGCCTTAATTATCATTGCCTATATGGGCTTCCAAAATAATCCCTTCTATTAATATAGTCATTATTCGCATATGAATCCCTGCTTCTCGAAAAGTCAATTCATATTATAAAGAAAAAAAGCCCGGCCGGAATGACCGGCCCGAGCTCCATCTGCTTAGTCGTTCTCAAGTAGTTCCACGATAACTTTAAGCGCGTCTGATGTGTCCATATACGCATATCTACCGCCGGTATATTCTCCTTTTTGAAGCAGCGGCATCCCTTGCGCGGCCATGCCAGCGATTGTCGTCTTCATTCCTTTTATATTGAGGGCGATGTGATGAACTCCCTCTCCGTGCTGATTGAGATGCTCGCGCCATGTGCTCGGCTGTTCGTCTGGTTGAATCAATTCCAGCTGTACCGCGCCCATATCGAAGAAAGCTAGCTTGGCCCTCGCCTCACTCGGCTGCCCGCGGTATTCCGTCTGCGCTTTGTCTATCGTATCGGTCCAGAACCAGGAAGGAACATCCATGCCGAAAAATTGCGCATAAGCTTGCGAAGTCTTCTCGATATCATGCACGAGAATGCCGATCTGCGTAATGACATTAGAATCCGTGAGTTTGCTTACCATAAAAATCAGCCGCCCTTCAATGTTATGGTTGCTTCAGATCCCTGCAAGATTGCCGTTCGATTAACGCATAATCAATTACAATCCGTTCGCTTCCAAGCTCGTTACTCTCAATATGCCGTATGAGGCTGGCCGTCACTGTCTTCATCAATCCCTCGAAGTCGACAGCTACGGTCGTCAGGGGAGGGTTGTGGTACGCGCTCAACACATGATTATCGAATCCAATAACCGAGACATCTTCCGGCACCTTCAGACCTGCCCCCTGCAATGCCGTTATCGCGCCAAAAGCAACGCTATCATTCGCTGCTATAATCGCCGTCGGCAGCGGTACTTGCTGCTCAAGTAACCGGATAATCGCATCCTTGCCGCCCTGCTCGCTAAAATCAGCCGGAAGCACCCAATCCTGAACGACCGGTAACCCGTGCAATTGCATCGCAGCTTGGAAACCTTCGAATTTCGTGACGCCTGACAACCGGCTCATATCGCCCTTTATGACGCCGATCTTCCGATGACCAAGCTCGGCGAGGCAATCGATCGCCAGCCGCATTCCTTTATGATTGTCATATTCAGCTACAATCCGCTTGTCTTCCGCATGATTGCCGTTCAAATCCTGATCGATAATCGCCGCTTGATACCCTTCGGCAATTAGCGACTCGATGAACGGCTCGCCGTATGCCGCCCCGATAAACAGTCCGCCATCCACTCGGCCTTGGTAGAACATGTCGTTCACCTTCTTCACTGCGGCCTGGTCAGTAGATGGGTCGCCAACAATGTAGGTCAGCACGTAGTAACCCTGATGGGAGGCCTGCTCAATAACGCTCGTAATGAGCATATTGGATACGAAATCGCCTGCCACCGGACCATGACTAATAATGAAGAGTCCTAAAGTCTTCGTCTTCTTGCCTGCCATGACTTGCGCGGACATGTTAGGGACGTAATTGTAGGCTTCAATAACCCGCATGACCTTGTCTCTCGTCTCTGGCGGCACATTGGCATAATTGTTGACAACGCGGCTAACCGTACTGCGTGATACACCGGCTAGTTTTGCAATATCGCTTGCATTCAAAGATGGTCACTCCTAAATAAACGCGCGTTTATACTCATCCTATCAATGCGATCTGCAGCTGTCAATGCGGAGACCGTGATTTCTTGTCATCAATGTGTTGACAAAAGACCGTTTATCTATTATCTTTAATTTAAGATATTTGATGTTAAGGAATGAGGTGCACCAAGTGAACGCTCTCTATTAGATACTGAATGATTAGATGAAATGAAGCGAGTGATGAAGTAACGAGAAATAAGGATTACCTGCTGTGATTGAATTCGCAATCGGCTGGTGTCCTATATATAACAGTAACGACCTTTTATTATTGTCATATATCTTAAATTAAAGATAATTAAATTGGAGGAATTAACATGATGAACATGGATCTTGGTTTGCTTATTATTCGATTGGTGGTTGGTCTTCTCTTCGCGGGGCATGCGGCTCAGAAGCTATTCGGCTGGTTCGGCGGTTACGGTATTAAAGGTACGGGCGGTTGGCTCGATTCGATCGGCGTTAAGCCCGGCGTTCCAATGGCAGTGATGGTCGGCCTGTTCGAACTGGTCGGAGGCTTGCTGCTCGCGCTTGGCCTGTGGTTCCCTGTCGCAGCTGCCCTTATCATCATCCCGATGATCGGCGCAATCGTTACGGTTCACGGCAAAAACGGACTTTGGGTGACACAGAACGGATTTGAGTATAACCTCATCTTAATTGCTATTGCGCTTGGTCTTGCTCTTATCGGACCTGGGGAATATGCCATTCATTAATTACTCATAAACACGATTAAGGAGGCGAATCGTATGCAAACGATGATCTACGGGACAACGATGCAAGCCAAAGGCGAGTTCGATCACGGCAACATTACCGAGCAAAAACCGATCGGTTTCCCGGGCGAAGGCTCGGTGATTAAAGGGATTGGCCCCCTCTTCTACTGGGCTTGGGCAGAAGCCCGGCATGATGGCCATATCCCGCTCCATCCGCATCAAGGTTTCGAAATTATGACTTATGTAACCAAAGGCGAAGCCCAGCATGGGGATACGCTAGGTACGAATAGCACCGTAGGCGCGGGCGGCGCGCAAGTGATGCAGACCGGCTCAGGCGTCAGCCATGAAGAGCGTTTTATCGGTCCGGACATGGAAGCCTTCCAGATTTGGTTCGAGCCGCATATGCGCCAGACGTTGATGCAGCCGCCTACCTATCGGCAATATGAGACCGAGCAGTTCCCGGTAGAAGAAGGCGCAGGCTTTACGCGCAAAAATGTGCTCGGCGACGCTTCGCCGGTCCAGCTTGTCGTCGATGTGAGAATGTGGGATGCTCAGCTGGAGCCAGGCGCCAGCATGGCGCAAACCGTTCCTGCGAACCGCACATTGGCCACGCTCGCGATACGCGGCAACGGCACCGTCGATATTGTGGAAGATGAGCGGGAAGCCGCTTCCTTTGCCCATCGTGACTTCCTCGTGCAGCGGGCCGAGAAGGAACATGAGGTGATCTGGTCCGCGGGTGACAGTCCGCTTCGGCTTCTCATGATTGAGGTACCGTCCAAAGTGAGCTATCCCCTGTATCCGAAACGTTAATCCCTCAAGCTCGATGAAACATTCAAGCGGCCGTTCGATTGAGCGGCCGCTTGTTTATTGTTCTGCTCGAATCGTCACTACACCGATACTAGCTTGTCATCGGCTGCGGCATGAGGACTGTGTTCCCTGAACTGAAGCACACGCCGTGCCGCCCGCTCGGCACTTGCGGCGGCAGCGTCGGACAGTAGCTCATCCTCATGTCCCAGCCAATCCCCTGCAGCGTACAATCCCATAATCTCCGGCACATCCGGTCCCCTGTTCGAATCCGCACTTCCTATATGAGGGTAATCGTGCACAACCGTAATCCGCGGCAAATACTGTTTGGCCACCACCTGCTGCCGCCAACCCGGATGGAGAAAATCCATCACGCTCTCCAGCTGCTGCTCATCCGCCTTCGGATCACTCTCCGAGATGCCATGATACTTGGTCAGATGGATGACCTGCGAACCATCCTCCGTCAACTTCGCCGAAGTCGAATTGTTCGTGAAGAACAGCGGTTGGTCAATACCGACGACAAAATTGCGGCCAGCGACAGGCAGCTGCCTGAGCGTAATATCAAGGCTGGCCACCGTGGAAGGCAGCGCCTGCTCCTTCCACCTGCGAAGAATCGACTCCGAGCCGTCCCGGACGAGCCGCATATTCTCTGCAGGAGAAGCCGTCAGGATAACAGCTTGCGCAGCGAGAAAGCTGCCGTCCGCCATGCGTACTCCCGTCACGCGTCCTCCTTCGTGCTCCACCTGCTTAACGGACTGGCCCAACAGCAGCTGCCCTCCTGCCTCTTGGAACTTCCGCTCCAATTGATCGATAATGGATTGCCAGCCGCCATGGAGATACAGAATCCCGGATTGAAAGGTGCGCTTCAACTGGGAGACGACGGGCCGCGCCAGCTGTCCATCGGGGTTAAGCGTATACGAGGCTGTGCGCATAAGCGCATATAGCACGTTCCGAACGGATGGATGGAGGGTCGTGCGCTCGGCGAATTCCCTTAGGCTCATCCGTTCGATGGAGGCGGGCTTCAGCCTAGCTATATAGACCATAACGCGAACGAGCTCAGCCTTCTCTGCAAGCGACAAATAGGTGCCGGAAGCTACAAGCCTGGGCAGCGATACTAGCTTGCCTCCCCACAACAGCTGTGCTTGCGAACTCGGCGGCGCTGCTCCTTGCAGCTGAACGCCGAGTTCCAGCAAGCTTTGCTCGAACGCTCCGCCAAGATAGTAGGCATGCGCGCCGAGATTCATTCGGCCCCCATGTTTCGTAATCGACCGCGCACGGCCGCCCAATTGCGGCGACCGTTCCAGCAGCAGCACCTTGCCGCCAGCGCGCGCAAGTTTGCAGGCGGCCAGCAGTCCAGCGAGCCCCCCTCCGATCACAATCGTCCGCTCCTTCTCCGCATGCACATCATTCATCGGCTCTATCCCCTTTTATCCGAAGTGACCTTAAGATCGCGCCGCTTACGCGACAGTCGATGTTGGGTTCCACTTCAAAGACGGGTTAGGAATGGCGTGTGTGACATAGGATCATTGGTTTGCGTTCACAATCAAGATTGGGAATGCAGCATTGATCCGACCGGTCATTGGTTTGCGTTCACAATCAAGATTGGGAATGCAGCATTGATCCGACTTCATTGGTTTCGTACCTGTTGCTTCTCGCCCTATTGCGTTGGCTTGCTTAACTCCACCAGATGCGCCAGCTTCTCCGGGTTCACCACGTAGTACAAATTCGTGATCCGCTCCTCTTCCGCGCGGAAGGTCAACACGCCATGCACCTGTCCGCCCGTATACGTCACGATGCCGGTAAGCCCGTTGAACTCCCGCAGCTCGAACGAATACGAAGCGTCCGCCTTGGAGAGAATGCCGAAGAAGAACCGGCTGATCCGATCTGCCCCGTTAATCGGGTTAACCGCAGCTCGAACTTTGCCGCCGCCGTCGGATTGCAGCACGGCATCATCGGCCAGCACTTCCAGCAGCTGGGGGATGCTTCCGCTCGCCAGCGCGCTCGTGAACCGCTGTACCAGTTCCGTTGTCCGGGCTTGAACGACGCCTGTTGCGATCGGCATCTCCCCGATGCTTCGTTTGGCGCGGCGAAAAATTTGGCGGCAGTTCGTGCTGCTCTTCCCCACGATATCGGCGATCTCGTCATACTCGAACTGCATGACTTCCCGCAGCAGGAAGACAGCGCGCTCGGTCCATGACAGCTGCTGAAGCAGGAGCAGGTAAGCGGTCGACAGCGACTCCTTGAACACATACCGATCCTGCGGATCGTTCAGACCGGATGACGTTTGGTCGGTCATGACAGGCTCGGGCAGCCACGGACCGACGTATAGCTCTCGTTTGTGCCGCGCGGAACGCAGCCGGTCGATGCAGCGGTTCGAGACCATTTTGCACAAATACGCCTTCATATTGCGCACCTGTTCCCCGGACAGCTCCGCAAGCGCGATGAATGCATCCTGCACAATATCTTCCGCATCCGATGCACTGCCGAGCATCCGGTAGGCAAGCCCTACCAGCAGGCTTCGATATTCGACATACAGCTGTTCGGTCTGCACGTTGATCATTCCCTTCCACGCTAACTTCTCTATCTATCAAGACGTTCATGAACCGTCATCTGTGACATACCTACTTGAATATATCATGCCTGGCGCCATCGATGTCGTCATTACCTGTTAAAATTTAGAAACAGCACAAAGAGGCTGAAGTCAGACTCCAGCCTCCACATGACGTTGCGTAAAATCGCTTGCTTAATGCGCTGCCGCAGGGCGCTCCTTCGCTTTGTCCGATTCCCCGGCATTCTTGTTCGCCGAGTCGCGGTCGTGCATCATCTCTTCGACCGATTTGACCGCAAGGCGCGCCGCGCCCTGGTAACCTTCGCGCGTCGGGAGCAGGTTCCCTTGCGCCAGCCGCTCTTTGGCCTCGGCAATCGCCTTCCCGTATTGCGGCAGCCACTGTTCCTGCGCGACGAGCATCTCGTCGACCAGCTGCCAGATCTCCTTCGGATTGCAGACGGCGCCGACGAGCGGATCCATCATCATCGCCTGACGCAACAGCTTATCGTCCCCGTGAATCGCTGCCTCTACGGCCAAGCGCTGCACCGAAATGCTGACGTTGCACACGGCCGCGCAACCGAGCGGCAGATCGCCGACCTGCGGCATGCTGATCCCGTTGCGGTCAACATAACCCGGCGCCTCGATAATCGCATCATCCGGCAGGTTGCTGATGACGCCATTGTTCACGACATTGAAGTGACCACGATAGACGCGACCGGTCTCCAACCCTTCAATAATATAAGAGCCGTGCTCTTCGCCACGATTCTCCGCTTTGTATTCGAACGGCTTATCTTTCATCCAATTCGGGAAGTCGGTCTCGAACCAATTACGACCTTCCGTACATACGCGCAGGTAGCCGCCGGTCTCGCCATTGATCCAGGAGCCGAGGTCGATCCAGTCGTTAATCTCCTCCGGACGTTTGCGATACCAAGGCACATACTCGCTTAAGTGGCCGTTCGATTCCGTTGAGTAGTAACCGAAGCGGCGCAGCATATCGATCCGGACCTTCTCCGTCTGACTGAAATCCGGGTGGCGCTCGAACGCCTCCAGCAGCTTGCCGGTCATATCTTCGCCTTTATGCTTCACCTGGACATACCACGTCTGATGGTTGATGCCCGCGCAAATGATATCGACGTCCTTCTTCTCCAGGCCAAGCGCGGTCGCAATCTGCCAATGTCCGCCCTGCACGCCATGGCACAGGCCGATCGTACGTACGCCGCCGTACTTGTTACAAGCCCACGTCATCATCGCCATCGGGTTCGCATAGTTGAGCAGCAACGCGTTCGGCTCGGCAACCTCGCGGATATCGCGGCAAATATTCATCATCTCCGCAATGCCCCGCTGGCCGTACATGATGCCGCCGGCGCAGAGCGTATCGCCCACGCATTGGTCGATGCCATATTTGAGCGGAATGTCCACGTCGGTCTTGAACGCCTCCAACCCGCCGATCCGCACGACGCAGAAGACGTACCGCGCATCCTTAAGCGCTTCGCGGCGGTCCAGCGACGATTGAATCTGAATCGAGAGCCCATTCTCGTTGATATCCCGTTGGCACAGCTGCGTGACCATCTCCAAGTTATGTGCATTGATGTCTGTAAATGCAACTTCGATCTGATTGAACTCCGGTACCGCGAGCAAATCCCTTAACAAGCCCCGCGTGAATCCGATGCTGCCTGCTCCGATAAAAGCTACTTTGAATGACATGCCAATTGCCTCCTCATCATCTGCTGCTCAGGCCCGAGCGTTTAGCCTCATTGTAGCAGGCGCAGAATGAAGGCGTTGTCACAAATGCAACATGTTGCCGTCATCAATGTCAACTATTGCAACTTTCGATATCCGGCTGTCAAGTTCGACCGAGTGGCGGTATGCAGCAGGCGTAACGCCTGTTAGCCGCTTGAACAACGCGCTGAAATATTGCCGGCTGTTGAGACCGACATAATCGGCGATCTCCGCGATCGGAATATCGGTTCGGCCGAGCAGCATCTTCGCTTTCTCAATCCGGACGACGGCCAAGTACTCCGCCATCGTCTGCTGCATGCTCGGGCGGAAGATCCGCTGCAGATAGACCGGGTGCAAATTGACATGCGCGGCAATATCTTTGGCCTGAATATCGCGATCATAGTTCTGATGGATGTATTGGATGGCAGCCCGCACATACCGGTCCGTCTGGCGGTCGGCACCGCTGCGTTGCACATCCACCGCAAGCCTGGCAATATGGATCAGCAGCTGGGAGATGAGCAGATGCGCCATGCTCGTCCGCTCTTCGGCGCCGCCGTCGAGTTCCAGGACCAAGCTTTTGAGCGTATGCTGCACATCGCTTGGGTCCGACAGGACCACCCACTCCTTCGACTGCCCGAGCATGGCGGAGAGCGCAGGCGTAGAGGACGCCAGCTGCGAGAAGGAAGGATAGATCCCGCTGCATGGGGCAAAAGAAAACTCCACGTTCAGCATACGGCACGGTTCCGTCCGATCCACGACCAGCCGATGCGGCACGCAGGAATCGAGCAGAATGAAGTCGCCGCTGCCCAGACTAAGCAGTTGATCGTACGTCTCCACGATGCAGCTGCCCGAAATCGCGTACATGATTTCAATCTGAGGATGCGCATGGAATCCCATATGGAAATCGACCCACTGCCGATAGTAGTACGCATCGATCTGCGGACGATACTCGCCCTGCAGCCACTTCGGGTCGTATAGGCTGAACCGTTCCATTGCAAGCTCACTCCTTTCGGCTCCAGCTGGGGCAAAACTCACAGCATAATCGTCTTTTGTCTCTATCTAAAGCATAAAGCACCACGCCTCATCGGTAAATGAGCGTGATGCTTCTTAGGGGTTATTTTTTATGTTAGCTAGCGTGATGAAGCACCGCTACCTGACCGGCTGAACTTTCTGCTGCTCTGGCTTGCGAACGACGACTTTCTTGCCCGCACGCGTCAGACGATCCACCGTCTTGGTGAGCGCCAGCTCTGCCGTATGGTCCCATACGCGCGTCTGCGTCAGATCGATATGAACCTCTTCGGCCTTACAGCCATGCTCGATCTTCGCTTCCAACTCGGAGGCCGAGGCGAAGAACAGCTGACCCTGAATCCGGTAGATGCGACGTTCGCCTTGCCATTCGCTATGAATCTGAACCTTGGAAGCCTGAACCGCGAACCAGACGAAGCTGACCAACACACCGGCAATGACGCCAAGCGCCAAGTCATGCGTCAGGACAACGGTACCGACCGTAACCAGCATCACGATCGTCTCGCTGGCCGGAACCGCACGCATATTGAAAATCGATTTCCAGTCGAAGATGGCTACGCACACCATGAGCATAATGCCGACCAGCGCCGCCATCGGCACAAGCGCGAGCACATCGCCCAAGACAACGACGAGCAGCAGCAGGAACAATGCCGCCACCAATGTCGATAACCGGTTCCGGCCGCCCATCTTCACGTTCAGCACCGACTCCGCCACCAACGCACAGCCGGCCATGCCGCCGAAGAAGCCGGCAACGAAATTCGCGATCCCTTGTCCGCGCATCTCCTTGTTCTTATCCGTCCGCTCGTCGGTCATCTCATCTAGCAGATTGTGTGTCAGCATCGTCTCGGTGAAGCCGACGATCGCAAGCGAGAACGAGGTCGGCAGTATAATCATCAGCGTCTCCCACGTCAGCGGAATATCCGGAATGAGGAAAGCTGGCAGGGAAGCGTCAATCTCGCCGATTCGCGTAACACCGTCCATTCCCGTCACCCACACGGCGAATGTCAGCAATACGACTGCAGCGAGCGGCGACGGAATCGCCTTAAAATAACGCGGCAGCACGTAAATAATGACTAGCGTAACCGCCACGAGCAGATACATCACCCACGACTCACCGCTAAAATACCGAAGCTGCGACAAGAAGATCAGTATCGCCAACGCGTTCACAAACCCGACCAGCACGCCCTGCGGCACGAAGCTCATGAGTCGGCCGAGCTTAAATACGCCCATTAAGTATTGAATGATACCGGTAAGGATGGTTGCCGCGAATAAGTACTGAATCCCGTGTTCTTCGACCAGCGACAGCATGAGGACTGCCATCGAGCCAGCCGCTGCCGAGATCATTCCCGGCCGTCCGCCCAGGAACGTAATGAGCAGCAGTATACATATCGTTGCATAGATACCGACCTGCGGCGGAACGCCCGCCATAAATGAAAACGCGAGCGAATCCGGAATCAAGGCCAACGTCGCGGTCATTCCCGCCAATACATTGCCCTTTACATTCGTCGTCCATTGCTCGCGCCAATTGCCAAGCTGCACAATCATTCACCTCTTCCAAACAAAAATCAGGACTTTCCCAAAGTGTCGGCCGTCCAAAATAAATCCACTTTGGTTAGCTTAACCCCGATCTTCACGATTGGTCAAGTTAACAATTGGCAGTCTATATGTTTAACTTCATTAACGTTAACGTTCTTAATTCCCTGTTGCCGCCGCTGCCAACTGTGCTTCACGGGCCGCCTCGCGTCTTGCGGCACGATCGCTCTCCTTCAGCTTCGGACAGCTGAAACAGTAATCGTTGCTGCCGGTCTTGTAATACATGCAACATACGTTCTTCATCCGCATCTGTTTGTTCGAATCGCGCAGATCCTCGATCCAGCGCGGCTTCACCGTGAACGGGTTCTTCGGCCGTTCCATGATGGCCGGATCCAGCTGCCGCAGCAGCTCGTAATCGTCAGCCAGCCGGTTCTTGATCGAACAATCGTCGAGCTGACCCAGCAGATAGTCAATATAATAATTGGAATACGTCGGCATCTGGCCCCATAGGTGGCCGATCGGAATGCCCGATATATCCGCGATCGATCGGAATAATGGAAGAATGGTCTGACTGTAGAAGGACGCCAGCGATTGCTGAACCCAATCCGCACGTGCCTCGCCTTCTGGGCCGGCTTCAACTGCTTCCGGCATGCAGAATGCAATCTTGTAGTAGGTACCCATCGAAATCAGCTGCAAGGTGATCTGCTCAGGAGATACGATTAGCCTTTGGTTATAGAGCGACATCGCCGCCTGATAGCCAAGGGCAAAACTGCCGAATGTGCTGCCGAAGATCGCGCCGGCCGCATCCATCGTGTGTGCTTTCAGTAGAGGCGCGTATTCATCCAGAAACTGCTGCATCGCATCGGCACGAAGCAGGTCTGCTGCGTTAACCGTTAGAATCGCATGCTCCTGCTGCGAGAATCGAATACCGAATGTCTGCTCCAGCTTACCGTAATCCATATCACCTGTCATATCCGCAAGCCTCCAGCTGATTATAATTCTCATTCTCAACTCATTATAAACGATTCTCACTCAAATGAGAACTACTTTCAACGAAACATACAAACAAAAGTACAAAATCCATTTCGCTCTCCTCTCCGCTTGTCCCCTATGCCAAAAAAGCGCCTCTCCCAATGGGAGAAGCGCTTCGATATCGTAAGCAACGTTCGGTTGCAGATGAGACTAGAATTTGAAATCGTCGTCCGTCAGCGGCTCGACGTGGATCGTGCGGACATAGCCATTGCCCTTCTTCGAGAAGAAGTCATGCTGCTTCGTCCGGGTGCTGATGCCGTTGAATACGATCGGGTTGACATCCTCTTCCGGGAAGAATGGATCCAGGCCGAGGTTCATCAGTGCCTTGTTCGCATTATAGCGGACGAACTTCTTCACTTCCTCCGTCAGGCCGATCGCGCCGTACAGCTCTTCCGTATAGCGCATTTCGTTCGCGTGCAGGAATTGCAGCAGGCCATTGAACGTCTCGAGCACTTCGCGCTGCTCGTCCGCATCCAGCTTGGCGAACTGCTCCTGTGCGAGTACGCCGACGTATAGGCCGTGAATGCTCTCGTCACGCAGAATAAGGTCAATGATCTCGCCGGAGCTTGTCATCTTGCCTTGACCGGCCAGATAGAGCGGGTAGAAGAAACCGCTGTAGAACAAGTAGCTCTCAAGCAGAACCGATGCGGCCATTGCCAGATACAGGCTCTTCGGCGTCTCGATATCCTTGTAGTACTGGGAGATCGTCTCGGCCTTCAGCTGCAGACATTCGTTGCCCTCCACCCAGCGGAAGACACCGTCAATCTCTTCAGTCGTCGCGAGTGTGGTGAAAATGCTGCTGTACGACTTCGCATGAATCTGCTCCATCATGCCCATAAAGCCGAGCACCGCCTTGCGCTGCAGGCCTTCTACATGCTCGAGAATCTTCGGCATGCCGACGCCGCCCTGCACCGTATCAAGCAGCGTAAGGCCGCCCAGCACTTTCATATACAGCTCGCGCTCTGCCTCGTTCAGCGTAAGCCATGCCATTTTGTCGTCGGAGAGCGGAATCTCGTCGTCCGTCCAAAACTGCATAATATTTTGATTCCAGAAGGTGATCGTAAAATCATCATCCGGTCGGTTCCAATTGACAGCCTTCATGCTCATGCGTGGTTCCCCTTCCTTAGCCTTACGCGGGGCCCAATTACACCGCGCAGCTAATGCACTCCTCGACCGATAGACGATTCGTGCGTGTATAGTAGAGCGACTTCAGCCCTTTGCTGGCCGCGTAGATATAGTAACGTGCCAGCTGGCGCGTTGTCACGTCCGAATTGACGTGCAGGACGGTCGAGATGCCTTGGTCGACATGCGGCTGGATTTCAGCGATCATATCAAGCACTTTGAACTGGTCCATCTGGTAAGCCGATTTGTAGAAGAAGAAATTCTCCTTGTTCATGAACGGCATCGGGTAGTACGTCGTCGAGTTCGCATACGTGCGCGTCTCGATCTGCTCGACGATCGGCATGACGCTGCTCGTCGCATTCTGGATATACGAGATGCTCTGCGTCGGCGCGATCGCCATCCGGTAAGCATGGTACAGGCCGTGCTTCATGACGAGCTCGCGCAGCTGCGCCCATTCGGTCGGCGATGGGATGTCCATGCCCTCGAACAGCGCTTTGACTTTGTCGGAAGTCGGACGGTAGTCCGTGCTCACGTAACGGTCGAAGTATACGCCGCTCGCATAGTCGGACTTCTCGAAGCCTTCGAACGTCATGTTGGCATCACGCGCGATCTCCATGCTTTTCTCGATCGAGTAGAAGTTCATCATCATGAAGAACGTGCGGGCGAACTCCTTCGCTTCTTCGCTCTCGTAGGCGAGTTTGTTCTTCGCGAGGAATCCGTGCAGGTTCATCGCGCCGAGGCCGACGGAATGCAAGTCACGGTTCGCTTTGGCCACGCCAGGCGCATTGCCGATCACCGACATGTCGCTCACGGACGTCAGCGCAATCATGCCCTCGTGCACCGATTCGCGCAGCTTCTTGTGCTCCATGACGTTCGCGATGTTAAGCGAAGCCAGGTTACAGCTGATATCGCGGTTGATGATGTCCTCCGTGCCGTAGTCGTTAATGATGGATGTCTCTTGCAGCTGGAAGATCTCCGTGCACAGGTTCGACATCTTGATCTGGCCGATGCCCGACAGCGCGTGCGCCGCGTTCGCATTCGTCTTGTTCATCATATATGGATAGCCCGATTCGAGCTGGATCTGTGCAATCTTCACGAGCATGTCGCGCGCGCTCATGATGACTTTCTTCTTCACGCGGTCGTCGGCGAGCAGCGTGTCGTACATCTCGTCGAGGTTCATGTCGTCCAAATGCTGGCCATAGGCCTTGTACACCGTGTAAGGCGCGAATACGTGCAGCATCTCGTTCGCTTCAGCGAGCTTATAGAAGCGGTTCGGCACGATCAGGCCGATCGACAGCGTCTTGATCCGCGACTTCTCGTCGGCATTGATCTTCTTGCTGTCGAGGAACTCCATCACGTCCCAGCCGAAGATGTTGTAGTACGCTGCGCCGGAGCCTTTGCGCTGGCCCATCTGGTCGGCATAGGAGAACGCGTCCTCCATCAGCTTCAATACGGGCATAATGCCCTTCGCCGCGCCTTCAACGCCCTTGATCGACTCGCCGCGTCCGCGCAGCTTCGACAGGTTGACGGCTACGCCGCCGCCGATCTTCGACAGCTGCATGCATGTCGCCAGCACATAGTTGATCGAGTTCAGCGAATCGTCGGCTTCGAGCAGGAAGCACGACACGAGCTCGCCGCGGCGGCTCTTGCCCGCATTAAGGAACGTCGGGGTCGCCGGCTGCAGGCGCTGCTCCATCATCGATGTCGCAAGCACGCAAGCCGTATCGGCATTGCCTTGTGCCAGATGAAGCGCCACGATTGCGACGCGGTCCGCGTAATGCTCGAGGTAGAGCGAATGGTCATTGCTCTTCACCGCATAGTCCGTGTAGAACTTCGAAGCAGCCATATAGGATGGGAAGCGGAAGTTGAAATCATGCGTGACGCGATATACAGCCTCAACCTGCTCCTCTGTATACTTGTCGTACAAATTCTCATAGTAGTCGTTATCGATCATATAACGGACTTTCTCCGCCGTGCTCGTGAACACGACGCTCTTCCGGTATACCTCTTCCATGAAAGCTTCTACCGCTTCCTGATCACGTTCCAATTGGAAAAACCCGTCTGCATCACGCTGCATAAGCAGATTGTTCAATTCAATATGCTTCAACCGCACGCACCTCCTGTTCAAATCTTTCGACGTCTCTGGCCGTGCCGGCCAGTTCGAATTTATGCAATACCGGGACTCCGTACATACGAGATATAGTGTCTGCGCTTCCGGCAAACTTCTCGCCCCAGTTCCGATTTCCGCTTGCACAAACGCCACGAAGACGCCCATGATTCCGCTCGAGGAACGTCATTACTTTGTCTGGCACCTGGCCGAAGCCGGTGGTATAGGTGACGAGCACGAACGGCTCATCCAGCGTCATTGCCTCTTCGATTTTAACGGCACGCCCCTTGACCTTTTCGACAAATCTTCTTACGTTCCCGGTTCTGGAATCATACGCGATCACCATAGCACAACTCTCTCCTTATCTTAAAAATACTACGAGTAGATTCGTATGTATTTATACACATGCTAGTTGACCACAAACCAGATGTAGTCGACAGGAATTAAATCTATATCAAGATATAGTGTTTGTCAATTAGCTTACCCTCTCAAAACCGGCGCAAGGGCTCTAGTATCCAGTAGCCGCGCCACTTTGCTAGAATAGAAAAATTTTTCGACAAAAAGCGCTCCAAATTGTAACGATCGGCGGTAAGCCTTTTCACTACGGGAACTCCGGGGATTCCTGCTAAATTGGAACTTTTTTCAGAAAATATTTTTGCTTGTGGACAGCCTGTGGATGGACCTAGGACAGTTTGTGGATGCGGTGTGGACAGCTTGTGGATGGGACGATCCTCTCACCTGCTCCGCCATCATCCGACAAAGGCCCAAAATCTATATCTTGTGTCTGCCCGGGCCGTGTCCCACCTCTACATTATATCCATCGCCTTTGCGTTTTGTGCACGTTTTGCGAACAAAAGTTCGCATTTTATTATTGGACAGGTGCATGCCAATATGGAACGCCGCGACAAATAGACAAATAGCCGCACAGATCAAACGACCTGTACAGCTATTCGGTGTGGCGAATGAGGTTACCCATCCGCCGCTGGCGCTATGCCTTCGGGATTACTCCGCGGACAGCACGATGTGGTAAGCCGTCAGTTTCGGGATCGCCAAGTTTAGCTCATTGCCTTCGATGCCGGCGATCGGCGCTTGCTCCTGCACGTCCGGCGAGTCGCCGCCAAGCGCGAAGATACGGGCCGACGTGTACGAGGTGCTGCCGGCAATGTCGAGCTTTGCGTTCATCGTATGATCGTAGTTCTTGTTCATCACGATGAGATGCAGCGTGCCGTCGTCCTCGCGGAAGACCGAACCGTAGATCGAACTGTTCTCGATATCGTTCGTCTCCGTCTTCACCAGCGTATCGCCATACTTGCCGTTAGCCCCGTCGTAGTTGTTGTACAGCCGGTAGGCCGCGCTGACGTAAGGCGCTTCTTCGAGTGTATTGTCCATTTTCCAGAAGGTAGAGAGATAGACGCCGAATTTGCCGAAAATACCGAGCACGTCCGCTGCCGCAAGTCCGCCCGTAATATGGTTCTCTCCGCCGAAATTGTGCTCCGTAAAGGCCAGCTTCGTCCCCGGATTGTATTGGCCGATCGATTGCTGCAGCCTCGGGATCATCGGCAGGAACTGGCTCGACCAGCGGCCGATCCACGTATTCTCGATGAAGCTTGCGTCCCACAAGGAGCGCGGCGCTTGCAGCCGCAGCTTATTGAGCTCGATATTGTCGTTGGACGCGCTGTTCGTTACCCGCGTGCCGCTTGCATCGCTAATCTCCGGATACCAATGAAGATCAAGCACGTCGAGCAGACGCTTGCCGGATTTCTCCGATTCCTTGCGCATATTGTCGAGGTAGTAATCGATATACCAGTCGTAGCTGTCCTTGAACTGTACCCAGTCCGTCGACGCCTGCATGTCGTAGTACTCGCTGAATCCGTACAGTACCGGACCGAACAATTCCGAGCTCGGGTCGACGGCCTTCACCGCCTTGGCAAGGGCCACCCCTTTGCTTAAGATCTCCACGCTGAGCGGCTGATCCGGATGCATCCGGTTGTGCGTCTCCGTCCACAGTCCCGGCTCATTGTCGATCGCATAGCCTTTAATGCCGGTCTTGGACGAGGCCGGTCCGAATGTATTCACCAGCAGGTTTACGAATTCGTCCATGTATACTTTGCCGTCGTTCAGATCCGGCGTCAGGCTCAGCGGCGCGCCTTTCGCTGGCGCGACTTCCACCCAACGGGACGATGGCGCACGTTCGGAATCCCTCACGGTGCCGTTATAATCGGCTGCGGCATAACCGGCCGTCTGAAGCGTCACGAGCGAATAAGCGCCCTTCTTGAGCGACTGCTCATGGAATCCGATCGCCGCGATGCCCGGTACCTTCCACTGCGCCTCCGGAATATTGCCATAGTACCACGGGACGAAGCCGTCATTATGGTGGATCCAGTCCGAACCGGAATTGGAGGCATTGTTCTCCCAGTTATACGTGGACATCCGGTTGCCGCCCATCCGCCTGGCCGTAAAATTCTCCGTCCCCGTCATATCCTCGTTCGCCCCGTAAATATACGGGCTGATCGGGGCGCGGCCCGCTTCCGGGTCAACGGTGAACGCAACATCGAACGCGCCGGTCACCTGACGGGTCGTGTTGGCGCGCACCTCGTCGCTCCAAGCGCCCTTGTCGGCGCCGTCTACGCCGCGGACCCGGTAGTGATGCACCGTGCCGGAGGCTAGGCCTTCATGCGCATAAGTCAGCTGCGTGCTTGGCAGATCGATCATCGTACCGTCGATATCGAGCTGATAGCCGCTCACCTTAACGGGAGAAGCGTTCCAGCTTAACGTAACGGTGCTGCTCGTCGTCTTCGCCTTCACGTTCACCGGTGCCGGGATCGCCGTAAGTCCGGTCGTGCGGACGGCGATCGGCGCGCTCCATATGCTGTACGCATCGCCTTTGCGCGTCCGAATTTTGTACTTGTGCGGGGTGCCTGGGCTCAAATAGCTGTCAATGTAACCGGCTGTCGTAATGTTCTTGACCGCAATGCCGTCAGCGAGCAGCTCATAGCTGTCTGCGCCATCGACCGGTTCCCACGTAAACACGACGCTCGAGGAAGTTGGAACGGCCTTAATGCCTGCCGGCGCAGCCGGCATATCAAGCAGTTCCGGCTCGCTGCCCCATTGCAGAACGCCGTCTACATAAGCGGTAACCAGCTGGCTTGGCTCCGGGTCGGAGGCTCCGGAATAGGAATAGTCGTTCGTCTGGTCCATGCTCGACCAGTCCGGCTTATGGAACCACGTATAGACGCCGGTCTGTTTGCCTGGAGCAAGCGAACCTGCCGCTTCCGAAAAGCCGATCTCCAGATAGTAGTCCGCCTTCGCCGAAGGGATCGGCATCTTCTCGAACTTGGTCGTGACCAGCGACTTGGAGCCGAGCATCGTCCAGAAGTCCACGGACAGTTCTTGCTCCCCGTCGATTGTGAAATAGTAACGCAGCTTAATCGCGGACAGCTTGAGCGGCTGCGTGGACGTGTTCTTGATCTCGAAGCCCGGGCTCGGCGCCGCCGTTCTCGGATTGCCGTCGTTCTCGACGCTGACGACGAATCCGCCTGCCGGCGCTTCGGCCTTCGCCTTTACCGTAAGTTGGCCCGCTGAACGGTTCTCATGCAGCAGCTTCGACCGGTCCGCCGAATAGAGCAGCACTTCGACCGTATACCGGCCGACTGCCGTATCCGCGGCCGTAAGCCATGTCAGGGGCAACACCGTTGCCGTACTGCCGAAGGTGCGAGAGTAAGATTCCGAAGCAGCCACCTGGCCGCTCGGGCTGACGATGCGCACTTCCGCTACCGCCGCTGCTGCCGCGCTTGCCTTAATCGACGCCTGAATCGTAGCTGCGGCACCTTGTTCGACTTCAACCGGCGTGATCGCTGCCGCGCTTTCGAACGTGACCGGCTGTTCGCTGCCGCCGTCTCCGCCCGTACCGCCGCCATTGCCGCCTGAACCGCCACCGGTGCCCGTCCCGCCGATCGTGATCGTGGCCGCGGCCGCATGCCACTTGTGCATCCCGCTCCAGCCGGCGCCGAATACGCCGAAGCTGACGATGTAGGTGCCTGCAGGCAGACCGGCCGGTACCTTCCATTCGAAGGCGACCGTCTTCTGTTCGCCGGCCGTTACTTCAATATGGTCTTGGACCGATTGATGGATGCGAGTCAGGCTGGAGTTGAACAATTCGAGGTCCAACAGAAGAGAAGCATTCTCGGAGGGAGTAACCTGAAGATGAATCGTGGTTGTGGTGCCGGGGGCGATAACGGCAGAATCCGCCTGCGCGGAAGTTTCTACCGTCATGGCAGCCCGCGCTTGGCCGATGCCGCCAAACGGCGTCAAGCCGCTGATGGCGAGCAGACAGGCGATCGCGACGAGGAGGACGCGCCCCCACCTGCTGCTAGGTATGCGGTTCATGGAATAAGTGCTCCTTTCAATAAGAGAAGTCAAGGTTACGTGCTTCCCTTATTGTCCGTCCGCAAGCGGTCATATGACCAGTGGCCGCCGTCATCCGTGCCCGCCGTCATCCGTGCCCGCCATGACTCGCTTCGAAGCTTAAGTGCCGTTATTCCTGTATTCTCTTGCCTGATCCGCACCTTCCGCGCCTCAAGGCAGGTCGACCCGATAACCCGCGCCGCGGATCGTCCGGATCAGGCGATGCTCGCGGTCCTCCAACTTCTCGCGCAGCGAGCGGACGTACACCTCGACGATATTGTCTTCTCCGCCGAAGTGATATCCCCATACCTTGTCCAGAATCGTCGCTTTGCTGAGCACGAGGCCATGGTTCGTGACCAGGTAACGCAGCAGCTCGTATTCCGTCGGTGACAGCTCCATAATCCGGTCGTCATACCGGATCTCCTTGCGCCTGTCGTCGATTCGGAACGGACCCGCACAGATCTCACCGAATAATCCGGGCTGGTAGTTGCGCAGACGGGCCGCAATGCGGGCGAGCAGCTCGGTAAAGCTGAACGGCTTCACCATATAATCGTCCGCGCCAAGCGACAGCCCTTTCACCCGATCCTCGACCTCGGCTTTGGCGCTGAGCATAATAACGGCCATACCCGGATCGATCTGCTTCAGCATCCGGCATACCTCGAAGCCGTCCATGCCCGGCATCATGACATCCAGCACCGCCAGATGAGGCTGCTGGTCCTGCGCGACCGCGATGGCGCCGACGCCGTCCGATGCCGTTACGACCGTGAATCCCTCGCTTCGTAAGCCGAGTTCTAGAAACTGCACAATATTAGGCTCGTCGTCCACGAGCAGTATTCGAATATCCGACCATTGCTGCATCCGGCTTTTCTCCCTTCATCAGGTCCTCCCATTATGGCAAGCCAATATGAACGAAGCGTGAACCTTGCCCGGCGATGCCATGCTGCGGATCATTTTAAGGTTATTTTCAGCCACGACTTAGGAAGGTTTCAGGTTTATTTCAGGTTTCCCCTCTATAGTGAAAAGGACGATTATATCTGCGGACGATCAAAGTGACGGACAAGGGGATGAAATGAAGATGGGCCTACGACGCCGGCTGCAGCTGCTCGCTCGCTTGGCAGGAGCACTCGTTCTATTGGCAGGGAGTACCGCTTTGCTGCTTTACGTGGAATCCGATCTGTTCTTCGGGAGCCGGCCGTCCTATGGCGCTTCTTCATCCGCTTCCTCGACTGTCCATCACGCTTACGTTGCGCCGCATCGGCCGGATGCGCCCGCCTTGCAACCCGAACGTTTCCTGTACAGCCTGCTTGGCACGAATCCCGGATTCTTCGCTAAGCTGTGTTCCCATATTGCGGCCGACCTCATCGCGGTCAGCCTGATCCTGCTCGTGACGGCCC
This sequence comes from Paenibacillus phyllosphaerae, assembly GCF_014192105.1. Classification (GTDB taxonomy): domain Bacteria; phylum Bacillota; class Bacilli; order Paenibacillales; family Paenibacillaceae; genus Paenibacillus_Z; species Paenibacillus_Z phyllosphaerae. Next base: position 7,080 of record NZ_JACHXK010000034.1, on the reverse strand, counting down.
GTCTTATTCCGCTCCTGCGCGAGTTGCTGCAGCCGTTCCGCGCGCGGATCGCCAATAAGAAGCGGCTATTAGCCGCCAATGCCGAGCACGAAGAGGATCAGAGCTCCCTCGGCGCAGCAGCCGCGCTATAAGTTCAATCCGCCGCCCGAAGAAGCGTGCTTCGTCCCCCTGCCGTTTAAGCAGGAGGAATAAGGCACGCTTTTTGTACGTTAGGCTTCTATATTGTCATTTGCATCTATGCTATACTTTGCTTGCTGTGCGAATGTCCGTAAAGGAGATTTAATCGTATGACCAAAAGCAATTATATTCCTAAAGAACCCGTCGACATCGAATGTAATATTGAACGGACGCTCCATGTCATCGGAGGCAAGTGGGCTTTCCTCGTCCTGCGGGAGCTATTCTGCGGCACGAAGCGCTTCGGCGAACTGCAGCGTCTCATTCCCGATGTCAGTCCGCGGGCGCTCACCAGCACCCTCCGCCATCTGGAGGAGCAAGGCGTGCTCGAGCGTCATGTCTTCCCGACCGTCCCCGTTACCGTCGAATACACCTTAACCCCCAAGGGCGAGGATCTCCATCAGATTCTCAAAGAAATGAAGCTGTGGGCGGCCAAATGGGCGTAGTTCCCCTATCCCCCAACAGAATAAGGGCCGCATGCTTCGATACGAGGCAGCGGTCCTTCTTACTTCAGCGGCACATGGAAGAGAAATAGCCACACCGCAGCCGCTCCAATGCTCAGCAGATAAGCCAATCGCGGCCGGTTATGGTGCAGCAGCAGCATCGGGAACATCTCGAAATAGAAGCCGAGCGACCACAGCAAATTCCAGCCGTTATCGTAGGAGATCCGCTCCAACAGGAAGAACGATCCTTCCCATATCATATAGAGCAAGATCCATGCGAAGATATACAGCAGCCGTTTCACCCGTGAAGCTTGCTTCGGATATAGACTGAGGAACAACAGCGCCGTAAGCGGCAGGAAGAAGTAGGAATACATCAGCTCAATCGTATGATGGCTTTTGACAGGGCGGTCCAGTTCATAAATCCAGAGCGGGTATTCTTTGCAGAAGTAGTTGTATGTCAAGTCGCATACGACGATATAGAGCATCGTCGCATGGTAGGTCTTCCAATTGGCTAGGGCGCCTCGCTTCCAATTGATGAGCAGCAAAAGTGCCGAGACGGCCATATGCAGCATGCGTCTTCCCTCGATTCATATTCCACATTATTCCAAATATTATAATCAAATACCAATCCTTGCATACCCGTATCCTTCATTCCACACCAATTCTTCATACTTCTGCCCTCATTTGGGAACACTCCCCTTGAGGTGATCCGTCTATGACCGCAGGGCGTCAATCGATTTTGTCCCGCCTCCATAATCGCCATCAGTCCATTCGCAGCCGGGTGCTCGACCAGCATTTTGCCGATCAGCTCGAGGGCATGGAGAACGTTACGCTCTCCGAAAGTTTGGACGAGAATACGAAGCAGTTGAAGTTCATATTGGGCCAAAGCCAGGATCTGGTCTACCGCTTCTTCCAGCTTGGCCCCATCGGAGACAAACGGGCGATGCTGGTCTATATCGACGGACTCGTGAAGGCGGAAATCATCGATGAATTTGTCATTCAATCCGGTATGTACGACCAGCAGAACGTTCCGGCCGCTAACGCCAACGTCCTCTCCCATCTCCAGATTCGGGGGATTCCGGTTCACGAATCGGCCTATATCGAGCTGCTCGGCGATGCGGTGCATGCCATCCTGTGCGGCGATGGCGCCTTATTCGTCGACGGGGATGCGCATGCGCTGATCGTTAATATTCGCGGATGGGGGATGCGCAACATTTCGGAGCCGGCGACCGAATCGGTCGTCCGCGGCCCCCGCGAAGGGTTCACCGAGACGCTGAGGACGAATACGGCCCTCATCCGGCGGCGGCTGAAAGATCCGATGCTGCGGGTCGAGCAGCTGCAGGTCGGCAAACGTAGCCGGACCGATGTGGCCGTTATCTATATTGAAGGCTTGACCAATCCGAAAATCGTCAAGGAAGTGCTGAAGCGGATCCGCAGCATCGATATCGACGCCATTCTGGAAAGCGGCTATATCGAGCAGCTTATTCAGGATAACGGCTGGACGCCGTTCCCGCTGATGCAGAATACCGAGCGCCCGGACAAGGCGGTATCGCATCTGCTCGAAGGGAAAGTCGTCATTATTTCGGACGGGACGCCTTTCGTGCTAATTGCCCCTGCCGTGTTCACCCAGTTCTATCACAGTCCCGAGGACTATTACGAACGGTTCAGCATCGGCACGTTGATCCGGCTCATCCGCATTATCAGCATGGCGATGGCGCTGCTCCTCCCTTCGCTCTATATCGCCTTCAGCTCCTTCCATCCCGAGATGATTCCGTCCCGGCTCGTCATCGCGATGGCGGCAGGCCGGTCAACCGTGCCTTTCCCGTCCATAATCGAGGCATTCCTGATGGAAGTGACGATGGAGATCCTGCGTGAGGCGAGCGTACGGCTGCCGGGACCGATCGGCCCTACGATCGGCATCGTCGGAGCGCTGGTCGTCGGACAAGCGGCGGTGCAAGCCGGCATCGTCAGTCCGATCATGGTCATTGTCGTCGCGCTAACGACGATCGGTTCCTTCGCGTCGCCAAGCTACAGCGCCGCCATTGCGCTGAGGATGCTGCGGTTCCCGATCATGATTGCCGCCGCTCTGTTCGGCTTATACGGGATTATGCTGTTGCTCATCATTATCATCATTCATCTGTGCTGGCTGAAATCGTTCGGGGTGCCCTATCTGTCGCCGCTTACGCCGACGCGCCTGTCCGATCTGAAGGATACCCTGATCCGCACGCCGCTGAATTGGATGAAGAGACGGCCGGCCATGTTCCTGCCGCGCGATCAAGTCCGCTACAACAAGCCCCAGCCTTCCGATGGAGAACAGACAGGAGAGAGCCAAGATGAACGAAGCGATAGTCATGAGCCCCACCCCATCGGATGAAGACCTAGACGATTCCGTCCCCTTCCGGATGAACAACCGCCAGTCGGGGGCATTGATCGCCAGCACCATCATCGGTGTCGGCGTATTGACGCTGCCGCGTTCCACCGCATCGTACGCGGCACAGAACGGTTGGATTTCCGCGCTCATCGGTTCGGTATTCGCCATGCTGCTGCTAAGCCTCATCAGCACGTTAGTACGGCGCCATCCCGGCATGAGCATGGTCGGATTCACGCGGCAGTTGCTGACCCCCGGGCGCCACAAGCGCATCGGGCTATTGCTGGCCCTGCCTTTCCTGCTGTCCTATGCGCTCTATTGGACCTCGGGAACGGCGCTCGTCGCCAGAATTTTCGGAGAGGTGGTCACGACGACGGTCCTGAAGCGAACGCCGCTCGAAGTCATTATCGGCACGATGCTGATCACCGCTTTCATTCTGGTGATGCACGACATTGAAGTGCTCGTGCGCGTCAACGAAGTCCTGCTGCCGCTCATCGTTATCCCGCTTGCCATCATCGGTCTATCCTCGTTGCAAAGCGCGCAGCTGGTTAACCTCCTCCCGATGTTTCAGGTGAACTGGTGGGGATTCCTCAAAGGTACCGCCCTTTCGACCACCTCGTACCTGGGCTTCGAGATGCTGATGATCTTCGGCGCTATCGGCGAGCAATCCGGCAAGCCCCTGCGCTACCATCTTCTAGGCGTGGCGGTCCCTGGACTGGTCTACTCCCTCATCGTCTTCTCCGGCATTGCCGTATTCGGGGTGGACGAATTGGAACTGCTTGCCTGGCCGACGCTTGAATTGGTCAAGACGACCGAAGTGCCGGGCTTGATTCTGGAGAGGCTCGAATCGGCCTTTCTTGCCGTCTGGGTCGCAGCCGTCTTCACGACGCTCGGCAACTTGTATTACGGCACGTGCACCATGCTCAAGGAGATCATGGGCCTGAAGCATCACCGGTGGATTGCGCTTGCCCTGTTGCCGCTGTTCTATTGGACTTCCCTTCAAGCACCCAATGTGCAAGTCCTGTTCGAACTCATGTCCCGATGGGATCTGTTCGGATTGTTTAACGCCTCCGTCATTCCGCTGTTCCTCCTGATCCTCTCGTTCATGCGGCGCCATGGCAAGGAGACTCCTCATCCCGAAAATGAGGCCAACGAGGATAGAGCCGCAACTGCGGCCGCGGCTGCGTTATCCGATCCGCCCGAAATGCCTATGCAGAAGGAGTGAACCCTATGCCGCTCGCGCGCCGGATTTGCCCCATCTTCCTGCTGCTATCAGCCATGTCGGTGCTGCTATGCGGCTGCTGGGACCGCCGTGAGATTGAAGAGAGAACTTCTGTCGTTGCCGTCGGTATCGATACGGTGCAAGGTCATAAGGAACTGATCGAGGTGTCTGTCCAAATCCCGATTCCGATTCGCATTGCCGGCTCCGGCGGGGCGGGAACGGGCGGCGGGAACGGGAAGACCGTTCAAGTGGAAAGCGCGCGCGGCCGCACCGTACTCGATGCGATGAAGAATTTGCAGAAGAAGCTGAACCAGCAGCTTTTCTACGGGCATACGCGGGTAATCGCCATCAGCGAGGACGCGGCCCGACTAGGCGTCAACTCGTTGTTCGATCCGTTCCGGCGGGACCCGGAGATCCGCCGCCTGTTATGGCTGCTCGTTATCAAGGGCAAAGCGTTCGACGCGCTCAACATTAACCCGAACCTCGAGCAAATCCCCACCGTCTATATCATGACAATGATCGAGAACGGATCGAAGGCGGGCACGATTACGGATGTCAATCTGGGGCAGTTTTTTATCAAGCTGACGACGGATGGCCGACAGCCGTTCCTGAACTATTTTCAGGTCAAGGCGGGGAGTCTGCGGTGGAACGGGATTGCGTTATTCCGGGATGATCAGATGGTCGGCACGCTCAATGACGAGCAGTCATGGTCACTCCTTAGGCTCGCGGAGAAGAAGAACGGATCGAATATTACGTACAATTACGATAATGATCCCGCCAAGAAGGTGACGCTCAGCATGGATTATCTGCGGCGCAGAGAGAAAATCAGCTATAAGAATGATCAGGTTCAGGTTCATATCCGGGTCGATATGGAGAGCAATCTGCTGGAGAAGACGTTCGATAGCAACCTATTCAAGGCTTCGGAGATCAAGAAGCTCGAACAAGGCGCGGAGGTATATTTGGAGAAGAATGCGATGTCCTTGATTCAGGCGCTGCAAAAGACGTACCGCACCGATGCGCTCGGCATCGGCGCACGCGTTCGCGCCTTCCACCCCGAGATATGGAAGAAAGTCAATTGGAACGAGGCATTCACGGAAGCGAACATAACGGTCGATTTTCGCGTCAACCTGCGCAATACCGGGATGGAGATGCAGTAAGATGGGGAAAACGGGCTTCGTGGAAGGCGATTAAGGCAGGGAACGGCCACCTACCCTAAGCTCATCATGGCATTCGTCCACCGCTCCACGGAGATTTGCGGACTCTTCGGTCGTTTTTTCGCGGCACGGTCCGGCTTCATGCCTGGATCGTATTGGCTGAGCGCACGCTTGCGGAGCGTCGACTTCGAGCGGTGAAGCACCATTTTGACAGCCGGCACCGTGCAATTGAGCTGCTGCGCGATATCCTGATAGGAGTAACCTAGCACCTCGGCCAGCAGCAGCATCTCGACCTCGCGCTCGGACAAATAATCGGCCATCCACTCGAGGAGCCCCCTGACGGAGGCATAGTTCTGGTCGTGATACGGCCGCTGCAGCGCCTCATCGATGGATACGGTAATCCCGCGTCTGCGGCGGTGGGCATCGATCGTCAGATTGCGGGCGATTTTGTACAGGAGCGATCTCGGGTGGCTGAACTCGCCGACCTTCTGATAATGCTGGAAAGCCCGGAGCAGCACATCCTGGAACAGATCTTCCGCCTCCCATCTCGATGCCGTCAAATAGCTGCAATAGGTGCGCAAAGGTTGAAAATGCGGCTTAACCGCATCCTCGAATTCTATCCATGGCTGCATGCTCGGTCTCCTCCTTCGGTTCATATGCGCTTAGTGTAACAGCCCAATATGAACATCATGTGACTAGCTGCCGGAAGCGGCCGCTCGCATGGATATCAAGTTCGGAGGACATCCGCAAGAAAGGAAGCTTGGCGTATGAGATTCAAGGACGTCTTCTCTATCATCGGTCCCGCCATGATCGGACCTTCCAGCTCGCATACGGCCGGCGCCGCGCGAATTGGCCGCGCCGCGCGCCAGCTCCTCGGCGCGCAGCCCGCGGAGGCCCAGATTCTGTTCTACGGCTCGTTCGCCGCCACCTACCGCGGACACGGGACCGATACCGCGATCGTCGGCGGACTGCTCGACTTCGCCACCGATGACCCTCGCTTGCCGGATGCGCTCTTCGTCGCCGAGCAGCAGGGCATGAAGGTGAGCTTCGATCAAGGGCACGGCCTGCATCCGCATCCGAATACGGCCAGGCTGATTCTGCATGCGGCCGACGGGGAACCTTCGCGACGGTTAACGCTGGTCGGCACCTCCATCGGAGGCGGCAATATCGAGATCGTGGAAGTGAACGGCTTCTCGGTCAAGCTGACGGGCGCTTACCCTACGCTCGTCATCCGCCATCAGGATGCCCTCGGCGTGATCGCCGACATGACCCAGCTGTTGAAGCAAGCCGGCCTCAATATCGGCCATATGTCCGTCGACCGCAAAGGACGGAGCCAGGAAGCGATGACCGCGCTAGAGCTTGACGGGCCCATTCCCGCCTCGCTGATCGAAGGGATTCTGGAGCATCCTGCTGTTACGCGTGTTGATCAGATGGACCTGGGTGGCTAGGGATGCGTCCCTTGTGACCCTCTGGGTGGGAGCTAGGGAGGGATTCTCCCTTGCGACCCACTGATTGAGGGGCTGCGCCCCTTTAACCCCCGCTTTATCCTCGCCCCTTCCCCCTCCATTGGAGGGGAACCAGAGGGCAACCGCCCTCTGGACACCCGTAATTGGCGTTATACGATACGCGGCCGTCTTCGATGTGTCCTTCGTATTATTAGGTCAGCCAGAGTTTTCTGGTTGGCCTATTTTTATAGGCATCTTACGATGGTGGTAGCCG
>NZ_JACHXK010000033.1 GCF_014192105.1 Paenibacillus phyllosphaerae | reverse complement strand
ATACCTTTCGTAAAGTCGCTTGTCTGATGTCTCTCTCATGGCCATATTGAGTTGTTCGATTTTTGTAGTACTCATTTTTATCACCACCGGGTGCTATTTACTATTGATTACCCGATTTGGTGGCGGGTGAGTTTTTGTTCGTTTGTTAATTGCGTCCTATATAGATAAAATTATTAACTTTAAAGTCATCAGCGCAAAAAGAAATGTTTCAAATGTTGACTCAGACAAAACTCTATCATATCTTTCGTCAAAATATTACGAGAAGAATGAAGAGAAAGAAAGTGAGCTACATTTTATAAATGATTTTAAGTCAGCTCTTAGTAAAACGGACATTAACTTAAACGAAATCTATAAGGGAATGTTCAAAGGAATTATCGACAAGGTGGCACGCTTCGGTGGAATAAATCGGGGAGATTCAATGATAAAAATAGAGTCTACGTTAAATCACAAAGAACTATTAAAAGGTAACACAACTGTGATGTATGACCATTCGGGAGAACATTCATTACCAGAGAATTTTAATGGTTTAGGGTATCTAAATTTAATTAGTATGATCTTTGAAATAGAGTTGTTACTAAATGATTTTAGAAACAACAATATGCCAAATATAAAACCTGCAGACATCAATTTACTTTTTATTGAAGAGCCAGAAGCTCATACCCATCCACAAATGCAATATATATTCATAAAAAATATTAAAGATATTTTAAGACACGCCAGTAACGGTGAGGATGGAGTTGCATTTCAGTTACAAACTATTATTTCAACGCACTCCTGTCATATAACTTCAGAATGCGAATTCGACGATATTAAATACTTCTACAAGACGGAGAGAAACAGGGTTATAGCGAAAAACCTTAAGGACTTACATAAAGAGTATGAAAAAGATGGCGAAATTAACAATTATAAATTTCTTAAACAATACCTAACATTACATCGAGCAGAGCTCTTCTTTGCCGATAAAGCTATATTTATTGAAGGAGACACTGAACGAATATTATTACCTGCAATGATGAAGAAAATTGATCAAGAGGAAAGTTTAAACCCTTTGGGTTCTCAAAATATCTCTATTATTGAAGTGGGAGCATATTCTCATATATTTGAAAAATTCATTGCATTTATAGGCATAAAATCTTTAATTATTACTGATATTGACTCCGCAAAGAAAATAAAAACAAAAGATGGCGAAAAAACTGGGAAGTGCAAGGTAGCCGATGATGATGCATCTATTACCACAAATGCTTCTTTAAAACATTTTATTAATCCATCTAAATATGTACAATATTTTCTTGATACAGCGGCAGCAGTTGGCCTAGAAGCAGGAGTTGCACAATCTGCTAATGGAATAATAAACGATTTACTATTTTATAAAGAGTTATCCCTAGAAAATAAGCTTCTTCAAAGAGATGAAAATACTAAGACATGGTTACCGAGCAAACAAGGGAATTTACTTGTAATTTATCAAACTAAAGAAGTGAATTCAACAGAAATTGAATACCATGCCAGAAGCTTTGAAGATGCGTTTTTTCATTTAAATAGACAATTTATAGTAAACAATAAGACAAAGTTTAAGAGTTTAAAAAACATATCTTTTTTTGAAGATGACAGTAAAGATCCATATGCTTTAGCTGAGGGTTGTGTTGATAAGAAACCTTCTTTTGCTATGGAAATATTATTAAACAGCCAGGAAGAGGATAATAAGAAATACTGTAATTGGCATATCCCAGGATATATCATGGAGGGATTATTATGGCTGAAAAACAGTTAGAAACTGAAGTGATACATATAGGTGAACTTATTAGAAAACAAAAAAACTTTCTTTTAAGCGGAGGTGCAGGAAGCGGTAAGACATACTCTCTAGTCCAAATTATAAATGAAGTTCTCACTGAAAATCCTACGTCGAAAGTAGCATGTATTACTTATACTAATGCTGCTGTGAAAGAAATAAATGAAAGAGTGAATCATCAAAACTTACAAGTTTCAACAATACACGATTTCTTGTGGGACAATATTAAAGTATTTCAAAAGGATCTGAAGAAGAGTTTATTGGCTTTAATAAAAGATAAACAATCCAAAATCGAAGGTACCGAAATCATAAATAATGTGAGTTATTTTAAGAATAATATTCAGTATAAAGACTACACAAGAATTAGTGACGGAATTATTTCTCATAATGAAGTATTAATATTAGCCAATTATATGTACAAGACATACCCTTTGCTTTGCGACATATTAAAAGATAAGTATCAATTTATCTTTATAGATGAATATCAAGATACACATTCTCAGGTTATTGAGATATTCATAGAGCATCTAAAACAAAGTAATAAAGTAAATATTATAGGTTTTTTTGGAGACGCAATGCAATCTATTTACGATGATGGCATAGGTGACCTTAATAAGTATTTAGAAACTCAGGAGCTTTTTGAAGTTAGAAAGAAGCAAAATCGTAGAAATCCAAAAAAGGTCATGGATTTGGCAAATACATTAAGGGATGATGGTTTATCACAAGAACCTTCAAATGATATGTTAGCACCGAATATGAAAGAGGGGAAATTAAAAGAAGGGAATGTTAAGTTTTTATATTCTCTTAGTGATTCCCTCGATCTGAATAGCTTAAAGAATGGTGAGGACTTTTCTGGGTGGGACTTTTCTGATCCTAAAAAAACTAAAGAATTATATCTTACCCACAATCTTATTGCACCATCTGCTGGTTTTTCAGATTTAATGGAAGTATATGATAAAGATCCTATAATTGACTTAATTGGTAAGTTAAAAACGAAAATTAAAGAGGCTCAATTAGAACTTGATGATAATCTTACATTCGATGAGATAGTAGATCTGCTCCAATTAACAAATAAAAAGAAGCTAAGGAAAGACATTATTACTGATAATCCTGATCATAATGCGCTTTATAAACAAGTTAAAGATCTCCCGTACTCTATAGTAAGAAAGTTTTATATTACAAAAGATATGTTGATAGATGATAAAAAACTAGATCCAGATGATAGAGATAGTAGGGGGACGAAGAGAGACCCTTTAATACAACATCTCTTCAAAATACATTCAATCGTTTGGTTATACAGACAGAGACTATATAATGACTTTATTAGAAAGACAGAATATAGCATTATTTCTCTTGAAGATAAAGAGAGAGTTAATAAAATAGTAACTCAAATTGAAAATATGAGAGATTCAACTATCGAACAAGTAATTCAATATGTTGATGATCAAAGATTCTGTATACAAGATGACAGTTTCAAGAGATTCGTTAAGGATAATGAATATCTTTATAATAGAGTGAAAAAAGTGAAGTACGTGGAGTTTATAAATTTATATAATTACCTAGAGGGTCATTCCCCATTTTCGACCCAACATAAAATCAAAGGTGCAGAATTTAATAACGTTCTAGTTATTTTAAATAATGGAGGATGGAACAATTTTAACTTTGAGTATTTATTTTGTGATCGGACAGATAAAGAGTCTATTTACAAGAGGACCAAGAAAATGTTCTACGTTTGTTGTACAAGGGCTAGAGAGAATTTGTGTGTATTCTATCAAAACCCAAATGCTGATGTTCTAGAGCAGGCCACACAGTGGTTTGGAGCCGAGAATGTTAAAGAAATATAGTTTTTGACTTTTGAAACGGCAAGTATTCATTGGATCAGATTGAGTGCTCACAATTGAGGGAGTGGTTGTCTTTGAAGCGTTCGGCTATAACTTCTTTAATATCACATTGGGAGAATAAGTTCTTAGAACAAACAGAACTAACCCAATATACTTCCGGTCCTGATTATTCGTTGGTACCTTCTAACATTCAAAATCTATTTCGTTACGAACTATTTCCTCAACCTTTCTATGGTTATCTTAATGATGATATGAGTGAAGATATATTTATGCCTTTACTTAACCCTGGTCCAGTGTCTGAGAAACAAGTCAAAGAACTTTTTAAAGGGCTTGATTACGACGAAGCCAAACGTCAATGGAATAAAGTCATTATTGAACGTCATACAAAAGGTTGGACAAAGGAAAAATTCCTAGATAGGGAGAAGGAATATGACCTCTTATTAGGGCCAAGTCATTGGAGACGGAAAAAACTCGAACAAGTTCAGCGGGTTATTGGAGGTGTTTCATTTTTACATACGGTTGAATTATTTCCATTTCATTCGGACCGTTGGAAAGCTGGCATGGTTTCTCAAGAAAAGTGGTTTAGAGATATGCCTTCAACACAGCTAGCAATAGAATCAATTGAAGAAATAGCAGCTTTAAGGCTCGTTAAGCACATATTAGGAGTAGGGTTACCATGGGCTGATATCTTAAAGAGTTATCCTAATAAATTTTACCTTGATGGAGATCCTGTCTTTCTATTTGGAAGCAAAGGTCGTATTGCTCATCGCTTTTTTAAGTTCAAGCCGAAAATGAATTCAAAAGGACTCCCAATCGTAATATACTCGGGATGTTCAATGAATCTTCCAGTAAATAAGCGGGAGGCTATAGATACACTGCGGGAAATGTTGGAGATAAATTTATAATTAATCTCTACCACCTACAAAACAATAATAATCAACATTGAACCGATTACTGTCCATTGACTGTAATCGGTTTATTTCTTTTTAATAAGTCCCCTCCCCCGAATATTTTCAACATTCCCCTGAACATCAAAGCATGTTGCCCCTTCAGGCGATCCGATACAATGGAAATGTAAATGCAATCGAGTTCGAATCGTTATGAAAGGGGTTACACGATGAAGGGCACATCGAAAAGATTCATCTCTCAGCTGCTCGCCTTGGGGTTAGTGGTGAACACCTTGCCTGCGGCGGTGCAGGCGGAAGCGGCGACGGACGCGCAGGTCGGGCTGGCTTCGACGACGGCGGCATCGGGAGAGCCTTCAACAACTCCATCAGGTGAGACAGATGCAGCAAGTACGGGGTATGCAGACAGTATTACGACGCAATATTCGTTCGAGCAGGTCGACGGCACGAATGTGACGAACGTGGTGGCGAGCGGTTCCGCGGCGGTCATGGGTGCGGCGGCGACGATCGTGAACGATGCGGAGCGCGGCGGCAAGGTGCTGCAGCTGCCGGGCGGCAATGCGGGGGCGGGCAGCTGGCTGACGCTGCCGGATAATTTGTTCAGCGGCGTGAGCGGCACGGATGGGTTCGCGATCTCGATGTGGCTGAAGGTGCCGGTCGGGCAGAACGACAGCTACACGCGGCTGTTCTCGGCGAGTCCGAATGCGCTCGGCGCGACGAACGCCGGGGCAAATTATTGGACCGATCCAGAGTTAGCGATCGTGCGCGGCGGCGGGGATTACAACATGCGCTTGTTCACGGGCATCGCGGCGAATAAATCCGCAACCGACGGCGTGGATGTGCAGTTCGACGATCCGTTCAAGGTGGATAAGTGGCAACAGCTCGTCCTGACGATGAAGAACGATGCTTATTCCGTCTACCTGGACGGTAAACTCATCGCTGACCTGGATAGCAGCATCGTGAAGCGATTCAGCTCTACTTCGATTGCACAAGTCTTGCCGAAGTTCTTCGATAGCGCTTACTTAAGCAAGGTGGTACATAGCGCGATCGGGCGCTCGCTGTATACGTCGGACGAGAACTTTAAGGGTTCGATCGACGACTTTACGTTCTATAACCGTTACCTGACGGAGCAGGATGTCGCCGAACTAAGCGGAGTGGGCAACACAGATGCGTTGGTGGCACTCCTCTCCGAAGCGAAGGCGATTACGCAGGAGAACTACACGAGCACTTCCTTCCAATACTTGCAGACGATTATTGGCGAGACCGAAGCTTTACTTGCCGACGAAAGTCTGTCGCAAGGGGAGATCGACGCCGCGCTCGACAAGCTCCGGAGTGCCATCGATAATTTGAAAGCGCCGCTCCCAGGCGAGATCGCGCCGGATTATTATTACTCCTTCGACGTGGCTCCGAATGCGAATCGGGAGCTGCTGAACGAGAAGAACGGCGGCACGTACGATGCCAAGCTGGAAGGCGGCGCTGGTACGGTCGTCGATCCGGAGCGCGGCTCGGTGCTTAATCTGCCTGGCGGCAACAACGGCGCAGGCGGTTCGCTTAGCCTGCCAGCTAACCTGTTCGAACAGGTAACGGATGAGACTGGGTTCACGATCGCGATGTGGACGAAGCTGCCGAATGACGTACACGCCTGGTCTCGGTTGTTCGATGCGAGCTCGCAGAACTATGGATCCAATGCGGCCCCATTCTTCTACGTGTCTACGCTTAACGGCGCCGAAGTCAACACCGGGGACGGCAAGCAATACATGAGCGGCTTCTCCACGCCGAAGAACGAGTGGGCGCATGTCGCCTATACGGTGCAGAACGGACAGCAGACCGCCTACATCAACGGTTCGCCGGTGAAGTCGATGGAGGCGAACAAGAAGATTTTCGACCAGGCGCCTTCCTTCGTGAAAAATGCGGTGGGCCGCTCCCGGTTCAGCGCGGATCCGGACCTTAAGGGCAAGGTGGACGACGTCATGTTCTTCAAGCATGCGCTCAGCCAGGAACAGCTCGTGCAGCTGGTTGGTCCCGCTTACGATGCCACGCTCGCGAGCATTAAGATCCAGGACGATGTGCTCCCGGTTACCGCGAACAAAACGGCTTATAACTATCCGGTCGCTGGCGTAGCCCAGATTCCGGCAGTAGAGGCCATCATGCCGCAGCCGACGAACGCCAAGTCGACGTACACGGTCGAGAAGTCCGGCACTTTCAGCTACGCGATTACCGTAACTTCAGCCAATGGCAAAGGCAAGCAGACGTACCAGCTGTTCTTCACTGACCCTGCCAAAGGTGCGATTGCGAACTTCTTCATGGATCAATCTACCGGTCCGATCATGCACGGCGCTACCGGTTTCCTCTATGGCAACAGCGAGCCGAACGTGCCGACGATCGACATGCTGCAAGCGCTCAAGCCGAAGGTCATCGTGCAGAAAGCCCCGGACGGCCTGCAGCATCCATCAGGCGACGGGATGCGCGTATCCGATGCCGTGGTGACCGCCGGCGTCGAGCAGATCCAGATCTACATCCAAGATATGTACTACCAATGGCCTTACGAGTACAAAGGCTTGGATCAGTACGAGCAGCTCGCGATCGAGACGGTTCGTAAGCTGAAGAACGACCGCAACAGCGACAAATATGTGTACGTCATCTTCAACGAGCCGGACGGCATTTGGTTCGGCGGCAATATGGACGAAGACGGTTTCTTCGCGGCTTTCAAACGCATCTACGATGCCGTGAAGAAAGAGGACCCGAACGCTAGAATCGCCGGTCCGAATCTGTCCGGTTATAACTACAACGTGATGGACGGCTTCATGAACTACTGCAAAGCGAACGGCTGCGTGCCGGATGTGATGACATGGCATGAGCTGGGCAATGGCGCAAGCGACAGCTTCGAGAGCAGATGGGACGATCATTATGATCATTACCGCGGGCTTGAGGCCAAATACGGCATCGCCGAGCTGCCGATCGTCATTAACGAGTATTCCTGGTTCGAAGACCCGGGCGCAGCAGGCAGCATGATCCTGTGGCTGTCGCGTTTCGAAGAGAAGAAGGTCTATGGCGCGATCGCGTACTGGCATTTGGCCAACTCGCTCAATGAATTGGCGGCGGACGCGAATAAGCCGAATGGCGCTTGGTGGCTGTACAAATGGTATGCGCAGATGTCCGGCAATACCGTTCCGATCGAGACGACGAACGCCAAATTCGACGGGCTGTACGGACTCTCCTCGATCGACGAAGCTACGGATACGGCTTACGCGCTGTTCGGCGGGCAGGACGGCGCGCTCACGAGCACGATGCATAACTTGGCCGATACGGCAGCGTTCAAGGACGCAAGCAAAGTACACGTGAAGCTGTACCGGACCAAATTCACCGGTTACTACGGTACGCTGGAAGCGCCGCGCGTCGAGTTCGACGGCAATGTCGCGCTCGAGCAGGGCAATCTGGCGATTACGGTTCCGGACGCGAATGCGCTGGATGGGTATTTTGCCATCGTCACGCCAGCTACCGATGAGCCTGTGACTCAGCCTGCAGCCTACGACCGCTTATGGACGCAGACGTATGAAGCCGAACGCGCAACGCTGAGCTCCGGCGTTCAGATCGGCTACATGGACGGAAGCCCGGCTTCCAATGGCCAGTATGTGAAGGGATTGTCTTCCGCCGATACCGTGGCCTTCGCGGTTAATGCGCCGGTCGATGGCAGCTATAAGCTAGAAATGTTCTACGGCAATCAGGCGCCGCTGACGGATGGCAAGAACCGTGCGCAAGGTCTGCTAGCCCAGCAACTTCTGACCATTGACGGTGAGGAGTACGGGAATCTCGACTATGATTCCACAATCTTCGATGACTACTTCAAGAGCAAGGTGCTGTACGTCGATCTGACGGCAGGCGAGCATACGCTGCAATTCAGCAAGAGCGGCGGGATGGATGCTTCGCTCGACAAAGTGGATGTGACGTATAACGGTGCGCGTGGATTGAAGGTATCTGCTCCGCTCGTATTGGAAGCGGAAGAGGCGCAAGCGGGCAATGGCTACAACCGAGCAAATGACAAGCCGAACTTTAGCTCAAGCGGCTATGTAACCGGCAGCGGAGAGATCGTCTTCACGGCAGTCGTGCCCGAAAATGGGTATTACGACGTGACGCTCGACTACGCCGCGGATTCCGCGGGTACGGCAGACCTGTTCAAGCAGATCGCCGTCCACCCGGCAACGGCCGCGAGCGACCAATCGATCAAGGCGGAATGGAGTCCGGTCGGCAGTGTCAAATACACGCCTTCGAGCGGATTCGCTACCGCTGACGGACCAAAGTTGTATCTGACGGCAGGCGTTAATACGCTCAAGGTAGCGGCATCGAAGCCGATCGCGATCGACTCGCTGAAGATCGCACCAGCTCCGGCAGCAACCGAGCAGCACACGACCGTCATCGAAGCGGAGAGCGCGACCTTGTTCGGAACCGCAACAGCCACGGACAACGTGAATGCGTCCGGCGGTCAGTGGGTTACCGATATCGGCGAGAGCAAGGACAACGGTCTTACGTTCGACGTGACCGTATCGGAAGCGGGAGCTTATAAGCTGTCGGTCGATTACGTCAATAACGAGCCGGCGCCGCCGATCGTCACGGACGCGCATCCGACCGGCTACATTCACCCGTACAACACAGACCTGGTCGAGCGTTATGCGCAGGTCGTCGTGAACGGCGGAACGCCGCAGACGGTTTATTTTATCAACACGCTGTCTTGGGAGGCCATTCGCAATACGGTGGTCGACGTGACGCTGACGGAAGGCAACAATACGATCACGATCTATAACGACAACTCGTACCGGTTCAGCAATGTCGTGCAGTACGCGCCATATTTCGATAAATTCGAGGTCGCGAAGGCATCCGTGGAAGGTTCGACGGATAACCGTCAAACCGCATTGGAAGGACCGCAAGCCGTGCAGCCAGGCAAGTCCTTCGACCTCAACTACGTGCTGAAGCAGAAGCAAGCAGACGTCTTCGCCCAGGATGTGACGGTCACGTATGATGCGGAGCAACTGGAATTCGTGAAGGCGGAGCCGGTCCAGAAGGCTTGGGAGCTGGTGGCTCAATCGACCGAGACAGCTGGCCAAGTACGCCTCATCGCGGCCAACATCGGCGGTAAGCCGGAAGCTTCCGGCGTGATGTTCAAGCTGACCTGGAAGGTGAAAGGGACGCAGACCACCTTCACGACGGTGGCGCTGGGGAATGTCGTGCTTGCGAATGCCGCGGGCATTGAGACGGTGCTGCAAGGCAGCAGTCTCGGCATCCAGATTCAGGGCAACGAGCAGCCGAACGGCGATCTGAACGGGGATGCGAGATACTCGATCGGCGATCTGGCGATGGTGGCTTCGTACTACGGCAAGACATCAGACGACCCGGCTTGGCAGTCGACTTACGCTAGAGCGGATTTCAACCAGGATGGCGTGATCGACATTATCGATATCGCGCATGTGGCGAGCTTGATCCTGCAATAACGCGGGAGAGGCCGGCCACCGGCGAATAGGAATAGCGGAGCAGGCGATTGGAAGTTGCGAATCGTCTGTTTTTGCTTATACAAAATGTTGACGCCATCGAATCATGCTTGGTTTATGATGGTAGAGGCGAGCGAACGTGTAGACAGCGCATGCCGCCGTTATTTGTCACTTTCATAGAATTGGTGGGATGCGTTTGTTTGCCATGAAACGAATTCGGATGAAAATATTTCTCGCCATGCTCCTGACCACGGCCCTGCCTCTGGCGATCACGGCCAGCATCATTCTGTACCAGGTGGACCAACAGATCGAGCGGGACCAGGAGTTCGCGGAGAACCGGATTACGCACGATCTGAAGGCGAAGATCGAGGAGTTCTCGGTAACGCTGAGCGAGACGGCTTATCAGATCTACTCGAACCCGGACTTGATCGAGAGCATCGCGCTCGGCAAGGAATTCTTGAGCGACAGCCGAACGTACGATACGCACCGGGACATTCACGAATTCTTCCTCAACGTCTATAACCAGTCGAGGGTGAAGAATATCCTCGGCATGTACTTATTTCGCCTAGGCCAGACCGACCTATTAGGCAACTTCTTCCCGAATATCTATCCGCATTTCGAAGCATCCGATCTAACGGCGCTTCAACGGGAGATCAAGAGGCAAGATTACGCACCTTCGATGAAGGTCATCTATTCGTCGCCTTACCGTGAGCCGATCGTCCAATTCCTCTATACGGTACGCTATCGCGGGGAGCCGGCCGGGCTGCTCGTGATCGATCTGTCGGAGAAGGTGTTCCGCGAGATGACCGAATCGTACAATACGTTCTACCGCGGGCAAATCTCGATCATGAACCCGGATGGCACGATCGTATATGGGACCGAACCCCTGCAGACGGGACAGCAATATACAGGACAGAAGGGCCCGCATATGGTATCGATTCAGACCGAACTCGCGTCCTCCTCGTGGAAGCTGAACTATACATACGAGATCCATCCCGAGCAGCTTTTCTACCAACGGATCGCTCTGATTATGATAGCGATTGCATTCCTGCTTGCCATCGTCTTCTCGCTGTGGCTCAGCTTCAATATTACGAAGCCGATCATCCAGATGCACCGGCAGATGATCCGGATCCAGATCGGGGACTACAGCGGCCGGGTCGAGGTGAAGACGAAGGACGAGATCGGATTCCTCGGCAATCAGTTCAATGCGATGACGGAGAAAATGGAGCAGCTCATCGAGCACGACCTGAAGCTGCGCCTCGTGAACCAGGAAACGCAGATCAAAGCACTGCAGGCGCAAATCTCGCCGCACTTCTTGTTCAACACGCTGCAGATGATGGCCGGCATCGCCGAGGTCAACCGAGTTCCCGAGCTGAAGCTCATCTGCCAGTCGCTCAGCAACATGTACCGCTACAATATGTACATCGAGAACGAATGGGTGAACCTGCGCGACGAAGTGATGCATATCCGCAATTATCTCGTTATCATTAACAAACGTTTCCCGGGCGTCATCCGCGTCCGCTTCGACTTAGACCCCGGCACGATGGAAGCCCGCATCCCGAAGCTAATCCTCCAGCCGATCGTGGAAAACGCGGTCGAACATGGGCTGATCCCGCATCCGGGCGACCGCAAGCTGATCAAGATTACGGCGCGCATCAGCCCGTCCGAAGATTGCTTGTACCTCGGCGTCGTCGATAACGGCATCGGCTTGGACGAGAAGGAGCTTGATGCGCTCCGGAAAATGCTTTTCCATGACCGCCGAAGCGAGGACAAGGAGAAAGGTTCCATCGGGCTGCATAACGTCCATTCCCGCATACGTCTCATCTGCGGAGACGACTTTGGCTTTCAATTAAAGAGCCGCAAAGGCCGAGGCACATGGGTCATCTACCGTCTGCCACTTAGAAAGGAGTAAATACGATGCGTATCTTAATCGTCGACGACGAATCTGCCGTACACGAGCAATTGGACAGTCTAATCCCTTGGGAGAAGCTTGGCTGGGAGATCGCCGGGCACGCCTATAACGGAGAGGAGGCCAAACGGCTGGCGGAGGCAAGCCGCCCTCATCTCATCCTGACCGATATCCGAATGCCGTTAACGGACGGGCTGGGGTTCATGGCTTGGCTGGAGCATTCGGACGTCAGCGCGAAGGTCATCGTGCTCAGCGGTTACGGAGAGTTCGAATACTCGCGATCCGCATTCAAGCTCGGCGCCTACGATTACTTATTGAAGCCGGTCCAAGAGGGAGAGCTGCTACGGGCGCTCGGCAAGGCGGTGGAGCAGATTCAGAAGGATTCACGCTCCCAGGCGGAACGCATCCATGAGAAAGCGGTGCTCGGCGAAGGGCTGGTGCTTATGCAAGACGAGTTCTTGACGCAGATCGTCGGCTCGTCCATCACCGATGAGAACGAGATCGCCGTGCAGGCGCAGCGTCTGCTGCTGCAGCTGCCGGAGACGGGTTACGCGGCGGCGATTGTCCGGTTCACGGACTTCGAAGAGCAGATTCAAGCTAGGTACGAAGGCGACCGGCCGGCCTTTTATTACGCCGCTCGCAACGTCATTCGTGAAGTGGCTGGCCCATCGTCGCTCGTCTTCCGGAACCTGTACCACATCAACGAATTCGTCCTGTTCGTGCCGATGGCCGATAAGCAGGTCAGCGCCTTGTTGCCGAAGCTCGGCCAGCTTCAAGCCGGACTCACGAACGGGCTTAAGATGCGCGCGATCATCGGCGTCAGCGGCTATAAGACGCGCATCTCGAAGATGGCGACCGCCTATGCCGAAGCCCAGCAGGCGTTGGAGACGTTGAAGCTGGCAGGCGACCAGCCCGTCATCTGCTACAGCGGGGAAGCGCGCGGGGCGAAACGAGAAATCTCGAAGGCCGAGGTGTTGTGGAAAGACATCGGTCTGCTCTTCGATCTGCTGATCGAGACCGGCTCCCTGCGCGACAACGACAAGCTGATCGAGTTGCTGGAGGAAGCCTTCCACGAGAATATGCTGGGCGCGATGAGCGTCTCCGACTGGAAGAAGTCGGTCACCGAGCTGATGCGCAAGCTGTCGCTCTATCCGATGAACGAGGACATGAGCCTCTTGCTAGGCGAGGTGAAGTCATCTGTGCAGGCGCTGCATTTTCTGCATACGAAGGAATCGTTGCTCAGGCTGACGGGCAGCCTCATCGCCCAGAATTCGACGGAGTACAAGGCCAAGAGCGGCAAGCAGCTGATCGAGGTGATCCGCACCTATATCGACGAGCAATACCGTACCGTGTCGCTGGATCAGATTGCCGAGCGCTACTATATCAACAAGAATTACTTCTGCACGCTGTTCAAAAATATCGTAGGCGTCAGCTTTCTCGAGTATGTGACGGGGCTGCGGATCGAACAGGCCAAGAAGCTGCTCAGCAACAGCACGCTTCGGGCGTATGAAGTGGCGGACGCGGTCGGTTACACGGACCAGCGGTATTTCAGCCAAGTGTTCCGCAAGGCGACCGGGGTGAAGCCGACCGAATTCCGGCAAATGGCCGGCGGGGAGCGCGGCGAGTCGTAATATTTTAAACATTGCTGTGAATATCGAGTCATTACCCCCTTGATTCTTCCGCGATACAATTAAAGCGTAAACAAAACGATACGATCGAGAGAGAGGGGCTCCTCCATGAAAATGGCGAAATGGTCTATGGTCTTGATTAGCAGCATGATGCTCGCATCCGCGCTGTCGGCATGCGGT
This sequence comes from Paenibacillus phyllosphaerae, assembly GCF_014192105.1. GTDB lineage: Bacteria > Bacillota > Bacilli > Paenibacillales > Paenibacillaceae > Paenibacillus_Z > Paenibacillus_Z phyllosphaerae. The sequence goes on along the minus strand of NZ_JACHXK010000033.1, from coordinate 27,643 downwards.
AACAGCAATAATGAAACGCCGGCACCTTCGAATGAGACTTCCGGTACGAATACCTCGGCAACCGAGCCAGAGACGAAGACGGAAGCGGTCACGCTGAAATTCTGGTCGGCGCTCGACCCGAGCTCGGATCAAGGCAAGACGATTCAACAGAAGGTCAAAGAATTCGACGACAGCCATGACAATATCAACGTCGACCTGCAGGTCATCTCCTACGACGTCCTGCACGACAAGTTGGTGGCCGCGATCAACGCGGGCGACGCGCCGGATATCAGCTGGGGCCTCGGCGAATGGTTCGGCGAGTTCAACAAGCTGGATGCGTTGGCCGATCTGACGGATTCGTTCAATGCCTGGCCGGAGAAAGATAAGATCTACCCGAACGTGCTCGAGGCGATGCAAGTCGACGGCAAATTGAAAGCCCTGCCGAACTACCTCGGCATCCGCGCGCTCCTGTATCATGAAGACCTGCTCAAGCAAGGCGGTCTAACCGAGCCGCCGAAGACGTGGGATGAGCTGCTGAACGCGGCGCAGGCGTTCAAGGACAAGACGGGCAAAGAAATCTTCGGCATTGCCGGCGCTGGCGTACGCTCGCCGCAAGAGCTCATCATGTACCTGGCGCAGAACGACGTGGCGCTCGCCGAGAAACAAGCCGACGGCAAGTTCAAGAATACCTGGCAGGATAACCCGGATCAATTGGCCAAAGCTGCGGAAGTGTTCCAATTCTATCAAGACCTCGTGGCGAAGAACGCGGTGAAAGCTGACGCGCGCACTTGGGGCTGGGAAGAAGAAGACCAGAACTTCGTGCTCGGCCAATATGCGATGGTCGTGAACGGCACATGGATCGAGGGCCGCGCTTCCGAGAATCCGGAAGGGATGAAGGACGTGAAGGTTGCGCCTCCGATCTACGGCAGCAAGCCTGCGACGTTCATGGAGATCGCGCCGCTGTTCATCTACAAGTCGAAGCATCCGGAAGAAACATTCGAGTTCGCCACGTTCCTGATGGGCGCCGATTACCAAAAGGCGGTTAACCCGTCCAGCGCGCCGCGCACCGACGTCGTGAGCGAAGGCTGGGGCAAAGAATTCATGGCGCTTGCCGAGCAGGGCATCGCGTATCCGGCCGTCTCGCTGGGCGGCATCACGAAGGCGATGGAAGATTCCTTGGCGCTCGCGCTGCTCAAGAAAGAGAAGCCGGAGGATGTGGCCAAGAAGCTAGCCGACGCGATCAACGACAGCTTGAAGAAGAACGGCGAGCTGAGCGGGAGCTAAGTCTATAAGTTGAACTTATGAAAATCAACCAAAGAGCGGAGAAAGAGAGATGAATCTGAAGAAGTAAGGTGGATGTTGCGATGCATTCCGATAATCGCAAGACAATCACCTGTAACGTTCGCCTTTGTGAGAGGATTACCCCCTTAACTCATACATTCAAGTAATCCGCGAACAACAGCGATCGGAAGATCATCACTCTTGCGCAGCAACACCTGGTTGAAATTTCTGTATAAAAAGCAAGTATCGCCTGGGAGGCGCGGACACTTGCGTTACCTCGCGAATGCTTGCTTTTTCATTCTGGATAAAGTGGTGAACGAACATGCTGACGTTAAGAGAGAAGCGAGCAAGACGAATCGCGGTTGCATTCATCGTACCGGCGTTGCTGTTCTTCCTCCTGCTGAATGCCTTCCCGCTCGGGCAGGTGCTATGGGACAGCTTTCAATTGAAGAATCTGCTGAATAAAGCGGAGAACGGATTCGCGGGATTAGCGAATTACGCAGAGGTTGTGAAGGCTGAATATTTCATGACGGCGCTTAGGAATACCGTCATCTGGACCGTGTTATCCGTGGCCGGCGAATATGTGCTGGGCCTTGTATCGGCGATTGCGCTTAATCAGAAAGTCATTGGCAGAACGTTATTCCGAGGCGTTATTATCATCCCTTGGGTCGTACCGATCGTGATCGCGGGGATGACATGGACATGGATGCTGACGCCGGACTACGGCATTCTCAATATATGGATGGTTAAGCTTGGCATCATCGATCAGCCTTACTATTGGCTGGGCGAACTGAACACGGCGCTGCTCACGGTTGTCTTCGTCAACATCTGGCGGAGCTTCCCGTTCTTCACGATCAGCCTGCTGGCCGGACTGCAATCGGTGTCCCGGGATATGATCGAAGCCGCCGCCATCGATGGAGCGGGCGTACGCCGCCGGTTCTGGCACATCGTGCTGCCGCAGCTGAAGACGGTGTCGCTGACGATTGTGTTCATCCACATCATCTGGACGGCCGTGAACTTCGACTTCATCTGGGTGATGACCGAAGGAGGACCGCTCCATTCGTCCGAGACGCTCCCGATCATGATCTACCGTTACGCGATGCAGGAATACAATTTCGGCCAGGCTTCGGCGCTTGCCTCGATGATGCTCGGTTTCATGGTCGCCGGATTCGTACTCTACTACTTCTACGCCACGCGGAAAAACAGGGGGTGATCACATGTTAATCAGCCGTCGGAAGCAAAGAATTCTGACTATTGCGACATATTTGGTGCTGGCGGGGTTCACGTTTTATTGCCTCATGCCATTCCTGTGGATGTTCGTCACCTCGATCAAGCCGGATGACCAGATCCGCACGCTGAACCCGAGCTTCCTGGTGAAAAAGATGACGTTCGGCCACTTTGACAACGTGCTGAACAACTCGGCATTCTTGACCTTTTTCAAAAACAGCTTGTTCATCGCCTCGGTAACAACCGTCGCCGCGCTCCTGATCTCGATCTTCGCAGGATACGCGCTGAGCCGATTCGTCCGGTTCAAAGGCGTCAAGCTATTCGGCGTCGCGATGATGCTGTCGCAGATGATCCCGGGAGTTCTGCTGCTCATTCCGCTCTATCTCCTGATGAAGAACGTCTCGCTCATCAACACGTACGCCTCGCTCATCCTGGCGTACACCACGTTCACCGTTCCGCTGTGCACGTTCATGATGAAAGGCTTCTTCGATACGATTCCGTACGAGATGGAGGAATCGGCGGAGATCGACGGCTGCAGCCGCGTCGGAATCATCTTCCGCATTCTGCTGCCGGTCTCGCTGCCGTCGCTCGTATCGACGTCCTTGTTCGCCTTCCTCAATGCATGGAATGAGTTCATGTTCGGTTTCGTGTTCATCAACGACGAGTCGCACCGGACGTTAACGCCAGGCGTGAGCCTGTTCAAAGGGTTGTACCAGACGGATTGGGGCAGCATGATGGCCGCCTCCGTGCTCAGCGTGCTCCCGATCGTCATTATCTTCGTATTCCTGCAGCGCTTCTTGGTGGAAGGCATGACGGCAGGCGCGGTGAAAGGCTAAGGTGAGGCAACATGATTGAATCCACATGGCAGCGCATCTCCGAGAACGGCATTGAGCTCTTGCTCGAGATTACGGCAGACGGCGATGTCCGGCTGCTGCACTTCGGGACGGGAGAGCCGGAAGACGTAGCGCAATGGCCGGATAAAATACGGGCGAAATACCGCCTTATCGAGGTTCACGCCAGCGGCGAGAACCATAACGACCATCACGGGTCGAAGCATACCGGCACGCTGCCGGGCGGGCGGCTGAAGCTGATCGGCACGGAGGATCGGCGCAATGCGAGCGGCCGGTGGATCACCTGGCAGTTGGAGGATCGCCAGACAGGCTTGACGGCGCATTATCATCTTCAATTCTATGACCGGATCCAGGTCGTCCGGACATGGACGGAGCTGGCCAATTCGAGCACGGAGACGATCGGCCTCGAGTATGTATCGACCTTCGCCCTGTATGGCATCGACCGCGAGGGTATGGGGGATCGCGGTGAGAAGATGCGGCTGCATATCCCGCACAATACGTGGTATGGCGAAGCCCAGTGGCGGCAGTACAGCCTGCCCGAGCTTGGACTGGAGCAGGTCAATGCCTTCTCCATGAAGCGGTTATCGTATGCGAGCACGGGCACATGGTCCAGTTCGCAATACGCGCCGATGGGATTCCTGGAGAATGCCGAAGCGGGTACCGGACTTGTCTGGCAGATCGAGCACAACGGCTCATGGCACTGGGAAATCAGCGATATGGCCGACCAGCTGTACCTGCAGCTGAGCGGGCCGACGGAAGCCGAGAATCATTGGTGGAAAACGCTCGCCCCGGGCGAGACGTTCGTGACGGTTCCGGCGGCGATCGGCGTCGTGAAGGGCGGGGTCGAGAAGGCCATCGCCGAGATGACGCGGTATCGCAGAGCCATTCGCCGTCCCAATGCGGACAATGTCCGGCTGCCCGTTATTTTCAACGACTACATGAATTGCTTGTTCGGCGACCCGACGACGGAGAAGCTGCTGCCGCTGATCGATGCGGCCGCCGCAGCCGGCTGCGAGTATTATTGCGTCGATTGCGGCTGGTATTCCGATGGCGAGTGGTGGGACGGAGTCGGCGAATGGCTGCCGTCGGAGGCCCGTTTTCCGGGCGGGATCGGCGAAGTCATGCAATATATCCGGGATAAGGGCATGATCGGCGGACTGTGGCTGGAGATTGAAGTGATGGGCACGCAGTGCAAGCTGGCCTCGGAGGTGCCGGACGACTGGTTTTTTCTCCGCCACGGCAAACGGGTCATCGACCATGCCCGTTATCAGCTCGACTTCCGCAATCCGGACGTGAGGGCGTATGCGGACAAGGTTATCGACCGGGTCGTAGGCGAGTACGGCGCCGGTTATATCAAGATGGACTACAACATTAACGCCGGGATCGGCACCGATCATGAAGCGGACAGCGCCGGAGACGGCCTGCTCGACCATAATCGCGCTTATCTCGGCTGGCTGGACGGCGTATTCGCGCGTTATCCCGATCTCGTCATCGAGAATTGCGGCAGCGGCGGCATGCGCATCGATTACGCGTTGCTAAGCAGGCACAGCATTCAATCGACGAGCGATCAGACGGATTACGCGAAGAATGCCGTCATCGCGGCTGCCAGCGCTTCCCTCGTGACGCCGGAACAAGCCGCGGTCTGGTCGTATCCGCTGCGGGAAGGCGACGAGGAAGAAGTCATCGTGAATATGGTCAATTCGCTGCTGCTGCGCATCCATCAGAGCGGACATCTGGCCGAGATCAGCAGCGAACGGTTAGCGCTGGTGCAAGAGGCGATCGCCTACTACAAGGAGATTCGCGGCCATATCCGCGAAGGGCTGCCGTTCTGGCCGCTTGGACTGCCGAATTTCGAGAGCCCCTGGCTTAGCTTCGGCATTCGCAATAACAGCACGTGGCTGCTGGCCGTCTGGCGCATGGACGATTCGGAGGAGACGTGCAAGATTCCGATCCCGGCGCTCAGACATCTGCCGATTCAGGCACGAATGGCCTATCCGTCTAACGCAGACGAGGCCTGGTCCTGGGACGCCTCGCAAGGAGCATTGACGGTTACTTTGCCGAAGACCCGAATGGCTAGACTGTTCGAGTTTCAGGTGCAATGAGACGATAAATGGTGACACAAAGAACCCGCAAGAGGACGCATTATGCGCGCTTGCGGGTTGTTTGCGTTGCAGGATCACTGCAGATACAGGTTAATCTCCGCGATCGACCACCAATTGCCTGCCGTACCGGTCTGATTGATGTTGAAGTACCTTGCGTTCACCGTATCGAATTTGACGCGCTGCACGGGGCCGGGACCTGCGCTGCTAGCCACCGGCGTCCAATTCGTTCCGTCGTTCGAGACATAGAGCGTGAAGCTCCGCGCATAGTCGGACGGGGAGCCGCCTCCGTTGATTTCCAGCGTGTTAAAAGTCCGCGATGATCCCATGTCTACTTGGTACCACTCATCGCCGGATTGCGATTTGCCCGACGACCAACGGGAAGCCGAGTGGTCCAGCGGATCCGAATAAGGCGCGACGCGCGGCGATTGCAGCCATTCATCGATGGCGACGCCAGGGTTGCCGCCTGCTTCGGTGTGGGAAGCCGTAGCCGTCCATCCGGCATGGCTGATTCGTGTCCCCATGGAAGGAGACTTCTCTACTCCGAAGGCGTTAATCTCCGCGATACTCCACCAGTTGGAGGCGGCAGTCCCCGTCTGCGTAACCTTCAGATATCTGGCGAAGGTAGCGGGGAAAGCGATCATGACGTCTTGCGCGGCAACCGAGCCTTCCGCGACCCGCTGCCAATTGACCCCATCGAGTGAAGCGTCTACCGCGTAGCCTTGCGGATAGTCGCCGGTAAAGCTGCCCGCGTTCAGCGCCATACCGGAGATGGTGTTGATCGTACCCATATCCACCTGGAACCACTGACCGTTAGCCTGCGCGGCCCCGTTCGCCCAACGTGTCGCAAGATTGCCGTCCAGCGCGCCGTCTGGCGTCGTTCCACTGCCTGATGCAGAAGCCGATACCTGCCAACCGGACCGGTCGATAAGCGTTGGCGCGGCTTGATAGACGCGGAACTCCGCGATCGACCACCAATTCGAGTCGCTGCCGTTCTGAGTCACTTTAAGGTAGCGAGCCGTGCGAGATGGCACGTAGATCTGAACGTCTTGGCCGATCCCCGTTCCGCTGGCAATCGGAGTGCCCCAATTCACGCCGTCATTGGATGCATAGACGCTGTATTGGCGAAGCTGGTCCCCGCTGTTCGGTCCTGCATCGAGCGAGATTTTGTTGAAGGTATGCGCCGATCCCATATCGACTTGGAACCACTGGTCGGCTGTTTGCGCCGTTCCGTTCGCCCATCTCGTCGAAGAGGATCCGTCCAGTGCTTGGCTTGCGGTATCCGACCCGTTCGTCGAAGACGCGGTCGCTGTCCATCCGTTCCGCGGAAGCAGGCCGCTCTGGCTGTTGTACAAGGAGAGATCCGCGATGGACCACCAATGACTGGCGCTGCCCGTTAACGTAATCCGGATATACGATCTGGTCTGAGAAGCGAAAGCGATGTTCGTCATATGATTGGTTCCGGTCCCCGATGCAACCGGGCTGCCCCAATTGGTTCCGTCATCAGAGACATGTAGCTGGTAGGAGACGGGGGCGTCGCTCGACAAGGAGCCGAGATTCAGGCTGACTTGGTCAAAAGTTTGCGCCGCCCCAAGATTCAGCGTGAAGCTCTGGCCTGCCGCTTCATTCGCGCCGCTCGTCCATACCGTGTCCGTATTGCCGTCGATGGCTTGCGTTGCCGTATAGGACCCGCTCGTATGCGAGGCGGAAGCGGACCATCCGCTCTTCGATAAGGCATCGCCGGTTACCGGCGTCCATTTGTACGTCGCGACCGTATCGCCCGGGATCGTATCGGTAAATTGCCCGTCCGGCGTCACGATCTTGAGCGTCTTAGCCGAAGTGTTGCTGTCCGTCGCATTGCTGCCGTTAGGACCCGGCGTTCGGTTGACGACGATGGCGACGATGGTCCCGTCGGGATTCTTGAACGCCACGTTCGTCACATCCGTGCCGATGGCGCCCGTGCTGTCGATCCGGATCGCGCCGGGCTGAATAAATCGTGAGAATTGCCCGAACGTGTAATACCAGGCATTCAGCTTGTAGGTGCTGTTGCCGGGCGTGCCGGCCCATGAGACTTGCGAATCCACCCAGAAGTCGGGATCTTGAGCCGGATCGCGGTACGTATCTTGCCAGAATCCGGGGCCAGGTCCGCCGCCGGCGATCCGGTTCCCGTTCGCGTCGAATGTTTTCGGCACGAATTCGATGAACGTGAGCCAGTAAGTATAGCTGCTCATCCAGTTGCGGAAGTAATCCACCAGCTTCGCGGCGCCGTTCGTTATTTCCGTCAGGTGCATCGTCTTGTCGGGGTACTGGGCATGCAGCGCCGTCGATTGCGTAATCGGCTGCCCGGTATAGTTATGGAACCCGAAACCGTCGACGTATGGCGAGCTGGCCGGATTGACGAGCTCCTTGGCGTAGTCGAACGTGACGTGTTCATTCGCGTCGAGTCCCCAGATCTTCGCCTTGATATCGCCCGCCGCGAACGTCTGGCCCAGAACTTGCGCGAAATTCATCTGTTCGTCGGTCGTCCATAGCGTGCTCGGGTAACCGACCGAGATATCGGGTTCATTTTGCAGCGTCACCGCGTAGATCGGAATGCCATACGACTGGTAGGCTTGAATAAACTTCACATAGTAATTCGCCAGCGCCTGATAGTACTGGGGGAGGACGTGACCGCCATTCACGATGGTGCCGTTATCCTTCATCCAGGCTGGCGGCGACCACATCGACGCATAGAAGCGGACATTCGGATTGATCTGGAGAATCTGCTGCAGCGTCGAGATGACTCCGAGATCGATATCTTTCTGAATGGAGAAATTCGTCAGGTTCGGATCTGTCTGGCCAGCCGGCATATCGTCGTAGGTCCAGTAGCCTTTGTCAGGCGAGATACTTGCGTCGTAATCGGGGCAGAAGTCCGGGCATGCGATGGACAAGCGCATCAAGTTGTAGTTATTCCCGGCAGCGGGATCGAACAGCGCTTGCAAGGCACTTGCCTTATCGGCGCTGCTGAGCCGGTTAAGCTCCCATATGCTGTCGTGCTCGATCGAGCCGCCGAAGCCGACCCACGATTGGTACGTAATCGAAGGGTCGATCGTAATAACCGCGTCGGCAGCGGCGTTCGTGACAGGCGATAACGATTTGTTCGGCTGCGCCGTGAGACGATTGTTGGTATCCGTGTTATTGTAGGAGCTGTATACGGCCTGCACGGCGCTGGTTCCGGCGGCGGAAGCCTGTTCGGCGAACGGCAGGATTCCGGATGGTAAGCACAGCATGGCGATCACCATCAGAACGGCAAACGATTTTTTCATTGTCCAACCTCCCTTGGAATGGTTCCGCAATCTTGGTCCGGTAAATTAATTCGTGGATACCTCCTTTCCCTGTTGTGCGATAAAGCGCTTACAGATTACAATACTAATCATAGTTTCGGCCCGCTGCGCTGTATATTTCACTCTGTTTGGATTTCTGTCCCATCCTTTGGAAGTAGGAAGTGATCCCATGAAACCGAAAGAATTGTTCGCCTCCATGAGAATCATCCCCAAGTTAGTCCTCACCTTCCTGCTCGTCCTGATCCCCCTATATGCGATCGGGCTGTTAATGAACGAATCCGGTTCCCGCAATATCAAGCAGGAGATCGCGAGCTCCTTATCCTCCAGATCGAATCTGTACATGGAGATCGTCGACAACGACCTATACCGGGTTCATCAGCTGCTGCGTCAATACGTCAATGACGAGGACCTGCAGAACTTAAGCGTCAAAGCGGAGATCATGTCCGATTTCGAACGTACCCAGGCCGCGCTGCGCCTGAAGCGAAGGCTCGATCTGCTGAAGCAATCGAGCGGCTTCGTGGCGAATGTCACCGCGATGATCCCGCTCATGAACCGATCCCTCTCTTCGAATGACAATTCCATCCTGGAGCTGGACAGGCCTCAATTCGAAGCCTTGCGGCAACCCCCGAGCCGGCTCGTTTCCCCCTTCATGATGTGGGATGACCGCCTGTTCATGAGCATGCCTTATCCGGAAGGCACGAACAGACCTCCCGTATTCTTGCTCCTTATCGAGATATCCAAGCCTGAACTTCAGGCGGCGCTCGCGCAGTTCACCAATGAAGGCGGCGAGGCGCTGTTGGCTGGCATGAATGGGGATTGGTCCATTGCCAGCGAGGCCGGATCGCCTGACGGTCCTCCAACGATGGCCGGGCTAGGGCAGGTCCAGTTCGACCGCAATGGAGAGACGCAATATCTTTCCGTTAGCAATACCTCCTATATGGCCGTCAGGCAGCAGTCCGAGCGGTTCGGCATGACGCTGACGATGCTCGTTCCGACGGAGAAAATCAATGCGCCCGTTACGACATACCGCAAGTGGATGCTGGCTTTGTCTGCGGCGTCGATCGCGATCGTCCTTTTCTTTTCGTTCAGCATCTATCAAATTATTCATCGGCCGCTGCGCTCGCTCATGCATTCGTTCCGGCGAATCGAGCAGGGCCAATTGAATCAGACGGTGGAGTATCCGTTCAAGGACGAATTCGGTTACCTGTACGATCGGTTCAACAGCATGGTCAAGCAGCTTAATGTGCTCGTTCATGAAGTGTACGAACAGCAGTACCGCGCCAAGCTGTCGGAACTGCGGCATCTGCAGTCGCAGATTAACCCGCATTTTCTGTACAACACGTATTTCATCCTGTACCGGATGGCCAAGCGGGAGGATACGGAGAACGTCGTGCGGCTTACGAAGCATCTGGGCGAATATTTTCAATACATCACGCGCGACGGATCGGACGAGGTGCCGCTCGAGAAGGAAGCCCACCATGCGAGGACGTACACGGATATTCAGACGATCCGGTTCGGACATCGGATCGAGACCCGGTTCGACGACGTTCCCCCTGAAGCGGTCCAGCTGGGGGTGCCGCGTCTCATTTTGCAGCCGATCATAGAGAACGCCTATCACCACGCATTGGAAAAGAAAACGAAAGAAGGTTGGCTCCATGTCTCGTTCGCGTATAGCCCGCAGCGCGTCGTAATCTCCGTCGAAGATAACGGGGACGATTGGACGGCGGAGAAACTAGAGTCGCTGCGCCTTACGCTGCGCGCGGATGACGGGCATGGCGAGCGTACGGGAATGATTAACGTCCACCGTCGATTGCGGATCAAATACGGGGAACAAGCCGGAATCTCGCTTGCCCTCGGGGAGCGGGGCGGACTGCGGGTAGATATCGAGATACCGATCGAGGAGGCAAGCGAATGAGGATGAGATTGTTGATTGTCGATGACGAACCCTACATCGTAGACGGGTTGAAGGAAATGCTGGTCGAGCTGGAGGATCTGGAGCTTGAGCTGTTCACCGCCTACTCCTCGGAGGAAGCGATCGAACGGATGAAGCGGACTAAGATGGACATCGTGCTGAGCGATATTCGCATGCCGGGCATGGACGGCCTTGCGCTGCAGCGCTGGGTGGAGGCGCATTGGCCTCGCTGCAAGGTGATTTTCCTCAGCGGTATGGGCGATTTTCATTATGTGCAGCAGGCGATCCGACATGGCGGCGTCGATTATATCCTCAAGACGGAAGGCGACGAGGCGATCGAAGCCGCCGTCAGACAGGCGATGAAGCAGATTACGGAAGAGGCAGTCAATGAAGCCTTCTTGAAGCGAGCCAAAGACCAACTATGGCAAGCGCTCCCGCTCCTGCGCAAAGATTGGTTCTACAGCGTAATCGATGCGCGGACGTATCGTATGAGCATAAGCCCGGCGAGGCTTGCGGAACTGCATATTCCCTTCATCACGGGGAATCCGATCCTGATGGTCGCCGGCAGAGCGGACCGCTGGCAGGAGGACGAGAGCGGCTCCGCGCAGATGCTGCTGCTCTACGCGATCCAGAATATTGCCGAAGAGTATCTGCAGCAGCGCGCAGCTATCGTTCCGCTCATCCTTGACGGCTCCCATTTCGTATGGCTGCTGCAACCGAGGGTTACGGAGCAGGCGGATGAACCGGTCGGCAGCGAGCAGTGGGAGGCGGACATCCGATTCATCATTGGGACGCTGGAGAGCATCCAGGCGACGATCAAGCAGCTGCTTCGCATCCCCGTCTCGATCGTGACGAACGGAAGCCCCGTGAGCTGGGAAGAACTAGGCGCGACCTATGCAAGGCTGAAGCAGATGCTGGTGCTCGGACTTGGAGATGGCTGCGAAATGCTGATCACGTATTGCGATATTGAGGAGCAGGAGACGGTTTCCGACCTGTCGGACCGATGGCTTCTCGAGCTTGAGCAGGTGCTCGATTCCGGCGATCTGGAGCAGTGGAATACGCTGATCGATGCGCGTTTCGGCTCGGCGCGGTTCCGCAATTACGCGATTTATTCGCAAGCGTACTACTGCGTGGCTTTAATGCTGCTACGACAACTGAACGCTTCCGGAGAAGGAACGGCGCCGGATGGCGAGCAGGCGAAGCGGCTGATGGACCTGCATGCCCATCCTTCCAAAGAGTCCGCCGTGGCCGTGCTTAAGGCCTGCGCATGGTCGCTTATCGAGCAGAGGCGGCGGTCGGTCGACGAACGGACGCACCGGATTATTCAGAAGCTGAACCAGCATATCCGGGCGAATCTGGACCAGGATTTGTCGCTCGACGCCCTGTCCGCGATCGTCTATCTGAACTCCTCCTATCTATCGAGCCTCTATAAACTGTGCACCGGCATGAATGTAACGGAATATATGGCGGACCTTCGCATTCAGAAAGCGAAGGAGCTGCTCGCGGGTTCCATGATGAAAATCCATGAGGTCGGCGCGCAGGTCGGCTACGGAACGGCCGGTTACTTCACCCGCTTCTTCAAGAAGCATACCGGCATGACGCCGCAGGAGTACCGCGCGCTGCATGAATGACAGGTGTTAAGCTTGGAAGTTCGGTGAACTAAACTTAGCCTACGGTCGGTATGGGCTTTCACTCGCTGTTGTTAACGGATTTCTCTTATCTTCATTATCAAATTGGACGAAATCCGTTTACAAAGGCGACCGCTGACGCTGTTCAAGCTCCATACCGACTCTCCGGCTACTTGTTCACCGAACTTCCAAATATACAAAAGAAAGATAAAGCTTCTAAAAGAAGTGAAATATACGGCAGCCCCTGCGAAATTCTATACTAAACCTGTAACCAGCCAGAGCGATGTCTATAGGAGAAAAGGGGAGGTTAACAGATGTTGAAACCAAAGAAGAACGTGGCCGCAGCATCGCTATTATGTTTATCGCTTGTCGTATCCGCTTGCAGCAATAACGGCGACGGCAACCAAGCGAATCCGTCCAATGACAAGGCGGCCAATAGCCAGACGACAGGCGATGAAGCGAATACAAGCGCAGGCAATGCCACGAGCGAAGCGGATCCGCAGTTCGGGAAATACGAGCCCGGCATCGAACTAACGACCGTGCGCGTCATCGACGAGCTGAAATTCGCCAGCGGCGAAACCATCGACAGCAACCAGTGGACCCGAACGCTCGAGGAACGCCTCGGCATTAAGGTGAAGAACAACTGGGTCGTGAAGAAGGATCAAGGCCAAGAGAAGATGAACGTCACGCTTGCATCGGGCGACCTTCCGGATATTTTCGGCGTCAATGCCACGCAGCTCAAGCAGTTGGCGGAAGCCGGAGAGATCTATGATCTGACGGAGCTGTACGAGAAGTATGCTTCTCCGCTCGTCAAGGAATTCGCCGAAGCGACGACGAACGGCCTTGCGGCTTCGACCTTCGACGGCAAGCTAATGGCGTTCCCCGCGGGCAATGCGACGATCGATAACGCCCCGATTCTATGGATCCGCAAGGATTGGTTGACCAAGCTAAGTCTGCCGGAACCGAAGACGATGGACGACGTGATCCGGATCGCGGACGCCTTTACCAATCAGGACCCGGATGGCAACGGCAAGAAGGACAGCTACGGTCTGGCGCTGAACAAGACGCTATTCTGGACCAACGGCGGCGGAAGCTTCGGCATCCTCGAAGGCTTCATGAACGGTTATCACGCCTATCCGCAAAGCTGGATTAAAGATCCCGGCGGCAATCTCGTCTACGGCAGCATACAACCGGAGATGAAGACGGCGCTCGCCAAATTGCAGGAGATGTACAAGAACGGCCTCATCGATAAGGAATTCGGGGTCAAGGACGAAGTGAAGGAAGCGGAGCTTGCATCCGCAGGCAGACTCGGCATGGGCTACGGTCAGATGTGGAACACGCTGTTCCCGCTGACCGACAGCCGGAAGAACGACCCGGCGGCAGATTGGCAGGCATATCCGATCGTCTCCGTCGATAGCACTTCGGCGAGCCCGCAGACGCCGGCGAGCTCGATCTCGAATTATTACGTTGTCCGCAAGGACGCCGAACATCCGGAAGCGCTGTTCAAAATGCTCAATCTCTTCGGCGAGCTGCAATTCGATCCGAAGACGCCGAAGGAGGTCTGGCAGCAGCACTCCAAAGTGGATGGCATCGAAGTGTGGCAGTACTTCCCGTTCGCGGTCGGCCGCCCGGATAAGAACCTCACCATCCATCATAATGTCGTCGCCGCGCTTGAGAACAAAGATGCTTCGGCCCTCAATCCGGAGGAGTTGGACGCCTACAATAACTCGCTTGCGATGCAAGAGGGTACGGGCGATGCGACCAATTGGTCTTACGACAAAGTGTTCGGTAAGGCAGGCTCCTTCAGCGTCATCGACAAGTACGTGACGGAGAAGCTGATCAAATCGAGCGAATATTATGCCGCCCCGACCGCCACGATGACCGATAAGAACGCCACCTTGCTGAAGATGGAGCTGGAGACGTTCACGAAGATTATTATGGGCGCTTCGGTCGACGAGTTCGACAAATTCGTCAGCGACTGGAAGAAGCTCGGCGGCGACCAAATCACGGACGAAGTCAATTCGTGGAATGCGACGAAATAGAACGTCAACGGGAGGGCAAGGGATCACCCGGCCCTCCCGCTTATTTCAGGCAAGAAGGAGGGAACAACCTATGAGCCATCAAGCTGCCCCGGCCGAAGCAGATGCGCGGATGGCGAGCCTGAGCAGCGGGAAGAACCAGAGGCGCAGCCGCATCCCTCAGATTCCGCTGCACCTGATGATCTTGCCCGGCTTGCTGCTCGTCCTCATCTACAATTATGGCCCTATGCTAGGACTCGTCATCGCCTTCCAGAAGTTCGTCCCGGCGAGGGGAATCTGGGATTCCGCCTGGGTCGGACTCGAGAACTTCCGCTACGTGATGGCCTTGCCGGATACGATGCAGATCTTGCGGAATACCATCGTCATCGCGTTCATGAAGATGATCGCGCAGTTGGTCGTGCCCATTATCGTGGCGCTGCTGCTGAATGAAGTGCGCAAGCAATGGTTCAAGCGAAGCATGCAGACGATGATCTATCTGCCGCACTTCCTGTCCTGGATCATACTCGGGGGGATATTGGTCGATATCCTATCCCCATCGGAGGGGATCCTCAACGCCGGGCTTAGCTGGCTGGGGATCGAACCGATTTATTTCCTCGGCGACAATCATTGGTTCCGATTTGTGCTCGTCGCGTCCGACACATGGAAGGAGTTCGGCTTTAATACGATCGTCTACTTGGCGGCGTTAACCGGCATTAACCCGACCTTGTACGAGGCCGCTATCGTGGATGGGGCGGGACGCTGGAAGCAGACGCTGCACGTGACGCTGCCGGGCATGGCCTCGATTATTATTCTGCTCTCGGTATTGAGTCTGGGCAATGTGCTCAACGCGGGATTCGATCAAGTGTTCAACTTGTACAGCCCGCAGGTCTATGAGACGGGCGATATTATCGATACCTTCGTCTATCGGATCGGCCTCGAAGATGCGCAATACGGCGTGGCGACGGCCGTCGGATTGTTCAAGTCCATCGTGTCCTTAACCTTTATCTCTGTGTCGTATTACTTGGCTTACCGCCTTGCCAACTACCGGATATTCTAGAGAAAGGAGCGATCCTAGGTGGTAGAGAGGCTGACTTGGAGCAGAAAGGCGTTCATCGCCTTTAACTATACGTTCCTTACGATTGTATCGCTTATGTGCATCATCCCGCTTGTTCATGTGCTCGCCATCTCCTTCAGCTCCAGCGAAGCGGCGGCGGCCGGGTATGTCAAGCTGTGGCCGGTCGATTGGACGCTCAGCAGCTACGAGTATGTCGCAGGCCAGGCAGCATTTCTGAAGTCGATGCTGGTGACCGTGCAGCGGGTTGCCTTAGGCGTGACCATTAATATGCTGATCACGGTGCTTATTGCCTATCCGTTATCCAAAGAAACCAGCGTGTTCCGTCCGCGAACCTTCTATGCCTGGATATTCGTCATCACGATTTTGTTCAATGGTGGACTAATTCCTACCTATATGATCGTAAAATATACCGGAATCATGGATACGATCTGGGCGCTCGTCTTGCCCACGGCCGTGCCGGTGTTCAATGTCATCCTGATGCTGAACTTCTTCCGCAATCTGCCGAAGGAGCTGGAGGAAGCGGCGTTCATCGACGGCGCCGGGCAATGGACGACCCTATGGCGCGTCTATATTCCGCTCTCGATGCCTTCGCTGGCCACGGTGACGCTGTTCGCGATCGTCGGCCACTGGAACGCCTGGTTCGACGGCCTCATCTTCATGAACACGCCGGATCATTACCCGCTGCAGAGCTATCTGCAGACGATCATCATCCGGCAGGATTTCTCGGCCATGGCGTCGGCGGATTTGGATTCGCTTACACAGATTAGCGACCGGACGGCCAAGGCGGCGCAGATCTTCCTCGGCGCCCTGCCGATCCTGATCGTCTATCCGTTCCTGCAGCGTTTCTTCGTCAGCGGGATCGTCCTCGGCAGCGTGAAAGAATAACGACACTCGGATAAGAAAGGTGATTCGGATGCAACCAGTGAAAATCGGAATAATGGGCTGCGGGATGATTAGCGGCATCTATCTTCACAATTGTACGGCCGTATTCGACAATCTCGAGGTGAAGGCAGTTGCGGATCTGGTTCCGGAGCTTGCCGCCAAGCGGGCGGCGGAATTCAACGTCCCTTACGTCTATACGGCGGAAGAGATGCTGTCTGACCCGGAGATCGAGATCATCGTGAATTTGACCGCGCCGCATGTTCACGCAGCGGTGAATAAGCAAATTCTCGAGGCGGGCAAGCATGTCTATACGGAGAAGCCGTTTGCCCTTACGCGGGAGGATGCGGATGATGTATTAGCGCTGGCGGAGGCCAAAGGTCTGCGAGTCGGCAGCGCGCCGGATACGTTCCTCGGCGGGAGCTTGCAAACCTGCCGCAAGCTGATTGACGACGGCTGGATCGGAACGCCATACGCGGCGAGCGGCTCCATCATCATGGGACATGCGTGGGATGGCAGCCACCCGAACATTGCGGCGCTCATGAAGCTCGGCTGGGATCCCCTGTTCGACATGGCTCCTTATTACTTCACCGCCATGGTGAACCTGCTCGGACCGGTCAGACGCGTCGCCGGTTATACGGGCAGCGTAAGGAGCGAGCTTGCGATTACGAATCCGCGGGCCCCGCGTTACGGAGATACCATACCGGTCGAAGCGCCGATGAACACGGCTGCCGTCCTTCAGTTCGAGAGCGGCGTCATCGCGACGATGCAAGCGGCCAAAGAAAGCTTCGGCTATGCGCCGCAGCTAGTTATCTATGGTACGGAAGGTACCCTCTTCGTCCCGGACCCGAATAACTTCGACGGCGAGATCCGGATTCTGCAGCGCAGCGGAGAGCTTGCCACAATCCCGTATACGCATGGCTTCACGGCCAACAGCCGGGGCATCGGCGTGGCGGATTTGGCGCAAGCCATTCGCAGCGGTCGGCCGCACCGCGCAAGCGGACAATTGGCTCGCCATGTCATCGACATTACGATCGGAATCATGGAGTCGTCGAATGCCGGGGTGCATGTGGATGTAAGCGCCGCCGTAGACAGGCCGGCAGCGCTGCCGCTAGGTTTGCAATATAATCTGCTTGATAACTAGAACGATCGGGAGGATGAAGCGCATGGCATTTGGCATCGGGTTACAGCCTTGGACGATTAGACGCGAGCTTGAGCAAGATTATTTGGGCGCCTTTTCGCGGGCAGCCACGATCGGCTACCAAGCGGCAGAGGTGGGACTGCCGCCGGAGGGGATCACGCCGAAGGAGGTCAAGGACCATTTTGATCGCATCGGACTGCAAGCATTGAGCTGCCATACGGACTTCGGGCAACTGACGACGAACTTAGCGGGCTTGCTCGAATATGTGAAGGAGATCAGAGCCAAGTATGTGGTTCTCTCTTATTATCGTTTCTCTTCGCATGAAGAGGTGCTCGAGGTCGCGTCAGCGTTAAACGATGTCGGCCGTAAGTGCAAAGAGGCAGGCGTCCAACTGCTGTACCATAACCACGATTGGGAATTCACCCGGTTCGAGGGCCGTTATGCCCTGGATCTGCTGCTCGAAGCGACGGACCCGGAGCTCGTGCAGATGGAGCTGGACGTGTATTGGGTCCAGAAGGGCGGGGAAGATCCCGTCGCCTACCTCGGTAAGCTCCGCAATCGCTGTCCGCTGCTGCATATGAAGGACATGGAACCGGGCGAAGAACAGTTCTTCGCGGAAGTGGGCGAGGGAATTCTGCCGATGGGGGAGATTGTGAAGATGGCATCCGAGGTCGGAACCGAATGGTTAATCGTGGAGCAGGACGAATGCCGGCGCTCGCCATTCGACAGTATCGCGATCAGCTATCGCAATCTGAAGAAGCTGGGGGTTATCGGCGATGAGTGAGCCGCTGCGGGTCGGACTTATTGGGTATGGGTATGCGGGACGCACCTTTCATGCGCCGATTATCACCGCCGTGCCGGAGCTTAAGCTGACGAAGGTGGTGGAGCGGAGCAGTTCGGCGGCTAAGGACAGATACCCTTGGGTTAAGATCGTCGACAACGTGAATGCGCTATACGAAGATGACGAGATCGACCTGATTGTCGTGACAACGCCCAGCACCGATCACTATACCTTCGTGCGCGACGCCTTGTCCGCAGGCAAGCATGTCGTCGTCGAGAAGCCGTTCACCGTCACGTCGGCCGAAGCGGATGAGCTGACCACGCTTGCGCGCGAGTCAGGCAAAGTGCTCAGCGTGTTCCATAACAGGCGCTGGGACGGCGACTTCCTGACCATGAAGCAGCTGCTGCAGCAGAATCTGCTGGGCACGGTCATGGAGGCCGAGTTTCACTGGGACGGCTACGATCCCGTCATGGCGTCCGGCAATTGGCGGGAGCATGGAGGTCCGGGGACAGGCGTATTCTACGACCTGGGCGTCCATTTTCTCGATCAGGCGCTCAGTCTATTCGGTATGCCCGAGACGATTGCCGCCGATATTCGCGTACAACGGGAGAACGCGCTCGCGCACGATTACTTCGATGTCGTGTTGGGCTATCCGGGCGGCCTTAAGGTAAGCCTGAAATCTTCGCGCTACGTGCGTGAACCCGGGCCTCGCTACCGGTTGTACGGTACGCAAGGCTCGTTCATCAAATACGGCACCGATCCGCAGGAATCCGCGTTGATCCGGGGAGAGACGCCGGCAACGCAGCCTGGTTGGGGCCAAGAGAAGCCCGAGAGCTGGGGGAAGTTAAACACCTCCGTAGGAAGCCTGCACGTCGAAGGATTCGTCGAGACGCTGCCCGGCGATTACCGGGCCTACTATCGGAATGTATACAAGCATATTATGGGGGAGGCGGAGCTTGCGGTGACCGCGGATGAGGCTCGAGCCTCGATCCGTTTGATCGAGCTTGCCTTCCGGAGTAACGAAGAAGGGCGTATCATTCGGGTAGACGAATGACAATCGCGTGATCACTCGCTGCTGTTTAGTCGCTGCGAGATGCTAGGCTTAGGCTACAAGGAGCCTAGCACCACGCTTTGGGAGCAGAGCAATACACTTTGGTGAAGGAGGCAATGGCATGTTTCCGTTTAAGGCAGCCCTTAATGCTTCAACCTTGTTCCCGTTCCGACTGACGGTCCCCGAATTCATTCGGGTGGCCGCCGATGCCGGTTACGATGGCGTTGAACTATGGGTATCGGATATTGAGCGTTATCTGGCAGATGGAGGTACGGCAGAGGCTTTGCGAGCCTGCTTGGACGAAGCCGGCCTTACGTTCGCCAATGCGATCGCCTTCTTCCGTTGGGCGGATAAGGATCCGGCAGTACGGGAGGCGGCCTTCTTGCAGGCGGAGCAGGAGATGAAGCTGCTGCAGGAGCTCGGTTGCCTTGCGATCGCGGCACCTCCGTACGGCGATGTGGCCGCTTGTTCGCCGGAAGAATTCGCAGCCAGCCTGGACCGGTTAGTCCAGCTCGGAAGGCGGATCGGCATCGAGCCTTACCTCGAGTTCTGGGGGCGGGCACCTAAGCTATCCACGTTGTCCGAGGCCGTCGAAATCTCGTCCCTGTGCGGGGAGACCGGGATTAAGCTGTTACTTGACCCTTTTCACATGTACACGGGCGGCAGCGCGATTCCGGAGATTGAGCGTCTGAATGGGGATCGAATCGGCATCTTCCATGTCAATGACTACCCGTCAGAGCCGGATGTCACGGTCATTGCCGACAATCATCGCGTCTTCCCTGGAAAAGGCATTGCCCCGTCCCGCGAGATCGCAAGCACGCTGCATCGCATCGGCTACGAGGGTTATCTGTCGCTGGAATTATTCCTTGAGCATTATGAAGGGTTAAGCGCGTTGGAGGTTGCTCGCAAAGGGCTTGCAGCGATGAAGGAAACGTACGCGATTGAGGAAGAATAGCGACAATTGAAGAACGCGGTTGGATAGGGAAACGCGAAGAAGGCCAATCCGGTGACCGGGCTGGCCTTCTTCCATGGAATCGTATCGCAATGAAACCGTCAGTCTTAAAACGCACCCTCGTCCCACGACCGATAGATTCGCCGAACCTCGCGGAAGGATTGTTTGGGTTTGCGGTATTCGTTCACCAAGCCCTTATTGTTAAAGCTGCGCGCCCGGTCGCGGAAATGCTGGCCGCTGCTCTTCAGATCGCCTCGAATATCCGAGAACTGCCAGATGTAGGTACCGCCGATCTTGGGATCGTTCCGGAAGATCGTCAGCGCCTTCGTAACAAGCTCCGCCTGATAATCCTCGCTGAACAGCCTTGGCTCCCAGCCTACGTCCCCGAACAGCCCGGCGCCGCCGAATTCGGTCATGAGCACCGGTTTATCGCCGGCCCCCATATGCTCTGCCCGTTCGTGGAACTGTCTCAGCATCTCCTTGAAGCCATCTACATCGCCTTCATACCATCCATAATATTTGTTGATGCCGATGACGTCGAACAAAGGAAGGAGAATATCCTCTAATGGATGCATGGTGGCGTAGGTTACCAGCCTGGAGGTGTCCCGATTCCTGACGCAGGCAACCAATCGCTCCGTCATCTGATAGGCTTCCGGCGTACGGGAGTCAATCTCGTTGTGCACCGACCAGAAGATAACGGAGGGGTGATGATAATGTAAGTCAACCATCTCGCCCACCATCGTAAGCGCCCGCTCCTGGAACAGCGGCTCGCTGACCGTTGCGTTCGGCAGGAAGGCGCCCCACATCGGAATCTCGCTCCAGAATACGAGACCGTGCTCGTCCAACAGGTCCAGCCAATAAGGGCTTTGCGGATAATGCGAACCGCGCACCGTATTGCAGCCGAGCTCCTGAATGATCGCCAGATCCTTCTGCATCAGTTTCGGCGGGAAGGCAAAGCCCCACTCGGGATGCTCCTCGTGTCGGTTCACACCTTTGAGATAGACAGGAGCGCCGTTGATGGTAATGCGATGATCGCGTACCTCAATCCGGCGGAAGCCGATGCGATCGATCTTGTCGTCCATCTCGATGAGGGCTTGGAACGTATACAGTTCGGGCTGGCCGACATTCCATAACCGAATGTCTTCCATGCGTAGCTTTACTGTAGAGAACACCTTCTGACCTGCGGCTACCTGCACCGATTCCGTATGAAGTTCCTGTCCGCCTTCAACCAATGTCAGTACCGCTGTCTGGGCCGTCTTCGACAGGGAATGGATCTGCACGTAGAACCCTACTTCGGCCTCTCGATCATGCAGATCGTAGTCGATTTTCAGCTGCCCGATATAAAGATCCGGCAGACGCTGCAGCTCGACGCTACGGATGATGCCGCCGTAATGGAACCAGTCGACGTGCTCCGTCGGGATCGTCAGCCGGTCCAGCGTGCTGTCCGTGCGAACGATAAGCTCATGCTCGCCCGCGGTGAGGGAGGGGACGACGAACTCGAAGGGCGTATAACCGCCGTAGTGGTAACCGAGATGCTGCCCGTCCAGATACACGTCGGCATGGCCCAGCACGGCATGGAAGATGAGCCGGACATGCTGCGCGTCTTGAATATGAATCTTCCTCCGATACCAGGCAACGCCTTCATAGTCGAATACGTTCAGTTCATTGTTCCAGCAGGATGGGACGTAGATGGAGCGCTCGGCATGTGGAAATCGCTCAAACCATTGCTCCCGAACCCCTGTATCGTCCGGATCCAACGCCAAGTCCCATGGGCCGTCGAGCAGCTGCGTCGCGCGAATCCGATGCTCTTGGAATGTCCTTAACAAGGCTGTTCCTCCTCATGTCATAGTGGAATTGCTTACGCTCTGATACTATGGATGTTACAGGAACGGGATTAGGTTCGGAATGGAAAAAACGAAGTTCCGGTTGTAAAAAACGAGCCTCGTCAGCAGGGATAGGGGAGAGACGCGCTTGGAAGAACGACGTTATGATCTCAATCATCTTGCGGTACATATCCATTTTGTGATCGATAAAGCGACCTATCCGGGATGGTCGGATATTCGCAATCTGGTGAATGTGCATAGCCTATATTGGATTCATGCGGGAGAGGGGACTTTCCTGACGAATGCCGAGCACAAGGTTCAAGCCGGCACGCTCGCTTACCTGAAGCCGGGTCTGAAGCTGTCCATGCGCTCCGAGCCGCACGCGCCGCTCCGCATGACGATGGTGCTCTTCGATTGCGCGGAGCTCGTCTACGATGCGGTGTGGAAGGACATCATTCCGATCGAGAGGCTGGAGCTGCCCTTCTTAAGCCGGTATAGCGTGAAGCAAGCTCAGGAATTGGGCGAGCTGTTCCGGGAGATCCATCAGGCGTGGCTGCCTGGACTTGGCGCGGGCGCTGCCATGTCCCAAGCGCAATTGCAGATTCTGCTGCACAAGCTGCACCGGATGGAGCGATCCGATTGGAGCTTAACGGAATCCGGCGCGCATGCCGCCTTCGAGCGGATTAAGAAACAGTTGGAGGAAGGCTATAAGGAGAATCTGCGAATCGAGCAGCTGGCGGAGGAACACCGCATCTCGGCCTCTTACCTGCGGAAGCTGTTCCTGAAGTATACGGGGATGGGGCCGAAGGAATATCACCTGCATCTGCGCAACCAGCAGGCGTGCGGCTATCTCGCCTATACGGATTATCCGATCCGGGAAGTGGGCCGGTTATGCGGGTATGACGAAGAATATCATTTCAGCAAAATGTTCAAGCAGCTGAACGGCGTCTCGCCGAGCGCGTATAGAAGCAGCCAGCGGGGCGGGGATGGCGCGGACGGTCGAACCGGTCAAGAATAACTTCCAGCACGGGGCAGCGCTGCGACAGCAACAACCCGCAAGTGGCGTTCGAGAACGCTCTTGCGGGTTGTTTGACTACGTGAGAATGTTGAATTGTAATCACAAATAACGAGCAATGCAACGGACCATCTCCGCAGGGAATCGCGACAGATCCGACATATCCAGATAGCGCCCATCGCCGTAGATCCGGTTAATGACGTCCTTATCGTCGCCGATGGCCGCCGCCAGGAAACGGACGCCGCGTCGTTCGTATTCCGAGATCGTCTGCTGGATGTCCTGAAGCGCGGCCTCGCCGGTATAGGCTTCCATCGCTTTGGGCTGGCCGTCGCTAATGCTGATGAGCAGCTTGCTCTGCCCGGGAGCTTCGGCCAACTTGTCGGCCATAATCCGCAGCGCCATACCGTCCCGATTGTTGCCTCTGGCACGGATGCTCAATAACCGGTAACGATCATTCGGATCGGGCTTCGCGTAATCGGCGTACGAGTAGATCGACATCTGTTCCAACCGGGAAACATCCGCGGTATCTCCGGCGATCAGCACGGGAATGTCGCATAGCAGGCAGAATTCATAGATCGCGATTGCGGCCAGCCGCGCCGCTTCCAACCTTCCTGCGGCATTCATCGATTTGGACTCATCGATCCGTAAGCCCACAACCAGGGAAGGCGCTTCCGTAGGCGGGCGTTTCTTGGCAAAATGCCGAAAGTCCACGTAAGCCAGACGATCTGCCCGGAACCTGCTCCCGTAATAGTGGCGTCCGGCGTAATCCACCGAGATATCGTGCGTAAGGATCGGCATCGCGCGACGGGCGATCTCCTGCACGACAGGCAGCAGATCCTTGACTGTACGCGCATAGGCTTCCCGATCCTCCCGCGTATACTCCGGCCGGTGCACGATCAGCTTGACGCTCTTATGCATCGAATCGGAGACGATGGCCCGCGCTTCCTGATTCAGTTTCTTGCGGAAGGCCTTTTCTAGCTGCTTCTGCTCTTCGTCTTGCTCGGGTGGTTCTACCGCAATCGCATAGGACAAATTATCGCCCAGTTCGCTGCGCGTCCCTTCGTCGGACTTCTCGAACGCGATCGGCTGATGGACGGAGCTATCGTCGCTCTCGGCCGACTTGATCAGCGCAAGTCCAGTCTCATCGGCATCGGCGGCGGAAGAGACATCTAGATGATCGAATTCGCCTGCAGCGGTTAATTCAAGCTTCCCGAGAATTCGTTTTTTTTTACCGCGATCTCCAGTTGTTCCAACTGTGCCATCAGCCCGCGGGATCGGAGGGCTTCTTCCAACAGCTTGATTTCATCCGGGTCGGTCGTCATTTTGTAGATCACCTTATGATACATCGCTTCGGCGACGGGAATCCCGGCCGAGACGGCATCGGTCCAATAGAAGTATGACCGCATTCCGGCCACGCCTTTGATCGCATTGGCTTTGGCCGCTTGATCCAAAGCCATGATGGCTTCCGCCAATATTCCCAGCACCTCTTGATCCTCGAAACCTACCATCGCCACGGCGCGCTCGATCATCACTTCCTTCGTCGGCATATCCATCCGTTCCGAATGCTGTACGCGGTCCCGCAGCGCTTCGTTCAGCGGCTTGGTTCCGGCGTAGCTCCGGTTCGTCGTAATGACGACCATGAAATCGGGATGGCGTCTGATAATCTCCGTCGGCAGGTTGATGCTGCCATAAGGCTCTAACGCAGAATTGAGCGCCATGAGTACCGATGCGTCACGGATCACGTTCGGCTCCTGAATCTCCAGCAGGTATCCGTTCTGGTAAGCTCTGACGATCTCGGACGGATAGAACCGGTACTCGACCGGCGGAGTCGCCGCCTCATCGGACCGCTGGTTCTCTGGCGGAGCCATGACGGGAAGGATCGCCCCGATAATATCCGATTTATCCATATCCGCAAAACAAGTGACCTTCGTATAAGGCAACCCGAACGCCGCGGATAACGCCTTGGCTAATTGGGTCTTGCCCGAGCCCGCATCGCCTTCGAGCAAAATGGTCGAGATCTTCATCTCGCCCCGGTTCCAGTTCCGCTTCACCTCGTCGCAGATTCGCCGCTCGGCCGCGCTTACTTTATGCGAAGCGGGTTTTTGCCAGATCAGCGCTCGCTCGATCTCCGTCAATTGCCGGTCCGGGGATAGGAGATAAGGTTGTTCTTCATTCATCGCGTTCACCGCCTTCACACCTCAAATTTCATTAATAGCCCAGTTCTTTCAAGACTCGGGACAGCGTACGCAAGCGCTCGCCGATCATCTCGCCATTGTCGCTAATTGCTTGGTTGAACGTCTGAATGTCTTCCCTAATGTTCGCATTGTCCGTGCAGATAGCCACGTTCATCGCGCTTCCTTGCAGGCCGATCCGATCCAGGACAGGCTGCTCGGGATCATAGAGATGTTCATAGATATAAGCTTCGTTAAAATGCTCCAAGGAGCGGCAGATCAGAATCGCCAGATCAAGCGCGCGATGGAGCGGCAGCTCTTCGGATTGCGCGGACAACGTGTCGCCGGTAGAACGCCATACTTGGGCGGATAGTTCCGATCTGCGGTTATCGCTTCCCGGCGTAATTCCCAAAGATAGGCATTTGGCATCAGATCGCCCTGCGTAACGGCCATCGATCTGGTCATAATGATCGGCGACGATCACGGGCTTATGGTTAAAGGCGTCGGGTATTTTCATTGTTTTTCCTCCGTAATATTCAAGGTTATAGTTAGCGAGATAAAAGCCGATTTCTTAGATAGTATAGATAAATGTCTGGTAATTTTCAAACAAAATATAATTTTGTCTATTTTATCCTCCGTAACGTTTGTTTGTGACGTCCGCGAGTCTTGTTGCTCATCCTACGGTCCGTACTTCGACACCTCTTCAGAAAAAGTTCCAATCCGGATTGTAATTAAGTCCCGGTGGTGATACCTTTGCGACAAGGACTTTCGATTCGTGAACCTATGCCCCGATCGGAGAAGAGGATAACTATGAAGGCGATTCATTCTCGGCAGTTCAGCTTATTGGCGGCGTTACTGGCCCTCTCGTTCAGTCTAACTTCTTGCAGTTCTCCTGAAGCTCCCCAAGCCCAATCCGGAGATGAACCCTCGCCGATTCTGTATATGACAGCCGACGGGAATTCCCAGAGCACGGCCATCATCGATGAGCTGACGGCCTTGTATGAGGAGACGAACCCGACGATGAGCTTCAAGTATGAGTCGCTCGGCGGGGCGGATTTGTCCCGCAAAATTCAGCTGCTGGCAGCGAGCAACGATCTGCCCGCCGTGTTCAGCTATCCGTCGGGGAAGCCGCTGCTCGATCTGATCGATAGCCACGCCGTGCTCGATATGGAGGAGACATTCCGTCAGTTGGGCATCTACGACTCGCTGCTGCCGACGGCAGTGGAGCTGCTGAAGAGCCATGTGGACGGCAAAGGACTTTACGCGCTGCCGCTCGAGCTGAATATCGAGGGATTCTGGTATAACAAAGCCATCTTCGCAAGATTCGGATTGGACGTGCCTCGCACATGGGACGAGATGCTCGATGCTGCGGCAGCGCTCCAGCGTGAAGGGGTTCAGCCTTTTGCGCTCGCCGGTAAAGAGAAATGGCCGATCACGAGGATGATCAACGCCTACATCATACGCGCCTATGGCGCCGATGCCATGCTGCAGGTCGACCGGGGAGAGCGGAGGTTGACCGATCCGGGGTTCATCGAAGCGGCGAAGGTCGTTCAGGATATGGCGCTTCAGGGCTATTACGGCGTGAATGTCAGCAAAGTCGACTTCCGAGGTTCGATGCAGGCTTTCATGCAAGGGAGAGCGGCGATGTTCTATTCCGGCAGCTGGTCGCTCCGTCAATTCAATAATCCGAGGGACGGGGAGCTCCCATCGGATCAGATCGGATTCTTCTCCGTTCCGCTGGTCGAAGGCGGAGCCGGAACGCTGGAAGAGTACCCGGTGAATGCGGGGCTTACGGCTTCGTTCGCCAAGGAAAGCTACAATGCGGACGTAGGCGAATGGATGAAGTTCGTGTTCGCGCGATATGGCGATCATGCTATGGCCAGCCGGGGAATGATCACCGGATTCAAGGTCGAGCATATGCCTGATCATGTTCCTGCTTTAACTCAGCTCGTTCAGCAGCAGATCGCGACGTTACAGAAAGGCGCCTTATGGTTCGAAGCCAGATTCTCAACCGAGGAGCAGCTGGCGGCCTGGGATAACGCTTTGTTATTAGTGACGAACAAGCAATATAAGCCGGAGGAATACATGCGAGAGCTGCAGGCGTTGATCGATGCGAACCATATCGCCGTTCCATAACCAGAAAAATGCGGTATTGACCTGAAAAATATGGCGCTGTTCACGCTTCCAAACCATCTGGTATATTGTACACACACCATTCCCTATTCTGCTCGAGATCGATCCTTGTGCAGGAAGAGGGAATTTTGTTTGAAATGCAAGAATTTATCTAGCCCTAGCGAGAATACCCCCAATTCAAGCACTTGCTAAGCGGGGGATGAATCGCGTTCTTTTTTGTTCATAATACGAACGTATGTGCTATAATATTCCTATCCATCCTTAGCAAGGAGGTTTAGGCATGTTGGTGAAAAAGGCGTACAAG
>NZ_JACHXK010000032.1 GCF_014192105.1 Paenibacillus phyllosphaerae | reverse complement strand
TGGAGAAGGATTATTTGTTATGCACAAAAATAAGTATACCAATAAAACTCGTACTCACCAAGTCCAAAAGCTTGACAAGTATTAGCTGGTTTTCGAGGGGAGCTCGCTTTGTCCTAGCGACAAAGTTTTCGTTCGAGCTTCGTTCACGACGATATGCCTTTGGTGGTGACCTGCTAATACAAGCACGAAAAGAAGCTCCGTGCCAACTCTCGCTTTTGTCCGCTCACGCGGACACGCTTTACGCTTCTTTAATCCACTAACACGACTAAGCCGGCAGCTCTCCTCACGGAAGCTGCCGGCTTTGCCTTTAATACGATAGGATTAAGTTCATCTTCACCCAAAGCTTCGAACCCTGCTCATCTCCTGGCCATGGCCTGAAATGCGGTTCCATCACCTCGTGCCAATTGTCGGGAACGATCGGCGCAGGCCAAGTCCGCCGCGAAGCGCCGCCGCGTTCGCCCGGTGCCGGACGCTCCTCGTAGGAGAACAGGAGCTGCTCCTGCGCACCGATCATGTAGGTCGGATTAAAGCCGTTCGGCCTCTCCTCCTGCATCGCGTAATGATAGAACACATAGCTGCCGTACATCTCCGGTTTCAATCGGGCAAGCGACCCGATCCGCTCCCGCCGCTCCCGGCCGGCTTGCAAGTTCTCCAACAATTCGTTATCCCCGTCATGGAAAATATCCAACATCGGTACCTCAAAACGTCTTCTGCCGTCCTCTCCCGGCCATGCTTCCAACAGGGCAACGCAGCGATCCGGCCACGTCCAGCATGACAGATCATCCGAGTCAGCGGATTCCATATACAGGAACAGGCCGTTGTCCTTCTCGAACAGCGTGAATGCCTGAATTCCCTGCCCTTGCAGCCGCTTAAGCCAAGCTGGTCCTGTTTCCTCTATCGCACGCACGAATTCCGCCTTGCATGACGCCTTCACCTGCGCCCGGAACATCCTTCTTCTCATCCTTCGATCCCATAGATCCGCTTGGCATTGCCCGCGCGGATCCATCCTTTCTCCTCGAATGTCAGCGTGTCCGGCAGCAGCTCTTCGAACAAGTCTACGACGTCGACGTATCCGCCGGCCTGCAGCGCGACCGGCCAGTCGCTGCCGAACAGAAGCCGGCTTGCACCATACCACTGATGAAGTCGATCGGTATAGGGGCGAAGCAGTTCCGGGCGCCGCCCCCCAGCCATCGTCATCATACCCGACAGCTTCACATAGACACCGGGAAGCTCGGACAGCCTCTCCATTCCAGCCATCCATTGTTCTGTCGCTCGCTCCTTGACGGCTGGGCATCCCAAGTGATCCACGACAACCGTAAGCCCAGGCAGCTGCGCAAGCGTAGCTGCGACTTCAGCAAGTCTGCGCGGATCAACGAGCAGCTCGACGACAAGTCCTGCGTCTTTGCAAGTTCCAAGCGCGCTCAGCACTTTCTTGCGGTCATGATCAGGCAGTCCCGGATCGAATACGCTGCCTCCCACTCGAATACCGCGAAATCGCCTGTTCGCGCATAGCGCTGCAAGCTCTTCCTGAAATCCGGCTGTGAGCGGATCGAGCCCGCCGATCACGCCGGCAATCTCAGGCCGCTCCCCGGACAGTTCAAGCAAGTACGTGGCCTCCTCGAATGTCGGCGCAGCCTGAACGGCGATGACAGCTTCAACGCCGTATTTTCCCAACTCGCCCGATAATCGATCTGGCAAATAATCCTGATACAGCAACGGATTGCTCGGCTTGAGCCAGCCATAATCGCCGCGGGCAAGCTGCCAGTAATGAACATGGCTGTCTACGTACAAGCCGGCTCACCTCCTGACCGCGTGCGTCCCGTCAGCAAGGGAGCCGTAGCATATTGGTTCGGCCAAGGCATCTCGTACGTCGGGGCATTGGCATAACGGTTCATGCCGAGGCGCAGCCTGATTCCGGCGCCAGGCTGCAGCGAGACCGCAAGCCATTTGCCTGCGAGCAATATCTCTTCGCCGACTGCGTGCCCTGCGGCATCCAGCCGCTGAACAATCTTGAAATTGTGTTCGCCGAACGTCCCCGCCTGAATGATGACTTCGCGCAAGTCGAATAAGCTGGTATTGCAAAGCTGCAGCGTCACGCTGTCAGGTGTAAGCATCTCCACGAGCGCGGATACGCCTTGCGGCAAACCCGGGCGCTTCTCGAGCGCGTCGAAATACCGGACTCGTCCGTGTTGAAGCCCGCCATGCGAAATATGCATCGGGCCGCCCAGCGTCAGCTGCACGAGGGCCTCAAAGTATAGCGGGCACATCTCCTGCCAGATATGAATGCTCGAGAAGTCCCCGTCATGGTAGCCGCGTTCCCACTTGCGCGGATCGCCTTGCTCCGACCGCATCCGCGCAAGCTGCCGGCCGACGAGCTCCATATTCGCGGCGAGTATCTGCTGAGGATAGTCCGGATTGGTGCCGCGGATATATCGGAACCACGGCTCCGTGTTCCCGATATAATGCTTCGTCTCCCGACCGGTACGATCGTCACGGCCCGAAACGACGGGAACGATCACTTCATTCCAATCATGATCGGCCGGGATACGTTCGATCCGCTCGATATCTTCGTCGGCCATCGAGATCGTCCATAAATATATCGCATACTTGGTCAGCGGCTTGCGCCAGTCATGCCAGCCGTTATCCCCGTGTTTGTTCGGCACGAGGGTCTGGCCGTTCTCTTCCTTGCGGTGCGACCAATTGACATCCAATTGGGAACGGGCGAGCGATAACCGGCTCATGTCGCCTGTTAGGAGCACCGCGTTCATGCACGCATTCGACAGCGGCTCGATGATCGTCATGAACCCATGCGGCCATCGCCAGCCATAGTAGCCGCCCCACCACTTACCGCCGTTGTATTCGCCGATCTCGCCGGATAACCCGATATTGTCCGGAATCATGCCGCCGTTGCGATGCGTCCGCTCCTCCCATGCTTCGAGATAACCGGCTACCCAGTCGCGGTAATAGTCATCTCCCGTATGCAGATAGGCATGCGTAACCAATCCCGTCGCGTTCAAATTAAGCGGGACGTCGCCTCGGTTCATCCGCTCATTCATGAAGCGGATCAGCTGACTGTACGCAATATCGTCCGACCAGGCGCAGGTGCCGGATGCGTAATCCGCGCCAGGCATATCTTCGTACGGAGGCGGGTAATGATCGAGTATGCCGCGATGCGTGCTCCAATCTTCCTCCGATACGCAGAACCGCGGTCCTTTGCTTCCCGTAAGCGGCGAACGGATCAGCCGGAGCGACTTGTCATAGTTCGGCGCAGCTTCATCGTCGCCGGTGTACATGCGGGCGAACCGGACCGAGCGCTGCCGGTCCTTCAACGTCGCAGGTCCCGCCAACCCGAGAAAATAGAGATACAAGTAGCCTTCGCCATGATGCATCCAGTCGTAATACGCATCGAATTCCCGGTCGATCTGCCCGTATTCCGTCCACTGCCAGGTGATGGATTCCCATATCTTCCGCGATAATCCGTGCAGTTCCTTGCTCCCGCCGAGCACATACAACAGCGCCAAATTCATGAAGCCCTCGTACGGATCGTCCGATCCGTCCATGCCCGGCCATTGCTCCTGCCAGATGAGCGTACCGTCCGGCTGCGTGTAGCGGCCCACGAATTCGACGGCGGCCTGATTGAGCGTCGTCATCAGCCACTGCTCCTGAAGCGCCCACTCCGGCGGCACCATCCGTTCGTTCGCCTCGATCCGCGGAATGGGATTCCTTTGTTCAGTCATGTCCGTCCCCTCCTATTCCGCCGGAAACAGGCTTTGGCCCTGGAACAGCTCGAACACGCGGCGCCGCTCCTCTGGCTCAAGCCCTCGTCCGTCGCACATCGCCATATTCGACCGCAGCACCTCGCGCGAGCCGGCGCCGGTAAGCGTAACATGAATGCCGGGCTCGGACAGGCTGAAGCGCATGGCCGGTTCGACGAGCCCGTATGGTGCGGTGTGCCGCAGAAATGCCAGTTTTTCGATTCGCCGCGCCGCTTCGGCGACGATAGGCTCACGCAGGAACGCGGCCGGCATATCGGCCAGCAGTCCAAGCCCGAGCACGCTGCCGTTGATGACGCCGACGCCGGATGCCGAGGCAAGCGGGAGCAGTTCGTCCTTCGCCGTATGATCGATCAGCATATATCGAGCATAAGATTGGATGCAGTCGAAGCGGTTGGTCGCGATATAAGTCTGAAGCAGCTTCAAGTTCCGGGTGGATACGCCGATGAACCGGATTTTCCCTTCCGCACGGAGCTTCTCCAGCGCGGGAAGCGTCTCGTTCATGACCGTCTCATAAGACGTCTGCTCCACGTCGTGGATTTGCAGTAGGTCGACCCAATCGGTATCCAGCAGCTTCAAACTTCGCTCCACGGAACGGATCGTGCCTGCATAATCGAACGCTTCATCCGCGCCGACCGCCTTGGTCGCGAGCACCACCCCGCTGCGTCTCCCGCCGCGGAGCGCTTTGCCGATGCGCCTCTCCGATTCGCCGTTCCCGTAACGCGGCGCCGTATCGATAAAATTAATGCCGCCGTCAACCGCTTCATGGATCATCTTCTCGACCTCGGTCTCATCCGCCGGTCTGAACACGTTGCCGATCGGGGCCCCGCCAAGTCCGAGCTTGGAGACGCGAAGTCCCGTATTCCCTAAAGTCGTGTACTCCATCTGCCATCCCTCCTACTATAAATTGTAGGGCACTTCTCTTATAATGAAATAGCCAGATTTCCGCTTCTTATAGCATATCTTCTCTAGTTGAAGGCAGGTGCGATTGATGATGGAGTATATCTATACCGAACCGGTCGGCCTAACCGATCTGGCCGTTCTCGAAGTCGGGACGCAGGCCTGCTCGCCGGATATGGCAGTCGGTCCGTGCGTCCGCGATATGTACATTCTGCATTATGTGCATCGCGGATTCGGCACTTATACGACAGGCGGGCATACCGCGCACATTGGACCAGGCAGACTGTTCCTCATCCTGCCGGATGCCGTCCATACTTATTCGCCTGATCCGAGCGAGCCGTGGGAATATTCCTGGATCGGCTTTACCGGTACATACGCGTATCGTCTGTTCGAGCAAGCCGGCTTCTCCGGTTCGGTGCTCGTGCGTCAGCCGGATGCCGCCGATCCAATCGATGCGCTGTTCCGGGAGCTGCTCGGCTATCGCGATACGCATGCCAAGGAACTTCTCCTGACAGGCGCGCTCTATCGGCTGTTCGGCCTGCTTGCCATTCCCCCTTCCGCACCGCCTGCAAGTCCCGACGCAGGACCTCATGTGCGCAAAGCGGTCGCGTTCATGAACGCCCGTTACGCCGACCGAATTGGTCTCCCCGACATTGCCGATCATCTCGGACTGGATGCCAAATATGTGTGCCGCATTTTCCAGCAGCGTCTGTCGATGTCGCCGTACCGGTACTTGACCGATGTGCGTATGCGCAAAGCGTGCCGCCTTCTACGGATGCAAATGCTCTCCATCGCCGAAGTCGCCCGTTCCGTCGGCTATCCGGATCCGCTGCTGTTCTCTCGGATGTTCAAAAGGACGATCGGCCTATCCCCGACCGCCTACCGGGAGAAGGCCAGATTGGAGAGCGCCGGCGACAAGCTGCCGATTAACGGAACGTAGATGACGCAGACGCTTTACGTGAGTGCCTCGTCGTTACCGCTATACGCTTGTCCCGGACCACCGAGAGCCTGCTGCCGCAACAGCTTCCTATATGCAACCGGCGTAACGCCAAGCTTCGCGTTGAACAGGCGGGTCAAATAATTGGTATCCTTGATCCCTACCCGCTCCGCAATCTCCGGCAGGCCCAGCACCGTGCCGCCAAGCAGCTTCTTGGCCTCTTCCAGCCGCAGATGCATCACGTACTGCAACGGCGTTCTTCCGATATGCCGTTTCATGCACCTCGCGATATAATCCGCCTGAAAATGCAGCTCTTTCTCCAGTACGGCCATATCGAACGGCTCGCGCCAGCAGCCGTTCAAATACGCGGTTGCCGCCCGAGCCAGTCTCGCGGACGGCTCCGGCTCGGCCGTTCTCGCGCATTCGGCCTGCAAGGCCGTGAACAGCTCGGCCAGCATGACATGCAGCCGCAGCGCATTCTCGCCGTTCAACCGGTTATGAATTTCGTTCATCCCCCGCAGGATCGGCTCGATCGCCTGAACGTCGACGGACGCGAATTTCGGAATATACATCCGCTGTTGCGCAGACGGCGCCACATCCCGATCCGTGCCTTTGGAGAGGAGCGTCGTCCACGGGATATCCTCCCGCTCAATAGCAACCGAAGGCGAGCCATGAACGAAGTGAACCCAATAAATCCCCGTATCCTCCTCGCAGGGCCGATGACCGTAATGAGGCGCACCCGCCTCCAGCACCAGCAGCTTCCCCGGCCCGATCGCATATTCCGTGTTTCCTTCCGTCATATAGAGCGTTCCCTTCGTCACCAGCAGCAGATCATACACGTCGAAGGTACGGGCAAAATGCTGGTCGCCAGGCGGCCATACGGCATATCCGGCGGTGACGAACTGCGGCAGCGGCGGTATCGCGAATTCCAGACACAACATGTCTCTCCCACCTAACGTGAAGTCGGTTTTGTGCTAAATTAAGTCCATATTATCACTGGTTCGGTTTCTCCAAAAGAGGTACATTGACGAAAGAATCCGTTTTCATCATTTTGAATCAGGAGGACGATTTCGTCATGCGATTCCGCCAAGTGCACCTCGATTTCCATACATCCGAAGCCATCCCGGGCATCGGACGCCATTTCTCGCGCTCCCAGTTTCAAGCCATGCTGCAAGTCGGCCGAGTCAATTCGGTCACTGTCTTCTCCAAGTGCCATCACGGATGGGCCTACCATCCAAGCGAAGCCAACGAGACGCATCCGCATCTCGAATTCGATCTGCTCGGCGAGATGATCGCGGCCGCGCATGAGATCGGCGTGAAGACGCCCGTGTACCTGTCGGTTGGCCTTGACGAGAAACTTGCGCGTCGTCATCCGGAGTGGCTCATCCGCGATGCGGAGGACCGCACGCGCTGGGTGAAGAACTTTATGACGCCGGGCTATCACGAGTTCTGCTTGAACACGCCTTATCTGGACATCCTCTTGGCTCAGCTCCATGAAGTCGTATCCCGCTATGACGCGGACGGCATCTTCCTTGATATTGTCGGCATCCGACAATGTTGCTGCCAGTTCTGCGTGGCCGACCTGCTGGCCGCGGGAGCGGATCCGCGCGACAATGAGGCGGTACTTGCGCTTGGCGAACGCACTTTCCTGAATTACACGCGGCGCGTTCGGGAGACGATCGATGCGGTCAAGCCCGGTCTGCCCGTCTATCACAATGGCGGCCATCAGACGCGCGGCCGGCGGGACCTCGCTTATGCGAACAGCCATCTGGAGCTGGAATCGCTGCCGACCGGCGGCTGGGGCTACGACCATTTTCCGCTGTCGGCACGTTACGCCCAGACCCTCGGCATGGAGTATCTCGGCATGACCGGCAAATTCCATACGTCTTGGGGCGAATTCGGCGGGTATAAGCATCCGAACGCGCTGCGCTTCGAGACCGCGCTCAGCCTGGCACACGGCGCCAAATGCTCGATCGGCGATCAGCTGCATCCTGCCGGCCTGATGGATGAAGCCACGTATGCGCTGATCGGCACGGCTTACGCCGAAGTGGAAGCGAAGGAGCCGTGGTGCGTCGGGACGAATTCTGTGGCGGATATCGCGATCTTGTCGCTGGAAGCGGCGCGGTACGCGTGCCCGGAATCGCCGGCCCCGCATGAACGGACGAATTTGGCCGACGCCGGAGCGGTGCGGATATTGACCGAAGGGCATTATTTGTTCGACGTGATTGATGCGGAGGCGGATTTCAGCCGCTACAAGGTGCTGATTCTGCCGGATCAGGTGCCGGTCTGGCCGGAATTGGAACGCGCGCTCGCAGCTTATACGGTACAAGGCGGCAAGCTGCTCGTCACGGGCCGCTCGGGGATGAAGCCTACCGGCGACGCTTTTGCGCTGGATCTTGGCGTCACATGGCGTGGAACCAACACGTTCCATCCGGCGTACTTCCGCCCGGACTTTGATCTATCCGCTCTAGGGCGTGCCTCCTTTGTCATGTACGGGGAAGGTCAGCTCGTTGAATTGAACGGCGGCCGCTCGCTTGGGTCGATCGAGAATCCGTACTTCAACCGCGACGTCTTCACGTTCTGTTCGCATCAGCATACGCCGAGCAGCATGGAAGCAGCCGGGCCGGGCATGGTCAAGAGCGGCAACGGGATCTACTTCGCGTGGCCTGTATTCGGGGATTATGCGGACAACGGCAGCCTGATTCTGAAGGAAATCGCTCTACATGCGCTCGCCTTGCTGCTCCCGCAGCCGACGCTGCGCTGCAATCTGCCTGCGCGCGGAATTACGACTGTCCAATATCAAGCGGAACAGAAACGATATGTCAATCATCTGCTCTATGCAACGCCGGCACTCAAAGGAAAAATCGAAGTCATCGAGGACATCGTTCCGCTGCACAACGTCACGGTAAGTCTGCGCCTGCCTTCCGAAACGCCGGTGCAACGGGCTTACCTTGCTCCGTCGATGGAGGAGCTACCGCTGACGGCTTCCGATGATGGCGCGATCTGCTATACGGTGCCGTATGTGGAGAATCATCAGATGATCGTGCTGGAACTGGCGTAGATCGATGAACGTTCGCACCGTCAACGAACAACGGCTCAAG
Source organism: Paenibacillus phyllosphaerae (assembly GCF_014192105.1). Lineage (GTDB taxonomy): Bacteria > Bacillota > Bacilli > Paenibacillales > Paenibacillaceae > Paenibacillus_Z > Paenibacillus_Z phyllosphaerae. The sequence continues at coordinate 45,756 of NZ_JACHXK010000032.1, read as the reverse complement.
GTAACCTTTTTCCCCTCCCTCTTGACCGAATCCGAGTAGTACCGTATAGTACTACTATGACGAAAACAAAACCAACCGTTTCCAATAAGGATGTCGCGCTTCAGACGGCCATGATGCTGTTCCTGACCAAAGGTTACCATGTGACGAGCATGGACGATATCGTTAAGGCGAGCAAAGTTTCCAAAACGAACATCTACTACCATTTCAAGAGTAAGGAAGAACTGCTGATCGCGATGGTGGATCAGCTGACCGCTCGTTATGAAAGGCAAATTCTATCCGTTGCCGCTCAAGAGGATCTGACAATAGCGGTCCGTCTAGAGAGAATCGTGAACATGCTGACGACGAATCAATCGTCGATGGATGTGCTGGGCGGCTGCCCGTTCCTGACGCTCTATATGCAGACGTCGACGGAATCCGAGCAGGTCCGGTCCCAAATTAAACAATTTTTCGATCGGCAGCTCCACGCTCTGGAACGATTGCTTGAAGCAGGCGTCCGTAACCAAGAGCTGCGATCGGACCTTCAAGTCCAGCCCACCGCCGCGTTAATGCTAACCTCGATCGAAGGCGCGCTGTTCATCGCGAAAGCCTGCGACAATCCGAGGATCTTGCAGGATCTGCTGCAAGGATTACTCGCTTTGCTTAAGTGAATGCTGCTTAAGCTCTTTTTTTGATCCGATTAGTACTAATTAGTACTAGTAAATCCAGAATGGAGATGACCATATGAACCTTTTTCTAACCGGAGGAACCGGCTTTATCGGCCAACAGGTCCTTACCAAGCTTGCCTCGCAGAGGCAGCATCGCATTTATGTCTTAATCCGCGATTCGGAACGTTTCGCCCAGACGCTGCGCAAGCTGCAGGTGGAAGACGCGTCTTCCATTATCCCGATTCTAGGCGATTTGTCTAAGGCTCAGCTTGGGATGTCGGCTGCCGATCGTCAGCAAGTGTTGACTGCCGATCGGATCATTCATGCCGGCGGACCGATGAACATTCAGCTGAGCCAAGCGGACGCCGAACGCTCCTTTCTCCAGCCGATTGTGGAATTGGCTGCTCTCGCCTCAGAGATTCAACGGACGAAGGGTCTGAAGCAATTCATTCATCTAGTTGGGTTCATGAGTCCGTACAACGGGCAGAACTTTATGCAGGATCACGATGGTGCAATCGAAGACATGCCGCCATACGAACGTATGAAGTTTCAGGCCGATCTGTATCTGCGCAAGGCGCTGCATCAGGAAGGAATCCCGCTCTCGACCGTGAATCCGAGCGTGGTCATCGGCGATTCATTCTCCGGCATGACGGAGCAAATCGGCGGATTGAGCATCCTGGTGGACGCCGTGCGCAGGAACCTCATGCCGCTTGCACCCGGCGGCCGTTCATCCTGGATCCCGATGGTGCATATCGATCATGCCGCTTCCTTCATCGCCAACCTCGCTAACGAGGAAGAAGCGAAGAGCAATACCTATTACTTGCTGGATAGCCAGCGGAACAGCCCGAATGTCCGCGAACTGGTCGAACGCATGGCGGATGAGCTCCGGATGAGACGACCTGTCGGCTCTATTCCGCTCGGCGTATTGAAGCCCTTGCTTGGTACGCGAATCGGCAGACGATTAGGCATTCCCGCGGAGTCGATGAATTTTATCGTGCGAACGGACTTCCCCGTGGACACGAAGCTCGAGTTGGAAGAACAGAACGGAGGACGAACGACCGTTGTGGCTGACACGCTTCCCTACGTCATCGCGGATTTGGATGCCCGGCTTAGTCATCCCGGAGTGGACCGCGAACGCGGGAGCTACACCCAGCGCAGGAGATCGAATGTTGTCGTGTTGGAAAGAGAGGCACCGGGTACCCCTGTCATCTTCCTGCATGGTACCTTTAGCGGTGCGGCCTGTCTCATGCCAATCGCCGATGCGTTGGAAGGCTCTCCGATCTGTCTGGTCGACCTGCCGGGCTTCGGACATTCGCCGCTGCATCGCCACGCCTCCGTTATCGATGGCTATGTGGAGTCCGTCGCCGCATTAATCGATGATTTTGACCGTCCCGTCATCCTGATCGGCCATTCCTTCGGCGCTTTGATCGCGGCGAAAGTCATGGAACGAGTCGGCTCACGGATCGACAAGCTGTTGCTGATGCAACCTGTCCTTCATCCCGCCCGGCGGACCTACAAGTACGCTGGTGTCACGAAATCGGTGTTGAAGCTTCTCTCCCCGTCAGCACTCAGGCGCACGCTTCTCAAGACGAATGATTTTACGTCCCCTAGCCCGCTAATGGATCAGTATGTCCGGCATGTCATGGATGACCTGCGATCGCCTCGAATACGTGCCGCGAACGCCGAAGTCATGGCGGCCTTAACGCAGCCCGAGAACGTATCATTACAGCCATCGACCTGGGATCCCGGCAAGGTCCGGATTTTATGGGGCACGCAAGACCGGACTTACGAGATTCCAGCGTCCTTCCGACATCTGGACACAACCTTCATCCCGTTTGGGCATCAGTTCCCGATGGAGGTTCCGGTTCAAGCCGTGGATTGGGTGAAAGGCAGCCTTACCTTTTCCACGGATTAACCGGCAGAGCTGTTAACTGGCATTGACTATTGATCTTATATCGTCAATAGAAAAAAGCCGCAACTGTGCGACTTATAATCCTTTATGATTTTATAGCCCAACTAAAAGCAGATCGACCGCGTATCTCAGTTGCCGCTACCCGTCGGAGGCTGATTGTAATACGGGGGAACCAACAGCCAGCCCTTCTGGATCATCAGATGCCGGAACGTCACCGCAAAGCCGGCCTTCTTCATCTGGAATTTGGCGAACATCGATGCGACGTCCGGACGGACGGCTTCCGTAAGCCCGCGGCAGGCGTAATTAATGCCCAGCACCAAATTAAAGCTGAGCAGATTGGCCACTTCTTCGTCCGATAGCTTGGCATTATCGGATATTTGCCGGAAATCCCCGAGCGATTTGTCCGGCGTTGATTGAGGAAGCGGAACCCCTTCCTGCCGCAGAAAATCCTTCACTTCTTCACGGATCGGCGTGTGAACGTTGTGAATGATGTCCATGACTTTTTCTCTCAGTTCGGGATCCGAGACGGTATTCAGGGCTACCTGCTCCCCGCGCATCGTCTGTTCCGTAGCCGTCAAATAGAACCACAGATTCATCACCTCGCCCACATGCAGCGGCGGTTTCTCCCCGTCCGTCAACGGGCTGATTGCGTCTTTTAGCATTTCCAACAGATTCATGGCTGCCACTCCATTTTTTTACTGCTAGGTTGCCCTTTTGTCCGGTTCCATTATTCAACAACTGCTATCCGGTTAACCAAAGTACCGTTCATACAGCTTCTCCGCCGTTCGCGTGGCGAGCGCCTGCGTCGTCAAGGTGGGGTTAGCTCCGCCAAGGCTGTTGAAGTGGACGCTATTATCCGCGATATACAGCCGGCCGACTTGGAAAGTCTCGCAGTCGGTATCGACGACCAGCCCCATCCGCATCGTGCTCTCGAGATGAATCATGAGGGCCGCCGGCCAATCCGATCGAAGCACCTTCTTCGCGCCGGCCTTGCGCAGCAGTTCAACGGCAATTTTCGCGAGCGCATTCCGGTTGCGGATCGCTCGCGGACCGGGAACATAGCTGATCTTGGGGATATAGCCATGCTCATCCTTCAAAGTCGGATCCAACGAAACGCCATTGCGCTGCTGAACCTCATCCTCCGTAAAAATAACGAGGCTCAATGTCTGCCGGTAATTCGTCATCCATTCCTGCAGCTGCTGTCCCACGACCCACCCTTGCGCGTATTTCGGCACCCCCGCCGCGTAGGGATGCAGGGCGGCATAACCGGATTGGGTTAGCCCGAAACTCATGGAACTCGTCAGCCCCGGACTTAAGCCGGTGACCAAGATCGAACCCAATCCGGGAATATCCAACCTGCCTCCTGACGTATGGCCGACGAATGGATCCGTCCCCGGCGATCCCAGGATGGACATCAGGTCGCATGTATCGAACAACCCTGTCACCCAATCAAAATAATGATTGACCAGACCTTTGCCGACCCACCCATTGTCGGGAAGCCCCGAATTCAGCCATAGACGCGGAGTTTCGACGGCTCCGGCTGACATGACGACTACATCGGCCATGATCTCTTCCGTCTCCCCGGTCCATGTATGCCGAATTTGGACGCCGGTTGCTACGAGTCCTTTCGCGGCATGGGGGGCCGTTATGATTTTGGTAACGTACGAATTGGGTTGGATGGTCACACGTCCGGTCCGCAGCCCTAGCGGCACGTAACTAACGTTCGTGGCACGCTTGGCGACCTTGTCGATCGAAGGTCCGTGCGGACATCCGTTGATACAATGTCCGGCGAGGGTGCACCCCTCCATTTCGGACAATTGCTCCAGCGAGAGCGATGGATTCATCAGGTTAGGATTCGGCGGCAGAATCGCGTTCGGCTGCGGCCGATAGCCCGCGCTGGTCACATTGAGCGTCGGAATCAGGGGCCAGCCGGCTTTCTTGGCACCGTAGAAGAACAACTCTTCCTTGGGCGTTATCGGGGCGAACGCTACGGGGAGCGTATCCTCGACCTTCTCGTAGTACGGGATTAGCTCGCGATACGAAATCGGCCATACCGAATCGACCGCTTGCGGGAAGGCGCGCGGCGAGTTGGCCAAGTACACTTGCGTCGATCCGCCAACGCCGGCGGCCTGCCAGACGAATCCCCGCTCCACCATATTCCGGTACCAGGTCGGGCGATTCCGGTTCGCAGGTCCCCATCGCAATCGACCGGTTATCAGATCGTTCATTTCCCCCTCATATTTCGTATACTGCCGCCTGAACAAGGCGATATCCAGATCGTCCGCGGAATTGCTGCCAATAGCGCCTGCCTGCCGATTCGGATCGGGCCACTTGGCATTCCCATACCATGGACCCGCCTCCAGCACGAGAACCGTAAGGCCCTTCTCCCCGAGTTCCTTGGCGATCACCGCGCCTCCGCCTCCGGAACCGATGACGATGACATCAGGTCGTTGCATCATTGAGGCCTCCTCCGATCGGGCATGGCGAGGACAAAACCGCGCAGCGCCCGGTATCCGTATGCTGGGCCCGGATAGCCGATCAGCGGCCAGCTCGGGGGATCGAACTCGACTTTCTGGTCCACGGGCGCAAGCAGCCGCGTCGTGCCGTAACCGTACCATTCCGAGTAATAACCGAACATCGTCAGCTGATGCAGCGAGTCCATCATCGTCTGGACGAGCCCGGGATGGTTCTGGTACGGAAGAGGCAGCTGCCCGAGCGGAACCCCTACATGGTTCAACAGGGTTATCGTGCGTAGCCGATCGATGCGCGACATTGAAGCAAATAGGCCTCCCCCCGGATACATGGCAGGGTTAAGAGGCGCTGTATCTTGATTGGTGCGAACCAGTTCCGCCGCTCCTAGATCAAGAAGCTGCGCCGTCGCTTGGGATAACGGTTCTTGGTTGGCAGAAGGCAAATTGACGGGTACGAACTGCGAATGATCGATCTGCATAATTACGAAAAGATCGATGCCCAGCTGGACAGCCCCCTCGATAAACCGAGGCGCAATACGGCAAGTCGGCAGAAGGACAGAGGGAATGACGGCATCGACGACCGCTTGAAAAGTTGCCCGCACATGTACGTTGGCTGTTACCGGCACCATTGGTTTCCCCCTAATATCCGATTGGGCTCCTATCTTATAACATTTATTAAATGATCGGCGCCGCTATGTCTGTTCCTCCGCAAAAAAAAGCCGCAACTTCGCGGCTTTTTAATCGATCATGGCTTCAAGGGAATAACCATGTTCCATGTCTCGGTCGCGTCCATAAAACCGTTGCTGCCGTCCGAGACGGCCGCGAACAAGTGAGTCGGCTTGCCGTCTTGGAATAATAAGAACGGCCGCTCGAGATTACCTAGCGTCTGCACCGTGCCGTCATCCCAGCGTACCGTGCGGGAATAGCCTTGCGGCTGCGCATGCAAGCGCCAATTCAGCCCGTCCGCCGATCCTGCATAGATGCCTCCGTATTTTTCACCGCATAGATGACCTTCCATATCCTTGGCGATTAAATGGTAGCCTTCGCTTGTATGCCAGATGAACGGGTCTTCGATATGGAACGACTCGGGAGGAAACACCGGCTCGTCGCTCAGCACTCGGTACGGCCCATCGTAATGATCCGCATATGCGACACCGATCGTCATGCCGCCATGCTGGTTACCTTCGTAACGGCGTGCCTTGTAGATCAGCAGCACGGAACCGTCTTCCCGAACGCACGGAGCCGGGTTGGAGGTCAGGAAGCTGTCGTATCGGCCGGGACGAGTCGGCAATAGCGGTTCGTCCATTCTGCGCCACGGGCCGAATACGCTGTCTGCGATAGCCAAGCCAACCCGTTTGTTCGCCCGCGCCACGATGCATTGCGGATCGGTTAACCCGAAATTCCCGGGCGGATCAGGATCTCCGAGCGGGTGGGTCGAGCCGGTATAGTAAAGCAAGTATTTGTTGTCGTGTTTGACGATATGGGGGTTATGCGTACAACGTCCGTCCCAATATTCCGCTCCCCTCGCCGGTAGCACCACCTCGCGGAACCGGTACGGTCCCTCCGGCGTATCCGAGTCCGCTCTGACAATCTCCGAAGCCGTCATCCAGCCGGGATGCATCGGCAGCGTCTTCGGCCATCGCGAGGCAAACATATGGAATTTGCCGTCCTCGCCTCGCACGACGGAACCGCACCATACCCAATACCCTTCCATGCGGAAGCCGCCGCCTCGCGGGGCCGGCAGCATGAAGCTCGTATGCATGGTCCATCACCTCACCTTTACCCGTTACTCAAGATAGCTAAGGATCGACAAAGCTATGCCGGCGGACCTGCCCGCCGGCATGCATCACGCCTCTTACAAGCTTAAGGCGTATTCAGCCCCACATCGCCGGATGTCAACGGGCGATTCAGGCCAGAAGCGGCGGAATATTCGTCCGCCCCCACATCCGCTGTTACCCGCATTTGCCCATCCATATCCGCCTGCACGAACGCATATGTCCCTACAGCGGCGTCAATCGCGGGGCTGCTCGCGGACAGCTTCTGGATGCCGCTTATCGTGGTCAGCAGCGGATCGATGTTCCTGATCTGCCCCGAACTGTGCGTGAGGTTGCTAACGGTGCTGCCATATCCGATATTGCCCTGGAACAGCGTGTTCGTTGTTGCCGCCTCGTAGTATAGCGTGCCGGCGCTGTTGCGCACGATATTGTTCGCCACGACGGAATCCTGCGGCGCGTACGCTTTGCCAGAGCCGATGACGATGCCGGTCGCGCTGTTCACGATCGTATTGTTGACGATATACGCCCGGTACACTTTCCATTGCAGTCGTAATTGTTCGGCCGTCGGGCTCGGAGGCGAACCTGTAGTGCCGCCGTCGAAATCGCCGTTAGGCAAGTAGATGGCTTCGCCTGTCAAATTCTCGAAGTAGTTGTTATAGATCTTATGGTCATTGCCGAATAACCGGATGCCTTCTTGATCCGACTCCGCGCCATCCCCGAGGAAGAAGTTGCCGTATACGCTGTTGTTATGGCCGTGCCGCAGCGTCAGGCTGCCTTTGGACGTGAGGAATGTATTGAAGCGCAACGTGTTGCTGCTGCTCTTGACCGATACGATTTCCGGCTCGCCGTCGCAGTTCTCGAACACATTGTATTGGACCGTATTATAGCCGTGTGAGAGCGTAAGCCCGGACAATCCGAGACGGATCGTCTCCTTACCGTTGTCAACCCATGGGCCGACATCATGGAAGTAATTGTATTCGATCATGTCGTATTGCGAAATTTGCCCCGTGCCGTTCTCCCCTTCGTAAGCGATCAGCGGGCTGGTGTCGCTCTTTGGCCCGAAGTCATTGCGGTCGATACGGTTGTGATGGCTGTTCGTACCCCGCACTTGCAGCCACATCAGGTCGCCGCCCGAACTTGGCAGCGCGAACGTATTGCGGGTCAGCCGCACATGATGCGAGCCTTCCAACACCACCGCGGCATTGGTCGTGTTCATAAATTTCAATCCGTCCAGCACCACATGCGAGGCATTCTCGACGCGGAAGCCCGATGCGCCGGAGATGATGGCCTGCCCGCGGTTTTTCGCCTTAATGACGATGGGCGCGTTCACGGTGCCGTTCTTGTTCTGCACCACGAACGGGCTTGCGCTCGAATACGTACCGTTGGCCAGCACGATCGTTTTGCCTGAAGCGGCGGTTGCCAGCTCGGCAGCCAACTGCGCGGACGTGCTTACTTCGACGACCGATCCTTCGCTGCCGGTGCCGCTTGCAGCGCTGCCATATATTTCGACCTCAGCATAGCTGTTCCAGGCATTCACCGAGTTGCCGTGTCCGACGATGCGAACATAGCGGACCGGGGCGACATCGGCAAAATCAAACGTCTGCAAACTGTTGCTCAGACTGCTGACCGCGCTCGGCAGAACCGTACTGAAGTTGTGGCCGTCATAGGAAGTCTGGATATCGAAGGTGAACGTACGCGCCGCCCCGTTGGTGAAGGCGATCTTCACGTATTCCACCTGTTTGCTCGATTCAAGGCCGTATTGGACCCACTCCCCATCGCCGCTCGACGACCAGCGCGTGCCCAGATCCCCGTCGATGGTATGCGCGACGATATTGCCGTCATCTCCGCTGGCCATCAGCTGCGGTATGGTAATCGCCAGCTTGCCGGTGCCCGCCGGAGGACTGCTCGCGGTACCATACAGTTCAACCTCTGTATAGCTGTTCCATAGGTTGGAGGAATTGCCGTGTCCGACGATCCGCACATAGCGGGCAGGATCGACATCCGGAATATCGAACGATTGCAGGCCTTCCGCAAGGCCGCTCACCACCCCGCTGATGACGGTCGTGAATGCGGTACCGTCCGTAGACGTTAGAATATCAAACGTCGAGGTGCGGCTCGACCCGTTCAGGAAAGCAATTTTGACGGAAGACACCTTGCTGTTTGCGCCTAGATCGTATTGGATCCATTGCCCGTCGCCGCTTGCCGACCAACGCGTGCCGAGATCGCCGTCCACCGTGTTCGCGGGAACGTTGCCGTCGTGTCCGCTCGACGTCACGCCGGAGCTGCCAATCGAGAACTTCGCGTCGGCAGCTGTCGCCGCACCCGGTAATAACGCAACCAACAGACAGAACAGTATCACGCACGCCATCCTTTTGGTTCCCATGATTCATTCTTCATCCTCTCCATGATGAATTGATGGTTATGAAATCATGCCCTCGCTTGCGATCGCACCTCCTCTCAAGACGAGAAAACGTCTACACTCCTCTCGATTAGAAAATGTGCCGTCCCCATCCTTTGCACTTCGCCAAAGCCTCGATATAGTAGTAATCGCCGTAAATCAGCGATACGTTGACGTTGCTGTTGACCGGCTTATGCCCGGTTGCGCCGAGCAGGATGCCTTCATACTCCGGCTGGTCGAGCGTACTGTAGTTGTTCGACAGCGAGCTAAGAATGCGCGTCGCCGCGCGCTGGTATAAAGCGGCTTCCTCAGGCGACACTTGCGACGCGATATCGATCAGGCCGGATGCAGCGCAGCTTGCCGCGGAAGTATCGCGAGGTTCGTCCGTCAAGTCGGCCGCCGCACGGAAATCCCAATGAGGCACATCGTCCTCCGGAAGCGCGCTGATGAAATAATGCGCCACCCGCTTCGCCGCATTCAAGTAACGGATCTCGCCCGTATAGCGGTAAGCGCAGCTCATCCCGTAGAGCGCCCATGCCTGGCCGCGCGACCAGGACGATTGCGGCGCGAAACCTTGCCCGCCGTCATAACGCTCCACTTGGCCCGTCTCCGGATCGAAGATCACGATATGATGCACCGAACCGTCGTCGCGGATGAACGAGCGGAGCACCATATCCGCATGGGCGACCGCGATATGCTTGAAGCGCGGATCGTCGCTTTCTTCGCTCGCCCAGAACAATAGCGGTAAATTCATCATGGAATCGATGATCGACCACCCCGTCTGGTTGCGGGGCCAGGCCCGAATGAACTGCCCGGCCGGGTTATACCGGCCTGCCAGATAGTTGGCGGCGAACAGCCCGCGCCGCCGTGCGTCCGGGTCGCCGGTCAGCTTGTAGCGGATAACCGATGTCGGCAGGAATTGAAAGCCCACGTCGTGGTGGAAATGGTTGTCGCGCAAGAAACATTGCTCCATGCGCTCGTCCCAAGGCTCCGCTTCATCCCGGTAACGCCGCTCGCCGGTCATTTCGTACATCAACCACAGAATGCCCGGCCAGAATCCCGAGATCCACTGATCCACTTTAATCTGGTCATATTTGCCCGCTGCCGACACATGCGGCGCCTCTGTCCAGCCCGCTTCGATCATACGATCGACCTTCGTCTTCACTTTGTCCCACCAAGCCGATAACTCGGCCGGTTGCAGCTTCACGTTTTCATGGCTCATCATTTGAATTCCACTCCTTCTGCTAGCCTTTAATCGCGCCGATTAAGGCGCCTTTCACGAAATACTTCTGCAAGAACGGGTATACGATGAAGATCGGGAGGGTCGCTACCATAATCGTGGCGTATTTCAAGGTCTCGCCCAATATGATGATTTCATCCTGGGATGCTCCCTCCGCCATGGCGTTCGCCTCGCCGATGATCAAGATTTCACGCAGGATGAGCTGCAGCGGGTACAGCGACCGATCCTGCAAGAAGATCATGGCGTTGAACCACGAGTTCCAATGGCTTACCCCGTAATACAGGCCTACCACGGCAAGCACCGGCTTGCACAGCGGCAGGTAGATGCGGAAGAGAATCCCGAAGTCGTTGGCGCCGTCGATCTTGGCCGACTCTTCCAGCGCATCCGGCACCGCCTCGAACGAGGTTCGCATGATAATGAAGTTAAACGCGCTTATTGCGGTAGGCAGGATCAGCGCCCACAGCGTATCCGCAAGGCCCAATCCTTTGACCAGCAAGTAGAACGGAATTAAGCCGCCGCCGAAGAACATGGTGAACACGATAAACAAAGTCAACTGTTTGCGGTACTGCAGCGTCTTCCTGGACAAGGCGTATGCGGCAAAAGAAGTGAGCAGCAAATTGAGCGCCACGCCGACTATGACGATGAATAACGTGTTGCGGTAGCCGAGCAGAATCATCGGGTTGCTGAATACCGCTCCGTATGTCTCCAGCGAGAAGCCCAGCGGCTTCCACAGAATCCCTTTGTGCGCCATCATCAGTGCCGGTTCGCTGAAGGAAGCGAATGCCACGTATAGAATCGGGTACACGGTCGCGATCATGAGCGCGGACAAGAATAACGTATTGCAGACCCGGAATAGACGTTCACCCAAGCTTACTCGCATGCGAACCCTCCTCTACCACAGCCCCGTATTGTTCAGCTTCCGGCTGATCCAGTTGGAGCCGATCACCAGCGCGAAGTTAATCACGGAGTTGAACAACCCGACGGCCGAGCTGAAACTGTACTGAAAATCTTGAAGCCCGATCCGGTACACATAGGAAGAGATGACATCCGCCGTCACGTAAGTGGTCGGGTTGTATAACAGAATGACTTTCTCGAAGCCGACGCTCATGATTCGGCCAATGTCCAAGATGAGCAAGATCACGAACACGGGCAGCAGTCCGGGCAGCGTGACATGGAGCATCTGCTTCCAGCGGCCCCCTCCGTCAATCTTGCAAGCTTCGTATTGCTCGGGATCGATCGCGGACAGCGCGGCCAGATAGATAATCGTCCCCCAGCCTACATGCTGCCATATATTCGACGACACGAAGATGGTCCGAAAATAAGACGGATCCAGCAGCATCGTAATCCTCTCGCCGCCGAAAAACGCGATAATATCGTTGATGACGCCGTCGCTGCTCGTGAAATCCTTGATCATGCCGCCAATAATGACCAGCGAAATAAAATGCGGCAAATACGTAATCGTCTGAACCGAGCGCTTGAACAGCGCATTCTTCACTTCATTCAGCAGCAAGGCAAGAATAAGCGGCGCGGGAAAACCGAAGAGAAGATCGTAGAAGCTGATCATCAGCGTGTTTTTGAGCACCCGCCAGAAGTACATGCCGCCGAAAAAGTCTCGGAAATGCGCAAACCCCACCCACTCGCTGCCCCCGATCCCAAGACGAGGGTTAAAATCCTTGAAGGCGATGACCGCGCCATACATCGGAACGTAATGAAAAATAATGAAATAGGCCAATACAGGAGCAAGCATGATGTACAAATACTTGTTCTTCACGATATCTTTCGCGATATTAAGCGGCAGACGCCCGGCATGTGCGACTCTGCTGCGTCCCAGCTTCAACTGAGCCATCTCCTACTCCTCCTATTCACATGCGGCATCGTCGGAAGGGGGTGGCGGCGCCATTCCCCTGCCCCCGCGGCGGCTTGCGGCCTGCGGCGGGACGATGCTGGAAGTTACCTGTCGTTGTAGCGATCCAGGGCGCCTTGATAGATGCTGATGACATCGCGGATACCCATATCTTCCAACTGCTTGACGAAGCTGTCGTAGTTATCAAGCGACTCGTTGCCCATGATGAATTTGATGAACATTTCTTCCAGATACGTGCTGATGGCCGTCATCGTCTGCGCTACCTTCTTGCTCTCATCGGCCGTAGGCGTAATGAACACGGGCATGATATGCTTCGCCGCATCGGTCTCCGACCAGATCCGGACCGCCTCGTCCTGTTGCGGGAACGTGTTGGTCGTCTTCTGCTCATGCATCGGATAAGGACCGTTCGGCACCGTATATTGCGCCAGCATCTGCTGCGACGTGTACTTGTCGTTCTTCACGATCATATCCGTGAAAGTCGGCACGCCGCCCGCCATGGTGTAGCTCTCGCCTTCCACGCCGAAGTTGTACATCATCGTTCCTTGCTCGCTGAATGCGAAGTCGAGCCATTTGACGATCGTTTCCAGGTTTTCGGCCGAGGTCGTCACGGCTGCGCTTGCTTTCGGGTTATATTTGAAATCGCGCTGTCCGGTGAACGGTTTATCGCCTGCTTGCAACACCGGATATGGAGCCGCCACGAGGTCAAAAGCCGGGTTTTGGGCTTTGCCGGACTCCAGCCATTTGCCCAGACCGCCGCCAAGGAGGTAAACGGTCGCCCCGGACTCGCCGTTAAGCATCCGCTTGTCGAGCGTGTTGCGTTCGACGATCGGGAAGTCTTTATCGATCAACCCTTCGGAATACCACTGGCGGAACAACGTCATGACATCCTTATATTGCGGATCGAGCGGACCGTATTTCACGTTGCCTTCATCGTCAAGGTAGAAGCCGTGCGAAGTTTTGTACGCGCCGAAGAACGCGTCCTGCAGGTTCATCTTACCGGCGTATTGCGCGGTCAGCGGAGCCACGGCTCCTTTCTTCTCTTTGAACGCCGTCAGGACCGTATGCCAATCGTCAATCGTTACGGGAACTTGCAGCCCCAGTTCATCCAGCCAGTCTTTGCGCAGGATGGGCCCGCGGAAGACGACGCCTTCCGAGTTGCGCACCATCGGGAAAGCGTAGTATTGGCCGCTGTCGGTTTTCACCATTTTATCCAGCTCCGGATCCGCTTCGAGCATCTTCTTCAGGTTAGGCGCGTATTGGTCGATCAGATCGTTAAGCGGCACGATAACCCCGTCCGCGATCGCCTTCTCCGGTCCGCCCGGATAGATGCTCCAATCGTACTCGAGCACGTCCGGCAGCTTGCTGGAAGCCAACAACAGATTAAACTGCTCTTCCGCTTGACCGTCGGTCGGGTGGATGTAGGACACTTTCACGCCTGTCGCTTCCGCAATCGCCTTGCCGATCGGAGCCTCCCCCAAATTCGTCGCGAATGTAATGAGGTTGCCGTTGATGGGAGCCCAGTACGAGAACGTATCTTTGGTATCCATCGGATAAACCGGCTTAGGCGCCCCGTCGTCGCCTTTGCTATCGCTGCTAGTGTCCGAATTATTGACGGCGCTATTAGCCGGCTCTGTCTTGTTCTGGTTGCCGGCATTCCCATTATTGTTGGAGCATGCGCTTAACAACATTGATAATGCCATCGCGATCCCCAGTGTGAGCTGCAGCCGTTTACGCTTCTTGCCGTTGCGATTTTCCGCCATAGTGCTCCTCCGTTCCTATCGTCTCGATTTAGTTGGTGTGAACGCTTTCATCGTAACTTCAACCCGTGCCGCAGGCTATTGTCAAAACCTAAAAATTACTGCAATTCCTCAAAAACAAGTGCAGCAAAACCGCAAGTTTACTGCTTTTCTTCAAAAGAAAGCCCGGGAGCTACTTGACTTCCCTGTAGCGCCCAGGCGTAATCCCTTCGAACTTTTTGAATATGCGATGGAAGGTATTCACATCGTTATAACCGACCATTACCGATATTTCGCTGACCGTATATTTCTCGCCGGTAAGCAGCAATTTGGCCTGCGCCAGCCGCGTCTTGTTGATGTAGTCGAGCAGCGATTCGCCTGCAAGCTCCTTGAACAGTTTGGAAATATACGACGGCGCCATGGAGAAAGCTTCGCCGATCGTCGAGATATTCAGGTTCTCGTCCCGGTAATAATCGTTGACGTATTTCATGACCTTATCGATCAGCGGATTGCTGCTGTAATCGCGGTTATTGTTCACGTAGGCGCACAGAAGCTCCAACAATTCGAAGAGCTGGCCGCGCATCTCCCCTACCGTCTGGCATTGCATGAGGCGTTCAATGGCGCGCACGCCATCCGGCACATCCGGCTTGCCCACGATTCGGATTTCGCTGATCGCTTTTTGCAGCGTGGCCATCAGGTCGAACAGGAGGCATTTGGCGGCATGAAATGAAAACGGCTCCGTCGTCACATTCTTCTGGATGATCTCCATGACGAATGCTTTTGCCTTATCGAGTTGGCCTTCGCGCACCATAACGATCAATTGCTGCTCGGCTTTGAGCGGATAGAAGTAGCCGCCTGCAGCGGTCGCTTGGCCGTCGCCGCCCTTGAGGTCCCCGTAATGGATGATACCCCCGCTGCCAACCACGATACGGTATTCCATCGCCTCGACCGCTTCCTGGAACGCCTGGAAGATGCCGTATTCGCCTTCCTGCTGCGCGCTGACGGCAGCGGTCAATTGAACATGGGCATGATCGGCGATGAACGACATCGTTTCATCCGCGATGTGCCGAAGCTTCTCCCGCTGCTCCGCCGGGGAGGCAAGCGAGTGGTTAATGATACAGGCGAGCAACTCCCGGTCCAGCTCTACCGCGTAGGCGTGGGAGGACTTTCGCGCGACCTCTTCCACCACGTTGGCGATCAGGAATTGCAGCAGCCGCTTGTTGTGCACCTGATCCTCATTCTCCCGATGGAACTTGCCGAAATGCTCGATTCTCAGCAGGATGACGGAAAATCCGTCTTGCGAAAAGCGCAGGTCATAGGCGGAGAACGATTCGTGCAGCGGTATATGGCTGTCGAGCTGCCCCTTTAGCAGCCGCTGCAGGAAATGCGATCTGAGCGTATTGTTATGCTGATTCAATTTGTTATGAAGCTCTTCCTTCTCATGGAAGGTGCTGCTCAGCGCCTTCTCCAGAAAGGTGTATTCGTTGGAGCCGCGATCGAACGTAACGCCGGCCTTGAACGACAAGCTCTGAATCAGCGCATGGATCGGCAGATAGTTCCGCTTCAGCAGCCAATACGTAACGGCTCCGCCGACAATGAGGCACAGCAAGATGCTGACGATAATCAATTGCTCGACCACGTTCATCTTCTGGTGGTATACGTTCGCCGGCAGCGTCATGACGTATTTCCATCCCGTAATGGATGAGGTGGTGTAGGAGGCAACAAGCCGTCGGCCGGCAGACTCGATCTCCAGCTGCCCCGATTCTTCCGGCATATCGCCGTATTGGACCGCAAGTTCCGCCAGTGGTTCGCCGGTAGACGCAATGAATCGATTATCTTCATCCAGAACAAGGATCGTGCCTTCCTCAGGCGCCGGCGCTTGTTCCAGCAGCTTGCTGCGGTCAATCATGAACAGCAAGACAGCGCCCTGCTGATTCATGATCGTTGACGTCACATTCCGGGCGTACATGACCGTAGGTTTCCACTCATTCGCTTCCGACACCACAACCGAGCGATAGCCCTTAATGTACCATTGGTTCAGGTATTCCCGGAACGATTGGTACGGCATATGCTCTTCCAGGCGGATGTGATCGTATAACCCTTCGCTGTTCATTCGGTCGTTACTAGCGATGACGGCATCGCTATTGATGTAATAGACATAGATGCCTTCAAGAAAATCGTTAGCGATTTCGTACACGCGCAAATCATTGGCGATCTCGTAGATTTCATAGTGATCCGAATCCGACAGCCGCTCATCGGCCTTCATGAAGGCCGCGATCCGTCTGTTAAGGCTTACCTCGAGGCTTAAACTCTCAATCCCTTTGAACTGGCTATCTATGGCTTGCTCCATTTGCAGCAGAATGGATTGGTTGGCACGGTTAATCTCGGCCTTCACCACGTTCAGCGTCGCGCCGTATATGACGCCGCTGATCAGAATGGGCACGAGCAGCACCGAGACGTAAGATAGCATCCAAGTCAGGAATACGCTGCGATTGTTGTGCCGGAGCTGCTTCAGATCGATGGTCCACCGGTTTCGAGTTTGGGCCATAGGCTCTCCTCCATGTCAGCTTTATTCGGAGTCGGGACCGACCTCCGCTCTTGTCAGAATGGCCGGGCGGCGAATATCCGCGGCATCCGCTTTATGATTATGGATACAAACCGCCGGAGACGGCCGATATTCATGAATGGTCGGCTGCTCCCCGCATACACGGTTGTAAGCGATTACACTTTGTTCCGGCGCATACGGAATACGCTTGCCGAGCGTAATGCCGTGACGACAATCGACAATCGTATTATTCACGACATGGGCACGATAGACGCGCCAATGTTTCCTCAGTTCCTCCGGTGTCGGCGCCTCGGGATAGCCGTCCGGCCCGCCGTCGTAGTTGCCGCCGTCAATGAGAAGCGCATCCAGCGTCAAGTTCTCCATATAATTATCGCTAATGTGATGATCGTTGCCGTATATGCGAAACCCGCCCATCTCTTCCTTCACGCCGTCCCCAATGAACGCATTATGATGAAAGCGATTCCCATGGCCGTGACGAGCGGTTACTTGCCCGGCGGAGTTCAGAAAGGTATTGTAGCGAATCGTATTCCTGCCGCTCTTAACCGAAATGATCTCGGGCTCTCCATCGCAATTCTCGAACAAGTTGCGTTGAATCGTAATGTATCCGTCCGAGAGCGAGATGCCGGATAAGCCGAGCCGGATCGCTTCAAGCCCATTGGCGACGCGCGGTCCGATATCATGAAAATAATTGTATTCGATCACGTCATGCTGCGAGATTCGTTCCCCATCGCCATCAAAAATAACGAGTGGTCCGGGGTCTGCCTTCGGTCCGAACTCGTTGCGTTCGATCCGGTTCCAGCCGCTGCCGCTTCCCACGACAGATAGCAGGCTATATTCCGCCCCAACCTGCCTTGGCTTGAATCTGTTCCGAGCGATCCTGACGTGCCTCGAACCGTCCAGTACGATAGATTCGCGCCGCTCGACCTGGAGATTCAACCCCCAGACCTCTACGTAAGCGGAGTTCACGATGCGTATACTTGATTCGCCGGCGATCGTCGCTTTTCCTTTATTTACCGCGCGGATACTTAATATGGCCGTGTCCGATCCCTCTTTGCCTTCTAAGAGGTAATCTTCGTGACGTTCGTAAACGCCGTCTGCCAACAGGATGGAGGATCCAGGTTCTGCCCGTCCCATGGCTGCCGCCAACTCGTCGCTATTCGATACCCGATACATCGAAGTCATCTTCCCACCTGCTCCCTATAGAATAGGCGGATAGGATTTCCCGCGCCTACGCAGGATCCTATCCGCTACTTCACAGCCTTTATTATGGAAGATCCGTCTTCCATGCCATAGTGTTAATAAATGAAGCAATCATTAAAATGTAAAAATGGCTTGTTATTCGCACACTTGCGGCTCGAACCGATTACGCCTGCCTATCCGAAAAAGAAGTATGCGGTCTTCAACTCCTCTTCCTTCAACCGTAAACTTCGAGTTGCTTCGAGCAGCGGCGCGCGGTCATAGGCAAGGCTTCTCAACGCCAATACGCCATCCGTTATCGTGATATAGTGCGCTTCTTTGGACGGATCGTCGCGTCGCCGGTAAGACACGCTTCCCGGATTCAGCCACAGACTGGTATCGCTCAAATAGTGAATGCATCTACGGTGCGTATGTCCGAAAATAATGCGACGATTTTCTTTGGCATCGCTAGTCCCGCCGCACCGCTCCGACCAAAACGCATCGTACTTGGGCAAGCTGTCGATCGTCGAATAGTTGTCGTACAGATGCTGCATCGTGTAGTTATAGCCGTCCAACTCGAAGGTGCGGTAGACAGGCATGTTCTCGAGGAAGGTAATTTCCACTTCGCTAAGCAGCCTTGCATTGCGATGCGCCCATCTGATCTCATCCGCTGACACATCGTGCCCGCCATTGCCGTTGCGGTATAAGTCAATAATCGCGTCATCGTGATTGCCGCGAACGCAAATCGCATCGTTCTTGTGCACCCATTCGATGGCTTCCCGCGGAAAAGGGCCATAGTCGACAAGATCTCCCGCGCAATAGATCCGGTCACAATCCGGCTCTGCCTTGCGGATCGCCTCCAGCGCATGGACGTTGCTGTGAATATCCGAAATAATTAATGCTTTCATATTTGGTTCAGCTCCTCTGCTTTTAACTCCCGCTCCCTCTTTTATATAAAAAGATGGAACTTCGTTAAATCGTCAGAAGCTAAAACCGCCTTCAAATCGTTCGACTTCCGATCCGCAATTCTTGAAATGGACATCGAAAATGTAAAAATATGCAACGTATTGATTACCCTAAAATTCCATTGGAAATAATAACTGCTAACGGTTAGAACTGAACCCTCCCACTTCGTTTCGAAAGGATCCAATGAATAAAATTTCCATGTATCAGCTATTCGCCATAACCTTTATCTTTCAATTAGGCACGACCATTATATTCGGTTTCGGCGGCTCTGCCGGGCGGGATGCGTGGATTGGTCAGTTGGTTTCCTGTTTTCTTGGCGTCTTCCTTGTTCTGGTCTACATCGCTTTAATGAAAAAGAATCCAGGATTAACGTTTGTCCAGTGGTTTCCGGCGCAATTAGGGCGCTGGCTCGGGATGCCGCTTGCTTTTCTATACCCATTAATGTCACTGTATGTTGTCGGACGGATCATTGCGGATATCCGGGACATGGTCTCGACAACCGTATTGACGAAAACGCCGCTGCTCGTTATTACAGGGGTATTCGTCTTCATCATTGCCTATTCCGTGTATGGCGGCATTGAGCTCGTATCTAGATTGGGAGAAATGTTCCTCCCCGTCATTTTGATTATGTTTATCATTGAAGTGATTCTTCTTTCAGGCTCCGGTGCCGTGCGGATTAATAATATACTGCCTGTTCTCGAGCATGGGTGGGAGCCTGTCTGGAAGGTTGTTTATCCTGCAGGCATCACGCAATCCTTTGGTGAAACAATCGTCCTTGCTATGTTATGGCCAGAGACCAAACATCCTGAAAAAGTGATGAAGGTCACGATTCTCGCCACGATCATGTCTGGCCTCATGCTAACCTGCTTAGATGTGATGGCGATCTTAATATTCGGCGGGATGTTTTCGAGTTTTCTGTATCCGCTTTACACCGTATTGGGTTTAATCAGTATCGGCAACTTTATTGAAAACTTACAGATGTTCGGCGTCCTTTATTTTTTAATGACGGCACTTCTGAAAAGCGTCGTGCATATGTTCGCGGCAGTAAGGGGCTTTCAGCAATTAACGCGCATGAAGAATTACCGCGTGCTTATCATCCCGGGAAGCGCCATCACGCTGGTCCTCGGGATGACGATGTCACAAAACATATCGGAACACATTTACCGTCATCACTTTGAAATACTCGTACCCTATATTTGGGTGCCTTTGCTCTTAGTCTTGCCAATCCTTCTTCTTCTTGTTACATGGCTGCGGCAGATGAAGCAATGAACCTTCATTTCTTTACTTCTTTCGGATTTAACTGTAAAGATGGCCCCGTTATTCCGATTCTTCGAACCTTTAATTTTGCAGATACGGAAACCTCGGCTTCCCTAAACTCCGTTTCCCAGTCGTTCGCTAAGGATTTCCACAGTCGAAGATTTTTAATGCGAATGACATCGCTGAATCCAAACACGTCAGTCCCATATTTTTTTGCACTTTGGTAATCGTATGAAGAACCGTTTCTTCAATGTGTTTATTCAGTTCCCCTTGGAGAAACGCAATATTGTCAACCTGCGTAAGGTCTAGATTCGTGTTGTTTTCACGAATCGCGCCATCCCCTGTTAACGTAACTTGGATATTCAACTTATTGCCGTGAATAGACGGTTGAATCTTCTCGCCTAGATTGTAGATGTCCATACTAACATCGCCTGTCTCATCCGGTAACGTCGTCGATACCGTCATCTTCTTTAACTTCCCGGATACCCATCGCAATGCCCGCCCTTCCTCTAAATTAACGAATCCGAGTAACTTTAATTCCTTATTAAAAATGCCCGTCCCTACGATTCGGAACCCCTCGTTATCCGTACCGGGTTGACCTTTCTTGCTTCCTTCATCTTGGGAGGCAGCGTTCATGCCAATGGCAACCGCAGGTACGGACGGACTCTTCCCTTCGCTGGTTGCGGCTAGCAAGAAGTTTAAGAATCCCAATTCCATGAGGGTTCCCAACTGATTATACTCTCCCAGGACCCCAAGACCCGGAATATTCTCAAGCGGGTAAGACACTTGCAAGAAATCCTTGGCGGTACTCCCCTTAACGATAAAAATATCGGTACGAAGTTTCAGGTTGGGATCTCTTGTATAAGTATCAATGACATCCTTGATGCCTTGTCTAGCCATGGATTCCCCAATTACAATGACCCGTCGATGGCCGCGGAACACTTGTCTGGAAAGCTTGGTCTGAATGCGCTGAATCGCATCCAGCGTATTGATCCCATCGCCCGAGACGACAAAGAAAGGTTTACCCTTGCTTGTGCCGCCTGCACCTTCTCCCTGCCCGCCGCTTATTTTCGATGGAATGATGGACTGAATACTGATCCTTACTTTTTTGTTTGGGGATTTATCTATCCCCCAGGCGAGTTCAATGGCAAGATCGTTGACTTCCGAACTGTCCCAACAACCTGTTACGAACATGAGCGGGAGGATCAGACAGATGCAACGCCATCTCCTACTCATTTTGCTCACTCCTTCGTGTTGGGTTTGGTTGTTGACCCTCCGGAATGCGCTTTTTATTGGCTCCGGCAAAGGAAGGTCGCTCGGTCATCATCCATCTAGGCGCGCGTATGAAAACGTCCTTTAGACTTTGGGGGATTTGCGGGATGACCGGACTCATATACGGAACTCCGAAGGAACGCAGGCCAAGAAGATGTACGATCATGAGGAATAATCCTCCTATAATCCCATACAGCCCTAGAATCCCTGCGAATATCAACATTGGGAATCGGAGAAGCCGGTATGCGGTCCCGAAATTATAACGAGGAATAGCAAACGATGCGATCCCTGTCGTGGCTACGACGATAACGACGGGCGCGGATACGATCCCTGCTTGAACGGCGGCTTGCCCAATAACGAGTGCTCCGACAATGCTAACGGCCGAGCCGACAGCTTTAGGCATGCGAATGCCCGCTTCCCTGAGCCCCTCGAACATAAATTCCATCAATAACGTTTCGACGAAAGTCGGAAACGGGACGCCTTCCCTGGAATTAGCGATACTGATGAGCAGGTTCATGGGAATTAGCTGCTGATGAAAAGTTGAGAGTGCGACGTACATAGACGGAAGCAGCAGAGCGATATTAAATAAGGAGTAACGAACAAATCGAATGAAGGTCGTATAGATGGAACGTTCGTAGTAATCTTCAACCGCCTGCAATCCCGTCCAAAATGTCATCGGAGCGATAAGCGCAAACGGGGTGTTATCGACGATAATCGCGACTTTCCCTTCGAGCAGACTGGCGCAAACGATATCGGGACGCTCGGTATTTTGGATTTGCGGGAATGGAGACCAAGTGACATCTTCAATAAACTCTTCGATATAACCGGATTCAATCACCCCGTCAATTTGGATTCGGCCGATTCTTCTGCGGACTTCCTCCAGAATGGTCAGAGATACGATACCTTCGATATATATAATCGCGATATCGGTCTGAGAGACGCGGCCAATCGTAATCGATTCGATCTTCAGTCTCGAGCTCCGAATTCGTCGGCGTATGAGGCTTGTATTGATACGCAACGTTTCCGTAAAGCCGTCTCGGGGCCCGCGAACAGAGGCCTCTGCCGCAGGCTCCTGGACCGAGCGTTTCTCGAATCCTTTGAGATCCGCGATTATGGCTTTGTTTTCTCCTGCTACCAATAACGCGATATTCGCTTTCAATATGCCATCGGTCACTTCGTTAATCGTAGAAACCGTTTGAATTTGCGCAATAGCAAGCAACTGATCCTGAATGATCTCTGCCGTAATCGCGTCCCCGTCCAACCTGTTTGAAGTTCCATTAAGGATTGGCAACAACACAACTTCATCCAGCGTTCTAGTATCGATTAAACCATCGGCGAAAATCAAAAGTACTTTGGGACTGCTGCTGACGGAACGAAAGACGATATCGGTACATGCTCGAAATGAATCCCTAAGCTTTTCTTCGTTAATAGCCAGTTCGGTGCATAACGCTTCTTCTTGATCATTCAGAAGAGGAAGATCCGTTGATCTCGGTTGATTCGAGTTGATGTTTTCGCCCGAATGTTTTTGACTTTGTAACCACCTAAACAAACGCATTTCCCTCCTCCAAAAGATTCAAATCATGGTTGTATTTGTGTATTATAACCAAGGATACCAATATTAACATTTCGTACGCCGAATACGCCTGCTCCCCATTACTAGCGTTGCTTCACCAGATTGTTCCGGCTCAAGGCAAATCGAATGCCCCTGTATCTGTCACGGCCTACACCGCTAACTTTTCTGCGAATATAATAATAACGCCTAAATGGAAACTTCGGTCAGGTGGTGAGCGCGATCAGAATTCTATTTTTGGAACGTGGGAACTTATGGCGGTATGGTCTGCCTGACGGGCTACGTGATCTGGGGCATGAGGTGAGGATGTCCGGCCTCGTCCGTGAACAATCCCTCGCCGAGCAACTAATGACATACAAGCCAGATTTGCTGGTTTCCGTCGGTTGGGGACCCGATCATACGCCAATTAAGCAACGCCTCGTACGAACGATCGCCACCCGCTTCGATATCCCGCTCATCTATTGGTCAACGGAAGATCCCAATTTCACGAAGGTATTCACGATTCCGCTGCTCAGGCGGATGAAACCCGACTATGTGTTTACCGTGTCAGCGAAAACGGCGGTCGCTCTTCGCGAAGAAGGATTCCCCGCTTCTTATATGGATTTTGCCTATCACCCGAACGTTCATCAACAAGTTCAGCCTGTCGCCAAATATATGGCCGATATTGCGGTCGTCGCTAATGCTTATCCGGCTGTATTGAAGCGCTATCCCCGCTTGTACCGTCGGCAAGCCATCGATATCCTCATCAAACCGCTTCTAGAAGCGGGGTTCAACATCGATTTCTACGGGCGCAATTGGGAGAAAATGAAGCCTTATTTGGGAACGGCAATACCAAAGCGCTGCCTGAAAGGCCCCATTCCTTATAAGGATGCCAACCAAGTCTATAGCTCGGCGAAAATCATGATCGGATTGCAAAACTATACCGATATGGCTACGCAACGAACCTATGAAGCGATCGGCTCGGGCGCTTTCATGCTCACCTGCCGAACTCC
Organism: Paenibacillus phyllosphaerae; assembly: GCF_014192105.1. GTDB lineage: Bacteria > Bacillota > Bacilli > Paenibacillales > Paenibacillaceae > Paenibacillus_Z > Paenibacillus_Z phyllosphaerae. The sequence goes on along the minus strand of NZ_JACHXK010000032.1, from coordinate 21,917 downwards.
CGGCGTCAGCGCCCTATTGAAGTCCGGCCGAGACGCAGCGATGTCTTCGACGCCGGAAGAGACGCTTCGACTTGTTCGGTACTACTTGGCCAATCCCAAAGAACGCGAGAAAGTTAGACGCAACGGTCGTCGAGCGATTTCATCTCATACGTATACGAACCGGGCACGCGATATGCTTGCGACCTTGAGAGAACACGGGATAATTGCTGATCGATAACGAGTCTCCCATACAGATAACCTCCGGAGGAGCCGATCATGAGAGTCTTATTTCTAGAAAGTCACCCTATGTGGATTCACGGGCTTCCGAACGGTTTTCGTGAAGCGGGTCACCATGTGAGAATATCCGGTCCCGTGACAGAGAAAAGCTTGTTGCATCATCTTCAAGATTTCAAGCCGCAGTTGATTATTAGTCTGGGATGGACGCCCGAGCATAGAAGGAACAAGCGGCAACTCGTGCGAAAATACGTGGCAGGATCCGGAATCCCGCACGTCTTCTGGGCCACGGAAGATCCGACGCATCACGAAACGTTCTCGCGTCCCTATGTACGCACCGTCCAACCAAACTTTGTGTTCACGATATGCCGCGCTAAAGTCGAAGCGTATCGGAAAATGGGCATACCTTCCGCGCATATGGATTTCGGTTATCATGACAGCGTCCACCGAAGGGAGAAAAGCAGTCCCCAATATCAAAGCGATATCTCCATGGTCGCCAACGGCTATTCCAAAATATTGCAGAAGTATCCCCAGCATTATCGTATTCAATCGCTGCAGCACCTGGTTCGTCCCTTAGTCGAGGACTGGACACGCATCGAGATATACGGCAGGCAGTGGAGTCAAGTCGAGCCTGTGCTCGGCGTTAAAGTCCCTTCGGATTGGATTCATGGCTACTTGCCTTACACGGAGGCTAGCAAGATCTATAGCTCCTCCAAGATCATGATCGGTCCTCAGAATCAACTCACGCAAGTTACGCAGCGAACGTATGAAATTCTAGCTTCGGGAGGTTTTCTGCTGACAAGCGATACTCCCGAGATTAGACGGTTGTTCCGGCCCGGAAAAGATTTGGTTGTCTCCAATTCCGCAGCCGAGACGCGACGATTGGTCCGCTACTACTTAGACCATCCCAAAGAACGAGAGAAAATTCGCGATCATGCGAGAAAAGCGGTACGAGAGCACAGTTACAAGAAACGCGCCCAATACATGATCGCCCAATTGAAGAAACATAAAATAATCCCCTAATGGAAGGTTGAGTGAAGGGAATGATCCTCCCTCGTCGAACAATTATTTAGGATACGATTACCTTTATTGGGGGAATGTGTGGAATGAAGAAGAAGCTGCTAAGTCTTGGGGTTGCATCACTGCTAGGTTTGTCCGGCGTCGTTGGCATTGCGAATGCTGCGAAGACAACGGCCGATTTTGATGACCTGAAGAGTCTGGATCAAGCAACGAAAGCGAAATTCGATGCTATGATTCAGGCAGGCATTTTTAACGGCGTCTCTGAAGGTCACTTCGGCTTGCAAGAAGAAATGAACCGCGCTCAATTCGCCAAAGTCAGTGCCCTTATCATGGGCCTTGAAATCGATACAAAATTAGAAACATCAAGCTTCAAAGACGTCGTATCGGACGATCCCGGTTTCGGTTACGCGCTGCCTTTTATCGAGGCTCTCAAAAATGCAGGCGTCACGGAGGGCGTTGGTGATGGGACGTTTAATCCATCCGGCACAGTCACCAAAGAACAGCTAGCCACGTTCCTCGTTCGAGTGGTTGACAAGGATTCCGAGGTCGACAAGAATACCCAGTCCGACGATCCGACCGTATCGAACTGGGCAAAAGGCTACGTCGAACTGGCGCTTGAACTGAAGCTCCTTCCTAGTGTCGAAGACGGCACATTCGGCGGTAAAACCAACGCGACCCGCGAATTGCTCGTTCTGGGCTCGTATGAGTCCAAACAAATCATCGATGCTGAGCAAGCGGCGACCGAAGAGCCCGAGCCGACTGAACCGACGCAACCGTCCGTGCCTACTACACCGGCTGAGCCTACTCCGACCCCATCGACGGGCGGTGGAACGCAGACGAATCCGGGTGCGTCAACGGATCCTAATGCGGGGGCGAACCCAGATACGTCGACGGATCCTAATGCAGGGGCGAATCCAGATACGTCCACGGATCCTAATGCGGAGTCCAATCCGGGCACATCGATTGATCCTAATCCACCTCTGACATCGGGACAATAAGCTGGAAATCACTCAATCAAATGTACGCGCCAAAGACCAGAATCCCCGAAGGGCCTTCTGGTCTTTTTCTTATCGGATACGTTATTGGATTGTTAACGAAGCCGATTCCTATTGCGCATCAGCGGCCGGCTGTTCGCTTTCCGGTTTCATCCCCGGTTGGAACTCACCGTCCGTGCGGCTAGGGAAATCGCCTGATCCTCCGAAGCCTCCTCCGCCCGGCCCTTTATTCCCGCCTTGATTCCCAAGCTTCGTAAGATCCACGGATGACGAATCGATAAGCGTGCTGGAATCCGCTTGCTGTCCTTCGGTTGTAGAAGGAATTGCGCCATCAAGCTGCCCTTGAATGCTTTCCGCCCGAAGCGTTCCTAATTTCGTCAATTCGGCTACGGCCTCTTGATACGCCTCGAATGTAGTAAAGGAACTAGGATCATTCTTCACTTCATCCGAAATCAATTGATCCAGCTTATTGACCGCTTCCTCGAACTTTCCATCCGCAAAGTAGCCATCGATAATCAGTTGCAAATACTCGTGATACTTCTCCTTATATTCGGGGACTTCCAATAGCTTAGCGAGCAGCGGGCGTTCCTCGAGGCTTATGCCTGATACCAGCGTATCGATCGCAAGGTTGACGACGTCCGATGCCGATCCGCCTTGGAACCCGCCGAACGATAAGTTGTAATCCCACGGCAAAATGCCAATTTGTTTTCACACTTGGCTGCAGGCCGTCAACATGGTCGCGCATATGAGAACGTATCCGATATTTTTTGCAATCAATCTTGTTTTCATGAAATCTCCCTTTCTTAACCGAGGGTATTGAGCCGAGATGAGTGCGAGCGCGTGATTGATATCAGCTTACACGCGAAACCTTTAATGAAACTTAACTCGTATGCAGGCCGAGCAATAGAAATAGGCCATAATCCGAACACATCGGACTACGGCCTGTTTACTGCTATCCCAACCATCCTTCAAACTTATGCACGTGCCACTCATCTTCGCTAAGGGTACGTTCATCTTCTACGACAACTTTGAGTGCGTGTCGGAAGAGTTGTTGCCCCTCCAACTGGATCTCTTCTTGCACATCTTCCAGCACCCCATTACACAAGAGCGCAAGCGAGGCGGCTGAATACCATCCCATTCTAAACTCGAAACTATCGTGCGCGCTGATATTGAAGATGAGTTCCGTCTCTGCTTCGTGCAGCTTTTCCTCTATCGGGTTCAACGGTTTCTTTCTTCCAAACCACTTGCTTAATAGGCCAGGGTCACTTTTACTCTCAAGAGAATGAATAAACAATTCGAAGCCGCTCATGAGTTCGGTATGGTTGAAAGCTCGATTAGGGCAATCGTTCAAGATAATCTTGAAGGGAAGAAAACCGGTATGCGTATCGAACGAAAAATCAGGATGAACTTCTGCTGTCATGTTGAATTTGTTGATCTCGGATAGCCAGTCGGGGATAACGCGATCACTTAGCCCCTTTAACTTGACAGTTAGCGTATAACTCATCGTAGGACTCTCCAGTTATCGGTGTGAAATGATAATATTCCTCTATCATATTAGCACAAACGATTGGAGCGCTGTCCAATAACATAAACTACTCCTCTACCCCGCAAAAGTATCGATCGTCACGGATACAGCGTTACGTCTACGAGCGGTCATCCTGATTCGGAGCATGCACGTCAGCATCAAGAAAGCGCAGCCGACGAGCAGCCAGACCGTGCCGGACGCTGACATCGTATCCATACTCCAGCCCGTCGCATAAGGCAAAACAGCACCGCCGACGCCTCCCGATGCGATAAGCGTGCTTGTGATCCGCTTGGTATTCCCCGCGAATACTCGGTTCGCATACACAATGAGAACAGCGAAGATTCCGGATAAGAACAGGCCTGTCGTCATGACTAAGCCAAAGGCGGCGATCGGATGCCCGGTCATCGTCATGCACGCCAGACTTAAGCCTGCCCCGATCGCGCTGTACAGCAGGAACCGATCGTACCGAATCCGATCGGCAATGTAGCCCGTGGCGAACCGGCCGACGACCATCGCCACCCATAACAACGTCACCGATAGGCTGGCGTCCGAGGAATGGAGCGCGAACTGCTGCGAGAAGATCGAAGGCAAGAAATTGTTGAGGCTGGTTTCCAGACCGGTATAGAGGAAGATGAAGCCTACGAATAAGAGCAGCAATGCTGGAGATACCGGCGTTTTGTCCATCGAGACATCTCCGGCTGCGTCCACCGTAGCGACAGTCTTCATTGGCTGATGACGGCTAGCCGTCAGCGCACTTCTGGTCCAGAACAGCAGATTGACGAAAGCGGCGACCGATACGATAGCGAACGCCCAGATCCAGTCAACCTTGGCGATGAGCATGCCCGTCATGATCGGCATGAATAAGGCGCCGATGCCGAATGCAACCTCCAATCGGCTCATCGTCTTCGCGGCTTGATCAGTCGTCTCGAGCAAATAAGTGCCGAGCGCCGTCTGCGTAATGCCGAACCCACAGCCGTTAAGCGCAGCGAATGCGATCACGAGCCCCCACATCGGTTCGGAGAAGAAGACTGCGTGGATGATTGTCAGGCTAAGCATTCCTAGCCAGATCATCCTCGGGTACCCGAGCCAATAAATCAATCTTGGGGTCAAGGCTACCCCAAGGAAGAAGCCCGCGAACTGCGCGAATACCAGCTGGCCGCCGCTCGTGTAGCTTTTGCCGTAGTCTTGCAGCAGCTCCGGCAGCAAAGCCCCGAATACGACGGTAGCTAACCCTACCATAAAGTAGGCGAAGCAGCCTAACCAAACCATTCGTCTCATATGCTCATCTCCCTGCCCTATTTCGTACTGGACGTATAGTTGTAGGCAATGATCCGGTCGATGGCTTCGGCAACGGAATGCACGACCGCGCTCGCCCGGCTGCGGATCTCCTCACGGCTCTCGCTCATCGCGAAGCTGTGCGGCGTTAAGGCAAACATCGATAGATCGTTGAACGAATCGCCGATGCATGCGATCTCATCCGGCGCGATCCCGAGCTCCCGAATGAGCAGCTTTAACGCGTCTCCCTTGGAGACGCTGCATGGCATCACATCCAGACAATCTTTATCGCTGATGAAGGTTTCGATCTGGCCGGCGAAACCGTTCTCGAACTTTGCTTGCAGTTCGACCAGCTTATCCAGCTCTCCGAAGTAAGATAGCTTGCTGCACCGCATATGGTCCGAAGCGATGGCTCCCTCCAGGTCGGCATGGGTGGAGATCGCGGTCATAATCCGTGCTTCGTACGGCACGACAGCTTCACTCCACTCGCGTACGTAGTACGAATCATCGTTACTATGAATGAATTGGATGAACTCGTCGCGTCCCGTCACTTGGATCAGCTGCGTCGACAGCTCCGGAGAGAACTCCGCCGATGCCAGCATTCGCTGGTCTCTCAGATGAACGGTGGCCCCATTCTGGCCGACCGCATAATAGCGATTCGCAAAGGGCTGCAATAGAATCTGAATCTCTGATTTCATCCGTCCAGACGCAATACAGAGGTCGAACCCATGCTCATACGCTTTGGCAACGGCACGGAGATCCCGTTCGTTAATACGCTTCTCATGATCCAGGAGCGTACCGTCCAAGTCACTAACAATCAGTTTAATCATCGAGCTCCTCCTCCGATACGACGAGCAATTCCACATGATGCTCGGCAAGTTTCTCCATGAATTGGCGATCTGGCTGCTGGTCGGTAATGAGCAGATCGATGGCGTCCAGCCCTGCGATTTGGTAGAACATCTGGTCGCCGAATTTCGTATGGTCCGCCAGTACGATGACTTGTTTCGCCTTCTTGATCATTTCGCGCTTCACCACGCCGTCCTCCACATCCGGATAAGACAAGCCATTGGACGTAATCCCGCACGCGCCCAGGAATAATTTGTCCACCTGATAATTGGCCAAACTGTCGATCGCAGCCTGCCCGAAGAGGAAACGATGATGCACGTTCAGCTCTCCGCCCAAGAGGTAGGTTCGTACCCCTTTCTTCCGCGACAACGCGTCCGCAATATCGATCGAATTCGTGACCGTAACGACCTGTTCCGCGGTAAGATGTTCGGCAGCGAACTGCACGGTGGTCGACGCGTCCATCATGATGAAATCGCCATTGTTCACGAGTGAGGCGGCCAGTTGCCCGATATCCCGCTTCACGCTGGATTCCTTGACCAACCGTTCCTTGTATTCGAATATTTCCTTCGACTTCTGCGGCAGGACCGCTCCCCCATGCGTGCGCAGGACGAGCCCGAGTTCTTCCATCCTTAACAGGTCCCGGCGTGCCGTATCGCGGGAAACGTCGAACTGTTGGCAGATGTCCTTGATATCGATCCGCTTGTTCTTGTTGATTTGTTCCATAATCATATGGATGCGTTCTTCTTGGAACATAACTGACGATCACCTCTTCTGACTTATGCGTCTTTATAAGTCGATATGCAACATTATATAAGTCATTTTATATTTATATCGTCAATTACGCAACAATAACGATGCGTATTATTTGTAAAGACATATATTTGCGCGCAATTGTGCAGTTCGTAACTTGCGCACCAAATAAAAAAAATCCGCGTTAATAGCGGATTTGATTGAACGTATTTGTATTCGTGATAGGATCTACTCTTTAAGCAAATCCTCTCTCAGCGGAGTGAAGGTATCCAATAGCCTGCTCTTCGTCAGTGCCCGGCATCCATGTTCGGCATTGCTCGGGATCAAGATGGTTTCGCCGGCCGCAAGGAGCGTTATCTCTCCGTTAATGCGGAACTCCAGCTTCCCTTCCAGACAATAAGATAACTGCTCATGGACATGGCGATGCAAGTAGCCTTCCGCCCCTTCCTCAAAATGGACTTCCATCATCATCAGATGCTGACCCGGCGCGAACACTTTCCGCTTGACGCCCGGCTCGGCGTTCTCCCACTCGTTGATTCGACCCATTGCCATAACCACCTTCGTCTAAGAGTTAGTCATTCCCGTACTAAATATATTGCGTGATGTTATCGCACTTCTTCGCGGTTAACGAATATCCATCGGCTGTATACAACCGAAGTTGATAGGAATCGAATGCCGGTTGAAGCTGCTGACAATAGGCGATGAACGGATCGAGGGTCGCAAACTCCTCCCTTGAAGCGCACTCGCAAAGATAGGCCATTCGTCTCCCGTACGCCCGGTACTCGCAATCGATCAAGCGATCGTGATGAGGGAGCAAGGCATCGCTGCACCAAATCGCCACATAGCCGCCGTCCTTCTGACCGAACAACCAATTCCCGACATGCGCAACGGCATGAAATTTGGCCGATGGGAAAAACAAATGCGTGAATGCGATCGGATGCTCTTCCCCGATCTCGTAGATCACGCCAAGCCGATTATCCTGCTGCTTGATGGCTGGCATAACGCCGTTCCCGTACCAATAACCGGGGCGCATCCCTCCGTCATCCGACATCTCACCGGGATGATTCGTGAATACGACCGTATCGTTATCGAGCGCCGCATACCACATATGCTGCTGGTAGCCATACACGCCGGGCTCAAACCGGGACGTGCCGTGAAAGCGTTCGTTAAAGGATTTGATATAATCATTGGATTCGATATCAACGGACTCCACAAAGCTATTGTTCTCCCAGAACGACGGTCTCTCGTCGTATCGAGGCGACTGCACCGAGGTCAACATATAGTGCCTGTGTTTGGTAAGTTTCACATAGGCGTTGCCGGTTGGATACTCCATCTTCATCGGTTCTTCCATCAGGCTGGCATAATGATAAGGCAGCTGATAACGGCTCTTCATTAAGAAGACGATCCATTCGCTGTTCCCGACGGGCGTATCGTTATTCAGAAGATGAATGAGCGCCTGCGCGGATTGCGTGAAGGGAAGAATGACGGAACGGTAGATCCTCGCCTGCGGCGCAACGATGGACCCGCGGAAGGCGTGGCAGGCAAACGATTTCAGCATGAGATCGATTAAGCCCGACGCGCGTGACGATTCTTCCTCCGCAAAATCAACGACATTAAGCAAGGCGCCAAGCGTGACGCACATGTAATCCGCGCTCAGGAACTCCTCGAAACCGTATTCCTCTACGTCCGCAAGCCATTGCCGTATCCTATGCCGGGCGACTCGATTGACTTCCAGGCCCGTTCGATCCGATCTTGGAAAATGCTTCTCCGGGTACATCTCGCCGGCCATATAGGCGCAGATATAGAACATCAGCGCATGGTTCTCGCTCCAGAAGCACATGCCGTCAGAGCCCTTCTCCGTCATCCAATACCGGTAATTCAGAATGGCTTGTCGTGCCCTTGCGGATATATCCTCGGGCAAGGAATGGAACCGCATCAGACGGAGTAAACCGGCCAGATGAAAGTCAGAGCAGTCTTCTCTTCGTTCAATTTGCTCGATCGCCCGGATGATATGCGCTTCATCATGCTCGGACCGATTTCCCGAATTCCAGCGTGCCAGCACGTAGAACAAGCCGAAGCGCAGAGGACGAAACGGCGAATCCGTACCCAATTCGGCCAACTCATCGAACATGTCCCTTTGAGTCGCTTCCAAGGAAGGCAGCTTGCGGTACGTCGGCTTTTTATGCGCCAACAACTCGATTTTGCGGCTCATGGTTCGATGTTGGATTTCCCCATGAATAACCGCTAGGGTTGCACGCTCATTGATATCCACGATGTTCTCACTGCTGATCTCGATGCCAGCGCTGCCCGCAGTATCGTCATCGTAGCTCAAATAAACCCGGCATGGCGCATGTTGCGGAAGGTAGAGCTTATTCCCCTTCAACTCGATACCGGCTAACCAGTTCTCCAAATCAAGGAACGGCTGGGCGTTTCCGGCATCCGGATGCGCGGACTCGATTTTCTCCAGGTGCTCCAAGAGTTGAATGCCGAATATATTCCGCGTATCTCTGACCGCCAAATTCTGCATGCGGATCAATAACGTGTTCTGGCCTTTGGTCAGATTCAACGTGATCGGCTGTTTCTTGATCGGTTTATAGACGGGTTCATGGACCGAGCAGATCTTCTCGCCATCGAGCCACACATCCAGTGCGGTATAGGTCCAGACGATGGCTTGAACCTCGATGTCCTCTTGGGCAACGAGACAGGTCGCTGCCAGTAACTCCACCTTCTGCGGCGTATACGAGAACTGGCTGACATTAACAAAGCCGCTGCTCGGATAGTAATATTCCCAGGGAAGACCAAGCTCGCTTAGCTCACCGATGATGATCTTGCCAGCGGGAGCGGGCTGATCTCGGTCAGCTACGATGGATCTGAGGTATTGCTCATAACGGATCTGGTTCTTGTCTGTTTTATCCGCGATGAAATCGGTAAATACCGGTCCTGCAATGTAATAATGATGGATAAAACCGTTCGTGAATGTCATGTCCTCACCTCCGTCATTGTTGGGCAGGCAGATGAAAATAAGCGGCTTCCCGTCCCCGAATCCAGCTCAAGACGGGCTGTCCGTGCTCGGCGTGAACTTGCCATTCTGCCGGCCGCAACTCGCCCTCCCCAACGAAAGGCTTGAGCACGGTGATGAACCAACCGTCTTCCGCTGTAGTCAATAGTCCTTGTACAACCTTTAAGGCTGCCATCGTCATCGGATGGACCGATTCCCAGCTGTCTTCCACGTCAAGCTCCATCGTCTTCGGTCCGAACACGAGCATTTCGCAGCCTAATGGCTGTTGGCCAGTAAGCAGTCCGGCGCCTTTCGCGTAGAATGCGGCATGCTGTTGCTCAGCGAGCTTCTCGATCTTCCATTCCAACAACCTGCTATGCAGCCGATGCTGGTAGGTATGCGCTCCCGTACTGGTCAAGCGGTCATAGATGACCCATTCCCCGCTCGGCAGAAACCATACGGCTCGGCAGTGCGTTACGCCGCGCGCTTCATAGCCGTTATGTTCCGCGCAGATGAGCTGTCTCTCTGGCTCCCAGTTCGTTAAGGTAACTTGCGCCTCTGGCGTACCCCAACGCTGCGTACGTAAGTATGGGGTTTGGTCCTGACCGTCCACCAGAACCGTGTTATGCGCTGACGTGCTCTTGAAATAGCGGCGCCATGGATTCTCCACATAGGTATACGTGCCCGGATCGACGAACAACGCTTCGCCGTAAGCGCATAATTCGAAGGAAAGCGCGTCTGCGTGTCCATGCGGTCCGCCTAGCGCCGCTGCATCGAAGATCAGCTTGTGCTGAGCGTCGCCAAGCCCATAGTAGCCCGCTTCCGGGAATGCAAAGGGCAGACCTTCATCGTTAGCAATCGGCATATCTTGGTTATGCTCAGCACCTTCGATCAATGTCGTCAGCCGTTCGGGGCCAACCGTCCAGAACTGCTCATGAATCTGCTCATGGAGAATCCAATCAGGACGGCCATAGTACAGCGCAGCCGCATTCACATCCGGCGGATGACTGGCGTACGAGTCCGCGAATGGCGCCATGCTCCCATCCTGCCTGGTCATGCAGCGCGAGAATCGCACCATACCCGCAAGTATGCGTTCATACTCCTCCGAGAACGTTAGCCCCCGCTTGCGGAGCATATCGGCGCAATCGATGAACAGTTCAAGCGAAACCATGTGATAGTGCGGCGTCAGCTCTGTATGTACCCCGTCTTGAAGCACCTGGACCCGGATACACGATTCAAGGCGCTCAATCGCAAATGCACGCCACGCTGCGCTTTCGTCCCAAGATCCGAACGTTAGCGATGCGCTGAGCAAGCCGATCATATGCATGATGGAATGATTGATCTCTATGCTGGCGGGATAAGTCGACAGAAACCAGGCATGTTCCTTCACCGATGCGAAAAATCGGCGCTCTTCCGCTTCGTTCCAACTGTCCGATCCATGGAAGAAGTGGTACGCATAGACCCACTGCCGAAGCCGAAGTCCCGTCTCGAGCAACCGCCAAGGACCCGGCCGTTGGAAATACACGATCTCCTGTGCGGGCAATTCCCTTGGATACGGCTGAGTTTCGATCCATCCGAGGATATGCTCCAGCGCTTTCGCCGCATATTTCTCTTCGCCGGTGCAAGCATATGCGATACCTAGCGCGCGCAGATGCTTGAATCGGTTTATCCCCCACGTAAATTCCTTATCTCCCGTCGGGTTATGCAGCCAATCGATCGGGTCGCCCATGTCGATCTCGCGGCCTTTCCAGAGAAAGCTGCTGCCTTGGCACCAGCGATCCGCCTCCGCAATCGCTTCTTCCGTTTTCTGCGGGAACAGCCGACGGTAGCTTGTTCCCCACTCGCTTCTGTCCTCTGCCTTGAAGAATAGATGGTCCATCGGTTCCTCCGCCTTTCCTTTTGTCGCAACAGCGGTTCCTATTCCTTATAGGAAAAGGCTGCACGCGGGCAGCCTTTTCGTCTCCTATCGCCTATTCGCCGAGCGTCCCCTGGAGGCTTGCGGCATTGAATGACGGATTCGCCTCAATATTCGTCAGCCCCTCGGCACGAGCGGCCGCGAGCGCTTTTGCATACCTGGCATTCAAATCCGAGATCGCCTCTTCCAGATCCGGTTTGCCCGTTAGAATATACTCAATGAAGACATCGGTGAACTTCTTGCCTTCCAGCTTCGTATCCGTAATCGATAGCGGCGTCACGGGATACATCCCATCGTACTTGGTCGGGAGGAATCCATCGATCCCGGCCAGCTCAGGCTTGCCTGCCACTTCGCTCACGTAAGGAAGGACGGACAGCCCCAGCCCTTTCTCCTGATACTCCGCACGAAGCTCCGTGCCGTACAAGAACTCGAGGAATTTGGCAGCTGCCTCCTGTTTGTCCGACTGGGCGCTGATGCCAAGATAACCGCCGGCATTCACCCAGGTTACGCCATTCATCTGACCGTCCTTCGTCGGCACGAGCGCCGAGGCCCAACGAATGTCGGTCGGGAACTGGGAGGCGTAGACAGCCGGCTCGCTGGAGTGGTTCACGTACATGCCGATTTTCCCTTGCGCGAATTGCGCGCGAAGCGGGTCGATGTCCAGCGACTCGGCGCCGGGAATCATGCTGCCGTCTTCCTTGATTTGGCGCATTGCGGATGCGATATCGCGATACATGCCAAAGTCGAATTCGCCGGTCTGGTAGTTGTATCCCTCATGGCTCGTCGCCGAGCTCAATGAACCCGATGCAAAGGCAGGACGCGTAAAGCCCGAGCCGTTCTTGAAATTGCTCGCGAACCCATAGACGCCTGCAGATTTACCTTGCTCCGTTATTTTGTTGGCCGCGTCCACCATCTCATCGAGCGTCTTAGGCGGCTCGGCGTAGCCGGCCTTCTCCATCAGATCCGCATTATAGATTAAGCGCCAGAACTGGCCGCTGTTCGGCAACGTATAGACATGGCCGTCCTTCGAATAAATATCTTCGACCAGCAAGCCGTCAAACTTGGCCAGAAACTCCTGGCTGAGCAGCGAGTCCAGCTGGGCGTAATAGCCTTTGCTCACGAAAGTCTGAAAATCCCCGCTTCGGAATATATCGGGCGCCTGTTTGCTTGCGAACGCAACCTCAACCGCCTGATTGTAGTTATCCGCCATGACTTTCATCTCGACTTCGATGTTGTCCGTGTTCGTTGCGTTAAAGGAATCCACCTGCTGCTGCATGTAATCCATATCATGCCGGTCGATGGACCAATAGGAGATTTTGGTTTTCTCGGCCGTACTCTCCGGCTGCGCTGCCGATTGCGTCTGCTCCGTATTCGTACCGTTGTTCGTCGAGCAGGCCGCAAGCATGGCCATGACAAGCAGTGAACTGACTGAAACCGTGCTTTTCGTAACGAATCGTTTTTTCATTCACAGTCCCCCTTTTGTTAGGCAAGTCGTGTCCCTTCGGCTCAAGCCTTGCCATTTGCCTTACTGACCTAAGTGTAGCATCGATATGTCTGTGGCCATGAAGGGCAAAATCACGATTCTAAGAGGAGAAAATCACTTTGATTCCGCTTTAATCGGCTTGCGGCTAGACGCGCTCGTACTTCATGCGGAATTCGGACGGCGTCATGCCCGTATGTTTCTTGAACAGTTCGCTGAAGTACGGCCTGTCCCGATATCCGAGCTCGAATGTAATATCCTGTACCTGCATCCCTTCCAGCAGCAGCTCCTTTGCCTTCTCCATTCGGGCAGACGTGACGTGCTGCATGAAGGTCATTCCGACTTCCTTCTTGAACAAGTTGGAGAAATAACTCGGGCTCAAATGGACGACGCCGGCGCATTCCTGCACCGTAAGGTCGCTGCCCAGACGCTCGCTCACATATCGCAAGGCTTGATGAATAAGCCTGCCTACGTCATTCTTCTGCCGCTTCTGCAGCCATTCGCAGCCCGTGATCCCAAGATCCTTCACATCCCGCACAAGCTCGGAAGTCGACGAATAGTTCCCTTTCTTCATGGCGCGCAATCGTTCGTCCAGCCACATTCGCTGCTTCGGCTCGGCTTTCTCGGCAATCACGCGGTACATGGAGAAGGCTAGCCCATAGAAGAGGTTCGTCATGACATCGGGATCAGGCGGCGCCGGGTATCGCAGGCATTCCTCCGAGATGCTCTCCAGCAATCGTTCCGTCCCCTCCCTGTTCCCGGAGCGCAGGCAGTACAACAGTTCCGTCTCCTTGTCCGGGGAATAATGCGGCGTCATATGGCCTTGCCGATCAATATCCCGGTAGGAAATAATGCAGCTGGCCCCCGAGTAGAACTGGTAGCTAAGCGCCGTCTTGGCCTGTTCATACGATAGCCCGAGTTTCGCAATCCCTTCGACCCAACTGCCCACGCCAATCGATATCTCCCGCTTCGAATAATGCTTGACGTTATATTTGCAGCTTTCCGCCATAGCGAGCACGTCCGCATCCTCGTCCAGGTTCAGCACGATAACGAACTGTCCCAGCTGCTCTCGGAGCACGATCCCTTTCGTCTGCTTGTTCAAAGTCTCCTCCATGATGTTCTGGACGGCGAAGCTGCTCAGCTCCAATTCCCGCAGAGGCAGCGTTGTGCGCAGGTTCATCAATTCGTCGATCTGAACGGACATGACGATAAATCCGCGGGTTCCCATATCGATACCGAGCAGATCCCATTTTTGGCTCGCCAGCTCAGGCAGCTCATCGTGCCGAATCAACAAACGGAAGTACTCCTGGCGTAAATAAGGCAGACTCTCCCTTAATTTGCGCTCGAGCATCATCCGGTCCGACTGTTCGATTCGTTGGGATTCGATTTCCGCTTTGGCACGTAAGACGACGTCGACGATTTGCTGCTTGGTGAACGGCTTAAGCAAATAATCGAAGGCGCCAAGCCTGACGGATTCCTGGGCATAGGCAAAATCGGAGTAGCCGCTGAAGAAAATCACCTTCGGAAAAACCTCGCACGTCTCCTTCAACTCTCGGATCATATCGATTCCGCTGCTCATCGGCATTCGGATATCGGTAAGCACGATGTCCGGCTTCTTGTCTCGAATGAGCTTCAGTCCTTCGTGGCCGTTGGTAGCCGTGCCCACGATTCGGATTCCGTGTTGTTCCCAAGGGATCAACTTAAGCAGGCCGTCGATGACCGCTGGCACATCGTCCATCATGCACAACGTAATTTCGTTCATTCTTCTATCACCTCACGAATAGGAATGACCAATCTGACAGACGTTCGCACGCAGGATTCGCTTTCCAGGATGAAGGAAGCTTTGCTGCCGTAATAGAGCGCGAGTCTGGCGCGAACATTGGAGAGCGCATAGCTTGAACATTCTTTGCCCCGCCGGCTCAACATCTGCTGGACTTGATGAACATCCATGCCGACGCCGTTATCGTTCACGCTTATCGTTAACATGCCGTCTTGGGCCGAAGTTTCGATTCGGATCCGTCCCTGGTGAGGCAGCTCCTGAAAGCCATGCAAGATCGAATTTTCGACGAGGGGCTGCAGCAGGATCTTAAGAATGGGAACATCTAATAGCTTTTCATCGACTTCGGCGATTTCGTAGTAGAACAAATCCGGATAGCACATCGACTGCAAACTCAAATATTGCGATACATGCTCGAGCTCTTGGCGCAGCGTCGTAATTTCATGGCCATTATTCAAGCCGAGCCGGAACAGCTGCGACAGCGACACGATCATCCCGCTGACGGCTTGTTGCTCTTGCATCTCGCTCTTCCAATAGATCGTATTTAAGGTGTTATAGAGAAAATGGGGGTCAATCTGCGCTTGCAGCGCCTTGATTTCCGATTTGCGTTTCTCCTGCTCGGTCGATCTGACCTCTTCGATCAATTCCTTAATCTGTTCGAGCATCCGGTTGAATTTGTAGCCGACCTGGCTGATTTCATCTTCGAACACGCTCTCGAATTTGACATCCAGATGGTTGGTCTCTACCTTCAACATCAAGTTTCTCAGCTTGAACAACGGCTTTAACAAGAGCTCCGACAGCATGCTGGACATGATGAGCGCAAGCACGACGCAGACGCCCATGATCGTTACGATTGTCCAGCGCATGTGCCGGACAGGAGCAAGCAAGTCGGACTTGGATTGGTACCCCACGAGCATCCAATCCGCGTTCATATCCAGCGCCGCGTAATTGACCAAGAACGGGAGGCCGCTGTCCGCAACATATTCGAAGTGTCCCGTGGAGCTGTCGCCGATCGCTTCTTGCAACGACTTGCTATTGTCCGTACTAACGGGGACAGAGGAGAACACCGGCATGCTGCTGCGGTCCATGATGAGCTGCCTTAGGCTCCCCTCCTGCAGATGGGCATGAATGAGCTCTAATAAGCGTTCTTCTTGAATATTGACGACAACGTACACGTTCGGCAGCGTTCGCTCGAACAATGGTTTGATCACCAAGGAAATGACCGGATTGCCTCTGCGGAACAGTTCCTCCTCATGCCCCCGTATCCACAGCGTGCTCCACCTTGTTTGAGCGTTTACGATCATCTCATTGATGTAAGTCTCCTCGAAGGAAGTTGTGCTTCTCCTATTTTCCGTCGGGTAGAAATCCCCGATCGGCGTATGGATCAATACGGAATCGATCGATTGTTCGGTCATCATCATTTGGGCAAAAGGCGTTTGCAGCTGCGACAGTCTCTTAAAATAGTCTTGCTTATTATTCGCCTGCACATCGCGCATCGTTTCTTGGAACGATTCGCCCATCATCAAGGTGGAGATCGACACCACGATATTGCGCAGGCGCTCGTCGAATACCTGCGCCGTTTTGTTAAGCGTATCTTGGCTTGTTTTGGCTGCTTGCGCTTTCATTTGATTAGAAAAAAACACGGAAACATAGGTTCCCGTGACAGATATACAAACGACGGTCAAGAATACGAATGAAACCCACAGCCGTCTTTTGAGCGACATCTTTCTCAGTATGCGTTTCATGTTATTCATCGCCTCAATCTATGGGATTAAGCGCTTACCCTTTGACGGAGCCTACCGTTACTTGCATGAATGAGCGATTCGCGAATACATACACGATCAGCAAAGGCAGGATCGAAATACAAGCGCCGGCCAGCATCAGTTGGTTCTCGACGGCTGCCCCTGCCCCGTATCTCAAGTTCGCCAATCCGACGGGCAGCGTCTGAAGATCGGGCCTCGATAGCGAGAACACCAGGGGCAGAATGTATTCATTCCATGCATTCCGGAACGTAAACAGCGCCACGACTGCCAATGCGGGTTTCAGGAGCGGCAGAATGATTCGCCAGAACGTGGAATAGAAATTACATCCATCGATCAACGCGGCTTCGTCCAGATCCTTCGGTATGCCTCGGAAAAAGCCGATCACCATGAAGAACGCCGTCGCATGCGCGCTGATGATAATGATTATGACACCCCAAAGCGATTTCTGTAAACCTATCGCTACCATAAGATTGAATTGAGGCCGCAGAACGACCGCGCCAATCGAGATAAATAGCGTAAAGGATTGGATGAAAATGTACAATTTCTTCCCCTTAAAAGCGACGCGATCGACCGCATAAGCTGCCATGGCCGCTACGAGCAACGTGCCCGCCGTAGCAAAGACGGCTACATAGATGCTATTAAAGGTAAAGCCGGAGAAATCGGCTTGGTTCCAGGCTTGCACATAGTTCTTGAATTGCCAATCGGCAGGGAGAAGCGTCGCGCCTGTCGTGAGCTCCAAGTTCGTCTTGAAGGAGCCGAGTATAGCGGTTACGATCGGGAATAGCATAAATCCAGCCGTGATGAGCAGAAGCGCCCATACCGGCGAGCGGAGCAGCATTTTGCGAATGATCATTGTCTTCCCCCCTAATAGACGTTGTTCAGTTTTTTGGACAACCAGAAGTACATCCACGTCACCAATCCGACGATTATGGCCGTCGTGAAACCGACTGCGCTGCCGTAACCGATATTTTGTACGGAGGAGCCTGTAGTCGTGAGCGGGAAGAACAACTTATAGAGGTATAGATACATGACTTCCGTCTTGCCGAACGGGCCGCCTTCCGTTAATACCATGATGCTCTCGTAACCCTTCAAGGAGGTTGTGATCGCCAGCATAATGATCATCTGGAGCACGGGCCCCAACATCGGAATGGTAATGTACCACAGCCGCTGAGCAGGATTGACGCCATCGATGGAGGCCGCCTCGTACACATCCTCCGGAATATTCTGAAGTCCGGCAATAAAGAGCAGCATATAGTTCCCCACGGCTCCCCATACCGCGATAATGATCGTCGTCAGCATCGCGAAGCCTGCGCCAAGCCAGTCCACGGGCTCGGTTACGATTCCCAGCTTCAGCAGATATTGATTGATAATGCCGTTGTACGAGTTGAATACGATATAGAACACGATAGACATGACCGAAGCGCTGAATATCGTCGGCAGGAAAAAGACCGCTCGAAAAATGTGGCGACCGCGGAGCTTGCGGTTTAATATAACGGCCAAGATTAGCGATAGAGGAAGCGTGATGATTAACTTTCCGCCCGCATATACGAAGGTGTTCGCGACCGACTGCCAAAATTCGGCGTCCCGAGCAACCCGCTCGAAATTCCCGATCCCGATGAATCGCGGCGTCCCATACCCCTGATAATCATAGAACATATAACGAAGGGCCCAGAGCACCGGATATATGCCAAGAGCGATTGTCAGAAAGAAGCTGGGAAAACTGAACAAATAAGCTCCGATTCGATTTTTATGCATGCTTTCATCTCCTCCCTCTTATAGCTTCATTGTATTAAATGACGCTTGCGATAAGAGATAGGGCAAAACGGGAAGCTGGGGGGACGAAACGACTGTATCGTTCTGACCTCCCTCTTCCCGGCAGAAGGGAATCTCGCCTGCAACACCTTCGCATACGAAATCCGTCAATTGGAAATAATTTCGTGGTGAGGTGAAAGAGATGAACGTACGGTCATGGCTCCGCCGAAAACCTTTTTCGCATGCAGCAAATAACCGATCGGCCTCATCCGTCGCGGCTTACGAGCCTGTTTCTTATGACTTGGAAGAAAATCTTCAAGTGCTGCGCCGTTTATTTACGGAAACGCCGGATATGAATATTCGGATGATTCCCATTGGGGATACGGGAGGACAAGCTGCCCTCGTCTATATCGAAGGCCTGACCGACAAGAACTCGATCAATAATAATGTGATCAAACCTCTGCTGAACGCCAGCGGTCCATTCAACCATGCCGTGATGACGGTTGGACGTATGACCGTACAAAATGAATGGGCTTCGATTACGAGCAACATCCTGAAGGGGAACAGCGCGTTATTCGTGGATGGAAGCGCTGAAGTGTTGACAATGGGCACGCAGGGATGGCCCCAGCGAGCCATCGAGGATCCGCAGCTGGAGACCTCGCTTAAAGGCGCGCATCAAGGTTTTATCGAGTCGGTCGATCAGAATATAGCCCTTATCCGGCGCTATCTCCCTCATCAAGAGCTCAAGATCCGGAACTTCCAAGTCGGCAGGCGCGGTGATACCCGAGTCAGCATGCTCTATCTGGAGGATGTCGCCCACCCTGAGATCAGGCAAGAGCTGCAAGATCGTATCAGTCGCATCGATGTAGACGTGATCATTAATACCGGTGAGCTCTCTGAGTTGATTGAGGATAACCCCTACTCGCCTTTTCCTCAGTTGATGCTGACCGAACGGCCGGATACGGCTGCTTCCCAATTAGCCCAAGGACGATTGGTGGTCTTAGTTGACCGCTCGCCAAGCGTTATCGTCGGTCCGACCACATTCACTTCTTTTTTTCAAAGCGTGGATGATTACAGCACAAGATGGTCGATCGCGACATTCATACGCCTTCTTCGCTTCTTCGCCTTCTTTGTGGCCATTTGTTTGCCGGCTTTCTATATTGCCGTTATCTCGTATAACTTTGAGTTGATTCCGGTAAAGCTGCTGCTTACGATCGGCGAAAATCGAGGCAGCGTGCCGTTCTCGCCGTTTATTGAAGCGATCTTCATGGAGTTGACGCTAGAGATGATGAGGGAAGCGGGGGTTCGGCTGCCGGCTCCGGTCGGACAAACGGTCGGCATCGTCGGAGGCATCGTAATCGGCCAAGCGATCGTTCAAGCGGGATTAATCAGCAACATCATGGTCATTGTCGTCGCCTTTACCGCGATTGCTTCGTTTATTTTGCCTAATTACGATTTGGTCGCAGGCGTTCGCCTGATCCGTTTCCTCATGATGATTGCGGCTTCGTTCTTTGGCATTTTCGGCATCGTCATCGGCTTAATGACATTAACAGGACACTTGATCGCGCTCGAATCGCTTGGCACTCCCTTTGGAAGTCCATTTGCTCCGATGCGATTCGCAGACTGGAAAGACACGCTGATCCGGGCGCCGCTGTGGAAAATGACCAAACGTCCGCTTAGCGTGCACGCCACGCAATCGGTCAGGCAGGGCGATAATAAACCAGAAGGTGATGGATCGTGAAACCATACGCACTTAATGATATTACGCTTATGCAATATATCATGCTGATCAATGGCATGTCCGTTAGTTTCGGGTTCATCGAAATCCCCGGCATGATGGCCACTAAAGTCGGAACGGATGGCTGGATCACGATCCTGATCAGCGGATTGATCACCATGGCGGCCAGTTTCATTACCATTCAGCTCATGAAAAAAAGCCCTCATGGCACGCTATTCGATTTATTGAAGCAAAAATTCGGCACATGGGCCGGCCGAGCGGCCGCCATCCTGTTTGCTTTGTATTTTCTGCTGTACGCCTATGATGGGTTGATCTATACGGTTCGATTAATCAAGGGACGGATGCTGATGGAAACGCCGGCATTCCTGATCATGCTCATGCTGTTGCTGCCTACCTATACGATTGTACGCAATGGACTCCGGATTGTGGGACGATATGCGGAATTCGCGGTGTTTATTTCGCTGTGGATCCCGCTTGTCTATATGTATACCGTCAAGCATCTGCATGTACTCTACCTTTTGCCGATACTTAAAGGGGGCTGGCAGCCGGTTTTATCAGCCGTGCCGGGAACCCTATTTTATTATCTCGGGTTCGTTTCTTCGATCATTCTTTATCCTTTTATTAAGCATCAGAAGAAAGCGCCTATCGCGTTGCTGATCGCAAACAGTCTGTCGATCTTATCTTATTTGTCGATTACGCTAATTTGCACGATGTTCTTAAGCCCTGACGAAGCCACAATCATCCACCAACCGGCGATCTATGTCTTGAAATCGATCGAATTGTCATTCATCGAACAGGTAGAGGGCTTGTTCATCGCGTTTTACGCTTTTATCTTTTCCCTATCGTGGATACCGCCGCTTTATTTCACGGTGTTCTGTCTATCTTGGGTTATGGGAAGAGCCGATCATCGAATACCATTGCGTCTGATCCTCTTCATGATCGGGACAAGCTCCATATTCTATATCCCCACTTATGATGAGCTTGAGAAAATTAGTATATGGCTTGGCGAATCCGGGATTGCAATCGAATATGCAGCCCCCAGTTGTCTGATCGCATTGTTATGGATTTATGGACGAGTGAAAACGGAAAGGAACCAACTATGAAACTACGCTTCCTGAATCTGCCGATAGCAATCGCCTTACTGTTGACGCTTTCGGGATGCTACGACCGTCTGGATATGGAGGAAGCTGCTTTTACGCTCGTGCTCGGGTTTGACCTCGATGAGAATGGAGATTTAATCATTTATAGTTCAATCCCGGCCTTCAACAAAAATGCGAAGAAGAAAACCCAAGAGACTATCATCCATGCACCCTCGCCTCGTGCGGGCCGAAATAAAGCCGCAATAAGGGCAATCGGCGTTTTCCAACCACGTAAACTTCAGGTTATCGTCCTCAGTAAGCATCTGGTGGAAAATAAACAAGAGTGGTTTCGATATTTGGATGTCTTCTTCCGTGATGGGCGCAATCCTCTCACCTCTCGCGTTATGGTTTTTGATGGTCAGCTTCGCGATTTATTTAAGTACCAGCCCAAAGACAAACCGATTTTGCCGCTACAGCTGATTAGCCTTCAAGAGTCCGTAAATTCAAGTTCCTTGGGCGTCGAGACAACGCTTCAAGAGCTTCAACGGACAATTTTGGACAAGGGACAGACGCCTGCTCTTCCGCAAATTAACCTGGATTCCGAGCTGCAGCTGTCCCGAACGGCACTGCTTAATCATGAAGGGCGTTATACCGCTTCTTTGACCATGAATGAAACCATGCTGCTTCGTATGCTTCAAAAAAAACTACGACTGACCAATTAACATACAATGCTTAGTTTCGGCTTCTTGAAGGTACTTTTGTGGATCACGTCGGAAGCGACGCCGTTTTGT
>NZ_JACHXK010000031.1 GCF_014192105.1 Paenibacillus phyllosphaerae | reverse complement strand
CAAAATTAAACGGCCTCAGTCCAATGGAATTCAGGACGAAGGCCGCTTGATTGACTTTTATTTTTTGTACTGTCTACTTGACGGGGGGCTGTTCACAGGACCACCCTTCTTACTACTTATTCAACGCTTCGTAGAGAACCGCCAAGTTACGCTCCAGCTTGCTGATAATTTCTTTGCCTTCTGCTTCGACAATTAGACCAGCACGAACAGCGAAATCGACTTCCCTGGAGAAACCGTACATCTGGGTATCCAGTACTTCTTCGTACAACGGACACTTTCTTGTCGTCAGGTTTTCCATTTGGACTTCGATCAGTTTTTCGATTTTATAGGCATCTTCCTGAAGGAGATTGAGCGCTTTTTGATTCAAATGGATTGCAACCTCAGATGAAGACATCGTACTCCCCCTTATGCATGTATTGCTCGCCGTCTTCTATATCTTTTATATTAAACAAAAACTAACGATAGCACAAGGACAAATCAAGCACCAAGGGGGACAAATTAAACAGAGCACCAAGCTATGCTGCCACAGCCTGATGCTCCATCAATGATACGCTATTCAGTTACTACCGTTACGTTCAAGTTATGCTTGGCGAATACTTCTGCCATTGCACCTTTAGCTTCATCGGCATCTGGTCCATGAACATGCAGCTCATAAGAATGGCCGCCGACCAACGTTGTGAACAGTCCGAGAATGCTCTTCACGTCGATGTATTTGTTCTCGGCTTGGAGAACGATGGACGACCGGAATTTGTTGGCCGTTTGGGAAATGTCTACGATTGCTGCGTTGTTGGACATGCGAATCCCTCCATGAGTTGTTTACTTTTGCTAGCAGACGCTTTCCTTCATCATAACCTTAATTTGGGTATCACACAAGAGCTTTTACTTCAAATTTTCAGGGTTCAGCGCTTCTAATTCCGGAATGACGAAGATCCCGTCCTTACGGATCAGACGATCATCGAAATACACTTCTCCACCGCCGTACTCCGGCCTTTGGATCAATACCAAATCCCAGTGGACGGCTGAACGGTTCCCGTTGTCCGTCTCCTCATACGCCTGTCCAGGCGTGAAGTGGAGACTGCCTGCAATCTTCTCGTCGAACAAAATGTCCTTCATCGGATGCAGGATATGCGGATTGAAGCCCAGACTGAATTCACCGATATAACGCGCGCCTTCATCGGTGTCCAAGATCTCATTAAGCTTCTTCGAATCGTTCGCGGTCGCATGTACGATCTTACCATTCTCGAACGTGAATGAAACATTCTCGAACGTAACACCGGAATATACGGACGGCGCGTTATATGTAATGGTTCCTTGGACGCTGTCCCGGACCGGGCAGCTGAATACTTCGCCATCTGGAATATTGCGGTGGCCGGAGCACTTCTTGGCGCCGATATTCTTAATGGAGAACGTCAGGTCCGTTCCTGGTGCAACAATGCGCACTTTGTCCGTGCGGCTCATCAGATCAGCCAATGGATCCATCGCCTGGTCCATCTTCGCATAATCGAGGTTACACACGTTAAAGTAGAAATCTTCGAACGCCTCGGTGCTCATATTCGCGAGCTGCGCCATCGACGCGTTCGGATAGCGAAGGACTACCCACTTCGTATGCTTGACGCGCTGTTCGGAATGAATCGGATGGCGGTAAAGCTGTTCATACAGCTTCATGTTATCGCTCGGCACATCCGCAAGCTCATTCGCATTCTCGCCCGCCCGGATTGCAATATATCCTTGCATCGATTCCATGCGCTTCAGATCGAACGAAGCCCATAGTTCAATTTGTTCCTTGGTCGCATGCTTAAGCATCGTGCGCAGTACCGAACGGTCGCTTGTCTCGACGAACGGTCTTCCGCCGCGCTTCGCCACTTCTTCAATCAGTAGTTTCGCTAGATCACGCTCTGAGCCGATCATATCGATGAGCACGTTATCGCCTGGCTGAACATCGATGGAGTAACCTGCCAAATTCGAAGCCAATTGCCGCAGCCTTGCATCGTACACTGTCATCCACATCCTTAAAAACGTATTAACGTTCTTATCCTAACACGAATATTGACCAGATGCACATATCAGCGATCAGGTGCAGGCATGATGCGCATCTCAAGCTGATGGGCCTCTTGCTGCTGATTGCCGTCCGCTTCATAGATGAGCGTGGTATGTTCCAGAAGTTTGATGGGCAGCAGCCGCTTGCGTTCGATGGTCAGCTTGCAGACCGTCTTTACCTGCAGCGTTTGCAGGAGCTGGTTAAACTGTTGGCGCGAACGGACAACTTCAGCCTGCAGTTCTTCGCTAAGCGCAGACTTTGTCTTGCCCCCTGCTGCCTGCTGGCCGATCTGCTTGTCTTGGCCGGCAACTGCCTGATCGAAATCCTGCATAAGCTGCTTCTTCCAGCGTTTACGCGCTGAATCGCTTGAAGTTTCGATCTGCAAGACCGTTACTTTGTTATCAGATTCACCAGGTAGTGCTGTGATCCGGGTGGCTTCAAGCTGCATTTGTTTCAAATAGGCAAGCGGATCGCCAACCGTACGGGCTGCGTCGACAGTCGCTTCATTGCTCTGCATCCGAATTCGTTTGTGACCCTCCACTTTACCGCTGAAGGATACTCCGCTCACCTTCACATTGGACGGCGTTGTAGCGCCTGACGTACCAGAGAAGGTGTATCGATCAATCCCGGAGAGTCCCGAGACCGCCAACGAGAACAGTTCATTCGGTTCTTTCTCTGCAACACGTCCGCTGCAGCCCGATAGCATCAGCAAAGTACAGATTACAGCTGCAGTCAGGCTTGGGACGATCCGGTTAGTCACAAACAACACACTCCCGTCTTACCGTTCTACCTGTTATCCTCTCTTGGAGGCAGGTCCCTTATTCGGAAGGTGATTGCTTTCGCGCAAGATGCAGACTGCTATTCGTTTGCTTCTATACCGCTACGATAATCTGATTGCGTCCGTTATGCTTCGCTTCATACAGCGCCATATCTGCCTTATGGAACAAGGATTCGACGCTTATCTTCTCATCTTCGAACGTCCATTCCGATATACCGCAAGAAACCGTTACGGCGGGATCTGTCAGATGCTGAACCTTCGAACGTATCCGTTCCGCGATCATATAAGCTTGCTCTGATCGGATCTGCGGCAAGTATACCGCCAGCTCCTCGCCACCCCAACGCGCAGCGGTATCCGTTTCCCGAATCGAGTTCATGATGACTTCGCTAACTTGCATCAAGATTCTGTCGCCCACAAGATGCCCATACGTATCGTTGACTTTCTTGAAGTGATCGATATCGACAACGACGAGCGAGCCGCACCGGTCCTTGCGTTGGTTAGACTGGATTTTCTCGTTCAAATAATGTCGTGCATGCAACCCGGTCAGATTATCGGTAATGACCATACGGCGCACTTCCGCGTGCAGCGAGGCATTGGAGATCGCAAGACCGATATGCGTCGAGAGCACTTGGAGCAATTTATAGTTGTCATAAGAAAAATAATTGGGATTCCGATGGGTAAGTATGATGACGCCGACAAGATTAGGTCCGTCCATAATCGGTGAAGCGATCAACGATCTCGAATCTGTGGCATCCATAATCTTGGAGGACACATGCTTGGAGTTCCAGTAATCCGACGTAATAATCGGTTCACGGGTTTTGTTGATTATTCCCGCAAAGCCGTAATCGGATGGAACACTATCGCGGTTGAACAGCGCTGAATTGGTCGCTACGAATTGGAAACAATCCTTCTCCGTGTTGAGCTGCAAGACCGAACAATGGTCGGCTTTGAAGATCCGCAGCAATTCGCTCATCGTAAATTCGAATATCTCGCTCAGCTTCAGGGACTGGTTCAGCTGCATCGTCAGCTCGTTGATCATCTGAAGTTCGGAGATGAGCAGATTCGATTGCTCGAAAAGTTTCGCATTCTCGAAGGCCGATCCTGCCGTCGAGCAAACATGTATAAATGAAGCGAAATCTGCATCGTCCCAATCATCAGCGGGAAGCTTGGCGCCGATAACGCCGTAAACCGCCTGCTTGCCGCTCATTGGAATCGCAAGTTTCACGATCCCTTCCGGGGCGTGTACGGCGATCGGTCTTGCTTCAAGGAAGGATTGCGCGTATATATCCTCCGCCGCATTGCGGATCAACAGCGGCTTAATGCGCGGATCGCCTTTAACGAAATCCTGCGATAAATATAAATCGAAAGCTGCATAGGGATAATTCGTCACCATGTAATCCAGCAATTCGTGAATGACGGCAGACACATCATTCTGGTCGTGAAGCCGCTTGCCCATCCGCAGGATCAGTTCTTGCTGCGTCGCTTGTTTCTCAGTTGCCTGCTGCCTTAGCAACAGTTCCTTGGCAAACGTTCGGTCGCGTTCGTGATAGAATAGCGTCTTCAGATACAATGCGGTCTGTTGCAAAAGCTCGGCCACATCTTCTGAATCGGCGCTGCTGTCGCTCCTGCTCCAGACCAGAGCGCCTAGACAGCCTGTAGCGCTACGCTTCGGCAGCGGAAAGATAACATTATCATCAATGATGCGATACTGCATCGAATCGCATGTGTGTCTAACTAGATTGCTTAGTTCATCCTCTATCGGCATATGCTGCGCTTCATGGGCGCTGATCAAAGTACCGTTAGCGCTCCATACGGACAAATTGCCGCTCTTGAGTTTCCCCTGCGGCAACTCATCGAGCCACATTCGGAATAATCTCTGCACCGTATGTATGACATAGGATTCATCCGATTCACAGACATCTTCACGCTCACACCAAATATCGTGCTGCCAAGCTGCGTTCTCTGATTCGTTTAAGCTGTCGCGGCAGATCGTACATTCGCTAGATTTCGTTGACTCCATAAACGCCAGCACCGTCCTGATCTCTTCTACCTAACTATATGTATCATAGCTGAACTTGGAAAATTATGCACTATTATAGTCATAAAATACTAGGCCTATAGTTCCATAAACCATTCTTAATAAACTTGAAACTGCAAAGGTCATTTACTTGACAACTAGTGCGGAATTCAATAAAATCTAATAATGAACATTGGTCCGGTTTTGTGTCACCCTCACGGAGGCTGTCGCTGGCAAGTCAGCGGCTGAACTTACTTGTCAGAGTTACGTTATTACGATAACAAGCAGACAGTACTCGGCGAAACTCCAATTTTCACTCATACTATTCGATGAAGGAGTGTCACGACACATGGCACGCTATACAGGTCCTAAATTTAGATTAAGCCGCCGCCTCGGTATTTCCCTGAGCGGTACTGGCAAAGAATTGAAACGCGCTTTCCCTCCAGGTCAACACGGCCCGAACCAACGCAAAAAGCTTAGCGGCTACGGCGTTCAATTGATGGAAAAGCAAAAGCTGCGCCACATGTACGGTGTTAACGAGAAGCCATTCCGTAACCTGTTCGATAAAGCAGCTAAAATGAAAGGTAAATCCGGCGAAAACTTCATGGTTCTCCTTGAAAGCCGCCTGGACAACCTCGTTTACCGTCTTGGCTTCGCGAACTCCCGCGCTGGCGCACGTCAGCTGGTTTCCCACGGCCACGTTACAGTAAACGGCAAAAAAGTCGACATCGCTTCTTACTCCGTAGCAGTTGGCGACGTAATCGGTCTTCGTGAGCGCAGCCGCACACAGAAGTCGGTTAAAGAAGCACTGGAAGGCCGCAACTTCCTTCCAAACTACCTGGAATTTAACGACGCTGCAGTTGAAGGCAAGTATGTTCGCCTTCCAGAGCGCGCTGAGCTTCCACAAGAAATTGACGAGAAGCAAATCGTCGAGTTCTACAGCCGTTAATAAGTCGGGGCTACCGGTCATCATCCTTCGGGATGAGATCGGCAGCCCCTTCTTTTTTTGACAACCCGTTACGCCTCTTCTTCCCACGTCTTCCCGAACGCCTTGCGTCCGCTCTCCGTTCTGCCGCTCGTCAAGCCTTGAACAAGCGCATTCAGATCAATTCCCGACACGTTCTTAAGCATCTCCGGCGCGGTGGCCATAAGCGAGGTCACGTAGTTGCTGACGCGCGCCGCGCCTTCGCCATGACCGGTATCGACTACCGTAAGTTTATCGATTCCTTTGATCGGTTCGGCAACCCGGCCCGCAAGTTCAGGCAGCATATTGACGATAATGTCCAACACCGCAGCTTCGCCGAATTTCTCGAAAGCTTGTGCTAGCTTCTCCTTGGCTTCGGCCTCCGCCAAGCCGCGAAGCCGGATAACTTCCGCCTCCGCCGTACCTTTGGCACGCTCCGCATCCGCAATGGCTAGACCTTCTAACCGCTTCTGTTCCGCATTCGCTTTGGCCTCGGCCTCGATGCGGTATTGCAAGGCATCCGCCTCGCGCAGCCGCTTGGCCTTATCCGCCTCCGCCGCTTGTTCGACGGCGTAGCGGTCCGCGTCCGCTTTCTTTTTCACTTCGGCGTCATACTGTTTCTCTCTGCGCAAAATTTCCTTCGTCTCGATATCGATCTCCCGTTCCTTCCGAACAAGCTCGACGCGCATCTGCTCTTCCACGACGGATTGCTTGGCGCGCGCTTCGTGAATCGCATACGCTTGGTCAGCCTCAGCTTTGGCCGTATCCTGCTCCCGCTTGAAGGAAGCGACCTTCAGTTCCTTCTCCTTGCCGGCTTCGGCAATATTCGTATCGCGCAGCAGCTCTGCCTTTTGGCCTTCCTCTTCCGCGCGCGCCTTCTGAATTCTCGCATCGCGGATCGCCTCCGCTTCGGCAATTTCCGCATCCCGCTTCACCGCTGCAATTCTCGGCTTGCCTAGCGCTTCCAGATAGCCATGCTTATCCCGAACGTCCTTGATCGTGAAGGAAACGATCAAAAGACCCATTTTCTTGAGATCCCGTGCCGCGACGCCTTGCACCTCTTGCGCGAATTTGTCCCGGTTGCGATAGACCTCCTCGACTGTCATAGATCCGAGAATAGCCCGCAGATGCCCCTCGAGCACCTCCTGCGCCTCCGACTTGAGCGACTCGATCGGCTTGCCCATGAACTGCTCGGCAGCCGTAGCTACATCCTCGACCGAGCCGCCGATCTTGATAATGGCAACGCCATCGGCGAGAACCGGCACGCCTTGTTCCGTGTACACCTCAGGCGTCGACACATCAAGCTTATGGGAGAGCAAGGACAGGAACTCCGCTTGTTGAAAGATCGGAAGGATGAACGCCCCGCCGCCGCGGACGATTTTGATTTTGCGTCCGTTTTCATCGGAGGAAATGTTGTTGCCCCCCAGGAAGGAGCCGGTAACAATCATCGCTTGTTCTGGACCGACCGTTTTGTACCTCGCCCAGAACGCCAAACCTAGCACAACCAGCACACCGATCACAATTATAGGGATGAACAAATAATCCGGTACCATCATCGCATTCTCCTTCTCAGATGGAAAGTTCAATCTTTGTTATAAGTCGAGTTTGGATACGAGCAGCGTCCCTTCCTGTACATCAACTTCGATGACAACCACTTTCGCACCAGACGGAATCGTCTCTTGGTCGAAACTGGCCGCGATATGATGCGTAACGCTGGCGCCTTTCTTCAGCAAGACTTCGCCATAACCGATGGCCGGCACCGGCGTCAACACTTCGCCGATCGCTCCCATCAATTCTGTAATCGAATATCCGGTCGAGTTCTCGCTGCGTTCCATCGGACGGATATAGACGAAGTAAATACCAAGGCCGGCAGGGATCGCGATCAGGAGGGATACGAGCAGAACTACAGTTTCTTCCAGCGAGGAATAACGTTCGAGCATCAGGCCGGCGCCGCCGAAGATGGTTATGCTGCCCACGAGCGAAGTTGGCTGCAGCAGTTTATGCCCATCGATCGATAGAAAATCCAATGCGCCGTGAAAAGCCAGGCTCAGCCAATCACCTAGTACAACCGCGATGATTGCATACAGAATACCGAAGCTTAAGCAGGTCCAGAACAGGGCTTCCATATCACCCCTCCCTTAGTTCCACAATTTCCTAAATGCACCTAATTTTTATACGTTCCCAGTAGTCGTAAAGTTGCGCTGCCCCGCCAAACAAAAGCAAGAGCCAGGACATTCCTGTCCCGGCTCCACTTCCATATCTAACATTCTTATCTATGCAGCTTCACGAATTTCCTCTTGCCTACCTGCAGAACATCGCCGTCCGAAGGCGATATTTCCATATTCGGATCAACGAGTTTCGCTTCGTTCAGCTTGACCGCTCCTTGCTGCACGCTGCGCTTTGCCTCACTGCTGGACGGACTTAAGCCTAGCACGGTCAATAAGCGGGCAATACGGATCCGGCCTTCGGTAAGTTCTTCGGCTGGTATAGTCACGACCTCGATCTCCGTCGGTAGCGCACGTTGCTGGAATACGGTGATGAAATGCCGCTCCGCTCCCTCCGCTTCCTCCTCGCTATGGTACATCGCCACAAACGTTCTTGCGAGCCGCATTTTGGCATCCCTCGGATGGATGGATCCAGATGCCAGGCCGTGACTAAGCTCCTCCACCTTCTCGTTGCTGATGTCAGTAGCCAGCTCGAAGTATTTGAACATCAACTCGTCCGGGACGGACATCGTCTTGCCGTAGATTTGATTAGGATCTTCAGCGATCCCGATGTAATTGCCTAGACTCTTGCTCATCTTCTGTATGCCGTCCAACCCTTCGATCAGCGGCATCATGATAGCAGCCTGAGCCGGCTTGCCGTACTCCTTTTGCAAGGTGCGCCCCATAAGCAGATTAAACTTCTGATCCGTCCCGCCCAGCTCTACGTCGCTTTCGAGCGCAACGGAATCATAACCTTGCATGAGCGGGTAGAAAAATTCATGGATGCTGATGGGAAGCCCCGAAGTGAACCGTTTCGTAAAGTCGTCGCGCTCCATCATTCGGGCTACAGTCACCTTGGCGGACAGATTCACGACATCGGCAAAATGAAGCGGCGACAGCCATTCCGAGTTGTAGTACACGCGCGTACGCTGCGGATCGAGGATTTTGAAAATTTGCTGCTGGTAAGTAGCCGCATTGCGCTTCACATCCTCTTCCGACAACTGTTTGCGCGTCTCCGATTTGCCTGTCGGGTCGCCTATCCGGCCTGTGAAGTCGCCGATGATAAGCTGCACCTCATGCCCGAACGATTGGAACTGGCGCATTTTGTGCAGGACGACTGTATGCCCAATATGAATATCCGGCGCGGATGGATCGAGCCCCAGCTTAACTTTTAGCGGTATGCCAGTAGCGACCGATTGGATGACTTTGTCCCGCAGCGTCTCCTCCGGAACGATCTCCACCGCGCCGCGCGAGATGAGCCGCCATTGCTGCTGAACCAATTGCTGCTGTTCAACCGATAGTTGTTCCCATTTGATCTGTTCCATGCCTCACTCACTCCTGCACGATAGGATGTAAACACAAAAAATCCTTCTGTCCTCAAGGGACGAGAAGGATTAGCTCGCGGTACCACCCTCGTTAGAGCAACCGCATTTAGGCAGACTGCTCTCACTTCATTATGATAACGGATATTCGATCCGGACATAGACTACACAGCCAAGGGAGGCTTGTCGCTTCACATGACAGCGGCTCCTTGCATTCATCTACTCAGCTCAAGGCGGTAATTCGAATTGCTGCGTGTACCGGTTCTCACCACCCACCGGCTCTCTGCAAGCGACGCATAGCAGCTCTACTGTGACCTGTCGAAGCTTTTGCATATTCAATTGCTTGAACAGGTTATATCACAATAAAATCGGGCAAGTCAATAGTCGTACATGCCCAGGACAGGGCAATCATTTGTTCATATTCGGCACGGTTTCCTGCTTTCTCCGCTCGATTTATGCTATAATACGGGTGTTAATCGGAGGAGGAATCGAACGTTGATGAATGAAGATCGTCAGCAGAAAGTCAAAGGATACAGCCGATGGCGGACTTTTGGCATTGTGACGCTTATAACCTTAAAGTGGCTACTTATCTTCGGATTTATGATCGGCTTACTCGTTGGCGGGGCCGTTACGGGATATGTCGCTTCGTTTGTGCGCGATGAGCCTGTCCGTTCTCGCGCCGAAATTACATCCAAAATTAACGAGAACGCCATTACGGGCTTCGTCTATTTCAACGATGGACAAACACCGGTCGGGCAGCTCCGTACGGAAGAGGATCGCCGTCTCATCGAGATGAAGGATTTGCCCCAGAGCGTGATCGATGCCGTATTGGCTACTGAGGACAACAATTTCTATGAGCATATCGGGATCGATATTAACGGCCTTGGCCGCGCGGTCAAACAGAAGGTGCTCAACGAGGATACCCAGACGGGCGGCAGTACGCTGACGCAGCAATTGGCCAGACAGGTGTTCCTGAACCTAGATAAGACCGACAGCCGTAAAGCCAAGGAAATTTTCTTGTCATTGCGACTGGAACGATATCTGACCAAAGATGAAATACTGACAGCTTATTTGAATAAAGTCCAGTTCGGCACAGGCGCTAATGGCTATAATCTATACGGTATTAAAGCGGCTGCCAAGGGCTTCTTCAATATTACAGACCTGAATCAATTAAGTATTGCCCAAGCGGCTTATTTGGCCGGCTTGCCGCAGCGCCCTTCGGGGTACTCGGCATTCACGAGCAAAGGCACCTTTAACGAGAAGAACTTCGGCTATGCGATGGACCGCCAACGTATCGTGCTTGGACGGATGCTCGAGACGGGCCGAATTACGCAGGCCGAATATGACGAGGCGCTGACTTTCGATATTAAAGGCTCGCTCGCCAAAGTCACCGAGAAAGCATACACTACCTTCCCTTATCTCATGTTGGAAGCGGAGCGCCAGGCTGCAGAGATTCTGCTCATGCAAAAGGATCCGAATCTAACCTTGGCGGATGTACGCAAGAAGGAGAACTCCGCGCTGCTTGAACAAGCTCGCGAAGAGCTTCTGCGAAGCGGGTACCGGATCTATACGACGATCGATAAGAAAGTCTATAACATCATGCACGAAATCGGCTCCAACAAGGAGAACTTCTCGCCCGACAGCGAGGAGAAAGGCATGGAGCAGATTGCAGCGATTATGATAGACCATAAGACTGGCGCCATCCTAAGCATGCTTGAGGGACGCGATTTCTATGAAGAGCAGATGAACCACGCTACTCAAATGACGCGTCAGCCAGGATCGACGATGAAGACCATCGCGGCTTACCTGCCTGCGATCGATAAAGGTCTTGTGCAGCCAGGCAGCATTCTCGACGACGCGCCGATGGTGCTCAAGGACGGCGAGAAAGGCTTCCACATTCCGAAGAACTCGAATAACAGGTATCTCGGACTCGTGACGGCAAGGGAAGCATTGAACCGCTCGCTTAACTTGCCGGCCCTGAAGATTTTTAACGAGAAGGTTACGATCGCGGAAGCATGGGAATTCACTCGCAAGCTGGGGATCACTACGCTCAAGCCCGAGGATGAATATGCTCAGACCGGTGTTATCGGCGGTCTCAGCGTCGGGGTCTCCGTCGAAGAGCTGACCAATGCATACGGCGCTATCGCCAACAACGGCGTCTTCAACGACGCGTACATGATCAGCCGCATCACCGATTCCAAAGGCAATACCGTCTATGTACACAAAGAGAAGCCGACCCGGGTCTTCTCGGAACAGACCGCTTTCTTGATGACGGATATGCTGCGGACGGTTATCTCTGACCGGAGCGGTACAGGGCATTCGATCACTTCGAACTTTAAGAACTACGGCAAGATTCCTGTCGTCGGCAAGACGGGATCCACGCAAAGCTACGGCGACGTTTGGTTCGAGGGCTACACGCCGGATATTACGCTTGGCGTATGGTCCGGCTACGAGAAACAGGCTCACACGCTGTCCAAGGATGGCCGCGCGAGAGCTAGAAGCATCTGGACGCTTATCATGAACGAGGTTACGGAAGCTAAGCCAGAGCTGTTCCCGACGAAAGAATTCACGAAGCCTGACAATATCGTCAAGGCGACTGTATCGAGTGTCAGCGGCAAGAAACCAACCGAACTGACCCGCTCGATGGGCATGCTCGTATCCGACTGGTTCAATAAAGAGTACCTGCCTAAAGAATCTGACGATGCACTAGTGAAGCTCGCTTATATCTCTTACAACGGCGTGAACTACATCCCGCAGTCCAGTACGCCGGCTGACATGGTTCGCGAACAAGTTGCGGTCAAACGCGAGAAACCGCTTGATGTGCTTATGGCCGAAATCCAGAAAGCGCAGGCTAAACTTCCTGCGGATAGCAGACGACCGCTCAGCTTCTATTTGCCGGCCGACGCCAAGCTCGATGCGCCGTCCAAGACGGATCCGCGCGCTGACGATGGCCGTGCGCCATCGGCGCCTTCAGGTCTCAGCATCGAATTGGTGGATGGCAATAGCGCCTACCGGATTTCATTTAACGCTTCGCCGGAATCCGACGTAGTCGGTTATCGCTTATACCGTTCTTCGAACGGTTCCTCCTTCTCCAAGATCGGCTCTCCTGTGCTGACTGGTGAAGAATACCGGTTCGTCAACTACTTTAACGGCGGTTCGGCCTATGCTTACTATGTAACCGCGGTAGACGTAGCTGGCAAAGAATCGGCGCCAAGCGCAATCGTCGGCAACGGATCGTATACGATGGGTGGAACGACTGGCAGCTCCACCCCAGATGTTCCGGCAAGCACCACCAATCCGGATACTACGGGCAATCCTGACACTCCAACGAGCCCAAGCGGCGGTGACACGCAAGCCACGGGAGCCCCTTCCGCTCCTTCTGGCTTGACGGTGAAGCAGTCTGATGCAGGCGTTCACCTCGAGTGGTCTGCGAATCCCGGCGGCGAGAAAGTTACCGGCTATGCGGTTTACTACAGCGCCAACAATGACGGCAACTTCAAGAAACTGGGCACGACTTCGGAACCGCAATTCGACTTCGTCGTTACGTTGAATTCCGGCGCCTTCAAAGTCACGGCGATTAACCAAACCGGTGAATCCGCAGCATCCGGAACCGTAACCATTAAATAACGACTAAAAGGCTTCCGTTCCAACATGGCGTACATGTTGGGAACGGAAGCCTTTTTTGTGCGTGATTTCGCAGGTCCATTAATCCTCGATCGTGGATAGATCGCCTGTAGGCAGATTCAGCTCCCAAGCCTTCAAGACACGGCGCATAATCTTGCCGCTGCGGGTTTTCGGAAGCTTATCCTTGAATTCGATCTCACGCGGCGCTGCATGGGCCGATAACCCGTCCTTCACGAACTTGGAGATCTCTGCCTTGAGTTCATCCGTTGGCGTGAAACCTTCACGAAGCGCAACGAACGCTTTAATAATCTCGCCGCGCAGCGGATCCGGCTTACCGATGACGCCTGCTTCGGCCACTGCCGGATGCTCGACTAGCTTGCTCTCCACCTCGAACGGACCCACTCGCTCGCCGGCTGTGTTAATGACATCATCGATGCGGCCCTGGAACCAGAAGTAGCCATCTTCGTCTCGATATGCGGAATCCCCGGAGATGTACCAGCCCGGAATGCGGAAGTACTCCTCGTATTTGGCGGGATTATTCCACACCTGGCGCATCATCGACGGCCACGGCGTCTGAATGGCCAGATTACCCATCCGGTATGGCGGCAGTTCATTACCCGCATCATCGATGATCGCAGCTTTCACGCCTGGAAGCGGTTTGCCCATCGATCCGGGCTTAATATCCATGGAAGGATAATTGCAAATCAATTGACCGCCAGTCTCCGTCATCCACCACGTATCATGGATGCGCTGATTGTAGACCTTCAGTCCCCAACGTACCACTTCCGGGTTGAGCGGCTCGCCGACGCTCAACACATGGCGCAGGCTGCTTAGATCATATTGACCTACGATGTCATCGCCGGCCCCCATCAGCATGCGGAATGCGGTCGGTGCGCTATACCACACCGTAACGCCATAACGTTGAATCGTCTTATACCAGTCTTGTGGGCTGAAACGCCCGCCTCGGATAACATTCGTCGCACCGTTAAGCCAAGGTGCGAAGATGCCATATGATGTACCGGTAACCCAGCCTGGATCTGCCGTACACCAATAGATATCATCCGGCTGCAGGTCAAGAACCACTTTGCCGGTAAAGTAATGTTGGATCATCGCGTTCTGTACGTGATAGACGCCCTTGGGCTTCCCGGTCGAACCCGATGTATAGTGAATGATAAGTCCATCTTCACGGCCGAGCCATTCAATCTCCGCTTCTTCGGAGGCATTAGCCATTGCGCTGTGATAATCGACGATTCCTTCTTCGGCAGCGACGTCATCCCCGACGACAATAATATGTTTAAGCTCAGGCAGCTCGTTACGCAGAATCCGTGGCAATAACGCCGGAGTCGTCACGATTGCAACTGCACCGCTATCTTGAAGGCGGTCCTTCACCGCGGTTTCCATGAACGCCTCGAATAGCGGGCCAACTACGGCGCCTACTTTGAAAATGCCGAGCAGACTCGCATACAGTTCCGGCGTCCGTGGCATGAAAATGAAAACGCGTTCCCCCTTGCCAATGCCTAGATCCCGCAGCACGTTGGCAAAGCGGTTCGACTGCTTCGATAATTGCTCGAACGTGTAGGATTCATCCCGTTGTGCATCGCTATAATAGAGCGCGACCTTATCGCCTCTGCCTTGCTCGACGTGTCGGTCAATCGCTTCATAGGCCATGTTGACTTTACCGGTTGCATGCCAAGAAAACTGCTGTTCTACTTGCGCGAAATCGAACTGCTTGTACGTTTCATCATAGCTTGCCATGTTGGAGCGGGTTGCCGAAGCCGGTATCCGCTCCTGATGCATGTTTACCATAACCATCATCCTCCCAGCCATTGTAAAACGGTCGTTCGAAAGCTGCCGTATAGTATAAGCGCCAACTTGCCGAGCGATCGGTCGTGAGCAAATTGACTTACCCTGTCGAGCATTAGCGGATTTTAAGAATGCGCTTACATAATTATAACACAGCATCTCTCGTTTCATCCATTCTTTTCATATTCCCGGTTTAATGTTATAAGTGTATGTAGTGGCTAGATGACTAGACTGTGCGCTGAGAGGAGCTATAGCCGTTGGAACATCGCAAGGTGATGCATTCGGAGCGATTGCCCTATCACGATCGTGAAATCATTATTGAAGGTCCTGTTCCGCCTGAAGTGCTGGACAAGCTTGTGCTTCACGCTGACCTGGATGCTTTCCGAAGACCTCCCGAACAACATCAAGCACTTATTGAGATTGCCGGCCTCCCGGAAGGCCGCATCATCATCGCACGCGATGGCGAATCCATCGTAGGCTATGTCACCTTCCATTATCCCGACGAGCTGGAGCGTTGGTCCGAAGGCGGCATGGAGGATCTGATCGAGCTGGGGGCGATTGAGGTGGCTGACGAATACCGTTCGCTCGGCCTCGGCAAACGGCTTATCCGGCTCGCTTTTGAAGGCGGCCAGCTCGAGAATGCGATCGTTTATACGACCGAGTATTACTGGCACTGGGATCTGGAAGGAGCCAAACTTAGCGTGTGGGACTATAGAGCAATGATGGAGAAGCTTATGAAGTCGGTTGGCATGGTATGGTTCGCTACCGACGATCCCGAGATATGCGCTCACCCAGCCAATTGCCTCATGGTGCGGATCGGCAAGGAAGTGCCGCTATCCTCTGTGGAACAGTTTGACCGTGTCCGGTTTAGACAACGGTTCATGTACTAATCAGGAAGGCGATGAGAACGATGCCGGCGAATGCCGTATTTATTCATCATCCGGGCGCTGCCCGTTATTACTTTCATGATGACCATCCGTTTCATCCCGAGCGCATTCCGCTCACCGTTGATTTACTGGAGAAGACAGGCGCACTGACGGCAGACTGCATACTGACGGCAGACTCCGCTGATCCCGAGCTGCTAAGCCTTATACATCGTCAGGATTATATTGAAGCAGTGCGCGGACTCAGCTGTGAGAATCCTGCTGTGCAATGGACCGACATAGCGGAACGTTACGGACTGAGAACGGAGGATACCCCGTTCTTCCCGGGCATGCATGATGCAGCTGCAGCCATCGTCGGGGGCTCTGTCATGGCCGCTGACCTCGTTGCTTCAGGCGAGGCTAACCATGCCTACCATATGGCCGGCGGGCTTCACCATGCCTTCCCTGAACGCGGCTCAGGCTTCTGCGTCTACAATGATGCAGCCGTCGCGATCGCCTATCTGAGACAAACATTCGATCTTCGCATTCTTTATATCGATACCGATGTCCATCATGGTGACGGCGTCCAATGGGCATTCTATCACGACCCGGATGTCTTTACCTATTCCATTCACGAGACAGGCAAATTCCTATTTCCCGGGACTGGCTTCGTCCACGAGCGAGGCGCTGACCAAGGACACGGCACTAGTATGAATATTCCGCTAGAGCCCTATACCGAGGACGATTCTTGGATCGAGAGCTTTCGCACGTCGATTGAAAAAGTAACCGCTTCCTTCAAGCCTGATTTGATCATCAGCCAGCATGGATGCGACGCTCACGCGCTTGATCCATTATCGCATGTGCATTGCAGCATGCGCATCTATCAGACGATGCCCTCGATCATTCATGAGCTCGCTCATCGCTATTGTAACGGGAAGTGGGTCGCGCTTGGCGGCGGCGGATATGACCGGTGGCGTGTCGTCCCCCGTGCCTGGTCGATGGTCTGGCTGGAGATGACCGATCACCCGATCAGCAGGAAGCTGGCGCAACCGAACGCCAATGAGCCGCTGCCTCCCGAATGGGTAGAGGCCTGGAGCGCTTCTTGCGAAGATGAGCTTCCCGCCCAGTGGCTCGATCAGGTCGAGGATTGGGCTCCTATGCCACGACGGAATGAGATCACAGCACGTAATCGCCAAGCGGTTCAGACGGCCATACAAAATCTATAGGGCCGCGTGCCGGGCACAAAAAAAGCCAGTCCTTCTCCAAATCGGAGAGTGACTGGCTTGTCCTATTCCATGCCCTAAATATGCTGCATGATGTCATCGATAATGCGATGCGAGTTCACCGAAGCTTCTACAGTGAACTCAGCAAAGTTCACATGTGCAGAGCCATCGGCTTTGTCCGACATGGCACGAATGATGACGAATGGCGTGCTGTTCATCGCGCAGACTTGCGCGACTGCCGCACCTTCCATCTCGGCGCACGCGCCGCCGAGCTCCTCGTACAACGAACGGACAACATCGCGCGAGGCGATGAACTGATCGCCAGAGAGCACTTTGCCTTTGACGCTGCGGCCTTGGAATTGACGCTCGCAAGCATCCAGCGCAAGCTGTACAAGCGCTGGATCTGCTTCGAATTCCCACACTTCTTGATACGGAATCTGGCCGCGCGCAAAACCAAGCGGCGTTACATCCATATCATGCTGCAGACAAGTCGTCGATACGACAATGTCCCCGATGTTGAGCGCAGGGTCGACCGCGCCAGCTACGCCGGTAAATAAGATGCAATCCACGCCGGCATCGACCAACAGCTGCGTACAAACAGCCGCGTTCACTTTGCCAACTCCCGATTTGCAGAAAATGACGTCTCGTCCATGCAGCTTGCCTTCCACATAGGTGATGCCAGCTTTCTCGAACGAGCCTGTCTTCTCGACATGCTTATGGAGAAGATCGATCTCTTCGACCATTGCACCGATGATTCCAATCTTGTTGTAAGTCTTCGCCATTATATTGCGCTTACCGATTGACGGGTTACGATCTCGTGCGGCAACACGACTTTCGCATGGTCAACGGTCTCCTTCTTCATCAATTTAGTCAATAAACGCATCGATACGGCGCCGATGTCGTACATCGGTTGAGCAACCGCTGTCAACTGCGGACGCACCATCGAGGCCATCCGGCTGTTATCGACGCTGATTATCGAGACGTCTTGCGGAACTTTAAGACCGGAATCCTGAATCTGATGAATCGCCCCGATCGCCATTTCATCCGTAGCAGAGAATACTGCACTCGGACGATCCGACAGATCCAGGAAATACTTCATCGCTTCCGAACCGGATTCATAACGGTAATTACCGATACGCACAAGGTTCTCGTCATACGTAATGCCTGCCGATTCCAGCGCACGCTTGTATCCTTGGAAACGGGCAAAGCCGATCGATGGATCCTGCAACGTGCCGCTAATCATTGCAATACGCGTATGGCCTTGCTTCAGGAGCGCTTGCACAGCGTCATAAGCCGCTGCTTCATGGTCGATGTCGACCGATGGAATCAGACCTTGCTCATCGGTTGTCGCGCAGAGCACGATCGGTACGTTGGCCGTCTTGAACGCTTGCAGATGCTCGTCCGTAACAGCGCCGCCCATAAACAGCAGACCGTCTACCTGCTTCTCCAGCAGCGTGTTGATGACTCGGATTTCTTTGTCTTTCTTCTTGTCGGCATTACATAGAATAATATTGTAATGATACATGTTCGCAATATCTTCGATTCCGCGCGCTACCTCGGCGAAAATCGCATTCGAGATATCCGGAATAACAACGCCAACGGTTGTCGTTTTCTTGCTGGCCAAGCCCCTTGCAACTGCGTTCGGGCGATAACCGAGCCGCTCAATGGCTTCAAATACTTTCTTACGTGTCTGCGGCTTAACGTTCGGGTTGTTGTTCACGACCCGCGACACTGTCGCCATCGACACGCCAGCTTCCCTTGCTACATCATAAATGGTTACCGTCACGGTCCTTCTCTCCATTAGCTCAAATTTATAACGCTCGTCCGCATTACTTTTACCGTAATGATACGACAAAATATTACTTTTCGCAACGATTCGAAGGGATTCGTCTAATGGTGAGAGGCCTAGGATGTGCGTAAAGACGAAAGGACATCAAGACATCGTGCTTAATTGGTGCAGACGCTTCTCTATTTCAGCAATCCAGACTTCATCACCAGTAGATTTTGCGATTGTATACAAATCCAGCAGCATGTTGATGCGCTCTTCCGTTAACGGCTTCACGACCGCAATATCCGTGCTCTTGCGCACCTGATAGGCTTCCACCAACAAGTCTGCCAGTTCATTCACTTCGTTAAATAAATACGTTTTCTTGTCAGGTTTCGCCCCGAGCTTGCCGATGAGCCCGGTCAAATCCGGCTTAACCACAGGAAACACCTCACTGCGATTGCACGAAGGGCAGGTATAAATTGGGACATTGTCGATCT
Organism: Paenibacillus phyllosphaerae; assembly: GCF_014192105.1. Taxonomy (GTDB): domain Bacteria; phylum Bacillota; class Bacilli; order Paenibacillales; family Paenibacillaceae; genus Paenibacillus_Z; species Paenibacillus_Z phyllosphaerae. The sequence goes on along the minus strand of NZ_JACHXK010000031.1, from coordinate 38,558 downwards.
CGACTTTGCCCGAATAAATAACGGTTCGCAGTTTCATCGGCATCACATCGCCGCAAGGACAACGCTTTTCCAAAATGGTCCACTCCTTCTCGTCTTCTCCAACCATACGCCCAAGTCATGGACACATGTGTTTCTTGACGATAAGGTATTCGACTCCTTGCGCATAAAGTCCTGCAATTATGTAAATTGTAATATTTTCTTGTTACTGCTTATCCACCTAGCTTCGTTCTAAGCTTCCGGACCCATGGCAACGAGGTCGTAAGTACGGCCAGCGCAGCTCCGATCGTATCGTTGCGCAGATCGTGCCAATCCGGCGTCCGTCCACCAACGAAGGATTGATGGTATTCATCCGTCACCCCGTAGAGAAGACAGAGCATGACGATAACAAGCTTAACCGGCAGCCGGTCGCTGTTTGACCCGAATCCATAATCGAACGATAAGGCCAGTATAAAATAAGCGGCAAAGTGTCCCCAGTTAAAGTCGCTCATCATCGGGAACAACTTCTGCATCCACGGCAAAAAGGTATTGAGTTCCTCTCCGGTCTGATCGGATAAGAAGTAGATCACCCCCATCCAGACGATTGCCGGTACAAAGCGCAGCACGACTCTTATCCGTTTCGCGCGCGGCTTCTCCGTCACAGGTGCGGTTTGCATGGGCGGCTCCACCTCCGTTACAATAAAAATGATCGATACTTGTCCATACCTTAAAGGAGGAATTCCGATGTCTTTGCAAGGTAAGACCGTCATCTGTCTGCTCGATGACGAATTTGAAGATTTGGAACTTTGGTATCCGGTATACCGCGTTCGCGAAGAAGGCGCAACGGTGCTGTTCGCCGGTCCGGAGAAAGGCAACACTCATATTGGCAAATACGGCGTACCCGCAACAGCTGACCTGTCCTACGATGAGGTGAGCAGCGAACAGATCGACGGCCTGCTCGTCCCAGGCGGCTGGGCACCCGATAAGATCCGCCGTTATCCGAAAGTGCTGCAGCTCGTCCAAGAGATGGACGCCGCAGGCAAGCCAATCGGACAGATTTGCCATGCAGGCTGGGTGTTGGTGTCGGCCAAAATATTGCAGGGCCGCAAAGTCACTTCGACGCCAGGCATCCGCGATGATATGGAGAATGCGGGCGCAACATGGATCGACGAGCCGGTTGTTGTAGATGGAAATCTGATCTCCGCTCGTCGTCCACCCGATCTACCTCCGTATGGCAAGGCGTTCGTTGATGCTCTTCTTGCTAAGCAATAATCGACTTACTTCGAGCTTGGCTGTCTGGATTCCCGCTCGATCAGCTTGCCAAAATCGTGCAGCAATGCTTTAACGGCATCGCTCGTACGGCAGGATAGTAATTCTTCGAACAACCGACGGCTGTTTTGCTGTTTCATGCAAATCAGCCGTTCTTTTATTGGCAGAAGGGCATGAGCCGACATGCTCAGCTCATCGACATCAAGCGCAAGCCAGATCGGCAAAGCGCGCAGATCCCCCGCTAATTCGCCGCACACGCCAACATGTATGCCGCCCCGCTTGGCTGCATCGACCGTCGTCTTCAACATCCGCAGCACTGCAGGATGGAACGGCTCATACAGGTGCGAGATCTTATCATTCATCCGGTCGACCGCAAGCGTGAATTGAATTAAATCATTGGTGCCGATGCTGAAGAAATCAACTTCGGCCGCCAGCATATCCGCAATCATGACGGCTGCCGGCAATTCAATCATGATCCCCACTTCGATATCGCTGCGATGTGCGATTCCTTCGGAGGCCAGCTCACGCTTGGCTTCCTCCAGCAGCGCATTGGCGCTTTGCACCTCTTCGACGGACGAGATTAGCGGGTACATGATTTTCACATTGCCGAAAGCGCTGGCTCTGAGAATCGCCCGCAATTGCGTCTTGAACAGATCGGTCTTATCCAGACAGATTCGAATTGCGCGGTAACCGAGGAACGGATTCTCCTCCTCCGGCAGTTCGAAGTAATCGAGGTGCTTGTCGCCGCCGATATCCAGCGTTCGGATGATAAGCGGTTTGCCGCCAAGCTTCTCCGCTACGCTGCGGTATACCTCGAATTGCTCTTCTTCCTTCGGAAGCCGATGGCGGTCCATATACAGAAACTCGGTCCGGAACAGTCCGACGCCATAAGTGCCGCTGCCTAGCGCAATATCCAGTTCCTTCAGCGAGCTGATGTTGGCGGACAGCTCCATCTCCTTGCCATCTTGCGTAACGGAGCGGACGGAGGCAATCCCTTTCAGTCTCAGGCTCGCTTCCTTCTGACTCCTCTGCAGTTCGGAATAATGAGCCATCACCGCATCATCCGGCTCCAGATGCACGATCCCGCTCGTCCCGTCGATAATAAGCGTATCGCCCGTCTGGATCTGATCAATCTGATCGTCGAGTTTCGATTCTAATCCGACTACCAGCGGAATGCCGAGCGCCCTTGCCATGATGGACGAATGCGAGGTTGTGCTTCCGGCCATGGTTGCGATCCCCAGCACATGGTTAGGGTTGAGGTGAGCAAGCTGCGACGGCGACAGCTCCTTCGCCACGAGGATGAACGGTTGCGTGTCGGAAGGCAGCGTAATCTCAGGCGCGCCGAGCAGATGCTTCAGCAGCCGGTTGCCGACATCTTTAATGTCGAGGGCACGTTCTTTCATGTACTCGTCATCAAGCAGGTCGAACATCGTCACGAAGTGATCGATCGCTTCCTTCACCGCAACCTCGGCCGCTTTATACTGCCGCTGGATGATGCCTTGAATTTCATTCATAAACACGGGATCTTCCAGAATGGCGAGATGCGCATCGAAGATGTAGCTTTCCTCCGTCCCGACAACCTCGCGAAGCTCATCCTTCATCTGTTCGATCTCACTCTTGGATGTACGTATGCCTTCGTACAACCGTTCGAATTCTCTTGCCAGATCGGCAACATCTATTTTTTGCTCAGGCAGATCCCACTCCCAATTCGGCAGGACGAACGACTTGCCGATGGCGATCCCTGCTGAGGCCCCAATCCCTTGTATCACGTATTAATCCCCTCCACCGCTTCTCTCTTTAAGAACGACCGACATAACGGAAGCCTGGCCGCGCTTGACGCCTTTATAAGGAGCGAAGCTCCAGGAGCGTACCCGGTCGGCATTCGTTATGACCATCGGCGTCGCCAGCGACTTGCTATGCTCACGAACGAACGCAAGATCGAACTTGATAAGCAACTGCCCGGGGTGGACGACATCGCCCTCCTTGGCAACCGCCGAGAAGCCTTTTCCTTTCAATGAAGACGTATCGATGCCGATGTGCAGCAGTACATCTAGTCCCTCCGGCGTGCGTATACCGATCGCATGCATGGAAGGGTAGATATGAATCACCTTTCCGTGCACCGGCGATACAAGTTCCCCGCGATCCGGAATGAACGCGACCCCATCGCCGACCAGCTTGCCGGCAAAAATCGGATCCGGCACATCGCTCAATGCGATCATTTTACCCTGCATCGGCGAACTGAACAGCACCCGCAGCAAATCGCGGCGTATCGCCTTATCCATCTCCTCGCGAATGAGCTCCGAATAGGTACCGAAGACAATCTGAACATTCCCGCCGCCAAGCCGAATTACTCCAGCAGCGCCGAGATGCTTCAGCGCATTGTTGTCGATAAGGCGGTCGTTGCCCACCTTCAGACGCAGCCGCGTAATACACGCCTCCATCTGCTGGATATTCTCCTTACCGCCGATGGCTTGCAGGATTAGCGGTGCACGGTACGGGATATCCCCGGCCCATTCATCAAGCTGCGAGCCTTCTTCGCGGCCGGGCGTCGGGATCCGAAATCTCCGTATCGCCCAGCGGAACAGCACATAATAGATGAAGCCGAATACGATCCCGATCGGGATGAGCAGCAGTCCTCGCGTAGCCAAATGTTCGTTGATGATGTAATCAATTGCGCCGGCCGAGAAAGAGAAACCATGCCGGATGCCTAGCTCGTACGTCAGCCACATCATGAGGCCGGATAGAAGCGAATGGATAACGAATAGATACGGTGCAACGAATAGGAATGCGAATTCCACCGGTTCCGTAACCCCGGTCAAGAACGAGGATAATGCGGCGGACAAGAACGTTTTGCGAATCTTGGGCTTCAGATCCTCGCGCGCTTCATGAATGATGGCAAAAGCGATGGCTGGCAGCGCGAACATCATTGTCGGATACAACCCTGCCATAAAGGCGCCTGCTGTGGGATCCCCCGCGAAGAACCGCGGCAAATCGCCGAATACCAATGACCCGTCACTTTGTTCGTAGCCGCCGACCTGGAACCAGAAGACATGGCTGACCAGGTGATGAAGCCCGAAGACGACCAGAATCCGCATGACAAAGCCGTACAGGAACACGCCGAACCCGCCGCCGGAATTGACGATATCGCCAAGCTCCACCAGCAGTTCGCGTATGATCGGGGAGACGCCGATCATGGCAATGCCGAATATAGCCGAGAACAAGCACATAATGAGCGGAACAAAGCGCGGTCCGCCGAAAAACTGTATGTATTCGGGAAAACGGATCGTCTTAAAGCGTTCGTGGAGGATACTGGTCAATAGCCCCAGTACGACGCCGGTAAGCACGGTGGGTTCTAAGCCGTATTTGCTCTGGCCGATGATGCTGGAGTAAATAAACATCCCCGACAGTGCGGCTAGCCCAGCGGATCCGGAATTGCTCGTCATTCCCATGGCCACGCCGAACGCGAATAAGTATGGCAAGTAAGCGAAGATCGTCTGTCCTGCAGTCTGCAAATATTGCGACATCTGCGGCAATCCGAACTCTGACCACGGCAAGGCGCTTAGGCTCAGCAGTATCGCTACACCTGGAAGGACAATCGTTGGCAGCATGAGCGATCGTCCTAGCTGCTGCAATTGTCCCATGATGTTCATAATAACCCTCCTCTCATGCGGACCTGCGATCTATGTATGATCGTAAGCGTTCATTCCCGCTTTGTCAAAAGAAAAACGACGGACCGTTCGGCCCGCCGCCTTGGCAATCAGATCTGCGTATAGTCCTAGAAACGTTGTGCAGAGTTGAAGCCGATGCCGGATTGCGTTCCAGTAGAATAACCCACTTGGGAGATCACCGGACCAGCGCTTTGCGACTGATTCGTTGCTTGGTACACAGGGTTGAACGGCGTTACAGCATGCGCGCTTTGCGGCGAGAAGCTGTTGAACTGCTGTTGCGCACCGAACTGCTGTTGTGCACCGAACTGCTGTGCACCGAACTGGCTGCGGTTGAAGTCTTGACCAGCTGTATATCCCACGTGGGAAATGACAGGTTGGTTAGCTTGCGCTTGGCCAGCGGATTGGAAACCTTGTTGGCTCGAGGACGAACCGCCAAAATGCGAAATCACCGGTGTGTAGCTCGCCGTCTGCGTTTGGACCGGACCATGGGACTGATAGTTGAAGCTTTGGCCGGCTGACGAACCTACATGGGAGATAACCGGGTTATATGACGTGTGGGAAATACCACTGCCAAACTGTTGAGCTTGGCCGAAACTTTGGCTCGCATTGCCAGCTGTGTACCCGACATGGGAAATGACAGGTTGGGAGCTTTGATTCGAGTAGTTCGAAGTAAAGCTCGATGTTCTAGGAATCCCTTGGTATTGGGATTGAACAAACCCGACAGGCTGGTAACGGTTGCTTTGTTGTTGGAAAGATTGTTGGCCAAAGTTGTTTTGGTACACGTCATTTCCTCCTCGGATATAAATAAGATGTGCTTCCTTGCAGCGGCTTGTGCCGTTGTTGAAGCCTCACTTATTGTTGGAGAGACGCACGTTTTATATGACCGTCAAGATTTGGATTTTCCGTTCGGGAGTAAAATGGAATCTTCCACTTTAATACACCGGTCGGTAATCACTTTAAGTCCGCCATTCTGGGCGATATGAACCGCCTCGTCATGATGAATGCCGAGTTGCAGCCACAGCACTTTGGCGCCAATGGCAACCGCTTCTTCCGCTACCGGTGGCGTATGTTCGCTTCGACGGAATACATTCACGATGTCGACCTTTTCTGGAATATCCTTCAACGACTTGTAGCACGTCTCGCCGAGAATCGATTCCGCATTGGGATTGACAGGAATAATCCGGTAACCCTTGGCCTTCATTGCGGCAGATACCATATACGACGTGCGGTCCGGATTATCCGATAGCCCTACAACGGCGATTACCTGTGCGTCCGTCAGAATTTGTTTGATTTCATCACGGGTCGGATTACTGAATGCCATGGCCGATGCCTCTCTTTCATCCATTAGGTGGACTTACTCACTACCGTATCCTATTCAAAAAATGTGGCCTATTCCACCCATTCGACATTCGCGCCGAGCGCTTTGAGATGATCGAAGAAGATCGGGTACGATTTTGCAACATGGTGCGCGTCCTTGATCCGAAGCGGCGCTTTCGCGCGCAATCCCACTACCGTCAGCGCCATGATGACGCGATGGTCGTAATGCGCGTTAATCTCGACTCCGCCTTCGACGCCTTCAGGACGGCCATGGACGATAATCTCGTCGCGCTTCTCTTCGACGTTCGCGCCGGCTTTGCGCAGTTCATTCAAGTAATCGGTAATGCGGTCGCATTCCTTGTAACGAAGATTCTCGACATCATAGAACCGCGAAGTCCCTTCGGCGAATACGGCTGCAGCGACCATTGCGAGCACGGCATCCGTCGCTTTGTCGCCGTCGAATTCGAGCGCCTTCAGTCTGCCGTTCCCTTGCACGTGCACAATGCCATTCTCATGCGTAAGCGGTACTTCCATCATGCGAAGCACATCGACGATCGCACGTTCACCTTGCTTGCTGTTCTCCATAAGACGATGGAGCGTCACGTCCGATTGCGTAACGGCCGCTGCTGCCAGTACAGCAGCAGATCCCGGATAATCGCCTTGCACGACGTATTCTTTCGCCTCATAGCGTTGCCCGCCTTTAATGCGGTAATGCATGAGGTCCTCGCTCGCTTCGATGACGATACCGGCTTGTTCGAGCACTTCGAGCGTCTGGCCGACGACCACTTTGGACTTCAGGTCGTTCAGCACTTCGATCTCGCTGTCTTCTTCAAGCAGCGGGGTCAAGAACAGAAGCGCGCTAAGGAATTGGGAGCTCACCGCGCCAGAGACGGTAATTTTGCCGCCCTTCGGGGCACCGCCGCGAATGGTGATCGGCAGCTTGCCTTCACGATGTTCCACTTGTACGCCGAGTTGGCCAAGCGAGTCGATCAGATCGTCGTGCGGACGTTTGCCGAGCGAATCCGGGTAACGATTGATGAAAGTCACTTCCGGACATAATGCGGCGATCGCCATTAAGAAGCGGAGAACCGCTCCGGCATTACCGACGTCAAGCTCCTTCACATCGCGCGGATGGCGGCCGAATCCCGTAATTACGATCTTCTCGTCGTCCTCTTCAATTGTCGCGCCTAAGTCGCTGATACAGCGGCGCATCGCATCGCTGTCCTCGCTATGAGCGGGATAATAAATGGTGCTGGTGCCTTCCGCAAGCGCTGCTACGAGCAGGTAACGCGTCGTGTAGTTCTTGGAAGATAGTGCTTGAATTTCGCCTTGCAGCTTCGGTGTTGGGGTAACGATAACGTCCATGTGTAATAGTATGCTCCTTTATATCGTAATGGGGTGGAAATCACGAAGGAATACAACTTAAACATTCTACGATTCCAATATAGCTTGCACAGCGAGAAAACCGATAGCGGCCAAGGGGATGCCCAGCAGAATCGTGAATCCTCCCACTTGCACGGCCGTCTTGAATTGTCGCTCACGCAGCAAACTGACGAGCTGCACGGCAAATGTAGAAAAGGTCGTAAATCCGCCTAAAAAACCGGTCACGGTCAGCGCATATCCCGCCGCGATATCGTATCGCTGATGAATGGCTGCAAGGATTCCGATCAGCAGAGCTCCGACTATATTAATAAAGAAGGTTCCTTTATAAGCAGGAATTCCTCTTCTTGTAACCAACACGCCAACTTGATAGCGGAGCAACGCCCCGATCGAACCGCCGAGCGCAACGGCAAGCGTATTCAACATGCTACGCCTCCTCCTTCATACGGGGAGGAAGAAGCACTGGCCCTACTGCTGCCGCTACCGCCGCCATAAGCATGCTTCCAGCCGAATACATGAGCGCGACGCCGATAGCTCCATCCCGGAAGAGCTGGAACACTTCCAGACTGAATGCCGAGAACGTCGTATATGCCCCGATAAAACCAGTCCCAATCGCTTCTCTCCAAATGGACGACAGCCCGTATCGTACGACGGCGGCAAACAATAGGCCTAGGGCAAAGCTTCCCGTTATATTGCAGATGAATGTCGCCCATGGCCATGCCCCGTGCAGATGATAGGGGAACAGCCGGGAAAGTCCATACCGGCTGAGCGCGCCTAACGCACCGCCGATTACAATGGCCATCCTAACGTTCATCGAACGGTAGCCTTCCATTGTTCAGCGATGAGATCAGCAACCGCTTGCGCTTCGAGAGCCGTCGTATCGATCTGCAACGGTGCAAATGCATACGCATGTTTGCGATCCGCCAACAGTTTATTCACCCGTTCCTCCACATCGCCCTGCAGTAATGGCCGATTCTCGTCGCCTCGAACTCTCGCAATGATATGTTCTGGCTGTGCCGTCAGAGCGACGACCATCCCCTGCTTTAGCATAAGGTCACAATTCGATTGCGCCAGCACCGCTCCGCCGCCAGTCGCAATAATCGAGCTATCTTCCGACGCGAGGAGCGCTGCAAGGACTTCGGATTCGACCCGCCGGAAGAAGGCTTCGCCCTCTTGCGCAAAGATCGATGGTATATCGCGGCCGATCCGCCGCTCGATCTCAGCGTCCATATCCACAGCGAGGCAACCGATCTGTTCCGCCAATAAGCGGCTTACGGTCGACTTGCCTGTCCCCATGAAACCGACGAGTACAATATGCCGCGGAGCGCCAAATGCATGAGTCATCATATGTACACCTGCTTGCTTCAAAGTCTATTCTTTCATCACTTCGTAGTATTTTCAAATAATAATATCATCATTCCACGTTCAAAGGGTATAAAAATGTTCATTTTGCCGTACAGATGATAGTAACAAGACGATGAATACCGGTCCCAATGGCCCCCAAGGAGTGAAGAATATGGCTCTTCATCATGAGCCGCTTCCGGCACGCAGCCGGTTTGATCGGATGCTCTCGACCGATTATCCGCTATGCCGCGAAGATGTGATCTGGATGTTGGAATATATGAAAAAGAAAATGGCTGACGAAGCGCCGCTATTAGCGAGCCTTCCCCAGCCACAATTGTTACAGTCTTTTCAAAGTTTCGCCGAAGCCGCTACGATACTGATCAAACAGCGCAGCGGCTGCGGCCCTGAAGCCGATCGTCTCCGAAGCTGCCTGCTAGCAGCAGCTGACGGACTGCTTCCGAGAACGGACAAGCCTTAGGATTGCATCCAGTTGAAGTGGAACGTGCCTTCTTTGTCCAAACGCTTGAACGTATGAGCGCCGAAGTAGTCGCGTTGAGCTTGCAGCAGGTTCGCTGGCAGACGCTCAGTGCGGTAGCTGTCGTAGTAAGCCAGTGCGCTTGCGAAGCCAGGTACCGGAATACCGTGCGTTACAGCTGTAGCTACAACTTCACGCCATGCGCCTTGGTAAGATTCCACAACTTCTTGGAAGTAGGAATCGAGCAGCAGGTTCTTCAGTTCAGGCTGACGGTCATATGCGTCTTTGATGTTCTGCAGGAAGCCGGCACGGATGATGCAGCCGCCGCGGAAGATCATTGCGATATCGCCGTAACGAAGGTTCCAGCCGTATTCGTCGGAAGCTGCGCGCATTTGAGCGAAGCCTTGAGCGTACGAAGCGATTTTGGAAGCGAACAGCGCTTTGCGAACTGCTTCGATGAATGCGGCTTTGTCGCCTTGGAATGGAGCGGCTTGCGGTCCTTTAAGCAGCTTGCTAGCTGCAACGCGCTCTTCTTTCAGCGCGGAGAGGAAACGCGAGAATACCGATTCCGTAATGATGGACAGCGGCACGCCAAGATCCAGCGCGCTTTGGCTCGTCCATTTGCCAGTACCTTTTTGGCCAGCGGAGTCAAGGATAACGTCTACCATTGGCTTATTCGTTTCTGGATCGTACTTGGAGAAGATGTCAGCCGTGATCTCGATCAGGTAGCTGTCCAGTTCGCCTTTGTTCCACTCGGTGAAGATCTCGTGAAGCTCTTGCGTGCTTACGCCAAGGACGCGGTTAAGCAGGTCGTAAGCTTCGCAGATGAGCTGCATGTCACCGTACTCGATGCCGTTGTGGACCATTTTGACGTAATGGCCGGCACCGTCTGGACCGATATATGTACAGCAAGCGTCTTCGCCGACTTTAGCGGAGATTGCTGTGAGGATTGGCTCAACCAGCTTGTATGCGGATTCTTGACCGCCTGGCATGATGGAAGGGCCTTTCAGCGCGCCTTCTTCACCGCCGGATACGCCTGTACCGATGAAGCGGATGCCTTTGCCTTCCAGCTCACGGCTGCGGCGTTGTGTATCAGGGAAATAAGCGTTGCCGCCGTCGATGATGATATCGCCTTGATCCAGGTGTGGAACAAGCGCGTCGATTGTAGCGTCTGTGCCGGCGCCAGCTTGAACCATGATCAGGATTTTGCGCGGCGATTCGAGCGATTGAACGAACTCTTCAACCGTGAACGTGCCAACGAGGTTCTTGCCTTCTGCTTCTTTCAGCAGCTCGTCCGTTTTCTCGCGGGAACGGTTGTACACCGATACCGTGAAGCCTTTGCTTTCGATATTGAGCGCCAGGTTTTTACCCATGACGGCCAGACCAACTACACCAATTTGTTGTTTAGACATATGGTTCTTCCATCCCTTTTCTATACGTTTTTTGTGGAACAATACAGTTATTTTACTCTTTTTGAAACAGAATGAAAACCATAAATCCTTAATAAATGCGGTTTTCATCAGATCTTCATTTTAACCTATTTCGTGAATGATCAACAAAATAAGCTCCCGGTGACAAAATCCCGGGAGCTTACTTGTCTTCATTAGATTGATAATTGCACTTACAACTCAAGCTGTATCATCTCAATTCTAAGTGTGGTAAGACGTTCTTTAGAAGCGGCGATATCTTCTTCACGTCCTTCGGTGATCGCCTCGTGAAGAACGGATAGCTCATAATCCAGCTCGAACCGCAGCACCGCTGCACGCTCTTCCGCACGCCTTGATTGAAACGCCTGAATCACTTCTTCCACGGTAACATAAGGTTTCTTTTGATAAATGATTCTGTGTTCCATACCAGACACCTCCACAAGTCGTATAATCTCGCCAAACATGATGCTTTCGATGACAATCTGGCGGTCCTTGAACCGCTTGACTACGGCATGCCCGCGTGAGTCGTTGATGAGTTTCTCGAGGAGTTCGGACAGCTTCTCGTCTTTGATTACATAATCGCCCACTATTTTATAGCGGCTGCGAACCCGTTGGAACCGGAGTTTCACGAGCTTGCGTCCGCTGCGGACCGAGATAAGAAAATAGTCTTCCGTTTCGCTCCAATAAAGCGAGTAGCCTTCTTGAATGAGGTCGCGTATTAGATTTTGGATTTGCCGGCGGTCGAATCGCAGTTCCAAATTGCAATACTCCACTTCATAGCTCTTATTCACGGCAACCCCTCCTCTTCCGGTGTCGAAATGTTCTGAATATTCTCTCTTATCCTTATCTTATACTCCATCTTATGTTCTGGCAACTTGGATTATTGACTATTTTTAAACCTGATTGCGCGGATTGAATAAAATGCCTACAAAAAGAATGAAAAGCCGCCCCTTACGTCTCATCAGACGCTTGGAACGGCTTCCTTGACCGGTTCGCTACACGAACCATTCATTCAATATAACCCCGAATACGATACTGCTGACCACTGCCCCCGCGAAGCTGTAGAACCCCACTTTGAACCGCTGCTGGAACATCTGCAGCACGCCCAAGCTGAGCAAGGAGAAGATGAGCAGAATAAAGATCGCCCCTGTAACAAACAAACTGGCGGATACGTCGCTGACATCGACCGTCAAGCCAAACACTCCCTCTATAAGCATGTGTATACCTGCATTATAAGGGAAAGCTTGTATTACTGCCACAGCTAGAAGCTGCGCGAAGACATTTTTTTGCCACAAATGGCCGTTCGGTCTGCCAATCCTCCCCTATTCTTCCCCCTGCCAAATCCGGCGGATTTCCGCTTCATGCACACGGCGCCGCGGCTGCCGCTTCATGATTTTGACGACCAGACTCGCCCCTTCATAATGTACGCTGGATTTGGACGGCACCACGAGTTTGGGCAGCGTAATCGTCTCGCCCTTCCCTTCGGCCATGCCGGCGATCCGCAGCTTATCTTCCCGAATGAGTACGCGAAGTTTTGTGAGGTCCGCTTCTTCCCCGAGCGGATATGTGATGACCAGGGAACGCTTCGTTTCTTTAATATCCGCCAACCCCGTTCCGAGCGAGGCAGCTGCGGATGGCAGCGATTTGGTCACCAGACTGCGTACATAATTCTCCACCCAGTCCGGGTTGCGGAACAGATCGAACCCTTTGGGCAATTGCTGGCCCTGCATCCATTTCTCCAACTCTTCCCATTGCGACGCCACCTTGCGCCCACCTCCCTTATACGGTTAGCCTATGCGCAGCGCCCACCATCCGCTACAAGGTTCCTGCCATCCGCCGCTATTTTCGCCGAAAGTCACAATTGGGCGTTTTGCGCATACGATGTAACTATCTCGATAGCCTGTGAAAAAAGGGAGTGTCCTCAAATGCCAGCAGTAGTCGGCTTCGTCAACATTGTCAGTCTCGGCGGAAGCTCTATCGTCCAATTCGGCGACTCGGTGCAGATGTCTCCTTCTAGCACCTCCAAGACCTATGCCGGATCGGGTTCATTCCTCACCGGGAGTTTGTCGAACTCCAACAATGCCGTCAGCGCAACGAGCACGCTTGATCCGGACGTCATCGACAGCTCTTCGAACGAAGTGGCGAGCGGAGCGAATGTCATATGAGCCTGACGGTCCATCAGCATATTACGATTCATCAATTCCGGGTGGACAGCGTCACGAATTCTTCCGTGCTCCAAGTCGGAACGGCCGGTGCCATCCGCTCCTTATCCCAGCTGTATAACACGGGCGGCTTCACTGGTCCTGCGCCGCAGCTCGGGAGCGAGAATCCGTTGTCCTTTGTACCACTGCCAAATCCCGCTTAGTTTCCTACTTAAACGGAGGTGAATGGCCGTGCAATCATTCGGTGGGCCGGCTATGACGCCGTGGCAGCTATGTATGACCTTGTCGCAGCGTCTGTCCGAACAGCAAGCCATCCTGCATGAGCAGCAGTGCAAGCTGCAAGAGCAAGGCGAAATGATCGAACAGCTGCGCAAGCAAATGGAAAGACTAGCCGAACGCGTGCAAGCCGCAGAGACCCGTCCGGTCTATCATATCGACAAGATGGAATACTCCTTCGACCAGCTGAAAGTCGAGAAGCTGGATGGCACGCTCAATATCGGCATGACGACGCCGAACGAAGAGTATATCAAGGAGATCGGACAGCTGGTGGTGCCGAATCAGCCGCCGGTCCCCGGCAAAACTCCGCCTCCTTCTTCGGATGCAGCTACAAGCGGACCGAACCATTTCCCCGCAAGCTTTGCTAACGGTTCGCAAGCCGCCCTCCCGCAGACGCCTTACCCGGAGATCAGGCAGCAGGTTGACGCATACTTAAACCAGACCGCTCCGGCCCAGCTCGCGATACTCGAATCCGAGTACGGCATTCCGCTGGATCCTTATCACCGCCGCTTGGTCATTGAAGATATTCGCAAGCAGATTTCCACCCGGATCCAATACTATATCGAACATGCCAGCCAAGCGCCTAACCAAGAAGAAGGGCTGCAGCAACAGCAGCCCGATCCGCAGCAAGTGAGCGGTCTCGTCATTCAGAAGACGACCCGCGATATTAACAGCGCGCTTCGCGCCTACATGGCTCAGCTCCAAGGCAATGCGGGAGCGCCAGCAAGCCCAATGAACGGAGGTGCCATGCCTTGAATCTGAAAGTCGTCAATCACTCCCTCTACGTGGGCAGCGTACAAATGACGGCCGTCGCCAGCTCTTCGGTCTTCCAGATCGGCGATACGGAGCAATTCGCGCTCTACTCGATGTTCGACACGCCTCCGGAGTCGCTTGTTGTCGGTCCGATCGCGCCGCTCAATCCGCCTGAAGGCAGTGATGAAGCCACGGGCGAGAGCGATAATGATGTCACCATAAACGAACCGGTTAACGTGAACCTATGACGGACAACGACTTTCCCGTCCGGATCTCCGAACTCGGAACGATTCATATCATTAGCGCCTCGAACGCTTCGATCGTGCAATTCGGGGACCGTGCCGAGATCGATGCCAAAGTGAGAGCGTTAGCGGTTCAGCGCGAAGTCAGTCATGAGGAGCGGCATAACGTCTACTTCGAATCGTATGCGGTCTTCAATCGGCCGTTACCACTATGGCCGTTGCCCGAACCGGCTGAACAGTCCGTCACGGTGAGCACGCACAATATTCAGCCGCGCATATGCGTAGGCAGCGTGGATCTGATCGCTGCCAGTTCCTCCGCTATGCTCCTGATTGGCAATGGACTCAAAGCCAAAGCCGAGACCCGAATTAAACATATCCGCCAGTTCGCCGCCTCCCGGGCGTACCCGCCCGTGCCGGGCCCTTGACGGGCAAGGCTTCAGCCGCCGCGGACAGCGCGCCTTATCGCATGGGCGCATGTCCAGATGCATCTGCTGCCGTACAATCGTCCAAACCAAACCATGCCCTCCGCATATACTGACAGTGTGATAAGGAAATCATCACAATACTAACAACTTAGGAGGTATGTACAGTGGGATACCCTGTAGCAGGCACAGGTTGCGGACCAGGCGTAGGCGGATTCTTGTGGACGAGTGCAGGAATCATTCTTGTTCTCTACATTTTGCTGGTTATCGTTCTGCGTGGCGGACTGTACTAACCTAGCAAATCATAATCGAAAAGGCGCTGCGCACGGCCAATGTCATTAAGCTAAGACTTCACTTAATGGCATTGTGCCGGCGGCAGCGCCTTTTTGCTGCAGCGACAGCGGACAGGCTGTCTTGCTGCAGTTGTCACCCTTACGTTATAGCGGTTCATTCATACGGTACATTTTGATCGCTAATTGCAGCTGGAGACGTATCTCCGAGTCATCCAGATTCACATTCAACAGCTGTCGTGCCTTCTCTAGCCGATAGACGACGGTATTATAGTGCGTCTCCAGCATCTCGGAGGTCAAACGGACGTTACCGTTGCAACGGAAGAAGGCATCGATCGTCTCCATCAGACTCCCGCCTTTGCGGTCGGAGAACAACAGCGGCTCGATGTATCGGCTCAATACGGACTGCCACTCTTCGCCCCGCGGGATCAGATATAACAAGCTGTAAATGCCAAGCTCGTCATACTGCACGAGCTTCCCGGTCAATCTGCAGATGGACGCAGCCTGCCTCGTGCGTTTGGCCTCCATCAGGCTCGAAGACAACCGCTCGAGCGGCATTACTTTGTTCCCTGCATAGAGCGAGATGCCTTCCATGCCGCATAAGCCTTCGATGGTATCTGCGAATTCGGCTGTAATCGGCTCAGAGGAAGAGAGGACAAGCACCAATTCTCCTTCACACACACTGGCTAAGACTTGTTCCGGTGTCTCAAAGTCATACGCATTGATCGCATCAACAGCAGAACGCAGCAGATCCGCCGTATCAGACGGCTCACTGATCCCCCATTCCACGAGCACAGCCTGCAAAGGAAGGTCGAGACGCAGTGGACATCCAGCCACTTCCGCACGCAACAGTACGTCTTTCTTCGTTAGCAGCTTCCCGGTCAACCAATCCTGCAGAAACTGCTCCAAATACTTGCCTTCCACTTCGCGCAGCGCTTCAGCATTGGACAGCTCAAGGCCCGCAAGCGCGCTAAGACGGTCAATCGTCAGCGCATCTACAGCCTTAATCTCCTGGTCCTGTTCCATAAGAACCAGGTAAGCCGAATCTGGCTGACTGCGCGCAATCTCGGCTGCGTATAAACGGTTGGCATTCCGGCCGCCAGCCAGTGATACCGCCGTTATGGCGGCACCTGTATCCGTATAGTACCAGAACCCCTTGCCGCCGGCGCCTTGCATCTCCTCTAACTGATGCCACAACGCGCGATGCAGCTTAACCTCTCCGGCAGTCAACTTGCCTCTTAGCCCCATCGACAGGCTCGGCCCCTTGCCATGACGAACTAGCGCAACCGGATTGCCGAGCATGGACTCCATCTGGTCCAAGAAGACGTGCATCCCGCCTCCGCTTACGAGCAGCCTGCTCATCAGTTGGATCCGATCCTGGATCTGAACGAGCTGTTCCGCTTCCTGCGTGAGCACATGTTCCATTGTTTCTCTGACAATATCAGCGAAAGCAGCGTCGGGCGGCAAAGCCAGAAGCGGCAGCGCAAAGCGTTCTGCGGCTTGCACCGCCTCGCCGGGAATGGAATCCGCAGCCATATTGAGCCGTATGCCGAAAGCCGATGCTCCCTTCTCGGCGGCAGCGGCGATGAAATTAAGAAACCGGCCGGGATGATCCTTGAACGGCCGAGCCGTTGTCATCACGAATTCCCCTGGCCTAACCCACTGCAAGTCTTCAAGAAGTTCCACAATATTCACACGATTGACAGCACGATTGAGACCTGTCGATCCGGATTTAGATATGAGCTGCGCCTTGCTCAGCAGCGGCATGCCCAGCAGGTCTTGAACAGTAAACGAAGCAGCCGTGTTATCTCCACCTTTGTGCTTAGCCTTGAAGGGATCCTGTACGCCAAAGCCTGATTGTCTCTCCATCATAAGGCGCCTCCTCAGTTCAGGTTGAGCCGGAGCCGGCTTCACGTCTGCCATGAAACGATCCCTCCTTCTCTACGAGTAAGAATCAATTTTACGTTAGTTTAATTAACACATACTTACCACAAACAACTATAAATCTCATTCTAACGTATAATTTGGCGAATGTCTCTAGAAATGAGGCACAATTTTTTTGTGTGGATTTTGTGGAACATTCACACAGCATTCATTGTATCCCTTTTATCTAACATTTGATGTCATATAAATCACAAGCATCAGCAAACAAAAAGGGAGTCGCCAAGGCAACCCCCTCTTCAAGTGTATTAATGGCCTGCTTCGGCAAGCAGCCTGTATTTGTTCGAATAGCGCGTGACGCTTTGGATGAATGTGGCATGCGACCAAGTCAGCGGAGCAACGGATAACGGACCGCCATCGCCTGGATGAAGCTGTTCAGGCAATATCCCGCTCTGCAGCGCATGAGCGATCACCCACTCCAACGTTCTGCGCGGCGGATCCAGTTCCCTTAGCGAACGGGCGGATTCGATCTCGTAATTCGCCATCCATAAGGTGCAGATAATCCATGGATTGCCCGGAACCAATTCCGTGTCGCCCGACTGTTGGAAATAATAGTCGTTCGTATAACGCGCTATACCGCCGATCGGCGTCCGAACGGCAAGTCCGCGCTTCAACGCCTCCATCGTCTGAATGACGCGATTGTCATCGACCGGCAACACGCCAAACTCCCATATGCCGAACAAGCTGCTCTCAAGCGTCATATCCTTCACCCAGCGGCCATCTCGTTCCACTAGTCCGCGAGCAAAACGCCCGGCTTCGTCATCCCACAGCTTGTCCAGCATGGATGCTTTCATCCGTTCCGCTAACCGGCTCAATTGGTCGCTGCGTTCATAATCCCCGAACAGCTCCGTAAAATAAGCCGCCGCCTTCAAACCGGCATAGACCGAGGCTACCGTATAGGTCCAAATCCCATACCGCTCCTCCCACAGATCATAACTCGGCAGCGGCAGCATGAGTTCAGGATCCATATACGCGCTTAAGAAGGCCGCGCCCTTGCGGATCAGGCTGCTGTACAACGATTGCGGCAGCTCAATCACTTGATGCCTAGTGTAGTCTTTCCACAACGCGTACAAGACAAGCGCGGTCTCATCCTCCTGGATCGGGAGCCTGCGAACGCCTTGCACATAATACGGATGCCAGCTGGAGCCCACGGTGCCATCCGGATTGTATTTGTGGTACAAGTAACCGTCCGGAGACATCGCTTGCGCACAAAAGTGAAAGAATGGCGTAATCACGCTTTGAAAACCAGCCATCGACATCGCATCGGCGATTAACGCGCCGTCCCTCGGCCACATGTAACTGTAATGGTCGCGGTTGTACTGCAGAATATCGGTATCATTCGCCGCTAGTATCGCCCCGCGCTCATCCGCTTGCGTGCGCACGATCAGCAAGCTGAGGCGATACATGCGGCGCACTTCACTCGTCAGATCGCCGAGATCATCTTCCGCCCGCTGCAGCCAATGCCTCCAATAGACGACGATTCGGCTAAGCAGCTTCTCCGGATGGTGGTCATGCACATACTGGTCGAGCGCCTTCACTTCCTCCAGGTTGCTGCCAATCGACATCCAATAATAGACCGTCTGCTCGCCGAACGGCGGAACGACGGTGCGCAAGCTCATCGTACTGTCGACGGAGCCTTGAGCAATGGCATTGCCCATCAAGGTTCCGTCCTCCGCATCGCGCCACGTGCCTTCCGCGGCATGGAATCGCTTGATCCCCGTCGTGAACTGATACATCCCGCCAAGGTCAGACTGTCCGCTGAACATAAAATAGGAGGAGCGCTTATAATGAAACAACGTATGATTTTCCGGATAGTAAGCAGCCGTATCGCCAACCTCCGACCCGTCAATCATCAGATCCTGGTGGAAGAACAACCGCACTTCCCTCGCCTCGGAAGCCATATTACGGATCGACACCCGCTTCAGGAAGATGCACTCCCGTTGATGGACGCCGTCATTAATCCGCAGTTCAATCCCTAAACGCTCATGTACCGCCCTTACATTGGTGACGAGCGAATCCTCGAAGTATCCATGCTCGAACTGCCATGCCGGGTCATCCAGCCAGGCGAATTGCCCTTCAACCCAGACGCCCACCCGGCAATACTGCCCGCCGACATGGTTCAACTGCCCCACATAAGGAAAATAAATATCACGGATATAATTATTCCGGTCCAGATTGATAAGCAGCTTGCCGTTACCGGTTACGAGGTGACGGGCCATCGCTCAGCTTCCTTTCGCTTGGCAGCCAGCTCCGCATACAAAGCCATGTAAGACTTGGCCGAACGCGTCCAGCTGTAATCCTCTTTCACGCCGTTCATGACGATCTGTTCCCAGACCGCTTCCTGGCGGTAAAGTCCGATCGCGCGGCGGATCGTGTACAGCATGTCATGCGCATTGTACCAAGTGAAACTGAATCCATTCCCTTCTCCGGTCACCTCGTCATAGGATTTGACCGTATCCTTGAGTCCGCCGGTCTCGCGCACGATCGGCACGCTGCGATAGCGCAGCGCTAACAGCTGGCTAAGGCCGCAAGGCTCGAAGAGCGATGGCATGAGATACATATCGCTGCCCGCGTAGATGCGGCGCGCCAACGAATCGTTATAGCCGATCCAGACCTTCACCTTGTCCGGCCGGTTCGCCGTCGCCCAGTTGAACAAACCTTCATAATGCGGATCTCCGGATCCGAGCACAACCAACTGAATTTCTTCTTCGAGCAGCTCGTCCAGCACGGCTGCCACGAGATCGAAGCCCTTTTGGTCCACCAGACGGGAAACGATGCCAATCAGCGGCGTACTCTCCGATTCAGGAAGGCCGAGCTCCCGCTGCAGCGCCAGCTTATTCTTGCGTTTGCGGGATAAGGAGTTGCGGTAAGGAGAAACGACAGCAGGGTCGTTCATCGGATCAAAGGATATCGTATCGATGCCATTGACGATACCGACCAGGTCGCCCGCGCGGTAACGAAGCAGTCCGTCCAATGTTTCGCCGTATGCTTCGGTTTGGATTTCGCCTGCATAAGTCGGACTCACCGTAGTCAGCTTGTCCGCATATTCAAGCGCGCCTTTCATCAGATTCGCCGCCTCATAATGCCCTAACCCGCGGGCACCGAACAGCTCGTCCCCCGCGCCAAGCAGATCCTGCAGCTGCCGCTTCCCGAACACGCCTTGATATTTCAAGTTATGGATGGTAAACATCGTCGCAACGCGCTTATAAGCAGGATCATGATCGTACCAGCAGCGCAGCACGTAAGGAACGAGTCCCGCCTGCCAATCATGACAATGGAGCACATCCGGCATAACATCGAGATAACGAAGGGCTTCGACAACGGCAAGCGAGAAAAAGACAAAACGTTCCGGATCATCCCCGTAACCGTAAATGCCATCGCGTCCGAAATAGTATTCATTATCGATAAAATAGTAGACGATTCCTTCAATGTCCACCTTCAACAAACCGCAATATTGTGAACGCCATCCTACCTTGACCGCGAACGTCGCAATGGTCTCCATTTGCTCGACGGCCGCCTGAGGGATCGCCCCGTATTTGGGCATAATGACCGAGGCATCCGCCCCCCGCTCCTTCAGCGCCTTCGGCAACGAACCGACGACATCGGCCAACCCTCCTGTTTTGACGAGCGGAACAGCCTCCGATGCGACGAATAACACGTTCATGTGATTACCTCCCACATTTGAATCCTCATATAATTACAAGGCGAGCGTCCCCTGTTCAACTGATGAACGGAAGACGCTGCGCCTCACGGCTTTACGACTAAATGATTTTCCTTTTGCCGGCTACGAACGGTACTGCATCCGCTCCCCGGAGCTCGCGCGACGCCTCGATCCGGACATCCTTATCCAGAATGACGCGATCCAAGTTGCAGTTCTCGCCGATGATGCCGTTCTGCATGACGATACTATTGCGAATGACAGCGCCTTTGCGCACATGCACGCCGCGGAAAATAATGCTGTTAATGACGGTCCCTTCGATAATCGTGCCATTGGCGATCAGCGAGTTGCTTGTCTTGGCGCCTTCGCAATAACGGGCAGGCGGCTCATCCTTCACCTTCGTGAAGATCGGGCCCGGCTCGAAGAACAGGCTTTTCCATACCTCGGGCCGAAGCAGCTGCATGTTGTTCTGGTAGTAACTTTCGATCGTGTTCACGACGCCCAAGTAACCGGTATACTGATAACTGCGGACGAGCAGCGTATCAAGACGCGACATTATCGCATGGCGGACCAGATGATCCTGTCCTTGCGCCAGCGACGTATCGACGAGCTCCAGCAGCAGTTCCTTCCTCATGACGTACATTTCCATGGAGATCAGATCGCTGTTAAGCCGGCCGAAATGATCCTGCATCCCGGTCACGCGCCCCGCGCCGTCCGTCATGACCTTGCGGGCCATTCCGCCATAGAGTTCGCTTTGCCTCTTGCAAATCACGGTTATATCGGCTCCTGTGGCAATATGCTCTTCCAGGACATGATCGAGGTTAATATTGCAGACCATGTGGCTTCGCGTGACGATGACATAGTCGTGACTGCTGCGCGTGAAGTAGTCCCGGTTCTGATAGAAATGGAACAAATCCCCGCGCCTGACTTCGTTGACATCATCGGTTACCGGCGGAAGCACGAACAGACTGCTCTGCCTATGGTGCAAATCCCAATGGCGGCCCGAACCGAGATGATCCATCAAGGAACGATACTTCGTATGGGCGAATACCGCGACCTTGGAGATGCCGGAGTTCACCATGCTCGATAAGGTGAAATCGATCAGCCGGTATCTCGCGCCGAACGGCACGGAAGCCGGGCAGCGGCTAGCCGTGAGCGCTTCAAGCTCATCGGATTCGTGAATCAAATTAATAACGCCCAACATATTCCGGCTCATGGCTGTTCCACCTCCAACAAGGATTGATTCGCTGCTACGAACTCATCACTGCCGATGACGGTTATCGGACCTCCGCTTGGATTGCCGATCGTAACACCGTCCGCAACGATCGCGCCTTCACCGATGATCGTCCGGTAGATGCGAGCTCCTTTGCCGATCTTAGCATTAGGCATGATGACCGAATCCTGAACCCTGCTGTCCGGACTCGTACGCACGCCATGGAACAGGACCGACCGGTACACGCCGCCTTCCACCAGGCAGCCTTCGGTAATCAGCGAATTCGAAATTTCCGCGCCGGGCGCCACCGCATGGCCGGGCTGATTCGGATTGACGGAGTAGATGCGCCAACTGCGATCATATAAGTCAAGTCCCGGCTTCTCCGCGAGAAGATCCATGCTCGCTTCCCATAAACTTTCGATCGTTCCGACATCCTTCCAATATCCGTTGAACGCATAGGAGTGGAGATGGATCCCGTCGGCTAGCATAGCAGGAATGATGTCTTTGCCGAAATCGTTGCCGGACATCCGATTCGCTTCGTCCCGGATGAGATATTGTTGAAGCACCGTCCACGAGAAAATATAGATGCCCATGGATGCCATATTGCTCGTCGGCACCTTCGGCTTCTCTTCGAACGATTCGATTCGCCCCTTCTCGTCCACATGCATAATGCCGAATCGGCTCGCTTCTTTCCAGCCTACTTGAATGCAGCTGATCGTCACGTCCGCCCCAGTTCGTTTATGTTCTTGCAGCATGAGATCATAATCCATCTTGTAGATGTGATCGCCCGAGATAATGAGCACATATTCGGGATCGAAGCGATCAATGAAACCCATATTCTGATAAATGGCGTTCGCCGTACCCTTGTACCACATGCCGCCTTTCTGCTTCACATATGGCGGCAGCACAGCCATGCCTCCATCCCTCCGGTCAAGTCCCCATGGACTTCCGATGCCGAGATGGCTGTTCAGGACGAGCGGTTGATATTGGGTCAGCACACCGACCGTGTCGATGCCGGAGTGGACACAATTGCTAAGCGTAAAATCAATAATACGGTACTTGCCGCCAAAGGGGACGGCAGGTTTGGCCAGGTCCTTCGTCAGTACGCCGAGCCTTTTTCCTTCTCCGCCTGCGAGCAGCATCGCAATCATTTCTTTTCTGCCCATATTCAACTCTCCTCGCTTACGGCTTGATACGCCTATCCGTCACGCGCGAACCTTGCGGCTGTTGGTTGCTGCAGCCATCCCTTCTCGCTTGCCGACCGGTGCTCTGCCGCGTTATATGGTTTGGACTTGCTTATGAGAACGTCCGGAAAGCCGGACGGGCACAACACCTTCATAGGACAGCATCTGGAACGAGAGCGGCGGAACATCGATAACCGCGCTATAGGGACGTCCATGCCACGGGCGTTCATCCGCTTCGACGCGCAACGGCACCGGACTATCCTGGTCACTGCCGCCGTAAGCTTGCTCGTTGCTGCTCAGCGCTAGCCGGTAAATACCGGGGTCCGGAACGCCAACCCGGTGGTTCTGGTAATGGTTCATGGAGAAGTTGCAGACCACCACGACGAATTTGTCCGGCGTAAGGCCGCGCCGCAGGAATACGATAATGCTCTGCGCGGCATTATGGACATCGATCCATTCGAATCCCGCGGGGTCGCAATCCCGTTCCCATAGCGCCGCCTCCTGGGCGTAAACGGCGTTCAACTGGCGCACGTAATGATTCATCCGGTGATGCAGATCGTAGTCGAGCAGCATCCAGTCGAGCGACTCCGCATCCTTCCATTCGTCGAACTGCCCCCATTCGCCGCCCATGAACAGCAGCTTCTTGCCGGGGTGGGTCATCCAATAGCCGAAGAACAGCCGCAGTTGAGCGAATTTCTGCTCGTAGGATCCGGACATTTTGTTAAGCAGCGATCGTTTGCCATGAACGACCTCATCATGCGAGAGCGGCAATACGTAATTTTCGGAGAAGGCGTACATAAGCGAGAAGGTAATGAGTTGATGATGATGCCTGCGATCGCCCGGCTCGAGTGCCATATAGCGGAGCATGTCATTCATCCAGCCCATATTCCATTTGAAGTTGAAGCCGAGTCCGCCCATGTAGGTGGGAGCGGTAACGGCCGGCCATGCGGAGGAATCCTCGGCAATCATAAGTGCGTCTGGGTAGTAGTGGAACACGGTCTCGTTCAGCTTCTTGAGAAACTCGAGCGCATCCGTATCCTCCGTCCCCCCATGCTCGTTGAAGGTCTGCAGTTCCGGCGGTTTGTCGAAATGCAAGTTGATCATGCTGGCGACAGCATCGACCCGCAAACCATCGATATGATAGACATCCATCCAGAAGATCGCATTGGAGATCAGGAAGCTCTGCACTTCGGTACGGCCGAAGTCGAACGCAAGCGTTCCCCAGAGCGGCTTCTCAGCCCTGCGCCAATCGAGTCCTTCATAGATCGGAGAACCGTCGAATAACCGCAGCCCGTGTTCATCTTTGCAAAAGTGCCCCGGCACCCAGTCGAGGATAACGCCGATCCCCCTCTTATGGCACTGGTTGACGAAGACCATCAGTTGCTCGGGCGTGCCATAGCGGCTCGTCGCGGAATAGTAACCGGTCACCTGATAGCCCCAGGACTGGTCGAGCGGGTGTTCGGTAACCGGAAGCAGTTCAATATGGGTATATCCCATGCCGACGGCATAATCGATCAGCTCATCGGCCATTTCCTCGTAGGTCAGAAAATCCTCTTTGCCTTTAATCCGCCACGATCCCAAATGCACTTCATAGATCAGCATCGGCTCGTGATAAGGGCTGGCGACTTGCTTGCGGGCCATCCATTCGTCATCTTGCCACTTGAAGCCCGACAGTTCCGAGACGATCGATGCCGTAAGCGGTCTTCGTTCCGACTGGAACGCGTAGGGGTCGGACTTGAGCACCCTTCCGCCCGTTGCGGTCTGAATCTCGTATTTGTATAGCTCGCCGACGCCAATATCCGGAACGAATAAACTCCATACGCCCGTGTTCTCGACTTTCTCCATCGCGTGGCGCGCGCCGTTCCATTGATTGAAGCTTCCGACGATACGTACGCTCTTCGCATTCGGAGCCCAAACCGTGAATCGGACGCCGGTTTCATCCGACAGCCGAATCGGGTGTGCACCGAAAGTACGATAACTGTGAAATAGACTGCCATTGTTGAATAAATACAAATCCCGAGTGGACAAGCCGATGGATGCGGCATTTACCATAGTGGGTGCACCCCCTAACATGACAATTATTTGTGAACATTATGTAAATTTATCTCACGTAATTATGGGATTTCTTCCATTATACACGCTTGGTGCATGATTGGCACTTTATTTTCTGAAAATTTGGACTGTTTTCCCGCCCAATTATTACGATTCGTTCTTATTTCATATATACGTGCTTCCCCCTATCATTCATGCCAACATCACAATTCGGACACAATCAAAAAAATCCCCGTAAGGACGGGGATTTGCGGCATTTTTTGCACTTTGGTCCTCGTCCGTTGAGCATACTTATTCTTTTAACCGGATTGTGATCCGGTGAATCAATTTCAAAGAATGGGGCTTGTCGAGGCTTGTTGTAGATCTGTCACGAAACTACCATAAGCAACAGATCTATTTCGTCAAAATATGACATAAAAATGAAAGAGCCTGGTATCTCTTCTTCACATGAAGACAACCAGGCTCGCATTACGTTACATTCGATTGATATTTCCTCTAGCTTGTCTGTGAGCGAAATACTCATTGTCGAGTATCGCCATTAACGTACGCGTTGCGTCGCTCGGCTGCTGGATATCCGTTGCGCGAAGACGACCCGGTTGCGCTTGAAACCCGAGACTGTCATACAGAGAGCGGGCCCGTTCATTATGTTCGTACACATCTAGCCATAATCGGTTGCCCTTAAGCTCCTGGAATACGAAGGCCATCATGCTCTTCAGCGCTTCCTTGCCGTAGCCCTTGCCCTTCTCGGCAACGACGATGCGTTTGAGCTCAATATTCTTCGATGGATCGGCAAGCCCGCATGCGATTACAAAACCTATGACGCCTTTATTGCGGCTCTCCATGACGAGATGCAAATAATCCTCGTTGTCGAGCGTCTGACGGTGCTGTTCGAAAGGCCACGCCTCGATGTAAGGGGAGTTGTCGGGATCCTGCTCCATAGCAATGACGATGCTCAAATCTTCGTCCTGCGTCCTTCGCAATTCCAGCCGCTTCGACTTCATAATTAAGGCTCTCATCGCTATCCCTCGCTTCATTTGCCTTCTCGTGTACGAACGAATCTAACAACTACTTCGACCTTGACCCATTAATTTCCTTCTGCGTAATGATATAATCAAGAGGGCTGATGCGAAATCGCCAGCCCTCTTCCAACTATATGGTCCATTATTCGTTCTCATACCATAGCGCCGCCTCGATATCCTGATCGTAATTGCCGAAGCCGCTGCCGAACAACGACACGCCTCCGCTGTGCCGCGCATCGTCCAGGCTCGTTATTCGAAGCAGCAGCTCCGACCCCGGGCGAATCGCGAGATCAGCTAATGTTATGGAGGATGCCCTCACTCCGTCAATATACGTCCCCGTCTTGTCCACGCGAATTGTCTTCAGCAGCCCGTACTGGGTCTTGGTCCACCAGTGCGGCGTATACTTGCCCCTCGGATGCGCATAGTCACCGGGACATGTCCAGGTGCCAAGCGCCATGCCATTGACCATGAACGTAATATCCGAGGGCTGCTCCGCATGCGAACATGGCGCCTCCGAGCATATTTCCATCGTCACTTCAAGCATGGTCGGCCGTTCGCCCCGAACCAAATAGTTCGGTATCCGGTACTCTACGAAACCTCGGGCGAACCAGAGCATGCGCGCATTCATGCGCTCCGGGTCATCAAAATAACGCGGGTCGTCGCACATGCCGATCCGTTTGTCCACGGAGACGAGGCCGCACGGTGGCGATACGGCAAAATTGCTGTACTGCCCCAGCGGCACCCGAGTGCGATGGCAGCCGGGAATCGGGCCGGACTGTTCCGACTTGAAGGACAACGTCGCTTCCTCCAGAAGCAGCGTGCAGCGCTTTTGCATCCCCCGCTTGCCTGGAACGAGCTCCGACCTTACGATGCCCGCCTCCTCTAGCATCTGGATATGACGGGTCACGATCGGCGGTTGAATGCCTAGAATTTGGGACAAACTTGTAATGTTTTGCGATTCGCCGCGGAGGAGTTCAATGATCCGTACCCGCGTAGGCGAGGAGATGCACTCCAGGAACTTCATGTTGGCTGTACTGACTTCGATTTTCATTATACACGCAACCGTTCTTTGTCCATTTTCGCTCATTATATAACTTGGAAGTTAATCATTCAAGACATAGCTCCGTACAAAACCATAGGTATAAACGCGCGTTCGCCTTGACTTCTGCTTATGTCAATGTCTAAAATGGTGGACGTACCGCAAATACGATTCCGCTTCATAACATGAACTTTTGAAGCAACTAATAGGAGGCCAGACTCATGAATTCCTTTTCATTCCACAATCCGACTGCCATCTTATTCGGCGAAGGCACGCTTAGCAAGCTTGGCGAGCAGGTCGGCAAATTCGGCAAAAACGTTCTCCTCGTATACGGCGGAGGCAGCATTAAGAAAAGCGGTCTGTATGACCGCGTACTCGAGCAGTTGTCCTCGATCGGCGCCAATGTGGTAGAACTGTCGGGCATTGAGCCAAACCCGCGTCTGACTTCGGTTAACAAAGGGATCGAGCTGTGCCGCAACCATCAGGTGGACTTTATCCTCGCGGTCGGCGGCGGCAGCGTCATCGACGCTTCCAAAGCGATTGCAGCCGGCGCCAAATATGACGGCGATGTGTGGGATTTCCTCGACCGCAAAGCAGCCGTGCAAGACGCGCTTCCGATCGGAACCGTGCTGACGCTGTCGGCAACAGGCTCGGAGATGAACGGAAGCTCCGTTATCACCAATTGGGAAACGAATCAAAAACGCGGCTTCGGCAGCCCGCTTGTCTACCCTAAATTCTCGATTCTGGATCCTACCCTTACATATACGGTTCCTCGCGACCAGACCGTCAACGGCATTGTCGACATCATGTCGCACGTGTTCGAACAATACTTCAGCTTGACGCAAGACACGCCGCTGCAAGAACGTCTGTGCGAATCGATCCTTCAGACGATGATCGAGAACGCCGAGGCCGTCCTGGAGAACCCTGAGAATTATGCCGCGCGCGCCAATATGATGTGGTGCGGTACGCTTGCGCTTAACGGCGGCCTGATCTCGGTCGGCATGGCCAATGACTGGGCTTCGCACGGCATCGAACACGAGATCAGCGCAATCTACGACATTCCGCATGGCGCAGGCTTGTCCATCGTCTTCCCGAGCTGGATGAAATACGTCTATGATGCGCGTCCGGACCGTTTTGCCCAATTCGCTGTCCGCGTCTGGGGGATCGACCCAACTGGCAAATCGGACGAAGAACTCGCACTGGCTGGTATTGAAGCAACCCGCGCGTTCTTCACGCGCATCGGCGCCCCTGCTACCTTGTCCCACTACAATATCGGCCGCGACCAGTTCGACCGGATGGCGGAGGAAGCTGTCCGCTTCGGCCCGATCGGTTCTTTCAAGCGTCTGAACAAAGACGATGTCAAGGCGATTTACGAACTGTCCCTCTAACCTGACATAACCATTCGAAGGAGTGATCAACGATGACAAAAGCATTCACTGACAGCACCGTTCTGCATAATGGCGTCAAAATGCCGTGGCTCGGCTTCGGCGTATGGCAAATCAGCGAAGGCGCAAGCGTCGTTGATGCCGTGCGCTCGGCGATCGAGACCGGTTACCGGAGCATCGATACCGCTGCCGCTTACCGCAATGAAGCCGGCGTCGGGCAAGCGATCCAAGAGAGCGGAATCGCTCGCGAAGAGCTGTTCGTTACAACCAAAGTATGGAACGCCGATCAAGGCTACGACTCGACGCTTGCCGCGTTCGAGCAAAGCCGCAAGCTGCTCGGACTGGAATACTTGGACCTGTATCTGATTCACTGGCCGACGAAAGGCAAGTACAAGGATACATGGCGCGCGATTGAGAAGATCTATGCCGACGGGCTTGCCCGCGCTATCGGCGTGTGCAATTTCCAGACACATCATCTCGAGGATCTGAAGGCGGACGCGAAGGTCATTCCAATGGTTAACCAAGTGGAATACCACCCGCTCCTGGCTCAGCAGCCGCTTCGTCAGTACTGCCGCGAGAACAACATCCAGCTAGAAGCCTGGAGCCCGCTGATGCAGGGTAACCTCGACCAACCGGTGCTCGCGGAGATCGCTGCGCGTTATGGCAAGTCGGCGGCGCAGATCGTTCTGCGCTGGGATCTCCAGAATGAAGTGGTGACGATTCCGAAATCGACGACGCCTTCGCGGATACGCGAGAACACGGAAATTTTCGATTTCGAACTTTCCGCAGAGGATATGGCGCGGATTACGGCGCTCGATGCCGGCCGCCGCTTCGGACCAGACCCGGACAACTTCAACTTCTAGACCGCTACGAACGTAATACGCGTATTAAAAAGGCCAGCCTCCTTCCGCATGAACGGATAGGAAGCTGGCCTTCTTGCGATTAGATTTGCAGCTGCTTCAAGTTGTAAAACTCCCCTTTGCGCGCAATCAGCTCGTCGAAGGTGCCGACCTCGGCCACTCGCCCGTTCTTCATCACCACGATCCGGTCCGCATCGCGAATCGTCGATAAGCGGTGCGCGACGATAAAGGTTGTTCGTCCTTTAATGAGCTCCTGCATCGCCTTCTGGACATGGAACTCGGAAGCGTTATCCAATGCCGAAGTCGCTTCGTCTAGAATAATGACCCTCGGATCGCGAATCAGCGCTCGCGCAATGGCAATCCGCTGGCGCTGTCCGCCGGACAGTTTGCCTCCATGTTCGCCGACCATCGTATCGAGTCCTTTCGGCAGCCGGGCAACCAGCTCCTCCAGGTTGGCCATACGGATCGCTTCCTCTATCCGCTCCTCGGGAATATCCTTCAAGCCATAACAGATATTATCCCGGATCGAGCCCGAGAACAAAATATTCGTCTGCGGCACAACGGCCAGAAATTTACGGTAGGTTCGCAGATCGATCGTATCCAGGTCAACGCCATCCACCATGATTTTGCCGCCCGTTGGCTGCAAAAAACCGATGACCAAGTTCAAGATCGTCGATTTGCCCGCTCCTGACGCACCGACGAAAGCGATGCATTCACCGGGCTGAACCTCAAGATTCACTTCTTCCAACACATGATGCTCGCTGCCGGGATAGATCAGTTGCACCTGCTGGAACGAGAATTCCCCGCGAAGCGACGTCAGCTTCAGCTTACCTTGATTCCGCTCGATCTCCTGCGACTTCAGAATTTCCGAGATCGATCGGATCGACTCGAACCCTTTGGCAATATTCGGATAAATCGTCATAAGTCCGGTGATAGAGGCAAGAATCATATTGAAGAAGCCCTGATACATGACAATGTCGCCGACCGGAATCTGGCCTCTGTATGCCAATATGGCCGTGAAGAACAAGCAGAGCACCTGGAAGATTTGGAACGTGACCCAGTTCGAAGCGCCAAAATAAGCTTCGAGCAAATCCAGCTTACGTCCTTTGCCTTGAATATTGCGTAACGTGTCGTCGATGCGCTGAATCTCCACCTTCTCGAGGCCGTGCGCGCGAGTCACGGGGATCATCTCGACCATTTCGGACATCCGCGAGGACATTTGCTCGATTTCCTGCCGGAATTCGCTGTTCGTCCGTCTGATTTTGCGTCGGAAGATCGAGACGAGCACCACGGAGATCGGAATGGTCAGGATGAAGAACATGGAGACGGACCAGCTGTGCGACACGGTTATGCCGACCGCGACAATAATATTGAACACCGCCGGGAGCAAGGACAACATGACTTGCTTGGACAGCTGTTCGACCGCTTCCACGTCACGCAGGACCTTCGATTGCAGACGCCCGGACTGGAGGTCGCGGTGATAAGTAATGGACAACTGCTGTAGTTTGCGCACAAGGGCACTGCGCAGACCCGCTTCCACATGGCGGCTAGCGCGGCTCATGTAGGAGACATACCAGGCATGCGTCGGAATATTCTGCGCGATAATGACGGCGATGACGGCAAAGTTGATCCAAAGGCTGCGGATGGCATGCTCGCCCGGATTCGTCGCGATATTAATAATGTTCGACGTGACGATCGGCAACGCGTACACAGGCAAGCTTTTGATAATAAGGAATAAGACGGAAATCAATAGATTGCGGAAATTCCCTTTGTACAGCGAAATAAGAAATCGGATGGCCGATTGCTCCCCCTGCTGCTGGGTCGCTTGCTTGAAGGTATCCTCATAGGTGCGGCCTGCCAGTACGTTTCTTTCTGTTCTCTCCACGTCAATCCCAACCTTCACTTTCGATCTTGGTGCGTGCGAATCACGCCTATACCGAGTCATCGTAAGCGAATATCCGAAAGTTGTAAACACGCGTTCATACTTAAAAAGAGAAGGATACCCGCATATTCATCCGTATCGGTCCGCTCCACCGGGAAAAGCGCTCTTTTCCTCCCGATTTCTCGATCCTCAACCTTCTCATGCGGCTTCCCCAAAATTTGTATAGGCTTAATTGATTTCTACTCTTCTTCGGCCGACGGCTTACTCGATTTCTCCGCTTCTTCGGCCGATGGCGCGCGGGAGCGCATTGCCGGTATATTTCTTGCGGAACGCGAGCGGCGTCACGCCGACATGATCTGCGAATGAGCGGGAAAAATGCGGTGTTTGTTTGAAGCCGGTCTCCTCCGCGATCCGGGCAATCGGCCAGTTCGTCTTCAGCAGCATCAATTTCGCTTGGTCGAGCCGATAAGACAACAAGTATTGCTGCGGCGTGCAATCGAAAACCTCACTCATGCAGCGGGCGATATAATTCGGATGAAGCCCCATGACGTCTCCCAGTTTCTGATTCGTTACGGTGTCACGGAAATTCAGCTTCAAGTAAGCGGCCGCTTCTTCGGCAACGGCGATCGGCGCTTTGGCCGCATCTGTCCGCCACCCTTCGTCGAACAGCTGCAGGATGTGCAGGAACCACTGCTGGCGCTGCCAGAAAGCCGCATGCGACGTCCCCATCGCGGCATCGTGAAGCTTACTGAATAACGAGATCGCTTCTTCGGGATAAGCAAGCGTCATCGACTTCGGCAGCCGGATCGCATACGAGTAATAATCGCCGCGCAGCGAGCCTAAGTTCGTATCTTCGACCTCTTCCCACTGGCCTGCGGTCTGAAAATGAACCCAGTCGAATACGGTTGCTTCCGAACAGGGCTGCACGGGGTAATGCCAGCGGTCGGGACGAAGAATGAGCATTTGCCCCGGCTTAAGCGCCCAAGTACGATCCTCTTCACCCACATGTAATGTCCCGCTATGTACGAAGAGCAGATCGAATACGCCAAGATTGCGTCGGTTCGGATGCTCCCATCCCGGCGCGTTGCAGCAGCGGTTCGATTCGATGAAGTAAGGCAAGGGCGGCGATAGGAATGTAATAATCGGAACGGACGACAAGCTGTAAACCCCCAATAATGTGTGAAAATAAGCAAAAAGCTCGCTGGTGCCCGTTTATTTTATCAGACCCGCCAGGAATGGTGAACCATAACTTTATGCAAAAACGAATAAAATTTCGGACTTCTTACAGAAACGCCCGCACCAGCGCCATGGCTGCAATGCCGACAATGACGGTCAGCAGCAGGCTTCGTGTGAGCCAGCCTGCAACGAACGTAATGACAGCAGCGAGCAGCTCCTCCTTATTCGCCAGGAGCGGATTAGACGCTTCGCCATGCATGCCGAACAGTTCTTGCCCGACAAGCGCCGCCATTATGGAGATCGGCACATAGGACAAGAAGCGCATGAACCAATTCGGCAGCTGCAGCTTGCTGAGCAGCATGAGCGGCACGACGCGCGGGATCGCGGTGACGAGGGCAGCCCCGATAATGATAAGCAGGACGGACATACTTATTTCCATCGTTCCAGCCACACCCCCAATCCCGCCGCCAATACGGCAGCTCCGATAACAGACAGACTCCCGGCACCGAGACTGCCTAGGAATACGACGAGCAATATCGCACTGACGCCAACCGCGATATCGGTCCGTAGCTTCTTGCGGCTAACCATCTGCAGGATAAGCAGCCCGATGAACATGGCGACCAGCGCAAAATCGAGGCCATAAGCCTCTGGACTGGATATATATTCGCCTAGGATCGCCCCTGCGATATTGGCCAAGATCCAGTTCACGTACGCCGTAATATTCAAGCCGTGCATGAATCGCTCGGACAACCGGTGCTTCAGTTGCCCTACGCTTGAGGCGACGCCGAACGTCTCGTCCGTGACGAGCAGGCCGATCAGGAAATTTTTCAGCGGAGACAAATGCCTGAAATACGGAGATAACGCCGCGCTGAGGAGAAGGTGGCGAAGATTAACGAAGAAAACAGTAAAGATAATCACAAGGGCCGAATGGCTTGCCGTTACCATGCCCGCGAAGATGAACTGCGCAGAGCCGGCGTAGACCAGCACCGAGAGCAGCGCGATCTCCATCACGGACAGTCCAGCCGTCTGCTCGACCACGCCTGCGGCGAATCCAATGCTTAAATAGCCGAGCAGCGTCGGGATGCAAGCCTTCACGCCTTCGAGGAAGGTCATATCCGCTTCAATGGCTGCCGGCTGTCGTTCTTGTTGCAACTTGCATCTACTCCATACTCTTTTATTGTTCGCACGCTTGTTTAATGTACGCGTTGCGCTCACGCAGGAACTTGTCCATGTATCGGGTCAGGAACAGCCCGTCAGCAACTTGGCCCAGCCAGCCGAGCGGCGCGGTGTAATCGAACGTATCGATCATGAGCGTCCCGCCGTCTTGGGGAACGAACCTATGCTCATGCCAGAACCGCTTGAACGCGCCGTCCACCATTTCGTCGACGAAGCGATGCGGACGCTCCAGCTCAGTTATGACGGCAGTAAGCCGCTGCTTAACGCCGAAGTGCACAGCCTCCCAGGTGACCGATTCGCCAAGCTGGATCAAACCGCTGGTACGCCCAGCTATGGCGCGTTCACGCGTTCGCGAAGTTGAAGCCATATGGATATCGATGCTTAAGGCCGCATCGAAGCATACCTCGGCAGAGGCTTGGACGAATATAGAACTATGAATGACGGGCATAAGTACTCCTTCAGCATGCGTTTACTCGATGAACTAGCTGCAATGGCAGGTAACCCTTGCCTGCGAATGCCGGTATGTACAATTTGCGGCAGCACGAACTTAAGCGAGCGTAATGACCGCCAGCTCCGGCCGGCATAAGAAGCGGATAGGCAGTGCCGTTGTTCCGATCCCCCTGCTCGTATACACGTGAAGTCCACTGTTCCCGATTGTATAGAGACCGGCTACATATTTACTCCCCTGATGCGGCGTGAAAATAGCGCCAACAAACGGCAGCCTTATTTGGCCGCCATGGCTGTGGCCAGACAGCTGCAGTTTTACCTGCGGAAATTCGGCTGCCGTATCCGCAAAATCCGGCTCATGCGCAAGCAGCAAAACCGTCTCCTCTTCGCCGATGCCTCGTAATGCGCCCTTCAGATCCGGGTAACCGGAGAGCGTATCGTCAATTCCAGCCACGACCAGGGATGCCCCGTCCTTTCGCACGATCCGATGATCATTGACGATCAGTTCGAAGCCGGCTTGAAGCCAAAACTCATGGATGTCCGGGATCAAATAACGCTTGTCGTGATTGCCGAGTACGGCATATTTGCCAAGCGGCGCTTCAATTTGCTTGAACAGCGCAGCGCATTCCGCGATATCTCCCAGCTTCGAATCTATGAGGTCGCCAGTGAAACAAATCATGTCCGGCTTTAATGATTCGATTCGTTTCGCCAGCGACGCGAACTGCTTCTGATGCCAATGATGCCCGTAATGGATATCGGTAATATGCACAATTCGGCTGCCCTTGAACGGATGAGACTGTTCGCCCGGGAAAATAGCGATGCGATGCTCGGTGGTCTCGATCCAATGTCGTTCGATGCCATAACTATAGCCAGGACCGCCCAGTGCTGCGAACAAGCCTGCACCTGCCAATGCCTTCATAAACTGCCTGCGCGTCAGCTTCGGAATTTTCCCCATCGTATTTGCTCCTTGCCCCATGAACGGCCATCGATCTTAGACGTCTTTGTCTTTAGACGATCCAGCTCCTTGAATAGATTTATTTATTTTCCACATTAATCCATCTTCCGGACGATCAAGTAAGCGATTAAACCGATCGGACCAAGAATGAACACAACCAACGCCCATAGGCAGCCGATATTGCCCCCTCTTCGGGCCGAAGCATCCGACCATACCCAGAACAGCGCAATAATCGACACGATCCACAACAATAGGAATAGCTCCATAGGCTTCCCCCCGCTTCATGAACAGCGTTCACAATGATGTGATGTTCATAAAGCATATGCGTACCGATGCTTGCCCCATGAGTCGCATTCCTTGCAGGACTGCTTGGGCGAAGGTGTTCCTTACTTAAGCGGCAGTCGAACATTAAGCAGGACGGACGGCCATCCACTTCTCGAAGCAAACGCTATACTTCTCTCCGACATAAGGGCCGAACGGAGCAATCTGCTCATACCCGTTCTTTTGGTAAAAAGCGATCGCTTCCGGCTGACGCTTACCGGTCTCCAACCGGATCGACCGGAACCCGCGCGACGCCGCCTCCCGCTCTAACGTCTCCAGCATCTGCTTGGCGATGCCCAGCCGCCGATGAGCTTTATCCACGAAGAATCGCTTCAACTCCACGCACGAATGGTCGAGCGGCCGGATCGCGCCGCAGCCGACGGCAATGTCGTCCTCGAAGGCGACGACGAAGATCATGTCGCCGATGCTCGGAGCGGTAAAATCCAGCCCGTGAATATCTGCCGGTTCGTAACGTTCCAGCAAATCCTCATCGAGCTTAGCGATCATCTCGCGCAATTCCGGACTTACAGCAGGTACAACTTCAATACGGATAGCCACGCTTAATCCTCCTTCAGATCTTTCTCATAGACGACGATCGCTTTGCCATCCGGCAAAGTCGCATTCTTCACCGGCTTGCAGCCCCGCTGCTCCCAGAACCGGCGGGCAGGCTCATTCTCTACGATGGCACCCAGTCGGAATGACGTAACGCCGCGCTCGCGCATCATCTCGCAGAACAGCCGGAATGCCGCGAGCCCGAGCCCCCTGGATTGCTCGCTTTTCTTGATTTGCAAGAGGCCAAGCCATGTACAGTTGTCCCTCGGATTGTTCATGAGGAAATCCAATACGCCGATATACGAATCGCCGTCTTTAATAAGGTATCGTTCGGCCCCGATCGTGGCCGCTTCCTCTAGCTCCTTGCGAATCTCCTCGTCGGATAATTCGTCTTTATCTTTCGACACTTGATTAAAGTAGATGTCTGAATTCAGGATGTCCCGTTCAACCGGCAGCTTGTCGATTGAAGAAGGCTCGAGTGTGAGGCTGTATTCTTTCATGTGCGCGCCTCCTTCACTATCTGATGAACGTATGTTTGACCCGAGAGGATCGGCTGTAGTAGAGGAGCCAGATGCAGCAGATGATAAGGTTCTCAATCAATTTCACATATAACTGGGCCATAGAAGATACATGATCGGTCGCGATGGGATATAGGAATGCAATCACCGACAAACAGAGGACCATCCACCAATAGATACGAACGAAGCGAATGAACAATCGCTTGCGGCGATAAAGCAACATCAGCGCTATAGCATTTAAGATAATAATTGCGAGATTGCCACACCATATTACCAGCATGAAGATGAACCACGACGTGACCGACGAGGCAGAAGCAATGCCGTTATCAACAAGGCTACTCTTCACTGTCATGAGGGAGTCCGCTAACACTCCCATGCCGTCGACCATCGTGATTACGGAACCGATCAGCGACCACCACAGCATCATTTGGCCAAGGATGAGCCAACCGCCTAAGCCCGCTGTTGGTTGGCTCCCGCGCGCTGCATCAACCGAGTTAGGGTTCGCCGTACTTTCCTCCAGCATCGCCCTGCTCATACCGAGCTTCCTTCTCGCGCGTCATATTCCCGTTTCAGAATCGACATGAGGATCAAATCGTTATACTTCCCGTTCGCAAAATGTCGATCGCGCAGGCGGCCCTCTTCTTGGAATCCGCAATTGATGTAGCAGCGGATCGCCTTGGCATTGTCTGCATGAACCTTCAATTCTAGCCGATTCAAATTCAGCTGGTTGAAGGCAAACTGCTGCAGCAGCCGGATGGCCTCACTCCCGAAGCCGAGTCCGTGCAGCGCCGGATTGCCGATGACCATTCCCATCTCCGCGACACGGCTCCTCCAATCGAAGCTGAACAGATCGATTTGGCCCATGTATACACTGGTTTCCAGATCCGCAATGACGAATCCGCGATGGTCCTCGTTCTCCCGCTCGATGACGGCATCCAGAAATTTGCGCGTGTCGTGGGCCGTCTGCGGATACAAGAATACATCGGAGAGACAGTCCACGATCTCCGGCTCATTCACCCATTCGCGCATGCAGGCATAATCCTCGGTCTGATATTCGCGCAGCATAATCCGATTGCCATACAGTCTCGGCATACTTGCTTCCTCGCTTTCCGAGTCAAGATTTCGAGTTCACGAACAGCTTCCAATCTTTCCACGCTTCCATATAAGCGCTTAAATCTTTTGGATGATGATGCGTACAACGTATGATCCGATTGTACAGCGCGATCAGAATATCCTCGTAGACGGTATGAAGATCTTTCGTGAACGGCCAATCCTTCTGCCGCACAACGCTAGCGATAATGTCGGGCTCCAGTTCATCCGGCGAGGAGACGAAGGCGAAGGCCAGCTCGTAGACAGGCTGTCCCGTGAGCGGGATCGGATCGATGACGCCCTTCAGCTTCCCCTCGTCAAAAATAAAATTATGTACCCCGAAATCGCCGTGCAGCTTGCAAAACGGCCCCGTCACCCGTTCCTTTTTCTCCGCCATGGTATAGATCATCCGATGCTCAGAGGCGGTGAACAGCGTCCCCGAGCTCCGTCTGGAATCTTCGATCTCCGCGATCAGATAGTCGTGCCAGGTCGGGAATTTGCCTCCCGTCCACGGCACCTGATCGTATTTGGCGATAATATCGCGGGCAAGCGAATTCATCAGTTCCAGCTTACTCCCAGGGACATAATTCGAATTGCCGTCGATATAGGAATAGACGAGGAAACGGTGCTCGGGATTCACGTATTGGAAGGTCGGCAGAAGAGGCAAATGCCGGTAACGGTCCAAATACTCCGCTTCCGCGGCAATGGTTCTCGGCTCGTTCAGTTTGAGCACAAGCGGATCGGCATCGCCGCATTTCATCCGGTACACCATACTGGACGTACCGCCTGCAAGTGGGGATATGACAAGTTCGCCAGGCGGCAGAATGCCAGCAGCGAATAATTCTGCCGCAATAACGGTAAGATTCATGCTTCGAATACATTCCTTTCCTAACAAGCTAGTCCATCTTCCTATCATATAATATTATGGCACAAGACAAAAAGCCCTCTTCCCGAGGGCTCAGATTGTAGAGAAACCCCACGTTTTTTCAAACGTTGGGTTTCTCTTTTGCTTTCTCGAGTTGTTTTTGAGGTGGTTTAGGAAGGCTCACGCCTCCTTCGCCTTCCTATCCAGGTGGAAGGCGATCTTCTT
>NZ_JACHXK010000030.1:18159-58969 GCF_014192105.1 Paenibacillus phyllosphaerae | reverse complement strand
ACACATTCCAAAACAAAGGTTGTCTTTTTTTCATACTCATCCCTACTTTACTGTTTTTCCACTTATTACCCCATCTCCTTAACCTGACAACATTGCAATGGAGGGGGAAGGGGCGAGGATAAACAAGGGGTTCCAAAGGGGCATCGCCCTTTATACTAAAATCCCGCCAATTCCCCGTCCCCGCGAATGGCAGCCGCATGATGCATCACATTCGGATGAAGGAAGCCTGTCCCTTCAATCTTGCGGCCACCGGCGGTAATGCCTTGCAGCTCAACGCGCAGGTCGGAGCTCTCGTTAAAGGCGTGCAGGAGCGAAGATTGGGGCATGCCGTCAATATCGATATACCATAACCGGTATCCCGTATCGGTCACGATGAAGAGCTGGGCTTGGGTGAACAAAAGTTTGGTCGTCTGGTCATGCTGCGTAATGCTAAGTTCGGCTACTTGATAGGTTTCCATGCGTAAAAGATCCTCCCGCGTCTCATTCTGGTCTGTTACGATTGTATAGCCGCAGCGGCCAAGATTGCAACAATTTGAAGTTAAGCTGCGTTAATGACAATAAGGTCGTAATTGGCCTAATAAATGGATACAAGTAACAAGGGTCTGCAACATCAAAAAGGGGGATGGGGCATGAGTCAACAAAAAAAACGTCGCAAGCTAGTCAAATGGGGCCTGCTTCTGGCAGCAGCGATGATCGTGCTGGGAGGCTGCTCTTCGAATAACGACGGCAATAATGCGGCAAGCAATACCGGCAGCAATACGGAAACGACCGACAGTTCCGGCAATGAGGCTGCAAGCTCGGAGGAGCCTGCGCCGGAGATCGAGACGGACCATCCGCGTACGGACGATGATCCGGAACCGCAAGCCGGCATGCTGACAGCCGGCGAATGGGATGACCTGCGCAGCTGGAACGAGTGGGAGCAGCTGGCCAATACGCACACGGGGACCCAGATTCGCGAAGACTGGCATTTCTACAGGTTCGATAAGCTGGAGCTGAAGGTAACGGGCGGCGGCCAACCGGCGGTAGATGCCGAAGTCCGCATTATCGGCGAGAACGGGCAGTCGGTATGGACGGCGCGAACGGACGCGCAAGGAACCGCGGTCGTATTCCCGGGCCTTCTAGATGATCAGAACGGACAGCAGAAGGTGCTGGTCGAGGTAGAAGCAGACGGTCAGCTGAAGCGGTTCGAGAATGTGCCGATTCCTCGCGCGAATGTGCTGAAGGTCGATCTGGATGAAGCGGTGGACGTCTCGGAGAATTTGGATGTCATGTTCGTCGTCGATACGACCGGCTCGATGGGCGATGAGTTGAATTATCTGCAAACGGAGCTGAAGGATGTCGTGCAGCGCGTCGGCCAAGACAATGGCAACCAGCTGAACATTCGCGTCAGCACGAATTTCTATCGCGATCAAGGAGACGATTATGTCGTTCGGCCTTTCCCGTTCACGACGGATATTGATAAAGCGGTCAACCAGCTATCGCAACAAGAGGCCGATGGGGGAGGCAATTTCCCGGAAGCGGTCGATGAAGCGCTCGCGGATGCGATACAAGAGCACGAGTGGAGCGGCGAAGCGCGGGCCAGGTTGATGTTCCTCGTGTTGGACGCGCCGCCGCACCAGAACAACCAAGTGATCAAACAAATCAAGCAGCTTACCGAAGAGGCAGCTGCTGAGGGAATTCGTATTATACCGGTCGTCTCCAGCGGCGCGGATGAAGATACCGAATATTTGATGCGCTTCATCTCGATCGCCACGGGCGGCACCTATCTGTTCTTGACCGACCACAGCGGAATTGGCAACGACCATCATGAGCCGACGGTCGGCGAATATGAGGTGAGGCCGCTCAATGAGCTGCTAGTCGACGTCATTAACCGGTACGCGCAAGTAGGCAAGACGAATTAGGTCCGGCAGCGGATAAAATAAGCATCCTCCAGCGTCGTAGCGGCAAGCTCGAACTCGGCGCCTGGGGGATGTTCGTCTATTAGCCTCACGTGGAAGCCGCCGGCATCCGGACGGACATGCAGCAGCTTGCCCGGATCAAGCTCTCTGTAAGTACCTTCGCGGACGAAGCCGGTCCAGACGCGAAGCGGAAGCTCCTCGGTCCAAGCATTGGCGGTCCCATAGAAGCGCGGCCGGCCGGCATCGAACCAGAGCACATGATCGGCCCAGGCGGCCCACTCATTCATCTCATGCGTCGAAACGATAATCGTGCGATTAGACGAATTGGCTGCCGTGAAGCGGGTAAAGTGGGCGCGTTCGAGCGTATCGAGCGCGTTGAGCGGCTCATCGAAAAATAAAAACGTTGGCGAGGCAATCCAAG
The DNA here is from genome assembly GCF_014192105.1 of Paenibacillus phyllosphaerae. Taxonomy (GTDB): domain Bacteria; phylum Bacillota; class Bacilli; order Paenibacillales; family Paenibacillaceae; genus Paenibacillus_Z; species Paenibacillus_Z phyllosphaerae. The sequence goes on along the minus strand of NZ_JACHXK010000030.1, from coordinate 56,650 downwards.
CCTGCGCCAAAGCCAACCGCTGTTTGACGCCCTGCGGCAGCGTCTTGATCCGCGCTTCCCGGCAGCGATTGAGGCGGAAGGCCTCGAGCAGCCGTTCCTGTTCGTCGTGGTCGACGATGCCCTTCAGTTCGCCGAAGTAACGCAGCAGCTTCACCGGCGTCATCTGCTCGTACAGTTCCACCCCGGAGGGGACGAAGCCGATTCGGGAACGGATGGAGGGCAGGTCGCTTGGCGCCGTAAGACCGCCGAAGCGGATGTCGCCGCTATCCGGGAATTTGGCCGTCGCGAGCAGTTGCAACAGGGAAGACTTGCCGGCGCCGTTGCGGCCGACGAGCAGCGTAATGCCGGGCTTAAGGCGAAGACTCGGCACATAGAGCTCGAAGTCCGAACCGTTATGGCGGAAGAGCACTTGATGCAGCTCGATCATCGCAAGTCTCTCCTCACGGCAGCAGACGCGAGGCGAAGCTGCGTTTGTATGCGAGAGCCAGCAGCAAGAGTCCTGCAACCAGCGCGCCGGTCTGAAGATGGGACAGATACTCGTTATAGGAGAATTCCCAGATCGGCACGATGCGCTGCATCAGCCCGTTCCAGGCGAACCACAGTAAGGCCGCAATCGCGAACGCCGCTTTCATGCCGCGCCACATCATGAGATAGGCCGTAAGACCGCTCATCAGCAGCAGCAGCGACAGCCAGTGCAGCATGAACGGAAGCATCGGGAATGCAGACACCTTCAAATTCATATAGATCGATCCGGCAAGGCCGAACAGCAGATTCAAGCAGATGACGATCATCGTCCGCAGAATAAGCAGCATCGCGGGCGGATATGGCGTAATCGATTCGATCATCCGCAACTCCTTGTTCCACGACCGGAAGCTATAGGCAAGCGAAGCCAACAGAAGTGCCGGCAGCACGAAGGTAAAGGTATTGCCTACGGTATGGAACGAGACGTTGCTGCCCGTAGGCAGAATGAGCAGCAGCATGAAGAAGACGAGCAGGCTGGTCAGCCAATACATGCGCGAATACGACGTTAACTGGGAACGGAGCAATCGCAGCACGGACGGCTGATGAAAGACGGCTGCGGTGCGCAGCGTCAGCCGCTCTGCTTCGCGAAACTGCTTCAGTTCGTTGAAGGCAGGCTGGAGTGACCGGATCAGCCTGGCCGTATCGCCCGACGACACGGGATTGACCAGCAGCCGGGAGAGCGGCTCGTGCAGTTCGTCTTCGAGTTGCTTCATATCAAGGTCATTGGGCACGCTCATTTCGTCCGCCTCCTGTTCGCCTTGTTTCGGATACGGTATCCGGTGTAAGACGAGATTTCAATTTACGTAATCCATTGTAGAGATGGGTCTTCACAGAACCGAGCGGCAGCGAGACAATATCTGCGATATCCTGCAGCTTCAAGTCCTGGAAGAACCGCAGCATAATAATTTCCTTCTGCACTTCCGGCAGCGTATCGAGCGACTCCTTGATCTCGCGCCGGGTTTCTTGCCGCTCGGCGATCGAGGCAACGGACGGACTAAGATCCTGCTGCTCGGGCGTCTCGGCGAATGAAGCTTGAATATGGCGGAAATGCGCGCTCTTCCAATAATCCCGGCACAAATTCAGAGCGACCCGATAGAGCCAGGCCTGTACATTGTCCGGGGGCTTGCGGTCTTGCAGCTGCCGGACTAAGCGAAGAAACGTCTCTTGCACGAAATCCTCGGCGCGCCCGGTATCTTTAAGCTGCCGCTGCAAAAATCCCGACAGCGGGGCATGGTAACGATGGATCAGCGCTTCGAAGCTCGCTTGATCGCCGTCGGCCATCCGTTGCAGCAATTCCTCATCGGTCATTGTCGATTAACCTGCCTTTCTCCTCATCCCATGCTTGCAGCCACTCATCCCAAGTAATGACCGGGAACAAGTACATCGGGCTGTCTCCCATGTAGACGTATCTTCTGCCCGCATTGTAGTCCTCGATATGCAGACCTTGCTTCCAGAATCGCAGCAGCACGCGCTTGACCAGCTCGCCATCGCCTTCGGCATAGGCGCCATCAATCATCTGTTTCATGCGAGTGCCGAGCGGTGAAGCGGTATTGAAATCGAACTGCAGATCATCGGTATCTACCTGCGCCTCTTTGAGCGGCAGGTAATAGGAGATGGCTCTGCGCAGCTCTTGTACGATCGAATAGGTACGGAGCATGTCCTGATTCTGGTCATCCCATTCGTTGACCCAATATTGATAATTGACCGTATCGCCGAACAGCATCCAGTTGACGACCTGATCGAGCCGGTAGGAATCCAGATTGCTATGCTTCGTCTCGCCGATGAACAGCGTGTCCCCGACGGCGAAGGTGCCAGTCATACTATAGCCGCGGTCGAACGAGCCTGCAAGCGGAAAATAAATAATTTGCCTTAAGCCGGAGAACGATGCTCCTGCCCACTGCTCATAGAAAACGCGTTTCTCATGCAGTTTCGCCAGGAAGATCCGGCTCTCCACGACATTGCCGGGCGTCGTCACGATCGACAGCGGCTCACCTTCAATCCGAACGGTCGTGAATGCTCCGCTAATAATCGAAGGCGCCTCGGCGTCGCGCTGTTCGAAGCGCTGTATGGCCGAAGAGGCGTTCTCAGCTGACGGCGGGATCGTCGCAATCATCTCCTCGCCGAAGCCTTCCATCGTCAAGCTGAAATCGGCATGGAAAAGGCTTGCGACATCGCTGCGTACCTGCAATCCGCCTGAGCGGTATAACAGGTGGTCGCCTCCCGGTATCGGGTACCAGCCTGCATAGGAAGGCAAGAAGACGCTGTCGCCGGCTACGAACAGCTGATAATATTCGCCGCTGCCGTCGTGCGACCACTGCTGGAGCGGACCTCCGCTGGTGTAGGTCAACGAGACGGTATGCTTGTCGGTATTCGTCCGCAGCGCCCCTGCATCGAAGGAGAGGTGATCGTTCTCTTGCGTCCAGTTCACCGATTGTCCGTCCACCGCAAGACGTTCGATCCGAAAGAGCGGATTTAAGAGAAACGTAATTCGCCCTTCCGAATAGGGCGTAACTTCGCTGACGCCCGGTGCAGCCGGAATGAGCGCGCCGCCGTCCGTAGGCAAGACGAGTTCGGCCTGGAGCTCTAGCGAATTGTCGGCAAGACGGGCGGCATGGATGTCCAGCCGGTCGAGCTTGAACCGATAGCGGTCATGCGGCCGTGCCTGCTCGCTATTGACGGATGCTGCGGCCAGCCGATCGAACTGCTCATAGCGGTTCGTCCACAAGTCCAAGTAAGGCGTGAAGGCCGCGCCCGCGAGCAGCAAGGACAGTATGAAGCTCGCCACGGGAACGGCCGGCCTTAGCACGGGGCGACTCTTGGCGAGCATCGCACCGGTAGCGCTCAGCATGCACAACGTGAAAGCTGCCGTGAACAGCATCGACAACAGCGTTTCCGCCGTGCGCGGACGATAGCTCCATGCCTCAGTCAGATCCGCGTTCAAGCCGCCGATCAGCTGATTCAGGCTGAATGCCTTCATCGGATACCAGCCGAACACCTCGATGAGGTAGACCGGCACGAAGATCGAGCCGAACACCCAGCCGCAGAAAGCGATCGGCAGGGCGAATCGAAAAGGCATGAGCGCGCCGAGCACGATTCCGAGCGCAACGGCCGGCGCGAACGACAGCTCGTACAGCAGGCCGTAATGGGCAACTTCCGTAAGGATCGACGTCCAGCTGACATGATGGCGGAAGGCGACAAGGATATAAGCGGCCAGAATGCATATCGTGAATAGCGTGCTGATCAGGAAGCCGGCAATCCATTTGCTGGCGATCATCGTCCGGTTCGAAACCGGCAAGGACAGGCTCCATTCATAAGAGCTGCTCATCGTATCATGCCGGATGAGCCATACGCCGAGGAAGATCGGAAGCACCGTCAAGTAGGTCATCAACTGCTCATGCGCTTCCGCCGCATAGAGATTGACGTCCATCGAGGCCGGCAAGCCGACGTCGGCGCACTGGAACAATAGCCATAAGCCAGCCGCAGGCGGAAGAAGAAGCAGCAGGCGCAGCTTGGCGAGCAGCCTCAGCTCCAGCTGCACCTGCAGCATTAACGTTCTCATCCCGCCATCCCGTCCTCTTCGTTGCCGATTAAGGCGAGATAACCTTCCTCCATGGTTGGCGTGACCAATTCAGCGTAAGGCGTAGGCTGCCGGCTGTTGATCATCCGGCAGACGACCCCGTCAGCGGTTTTGCGGGCGAAGACGAGCGCTTCCTGAGCGAGTGAACGCCATTCACGCTCCGAAGCCTCCCATTGCCATAACCGGTCTTGCGCGAACCGGGCCAGACCGGACAGCTGACCGTTGTACCGAAGCTTCCCTTGCTGAAGCACGATAACCTCCCGGCAGGAGGCTTCGATATCGCTTAGCACATGGGTGGAGAACAGCACGACGCGCGTCATTGCAAGCTCCGCCAACGTATTGCGCAGATTAAGGCGTTCCTCCGGGTCCAGACCGGCTGTCGGTTCATCGACGATAATGGCCGCCGGATCGCCGACCAGCGATTGAGCGATGCCAAGCCGTTTCACCATGCCACTCGAATAGGTTCGGGCAGGCAAGTCGGCATAGCGCTCCAGATTAAGCGATGCGAGCAAGGAACGGACCTGCAGCTCTTGTTCGACGCGCGTTCCGAAGTTCCTGAGCCTGGCGGCGTGCAGCAGCCATTCCCTTGCGGTGAGCTGCGGGTACATGCGGAACGATTGCGGGACGTAGCCGATGCGGCTTCTTGCCCGCTTCAGATCCCGGACCGGAACGCCTCCGAGCAACGCTTCCCCGGTCGTCGGCGCCAAGAGGCCGCCGAGCAGTTTCATGAAGGTCGATTTGCCCGCGCCGTTAGGGCCGAGCAAGCCGTACATGCCGCCCGCCAGCTCGATCGTGAGGGGCTCTAGCGCCCATGAAGCTTTATATTTTTTGCCTAATTGTTTCGCAGCTAGCATTCGGTAATTCCTCCTGATCCATAGACGACAGAAATGGATGAAAAGTTTTGCGTCGAATCCCGTCCCAAAGGCTAGACAAAGCCAGTTACTTGGTACAAACTAGGAGGTATAGGACTTTTGGATTATAAATTAATTGTAAACGATTGACGGTTCTTTTCCTATAAGATAACCGTTGACGAATATTGGTTGAATGTCGGGCATTACATCTGGGGGGATACATCGCGCATGAACCGGGCGGACAAATGGACATTGGCAGCGGCGCTGGGCTTATTCGCCGGCGTCCTGTTCTTACGATACAAGCTTGTAACGACACTTCTTCCGTCAGACGGGCATGGGCTCACGGTGCATAAGGCGTTGGAATTCGGCGCGGCCTTGATGCAGTCCGGAGGCGTTGCCGCCGAGGCGGTCTTATTGACAGCTTGTCTAGCGATTGCCGTACATTCGGCAATTCGAGGACGTATCAAGCGGCCTTGGTTTGCTCCGCGCATCGCCAGAGTGATGCTGCTATTCTTACTGGCTAATCTGCTATTGGCCATCGGGGATGGCGGTAATGACAGCGTGAATGCGCTTGTCATATTATCTGCGTTTTTCTTCAGGCTGACCGGATATATCTCCCTTATTCGAGGCCTCTATCTAGCTTCTTCCGTTCAGGAGAGCGTGGACGTGAACAATCACAAGACGGCTCCCGACCGCGATGAACTGACCGGTCTCGCGAGCAGACGGGAGTTGCAGGAGCAGCTTCAAGCCGAGATGGCGCGCGCAGCCCAGCTCGACAAGCCGCTTGCGTTAATTCTGATGGATATTGACCGGTTCAAGACCATTAATGACGCGCTCGGACATAGCTTTGGTGATTCGCTGCTGCAGGCGGTATCCCAGCGGCTCAGAGACAACGTGAACCGTGCGGACCTCGTATACCGGATGGGCGGCGATGAATTCGCATTGCTGGTACTGGATCTGGCAAGTACGGAGGCGGCGGAGCTTCAAGCTGAGCGGCTAATGGGGTTGTTCGACGCCCCGATCGCGCTCGGCGGCGCGGAATATCATATTACGATCAGCGTCGGCCTATCCTTCTTCCCCGAAGATGGCCAGTGCGTCGATCTGCTGATCAAGAATGCCGATACCGCGATGTATGCGGCGAAGATTCACCGCAATGAGTACCAGAGCTACCGCCCCGAGATGACGCGCACGACCCAGGATCGGCTGCGGCTGGAGAGCGATCTTCGCAAAGCGCTCGAGACCGAGCAATTCACGCTGGCCTATCAGCCTCTGGTCAATCTGGCGACCGGGCGGATCGTCGGCGTCGAAGCGCTCGTTCGTTGGCAGCATCCGCAGCGCGGGCTGCTGCCGCCTGGCGAGTTCATTCCGATTACCGAGGAGAACGGGCTGATTCTGCCGCTCGGCGAATGGGTGCTGCTAGCCGCCTGCAAGCAGAACAAAGCGTGGCAAGAAGCGGGCATGCCCCCGATTCGCATGTCCGTGAATCTGTCGATGCGCCAGTTCCGGCAGCATCGGCTGGCCGATCGTATTCAGTCGATCCTGGAGCAGACCGGGATGCCGCCCGAGTATCTGGAGCTGGAGATTACGGAGAGCATGACGAGCGATGTGGAGTTTGCCATCCATACATTGGCCGAGCTGAAGGCGCTGGGCGTCCAGATCAGCATCGACGACTTCGGCACCGGCTATAGCTCACTCGGTTACTTGAAGCGATTCCCGGTAGATAAGCTGAAGATTGACCGTTCCTTCGTTACCGACCTGACGGAAGGCGGCAGCGATGCGGCGATCGTGTCGACGATTACTTCCATGGCGCATCAACTGAAGCTGAAGGTGACGGCCGAAGGCGTGGAGAACGACGAGCAGCTCCGCTTCTTGCGCGAGCGGAAGTGCGAGGAGGCGCAAGGGTATTATTTTACGAAGCCGATCCCCGCTAATCTCTTCGAGAGCTGGTATCGCCATCATTCGCAATCTGCCTAACTATTTCATGTAGCGATGAGGTGAGCGCGATGTCGATCATGTTATTCATCTACGGCTCGTTGTTGCCGGGTCTTGAGAACCACCATTATATTGGTAACCGGACAATCAGCGCTCGTCCGGGCTATGTAAGCGGAAGACTTGTCGATTGCGGACCTTACCCGGCGCTTGTCCGCGATGGCCGTGCGGCTCAAGAAACCATGCGAGTAGCCGGTCTCTGGATTGAAATTGATCGCAAAACGCTGCTCGCGCTCGATCAGTTGGAGGAATTCGCCGGACTCGAAGAAAGCAACGATTATGAACGAATCTGGACTTCCGACCTGGAGCAGGCCGGCTGCAGCGGCTGGGTGTACGTGTGGCCGACCGACAGGGGGTTGCCCGAGATCGCCGGGGACAGTTGGCCTGCCTACCTGGCGGAGCGGGATGGCGGTTATGCCTGATCGGTTTCGAATACATCCGATTTCTCCGGCTCCGAACGGTCCTGCTCCGTACATTAGCTGTATATACGCTCCCCTTCTTCGCGTTTCAACAACCCGCCTTATTATTCATTCACGTGCCTGAATTCATCGTCGTCAGCCTGCTGTGCAGGAACAAGAACCGATCGCTGTTCGTCAGCGAAGCACTGTTCTGGTCCATGATCGCGCCGATAGCGGCCAGACAACCGGCGGCGCGGAGGCGATCCGAAGGGGTTCCGTTGCCATGCTCGCGGCAATCCGGCGGAACTGGCTGCCGTTAACCCGTATATGGGCAATCAGCAGGTGCACGCATTACATGGCTAGTCTCGCACATGAGCGAATCGTTGATTACGTCACTCGATAAGAAGGCCATCGAGATCTGGAACGAACGTCTAGCTCAAGGGATCGAACGCCAGCACTCGGTTGACGTCATTCTCGCTTCGATCGAGCAGCAGATTACGACGCAATTGGGGACGGAAATCGAGATTTTACGGAAGATGTACGTCAAGTAACAGCACCGTTCGAATGGAAAAGGCTTTGCAGGCAGATGAAAGACTGCCGGCAAAGCCTTTTTTGTGTTGCACATTGAGCCTAATGATATTGCATCAATAAGCCCCGCGGGCGGTTATTTCTTCGTATACATGAGCCGCGACAACAGCACGCCAACCCCGCCAAGCCCGATGAACAATACGGCTTTGATCATCAGCGAGACTGCCGGAAGGTCGAAGAAGATGACTTTCAGCAAAGTCAGGAACAGCAAGATCACCCCGGCCATGCGAACTTGCTTCTTCCCGATCCGTACGCCGGCGACGATCAAGACGATCGCGTAGATCACCCACACGGCCGATAACAGCAGGTGCTGCATATTCAAGTTATATCCCTGCGCCTGAACCTGCGTTGCATCCGACAAGAAGCCGAGCAAAAGGAGGCCGATGCCGTAATAGGCAACTTTCCGCAGTTGGGCCTGCTCCAGCCCTGCATAGACGGCAGACACTTGAGAGAGTCCAATCAGCGTGCCCAGAAGCGCGAGCCAGATGAACAAGGAGCTAGACAAGAAGGCGTCCATGCCTTCGGCCAATATCGCGCTTGCGCCAATACTTCCCAGGATATAGATGATCAGTCCGCTCACCTTCTGCCAATTCGAGCGGATGACATACCCAAGCCAGATCGCGACGAACCCTTCCATGAGTACAAGGCCGATTAGATACTCGGAATCGATCGTATTCATCAGGTAGAACAACAGGGAGTAAGCGGCGATCGTAAGCGCATAGGGCAGCAGATCCGACTTCTTCTTCCAAGACACGTACGCAATGGCTGCATAACCTGCGAAGAACAGGATGAGCGACAGGTTGAACCAGAAGTCCGACAACTCAATCTTGAACCAAAGTGTAGTCACGGCAAAACTGGCCAGCAGAATCCCTGTCTGATGTTTGCCCAACCTACGGAAGCCTAGCACCGTTCCAAGGAGAACGAGCTGCTGGATAAGCACGCCAATAGCGATGGCACTCCCGCTCTGATCGGAAGTTAAGCCGTGAATGGCAAGCGCGAGGTGGAGCAAGATGAATGCGACGTAGAATAGAGCGACGAATCGGCGCCGAAGGGCAACGATCATAAAGCTGACGAACAATAGGGTTTCATAGGCGACGAATAGCGTTGATTGGTCATGCGATGTGCGGATAAGAAAAGGAACCAGCACGCCTGCCGCGCTTGCCAGCACGCCGAGAGCTTGGGCATGGAATCGGGTCGAGAACCATAATCCGAGCGCCACCCACACGATATTCAAGGCAAAAGCAGCCGAATCGCCGACGAAGCCGAATAAGTAATGGGCGGCAAACGTGGTGAGCATGAGCACCCCGATGGAACCGCCGAGCAGCACTTGCGCCAGGAGCGGGCGATCCGACTTATGCTGCCGGAAGCCGAAGAAGATCAGCGCGCCAGATGCAAGATAACCAAGGATGACGCGGAACGGTTCGGTCAATATTCCGCCATCCGAGGCAGCTTTGAACCCCCATATAATGCCGATCAAGAGAACGAACATGAAGACTCTCGGCAGCCATACGCGAGTAATGAGATGTTCCCAATCTTTGGCCGCGGGCTTGGCGTGAACGCCGGGATATGCCGCCTCCTCGAGCTTATGCGGACTTGTTGCCAGGTTCGGCGCGGCTGCGGACAGCGGTGCCGCAAGCCCCTGCTTGAAGACCGGCGCGGCCGACCCTTGCGATCGCTTCAGTTCCGCGACTTCATGTTCTAACTCCGATACGCGCCGTTCCAATCCTTCGATGCGATCCGATATATTCAGGATTAACACCTCCGTCGTCTTCCGAAGAGACTCGTAATTGTCTGACCAGTTGTGCAGCCTTATTGTATTCGAGAAGACGGTTGTCCTAACAGTACCAACTTTGCTTGGTACCTCTTCGATGTTAGAGATTATCCGCTCCCTACAAGCCCTGCCGCCGGAAGCAACGGATGAATACGGCGAGCAGCAGCAGACTGTAGGCGCCGCACCAGAGACAGGAAAGCGCAATGCCTGAATTGTCATTGAGCGCCCCGTAGACAGCGTGAACCGGCGGCAGCAGCCAGCCGAGGAATCGGGCGCCTTCCGGAAGCGCATGGCGAATGCCTTCGCCTGCGACGGAGACCGCTACCACGGTCAGCAGCCCGGTTACGGCTGTAGACAATTTGGGAACGAAGCGACTGGTGAAGAATACGGAGACCGCGATGCCCAGCAGCGAGAGCGCAAGATGCGAAGCTGTTGCAAGCAGCAGCTCATGCGCGGCGGGCGTTCGGTCGAATTTATGGAAGAGGGCAGGATACAGCACCGCGAACAGGGCAAGCGGCATCGTGAACAGCCATAGATAGAGCAGCTTGGCGATAACGGTCCGCACCAGGCTCCGAGCATGCAGCATCGTGACGGTCAACTGGGTCGGATGCTCGGCATCGATGAAGCCGTAGCCCAGCCACGCGGTAATGGCGAAGAGCAGGGTAGCGGAGAAGGCATAGCTCTCCATGACCGGATTAGGCACGACTGTATAGACCCAGACCAGGATGACCAAATACAGGAGCACCGGCGGAAAATAACGGAATGATCGCAGATACAACGTATGATTGTAGTGGAGTAAAGAGAAAAGGCGCATGTCATTCACGCTCCATTGGCTTCATAGTGCCGGTGCTGGCCATGGCATATCCGCTGTCAGCGGCAGTATTCTCGAAATCCCTAGGGCTGTCATCTTGTTGTACCGCGAGGATAGAAACACCCACGTTCAGCGCTCCCAACAGGAAGGCATCGGAGTACCCATGCTGCAGGACAAAATGGGCGGTACATGGCGTGCCCAGCGCGCTCGGTTCGTCCATCTCGCATGCGACGACGCCGCCGCTGGCATGGGACAATCGCCGCAGCAATTCGGGTGCGGCTTGGCAGCTGATACGCATCCGGGGCGCGCCAAGTTCGCGGCTGTCCGATAGAGTTGCTGCGGTACGCCCTTGAATGCTGCGGACCAGCCGCCCCTGGTCCATTGTCACGATCCGGTCGGCCAGCTGCTCGGCAAATGCAGGCTCATGCGTCACGGCGACGATCGCGACGCCTTGCCGTTGCAACTGCTGCAAGGCGGTGAGGAGCTCCAGTTGCGTACCGGCATCCAGGCCGGACAGCGGCTCGTCCAACAGCAGAATGTCGGGAGTCGTTAGGAGCGCCTGCATCACGTTCACTTTCTGGAGCATGCCTTTGGAATAGTAGCGCAAATCCTGATGCAGCAGATCAGGCTGCAGCCGGAACAGCGCATGCAGTTCTTCGATGCGCGAGTGAAGCTGAGATCGCGGCATGCCTTGTATAGCCCCCATATGGGCCAAGTACTCGCGCGAACCGAATTTGAGCTTGGGGAAACGATCCGGGACGTAGCCGATCGTAAGCGGCGTGTCCGATAGCTGCTCGCGCAGGCCCGCCGTTAACGGCAGCAGGCCGCCGATGAGACGCAGCAGCGTGCTTTTGCCGGAGCCATTCGGTCCGGTTAGCGCGATGGCCTCGCTCTGATGAAGCGTCAGATCGACATCGCGTACCGCATGATGGCGATGATAGCGCTTCGAAGCTTGGTGAAGCCGAAGCAATGGCGCTCGATTCGCGGCGTTCATCCTATTCTCTTCTTTCCTCACAGATTCTCTTGTTACTATGAACCGGATTGGAAGAGGTTGTCAAATGTCAAAAAGCCGCAGAATCGTGCATCCCAAGATGCTTCATTCTGCGGCTGATTCCATTATTCGGCGCTAACGGCCTGTATTGGCGACATTCGATTGGAGCGATCGGTAGTAAATTTAGCCGATGCCGTCCTTTCCGTATAGGAAAGGATCTCATGTATATGAAGTGAAGCGGGCCTCTGAGCCGAAACGCGAGAGATGACGGTCATCTCGCCCCGATGCTGATAGGCAAAGAGCAGCGGGAGCGTCGATACGGCTGCTGCCAGTAGGGCTGCCCGTTTCCATCGGGTTAGGAGCTTGGCCGGCGCCATGCGGTGGATATGCTTATGCCGAACATGCTGTCTGACCGCGATCGCCGTAATGAGAACGGGCAGCAAGAGCAGCGCGGCGAACAGCAGGACGCCTGAGCCGGTAACCGCCGGGAACAAGATCATGATGGCGTACAATAGCGCCCCGAGCCCAAACGCTTGCACCGGCACGACCAGCCAAGTCTCGGAGGCGAGGCGCAGCCTGGTACGGCTGAATATAGCAGCACCATTGGAATGGGCTGCGATCACGGCTAGACGCGGCATGGCCGCTATGCTCATGATTCCGGCAGGAAGCAGGATCATCAGCGCATAGAGCAAGGTTTCATCCAGACGCTCCGCAAGCGGCGCGCGGAAGAGCATAGTCACGCCTTGCAGCGTAAGCAGCAGCAAGCTCATGGCAAGCAAACTGAGCGTCAGCTGCGCGTTCGTCTTCAGCTCGGCGGCAGATTGGCTTCGTCCGAGTATGCCGGCGCCATAACCGGCCAGCAGCTGGACGGCTGCAAGGGCAAGCGCAAGAGGTGCTTGCGCATATAGGATCGTATCAGTCATAGGGGAGTGCCTCCGTAGATTCTCTCTTTCACTTTCCCTATTTTACAAGGTATGGAAATGAACAATGAAGCGGCTTAAGTCCAGTTCAGGCACTGGACCTAAGACTGAGCCTCCGCTCGTTATCTAGACGGATTGACCGCGGACAAGCTTGGCGAGCTTCTCGTAGGAGGCGAGTCTTGCCGCATGGTCATACACCTGCGTGGCGACGATAAGTTCGTCGGCACCGGTCTGCTCCAGAATGGTCAGCAGGCGGCCGCGCACCGTCTCCGGGCTGCCGATAGCCGAGAAGCTGAGCTGGCGGCGTACGATCGCCTTCTCTTGCTGGGACCACAATTCGTCCATATTGTCCACCGGCGGGTTCAACTGACCTGTTCTGCCTCGGATAATATTGAGGAATTGCTGCTCATGGGAGGTTGCGAGCTTACGCGCTTCTTCGTCCGTATCGGCGACGATAACATTGACGCCAACCATCGCATGCGGCTTCGCCGACTGGTCGGATGGACGGAAGGTGCTGCGGTATAACTCTAGGGCATGGAGCAGATAATCCGGCGCAAAATGGCTGGCGAACGCGAATGGGAGGCCGAGCTCGCCGGCAAGGCGAGCGCTGAAGTCGCTGGAGCCGAGCAGCCAGATCGGGACATTCAAGCCTTCGCCCGGCACTGCGCGCACGCCGGGAGGAAGATGATCGCCGAACGCTGCCGGATTAAAGTAGCCCCGCAGCTCTGCGAGCAGCTCCGGGAAGTCTTGGCCATTGCTATTGAGACCGCGGCGCAAGGCGCGAGCGGCAGGCTGGTCCGAGCCAGGAGCCCGGCCAAGTCCAAGGTCGATGCGGCCCGGATACATCGATTCGAGCGTACCGAACTGCTCGGCGATCATGAGCGGCGCGTGGTTGGGCAGCATAATGCCGCCGGAGCCGACGCGTATAGTCTTCGTTCCGGCGGCTACATGACCGATGACGAGCGAAGTAGCCGAGCTGGCAACGCCCTTCATGTTATGGTGTTCGGCCAGCCAGTAGCGGTGGTAACCCCATTGCTCGACATGCTGCGCGAGATCAAGCGTATTGCGGAATGAATCGGCCGGGGTTGAGCCGACGGTAACAGGGGCAAGATCTAATATGGAAAGAGTAACGTCTTGTAATGCGGTCATAGTTGTACCTCCAATAGGTCAGTGAAAGTGAATCGGCGGAAAGGGATTTCGCATCCCTCCTGTGGTCATTATGGTACGGAATTCAAACAATTGCAAGTAGCGACACAAATGTAAGTAAGTATACATTTTATACTTTAAATCAAGGATCGCCCGGTCCCGTTCCGTATGTTAACGATCGATAAGGCAATCCTACCCGCATTTGTGATACAATGGCTCAAGATTATACAAGGAGTGAACAGATCGTCATGAGTGAACAGATCAACGAACAAGAGCTGCATGCCTATATCGGCAACAAAACAGGTGCGGATGCGAAGAGCATCGCGCTCGTGCTGAAGCATGCACAGACTTTCATCAATAAAGCGCAGGCTGGTGCCAAAGGCGAAGTGGACATCGATAGCGACGAGCTGGTCGATTACGTCATGAGCCGTCCCGACGTGCGATTAACCGAGCTCGTCGTGGAGAATATTCTCGACGCGGAGATGGATTACTTGATGGACAAAGGTCTGGCCGGTTATATCGATTAACGCTTAACGGCACGACCCTAATCGCTGACGATTAACGAATGAGATGCATGAAGGCTTATTCCCGGTGCAAGTAAGGGAATAGGCCTTTTTTGCGTTTCAACCGGATTCGACGCCATGTGTAAAGTGAAGTCCGCTTGAATGAAAAAAGACAGGGCGTTATCGGCGCGCCTGTCTCATTATGCTCCTTATTAATTGGCGATGGAGAAGCTGAAGCTCGGCTTCACGAATGCTTGATGCTGCTTCAACACATCGTCCAGCCCTTCGGTGAACAGATTACGCTGCGGGCTGACGGCACATGCATGGAGCGCGATATCGCTGTCCGCCAGATCGAGCGCGATAGCCTTGCGGCCTTGACGAATGCCGCGCGCCAAGGTGGCGAGCTCTTGCAGCTTCTCGTCGGCGAATGCGGCTGCGAGTCTTGCCAGCTGCGGCTGCTTCGCTTCATGTTTCAAGGATACGGGCACATGCAGCAGGCTGCACGACGGGGACAGCGCGAGACGGTTAGCCGGCACGTAATCGAGCAGGATGCTCAAGGTCCGCCATGCAGCGGACAGGTCGGTGCGCCAAATATTGCGTCCATCGATAATGCCGGCGCACAGCAGCTTATCTTCCGGGAAACCGGAGGCCGCTACGGCGGCGATATTCATGCCTTGGTCGTGTACGAAATCGAAACCGAAGCCGTCGACCGGCAGCTCCATCAGATGCTGCGCCTGGGGGACCGCGCCGAAGTAAGTTTGCAGCATCAGCTTCAGACCGGCTGCATGTCGGCGTAATGCCTCGTACGTTTCCTCCACGAGCTTCAGTTCTGTCTTGGACAGCTCTTGCGCGAACGCAGGCTCGTCGATCTGAACCCAAGTCACGCCGGCTGCCGCAAGGTCGGCGAGCAACTGGCCGTATACGGGAAGCAGCTTGCCCACATAGCTGGCGAATTGTTCGTCGTCCTTCACTTGCGCGAGCGTCACATAGGTGAACGGCCCGATAATGACGGGCTTGAACTGGCCGATCGGAAGACCAAGCGCCGATGCAGCTTCTTGCGCCTGCTCGAGCCAGTAATTCCGAATCAGCTTCGGTTCCATCCCGATATTGAGTTCCGGCATGACGTAGTGGTAGTTGGTGCCGAACCAAGCGGATGTCTGCGACGGCGAGACGCCGCTTGCGCCTTGCGCTGCCGCAAAGTAACGGGCCAGCGGATCGGCGAACTGCTGCTCGAACCGCTGCGGCGCGAGTCCGAAGGCGAAACTATGGTCGAGTACGTGGTCGTAGAGCGAGAAATCCCCAACGGGAATCAGCTCGATTCCGAGCTCCGACTGTTTGCGCCAGTTGGCAATTCTAAGCTCGTTCATCGTGTGCATCAGTTGTGCTTGCGTAATTTCGCTGGCCCAATAGCCTTCCAGCGTTTTCTTCCATTCACAATGGTCCCCCATTCGAGGGTAGCCGAGATTCGTAATCATTCCTTGCACGTTATTTCCTCCTTCTATATGAACCTTCACGGGTCGATGCTTGCTTCGATAATTATAAATATACACCTAGGTGGATAAATATACAACACATCGAGTAGGAGAACCGACTTTTTTACAAATGGTTTAATTTGTTAAACCGTTTCGGCTACAATAGGAGCAGATGGACATTCGCATAAGAATGGAGGAATCGATCGTGAATCACACCGTACTCATTACCGGTGCAAGCAGCGGAATCGGGTACGAGCTTGCCAAGTTGTTCGCGCAGGATCATTACCGGCTGATTCTCGTTGCGAGGAATCGTCAGCGGTTGGAACAAATTCGTGAAGAGCTGCTGCATTGGACGCAGGATATCGCCGTAATCGAGAAGGATTTGTCTAGGGCGGGAGCGGCCGAAGAAGTCTATCGCGAGGTGCGGGCGCAAGAGCGCGAGGTGCAGGTGCTGGTGAATAATGCGGGTTTTGGGCTCACCGGTCATTTTGCCGAGCTGCCGATCGCCTCGCAGCTGCAGATGATTCAGCTGAATATCGCCGCGTTAACGGAATTGACGCATTTGTTCGCTCAGGACATGATTGCGGGGCGGTATGGCAGAATTCTGAATGTGGGTTCGGTCGCTTCATTCGTCGCCACGCCTTCGATGAGCGTGTATGCGGCGACCAAGGCGTATGTGCTGTCGTTCTCGGAATCGCTCGGCAGCGAGCTTCGCCGGCGGGGGGATATTACGGTGACGGCGCTCTGTCCGGGACCGACCAAGACGAATTTTGCCAAGGCGGCCCAGATGGGTGAGCTTGAGACATGGTTCAATAAGGTCAGCATGTCGCCGGAAGCCGTTGCTCGGGCAGGTTATAACGGTCTGAAGGCACGGAAGGCGGTCGTCATTCCGGGCGGTTCGAACGGGCTCATGACATTCGGTCTGAGGTTCATCCCTCGCCGGTGGGTGCAGCGTGCAGCAGGCAACATATTGACCACCCCGGATCAGTCCAAGCCGAAGTAAATGCGGTCTTCGGACGTTCGCTCGAGCATTCTGCATTTGCCTTGTTCGGTCAGCGTGTCCAGATAGGCCGCGACCGCGATATACGCTTCCGGCTTTCCGCTGCTCATCCGCTTGGCGCCGATCAATTTCTGTTCGATAAGACCTTCGCTCAATGCGCGGGCGCTAATGCGGGTTTTGGGCAATAGGGAAGCATTGATGGCGCGCACGGCGGCCGGCGGCAGATAGAACGGGCCTTGCCTTACCAGCTCTTGGCGCTCGCGCAGCTCGGAATCGGTCTCTTCGAATAGCAGCATGCCTTGACTTGAGGCCGTGTCGATCACGACCGTTTCCGTCTCAGATTTGTATTCCAGCTGCTGCCGGACGCGTTCGCTGCCTTGGGAAATCCGCTCCCATGACGAAGCCTGCTCCAGTTCGCGCAGCTTGGTCCTAAGCCGGGCGATCTGACGGCCAAGCAGAGGCAGTCCGGCATCCAGCTGGTCGGCGATATCGCGGGGAATGTCCAGCTGCGCGGGGAACGGCTGATAGAAGTGATAGCCCAGATCCCAACCATCCCGATACTTGATCAACACTTCGTTAAGTTCGGCGTCGAGTACGTCAAAGCCGCGTTGAATTGCGCTGATGATGCCCGCATCGATGCCGGTATGCAGCTGCAGATGATCGATGCCGAAGTAACGGGTCGTGCCCGTCGGCAAATGCAGCACCTGATGCTGGTAGCGAAGCGGCCTTCCGCATTCGCACCTTGTTGCCTCGGATACGGAGCCGCTATCGGTAAAGCCGATATAATCCCATTCTTCCAGATACGCTTCGATCTCGTCGACGCTGGCGTCATCCGGAATGTACTGGCTCTTGCGATTGGCCAGCTGTTTGGCGAAGACGGTTCGCCTGCCGCGCACGAGCGTGTGGTGCAGGAATTCGCGTTGCTCCGCCGTCATGCTGGAGAGCAGCAGGTCTCGCTCTTCGAGAGTCAGCTCCGCCTTCATTTCATCACGCTCCTAAGTTGGTTTGCTGCTGCTATTCGACAGCCGTGAGGCCCAATCCTTTTTTCGCCGAATGAGCTACCCCAACCTATATGCCCCAAAAAGTTCGGATTTACATTGTTGGAGGTTTACGGTTACGTTTAGTACACTAAGGCTAGTAGTGGAAAAGGGAAAGGACGTGCAGCTTCATTGTTGACTGATATGCATACTGCCATTTACAACCGAAAATCATACCCTGCAGCGCGGCCTATGCTGCTGTTACTATTGTTGACCTTGGCGACCGGGCTGCTGCTGTCGCCTGGGCAAGCGCTGGCGCATGCGACGCTCGAGGCGGTGACGCCGGAAGCGGGCCAACGAATGGACGAGAGTCCGCCGTTCGTCGAGCTGACCTTCAACGAGCCGATCGAATCCAAGCTCGGCGCTCTTCGTGTGTTAGACCGCAGTTCCAATCCGGTGACGGATAACGATCCGGTGCTCGGTACCGACCGGACGACGCTCAAACTTGCGCTCCCCGAACTCGGCGAGGGCGTCTATACCGTATCTTACAGCATCATCTCCGAGGATGGCCATCCGGTCAGCGGTTCCTACGTATTCATCGTCGGCAATCCGCCCGAAGCCGTAGATGCCTCGAACTTCAATGTACATACGCAGTTGGGCGGCAAGCAGTTCATTCTCTATGCCGTGCGGATTGCCTATTACGCAGGTCTTTTGCTTGCGGCAGGCTTGCTGCTGTGGTCAAGCATTAATCGTGCGGACGGAGAATCCATCTCGCGTATCCGCCGCAAATGGGAATTGCCCGTTATGCGCGGCTTCTTGGTAGCCGTTCTGCTCTATGTCTTCGTGCAGGCGACGGAGACGATGAAAGGGTATCCGACCAGCGAATATTTGAAGCTGTTCGGGCAGACCGATGTGGGACGCGGCTGGATCATTCTGATCGGCCTTGCCGCGATCGGGTTCCCGGTGCTGAAGCTCGGACGCGCCGTGCGTCTTGGCTGGGTCGCGCTCATTCTCGCGCTCGAAAGCTGGAGCGGTCATGCGATCGTATTCTCGCCCAAAGCGATGTCGGTGCTGTTCGACCTGGTCCACTTGGCGGCAAGCTCGCTGTGGGCAGGCGGGCTTGTATTGCTGCTCGTGATCTGGATCTCCGACCGCAAGGAAGCCGGGCGATTCGCCGAGGTGTTCTCCAGCTTCGCGCTGCTCTCGCTGGTGGTATTGACAATCAGCGGCGTCGGCATGACCTTCCTGTTCCTGCCTTCGCTCGATTACTTGCTCTATACGGCTTGGGGCAAATTGCTGATCGCCAAGACGGCGTTTGTCGTGCTGGTTCTCATCATCGGCGCGCTATTGAGACTGCGTGTCCGCCGCGGCGATCTGCCGAACTACACGCTGCTGCGCATCGATTTTGGCTTGATGGCCATTATCGTCGCGATCGCCGCCATATTCACGTACATTAGCCCGCTTCCGGCCAATGAGCCGATCTCGTATCACAAAATGGGCAATGACATGCATATGACGATCCGGATCTCGCCGAACAAACCAAGCGTGGACAATACGTTCAACTTAAAAATATGGCTGCCGAATGACAAAGGCCCAGCCAAATCCGTCGTGCTGCGTCTGAAATCGCTCGATAAGCCGGAGCTTGGCGCGATCGACGTTCCGCTTACCGTCTATACGGACGAGGAGCTGTCCTCCTTTGACGGCTATGTGAAGGAAGCCTTCAAGGCGGAAGGACCGTATCTGCCGTTCGCCGGCAAGTGGCAAGCGGAGATTCGCGTGATCAACACGAACGACGACGAATTGGTGGAGCGGTATGAGTTCCGCAATTATTAGGCCGGCGGGCAGTAAGGGATGACGGTGCGCGAAGATGCAGTATAAACGAATCAAGTGGCTCATTCTATGGATACCGACCGTTACCATTGCGCTGTGGGAATATCTTCGGCATACCTTCCTGCTGCCTTACCTGTCGATGGAGCTGGGCAATCTGCTCGCCCCGATCATTGTCTTGATCGTAACGCTTACCCTTGTCCGCAAGCTGATGCGGATGCTGGAGCAGGCGCATGAATCGCTGCAGCGGGAACGTGCCGTTAAGGCGGGACTTGTCGAACGCGAGCAGCTGGCCCGCGAACTGCATGACGGCATCTCGCAGTCGCTATTCCTGCTGGCGGTAAAGCTGGATAAATTGGAGAACGAGACGAAGGACGGTCCTGCGGCGCAGACGGTCAGCGGTCTTAAGGGCACGGTCAGGCGCATCTATGACGATGTCCGGCAATCGATTGCCAATCTGCATCATGAGCCTGCTGCCGCGGCAGAGGACCAGTGGCTGCAAGTGATCGTCCAATTGGCGGAAGAGCTTGAGCGTACCGGCATTCACGTCGCAATGGATTGGCGGCTGTCGGAAACGGGGCTCACGAGCAAAGAAAAGATCGAGCTGATCGCGATTATCCGCGAGGCAATGCTGAACGTGCAAAAGCATGCGGAGGCAGACCGGCTCGACATCTCGGCGCGGGGCGATGGACATGGCGGCTTCCGGTGCACCGTTCAAGATAACGGCATCGGCGCTGATCTAGAGAAGCTCGAAGCCAAGGGCCGCTACGGCATTCGCATGATGCAAGGCCGTGCGAATGAGATGGGCTGGCAGCTGATGATGAACGGCGAGCCCCCGTTAAGCCCAGACGAGACTGGGGGGCAATCAGCCGGCAGCGGGTTGGCGATTATTCTCGTGAAGAAGGGGGAGATCTAGCATGCAGCGCGAACCGGAATATGGAACAGGCGATCAGGGGCTGCAGCGGCCGGTCCGCGTACTGCTCGCCGACGATCATCCGCATGGACGGGAAGGGATGCGCGAAATTCTAAGCGGCGATCCGCTCTTCACCATCGTCGGCGAAGCGGTGCATGGCGAGCAGGCGGTCGTGCTGGCCGCAGAATTCGGTCCGGATCTGGTGCTGATGGATATTAATATGCCGGTCATGAACGGCATGACGGCTACTCAGCATATCAAATCGATCGATCCGCGCATCAAAATCGTCATGGTGACCGTCTCGGACGATATTACCAATCTGTTCGAGGCGATCAAGCGAGGCGCCCAAGGATATCTGCTCAAGAATCTGTCACCGTCCTCTTGGCTCGAATATCTGCGCGGCATCGTCGTCGACGAAGCGCCGATGTCTAAGGAATTGGCGCTGCGCCTGTTGCAGGAATTCAGCGGCGGAGGGCGTCCTCCTGCAGCGGGCCGCTCAGCAACGGAGCTTGACGCATCCGCAGGGCCGGCGGGGATGCAAGAGTCCGCCAAGCGGGTGCAACCGCAAGGCAAGACGGCATTGACGCAGCGTGAAGGGGATATCTTGCAGCGGGTCGCAGCCGGGGATTCCAACCGGCAGATTGCCGAAGGTTTCGGACTGTCGGAGCATACGGTGAAGAACCACCTCAAAAATATTTTGCAAAAACTCCATCTCGAGAATCGCGTCCAGCTGACGCGCTATGCCATCGAGCAGGGGCTGCTCGGCGATCGGACGATGTAATTCCGCCTCCTATCATTCACAAATTAGACACAAACGTATAGCCCGATGGAGTCATGCCTAGTCCGGCGAAGCGGCGTATACTCATACACATCGAGCGTGATATGGAGGAATGAAATGATGAAACGGATGAAACAATGGGTCGTACTCGGCATTGCCTTGATGTCCATGATGATGTTTGCCGGCCTGGCAAGTGCCCACGTGACCGTGTGGCCGAAGGAAACGACGCAGAATAGCTATGAAGTCTTCACGGTACGCGTACCAAGCGAGAGCGAGAACGTGACCACGACAAGCGTACAAGTGCGCATCCCGGAAGGCGTGAACGTATCGCGCGTCGAACCGAAGGGGGGCTGGACGTATGCGCTGGAGCAAGCGGCTGACGGCGTGATCACGTCCGTCACTTGGACGGCGGAAGGCGAAGGCCTGAAGCAGGTGGAATTTACCGAGTTCCGCGTGAGCGGCAAAGTGGCTGAGGATGCATCGGAGCTGGTATGGAAAGCGTACCAGACTTACAGCGACAAGTCGGTCGTGGAATGGATCGGCGCGGCTGACGCGGATTACCCGGCATCGGTAACGTCCGTAGCGGCAGGCACCGGCGAAGGCGACGGGCATGGCCACGGCGCCGCGACAACGACAGACACGGCTGCGACAGACGCAGCTACGGACGCTGCAAGCGAAGAGAGCAGCTCTAATATGCCGCTGATTCTGTCGATCATCGCAGTAGCGCTCGCGGCGGTATCGGTAGTGGTATCGTTCGTGAAGAAAAAATAAGTTTGGCTCAAAAGCTATCCCACGTCATCGGAGATGAAGGGATAGCTTTTTTTACTCGTTCTTAAAGGTAAGTGTGTACACGAAGTGGACGTCAAGCGAGAGTCAGCAGGCGATTTAGGGAGGCGAGACCCCAAGGTTAAAATACCCTCCTCTGGGTTATATTACATAAAACTGGAACTTGATTCGACAATATCCGCGCAGGATGATTTAATGGGTTCATGGACATCTAAGATTCGGAGGCTAACGAATTTGGTTTTTACACTGCGCAAGAAGCTTTACATCGGGTTTAGTGCAATTATCGTCCTATTTGTGATTACCGTTGTGTTATCCACGATCTTATCCCAGCGAATGATCGAATTAACGATCGAAAGCACGGCAACGGAAGAGCGGATGGAAGTCATCCAGCGGCTGAATTTGTTCGCCCGTACCGCTAATGACAATGGAGCCCATTATTTGCTCGCGCCGCTCTATGTGGAGGAAGACTTTGAGTCCCAGTTCCGCTCGAACGTCCAATACGTAGGGAGCGAATTGGCGCTCCTGTCCGCGATAACGACTGATCCGGAAGGAAGCATTCAGATCGCGAACTTCAAGCGCAAGTGGGCCGCATTCGTGAAGAAGAAGCAGCAGATCATGGCGCTTAAGAAACAAGGCAATACCGAACAGGCGCAAGAGAATTACACGAAGGACAGCTTCGATCCGATCGCGTTCGCCCTTCATGCGTTCTTCAAGACGGAACAAGCGAGGCTCCTCCGGTACAACGGCGAAATCCGAAGCAGCGGCCGAATCATTCAATGGGCGGACTACTCGGTGGCATCCTTTGCGATTGTGTTGTCGCTGGGGGTGGCTTATTTCCTATCCAACTACCTGGTTGAACGGATTCAACGCCTCAAAGGCTCGGCCCAAATGGTCGCGGAAGGCGATCTGCAGGTGCCGGATCTGGCGTTCAATGGGCGCGACGAACTGCAAGATTTGGCCCAGGCGTTCAACCGGATGACGCACTCGCTGCGGAGCGTGATCGACTCGAACCAATCCCTTCAGCATCTGTCGACAAGGGATGGCCTTACGGGCATTCCGAATCGCCGCTGTTATGACGAAACGATCGAGAGAGAATGGAGCCAGCCGGCAGGCAATGCCAAGCCAATCTCGCTCATTTTGTTCGATATCGACTATTTCAAACGCTATAACGACTTCTACGGGCATCAAGAAGGGGATGAATGCCTGAGGCAGGTAGCAGGAATTCTCCAAGAACAAGTAGGGCCTTATGGCTTGGCCGCTCGTTATGGCGGGGAGGAATTCATCGTGCTGCTCCCGAATCAGACGGCGGACGAGGCGGTCCAGATGGCTGCGAGCTTCAAGCAGGCGCTCGCCCAGAGGGCGATCCCGCATGAGAAGTCGGAAGTGAGCGATTATGTCACCGTTAGCATCGGGGTTGCTTCGACCGCGGCAGACAGAGCCCATACTCCGAAAGATCTGCTGAAGGAAACGGATGAAGCGCTATACGAAGCGAAAGAAACGGGGAGAGACCGCATTTGCGTCTACGGACGCGGCGTTCAATCGCAAGACGGGGACGCTGCGCGATGAACATACGTATTCTTGCAATCCTGCTGCTTGTTGCGCTTATGCTTAGTTCCTGTACGGGCAAGGGTTCGGCGGACGAGCCGGTGCTCTTGTCGTTCTGGACGACGAATTCCAGCGAAGAGACGGAATTCTTGAAGAAAAGGATCGAGGCCTTCTCGAAGGCGAATCCGACGATTCGAGTGAAGGTCGAGCAGCACACGTTTCCTTTTGCCACAAGCGAATTCAAAACGGCCGTGCTCGGCGATCAATCGGTAGACATCTTCCGTGCGGACAATACGTGGGTTCCGGAATATGCGGAACTGGATATTATTTATCCATTGAATCAACTGGCTGACGCAGACGCGCTATCCGGTTATATTCCTTCGACGCTCACGCCGCTCCGTTACCAGGGGAAATTGTACGGGCTGCCTTCGGTTATCGAAGTGCCGGCGTTGCTGTATAACAAAAGACTGCTGAGCGAAGCGGGCTTTACCAAGCCTCCTGACACGATGGACGACATGCTGACCATGGCGAAGGCATTGACGAGCAACGGGCATTACGGCTTGTTTATGCCGGATGATTCCTACTACGCGCTTCCCTATCTATGGGCATTCGGAGGCGGCATGGTGAGCGAGGACGGCAAGATCCTCATCGCGTCCGAGGAATCGCAGCGCGCTTTGTCATTTATGGTTCGGCTGAGGCAGGAAGGCGTGACCCAGCCGTATGCCGATTTCGCGGACTGGTATAATCGCATGATGAGTGATTTCGTGAACGGTAAAGTCGCGATGATCTTCAATGGACCTTGGGCAATGGTAGACCTCATGAACGGCAAGGAATTCAAGCAGACCGATTACCTGGGCATCGCGCCCATCCCGAAAGGGCCTGAGGGGCAAGGGTCGCCGATCGGGGGACATAGCTTCGTCATCAATAAGTACTCCAAGCATCCGCGAGAAAGCTTGACGCTCATCGCTTACTTGACCAATACCGAGACGCAGGTGCTGCAGAGCCGCAAATTCAAGACGCTGCCGACGCAATCGGCTGCCTACCGAGATGAAAGACTGTCGAACGATAAGATGGTCCAAGGATTCAAGGAACCGCTGGATAAGGCCAAGGCGCGTCCGGTGATTCCCGAAGGCGCGAAGCTGTTCATGGATTTCACCCCGAATCTGAACGCCATGCTCCTTCAGAGGCTAACGGTCCAGCAAGGCGTTACGAACATTGAAGAGTCATGGTCTCGCCTGTTGGAATAGACACTGTGCTGCCATAACCGCATATATGGGAATAGACAAAGCCTATTTAGCCCTCATCCTCGTCGGATGCAGGGCTAGATTGCGTTATGGGTGTGTAAACTTACCTGACATAGATATTGCCTGTTTCTCGAGTCGGAGCTTATAGTTAATGAAGAGCTTGCAGCGGGACTGCCGCGAGCATGGTCATCGGTTTCTCGTTTCAAGTCGCAAGACTTGGCGTGCAGCCGCATGGACCGACTGTTTCATTACCCATTTCGAGGAATGGAAGGTGTGGGATTATGCCGGGTGAACTGATCTTGACCGTAGACGATGAGGCGCGTATCGGAGAGTTGGTAGGGATGTATTTGGCCAAGGACGGCTTCCTGCACCGTAGCGTAACGAGCGGCCACCAGGCGATCCAGGTATTGGAGCGCGAGCAGCCCTCGCTTATCGTATTGGACGTCTTCCTGCCTGATATTGACGGATATGAACTATGCGCCGCGCTTCGCCAGAGAACCGACGTCCCGATCGTCTTCTTGACGTGCAGGGATTCCGAGATTGACAAAGTCGTGGGCTTAAGCGTCGGCGCCGATGATTATATGAGCAAGCCGTTCAGCCCCATTGAGCTGGTTGCCCGCATCAAAGCCCACCTGCGCCGCAATCGGATCGTAACCAGCAAGGTAAGCCAAGCCAGCGCCGCAGTCCCGCCCCTGCCAGACCCCGCTGTCATTGCGACCGAACATATTCGGCTATATACCGATGCCCATGAACTATACATAGACGGCAAGAAGGTCGATCTATCGGCCAAGGAGTTCCAATTGCTCACCTATCTGATGCGCAACAGCAAGCAAGTGTTGACCACGGAACGGCTGCTCACCCATGTGTGGGGATATGAGAGCAGCGTCGATACGAAGACGTTGAAGGTGCACATCGGCCATCTGCGCAAAAAAATCGAGCGGGAGGCCGCCAACCCGACACGCATCGTGACGATTCGCGGCATCGGGTACAAATTCAATGAACCGATTTCGCATGTTTAGAAGCAGGAAGGGCCGTCCGCGGGCTTTTGCGCTCCAGCTGCTCATGGGCATGCTTATCGTGGCCTTGGTACCGCTGCTCCTGCTCTCCACGCTGGCCGGGCAGACGGTGCGTTCGCAGCTGACCGAGATGAATGCGCGCAGCGCGGCGATTACGGAGCAGAATTACATTCGCATGTACGAAACGAACATCGAGCAACAGGCCAAGGCGATTAATGCGGAGCTGCGGAAAGTGGAAGACGCGGTACTCATGGCCAAGGCGATGGCGGAATCGATCTTCCGATCCGACCATCAACCGGTCGTGCAGCCGCTGTCATTCGTCTACGATTCGCAGCGGAAGGGATTCGTTGAACCGAGCGACAAGGCAGATCCGCGTCTCGGGACGGTAGGGATCAGGGACGAATCGGGTCGGAAGCGGCCAACCGCCGTGCAGGCATATGACCTGTCGCTGGCCAAATCGCTCTATCCGGTTTTCCGGTCGGCAACCTCCCGCAATCCGACCATCGTGGCGATGTATTACATCCATCCGCTCGACGGCTCTTTCTTTTATCCCGAATATGATGGGCCGGAGGCGCCCGTTCAGCCGCGGATCAAGCCGCTCACCTCGTATCCGTTCTATACGGCAGCGCTGAATGTGCCCCCTAGTGAGGAGCGAGTAATCTGGACGGAGCCGTATTACGACATTACGCCGCGCGGCTGGATGTTCACCGCAACCGCCCCGGTATACGATGAACGCCGTGTGCTCAAAGGCGTCGTCGCGGCGGATGTAACGATCGAGCGATTCGTCGGCAATGTGCTCGACACGTCCTTTCACGGCGGTGATGGCTACGCGTTGCTGCTCGACCAGCAGTCCGGACTGATCGCGGCCCAGAAGCATGGCGGCGAAGAACTTGCTACGCTCGATCTTGCTACCCTGTTCGCCCCGCAGTATGACAACAGCTTCCGCAGCATGCGGCTTGGCGGCAAACCTCAGGCCGTGTTCAGCCGCACGATCCCGGCGACCAGCTGGGTGCTGGGATATATCGTGCCGGAGCAAAAAATGCTCGAGCCTGTCTATTCCGCCACAAGCGCGGTCGCGGAGACGACGAAAAAGAAGCTTTTCTTCCAACTGGCCGGCTTGGGCGGGCTTGCGAGCTGCATATGCATCTTGCTTGCCTTCTATCTGCGAGCCAAGATCGTCCGGCCCGTCCAGTCGCTCACGAATGCGTTCACGGAGGTCGGCGGCGGGATGTTCCCGCAGAAGCTGCACGATACCGGATCGCTCGAGTTCAATCGCCTGCTCCACGCTTTTAACCGGATGACCGACCAGATTCGCGAGTTGATGGAGCAGCAGGTTCAGCATAACCAGCAGCTCGAGCATAAGGTCGAGCTGCGCACCGAGGAGCTGAGCGCGATGAACCGGGAGCTTGAGCTGCGCGTCGATGAACTGCTGCGGATCGAGAATTGGCGCAAGGAATTGTTCATGAATATCTCCCATGACCTGAAGACGCCGATTACGCTTATTCGCGGATACATCGAAGCGATTCAAGACGGGACGATTCCGCCGCAGTCGACCAGCGTTTTCCTAGAGCGCATATACGAAGGCATTCAGACGATCACGCGGTTCGTCAAGCATCTGACCGAGCTTAGCTTACTCGAGACGAGGCAGACGAAAGCGGTTATGGCCGAGCTGGATGCGGAGCGCTTCTTCCTGCAGCTGGCGGAGAAGTGGAAGGCCTATCTGACGCTCGAGAACCGTCCGTTCCACATCCAGCGATCTGGCGGTTCGGCTTGGCTGAGCGGAGATGCAGACATGATAGAGCGAGTCATCGGTAATCTGCTGGAGAACGCGATCAAATATTCGGACGCAAGCGCTCCGATTACGCTGCGCTACGAGCAAGATGGCGGGGTGGTTCGTTACCATGTCACGGACAACGGCAACGGTATTCCGGAGAAGGAAATGCCGCTCATCTTCCAATCGTTCTATCGGGTGGACCGGTCGCGCAACAGCCATATTCCCGGCAGCGGTCTTGGCTTGTCGATCGCCAAAGAAATCGCCGACATCCACGGCGGCGAGCTGACCGTGAAGCGTAATCCAAGCGGCGTCGGCTGCACGTTCACGCTTGTGCTTCCGATCGCGGAGGCGCCGAGCAGCAGGCAGCGCCTGGCGCAGTAGTCATAAGAACAAAGCCGCTAGCCGCTCCTAACTCCCATACCGAAAAGACCGTCAGACCTGCCTTGCGGCAATGTTTGACGGTCTTTTCTTCGTTGTCTGGGGAATGATTCTATTACTCGGTTACCGGCGCTGCCAGGTCGAGCGTCGGCGTTTCGTCGAAGAAGTTGAACGGCTTGATCATCGCCGTCACCCATTCGGTCGGCATGATCGGGAATTCCTCGGCCCGCATGACGTGGGTCGTGCCTGTCGTCAGCCAGACGACGGTATCGGTATTCTCGATCTTGCGGTTCTTCTTCGTCCACAAGCCAAGGCCCGTATCGGTATTATGCGTGGTGTATTTGCCTTCGGCGTACAGCTCATCCTTCTTGTACGGCGTTACCCAAATATGATTGTTAATGAATTCGGCGCGTTTCAGCACATAGTCGTTCTTGGTGAACAGCGGCTCTTCCATGAACGGATGCGTGCCGCCGGCATACGGCATGACCTGATAGCCGGTCGTGTAGCCTTGCCTGTTCTCGCTGTCTTCGCTCGTGACGAGGACGATTTTGTCCGGATCGAATTTTTGAATGGCTTCCTGCTCGGTCTTGTACGTCTTGTCGATCGTGATCATCTCGCTGCGCGCGAATTCCGGCTCAGGCACGGTGACCGCTTTCGGGAGAATCTCGCCCACGGTATTGTTCTCGCCATCGACATCCAGGTCCAGGCGGTAGCTGAAAATATGCTGGTGCGTCGGGGCTACAATGTTCTGGTCGACCAGCACGCCGTTGCGCGTATCTTCTTCGGCCGTTTTGTCGTGGATCGTTTTGCTTTCGACGGCTTTGATCTGGGCGAGGCCCGTGGCGCCTGTCATGATCTTGACCGAGCCGTTCTGCAGGAAGACCCAGTCGAGCACGTAGTCATAGTTGCCGATCGTGGCAATCGCGCGAAGGACAAGTTCGCGGCGCTCGCGGGCATCCCCGTTATGCGACCATTCCGGATCGGCGTAACGCTCGAACAGGGCGAAAGCGTTCTTAATGACCGTTGCTTTGCCTTCGGTCGTATTCAGCGCGGCATCGAACAAAGTCGCGTTCTTCGGCACGTCCGAACCGATATTTAGCGAGCGGGTGGAGAGGCCGACGCCGTATTCGCCGGCATCCATGAAGATTTTGTACAGCCAAGCGGGATCCGGATCGCCGTACGGCACCATCATGCCGCCCATGTAACCTTCATACATCACTTTGCGCTTCGTGCCGTTGTCGTTGTAGGAGACGGTCGAGATGATCGGACCGACGCGCGGATCGAGCCGGAATTGAAACTTCCAGTTCTGCCAATCGACGATCGAGCCCTTGACGTTGAAGCTGGCCCCCTGCGGCTGCGAAATAATGAGCGGCTTGAGCTGGTCGGTCCGGTCGCTCTTGATGACCTTGCTGTAATCGTTCGGGTCCGTCGGAATCGGAGGCGTCCCGTAATCGTAAATTTTGAGCACTTTCTTGGCGTTCAGATCGACGAGGAAAGCAAGACCGTCCATCGGATGGGCAAAGCTGTTTACGGCTCCTTCGACTGTCGGCCTAGGCACAGACATGGCGAGCCTCGAGCCTTTCGGCGTCAGTTCGGGACCGTAATCCCCAAGCGGTCCGTCGGCGAACTTGATTTTGCTTAAGTCCGTATAACCCCGCTTGGCGAGCGCAGCGACCGCTGCAGGGTCCTTCTCGACGATGGCTTCCGACTGCCCCCATTCCGTATAGAACGGCCAGCCCTCGGTAACTTCCTTCCAATAGACGATCTTGTTCTGGTCGAGATTGACCGTTCCTTCGTACGGCGTATTCCCTTTGATGGCGGTGAACGTGGCTAGACGCGGCAGCCGCGTCGAACCGTCCGTGTCGTCCCAATTCCATACCGCTTTCTTGTCCGGTTCCTCTAGCTTAATCTCCGGGAAATACATATCCTCGCTGCCATACTGGGAGGCGCGGATAATGGAAGACGTCTTCTCGATTTCTTGCGGCGTGAGCGGGTTGAGCGGATGGTAGACGATCTTCTCGATCTCCGCCGCGCTCAGCTCCTGGCTGAACAAGCTGGGGAAGAAGCTTGTCGAGGCCACCGCGACGGACAGCGCAATGGCAGGAATGATAATCTTTTTCTTAATCATAGGCACCCTCCACATCAATATTGGAATAATTGCAGTTCCTTGCGCCAAGAAGCTGACTCTCTTGTTACATCGCATCCCTCATTCCCATTCGTTCCTTGTTAACTAATCTAACAGAGGAGGGTGAAGATAAAGGGAGGGGGAGGTAAGGCGGAGATCAAAGTTCAGGGACGGTTCGGTAAATTTTTCGTATAGTACAGCACCGTTTGGTAAAAGAAAAAAAAGCCTGCTGCCGCCAAGCGCCGGGCCAGCCGCTCCAACTAAACTGCGGGGAGGCTTCGCGCTTAACGGAAACAGGCTTACGAATCAAGATCGAGCAGTACGGAAGGGAAGCCAGCCGCCGCATAGGCAGGCTCGACGATTCAATCGAGATCGTCAACAATCAAATTTGGACCGTGAACGGGACGACGAATACTTTGCCATCCCGCTGGAATTGCCCCCACAACTTGTACATGCCGCTCTTCGGGAACGTGATGGCGAATACGGCCTGCGGCCCGGTTGCTGCCCAGTTGAGCGGATGGACGTGGATGAAATCGCTGGCGGTTTCGTCGATGGCGACCACATGTCCGACAGATCCGAGGTACAGCTCGAGGTCCGTAATGGGGTCGCCCGTGCTAGCATCGAAGAGCGAATACGTCATCGTCGTCGCCATCTGCGCCATCGGCTGCTGGCCGAACTCAAGCTCGATCCGCATCCCTTCCACGGTCGCGGTTAATGTCTTGCTCGCTTCGAGCGGTACCGCCGGTTCCGGTGTGCCGGCAACGGTAAAGTCTGCGGAGCGGGTAAGCTCGTTTAACCCCATTGGCTTGAAATCGGAGAAAAGCTTGTAATCGCCGCCGGACTCGAGCGTAATCGGCAGCTCGAACACGCCGTTACCCTTATATTCGGGATGCACATGCTGGAACTGCGCTAGATCGTGGCTGACTACGATGAGGTGGAGCTGTTTTTCATTCACGATCTCGAAATGCTCGATAGGACCGGCGTTCTGATCGGCGAAGGTCAATCTCAGACGCTGCGGTTGTCCCGCCTGCGGCGTTCCATCCGGCCAATTGACCGACAGGCCGATCCGCTTCTCCGCTTCCGTCTCGGATTCGGCACCGGCATGTTGATGGCTCATCGTCATCGCATAAGGATCGAGATACGGATCGGACAGATCGCTGGCCGCCTCCGTCCGGCTCATTCGCTCGAGCAAGAGGCTTGTGCCTGCGACGGATGTCGCGATAATGGCAATCGTAATCCAGCTCCGGTTCATTGCAGCCCCTCCTTGAAGTCGTTCTCGTATGAGGGCCATTATACACACGTAACGTAAAGCAACCGGGCGACATCGATAAAGCGAAGATAAATAAAGGGTAAAAATCGGGTAATGGCAGGTTGAATCGGTACGATTAAACCAAGGGCGTAATCGGTACGATTCGACCATGGCGCAATCGATTCGGCTCGTCCGATGCATAGAAGTCGGCCGTTTGTCCATACTCTAGACGATTAGCAATAATTGCTTGGACCCCCAATGATAATTGGGACTCGCCCAAGCAAGCGGAATGAGTTACTATGAGATAGGACCTAGGGACTAAGGGAGGACATATGATGAGTAAGGTATACAACGTTATTCAGCAGGTCGAGATTAAAGATATGAACAATGAACCGATTACTACGGCCGTCTTCACATATGGGACATCCGACTTCGCCTTCCACATCGGCAGCACCGTCATCGTACCGCGGATCGGCTTACGTGAATTCGAGGTTGTATACGATACGCGCACGCAGGAAGTGGACCGGGTAGAAGTTTTGAGCATTGAATACGATATCCGGACGAACCCGATCAGCGGCACGATCATCCTGAAGCCGGCGACGCTCATACTTGGCCTCCACGACATCGGACAAGCTTAGTCAGCCGGGAGACCGACGGATTTTGGCAGGAACACTTGCTTATTGGACGACATTTTATATATAATCGGAACTATATTTGTCAATGCGATGAGGAAGAAGAGTACGCAGTGCTGTCGTACAGGGAGAAGATGCCGAAGATTGAGAGCATCTTCACGTGAATCAGGCTGCCGAAGTTCCCTTCCGAGCAGGCTTCTGAACACCGTGAGCGTTATTGCTGCGGGCCAGTAGGAGTGCCCGGCAATCCGGCCGATATCCGGAGCATAAGAAACTGCCGATGCGTTTGTCTTGCCTCACATGGCGAAGCGCGCGCGGATAGTTTGAATATGGGTGGTACCACGATCCTTTCGTCCCTGTCTTTGGGAGGAAGGATCTTTTTATTTTGCGATGGAGGCGATTAGGAATGAAAGAACGGTTGGAAGCATTACGCTCCGAAGCGCTGCAGGAACTGCAGGGCGTAACCGATCCGCAGCAGCTGAATGAGCTGCGCGTCAAGTATTTGGGCAAGAAAGGCGCGCTGACGGAGATTCTTCGCGGCATGGGCGCGTTAAGCGCGGAGGAGCGTCCGGTTATCGGGCAAGTGGGTAACGATGTGCGCGCTGCCATTGAAGAGGTCATCGAGACGAAACAAGCGGCATTCGTGGAAGCGGAGACGCAGAACCGTCTGCGCGCCGAGACGATCGACGTGACGCTGCCGGGCAAAAAGCCGACCGCGGGCGCGGTTCATCCGCTCAACAAGGTCGTGCAAGAGATCGAGGATGTTTTCGTCGGACTCGGTTATACCGTTGCGGAAGGTCCGGAAGTCGAGACGGATTACTACAACTTCGAGGCTCTCAATCTGCCGAAGGATCATCCGGCCCGCGATATGCAGGATTCCTTCTATGTGACGGACGATATTCTGATGCGTACGCAGACGTCCCCGGTACAGGTTCGCACAATGAAAGCAGCCAACGGCAAACCGATTAAAATCATTTGCCCAGGCAAAGTATACCGCCGCGACGATGACGACGCGACGCATTCCTTCCAATTCAATCAGATCGAAGGCCTTGTGGTCGGCCCGAATATCCGGATGAGCGACCTTAAGGGAACATTGCTCCAATTCGTGCAGCTGATGTTCGGCAAACAGGCGCAAATCCGCCTTCGTCCAAGCTTCTTCCCGTTCACGGAGCCAAGCGCGGAAGTTGACGTCACTTGTTCGCAATGCGGCGGCGACGGCTGCCGGATGTGCAAACATACCGGATGGCTCGAGATTCTCGGGTGCGGCATGGTGCACCCGCGCGTCCTCGAGATGGGCGGCTACGATCCGAACGAAGTCACGGGCTTCGCTTTCGGCATGGGCGTTGAACGGATCGCTTTGCTCAAATACGGCATTGACGATATCCGCCATTTCTACACGAACGATCTGCGCTTCTTAAGCCAGTTTGTCCGAATGTGAGATCAGACTTAAGGAGGCTAATACAGTGAACGTATCCTATCAATGGTTGCGAGAATATATTGAACTGAACGGTTATAACGGGGAACGGCTCGCGGAGCTGATGACAAGCGGCGGGATCGAGATCGATATCGTCGAGAACCGCAATAAAGGCGTGACCGGCGTGGTCGTCGGCCATGTCGTGGAACGCGAGAAGCATCCGGATGCCGACAAGCTGTCGGTGTGCAAGGTGGATGTCGGCCAAGAAGAGCTGCTCCAGATCGTGTGCGGCGCGAAAAACGTGGCCGCTGGCCAACTCGTGCCGGTCGCGACAATCGGCGCGAAGCTGCCGGGCGACTTCGCGATCAAGCGCGCCAAGCTGCGCGGCGTCGAATCGCAAGGCATGATCTGCTCGGCGAAAGAGCTGGGCCTCAACGACAAGCTGCTGCCGAAGGAACAGCAAGAGGGTATTCTCGTGCTGCCGGAAGGTACGCCGGTCGGCAAGTCGATCCTTGACGTGCTTGCGATCGAGGACGAGGTGCTCGAGCTCGACCTGACGCCGAACCGTTCCGACTGTCTGAGCATGCTGGGCGTTGCCTATGAAGTTGCGGCACTGACAGGCCGTCCGGTTAACCTCCCTCAGGCGAACCTGAACGGATCCAGCGAGCCGGCTTCCGGCCATATCAAAGTTGCCATCGATGCGAAAGAACAATGCACGCATTATTCGGCTCGCTACATTAAAGACGTGCATATCGGCCCGTCCCCGCAGTGGATGCAGAATCGCCTGATGGCGGCCGGCATTCGTCCGATCAACAATGTGGTAGACGTGACCAACTACGTCATGCTCGAGTACGGCCAACCGCTTCATGCCTTCGATGCGGATAAAGTAGCAGGCGGTCAAATCCTCGTTCGTGTGGCTCAAGAAGGCGAAGAGATCGAGACGCTGGACGGCCAAGTGCGCAAGCTTGAGCCGCATATGCTCGTCATTACGGACGGTACGGCGCCGATCGCGCTTGCCGGCGTCATGGGCGGAGCGAATTCCGAAGTAACGGATTCGACGGTCAACATCTTGCTCGAGTCCGCGCGCTTCGACGGTTCCAGCGTTCGCAAAACAAGCCGTCAGCTCGGCCTGCGCTCGGAATCCAGCGCTCGCTTCGAGAAAGGCGTCGACCCGGCCCGCGTCATTCCGGCATTGGATCGCGCCGCGGCGCTGATCGCCGAAGTGGCTAGCGGCCTTGTGCTAGAAGGCGTCGTCGAGGCGGTCTCGGCTCAGCCGGAGCCTGCGGTGGTCAAGGTATCGCTATCGAAGATTAACGGCTACCTCGGCACGGAACTATCCAAGCTTGAAGTGGAGACGATCTTCACGCGCCTGCAATTCGCATTCGAACTGTCGACGGACGGCGTGTTCGCTGTCACCGTGCCGACTCGACGCGGCGACATTACGCATGATGTCGATCTGATCGAAGAAGTGGCCCGTTTGTACGGCTACGACAACATTCCGACGACGCCGATCGAGGGAGCGACTTCCCCGGGCGCATTGACGAAGCCTCAGGCAATCCGCCGCGAGCTGCGCAAGCGTCTGACCCATGCCGGTCTGCATGAGGTCATCAGTTACTCGTTCACCCATCCAGAGCGGACGAAGCTGTTCCCGGCGTTGTCCGGCGACGTTCATCCGGTGCGTCTGGCGCTGCCGATGAGCGAAGACCGCAGCGTGCTGCGCACATCCTTGCTGCCGCAACTGATGGAGACCGCGACGTACAACCGGAACCGGAAGAATGACGATGTGGCGATCTTCGAGATCGGCAGCGTATTCCATACGGATGAAGAGACGCTGACGCGCTTGCCGCAGGAGAAGCATCGTTTGGCCGTATTGCTGACAGGTAACCGGATCGGTTCGCAATGGAACCGGAAGGCAGAAGCGGTCGATTTCTACGATGCCAAGGGAATTGTGGAGTCGATTGCCGAATTGCTCGGCGTCACGAAGGAGCTGTCCTTCGAACGTGCCGATATCGAGCATCTGCATCCAGGCCGCACGGCTGCAGTCGTGCTGGAGACGGAGCGCGGGCATGAGACGATCGGTTATGTCGGCATGCTGCATCCATCCGTTCAGCTGTCGAATGACCTCGTGGACACGTACGTGGTGGAGCTTGAGCTTGCGCCGCTATATGATGAAGCGGACTTCGCGATCGAATACCGGACGCTCCCGCGTTACCCGGCCATGCAGCGCGATATCGCGCTTGTGCTTGACCGCGAGGTGGCGGCCGGCAAGCTGATCGCCGCTGCGACAGCGCAGGGCGGCGAGCTGCTGGAGTCGGTGCGCGTGTTCGACGTATTCACCGGCGAGAAGCTGGGAGCGGACAAGAAGAGCGTCGCGATTGCGCTCGTATACCGTCACGCAGAGCGTACGCTGACCGACGAAGAAGTGACTGAGCTTCACGGTAAAGTCGTGTCGAACCTCGAACAATCTTTTGGCGCCGAATTGCGCAAATAGGCAGGAGATGCTTTAAGCCGTATCGAATTAGTTCCTTGCGAACCGATTCGTTACGGCTTTTTTATTGTTTTTGGGCTGTCAGAGCGAGCCGGCAGTCGGCTTACAGCCTGATCGGGGATGCATACCGCGCAAGAATTCTCCGAAATGCAACGCGCCTCGCTACAATAGGTGGCGATGGCCGTTTCACCTTGAATTCTAAGTATTTATACGTTACACGTAATAAACGAGGCTTAGAATTCTCCGGAGTGAAACGCGCCCCGCTACAATAAGTGGCGGCAGCCGTTTCACCTTGATTCATCTTGCGCGTATCGGTTATGCTAGTTTGAATAGCAACATAAATGGTCTTTTACGAGATTCATAGCGTCACAAGTTTGATGGGATAAATGGATTTATTCCCGAGGAGGAACTGCCTTCATGGATGCTGCCGGACGAACACGGGTAACGGTTGATATATACGGTAATCAATTTAAACTAACAGGGCATTCGAACCCGGAATATATCCGGCGCGTTGCAGCGCTGGTCGATGAGAATATGCACAAGCTGGCCAAGGGGTATCCGAGGCTTGATTTGCCGAAAATTGCGGTCCTTGCCGCTGTACATATGGCGGAAGACGTCTATCGTCTAGGCCGGGAGAATGAGCGCCTGCATGAAGCGGAAATCCGCTGCAAAGTGCTTGGCGTGGAGCTCGAGCAGATGCAAGCGGCGCATGCCGCAATTGCCGGCGAGCTCGAATCGGTGCGCAGTGAAGCGATGGCAGAGCTGGAGCGCGCTTATGAGGAAGCGGCTACGGAGCTTGCTGCGCTTCGCGAAACGAAGGACCAAGAGTTAAACGAGCTTCGTCAGTCCAAAGAACGGGAGCTCGGCGAGCTTAAGCAGGCGAGAACGCAAGAGCTGACCGCCCTTCAAGAGACAAAAGAACGAGAGCTAAACGAACTACGTCAAGCGCAGGAGCAAGAGTTAAGCGAACTGCAAGAGATGAAAGAGCTAGAGCTGGATGAGCTTCGCCAAACGAAGGAACAAGAATTGAACGAGCTGCGCCGCGCAAAGGAAGAAGAGGTCAGCGTGCTGCGGAGCCAATCCGAAGAAGCGCTTAATCAGCTGCGGCAAGCGCAGGAAGAAGAACTGTCCGCAAAGGAAGAGGCACTTAGCCAGTTGCGCGGCGAGCGCGAACAAGAGCTTGCTGCCCTTCGGGACGCTCATGCCGCACAGGCGGCAACGATCCGGGAGGCGCTGGAGCAGCAGCTTAGCGAACAGCGCGCTCAATTCGAGCAAGCCACGCAACTTGCGGCGGACGAACTGGCTCGCGTGAAGGAAGAGTTGCAGCTAGAGCTTGCGCTCTCCGAGAGCGCCCATGAAGAGGCGCTCAAGGCAGCTATGGAGCAGCTGCAAGCTCAGGAAGCGCAGCTGACGCAAGAGCGCGAGCAGACTAGGCTTGAGCTGGCGCGGATTCAAGGCGAGCTGGAGCAAGCGCTTCTCGCGCATATGGAAGCCGAGGAAGCGGCGGCTGAGCAACTTTCCCGCGTGCGCGAGGAGCTGCGAGCAGAGCTTGAAGAGGCGCAGAAGTCTCACGCGGAAGCGCTTGAATTGCTGCGTATGGAATTGGAACAGACGAGGGAAGAGTCGCAGATCGAGCTCGAACGTGAGCGCGAAGCGGCAAGCGCTCTCCTCTCGCGCAAGAATAATGAGCTAGAGCAAGCGTTGTCGGCAGCGGCTGCAGCGGAAGCGGAAGCAGCGGATCTGCTGCAGCTGGCCCGTCTCGAGCTAGACGAGCGTCTTGCGGAAGCCGAAGCTGGCCATAAGGCGGCGGCTGAGGCGGCCGGAGATACGCTTGCACGGGTTCGCCAAGAGCTAGAATCCCAGCTGGAGCAGACGATAGCGGCGCAGCTGGATGCCGAAGAAGCAGCGGCTGCCCGGCTTAAGGAAGTGCAGGAAGAACTGGAAGGCAAGCTGGCTGAGCAGTCTGAAGCGCTCGCCAAATCCGAGTCGGAACTGGCCGCATTGCGCCGACAGCTCGAGCAAGAGCAGGAGCAAGCGATCGCCGCGCAGCTTGAGGCTGAGGCGAACGCCGCGCAAGCGCTGGAACAGTTGCGATCCGAGCTGGAGGCTAAGCTTGCATCCGCGCAGCAGGCAACGGTTGAGGTAGAAGAGCTGTACAGCGTGCTAGAAGACGAACATCGCAAGTTGCAAGGGCAGCTGGAACATGAACGCGGGGCGCATTCTAGCAGCCTGACAGATCTGCAGACTCAGCTTGGCAAGCTGACGGAGCAGCTGGCCAACGAGCAGGAACGAGGGCGCACGCAGCAGGCAGCGGCCAATGCCGAGCTCGAGCAGCTGTTGGCTGCCTTCGAAGAGGCAGAGGCCGCAGCTTCGAGCAAACTTGATCGTGTGCGAGAGCAGTTGGAAGCCCAGTTGCTTCAGGAGCGCGAGGCGCATCAAGCCGTACTCGAAGCGGTTCGTAGCGAGCAGCAGGACCTGCGCGAGCATCTTCGGCGGGAGCATGAGGAAGCTGTCGCGGCATTACAGGCGGCTCACGAAGCTACGGTCGCTGAGGCGGAAGCCCGCCTTGCGGCAGTGCGTGAAGAGCTCGAAGGCAAGCTGAGCGAACAAGTCGCCAGTAGTGAAGAAGCGGCAGCAGAGGCGGAAGCCCGCCTAGCGGCAGTGCGCAATGAGCTCGAAGGCAAGCTGAGCGAGCAAGTCGCAAGCAGCGAAGAAGCGGCAGCAGAGGCGGAAGCCCGCCTAGCGGCAGTGCGCAATGAGCTCGAAGGCAAGCTGAGCGAGCAAGTCGCAAGCAGCGAAGAAGCGG
>NZ_JACHXK010000030.1:0-18062 GCF_014192105.1 Paenibacillus phyllosphaerae | reverse complement strand
CGGCAGCCGAGGCGGAGGCCCGTTTAGCAGCATTGCGCTACGAGCTCGAAGGCAAGCTGAGCGAGCAAGTTGCAAGCAGTGAAGAGGCAATCCTTGCACTCGAGCTGGAAAAGGAAGCGCTGATCGAGCAGCATTTGCAAGAGAAGGAAGCGCTCGCGGCCCAGCAAGAGCAGGAAAAGGCTGCTGCGCAATCCGAACTGGCACGTGTTCGCGACGAATACAAAGCGCAGTTGGAGTTGGCCCGCGAATCGGCCCGTATCGGGCTTGATGGCGAGCGCGAGGCTGCCCGTGCCCAGCTGGAGCGGGAGAAGCAAGCGGCTGAAGCGGAATTGGCCCGTGTTCGAGAGGAGTTTGAGCTGGAGCTGGCTTTGGCTAACGAGATTCATTCCGAGGCTGCGGCTACGGCGCTTGTGGAATTCGGCAAGCTGAAGAATGAGCATGAAGCCGCACTCAAGCAGGTGCAAGAAGAAACCCAAACGCAGTTGGCGCAAGTGCGCGAAGCGTTCGGAAGCGGAATCGAGCAGGAGAAGCGGAGGCATGAAGCAGCGCTCGAGGAAGCCAAACGGCAAGCGGAAGAGCTCCTTGAGGCGGCCAAGCATGAAGCCGCTGCTGAACTGGAAGCCATCCGCTTAGCAGCGCGCGAGGAACTTGAAGCTTCTAAGCAGGAATCACAGGCGGAGCTTACGGCTGCCTTAGCGCAGGCCAATGCCGAGCAAGCAGCTGCGCTAGCGGCTCAAGAAGAATTGGCCCGCGAGAAAATAGCTTACGAGGCGCAGTTGGAAGCGGTCCGTAATGCTGCTCGCGAGGAGCTCTCGCGTGAACGTACTGCCGCAGAGCGACTGCTTGCAAGCGAACGCGAAGCAGCAGGGTCGATGCTTGAGGAAGCCATTGCGGAGAACGATGAGCAGGCGGCCAGACTTCGAAGTGAATTCGAGTCCCAGCGAGAAGCGCTGGAACGGACTCGAGCAGCGGAGCAGGAGCGGTACAGCCAAGCCCATGAAGAATGGCGCAACCAGGTCGAAGAGCTGCATGCTGAGCTGGCCGAGCTCCAAGCTGCGCTTGAAGCATCGCGCTTAGCGAAGGAAGAGGAAGGCAAGCTTGCTGTCGCGCTCCGTGCCGATGCGGATCAGCGGGAGCGTCAGCTTAGGGATCAGCTTGATGAGCTTGAATTCAAGCTGCTGCAGCAGGAGGAAGAAGCGGAAGACCGCGAACGTCAATACGCGCAGCTGAAACAGCAGGCTGAACGTGCCGAGCAAGAGGCGGAACAGCTGCGTTCCCAGCAGGCGCAAGCAGCTGAGGCAGCAAGAAAAGCCGAACAGTTGGAGGCGCAAGTGCGGGAGCTTATCGATATTCGTGAACGGCTAAACGCTGAGCAGGAACAATCGGCTGTAAGAGAGCGGGAACTGCGCAGCAAATTATCGGAGGCAGAGCAGCTAATCCAGGAAGCTGGTGAAGCAGCCGACGCACAGCAGGAAGCCAAAGTCGCGGCCTACGAACAATCGCTCGCCGAAGCGGTGCAGCGAGTGACCGAGCTCGAACAGCGTCAACGTGCGGCCGAAGCCGAGCTGGGAGAGGCCAAGCGCCAGGCGGCTGCCCACTCGGAATCGAGCGTCTCGCTGTTATCGCGCGTGGAAGAAGCCGAGTTGGAA
The DNA here is from genome assembly GCF_014192105.1 of Paenibacillus phyllosphaerae. GTDB lineage: Bacteria > Bacillota > Bacilli > Paenibacillales > Paenibacillaceae > Paenibacillus_Z > Paenibacillus_Z phyllosphaerae. Next base: position 16,413 of record NZ_JACHXK010000030.1, on the reverse strand, counting down.
GCTGAGGAAGCTTCTGAGCGAGCACAGCAGCTCCATAACCGCGTGCGCGAGTTGGAAGCTCAGTTGACCGGTTATGAGCATACGGATCATTCCATGCAGCATGCTTTTGAACAGCTGCAGGCGGAACATACGAGGCTGAAGAACGAATATGCCAAGCTTCAGACCGAATACAATGAATGGATCGAGCTTATTGAAGAAAGCTAGACCATCATATGGATGATTGGATAAAGAGGTTGGAGGCTTCCCGTTCATCGAACCGGGAGCCTCTTTCTTCATTGCAAACACGCAAAAAAGCTGACCATTCGCCAAGAGCGTAAGGTCAGCTTATTCATCTGTATGGAGACGGAACTATTCGACGACGAGCTTCGAGACCATCTTGGAATGGCCGGTTCCGCACATGATGTTACAGTAAAATTCGTAGGTGCCCGGTTCGTTGATCGTAATGACCTCGGAATCGCCGGAACGGATATCATTGACATCCAGGTTCTTGAACTCAATGCCGTGAATGCCGGATTTGGCTTCGACGGTCAGCTTGACGGACTCGCCTTTTTTGATCTTATATTCGGCCTGATCGAACTCCCAGTTCGATGCGGTAATGACAACTTCGCGGGAGGCTGTCGTCGGTTCTTCGACGCCGGCGGATTGAGCAGCTTCATTCTCGTTCTTCGCTCCGCAAGCAGCCAGGACAAGCACGAATGCGGCCATTGCGAGGACTAGCCATGTTTTCTTTAGCAAGGTGGTACCCCTTCCTGTTTCATAGATTGGAGAATTCTCCGTTTATAAGTATATCGTGAATCGGACAAAATGCCAGTGGCTAAGTCATGAACCGGTTTGAACATTTGATGAACAGTCAGAAACGTACAAACCAGGCCCCGCCCCTTACGGTTAAAGGGCAAGGCCTGGCTCATACGTCGCTAGGAGCTGCTGATTACGCTCCGGACGTCAATCCCGGGATGTCTCGCGGCGGCCGGCATCATAAGGCGTGCTGACCGGAATGAACAGATCGATAATCCCGATCACAAGAGCCGCAAGTATGGCGCCTAGCCACGTTACAGCTACCCCGCCGACGATAAACTGCGCGACCCAGATGACGGCGGCGCTGGCGAGGAATCCGACGATGCCGCGGCCGAACGGGGTAACCCGTTTACCGAAGATGCCTTCAATAATCCAGCCCAGAGCGGCAACAACAAGCGCGAGGAACAAGGCGCTCCAGAATCCGCCTACGCTGAATTGAGGCACAATATAACCGACGACCATTAATACAATTGCAGCAACGATAAAGCGGACGATATGACCTAAGATATGCATTACGAAACCCTCCTAAGTGGTGTTGTTAAAGTTTCGTTGCAACAACTATTGTGACCGTCATGCCTTCAAGACATGCATGCACCGGCCGTCATGGCATACGTTGCCTTGTTCGGCTATAATAAGGAACGAGAGGGGTTGTGCTCATTGTGGATACCAAAATATTAAAAACACTCGAATACGCAAAAATTGTACATAAATTGACGCAGCATGCGGCCACCTCGCTTGGTAAGGCGGTTGCTCAAGCGCTGCAGCCGAGCTCCGACTTGGAAGAAGTGAAGCGGCTTCTGCAGACGACGGATGAAGCCTATAAAGCGGATCGGCTTAAAGGCAATGCGCCTTTCGGCGGCGTAGTCGATATCCGCGCTTCGCTGCTGCGCTCGAAGATCGGCGGCACGCTGAATCCATCGGAGTTGCTCGAGATCGCGGAGACGATAAGAGGCTCGCGCCGGGTGAAGCGCCATGTGCTGAATTTGCATGAGGACGATCCGATCCCGATGCTCGCTTTTCAGGCGGAGCAGCTGACCGAGCATAAGGCACTCGAAGATGCGATATTGTTATGTATCGATGATCAAGGCGAGGTGATGGACAGCGCAAGTTCGGAGCTTGCTGCGATCCGCAGGGAGATTCGCGGCGGCGAAGGCCGGATCCGCGAGAAACTCGAGCAGATGATCCGTTCGTCCTCCATTCAAAAAATGCTTCAGGACGCGATTATTACCATCCGCGGCGATCGTTACGTTATTCCGGTCAAGCAGGAGTACAGATCCCACTTTGGCGGCATTATCCATGATCAATCGGGCTCGGGTGCTACCTTGTTCATCGAACCGGAAGCCATTGTAGCGATGAATAATAAGCTTCGCGAACTTCGTGCCGCCGAGACGCGCGAGATCGAGAAGATCCTGCAAATGCTGACCGCCCAGACGGCGGAATATGCAGACGATCTGCTGCTAGATCTGGATGTGCTCGGTCAGCTGGATTTTGCTTTTGCCAAAGCGCGCCTTGCCCACCTGATTCACGGAACGCTGCCGGTCATGAACGACAGGGGATTCCTCAAGATACGCAAAGGCCGGCATCCGCTCATCGCGGCTGAGAATGTCGTGCCGCTGGAAGTCGAGCTGGGCAATCAGTATTCGACGATCATCGTCACGGGTCCGAATACGGGCGGCAAGACGGTTTCCTTGAAGACGATCGGCTTGCTGAGCCTGATGGCCATGTCTGGTCTATTCGTACCGGCAGAAGACGGCAGCCAGCTCTGCGTGTTCGACGCGATCTATGCCGATATCGGCGATGAGCAGAGCATCGAGCAGAATTTAAGTACATTCTCCAGCCATCTGACTAACATTATCCGCATTCTGCGCACCATGACGCCTAAGAGTCTGGTACTGCTCGACGAGCTGGGCGCAGGCACGGATCCGGCGGAAGGTTCGGCGCTTGCGATCGCTATTCTGGAGCATATCCATAAGCTGGGCTGCCGGATCGTAGCGACGACCCACTACAGCGAGCTGAAGGCCTATGCCTATAACCGCAAAGGCGTCATTAACGCCAGCATGGAATTCGATATTCAGACGCTCAGCCCGACCTACAGGCTGCTCGTTGGCGTGCCGGGACGAAGCAATGCGTTCGCGATCGCGGAACGTCTAGGGTTGCAAAAGTCGATAATCGATCATGCGCGCGGCGAAGTGAGCGACGAAGATATGCGGGTCGAGTCGATGATTGCTTCCCTCGAGGCCGATCGGCTTGGCGCCGAGGCGGAACGCAGCACGGCGGAAGCGCTTCGCAAGCAGATGGAAGAGCAGCGTGCCCGCCACGAAGCTGAACTTCGCAAATTCGAAGAGCAGCGCGACCGGCTGCTGGAGAAGGCGCATGAAGAAGCGCGAGAGGCCGTTTCCAAAGCCAAGAAGGAAGCGGAGACGATCATCGCGGACCTTCGGAAGCTGGCCATGGAAGAGGGAGCTTCCGTTAAGGAGCATAAACTTATCGAAGCGCGCCGGAAGCTGGACGAAGCCGCGCCGGAGCAGAAGAAGCTCGGGAAGCTGGCCAATAAGGCGAAGGCCGCTAAGCCGCAAAAGATCGGCGCCGGCGATGAGGTCATGGTCTACAGCCTTAATCAGCGCGGACATGTGGTCGAGCTTAGCGGCAGCAGCGAGGCGCTCGTGCAGCTGGGGATTATGAAGATGAAGGTCGCTTTATCCGACCTGGAGCTGGTGAAGACCGCCGAGACGGCCAAGACGCAGCAGCCCAAACAAGCGGCAAGCTTGAAACGGACGCGCGACGAACATGTCCGGATGGAACTCGATCTTCGCGGGGCCAATTTGGAAGAAGCGATTGTGGAAGTGGATCGTTTCCTGGACGAATCCTTCCTGTCCGGCCTCGGTCAGGTGTATATTATTCATGGCAAAGGCACGGGCATTCTGCGTACCGGAATCAGTGAATTCCTGCGCAGGCACAAGCATGTGAAGAGCTATCGTCTTGGCAACTATGGAGAAGGCGGCACGGGCGTAACGGTAGCGGAACTGAAATAAGCTTCTTTGCGGTAGAGGAGGCGTCAAGCGGTGGAGCACGAGATTGACCGAATGCTTAGCAATCCTTATGCAGCTTCATTAGCTTTTGTATCCGTGGCGGTGCTGGCGTTAATTGTTTTCCTCTTTTTCTTTGAATTCGTAACGAGGTACGATTGCTGGAAGGAAATCCGCAAGGGGAATATGGCGGTAGCGATGGCGACAGGGGGCAAGATCTTCGGAATCTGCAATATTTTCCGTTTCTCGATCGAAGCGACCGATTCCGTGTACCAGAGCATGATTTGGGCAACTTTCGGCTTCCTGCTGTTGCTTGCCGCCTATTTTCTGTTCGAATTCCTGACGCCGGTGTTTCGGATTGATGAAGAGATTGAACGCGACAATCGCGCCGTCGGATTTATTGCCATGATCATATCCGTCTCGCTTTCTTATGTTATTGGCGCGACCGTCGTGTAGCGTCTGATTTCTTTGACGAAAGGGCCTGCATCTCGAATGAAATATTTATGGGGAACGTTACTGGCTTTAGCCGCATTATTCGTAGTTCTGGGCGTCATCTATTTAGCAAAATGACTATTCATGGCCAGTTGGAGGAATTGAAGTGAGCGTACAAGAAGAAACCGTCGTATGTCCATGGTGTCATACGGAAATCATGTGGGATCCGGAGATCGGTCCGGAGAAACATTGCCCTTATTGCGGCAACGAGCTGTCCGGTTACCGGACGCTGCAACTCGGCATCGACAAAATCGAAGATGGCGAAGAAGACGAAGATGAGCATGAGCACAACCACGATCATGATGCTGACGACAGAGAATGGGAAGATGACGATCAGAATGATCATGGCCACGCGTCGCGCGGCGTAGCGCATCTGGGCCGGGGCGGCGGCGATCTGGCGGCGCAAGCAACCGTTGAGCGGCTGCTCGAAACCCAACTCGAAATGCCGGAATGCCCGGTCTGCCGCGAGTATCTGCTAGAGGCAGGCGTCGAAACAATCGGCGAGGGAACCTTCAAGCCGGCGTATTCCAAGCTGCTGAAAGGCGCCTTAATCAGCGCACCGTTCCAAATCGTGCACTATGTCTGCCCATCTTGCTTCCATATGGAGAACAAATTGTCCAAAGCAGACCAAGACCGCATGATCGCGACTTTGGCCGAAGCAGCGGAAAACGACTAATAAACAACCGAGGGCTTACTTCGAAGGTAGAAGTAAGCCTTCTCTGTGGTTGAGGGGCTTGGGGGAGACCAAATGGTCTTAAAACTTTTGCCTTCCAAAGGGCCTAGAGTTCGCCTTTCAAAGGGCTTAGGGTTCGCCCTTTAAAGGGGACCAAGGGTTCGCCCTGATGCCGCCCCTGGTAAATCCCCCCGGCTAAGCATGTCCCCCCCCAGACCGGGGCACCTTACATGAGGAATACGTAAGGCGCTTTCGCCAGAAGGGATGAAGCTTTTGGAACAGGGTAAACACTCGGTTCAGTCGAACTGGATCGCTTCGAAAGCTCGGGGCAAGCTGCGTACGTCGTCGTTGGGGAATGGGGGGCGCAATTACGACAGCAGGGCACTCGACAGTCAGGCGAAGCTGCTGCTCGTCGTACAAGGACTACTCGGAATTGCCAATGCCTTATCCGGCACCTTCGTTCCGGTCTACTTATGGAAGGCAAGCCAGTCGTTGGCGTTAATCGGATGGTTCAATCTGGTGCAGACGGCCACCAGCGGCCTCACGTTCTGGATCGCCGGCAAATGGGTGAAGGAACATAACAAGATGCACTGCCTCCGACTTGGTGTGGCGCTGTCGGGGGCATTTTATTTGGCCGTGCTGCTGATGGGCAGACAGGCGGTAACCTATGCGATACCGCTCGGATTAATGAACGGGATTGCGCTCGGGTTATTTTGGATCGCGTACAACGTGGTCTATTTCGAAGTGACGGAGCCGGGGAATCGGGACAGATTCAACGGGCTGGCAGGGTTTCTGGGATCGGGAGCAGGCATTCTATCGCCATGGATCTCGGGTTGGATCATTACGAATAACCAAGGTGAACGCGGCTATTCCATCATTTTCACCATCTCGGTCGCCATGTTTGCAATCGCTGTCGCGGTTAGCTTCTGGTTGAAGAAGCGGGAGCCGATCGGCCGTTATGAGTGGTTGCACGGTGTGCGCCAGTTGTCCACAAAGGGCAGCGCGTGGCGGAGAGTGTTCCCGGCGATTATGGCGCAAGGGGTGCGTGAGGGCGTCTTCATGTTCTTGATTAATTTGCTCGTGTACATCTCGACGAGCAACGAGCAGAAAGTGGGGAATTTCTCGCTGATCACCTCGTTCGTCGCGTTGGCCAGTTTCTGGCTGATCGGCAGAGTGCTGACGCCGGCTCGCCGGAAAATAGCGATGCTCATCGGCACGATTGCGGTAACGACTGTCATTATCCCGTTGTTTTGGCCGATTCAGTACGGCACGCTGCTCATGTTCGGCATCGGAACGGCGATCTTCATGCCGCTCTATATCATACCGATGACCTCGACCGTGTTCGATCTGATCGGGCAGAACGATGAAAGCGCCAAGCAGCGCGAGGAATTCATTGTACTCCGTGAAGCAGGCCTGACAACCGGGCGCATCTTAGGCTTGTCCGCCTATTTGCTGGTATTGCCGTTTTCGAAGGAAATGCCGCACGCTGTGCCTATATTAATGTTTGTGGTCGGTGCGTTCCCGATCGTCGGCTGGCTGTTCATCCGGCCGTATCTGTCGAGGGCTAGAAACACCGCGTAAGGGTATTGGGAGAGGGGAAACGAATTATGGTACGTATTGTGAATAATGTGGCGGAGCTGATCGGCCAGACACCTGCGGTCAGACTGCGGCGGCTTGTCGGCAGCGAGGATGCAGAGGTGCTCGTTAAGCTGGAGCGGTTCAATCCGAGCGGCAGCGTAAAAGACCGCGCAGCTTATGCGCTTATAATGGACGCGGAGCAGCGGGGGTTGCTCGCACCGGGGGCCACGATTATCGAACCGACAAGCGGCAACACAGGAATCGGCCTGGCGATGAATGCGGCAGTCAAAGGTTATAAGCTCATTTTGGTCATGCCGGATAACATGACCAAGGAGAGAATCGGCCTCCTGAAAGCATACGGCGCAGAAGTCGTGCTTACGCCGGCAGCGGAACGGATGCCTGGCGCGATCGCCAAAGCCCGGGAGCTTCAAGCCGGCATAGCGGGCAGCTTCATTCCGAACCAGTTCGATAACCATGCCAATCCAGATATTCATCGGACGACGACGGCGCTTGAGATCATCGAGCAGACCGGAGGAAGGCTGGACGCATTCGTCGCGACATCGGGAACCGGGGGTACGATTACAGGTACCGGAGAAACGCTCAAGGCGGCGATTCCTGGTCTGCATGTAACCGTCGTAGAGCCGCAAGGTTCGCCTGTGCTGTCCGGCGGTCAGCCTGGTCCGCATAAGCTGGTCGGCACGAGCCCGGGTTTCGTCCCGTCGATTCTGAGCACGTCGGTCTATGACGAGATCGTGCAGGTGTCCGACGATGACGCGCTAGATACGATGCGCGCCTTGGCCAAGCAAGAGGGGCTGCTGCTCGGGCCTTCATCGTCTGCGGCGGTATGGACGGCACTTCAGCTTGCACGCAGACTGAGCGCCGGCAAACGCGTTCTGTGCATTGCGCCCGATAGCGGCGAGCGGTACTTGAGCATGAACATTTTCTAAGGCAAAGGGATAGAAGATAAGAGCTGCGGAGACTTAGCTTCGCGGCTCTTCGTCAATCCTTCCACTTCGTTAATTCCGACTGGACGATGGCGCGGCGTTCCTGAATGAACGTGCGGATGACATCCAACTCCTCTTGGAACGTGCCGTAAGGCCATTTGCGCGTAAAATCGTCCCGGATGGCCGGATCGATCTGAGTCATCATCTGCTTGGCTACAGGCTCGATCCGTTCAATCGTGAATGCGTCCGCGAGCAGTTCCTTCAGCAGACTGCGATACCGAACCCGAATCGACCGGTATTTCATCAGCTTCCCGGTCAGCTTATTCATTCCGCGTACGGGGACCAGATCGCTTTCGCACAACCGCCCGTAACAATTACGCCCCCATGTACCTTCATAGTCCCACGGAATGATGCGATAGCGGTTGGTCGGGGAGTGGACGTAGAGCGCGTAATTCTGGTCGAACCCGTCGTAGTTGTTGGTCAAGACGGCGCCAGCGAGCCATCGCAAGTACTGGTTAATATCCAACCGTTTGCTCAAATACGTGCGCAGCACCTTGGTGGCTGGGCGATTCACCGTCGAAATGAACTGGCCGAGCTGCTTCTTGACGGAGTCGGTGCCTTTCATCAGCTGGTAGCCCGAGAACAGCGTGCTCTTCGATTGCTTCGTCTCCTGATCCAATAAGGAGAAGTCGGCATTGTCGTTGATCGCATAGACGAGCGAAGCGGCTTGAATCCGCCGTTTTTTGAAAAAGAGTTGGTCGACCGCTTCAATCTCCAAATAAACGCCATGCGGCTCGCCGTTCCACTCCAGCCAGACATGCTTGGTCGCGGGGGCCGGAACGCCGATCTGATTGAAGAAATGAAACGAAAGCGCATTGCGAATCATCGAGGGGTCGTCGAATTCCGTATTCATATGCAAAGTGCGGTTGCCGTATCGAATCTCATACGACTTCTTCAAATAATTGCGGGTATGGCCGCCGCGTATCCGCGCTTCCGCTTGAACGGTCTCCCCGTCGATCGTGAGCTTAACAGGGACGAAACGGTCGCTCCACACGTTATGCAGGAGCTCCGCCATATCGGCAGGCTTGATGGTGATGGAACGGACGGGTAATCCGTATGCAGCCATCTGATCACCTCTCCAGGGCAAAAAGTAAAGCCTATCGGTATCCGATAGGCTTCTGCTTATTTACCTTATGCGCGTGCGGGAAAAAGGTGAGCTTGAAAGCAGCGGGGAAATGCGCCCCGCGGCTTAGTTAGCCCAGATAGCCTTGGCTTTTTTTGCCTTCTTCTTTTTTACCTTCGCTTTTCACGCCATAGCTGAAGTAGCCATGGCTTTTCTTGCCTTCTTCTTTCTTGCCTTCGCTTTTCACGCCATAGCTGAAGTAGCCATGGCTTTTTTTGCCTTCTTCTTTCTTACCTTCGCTTTTCGCGCCTTGGCTCAGGTAGCCTTGGCTTTTCTTGCCTTCGCTTTTCTTACCTTCACTCTTCTTGCCATAGCTTTTGTGATCGTCTTTCTTATGATCGTCTTTCTTATGATCGTCTTTGCCCCAGTCATAACCTTTCTTGCCTTCGCTCTTCCAGTCTTTTCCCTTTTTATCCTCGCTTTTACGGACCGTGAAGCTTTTATGCTCCGTGAAGCTTTTGTGCACCGTGTAGCTCTTATGCTCGTAGCCTTCGTCTTTGCAGTCTTTTTCTTTCCCTTCTTCTTTGCGGCCTTTCGACGAATAAGCTTCCTTCATGCCTTGCGAGTGGTTGCCTTTGGAGCTGTAAGCTTCTTTTTCTTTCTCTTTTTCCCAGCCTTTCGATTTTTGTTGGCCGTGGGAAGAGTTCATTCCTTTGGAACCGCCGCTTTTATGGCCTTTCGATTTTTTGCCTTTTGGACCCGGACCTTTCTTGCCTTTGGATTTGTCTTTCTTCTCTTCTTCAAAATACGACATGCTCAATCCCTCCCATTTGCTTGTCGATCACTTTCGTGTTTAATCAGTGATCCCTATCAAACTATGATAGAGGGGGAGAGGGTGCGATGGACTTGCGTATAAAATCTCGAAAATGGTTGCTAATCTAGTACCTCTAGTGACCGGATACATATAAATATATTACATATCGACACCCATGATAGATTTAACCGGGGCAGCGAATGGGGGGAGAAGGCCACACAAATAAGAGATCAGGATGCGAGCAGTATCACTGTTGGGTACGGTCAGCAGAGCGGCATCAAGATGAAATCTATCATTTAGACATGGAGGGAATTAATTATGACTTACTGGCAAACTCACAAATCTTGCGGCAAATGCAAAGGTCAAGAATACGGAGGTGCTCAAGACATGAGCTATATGAAACCATCGCATTATGGTTACAAGAAAGAATCGGATTATAAGAAAGAGGATCAAAAGAAAGAAACCGACCACAAGAAAGATCATTCGATGGGAAACAAACACGAGTCGAGCGGCAAGAAACCGGGACGTGATAGCTATCTGAACAACCAAGTCGGCAAAACGATCAAAATCAATAAAGGCGGCCCGGATTCCTTCGAGGGCGAGCTTGTCGGCGCTGAGAGCGACTATGTCGTGCTCAATACGACAGCCGGCCTTGCTTATATCAACTACTCCCATATTAAAAGCTTAACGGAAATGTCGGGCGACACGAGCAAAGGCGCGCACGTCGCAACAAAATATATCAAAGCGGCAAACTTCAACGGCGTGCTGAGCCAACTGACGAAGTCGTTCGTACAGCTCAACTGGGGCGGACCGGAGAAAGTCGAAGGCTTCATCGCGGAGGTTAGCTCGGATTCGGTGCTGCTCGTTGTAGGCCCGGATATTATGCGCATCCCGCTGTTCCACATCAAAACCGTTAGAAAAGCAGGGAAATTCGTTAACGGCGGCAACAAATCCGGTGGACAAAAAGGCGGACAAAACGGCAGCAAATCCGGTGGCCAGAACGGCAATAAATCCGGCGGACAAAATGGCAGCAAATCCGGCGGTCAGAGCGGCAACAAATCCGGCGGACAAAAAGGCGGCAAATCCGGCGGTCAGAGCGGCAACAAATCCGGCGGCCAAAAAGGCGGTAAATCCGGCGGTCACAACGACAGCAAATCCGGTGGACAAAAAGGCGGTAAATCCAACGGTTACGGCAGCAAATCGGGCGGTTCCAAGTCCGAACATGGCAAAACGAATGGCTCCAAATCGTATGGCAAGAAATCGACTGGCCATCAAGAAGGCAGTAAATCGCATAAATCCGGCAACAAGAACGGCAACAAATACGGTAAAGACAATAAAGGCAGAACGTACCTGTAAATCCGTTCAAGCAGGCTGGGGGCAGGAGCGTATGCTGCTTCCGCCTCAGCCTGCTTTTATCCATGATCCCAAGCGAGAGGAGGGCGGATCATGAAAAATCTTCGCCCCTTACTAGGCCATGAAGTTGAATTGGAGCTATCGGGTAAGCAGGCTGCTGTCAGCGGGAAACTCGTCGATGTCGGTCAGGATATTCTGGTGCTGTATAATGGCGTCCATTTTCTCTACGTACCGCTGCTTCATTTGCAGCAGCTAAGACTTATCCAATCGGACAATGTCATTGATGTGCCGGAGATGCCCTACGAGTCCATGAGCGACCAGATCTCATATCGCAAAATTCTAATGAATGCTAAGGGCATGTTCTCCGAGCTCTATATTACCGGGAATCAATCCATCCATGGCTATGTCAACAGCGTGATGAACGATTTCTTCGTGTTTTATTCGCCGGTCTATCATTCGGTCATCGTCTCTCTGCAGCATTTGAAATATTTGATCCCCTATAACCCCAACGTTACGCCATATACGTTAACGCCCGAGCAATTCCCGCTCAAGCCGTCGCCGCTTACATTCGCGCGCTCATTCGACCAGCAATTGCAGAAGCTTGTGGGCGAATTCGTCATCTTCGATCTCGGGGAGAATCCGAGCAAGATCGGCGTGCTCAAGGGCATCGATCAGAATATAATCGAGCTGGCCACCGCAGGCGGCAGTCCGGCATTCCTTCATCTTAACCATATCAAAACGGTGCATCTGCCTTAAGACGGCTTTATCCCGAGTCTTCTTTGTCGCGACAAGGAATGCTCGGATACATATTTTTCGCAAACCAGGTCCATACTAGCTAAGGTTCAAAATTATGGCAGCCAAGGAGGGAATCCATTCATGTTGCAACCTATGTCCGGGAAAGAATTGGAGTATATCGCCGACTCGATCTCCAATGAAGATCTGCTGCTTAAGCAAAATGCGATCACTGCGTCTTCGACGAGCAACCAACAGCTCAAGCAGCTGTATTCACAGGCGATCTCTCAGCATCAGCAGCATATTCAAACGTTGAACAATTTATTTGCTCAGCATCAGCAACTGGCGCCGTCCCAGCCGCAAGGCTAACGGCAGCTATCTTCGAACAGGAGGAATCCACGTGTATCAACAAAATATAGGGCAGTCCCAATCGCAGGCATCGCATACGCATCTGCTCGCTGAAGAGGACCTGGCCTACACGATCCTGGCTGACCTGAAGCGGGTCTCGCGGGAATATGCGACTGCGGCAACGGAATCCAATAGCCAGCTCATTCGCCAAACGTTCACGACGCTGCTCAACAATACGCTTCGTCTGCAAGGCGAGCTGTATAACGCGATGAGCCAGAACGGCTTGTACGAGAAACCGTCGGCTGCGCTGCGCCAAGATCTGGACAAGCAGCTGCAGAAGCAGCAGCAAACCCAGCAAAAAATCGAGCAGCTTCTTCAGAAGGTCGGCGTCCAGTCGAGCGCATCGATCAGCGCGCAACAAACGCAGCAGCCGATCCAGCAGCAGCAATTCCAAAGCTTCCAGCAAAACCAGAACTTCCAACAGAACCAGAATTTCCAACAGAACCAGCTCCCGACCCCTGCGAGCGCTTATCAGAGCAATCACCAACAGCACGCGATCCACAATCAGTTCCAGCCGAATCAAGCTCAATTCCAACAGCAAAACCAATTCAAGCAAAATGCGCTGCACCAGCAGCATCAGACGCACGCGCATCAGAACGATTCGCGTTCGATCCAGCAGAGCCAGGACAACAACTTCCAGCCGCTGCAGCCGATTCACCAATCGCCGTCGAATCAACGAAACTATTTTTCTTAACCGCAGGGCCCCTGGAAGGGGCTCTTTCGAATTTCATAGACCTTATTCGAATGTTGAATCCTAGCATAATCCGCCCTTATTCCTACTTTGCAGGATGCTTGTATTCGTTGTAATATAGAATTTATTACTTATTGACGTAAGGTTGTAAAATTCGCCCCGCCATCAAGCCTACAACGCTTATGGGGCAGGGCAACGTGGAGGTATTGACGATGAGTGAGCTGAAGATGAAGATTTTGGAACTCCTGAAAGAGGATGCGCGCCGCAGCGCGGATTTGATCGCGACGATGCTGGATGTGGCGGTAGAGGAAGTGAAGGCGGCGATCGCGGAGATGGAAGAGGAGCACGTCATCGTCAAATACGCGACCGTTGTGAACTGGAGTAAAGTGGACGACGAGAAAGTGACTGCGCTGATCGAGGTACAAATTACACCGGAACGCGGCCGCGGCTTCGAGGGCATTGCGGAACGGATCTACTTATATCCGGAAGTGAAATCCGTCTATCTGATGTCTGGCGCATATGACCTGCTGGTCGAAGTTGAGGGCAAGACGCTGAAGGAAGTCGCTTCCTTCGTCTCGAATAAGCTTTCGCCGATCGATGCGGTCCTGTCGACCAAAACCTTCTTCATTCTGAAGAAGTACAAACAGGACGGTATAATCTTCGAGGAACATGAGGACGACCATCGTCTTCTTGTCTCGCCGTGAGGGTGATGAGCCATGATTAAAGACGAAGAGATACAGCAGCAAGTGAAGCCTCAGCGTTCTTCGATGAACGATTATTTGGCGCCGGGCGCAAGAGAGATGAAGCCATCGGGCATTCGCCGGTTTTTTGACTTGGCGGCAGGCCGCAAAGATATTATTACGCTTGGCGTGGGCGAGCCGGACTTCGTAACGCCTTGGCATGTGCGTGAAGCTTGTGTATATGCCCTTGAGCGTGGCAAGACCCAATATACGTCCAATGCAGGCATGCCGGAATTGCGCGAGGAGATCGGCCGTTATTTGGACGACAGCTTCAATGTCGCATACGATCCGGCCTCCGAGATTCTGGTTACGGTAGGCGGCAGCGAAGCGATCGACCTGGCGCTGCGTGCACTGATTACGCCAGGAGACGAGATCCTTGTGCCGGAGCCTTGTTACATTACCTATTCGCCGATCACGACGCTGAGCGGCGGAGTTGCGGTAGGCGTAGAGACCTTCGCGGAAGACAACTTCAAGCTGAAGGTGGAATCGCTGCGTAAGGTGGTCACGCCGAAGTCGAAGGTGCTTATTCTCTGTTATCCGAGCAATCCGACGGGCGGTATCATGACCTATGAGGATTGGCTGCCGATTGCGAAGTTCGTGGAAGAGAACGATCTGATCGTGATCTCGGACGAAATTTATGCGGAATTGACCTACGGCTCCAAGCATGTCAGCTTCGCGGCTATGCCGGGGATGAAGGATCGGACGATTCTCGTCAGCGGTTTCTCCAAAGCGTTCGCGATGACCGGTTGGCGGATGGGGTATGCATGCGGACATCCTGAGCTCATCGGCGCCATGCTGAAGATCCATCAGTACACCATTATGTGTGCGCCAATCATGGGGCAGGTAGCTGCTCTCGAGGCGCTGCGCAACGGCATGGAAGAGAAAGACAAGATGGTCGAGTCTTACAACCAGCGTCGCCGGATTGTGGTACAAGGGTTCCGCCAGATCGGTCTCGAATGTCATGAGCCGCAAGGCGCCTTTTATGCCTTCCCGTCGATCAAGTCCACCGGCTTGACCTCGGAAGAGTTCGCTACTCGTCTGCTGCAGGAACACAGCGTCGCAGCTGTGCCTGGCGATGTATTCGGAATGGGCGGCGAAGGGCATTTGCGCTGTTCCTATGCCAGCTCGATCGCCAATTTGACCGAAGCGATCGACAGAATCGGTCAGTTTGTTCGCAAATTGAAGGGAATCTAAAATAATAGTTTCATTTTTGGTAGACTTTGCTATAATAATTTTAGCAAAATTTTAGATTCCCATATTGCACAAGCATTCCAGCAAACGATTTAGGTGACAGAAGGAGGAATGACCGTTGGCTTGTGCGGATTTTGGTGTAACGTTTCGTAACGAACCGGACGCCTTGCAAGCGAAACAATTCTCCTCATCCATTCGCGTGTTGGAAGACGAGATTAACGAGCTGCGTCAAATAATGGAGCAGACCTACACGGAGCAGAAGACCTTTAGTTCCGAGGTCGTAATTGAGATCAGTCAACGACTAGATACCAAGATTAACGAATATATGCGCTTCAAGGTTCGCAGCATTCAATAAGCATAACGAAAGCCGGTCCTCTTGGACCGGCTTTCGTTATGCCTTTTGGCCTGAATTAATAGAAATTCGGGGACACGGTAAGGTGCTGCAACTTCATGCGCCTCAAGAATGCGGGCTTCTGCTTAATCATGCAATTGCTGATGATGAGGGTACGCATCTGCTTCAGCTTCTCGAGCTCGAGCGGCAGCTCATGGATCGAGGTATATCGTATCGAGAGATGCTCCAGCTTCTCTAATTCGCCGATTTCCGGCGGGATGCGATTCAAGCTGATCGCTTCCTTCGGCTTGGGCTTCCAGCCCGGAACCGGCCGATCCGAGCTGCCACATCCGATGGTCAGCTGTCTTAAGTTGGACAGTTTGCCTATGGAGGCAGGAATGTTCTCCAATTCAGCGGTCATGATACATAAACGTTCCAGCTTGCTTAACTCGAATAGCCCTTCGGGGAGACGGCATAGATCTTGTTCGAATATCTGCAGCTCACGCAGCTCGCTCAGCTCCCGGATCCGCTGAGGCAGCTCCGTCAGCCGATGCCCGCTGATGGATAGCTTGTCGGTCTGGTGTTTAATGGCATCGTCCAACAGACGGTCCAAGTCGCGGTGAGCGTCTACTTTCAAAAACAACCCCGTAATCCGATCCATCAGCGCAATCGCTTCTTCCGCCGTTACTTCCATCCCGTACATCTCTTCATGCACAACGGAGTACAAGTAATCTTCGCCATCGGCTTTCAGGAAGCAGAGGTCTTCCGGCAGGCGGGGATACACCCAGTCCGCAAGGCGGTTTGCCATCTGTTTAAGAACGGCGCCGCTTTCTTCGCAGCATCGAAAGAAATAGTAGGTTCCCGCGGCATAGAACGCATGGCTGCGGTAGATGTTTCTTAGCGCCATCACATCTTGCGTTAGATGATGAGATTCGATAACGATTCGCTTGTCCAAATAAGGTTCAAGCGCCTCCAGTACGTGTGCGTAAGGCCCTGGCTCCAGGTCCTCGTGATATTTCTCGCCTAGAATAAAAAACTCCGAGTTCCGAATGGCCAAGTCGATGACCTGCCGATAGGCCTCGCCTTTCGGGTCTGTGTACATTTGCATGTTGCGTAATCTCCTGTTCACTTGTGACTTCCATATTAAGTAAGACGACGTTTGGAGGTTTATAGTTGCAGCTTTATTAACATACCAAAAAGCCCTGCAGAACCTAATCTGCAGGGCTTTTTGGGCAAACGTTAAGCGTGTCCACAAAGTGGACGACAAGCGAGAGTCAGCACGTAAACTGCCTTACGTTCAAGCTGAACAGGTCTGCTCCCCAAGGCAACAAAGCCGCGAACAAAGCTCGAAAGACGAGCTTTGTCGTACCTAAGGTTAGCTTGGCCGACCCGGCCTAGCTTAACCTCCGAACGACAAAAGCGGGCCGCCGCCGAAAACCAGCTAATACTTGTCAAGCTTTTGGACTTGGTGAGTACGAGTTTTATTGGTATACTTATTTTTGTGCATAACAAATAATCCTTC
>NZ_JACHXK010000029.1 GCF_014192105.1 Paenibacillus phyllosphaerae | reverse complement strand
CCGGTATTAGCATTCGTTTCCGAATGTTATCCCGGTCTTACAGGCAGGTTACCTACGTGTTACTCACCCGTCCGCCGCTAAGCTATCCCCGAAGGGATAACTCCGCTCGACTTGCATGTATTAGGCACGCCGCCAGCGTTCGTCCTGAGCCAGGATCAAACTCTCCATGAAAGAAGTGCTTGTGACTCATTACTTCACTAGCTATAAAACATATCGCTCATTGTTCAGTTTTCAAGGAACAAGTTATGATGGTGACTGACTTACGCTGGTGATCTCAAGATCACTCATGCAATATTCACCAAATTTCTCAATGTCTGCCGTGTTGCTCAGCGGCGACTTTTATAAGATACCACAGGGCACTAACACAATGCAAGTGGTTTTAAAAACTTTTTCAGACGGCTGTCATCGATAGGCTCTCATATTAACCGCGTACCGCGAAAGTTCCTTAGGTGTAGCTATGCGCGCGTACATCCGGAAGATGATTTTATAGCGTCTGGCAATCGCAGTCTTAATATCGGTGTCTAATCTTGAATCATTCAGGTCGAGGAGCATCTCGTCTAGCTCTTTGCGTAGGACATAATCCAGTTCTTTGCATTCTTTGTCGTTGAATAGAATTCCGAGCATAACCGTAAGTGGCCCCCTTCTAACTTATCGACTGCCAAAACAACAACGGCGCCCTCGCGTTATCGCGTTGGACGCCGCCTTACTGTTATGCTCAGATTCTGGAAATTTTATTACTACGAAAGCAACCAAGCTGTAATTGTGCTCTCAATAACGGCTGCTACAAGCAATGTGACGACTAATAAAACCGATACGGGGACCGTTCTTACTACGAACCGTTCGACAGATGCGCCCCATCCATCCCGCTTCACAAATAAGTTACCAATCCCCTGGAACATGAGCGCACCGAACTTGATTCCGTAGGCGCATGCAATCAAGATAGCGGGGATCTCTAATATACCGTGAGGCAACAATCCTTTGACAATGATGGTGTAAAGCATATCGCCACCTTGACCGGCCGCCTGATTGACGACATAGCCGAGTACCATCCCATTGACGGCCAAAAAGAAAATCGGAATCAGCCCGAAGGCAGCGCCTATGTACATGACGAGTATGGATTTGATGACGTTGTTCAAAAAGATAAAAACGATAAATCCTAACGTCGGATTGTCGCTCGATTGAATCGTATTAGCCACTTCCCGCAAGCTGTCTACCTGTCCGGTGATGAATGCATTGAAATCTGCATTTGTTGCTCCTACTACTAACCCTGCAACAAAAATAATCGTGCTGGCAATCAGGTAATGCCGCATCTCTATGAAATGATTGATTAAATTGCGCCACGAGAACATTGAATGGCTCACCTCCTAATTGAATTTTGACCGTGTGCGAATAAGTGAATGGTACGAGCATAGATTGTACTAATACAAGCCTATTCGAGAGGAGACTCTAAATCGAATGAATTTATTTTATGTCATGAATGGACGACGGCTTAAACGTTATTTCCTTATTTGTGTCGGCCTTATATTCTCTGTTGGCGTCATCTACGCCGAGAAAGACAATATAACCGTGTTTGCTCCTCAACAGCCAGCCGCGATCTACAGCATTCCTACGAATAAGAGGGTTATTGCGCTTACTTTCGACATCAGCTGGGGCGACAAAAGGGCAGAACCGATTATTAACGTACTAAAGGAAAAAAAGGTGAGCAAGGCCACCTTCTTCTTGTCCGCTCCATGGAGCCAGACGCATCCTGATATTGTGAAGAAAATCGCAGCCGCCGGGTTCGAAATCGGCAGCCATGGCAACAAACATGATTTTTACAGCAGTTTGAACGATACCGAAATTCGCAACGAGATTCAGACCGCCCACTCGGTTCTGTCTCAAATTACGGGGAAAGCGCCGAATTTGATTCGCTTGCCGAATGGTGACTTCGATAAGCGCGTACTGCGCATTGCCGATGAGCTCGGCTACAAAGTCATTCAGTGGGATACGGACTCGCTCGATTGGATGAATATCGGGACGAGCAAGATCGTTAATCGCGTAATGGGTAAAGCACACAACGGCGATATTGTGCTGATGCACGCGAGTGACTCCAGCAAGCAAACCCATGAGGCGCTGCCCATCATTATTGACCAATTGCGTGCAAAAGGGTACGAATTCGTCAGCGTGTCCGAATTGATCGCGCAAACGGAAGTTTCCGGCAAAGCCGTCCAAGACAAGACGGCGATGACTGAGCGTTTCGACGCAGCTGCCGGCTATTAAAAAGAGTTCTATACGGCCGTCTTCGCATCTACCGCGGAGTCGGCCTTTTCTGTATTGACGATTCGATGCAGCAGCATGATCAAATACGAATTACAGACGAACAGCGGGGCAACCATAAAAATAATGGTCAGCGGGTTACTATCCTCGGACATGCTCGGCCATGCTTCGATCATGGTACCCACAAACAGCAGGAACATCGTCGGCATGAATGCACTGAAGTTGGTTTGTTTGGATTTGTAATAGGAGACCCCTGCAGCAGCCAGCGCCAACAACAACGGCAGGAGCCAAAAGAAGACGTTGCTCTGATGTTCGACCCGGCTTTGATACAGCTTATAGCCAAACCCACCGATCGCAAACAGCGTGCAGTACGCCTGTAGTGCGTTCCAATAAAGTTTGCGTCTGAGCATGCCTAATGCCAGATAGTTAATGGTTAAGTATGCGAAAAAGCCTAGCTGACTAAATACGCCAAACAATAGGCCTGCCAGCAGCATGGTTAGCGCATTAAACCCTGTCGCCTCCATGTTGAGTAACCCCACCTCAGGGTCGATTAAGCGCATGAGCATCCCCACGATTAATGTCACCACTGCACCTACAAGTGTGGTGCTCCAAAACAAAAACCACATTTTGCGTAAAGTCACTTCCGGTCACTCCCAATTGATAAGATCTATGGTTATACGTTCAACAGGCATTCCCGTTTTATTTTACCATGTCCACAATAAAAAGCTATTCGCGGTGCATGATAATCCCCGCTTACTTGTCGCATAATATACCCATCAATCCGCGCCCATAAAGAAGGGAGTCGCATATGACATGGTAAAACGCTGTATATGGCTATCTGCAAGCGCCCTGCTAATGTTCGTCTTATCCGGCTGTGGTTCTGAACCTGCCCCCTCTAGCGAGCCCCTCAGCTACAAGGACATGAAGTCCATGGTTATCGATATTCTAAAGACGGAAGATGCGCAAAAAGCATTACAGGAATCCGCCAGCGCGTTGAACGGCAGTGACGGTACAAAGCTGCTATCCGTGCAAGATCAAGAACAGGTACGCCTGGCCGTAAAAGACACGCTCGTCTCGCCAGATTATCATCAAGTCATTGAGCAATTAATGACCGACCCGCGATTCGCCGGCGAATTCGCCAAAGCCATCAATAAGGAAAATAAACAAATTTACAAGGACCTCATTAAGGATCCCACTTATCAAGCGGACTTGATTAAGGTGATGAAGAATCCTGAAATGGATAAGATGATTCTGGAAGTCCTTGGCAGTACGCAATATCGGAAACAAGTCGCGACCATTATGCAGGAATCGCTGCAAAGTCCCATTTATCGCCTGGAAATTCTGGATCTGTTGAAGACAGCCGTGAAAGAAGAGCTGAAGGTGAAGCCGACCGAAAAAGTGGAGAAAGCTGCCTCTGAGGAAGATAAAGCGGCTGAAGAAGAAAGCGGCGATAGTGGCGAAGGCGAAGATTCAGGAGAGTCTGAAGGTATGGGTGAATCCGGCGGAGGATCCCAATAACCGTTCACCCGATAAAATAAAATCCCGCATATTTAGTCTAGACAAGCTTGCACTAAAGGCAGCTTGTACAACTAAATGGTGCGGGATTTTACTTATTTCGCTTCGGATTCACATTTGGCAATGACACGGTCTGCGACTTCAAGATAGATGCGCCCCGCCTCCGTATCGGCTTTGTATACCGACGGTGAAAAATCGGGCTCGGAAATATGGTTATCCGGCGCGCCGAGAGGGATCTGCGCCATGAGTTCGGCATGCAGCGATTCTGCCAGTCGTGCACCGCCGCCGCGGCCAAATACATGCTCGATCTCGCCGCTCTTACTGATATAGTACGACATATTCTCGACAACGCCGATAATCTCATGCTCGGTTTTGATTGCCATGGCTCCAGCCCGAGCAGCGACGAATGCGGCCGTTGCATGCGGCGTCGTCACGATGATTTCTTTGCTCTGCGGAATCATCTGATGAACGTCTAAGGCCACATCGCCGGTACCTGGAGGAAGATCCAGCAGCATGTAATCAACATCGCCCCACTCAATCTCTGCAAAAAAATTGCGCAGCATCTTACCCAACATTGGACCACGCCATACGATCGGTGCATTGTCTTCGACGAAGAAGCCCATCGACATGACTTTGACGCCAAATTTCTCAATTGGAATAACCCGCTCATTCACGATCTGCGGACGCTCTTCGATGCCCATCATGTCTGGAACGCTAAATCCGTAGATGTCAGCATCGATGATTCCGACACGTTTGCCTTTACGAGCTAAGGCAACTGCCAGGTTAACCGTGACGGTAGACTTGCCCACGCCACCTTTGCCGCTCGCGACAGCAATGAAATGAACGCCGCTGCGTTCATTGAGCATCTTATCGCTTTCCATGCCAGCTGCATGACCGCGAACTGGCTCTTCCGTTGGCTGGGTACTGTTAGCCGACGTACTGGTTGCATCCGCGCTTCTAAAGCGAACGTGAAGCGTCTCAATCCCCGCCTCCTGCAGAACGGAACGCAGGGTGTTCTCGAACGGTGCCTGCCATTCTTCTCTTGCTCCGAGCACCGTCAATTGAACTTGACGATCCTTGACGACGATATCCCGGAATGTAATGACGTCTTGTGCTCTAGCCAAGCTCGCTGCTACCGATTCGGCAGCGGTCAAAATATCTTCGCGTGTCAACATGTTTGCATTCGTCTCCTCTGTCCGGATGATGCCCGTTTGCTGTTTCTTTTGACAACCTATGTATGCATTTATTATAACATAGTTTGTCCGGCAACCAAGGGCGCGTTAAGCCCCTGGCTGTGCTGGAGACGAATTCCCCCATTTTTCACCCGCGCTGTAACGCAATATCCCTTGATAAATGGACGCCGCTACTTTCTTCTGATACTCCGCATCGACGAGCATGCTTGCTTCGCCCGGGTGGGAGAGGAATCCTACTTCGACGAGTGCTGTTGGTATGCTGTCCATCGCTTTGAGCAAATACACATCATTCTTCTTCGCGGCCACCCGCTGCGTATTCTCCAGGTTACGACGAATCTCGTCTTGGATGAGCCCGGCCAGCGCTTCATTCTCCGGCAAGCTCGGATAGAAGAACGTTTGTGCGCCTGACCAACGCGGTGAAGGTATACTGTTCATGTGGATAGTAATAAAGAGATCTGCTTGATGGTCTTTAACGAATTTAGCGCGTGCAATCAGATCTTCGGTCTTCCGCCTGCTAATTTTACTTGTGCCTTCTTGGGCGAGATCGTAATCCCCTTCCCGCGTCATGACGACAATCGCCCCTGCCTGTTGCAAGTAGTCTCGAAGCTGCAGCGCAATGGCTAAGTTCAAATCTTTTTCCACCGCGCCTTGCTCACTGACAGCTCCTCCATCCACCCCGCCATGCCCGGCATCGATCGCGATCGTCTTTCCCGACAACGGCATTGTCCAATACGTCCATGTGCGCGTGGATGGGACGTCCTGCGACAACAAAATAACGGTTAGCAGCACCGCTATCATGCCAAGAACAACTCTTGCCGCGCCCCGGTAGGTGATCCAAACGACAAACCGGTTTCGTAACCCGCGCTTCACAAAAAAACCACCCCAATCCCCATGCGATAAGTGCTTGGCCATACAGCCATCTGCTCTTTATCATCATATGGGACGAGGTGGTCAGTTATGCGAATTATGCGTTAGCAGGTTGTTCCGACATGCCTTCGATTAGAATCTTCGCCACTTCAGGGCGGGAGAATTCCGGCGGCGGGCAAATGCCATCACGCAGCAACGCGCGAACTTTGGTACCCGAGAGGGTCAGATGATCTTCTTTGCCGTGCGGGCAAGTTTTGCTGGATGCCATATTGCCGCACTTCGTGCAGAAGAAGCTATGCTCGAAGTAAAGCGGCGTGATCCCCAGTTCATCAGCCGTAAAGGTCTTAAGCAGATCCTGCGCTTCATACGTACCATAGTAGTCGCCTACGCCGGCATGGTCGCGGCCTACGATGAAGTGTGTACAGCCATAGTTCTTACGAACAAGCGCGTGGAAAATCGCTTCACGCGGACCTGCATAACGCATAGCCGCCGGGAATACGCCTAAGAATACGCGATCCGCAGGGTAGTAGTTATCAAGCAGCGCAATATAGCTCTTCATCCGAACTGCAGCAGGTACATCGTCGGACTTCGTCTCGCCAACGAGCGGGTTCAGGAACAAACCATCCACAATCTCCATAGCGGCTTTCTGAATGTATTCATGAGCGCGGTGAACCGGGTTACGCGTCTGGAAGCCAACAACCGATTTCCAACCCTTCTCGGCGAAAATACGGCGTGTCTCCGTTGGGTTGAAATAGAACTCGTTGAACTTCTCAGGCACTGGACGATTCAGAACCGTAATCGGTCCGCCAACATAGGTGGATGGACGCTCATATAGTTTCGCTACGCCAGGGTGTTCAACTTCGTCCGTCTTGTAGACATTCACGGCTTCGAACTTCTGATCCACGCTGTAGATGCTTTGTACATCGATCGTGGCATAGATCAAACCATCTTCACCGATGAGGGCTACACGCTCTCCAACGGCTAGCTCAGCGGCTTTAGCTTCATCCACTGCTAGTGTAATCGGAATGCTCCATACCGTACCGTCAGCAAGACGCATACGCTCGACGACAGAGCGATAGTCTTCTTCATTCAAGAATCCTGTCAAAGGGGAAAACGCGCCGATCCCGATCAAGTCCAGGTCGGAGATCGCCCAATTGTTAACAACGATCGATTTAAGCGATGCTGCTGCTTCAAGTAGTGCTTCGCGTTCTGCACCAGCTGCGACCCGGTTTACCAGTACGCCGCCATGTGGGTTAATGCTGCTCATTGGATAAATAGCCTCCTCTTATTTATGCAATCCGCATTCGGTTTTCTCTTGACCAGACCAGCGGCCTGCACGAGGATCTTCACCTGGCATTACTTGACGTGTACATTGTTCGCAACCGATCGACGGATAGTTGCGGTCATGCAGCGGATTGTAAGGAACGTTGTTCTCGCGAATGTAGTTCCATACATCGTCCGAAGTCCAGCCAGCGATAGGATTGAATTTAATGAGGCCAAACTTCGTGTCGTACTCCACTTTCTTCGCATTCGCACGAGTAGGCGCTTGGTCGCGGCGAATACCTGTAATCCAGGCTTCATATTGCGACAGAATTCTTGTGAGCGGTTCTACTTTGCGGATGTTGCAGCATGCAGTAGCATCGGATTTCCAAAGTTCTTCACCATGCTGTGCTGCTTGCTCTTCCGGTGTAAGAACCGGCTTCACTTGAACAAATTTCATTCCGTAGTGCTCAATCATCTTGTCACGAGTCTCGTAAGTTTCTTGGAAGTGGAAGTCCGTATCCAGGTAAAATACATCTGTGCTCGGGCTGATCTTTTGCAACATATCCACCAATACGACATCTTCCGCACCAAAGCTGCACGCAAACGTGATGTTAGGGAATGTTTCAATTGCATATCGCAAGATCGCCTCTGGCGACGCATTCTCCAATTCTTCAGCCTTTTGTTTCACGAGCGCTTCCTTTTCGAAAAGGTTCATCGCTTGTACCTCCGTTATATGAATTCCAAGTAAATTGATCTACTATAGATTATACGTCTAGATGACTTTTTGTTCAACAATAGAAATAAAACCAGTGATGATAAAAAAGACCTTCTCCGCAAGCAGAGAAGGTCTTGTCTGAATTAACGTTTCGAGAACTGTGGCGCGCGGCGAGCCGCTTTGAGGCCGTATTTCTTACGTTCTTTCATACGTGGGTCACGTGTCAGGAAGCCTGCACGTTTCAGGGATGGACGGAACTCAGGATCTGCTTTAAGCAGTGCACGGGAGATACCGTGGCGGATTGCGCCCGCTTGTCCAGAGATACCGCCGCCATGAGCGATAACGATTACGTCATACTTGCTTTCTGTTTCAGTCAAAGCAAGTGGTTGTTTAACGATCAGTTTAAGCGTCTCAAGACCGAAATATTCGTTCAGATCACGCTTATTGATAACGATACGTCCTTCACCCGGCACAAGGCGTACACGTGCCACAGAGTGTTTACGACGACCGGTTCCATAGTATTGAACTTGAGCCATGAAACTGTCCTCCCTCTAATTAACCGCGAAGTTCGTAAACTTCCGGGTTTTGTGCTTGATGCGGATGCTCCGAACCAGCGTATACTTTAAGTTTGAGCTTCATTTTGTCGCCAAGACGGTTCTTAGGAAGCATACCGTGAATTGCGTACTCAAGTACACGCTCAGGAGTTTTCTTGATCATATCGGCAGCGGAAGTCACTTTCAGACCGCCTGGATACATCGAGTGACGGTAGTACATTTTGTTCTGCATTTTCTTACCTGTCAGAACAATTTTCTCTGCATTGATAATTACTACGAAATCGCCAGTGTCAACGTGCGGCGTGAATTGCGGCTTGTGTTTACCGCGAATCAGGCTTGCAGCCTCGCTTGCCAGACGGCCAAGCGTTTTGCCTTCTGCATCGATGACGTACCATTTGCGTTCTACTTCATTCGGCTTAGCCATAAAGGTGGTGCGCATGGATGATCCTCCTTATTCATGTAACAAATCGTTCTCATGTATCGAAGAAACGTATTGTCTCTACGTATATTCGCTATCGTGTTAAGGTACTTCATACGGCAATCTAAGTCGGGGCTGTGGGAGAGCCACTTAGAAAGCACAAGTTATATTCTACTATAATTCGTGCCTAATCGCAAGTGATTTTGAAGGATTGTAAAGCAACTATTCCGGGTATTCCACATGCCACAACATCAGGCCGTGAGGCATAGCTGTCGGGCCCGCTTTCGTCCGGTCTTTCGCTTGAATAATTCCGCTAACATCACTCGCCTCGAGCTTTCCTTCCCCGATCCATATCGCTGTTCCAGCAATGATCCGCACCATATTGTATAAGAATCCGTTACCGGTGACAAAGATGTCGAGCCCGCCTTCCGATTCCTCAATAGAGGCTTCATAGATGGTTCGTACATGGCTTAATTGCGTCGATTGCGTCGAGGCAAAAGAGGTAAAGTCATGCTCGCCAACTAATGCTGCAAGCCCTTCACGCATAGCTGAAACGTTAAGAGGGGCATGATGATGAAAGCGATGATGGCGCGTGAACAAATCCGGAAACTTGTTCGTATCGATGGAATACCGATAAGTCTTCTTCTTCGCGGAGAAACGCGCATGAAAATCATGTGATACTTCGTCCGCTCGAAGCGCTACGATATCTTCCGGCAACCGAGTATTCAGCGCGAGAGCCCAACGATCGACCGGAATACGCGATTCGGTCAGAAAGTTGAACACCTGCCCTTTGGCATGTACGCCTGCATCTGTCCGGCCAGATCCATTAATCCGGAGATCCTCACCAGTTAGGCTTTTGATGCCTGCCTCGATTACGTCCTGAATCGTATTGCCGCTCGGCTGCGTCTGGAAGCCGTTATAGTGCGTTCCATCGTAACTTACGACCATTCTCACATTCCTCAATCTCCCCCCTCCTTCCCGCTATAAGCTTAAGTGCACCGCAACAAAAAAAGGTGGCCGCAAGGTCCACCCTTTCTCATTTACGCACGATCCACCAGTTCCAAATATACCATTGGCGCAGCGTCGCCACGGCGAGGACCCAGCTTCAGAATCCGCGTGTATCCGCCCGCACGTTCCGAGTAACGGGTGGCCAATTCGGAGAACAGTTTTTGGATTGCGTCCTGCTCACCGTTGATCGACTCACGACGAACGAAAGCTGCAACTTGGCGGCGAGCATGGAGATCGCCACGCTTTGCAAGCGTGATCAGCTTCTCCGCGATCGGACGAAGTTCTTTTGCTTTCGCTTCTGTCGTTTGGATGCGCTCATACAGGAACAAGTCGGTGACGAGGTCGCGGAACAGTGCTTTACGCGAACTAGCGTCACGGCTCAATTTAGAATATGCCATCGATTTTTCCCCTCCTTCTCAAGATCTGCACGCGCAAATCTCATATCGCAGACCCTATGTCTGCGGCTAGTCTAATCGTAGTTGCTGCTATTCTTCCATGCGAAGGCCAAGACCGAGTTCTTCAAGCTTCTCTTGTACTTCCTCCAAAGACTTACGACCCAGGTTACGCACCTTCATCATGTCTTCTTCGGTTTTCGTGATCAGCTCTTGTACGGTGTTGATCCCTGCACGTTTCAAGCAGTTGTAAGAACGAACCGAAAGATCCAGTTCCTCGATCGTCATCTCGAGTACTTTCTCTTTCTTGTCCTCTTCTTTCTCAACCATAATTTCGGCGTCCTTGGCTTCATCAGTCAGTCCGACGAACAGGTCAAGATGTTCGGTAAGAATTTTCGCCCCGAGGCTAACTGCCTCTTCCGGTCGGATGCTACCGTCGGTCCATACTTCAAGCGTAAGCTTGTCGTAGTTGGTCACTTGACCAACACGCGTGTTCTCTACCGTGTAGTTAACGCGTGTAATTGGCGTATAGATCGAATCAACCGGAATGACTCCGATTGGTTGATCTTCCCGCTTGTTGCGGTCCGCTTGAACATACCCACGTCCACGATTGGCGAAAATCCGCATATGGAGCCGAGCACCGGAGGCCAAGGTTGCGATATGAAGATCAGGGCTCAATATCTCGACATCGCTGTCAGCGCGAATATCGCCCGCCGTTACGTTACCTTCGCCTTCAGCATCAATTTCCAGTACCTTCTCTTCGTCGGAATGGATTTTGAGCGAAAGACTTTTCAGGTTGAGAATGATTTCGGTAACGTCCTCAAACACTCCCGGAACCGTCGAGAATTCGTGCAGCACTCCGTCGATTTGAACCGAGGTTACTGCGGCGCCTGGCAGCGACGACAACAGGATTCGGCGTAGCGAGTTCCCGAGCGTCGTACCATACCCGCGTTCCAGCGGCTCGACTACGAAACGTCCGTACGTGCCATCTTCAGTAAGCTCTACGGTTTCGATTTTCGGCTTTTCGATCTCAATCACTTATATACCCTCCTTCAAAACGTCGCTCCGTTACCATATCGCACTTGAAGTCTAATCATGTAGTATGGCAAACCTTCACAACCATTATTCACAAGTTGCAGCAATTTGATACCACACGGATGAAAGACTATACGCGACGACGTTTCGGTGGACGGCATCCGTTGTGCGGAACTGGCGTGACGTCTTTAATGAGGTTAACTTCAAGACCAGCTGCTTGAAGCGAACGAATCGCTGCTTCACGGCCTGCGCCTGGACCCTTAACCATGACTTCGACCGCTTTCATGCCATGCTCCATAGCTGCTTTTGCTGCCGATTCAGCTGCCATTTGAGCAGCGTACGGCGTGCTTTTACGGGAACCTTTGAAACCAAGGTTACCGGAGCTTGCCCAGGAGATTGCATTACCGTGCGGATCTGTGATCGTGACGATCGTGTTGTTGAAAGTCGAACGGATATGTGCAACGCCCGACTCAATATTTTTGCGGTCACGACGTTTGGTACGAACCACTTTTTTCGGTTTTGCCATTTCAGTTATCCCCCCTTATTATTTCTTCTTGTTCGCTACAGTCCGACGAGGACCTTTACGCGTACGAGCATTTGTCTTAGTACGTTGACCACGAACAGGCAATCCACGACGGTGGCGAACGCCACGGTAGCAGCCGATCTCGATCAGACGTTTGATGTTAAGGGAAATTTCGCGACGAAGGTCGCCTTCCACTTTAACAGACTTGTCGATAGTTTCGCGCAGTTTGCTTACTTCGTCTTCCGTAAGATCGCGAACGCGCGTGCTCTCGCTGATACCAGTTTCAGTCAGAATTTTCTGAGCTGTCGTGTTACCGATACCGAAGATATACGTCAAAGCGATGACTACGCGTTTGTCACGCGGTAAGTCTACACCAGCAATACGTGCCATGTACAGTTATCCCTCCCTTATCCTTGTTTTTGTTTATGTTTCGGATTTTCACAAATCACCATAACATTGCCTTTGCGACGAATGACTTTGCATTTTTCGCAGATTGGCTTGACCGATGGTCTAACCTTCATTGTGATTACCTCCCGAGTTCTTCGTCAGAAGACCCGCTCTTAGAAGGTCTACTTCCGATAGGTAATTCGTCCTCTGGACAAATCGTATGGCGAAAGCTGAATAACAACCTTATCTCCTGTCAGGATGCGGATAAAATGCATTCTCAGTTTACCCGATACATGGGCAAGAATTTGGTGTCCGTTCTCCAGCTCCACCTTAAACATAGCATTGGGTAGCGGCTCGACGACCGTACCTTCGACTTCAATGACGTCTTCTTTGGCCACAGTCATTCTCCTTTCCCTTGTGCATACTTCTGAATCGCGTAACGCAGCTTGGCGTTGGTCACCCGACCGGTTTCCCGCATGCTGTCCGCAACTTCCTCGCTGACGACCGGCTGCATCAGAAGATGCATCACGTTCTTTTTCTTCGGCCCATCAAAGCGCCGCTTATCGCCATCAGCGATTAGAACGAACCGTTCATCGACAATACCGACGATTACGGCATAGCCGCCTTCGTCCTTACCGCTTCGCACCTTGACGATCCGGCCGATTTGAAGCCATTCGTTCACTTCATTCAATCTGCTTGCTCCTTCTGAAGGGTTAATATCTCACAGCCATCCGCCGTAACAGCTACTGTATGCTCGAAATGGGCACACCATGAACCATCTTGCGTAACAACTGTCCAATTATCCTCCAGCGTACGGACATACCGTTCTCCGATGTTAACCATCGGCTCAATCGCCAGCACCATACCTGGCTTCAGGCGTGGTCCTCGATCAGGCAGCCCATAGTTCGGAATTTGCGGTTCTTCATGTAGGCTAGTGCCTATTCCATGACCGACATATTCCCGTACAACGGAAAAGCCAGCAGCTTCAATGACTTGTTGAATCGCATGCGAAATCGTAAATAACCGAACATCTGGTTTAACGAGCGCAAGTCCTGCATAAAGCGATTGTTCCGTCACTTCCAGCAAACGCCTGTTCTCTTCACTGATCTCGCCTACCCCGTAGGTCCAGGCGGAATCACCATGGTAACCTTCGAACTGGGCACCGATATCAATGCTGATGATGTCGCCATCATTAAGCTTGCGCGGTCCAGGAATTCCATGAACCAGCTCTTCATTGACCGAAGCACAAATACTGCCAGGAAATTGATTGTAACCTTTGAAAGAAGGCGTAGCACCTTGGCTTCTAATGTACGATTCCGCGATGCCATCGAGCTCCAGCGTCGTAATGCCTGGGCGAATCGCCTGCTTCAGCAAACGATGCGTATCCGCGACAATGCGACCGGCTTCTCTCATAAAACGCAATTCCGCTTCGGACTTGCATATTATCATTCGGCAGATCCTCGCAAGCAAGTTACGATTTCTGCAGTTACATCATCAATCTCTTTCTCTCCGTCTACTTCACGAAGCGTGCCCTTCGCTTGATAGTAATCAAGCAGTGGAGCTGTCTTCGAGATGTATTCATCAAGACGCGTTCCAACTTTGGCTTCCGTATCGTCTGACCGTTGATACAGCTCGCCGCCGCATTTATCGCAAACGCCCTCTTGCTTTGGCGGGTTGAACATAACGTGGTAAGTCGCGCCACAGGATTTGCAAATGCGACGACCGGTCAGACGCGCAAGCAGCAGACCGCGATCAACTTTCAAGTTAACTACATGATCAATGCTGCGCCCCATCTCGGCCAGCATCGCATCCAGCGCTTCCGCTTGTTGAATAGTACGCGGGAATCCATCGAGCAAAAAGCCTTTGTTGCAATCTTCGACAAGCAGACGGTCACGAACGATACCGTTCGTAATTTCGTCTGGTACCAAAAGACCCTGATCAACAAACTCTTTCGCCTTTTGACCCAGTGGAGTTCCTTGTTTCATCGCCAATCGGAAAGCATCGCCTGTCGAGATGTGTGGAACATCGAATGTTTCGACGATCCGCTCGGCTTGCGTGCCTTTCCCTGCGCCCGGAGGACCCATGAATAAGATGTTCATTAGCGCCTTCCTCGCTTTACGCCAATAGGCCACAGAAGGGTTCCGACACACGAATACCATGCGCGGAAGCCCGATCTCGAACCTATCGTTATTTATTGATAAACCCTTTGTAATGGCGTTTGATCAATTGCGTCTCGATCTGCTTCATCGTGTCAAGCGCGACACCGATGACGATCAAGAGTGATGTGCCGCCAAGTTGGATCGAACGATCCAGGCCAGCGATTTTGCCGAAAACAACCGGCAAGATCGAGATCACTGCCAAGAAGATTGCGCCGCTCAGCGTAATCCGGGACATAACGCGGGTAATGTAAGAAGAAGTTGGTTTGCCTGGGCGGATGCCTGGGATGTAACCGCCGTTCTTCTTCATTTGGTCAGCCATCTGAACCGGATTGATCTGCACAAAGGTGTAGAAGAATGTAAAACCGATGATCAGTATGATGTAGAGCACCATACCGAGCGGCTTGTCGTAATACATGTGGTTTTGAACCCATTGTGCCCATTCATGAGTCGACCAGAATTGAGCGATCGTGATTGGGAACATCAGGAGCGAAACCGCAAAGATTACTGGGATGACACCAGCTCCGTTAACTTTCAGCGGAATGTGTGTCGACTGGCCACCGTACATTTTACGACCAACAACGCGCTTCGCATATTGAACCGGAATCTTACGGATCCCTTGCTGTACGAAGATAACACCCACGATAATTGCAATGATCGCGACTGCGATAATCACAAGTTTCAAGATGCCCCAGAACAACTGGTCACTAGATACGTCAGCGATTTGAGTCGAGTAAAGCGTGCGAATGTGTCCAGGAAGTGCTGCAACGATACCCGCGAAGATCAGAACCGAAATACCATTACCGATGCCCTTCTCCGTGATTTGCTCACCGAGCCACATCAGGAAGGCTGTGCCTGCTGTCAGGATTATCGCGATCATCAGATAATCCGTAAAGTTTGCACCCGGAACCATCTCATAGCTGTATCGACGGTTAAAGCCAACAGCTGTACCAAAGCCTTGAATCAGACCAAGGACAATTGTGCCATAACGCGTAATTTGCGCAAGTTTGCGTTTTCCGTTCTCTCCCTCTTTCGCCCATTCAGCGAATTTAGGAATAACGTCCATCGATAAGAGTTGCACGATGATTGACGCAGTGATGTAAGGCATAATCCCAATCGCGAAAATCGAGAATTGGAACAACGCGCCACCAGAGAAGGTGTTGAGCAGACCGAAGAGATCCGTGCCGCTTTCATTAACTTGTTTAAATACGTCCTTATTTACCCCAGGTACCGGAATGAAAGAACCAATACGGTAAATAAGAAGGATAAACAATGTGAACAGTATCCGTTTGCGGAGGTCTTCCACTTTCCAAATGTTGGACACGGTCTTGAACAATTAGATCACCTCGGTTTTACCGCCGGCAGCCTGGATTTTCTCTACCGCAGATTGAGAGAACTTGTTTGCTTTCACCGTAAGTTGAACAGTGATTTCGCCATTACCCAACACTTTAATTCCGCTCTGTGGGTTCTTAACGATACCTTGCTCCAGAAGCAGTTCAGGAGTTACTTCTGTACCTGCTGCGAAGCTGTTCAGATCTTCGATGTTCACAATCGCATACTCTTTACGGAACGGGTTGTTAAATCCACGCTTCGGAACACGACGGTACAAAGGGTTTTGACCACCCTCGAAGCCTGGACGAACACCGCCGCCGGAACGAGCGTTTTGACCTTTGTGACCTTTACCAGCTGTTTTACCGTTACCGCTCGCGATACCGCGACCTTTACGGAAACCTTCTGGACGGGAACCTTCTGCTGGTTTGAGTTCATGCAATTTCATCGTCTGTTGCACCTCCTTCATTTGTACGCCGCAATCTTGTTTCCAAAGCGTGGGGCTGACCTCACCTTCGGAAACGACTGCTTTGTTAGTACCCAGCTTCCTGATGACTTATACGTGTGTAGTTCAGTTGGAAGCTTTGTTATTTATTATTGTACTTCTTCTACTTTAACCAAGTGGCTAACATGGTTCACCATGCCGCGAATGGCTGGGCTGTCGTTATGAACAACCGACTGTTGAAGCTTGCGCAGGCCAAGCGTGTTAACCGTTGCGCGTTGCTTCTCGTTACGGCCGATCAGGCTGCGAACGAGGGTGATTTGCAGTTTTGCCATCTTATTCCCCTCCTTAACCCCGAAGCTCTTGTACTGTTTTTCCACGCAGTTTGGCTACATCTTCCGCACGTTTCAGGCGGGAAAGACCTTCCAATGTTGCGTTAACCATGTTCATGGAATTGGAAGAACCAAGCGATTTCGTCAAGATATCGCCTACACCTGCAAGCTCGAGAACAGCACGAACAGGACCGCCAGCAATCACACCGGTACCTTCAGAAGCCGGTTTGAGCAGCACGCGTCCTGCGCCGAAATGTCCGAGCACTTGGTGAGGAACCGTGGTGTTAACAAGCGGTACTTGGATCAGGTTTTTCTTAGCATCTTCGATGCCTTTACGGATCGCATCTGGTACTTCACCGGCTTTACCGATGCCAGCGCCGACGTGACCTTTACCGTCACCGACAACTACAAGCGCGCTAAAGCTGAAGCGACGTCCGCCTTTAACAACTTTCGCTACGCGGTTAATTTGAACTACTTTTTCAGTGAGTTCGCCTAATGCATTCGGATCTATACGCAAGTCGTCTTACCTCCTTAATAAGAAATGTAAATCAGAATTGAAGACCAGCTTCACGTGCAGCTTCTGCAAGGGCTTGAACACGCCCATGGTACAGGTAACCACCACGATCGAAGACAACCTCTTCGACTCCTTTAGCTTTCGCACGGTTCGCGATCAGTTCGCCGATTTTGCGAGCTGCCTCAACGTTACCGCCGTTACCAAGATCAGTGATCTCTTTGTCGAGCGTCGATGCTGCAGCGATTGTAACGCCTTGTACGTCATCGATCAGCTGAGCATAGATATGCTTGGAGGAACGGAATACCGACAAACGCGGACGTTGTGTAGTACCGTTGATTTTCTTACGAACACGCAGATGGCGTTTCAAACGAGCCTTGTTTTTATCGCCTTTAGTGATCATTCGAATACACTCCTTTCTGGTCATTATTTATGATGCTATCCGATCAAGCGGCCACGAGGGTCGCTTATTTTTTCTTACCTGCTTTACCTTCTTTACGAAGGATACGCTCGCCTTCGTACTTGATACCTTTGCCTTTATACGGCTCTGGTTCACGTACGGCGCGGATTTTCGCTGCAGTAGCACCTACGAGTTCTTTATCGATGCCTCTAACAGTGATCTTCGTGTTAGCAGGTACTTCGAACTCGATGCCTTGCTCCGGAGTGATTTCTACCGGATGCGAGTAACCAACGTTCAGTACGATTTTATCACCCGTTTTGTTTGCACGGTAACCTACGCCTACGAGTTCAAGGTTTTTGGAGAAACCATCAGTTACTCCAGTCACCATGTTCGCGATTACGCTACGTGTTGTACCATGCAGGGAACGATGCAATTTATTATCGGAAGGACGTTCGATGTTGATTACGTTCTCTTCAACAACTACTTTCATGTCCTTGTGGATTGTACGAGTAAGAGTACCTTTAGGTCCTTTTACTGTAATTACGCTGTTGTCCAAGTCGATGTTAACGCCACCTGGTACTTGGATCGGTTTGCGGCCAATACGAGACATTTGTTACACCTCCAATCATTGTGCAGTTAATTACCAAACGTAGCAGAGAACTTCGCCGCCGGATTTAACTTGGCGTGCTTCTTTGTCGGTCATAACGCCTTGGGACGTAGAAATGATTGCTACTCCCAAACCGCCAAGAACACGAGGAACTTCAGTGCTTTTCGTGTAAACGCGCAGACCTGGTTTACTGATACGTTTCAGACCAGTGATAACACGTTCTTGGTTAGCGCCGTATTTCAGGAAAATACGGATAATCCCTTGTTTGCTATCTTCGATATACTCGGCGTCGCGGATGAAACCCTCGCGTTTCAGAATCTCAGCGATTTGCTTCTTAACTTTCGAAGCGGGCATTTCCACGGTTTCGTGACGAACGACGTTCGCGTTACGAATGCGCGTCAGCATATCTGCGATTGGATCAGACATAACCATTGATTGTACCTCCTTCCCGTACTAGGCTGATTACCAGCTTGCTTTTTTAACGCCAGGGATCTGGCCTTTGTATGCTAATTCACGGAAACAAATCCGGCAAATTTTGAACTTTTGCAAAACGGAATGCGGACGGCCGCAACGTTCGCAGCGCGTATATGCACGCACTTTGAATTTCGGTGTACGTTGCTGCTTAATCTTCATCGAAGTTTTTGCCACTTGGTATTACACCTCCTGTGGATTACTTCGTAAACGGCATGCCCATTTGGGTCAGCAGCTCACGAGCCTCTTCGTCCGTTTTTGCCGTCGTGACGATGACGACGTCCATACCGCGTACTTTATCAACCTTATCGTACTCGATCTCTGGGAAGATCAGTTGTTCTTTAAGGCCAAGTGTGTAGTTACCGCGACCGTCGAACGCTTTAGTGGAAACACCACGGAAGTCACGTACGCGTGGTAGCGATACGTTGAACAGCTTATCCAGGAAGTAGTACATGCGCTCGCCGCGCAGTGTAACTTTAACTCCGATTGGCATGTTCTCACGAAGTTTGAATCCAGCGATCGATTTTTTCGCACGAGTGATTACTGGTTTTTGACCAGAAATCAAGCGAAGGTCTTCAACAGCAACATCAAGTACTTTGGAATTGGAAACTGCCTCACCAACACCCATGTTGATGACGACTTTCTCGATCTTTGGCACTTGCATAACAGTTGTATAGTTGAACTTCTGCATCAGAGCAGGAGTGATTTCATTCAGGAAACGCTCTTTCATTCTGATTGCCATCTTGTATAGCTCCTCCTTTCCTTAAACGATCAATTAGTCGATGATCTCGCCGGATTTTTTAGCAACCCGGACTTTCTTGCCGTTATCAAGCACTTTGTATCCGATACGAGTTACGGAACCGCTCTTCGGATCAACGTGCATTACATTCGACACGTGGATTGGGGCTTCTTGTTCGATGATGCCGCCTTGCGGGTTCGCTTGGGACGGACGCGCATGCTTCTTCATGATATTGACGCCTTCAACCAGTACGCGGTTTTCACGCGGATATGCAGCAATGACGCGACCTTTTTTGCCTTTGTCTTTGCCAGAGATCACGATAACCGTGTCGTCTTTTTTCACGTGCAGTTTATTGTTGTGGGATTCCAACACTTTTTTCAACCGTGGCATGAGTTACACCTCCTGCTTGCTTGAGTCGACAAGCTTAATTCGTGCTTATTAGATAACCTCTGGAGCGAGGGATACGATTTTCATGAAGTCGCGGTCGCGAAGTTCGCGTGCAACTGGTCCAAAGATACGAGTACCACGTGGGCTCTTATCTTCTTTAACGATTACTGCTGCGTTCTCATCAAATGCGATGTACGAACCGTCTTTACGACGAACCGAACGCTTTGTACGAACGATTACCGCTTTAACTACGTCACCCTTTTTGACAACGCCACCGGGTGTTGCTTGTTTGACGGAGCAAACGATCAGATCGCCGATATGGCCTACACGACGTCCCGTACCACCCAACACTCGGATACACATCAGTTCCTTAGCGCCAGAGTTGTCAGCAACGGCCAAACGCGTAAATGGTTGAATCATTTCAACGTCCTCCTTTCAGGAAAATGCCTACGAAAGGCATATTACAGAATTACTGCTGCTTCAACGATTTCGACCAGGCGGAACCGTTTGTCTTTCGAAAGCGGACGAGTCTCCATGATTTTCACGGTGTCACCAATTTTAGCTTGGTTGTTCTCGTCATGCGCTTTGAACTTTTTCGTGTATTTAATGCGCTTATGGTACAAGTCGTGTTTTTTGTATGTTTCAACAGCAACAACGATTGTTTTGTCCATCTTGTCACTAACTACCTTGCCGATCTGAACTTTGCGGGCATTACGTTCGCTCATGTTCTTCCTCCTTCCCTAACGATCGCTCTTCATATCCTGAAGAATCGTCAGCTTAGCTGGTGATTCCGAGTTCTCTTTCACGCAGAACGGTCTTAGCACGAGCTATTTCCTTACGAACGTCGCGGATGCGAGTTGGGTTATCCAATTGACCGGTGGCCAATTGAAAACGAAGGTTGAACAGCTCTTCCTTAAAACCTGCGACTTTTTGTTCGATCTCAGCAGAGGTCAGGTTGCGAAATTCACTAGCTTTCATTTGCTTCACCACCCACTTCTTCGCGTTTCACGAACTTCGTTTTAACAGGCAGTTTGTGAGCTGCAAGACGCATTGCTTCGCGAGCGATCTCTTCAGATACGCCAGCAAGTTCGAACATGATCTTGCCAGGTTTCACAACGGATACCCATTTCTCAACGTTACCTTTACCGCTACCCATCCGAACTTCAAGAGGCTTTTGTGTAATAGGCTTGTGAGGGAAAATTTTAATCCATACTTTACCGCCACGGCGGATATAGCGTGTCATTGCAATACGAGCGGATTCGATCTGACGGTTCGTGATCCAGCCTGGCTCCATAGCTTGCAAGCCGTATTCGCCGAAGGCCACTTCCGTGCCGCCTTTAGCGCGACCTCTCATGTTACCGCGTTGTTGCTTACGATGTTTGACGCGTTTTGGTACCAACATGGTTTAGTTGCCTCCTTCCTGGGGAGCTGCTACTTTCTTCTTCGACGGAAGGATTTCACCGCGATAGATCCATACTTTTACGCCGATGCGGCCGTAAGTAGTATGAGCTTCAGCTGTGCCGTAGTCGATATCGGCGCGCAGCGTATGAAGCGGAACTGTACCTTCGCTGTAACCTTCCGTACGTGCGATCTCCGCACCGCCCAGACGTCCGCTGACCGATGTTTTGATCCCTTTAGCGCCAGAGCGAATTGTCCGTTGAATCGATTGTTTCATCGCACGACGGAACGAAATGCGGCGCTCAAGTTGTTGAGCAATGCTTTCAGCTACAAGAATCGCATCCAACTCCGGATGTTTGATCTCGGAAATGTTGATGTGAATCTTTTTGCCTTTGGAGATTTTAGCAAGTTCCGTACGAAGGTTTTCAACCTCGGAACCGCCTTTACCGATTACCATACCAGGTTTAGCAGTATGAATCGTAACGTTAACGCGGTTAGCTGCGCGCTCGATTTCGAAACGGGATACAGCTGCGTCTTTAAGTTTGTTTTTCAGGTACTCACGGATTTTTACGTCTTCCATGAGCAGATCGCCGAAGTCTTTGCCTGCGTACCATTTGGACTCCCAGTCACGGATAATACCGATACGTAGACCGACGGGATTTACCTTTTGACCCACACGTTTTCCCTCCTTATTTTTCGGATACCACTAGTGTAATGTGGCTAGTTCTTTTGTTGATCCGGCTTGCACGACCCATAGCGCGCGGGCGGAAACGTTTCATTGTAGGACCTTGGTTAACGAACACTTGCGTGATAACCAGTTTGTTAGCGTCCAATTGATGATTGTGTTCTGCATTCGCGATAGCAGAGTTCAGAAGCTTCTCAACGATTGGGGAAGCAGCTTTCGGCGTGTGACGCAGAATCGCAATCGCTTCACCAACTTGCTTGCCGCGGATCAAGTCAACAACGAGTTGCGCTTTACGCGGAGCAATGCGGATGTTGTTAGCATGCGCTTTAGCTTGTGACATACTGGGACCTCCTCTCGTTCATAAGAAAGTAGATAGGGCTGCCGATTAACGACGGCCCGTTTTCTTGTCGTCGTTACCGTGACCTTTGTACGAACGTGTTGGCGCGAACTCACCGAGTTTGTGGCCAACCATATCTTCCGTCACATAAACAGGAACATGTTTACGGCCATCATATACCGCGAACGTGTGTCCGATGAATTGCGGGAAAATTGTCGAACGGCGGGACCAGGTTTTCACAACGACTTTTTTCTCCGCTGTGTTGAGTTCCTCAACCTTTTTAAGCAGGTAACCGTCAATAAACGGCCCCTTCTTCAAACTGCGACCCATGGTTTGTCCTCCCTTCAAGAGACGATTGCGTAACTTTGATTACGCGATAGCGTCAAAGCAATTATTACTTCGTACGACGACGAATAATGTATTGGCTCGAAGCTTTTTTCTTCTTGCGTGTTTTGTAACCAAGGGTTGGTTTGCCCCATGGCGACATTGGCGACTTACGTCCGATTGGAGCGCGACCTTCACCACCACCGTGTGGGTGATCATTCGGGTTCATTACGACACCGCGAACTTCAGGACGCTTGCCAAGCCAACGAGTACGGCCGGCTTTACCGATTTTCACGAGTTCGTGATCTTCGTTGCCAACAGAACCGATTGTTGCACGGCATTGCTTCAGAATACGACGAACCTCACCGGAAGAAAGACGAATGGATACATAGTCAGTTTCTTTACCAAGAAGCTGAGCTTCTGTACCAGCTGCGCGAACGAGCTGTCCACCTTTACCAGGCTTCAATTCGATGTTGTGGATAACCGTACCTACTGGAATGTTTTCCAGTGGAAGTGCGTTACCGATTTTGATGTCGGAGCCAACACCAGAGACGATTTGATCGCCAACTTTCAGACCTTTTGGAGCGATAATGTAACGTTTCTCGCCGTCTGCATAGTGGATCAGCGCGATGTTCGACGTACGGTTTGGATCGTACTCGATCGATGCAACGTTACCTACGATACCGTCCTTATTACGTTTGAAGTCGATAATCCGGTATTTACGTTTGTGGCCGCCACCATGATGGCGAACCGTAATTTTACCTTGGTTATTGCGACCTGCTTTTTTGAAAAGCGGCGCAAGAAGCGATTTCTCCGGTGTGCTTGTTGTGATCTCTTCAAATGTCGAGACGGACATAGCACGGCGGGCCGGGGAAGTCGGTTTATACTTCTTGACTGGCACTTCGATTCCCTCCTTACCGTTATCTTAAGGCGCTAGGCAGTCAGAGCGTCTGACGCTCTGCCCAGTTCCTTATACCGATTCAAAAAACTCAAGCTCGTTGCTGTCAGCAGACAGTTGAACGATTGCTTTTTTCCATTCGGATGTGTATCCGCTGTGACGGCCATAGCGTTTAGGCTTAGCTGGCATGCGCAGCGTGTTTACGCTCGATACTTTCACTTTGAAAATCTGTTGAACGGCTTCTTTGATTTCCGTTTTGTTAGCACGGATATCAACTTCGAAGACGTAACGTTTGTTCGCCATGAAGTCGCTCGTTTGTTCTGTGATAATCGGGCGCTTGATAATATCGCGAGGATCCTTCATTACGCAAGCACCTCCTGTACTTTCTCCACTGCTTCTTTAGTGATGATAAGCTTATCGTGAACCAATACGTCCAGAACATTAATGCCGTCAGCTGCTACGAATTTAACGCCTGGGATGTTGCGTGCGGACAATGCTACGTTATCTTCGTAGTTAGCCGTTACAACAAGCGCCTTGCGAGCAACATTCAGATTATTCAGGATAGCTGCGAATTCTTTCGTCTTCGGAGCTGCCAGCGTAAGTTGGTCAAGAACAATAATATCGTTAGCAATCACCTTCGAAGAGAGGGCGGATTTAATCGCCAGACGGCGAACTTTCTTCGGTAGTTTGAAGCCGTAAGTACGTGGCACTGGACCAAATACTGTACCGCCGCCAACCCATTGTGGTGCGCGGATGCTACCTTGACGTGCACGACCCGTACCTTTTTGTTTCCAAGGTTTACGGCCGCCGCCACGAACTTCAGAGCGTCCTTTAGTTTTATGTGTGCCTTGACGTTCTGCAGCTTGTTGAAGCAGAACAGCACTGTGCAGTACATGAACATTTGGTTGGATACCAAATACGTTCTCTGCCAGTTCGAGTTTTTCAACTTCCTGGCCTTTCACGTTCAATACTGTAACTGTTGGCATTTCTAGTT
Organism: Paenibacillus phyllosphaerae; assembly: GCF_014192105.1. GTDB lineage: Bacteria > Bacillota > Bacilli > Paenibacillales > Paenibacillaceae > Paenibacillus_Z > Paenibacillus_Z phyllosphaerae. The sequence goes on along the minus strand of NZ_JACHXK010000029.1, from coordinate 38,495 downwards.
CCTCCTTTCTTCGAGCAATTATTTCTTAACTGTCAGTTTTACTTTAACGAGGCTGTTTTTCGGGCCAGGTACGGAACCTTTAACCAGAATTACATTGCGCTCAGCGTCTACACGCACAACTTCAAGGTTTTGGATTGTAACTGTTTCGTTACCCATATGTCCTGGAAGGTGTTTGCCTTTTGGTACGCGGTTCGCTTGAATCGAACCCATCGAACCTGGACCACGGTGGTAACGCGAACCGTGCGCCATAGGACCGCGGCTTTGACCCCAACGTTTGATGTTACCTTGGAATCCTTTACCTTTGGATACTGCCGTTACGTCAACAAACTCGCCTTGTGCGAATAGGTCAGCTTTAATCACTTGGCCAACTTCATATTCAGCAACGTTGATTCCGCGAATTTCGCGAATGTAGCGCTTAGGAGCTGTACCAGCTTTTTTCGCATGGCCGATTGCCGGCTTAGTTGCGTTTTTCTCTTTTTTATCGGAGAAACCAATTTGGATCGCTTCGTAGCCATCGTTGTCTTGGTCTTTCTTCTGAAGAACGACGTTCGGGCCAGCTTCGATAACCGTTACTGGTACTACGTTGCCGTCAGCCGTGAAGACTTGCGTCATTCCGATTTTTTTACCTAAGATACCTTTCATGTTGACACCTCTTTTCTTATCCTGTTTCCGTTATCTTTACAGCTTAATTTCGATATCTACACCGGATGGCAGATCGAGTCGCATAAGCGCATCAACCGTTTGCGGCGTTGGGTTAACAATATCGATCAGACGCTTGTGAGTGCGCATTTCGAATTGCTCCCGCGAATCCTTGTACTTATGAACCGCACGCAGAATGGTGATGATTTGCTTTTCCGTAGGAAGCGGAATCGGACCCGATACGCCTGCACCGGAACGTTTCGCAGTTTCCACAATTTTCTCTGCGGATTGATCAAGAATTCTATGATCGTATGCTTTCAAGCGAATACGAATCTTTTGCTTTGCCATAGTAGTTCCCTCCTTCTATCGCCCAATTTAGTATCGGACATACTCCGTGAGAAAACTCGACACGCTCCTCATGGCAAAGGAGCCGGGTGTGTCAACAACCTCTCACATCATCGCAACGTCACAGACCAACAGAAAATATTATATCTAATATTCTGGGCGATTGCAACTAAAATGTTGTTATTCATGAATAAGGTTTTTTGATTTTCAAAAATACCGTTTTTTTATTGAATATCGAATGTTTTTTCCGCGACCTATACCCATTATCGTCGGATGTATTCGGCAGCATACATGACTCAAAAACAAAGCCTCCACAATGTGGAGGCTTTGCAAACCGCGGCTACTGCCGCAAGTTATTATTTTTGGATTGTTGCTACTGCGCCAGCGCCTACAGTACGGCCGCCTTCGCGGATCGCGAAACGTGTACCTTCTTCGATCGCGATTGGAGAGATCATCTCAACCGTTACCGTGATGTTGTCGCCTGGCATTACCATCTCAGTGCCTTCTGGCAGGTTGATGATACCCGTAACGTCAGTTGTACGGAAGTAGAACTGTGGACGGTAGCCCGTGAAGAAAGGCTTGTGACGGCCACCCTCTTCTTTAGTCAGAACGTAGATTTGAGCAGTAAAGTTCGTGTGTGGTTTAACGGAGTTCGGCTTCGCCAGAACTTGACCACGCTCGATGTCTTTACGGTCTACACCGCGAAGCAGTGCGCCGATGTTGTCGCCAGCTTGAGCGGAGTCAAGCAGTTTACGGAACATCTCAACGCCTGTACATACGGATTTACGAGTTTCTTCAGCCAGACCAACGATTTCAACCTCGTCGCCAACTTTAACCACACCACGTTCTACGCGGCCAGTTGCAACTGTACCACGACCTGTGATTGTGAAAACGTCCTCGACAGGCATAAGGAAAGGCTTGTCAACGTCACGTTCTGGAGTTGGGATGTAAGTGTCAACTTGTTCGAACAGTTCAACGATTTTGTCAGCCCAAGGACCATCTGGGTTTTGCAGCGCTTCACGAGCTGCACCACGGATGATTGGAGTGTCGTCGCCTGGGAACTCATACTCGTTAAGAAGGTCGCGAACTTCCATCTCAACCAGTTCAAGAAGCTCTTCGTCTTCAACCATGTCGCATTTGTTCAGGAATACGACGATGTAAGGTACGCCTACTTGGCGGGAGAGCAGGATGTGCTCGCGCGTTTGTGGCATTGGGCCGTCAGCTGCGGAAACGACGAGGATAGCGCCGTCCATTTGAGCTGCGCCTGTGATCATGTTTTTAACATAGTCAGCATGGCCTGGGCAGTCTACGTGAGCGTAGTGACGGTTAGGCGTCTCATACTCAACGTGTGCTGTGGAGATTGTGATACCGCGCTCGCGCTCTTCTGGCGCTTTGTCGATTTGGTCGAATGCGATTGCCGCACCACCGTATTTTTTGGAAAGAACAGTTGTGATCGCAGCAGTCAGAGTCGTTTTACCATGGTCGACGTGACCGATAGTACCGATGTTAACGTGCGGTTTATTACGTTCAAATTTAGCCTTAGCCATTGAACTATTTCCTCCTTAATAAAACTAATAGTTTTATATGTTTGAGTGGTCGGAGTATGCAGTCACGTGGACATACCAACATCCGACCGAGTGAAACTTATGATACGAAGATCCCAGCGTTTCGCTTACGCGTTACCTTTGGACTTCGAGATGATTTCTTCGGAAATGGAACGTGGTACTTCTTCATAGTGCGAAAGCTCCATGGAGAATACGCCACGGCCTTGTGTACCGGAACGAAGAGTCGTCGAGTAACCGAACATCTCAGCGAGAGGTACCTTAGCACGAACGATCAACGATCCATGCTTCGTATCCGAACCTTCGATGCGGCCGCGACGGGAGCTAAGCATACCCATTACGTCACCCATGTACTCTTCCGGCACGCTTACTTCAACTTTCATGATTGGCTCAAGCAGGATTGGAGCACATTTGTCCTTCGCTGCTTTGAGTGCCATCGAACCTGCGATTTTGAACGCCATCTCCGAGGAGTCAACGTCATGGTAAGAACCGTCGACAACGGTTGCTTTGATGTCAACGAGAGGGAAGCCCGCAAGGACACCATTCTTCATCGACTCTTCAATACCAGCTTGGATTGGAGCGATAAATTCACGTGGAATTGCGCCACCAACGACTTTGTTCTCGAATTTGAAGCCTTCGCCTGGTTCTTGTGGTGCGAATTCAACCCAGCAATGACCAAATTGACCACGGCCGCCGGATTGGCGAACGAATTTACCTTCGACCTTCGCAGCCTGTTTGAATGTTTCGCGGTAAGCAACTTGTGGCTTACCAACATTCGTTTCGACTTTGAATTCACGAAGCATACGGTCAACAAGGATTTCAAGGTGAAGCTCACCCATACCTGCAATGATCGTCTGGCCAGTCTCTTCGTCCGTGTGAGCACGGAATGTCGGATCCTCTTCAGACAGTTTTTGCAGGGCGATACCCATTTTGTCTTGGTCAGCTTTAGTCTTAGGCTCAACCGCAAGCTGGATAACCGGCTCAGGGAAGTTCATCGACTCAAGAATAACCAGGTTTTTCTCATCGCAAAGCGTGTCGCCTGTTGTTGTGTCTTTCAGACCAACTGCAGCCGCGATATCACCGGAGTAAACGTCGCTGATTTCTTGACGGCTGTTAGCATGCATCTGAAGGATACGACCGATACGCTCACGTTTGCCTTTAGTCGAGTTCAATACGTACGAACCGGAGCTAAGAACGCCGGAATATACGCGGAAGAACGTCAACTTACCCACATATGGGTCAGTCATGATTTTGAACGCCAATGCCGCGAACGGTTGATCGTCTGCGGATTTGCGTGTCGTCTCCGTACCGTCTTCAAGGGTACCCTTGATGTCAGGAACGTCGATTGGAGCTGGCAGGTAGTCAACAACTGCGTCGAGCATAAGCTGAACGCCTTTGTTACGGTACGAGGAACCTGCGATAACTGGGAAGATCTTAACATCAATAACACCTTGGCGAAGTGCTGCTTTGATTTCCGGAATTGTGAGTTCTTCACCTTCCAGATATTTCATCATCAGCTCTTCATCCAATTCTGATACTTTCTCTACCAGTTCAAGACGAAGTTCTTCGACCTTATCTACAAGGTCAGCAGGAATTTCAACTTGCTCAGGATCTTTGCCCAGATCGTCTTTGTATTTGTAAGCAACACGTTCAACGATGTCGACTACACCTACAAATTCGTTCTCAGCGCCGATCGGCAATTGAATTGCAACGGCATTCGCTTGCAGACGCTCACGCATGTCTTTAACAACATTCAGGAAGTCTGCTCCGATAATGTCCATTTTGTTAACGTATGCGATCCGTGGAACGCCGTAGCGATCCGCTTGACGCCATACGGTTTCGGACTGAGGCTCAACGCCTTCTTTAGCACTGAATACCCCTACAGCCCCGTCCAATACACGCAGGGAACGTTCAACTTCAACGGTGAAGTCAACGTGCCCCGGGGTGTCGATAATATTGATGCGGTGACCCTTCCATTGAGCAGTCGTCGCGGCAGACGTAATCGTGATACCGCGCTCTTGTTCCTGCTCCATCCAGTCCATCGTAGCTGCACCTTCGTGCACCTCACCGATTTTGTGGGTACGGCCTGTGTAGAACAGGATCCGTTCGGTTGTAGTCGTTTTACCAGCATCGATATGCGCCATGATCCCGATATTACGTGTATCTTTCAAGGAGAACTCTCTTGCCATGATCTCGTCTCCTTTCGATTTAACGAATCATCAGTTGGCTACGCCCGCAGTTGCGAACGTAAACCAAACCGAAATTCTACCAACGGTAGTGAGCGAATGCTTTGTTCGCTTCTGCCATTTTGTGCGTATCTTCGCGCTTCTTCACGGATGAGCCAGTGTTATTGGACGCATCGATGATTTCAGCTGCCAAACGCTCTTCCATCGTTTTCTCACCGCGGTTACGTGAGTAGTTCACGAGCCAACGGAGACCAAGCGATGTACGACGCTCTGGTTTAACCTCAATCGGTACTTGGTAGTTAGAACCGCCTACACGACGAGCTTTAACTTCCAGAACTGGCATGATGTTTTTGATCGCTGTTTCAAACACTTCCATCGGATCTTTCCCGGTACGCTCGTTAATCAGGGTGAACGCATCGTACAGGATCGTCTGGGCAACGCCGCGCTTGCCATCGATCATGATACGGTTAATCAAACGAGTTACGAGTTTGCTATTGTACAGCGGATCCGGCAGAACGTCACGTTTAGGTACTGGACCTTTGCGTGGCATGTGGGTGCCCCCCTTTCTCAATTATTCACTTCATTTGGTGTTGCGATACCCTTTGCAAGGCTATCTATTACTTCTTAACTTTCGGACGTTTTGTTCCGTATTTGGAACGGGATTGTTTCCGGTTGTTTACGCCTGCAGTATCGAGCGCTCCGCGAACGATATGGTAACGTACACCCGGAAGGTCCTTAACGCGACCACCGCGGATCAGTACAACGCTGTGTTCTTGCAGGTTGTGACCGATACCTGGGATGTAAGCCGTAACCTCAACGCGGTTCGTCAAACGAACACGAGCGTATTTCCGCAGAGCGGAGTTAGGTTTTTTCGGCGTCATTGTACCTACACGTGTGCAAACACCACGCTTTTGTGGAGCGCTGATGTCGGTAGCTTCACGTTTCAGTGCGTTAAATCCTCTTTGCAATGCCGGCGATTTCGATTTCACGACTTTCGCTTGACGGCCTTTGCGTACCAGCTGGTTAATTGTTGGCATGCTGCCACCTCCTTCCCATAATGAAAACCAAGAGAAATCTTTAAGGCTATTGTTAAGCCCACAGACCCAGGCGGTTCATAAAGAGACAAACGAAAGTTCCTACCAGAGTTCAATCCAGTAAAAACGATAGTTCTTTATTCGATTTCGGGTATGACTGCCGCCATGGCAGCACCGACTTCAATGCCACAGGTAACCCCGAGACTCTTCATCGTATCGACCCAGGTAATCGGCACTCCCGCCGTTTCGCAAAGTCGGACTATACTGTCCTTCAAACGCGGATCCGCGTCTTGTGCAACGAAAACTTCCACAGCTTTGCGCTGTTCAACCATCTTCGCCGTCTGCTTACTGCCAATGATATATTGCATGTTATCCCATCCTTCCAAGGCAGCTCTAATTGTTACGGTAGCTCTGTCTTGTTGCTTGTAGGGGTCATGCAAAATGGCACACTACGACATATTAGCATTACGCCCAGTCACATGTCAAGCTTGATCGACGATAATTCGAAAGTTTTAATTGAAAGCTTGTGAGAGTCGCAGAAGAGATAGCGAAGAGCGGCCTCCATGGAGTCCCTAAAAGAAGAGATTCCATAGCTGCGCGCCCTTGCTGTCATTTAGTTTTGGAAAGTTAAGGATGCTCTTAAGACTCGACAGATACTGTCTCATTCTCTAATGCATCTGGATTCCCTTCCAATTCCTCTTCGATACCGGCAAAACGGATGCTGCGGTAACGGTTCATGCCCGTACCCGCTGGAATCAGCTTACCAATGATGACATTTTCTTTCAGACCCAACAGTTGGTCAACCTTGCCCTTGATCGCCGCATCAGTCAAGACGCGAGTCGTTTCCTGGAAGGAAGCTGCAGATAAGAAGGAATCTGTCTCCAGCGACGCCTTGGTAATACCAAGAAGTACTGGCTTCGCAACGGCCGGCTCGAGACCCGAAAGGATCGCTTCGCGGTTCGCCGCTTCATATTCATGCATATCGACGAAAGCGCCAGGCAGGAGCGGTGTATCACCCGCATCAACGATACGGATTTTACGCAACATTTGCTTGATCATAACCTCGACGTGCTTGTCGTTGATTTCTACACCTTGGTTCCGGTATACGCGCTGTACTTCCTGCAGAATGTAGTTCTGTACGCCGCGGATGCCCTTGATGCGGAGCATCTCTTTCGGATCGATAGAACCGTCTGTCAGCTCATCGCCGGCTTCAAGCTGCTGTCCTTTAACGACACGGATACGGGAGCCGTAAGTAACGGCATATACCTTGTTCTCCGCCTCGCCTTGAACTTCGATTTCACGACGGTCTTTCGCTTCGCGGATGTCTTTTACGACGCCGTCAAGCTCCGTGATGATCGCTTGGCCTTTAGGATTACGTGCTTCGAAGAGCTCCTGGATACGCGGCAAACCTTGCGTAATGTCATCGCCGGCAACGCCGCCGGTATGGAACGTACGCATCGTGAGCTGCGTTCCTGGCTCGCCGATCGATTGGGCAGCGATAATGCCGACTGCTTCGCCAATCTCGACGAATTTGCCCGTTGCCAGGTTACGACCATAGCACTTCTTACATACGCCATGGCGCGCACGGCAGCTAAGCACAGAACGAATTTGAAGTCTTTCGATGCCTGCATCGATGATCGCTTCCGCTTTGTTGGAATCGATCAGTTCGCTGCGATGAACGATAACCTCGCCTGTCTTCGGATGACGAACAGTCTCGAAGGAATAACGACCTTCAATACGGTCGTACAGGTCCTCGATAACTTCTTTGCCGTCTTGAATTTTGCTAACAGCGAAGCCTTTGTCCGTGCCGCAGTCGTTCTCGCGAACGATAACGTCCTGGGCAACGTCAACGAGACGACGGGTCAAGTAACCCGAGTCCGCAGTACGGAGCGCCGTATCGGCAAGACCTTTACGAGCACCATGCGTCGAGATGTAGTACTCGAGGACAGTGAGGCCTTCACGGAAGTTCGATTTGATTGGCAACTCGATAATCCGGCCGGATGGGTTGGCCATCAGACCACGCATACCACCGAGCTGAGTGATCTGCGATTTGTTACCCCGCGCTTTGGAGTCAACCATGAGCATGATGGAGTTGTAGCGATCCATCGATTTCATGAGGACATCCGTAATGCGGTCTTTCGTTTGGCCCCAAATGCCGATGACACGGTCATAGCGCTCTTCGTTCGTAATCAGACCGCGACGGTACTGGTTCGTAACGACTTTGACCTTCTCTTCGGATTCTTTGAGGATCTCGAATTTCTCCGGCGGTACGATAACATCGGATACGGCAACGGTAATACCGGCACGCGTCGAGTACGTAAAGCCGAGTTGCTTAATGCGGTCAAGCGTAACAGCCGTAAGCGTTGTATGGTAAATACGGAATACTTCGGCAATGATGTTGCCGAGGTAGTCTTTACCTACAGCTGGCGCAATCGGTAGGTTGTTCATGAATGCGCTGAGGTCAGCGCCTTTTTCGAACACAAAATATTTGTCCGGCGTGCCATGAATCAAATTGGCTTTGGTTGCCTCATTGATGTACGGGAACGTATCCGGGTAAATTTCGTTGAAGATCACTTTACCGACAGTCGTGGAAATCAAGGAGTTCTGCTGCTGCTCCGTGAATGTTTTCTTCCGCAGAACACGTACCGGAACAAAGATCCGTGCATGCAGAGATACGATGCCACGCTGATATGCCGATATCGCTTCGTTAACCGTTGCGAAAACAGAACCGCTGCCTTTAGCGTCTTTGTTGTCCATGGTCAGGTAGTAACTACCCAAGACCATATCCTGGGAAGGCGTTACGACTGGTTTGCCGTCTTTCGGGTTCAAGATGTTACCGGAAGCCAGCATGAGCAGGCGTGCTTCAGCTTGCGCTTCAGCAGACAGTGGAACGTGAACCGCCATCTGGTCACCGTCGAAGTCAGCGTTGTACGCTGTACATACGAGCGGATGCAGTTTGATAGCGCGGCCCTCTACGAGAATCGGTTCGAACGCTTGAATACCGAGACGGTGAAGCGTCGGGGCACGGTTAAGGAGAACTGGGTGTTCCTTGATAACTTCTTCAAGAACGTCCCATACTTCTGCGCTAACCCGTTCAACTTTACGCTTCGCGCTCTTGATGTTGTGCGCCAGGCCTTTGTTTACAAGCTCTTTCATAACGAAAGGCTTAAACAATTCCAGCGCCATCTCCTTCGGAAGACCGCATTGGTACATTTTCAAGCTAGGACCTACGACGATAACCGAACGACCGGAGTAGTCAACGCGCTTCCCGAGCAAGTTCTGACGGAAACGACCTTGCTTACCTTTAAGCATATGGCTGAGCGATTTGAGCGGACGGTTACCTGGGCCCGTTACTGGACGGCCGCGGCGACCGTTATCGATCAAAGCGTCAACGGCTTCTTGAAGCATACGCTTCTCGTTCTGTACGATGATGTCCGGCGCACCGAGGTCAAGCAGGCGCTTCAGACGGTTGTTACGGTTAATAACGCGACGATACAGGTCGTTCAAGTCAGACGTCGCAAAACGTCCGCCATCCAGCTGAACCATCGGGCGAAGCTCCGGCGGAATAACCGGCAGCACATCGAGAATCATCCACTCTGGCATATTGCCCGAGTTGCGGAAAGCCTCGATAACTTCAAGACGCTTAATCGCACGGTTACGGCGTTGGCCTTGTGCTGTACGGAGTTCTTCCTTCAGCGTTTCGAGTTCACGCTCAACGTCGATATCCTGAAGAAGCTTTTTGACCGCCTCAGCGCCCATGCCGGCTTGGAAACCGTAGCCGTATTTCTCACGGTAGCTGCGGTATTCTTTCTCCGACAGAAGCTGTTTCTTCTCAAGCGGCGTATCGCCTGGATCCGTAACGACATAGGATGCAAAATAGATGATCTCTTCAAGGGAACGCGGCGACATGTCCAGTGCAAGGCCCATGCGGCTTGGAATCCCTTTGAAGTACCAGATATGCGATACAGGAGCTGCCAGCTCGATATGCCCCATACGCTCGCGGCGAACTTTGGCGCGCGTTACTTCAACGCCGCAACGGTCGCACACGACGCCTTTATAACGTACGCGTTTGTATTTGCCGCAATGGCACTCCCAGTCCTTCGTTGGTCCGAAGATTTTCTCACAGAACAGGCCTTCCTTTTCCGGTTTCAGCGTCCTGTAGTTGATTGTCTCCGGTTTTTTCACTTCACCGCGGGACCAAGAACGGATTTTGTCCGGAGACGCTAATCCGATCTTCATGTACTCGAAGTTGTTCACGTCCAACAAGGAGCAACCCTCCTTCGTTATGGTTCACTTATGTCTAAGCTTGTCGATAAGCGATTAATACGGGGTGATTCAATGCCGGAAAAATCCGTGATCTGAATAAAAGTCAAATCACGGATCTAACGGCTATATTGTAGCTGGTATTACTCGACGCCGACTTCGGAACCTTCAAGGTTCAGATTAAGCTTATCGCTCTGGCCGTCATCTTCATCATCGATTTCTTTCATCTCGATCTCTTCTTCGTTCTCGGTCAGGATCTTAACGTCCATACCAAGGGACTGAAGCTCTTTGATCAAGACCTTGAACGATTCTGGTACGCCCGGCTCCGGAACGTTCTCGCCTTTCACAATCGATTCGTACGTCTTCACGCGGCCGACCACGTCGTCCGATTTGACGGTAAGAATCTCTTGCAGCGTGTAGGCCGCGCCGTATGCCTCGAGCGCCCATACTTCCATCTCCCCGAAACGCTGTCCACCGAACTGTGCTTTACCACCGAGCGGCTGCTGCGTAACGAGCGAGTAAGGACCCGTGGAACGGGCATGGATTTTATCATCGACCATGTGCGCCAGTTTGATCATGTACATGACGCCTACGGTTACTTCGCGTTCGAACTCTTCACCCGTTCTTCCGTCATACAGGACCGTTTTACCGTTACGCTGCATACCGGCTTCTTCCATCGTATCGAATACGTCATATTCGCGCGCGCCGTCGAATACCGGCGTTGCTGCGTGAATACCGAGGTACTTACACGCCATGCCTAAGTGGACCTCGAGTACCTGACCGATGTTCATCCGCGATGGTACGCCCAGCGGGTTGAGGACAACCTCTACAGGCGTGCCGTCTGGAAGGAACGGCATATCTTCTTCTGGCAGAATACGTGCGATGACACCTTTGTTACCGTGACGTCCCGCCATTTTGTCACCCTCGGAAATCTTACGTTTCTGAGCGATGTAACAACGGACGAGTTGGTTAACGCCAGGTGGCAATTCGTCGCCATTCTCGCGCGTAAATACTTTCACGTCAACGACGATACCGTCCGTACCATGCGGTACGCGAAGGGATGTGTCACGCACTTCACGCGCTTTCTCGCCGAAGATCGCATGCAGGAGACGCTCTTCTGCCGTCAGTTCCGTTACGCCCTTAGGCGTTACTTTACCGACGAGAATATCTCCGGCGCTGATCTCGGCACCTACACGGATGATGCCGCGCTCGTCAAGATTGCGGAGCGCTTCTTCCCCTACGTTCGGGATATCGCGCGTAATCTCTTCCGGACCGAGCTTCGTATCACGTGCTTCAGACTCATATTCCTCGATGTGAATCGAAGTGTAGACGTCTTCCTTAACGAGCTTCTCGCTCAGCAGGATCGCATCCTCGTAGTTGTAGCCTTCCCACGTCATGAACGCTACGACAACGCTGCGTCCAAGCGCCAATTCACCTTTCTCCGTGGAAGGACCGTCTGCAAGGATATCACCCTTCTTCACGATCTCGCCTTTCTGGCAAATCGGACGCTGGTTAATGCACGTACCTTGGTTGGAACGCATAAACTTATGCAGTTTATGTTTCACCAAATCACCTGTAACCTGCTTGCCATCCACCGTCTCGACGCGGCGCAGCCATATCTCATTGGCTGTTACGCGCTCGATGACACCATCGTGCTTCGCGACGATGCAGACACCGGAGTCTTTGGCCGACTTGTGTTCCATGCCCGTACCGACAAACGGCGCCTTCGGAATAAGAAGAGGTACCGCCTGCCGCTGCATGTTCGATCCCATAAGCGCACGGTTGGAGTCATCGTTCTCGAGGAACGGAATGAGCGCCGTCGCGACGGATACGACCTGCTTCGGCGATACGTCCATGTAGTCTACGCGTTCGCTTGGCATTGTCAGGATGTTATCTGCTTGCTTATTGTAACGGACGATAACCATGTCTTCTGCGAATTTGCCTTCTTCCGTCAGCTTCGCATTCGCTTGCGCGACAACGTAGTTATCTTCTTCATCCGCTGTCAGGTATGCGATTTGTTCGGTCACGATACTTGTCTTCGGATCGACCCAACGATATGGCGCTTCGATAAAGCCATATTCATTGATACGAGCGAACGTCGACAAGGAGTTGATCAGACCGATGTTCGGACCCTCCGGCGTCTCAATCGGACACATCCGGCCATAGTGCGAATGGTGGACGTCTCGAACTTCCATGCCCGCGCGTTCCCGTGTCAGACCGCCAGGTCCGAGTGCCGACAGACGACGTTTGTGCGTCAATTCCGCAAGCGGGTTCGTTTGGTCCATGAACTGAGAAAGCTGGGAAGAACCGAAGAACTCTTTGATCGATGCGATAACCGGACGGATGTTAATCAGCGCCTGAGGCGTAATTGCATTCGCATCCTGGATCGACATACGTTCACGAACGACACGTTCCATACGGGACAGACCAATACGGAATTGGTTCTGCAGCAGCTCGCCTACCGAGCGAAGACGACGGTTACCAAGATGGTCGATATCGTCTGTGCTGCCGATGCCGTGGAGCAAATTGATAAAGTAGTTGATCGAAGCGATGATGTCGGCTGGCGTGATGTGCTTCACGCTCTTGTCGATCACACCGTTCGCAATGATCTTCGTAACTTTACCGTCTTCAACTGGCGAGAATACGTTGATCGCTTGAAGTGGAATACTATCCGCATCAAGGACCCCATTCGCTACATGGTAAGTCTTGAAACCTACATTGTTCTCCAGGTACGGAAGGATATCATCGAGCAAGCGGCGATCAACGATCTGACCTGCTTCTGCGATAATTTCGCCTGTACTTGGGTCAACCAGCGTCTCAGCCAAGCGTTGGTTGAACAAACGGTTTTTGATGTGCAGCTTTTTGTTTATTTTATAACGACCGACATTAGCCAGATCGTAACGTTTTGGATCGAAGAAACGGGCTACGAGCAAGCTCTTTGCATTATCAAGTGTCGGCGGTTCGCCTGGACGAAGCCGTTCATAAATCTCGATAAGCGCCTTTTCGGTAGAATCCGTGTTGTCTTTATCCAGCGTGTTGCGGATATATTCGTCGTGGCCGAGCAGATCAAGAATCTCAGCGTCTGTACCAAAGCCAAGTGCACGCAATAGAACAGTTACCGGAATCTTACGCGTGCGGTCGATACGAACGTAGATGATATCTTTGGCGTCAGTCTCAAGCTCGAGCCATGCGCCACGGTTCGGAATTACGGTAGCGCCATAAGCACGCTTGCCGTTTTTGTCCAGTTTCGTGCTGAAGTACACGCTAGGCGAGCGAACCAATTGGCTGACGATAACCCGTTCCGCACCATTGATGATAAAAGTACCGGTCTCCGTCATCAGCGGAAAATCGCCCATGAACACTTCTTGTTCCTTGACTTCACCGGTTTCTTTGTTAATCAGTCGAACTTTAACACGTAGCGGAGCTGCGTACGTAACGTCGCGTTCTTTCGAGTCATCGACGGAGTATTTTGGCTCGCCAAGTGAATAGTCGATAAACTCGAGCATCAGGTTGCCTGTAAAATCCTGAATCGGCGAAATGTCTTGGAAAAGCTCAAGCAAGTCCTTTTCCAAAAACTTTTCGTACGATTTTTGTTGGATTTCAATCAGGTTCGGAACTTCGAGCACTTCGTTGATGCGAGCATAGCTTCTGCGCGTGCGCCGACCATACTGAACAAGTTGTCCTGCCAACTTAACCTCACCCCTCATGTCTACTTCACAGAAATGAACGCAACATTATTCCGGCAGGCGTAAACCTCTCGCAGCTAAAGCGGCGAGCTTGATCACGCACGATCCGGAAGTGATGTACTGCATGCAAATTCTGATTCAATAAAGAAAAGCCCTTATCGAATATTCGAAAAAAGAGCGTGCTTCTGTCAGTCACTCTTGCTGCGTTCCTTGCAAAAGTCTCATATCAAGTATTTTGCCCAAAATGTAAACATTATACGTCAATGCTTCTAATCTTATTCACATAAAATTTTTCGCTTGACATTTTAGTTGACTAAAGAGATTGAGCCCATTTTATGCTGACATTTTATAATTATATCACATTGCCAAAGTCAGGTCAACAAAATGTTCCCCTACTTACTTTTCTTCCAAAACGGCTCGAAGGATCCGATAGCCTTTATCTTTGGTCACTTCTTCTACGTTGCCAAATACCTCTTCGAGCTTCGCTTCCGCAGATGGCGCTCCCTGTTTCTTCTGAATGACCACCCAGATTGAACCCCCAGGCTTAAGGAGCGCAGCCCCTTCCTCCAAGATCCGATGAACGACCGCTTTGCCCGCGCGAATGGGCGGATTCGTCACAATGGCATCGAACTTCTGATTGCGGACATTCTCATAAATGTCGCTTTGCAAGATAGCTACATTCGACACTCCGTTCACGCGCGCATTCTCTTGCGCCAATTGTACCGCACGCTCGTTCACATCGATCATCGTAACATGAGCCGAAGGTACAAGTTTCGCCAACGTCAGGCCGATAGGGCCGTACCCGCATCCGACATCAAGCACAGCTGCATGTAGGGAAATCTCGACATTCTCTAGCAGCACTCTGCTGCCATAGTCGACACCAGACTTGGAGAATACCCCGGCATCTGTCGTCAAACGCAATTTGATGCCGCGAATGTTTGCTTCAATAGAGTGTCTATCATGGTTGGTCGTCGGTGTTTTGCTATAGTAATGATCGGCCACGCGAAGCCTCCTCTCTGGCAGGGTCGAAACGATAAACATTCGTCGTAACAAAGACGCCTAGCATCGTGATATGGCGAAGGTTTATCGCTGCGATCGGGCTAGGAATAAAAGCGAACCCCCTGAGGCCATAAGCTTCAAGGGGTTCGCCATGCAAAAAGCAGCTATTACTTCACTTCTACGGAAGCGCCTGCTTCTTCGAGTTTCGCTTTTACAGCTTCTGCTTCTTCTTTGCTTACTTTTTCTTTCAGTGCTTTTGGAGCGTTGTCTACCAGGTCTTTTGCTTCTTTCAGACCAAGACCAGTGATTTCGCGAACAACTTTGATAACGTTGATTTTGGAAGCACCAGCGTTGTTGAGGATTACGTCGAATTCAGTTTGCTCAGCTTCAGCAGCTGCGCCGCCAGCTACAACTGCAACTGGTGCAGCAGCTGTTACGCCGAATTCTTCTTCGATTGCTTTAACGAGATCGTTCAGTTCGAGAACGTTCATGCCTTTGATGGCTTCCAAGATTTGCTCTTTGCTCATGGTTGAACCTCCATAAATTTGGTTTTAGTTAGTTTTTAAGCGCAGGCCGATATAGCCCGGCGACGATCGAATTGCTTAAGCTTCTTGCTTCTCTGCAACAGCTTTAACCGCAAGGGCGAAGTTGCGCATAGGAGCTTGGAGTACGCTGAGGAGCATGGAGAGCAAGCCATCGCGGGATGGAAGTTCTGCCAGTGCTTTGATTTGGTCAGCATTGTAGATGTTACCTTCTACAACGGCACCTTTCAATTTCAGCGCATCATTCTTTTTCGCGAAATCGTTCAAGATTTTTGCCGGTGCTACGGCATCATCTTTACTGAATGCGACAGCTGTTGGACCCGTCAGTACTTCGTCCAATTGCGTAAGCTCAGCGTTCGCTGTAGCGCGGCGAATAAGCGAGTTTTTCAATACTTGAAACTCAACGCCTGCTTCGCGCAGCTGTTTACGGAGCTCGGTTACTTGCGCAACGTTCAGACCGCGGTAGTCTGCTACTACAGTAGCAGCGCTCTCGCGCAGTTTCGACGTAATCTCATCAACGGCTTGTTGTTTGCCTTGGATGATATTTGCGTTTGCCAAACTGTACACCTCCTGTATTATTGTGAGGCATCCCGTGTTTTCGACAAATTCCTGCTTCCTCGATGCATGAGAAAGGCCTCCGCTTCAAACGTTGTAGCGAAGGCCATGATGGTCTGTTCATTGTCTTCATTGCCAGAACGGCAAGATTACAGCACAAACACTTTATCATAACACCTCGGTAGGAAATTAAGCCCGTTTAAGGCACCTACTGTCTACGGTATGCATATTCGAATGTTAGTTACGGTATCCCTTAACGGAACGAAGCTGCGTTCACACGCGCGCTTGGACCCATAGTCGAGGATACTGCGATACCTTTCAGGTAAACCCCTTTAGCTGCAGCTGGTTTAGCACGGTTCAGCGCGTCGATAAGCGTTTTGAGGTTCTCGCTCAGTTTCTCTGCGTCGAAGGATACTTTACCGATTGGAGCGTGGATTTGACCTGCACGGTCAAGACGGTACTCGATTTTACCGGCTTTGATCTCTTGAACCGCTTTAGTAACGTCGAACGTTACAGTACCCGCTTTAGGGTTCGGCATGAGACCTTTACCACCGAGAATACGTCCCAGTTTACCAACTTCAGCCATCATGTCCGGTGTAGCGACGCAAACGTCGAACTCGAACCAGCCTTGTTGGATTTTGTTGATTACGTCAGCATCGCCAACATAATCCGCGCCCGCTGCTTCCGCTTCTTTGGCTTTTTCGCCTTTTGCGAAAACGAGTACGCGTTTAGTTTTACCAGTACCGTGTGGAAGTACAACGACACCACGAACAGCTTGGTCTTGTTTCTTAGGGTCTACACCCAGACGAACAGCAACTTCGACAGTCTCGTCGAATTTTGCAGTTGCGGCTTTTTTCACCAGTTCAATTGCTTCTGGCGCTTCGTAAACTGCTTCGCTGTTGATCAGCTTCGCAGCTTCTTGGTATTTCTTACCGTGTTTAGGCATTTGAAATGCTCCTCCTTATGTGGTTTTAACGGAAAAACTCTTTACGAAAAAGAGATCCTCCCACGCAACGCGGCCATAGACCGCATTGTCAGGCAACGCACTCAGGCGTGCCCTTCACAGATAGTCGAGTGATCGAATTAGTCTTCGATTACTACGCCCATGCTGCGAGCTGTGCCTTCGATCATACGCATTGCCGATTCAACGGAAGCTGCGTTAAGGTCAGGCATCTTTTGCTCCGCGATTTCGCGAACTGTCGAACGCTTAACGGTAGCAACTTTCTTCTTGTTTGGTTCGCCGGAACCTTTCTCGATCTTCGCAGCAACGCGAAGGAGAACAGCTGCCGGAGGCGTTTTTGTTTCGAAAGTAAAGGAACGGTCTTCGAATACAGTGATAACAACCGGGATAATAAGACCCGCTTGATCTGCAGTACGAGCGTTGAACTCTTTACAAAACGCCATGATGTTTACACCTGCTTGACCCAGGGCTGGACCGATCGGCGGAGCCGGATTCGCTTTACCCGCTGGAACTTGCAGTTTAACCAACTTGATGACTTTCTTTGCCATGTTGTACACCCCCTTGACGGAATAATCGTTCAGCAAGGAAATCAATCCATAGCTGTGATCTAATCGGAGACCAATCAGACCTTACAAACGACAATTATATCTTCTCCACCTGAGTATAATCAAGCTCAAGTGGTGTTTCCCGGCCAAACATATTGACATGAACTTTGAGTTTGCTCTTATCCAGCAAGATCTCTTCGACCGTGCCAACAAAATTGGCAAAAGGACCTACCATGACACGAACCGTTTCCTTCAGATCGAATTCGATCTTCGGTTTCGGCTCCTCCATTCCCATATGCTTGAGGATTTGATCTACTTCCTCAGGCAGCAATGGAGTAGGCTTCGATCCGGATCCCGTGGATCCGACAAAACCTGTCACGCCCGGCGTATTACGAACAACGTACCACGAATCATCCGTCTGTATCATCTCGACAAGGACATATCCAGGGTAAACTTTACGCATGACGGTTTTCTTCTTCCCGTCTTTGTTTACCACTTCTTCCTCCATCGGCACGAGCACGCGGAAGATTTTGTCTTCCATGCCCATCGATTCTACGCGACGTTCAAGATTCGCTTTGACTTTATTCTCATACCCAGAGTAAGTATGAACTACATACCATCTTTTTTCCATAACAAGCCACCCTCGGACCCTTCTTACACAATCAGTTCGACCAATTCGGAGATACCGATGTCAAGAACCCAGAAGTAAATCGTTACTAGCACGATCGTAACAAGCACTACAAGCGTATAGCTTGTCAGCTCTTTACGGCTCGGCCAGCGAACCTTCTTCAGTTCTGCGAAGCTGTCGGAGAAGAAGGAGAACGTCGACCCGAAGCTTTGCTTCATCCTAGCTAGAAATGCCATGTCAACACCTCCAGGTCCTATCTCGTTTCGCGATGAGGAGTATGCTCGTTACAGAACTTGCAAAACTTCTTCATCTCGATGCGGTCCGGATGATTGCGTTTGTTTTTGGAGCTCGCGTAGTTCCTTTGTTTGCAGTTCGTGCAAGCCAACGTAATAATAACCCGCATGCGGTACACCTCCTGAGCTAGCAATTGACATAAACCCCAAATCAAGCTCCAAACTACAAAGCTGTGATAAAAGGTAGGTTTATTCACCGGAAAGAAAGCCGTTACTCTAACCTAAAAGCGATGCTCTCATATGGGGTCAAGCATCAATCATCAGGAACAGCAAGGACTGATTCAAAAACCCATCATAAATAAACACCTATTTAGGGCTACTCAAAACACTTTATCACAAGCGATAGCACAGTGTCAACGATTAAACTGTCTCCGCTCTGCGTGGTTTCGGGTACTCCCTTGTCGTTCACCTAGGCCTCAAACCCGCGTAACGCCTGAATTTCCGGCTCTCATCAGAACCATCCTTATTGGCATTTCTCAGTATCGGCCAATTTCTAGAAATCCAAACCTGCGCATCGGCTTGCCAATAAAAAAAGAGCCTATGAGGCTCTTAATCAGTGCAACAGTCTAGCCGCTAATATTACGAACTTCCAGATAGCGTTCCAACTTGCGCTTCACGCGCTGGAGCGCATTGTCGATCGACTTGACGTGCCGATCCAGATCGACGGCTATTTCCTGATAAGAACGCCCGTCCAAATAGAGCATCAGAACCTTACGCTCCAGATCGCTCAAAATCTCCGACATCTTATCTTCGAGGCCAACGAACTCTTCTTGATTAATAATCAACTCTTCCGGATCCGATACACGCGTACCGCAGATGACGTCCAGCAGCGTACGATCCGAGTCTTCATCATAAATCGGCTTGTCCAGCGACACATACGAATTAAGCGGAATGTGCTTCTGCCTGGTAGCCGTCTTAATCGCGGTTATAATCTGTCTGGTAATACAAAGCTCCGCAAACGCCTTGAATGACGCAAGCTTGTCTCCTTTGAAATCCCGAATCGCCTTGTAAAGACCAATCATGCCCTCTTGCACGATATCTTCGCGGTCGGCCCCGATGAGGAAATAGGAGCGAGCTTTAGCCCGGACGAAATTCTTATATTTATTGATCAAATATTCCAGCGCTTCGCCATCACCTTCACGAACCGCTTCTACTATATCTTCGTCCGTTCTGCAGTCATAGTCCAGCGTTTTCCACTCTTTGAGGTCGATGCTCACGAACAATCCCTCCGGTTCGAAAGGCGTGCAATGCAAATAACTATTATACTAGGAACGAAGACCTGCGATAACCCGCAGACGCCTGTCATCCCTCTCGTCAATCATACGATAGAGTCAAGACCAACCTGCCAAAAGACATAGCCTCAGTATACATTATGTAACCTAGCACCGTCAATGCAGATCAGGCCGTTTCGGCGTTTATAATCTAGTAAAAATGGGATAAACCGGACCCTTATGTTGCTTCGAAGTAAGAGATATTCACACATTCCTAACATATGATTCCAAATGTTTCATTGTTCGCCTCGACGCATCTTTTCGAGTTTCATGCGGACATCCATCTTCAAGTTGTTGTCGAGTTCATTGCGCACCTGGCTAGGCGGTCGTTCAAGCGCTTTTTCAATGCTTTTGCGGTTCTGCTGGATATCCGTCAGCAACTCGCGCGCGGTTACCCGGAGCGCTCCTTGGCCGAACGCGACATGCTGCTCCACCAAGTCATTCGTCGCGACATAGATTTGGCGGCTGCGCTTCCTCTTCTCCAATGCAAGCCGCTCGATGCAGGCATCCGCGGTCTCTTTTTCCTTCGTATAGACGACCGTGATACGGTGCTGCTTGAAGGTTGCTCCCGTACCGGGTACTTGGTGCGCGTCGAACACGACGATCACTTCCATCCCGGTAAAACCTTGATAATCCGCGAGCATCTCAAGCAGCTTGTCCCGCGCTTCCTCCAGATTCGTATCCTTCAGCCGTGCCAGCATCGACCAGGCGCCGATCATGTTGTAGCCATCAACCAGCAGGACATCTTCCCGCCGCTGCATCTATCTGCTCCGCCGCTGCCGCACCACTTCGTACATCAGTACGCCCGCCGCTACCGACGCATTCAAAGAATTCAGCTGGCCGAACATCGGCAATTTGATGAGAAAATCGCATTTCTCGCGGATAAGCCGTCCGATGCCTTTGGCCTCGTTGCCGATCACGACGCCCAACGGCAGATCGAAGTTGGCTCTGTAGACGTCCTCTTTGGCAGAAAGATCCGTACCTGCAATCCAGATCCCTTCTTCTTTGAGCTTATCGATCGTCTGGGCCAAATTTGTCACGCGCGCAACAGGCACATATTCCACCGCTCCTGCCGAAATTTTGGCCACTGTTGCCGTCAACGCCGCAGAACGGCGTTTTGGGATAATGACGCCATGTACGCCGGTACACTCGGCCGTCCGCAGAATGGAACCGAGATTGTGCGGATCCTCGATTTCGTCTAGCAGCAGGAAGAACGGCGTTTCGCCGCTTTCCTTGGCACGCGCGATCAACTCTTCCACCTCATAGTATTGATACGCTGCCGCTTGTGCGACCACGCCCTGATGCGGTACATCGCTGACCAGTTGGTCCAGCTTGCGTTTGTCTACGGTCTGAATGATAACGCCCGCATTCTTCGCTTCCGCGACGAGCGCACCCGCTCCTTTCAACGCCTGCTCCGTCATCCAGATTTTATTGATTTCCCGGCCGGAGCGCAGTGCTTCCATGACGGGATGCTTGCCTGCAATCCATTCTTGTGAGTCGTCCCGTTCTGTCATTGCTTCTTCCTCCTAATATATGAACGCTTCCTGCTAGCCGTTATGGTCCGCAAAGCCTGCGGCCATCAACTCCTGCAGTCGGTCGATTCGTTTCCCGTAGTATAAAAATCCGACCAGGCACTCGAGCGCCGTGGCCTGCCGGTAATCCGCCACATTGGCATTCTTGGGCGGCGTTCCCGACTTGGTATTGCGCCCTCTGCGCACAACATCCGCCTCTTCTTCCGTTAGCAACGGGGTCCATTTCTCCAGCAGCATCCGCTGGGCTTTAGCAGACACGAATTGCGTGGCTTGCTTATGCAAATGGTGCGGCTTATGATTCGGCTGCGCAATCAAATATTGCCTGACCAATAGTTCGAAAACCGCGTCTCCCATGTAGGCGAGCACGACTGGATTCAGCAAATTAGGGGATTTGGCAGGCTCGTGTTGCCACAAGCCCGCGTTCTGCCCTTCGATTATTCCTGTATTGTTCGATATCGTCATCGGTTGCTCCATCTTATTCATGTTGCTTGTCATTTCCGTTTCCAACGAATGCCTTGTGGCGTATCTTCCAGCACAATGCCCTGTTCAGCCAGCAAATCGCGAATTTCATCCGCACGCGCCCAGTTCTTGGCCTGACGCGCCTCAGTACGCTCGACGATTAGCGCATCGATATCGGCATCGAGCAGTCCTTCTTCTTCCTGCGGCAGCAATCCGAGCACATTATCCATCGCTTCGAAAGCGCCCAGGAACAGTTGCAGAGCATCCACCGTTACCACGGGGCGCTGCAAATATTGATTGGCCTCGCTCACCAGATCGAACAACGCCGTGATCGCATCCGGCGTGTTGAAGTCATCGTCCATCTTCGCTCTGAACTGCTCGATAATCGACGTGACGCGCTCTTCGATCGCGCCGAAATCTTCTTCAGCCACGTTGCCTGCCACCGACAACCGATGATTCAAGTTACCGTAGCAGTTGGCAACCCGCTCCACGCTGTTCTCGGCTTGTGCGATCGTCTCATCGTTAAAGTTGAGCGGACTGCGGTAATGGCTCGACAGCATGAAATAACGCAGCGCTTCGCGCTTGGTCTGTTTGAGCAGCTCATTGACCGTAATGCCGTTGCCCAGCGACTTGGACATCTTCTCGTTGTTAATATTAATATAGCCGTTGTGCATCCAATACCGCGCGAGCGGCTTGCCAGTGACGGCTTCCGATTGCGCGACTTCGCATTCATGGTGAGGGAACTGCAAATCTTGGCCGCCGCCATGAATATCGAGCGTATCGCCCAGATATTTGCGCGCCATCGCGGAGCACTCGATATGCCAACCCGGGCGTCCCGCTCCCCAAGGGCTATCCCAGGCAATCTCGCCGGGCTTCGCGGCTTTCCAGAGCACGAAGTCCTGACCGTTCTCTTTGCGCTCATCGACTTCGATCCGTATGCCCAATTGCAGCTCATCCATGTTCTGATGGGACAGCTTACCGTAATCCGTGAATTTGTTCGTACGATAATACACGTCGCCGCCGCTTTCATAGGCATAGCCTGTGTTCACCAGCTGCTCGATAAACGCGAGAATTTCCGGAATATGCTCCGTTACGCGCGGATTGATCGATGCCTTATGAATGCCGAGTCCGGCAATATTCTCATTGAAGGCTGCGATGAAGCGCTCGGCCACTTCGGGGACCGTCGATCCGAGCTGCTCGGCCTTACGGATCAGCTTGTCGTCCACATCCGTAAAGTTCACCACATAATTGACCTCATAGTCGCTTGCTTCCAAATAACGCCGAACGACATCGAAGAAGATGGCAGGCCGCGCGTTCCCGATATGAATGTAATCGTAGACCGTAGGTCCGCACACGTACATGCTCA
Organism: Paenibacillus phyllosphaerae; assembly: GCF_014192105.1. Lineage (GTDB taxonomy): Bacteria > Bacillota > Bacilli > Paenibacillales > Paenibacillaceae > Paenibacillus_Z > Paenibacillus_Z phyllosphaerae. The sequence goes on along the minus strand of NZ_JACHXK010000029.1, from coordinate 15,629 downwards.
CCTTGCCTTGCACAAGCGGAACGAACTTCTCCAGCTCCCGGGTCATCGTATTGTAAATATGCAATGTCATCAATCTTGCTCCTTCACCTATAAGCTTCTCACTTCTTGCCTCTCTTGCCTGGTCTGCTCCCGTTCCCGTCTCAGCTCTGCCTTAAGCTCATCGATCTGGCGCTGCATATCGCGCAGCATCTCCACGACCGGATCGGGCAGATTCGTATGATCAAGACGATCCCCTACGCGCTCACCGTTGCGTTTGACCACCCGTCCCGGGTTGCCGACGACCGTACTATTAGATGGGACCTCCCGCAGCACGACTGCATTTGAACCGATATTCACATTATCTCCAACTGTGAACGACCCGAGTACCTTCGAGCCTGAACCAATAACAACATTGTTGCCAATAGTTGGATGTCGCTTACCTTTCTCCTTACCCGTACCGCCGAGCGTGACACCTTGGTAGATGACGACATTGTCGCCGATTTCACAGGTTTCGCCGATGACGACCCCCATGCCATGGTCAATAAACAGACGATGCCCGATAACAGCTCCCGGATGAATCTCAATCCCTGTAAAAAAGCGGCTCACCTGCGAAATGAAACGGGCGAGCGTAAACCACTTACGCTTATAAAACCAATGCGCTACCCGGTGCGCCCATATCGCATGCAAACCCGAGTATGTAAAGACGACCTCAAACTTGCTGCGGGCTGCCGGGTCGTTATCCAGCACGGTCTCGATATCTATCTTCATATTGCGGAACATGGTACAACCCCCTCTTTCGATTCGGCCGCCTTTTACGGAAGCGAAAAACGAATCCCTTGCTTCCCATGAAATCTTTAATGATGCCTTGGCCGATAATGCAAAAAGCCCCCGCAGCCTTATGGCTGCAGAGGCGTACATACGCGGTTCCACTCTGCTTGGGACTCGGGTACCCCCATTGGAGGGCAACCATCCATCTTCCGTGTCTTTAACGCAGACATTCGGCACTCCCTACCCCGTAGTCATACGGATCGGAGAGCGCAGCTCACAGGCGCAAGGCTCACTTCGGGAATTCTGGGCAACTTCCAGCCAATCGTACAGCTCCGCTTCATTGAATCCTGTAGCAGCGGCTCCATAGGAAAGGTCGCCCTCTCTGTGAGAATTCTTCTCTTGAAATGAACTTCCTGATCAATGCTATTGACCGATTACGAATAATACCCCAAGTATAACGGACACCCGGATGACTGACAAGTGGGATATTCGCCTATACCGGCAATCCGGATGGACCGGGATTAGAGTCGCTTCTGAAGGCGCTCTTGCACTTTGGCCTTGCCAAGCAGCGCGATCGTCTGGTTCAGGTCCGGGCCATGCGTCTGGCCGGTAAGCGCAGCGCGAATCGGCATGAACAGCTGTTTGCCTTTGAACCCGGTCGATTGCTGCACGGCTTTGATCGCCGCCTTAATGCCGCCCTCAACGAACGGATCCAGCGCTTCGACTTGCTCCGCGAAAGCACGCAGCACGGTAGGCACCTGTTCTTCCGCGAGTACGGCCGCCGCTTCCTCTTCGTCCGTTACTTCCGGCAGGAAGAACAGTTCCGTGAGCGCGACGATATCCGATGCCGAGCGCAGCTTATCCTGGTACAGCGCAACCAGCGCGGTCGTCCACTCCCGTCCGCTCTCATCCAGCGCTTCCGGCAATCTGCCCGCTTGCTGCAAATGCGGGATACACAGGTCAACCAGACGCGCTACGTCGGTCTTCTTGATGTATTCATTGTTCATCCAGCTCAGTTTATTCGTATCGAATACGGCCGGGCTCTTGGACAAGCGCGACGCGTCGAATACGTTAACGAGCTCTTCGCGCGTGAAGATTTCCTGCTCGCCTTCCGGCGACCAGCCGAGCAGCGTAATGAAGTTGAACATTGCCTCCGGCAGATAGCCCAGGGCGTCGTATTGCTCAATGAATTGAATGATCGACTCGTCGCGCTTGCTGAGCTTCTTGCGGTTCTCGTTCACGATGAGCGTCATATGTCCGAATTGCGGCGGTTCCCAACCGCAAGCTTCATAGATCATCAGCTGGCGCGGCGTATTGGAGATATGGTCTTCTCCGCGCAGCACATGGCTGATCGCCATTAGATGATCGTCTACCGCTACGGCGAAGTTATACGTTGGAATGCCGTCACGTTTCACGATGACGAAATCATTGGTGCCTTCGGAGTCGATGCTGATCGTCCCTTTGACCATATCGTCCCACGTGTACGTCTTGCCCGCAGGTACGCGGAAACGCACGCTCGGCACGCGGCCTTCCGCCTCGAACGCCTGGCGCTGCTCTTCCGTCAGGTCACGGTGACGACCGGAGTAGCCCGGCATCTCACCGCGCGCAATCTGTTCTTCCCGCTCCTGCTCGAGTTCTTCCTCGGTACAGTAACATTTGTAAGCCAGGCCGCGATCAAGCAGATCCTGCCAGTACTCACGATAAATGTCGAGACGTTCGGTTTGACGGTAAGGACCATAGCCGCCGCCTACATCAATGCTCTCATCCCACGTGATGCCGAGCCACTTCAGGTAGGTCAGCTGGTTCTCCTCGCCGCCTGCGACGTTGCGCTTCACGTCGGTATCTTCGATCCGTATAATGAATTTGCCGCCGCGGCTGCGAGCGAACAAATAGTTAAACAACGCCGTTCTTGCATTGCCGATATGCAGATGGCCCGTCGGGGACGGCGCATAGCGGACGCGAATTTGTTCAGACATCGCTTAATAAGCTCCTTCCACTACTCTTCCTCATTATCCCACGATCATAGCACAATCTTGACAAGGCAGACAACCGATTGCGCCGCAATCCCCTCGCCCCGACCCGGGAAGCCGAGCTGCTCGGTCGTCGTCGCTTTCACGTTCACTTGCGAGATCTCTTCGGCTTCGAGCGCCTTGGCGATAACCTCTGCCATCTGCGGGATGTAAGGCGCCATCTTCGGACGCTGCGCGATTATAGTGGAATCTACGTTCCCGAGCTTATAGCCCCGTTCTTTCGCCAGCTTCCATACATCTTCAAGCAGCTTCAAGCTGTCCGCATCCTTGAACGCTTCGTCCGTATCCGGAAAATGCTTGCCGATATCCCCAAGTCCTAGCGCGCCAAGAATCGCATCGCTAATCGCATGCAGCAGCACGTCCGCGTCCGAATGGCCGAGCAGACCTTTCTCATAGGGAATCGTAACGCCGCCGATAATACACGGACGCCCCTCTACCAACTGATGCACATCGAAACCTTGACCAACACGAATCATTCCAATCTCTCCTCTACCAAGCTAGTTCGGTATCACTTTGGCCGCTTAAGCAAAAATTCCGCCCACGGCATATCTTCCGGCGTCGTAATCTTAATGTTCGTATACTCGCCTTCCGCGACGACGACCGGCACGCCGCCGAATCGCTCCACGACTACAGCGTCATCGGTGCCGACAAAACCGGAGTCCGCCGCCTTCTCATGGGCTTCCAGCAGCAATGCACGACGAAAAGCTTGCGGCGTTTGAATCGCCCACAAGCTTCTCCGATCCGGCGTAGCTACAATAACGCCTTCCTCATTCACTTGCTTAATGGTATCTTTCACAGGTACGGCAAGTACCGCAGCCTCAGATTGCTGAGCCGCTGCAGCGCAGGCGCGGACAGCTGCCGGGGAGACGAGCGGACGAACCCCGTCATGAACCATCACCCACTCGGTATCCAGAGCATGCAGACCGCGCAGTACCGAATGCTGCCGTTCACTGCCGCCCGCGACAACCGCCCGCACTTTGGACAAGCCGTACTGGGCCACGAGCGCCTCGCAGCGCTCCACATCCATGCTGCCCACCACGAGCGCGATCTCACGGATCTCCGCCATCGATTCGAAAATCTCTAATGTATGTACCAGCACGGGCTTGTCCTGCAGCAGCAAATACTGCTTGCTCTCTGCGGTTCCCATTCGCGTCCCGCGCCCAGCCGCCACCACGACAACGCCCCATGCTGCGCTAGTTCCTGCCATGCCTCTCAACCGCCTCGCTGTAAACTTATGATGCGCTATTCGCCTGTTGCTCTATCGGGAGAGCGGCGCACATCATACGGTATCTATCATACCGTGTTACAGCGCTTTTTCCAACAATTTCGGCTTGGCAAAAATCATCCGGCCCGCGGAGGTTTGAAGCACGCTGGTCACCAGAACCTCCATCGTCGTGCCGATAAAGTCTCTGCCGCCTTCCACGACGATCATCGTACCGTCATCCAGATAAGCAACGCCTTGGCCATGCTCCTTGCCGTCTTTGATCACCTGTACGACGATTTCTTCGCCTGGCAGGACGACCGGCTTAACCGCATTCGCCAGATCGTTGATATTCAGCACGGATACGCCTTGAAGCTCGCATACCTTATTCAAGTTGAAATCGTTCGTGACCACTTTGCCATGCAGCACTTTGGCCAACTTCACCAGTTTGCTGTCGACTTCGCCGTCTTCCATGTCGCCTTCATAGATCAGAACTTTCACATCGAGCTCCTTCTGAATCTTGTTCAGAATATCGAGCCCGCGGCGCCCGCGGTTCCGCTTGAGCAGATCCGAAGAATCGGCAATATGCTGCAGTTCCTCCAGGACGAACTCCGGTATAACGAGCGTCCCTTCAATAAACCCCGTCTTGCAAATATCGGCAATCCGCCCATCGATAATAACGCTCGTATCTAGAATCTTATGTTCTTCGTACGTGCTGTCCTCCAGATTGTCCGCCGGCTTGGCGCGCATGCTCATGAAGCTGCTGAAACCTTCGGCCAACTCCTGTTTCTTGCTTAAGCCCAGCCGCAATCCGAAATACCCAAAGAATAACGTCATACACGCCGGAATGAATAGACCCGCTCCGCTAAAACCGGATACAGCCGGGTACAATAAAGCTGAAATGCCAAGTCCGCTTGCCAAGCCCGCTCCGCCTGCCATGAGATCCCCAGTCGGCATCTCCGAAACACGATCTGCTCCACGCTCGAGAAAACGGATGATTGCCCCCGATAGCATGGAAGCCAATACAAGACCACATAGTGCTCCAATACCTACGTTGATGTAGTAACTCCCCGATCGTTGCATAACCGCGTATGATTGCGAGGTCCAGATTGCCCCGGCATTCATCCAGCTATGCATTTGCCCCCCAATTACAGCACCGAACAATAAGCCAATGGTTTGAATAATTCGTTTCATCACATAAATCCACCTCCATTACAATTATGTGCCAATCTTTCGCACGTTAACCGTAGGGTGGACCAATTTTCGCGGAAAAACTGCGGATTCAAAACAGTTTTTGAAATACGGGACGGCTTAGGCTTATAATAGGAGGAGCACTGCCAATCCTGAAATGAGGTGGAATCGATGAGCACGCCTACGCTTGCAGAATTTCAAGAGCAAGTATCCGAGCTTCTGTTGCGACACCGAAGCTTGTTGGATGTATTATCGAAGTACGGTCAAGCCGGAGCAGCTGTAAACCGGGCCGTGGCCAAATCCGTTACCGAATGTGGATGTATCGAATTGAACGCACGGAAACAGGAATATCCGGACGATGCCAATTTGGAACAGGCAAAGACGAAGCTGCACCACCATATTAATGGCGAGCTATGCGAGCACTGCAAGGATGCCATTAAGAACGAGCTCGGACGCAATCTCTTCTATATGTCCGCGATGTGCAATCTGTTGGATATCAAGCTCGACGAAGTGGTGACGCACGAATCGAACAAATGTGCTACACTGGGACTTTTCAATTTGACTTAAACCGCCATCTAGGTAATCTTATCGTGACGATATGCACAACAAAAACCGCCTTGGTTCCTCTGTTAGAGGATCAAGGCGGTTATTCGTTCTCCGGGTATTGACCAAGCGAGTTCGCGCCGATTAAGCGCTATTCTCGCTGTGTACGTTGTCATCTTCCTTGCGGCGTTTGCGATTGCGCCAAGGAAGTCGGCGATCAACGTTTTTTTTTAAGCCGTACAAGGCGTACAGAACAAGCGGTACGAAAATGATTTTGGACAAATGCTGCGGGAACAACAACGCTAGCACGACCGATACAATGACCACAAGCGGTACGACCCAGATGGCATTACGGGGAATGCCTACCTTCTTGAAATTCGGGTATTTAACCGTACTTACCATTAGGAACGAGAGCACAAGCGTACTTGCCAACAAGATCGAGATTGGGATCTCCTTGTGAAACAGCGCCAGCGTGGCGAGCACGCCGCCTGCAGCAGGGATCGGCAGTCCAATGAAGTATCCCGTAGCACCGGAGATGACATTGAACCTGGCCAGCCTCAGTGCCCCACAGATCGGGAAGAGCGCGGTGATAATCCAGGACGGCGCAGCATTCAGTTCCTGAAACGCTACGCTATACATAATGAAAGCCGGCGCAACGCCGAACGATATGACATCGGATAAGGAATCGAGCTCTTTGCCGAACTCGCTTTGCGCATTCAGCGCACGAGCGACCCGTCCGTCCACTCCATCCATCAGCATCGCAATGATGACCATCATTGCCGCAAGATCGTATCTTGCGTTCTCCGGAAAGACGAGGATGATGGCGATGATGCCTAGGAACAAGTTCGCCACGGTAAAAAGACTCGGTATCGATTTTGTAAACATTAAGCTCCACCTCATCTTTACTATGCCCCAAAATGAATGAACTATCGGTTCATTCATCTGTAAAATCTAACCAATCCAAGGCGCATTCTAACATTGTATGGGATTTAAATTTGCCTGTCAATGAACATCTGCTCTTGGATCCGTTTGAGCCCTTCCTTGATTGCACGGGCCCTTACTTCCCCAATACCGTCCACTGCATCGAGCTCTTCAATCGTCGCCATTAGAATATGGGGCAAGTGATCAAAGTGTTCCACGAGATTGTGCATTATAACCGCCGGCAGACGAGGGATCTTGCTAAGCAGACGATACCCTCTTGGCGCAACCATCTCTTCTGCACCGGATCCGCCGTATCCGAGCAGCTTGACGATCGGCGGTATATCGAGCAGATCTTCCGCTGTCAATTTGCGGATGCCATTGCGAATTTCCCGAATTTTCTCTTCGCTGGATTCCTTCGCATAGTCTTTAAGCAGGAACCACAGCTCTTCCTCGACGCCGCCGACCAACTCATCCATCTGCATGGCGATCAGACGGCCTTCTGTTCCAAGCTCGTTAACGTATCGTTTGATCTCCATCTTCACCCGGATAACCATTTCTACCCGTTTTACGACGTGGGCAACCTCCTGCAGCGTAACAAGCTCCTCGAACTCGGAAGCGGATAGGTTCGTGAACGACTGAGTGAGCACCGCGCGGTACTTCTCCAGCGTCTGGATCGCCTGATTCGCTTTCGTGAGAATAACGCCCATTTCCTTGAGCGAATAACGCAGTTGGCCTTGATACAAGGTGATGACATTCCGGCGCTGCGAGATGGATACGACCAGCTTCCCGGTTTGCTTGGCCACCCGCTCCGCCGTCCTGTGCCGGATCCCGGTTTCCGAGGATGATATCGAACTGTCCGGAATCAGCTGGGTATTGGCATACAAAATTCGTTTACGGTCTTCACTTAATATGATGGCGCCATCCATCTTCGCCAACTCATACAAATAGTTCGGCGAGAAATCGCAATTGATCGAGAAGCCGCCATCGACAACTTCCATTACTTCCGGACTGTAGCCTACTACAAGCAGTGCGCCAGTCTTCGCGCGCAGCACGTTATCCAGCCCATCGCGAAATGCGGTGCCGGGCGCAACCATTTGCAGCAGCTGATTCATAATTTCCTGTTGACTCGGCTCCTTCATATTCTGCCCCCTCTATCCCAACGCTGCCTTGAGCGCTTCTGACACGGTCTCCACGCCAATGATCTCAATTCCAGTCGGCGGACTCCAGCCTTTCAGACTCTTCTCCGGCATAATGACGCGCTTAAAGCCAAGCTTCTGCGCTTCTTTCACCCGCTGCTCAGCGCGAGCAACGGCTCTTACCTCACCGGTTAACCCGATCTCGCCAAAAATAACATCATACGGTCTGGTCGGCGCATCCCGGAAGCTCGAAGCGATGCTTACCGCCGCAGCCAGATCGACTGCCGGCTCATCCAGCTTCACCCCGCCGGCGACGTTCAAGTAAGCATCCTGCGTTTGAAGGAACATCCCCATCCGTTTCTCCAAGACGGCGATGATCAGCGCCATCCGGTTATGGTCGATGCCCGTCGACATCCGGCGGGGCGACGGGAAGTTCGTCGTCGCCACCAATGCCTGCAACTCCACCAATACCGGACGCGTCCCTTCCATGCTGGCTACGACCGTAGATCCCGATACGCCAAGCGGACGCTCGGAGAGGAACAGCTCGGAAGGATTGGTTACTTCCCGAAGCCCCGACTCGCCCATTTCGAAGATCCCGATTTCGTTCGTTGAGCCGAAACGGTTCTTCACCGCCCGCAGCAACCGGTAGCTGTGATGCCGCTCGCCTTCGAAGTAAAGAACGCAATCCACCATATGTTCCAGCAGCCGCGGTCCTGCAATGGCCCCCTCTTTGGTCACATGACCTACGAGCACCGTCGCGATTCCTTTGATCTTCGCAACTCTCATGAAGTGAGCCGTGCACTCTCTGACTTGCGATACGCTGCCCGGCGCGGATTGCACGTTCGGATCATAGACGGTCTGGATGGAATCGATAACGAGAAAATCCGGCGTGACGGATTCAATCGCGTCGTTCACTTGATCCATGTTCGTCTCGCATAGCACATACAGCTTATCGGTAAGCGCACCTAGCCGGTCTGCACGCAGACGCGTCTGGCGCACGGATTCCTCACCCGATATGTACAGAACCTTCAAGCCTTTGCTTGCCAGCGCATGCGACGTCTGTAGAAGGAGCGTAGACTTCCCAATCCCGGGGTCTCCACCGACTAAGATAAGCGAGCCTGGTACAACCCCGCCGCCCAACACGCGATTGAGTTCTTGGAGCCGTGTTTCGATTCGGGGTTCTTGCCCGCTTTCTATGTGTATGATAGGTCGCGGCTTTTCTTTCGTCTGAATAAGCGGCGAGCCCATACCTTGTGTTTTGACAACGGTTTCCTTTTCCTCCACCATGGTGTTCCATGCGCCGCAGCCTGGACATTTGCCCAGCCACTTCGGCGATTCCGTGCCACAATCGGTACAAGCGAACTTCACTTTAAGTTTTGCCATCCGCGGCTCCTTCTCATGTGTAGACATTCATCTAAAAGTTTACCATTACTGCTGCTCATGTGACCACCCTTTATTCGGGCATAGAGAAGCTCCCTCTTGCTACGGCGAAAAGGGAGCTGTCATAGGCCTACCTGTATTATTCGTCTTCTCCAGCTATACGGCTAACGAGTACTTGATGGATCGTCATCTTGGATCCCAGCATGACGCTTTCCGTCTGAGCCTTGTGCCCTTCCGCACCCCCATGGCTTGTCCCGTGCGGTCCTGCCTGCGCACTCTGCTCCGTGCCGTCCGTGCCGGTCCGCCGCTGTACATGCGCTTGTCGGAAGTTATCGCTAGAGACCCAGTTTTCGAACGAGGCTTTATCATTCCACGTGGTGCATACCTTCAGCTCGTCTATCTCTTCCAGGTCTTCTGTCATCATCACTTCCATCCGGACGAAGCCCGGCTGCAGGTGAACGCCCTTCGATCGGCGAAAGCGTTCAGCCACTTCTACGCCATGGCCTTTCTTCACTTTAATCGTATTCGTCACTACGATCATCATGGTTAACCTCCTCGTATTGGGCTTTGAGATTACGCATATCTTTAGTCAATGTATTCCAATCGGACTGAGTCAAGAGTAGCTGCCCCTTTCCAAGGGGACCATATGTTCCGTTTTCTATTTTACCACTATCTCCCGCCCCGCGCAAAAAGAAAAGGGATCCTGCTCATTGGCAGAATCCCTAATCGAATTTATTTCGTCGCCGGCTCTTCTTCAGCAGAGCTCGTGCGCTCGACGGTCAGTTGACCGTCTTTCTCGTCAATGACGAGCGTATCGCCTTTGCTGATGTTGCCCATCAACAGGTCCTCTGAGAGACGGTCCTCGATATGTTTCTGGATGGCACGACGCAGCGGACGCGCACCATATTGAGGGTCGAAGCCTTCCTTCGCGAGGAAGGCTTTCGCCGTATCCGTAAGCGTAAAGTCAACTTCCTGCTCACGCAGTCGTTTACGCAGCTCGTCGGACATGAGCGTTACGATCTGAGCGATATGCTCTTGCTCCAGCGAGTGGAACACGATCGTCTCGTCGATTCGGTTGATGAACTCCGGACGGAAGCTCTTTTTGAGCTCACCCAGCACTTTATCCTTCATGATGGAGAAGTCGCGGCCGGCATCATGCACAGCCGTGAAGCCGAGCGAAGAATTCCGCTTGATTTGGTCGGCGCCTACGTTCGACGTCATGATGATCAGCGTATTGCGGAAATCGACCACGCGGCCTTTGGAATCCGTCAAGCGTCCGTCCTCAAGCACTTGAAGAAGGATGTTGAAGACTTCCGGATGCGCCTTCTCGATCTCGTCGAGCAGGACGACCGAATAAGGTTTGCGGCGAACTTTCTCTGTCAGCTGTCCACCTTCTTCATAGCCGACATATCCCGGAGGCGCGCCGACCAGACGAGAGGTCGAGTGCTTCTCCATATACTCCGACATATCGATGCGAATTACCGCATTCTCGTCGCCGAACATGGCCTCGGCAAGGGCACGGGCAAGTTCCGTCTTACCTACGCCTGTCGGTCCGAGGAAGATGAAGGAACCAATCGGACGCTTCGGATCTTTCAGACCGGCGCGTGCACGGCGGATTGCACGGGATACCGCTTTGACGGCATCCGTCTGGCCGATGACGCGGTCATGGAGGATATCCTCCATTTTGAGCAGGCGCTGCGTCTCTTCTTCAGCCAGCTTGCTCACCGGTACACCCGTCCAGCTTGCCACGACTTGAGCGATATCGTCCGGTGTAACCTCGGAGTCGGTACGGCCTTGCTTTTCTTTCCACTGATTGCGAGTCACGTCGAGTTCCTCGCGAATCTTCTGCTCCGTATCGCGAAGCGCCGCTGCTTTCTCGAACTCCTGGCTCTGCACGGCGGAGTCTTTCTCCTTGCGGATATCCTCCAGACGGTTCTCCAGTTGTTTCAGATTCGGCGGTACCGTGTACGTTTTGAGGCGTACTTTGGAAGAAGCTTCGTCGATCAAATCGATCGCTTTATCCGGGAGGAAACGATCGGTGATATAACGGTCGGATAATTTGACCGCTTGCTCAATCGCCTCATCCGTAATTTTCACGCGGTGATGCGCTTCGTAACGGTCACGCAGACCGTGAAGGATCTGAATCGCTTCTTCAGGCGAAGGCTGATCGACCGTAATCGGTTGGAAACGGCGTTCCAGCGCTGCATCCTTCTCGATATATTTGCGGTACTCATCGAGCGTCGTAGCGCCGATGCACTGCAGCTCGCCGCGGGCAAGCGACGGCTTGAGAATGTTCGAAGCGTCAATCGCGCCTTCAGCGCCGCCAGCGCCGATGAGGGTATGAAGCTCGTCGATGAACAGGATGATGTTGCCGGCTTGGCGAATCTCATCCATGATCTTTTTCAGACGATCTTCGAATTCACCGCGATACTTCGTTCCCGCAACGACCGAACCCATGTCCAAGGTCATGACGCGTTTGTCACGAAGCGTCTCCGGAATTTCGCCGGCGATGATCTTCTGTGCCAGACCTTCCGCAATCGCCGTTTTTCCGACGCCCGGCTCACCGATGAGCACTGGGTTGTTCTTCGTACGGCGGCTAAGCACTTGAATGACGCGCTCGATCTCTTTACTGCGGCCGATAACCGGATCGAGATTGCCTTCTTTGGCATAGGCGGTCAAATCGCGTGCTAAGCCGTCAAGCGTAGGCGTGCTTACATTCGTAGGCGTACCATGATTGCTCGAGATCGCTTCGCTGCTGCCGAGCAGTTGAAGGACTTGTTGACGCGCTTTGTTCAGGCTGATGCCCAAATTGTTCAATACGCGTGCAGCGACTCCTTCACCTTCACGAATCAGGCCGAGCAAGATATGCTCCGTGCCCACGTAAGTATGGCCGAGCTTGCGCGCTTCATCCATCGACAGCTCGATAACTTTCTTCGCACGCGGCGTATAAGCGATATTCGTCGGCTGCTCTTGTCCGCGACCGATCAGCGTCTCGACTTCATCCTGGATCTTCTCCAAGCTTAAGCCCAAGCCAATCAGCGCTTTGGCAGCAATGCCTTCCCCTTCGCGGTTCAAGCCGAGCAGAATATGCTCCGTACCGATATTGTTATGACCAAGCCGCACTGCCTCTTCCTGTGCAAGTGCCAGCACCTTCTGCGCACGTTCAGTAAATCTTCCAAACATCATGTTCACACACCCCCATGATCGGATTTACGATGTAAATGTTGACGTATTAATTCAGCTCTGCGGATATCCCGCTGCTCAGCGCTCAGCTTCTCGCCGGAGTTCTGCTGCAGGAAACCTGGCTGCGTTAAAACCAATAATTCATTCATCATCCGTGGCGTTACATCCTGAATCAGGCCCAAATCAATCCCTAACCTGACATCGGATAGCCGTTGAGCCGATTCCTTGGAATCCATAATGGACGCATGAGATAGGATCCCGTAAGACCGGAACACCCGGTCTTCCAGTCTGATTCTGGACTCATGCACCATTCGCTCTCTGGCCGCACGCTCGTGATCGATGATTTGCTTCGCTACGCTGTGGAGATTCTCGATAATCTCCCCCTCGGATTGACCGAGTGTAATTTGGTTCGAGATCTGGAACAAATTACCCAGCGCTTCACTGCCTTCCCCATAGATGCCTCGAACCGCAAGTCCAACCTGCGTTATAGCAGATAATATGCGGTTGATCTGCTGTGTCAGTACAAGACCAGGCAGATGCATCATGACAGATGCGCGGATTCCAGTGCCGACATTCGTCGGGCAGCTGGTCAGGAAGCCTCTTCGCTCGTCGAAAGCATAATCGGCAACCTCTTCAAATATATCATCAATGCGACTTGCCAATTCCCAGGCCTCTGAAATTTGAAACCCCGGATACAAACATTGGATCCGCAAATGATCCTCTTCATTCACCATGATGCTAACCGATTCGTTATCGCTTAGAATGACGGCGCCGCCTCTTGACTCATTGGCCAAATTCGGACTAATGAGATGCTTCTCCACCAATACTCTTCGCTCCAACTCGCTCAGATCCGACAGACGGATCGTCTCGAACTTCCCAACTGCGTTCAATCGCCCTGTCTCTGGAACAGCCGTCAACCGTTCCATAACATCCTCTGACTGTTGGTTTGTAGCGAGCATGGGGAAAGGAAGTCCCCGTAAATTCCGGGCGATTCGAATTCGGCTGCTGATGACGATATCAGCTTCTGGCCCAGTCCCCTGCATCCAATCACTTAGTGCATGCTGGGCAAAAGAACGTTTCGACAAGGCGATTCTCCTTTCAGCAAGCTCGTGCTACCCTTCGGCAACGCTTCGTTCCAACTCCCTGATCCGGTCGCGGATTTGAGCGGCGTTCTCGAATTCTTCACGCTCGATGCGTTCATGAAGCTCGCGCCTGAGACTCTCGATTTCACGCTTCAATTTAATTCTGGTTCCAGAACGCTTAGGCACTTTGCCGACATGAACCGCGTTACCGTGCACCCTTTTAAGAATCGGGTCCAACTTGTCACCAAATTGTGAATAGCACTTGCTGCATCCAAATCGTCCCATCTTGCTGAATTGAGCATAAGTTAAGCCGCAATTATCGCAACGAATGGTCTGACCCTTCGCTTGGTAACCCGGCCCAGCGCCGCTTGCACCGCCAGAAGGCTCAAAGTCCAGCAAACCGGACAGCAGGCTGTGAATGGAGAATCCATTCGTCGTACCCGGTATGCCTTCGCCTTTCTCACGAGCACAGGACTCACAAATATGAAATTCCGTTTTCTCGCCGCCTACAATTTTCGTGAAATGCAATGATGCAGGCCGCTTGCCGCATTCCTGGCAAAGCATAGTGCATGATCCCTCCTAAAAGTTCTGCAGCACGCAAAACTTGCTTCGAAAGCATACACATCAAGCTACGCTTCTAACCGCTGCTGATGCTCGAGGCTTCAGGCAGCCTCAGATTGAGAACAAAGTCGTTCTTATTTCATAAGAAGCGTAATAAGCATGGCTTTGAGCAATCTGGCCCGAACTTCGTCTCGCAAGGGTAATTTCAATGAGATAACATCCCGTGATACAGCGGCTCGCAACAGATTCGCTTCACGCTTGGAGATCATTTCTGCTTCTTCCAATTGATAAATCAATCCTTCAGCAGTCCCTTGATCCACTTCGTTGCCGATCGTCTGGGCAATATGCCCTTGTATCGTCTTCAGTGTAGGCAGCTCAACCCTTTGAATTCGGATATAACCGCCGCCACCCCGCTTACTCTCGACCAAATAGCCCTTCTCCAATGTAAAGCGGGTGCTGATGACGTAATTGATCTGCGAAGGAACACAAGAGAACCGATCTGCAAGTTCGTTACGCTGAATCTCGACTGCGCCTTCCGGGCTCTCCTGAAGTAACCCCTTCAAAAATTGCTCGATTAGATCGGAAATGTTGCGCATGCCGCCAACCTCCCTACAGCTGACAAACAACGATTCCGCCGGTATAATACCGGAAAAGTCAAATTAATCAGATTTCGTTGACTTTGACTTTCTTTGACTTTGATTCAATTATACGCGATTTTACCAAAAGGTCAAGAGTCCTCGCCGCGCTTTTCAATACCTTTACTAGCTTGGGCGGTTGGCGCTCATTTATACGCCTCGCATCATCCTCCGTGCTCATGCCAAATGAATGAAATGGTCCTTTACTAATTACCCTTATTTTTCATTGTGCTAAACGGGCTATAGGCGATTATAAGGACCTCTATTTGCATAAGATGCCGCCGTTCCTGATATGTTCCGATAATCTGGCCTACGTATGTGAGATAACCATATAATACTTTCTATCGTCTATTTACTATTCATAGTTTCCATTAATCGCGAACTTCATAACGTTCTCGAAATTTAACCTGCAAAACGTAAAAATCCGATCAAAGATCGGATTTCACGGTCGTTCCGTTATAGTAAAGCTCCATTTTCTTGTGCGATATGAGCTGCCATCTCTAGATCGGATTCTTCAATTACGACGGTCAACAGAATATCCCGGCCCGTAACTTGATTATCCCGACCACCAGAGCTTAAACCGCTTGCGCTAACATGAGTGGCTGCAAGTATGGCCGCGTCGCGATCATCAAAATCACCATTGAGCGTCAGGTATCCCAGTCCCGGAATATCACCGGTAATCGGATTACGTATCCGATCGCTTCCGTTTCCCGCAAAGCCATCGAAACGATCGATTCGAGAGGCGATAATACGTAGTCCTTTCATTTCCTTCAAAGCATGTTGCGCTTGATCTTCCGTATTGAAATAAGCCAATAAGCTTCTTTCCTTCATAAGGACACCTCTTCCTTCAACCTGAATGAGCGTCCTTATTGTTTCGAGTTCACTGCCGATCTATTCGAAGACAACAAAAAACCGACCACATGATGTGGTCGGTCATTCGTGCTTGGCGACGTCCTACTCTCCCAGGACCCTGCGGTCCAAGTACCATCGGCGCTGGAAGGCTTAACGGTCGTGTTCGG
>NZ_JACHXK010000028.1 GCF_014192105.1 Paenibacillus phyllosphaerae | reverse complement strand
GACAAATGGACAGACGGCGCAGACATCGAAATCGACCTGACGACGTATGACATTGCGGCATCCGGCTCCGTTGACCTGACAGCTGAGACAGTAGGCACGAAATCTGACTACACATCGCACACGCTTGCGAGCGGCGGTTCGACGTATGGTTCGTTCACGGCGGATATTGAGATTGATTCGAGTTCTGCGGATTACATGTCCGGTGTTACCGGCGTGAAGATCACAGGTACAGGCCTGGATGCAGCGAGTGCTTCTTACAAAGTAGAGTTGCTGGATAAAGACGGCAACACACTGGTAACGGAAGACTTCGAGAGCACAGCGGCAATGACGCAGATCGATTACAACCAGAACGGCGTCAGCTTCACATTCGACGTGCAAGATACATCGGACTTCGAAATCACGAAGGAATTTGCTTACACATCGACAGCGGTAACAGAGGACAAATCGGCAACGTTCCAAATCGGTGCGAACGAGAACCAATCGATGTCCCTGGGCTTCTCCGACATGCGTGCAAGCGCACTGGGCTTGACAGGCACAGGCACAGGCTTCTCCTCGTCGAACAACGTAACGAACGGCACAGACAGCACGAACGCAGAGAAGGCGCTTGACGTAACGACATCTGAGAATGCAGCTAATGCAATCACAGCGATCGACAACGCAATCAAGTCGGTATCCAGCGAGCGTTCGAAGCTTGGTGCATCCCAGAACCGTCTGGAGCACACAATTAACAACCTCGGCACATCGTCCGAGAACCTGACAGCAGCGGAATCCCGTATCCGTGACGTTGACATGGCAAAAGAAATGATGGAACAAACGAAGAACAACATCCTTGCACAAGCTTCCCAAGCGATGCTTGCACAAGCGAACCAGCAGCCGCAAGGTGTTCTGCAGTTGCTCCGTTAATTCATGTATTAAAATGGGAAGGCCTTGGGAATTTATCTCTAGGGCCTTCTTTTTTGGCATCGATTATAGAGGAGTGATGTTGTGACGAACCAGACGGTAAAAGGATTGCTGCACCGGGGGAATAATGTTCATTTTGGTGATTCCGTCCGAATTACGAATGATCGGAAGACTTGGATTGGCCATAATGTCAATTTGAATCATTCCGTGGAGCTCGTTTGTCATCCTGAAGGAAATAACAATCAGGAGATACGTCTTAAGCTGGGCGACCGTTCTTTTGTTGGATCAGGTGTGATTTTGGAGGCTTATAATCAGATCATCGTGGAAGAAGATGTCATGATTGCGGCCCGGGCATACCTTTCCGATTCCCAACATGAATTTAGCAATTCGCTGATTCCTCCTGCTTATCAAGGGGCGGAAGCTGTCGATCATATTTTAACCATTCAGCGGGGAGCATGGATCGGTCACGCGGCTACCGTACTCGGGAATATTACGATCGGGTATGGGTCAGTGGTTGGCGCTAATTCAGTGGTTACTTTCGACATTCCTTCCCACTGTGTGGTAGCCGGCAATCCGGCTTCGGTGCTGAAGTTGTATGATTACTCTGAGTCGAAATGGGTCCGCCCTCAAACAGATGAGGAGCTGTTGCAGGTGCTGACTACACGCGGCACGTTCGATGGTTATGATGATAAACATATTCTAGAGGCAATCAAGAGCCAGGCGCAGCGAGAAAGTTAGCTTGCAAGACAGGCAGCTTAACCTGACAGGGGGGGTTGAACTTGTGTTCAACCCCTTTGATTGCCTCTGTTCATAAAAACATTCTACCAAAGTGATAGGGATAAACTGGAAGACTACATAATGGGGCTTTAGTGATATTATTGAAATTAAAGCATGCTATGGTTACTAGGGACAAGGATGTCATAAGGTAAACCGTCTTAGTGGTAAAGCACTAGACCTACAGGTCTCATAAGCATCCGATATCAGTCGGTCTGTCGCAGACTAGGGGGAGTATTTCTTTTACATTATTTGTTCTGAAGTAGCTATATTCGTGCAGCGATTCTAGTTTGTACAAGGGGAGTACACCTATGGCTAGTAAAAAACGATTATTATCATTATTCCTTGCAATTATTTTGATGCTAAGCACAGCGGTACCGGTGTATGCAACAGAAGTCATCATCGAGGATCCGACGCCGGATACGGAAGCACCGACGTTAACTTCGATCGCGATCTCGGACAATGAAACTGCAGTCAATGTCCCGTTGCAGCTATCCATCGAAGCAGAAGATGATTTATCAGGTATTGCTAATATTTATGCCTATTATACGGGGCCAGATAACAACAGCAATTATGTAAGTCTTTACTACAATAGTTCAACGCTGAAATATGAAGGCAGCATTACGTTTGGTTCTTACGAGGGGGGAGATTGGACACTTAATAGTGTGACCCTTGAGGATAATAAAGATAATCGACGCTCGATTTACCATTCGACAAGCGAGAGTTCCTTGAATGGATTCGATTTTTCCCCTTATTCGATTCACGTAACAGGCGGAATAGTGGATGATATTCCACCAGTGCTTAGTAGTGTCGAGTTTATCTCGGATAGCCAAGTAGGTCCGGGTGGATATGTGACTGTAAAGGCGGATGTCACGGATGTCGGGTCGGGTGTATCTTCTGTTTATGTGGGCATTCAGAAGCCGATTAACAGCACGAACATATCGCTACACTATAATCAATCATCAGGCTTGTATGAAGGGAGTTTGATGATCGACGCTTATGATGAGCTGGGGAGTTGGAATCTCAGCAATGTTAGTCTGAGAGACTATGCCGAGAATTACTCTTCCTATTCTGCGGCTCGCGGCGACTTCAGTTCATATTCCTTCGAGGTTATCGGTACGACGCCGGACTTGATCGGCCCGACATTGGACCATTTGGCAATCTCACTGGAGCAGGCGAACTCAAGCGGTGCAGTTGTGAAGCTGACTTTAGGAAGCAACGACAATTTGTCAGGAGTCGGCTACATTTATGCGGATTATCAAAAGCCGAACGGCTCTACTTATAGTGTTTACTTTTCCCGCAATTACGATACCGGCAAATACGAGGGAACGGTAAGGATCGATAGATATGACCAGCTCGGAACATGGAAACTGAAGAATATCTCGCTTCGGGATGCCAAGGGCAATTATAGAAGCATTTACGATCAATCGGCTGGCTATGGAGAAATGGCAGATTTCAGCTCTTTTCATTTCACCGTGCGCGGAGTAATCACCATTCCTCCAGCAGTTCCCTTTAGCATCGGGGTGACGCCAAGTGCGGTTAGCTTGAAGCCTGGGGATAGCCAAAACCTACTGACGACGCTGTATATGACAGATGGGAAGACCCAGGATGTTACATTAGGTACGGCTAAAACAGTATACACGAGTTCGAAGCCTACAGCTGTGAAAGTTAATGAGAACGGCGTTATCACAGTCGCGGACAATGCCGAGCCTGGGGTTGTCTTTGTCCAGGCAGCTAACAGTGGTATGACAGCGCAAACCGAAATTACAATTTCAGGAGGAACGTTGGAGGAATACCTCCAGATTGATCCGATTGCACTTCGGTTGGCACCGGGAGAATCAAGTCCCTTACAGGTCACAGCGTACTTTAAGGATGGGACAGTAAGAGAGGTTACTTCTGGATCGACGGGTACGACGTATTCGATTTCGGGAGTCGACGGCGTTACCATCGATCAGAACGGGAAGGTTTCGGTAGGGTCTAACGTTCTTAAGGGGACTGCAACGATTGTAGTGACCCATGGAGAGATTACAGCGGAATCAACGATAACGGTCACGGCCCCGCCTGTAGTTAACCGGCTTGATGTAGCGCCAGCTGCACCAACGGTAGCGGTTGGGGAAACGATGCAGCTTAGCATAAGAGCGACGTTGAGTAATGGGACAACCAAGGATGTTACCCTGGGTTCTGAAGGTACAACCTATGTCTCCTCTAATACAAGTATGGCGTCCGTCGACGCGAACGGGCTGGTTACCGTTCCTGCCAATGCCCCGCTTGGGCTAGTAATCATTACGGCAACGAACAATGGTATTCCAATAAAGTCACTTGTTACGGTAGATGGGCCTCGTTTGACGGACATGATTATAACGCCAAGCACCCAAACCGTTCATCGGGGAGATACACTCTCGTTATCGGTAGTAGGAAAATATAGTGATGGTGTCTCGAAGAATATAACGAGCTCAGCAGAAGAAACTACCTATATGAGTTCAAGCGTGCGCCGGGCGACGGTGGATGCGGAAGGCGGAATTACGATCCCGGGCGACGCACTTTATGGTGACGTTACGATTGTGGTCAAGAATCGAGACTTCTCAGGGGAGATGACACTCTCCATCGTGGAAGATCTAAGCCGCACTGTGGTGGGACTTGCAGTTACCCCGAATAGCCAAACGGTGCATCGCGGCGACACCTTGAATCTATCTGCTGTTGCCACATATGGAAACGGCACGACGAAGAATGTCACTTCGGGCAGCGAAGGAACGAGCTATCTTAGCGGCAGTACCAGACGTGCAGTTGTAGACGCCAATGGCGGTGTGACAATCCCGGATGATGCGCTGTACGGTGAAGTAACTGTTGTTGTGAAGAATGGGGAAGCGCAGGCGATGATTACGCTTTTGGTCGAAGAGTCGGTGACCAATGACGTGACACGTTTAGACGCTGATCCAACTGCGCAAACGGTGCACCGTGGCGACAGCTTGAATTTGGCTGTGACAGGCACCTTTGCCGATAACACGACGAAAGATGTAACAGCGTCGACGGAAGGAACGACTTATGTAAGCAGCAGTTCACGCCGGGCCATTGTGGACGCGGATGGCCATGTTACAATTCCAGTCGATGCGCTATATGGAGAGGCGATCATTACCGTTAAGAATGGCAAAGTCAGCACAACCGTTACCCTGACGATCGAAGAAGATATAAGCGGCAGACTGACGAGTATGGCTGCAAGTCCTGCATCTCAGACCGTGCACCGTGGTGACAGCTTGGATTTGGCTGTGACAGGCACGTATGCTGATAACACAACCAAGGATCTAACGGCATCGACGGAAGGTACAACTTATGTAAGCAGCAGTACGCGTCGGGCCAATGTGGATGCGGAAGGCCATATTACGATTCCGAGCGATGCCTTGTACGGCGAGGTAGTTATCACGATTAAGAATGGGGCGACCGTTAGCACAACGGTTACCCTGACCGTCGAAGAAGATACCGGCGGCAATCTGACGAGCCTGGCAGCAAGTCCAGCAACGCAGACGGTGCATCGCGGCGACAGCTTGAATTTATCGGTAACGGGTACGTATGGTGATGGATCGAACCAGACGCTTACCGCAAGTACGGAAGGGACGACTTACGTAAGCGGGAGCACACGCCGGGCTATTGTAGATGCGGAAGGCGGCGTGACGGTTCCAAGTGATGCTTTGTACGGCGATGTTATCATTACGATTAAGAATGGGGCCGTCAGCACGACTGTTACCTTGACGGTCGAGGAAGATATAAGCGGCAAGTTGGTGAGTATGGCGGCTAATCCTGCGAC
Organism: Paenibacillus phyllosphaerae; assembly: GCF_014192105.1. GTDB lineage: Bacteria > Bacillota > Bacilli > Paenibacillales > Paenibacillaceae > Paenibacillus_Z > Paenibacillus_Z phyllosphaerae. The sequence goes on along the minus strand of NZ_JACHXK010000028.1, from coordinate 59,011 downwards.
ACAGACGGTGCATCGCGGAAACAGCTTGAATATCGTAGTAACAGGCACGTATGGTAATGGAACGAGCAGAACGATTACCGCAAGTACAGAAGGCACAACCTATCTAAGCGGCAGTACCCGCAAGGCGATTGTGGATGCGGAAGGCCGCGTAACGATTCCGAGCGATGCCTTGTATGGCGATGTTATCATTACGATTAAGAATGGGACGGTCAGCACCACCGTAACCTTAACCGTAGCAGAAGATACGAGCAATAAGCTGGTGAGCATAACAGCAACAATAACCCCAGCGACACTGACGGCTCGACGTGGAGATAGTTTGATTATCGCGGTAACCGGAACGTATGGTAGTGGAACGAGCAGATCCATTACCGCAAGTACAGAAGGGACAACCTATGTAAGTTCAAATGCCCGCCGTGCTACTGTGGATGCTGAAGGACGGATAGCGATCCCGGCCAACGCGACGTATGGGGAAGTCATCATAACGATTAAGAACGGCACGCTGAGCACCACGATCAGGCTTAACGTAACAGCATAATTCTCAAGGACCTTGGACTAGTTCCAAGGTCCTTTTTGTGGTATGCAGCACCTAGTTGGATTTTTTATATAAAAATTTCGCGAAGGCTATAAACTTTCATTGAAACGCGCCGATATATAAATTAAGAGCATGATAGACAACCGAATAACGAACGGTCAAGGATGACCTGATAGAACTCGAACACTTTGCAGGATGCGAAGTCGTAAGAGTTTTATTGGGTCATCCTTTTTTCGTGGTTATCATGTATAATACAAAAGTCCTATAAATTTAAAAAATTAAATGTATACGGGGTTTCAAGGAGGAAACGTCAGTGCTAGTAGTAGGCAGAAAGCCAGGCGAGTACATCATGATCGGTGACGAGATTAAAGTTCAAGTGGTGAAGAGCAAGGATGGCGATTTGCGCCTTGCCATCGATGCACCGAAGCATATTTCGATTCTGCGCGGCGAGGTCTACGAACAGAGCCTGAGCCAAGCGGAATAGCAATCTCAATTACATAGTTTACTCAAGGACGAGTAGTGAGCATCTGACAGCCGGTAGGATACCGGAGCTGCGGATGGTTTACTGCTCGTCCTTTTTAATTTCGGTAATAGGCTGTTTAAGCAGCTTGTTATATATAGCGGTGAAAATGGAAGTTCACCGTAGCACACATTCCAAGGAGGAATTTTATCATGCGTATTAACCACAACATTGCTTCCCTGAACACGTACCGTCAGCTGAGCACGAACTCGGCGAACACGAACAAATCCATTGAGAAGCTGTCTTCGGGTCTTCGCATTAACCGCGCAGGCGACGATGCAGCAGGTCTTGCGATTTCCGAGAAAATGCGCGGACAGATCCGCGGTCTCGACATGGCGTCGAAGAACGCTCAAGACGGTATCTCCCTGGTTCAAACAGCTGAGGGCGCGCTGAACGAAACCCACAGCATCCTGCAGCGTATGCGTGAACTGGCGGTTCAATCGTCCAACGATACGAACACGACAGAAGACCGTAATCAGCTGCAAGAAGAAATGAACCAGCTGACTTCCGAGATCAACCGGATCGGTAACACGACCGAATTCAACACGAAGAAATTGCTGAACGGGAGTCTGACCGAGGATTTCGAAGTAACAAAGGCTTCTACAACTGCCGATACAACAGTTGACGTTCTAAAAGCAACGACTCAGACGGTTACGGTGGGCGCTGAGCCAGTAAGCTGGTCTGGCGACGGTTCCGAGGTTGACTTCGATGTTAGCTTTACGGGTAACGCTGCTAACGGCTTTGACTGGGCTGCCCTGGATACTGATGAAACGAACACACTGTCGATTACGCGTGGCGCTGACGGCTTTACGCTTTCGTTTAGCGGTACAGACTCTGCCGGTACTCCGCAGACACTGGATATCGCTGCACAGGACCTAGCATACGATGATGCTACGGATACATACTCGTTCAATAACGATGGCATCTCCCTGTCTTTCAAAGGTGACGACGCAACGGATTGGGCAGCAGGAGAAACCGTAACAATCGACTTGAACAAAGCGAACAGCGGAACCGGTGACGTAACTACGGCACCGATCAACTCGACGCCTGTAGCACAAGATTGGACAACGAATGACAGCACCGCAGGTAACGAACCTGCAATGACTGGTTTTGAAGTCGATGCAGCTGACCCTGATTTGATCGCGAACGTTTCCCAAGTGAACGTGCAATTTGATGGCACGAATCTGATCGTTGATCTTCAAGATTCGACTGGCACGTCCGTTTCGAAAACAACCTACTCGTGGGATGGCGCTACGGCATTCGACTACGATGCTAACGGCATTAAGTTCAACCTGGATGCAGGCGATGCTACTGACCTGACTGGCACATTTAAGTTGGAAACAGAAACTAAAAAAGTTGTAACTGAAGCGGGAAAAACTACAGCCGCTGTTACTGAAGACCGTTCCCTGAAGTTCCAAATCGGCGCTAACCAAAATCAATCGATGACTTTGGCGGTTTCTGACATGCGTGCATCCGCACTGGGCCTGACAGGAACAGGAACAGGATTCTCTTCGGCAGCTAACGTTACCGATGGTACGGATAACACATTGGCCGAGAAGGCGCTCGATGTCACGACTGCTGAAAATGCTGCAACTGCAATCTCCGCAATCGACAAAGCGATCACTTCCGTATCCTCCGAGCGTTCCAAGCTTGGTGCGGTGCAAAACCGTCTGGAGCACACGATCAACAACCTGGGTACTTCTTCCGAGAACCTGACGGCTGCTGAATCCCGTATCCGTGACGTAGACATGGCTAAAGAAATGATGGAACAAACGAAGAACAACATCCTTGCACAAGCTTCCCAAGCGATGCTGGCTCAAGCGAACCAACAACCGCAAGGCGTACTGCAACTGCTTCGTTAATTCGTTTAAGGAAAGGCCCTGGGCAACCGGGGCTTTTCCTTTTTAAATGAAGCATCCTCTAGCGGCATAAAAATTAGCTTCATTTTTCGACAAGGACATCTAATAGTTCTTGCGGTCGTTACCGATATACATAATATCGAACGAATAATTGGAGGATGGGGTCCAATGAGTATGAACATATCCAGCTCTTCAGGCAGCGGCTTTTCGGAGCGTATCGCCCCTGTCGAACCGGTTAAACCGAGTAGCAATTCATCGTCCACTGTTCCGGATACGACTGCGCAGGCGCAAGCCGCATCTCAGATCCAAAGTATAAGCGCTTTGAAGCAAGCGGAGATGCGCGGTGAGAAGGTAACGTTGAGTGACGAGCAAGTTGTCAAAGCCGTAGAGAGAGCCATTAAGGCCATGCAGGGCAAATCCACTTCGCTCGAGTTCAGCGTACATGAGAAAACGAAGTTGATCGCCGTAAAGGTGCTCGATAAAGATACAGGCGAGGTCATTCGTGAGGTACCGCCGGAGAAAACGCTCGACTTTGTAGCAAAGCTTTGGGAGATGGCGGGATTGCTGGTAGACGAGAAACGATAATCGATAGAAGGCGTTACGGGAAGGAGTTTTGAGATGACATCAGTTAACCGATTAAGCGGTTTAGTATCAGGTCTGGATACAGATACACTCATTAAATCTATGATGACGGCAGCGCGCGTTCCGGTAGACAAGATGAATCAGGAAAAGCAGAACCTGACATGGAAACGGGACGACTATCGGACGATTAATAGCCTGATCTTGGATTTCAAAAATGCTGCGTTCGATATGAAGCTGCAATCGAGCTATCTGGCGAAAACGACGACTTCTTCGAATGATAGCGCAGTATCGGCATCGGGAAACGCCAATGCGGTGGATGGTTCGTATGCAGTTGTGATTAAATCGATGGCTAAGGCGCCTTCGCTGACAACTGGACCTTTATTAGTTGGTTCATCGGCAGCTACCTCGACGACCAAGCTTTCGGACCTCGGTCTTGGCTCCGCTAACAGCGCTACGGAGAACTTTACTCTTAAAGTTACAGGAGCTAAAGGCGAATCCTCCATAGCGATTACGAATGACATGACTGTGACCGAACTTGTCACGCAAATCAATAGTAAAGTGACCAGCACAGGTGTAAAAGCCACCTATGACAGCACGATGAACCGGATATTCTTCGTCGGCACGCAGACGGGCGAGAAGACGATGGCTTTCTCATTGACAGATGCAAATGGTACAGCTTCAAGTGATCTAGGGGAGATCTTTAACTTGGGTAACTCCATTTCGTCGGACACTACTCTTGTTAAGGATGCGAGCGCAAGTTCTGTTTCCGTTAAAGGACAGAATGCGGAAGTCACGTTCAATGACGTAACAGCTTCGTATGAATCTAATACATTCTCGATTGCCGGTCTAACCATAACGGCGAAAGCAGCGGATCCGACATCGACCGTCACGCTCACGGTCACCCAAAACACGGACAAAATTTACGACTCGATCAAAACGTTCGTCGACAAGTACAATACGCTGATCGACGCGATGAATACTAAGATCACCGAGACGCACGACCGGGACTATACGCCGCTTACTGACGCGCAAAAGGAAGAAATGACGGACGATCAGATCGAGAAGTGGGAGACGCTCGCCAAGACAGGTTTGCTGTCGCGGGATTCCACGATTTCGAGCGGACTTACTTCTTTCCGCCGTGCGTTTGCGGATTCGATGTCGGGTGTCAGCAGTACGCTGAACAGTTTGTCGAAGATCGGTATCGGTACTACGATTGTCACCAATGGGGTCGTGCAGGGCACTTACTCCGATAAAGGTAAGATCTATATTGATGAGACGAAGTTGAAGGCAGCGATCGCCGAGAATCCGGATGAAGTAATGAAGCTGTTCACCGCGGACGACAAGGATAGTACGACATCGTCCGGCGACGGCTTGGCAACACGTTTATATACGCAGGCGAGCAATTTGTTCAGCAAAATTGTCGATAAAGCCGGAACATCAACATCTGTGAATTCGACATTTTTGATCGGAAAGCAGATCAACAATTTGGATACAAGAATAGATGACATGGAAGACCGGCTTGCAGATTTGGAAGACCGTTACTATAGCCAATTCACCACGATGGAAACCTATTTGAGCAAAATGAATTCGACTAGCAGCTGGCTGACATCACAATTTAGCAGTTAGAGAGGATGAGGGATATGCAATCGTTACAACGCAGCAAGTATTTGGAGACAACTATTCAGACGGCAACACCAGGACAACTACTCATTATGCTGTATGACGGTGCAATTCGCTTCTGTAGAACAGCCATCGAGGCACTTCATGAGGGCAGGTACGTGGAAGCGAACGAGAATCTCATCAAGGTGCAAAATATTGTGTCGGAGTTTGTCATAACGCTGGATAAGAATTCTCCGCTTGCGAATAACTTGCTGGCCTTGTACGAATATTACAAGCACCTTCTCATTCAAGCGAACATGACGAAGTCTGCACAGCCAGCGGAAGAAGTACTCGGCTATTTTGTGGAGATGAAAGAAATGTGGATACAGGCAGCAAGGGCAGCCAATGCAGCGGGGGCGAATGCAAATGGAAACACCACTCGAGCGGCTCAAACGGTTGTCGGCTAAATTGATCGAGCAGTTAGACGAAGCAAAGCCGGAGAGCTTTGATTCTTATATGACAGAACGCGAACAGATCTTCGAAGAGCTCAAGCGGGAGGGATTGTCTCCCGCTCAGCGGGATGACGTGAACGAGATTCTGCGCATGGATAAACAAATTACCGGCGCTATGCAGAAGCTTAAGGCGGAAGCGGCGTCAGAGTTGTCCAAAATTAAAAAGGGCCGTCAAATGCGAAGCACCTATGACACCGACGCTTACGGCGGTTACCAAGACGAGAGCCTCTTCTTCGACAGAAGAAGATAGCTCTCTTTTTTTATCTGTTAGTGCGTTTATTTAATCTCTTAAACTCGGCCGAATGCTCCGTTTTACAGACGATTAACCAATTTTTCTTCGGAAGTAAAACGCTTCCAAAATAACGTTGACAATTGTGTGACAACGATGGTATATTCGATTTGTAAGTCGCCTAGGGTGATCTTACAGCATTTGAAGATGAAGGGAATGTTTACACATGCAAGGAAAAGTTAAATGGTTCAACGCTGAGAAGGGCTATGGTTTCATCGAGACTGAGCAAGGCGGCGACGTATTTGTTCACTTCTCCGCAATCCAATCCGAAGGCTTCAAGACGCTTGAGGAAGGTCAAGCAGTTGAGTTTGACATCGTGGAAGGCGCTCGCGGACCACAAGCAGCAAACGTAATCAAGCTGTAATCATCCGGCTGACTTCAGCCCACGATAGATGGTTCACTTGACAGACATGCAATCAACCGCAGCCCTGGGCAACCAGGGCTTTTTTTGTGTTTTTACCACAATAACTTGTCACGAACGAGGCCCATCGACTTCCAACGTAAAGCTGACGTAAGCCGGACATACTACGCATGCGCGATCACAAAGGTGAATGACGAGCCGTCACATCCTCGACACTCAAATTATCAAAACATTCTAAATAAACTAAAAATACTTTGAGAAACCGCCTCCACATATGCTATAATAAGAGCATGTAAAGGAGGAGTGCCCCATGAAATACAACATTCGAGGTCAAAACATCCAGGTGACAGACGCGATGCGCGAATATGTCGAGAAGAAAGTTAGCCGCCTAGAAAAGTATTTTGAAGCGCCGAATGCCTCCGATTTGAATGCAACAATGTCCGTAACGAAAGGCAGACACCGGATTGAAGTGACGATTCCTTTGCCGGGCGTCGTGCTCAGAGCTGAAGAGAAAAGCGAGGATATGTACGCTTCCATCGATCTTGTGGTGGACAAACTAGAGCGTCAGATCCGTAAGTATAAGACTAAAGTGAACCGCAAAGTACGTCAGGAAAGCGGGATCCGAACCCTCTTCAAAGATGAAGTCGCAGCCGGCCGAGTGCTGGAGGACGAGGAAGAGTGGGAGCTTGTACGTACGAAGAGCTTTACCTTGAAGCCTATGGACGTGGAGGAAGCGATTCTTCAGATGAACATGGTTGGTCACTCATTCTTCGTCTTCGCGAACTCTGATACCAAGGAAGTGAATGTTGTTTATCGCCGGGGCGACGGCCGCTACGGATTAATTGAACAAAGCTAACTCAAACTAACGAATATCCAGGGCATCGTTTCCTCCGGGAGGCGCTGCCCTTTCCTATTATGCAAACGGGGCTCAAAGCCTCGGCACTCACATTGCGATACGCGCCACAAACTGTTACAATTTACCCAAATATGCTTTTTTCAGCGAAAGGGGAAGACCATGCTCGGACTTGTGAAGAAAATTTTCGGAGACGCGAACGAACGCGAGATTAAGCGTCTGCTGCGCACTGTAGAGCAAATTAACGGGATGGAACCGCGAATTTCCCAGCTTTCGGAGGAAGAGCTCCGTGGTAAGACGGATGAATTCAAGGCGCGCCTAGAGAAAGGCGAGACGCTGGATGATCTTCTCCCAGAAGCTTACGCGGTCTGCCGCGAAGCCTCCAAGCGTGTGCTAAATAAACGCCACTACGATGTACAGCTCATCGGTGGCATGGTTCTGCATGAAGGCAAGATTGCAGAGATGAAAACCGGTGAAGGTAAAACGCTTGTCGCAACCCTGCCGGTTTATTTGAATGCGCTGGCGGGCAAAGGCGTCCACGTCGTTACGGTCAACGACTACCTGGCGGAACGCGATAGCCAGTTGATGGCGCCGCTGTACAATTTCCTCGGCCTGACGGTTGGGGTGAACCTGAGCGGATTATCCCACGAGCAGAAGCAAGAAGCTTATGCCTGTGATATTACGTACGGCACGAACAATGAATACGGATTCGACTACCTGCGCGACAACATGGTGCTGTACAAAGAGCAAATGGTACAACGTCCGCTGTACTACGCGACGATCGACGAAGTGGACTCGATCCTCGTCGACGAAGCGCGTACGCCGCTCATTATCTCCGGACAAGCCGCAAAATCGACCGAACTGTATTTTGCCGCTGACCGCTTCGTGGGCAAGTTGACGCCGGAGGACGACTACATCATTGATGTCAAAGTCCGCAGCGTTACGATGACCGAAGCAGGCGTTGAGAAAGCCGAGAAGGCTTTCGGCATCGAGAACTTGTTCGATCATGCTAACGTTACGCTTAACCATCATATCCAGCAGGCGCTGAAGGCGCATGCGATCATGAAGCGCGACGTCGATTACGTCGTGCAGGACGAAGAAGTCGTCATCGTCGACGAATTTACGGGCCGCCTGATGGCGGGTCGCCGTTACAGTGACGGCCTGCACCAAGCGATCGAAGCGAAGGAACAGATCAAGGTACAGAACGAGAGCATGACGCTCGCGACGATCACGTTCCAGAACTACTTCCGGATGTATCGCAAGCTGTCCGGCATGACCGGTACGGCGAAGACCGAGGAAGAAGAGTTCAAGAAAATCTACGGCCTGGAAGTCGTGCAAGTGCCGACGAACAAGCCGAATATCCGTCAGGACCTTGCGGACGTCGTCTACAAAACGGAGAACAGCAAGTTCAAAGCCGTCGTAGAGACGATCGTGGAGCGCCACAAGAAGAACCAACCGGTGCTCGTCGGTACGGTCTCCATCGAGAACTCGGAGAAATTATCCGAGATGCTGAAGAAGAAAGGCGTTCAGCATAAAGTCCTCAACGCGAAGTACCATGCCGAAGAGGCTGAGATTGTATCCCGCGCAGGTCAACCAAGCGGCGTTACGATCGCAACCAACATGGCAGGCCGCGGTACGGACATTATTCTCGGCGAAGGTGTGCATGATGTCGGCGGCCTTCATATTATAGGTACAGAGCGGCACGAGAGCCGTCGGATCGACAACCAGCTGCGCGGCCGCGCAGGCCGACAAGGCGACCCAGGATCCTCGCAGTTCTTCCTGTCGCTTGAGGACGAACTGATGCGCCGCTTCGGTTCCGATAACATTATGGGCATGATGGAGCGTCTGGGCTTCGAGGAAGACCAGCCGATCGAGAGCCGTTTGATCTCCCGCGCGGTCGAGTCCGCACAGAAGCGGGTTGAGGGCAACAACTTCGATCTTCGCCGCATCGTCCTTCAGTATGACGACGTCATGAACCAGCAGCGGGAGATCATTTACAAGCAGCGTCGCGAAGTGCTGTTCTCCGAGAACATTCGCCAGCATGTGCTCGATATGATCAAGCCGGTCATTGAACGCATCGTTGATGCGCATTGCTCGGACGAAGAAGTACCGGAGAACTGGGAATACCAAGAGATCATCGACTATGCGCAAGGCACGTTCCTCCATGAGGGCATGCTGACGAAGGATGATCTGTGGGGTAAGGAGAAAGAAGAGATCACCGAATATCTCCTTGGCCAAGTTATGGCGTTGTACGAAGAGCGCGAAGCCGAGATCGGCGAAGAGACGATGCGCGAATTCGAGAAGGTCGTCGTTCTCCGTGCGGTAGACAGCAAGTGGATGGACCATATCGATGCGATGGATCAGCTGCGTCAAGGTATCCACCTTCGTGCATACGGCGGTACCGATCCGCTTCGCGAATACCAGTTCGAAGGCTTCGAGATGTTCAAAGAGATGATTGAACATATCCAAGAGGAAGTTACGAAATACGTCATGAAGGCGCATGTCGAGAACAACCTCAAGCGCCAAGAAGTGGCGAAAGGCCAGACGGAGACGGGCGGCAGCAGCGAGACGGGTGCCAAGCGTCCGGTGAAGGCGAAGGAAGAAGACCGCATCGGCCGCAACGATCCTTGTCCATGCGGCAGCGGCAAGAAGTTCAAGAACTGCCACGGCGAATTCTAAACGATGGCGTAAGCTTGAGGCGAATGCGCGGATGTGAATCGGCGCGTTCGCTTACCTTTCGCTATACAGATGTATTTTGAGGTGAAGCAAAGTCATGATCGACATTAGTGTAAAGCAAGATTTGCGCGAGATGGCCAAGCGACTCCAAGAGCTCAGGGGGTCTCTTTGACTTAGATCTTAAGCAAGAGATGATCGGGAACTATGAGGAACGAATGACGGCACCGGATTTCTGGGACGACAACGATCGGGCGCAAAGCACGATTGCCGAGCTGAATGCGGTGAAATCCGTCGTTGAGCAATTCCAGAAGCTGAGCACGGACCATGAGGACCTGCTGACCATGCTCGAACTGGCCGAGGAAGAGAACGATGAGTCGCTCGAAGCGGACATTGCGAGCGGCACGGCAGAGCTCGTACGCAAGGCGAACGAATTCGAGCTGCAGCTTCTGCTGAATCAGCCGTACGACAAGCTGAACGCCATTCTGGAGCTTCATCCGGGAGCCGGCGGCACCGAGTCACAGGACTGGGCGCAGATGCTGTACCGGATGTACACCCGTTGGGCGGAGAAGCGCGGCTTCAAGGTTGAGGTGCTCGATTATTTGCCTGGCGATGAAGCGGGCATCAAGAGTGTCACGATTCTCGTCAAAGGCTACAATGCATACGGCTATCTGAAAGCCGAGAAGGGCGTGCATCGCCTTGTGCGGATTTCGCCATTCGACGCCTCCGGACGCCGACATACCTCCTTCGTCTCCTGTGATATTATGCCGGAGATCGACGACGATATCGAGATCGATATTCGTCCCGATGACTTGAAGGTCGATACGTACCGTTCGAGCGGCGCGGGCGGCCAGCACGTCAACAAGACAGAATCGGCGATCCGCATCACGCATATTCCGTCAGGCATCGTGGTCGCTGTCCAGACGGAGCGGTCCCAGATCGCCAACCGTGATCGCGCGATGAAGATGCTGCGCTCGAAGCTCTACGAGAAGAAGATCGAAGAGCAACAGCAGCACCTGGCGGAGATCCGCGGCGAGCAATCCGATATCGCCTGGGGCAGCCAGATCCGCTCCTACGTGTTCCATCCGTACAGCATGGTCAAGGATCATCGCACATCGGTGGAGACCGGCAATGTCGGCGCGGTGATGGACGGCGATATTGATGCGTTCATCGACGGTTACTTGCGCAGCCAGATTCGGTCGGAACGAACGGAATCGTAAGGCCGGGCTTAAAGGCATGAATAGGATTGAGAAGGAGTTCTCACACTTAGAATCAGGTGTGGGAGCTCCTTTTTGCCGATATAGCGTGCGCTAACGCTTTAATGGAACAGAATGGACAGCTTGAGAGGATCCGTCATTCAGGCGGATCAGACGGCAACAGAAGCAGGAGAGTGGCATAGTGACATCATTAAGAGAATGGTCGGAAGAGCGGCAGGAGGGGGAGCGGACGCCAGATATTGTGTGGGTTCCGTATCGGACGAAATCGAGAACGCGGAGGCATCGCGAAACCGATTTCCTGCTAGACTCGCCAGTCGGTCCGCTCATAGATCGGCCGGATCCGCAGGCAGAGGCGGAAAACATGGTTCGAAGGGCGCTTCAGCAGACGCAGACGCTCCATGCGGACGGAAAGCATATGAAAGCCGGTGCGGAAGAACGGGCGGATAAGCGGGCAGGCGCAGGAACGCGTCGCGGACGGCGGAGCGGGCGCGGACCGATGAATCCAAGGCTTCAGGGGACGTTGAATATCCTGCTGCTCTTGATCGGTTCGTTTATCGTCGCCGTCAGCTTCAATATCTTTTACGTGCCGCTGGGCATTGCTTCCGGCGGCGTGTCGGGGATTTCGATCCTCGTCAATCGGCTGGCCGGCTTCGAACCCGCCTACACGCAGTGGGCGCTCAACATTCCGCTCTTCCTGTTGGGATTGTGGCTGCTCGGCAGCCGATTTGCCTTGAAGACGGCGCTTGGCTCGTTCGTCCTGCCGCTATTCGTCTTGCTCACCTCTAACTGGTCGGCGCCGACGGACAATGCGATGCTGGCTTCGATCTACGGAGGGATTGGCGTCGGAGCGGGACTAGGCCTTGTATTCCGGGGGCGGGGGTCGACAGGGGGCCTCGATCTGGCCGCACAGCTGCTGCATAGGTTTACCGGCATTCGCCTGGGGCTTGCGGTTGCGTGCTTCGATGGACTTGTTATAATAGCGGCGGGCATTATTATAGCGCCGGAGAACTCCCTCTACGCCTTGGTCGGCCTGTTCGTCACGAGTAAGACGATCGACTTCGTGCAGACCGGATTCAGCATGTCGAAGGTCGCCTTCATCGTCTCCGATGAGCCGGACCGCATCTCTGAGGTGGTGCTGCATGACCTGGACCGGGGCTTAACGAAGCTTGGTGCGCGTGGAGGATATACGAATGAAGAACGGACCGTGCTCATGATCGTCGTCAGCCAGGGCGAAGTATCCAAGCTGAAGCAGCTGGTGAAGGCCGCCGATCCGGATGCGTTCGTGATCATCAGCGACACCGCGGAAGTGCTGGGGCAAGGCTTCAGCTTACCATAAACAAAAGCGATGGCTCTCCTTGCTCGGCATGGCAATGCTGACATGGGAGGGTCATTTTTGTGTTGTATTTATATAACGACATTTGTATAATAATACAGGACTTTATTTTTTCCTCTACCTTCCTTTTTAAGCTTAAGCTGTTGTAAGGTGGAGATATCATAATTTGTGGTAGGCGGCCCCTTTGCTAGCCTGCTTGCAGGCAAGAATGAAGAGGCGGCGCTTCGCGTACAATATGCAGCTGTAGTCTGTGGATAGGAGAGAAACAAGGATGAGCGAGAAAGTTAAAGTAGCAATCGTAGGATCGACCGGCTATGGCGGCGTAGAGCTGATTCGGCTGCTGGCCAGCCATCCGACGGCGGAGGTAACGTCAGTCATTTCATCATCGAGCGCAGGAGCCCCGATCGCGGAAGGCTTCCCGCATCTGAGCGAGATTCGCACGGACCTGTTGGACGATGTCGATCCGGTAGTCATCAAGAGCAAGGCGGATGTTGTCTTCCTGGCTACGCCGGCCGGCGTAGCGGCTAAGCTCGCCCCGTCCTTGATGGATGCGGGCCTGAAGGTCATTGATCTCTCGGGCGACTTCCGCTTGAAGTCGCGCGATTCCTATACCGAATGGTACAAGAAAGAAGCGGCGGAGCAGCAATTTATCGATAAGGCCGTATTCGGTCTGGCAGAAGTGTACGGAGCCTCGGTGAAAAATGCCGAGTTCATCTCCAATCCGGGCTGCTACCCGACGGCAACGCTGTTAGGGCTTGTCCCGGCGGTTGCGGCTGGCTTCATCGATCCGTCGACGATCATTATCGATGCGAAATCCGGCGTATCCGGAGCGGGCCGTGGCGCGAATCTAGGCACGCACTACTCGGAACTGAACGAGAATTTCAAAGCTTACAAAATCAACAAGCATCAGCATATTCCCGAGATCGAGCAGGTGCTCTCCGACGTAGCGGGGCGTCCGGTAGTGACGACGTTCACGACCCATCTCGTACCGATGACGCGCGGCATCATGAGTACGATGTACGCCACGGTTCAAGGCGAGCATACGGCTGCCGATTTCATCGGCCTGTACCGTCAGTACTACGAAGGCCGCAAGTTCGTCCGTATTCGTCCGGAGGGTACCGTGCCATCGACGAAGGAAGTATGGGGATCGAACTATTGCGACATCGGCTTTGCCGTCGACGAACGTACCGGACGCGTAACGATCGTGTCCGTCATTGATAACTTGGTTAAAGGGGCGGCCGGCCAGGCCATCCAGAATTTGAATTTGATGATGGGCTGGGACGAGACGCTCGGACTGCAATTCGTTCCGGCATATCCGTAAGGAACTGATCTCACAGTCAACCGATAGAGAAGGAGACGCGATCCAATCATGGGACAAGAGGCTTTGAAGGATACATCCTTTACGATTGTTGAGGGAGGCTCGGTAACGACGCCTCAAGGGTTTACGGCCGGAGGATTGCATTGCGGGCTGAAGAAGACAACCCGTCATGACCTTGGCGCGATTGTGTGCGAGGTTCCGGCAGCGGCTGCCGGCGTGTATACGACGAATATTTTTCAAGCGGCGCCGATCAAAGTGACGAAGGACAGCATCGGGCAAGACGGCCAGCTGCGTGCGATCATCGTGAACAGCGGCAATGCCAATGCGTGCACGGGCCAGCAGGGTGAAGAAGATGCCTACGAGATGCGTCAAGCATTCGCGACGGCCATCGGCGTCTCGGCAGATCAAGTCGCAGTGGCATCGACCGGCGTAATCGGCGAGCTGTTGAAGATGGAGGCTATCCGTTCTGGGGCGGCTTCGCTGCCGGCTAAGCTCGGCTCTTCGTATGAAGCGGCAGACGACTTCTGCCAAGCGATCCTGACGACGGATTTGGTGAAAAAGGAAGCATGCGTTAGCGTTACGATTGACGGCAAGACGGTACATATCGCCGGCGCATCCAAAGGCTCGGGCATGATTCACCCGAACATGGCGACGATGCTCGGTTTCGTGACGACCGATGCGGCAATCGGCAGCGAGGCGCTGCAAGGCGCGCTCCGCCAAGTGACGGATCTGACGTTCAACATGATCACGGTCGATGGCGATACCAGCACGAACGATATGTTGGTCGCTATGGCAAGCGGTCTGGCCGGCAACAACGAATTGTCGCCAGCTCATCCGGACTGGGCGGCGTTCGTGGAAGGCTTGCGCTATGTATGCGAAGTATTGGCCAAAGCCATTGCGCGCGACGGCGAAGGCGCGACGAAGCTTGTCGAGGTGCAAGTGCGCGGCGCGGTATCCGATGAGGCGGCGCAGGCAATCGCGAAGACGGTCATCGGCTCGTCGCTCGTGAAATCCGCCGTGTTCGGCGCAGACGCGAACTGGGGACGCATTATTGCGGCCGTTGGCCGTGCAGGCCAACCGGTGAATCCAGAGACCGTCGATATTCGTTTAGGCGACATCGTGACGCTGGCGCAATCGCGTCCGGTCGTTTTCGATGAAGAAGTGGCGCTCGAGTATTTGAAGGGCGATACGGTCGTCATTCATGTCGACCTGAATATGGACAATGGCGCGGCGACGGCATGGGGTTGCGACCTGACCTATGATTACGTGCGTATCAACGCAGCTTACCGGACTTAAAGCGAGAAGCAGGAGGAACAAGTACGATGCAGCAATTTGTGATGAAATGCGGCGGCAGCACGCTGGCGGCGTTGCCGGAATCCTTTTTCGCCGATTTGCGCGCGCTCCAGGAGAGCGGCGTTAAGCCTGTTATCGTGCACGGCGGAGGACCGGCGATCTCGGAGACGTTAACGAAGCTTGGGATCGAGAGCGAGTTCGTGAACGGCCTTCGCAAGACGAGCGAAGAGGTGCTCGACGTCGTGGAGATGGTGCTTGCCGGCCGGATCAACAAAGAGATCGTCCGCAAAATCCAGCAGAGCGGCGCCAAGTCGATCGGCCTGTCCGGCGTCGATGGCCAGCTCATCATTGCCCAGCCTGTGGCGAATGCCGATGAGATCGGCTTCGTCGGCGACGTGACGGACGTGAACGCCGCGATCATTGCTGGTATTATGGAGATGGGTTATATTCCCGTCATTGCGCCGATCGGTATCGATGCGCAAGGCCAACGATATAACATTAACGCCGATACGGCTGCGGGCGCGGTTGCTTCGCACCTGGGCGTGGAGCGGATGATCGTCGTCACGGACGTGCCGGGCATTCTGAAGACGGTTGACGGCGAGAAGAAGGTGCTGCCGTCGGTAACGGTCGCGGAGATTAACGAGATGATCGCAACCGGCGAAATCTACGGCGGCATGATTCCGAAGGTTCGCGCCGCGATCCAATGCATCCAGGGCGATGTGCGCGAAGTCGTCATCGTCAACGGAGACGAGCCGAATGTATTGAGCAAAGCGGTGCTTGAGGGCGGAATCGGAACCCGCATCGTACAGAGCGAATAAAAGGCAAGCGCACGCCTGCCTTGAGGCGGCTGCATACATGTTCCATATGAGGAACAGCCATAATGAGAGAGGTGAACCGTGAGATGAGCGAAGCTATCCAAGAAGCAAGCCCGCTATTCCCGACCTATGCCAGATACCCGATCGCGCTGGTCAAGGGGGAAGGCAGCTGGCTGTGGGACGACCAAGGGAACAAGTATTTGGACTTCATGTGCGGCATTGCCGTTACGAATCTGGGCCACGCGCCCGTTGTGATCAAAGAGGCACTGAAGAAGCAGCTCGACGAGCTGTGGCATGTGTCGAACCTGTACCATATTCCGAATCAAGAAGCGGCGGCTCGGCTGCTGACGGAGAACAGCTGCGCCGATCGCGTGTTCTTCAGCAATTCGGGAGCGGAAGCGAACGAGGCAGCGATCAAGTTGGCGCGCCGCTATCAGCAGAAGATCGCGGACAATGGCCGATACGAGATCATCACCTTCAACAAATCCTTCCATGGCCGGACGTTGGCGACGCTGACCGCGACCGGGCAGGACAAGGTGAAGGAAGGCTTCCTGCCGCTTCCGGAAGGTTTCCGCCATGTCGAATTGCACGACGTGCAGGCGCTTGAGGCGGCTATTACCGATAAGACGGCGGCGATCATGCTGGAGCTGGTGCTGGCGGAAGGCGGCGTTCATCCGGTAGATCCGGGATTCGTGCAGCATATTGTAACCTTGTGCAAGCAGCATGGGCTGCTGCTCATCATAGACGAGATTCAGACCGGCATGGGCCGGACGGGCAAACTGTTTGCCTACGAGCATTACGGCATTGAGCCGGATATTTTCACCTTGGCCAAAGGGCTAGGCAGCGGCTTCCCGGTCGGCGCCATGCTCGCCAAAGAATACTTGGCCGAAGCGTTCAGCGCCGGCAGCCATGGCTCGACCTTCGGCGGTACGCCGATCGCGACGGCTGTGGTCAAGGCGACCGTAGAAGCGATCGCCGGCGGCAAGTTGTTCGATCGCGCCGCAGAGGCGGGCGACTACCTCAGAGCGCAGCTGCAGGACAAGATCGGCGCGAACCCGTTCGTCACGGATATCCGCGGCAAGGGATTGATCGTGGGGATCGAATGCACGGAGCCTGTCGGACAGCTCGTCATCGAAGCGCAGAAGCGCGGCCTGCTCGTCGTAACGGCAGGACCGAACGTCATTCGCCTGCTGCCGAATCTGCTCGTCTCGCACGAGGAGATCGACCAAGCGGTAGCGATTATTAGCGCCATGTTGGCAGAGCTGCCGGCAGCAGTATAGAAACACTTCAGAAGGAGGACGAACTCCATGCAATCTACGTTGAATGAAGAATTGGCTTTTAACCTCAAGGGCCGGGATTTCCTTGGTCTTGTTGACTATACACCGCAAGAAGTTCGCTACCTGATCGACCTGGCGATCGAACTCAAGCAGAAGCAGAAGTCCGGCGAGGTATACCACCCGTTGAAGGGCAAGACGCTCGGCATGATCTTCGAAAAGTCGTCCACCCGGACGCGCGTATCCTTCGAGGTCGGCATGTACCAGCTGGGCGGCCAAGCGCTGTTCCTGAGCAAGAACGATCTGCAGATCGGACGCGGCGAGCCGATTTCCGACACGGCCAGAGTGCTGTCCCGTTACCTGGATGGCATTATGATCCGCACGTTCGCCCACCGCACGGCAGTCGAACTGGCCCGCGGCGCAACGGTACCGGTCATTAACGGTCTGACGGACACGAACCATCCTTGTCAGGCGCTGTGCGACTACCAGACGATTCTGGAGCACAAAGGGCGTCTCGAGGGACTCAAGATCGCTTATATCGGCGACGGCAACAATATGGTGCATTCCTTGCTGATGGGCGCGGCTAAGCTCGGCATGAACATCTCGGTCGCGACGCCTGAAGGCTATGAAGCGGATCAAGAGATCGTTGATCTGTCGAAGCTGCATGCGAAGGAGACTGGTGCCAACATCCACGTGGGCCATGATCCGAAGGAAGCGATCGCGGACGCGGATGTCGTCTATACCGACGTATGGGCGAGCATGGGCTTCGAGCAGGAGCAGAAGGACCGCGAGGTTGCTTTTGCGAATTATCAAGTGAACGAAGCGCTGGCGAAGTATGCCAAGAGCGACTATCTGTTCATGCACTGCCTGCCGGCGCATCGCGGCGAAGAAGTGAGCGAAGGCGTCATCGACGGCAAGCACTCGATTATTTTCGACCAAGCGGAGAACCGCTTGCATGCGCAGAAAGCGATTATGGCGGCTACAATGTAATGATTGGTTTGCGTTTCTGTATCAGAAACGCAGCATTCATTACGAATTGATTGGTTTGCGTTTCTGTATCAGAAACGCAGCATTCAGCAGCTGATTGGTTTGCGATCCTTTAGTGAGGATCGCAGCATTCAGCTAATCAACAAGTAACTACACGAACGGGAGTGGGAGAACCATGGCGAAGGAAAAAATCGTACTCGCATATTCGGGCGGTCTGGATACGTCCGTTATTCTAAAATGGCTGAAAGAAACGTATGACGCGGAGATCATCGCGTTCACGGCCGATATCGGCCAGAAGGAAGAGCTTGACGGCCTCGAGGAGAAGGCACTGGCAACAGGCGCTTCGAAAATCTACATCGACGACCTCCGCGACGAATTCGCGAAGGACTTCATCTATCCGATGTTCCAAGCAGGCGCGCTGTATGAAGGCCAGTACCTGCTCGGCACGTCGATCGCGCGTCCGCTGATCGCTAAGCGCATGGTCGAGATCGCTCGCGCAGAAGGCGCAACGGCGATCGCGCACGGCGCGACAGGCAAAGGGAACGACCAAGTTCGTTTCGAGCTGACGGCGGCTGCGCTCGCGCCGGACATCCAAGTGATCGCGCCATGGCGCAACGAGGAGTTCCGTGAGCAATTCCCAGGACGTGCCGAGATGATCGCGTATGCCGAGAAACACGACATTCCGGTACAAGCTTCCGCGGCGAAACCGTATTCGATGGACCGTAACCTGCTGCATATCAGCTTCGAGAGCGGCATGCTGGAAGATCCTTGGTTCGACCCATCGGCAGAAGAGAACAAGGGCATGTACGTGCTGAGCGTAGCACCTGAAGACGCGCCGGATCAAGCCGAATACGTGGAGCTGACGTTCGAAGGCGGGGACTGTATCGCGATCAACGGCGAGCGCTTGAGTCCGCTGGCCGTGATGGAGAAGCTGAACGAGCTTGGCGGCAAGCACGGCATCGGCCGCGTCGACATGGTCGAGAACCGTTTCGTCGGCATGAAGAGCCGCGGCGTGTACGAGACGCCAGGCGGTTCGATCTTGTTCACCGCGCATCGCAAAATGGAGTCGCTCACGATGGACCGCGACGTCATGCACTTGCGTGATTCGCTCATCTCCAAGTATGCGACGCTCGTATACAACGGTTTCTGGTTCGCGCCTGAGCGCCTTGCCCTGCAAGCGTTGGTGCTAGAGAGCCAGAAGAATGTGACCGGCGTCGTCCGTCTGAAGCTGTACAAAGGCAACATCATCGGCGCTGGCGTGAAGAGCCCGGTGAGCTTGTATAACCCGGACATTGCGACGATGGAAGCAGATCCGTCCAAAGCCTATGACCAAGGCGATGCAACGGGCTTTATCCGCCTGAACGCGCTTCGTCTGAAAGTATCTTCGGGCGTGGAGCAAAACAAGAACCAATAAGGACCTTATACAGGCCCTGGCACCTGTTCGTTACGGGCCGGGGCCGTATCTGCATCAGTAAACGAGCAGCGGGTTATACGAAAAGGAGCGGACGAACGTGAGTAAATTATGGGGAGGCCGGTTTACCAAGAAAACCGACCAACTGGTTGAAGAATATACAGCATCCATTCTGTTCGACAAGGAGCTGGCCGAAGAAGACGTCCAAGGCAGCCTTGCGCATGTGACGATGCTCGGCAAGCAGGGCATTCTGCCGGCGGATGACGTGGAGACGATCAAGCAAGGCCTGAACCGCGTGCTGGAGAAAATCAAGGCCGGCGAGATCGAATTCTCGATCTCGGACGAAGACATTCACATGAATATCGAGAAGTCGCTGATTGAAGATATCGGTCCTGTCGGCGGGAAGCTGCATACCGGCCGCAGCCGTAACGACCAAGTGGCGACGGATATGCACCTGTATCTCCGTAAGCGCGTCGTCGAGTTCGTCGACCTGCTGCACAAGCTGCAGGCAGCGCTTATCGAGCAGGCGAAAGCGAATCTCGACACGATCGTGCCGGGTTACACGCATCTGCAGCGGGCGCAGCCGATTCTGTTCGCCCATCATCTGATGGCGTACGTCTCGATGTTCGGCCGCGACGCCGAGCGTCTGTCCGACAGCTACAAGCGGATCAACACGCTGCCGCTCGGAGCTGGCGCGCTGGCAGGCACGACGTTCCCGATTGACCGGCATTTCGTCGCGAGCCAGCTTGGCTTCGACCGCGTCTACGAGAACAGCCTGGATGCGGTAAGCGACCGCGATTTCATCTTGGAGTTCCTGTCGCAAGCGTCGATCATCATGATGCATCTTTCCCGTCTGAGCGAGGAGCTTATTCTGTGGTCGAGCACGGAGTTCCGCTTCGTGGAGCTCGACGATGCGTTCTGTACAGGCAGCTCCATCATGCCGCAGAAGAAGAACCCGGACGTGCCGGAGCTTGTCCGCGGCAAGACCGGTCGCGTATACGGCAACCTCATTGGCCTCTTGACGGTGCTGAAGTCGCTGCCGCTTGCTTACAACAAGGACATGCAAGAAGACAAAGAGGGCATGTTCGATACCGTAAAGACGCTCCAAGGGGCATTGCAATTGTTCGCGCCGATGATCGCGACGATGAAGGTGAACAAGGAACAGATGCGCCAAGCGGTCAATCAGGACTTCTCGAACGCAACGGACATCGCCGACTTCCTCGTGAACAAAGGGCTGCCGTTCCGCCAAGCGCACGAAGTCATCGGCAAGACGGTGCTCTACTGTATCCAGCAGGGCAAATACTTGCTTGATCTGACCATCGACGAATTTAAGCAATTCTCTGACCTGTTCGACGATCGCATCTACGAGGTGCTGCAGCCGGAGCAAGTCGTGAACGCCCGCAACGTGTACGGCGGCACGGCACGTACGCAGGTCGCGGAAGCCATCGCCCGCGCAGAGCGCGAGCTGGATCAGACGGCTGCATGGGTCGCCGAATATAGCGAGAAGAGCCGCTAAGTTTCACGCGGCGCTCCTCAAGCGCACCTAGCGATAAGGACCAAAAAGCTATCTCTCACCGTACGAACGGGAGGGATAGCTTTTTTCGATTTAATCGAAATCGGACGCGGCGCGTATTTCATCGCTAATGACGGTACGGTTGCGTCCGGAGTTTTTGGCTGCATAGAGCGCTTGGTCCGCAAGATAGAACGCTTCTTCGAACCCAAGCTCCCGGTTAGGGAAGCGGGAGATGCCGATCGATATGGTAATGGGAGCGCCGACCGGGCTCGGCGTTCGCTCCAGATGCTTGCGGATCCGTTCAGCGACTTCATAAGCATGCTCCGCCTTCGTATGCGGCAGCAAGATCACGAATTCCTCGCCGCCATACCGGCAGCAGATTTCGTCTCGCCGGGTTTCGGCCTGAAGCAATTCGGCTGCGAATTTCAAGACCTCGTCGCCGATTTGATGTCCGTAGCGGTCGTTGATCGATTTAAAATGGTCGATATCAAGCACAATAATCGCAAACGGTACGCTGCCGCTTACCCATACTTGCGTCGTGCTCTCGAACGTGCGACGGTTCATAAGGCCGGTTAAGGCATCCGTATGCGCCTCGACCGAATAATGATCGGCTTTCTTCTGAAGTCCTCGCACCGCAAGGGTAACCGCCCGGTTCAGATGGAACGCTTCGTAGTTCCAGACCGACGGGGAGGGAAGCTTGGCGACGCGCTCGCCGCTGGCAATCCGTCTAGCCGTATCGGTCAGAGCCGTGAACGGCATCGACAGTCGCCGGGCCACGATCAGCGTGAACAGCAACAGAAGCAGGACGAACGGCGTCGCATACTTGATTTGGTTGCGGATCATCGTGCTGCCGGATTCATCGATAACGGTTTGCGGCGTCTGAACAATAATGCCCCAGCTGTTACGCCCTACGCTCGCGTAGCCGGCAAGAAAAGGAATGTCTTGGGTATTGGTCACTTTGCTATAGCCGGAAGCTCCGGTCAAGACTTGGCTGACGACGGCGTTCGCGCTGACATCGACGCCGATTCGCTCGATAGTCGGGTGATAGATCAGATGTCCTTCGCTATCGACGACGTAATGGTAGGTGCCGTTCTGGGATCGAGGCTGATTGCCGAAGATCCGGGTGAATACATTATCCTCGCGGAGATAGATCGAACCGCCTACAAAGCCGAGATAAGCGCCGTGCTCATCGAAGATCGGGTGCGTAAATAGCACGACCATTCTTCCGCTAAGCCCAATATAGGGGGACGTAATATAAGGTCGCTTAAGGGTTAGCGGTATTTCGCACAGCTCCCCGTCCATGTTGGATCCCGTCAAGCCGACCGACGCGGGGGAGATCCCGGTAATGACGCCGGAAGCGTTCACCAGGAAGACCGAATTGAACAACTGACTGCTGTTGAGCAGAAGATCAAGCGGCTCCTGAATGCTGGCGAGCTTATGGGCGGAGAAGGCTTGGGCGGCCGATTCCAGACTGGATTGCATGGAGCCGAGCAGCGTATTCATCGTTTCGCTTAACTTAAGCGCCTGCTCATAATTCGTATGGAGAGTCGAATCGGTAAGCGTCTTCTTTTGCGTCAGAATGCCGGCAATGTTCTGAATGGTGCTCGTCCCGACAATCGAAATCAGCACAAGGCCGATCAGGACATGGATCAGGCGCAAGCGAAGAGGCCGTATAGCGAACATGTTGCGGATACCTGAATCCCTCCTTCGGCCAGTCTGTTGCTGTTGTATTTCGACAAAATTCGACCGAATCCTCTTTGCCCATGATGGTTAAATAAAACAACGACCAGCCGCGAAGCATGGCCTCGAGGCTGGTACATGGACTTTATGTGACTGCGATATGCACGCATGCTGGACGCCGGTAATCCACTTAGTCGGTAACGCCGTCCTCCAGCAGCTCTTTGCCTTTGCCATGCTGGCCCTGGCTGCCGTGAGGACCGGCATTCTCCGGGGCTACGGCGTAGACGGCCGCCTGCGCTTTGTATTTGTCGCGCGAGATTCGCTTGGTCGCAACGGCTTTGCCGTCGACGAGCTTCGTCCGGTATGTCTCGACGACGTAGCCGGGCTTGCCTGGCGTCATGAGCAGCCGGTCGCCGGGCTGGACGGCAGCGGAAGGGACTTCCTTGATCGTCGGCGCAATCTCCTCGATGGTTTTGGAAGCAAGCGTGTAGGAGACGCCTTTCTCCATCGTGCCGAACAGCTTCACCGTCAGTTTGCCGCCGGACGCTTCCGTGCGAATGATCAGATGTTTGCCCGTCGTGTTTTTGAACCGGAAGTTAATGTAGCCCTCGGCGAACGTGGCATCTCGTCCCATAGGCAAATAGGAGACCGGCAGCGAATGGTTGCGCCGTTCCGTCATATCAAGGCCAGCCAGCAATACGGTATTGTACAGCGTGCTGGACACTTGGCAAATGCCGCCGCCGATCCCCGGGACGAGCTCGCCGTTCAGGATGACCGGCGCCTCGCGGAAGCCATAGCCTTCGCGAGTAGCGGCAATAACCTTGCGGTAATCGAATATTTCGCCCGGCGCAAGCTCCCAGTTATTCAGGATCTTGGCTGTCGAAGTCACGTTGTAGGCGCGGCCGGAGCCGCTTGTGCTGAAGTCGGTAGTGAACTCCGCTATTTTGCGGGCGACGCCTTGCGCCTTCAGTTTGTCGAGCGTCATGTTCGGATGGACGAGCATCAGCGGCAGATCGAGCACGACAGGCTTGCCCTGCGCTCCCCATTGCGGGGTTTGCGCTTGCGCAATCGCCTTGCCCGCGGCGGCGGCAAGCGTCTTGGTATCGATCCGGTAAGCGTCCGAATGCGGCGTGTAGATGATGGAGTCGTCCGACTTGATGGTTCGTGTCGCATTCACGGGAGCGTTGGCCTCGAGAAGCCCCCATTGTTGCCTTACCGCCTTGTCGAGCAAGCCGGCATCCCATCCAAGCGTAACGTGAAGCTGCCTATCGAACAGATAGCGGTATTTGGCCCTTGTCCATATTCCGCCCGTACGAAGGCCTTCCAGCGCTTGCACAGCCCCCTGAACTTGGGCCTTGAACCCGAGTTGATCAAGCGTCCAAGATCGCTCATCCTTGCCGGTATCGTTGGCTTGAATCGTAAGTCGCACCTTACTTGCGGCCAATGAGTGCTGTTTCACCAGCTTCAGCGCTTCATCGAGCGGGAGACCGCCGATTGCGATCGCGGTCTCCCCTTGCAGCGTCAGACTGCCGTCCGATACGGCCGATACTTTCACACTTTCAGGCACGGTGTCCCGCTGTCCATATATCCATAACATTCCCCATCCGATCGAGAAGACCAGAAGCAACGCGAAGATTGCGATGCCGATGCCATGCCAGATTTTCATGCCTTCCCACCTTTCTTCAAGAGGTATTGTTCAAAAAGTCACCCATTGATCACGAAGCCTATCAGGGAGTGTCCCTTCTTCCTTCTTCACCTTTACGCAACCTTCTCGGTGCTGGACGGTCGACTTTTTGAACGTTCTTCAAGCGAACATCGTTGAAGATGTATATGCAGCAGGAACGGAAATTCTGACGGCTACTTAAAGATAAGGGAGAAACGTTAAATTTTGATGGCACCATCCTCGTTTGAAAAAAGCTATACTAAGAACAACACGCGCGCCATGTTTGATTCTGTCGAATCACGGTTAGCGATCCGGTCGTACGATTAGTCCCAAGCTTCTCATTAGAATTATGAAAAATGGTGAATTCGCGGCGTTTCTAGAGGAATTGCCATATTTATGTCGAATACCAATAAGCTGAATATCTACAGGATGTGATATCGTGATTGAAATGCAGGACGTCTGGAAGACGTACGCGGACGGCACACATGCCTTGCGCGGTGTCTCCGTTCTTATAGAGCGCAATGAGTTCGTTTATTTAGTCGGTCCGTCAGGCGCGGGCAAATCGACATTCATGAAATTGATTTACCGGGAGGAAGTGCCGACCAAAGGCCAGATTTCGGTCAACGGGTTCAATATCGGCAAGCTGAAGCCGCGCAAAATCCCTTATGTCCGCCGCAACATCGGCGTCATATTCCAAGATTATCGGCTGTTGCCGAAGATGACGGCGTATGAGAACATCGCCTTCGCGATGGAAGTCATCGAAGCGCCGCGCCGCATCATCAAGAAACGGACGATGGAAGTGCTCGAGCTTGTCGGCCTTCGCGGGAAGCACGCGTCCTTGCCGGCTCAGCTGTCAGGCGGCGAGCAGCAGCGGATCGCCATTGCCAGAGCGATCGTGAACAACCCGTCCGTTATCGTAGCGGACGAGCCTACCGGCAACCTGGATCCGGAGACGTCATGGGGCATCATGAACCTGCTGGAGGAGATTAATTTCCGCGGCACCACGATCGTCATGGCCACCCATAACAAAGAGATCGTCAATACCATGCGCAAGCGTGTCATTGCCATCGAGTCTGGCCTCATCGTTCGCGATGAAGTGAGAGGAGATTACGGCTATGAAAGTTAACACGTTCCTGCGCCATTTGCGCGAAGGTTTCAAGAATATCGCCCGCAACGGTTGGATGACGTTCGCATCGATCAGCTCGATCGTCATCTCGTTGTTCATTCTGGGCGTGTTCCTGCTGCTGGCGCTTAATGTGAATAACCTGGCGAGCCAGATCGAGAGCCAGGTTCAAATCCGCGTCTTCCTTCAGCTGGACACGCAGCAAGCGACGATCGATTCGCTGAAGACGCAGATTGCGAACATCCCGGAAGTGAGCAAGGTGGAATACGTATCGAAGGAACAGGGATTGGAACAGCTTCGTGAAAGCATGGGGGCGGAGAGCGCGGACCTGCTGGAAGGCTATGATGCGGAGAATAATCCGCTGCCGGACTCTTTTACGATCGAGGTGTTCGATCCGCAGACGATATCCTTCGCCGCGAAGAAGATCGAAGCGCTCGGCCAGACGAGCCAAGTGAATCCGTTCATGAGCGTCAAGTACGGCAAAGGCACCGTTGAGACGCTGTTCAAGGTGACGAACGCGGTGCGCAATATCGGCCTCGTTATCGTGGGGGGCCTTGCGATTACGGCCATGTTCCTCATCTCCACGACGATCAAGATGACGATTCTCGCCAGACGCCGCGAGATCGGGATTATGAAGCTGGTCGGCGCCACGAACCATTTTATCCGTTGGCCGTTCTTTATCGAAGGCGCGCTCATCGGCATCAGCGGCTCGCTCATTACGACCGTATTGCTGCTCTACGGGTATCACAAGCTTGTATCTGCCTCTCAATTTGATCTTGGACTGATGATGATCAAGCTGGTCACCCTGAAGGAAGTCGGGCTGCTCGTCGCGTTGCTGCTCATGGGACTTGGTACGGTCATCGGCATCTGGGGCAGCACCATATCGGTACGCAAATACTTAAAGGTGTAGGAGGAAAGTCGAACGTGAAGAAAGGTCTCGCCACCCTGGCCGTTGTCATACTCGCAGCCTTTATGTTTCAACCCTACAGCGGTTACGCTGCGTCGCAAGTGGATAAGATTAACAAGGAACTCGAGAAAGTCCGGCAGCAGATGGAAGCTGCCACTCAGAACCGGAAACAGGCCGACACGTATAAAGCCTACTACGAGAAGCAGTCCGTGGCCACCAAGCAGACGATGGATAACATCCTGTCGCAGATCGACACGGTTGGCACGCAGCTGACCGGCGTACAATCGCAGATCGATACGACGGAAGAGAAACTGCTGAAGACCGGCGAGGAACTGCAGGAGGCCGAGCAGCGCGTCGCTTCCCAGGACAAGCTGCTCCAGTCGCGGATTCGCCTGATGTATACGAACGGTTTCGTGTCTTACTTGGATGTGCTGCTCAGCTCCACGAGCTTCGGCGATTTCCTCGACCGCTTCGACAGCTTGAAGTCGATCTTAGGTCAGGATCGCGAGATTCTGGCGAGCCACAAGGAAGACAAGGCGCTTGTTGCCGAGAAGAAAATCCAAGTCGAGCAGACGCTCGGCGAAGTTCGCACGATGTATGCCAAGCTTGAGGATTATCAAGGTTTCCTCGTCGATAAGGAACAGGAGAAGGAAGTTCTTGTCGCGTCGTATGAAGAGAAGGCCGAGGAATCCGAGGAGATCAGCGAAGAGCAGGAAGAGCTGCTCATGCAGCTGGCCAAGAAGGTCGCCGATCTGGAAGAACAGAAGCGCATTGCCTCGAAGAAGAAGAAAGTGACCTACTATAAAGGCGGCAAGCTGGCCGTCCCATTACAGGACTCCTACCGTTTATCTTCGAACTACGGTTATCGCATTCATCCGATTACGGGCAAGAAGAAGCTTCATGCGGGAATGGACATGGCCGCGCCGGCAGGAACGCCGATCTATGCGGCGGAATCCGGTACTGTCCTGGTTGCGCAATGGTGGAGCGGGTATGGCAACGCCGTCATCATTGATCATGGCAACGGGTTATGGACCGTTTACGGACATATCCGTAACGGCGGCATCAAGGTCGAGAAGGGCGAGACGGTTAAACGCGGCCAGAAGATCGCCGAGGTTGGCAGCACGGGCCAATCGACCGGCAACCATCTCCACTTTGAGGTGCGCCTGAACGGAACGCCGGTGGAACCGTCGCAATACTTGAAATAACTGGATAGCAGCGTATTCGGCACTACGCCGATGTAAGACGCTGTATGAGACGACAAGCCGTACCCACATACGCAAATAAATGGGTGCGGCTTGTCATATACTAGGAATGTTGCGGTTGAGGTACATAATCGGATTGACCAAAGGAAGCTGGTGATTAGATGCAATTCAAAGGACGTACCGTAGCCGCCTTCGTGCTGCTCACCATGGCGGTATCCGTCATGCTCACGTTAGTGGTCAGCGATCGGCAGGTCGCAATGGAAAGCGGGAAGACGGCAGGCGCAGCTTCCTCGGAGAGCACCGGTCAGGATGGCTTGACCACCAAGGAAGAAGACAAGCTGGACGCCGTCATGGAGCTGATCGAGCAGAAGTATTACAAAGAGGTGGACAGGTCCAAAGTCGTGGACGGCGCCATCACGGGCATGATGGAGGCGCTGGATGACCCTTATTCGGTCTATATGGAGAAAGAGACGGCACAGCATTTCTCCGAATCGATCGAAGGTTCCTTCTCTGGCATCGGAGCGGAAGTGGCGCTTCAGGATGGCAAAGTAACGGTCGTCTCCCCGATCAAGGATTCTCCGGCAGACAAAGCCGGCGTCCTGGCCAAGGACGTGCTGCTTTCCGTCAACGGCGACTCGCTGGAAGGCCTTGCGCTGAATGATGCGGTTGCCAAGATTCGCGGTCCTAAGGGGACGAAGGTGAAGCTCATCATCGCGCGGGCAGGCGTGACCGAGCCGATCCATTTGGTGCTCGTTCGGGATGATATCGACTACGAGACGGTATACTCGAATCTGCGCAGCGACGGCGTTGGCGTGATCGAGATCCGCCAGTTCTCGCTCAATACGGGGGAACGCTTCCTGGAGGAGCTGGATCGTCTGGAGAAGCAGGGGATGAAAGGGCTCGTCATTGACGTGCGCAACAATCCGGGAGGCGTGCTGCCTGTCGTCGTATCGGTTGCCCAGCCTTTTGTTCCGCAAGGCAAGCCTATCGTGCTGATCGAGGATCGCACCGGCGAGAAAGAGCAGACGCTGTCCAAAGGCACGGGCAAGAAATACCCGGTCGCGGTGCTGATGAACAAGGGCAGCGCCAGCGCTTCGGAGGTGCTCGCTGGAGCGCTGAAAGAAGCGGGCGGCGCCGTGTTGGTCGGCGAGAATTCGTTCGGCAAAGGCACTGTTCAGGTCAGCTACGACAAAGCAACCGGTGATGGTAGCCTCGTGAAGATGACGATTGCCAAATGGCTTACGCCGCTCGGCAATTGGGTGCATGAGAAGGGGCTGGCCCCGGACGTAGAAGTGCTGCCGCCGGATTACTACACGGTCGCGCGTCTGTCCAAGTCCAAGACGCTTGAGCCGGATACGCTCGGCGAGGACGTGCGCAGCCTGCAGATCATGCTGGATGGCTTAGGCTACAAGGTCGACCGCAAAGACGGTTACTTCTCCGCGGTGACAGCCGAGAGCGTGAAGCAGTTCCAGAAGAAAGCGTCGCTCACCGTTACCGGCAAGGTCGATGTTCAGACGGCGGAGAAGATTGAAGAGGCGCTAGTCGCTCAGATCCGTGATGAGAAGAATGATGCTCAGCTGAACAAAGCGGTCGAGGTCGTGAAGGAAAAGACGAAGTAAGCCGCCGGCAGGAATTTTTGCCCCAGGCGTCGAATGTATGGAAGGTTGAAGCTGCGCGATCGTATGGCAGCTTTCGGCCTTCTTTTTTTTGTGGAGGGCAAGCAAGGTTCGCTAGGCGTTTCCATGCAAGCTGATTGGCCTTAACGTTCCGAATCGTCGCGAGATGGGGAATGCGGCAATCAGCGGTCACTTTACATGCCACAAGCCAGACTGTCGAAGGAGTGAATGCTTTGGACGCGGCTTTAGATCTGCTGGGCCAGGTCGGAGCAGGGGCGTTGTCGCTGCTGCTGTCTCCCTTTTATTACGTCGGAATTATTCTCATGATGCTTTACTATATGCGGCAGACCCGGATGGAGCGGGCCATGTTCCATGTCCGGCTGCATGCGTGGCCGCGTGAGCTGGGGCGGACGATCGCCTCGGGCTTGCTCGTCGGTTTGCTCGTATCGGTGGCCGGTCTTTTCCTCGGCATTCAAATCACGCAAGAAGCGGTACTTTGGATGTGGGGGATGACGGTCATTCTGGCGGTATTCTCCGTGCGCTATCTGTGCTTTGCCTACAGCGTCGGCGTACTCGGCGTGCTGCAGTGGATTGTCGGTTGGACGCCGCTATCCGATCGAGGCGACTGGCTAGGCACAGTCTCTACCTCGCTGCAGGCGCTTGATATTCCCGGGCTGCTCGTCCTGGTAGCGATTATGCATCTAGCCGAGGCGCTGTTAGTCGGTTGGCAAGGTTCCCGGTTCGCCAGTCCCTTGTTTCTGGAAGGGAAGCGCGGCAAGCTTGTCGGCGGCTATATGCTGCAGGGCTACTGGCCGGTACCGCTTATGCTGCTCGTGCCAGCTGCCGGATCAGGCACGGAAGCTGCCCTCCCTTGGTCGACGCTGCTAAGCGGGGATTCGTTAGGCGCAGGCTGGATGATGCTCAGCTTCCCGATGATGCTCGGCTTTACCGAATTGACGCGGACGATGCTGCCGAAGGAGAAGGCGAGCGAAGCCTCCCGGAGCTTGCTGTATTACGGCCTGCTTCTTGGAGGATTGGCTATCTTGGCGGCCTATTGGACGCCGTTCACGTTGCCGGCTGCCATCGCTGCATTCGTGCTTCATGAGGCGATCGTGCTGATGAGCGTGCTTCGCGAAGAACGCAAAAGCCCGTTCTATGTGAATGCGCCGAACGGTCTGCGGGTACTGGCCGTTATTCCAGGTACGCCGGCCGAGGCGATGGGAATTGCTGCCGGCGAGCTGCTCCATAAGGTGAACGGACGGCTGGTGCGGACGAAGGAAGAACTTCATGCCGCGCTGCACATCAACTCGGCGTTTTGCAAGCTGGAGGTTATTAATCTGGCTGGTCACGTGAAATTCCTGCAGCGTGCGCGATTTGCCAATGAGCATCATCAGCTGGGCGTTGTGCTCGCGCCCGACGAGCATGCGAGTGCTTATGTCGAGCCGACGCCGACGTCGCTGATCGGTCTATTGCGCAGCCGCAGCGCCGCAAGGCGCGAGGCGAGAGCCAATACGGATGTCGGCGCTTGAAGCCTGCTTAACGAGAATCCAAGCCGAACGGGGGGATGTTTCCCCTGAACGGCTTTTCTTGAATGAGGAGCGGCAATGGCGCGGACGTTCAGCGGTAACGGACATGAGATTGTCTATAGTAGCGAACCGGGTGAGAGAGGCGAAGGAGGTGCGCATGACAGGCATAAAGAGAAGCCACACTATTGCATAACAATGGAGGAATGATGATGACCTTAACCCACATTGATCAAATCGAACACGAAATCGCCGTATTCGTCCGGCGGGCTGAGGCTGCCCGAATCGCATTTCTCAAATACAAAGATTTCGACCGATCCACCTACCTGCTGCTGCAGAAGCTGGATGAGAAGGGGCCGCTCGGCATTAAGGCGCTGGCCGATGTGTTTCAGCTGGATCTATCGACCTTAAGCAGACAGACGGCTTCGCTGGAGGCCAAAGGTTATGTCGAGCGCAAATCGGATGCCAAGGACGCGCGGATCAACTTGCTGCATATCACGGCTTACGGGCGCAGCCAGCTGTACGAAGTGCGGGAAGCCAGGCAGGAATTGTTCGGCCGGCTGCTCGGCGACTGGTCGGAGGAAGAACGCAAAATATTCGGCGAGATGCTGGCCAAGTTCAATCGGACGACCGAACAGTATTTGGGATCAAAGTAAAGGATGAAACGGCTCTCTGGCTCCTTCAGGAGCAAGGCGACAGCCGTTTCACCTGGAAGGTCAAACGAGGATCTGTTGTACACCGCGATAAGTCTCGCATTCTCGGGTATGCTTCTGCATTCATCGTTCAGAAAGTCGCAATTGCGGGTTGAGTAGTAAAGAGGGTTGTATTTGCGGTTAATAGTTGTATAATACAATGTTGTATCATACAACTATATAAAATGGAGGCGTAACACGATGAAAGGGTTGCGGTTGTTGGGCAAAGAATGGCAGCATATTCTTAGTAAAACGCAGGCGCGTATCGGGATTGCGATCTTGCTGTTAATCCCGCTTATATATGCAGGCATCTTCCTTGGCGGGTATTGGGATCCATACGGCCATCTGGACGAATTGCCCGTCGCGGTCGTCAATGACGATCAAGGCGCGCAGATGGATGGCAAGACGCTCCATATCGGAGATGACCTTGTCGCGAAGCTGAAAGAAAGCGGTACGCTCGATTTCCGATTCGTGAGTAAGGAAGAGGCACGGTCGGGGCTTGAAGAAGGACGGTACTATATGTCCGTCATCATCCCGGATTCGTTCTCGGACCATGTTACGACGTTAACGAGCGGCGACCCCCAAGCTGCGCAGCTGGAATATTACATCAACCCTGGCCACAACTTCGTGGCCGGCCAGATCGGTTCTTCCGCAGTCGAGAAGCTCAAGGATCAGGTGGGGGATGAAATCACGAGGTCGTATACGGAAACGGTGTTCGGCAGTCTTAAGAAATTATTTGATGGATTGGGGCAGGCAGGCGGCGGTGCCGATGAGCTGAATCGGGGGATTGCGGTCGCTCAGGCCGGAGTAGTCAAGCTGCAGGATGGCGCAAGCGAACTGGCCGCCGGAGCCGGCAAGCTGGAGGGAGCCAGCAGTAAGCTCTCTGAGGGGGAGACGAAGCTTCAATCGAACATGAACGTCATTCGTAATGGCGCCAAGTCGCTGTCGGAGGGGTTGTCCGCACTCGATTCCTCGCACCAGAAGTTGGAGCAGAGCAGTGAAGCCGTATCGGGCGGCATGTCGGCGCTCGCGGCAGCTGTTCAATCGGCGGCAGATTCCGCAGGTGAGCTGAAGGCGCAAGCGGACGTGCTTCAGCAGCAGCTTGCCAAGCTGAAGGCGGAGCATCCGGAGCTCGCGCAGGACGCTTCGATCATCGCGCTCGACAAGGCAAGCGAAGAGCTGCAAACCGAAGTGGGCACTGTAAGTGCAAGCGAAGCCGACTTGGCTGAAGGATTGAAGCGTGCGGAGTATGGCCAGGCGCAGCTGATGAACGGCATGGCCCAGTTCGGCCGTAAGCTGGCCGGCGCTAGCGACAGCGGTAAGACTTTGGCCGAAGGCATGGCGGCGTTGTCAACCGGCATGAAGACGTGGGATCAGGGATTCACGACGTATACGGATGGAGTGGATACACTTGCTGCAGGGGTCTCGGCATTAAAAGACGGCGCTGCGCCGCTTGCAGCCGGCATGGTGAAGCTGGTGGATGGCAGCAGCGAGCTCGCTGCTGCGCTTAATGACGCGGCTGCGCAAGCGTCGAGCGTCCGTTCTGACGCGAAGACGGTGACGATGTTCGCCCGTCCGGTGCAGCTGGAAGAGACGAAAGTGAACGATGTGCCGAATTACGGCACGGCGATGGTTCCGTATTTTCTGACGCTCGGTTTGTTCGTGGGCGGACTGATAGCCTCCAACATATTGCCTTATGAGCGCAAATCCAAGTACGGCGTGTCCGGCTGGCATCATTTCGTGAACAAGTACGGATTGTTCTTGTCCATTGCCGTCCTGCAGACGCTTATTGTGGATGGGGTTCTACTGCTCGGCCTCGGCATTGAGGTGCAGAGCGTGCCGAAATTCATGCTGCTCAGCTTTATCGCATCGTTTGCCTACTTTACCTGCATTCTGATGCTGGTCTCCGTAATCGGGCCGCTGGGTCGCCTCGTTGCGGTATTCCTGCTCGTCACCCAGCTGGCTACATCAGGGGGCACGTTCCCGATGGAGCTTGCGATTGCGCCGATGCAAGCGGTCAGCGGCTACTTGCCGATGACTTATGCAGTGAACGCGTTCCGGGCTGCCGTCTCAACCGGAGACTGGGGACAGTATTGGAGCAATACCGGTATACTCGCAGCCTATATTGCGGCTTTCGTCGCGATCGCCCTTCTTGTGTTGGTTAAAAGCAATGCGAAGCCGGCGGGCGGTCCGGCAGCCGCGCTACAGGAGGCTTAATTCGATACGGAATTGAGATGGAAGCAGTCGAGGGGCAGGTATGCCTTTCGGTTGCTTTTTTTGTTCCTTAGGCCATGAGCACCGGATTGCAAGTGTTCCCTATAAGGGGTATAATGGTGGAATGGGAACACATATTCTTATGTTGTCCTTCTTTTTACAGTGCGTGCATAAGAGCTTCATTCATATAGAACCGTCTAGCGGAATGGTGTTTTGGGGTATACCTATTAATAGAGCTTGATTCATAGAGCGATGGAACGGGGTGTTAGTGAGCATGGGTGAGATGAAGGAGCAAGGGCGGCTGTTTGAGCTGAAATCGCCTTATACACCGCAAGGTGACCAGCCGGGAGCGATCCGCGAGCTAGTCGAGGGCGTAAGAGCAGGCCAGAAGCATCAGACCTTGCTGGGAGCGACGGGAACGGGCAAGACCTATACCATAGCGAACACGATTGCGCAGCTTAACCGTCCGACGCTCGTAATCGCGCACAACAAGACGTTGGCCGCTCAGCTGTGCAGCGAGTTCAAGGAGTTTTTCCCGGACAATGCGGTATCGTATTTCGTCAGCTACTACGACTACTTCCAGCCGGAAGCGTACATCCCGTCGACGGATACGTACATCGAGAAGGATTCGAGCATCAACGACGAGATCGATAAGCTGCGCCACTCCGCGACGAGCTCCTTGTTCGAGCGGCGCGACGTCATTATCGTCGCCAGCGTGTCCTGTATCTACGGCCTCGGTTCGCCGAAGGAATACGGCAATCTCGTGCTGTCGCTGCGGGTCGGCATGGAGCGGTCGCGGGACGAGATCCTGCATAAGCTGGTCGATATCCAGTATCAGCGCAACGATATTAACTTCGTGCGCGGTACGTTCCGCGTGCGCGGAGACATCGTCGAGATCTTCCCGGTAGCGAACAACGAGCGTGCCATGCGGGTAGAACTGTTCGGCGACGAGATTGAACGGATCACGGAGATCGACGTGCTGACCGGCGAGATCGTCGGCGAACGCGATCACGTGGCGATCTTCCCCGCGTCTCACTTCGTTACGCACGAAGAGACGATGCGCGTTGCGCTCAAGAACATTGAAGCCGAGCTTGAAGCGAGACTTGCCGAGCTGCGGGAGCAGGGCAAGCTGCTAGAGGCGCAGCGCTTGGAGCAGCGGACGCGCTACGATATCGAGATGATGCAGGAGATGGGCTTCTGCTCCGGGATCGAGAACTATTCCGGACCGCTGACCTTCCGCGAACGCGGAGCCACGCCGTATACGCTGCTGGACTATTTTCCGGACGACATGCTGTTCGTCATCGACGAGTCTCATGTGACGCTTCCGCAGATCCGGGCGATGTATAACGGCGACCGTGCCCGGAAGGAAGTGCTCGTCAATCACGGCTTCCGGCTGCCGTCCGCGATGGACAACCGGCCGCTTCGCTTCGAGGAATTCGAGGAGAAGATTACGCAGATGATCTATGTCTCCGCTACGCCGGGGCCATACGAGCTGGAGTTGTGCCCGACGATGACGCAGCAGATCATTCGTCCGACCGGTCTTCTCGACCCGATTATCGAGGTGCGTCCGACGAAGGGACAGATCGACGATCTGCTCGAGGAAGTGCGTGACCGGATCGCCAAGGACGAGCGCGTGCTGCTGACGACGCTGACGAAGAAGATGGCCGAGGACTTGACCGACTATCTGAAGGAGGTCGGCATCAAGGTCCGCTATTTGCACTCCGATATTAAGACACTGGAGCGGATGGCCATCTTGCGTGATCTACGGCTGGGTACCTTCCACGTGCTGGTCGGCATCAACCTGCTGCGGGAAGGGCTCGACCTTCCGGAAGTGTCCTTGGTGGCGATTCTCGATGCCGATAAGGAGGGCTTCCTTCGCTCCGAACGTTCGCTCATCCAGACGATCGGCCGGGCGGCGCGCAACTCGGAAGGCCGCGTCATCATGTATGCCGACAAGATGACCGACTCGATGAATATGGCGATCAAGGAGACGGAGCGCAGACGCTCCATTCAGGTCGCGTACAACGAGAAGCACGGCATAACGCCGCAGACGATCCGCAAGCGGGTCCACGATATTATCGAAGCGACCAAGGTGGCCGAGCAGAAGAGCGAATACTTGGCCGGCGTCGGCGTGGAGAAGATGTCGAAGAAAGAACGTCAGTCCCTCATTCAGCGCCTAGAGGCGGAGATGAAGGATGCGGCGAAGAATCTGCAATTCGAACGCGCGGCCGAGCTGCGCGACGCTCTGCTCGAGCTGAAGGCCGAGGCGGGCTAGGACACATCACGAACATCTTGCGGCGAACGTCCACTCTATTGGCTTCGCCGCTTTGTATATCATGCGCAGTTGAATGTTCGGCAGATGCATGGCTGCAATTGCAATAATCTCAATGAGATACGGGAGGCCGGTGCGGGCGCGGATGCGCTAACGCGAAGGTAAGCGTACAGGAGGAGAGAAACCAAGTGGCAAGCGAATCGATCGTTATTAAAGGGGCGAGAGCCCACAATCTGAAGAATATTGATGTCACCATTCCGCGTGACAAGTTTGTCGTATTGACCGGACTATCGGGCTCGGGGAAATCCTCGCTCGCATTCGATACGATCTATGCGGAAGGACAACGCCGCTACGTGGAGTCGCTGTCGGCGTATGCCCGGCAGTTTCTCGGTCAGATGGAGAAGCCGGACGTAGATTCGATCGACGGCCTGTCCCCGGCCATTTCCATCGATCAGAAGACGACCAGCCGTAACCCGCGTTCCACCGTCGGCACGGTTACCGAGATTTATGATTACTTGCGTCTGCTGTTCGCGCGCATCGGCAAGCCGCATTGTCCGGAGCATGGCATCGAGATTTCCTCGCAGACGGTCGAACAGATGGTCGATCGGATTATGGAATACCCGGAGCGGACGAAGCTGCAGATTCTGGCGCCGATCGTGTCCGGACGCAAAGGCGAACATACCAAGCTGCTGGCTGAAGTACAGAAGCAAGGTTTCGTGCGCGTCCGCGTGAATGGGGAGCTACGCGAACTTAGCGAGAAGATCGAGCTCGAGAAGAACAAGAAGCACAACATCGAGGTCGTCGTCGACCGGATCGTCGTGAAGAGCGATATTCAGACCCGTCTGGCCGATTCCATCGAGACTGCGCTTAAACTGTCGGATGGCAAGGTGCTCATCGACGTGATGGAGAAGGAAGAGTTGATGTTCAGCTCGAATCTGGCTTGCCCGGAATGCGGATTCAGCATCGACGAACTGGCGCCGCGCATGTTCTCCTTCAACAGCCCGTTCGGCGCATGTCCCGACTGTGACGGTCTTGGCGTGAAGATGATCGTGGACCCGGATCTGCTCGTTCCGGATACGAGCCGTTCGATCGAGGAAGGCGCCTTCGAGGCGTGGGCTGGCAGCACCTCGAACTACTATCCGCAATTCCTTGAGGCGGTCTGCGTTCATTACGGCATTTCCCGTGATGTCCCTGTCAGCGAGCTGACAAGCGAACAGATGAAGAAGCTGATGTATGGAACGGGCGGCGAACGCGTCCGATTCCGGTACGAGAACGATTTCGGCCATGCGAAGGAAGCGTACGTTCCGTTCGAAGGGATCGTGCACAACCTGGAGCGCCGCTACCGGGAGACGGCGTCGGAAGGCATTCGCGAGTACATTGAACAGTATATGAGCGCGAAGCCGTGCGGAGGGTGCAAAGGAAACCGTCTGCGGAAGGAAAGTCTGGCGGTTACCGTCGGCCGGGAGAATATCGCGCATGTGACCGCCCTCTCCATCGGCAGCGCGCAGCAATTTTTCGACGGTCTGGATCTGAACGAGAAGGATCGCACGATCGCGCAGCTTATCCTGAAGGAGATCAACAGCCGTCTCGGCTTCCTTGTGAATGTAGGCCTGCAGTATTTGACGCTGAATCGTGCGGCGGGAACGCTGTCGGGCGGCGAGGCGCAGCGGATCCGTCTGGCTACGCAGATCGGTTCGAGCCTTATGGGCGTACTCTATATTCTGGACGAGCCAAGCATCGGGCTTCACCAGCGCGACAACGACAAGCTGATCCAGACGCTCGAGCATATGCGCGATCTGGGCAATACGCTCATCGTCGTCGAGCATGACGAGGACACGATGATGGCGGCCGATTATATTATCGACGTCGGCCCGGGAGCAGGCGTGCACGGTGGCCGCATTATTGCCCAAGGCTCGCCGCAGGAGGTCATGGCGGATGAGAACTCGCTGACCGGCGCCTATCTGAGCGGCCGCAAGTTCATCCCGGTGCCGCTGAAGCGCCGTTCGACCAGCGATAAGTGGTTGGAGGTGCGCGGGGCGAAGGAGAACAACTTGCGCAACGTGAACGTGAAGATTCCGCTCGGTGTCTTCTCGGCCGTGACCGGCGTATCCGGTTCCGGCAAGTCCACGCTCGTGAACGAGATTCTGTACAAGACGCTTGCCCGTGACTTGAATAAGGCAAAGGTCCGCCCCGGTGAGCATAAGGAGATTCGCGGTCTGGAGCATATCGATAAGGTCATCGATATCGACCAATCCCCGATCGGCCGGACGCCGCGTTCCAACCCAGCTACGTACACCGGCGTATTCGATGATATCCGGGATCTGTATGCAACGACGAACGAAGCCAAGGTGCGCGGCTATAAGAAGGGGCGCTTCAGCTTCAATATCAAAGGCGGCCGATGCGAATCCTGCCGCGGCGACGGGATTATCAAGATCGAGATGCACTTCCTTCCGGACGTATATGTACCATGCGAGGTTTGCAAAGGCAAACGCTACAACCGCGAGACGTTGGAAGTGAAATACAAAGGCAAAAGCATTGCCGAAGTGCTCCAGATGACGATCGAGAATGCCACCGAGTTTTTCGCCAATGTACCGAAGATTCACCGCAAGCTGCAGACGCTGATGGATGTCGGTTTAGGCTATATGGATCTTGGCCAGCCGGCCACGACATTGTCCGGCGGCGAGGCGCAGCGCGTGAAGCTCGCGGCAGAGCTGTACCGCCGCAGCACCGGCAAGACGATTTATATCCTCGATGAGCCTACGACAGGGCTGCATGTCGACGATATCGACCGGCTGCTCGTGGTGCTGCATCGCCTGGTAGAGTCCGGCGAGTCGGTGCTGGTTATCGAGCACAATCTGGATGTCATTAAGACAGCCGATTACTTGATCGATCTCGGACCTGAAGGCGGCAGCGGCGGCGGTTCGATCGTGGCGACAGGTTCGCCGGAACAAGTGGTGAAGGTGGAGGGCTCCTATACGGGCCGCTATCTGAAGCCGGTTCTGGAGCGGGACCGCGTACGGACGGAAGAAGCGCACCGAGCGGCTGAAGCGGTAGCGGAGGCTCACGCGGAGTAACAAGCGAGAGGATTGAGCACGGTTACGGTCATTTGGCTGCAGCCGTGCTCTTTTTTGCACAATCGAAAGGATGGACGTCTCTCACTTCGGCTAGATGTAGGACAGTTTGCAACGTAACACAGTAGGGACGTAACACAATAGGAACATGGTGCACATTAGAAGAAGGTTCAGTTGGGATTGCTTTTCTTGGGGCTCGTACGCGGGCATGACAAAGAACCTCTAACCCATACAGGCCGGAGGTTCATCCTCGTTGATCTCATTTATGTGATTAGGAAGCAAGAATCGACGTCAGCTTTTCTTGGAAGGCGGGGACTCCGACGCGTTTCACATAGTGATGGAACGTCTCGCCGTTTTCCCGGTTCTCTTTATAGAAATTGATAAGCTGGGCAAGCACGCCTGCGACATCGTCGCCTTTTACGCGGCCTTTCAACGCCGTATTGAACTGCGCATCCGGGCCAAGTACGCCGCCTACCGCAATATCGAACGCGTCGACCATCCCTTCCGGCGTCTTCACCAGTGCGCCCTGCAGGCCGATGTCCGCGATATGTTTCTGGCCGCACGCATTCGGGCAGCCAATGAAGTGGATTCGAATTTTCTCGTCCAGCTGAATATGCTCATCCAGGTACTCCGCAACCCGGCGTGCGCGCTCTTTCGTTTCAACAACCGCGAGGTTGCAGAATTCATTGCCCGTACAGGAGACCGTGCGGCTCATGAACGGCTTAGCTTTCGGAGATAGTCGCTCGAGCACAGGCGCTTGCAGTACTTCGTCCAGCTTCTCGGTCGGGATACCGGCGAGAATGATGTTCTGCGACATCGTCGTGCGAATCGTACCGTCGCCATATCGTTCAGCCAGGTCAGCCAGCTGTTCGAACTCCTCCGAATTCGTACGGCCGACAGGGACGTTAAGGCCGATGAAGTGAAGGCCTTCTTGTTTTTGTTCATACACGCCGTCATAGTAGATGCCATTCCAACCGACCGTTTTGCTTTCGCCTTTTGTCGGCAGATCGCCGACGAGCTCCACGAGCTTATCTCTGAACTTCTCCGGTCCCCAATCGGCGACGAGGAACTTCAGGCGTGCCTGGTGGCGCTTCTCACGGTAGCCATAGTCCCGGAAGATCGTCGTGACGCCGATGGACACGCGCAGGACGTCCTCGGGACGGACGAATACGTCAAGTTCTTTGGCCAGATGCGGTTTAGCGGACAGTCCGCCGCCGACGAACATATGGAAGCCGATGACCTCTTCACCATCGATCGCTTTCACCGCTGGAATGAAGGCAAGATCATTGATCTCGGCATTGGCGTTGTTATAAACGTTGCCAGTAATGGACATTTTATATTTGCGGGGCAAGTTGGAGAAATCCCGGTTCATCAAGTAGAACGCGTTGACTTCTTCCACGATCGCCCGTGTATCGATCAGTTCATCTTTATCGATGCCGGCAAGCGGGTTGCCGACAATCGTGCGCGGACAGTCGCCGCATGCTTCATAAGAATAAAGGCCTACTTCTTCCAACCGATTGAAAATATCAGGGAGGTCCTCGACCTTCAACCAGTGGTATTGAATCGCTTGGCGAGTCGTAACATCGATCAGGTTGCGACCGTAGTCGCGGCCGATTGAAGCGAGCGCACGAGCCTGTGCTGCGGTCATAATCCCGGTGTTAATCCGGATCCGCATCATGAAATAACCTTCTCTAGGCTTTTGCTCGTACACGCCAGCCCATTTGAAGCGGTTCATGTCATCTTCAGGAATGGAGTCGTACCCTTTTTGTGAATACTCGTCAATAATGGTGCGGATGACATCGAGGCCGTCCTTTTCCATTTTGATAAACTCAAATTTATTCAGTTTGGACGAGTCATTCATCCAAATCGGTTCGTACGCCATATGTGTGCCCCCTTCATCGCTGGACTCATACCGCGCGGCAAATCCGACGCATTTGGTATGAATATGCTAGAAAAAGCGTATCATATTTTACCTAGTGAAACTAATAAGACTTTATTATACGAAGCATTGGCAATCGTTATAATGAAATTGTCATACGGTAAATTGTGACAAAATTATGGCGAAATTATGTTCGGACTTGCAGCAATGGTATTATGAAGCTAACATAAACTAATATAGGCTACGTGCGAAAATAAGGAGGTTCCCTATGTTTTTTCTTGCAGAGGAAGCAGCTCAAGCAGCAGCATCGACCAGTACGTTTGATCCGTTCGATATCGTCATGGTACTGTTCACGATCATCGTGTTGATTGGCTTGGTTCGTGTATTGAAAGCGCGTAACAAGAACTACTTTGCAATTGGTTTTGCACTTGTTGCGGCCGCGGTTTTCTTATTTTCCGATTACGTAATGGTCTTCGAGGGATGGCTGGGTTAATCCGCCGACATATTGACCTTACATAAGCCGCCGGTGCCCTGGATCAGATCCAGATGGCATCGGCGGTTTTCCATAGCTGAGACGTAGAATGCCGCCGACCGGGCGGCATTCTTGCGTTCTTGCCCACTCGTGCAGGTTCACTCCCTTTGTACCCAAGCAAAAACGCCAAGTCAGAGCGCATAAGCGCTACGGACTTGGCGTTTCTTT
This sequence comes from Paenibacillus phyllosphaerae, assembly GCF_014192105.1. Classification (GTDB taxonomy): domain Bacteria; phylum Bacillota; class Bacilli; order Paenibacillales; family Paenibacillaceae; genus Paenibacillus_Z; species Paenibacillus_Z phyllosphaerae. Next base: position 17,528 of record NZ_JACHXK010000028.1, on the reverse strand, counting down.
GTTCTGCCTTTTACAAGGCGATTATACCCACCACATCTCGCCGAGCGGCTCGCGGATGAGAACTTGCTGCAGGTTCTGAACGGCTTTCGTGAAGCCTTCGTCAACGGACATCAGGCCGTCTTCATGCTCGATGCTCACGACATAGTCGTAGCCTACGAGGCGAAGCGCGCTGATGATATCCGACCATACTTTCATATCGTGGCCGTAGCCAACCGTACGGAACTGCCATGCACGGTCGAGCATCAGCGAATACGATTGCATATCCGTTACGCCATGACGGTTCACGTTGACTGGGTCAATGGTCGTGTCCTTCGCATGGAAGTGGTGGATCGCGCCGGCACGGCCGAGGATATGAATCGCTTGTACCGGGTCAATGCCTTGCCACCACATATGGCTCGGATCGAGGTTGGCGCCGATTGCATCGCCTGCCGCTTCGCGAAGGCGCAGCAATGTTGCCGGGCTATGAACGGAGAAGCCGCCGTGCAGTTCAAGGCCGATTTTAACATTGTTCTCGGTTGCCAGCTTGGCGATCTCGCTCCAGTACGGGATGACTTTCTCTTCCCACTGCCACTTGAGAATGTCTTGGAAGTCATTCGGCCATGGCGCTACCGGCCAGTTCGGATATTTGGCATCCTCATGGTCGCCAGGGCAGCCGGAGAATGTGTTGACGACAGGTACGCCGAGCTTGCCTGCAAGCACGATCGTTTTGCGGATGATCGCGTCATGCTCGCTGGAGATCGCTTTTTGCGGATGAAGCGGGTTGGCATGACAGCTCAGTGCGCTGATCGTGATGCCGCGGGATTCTACTGCCGCCTTGAACGCTTGCAGCTTGGACTCGTCATTCAGCAGCGTGTCGGGATCGCAATGCGCGTTGCCAGGGTAGCCGCCTGTGCCGATCTCGATCGCTTCCAGACCTTTCGAGGCAATATAGTCGAGCGTTTCTTCTAACGATTTCTGTGCGAAGAGGACGGAGAATACGCCAAGTTTCATGGTTTAGGAAAACCTCCTGGATATGTAGGGTGATTACAACTTGCTTCTAAATTATAGCATGACCATAGAGGGACGATAAGCGCACATCCTACTGAATGGCAAAATCACACAATAAATGAGCAAAAAGATAAAAGCGCCATCATAGCAGTCCTTTTCAATAACTAACAGAGTTGAAACGTATGTCGTACTTTGGCGCTTCGTGTCAAAATAGCATGAATTTAAGAAGAACTGTCTATTTCTTCATTAAAATTTTAAATTATTGGAAATTAAATTAAATTGTTACACTTTAAGAAATATAGTACACTAATTCTACGACTTTGGTTCTAGTAACAAATAGTAGTTTAGAAGTAGAAACGAGGGATCGCGAAGTGAGAACAAGATGGCTTCGGCCGGTGGCGGGAACAGCTGCGGCAGCACTGATTCTGGCAGGCACCATGGGCGTCGGAATAGGCAGTGCAAGCGCGCCTGCCCAGTCGCTCGAAGCGAAGATGGTGAACGGAGAGGTTTACGTTAAAGCCAGCTCGCTCACCAAGACATTGGGAGGGAGCGGTACATATAACGCAAAGACCAATACTTATGCGTATACCGCCTATAATCCCATCCCGGCCGTTATTAGCAAAGTATCGCCTTCGGTAGTCGGCATTATCGGCAAGCCTGCGGGCTACGAGGACCGTTACGCTTTGGCCCATGGAACAGGCGTCATTTGGAAATCGGACGGTTGGATCGTTACCAATGCCCATGTAGTGAAGGATCTGACTTCCTTTATTGTGGTAACGGCTGATGGCAAGGAGTATGACGGCAAGCGGGTGTACATCGATGAGAAGAGCGACCTGGCCATGGTGAAGATCGCAGCTACCGGATTGAAGGCAGCGACCTTTGCGGCTGTGCCACTCAAGTTGGAAGTCGGCGAAGGTGTAGTTGCCATCGGCACGCCGGCTGATTTTGGCCTGCGCAATACGGCCACCAGCGGCATCTTAAGCGGCATGAACCGGTCCATCGCATCCGACTATAAGCTGCTTCAGACGGACGCAGCGATCAATCCGGGCAACAGCGGCGGTCCGCTCGTGAACCTCAAGGGCGAGATTATCGGCATCAACTCGCTGAAGTTCGTCAGCGAAGGAATCGAGAGCCTCGGCTTCGCCATTCCGACGGATACGGTCCGTTACGTCGTCAATCACTTCTTCAAGTATGGCAAGGTCAACCGCTCCTCGCTTGGCGTTACGCTGGAAGAGAGTTGGTCTGCGATCGTCGGCTTGCCGTCGTCCGACCCGCTTACGGTGAAGACGGTCACTAGCGATGCTGCGGTCAAGTCCGGCCTCAAGGCAGGCGATCTGCTGTATTCCATCGCTGGACAGCAAGTGTCCTCGCAGGTGGAAGTGAATGAGATTTTGAAGGCTTATTTACCGGGTCAGCAGGTAGAAGTGCTCGTGCAATCTGGCGGGAAGCTCGTTACCCGCAAGCTGACGCTTGTTGCCGGTTAACGTAACGGCGACGAATCAACGCACAGCAAGAGATAGAAACAGAAGCAAGACGAAGAGAATATAAGCAGACTTGGGAGAGGTTGTTGTTACAATGTTGAAACGCGTTCTTGTGGTGCTGACTATGGTTAGCATGATTCTCGGGCTGATTCCTGCTGTGGCTGGAGCTGCCACCAATAATACCGTCGTCGTGCAGCTGACGGTAGGAAGTCCTACCGTTACGATTAACGGCGCGACGTCCACGATCCAGAAGCCTTACGTCGTGAATGGCACGACACTCGTTCCGCTTAGCGTGATTACGAAAGCTTTCGGAGCAGGACTGACACTGAATAAGAAAGTAATTACCCTCACATATAACAACAAGAAGGTTGTGCTGACGATCGGCAGCAAGACCGTAGTTGTAGACGGCAAGGCGGCGACTGTTGCCGTTGCTCCTACTGTAGTGAACAACACGACGATGGTTCCGCTTCGCGTCATCACGACAGCGTTCGGCGCAGCCATCAGCTCGACGGGCAAGCAGATCGTTATCGTTGGCATGAAGGCCGGCGCTGCAGAGACAACTACGGGCGGAGGCACTGCGACAGGCGGAATCAATATCGACTCCGGCAAGACCAAAGTAGGCGACAGCTACTTCGGCTGGTCGATGAGCTACCCGAGCAATCTGACGTTGGCTGAGCAAAGCGACAACGGCGACTATGTCGTTTGGTCGGATATTAACGAGAATGCGATTCTATCGGTTGGCGTTCAGGATGTCGGCGAGACTTATACGAAGGAAGAGCTTCGTACCTTTATGATTGAGCGTACAAGCTCGGATGCGTTCGTTATCGAGAAGAAGACGATCAACACGAACGGTCAAGATTTCGAGAAGCTTGTAGTAAAAACGCGTGATGGCCTCTTCCTGGAGTACCGCGCGATCCAGAAGGACACGAAGATCTATACGATCATTGCCGGTGTGAAAGCCGCGACGCGCGACGCGCTGAACAGCTTTAGCACGGTGCTCGACAGCTTCACGCTGACGTTTAGCAGCTCCGATGCATCGATCAAAGACATTACGAAGGTCAAGGACGGTTATGTTGTAGCTTCTGACCTGGATTACGGCCTGACGGTACAGCTTCCTGTCGGTTGGGATCGCGACGAAGATTCTTACATTCCTTCGTTCGGCAACGAAGACGGCTACTTCCTGGACTTCTATGTCCACTCGTCCGAGAGCGGCGAGACAGCATCGGATTGGATGAAGAAAGAGCGTCTGGCCTATGAGAATAACTTCGTAGCAGAATACCGCCGCAACTCGACAGAGTCTACGGTTGCGATCGATAATGGTCAAGCGTCCGTCTTCACGACAGAATATACTTTCGATCAGAAGGAATGGTTCAAGTCCTACGATGTGTACTATGTCGAAGGGAACCACAAGTACTGGGCAAGCCTGATGTTCCCGGCTGAAGATGGAGCGAAGGGCGATGCTATCATCCAACAAATCATTTCTACGCTGAGCATCGCGACGGAATATGTTGAAGAGAACTTTAGCGAGATCGAGGAAGATGATTTGACAGGCTTGGTAGTTCGCAAGACAAGCAAAGAGTACGGTTATTCGATCGAACTGCCGCAATCGTGGTATGGCGTTAGGAAAGATTTCGAGGAAGATACGGTTGTTTACGGTATCGGCAGCATTGGCATCTTCACGATCAATGCAGTAGGCAACGAGTTGTCCGCTTCCGAATTCACGCAGGCAATCTCGAGCATGGTTTCGCAGGATGCCGATTACGCGGCAGCCAAAGCGAGCGTGAAAGAACAAACTTCCGTTACGATTAACGGCGTGCAAGCATACAAAATCGTAGTCGAGTTCAAAGAGCCAGGCGAAGATTCTTGGCCATTCGTGCAAACTTTCTATGCGTTCGAGAAGAATGGCAACACGGTTATCGTGAACTACCTGTTTAATATCGCGAACAATACGCAATTCAACCGCGACATTGCAGACAAAGCCGTTCAGTCCTTCATGTTTACCTCTTAATATAGTAGAGTCGCTGTTTTCGGGAAGAATCCTTTCTGGAAGCGGCGGCTTTTTCTTATGTTCCGGCCCATAGTTGGACAGGATGGTAATGGCTGACGGTGGAATCCTAGCCTTCCGTCTGATACACTTGATAGATTAGCAATCGTACAAAGAAGGATGGTTGACATACATGACGACATTAGTGCGCTCAGATGTAGAGTTGCTGGCGCCCGCTGGGGATTGGGAATGCATGCGGGCTGCCGTTGCTAACGGCGCAGATGCGATATTTTTTGGCGTGGAGAAGTTCAATGCACGTGCGCGTGCCAACAATTTTCAGATGAGCGAGCTGCCGGAGATTATGGCGTTCCTGCACAGCTATGGCGTGAAGGGGTTCCTGACCTTTAATATTCTGGTATTCGAAGACGAGCTTCGGGATGCGAAGCAGCTGATCGATGCTTGCGTGGATGCAGGCGTAGATGCGGTAATCGTACAAGACTTAGGGCTCGTGAAGCTCATTCGCGAGATTTCGCCGGACTTCCCGATTCACGGCTCCACCCAGATGACGATTACGTCGCCGGAGGCGGTGGAGTTCACCAAGCCGTTCGATATCGAACGGGTCGTGCTCGGCCGCGAGAACAACCTGAAGCAGATCAAGACGATCGGCGAACAAGCGAAGCTGCCGATGGAAGTTTTCGTCCATGGCGCGTTGTGCGTATCGTATTCCGGTCAATGCCTGACCTCCGAGATGTGGGGCGGACGTTCGGCCAATCGCGGCGAGTGCGCGCAAGCCTGCCGTCTCCCGTATGACCTCATGGTCGATGGCGTGCATCAGCCGATGGGTGATATTGCCTACCTGCTTTCGCCGAAGGACTTGGCGGCGATCGATATTATGCCGGAGTTGATCGAAGCAGGCGTTACTTCCTTTAAGATCGAAGGCCGTCTGAAGAGCCCAGAGTACGTAGCGAACGTCGTCAGCAAATATCGCGCGGCGATCGACCGTTACTTTGACGGGGACCGTTCCGCACCATCGAAGGAAGAGATTCAGGAGCTGCAACAGAGCTTCTCGCGCGGGTTTACGCATGGCTTCCTGAAAGGGACGAATAACAAGCAGCTTGTCGAAGGGACATTCCCGAAGAGCCGCGGCGTTTATCTCGGCCGAGTGGAGCGCGTGCTTCGTGACGCGGTCGTCTGCCGGATCGAGACGGCGCTTAAGCGGGGCGACGGGATCGTATTCGATGCCGGCGATCCGACGAAGAAGGAAGAGGGCGGCCGGATCTATGATTTGCGTCGTCAAGGCGTGAAGATCGAGGGCGAAGCGCAGAACGGCACGATCTTGGAGATTGTGCCGGGACGCAATGACGTCGATCTGCGTAAAGTCCATGTCGGCGACCGGATTTGGAAAACGAGCGATCCTGCGCTTGACAAGCGGCTTCGCGCAACCTTCGAGACGGACAAGCCCTACCGGGTGTTCCCGCTGCACGTGAAAGTACTGGGTACATTGGGCCAACCCCTGAAGACCTGGTGGACAGATGTGCAGAAGGGTACGACGGTGGAGGTATTCTCGGAGATTGATCTGGAGGCTGCGCAGAAGCGGCCGATGGATTACGCCCTGCTCGAGGAGCAGCTCGGACGTCTGGGCGGTACGCTGTATCAGCTGGAATCGCTGCATGCCGACTTGCACGGCGATCTGATCCTGCCGATGCGGGAACTCAACCGGATGCGCCGCGTTGCGGTGGAACAATTGGCTGGCGAACGGCCGAAACCGCCGGTGTACATCAAGCGCGAAGTTGAGGTCTATGCCGATTCGCATCAGCCGAAGCAGAAGGCCGAGCCGCAGGTAACGGGTTCAGCCGCATCGCGAATGACGGTCCTGTGCCGTACCCTTCCTCAAGTGGAAGCGGCCGTTCGCACCGATGTCAGCATGATCTATGCGGATTTCGAATTCATCAAGCAGTTCCCTGCAGCAATTGAGATCGCGCGCAAAGCCGGCAAGCCGATCGCGCTGGCGACGCCGCGCATCCATATGCCGAACGAGAACGGCTACCATGCGAATATCTTGAAGCTTAAGCCGGATGCGGTCCTTGTGCGCAATACGGGAGCGCTCTACTATTACATGCGTGCGCGCGCCGAGCGCGGCGGTGAAGACTTCCCGAGAATTATCGGCGATTTCTCGCTGAACATCGCGAACCATAAAGCGGCCGATCTGTTTACGGAAGCAGGCTGCGAGCTTGTAACGCCATCGTACGATCTGAACGTGCAGCAAATGTTCGATTTGCTGAGCCATTCGGATACATCGAAGATGGAAGTCGTCATTCACCAGCATCTGCCGATGTTCCATACCGAGCATTGCGTCTATTGCACGTTCATGAGCGAAGGGACCGACTTCACGAACTGCGGCCGCCCTTGCGAGGAGTCCCGCGCTTCCCTGCAGGACCGGATCGGCATGAGCCACCCGGTTCGCGTCGATGAAGGTTGCCGGAACACGGTATATAATGCGATCGAGCAGTCGGGTGCGGAATACTTGCGTCAATTCGCCGATATGGGCGTCAAATCGTTCCGGATCGAGTTTCTGGAGGAGTCGGCGGAGAAGGTCGACGAAGTAATCGGGCTGTACAGCGATGCGCTGAGCGGCCGCATTAGCGGTACGCAGGTATGGCGCAGCCTGAAGGCAATCAATCAGCTGGGCGTCACGCGCGGTCAGCTAGTCAAATAGGTAAGAAAGGAGCGGGCCCTTCGTCGGGATACCGCTCTTTTTGTTGGCCGTGCAAGGACGAATTGTCACAATCATTTCCAGACTTTTGGAGAATAAGGCAGGTATTTTAGCGAATCAAGGCGAATGAACATAGAGGATCATTAATGACAATCGAACGTGAGGAATTTACGATGGAACATAACAATGGATTGTCTCAACATACAGATGCCTGGACGGACAGCGTATTGTCGCTGGAGCGGGCTATATTAGACGGAAGACGTGTTACTGCGGACATGCTTTCCGTGATTCCGGTTGCGATTCGAAGCCGGTCGCCGCTGCTGTTGCAGGCCGAGTGCGAAGATGGGTTGCTGACAGGCCGGCTGGTAGAGACGAAGCGCTTGATTGAGTCTGCCTTGCGCGCATTCGCCGCGCAAGCGAATGAGCAAGCGATGCTGACGTTAATGGGGATGCTGGGCTTGTTATACCAGCAGGTGGGGGACAGGCATGAGTCGTTGCCCATCACCGAGTTCTTAAGCTCCGAGTGGAAGCGAACGCCTGAAGCATGCAGCGGTTTCGTAGCATGGGCGCTGGCTCGGGCTTTTGCGAATGAATCGGCAGAGGCGATAGAGCAGGGCGCTGCCAACGATACCCCGAACGCCATGTTCCTAGGAGCGGCCACGCGCTTCCGTTCCGAAGGAAAGCCGATATGGGCGGCATTGGTGCTGCTGGATCGGTTGATCTATGATCCGGCTGATCCGGCGCTGCAGCAATCGGAGTGGCAGTTGCACATGCAGTGGCTGAACCGGAATTTGGACGAAACGCCGCTGAGCCGTTCTTTGGCGGAAGCCGTAAGCGCGGGAGGCAGGCCGAAGGATGAAGCCATGGAGGCGCTGCCGGCTCGGTTCGATTTTTTGATCAACGCGGTCTACTTTAACCGGGCTAACCGCAAACCGCTCAAGTCGCTCAGCGACGACATCGAGGTGCAGTTCTATGCGGCTGAGGCGGAGCTTAAGCGCCAGCTTCAGAGAGGTGAAACGGCACAGGCAGCGAACATTCAGGCTGCGCTCGAAGGTTACTTGAAGCTTGTCGTTACGCCGGAGATGAATCGCCGGATGGAACGTATCCGTCAGATGATGTCATCTGCCCCTAACGAGGTGGGACAGCATGAAGAGGGGCCAACGCTTGCAACGGAGACGACTCCTTTTGCGGCACAAGACGCGGGAGAAGCTGCATTATCGGAAGAGGCGGACTCGACCGGAGGCGCTGCGGACAAACGTTGGCGCGTACAGTTAATGGATGGCCTGCGATTCAGCACTTACGACGGATTTGTGGCTGAACCCGTCTGGAAGCGCCGCAAAGCGGGCGAGCTCCTTGTCTATCTGCTGCTGCAGCCTGCCTATAAGGCGAATCGGGAGCAGGTGCTCGAGCGCGTGTTCGGCGAAGGCGAGCATACGAAGCAATCGAACCAGCTCTATGTGACCTTGCATGATTTGCGCCACACGCTTCGCGAGATGGGGATGACCGATCCGGTCTACGTCAAACGCGGCGTAATCGGCTTGGACGAACAAATTATCGAGCAGGTGGACGCCGAAACGTATATGACGCTGTCGCGGGTCGGCGATCAACTATGGAATGACGATCGCGAAGCGGCCTGCCGCCTCTATGATGAAGCACTGCCGCTTTACGGACAGCTTGCGACGGAGCTGCCTTACGTGGAATGGTTGGAGAGGATCCGGGAGCAGATGCTGGACCGTCAGACGAATATGCTCAAGCGGCTTGCCATGTATTATACGGAACTTCAAGATGACGTCCGCGCCGAACAGCGTATAAGCGAATGGATCGCCCTCAGGCCCAATCAGGAGGAAGCTTATGAGTCGATGATTCGCCATTGTTTAGCCAAAGGACGTCGTGCAGAGGCAATTGGCTGGTACAAGCGCCTTGAACGGATCTATGAAGAGGAATTCGGTACGGAGCCGCTCGAGGAAACGAAGCGATTGTTATGGAAGTAAGAACGACTTTAGGCGAGAGGGGCATCCGGCGTCAGCCAGGCATGTTCCCCATCTCGATTCCGGCGGTAACGAGCAAGCTGATTGCCGTTTTGGTGTTTTCACTCGCGGTCGGTCTTACTGCCTTCTGGATCAAGAATGATCTGGTGCAGCATCGCCTGATCACGCATGTGCATTCCGACCATAACGTCTACCCCTTTCTCTCGGTAGCGGGCATCATTGCCTTGCTGGTGATTCATATGGGGATACGCTTATATCCGGTTTATCAAGCGCTAACGTCGAACAACTCGAGCCGTGAAGCCGTGAAGCGGCTGCAGAAGTATCCGTACGAACTGCTTGTCGGGATGGTACTGCTTGGTCTGGGGGCGGTCTTCGTCTCGGAATGGGTGGGACGTGAAGGGCGTCTGGAGGGGGCTAATCTGATTAGCCCCTTAATCGGCGGCATGGGCATCTCCCTAACGATAGCCATTCTGATGTTCACGATGGTACGGCGCGTCCTCCGGCCGGTCATTGTGGAATTGCAGTATGCCTTGGACGGCTACAGCATTGGCATACCGATTGTGTGGCCGATGCTCATTACATATGCTTGCACGCTGTTGGCGGCAATTTTGAATTTATTCCAGCTTACGATTGTCGAAAGTCAGGAGCATGACAAGAACGCGCCTTATTTTGTCGGAATGGCGGCGCTTTTCGATGTCGTATTCGCGCTGCTGTTAGCCGGGTTCGTCACGCTGCGATTCCGCAGGGAGCTGGCCGGCCTTGTGCGAAGCATCCGCGAACTGGTGGTGGAAGGCAGCGACATGCGCTTGAGCAAGAAGCCCGCGGCTTCGCCAGCCGATGAGGCGGGGGAGCTGGCGTTGGTCTTCCGTGAGCTTCAGCTGCGTATTGAGCAGAAATTCGAATCGCTGGGACGGGAGCTGAAACTTGCGAACAAAGTACAGCAAAAAATGCTGCCTCCGGGAGACTTAACGATTGGCTCCTATCGGATTGCTGCGCGCAATCGTCCATTCCAGGAAGTGGGCGGCGATCTGTTCGACGTGTTAAGCCTCGGTCCGAACCGGTTTGCCGTCATGATCGGCGATGTGTCGGGCAAGGGATTGCCGGCAGCTTTGCTGATGTCGGCACTGCTGCTGCTGTTCCGTTCGGAGATACGCCGCAACGGCAGTCCGGCCGAGGTGTTGGCGCGGATGAACCGGGAGCTGTGCGAGGCGATGGGCGAAGATAGCACCGTAACGCTGGGCGTTGGTGTCATCGATGCGGTACATGATACGATTCAGTATGCGAGCGCGGGGCATCTATCGCCGTACATCGTCCATAAGGAAGGGACGATCGAAGCTATATCCTGCAGTTCGCTTCCGATCGGCATTGACGAAGACATGAAGTATGAAGAGACGGTGCTGAAGCTTCAGCCAGGCGATCGCTTCATTCTCTATACGGACGGGCTGATCGAGTCGATGGATGAGAGCGGCCGCATGTACAGTTTCGACGGACTGGAGCGGGAATTGGCCGCATGGCAGGCTGGAGATGATGTGGCTGCGGTGTTGGACGACTGGCTTGCGCGTATGGATGCGAGCTATGTCAAAGATAACGATGACCGTACCGTAGTTGTGCTGGAGCTCGTACAAGCCTACTGGCTGCAGACGGCGCAGCGGGAAGCGTCGGCGGTCACGCATGCCGAAGCGCTCTCCGAATTGACACCAAGCCGATTTTATGCGCATGATTGGATGCTGAATAGTATCGAGGGGATGGAACGGTCGGTTTCCGAGCAGGTCGGTCTTCTCGTTGCTACGTTCTGGCCGGAAGTTGACCTTCGCGAAGATGTCCAGAGCGCCGTATCGGAAGGGATTATGAATGCCATCGAACATGGCAATCGGCATAACCCGGAGTTGGTTGTGACGGTTCAAGCGCAGGTGGGCAGCAGGCTGACGGTTATTCGCATCTATGACTGCGGCGGTGGCTTCTTCCCCCATGTGGCGCGAAGCGAGAACGAGATGGCCAAGAAGCGGGAACTTGAGGATCCGCGCGGCTGGGGACTGGTGCTGATCGACTCCCTGTCCGATTACTGGTCGACCGGCCGGGATGAGCGGGGCTTTTATATGGAACTTTATTTTATGCGCAAATCACGCGGGTAACCCGCACACAGCAAAGGAGGCGATGGCGGTGGAACAGCCATTAGTCATCGACAAGCGTGAATTCCCCGGAGGCTATGTGGTTCAGCTCAAAGGCGAGCTTACCCGGGCGTCGGAGCAGGATCTTCTAGGCCGCTTTACGGTGGAGAATGAGCAGATTCGATTTTTGGCGCTCGATCTTACGGAGGTTGCTTATATAAACAGCGGTGGGATGGCGGTCTTGATCCGATTGGCGCGTACGGCCAAAAAATCCGGTACTCATACGTTCGTGTGGGGCATTACGGCGCATTATGAGAAGCTGTTCCGGATGGTCGGCCTGACCGAATGGGTCATGCTCTATCCGAATGAATTTGCCGTGATGCAACGAATCGAAGCATTAGGACAGCAGTAAGTCGGTTTATGCTTTAGGAAGGGAATGCTTACTACCATCATGCACACAAATCTATTTTCGTCCTGGCGGCATGTCTTTAAGCTCGATCCGGAGCGGGAGCTAACCGACGAGGCGCTTGACGCCATCTGTATGTCCGGCACGGATGCGGTTCTAGTCGGCGGCTCCAGCGGCGTAACCTATGATAATACGGTCGACCTGATGTCGCGGATCCGTCGCTTTGAGGTGCCGTGCGCCCTCGAAGTATCGAGCCTTGAAGCGGCCGTTCCAGGCTTTGATTGGTATTTCGTACCGCTTGTGTTGAACACTCCGAGAGGGGAATGGATCGCCGGCAATCAGATCGAAGCCATGCGCAAAATGGGGCCCTTCATTCCGTGGGAATGCACGTCCGCGGAAGGATACATCATTCTTAATCCGGAAGCGGAGGCGGCCAGGTTGACGGGCGCGGATGCCTCTCTTGGCCCGGATGCCGTGGCGGCTCATATGTATATGGCGGACCGGCTCATGCGCCTGCCGGTCGTCTATCTGGAATACAGCGGGACATTCGGCGACATGGCATTAGTCAGCCATGCTTCCAAGCTGCTGACACAGGCTCAGCTGTTTTACGGCGGAGGCATCGACGATGCGGCGAAGGCGCGCGCGGCAGCCGAGGTTGCGCAGACCGTCGTTGTCGGCAACGTCATCTACGACGATTTGGAAGCGGCTTTATCGACAGTCCAGGCCGTTCATCAGACGCCGCTAAGAACGGCAGCATCTTCATCCTAATAAGCACTTCACTCGAATAGGCTCCCAAGCGATTCAATTGCAGCTCTTGCCAGCGTAATGTCGCATAGGGGGCCTTCTCTTTTTTGATCTGGACACGGGGCGAGCATCCGGCAGTTAAGCCTGATAATGCGAATGACGGTTTTCGAATTCCGCTCAACAATAACACATGGAAAATGCCGTAAAGGCGCACTTTCAAATTGACACCGCAAGCCCTGTTGTCTAGACTTAGGAGAGGCGAACAAATGCGAACAAAAGGAGCTTTATTCCTCATATGTTAAACGAATTTAGTATCGAACAAGCGGTGCAGAGGCTGAATCCGCAGCAGCGGGAAGCAGTATTGGCTACCGAGGGTCCGCTGCTGATTATGGCTGGAGCGGGCAGCGGCAAGACGCGCGTGCTGACTCACCGGATTGCGTACTTGATTGAGAAACGCCGAGTTGCGCCTTGGAGCATTCTGGCGATTACATTTACGAATAAGGCGGCAAGGGAGATGCAGGAGCGCGTCTCTTCGCTTGTAGGCCCATCCGGACAAGATATTTGGGTATCGACCTTCCACTCGATGTGCGTTCGAATTTTGCGGAGGGATATCTCTCGCATCGGATTCTCCCAAAGTTTCTCGATTCTCGACTCGGCTGACCAGTTATCCGTTATCCGCAATATTATGAAAGAGATGAATATCGATACGAAGAAGTTCGAGCCGAAGGCGGTTCAGGCGAAGATGAGCGCCGCGAAGAACGAACTGTTGACGCCGGAGCGTCTCGAGAACCAGATCGGCGACTACTTCGACGGGATCGTGGCCAAAGTCTATACCGCCTACCAGAAGCGTCTGAAGGCCAACAACTCGCTCGATTTCGACGACTTGATCATGACGACGATCGAACTGTTCAAGGAAGTGCCGGAAGTGCTAGAGTTCTATCAGAACAAATTTCGTTACATCCACGTCGATGAATATCAGGATACGAACCGGGCGCAATATATGCTGTGCAACATGTTAGCCGACAAGCATCATAATATATGCGTCGTCGGCGATAGCGACCAGTCGATCTATCGTTGGCGCGGCGCCGATATTACGAACATTCTCAATTTCGAAGAAGACTACCCGGAAGCGACGACGATTCTGCTCGAGCAGAATTATCGTTCGACTGCGAACATCCTCGATGCCGCGAATGCAGTGATCAATCTGAATACCGGGCGTAAGGCCAAGAAGCTGTGGACCGACAGCGGCGAAGGCGATTTGATTACCGTCTACCAGGCAGATTCGGAACATGACGAGGGCTACTTCGTCACCGGCGAAATTCAGAAGAATATTAAGCAAGGCAAGCGCTATGCCGATCATGCGATTTTGTACCGGACCAATGCGCAGTCCCGTGTCATAGAGGAAACGCTGATCAAATCCGATATTCCGTACCAGATCGTCGGCGGCGTCAAGTTCTATGACCGCAAAGAGATCAAGGACCTTCTTGCCTATCTGCGCCTCATCTCGAATCCGGACGACGACATCAGCTTTGCGCGGATCGTGAACGTGCCGAAGCGGGGGATCGGGGATACGACCGTTTCCAAGCTCGCGGAGATCGCAGGCGAACGGGGTATCTCGATATATGCCCTGCTCGATGAGCTGGACTGGCTGGACGTCACGGGCCGCGCGCGTACGGCACTCAAGGAATTCCGCGATATGATTGCGAATCTCACGCAGATGGTCGAGTACCTCTCCGTCACGGAATTGACGGAGAAGATTCTGGAGATGAGCGAGTATCGTCTCGAATTGCAGCGGGAGAAGACGCTCGAATCCACCGCGCGGCTCGAGAACATCGACGAGTTCCTGTCGGTTACGCAAGATTTCGAGAAGCGCAACGACGACAAGTCGCTCGTTTCCTTCCTGACGGATCTAGCGTTGATCGCCGATATCGACACGGTCGATAAGGATGAGCCGGAGGGCGGCGTGAAAGACGCGATCATCCTGATGACGATGCACAGTGCGAAGGGTCTTGAGTTCCCGGTCGTCTTTATTATCGGCATGGAGGAAGGGGTCTTCCCGCATAGCCGCGCATTTATGGACAATGAGGAGCTGGAGGAAGAACGCCGTCTTGCTTATGTAGGCATTACGCGTGCGGAGAAGCAGCTGTTCCTGACTTGTGCCCGGATGCGGACCCTCTTCGGACGGACCAATGCGAATAAACCATCCCGATTCCTGGATGAAGTGCCGGATGAGCTCAAGAAGGATGCCTCTGCGGCAGGGCGCATTGGCGGCCGTTCATTCGGAGGCGGCAGCTTCAGCGGAAGCCGCACGTCTTCGCCGGCAGGCGGCGGTCTCGGTTTCCGCGGAGGCAGCACGGGCAGCCGTCCATCTGCTGCAAACTCTACGCAAACTAGCCCTAGCCCGGTATCCAGCGGCGTTCGGGTCACATCGCCAGTACCGGCGGCCGGAGCGGTTGCCGGAGGTGCGGCAGGCGGATCGAAGGATTTCAAAGTCAGCGACAAAGTGTCACATGGCAAATGGGGGATCGGTACGGTCGTGGCTGTCAAAGGCACGGGCAACGATACCGAGCTGCAGATTGCGTTCCCGGCACCGGTCGGCATTAAGAAGCTGCTGGCCAGTTTTGCCCCGATTACGAAAGTCGAATAATTGCTTATCCAACGGAGGAGAGACGCTGCAGCTTTAGGGTGGGCGTCTCTCTATTTACATACAGATCCATATGACGATAAAGCGAGGCGGAATGACCATGACAACAGCAATGGAGCGCATGCATGAGTTGGTAGCATTAATTGAACAGCACAACTACAACTATTACACCTTGGATAACCCAACGGTCAGTGACCAGGAATATGACGCGCTCTATGATGAACTGGTGAAGCTCGAGCGGGAGACGGGGACGGCGCTAGAAGATTCCCCGACGCAGCGGGTAGGCGGGGATATTCTCAAAGGCTTCGATCCGCACAAGCATCGCGCAAGATTATGGAGCCTCGACAAAGCGCAAGACATGGAAGACTTGATCGCTTGGAACACGCGCGTTCGCAAAGCGATTACGGATTATAACACCAAGAATCCGACGCTCGAGCCATTGCCGGAGCCTTCTTACGCGGTTGAACTGAAATTCGACGGCCTGACCTTGAATCTGACCTATGACAGCGGACGACTCGTGCAAGCTTCAACCCGAGGGAATGGCGTTGTCGGCGAAGGCATCCTTGCACAGGTCAAAACGATCAAGTCGATACCGCTGTCGATCCCGTTCACAGACGGAATCATTGAAGTGCAAGGCGAAGGGATCATGAACCTATCCGTCCTCGAGGCTTACAATAAGACGGCTGCAGAGCCGCTGAAGAACGCGCGGAACGCTGCTGCCGGGGCTCTGCGCAACCAGAATCCGCGGATAACCGCCGAACGCAAGCTGAATGCGTTCTTCTATAATGTCGGGTTTGCGGACGGCGTCGATTTTGACAGTCATCAAGAAATGATTCAGTTTCTGCGGGACAACCGTTTTAAGGTGAATCCATATATCTCGTATTGGCAGACCATCGAAGAAGTGCAGACCGAACTCGAACGAATCACGTCCATTCGCAATGACCTCGACTTTCTGATCGATGGAGCCGTTGTGAAGCTGACCGACATGCGTACGCGCGAAGCGCTCGGTTACACTGACAAATTCCCGCGTTGGGCGGTAGCTTTCAAATTCGAAGCCGAAGAGACGACGACGATTCTGGAGTCCGTATCTTGGGAAGTAGGCCGTACGGGCAAAATCACGCCGGTTGCGCGTGTCGAAGCCGTCGAGCTTGCAGGCGTAACCGTATCTAACTGCACGCTCAATAATATCGGCGATATCGAGCGGAAGAACTTGAAGCATGCGCTCGGTACGCGTGTATTTATCCGCCGTTCGAACGATGTAATTCCCGAAATTCTCGGCAAAGCCGACGAAGAAGAGATCGGGGCGGAGATCGTCTCCCCAACGTCATGCCCGGCTTGTGGAACACCACTCGAGCAACGCGGCGCCCATCTCTTCTGCAACAATAAATTAGGCTGCAGACCGCAGACGGTCGGACGCATTACGCATTTTGCTTCCCGCGATGCGATGGATATCGAATCGTTCAGCATCATGACGGCCGAGCAGCTATTCGACGAGTGCGAGGTGCGCGATCCGGCAGATCTCTATGAGCTCGACTATGACCGCTTGATTAAGCTGGATCGCTTTGGCGACAAAAAAGCAAAGAAACTGCTCGATGCGCTGGAACAGTCCAAGTCGCGAAGCCTGGCCTCATTCTTATTTGCCCTCGGTATTCCGAATACGGGCAAAGCGACGACCAAGATGCTGGCCGACCATTTCGGCAATCTGGCATCCATTCGTCAAGCCGAGGTGGAAGAGTTGATCGGATTGCCGGATGTGGGAGGAATCGTAGCAGAGAGTATCTATAACTTCTTCCGCGATCCCGTCTCGGCTGCAAGTGTCGATCGTATGCTGGCGCTCGGTATAAAAGCGGAATCGGAGCAAGCGGTGCCTGCTCGGACGGATAGCATCTTTAGCGGCAAAACCGTCGTCTTGACGGGGACGCTGACAGCGATGGGCCGCGATGAAGCAGCTAAGAAGCTAGAGGCATTAGGGGCGAAGATCAGCGGCAGTGTATCGAAGAAAACGGATATCGTTGTAGCTGGGGAGAGTGCGGGCAGCAAACTGACCAAAGCCCGTGATCTCGGGATTACAGTCATCGATGACGAGAATGAATTTATTCGTCTCTTGAACGAATAGCGAAGAGGTGCGCAAGCCCGCAACGACAGCGTTGCGGGCTTGTTATATTTTACAAGTTGCAAGAGTGGTTTCAGTATGGTAAATTACTTCTTGTCGCTTTTGAAGTTTGATCGACAACGAGATTCGCCAAATTAATAGTGAAACAAGTTGTTGACAAGCGAGTGAGAAGCTGATAAGATATGTCAAGTCACGACGAAACGTGACGCAAGTTCTTTGAAAACTGAACATATGATTCAATGAATCGACAACGTTTTGTTTTTATATGAGTCACAAGCACTTCTTTTATGGAGAGTTTGATCCTGGCTCAGGACGAACGCTGGCGGCGTGCCTAATACATGCAAGTCGAGCGGAGTTATT
>NZ_JACHXK010000027.1 GCF_014192105.1 Paenibacillus phyllosphaerae | reverse complement strand
ACCCCTGGAAGACGACCAGGTTGATAGGTTCGAGGTGGAAGTGCAGCAATGCATGCAGCTGACGAATACTAATCGGTCGAGGGCTTATCCTAAAAGAACCCCAAAAAGTGACGTGAAGCGTTGTAGCGTATACCGATTACTTTTCGGGGACCCCGGTGTGAAAACCAGGGACAAGATATAACACAGCTAATGGTGTAAGTTTCATATCCAGTTTTCAAGGCGCAACGAGCTAGCCTGAATCTCAGTGTTCAAGTGAAGTAAGTCGTCACCATGCAAAAAAAGACCTGATCACACGATGATCAGGTCTTTTTTTGCATATAGAATTTTATAGAAGAAGGGATGATTAGTGATGACCGCAGTGTTGAGTATAGAGGAAATGGGCTTCGCGATTGGGCGAAGCCCATTTTTACATTGGCCGGCGACAACTGGTGTTACAGATCTTTTCGGTTAAACGCCCGGCAACCTAACATCAACAGAACGGCCATATACACGACTGTGTACAGGAGATAGGTATTAGAGGCAACGCTCGCGATAGAGAAGGGACCCATGTCCGAGATTGCCAAACCAGCCCAATCGCCTCCCCCTACAAGTTCGTAGAGACTTCTGCGATAGACGGAGTCCGTGGGCAGAAGCAGCCCGGTCAGAAGAAAAAACTTCTCCAAAGCGGGATGGGGCCCTTGATAAGAGGCGACTCCTTCTACGAGCCCGCAAAAGAGGGCGAACCCATACAGCAGTGCGGCGCAAATCCCGTTACCCAACATCGGTAAATAGACGGAACCGAGCATAGTAAGCGTAAGGAGCAGAAGCGGCATCCAAATAAATAGTCCGAAGCCTCGTAGAACATCTCCCGCTAGCAAGGGGAGCCCGCCGATACTGTGGATGGTCCAGACTATGGCGGCGAATAGGAACGCACTGTACGCGATGACCCATACAGCATGGCCCAGCCACTTGGACAGATATAACTTCCAACGCGAGATGGGGCGGGCGGCAACGGCTAACAGCAGGCCGTTCTCCTGCTCGCCGGTTACGCTTCCCATGGCGGAGAAGAGTACGAAAAAAGCGGCCAGGAATTGTGCGAAAAACATCCCGAGCATCATAAAGACCATGCTGTTCAGCAAACGTCCGGCGGGCGAACTCTGATCCCCTTCGATCACGCTGTTCACCTCCCGAACTCCGACGGCGAACAGGATCATAAAGATGAAGGTTAAAATAAGCGTAACGAGGAATACCCGTTTGCGAGTCAGTTCCTTGAAGATGGCGGACACGTACATCGTCATTGCTTGGCACCTCCTTGGCGGGATTGCGCCATACGGAGAAACCAGGCTTCCAGATTGTTGGACTGTGGGCCGGATTCGTAGAGCGTTAGCCCAATCTGGATAAACTGGGCAGCCAAATAGGCGGCTTGTTCACGATCGGTAACACGGGCAGCTAGGAGGGCAGTGCCGTTCTCATCCGCCTCGACCACTCGCAGCAGGGAAGCGAGGGCTTCGCCGATTACGTCGCTCAGCTCAGTCCAACTCTCCGGAATCCAGCCGCCGAGCAGGAAGCGCCAGTTGCTGCCTCCTCCGATGTCTTCAGCGCTGCTGAGCAGCTTATGGAGAGGACCTGCTGCGAGCAGCTCGCCGCCATACAAGAAGGCCGCTTCATCGCACAATTCCTCCACATCTTCGAGTAGATGGGTGTTGAGGAAAATAGTCACTCCCTTGCCTTGAAGCCGCTTCAGCAGGCTGCGGATTTCATAACGTCCGATCGGATCCAAGGCCGAAGCTGGTTCATCCAGAATCACCAGCCGGGGTTCCAGAAGCAGGGCCGTAGCTAAACCAAGGCGCTGCTGCATCCCCTTGGAGAAGCCGCCGACCCGGCGGTCTGCCGCCTCCGATAGACCGACCAGCTCTAAGGTATCCCGCATCCGGTTGCGGAAAGAAGACGTCCGCGTTTCTCTTGGGCTCATCCCTCCCAACTGGCCATGGAAGCGGAGCACCTCGATTGGCGTAAGCCAATCCTGAAAGCGGAACAGCTCGGGTAAGTACCCGAGCTTTTGCCGTCCTTCCGGCGATCCTAGAGGCTGGCCTAACACTGTGCCTTGGCCCGAGTCAGGACGGTGGAGGCCGGCAAGCATTTTCACAAAGGTGCTTTTGCCCGCGCCGTTAGGTCCTAATAGGCCGAAGATGGAACCCTCCGGCACCTGCAAGGTGATGCTGCGGCAACCGCCGCGGCCGTTATAAGTCTTGGTTAAATCCAACGTGTCGACCATCATCATGGCAAGAGAAGCTCCTCAGCTGCTTGCTGGAATTCGGATGCTGTCTGAAAATCGCCCGTATCGCCGCTCAGCATGCTCAACCGATTCCCAACTAGCCAGAGTAGATAGCGATTGGTGCCGTTCACAGTCATGACCGCATCATGTCCGCCTAACTGAATATTGGTCGTCACGCCATCTCGGGCAGGAACCGGCAACGTACTTTGCCAGTCGCCAATGGTGGCCAGCTTCGTCCGCAGGCTATCAGGAAGTACGGGCAGCCCGAGCACTGCTTCGCGGACAGTTGCCGGATCGATACCGTCTTCAACGGTGAGCTCCGGCTTGCCGAATTGGAGCAGCCGCACCGGTTTACCCGACAAGGTTCCCTCTGTGGTGATGCCGTCAGGTATATAAAGCTTGATTTCTTTTCCGTCCGCTTCGGCAGGCAGGGTGGTCGTGCTGCCTAGTCGGGTGAGAAGGCGATTGACTGCCTTCACATTCAAATTGAAGGTTAGCGTAGTGGCAGGCTGATACGTCGGCGCGGTGTTGTTGTCTAGCTGAAGCAGGGAGTCACCCATCCGTTTTGCCGCTTCATCCCAAGTAAGAGGGAGCGATTGTCCGCCGCCGGACTGCGATAAGCTTCCATATTGAGCCAGATTGAAGCTGCGGTCTCCTTCCGGCGATCCTTTCTCCAATAGGTTAGAGATGCTCGTCATATCATCCGCGGTGATTCCCACGCCTTCAATGTGATGAATGCGGAAGGTTTGTTGCATAGCGGCCAACGCCCGGTCTCCGAGCGGTGTGGTAAACAAGCCGGTAATGATGGCTACAGCGGCCACGCCAGCGGTCAGCCTGCGAACGATTCGCTTGGACGTTGTCTCTGTCCGCCAAACGCTGCTCACGGCATTATACGGTATTGCTTTGCGTGTCTCCGGTTGGCTAACTGCAGGGTCTAGCGTCCCATTATTTGCTCCTGTCTTTGTCATCTCAATTGCACCGTCCTTCTTGTCATTCTCTGGATTCCCGTTCTGTTGTGCTTCGATTCGTACTTCGTCTGAGCGCATACGATCCTCCGCCTGCTGCCAAAATGCGGGAATAGGCTTGTGTGAGGCCATTCGCTCGAAGCGCTCCCATGCACGATCGGTATCAAATACCGGCTCCCCGCCGGTCCGTTTCGTTTCGTCTGCCATCGTATTGCTCCTCCTCCTGCCCGTATTTCTTCTTCAGCCGTTCCTCTGCCCGGGCCAGCAATGTGCCGACCGTCTTCGGATTGACCTCCAGCCGGAGCGCAATCTCCTCGTAGCTGTATCCTTCCTCACGAAGCAGAAGGGCGGTTCGGTCCCGATCGGAAAGCTTCTGAAGCACTCGACGTACCACGTCTTTTTCCCACTCGCGGATAACCTCCGTCTCTCCAGAAGGGGCGGCGCCTTCCGACCAAGCGGCCACGCGGGCCATTTCTTTTTCCAATGTGGTCTTGCCCGATGAGCGTTGTCTCAAATAATCGTAAGCAATCCGAGTCAGCACCCGGTGCAGCCAAGCGCCGACCGTCTCCAACCGGTCCGGGTGGTTCTGGTAGAGCCGCAGGAACACTTCCTGGGCCAAATCCTCTGCCGCTGCATAGTCGCCTGTGAGCGCATAGAGCTTGCGCGCTACCTCGGGGTAATGCTCCCTGAACAAGCGCTGGAACAGCTCGGGTATCTGTGCGCCTTCCTTCATGTTGCCTCCGTCCCCCCTTTCGCTTATATGACGAAAGCTAAACCGCTTTTATATCAGTTTCGATGACGAATATTTATTTGCTTATTCTTTCCATTAATGAGCGGAATCAGGCTTGCAACAATTGAATTCGCGTGGAGGCGAACGTATATACGGATAATCATCCATTCCAATGTCGCAGAAGCTGCATAACCTATATCTATAAAACTGGATTTGCTAGGAAGAGAGGAGGGGAAATCGGTGCCCAATCATAGAGAAGAGCGTTCCTTCCTGCTAAAAGGCATGTTGGGACAATCCGGGTTAGGCGGGCTGTTGGGGAAGAATTCGCCGCTTCAAAGCGGTCTCCTGGGGAAGCAATCCCCATGGCAGAGCGCACTCATGGGGCAGCAATCCCCATGGCAGAGCACACTTATGGGACAGAAATCCCCGTGGCAAAGCGCACTTAAGGGTCAGAAACCGCCGTGGCAAGGTGGACACATGGGACAACAACCGCCGTGGCAAGGCGGACACATGGGACAACAACCGCCATGGCAAGGCGGACATATGGGTCAACAACCGCCATGGCAAGGTGGACACATGGGACAACAGCCTCCGTGGACAGGTGGTCCATGGGGGCAGAAACCATGGTGATACGGTGCGAAGAGGCGACAGTTTGTCGATAGAACAACAGCTCGAACAGCAAAGCAGCAGATGAAAAATGAAATCGGCCTCAGTCTGATCGTAATCAGGACTGAGGCCTCTCGGTTTATGCAGGTTAGTGTAGCTTAGGCTTACGCTCAGCCAAAGTGAAGATCGTTGCCCGTAGTCGTGTGTAGATAGGTGCAGACGGTATTACTTCTTGGTAACCTGCAGACGGATAACGTTCCACGAAGCACGGCTGAGGATGGCGTTCACGCGGCCTTGATCAACTTTCGTGTGTCCGCCGGACTTAGGGAGTACCCGGTTAGGTGCCGTTTTCGTGTTGGTGGCCTTCAGGTCATTGTTCTCCAGCACGATATGTTCGATTAGGCGAAGATCGCCGAAGCTGCGTACATCGATGTCGAACTCCATGTTTTCCTCCAAATGCCGGTTGACCGCGAAGATCGTCAATTGTCCTTGTTCTTCGTCGAACACGCTGACGGTCTCAATATAAGGGACGTCCGTGTAATCTTTGGAATCGTACTTCGGCGCGTCTACATTGGACAGAAGAACGGTTCCTCTACCGAATGTGGAAGCATGAAGAAGCGGGTAGTATGTGCTCTGCAGCCAGAGCGGCCCATCCGTTTCGGTCATAATCGGCGCGATTGTATTAATCAACTGCGCAATGCATGCCATTTTGACGCGGTCGGCATGTTTCAAAATCGTAATGAGGAAGCAGCCGACAGCCAAAGCGTCTTCGTGCGTATACACATCTTCGAATTCCGGAGGCGCAACCTGCCAGCGTTCCGAAGCCCGGCTAGAACCGATCGAGTTCCATACGTTCCATTCGTCCAGCGAGAGCATGATTTTCTTCTTGCTCCGTTTTTTGGCCTGTACATAGTCACAGATCGCGGCTACGCTCTGGATGAATTGATCCAGATCCATCGAACGGGCTAGGAAATTCGGCGTATCGTTCTCGTTATTATTGTAGTAAGCGTGCAGCGATAAGAAATCGACCTGGTCGTAAGTCAGATCCAGTACCGTTGCTTCCCAATCGGCGAAAGTCGGCATGCTTCTCGAAGAACTGCCGCAGGCAACCAGCTCGATCGTTGGGTCGACCCAACGCATTGCTTTAGCGGTCTCATTGGCAAGACGGCCATATTCCACGGCTGTCTTCGCCCCGATCTGCCAAGGCCCATCCATCTCATTGCCAAGGCACCATGTTTTGAAACGATGGGGGTCACGATAGCCGTGCGAGATGCGAAGATCGCTCCAGTAAGAGCCGGAAGGGTGATTGCAATATTCCACGAGATTCCTCGCAGCATCGATGCCTCTTGTACCAAGGTTTACAGCCATCATGACTTCGGTTCCGGCAAGCTTGGCCCAGTCGGCGAATTCGTTCGTTCCAACCTCATTCGTCTCCGTAGTCCACCACGCAAGCTCGAGTAACCGCTTTCTCTCGGACTTAGGACCAACACCGTCTTCCCAATTATAGCCCGATACGAAGTTGCCCCCAGGGTATCGAATGATCGGAACTCTCAGCGAACGAATGGCCTCAAGAGCATCCTGCCGGAAGCCATTGGCATCTGCGGTTGGATGGCCAGGTTCATAGATGCCTCCATAGACTGCACGTCCCAAATGTTCAATGAAGGAACCGTACACTCTGGGATCTATAACGGATACAGTAAAGTTCTTGTCTACGAGCATGTTTGCGCGAATCGTCATCGATATAACCCTCCGAAAAAGTTGGATTTTGTTAAAAACGAATTCTAACGGTTGAACTTATACTATATTCGTATCATAATAAAGAATATCAGACAATCATTAACTTTAGGATTCGCTTAAAACCAAATCCAACTAGGGGTATAACTATGCGTTTATCAACCAATGGAGATTCGTTGCGCGTCTATGAAGCACTGGCTAGTGAAGTGCGCTTGAAAATTATCGATAAATTATTCGAGCGTGAACGGCATGTCAAAGAACTGGCAGCCGAGTTATATCTGAGCAATGCCGTCGTCAGCGGCCATATCCGCAAGCTGGAGGAAGCGGGTATCGTTGGGAGCAGAATGGTCAGAGTGGATCAAGGTACGTACAAAGTTTGCTTTGTGAAGACGGAATTCATGCAAGTCCAGCTGTCTCCTGAGGGTCCGCTGTCCTTAGGTGCCCACGATTTGTCTATACCTATCGGGCAATACACTGACTACGAGGCTTGGCCGACATGCGGGATCGCTACGACGAAATCGGTGATCGGTCAATACGACAATCCCGTCTGTTTCATGGATCCGGAGCGGGTAGATGCCGGAATTCTGTGGATGGCCAAAGGATGGGTAGAATATAAGATCCCGAATTATCTGTATAAAGACCAATCTATTCAGGAGATCGAGATATCGCTCGAGATCGGTTCGGAAGCGCCTCGGGTCAACGAGAACTGGCCATCCGACATCCGGTTCACCTTGAACGACAAGCCGCTCGGAATATGGACAAGTCCGGGAGATTTTGGCGACACGAGAGGACGCTTGACGCCAGAATGGTGGCATTCCGACGTCAATCAATACGGCATGCTTAAGGTGCTGCGGATCAAAGAACACGGCACTTACGTCGATGGACAGAAGATCTCCGGCATTGGGATCCACGATATTGATCTAGGCGCAATGTACTGGACATTCCGCATCGCAGCGGAAGATACGGGGCGCGGTCGGGGAGGGCTTACGCTCTATGGCAAAGGCTTCGGTAATTACAATCAAGATATTGTCGTCCGGAGCTACTATAGTTAAGAGGTCGACTGCATGCAGGACAATCGCGGTTATCGGGTAAAATCTCATCCGAGGGATATTCGATTGAGCTAGCTTTGGGCCTTGTTCCATAGCTAGCTCCATTCGATTGGACTGTCAAGATAGAACGGGCTTGATTAGCGAGGCGAATTAGCGTTACCGGTCAATAACCCGGTGGTGAGCTCACGGCGAGAGGTATAGCCGGTTTTGGCAAAAATGGCTTTTAAGTGATCCTGAACGGTATAAACGGAGATATGAAGTTCTTCCGCAATTTGCTTCGTTGATCGGCCGCGCGTGACCAACGCTGCGAGTTCTTGTTCCCGAGGCGATAAACCGTAAGCTACCGACTGGAACAACACGTAATCGCGCATTTCTCCCCGTGAAAAACGTATGGAGAGGTGGCCGTTGCCGGAAGTATCGCGTAATCGACTGGCATGTAAACTTACGTATTCACCGCTAGGCATCCGAACATAAACGCTGGCGAGTTCATCGCCAGACGAGATCTCAGCCATTCGAGTAAGTGCAGCCGTACAGACGGCACGCACGGGCCGGGGGAGCGTAAGTTCATCGATACCCTCCGCTTGCCGCAGACGCGACATCCATTGATCCGCGGCTGAATCCGTTAGCACGGGAACGAGTGACTGGTTCATAATGACTAGTCCGGAGGCAACTTCGGAATCTTCGTCCGACTTGAGGTTTGTGATTGCCCGCAGGCGTAGTTCAGCGGCAATCGCCGGCATAATTTCTGACAGAAGTGCAAGCTCCTCCGCTCCGAATGGAGGAAGTACCTTCTGGCGGTATAACGTAAGGAATCCCCAGCAGTGCCCTTCTGACAAGCAGACCCCCCGAAGCTCATCCGTAAAACCCGCTGATACCAGAATGCTGCGATAACGCTCGCTGAGTTCCGGATAGCCTTCGGTGGCATACCGCAATGAAGCCGCACTTATGCCTCCTGCCACTAGCTGCGCATAACGGTTATAATCTAGCCCGCGGTACTCATTCTCGAACAGTTGGCTGTGTATCGCTTCGACACCAGACTCGGTCACGGCCCCCGTTGATAACAGCGTCAGTGGATCGACGGAAGTAAAGCAATAGGCATCGAAAGGGACGGCTCTGCGTAGTACCTCGATAACATGACGTTTATAGTCCGATGTGGTCAACCGAGCCGCTCGTTCTCCTTGTATACTGCGCCGGAGAGACGCCGCTTTCTGCCGAAGCAAAGGTGTCGTCATGGGCATTAACGCTCCTTAATTGAGAATTATTCTTAATGAGAGTGTAACGCATGGGGGAGAAGATGAACAGCGGCGAATTCGACTAACGAATGCGCCTTCAGGAGCTTTGTCCTATCAAGTGAAGGAAACGTATGATGAGCAACAGACTGAATTTTCAGGGAACGTTCACCTGTCATTGCGTTCCCATGTCCATCCGATAACTTCTATACAGCTTGTGCGGCTGATACTACATCACAAGAAGGGGAATTGGGAAGGATGGCTTGATATCACGGATCGGATTCAGAGTTCCCAATTAGAGACATGGAGAAGAATAAGGAACTGGAACACTCGATCACCACGCTGGATACGATTCTAATTTTAGAAGCTAATCAGCTATACTTGACAAGATCACGAGTCAAAGCCAGCAATACGCCGAAATCATGAACGAAGTAAAGCGGATCGGCGAACAAGGCAATTTGGCCAAAGCGAAGGAGACTGCGATTAACGGCCGCAAATACTTGACGGCTGCAATCGGAGCGGCAGAATAACTGGCTCAGACGAATTTGCTGGCGCTTAATGCAGCGCTGGAAGCTGCATTAAGTGGGCGAGGCGGGCAAAGGATTCGCGGTCGTAGCCAATGAAGTGCGGAAGTTCGCAGAGCGCAGCAGCATCGCGACCAAAGAAATAAGCGAGCTGATCAAAGACATCCAGAAGGATACCCGACAAGCGGTCATCTCTTCCGAAACGGGCAATGAAGCGAGCTTCAGAGCGGGACAAGCGTTCGAGGAGATCAGGGGCACGTTTCATGTAACCTCGCAGCGCATCTCCGAAATCGCAGTGGCCTGCGAAGAACAGGCTTCGCAAAGTTCGGAAGTGCAAGTCAGCATCCAGAACATCGCGGCCGTAACGGAAGAGACGGCAGCCGGTGCCGAAGAGACAGCAGCGGCAACGACCGAGATGGTACGAATGGTCGAATAGATGAATATGCTCGTCCAACGTTTGTAAATCCCTGGTTACATCGACTACATAAAAATAGCCGTCGAGATCAATATCTCGACAGCTAGCCGTAAGTGTGATGCTCGCGGCTTTTTAATTGCATACGTTCCTCAGTGAATTTAGCATGTCTCGATCATCTGATGATTAACAAAGAAATTTAACCTTGACCACTGGTGCCCTCAGTCAAGTCGCTTGCAGGAATTGCGCGCAACGAAGCGGGTATCCACTTTGACTTTAATTTTGATCGCATGCTCATCCTCGAAGGCAGAGGCAATGAGATCGACCGCTGTCTCCGCCATGCGCTGTTTCTCGACGTGGACGGTAGACAGCTCGGGGGAAACGATCAGGCACTCGTTAATGTTGTCGAAGCCAAGCACCGATACGTCATCCGGCACGCGATAGCCGAACTCATGCAGAATCTTCATGGCGGCGATGGCGATATAGTCGCATTCGCAGAAAAATACGGTCGGCGTCGACTCGCCGCTGTCAATGAACCGGTGAAGCTGCTCGCGCAGCGGAGCTTGGGCAGCGAGGATTGCCGGCGGTACGGCGAATATGCAGCTTTCGGACAGATGGACGTCTTTGCTTGCCAACGAAGCAAGAAAGCCGCGGCGCCGCTCATCGAAATTGTGAATCCGCTCATCCGATCCGATATAGCCGATCCTCCGGTGTCCTTGATCGAGCAAATAGCTGCCGGCTTGAAATCCGCCCATGAAATTGTTGATCTCTACAAAGTGAACGGGCAGCTCGTTGAAGCACGTATCCAGTACGACCAAATGCGGCAGCTTGGCGGCAATGTCGGCGATCTGCGCGCTATCCAGATTCGTGCCGAGCAGAATAACGCCGCTGCACCGATCATCGTCCATCACCAGTTGAATCCCTTGCTCGTAGTCACCTGCGCTGATTGTTCGAAACTGCAGCGTGTACCCGTAATTTCGGCAGCCTTCTTCGATATAATGAATGAGCTCCTTGAAGAAGGGCTGTTGGTAATAATCCTCATGAACAAGCTGGGAGCTAGTGAAAACGAGAAATTGTATGGAACGGCCGTTCTTTTCGGGAGCGGCCGGTTTTATTTTGCCCGAATAACCATGTTCTGCCGCAATTGCTAAAATACGCATTCGCGTGTCCTCACCGACGCCGGCCTTTCCGTTCAGCGCCAACGATACAGCGGATTTGGAGACACCAGCGAGCTTCGCAATATCTTCCATGTTCATAGGATGTCCTCCACAGTTCGTAAACAAGTTTAGTACGTTTAGTTTAAGCGAAACCTTGCGAAATCGCAATTTATCGTGAAAAAGTAACCGGCTACATGGTCGTGTAAACGATAGGATTTCATATAAACGCCATATTTTGTCGGCTATAGAGTGTAAGTATCCGATTTAAAATGACCTTAACTAAACAATATTCATACCGTTTAGTTAAAACAACTGAAATTTAAACTAAACAAAAGATATTGACGGATGAAAGCGAGCGATGATAGCATTTACATATCAAATGAACTAAACGCGTTTAGTTAACTAGTAGCGATGTGTGAGGAATCATGTTTGCAGTTCATTACCGGTTCCGATCAGTAGGCCTCTGCTGCTGATCCGCCGAACTCTGGGAGGGAAACCAAATGGTATTCAACGAGAACTCCAAAATCGGTAAAATATGGCGCAACGAAGAAGCGCGCGCCGTGTTAAGCAAGCACATGCCAGCGCTCGCGGACAATCCGTACACACTATCCTTGCCTAAAATGCTTACGGTGCCTCAATTCGCGTCTTTCTCTAAGCGTTCGCTCGGCTGGCCGGAAGGCAAACTGCAGGAAGTCATGAACGAGTTGGCTCAAATTGTTGACCCGCCCGAACAAGAACCGGTGATTTTTGCCGACGATCGTTACGGCGAATGGCAGGGCGAGACGGATAGCGTTACCATGAATGCTCCTGCCAAAGCGGAGAAATGGGGCGTGTACGAAATTCATCTCACCGGGCCTCGCCACGGCAATCCGTTCGCGGATGTTCAGCTTGCCGCGTCGTTCTACAAGGACGGCCGCTCCGTGCAAGCAACCGGCTTCTATGACGGTGAAGGCATTTATAAAATCCGGTTTATGGCGGATGAAGAGGGGGCCTGGACATTCAAGACGAGGAGCTCCTACGCCGGGCTAGACGGATTGGAAGGACAGTTTGCCTGCAAGTCTGCAGAAGCGGGAAATCATGGTCCGGTCCAGGTGCGCCATACCTATCACTTCGGCTATGCCGACGGCACGCCTTACATTCCTGTCGGAACGACAAGCTATGCCTGGACGCATCAAGGCGACGAACTAGAGGAACAGACCCTCGCTTCGCTTGCCGGTTCTCCCTTTAATAAATTGCGGATGTGCGTATTCCCCAAATCCTATCTATACAATATGAACGAGCCTGTTCATTATCCGTATGAGGGTTCCCTGGAGCAAGGCTGGGACTACAGCCGCTTCAATCCTGCGTTCTTCCAGCACTTGGAGCGCCGGATCGAAGACCTGGGCCGGCTTGGCATCGAGGTGGACTTGATATTGTTCCATCCCTATGACCGATGGGGATTCGCGGAGATGAGCCCGTCTCAGGACGACTTTTACTTGCGCTACATCGTGGCGCGGCTGTCGGCTTACCGACATATATGGTGGTCGCTCGCCAATGAATATGATTTCATGTGGGCGAAGGGAGCGGAGGATTGGGAACGGTTCGGCGGGATCGTAACGAGCATGGATCCTTACGGCCATCTGATCTCGAATCATAACGGCATGGTCTTCTATGATTTCAATAAACCTTGGGTGACGCACTGCAGCATCCAGCGTGTCGATGTATACAAAACGGCGGAAGCGACGAACGAGTGGCGCGAGCGGTGGAAGAAGCCGATCGTCATCGACGAATGCGCGTATGAGGGCAATATCGATCAAGGCTGGGGCAATATTAGCGGAGAAGAGATGGTGCGCCGATTCTGGGAAGGCGCCGTGCGTGGCGGCTACGTCGCCCATGGCGAGACATACATGGACCCGGACGATATTATCTGGTGGGCAAAGGGCGGCAAGCTTCATGGCTCAAGTCCGGAGCGAATCGCATTCTTAAGGGGCATCATGGAAGCCGGACCGAAGGGAGGACTCGATCCGCTGCGATTCGAATGGGACTTGCCTTGCGCCGGCGTGGAGGACGAATATTACCTCTTCTATTTCGGATTTAACCAGCCGAAATTCCGCGAGTTCCAGATGAAGCCGGGTATCGAATATCAAGTGGAAGTCATCGATACCTGGAATATGACAGTCGAACGTCTTGAAGGAACGTATGAAGGCAAGTTCCGGATTGAACTGCCGGGCCGTCAATACATGGCAGTCCGTATGACTGCGGTTGAATAGCCAGCACTTCTGTTTCTCGCGTTCTATACGCTGGATAAGAAGCATACCGAAATGATAAAGGATTTGCACACCGTACAGACATGGAAGAACAACTAAGCACGGAACATGACAGCTAGCATATAACCAGCATACGAGAGAAGGTAGATAGGTAATGTGGAAAATTGGTGTCATCGGATTGGGCTACTGGTCGGATAAGCATTTGAAGGCATGGGCGAGGATCGAAGGCGTCCAAATCGCAGCGCTTTGCGACCTGGACGAGGCGAAGCTGCGGCAAAAAGCCGAGCTGTACGGAATTCCGCAAGGGAATCTGTATACGGACTTGGACGACATGCTCAGCAAGGCCGACTTGGACGTGGTCGATATGATTACGGCGCCGGATACGCATCTGCCGTTCGTCCGCAAGATCGCCGCAGCCGGCAAGCATATCATGTGCCAAAAGCCGTTCGCGGCATCGATGGAGGAAGCGCGCGAAATCGTCGATACGGCGGCACAAGCGAATGTCCGCCTCATGGTTACGGAGAACTGGCGTTGGCTGAAGCCATTCCAGACGATCAAACAGCTGATCGACGAAGATACGGTAGGGAGCTTCAACATGATTCGCTACATTCATACCGACTTCTACTCGCCGCGCTTCTCGCCGGAGAACGAGCTGCCGCAGCCGTTCTTCCGCGATATGCCTAAGCTGCTGTTCTACGAGATGGGCGTCCATTGGTACGACACCTGGCGCTTCCTGTTCGGCGATCCCAAGCGGCTGTACGCGGAGACGAAGCAGGTCAGCCGTTACATTCAAGGCGAAGATACGGGACTGGTCACGCTCGGTTACGACGGTTATATGGGATTGATGGATATGAGCTGGGCGACGAGGCAGAATCTGCCGGCGCCGCTCGAGCAGAAGGTGATGCCGAACCATCTGGAACAGCTGATCGTGGAAGGAGATAAGGCGACCATCAAGCTGTACAGCAATGGCATGATTGCCGTTGTGGACAATGATGGTATAGAGAGTGTTATTTCGGAGAATAACGGACTCGACTTCGAGGAAAGTCACTACCGGCTGCAATCCCATTTCGTCGTATGCCTGGATTCCGGCGAGGAGTTCCAGACGAGCGGGGAAGATAATCTCAAGACGCTCGAGCTTGTATTCGGCACGTACAAGAGCGCGCAAGAACATGAAGTCATTCATTTTGACCGCTAATGGCCGTCATATGATGAAGCAGAGCGAACAGCCATGATGAACATGAACGATATCGTCATTTGGATCATTGTCTGCTTTTTTTGCTTAGGCGCGTTGGATAAATTGATCGGCAACCGAATGGGACTCGGCGAACGCTTCACCGAAGGGTTCAAAGCGATGGGCTCGCTAGCGCTGGTAATGATCGGGATCGTTTCGCTCGCTCCCGTGATCGCCCAACTACTCATTCCGGTCGTCTCACCGGTGTACGGATGGGTCGGAGCTGACCCGG
Organism: Paenibacillus phyllosphaerae; assembly: GCF_014192105.1. Lineage (GTDB taxonomy): Bacteria > Bacillota > Bacilli > Paenibacillales > Paenibacillaceae > Paenibacillus_Z > Paenibacillus_Z phyllosphaerae. Next base: position 53,276 of record NZ_JACHXK010000027.1, on the reverse strand, counting down.
CGACCTTCGCGAATACGCTGCTTGCCGCGGATATGGGCGGTTATGCGTTAGCCGGCCAGATGGCTGCGGATCCGGAAGCGGCATTGTTCGCTTGGGTGCTGCTCGGGACGATGATGGGATCTACGATTGTATTCACGATTCCCGTTGCGCTCGGCATTATCGCCCAGGAGGATCGTCCATACTTGGCTAAGGGGATTCTCGTAGGCATTGCGACGATCCCAATAGGCTGCTTTGTCGGCGGGCTCATCGCCCATATGGATGCCGTTATGATGCTCGTCAATCTTGTGCCGTCGCTTGTGTTCTCGATCATCATTGGCCTTGGGCTGTGGAGATATCCCGGTCCGGTCATTCAAGGGTTCTTCGCATTCGGCAAGTTAATCGAGATTGTCGCGATAATCGGGCTGGTTGCGATCGCGGTCGAGACGTTAACGGGTGTGGTGCTTATTCCGAATCTGGCTCCCATCTCGGAGGGCGTGCTGACGGTTGGCAAAATCGCGATCATATTGGCGGGAGCCTTCCCGATGATTACGTTCTTGACGGCTTTCTTCCATAAACATCTGGAGAAGCTGGGCCGACTGCTCGGCATCGACCAGAAGGCTACTGCAGGTCTAATCGCATCGCTGGCGCACAACATTCCGATGTTCGCCATGCTGAAGGAGATGCAGCCCCGGGGGAAAGTGGTGAATGTCGCTTTTGCGGTAAGCGGAGCATTCGTCTTCGGTGGGCATTTGGCCTTCGTGGCCGGTGTCGATAAAAGCATGGTGCTGGCGATGATGGCCGGCAAATTGACGGGCGGCGTGACGGCTGTGCTGCTTGCTTTACTGGTAACCAGAAGCAAGAAAGTTGGAGAAAGGCCACAAGACTCTTAGAGAGGAGCTTGTGGCCTTCTTTGCCGTTCATTCGCATTACTAATGGCTATCTATGATAGGCGTCATTTCCCTCCTTTAGATGAGAATGGGCAAACGGAAGTTGAAGTTCATACCAAGGATGTTCGGCAAATTGCATCCCTTTATACTTCCCGGGCGTCGTACCGATGAATTTTTTGAATTGGCGCATGAAATGGGTATCGTTCTCGTAGCCGCACAGTTTGGAAATCTCGCATACCGTCAAGCTCGTGGTCGCAAGCAAATATTTGGCGTATTCGAGACGGGCATGGATGATATCCGATACGACCGAGCAGCCGAATAACTGCTTGTAAAGATGCTGGAAATAGGACTTGCTTAAATTCAGGCTTGCCGCGAGGGAATCGACGGAGAAGGAGTGGCCCGGCGAGTTGTACAACTGGCTGCGCAGCTTCGAGAACTGGGAGAAGTAACGGTTCGTCTTCTCGAGAATGGCCGACTTCTCGCGCAAACTGACAAGCTTCAAGAAGAACGATTTGAGATCATGGTCGAGAATTCGTTGTTGAAACGGACTATTGTGCCGACCCAAATTTTGCAGATCCATAATGCTTCTGGAGATCAAGTGCGGATCCTCCGCCTTGATCGGCGTGTCGAGCGGGAACTGGATCTCCGCAAGAAAATCGCCGATGTTCCGATCCTCGCAATGAAACCAGTCGTTCACGAACGGCTTATCCACTTCTCTGTACAGGTGGCAAGTATCCGGATGGAACAAAATGTACGTATTCTTGTCCAGCACGAAGGACCTGCCCTTAACGATCACTTCTGATTGGCACTTGAAGAAAACAAAAGCATAATTCCCCGATCCACTCGGCCGATTAATAACGATCCCATCGTCATGAACGAAGTTATACCCGCAATTAATCAATTGAATCATGGCTCACCTCTTCCAATCGGTAACGCTTACATTAATATTGTAATTTAATGGTTATTAATATACAAGCAAAATAAAGCGGCCTAAAACGATGGGAAAGGAAAAAGCACGATAGGTCAGTTTTTCGGCTTGTAGTTCATTGTGGGCGAGCCGGCGGGTCTCTATACTGTGCTTATAAAACCGTTAATTGACGGCGTAATAAACCGCTTCCAATCATCTTGAACAACTCCGTGATCCATGCTTCCTCCAGTTTGAATTTTGTCTGCCATTGCTTCGTCCATGTACGTTACAACCCGAATTACGACAGGCAAGTCTTTAATTAACAGGGAGGTGAGCCATATAAGAATTGTATTAACGGGGGCGGCAGGCTTCATTGGTTCCAATCTTGCTGGAAGGCTGCTGCAAGAGGGACATGCCGTTATTGGCGTAGATAACTTTATGACCGGGAATCCGGCCAATCTGGACAGTCTGCAAGCTTGGCCCAGCTTCACTTTCATTGAGCATGACGTAATTCAACCGATCGGCGTTGACGGGCCCGTCGATTGGGTGATGCATTTTGCCAGTCCGGCGAGTCCGCCTAAATATCTGAACTATCCGATCGAAACGATGCGGGTCAACGGCGAAGGTACGAGGCACCTGCTCGAGCTCTGCCAGCACAAAAACGCCGGTTTCCTGCTCGCTTCCACGAGCGAAATTTATGGCGACCCTAGCGTTCATCCGCAGCCGGAGAGTTACTACGGCAACGTGAATGCGATCGGGCCGAGAAGCTGCTACAACGAAGCGAAGCGGTATGCGGAAGCGCTGACCTACTGGATGAGCCGTACGTACGGCATACCGGTAAGGGTTATACGGATTTTCAACACATTCGGCCCCAAGATGGACTTGAACGACGGAAGGGTTATCACGAACTTCATCAACCAGATATTGGCGGATAAAAATCTTACGATCTACGGCGATGGCAGCCAGACGAGAAGTTTCCAGTACATTGACGATCTGGTGGATGGCATCTTGCGACTCCTGGATACGCCTTACGATCAGCCCGTGAATCTCGGGAATCCGGTGGAGCACACCATTCTGGAGATTGCCGAAATCGTGAAGGAGTTGATGAATTCGACCGCAAGCATCGAGTTTCTTCCGCTGCCCGAGGATGATCCGAGGCGCAGAAAACCCGACATTACGGTTTCTAAGTCGATTTTGGGCTGGGAGCCCAAGATCAGTCTGCACGAGGCGCTGCTGCGAACGATCCGCTATTATCAAAGCCAATTTATCCATTGAGCGAAGGGGAGAGATTATGGAACAACAAATCATCGCGCTGATCAGCCAAATCAAAGACGACGCCGAGCTTACGGCGACCTTGAACGGAGACTCCAATATTATGACAGACGGAGGGCTTGATTCCCTCCAATTGATCAATTTCATTTTGAAAGTGGAGGAACAGTTTGGCGTGGAGATCGATTTTGAAGCGTTCGACTTTTCGTATATGGAATCGGTTCATGCCTTCTGTCGTTATATCTCCGACATGCAGGAGACCGCGTCGGTATGATCGCAGAGCGCAGGCGGCAGCTCGTCATGGGCACGTTCGATGCCGAGCGGTTCTGGCGTGATCCGAAGCTTGCCAAGCTGCCATCGATACCCGATCCCGGGATGGAGCATGTCGTGCTAGCCATGGATGAGCTGTTGTTTCCGTTCTGTTCGGCAGGGGATCAGCTGATAACCCGCTATCGCATGAATGATTGCCACATAGCGTATTTACGCGATATCGGGTTTGCATTTGACTCCAACCAAGCCGATCTCGAAGTGCTGGAAGGGGGAAGCGCATCCAGAATCGCCAACCTTTTTGACCTGGTGACGGTAACGAAGCGAATAGAGGGAATCGATAGACAGCTGCTGGAAGGTGCTCAGTTATCTCCCTTTGCCGTCATTCCAGGGGTTGACCGCGTCGCGGCCGAGTACGGGCTGCACGCGAATTTTCCCGCGGCCGATACGGTGCGGCACGTGAATTCCAAGCTGTTCTCGGCTGAGCTTAACAGGCGTCTTGGTTATATGTCGGACAGCCGGACGGTCTACTCATCGGAAGAGCTGCTCGCCGAGGGCCTTGCGCTGCTGCAACATGGAACGTTCTTGATTAAGGACGAATTCGGCGTCTCGGGCAAAGGGAACTTGCTGATCGAATCGGAGACCATATTGCGGCGGATTGCCTCCTATCTCGAGGAGCAGGGCAAGAGAGGGAAGGAAGTCCGGTTCATTATCGAGCCGTTCCTGCACAAAGAGCTGGATTTCTCCTGTCAATTCTACATCGAGGAAGACGGGACATATCGCTTGATCGCGGTGCAGCAATTACGCAATGCCCACTTCGCCTATCTTGGTTCGTTCACTGCGGATGCGGCGCTGCTCGATATGCTGCGAGATGCGGGATATTTTGATCAAATGAAGCAGGTGGCGCGGGAGCTGTATAACGCAGGATATTACGGCGACGTATGCGTCGACTCGATGCTCCTGCAAGGCGGGCGGATCGTCCCGGTTGTCGAAGTGAATGCCAGGAGATCGATGAGCCTGATCAAGCATCACATCGATCTGTATCTGGAGCGGCATTCCGCCACGGGCAGCATGACGCATGCAACGGTGCACTTCGCGCACGATTGTTCGTTCGAGCAGTTGCTGGCAGCGTTCGAGCGGGAAGGGATCTTGTATACGCCTGACCGGGCGATGGGGGTCTTGCCGCTGAGCGCGAATACGCTATTCATCAACAAAATGATTAGCAAGAGCAGAGGGGAGCGGAACAAGGCGGTGAAAGGAAGGCTGTATTTCTCGATCGTCTCGCGGCAGGGGGACGATGAGCCCTTGCTTGCTCAAACCAGGGCGGTGCTGGAGGGCCTTTCTTTTAGAGTCGTCGGATGATTCGTTAAAGCGCGCTTCTACTATCTAAAATGGGAGGATTCCTCATGGCTAACCGAATCGTCACGATGCTATGCTCCGGCTTCGGACTAGGGTTCTATATTCCCGGTCTTCTGGCCGCGAATGCCTTCAACCGATTGGGGATCCCAACGGAAGTGCTCGTGTTCGAAAGCTTCATGGTACAAGATAAAATGGATCATATCGTGGATAGCAAGAATGCGTATCATCACAATTTTGCACTCGCTAATCTCTCCGCGAGAATGCCGATCGACATCCGCCAGAGCATCGATGAGGCCAAAGTCAATCAATTACTGGAAAGGTGGGAAGCAGAGGACCGGCGAGAATTCATTTCGTTGTCCGGCCACTGGGTGTACATTCTCGACCTGTACCGGCAGATGATGCATCCGAAGCGCATTCATCTCGATTTGCTCTATGTGGATTCCGATCTGGCGCCTTCATGGAAAAGCCTCAAGAAATTCCATCCGGCGTATAATGCGCCTTATTACGATGCTCGTCTGTACGACACCGCCAAGATGGAAATCCGCTACGAGATTCCGGTCTCGTCGAACGTTCCGTCATCCTTCAACGAACGAAAGCGTCGGCTCGTCGTTCATGGCGGAGGTTGGGGAATGGGCACTTATCAGAGCAAAATACCGGAACTGGCCGAAGCAGGATACGGACTCGATATCGTCGCTTACGATCTGAAAGAGGGAAAGCCTGATCATACGCATCGTTACTGGATGAACGATCCGGCGTGGTGCGCATGGGTGAAGGGCGTGAACGGCTTGCATGAGTTCCCGCCTTATTGCGAAATTACGCAGGAAGCGACGATCCGGCATGACATGAAGCCGGACAATCATTGGCTCTTCGATATTGCTTCAGAGGCAATGGCCATTGTCGCAAAGCCAGGAGCGGGAACGCTGATCGACTCGCTCGCGGCAGGTATTCCCCTGATTCTGCTCGAGCCGTTCGGCAGCCATGAGCAGAGCAATTACGAGTTGTGGGAGACGCTCGGGTACGGCATCAGCTACGAGAGGTGGAAGGAGAGCGGTTTTGCCGCGGAAGTCCTGGAATCGATGCATGAGCGGATCATAAGCCGGCCCGTGACCGGCAAGAATTATGTCGACCATTATTGTTCGAGAATAGCGCTTGCGAACGGATAAAATTCTTCCGAAAAAAGAGGTCATGTGATGAGCGTAACCCAATTAAGCCTAGCGCAGGATACGATGAGCCATCCGCGATGGATCGTGCTGCAGCTGCTCGAGGAATGCAATCTAAGATGCAAAATGTGCTATGAATGGGGACTTGAAGGCCCCTACAAAAGCAAAAAAACGTTAGCGCAGCTGGACCCGGAGATCATCAAAAAAATTATCGTCGAGTGCAGCCCCGGCAAGCCGTATTACGATTTCTTCGGCGGGGAGCCGCTTCTTTATCCGTGGATGGGCGAAATTCTGGAGATGATTAACTACTATGGGAGCTATGCCGACTTCCCGACGAACGGTACCTTGCTCGAGCAGCATGCGGAGATGCTCGTCGAGACATCCCCGAACAAAATCTGGATGTCGCTCGACGGTCCGGAGGAGATCAACGATCGGCAACGGGGCAAAGGCGTGTTCAAGAAAGTCATGCGAGGCATCGATAAGCTCTATGAGCTGCGGGAGAGCAAAGGGAAGCAGTTCCCGAAGATGGGCGTCTCCTTCATCATCACCCCGCTTAACTACATGTACATCGAGGAGTTTTTCTTCCAGCATCTCGATCTGTCGAAGCTGGACCATATCAGCATGGAAGTGCAGCTCTATGCGACGGAGGAACAGTATTCGGCTTACAAGGAGGTCCTGAGGGATCAGTTCGACGTACACGACGCGCCGTATGCCAGAGGGATGGTGTGGGGGAATACAAGCTCGTTCAGCCAGATCGATATTCCCGAATTAACGAGGCAGATGCATGCCGTCAAAGATTACTGCCTGAAGAAGCAGATCCATGTCATCACCTATCCGAAGACGATCGACGAGGACAATCTGCGCAACTATTTCGCGGGACAGTTCGGGCATATGGCCGATAAACGGAACCGCTGCTCGCTTCCATGGGTCTATGCGGAGATTACGGCAAGAGGCGAAGTATCCCCCTGCCATGCGTTCTACGACCTGACCTTCGGCAACGTCAACGAGCAGAATCTGATGGATATCTGGAACAGCAGCAAGTACAAGGATTACCGCAATTATATGAAGAAAAACATGCTTCCGATTTGTACGGCTTGTTCGCGGTATTACATTTATTGATCGACTTAGAGTGCCCCAATATCGGCATGAGGGACGTGAGTTCATGAGACCGAAATCAGAGATTAAGCATTCAGCCAAGGATCTGCAAATCCTGAAGCGCACGATCAAAAACACCGTCGAGACGAAACGCCAGAAGGACAAAATACCCGGCTATGCGACGCCATTGCCGGAATCGATCGGCATTAAGCTGACGAACCAGTGCAATCTGCGCTGCAAGCATTGCTATCAATGGAATGAGGACGGCTATCATCATTTCATGACGGTGCAGCAGCAGCGCGAACAGCTCGACTATCATCTGCTCGAGCGGTTGATTCTTGAGACGGAAGAGGCGAGATCAAGGCTCTACATCTGGGGCGGCGAGCCTCTCGTCTACAGCGAGTTCAACCGTCTGGCTGATCTGCTGGAGCGCCACCCACGCGAAACGACGATTTGCACGAATGCGATGCTGATTGAACGCAACCTCGATTCCTTACTGCGTATCTCCGACAATCTCGAGCTTCTGATCGCGCTTGACGGCTTCGAGGAAGAGAACGACGCGCTGCGCGGCAAAGGCGTCTTTGCCCGGGCAATCCAAGCAATCCGAAAGCTGGTAGAACTGCGCAAGGAAAATCGTTTTCGCGGCAAAATCTCGATCCATACCGTCATCAACGACTCGATGACCGGCAAACTGTACGATTTGCTGGATTTTCTGGAGAGTATCGGCGTGGATCTGGTCATCGTCTGCTTCCCGTGGTACATCTCGGACGAATGCTCGCAAGGGATGGATGATTACTTTGACCGGACGTTCGATTATTTGGCGCCGGGCGGGACGAAGAGCGAGCGCAGCTGGCATGCGTTCAAGTATAAGCTGGACCCTGCCTATATCCCGGCGCTCATGAACGAGCTCGAACGGATTAATAACCGGACTTGGAAACTGCGTCTGCGCTACCAGCCCAATCTGGAGCATGACCAGATCGAAGATTTTGTCCTGGGCAAAGAAGTGACGGGCGAAGGCACGATGAACAAAAAATGCCTGGCGCTGTCGAATCGGATGGATATTACGCCGGACGGCACCATCATTGCGTGCAAGTTCTTCAAGGAGTTCGAGATCGGCAACTTGAAGGAAGCCTCGGTGAATGAACTGTGGCACAGCCTGACGTATCGAAAAATAAGGGAGTCGATGGATGTGCGGTTGACTCCGGCCTGCTCCAAGTGCAGCGTCTTGCATCTTCACGGTGTATAACGCAGCCATTCACGACACATCCGTACGAATGAGGTGCATCAGTGGGCATTATCAGAGTCGAGCAATTATGCAAGAGCTTCGAATACTACGAGAAAGAATTGGGATTCAAACATTCGCTCAAAAATTTGCTGCGAAGAAAAATGATGGTCAAGGAAGCCGTCCGCGGCATCTCCTTCGAAATCGAACAGGGGGAAATGGTCGGATTCCTAGGCCCGAACGGCTCCGGCAAGACGACGACGCTCAAGATGCTGTCCGGTATTCTGTACCCGACGAGCGGAGCGGCGCAAGTATTCGATTATGTTCCATGGGAGCGCAAGAAGGACTTCAAGATGCAATTCTCGATCGTCATGGGGCAAAAATCGCAGCTGTGGTGGGATTTGCCCGCCAATGAATCGCTGTACCTCAACAAGTGTATCTACGAGTTGGAGGACAAAGCCTATACTACCGCGCTGGCGGAGCTGACCGAGCTGCTGGATGTGAAAGACCTGCTCAATATTCAAGTCAGACGGCTCTCGCTTGGCGAGCGGATGAAGATGGAGCTCATTGCGTCCTTGATCCACCGGCCGAAGGTGATTTTCCTGGATGAGCCGACGATCGGGCTTGATCTGATTTCGCAGAAGCGGATCCGGGAGTTTCTGAAATACTACAACCAGCAGACGAAATCGACGATCATCCTAACGAGCCACTACATGGCGGACATCGAGGACCTGTGCAAGCGGACCATTATCATCAATCAAGGCAACATCGTGTATGACGGCGATCTTAGGCGTGTGAACGAGCTGTTCAATGCCAAGAAAATCATCAAGCTGCAGTTCACGGACGAGGTGCCGCGGCAAGCGCTGGCTGGCTTCGGCGAGGTGTTGGAGCATGATGGCATGAATGCCGTTCTCGAGATTGATAAGCAGGATCTGCAGCGGTATTCCAAGCTGATGCTGGACCGGTTCCCGATCCTTGATTTTAACATCGAAGACATTCCGGTCGAACAGGGGATCGAAAGCTTGTATCAGAGGGATGGGGTCAGACATGAAAGCCTGGCATAAGTATAGACGGACCTACATGCTTGCGTTCCAGAACGCGATGGAGTATCGAGCCGATTTCCTGCTCAGCATCATCAGCGGCAGCTTCATCGTTATCGTGCAGTGCTTCCTGTGGACGGCGGTATTCTCCAGTTCTCCGAATGATGTCATTAACGGCTATACCTATTCGCAGATGATCATCTACTCCGTGCTGTCCGGAGTCGTATCGAAGCTGGTCTCGGCGGGGTTCGAGGGGGAAATCGCGAATGATATCAAGACTGGCGGCCTGAGCAAATTCATTGCCCAGCCGATCAATTACTTCTGGTATCGGATCTGCAGCTTCTTTGGCGGGAAGACCGTCCAGATGGGCATCGTCCTGCTGATGCTCGTCGTTATGATGATCATTTTTGCGCAAATGTGGGAGATTCAGTTCGGTGTTATGCGCACGGTCTTTTTCCTGGCCAGCATCGTATTCGGCTTGCTGATCAATTTCCTGCTGTTCTACTCGATCAGCGCGCTTGCGTTTGTCGTCACAGAGGTGTGGGGCGTATTCATCGCTTTCAGCCAGGGCGTCTACATGTTAAGCGGCGCGGTTTTTCCGCTTAATATTTTTGGCGATGCGGCTACCGGCGTGTTCAGTTTGTTGCCGTTTCAATACATCGTATTCTTCCCGGTCAATATCATCAACGGCAATCTAGCCAGCGATGCGATTGTAAGCGGACTCATGATTCAGGCGGGCTGGGTGATTGCGCTTATCTTCATTGCCAAACTGTGTTGGGCTTCGGGAATGCGCAAATATGTAGCCGTTGGAGGTTAGGGCGTGGAATACAGCTTGAAGGAAGTACAGAAGCATTGGCGCATGTTCGGCATCTTCGCCAAGAACAGCCTGATCGGCTACATGGAGTACAGAGCGAATTTCTACTCCAGCTTGTGCATGGAGATCGTCTTCTTGTTCTCCAAGCTCATCTATATTCTGTTCGTGTTCCAGCTCGGGATCGAGATTAACGGGATATCGCCGGACGAAATGCTGATCTTCACCGGGACGTATACGATTATGATCGCTATCTATACCGGGTTGTTCATGGATAATTTCTACGGGCTGTCCGGCCATATCCGCAATGGCACGCTTGATATGTACATGACCAAGCCGCTTTCCCTGCAATTTATGATCTCGCTGAGGCACGTGAATTTTGCCCTCCCGATTCCGAATCTAATCGCCGGGATCACGATGGTCGTGATGGCATGGCAGCGCCTGGTCATCGAACCGAGCTTCATCCATATTGCCGGATATATCGGGGTCATCCTTAGCAGCACGATCGTCATGTACTCGGTACTGCTGCTTCCGCAAATTCTGTCATTCTGGACGGTGAAGTCCGGCTCGATAACCGAGATGCTCGACAAATGCTGGGATCTGAACAATATGCCGATGTACATTTATCCGCAATGGCTGCGAAGAATGGGGCTGTACGTCGTGCCCATTCTGTTCATTACCAATATGCCGTCCGTCTATATGATCGAACGGTTGGATACGCTCCTGACGGTATGGATCATGGCGGCTCCGGTACTATCTTTCGTTGCGGTAAGGCTGTTCTGGAAGATGGCGCTTAAGCGCTATGCGAGCGCGAGCAGCTAACAGGCTTATGGAGGCTAATGGGCTCATCGAGCGAACCTATCCTATTGAAGAGGTGATCCGATTGCGAACAACCGGGCAAGAACAAACTTCGTCTCCGGCCGTCGTAAAAAAACAGCTGCCCAATGGTCTGGAGATCTACCAGAACAACGAAGGCGAGACCGAGTTTCTCTATAACGAGATTTTCCGCAAAGAAATGTATTTCAAGCACGGCATCACGCTTCCGGAACATGCCACGGTCATGGACGTCGGCGCGAATATCGGCATATTCACGTTGTTCGTGAACAGCAAGAGCGACACTTGCACGGTGTATGCGTTCGAGCCGTTGCCGCCCACATACGACATCTTGACGATGAACACGGGACAATTGCCGAACGTAACGGTCGTCAACTGCGGGCTTTCCAATGCGAACAAGGAAGCGGATTTTGCTTATTTTCCGACGATGTCCACCGATTCCGTGCAGCTCAAATACCGGGAGAACCATGATCAGGATCTCCGGTACGGCTTGCTGAACCATTACCGGGATGAGTTCGCCGATCCGAAGACGCTGAACCGGTTCGTCGATCATCTGATGGCGCCTAAGCTATTGAATGAGCAAATCTTCCGTTGTAAGCTGACGACGATCTCGGAGCTTATGCGCAACTATGCGCTGAACCAGGTGGATCTGCTCAAGATCGACGTGGAGAAGAGCGAGTTCGAAGTGCTCGAAGGCATTGCCGCGGAGGATTGGGGCAAGATCAGCCAGATTGTGATGGAGGTTCATGGCTTGAACGAGGAGCAAATCGCTCGATTGGAGCAGATTTTTCACACGAATGGATTCGATTGTCTAATCGACTATTACGACGATCTCAATATTCCGGATTACTACAACGTATACGCGAAGAGCCGATCGAATCCGGTGAAGATCGTAGATCCGCAACAATAAGAACCGGCCTGATTAGGGGGCTTGGCGAGAAGCCGTGGCCATGTCGCGGCTTCGATCGTTCAAGCGGGAACCAGGGTCGCAACCTGTTACTTGGGGGTTCAGCCGTATGTTGAAGGAGCTGCAAGGAAGGTTGGTATGCTCCAGCTGCAAAGGTGCACTAACGCAAGTTGAATCGTTCCTGCTCTGTCATCGCTGCGACGCGATGTATCGGATTGATCGCGGATATGCGATGATGCTTGACGATCAGCTGAGGCATAAGAGCGCCGAAGAATGGGACGTGAAGGCAGGCGAAATCTCGGATTATACGGAAATTGCCAAATCGCTCGAACTTACCGGTGTAGGCCGGTTCGCGACCTTCCTCAACTTCGGCTACGTGGCGAACGGTAATCCGCAATACGCAGCGATTACACTTGATGACTATTGCTTGAATCGCAACTCCGTCAAGCTGCTGCTCGAGGTCGTAGGCGATAACGTTCTTCGCGGCCTGGATATCATCGATATTGGCTGCGGCCGAGGCGGCAACGTGTCGGCGATGATGAACTATTACGAGCCGGAATCTGTTATTGGCCTCGATCTATGCGAGGCCAACATTGCGTATTGCGGCGCAAGGAACCGCAAGAGCGGCGTCTTCTTCGTCGTGGGCGACGCGGAGCATGTACCTTATGCGGATGAAAGCTTCGATGTCGTGGTGAATATGGAATCGGCGCATGCTTATCCCAATCGCGGGAAGTTCTATGAAGAGGTATACCGGATTCTAAGACCTGGCGGCATTATGCTCTATTCCGAACTGATGGTGATGGAGGATGTCGAACGGAATGTGCGGATGTTGCGGGAGGCGGGCTTCGCCATTACCCGGAATCAAGACGTAACCTCGAACGTGCTGCTCTCCTGCGACGAGAATGCCAAGCAGCGGACGGGTTCGCAAGGGATTGCAGGTACGGCAGGCGCGGACCTCAACATTCCGGATATCCGCGATTTCATCGCTGTGCCGGGGTCTCCCAAGTACGAGGATATGAAGCAGGGCAAACGGCAGTATCGGATATTGAATCTGATGAAAGAGAGATGAGGTGTTCGATTCATGGAGCTGACCATCGAGAAGGTGCCGAGAGTCGACGGCGACGCAGGCTTCATGTGCATGGAAGATTGCATCGCCACGATCGCCGGCCATCTTGGACGCAGGTATGAGCTGTACCTTCTGTGGAATTGGACTTTTCATTACCATGAAGAGAAAGTGAGCGACCGGATCGGCGATCTGTTCGAGCTGCGATATCGCGAGAATGTCGACGACCTGAAGAACTTCCATGGCATTGCGATTACGAAAGTAGGCAGACGCTCCAGCCGCGAAGTAGCGTATTTTCTCGATAGCGAAGACAGCGGCCGGATGCCTGTGCTCGTCGCCTTTGACGCCTATTGGTGCCCATGGGATTGGGGGTTCCAGAAGTACCACAACGAGCATCATCATTTCATCATCGTTGGCGTCGATCAAGAGGCCGAACAATTCATTTGCGCGGACCCGTATTTTAGCAAATCGGATCAGAGGCTGCCGTTCGAGCTATTCGATTCCGGCCTGACGGAAGTGAAGTTGGTGACGTTGTCAGAGCCTGATCCGCTGTCGTATGCGGAGGTGCTGGGCGCGCTTGTGGAGCGGGCGAACCGATTCAACAACGACGAGACCAACCGCGGGATGTTCTTGCTCATTGAAGAGATTGACCGCAGACTGGATATCCATAAGGAGCAGCGAGACTGTCCCGACTTTATCGCGACGCCGTTTCACATGGGCTTCGTCGTCCTGATGGAGATCCGGGTCGGATACTCGCACGCGCTGAGATTCATCGGGGAGCAATATGAATCTGCGGATATGCTGGCACTGGCCGACCAGTTCTGGACGGTCGCCAATCAATGGATGAGCGTACGGCGCATGCTGTACAAAATGGATCTCATGGGCGAAACGGCGGAACCGATCAAGCAGAGTGTCGTTCGCATGATGAAAGAGATTGCCCGGATCGAGAAGGAATTGGTCGAGCGGGTGAATCGGTTAGCGAGAGAGGCTGCGTAGTCCACAAGCGTAATGCACAAGCGTAATGAGCAATTGTAATGCACAAGCGTAATGCACAAGCGTAATGCACAAGCGTAATGCATAGATTGAATACCCAAAAGCCGCAAACCAGCGGCTTTTTTTATTTTTCGCAAGCTAGCGGTAAATCCGTTGACAGGACACCAAAAGGTGTCTTATAATAAAAGCGTCACCAAATGGTGTCCGATTATCGATTCACCATTCGTAACTTGGTCAGTATGTAACTAGAGGTAGCCGAAACCATATTGAGGAGGAAGTTGAATGAGCATGAGAGGGAGAACGATCGCGTACTGGTCCGTCACTTTGCTGCTGGCAGCGGCAATTACGTTAAGCGGAATCGGCCAGTTGATGCAGGTTGGGGGCAATCTCGAGCTAGTGACGAATCTTGGATATCCCGTGTACATCATGACCATACTTGGAATTTGGAAACTGCTCGGCGTGATCGCGATTGTCGTGCCAGGCCTTCCGCGGCTGAAAGAATGGGCATACGCAGGTATTTTCTTCCTTATGTCGAGTGCATCCTTGTCCCACATCTTCGCTCACGATTATGGCGATCACGGCTTTAATGTTATCCTTCCGCTTGCTTATGCGCTGCTGTCTATCCTATCTTGGGCTTTGCGCCCGAAAAATCGTATACTATCAGGAGGTGGAGAGATAAACGCTTCTCTGACATACCAACATTAGCACTATTACAGATACTTGATTAGGAGGGACTGTTGTGAGCGAGAACAACCAGGGGCGGGATGTTTTTGACGCGATCGCAGATCCGACTAGGCGTCGACTGATTCGTCTTTTAGCTGAAGCTGAGGAGATTCCGCTGCATGAACTAACGGTGCAGTTTCCCATGGGGCGTACTGCGGTATCCAAGCATTTGACCATTCTTAAAGAGGCCGGACTGGTCCTGGACCGGAAAGTCGGCAGAGAAACGCGATTCCGACTGAATGCCGCCCCGCTCCAAGAAATTCACGATTGGACAGCTTACTACACCAAATTCTGGCGTGCCAATATGCTGCGCTTGCAGCACCTATTAGAGGAGGAAGAAGAATGAGTTTAACGTTGAACCTGGATCATCAATACACGACAACGATCGAGAAGCTGTGGACGGCCCTGACCGATTCCGGCAAGCTGGCCAAGTGGATCGCGAACATTCAGACCGGCATACCGATGGAGAATAATTTCAAGGCTGAAGTGGGACATCGGTTTCAGTTCCGGACGCAGCCGACCGAATGGTGGGACGGCGTGATCGACGGCGAAGTGCTGATCGTGGATGAACCCCACAAGCTGTCTTACACATGGGCTAGCGGGGAAGAAAAGCACACGATCGTCTGGACGCTGCAGGATCTTGGCGAGGGTAAAGTTAATCTTCACCTCGAACAATCTGGCATCTCGACGGCTCCGGCGCTCAATGGCGCTAAGTATGGCTGGAGCAAATGGTGCGGCGAACTGGAGAACGTTTTGTCGGTATAATCGCAGCCATTAATGAGGAACGACCCAATAACGGAAGAGGAGTGCCCTTAATGACGACTCGCGTAACGAATCCGAAGGTTGACGGTTTTCTGCGTAAAGCGAAAACATGGAAGGAAGAATTCGAGAAGCTCCGGAAGATCGTCCTTGATTGCGGGTTAACGGAGGACTTCAAATGGATGCATCCCTGTTATACGCTGGAGGATAAGAACATCGTGTTGATCCACGGGTTCAAGGAGTATTGTGCGCTTCTGTTCCACAAGGGCGCCCTGTTGAAAGATGTCCATGGCATCCTCATCCAGCAGACGGAGAACGTACAGGCGGCGCGCCAGCTTCGATTCACCAACGTGCAACAAATCATAGATATGGAAGCAACGATTAAAGCCTACATCTATGAAGCCATAGAGGTGGAGAAATCCGGTCAGACCGTGGAGTATAAAAAGACGACCGAATACAGCATGCCTGAAGAGTTCCAGCAGAAACTCGACGAGCTTCCCGCCTTGAAAGAAGCGTTCGAAGCGCTGACGCCGGGCCGACAACGCGCCTACCTGTATTATTTCGCGCAAGCCAAACAATCCAAGACGCGCGTGGCTAGGATCGAAAAGTACATCCAGCCGATTCTCGAAGGCAAGGGAATAGACGATTAGAGATTTATAAGAATGCTTACCGTTGACAAGTTGTCGATGGTAGGCATTTTTGTCGTGGTCAGCGGAGCAAGAGAGGGGAATGGGAAAAACGATACGAAAAAATAACTAGATATTGGAACTTAATATGGGTATAATTCCCTGAGTTGCGTTAGCAGGGCGATAAGGGGGATAACGTGAAAACAGAGAAATCACCACGTATAAAGAACCGTGTACGCATTGCAATTGCTATTGCGGGTATGTCATTGGTCGCCACATGTCTCTTCATCATGAGCTTTTTTAACATCGACTCTTATTTGAAGTATCAATTTGCGAGCATTCAATTCAATGACGGTGATTATGAAGAAGCCAGCCAGATTTATTCATCTCTAGACGTATACAATGATTCGGAATCTCGCTTAATCAAAAGCCGGTATCTCCAAGGAAAGAAATTATTTTTTGAAGGTGAATACTCGGAAGCGGCAAAATATTTTCTTCTTGTCGGTGACTATCTGGATGGACAGGATTTGTATCGCGAATCTAGATATTTGTTAGGGGAACAGTATAGGAGAGAAGGTCAGTTTGCTCGTGCCGCTAACCAGTTTGCCAGTCTTGCAGGATATAAAGATGCAGATTTACAACTTATAGCAAGCACATACGATCACGCAAAACAGAATTATCAAGCAAGCGAAATTACGAAAGCAAAGCTAGGATTTCAAAACATTAAGCACTATAAAGATGCTTCAGCATACTTAAAAATGATAAGCATGATTGAAGGAAGTCGCAGCGAGTATCTGAAGATGAAGAACGAATATCTAGCACAAAAGACAGGAAGTCCATATTCAGGTTTACCTATGGCTGAATATCTGCCTGCCATTAGCATGACAAGGGATGAGGTGCGAAAGACATCGTGGGGTGAACCGCAAGACATAGCCAAAGCCAATGGGAAATACAGTGTGAATGAGTTATGGTCCTACCCCTATGGAAAATACTTGTTCTTCGAATATGGTCTTGTTGCAGTAATTCAAGAGTAACATTCGTCACGCACCTTTATGCTCCGTTGCTCCCTGTTTTTTGGAAGCAAAGGAATGACACCGCCCTTCAATAGGCGGTTATTTTTTAGCCTATAATTGACTTCACATCCGGGGAACGGTATACTCCACTTATTAAAATAGTTATAAAAAGTATCTAAATAAGGGGTTGAGCATGTATGCCACCTGTCACCCATAATACGATTCAAGTCAAGAAAATGAATGTGGAACTCATCAAGAACGCGTTGAAAGTGCAGGGCGTCAGCACCAAAGCCTCCATCGCCAATCTAACGAAGCTGAGCGTCGCCACATGCGGGAGCATCTTGAACGATTTGGTCGCGGCAGGCGAGGCGATCGAGCTGGAACCGGATGAACCGAACGGGGGCCGACCGGCCAAGAAATATAAGTACAACGTCGATTTTGGCTGCGCCATCTGTCTGCTTGTCAAGACGGAGGGAGGGAACCACTCGATCTGCTACCGCGTCGTGAACCTGGTCGGCGAAACGCTTCAAGAGGCTGAACTGCAGCTGCAGCATATCGATGTCGAAGCGGTCGACAGCTTAATCGGCCGACTGTTGAGCGAGCATGCGCATGCTATCGCGATCGGCATTGGCATACCGGGGGTCGTCCGTCGCGGGATCATCGGGGTGTGTGACGTTCCGGATCTGGCAGGCCAGCCGTTAGGTCCCTATATAGAAGACAAGTATGAAGTAACGACTGTCCTTGAGAACGATATGAACATGACGGTGTACGGTTTCTACCATTTACAGAACTTCGAAGAAGAGAAAACGTTCGCCGTCGTCACGTTTCCGAAGAACCATTTTCCCGGGGCAGGCTTAATCGTTGACGGGCGAATCTTAACCGGCAATACGAAATTCGGCGGCGAGGTGTCCTTTTTACCTTTGGGCATGACACGCGAAGAGCAGTTGGATCAGCTGCTGACCGAGGAAGGTTTTGTACGGATTGCGGTTCGGATCTTGACCTCGATCATTGCGATATTGAATCCGATTGCGATCGTCCTTACAGGCGAGCTGCCGCGTGGCGTTCAACTTGAAGATCTGGTTGCGGGCTGTCTCAAGGACATTCCAACCGAACATATGCCGGAACTGCATATTCAGAAGGATACGCATCAGGAATATATGCAGGGCATGGCTGCGTCCACATTAGAAAGTTTAACCTATCGCTTGCAAATTACGGAGCGACGATAACCGATATCAATACAGGGGGAAATGAAGCGTGGAGAAGGCCAAAGCCAAATTCAACAAGATTTATGCCATGCAATTGGCGACCATTTTCATCGGTTTTATCATCTTCGGATTCTCGGAGAACATCAAAGGTCCGGCCATTCCGCGCATTCAGTATGATTTTGCGCTCAGTGAAGGTCAGCTCGGCACGTTATTATCATTGAATGCCCTTGGTTACTTGATTGCCTGCTCCTTCACGGCCGTGTTAACGCGAATCTGGGGCATCAAGCGGGTCACGATTATCGCTTTCGGCCTGATGGCCGCTTCCGGCATACTCATCTTCGTATCCAACTATTATGCTATGTTCTCCGCTTCCTATTTTCTCATGTACATCGGGAACGGCATGCTGGAGATTGCCCTTGCCGTGCTAGGCGCCCGCATCTTCGTACGCAACACCGGCACGATGATGAACTTGTCCCATGGCTTCTATGGCTTAAGTTCGACGGTCGCGCCGCTTATTGCGACAGGGCTGATGAAAGTCACGATCAACGATTATACGCTAGACTGGCGCGGCATGTATTTGGCGATGCTTCTGTTGTCCGTGATCCCGATTGTTTTTGCCGCGTTAAGCAAGTTTCCGGGGGATGACATCAAGCAGGAGGAACGGGTTCCGATGAGGCAATTGCTGAGAGACCCGGTGATTTGGTTCATGGTGCTCATCTTATCGTTCGGCGTCACTTCGGAGCTCGCTGTAGGCGGGTGGCTGGTTAACTTCCTGGAGAAAGCCTATGACTGGGATACCGTCACCGCCTCGGGGATGTTGTCTGCCTTCTTCTTATGCTTCGCGCTTGCGCGGATTCTATTGGGGCCGATAACCGATCGCATCGGGTTCACGCTGTCGCTCATTATCTTCTCAGGCTTGTCGGCGCTCTGTACCTTTGCCGCCATTGCGGGCGGCGAACCGCTCGCCTTCCTGTTTGCCGCATCCGGCATAGGCATCGCCATTATCTACCCGACGGTCATGGCGTTCATTGCCAAGCGGTATCCGACCGGCAGCGACGCGGCGATTACGTTCACCGTGACGATGATGGGACTCGGCAGCGTCATCGGCAATTACCTGATCGGCGGCATTATCGACTGGACCAAGAATAGGGCCGGCGAAGAATCGTCTGAAGGGCTCGTCCGCGGACTTCAAGCCGGGTATGGATTTATCGGGTTGTGCGCAACGTTATGCGCGATAAGCGGCATTATTCTGTATTTCTATTTACGTAAGCGCAGAGAGGTCATTTAGCCCGCCTCCGATTACGTTTCGAGTTCGTTAATGAGAAGTTCCTATGAGTTCGAGTGCCGCCCTCAATCATCCATGAATGGTTGAGGGCGGTCTTTTTTTGCGCTGCGAATGGGATCTTCTAGATTTAATCCACGATTATAAAGATTTTAGAATGTTCAAGTGAAAACGCAATCATTAGTATTAGAAGTGGGAAAAGGATACGCCGCTTAAGCGCTTTTTGATAAAGGGGAGGTACGTTATGATGAGAAGTCGCAAAGCCATTCAAGCAGTCGCTGCAGTCATGCTTTTGTCCACGTTTCTGGCCGGCTGCGCAGGTTCGAACAACAACGGCGCAGCAACCACGGATAACAAGGAAGGCAACGCATCCTCCACGAACGGTCAATCGCAGACGGAAGGCAATGGCAACGCAGCCCAAGATCAAGAGCCGGTCACGCTGAAATTCACGTTCTGGGGCAGCCCGCAAGAGAAGACGGCGATCGAACAGGCGACGAAGAAGTTCACCGAGAAATATCCGTGGATTACCGTCGACGCGATCCACATCCCGGAAGCCGATTACGACGCGAAGATTACGGCGATGGTCGCGGGCAACGAGTCGCCTGACCTTGGATACATGCACGGCGAGCTGGCCGACCCATGGCAGAAGGAAGACAAGTTCGTCAACATGTTCGAGCTGCTCGACAACGATGACGAGCTGAAGCGGGAAGATTTTCTCGACTACATCTGGTTCAAATCGTCGGAAGATTTCGCTTATGGCATCAGCACGGCGGGAGAGACGTTCGGCTTGTTCTACAATAAGGATCTGTTCGACGAGGCGCAGCTGTCCTATCCGCCGGCGAAACCGGGCGAAGCCTGGACGTGGGACGAATTCGTCGAAGTCGCCAAGAAGCTGACGATCGACCAGAACGGCAACAACGCCACGGAGCCGGACTTCAATCCGGACAAAATCCGCCAATTCGGCGTATCGTTTGAAACGTGGCACGGCCCGATCCATGCGACGGTCATCAACAACGAAGGCGAATGGATTACGAAGGACGGCAAATTCGGCTTCAGTCAGCCGGAAGCGACGGAAGCGATCCAGCGCCTGGCCGACCTGATCAACGTGCACCATGTGGCACCGTCGCCTGTTCAGATGAAGTCGATCCCATCCCAAGCGGTCGCGCTGCAATCGAAGCTGGTCGCGATGTCGATGCACGGCCAATGGATTAACCTCGATCTCGGCGCAGCCAAAGTGAACTACGATATCGGCGTCCTGCCGAAGATGAAGCGCAGCGTGCCGATGGGTATCAGCGGTGCCTCCGTCATCTACAAGTCGACGAAGCATTTGGAAGAAGCATGGCTCTTGACGAAGTTCCTCGAGAATCCGGAAGGGTCGATCGATCTGTACCGCGACGGGCTGTGGATGCCGACGATGACGAAGTGGTACACCGATCCTGAGCTCGTGGCCAAGTGGGCAGAGAACAATCCGGCTCACCCGTCGGGCTTCAAGGACGCCATGATGAACAACTTGCTGAACAACGGCGTGCCGAACGGTTCCTACTATATCAAGAACTTCTCCAAGATCAACGCGATCACGTTCTCCGGCATGGATGAAGTATGGCTGGGCAAGAAAACGGCTGAGCAGGCGATGAAGGATATCGAAGCGAAGGTACAGCCGGAGATTCAAGGACGCTATGACGTAACGCCGTAAGCGAAGCTTGCAACCGCTGTTCGCAATGAGGGAACCGCAAGCGCCAGCGGCGCAGGAAGACTGCAGCCCAGGCGGTTCCCTCCAATCCAATAAGAGTTGGAGTCATGCCTTATGAAAACGATGGCTACTTACCAGGAGCGCACGGTGGCGCGCGGTCGGGCAGGCAAGCGTAAGCGGCCACCGAAGGATCTCGGCTGGGGGATATTGTTCGCCTCGCCGGTACTGCTCGGCTACCTCATCTTCGTCGTCATTCCGATTGCCGCCACGCTGTACCTAAGCTTCACGTCGTACAATGTCGGCTCCTCCGCGGAATGGATCGGCTTCGATAACTACACCCGCTTGTTCAACGGCGGCGATCCCTTCTTCTTCCCGGCGGTCAAAGCGACGATCTACTATGTCGGCTTGAGCGTGCCGCTCGGCATTATACTTTCGTTCTTCGCCGCAATCCTGCTGAATCAGAAGATTGCCGGACGGGCGATCTTCCGCGGTATCTTCTATTTGCCGGTCATCATCCCGCTGGCTGCCTCGTCGATGGTATGGCTGTGGCTGCTGCAGCCGGATTTCGGCATCGTCAACTATGCGCTGGATTCGGTCGGACTGCCGGAATCCAGATGGCTCGGCGATACGTCCTCGGTCATTCCGACCCTCATCTTGTTCAGCTTCTGGACGCTCGGCAATACGATCGTCATTTTCCTCGCGGGACTGCAAGGCATCCCGGCCCATCTCTATGAGGCGATCGAGATCGACGGCGGCAACGCATGGCACAAGCTGATCTACGTTACGATCCCCATGAGCTCGCCGATCATTTTCTTCAACACCGTCATCGCTTTCATTAACGGTTTCCAGACGTTCGTACAGCCGGCGGTTATGACGCAGGGCGGACCGAACAATGCCAGCCTCATGTACGTGCTGTTCCTCTTCAATGAAGGGTTCAAGTTCTCCCGCATGGGCAGCGCGAGCGCGATCTCCATGCTGCTGTTCGTCATCATCGCCTTGTTCACAGCCGTCATCTTCATCTTCTCCCGGTCGTTCGTCTATTACGAAGGGGGGAATTCGAAGAAATGAGAACGTTATCGTTAGGGAAAAAAATCGCCGTGTACGCCTTGCTCGTGGCAGGCAGCATCTTCTGCCTGTTCCCGATCTATTGGATGCTGCGCACGTCGATGATCAATATGGGCGATCTGTACCAGATGCCGCCGAAGCTGCTGCCGAGCAACCTGCAGCTGGATAATTACAAGACCGCGCTCGAGGCGTATCCGTTCGGCCGGTTCTTCTTGAACAGCACGATCATCACCGTATCGGCGATCGTCGGCGTCCTGCTCTCCAGCTCCTTATGCGCCTACAGCTTCTCCCGCATCGACTGGCCGGGCCGGGATAAAATATTCGGCTTCATCCTCACCGGCCTCATGATTCCGTTCTTCGTCGTGATGATTCCGCAGTTCGTCTTCTGGAAAACGCTGCATCTGACCGATACGTTCGTACCGTTGATCGCGCCGGCATGGTTCGGCGGCGGCGTGTTCAATATATTCCTGCTGCGCCAGTTCTTCTTTGGCATCCCGCGCGACTTGGACGAAGCGGCCAAGGTGGATGGCGCCGGCCACTTCCGGATTTATTGGCAGATTATTATCCCGATCGCCAAGCAGGCGATGATCGTCGTCGGACTGCTTACTTTCTTGGCCAACTGGAACGACTATCTCGGACCGCTGGCCTTCATTACCTCGGAGGAGAATTACACGCTCATGCAAGGACTGACGTTATTCCAAGGCTCCTACTCCGCGCAGTGGCATCTCATGATGGCCGCAACGGCGGTCATCGTCATCCCGTCGCTCGTCATCTTCCTGATCGCGCAGCGGCATTTCATTGAAGGCATCGCCATGACGGGCGTGAAGGGGTAGCCGAGTTCGGCCGCACCTAGCGCAGTCTTACTAACGTTGCGCACACTTGGCGCGGGCTGCAGATCGCTTCGCGCCAATGCGATAAATCCGCCACGCGGAGGTGATGATCGCTTTATCGGCTAACCGATTGTCCAATGAACGGATAAAAACTGGGGAGGTTGCCTGCATGTCATCCGCATCACAACGCAAGAAGGGAAAAAGCGCCAAACGAACGGTCTCAACGGTTATCGCATCGGTCATCGCGCTTGGAAGTTTGCCGATCTACGCTTCGGCGGCCAATAATCCGGGCATGCCGGTGTTTATAAGCTCAGGAAACGTCATTCCTGCCGAACCGGCCGCATACGATCCGGGCCGCAGCATGATGCAAGCGATGTACGAGGCCGAGAAGGACGGCACCGATTTCTGGATGGACCGCCTGCTGGCTCGTCCCGGCAACGACCCGGCCCGCGAAGCGCGCGGCGTCGACTTGATGACCAGGGGCAGAGCGCTGTACATGAAGGAGCACACGCCGGGTACGCTCGGTTTCGCAGGCCGCACAGCCTATCAGGATGTACTGGGCGGCAGCGCGTATACGGTCAGTTTCTCCTCAGGCAACCTGACCGAGGATGTCGCGAAGCGCGTCCAGATGCCGAGCCATTGGCGGAGCGAACATAACGGCGGCGGACTTCGCGTTGCCCAGCAGAAGTTTATTACCGACAACAATGCGGCCGTCACGCTGCTGTCGATTACGAACACAAGCGATCAGCCGAAAACGGTGACGATGACCGTGACGCCGTCCTATGTAACAGGAGCCGAAGGCAACGAGCTCACCGGCGTCATCAATTCGCCCCGCAATCTGACGAAGCTCTATACGCGCATCGGCGGCATTGGGCTTGCGCCGGACGGTCTGAAGCTGACCCGGACGCTGACGATCGGAGCGGGCGAAGCTGTGGACGCGAATGTCGTCATGGGCTTCACGGCGAAGGAAATCCCGCAGTCGGCCGAAGACTATGAACGGTTTACGGCATACACCAATTCGGAAGCGTTTGCAAAACAAACGCAGGAATACAACAAGTGGTGGGCGGACAATGTGCCGTACATCGACGTCCCTGACGAGAACATCAAGAAGATCGCTTATTACCGCTGGTGGCTGAACCGGTTCAACTACCTCGACGCCAACATTCCGGGCAACGACTTCCAGTTCCCGACCTCGATCGAAGGCGTGCTTGGCTACAACAATGCGATCGTGCTGACGCAGCCGATGCATATTCAGGATTTGCAGTATTTCCGCAATCCGATGTATGCCTACGGCGACTGGGTATCCGTCGGCGAGACGTCGAACGAGGGCGCGTTCACCGACAATCCGGGCATGCCGGACAACTGGAACAACTACTACACGCAATATTTGTCCGAAGCGGCCTGGGGCAGCTACAAGGTGCATGGCGGTCAGCCGGCGATTATCGGCAACCTCGCGCATTATGCAGAGAAGGACGTGGACGGACAACTGTTCCGTTTTGACCAAAACAACAACGGCGTCATCGCCTACGACTGGGGCGCGTTGACCGGCAATGATGCAGACGCCGTATCATTCCACTGGCGATCAGGCAACCAGGAGCGGGCGGAAGGCGCTTATGTCTACGCCGGCGCCAAGGCGGCAGCCGAAATGTACGATTTTATCGGTAACACCGGGAAGAGCGCCGAATTGAATGCCACGGCTTCTGATATCCAAGAAGGCATTCTGACGCAGCTGTGGGACGACGCGGACCAGGTGTTCAAGCACCGCCATATCGGAACGGACGCGCTGAACCCTTGGAAGGAAATCAACAACTATTATCCGTTCACCGCGGGCGTCGTGCCGAACGAGGACAAATACAAGGAAGCGTTGCGCCTGTGGCAGGACGACCAGGAATATCCGATCTTCCCGTTCTTCACGGCGAACCAGAAGGATAAGGCTGCGGCGGCCGCAGCCGGCGAGCCGGGCTCGAACAACTTCTCGACGATCAACTCGACCGTCACGTTCCGCTTGTTCGCCAAAGCGCTGCGCGACTATCCGTCGGAGTATATTACGCCTGAGATGTATAAGCAGCTTCTGTACTGGGTCGCATGGGCGCAATATTACGACGGTGACACGCGTTATCCGGATGCGAACGAATTCTGGGCGAACTGGAATCCGGCAACGAAGAAGATCGAGTACCGCTCGTGGATCCATCACAATATCCTCGGCAACTACAACTATACGCTCATCGAGGATGTAGCGGGTCTTCGTCCGCGTCTGGACGACAAGATCGAGCTGTCGCCGATCGACATCGGCTGGGATCATTTTACGGTCAACAACGTGAACTATCATGATCAGGACCTGACGATCGTGTGGGATAAACCGGGCGATGGCACGGCCCATTATGGCGACGCGCCAGAGGGTTACTCGGTCTTTATCGACGGGGAGCGCGCGTTCACGGCCGATAAGCTGGTACCGCTCGAGTGGGACCCGGCAACGGGCAAAGTCACGTTCCCAAGCGGCGAAGGTACGGCGTTGTACGAACAAACGATGTCGGATCTTAAAGAAGCGAAGGATGTGCAACTGACGGAGACGCGCATCGTCGATATGTTCCAGAAGGCAGGCGTAGATCTGAAGACGGAGACAGCCGGCCTTGCGAACCTTGCCCGCGAGAACGGCGTCCAGACGAGCGCTTCGTTCACGGCATCCGGTACGGATAAGTCCGATGCAGTGGACGGCTTCACGATCTCGGGCACATCGAAACCGCGCGAGGCTGCTTTTACCCCTCCAATCTGGGGCACGAAGGGATCGCCGAACGCGAGCGACTCCTATGAGATCGACTTCGGCAAGCCGACGACGTTCGATGACGTGAAACTGTACTTCTTCAATGACCGTTCGGCGTCCGGCGGTTACAGCGAACCTTCGATGTACCGAATCGAGGTGTACGACGGCAGCGGCTGGGTGAATGTGGAGAAGCAGTTCAAGACGCCGACGATACCGCAGGCGAACTTGAACGAGGTCCAATTCCCGGAAGTTACGGCAAGCAAAATGCGGGTCACCGTTACGCATAAAGGCGCGAACAAAACCGGCCTCAAAGAAGTTCAAGTGTACAGCACCGGCATCGTGCCGCCGGTACCGGTCAACGAGAAGCCGGAGGTCACGGCGCAGATCGACGGCGGACCGAAACTTCCGCTGCAAGCGAAGCTGCTCGGCAGCGCAACGGATGACGGCTTGCCGAATGGCACCGTAGACGTGACATGGAGCCTTGTCGATGGTCCCGGCAACGTGGCATTCACGGATGCGCATGCGTCGAATACGACCGCAACGTTCACCGCTGCGGGCCAATATAAGCTGAAGTTCGAAGCGACGGACGGCGAGCTGACGGGAAGCGCGCAGCTGGACGTTACCGTCGATCCGCTGCCATCGGAAGTGAACGTGGCGACATCCGGCGTGCCGACGACTTCGTTCGTCTCCAGCTGGGAAGTGCTCGGCGCGGTCAATGACGGACTCGACTGGCCGAATTCCAACCCGGCGAACGGCACGGCGGCAGGCGGGATTCCTAGGTATGGCAACTGGAGCCAGCAAGGCACGCAGTGGGTCGAATATACGTGGAGCGAGCCGGTGAAGATCGGCAAATCTTCCGTGCAATGGTTCGACGACAACGGCGGCGTGAAAGTGCCGAAATCATGGAGCTTGCAATATTGGAACGGCACCGAGCTTGTGAACGTGGAGAATCCATCCGAATATGGTCTGACGAAGAATGGATACAACACGGTCGAATTCAAGCCTGTGACCACGACGAAGCTGCGCATTCAGATGGTGAGCAACGGCGCTTCGACCGGCATGCTGGAATGGAAGGTATTCGCCATTGCGCCGGTGAGCGTCCAGCAGTCGAAAGTGCCAACGCTGGTCGGCGTGCAGCCGAAGCTGCCGGCGAAGGTCGAGCTGACGTATGCCGACGGCAGCGTACTGAATAGCGCGGTGAACTGGTTCCCGATTCCTGACGAGCAGCTACAGAATCCGGGCTCCTCGTTCCAAGTGACCGGCCTTGTGAACGGTTCGCCGATTGCGGCCGAAGCGACCGTGTATGTACGCGTCACCGATGCGGTGCAAGTGACGAATATTACCGACGTGAACGTCACGACCCAAGTGGGCGCGATGCCTGTCCTGCCGGGCTTCGCGGATGTGCTCTACAACGACGGTTCATGGGATAACGTGAGCAATGCCATCACGTGGGATGCTATCGATCCTGCGCTGATCAATAAAGCAGGCAATTTCATCGTGGAAGGAACGATCGCGGCGACGACTACGAAGGTCAAAGCCTATGTGACCGTAGCGGCAGGCGCCATCTCGAGCATCAAACCGGTCGATGTCGCGACATCGGCGGGAATCGCCCCTGTCCTGCCGGAACAAGTTACCGTCGTCTATCCGGACGCATCGGAAGGAACGGCTTCGGTAGTCTGGGAAGCGATAGCGTCATCGCAATATGCTCAGCCTGGCACGTTTACGGTGAATGGAACGGTAGTCGGAACGTCGCTCAAGGCTGTGGCTACGGTAACGGTTGCGGAAGCATCCGAACTGCCGCGCGGTACGCTCACCGGTCCGGATGAAGTGTCCTCAGGGGAGACGTTCGATGTTACTTTCGGACTGAGCGACGTGGATCACAGCGTATTGGCCCAAGATATCACGTTCTCATACGACAGCGACAAGCTGTCTTATGTGGGCGTAGATGAGGAGCTGCTCAATGAAAACTTCAAGCTCGTAGGCGAAGAAGACGGCGAAGGCGAAGTCCGGCTCATTCTGGCGAACATCGCCGGCGCAGATGCGAATGTGAACGGCGGCCTCTTGAAGCTGACGTTCCAAGCGAAGGATAGCGAGTCGCTCGGCGTTGCCAATATCTCGGCTTCGCAGATCGTGACGGCGAATGCGGAAGGCGCGGAGACGCAACTTGCGGCAGCCGTGTACGATGTACGCGTCAACGGCGTGAACAAAGCTTCGCTCCTGGCGCTGATCGCGGAAGCGCAGCAGGTGCATGACGCTGCGGTCGAAGGCACGAAAGCCGGCCAGTATCCGGCAGGGGCCAAAGCGGCCTTGCAGGCGGCGATCGATCAATCGAAGGCGATTGCGGCGACTACCGGCGCATCGCAAGCTGTCGTCGAGCAAGCCGTTGCCGATCTGAACGAAGCGTTGCAGACGTTCAAGGCGCTCGTCATCAAGCCGCGTCCTGGCGACGTGAGCGGAGACGAGAAAGTAACGGTTGGCGATCTGGGCATCGTGGCGGCTGCCTACGGCAAGACGAACGCGGATCCGCATTGGGAACAGATCAAGAAGTCGGACATCAACGGCGACGGCGTCATCGATATTCTCGACCTTGCGGCGCTCGCGCGACTGATTCTCGGCTAAGACGTTACGCTCTTATACGATTTCATAGACTCATCTGACCGGGGAAGGCATGATTGCCTTCCCTATCTTTTAAGCGAAAATACCTGCATCTCATATCGAATTGAAAGCAGGGTGAACATGATGAAACGACGCAGTAAACGAACCTTGTCGATCGTCACGGCGGCAGCGCTCTCGCTGTCCTTGCTGCAGCCGGCTAATATCGGCTGGGCTTCCGATTCCGATTCCAGCAATGTCCTTGCCGCGGCTGAGGAGCCATTCGACTACAAGCTCGCGATCGATGCGACAGCGCCAGGAGCGGCGATCAGCCCGAATCTGAATGGGATTTTCCTCGAGGATATCAACTATGCGGGCGACGGAGGCTTGTACGCCGAGCTGGTGCAGAACCGGTCGTTCGAATTCGACGAGCGGCTGCGTGCCTGGTCGAAGGTGACTACTGGCGGTGGAGTCGGGACACTTACGGTGGAGTCAGATAATCCGCTGAACAAGAACAATCTGCGTTATGCAAGGCTGATCGTGCAGACGCCGGGTCAAGGCGTAGGCATCGCGAATACCGGTTTCGGCGGCATCGCCGTCGAGAAGGGCGAAGGCTACGACTTCTCCGTCTACGTCCGGAGCCAAGGCGCCTTTGACGCGCCGCTCTCGATCGCGCTGCAGAACGCCGACGGCGAGACAATCGGCCAGACGACAATAGAGGGGATCACGGAGTCATGGCAGAAGCTGACCGCCGAGTTGACCGCGGAAGAGACGGCGGCTTCCACGAAACTGGTCGTGACGACGAAAGGCACCGGCACGATTGAGCTGGATATGGTGTCCCTGTTTCCCAAGAAGACATGGAAGAGCCGTCCCGGCGGATTACGCCCCGATCTCGTGCAGATGATGGCGGACATGAAGCCGAAGTTCATCCGCTTCCCGGGCGGTTCGATCGTCGGCGGGCGCAGCGTCGACAACTTCTACCGGTGGAAGAATACGATCGGGGACGTCGCCGAACGCCCGATCAACAAGAACTTCTGGTCGGATCCCGCGCGCGGCAACGATCCGTATTATTATCAAACCGGCGGACTCGGCTTCTTCGAATATTTTCAGCTGTCCGAGGATCTCGGGGCGGAGCCGCTGCCGGTTCTGAACGTCGGCATGGCCGAGCAATTCCTTGCTCCCGGCGTCGTCGTACCGCTCGATGAGCTGCAGCCTTATATTCAGGATGCGCTTGATCTAATCGAATACGCGAACGGACCGGCGACGAGTGAATGGGGGGCGAAGCGAGCTGCTGCGGGGCATCCGGAACCGTTCAACCTCAAGTATGTGAGTCTGGGGAACGAGCATTGGACGCAGGCGTATTTTGACCGCTACCAGTTGTTCTACGATGCGATTAAGGCGAAGTACCCGGAAATCAACCTGATGTTGTCTTCCGGCGCCTACGCGTCGGGCAACGAATTCAACACGGCATGGGATTGGGTACGCGAGACCGGCAAGGCAGAGGTGGTCGACGAGCATATGTACCAGCCGCCGACATGGTTCCTGAACAATACGAACCGCTACGACGGCTATGATCGCAGCGGTCCGCCGGTCTTCGTCGGCGAATATGCGGCCCATATCGGGTCGGGCGACAAGGGGCGGATCAGCAGCATGCAAGGCGCGATCTCGGAGGCGGCCTTCATGACGGGCCTTGAGCGCAACGGCGATATCGTCCGCTTCGCTTCCTACGCGCCGACGTTCGCCAAGGAGAACAACGTGCAATGGACGCCGGATCTCATCTGGTTCAACAACAAGACCACTTATGGCGCGCCGAGCTACTACGTGCAACAGCTGTTCAGCGAGAATGTCGGCGATACGGTCGTGCCTAGCGAGCTTACGCGGCAATCCGAGCAGCAAGCACGTCCGGTGACGGGCAAAATCATGCTGGCGACTTGGGCCACATCCGTCGATTATGACGACGTGCTGGTGAAGTCGAACAACGGCGAGACGCTCTTCAGCGACGATTTCAGTGCCGCGGGCAGCAGTTGGACGACGGCTGGGGGAAGCTGGCAGGTGACCGATGGCGTCATGCGCCAGGCAGGCAATGCGACGCCAGCCCGCACGGTCGCCGGAGATGCGAGCTGGTCGAATTATACGTTGACGATGAAAGCGACGAAGAAGTCCGGCGGCGAAGGGATGCTGGTCGGCTTCGGCGTCAAGGACACGGACAATTACTATTGGTGGAATATCGGCGGCTGGGGCAATACGCGTACCGTCGTGGAGAAGGCGGTCGGCGGCGGCAAATCCGAGATCGGCGCGGTCAATACGACGTTCCGGGTCGAGACCGGCAAGACGTACGACATCAAGATCGAGCTTAATGGCGCAACGGTTAAGTGCTATATTGACGGCCAGCTGATGCATTCCTTCAGCGATACGGGCGCTTCGGCGCAGCAGTTATACTCCGTCGTCAGCAAGGATGCGCAGAGCGGCGATCTGATCGCCAAGCTCGTGAACAGCGGTCCGGATGCGCAGACGGTCCGACTGGATCTGAGCGGCGCAGGCGAGATCGAGCCATTCGGAACGGCGATCGAACTGACGGCGGATGAACCCGGCGATCAGAACTCGTTCGCGGATCCGCTCCATGTCGCGCCAGCCATTAAGCTGCTGGAAGGCGTGTCGAGCAGCTTCAATTACGAGCTGGCAGGCAATTCAGTCGTCGTACTGAGGCTGAAGACGAAGGCGGGCATCGCATCGGCCGGTACGGCAGAGGTGGTAACGGCGGAACATTCGGCGCCGGCTCTGCCTGAGAAACTCCCGGTTGTCTACAGTGACGGAACCGAAGGAGAAGCTGAGGTAGATTGGAACGACGTGAGGCAGTTCCAATATGATCAGCCGGGAACGTTCCGGGTGAACGGGACAATCGCAGGCGTGCCTTATGTCGTTCACGCGAACGTGACGGTGACGGAAGGAACGGAGCCCGAGCCGGAGCAGCAACCGGAATTGGTCCTCCGCTATAACTTCGATGAAGCGGACGGCACGACCGTGACCGATGCCTCCGGTCATGGCCATGACGGTATCATTAACGGCACGCTGAATCGGGAGACGAGCGGCAAGCAAGGCGGGGCACTGTCCTTTGCGGGTGCCAACGGGAATTACGTGAACGCCGGAACGAGCGGCGATCTGCAGCCGGGCAGCGTCACCGTCTCGTATTGGATCAAACGGACGACGGATATGGCAAGCGCGGAGAACGTCCTGCTCTGGTTCAAGCCAACCAGCGGCTACAACCAGAACGGGATGTACATCACCTACAACGGGGCGGACGCTTCGAACCCGTATTCGAGCTTCGTCGTCATCGATGGCTTCAACGGATTTTACGTGAAAGCGTCCCCGAACGATTTTCTCCCGCTGAATGAATGGACGCATATCGCGGTGACCTTCGACTCGGCATCGAATGCGGCGGCAATCTACAGGAACGGCGAAGCGCAGCAGCTGTCGAACGTCGGTGCGCCGGATTCGATTACGGCGACGGAAGACGCGAAGAAGATCGGCGTGTCCGGCTACAATAACGGCGGCCAGCTGAACGCGCAGCTTGATGACCTCCGGCTGTATCGCGGGGCGATGACGGCAAGCCAGATTCAAGCGGTATACGAGGGGCGGGATATCCGCAGCGTCCAAGAGATCAACGTATCGACCATTGCCGGGATCGCGCCGAAGCTGCCGCGAACGGTCATCGTCCAGTATGAGAACGGGTCTGAAGGTACGGCGGTCGTCGATTGGGAGACGCTCGATCCGGCAGACTATCAGACAGCGGGTCAATTCACGGTAACAGGTACCCTCAAAGGGACTACGCTCCAGGCACAGGCAACCATCACGGTAGAGGAAGCCCCTGCTTCGATTCCGCATCTGGTCGCCAGATACGCGTTCGATGAGACGGAAGGAAGCGACGTGCACGACTTGTCAGGCAGCGGACTTCACGGCGTCGTCAAAGGTGATGAACCCACGTGGCTGTCAGATGGCCATGAAGATGGAGCGCTTCAGTTCAACGGCACGAATAACGGCATCGAGCTCGGCACAAGTCCGGATCTGCAGCCGGGCAGCGTCACGGTCTCTTACTGGATCAAGCGGACGGAGGCGATGGATGGGCGCAACAGCAACATCGTCTGGTTCAAGGAAGGGTGGAACGGCAACGGTTTCTATATTACCTACGACGGCTCCAATCCCGCCGACCTTAGCTCCAGCTATATGATCGTCGACGGTTTCAACGGCTTCTACGTGAAGGAAAGCCCGGATCAGTTCCTCCCGCTGAACGAATGGACGCATATTGCGGTGACGTTCGATTCGGAGACGAACGAAGGGGCGATCTATAAGAACGGCGAGAAACAGACGATTACGATCAATGGCACGCCGAACTCGATCACGCCGACTTCGGCGAAGAACAAGCTAATCGGCATGTCGGAGTATTCGAATTCGCACTTGAACGCGGGGCTCGACGATCTGCGGATCTACAATGCCGCGCTCTCGGAAGCGGAGATCAAGACGCTCTATGAAGGCGAAGCCGCACAGCCGTCGGGCGGAACGATAACCGGTCCGGAAGAGGTTGCGGGCAGCGCGTCGTTCGATGTGTCCTTCGGATTAAACGGCGTAACTCCAGACATGAAGGCTTTCGACGCCTTGATCACGTATGACAGCGACAAATTGACCTACGAAGGCATCGGGGAAGAACTGAGCGATCGCGTGAAGCTCGTCGGCGACGCCAGCCAACCGGGCGAAGTGCGGCTATTGCTCGCGAACGTTGATCCTCAAGATGAGGCGGATTTCAGCGGTCCTATCGTGAAGCTGAAATTCAAGGCCAAAGATACGGATGAGGCTGGCCTAGCGAATATATCGGCAACTTCAATCGTGGCAGCCGACGGCACCGGCAAGGAGACGGAGCTGGCATCCGCCGTATGGAGCGTCCGGATCAACGGCGTCGACAAAGCGGCGCTGAACGCCTTGATCGCCGAAACGCAACAGGCGCATGATGCGGCAGTGGAAGGCACGAAGCCAGGCCAGTATCCGGCTGGCGCGAAGGCGGCTCTACAGCAAGCCATCGACAAGGCGAAGAGCATCGCTGCCAATGCGAACGCCACGAAAGCACAGGTCGAGCAGGCCGCATCCGAGCTTAACGAAGCGCTGCAAAGGTTTAAGGCGCAAGTCATTAAACCGCGTACTGGCGATATCAGCGGCGATGATAAGATCACGATCGGCGATCTGGGTATCGTAGCCGGTTACTACGGCACGGCGTCAACGAATCCGAAGTGGGAACAGATCCGCAAGTCCGATCTGAACGACGACGGCGTCATCGACATTCTCGATCTGGCCGCGCTCGCAAGGCTCATACTCGAGTAAAACGTAATATCAAGGGATGTCCAACCGGGCATCCCTTTTCGGGATACGGATTGGTTTGAGCAGCCGCCAGGCTGATCAGCATTCCGTAGAGACAGGATTGGTTTGAGCAGCCGCCAGGCTGATCAGCATTCCGTAGTGAAACGACTCGGTTTGCGCCGACAAAAACCTACAAAACCTCTCATTGTCATATGAAAACGCAATCATTAGTATAGACAAAAGAAGGGGGCGGAAGCGATGTACGCCATTTTATTAGTGGATGACGAGCCGGGACATCTCATGGGCCTATCCAAGCTCCTCCGTCGGTTGCGGCCGGATTGTTCGCTGCATACGGCGAAGAACGGCCTAGAAGCGCTTGCCTTGTGCGAGCGGGAACATTTCCACCTCATCATAACGGATATCCAAATGCCGATCATGGACGGACTGCATTTCATCGAGCAGCTGCCGGAGCGTTCCGAGCCGCGCAGAATCATCTATCTGACTGGCTATAACTATTTCGAATACGCACAAAAGGCGATCGGGCTCGGCACGTTCGAATATGTGCTCAAGCCGATCGATGTCGATAAATTCATGACCGTGCTTGAGCGGGCGGAGAAAAGTCTCGGCGAGGAGCGGGAGCGTCTGGCGGAGCAGATGAAGATGGCAGCCAAGCTGGAAGCCGTCGTTCCTGTCTACCGGAATCGGATTTTGACGGATTGGATACGAGGTAATCCGCAATCGCAAGAGGCGAACGCCGAGCTGGAAGGACTAACCGCCGCGATAGAAGAAGGCCATCTGCTCGTGCTCAAGTGGTATGAGTCGGCTGATCGGAAAGAGTGGGAAGCTGAGCTGCTGCGATCCCGCGTGAAGCAATGGCTGATCGAAGACGCCGGTTGCTTAGACGAAGGCAGCTTCGTTTTTGCCCCGGATCATGACCGCCGGATCATAGTGGTAATCTGGAAGCAGGAACCAATCGATATGCATCTGGAAGCCATCGCTCGCTTTGTCAGCAACCTGCACCCAGACTCCGAGGTGAGACTGGGGCTAAGCAGCCGCAGCATCCAGATTCTAGCAGATGCTCCCGTCTTGTACGGCGAAGCGCTCACGGCATGCGAGGAAGGGTTCTATGCGGAAGAGCGGTCGGTCTATCGATATGAAGCGGGGACAATGAGAGAGAGCCATCCGATATCCGTCGATTCGAGAGACGAGTCGATCCTGACCGACGCTCTTAATAAAGAGGTTGGCGAAATCGGGCTGGCTTCAGCCGTCGAGGCGGTGGTCGGCCGTCATATCGCGAAGAAGCCTTACCCTAGGCCGTCGGATCTGGCGGAATGGATGATCCGTCTGCTATGCCGGATCGCGGAGTCGGCGGAGCTGCTCGGCCCGGAGACGCGGGCGCAGATGATCGCCGAGATCGGAAGTATGCTCGTTCCCTCGAACCTAGAGGGTCTGCGCAAGTTCGCGGCCGAACGGCTTGGCGATATCACGGCTGCGCTCGCCGAAGCGAGAAAAGGCCATAAAGACAATGTGATACAGGACTGTCTCGCTTATATCGACGAGCACTACATGCAGGATTTGTCGCTGGAGTCGGTCGCGGCCGTGTTTCACTTCAATCCGAGCTACTTCAGCCAATATTTCAAGAACAAACTGAACATCAATTTTAGCCAATATTTGACCCAGATCCGCCTGATGAAGGCGAAGAACGAACTGGAGCAGAGCGACGATCGGGTCTATCAGGTGGCGGAGCGGCTCGGCTACCACGACGTCAAATATTTCAACCGCGTCTTCAAAAAGGAATTCGGCCTGACGCCGGAGGAGTACCGGTCGATCGCCAGAAGAATGAAACAGGCGCACTCGTAGACGAATGCTCAAACGTTGTGATCGTACGCAGTTTGTCCGTTACAGGAGGCCCATATGGCATTCTTCCGCAGGTTGAACGACCGGCTCATACAGATGAAAATGCGATCGAAGCTGATTCTGTTCTTCGTGCTGCTTATCTCGCTGCCTTCGGCCATCAACGGCTTCATCAGCTATAAGGCGAGCACGGATATCATCGTGAATAACGCCCGGGATAGCATTGAAGAGATCGTCCGCAAGAATAATGCGGTGACCGACATTATTTTCCGCCACATCGAAGAACGGACCATCTCGCTCATCTCGGATCCGGATCTGTTCGCGTTATTCGACCGGCCGCGGCCGCAAAGCGACCAGGAGCTGGTCCAGATGGACCGGAAGGCGACCGCGATTCTGAACAAATATTTTGGCCATGAGCAGGATCTGTACACCGCACAGCTGGTGACGAGCTACTTCAGCTTCGGATCGGGCAACGCGCCGTATACGACCAATTCTCCGTTCGTCTCCGTGTCGCATGAAGGATTCGTCCAATCGAGCATCTATAGGGAAGTGACCGAGCGAAGGGGCAGTCTCATCTGGATCCCGACGTATGATCTGACCCGTGCCTACAATCAAAGTCAGCTGTACTCGATGGACCCCAAATTCAGGCTCGTCTTCTCGAGCGCGCGCGTCATCAACTGTTCGCCGATCATTGACGGCGTCAGCTATACGTGGCCGCAGACAGTTGAGCGCCCCGTGCTGCTGATCAACTTCAACGAGGATTTCTACAGCAAGGTGGTCGAGCAGAGCCTGCTCGTCGACGATGCCTACTTCTATGTCGTGTCCAAAAGCGGGCTGATCGTCACGCATCCGGATATCGCGAAGCTGGGCACGCGCGACTCGAACGGCTGGTTCAAGACCGAATTCACGGCGGCTTCGGGCACCTCGCTCGTCGAAGAGAACGGGGAGGATGTGCTGATTGGCTACGATATCTCGCAAGTGACCGACTGGGTGACGGTTGCGGTCGTCCCTTACAAGCAGCTGATTCGCAATCTGCCTACGGTCCGGTACATGGATCTGATGACCGCGGCCGCGATGACGATCGTGGCGATCTTCATCGCCTTCATGATTTCCGACTGGCTGACCAAGCCGATCAAGAAGCTGCTGGTGGCCATCCAGCTGACCGGCGCGGGCGACTTCAACACGAAGATCAAGGAGCATTCGCAATTCGAATTCCGCATTCTGATCAAGAAATTCAATCAGATGAATGAACGGATTCAAGGTCTGATCAAAGAAAATTACGAGAGCACGCTGCGGGAGAAGGAGGCCGAGATCATGGCGCTCAATCTGCAGCTGAATCCGCACTTTCTATACAACACGCTGAACATTATTAATTGGATGGCGATCGACCGGGACGAGAAGGAGATCAGCAAAATGATCGTCAGTTTGTCGACGATGCTGCAATTCACGGTCAACAACAAGCAGGAAATCGTGCCTTTAAGAGACGACCTCGAGTGGCTGCGCAGTTACACGCACATCATGGAGAACCGTTATGACGGGGTATTCAAAGTGGTCTATGAGCTGGACGACATCCCCGGCGATTGCAAAGTACCGAAGCTGTTCCTGCAGCCGATCGTCGAGAACGCGATTATCCATGGCTTCGAATCGCTGGAGCAGGGCGGGTTCATTCGCATCAGCGGGGAACATGACGGCGAGCGGCTGCGGTTCGTCGTACACGACAACGGCAAAGGCATGTCGGCGCTGCAGGTGCAGTCGCTGCTCGCCTCGGAGCGTGCGGGAATCGGCGTACAGAATGTTGCCAAGCGGATACGGCTGCTATACGGCGATGCGGCCAAGCTCGATATCAAGTCGGAAGAAGGAACGGGTACAGCCGTTACGATCATCATACCGTTGGTCAGATGATGGTTAGCTGCTGATGGAGCGGATGTTGAAGGCGGGGATTGGGAGCGGAGGTCAGTGTGCCTCCGCTTTTTTTGCATTCTACGGGAAGCGATATTAACCGTTCATGCAATCCCATGTTTCTGGGATGGTGTCTCTTATTGACGCCGCTATAATGAATTGGGAACATGAACGCGTTAACCGCTATGATCGCACGATTCCGCGCAAAATTCCCGGCCATGCGCTGCTATACGATCTAACGGAGCGGCTGCTGGGTGCCGCCATAGGCCGCCATCAAGCGCGTCTGCTCATCGTCGGCGCAGGCCGCGAGTCCGGTCCGATAGCCGCCGAAGAGATCGAGGCGTTGCTCGCCGATGCGGGATTCACGGGAATCTCCCGCTATTACGGAGCTTTCCTTGTTCAGTGGTGGATGTCGACGAAGGAATGAATGAAGCGAATAGATAGAAAGAGGGAGATGTATTGGATAAGAAGGATATTTTGGTGGTCGGCGGTTATGGGCAAGTCGGCTCCACCATATGCAGCCGGTTGGCGGCGCTTTACCCAGGGCATGTCATCGCGGCAGGCCGAAGTCTGGCGCGTGCGGAAGCCTTCTTCCGAAAGATGGGGAACGCGGTCCGGCCGATGGAGTTGAATCTGCTGGAGCCAATCGAACCTGAGCGGCTCCAATCCGTCAAATTGGTCATGATGTGCCTGGACCAGACCGATACCCGGTTCGTCGAATCGTGCATACAGGCGGGAGCGGACTATATCGACATTACTGCCAATTTCGAATTCCTCTCCCGTCTGGAGTCGCTCGGCGGATTAATGGAAGGTCATCGGACCGCGGCTGTCATCAGCGTCGGTCTAGCGCCGGGGTTAACCAATCTGATGGCGATGGCGGCGAAAAAGCACTTCACCGATTATCGATCAGCCGAGATTACGATCATGCTCGGACTTGGGGAGGCGCACGGCAGAGCGGCGATGGAATGGACGCTGGATCAGCTGAATACGCGATATGCAGTTATGCAGGAAGGCAGCATGCTCGAAGTAGTTGGTTTCACAGGCGGCCAGAAGACAGATTTCGGACCGCATCTGGGCAAGCGGACCGGTTATCTGTTCAACTTCTCCGACCAGCATGTCCTGCCGCGAACAGTCGGCGTGCGTACGGCAACCACCAGGCTCTGTTTCGACTCGAGGATAGTTACCAAGCTGGTTGCTGGGGCCAAATCGACTGGGATTCTGCGTCTGCTGCGATACCGGTTCATCAGGGAGGCGGCGTTGAAATTATTCGGCTTGCTGCGCGCAGGCCAAGAGCTGTTCGCGGTCAAGGTCGATGCCAAGGGAGTATGGGGTGACGAAGAACGTGTTGTCGAGCTTACGCTGACCGGCAAGCGAGAAGCGGAAGTAACCGGGATCGTCGCGGCTGCCGCTGCCGCGCGGTTGTATCGGTCCGATTCCGCTCGCGGGTTATACCATCTCGAACAATT
This sequence comes from Paenibacillus phyllosphaerae, assembly GCF_014192105.1. Taxonomy (GTDB): domain Bacteria; phylum Bacillota; class Bacilli; order Paenibacillales; family Paenibacillaceae; genus Paenibacillus_Z; species Paenibacillus_Z phyllosphaerae. The sequence continues at coordinate 14,375 of NZ_JACHXK010000027.1, read as the reverse complement.
CCTCGCGTTAGATGATCTCGTCTCCGGGGAATTGAGCGGATGCATTGAAGTGAAGACCGAGATGACGGTTGTGAAGCGGGTCGAGCTCAGCTGAGATGAGCTCAGCTGCCGAGATCATATCGTCAGCCTAAGGTACATCGTCAAGCTGCTCCGGAGTAGGCAAAGGCTACAGTTTATGGATTAGCCGGAACTCGAGCGGCGTCATGCCCTCGAGCGACCGAAAGCATTTGCCGAAGTAACTGCTCTGGGAAAATCCGGTTTCCAATGCGATCGCCTTGATCGATAAATTCGTGGAGGACAAGAGCTGTTTGGCTTGCAGAATCCTGGACTCCAGCAGAAAATCGGAAAACGACATCCCGAACTTCTGATTGAATTTGCGGCTAAAGTAATGAGCGCTGAAGCCTGCTACGGCAGCCGCTTGTTCCAACGTAATAGGCGCCTTGCAGTGGGAGTGCACATAATTGGCCGCCACGTGCAGCTTGTCGTCTGCCTGATTGGCAGGAACGTTGAGCTGGGTTGCCGCTGCCTGCAGCCGGGTCAAGAGCTTGTACAGGGTCGAAGCCACTTCAAATTCATCTTCGACCTCATAGGCTCTGCCGAGCTTCAGCAGCGTCTCGATATCCGTCTCGAAGGGGGTTAAATCCGACAGCCGGAACAGCCATGGCTCGTCGAGGCTTTTGCCATCGAGGAATTCCTCCAGCCTTATGCCGTAGAAATGCACCCATCGGATGCTCCACGGATCGTCGGAATCGGAATAATAGGTTTGTCTCAATCCGGGACCATACAGAAAACCTTGTCCGCGCGCGAGCTCGAAGGTCCTGCCCTCATGCTCGAGATAACCTTTGCCCCCGACGACAAGATGCAAGTTATAGTATCGGTCCAAGTGGTTCTCCTTCGTCGCGTATTCCCGATTCACGCGATGCTCGGGAAATTCGCTATAGCCGCCGATAAAGTCGGGGAAGCAGCTGTGCCGCTGGAAGAGCGGCTTGGGAAAGAAGATATGCTCTCTCATCAAGCACCTCAGTTACACAATATAGTTATAGTGATGGCTAGTTGTTCTGCTATTATTAGCGACTATCCGATAATGGGATGACAATATATTAATACATATCGCATGATTTTGTCATTTCATCCTACGTGATCATCGGGCTACAATGGAGATATAGTAGCGATGGGAGGCAAGTCATCATGGCAAAATCGATTCAGATGAACGAGTTAACGTTAGGCGTTTGTTATTATCCGGAGCATTGGCCGGAGGAGTTGTGGGAAGACGATTTCCGGCGCATGCGGGAGATGAATATCTCGGTAATTCGAATGGCGGAATTCGCTTGGGCGATGCTGGAGCCGGAGGAAGGGAAGTTCGATTTCGGCTTTTTCCACCGGGTGATGGACTTGGCGCACCGATATGGATTGAAGGTTATCTTGGGAACGCCGACTGCCACGCCGCCGGCTTGGTTAACGCATAAGTATCCCGAGGTATTGAACGCGAACGTGGAGGGCGTATTGTACCGGCATGGCATGCGTCGCCATTACAACTACAGCAGCCCCAAATACCGGGAATTGTGCGCGATCATCGTGCGAAAAATGGTGGACGCTTATAAGGACCACCCTGCGGTGATCGGATGGCAGATCGACAACGAGCTGAATTGCGAGATGAACGTATTCTACTCGGAAGCGGATCATGTGGCATTCAGAGCTTGGTTGCAGGAGCGCTACGCGACGCTCGATAAATTGAACAAAGCGTGGGGTACCGTATTCTGGAGCCAGACCTATACCGATTGGGAGCAAGTGTATCTCACCCGGCCAATGGTCAATCAATCGCCGAATCCGCATTTGGCACTCGACGAGAAACGGTTTATCTCCGCGAATGCGATTTCGTTCGCCCGAATTCAAGCCGATCTGATTCGAGAGCTTGCTCCTCACCATTGGATCACCACCAATGGCACATTCGGCCATCTGGATAGTCATGAGCTGACTGACGAGCTGCTGGATTTCTACTCCTACGATTCGTACCCGCAGTTCTCGACGATCTTCCCTAGCGATGACGAGAATCCGCTGGCAGACCGGGCATGGAGCTTGAACTTGTCCAATACCCGATCTATATCGCCGAATTTCTGCGTCATGGAGCAGCAGTCCGGACCGGGAGGCTGGGTAGACCGCATTGAGATGGGCACGCCGAGACCTGGGCAGATCCGCTTGTGGTCCTATCAGTCCGTCCTGCATGGAACGGATCTGCTGGTGTATTTCCGCTGGCGCACGGCAACGATGGGCACGGAGATTTATTGGCATGGGATCAACGACTACCACAACCGGCCGAATCGCAGAGTGCGTGAAGTCGCTCAGGTCGGGGAAGAGTTCGGGAAGATCGGCGCGCTCATCGCAGGGGCGACCTATCAAGCCGAAGTGGCGATCTTGCAGGATTATGACAACGTCTGGGACGGGGAATTGGATCGTTGGCACGGACCGCTGCAGTGGAAGAGCGTACGAGCTTGGTACAAGCAGCTTCAGTATCGCCATATTCCGGCGGACCTGATTACGCTGCGCGCGAAGACCGATCTGGACGATTTGGCCAAATATAAAGTCATTGTCTATCCGCATGCGGCGATCATGACGGATGAAACCGCCGAGCTGCTGACGAAATACGTGGAGCAGGGCGGTAAGCTGATCTTCGGCGCTCGCACGGGGTATAAGGACATGACCGGACAGTGCTATATGCGGCCGTTCCCGGGGCCGGTCGCCGAGCTGTGCGGAATAACGATCGAAGATTTCACCTTGATTAAGGGCACCGTGGGCGTAGCAGAGCTGCAATGGGAAGGCAGCAGCTTGCCGGCCGGCACGAAAGCCGTGGGATTCAATGAAGTGCTGAGCATAGAAGGTACGGATGTGGACATCGTTGCCGCATACGCTACTGAGTATTACAAGGGTATGCCTGCTTTGACAAGGCGTGCTGTAGGTGAGGGCAAGGTCTGGTATTATGGCGCTGCATTCAGTGAGCCGGTCGTGGATGCGCTTCTGGAGGAGATAGGGCTCGTTGCCCTCGCAGCTGACTGGGTTGAAGCGCCTGCCGAGGTTGAGGTAGGCATTCGCTCGAATAAGGGATCGGACTATCTCTTCCTCTTGAATTATGCGAGTGAGCCGGTCTTGCTCACCGTGAAGCAATCGACGACGGATCTGCTAAGCGGCGCGCAGCTCGAAGGTTCAACCGAATTGCCGGCTTACGGAGTCATGGTACTGGATATTACGAAGCGTTAAGAGCAGGAGTGGAGCGGTAGGTTAGCGCGTGCCCTTGCCGCTGCGAAAACGTTAACCAAAAGAGAACCATCTTCGTCTCGAAGATGGTTCTTGGTTATGTTCGAGCGTTCGTTATGTTCACTCGTTCCAGAGAGGATTATGAGACGGACTGTGCTGTTTGCTGGGTCTTCGCTCCGGCACGACGGGTGTAGAAGAACGAACAGACCAGGACGAGCAAGACGATGATCGCCATTCCCCAGAAAATGCTGCTGTATGCGGAAGCCAGCGTGCGGGCTTCCTGCCATTCGAGGGCCGTCGCCGTCGCCGCGATTCCGAACGCGCCGCTGAAGAATTGCAACAGTTGGAACAGTCCGAGACCAGAGCCGACCTGAGACCCTGGCAGCAGCCGCGACAGCTCGTTCGAGACGCTGCTGGAGATGAAGGTAAACCCGATGCTCATCATCATATAGATGAATAGAACGGCCCACTGGGAGTGCGATGCGAAGATCGCGAACAAGACGACTGCAGCCAGCATAAGCAAAGGGATGTACAGAATAATATGGCGATTGCCGTACCGGTCGATCACTCTTCCGACCAGGCGGGACAGAATCATGGCAAGCAACGACCCCGGGAAGATAATGAAGCCGGATTCGCTGGCCGAGAGACCGAATTGATGCACCAGAATCTGCGGCAGGATGAACAAGGTGGCGAAGCTGCACAGATAAGCGCCGATCCCGACGGCACTGACCATCAAATATCGCCCATTGCGGAACAGCGCCGGCTGGACGAACGGGTCGCGAGCCATGCGAATGCGGAAGACGAACAAGATGATGGCAGCGAGGCCGGCCGCGAGCCAATACCAGACTTGGCTGGTTAGGAAAAGGAGCAGTCCCGTCGTGCCGATTCCCGCGAATAAGGCGCCGAACAGGTCGAAACTTCCTTTGGCCGGCGTTTCCTTCGGAAGCAGTCGGATGTAGAACGGAATCAGCGCCAAAGTAAGGGAAGTTATGACGAATAGATAATGCCAGCCCAAATATTCGACGATGACGCCGCCGATTACGGGACCTAAGCCCAAACCGAGCGAAGCTGCCGACATGATCGCGGCCATGGCCTTGCCCCGGTTCTCAACGGGAACGTATCTTGTGATGAGGACCATGGAGAGCGCCGGAATCGCGCCTGCGCCGGAAGCTTGAATGAGGCGCGCGATTAAGAGCGGAATGAAGCTATTGCTGAATAAGCCGATGATGGCGGCTCCGCCGAAGGACAGAATGCCGATGACATACAATCTCCGGATGGGAACGAAATCCGACAGCCGGCTGTACGTGATGGACGAAATGGCGAATAGGATGGAGTAGCCGGTGACGATCCACGATACCGATGTGGAGGAGAGCGCGAAATCTTGCGCCACGTCGGGCAACGCGAGGTTGAACATCATCGTATTCATGATGACGAGCACGATTGTAAGCCCAAGCAACAGGGTAAAGACGCTTTCGCGAATATGAACGTTATCGGCGCCGGTGCGATTGGCTAGGTCCGTATCGGACATGATATCCCTCTTCTCACTATTTCTAATGTTCGATTATCATCGAACATTAGAAATATAGCATGCGATATGATAAGATGCAATTGTTACTTGCCGATCTTTTCACTGACAACGATTACATGTTATCGACGTAAAGGGGCTGCTCTACATGAAAGCGTTACATCATCCCGATCGATCGGACCTTCAACTTACTTCCGTCCTTTATGCGCTAAGCGACCCCATCCGTATTCGCTTGGTGGCTACTTTGGTTAAGATGGGGGAAGGTTCATGCGGGTGTCTCGATTTGCCTATCGTGAAGTCAACCTTGTCTCATCATATGCGTACGCTACGCGAATCAGGCATCATTCGCACCCGCATTCAAGGCACGCTGCGACTGCAGAGCATTCGGGAGGAAGACTTGGAAGCGCGTTTTCCGGGTTTGCTCCATACGGTTCTTCAAGCTTACGAAAACTCGACAGGCGAGGCGGCGGCTTATCCGCTGCCGCAAGAATAGGCAGTGCCACACTGACACTAGACGTTATGGGCCCTTGATTTGCGTTCATGGTCGCAAGAACGGGAAATGCAACATTGATCGTTCCTCATTATATAGCCGGATGACAAAAAATCCTCGGATGATCGTTCCATGAACGACAATCCGAGGATTTTTTGTCGTGAACAAATTACGGCAGGCGCAATAATTGCGCGAAGAGCTGGTTTTATGGTACGATAAGTTAAATATTTTACAACGTGTAAATCATTGACTGATCGTGGAATATGCGTTGTAGGCTTGGGGGATCGGGAGATGACAACGCAATGGCATTTGGAGATGCGCAACAAGAACAGGGATGAGATCATCCATTCGGCGCAGGAGCTATTCCTGGAACTCGATGTGTCCGGTGTGGGAATCAAGGATATATGCGCGAAGGCCGGCGTCAGCCGCGTAACGTTCTACAAGTATTTTAATTCCATCGACGAGCTCGCTTTCGAAGTGCAGATTAAAGTGATGGACGAGATGAACAGCTATATGAATGAGCACGTGACCTTGAACGGGTCCGGCCGGGAGAAGCTGGAAGCGCTGCTATCCGCATGGGCGGAATTCGCCAAGCAGCACCCGAATCATTTCAAGTACATCGGCTACTTCGATCATCATTACCGCGACCGTTACCCGAACGAAGAGCTGGCCGAGCGCTATCGGCAGTCGATCGACAAGAGCCGAGGAGAGTTCCCGCTCTCGGTTCTGCTGCGGGAGGGCATCTCGGACGGGAGCATCCGCCGCGATCTGAACGTTAATGAGGTTGGCGCCACGATCTACGAGACGATGCTCAGCTTGCTCCAACGGATGACCTCGCGCGGGGAGATCATCAAGAAGGAGCATCAGATCGAGACGAGTGCGATCGTCAAGACCGCGTTGTCGATGGTATTGAGGTATGTCCAGTAGCATAGATAGGCCAATCGGCATAAGGCGTACGTTCTCCTGCAGAGCAGCATGGGGAGCGTACGTCTTTTTTTGTTCGGGCAAGAATGACGAACGGCCATTGCAATAGTTGGGGAACGGCACAAAGAATATGAATCAAGCCAGCATGAGCTCGCCGTTGCAATCGCCTCGACAAAGGAAGAACTTCTGCGCTGGAACACACCAATGCCTGTTCCTGCCGCGCTAGTGGTATACTTAGGCAATACGATGGCAAGACGAAGGAGAATAGCGATGAGCGTTATACGGTTAGAGAACGTCACGATGAAATACGAAGAGTCCATGATCTTCCGCAATATTTATTTTCGCCTGAGCCATGGGGAGCGAATCGGCCTGATCGGGCGGAACGGCGCAGGTAAGTCGACGGTATTCCGGCTTATCTTGGGCAAGGAAGAACCAACGTCGGGGAATGTGGAAGTCGATCCCCAGGTGAAGATCGGCTACTTCTCACAATTCTCGGAGCTGCAAGGCACTCTCTCCGTTCAACAAGAGCTGGAACTGTGTTTCGAGCAGGTTACGCGCATTGAGCAGGAACTTCAGGAGATCGGCGAGAAACTCGGCATCGTCACCGATGACGGGGAGATGGATACGCTGCTATCCAGGCAAGCGGAGCTGTTCGAACAGATGGAGCATTTGGACGGATGGAACGTGTCGGTCGAGATCAACACGGTGCTCACGAAGCTGGGATTCAACGATCATTCCCGTCATCAGCCTGTGGGCGAATTGTCCGGCGGCTGGCGCAACCGCGCCGCGCTCGCCAAGATGCTGATCGAGCAGCCCGATGTCGTCTTGCTCGACGAGCCGACGAATTATTTGGATATCGAAGGCATCGCTTGGCTCGAGCAGTGGCTGTACCGGTTCAAAGGCGCGATGATTCTGGTCTCGCATGATCGCCAATTTATCGATAAGGTCGTGACGCGTACGATCGAGATCGAGAACTATCATTTTCAGGAATACGAAGGGAATTACACCGATTACGTCCGCAAGAAGAAGATGCGCAAGAAGGAGCTGGACCGCCAGTTTGAGTGGGAGGAAGAGCTGCTTTTAATGGAAGCGGAGGCCATCGACAGCCGCGCCAGCCGCAAATCCGCCAAGGATCGGCTTTCGCGTCAATTGGCGGAGAACAAGAAACGGATCGAGCCGCATCCGGTCAACGTGCTCATTACCGATATTTACGAGAAGCTTCGATTCCCGGACAAGCTATGCGAAGTGAAGCATATCGGACAAACCTTCGGGGATCGCGTGATCTTCCAGAACGTCAGCTTCGATATCCAGAAGGAAGACCGCCTTGTGATCGTCGGCCCTAACGGAAGCGGCAAGTCGACGCTGATCAAGGTGCTTACCGGCGAAGCCGAACCGGAATCCGGCGAAGTGGCTTGGGAGAAGGGCGTCGGCTACGCGTACTTCAACCGGATGTGGGAGGAGCTGGACTCGAAGGATACCGTGTCTCATGCAGTGAACACCTACGGACTCGGACTGGACGCGCCGCGCAAAAAGGTCAACAAATTCCTCTCCATGCTCCAATTTTCGGAGGCCGACTTGAGTAAGAAGATCGGCAATCTCTCCGGCGGGCAGAAGGCTCGCGTCGCGCTGGCGAAATGCTTGCTCTCGGGGGCGGCCGTCATTGTATTGGACGAGCCGACGAACCATCTCGACCTGACGAGCATTCAGGTGATGGAGCAGGCGCTGATCCATTTTCCCGGGGCCGTGATTACGGTCAGCCATGACCGGTTCTTCATCGATAAAATCGGAACGAAAATGCTGCAGTTCGATCCTGTGCAGGGTGTGAGCGAGCAGAGTTTGTGATCGAGCGAAAAAGCAGAGAGTTTAGTTGAGATCAAGTGAGGGATGCATTTGTTTACTCAAACTGCGCAATTTTTATATTCGAATTGTGATGAAGAAATAGACGTTATTCTTGTTGGTTTTGCTGATCAAGAATTTGAAACAAAAGAATATATACTTTTACAGAGATCCTTGGAGAGCGATGATCGGGACAAAGCTCTAGGGCTTGATAAAGTGCATCTCACTATAAATGGAGAAGAATGTTCAGGCTACTGCGATATTAAAGAACTCCTATTACGCAGTAACTCATTAGAGATCATTCTTGATGAATCAACGGCCGAAGGGCTTGAATTGCCAAAGCATATTAAGATTGAGTTCAATGTTGATGTAGAGCAATTACAAGCAATGAGAAATCATCTTGAACTCATGTTTCAAAATGAGCCCGGAGTACTTAACTATTTTGATAGTTAGCAAAAGCACCTTAAGCGAAGAACATTAGTTCAGAGCGATGCCGTCTGCTTTGTCTTCGCAACCGGCGAAAGCTAGACTTAATCCATCATTATAGAAAAACCTCTTGTGATCAGCAGGCACTAGAACTGTGCCGATCACAAGAGGTTTTCGTCATTTCTTCAAACCGATTTACACGGCAAGTTCCAGCGTCTTCTGCGAATGCGAGACCGCCATAATCGGAATGTAGGAGGCGCGGATGTGCTCCTCGGCATAGACTTCATGCGAACCCGCAGTCAGGCCGCCGGGCTTCAGACAAGTAATCGTCGCGATCTGGGTCAGTTCCCAACGCTGATCAATCGCTTCTTCCATTTCGTCGAGCGTGTAGGTCAGATCGCCGATCGTGAATCGAATGTCCGCTCTGTTGATTTGCTCGCCATCGACGGCGATTTGGATATCCTCGATCTGGGACAGGATGTAGCCTCTGTAATTGGCGATGCGAAGACGGACTTGGAACCCGATCGTCTCGCCGTCCTTGATGATATTCTGAAAGCCATCCTCGCAAATCATATACCGATCGTACCCGAAAATATTCCCCTTAGACATGCTTTGTCCTCCTTATATGAAAACAGTAGTGGTGATGGAATGTGCCGTTCGCGTTTACTGCCCGAGGTAGCGGCGCAGCATAGCTTGATGACGCGTCACTTGCTCGATCTCATCGAAGTTCGGATCTTCGATATCCTGCGTCAGACGCTGACCTTCGTATTCGCTCATGATGTAACCGTTGTATCCGCTCTTCGTCAAGACGTCCATGACGCCGTCATAATCGACGCTTGGTTCCCGCAGCTCATTCGTTACTTCATAGAACTTCCCGTGCACATGCGTCACATAAGGCATGAATTCCGCAAGCGCCTTCGGATTCTGGTACGTCCACGTCTCGATCATGACGCGCATCGCCAGCCACATGTCCAGATCATTGCCGCCCATCGACCCAACTTTGGCCATCAGATCCTTCGGAATCTCGCGGCTTACATAGACGTCGTTCAAGTACTCGGCGATCCGTTGCTGTCCCCCTTTGCGGAGCGACTCGGCGATGACCACAGGCGGAATCGTGCGGGAGAAAGTACCCAGATCCGGCATGAGGCCGAGATGTTTGGTGCCGGTCTTCTCGATCAGTTCGACGTTGCGGCGTACCCATTCGCCGGTCATCAAATGCGGTGCGTGAACCTCGGAAGCGAGCTTGATGCCTTGCTCCTCCGCATGAGGGATGCACGCCTCAATGACTTCGTAGGGGAGATGCATCGTCAAGCGGATGAAGGAGAAGTTGAGCGCTTTGGCCGTCTTCATCAGCGCGAGCAGCTGCTGGAGCAGTTCCTCGTTCGTCACCTTCTTGCGCTTATGCAACTTCGTCTCTCCATAGATATCGAGACAGACCGCCTCGAGCTTATATTGCTGCAGCATCTCGTTCCATCGGTCGACGAAAGCGTCCGACAGATTGTAGGTGATGCTCGGATAACCCGGAACCATCTGATCGACGAGCATCTCAATGCCTTGCACGCCAAGTTTGGACGCTTGCGCCAGGCAATCTTCCAACGTCATGGCACCGGTATAATATTTCTGCTGAAAGCTGAACAAACTAATGCCGCGTTTAATCGGTGAGATGGAATTCATAGCGTATACCTCCTGAATATGAGAGAAATAATGGTTTACAATTTATTAAAGGCTAACAATGTGTAAACTATTGAATGACGCTATCTTATCATGCCTGATTTCCGCTTTGCAAGCACTTTCTTTTCCGCTAGGAGATCAAAAATTCGCTTTTAGTAGAAGCGAAATTCAATAAAAATAAAACGCTTGCATAACAAGAAACGCGGTGCTATTCTGAAATCGCAACAAAGGTTTACACCGGATAAATGGTTATGCGTGAGTTAATCTTTGGAATTGCGATAAAAACGTTCTAAGGGGGCCGATCCTACGCATTCATAACATGGATTAAACCGAGCAAGTGGTTTGTATTTCCCATCTCAGGAGGTCATCGCATGGAAAGCATGCTGCACACAAACGAAATGATTAGCGGCGCTCAGCAACAAACCACCAAGCTAACATTCAAAGAGAAATTCAGTTTCGGCCTGGGCGACTTGGCATCGAACCTGATCTGGTCGATGATTTCCAGCTATCTTTTATTCTTCTACACGGACGTCTATCTGGTTCCGGTAGCTGCAATCGGCACGCTGTTCTTGATCTCCAGGGTAGGCGACGCGCTGATCGATCCGATCTTCGGCGTGATGGTGGACAAGACGAATACGAAGCGGGGCAAAGCAAGGCCTTATATTCTCTATTTGGCTGTTCCGTTCGGCGTGCTTAGCATTCTGACGTTCTCTTCGCCGCAGTTCTCCGATACGGGCAAAATCATTTATGCCTATGCCACCTACATTGTGCTCGGCATCATCTATTCGGCGATCAATATCCCTTACGGTACCTTGATGTCGCTCATGACGCGTGACAGCCAGGAGAAGATGCAGCTGAGCAGCTTCCGGATCTTCGGCATGGCGGTCGGTTCCATAGCGATTACGGCGTTAACGATGCCGCTGGTCAAAGCTTTCGGCGGTGGGGACCAGAAGTCGGGTTTCTTCTGGACGATTACGCTATTCTCTATTGTTAGCGTTATCATCTTCCTGATCGTATACCGAAATACGAAAGAACATGTAACGGATACGGAAAGCCAGCATCACGAGAAATTGTCGATCGGGGCGATGGTGAAGCTGCTGGTCCGCAATCAGCCGTGGGTCGTCTCTACGTTATTCGCGCTTGTGACGTTCTTGCGGATCGGGGCTGCCGTGCCGCTCACGATTTATTTTTCGATCTATGTGCTCCATAAGCCGAATCTGGTGTCCGTCTTGCTTCCGCTGCTTTATGTAACCGCTATTATCGGGTCGTTCTTCGCGGCTCCGTTCTTCAAGCGGTTCGGCAAGCGCAACGGCAACATCATCTCACTAGCCATCAGCGTTGTGTTCTTCGTCGCTCTTCCGTTCTGCGAAGGCAATACGGCACTGTACCTTGTCTTGTATACGCTCTCTTACGTATTCGGAGGCCTGTGCATGATCTCGGTGTTCACGATGATTGCGGACTCCGCGGATTACCATGAATGGAAGTTCAATACGAGAGCGGACGGACAGCTCTATTCGGGTTATAGCTTCGCGACGAAGGTAGGATCGGCGCTTGCTTCCTCGCTTGTCGCTTATGCGTTGGCTTGGTTTAACTACAATCCGGAGCAAATTACGGACACGGCCGTGACGGGGATTCGCTATCTGTTCTACGGCATGCCGCTTGTGCTCATGGCGGTCCAGATCCTCATTATGTGTTTCTACAAGCTGGATCGGACGCACTCGGGCATTATCGAGCAATTGAAAGCACGCAGACAATCGTAAGACGATCAGAATCAAGCGAAAAAAGAGGTTGCTTTCCCTGAAAAGGGTATGGTATCCTTGCGCCATAACCATTAACACGTTGTATATGGTTAATTCATAGATAACCATTATACCGATGGCTGATGTAAGGAGGTATAACGATGAAGTTAGGCGTATTTTCGGTGCTGCTGGCACAGAAGCCTCTGGAGGAGGCGCTTGATTTTATCGCGGCCCAAGGGCTCGAAGCGGTTGAACTCGGCACAGGGGGATATCCCGGCAATGCGCATTGCAACCCGGAAGAACTGCTCGCAGATCGCGGCAAGCTGAGTCGATTCAAGCAAGCGTTCGAATCGAGAGGGCTCATGATCAGCGCGCTCAGCTGCCACGGCAATCCGCTTCATCCGCAGAAGGCGATCGCGAACCAGTTCCATCATGACTTCATGCAGACGATCGAGCTGGCCGAGTTGCTTGAGGTTCCCGTTGTAAACGGTTTCTCTGGCTGTCCCGGAGATTCGGACAACGCGCTTTATCCGAACTGGCCCGTGGCGCCGTGGCCGAACGATTATCAAGAACTGCTTGCTTGGCAGTGGGAGCAGAAAGTCATTCCGTACTGGCGGGAAACAGGGAAGGCGGCGGACGACAAAGGCATTCGCATCGGGTTGGAGCTGCACGGCGGGTTCTCGGTACATACCCCGGCGACGCTGCTGCGGCTGCGAGAGGCGGTCGGCGAAGTAATCGGCGCGAACCTCGATCCGAGCCATATGTGGTGGCAGGGCATCGATCCCGTACAAGCCATTCATATCCTCGGACGTGCCGGCGCGATTCATCATTTCCATGCGAAGGATACCGTCGTTGATCCGATCAACGTGAACCGGCACGGGATTACGGACATGCAGCCGTACACGGCGATGCTGGGTCGGGCATGGCAGTTCCGCTCCGTCGGTTATGGCCACGATCTGAAGACATGGGCAGATATCATGAGTGCCCTGCGACTAGTCGGTTACGATTACGTCGTCAGCATCGAGCATGAGGATGGCCTGATGTCCATCGAAGAAGGGTTCTCTAAGGCGGTCGGCAATCTGCAGCAGGTGCTGATCAAGGAACCGCTAGGCCAGATGTGGTGGGTGTAGCCGGTCCTTTCGTACATTCATTTCTCTATTGTAAGAAGCAGTCTTACTATCATATCCAATCAGGAGGAATTCACTGTGAAAAAACTAAGAATCGGATTTATCGGCTGCGGCGGCATCGCCAATCAAAAGCACTTCCCTTCGCTTGCGAAACTGTCGGACAAAGTGGAAATGGTCGCGTTCTGTGACATCGAGGAAGAGCGCGCGGTTCAAGCCGCTAAGCAGTTCGGCATTGAGGGTTCGCTCGTTACGACGGATTATATGGAGGTCGTGAATGATCCATCGATCGACGTTATCCATGTCCTGACACCGAACGTGTCCCACTCCTTTATCACGGTGGCGGCGCTCGAGGCCGGCAAACATGTGATGTGCGAAAAGCCGATGGCGATCAATTCAGAGGAAGCGAAGAAGATGCTGGAGGCGGCGCAGCGCACGGGCAAGAAACTGACGATCGGCTACCAGAACCGTTTCCGCTCGGACTCGCTCGCGCTGTATGACGCTTGCCAGAAAAAAGAGCTCGGCGACGTTTACTTCGCCAAAGCGCATGCCGTTCGCCGCAGAGGTGTACCGACATGGGGCGTATTCCCGGACAAATCCAAGCAAGGCGGCGGTCCGCTGATCGACATCGGCACCCATGCGCTTGACCTCGCTCTGTGGACGATGGACAACTATAAGCCAACGCTGGTGGTAGGCTCTTCCTTCCAGATGCTCAAGGACAAACCGGCCGGCAATATGTTCGGACCTTGGGATCCGGAAACGTACGAAGTCGAAGATTCGGCATTCGGTTTCATTAAGATGGAGAACGGCGCGACGATATACCTGGAAGCAGCTTGGGCGCTGAACGTGCTGAACGCGAAGGAAGCGCAAGTGACGCTGTGCGGCACGGACGGCGGCGCCGAGATGATGGGCAAGGCGTTCCTGGACGAAGGTTATGTCGTCTACAACCACGCGAAGCAAGGACAACTCGTGGAGACGAAGCCGTCCGAAGCCGGCGCGATCGCATTCTTCTCCGGCGAAAGCCAGCGTGCAGCCGACGTGGAAGCACGCCAATGGATCGACGCAATCCTGAACGACACCGAGCCGATGGTCAAGCCGGAGCAAGCGTATGTCGTAACCCAAATCCTCGAAGCCATCTACAAGTCGGCGGAGACAGGAAAACCGGTTGAACTATAAGCTCGCAGGAACTGCGAGCAGTAAGATCGCGTGAAGCGCGGGAAGTAAGATCGCGACAAGCGCGAGCAGTAGGATAGCGGGAATTGCGAGAGAAATGACTGCCTGAGCATGGCTCGGCAGTCAGATTGTAGAGAAACCCCACGTTTTTTCAAACGTCGGGTTTCTCTTTTGCTTTCTCGAGTTGTTTTTGAGGTGGTTTAGGAAGGCTCACGCCT
>NZ_JACHXK010000026.1 GCF_014192105.1 Paenibacillus phyllosphaerae | reverse complement strand
TAACCTTACCCCGAAGGATAAGATCCGCTCGACTTGCATGTATTAGGCACGCCGCCAGCGTTCGTCCTGAGCCAGGATCAAACTCTCCATAAAAGTAGTTTGTGACTCATTACTTAACTAGCTATAAAACATATCGCTCATTGTTCAGTTTTCAAGGAACAAACGGTGATTCGTTTGCGTTCATGATCGCGAGATCGAGAATGCAGCATTCACCAGATTTCTCAATGTCTGCCGTGTTGCTCAGCGGCGACTTTTATAAGATACCATAGGCCCTAGACATATTGCAACCCTTTTTTGAAAAAAGTTATAAGAATCATGTCTGCGGGAATAAAAAGAGCCGAACCCCGCTAGGTTCGACTCTTTTAACTTAAGCTTTATTCGCTCGCGCGCTCACGCATCAATGGGAACAGCAGGACATCGCGGATGGAAGGCGCGTCGGTGAGCAGCATAACCAGACGGTCAATACCGATACCAAGACCACCCGTAGGCGGCATACCATATTCCAACGCACGGATGAAGTCGTCGTCCATCTCATGGGCTTCATCATTACCATGCTCCCGCTCGAGCAACTGCGCTTCGAAGCGTTGTCGCTGGTCGATCGGATCGTTAAGCTCCGTAAATGCGTTCGCATGCTCGCGAGCAACGACGAACAGCTCAAACCGATCGGTAAAGCGAGGATCCGCCTCATTCTTTTTCGCCAGTGGGGAAATCTCTACCGGATGCCCCGTTACGAACGTAGGCTGAATCAGGGTAGGTTCGCCGAACTCTTCGAAGAATGCATTCAGAATGTGGCCCGTCGTCCAGTGCGGCTCGACTTTCACATTGTGCGCCTTAGCTGCTTCATGTGCTTCTTCATTCGTAATTTGCGCTCCGAAGTCAACGCCGGTCAATTCCTTCACCAAATCCACCATGGAGACGCGGCGCCATTGCGGCGTCAGATCGACTTCTTGGCCTTGGTATTGGATCTTCGTCGTACCGAGCACTTCTTGCGCGATATGAGCGATCATGGATTCGGTAAGAGCCATAATGTCTTTGTAGTCGGCATACGCCTCGTAAAGTTCGATCATCGTGAACTCTGGGTTGTGGCGAGTCGAAATCCCTTCATTGCGGTATACGCGGCCGATCTCGTATACCTTCTCCATCCCGCCGACAATAAGGCGCTTCAGATGGAGCTCAATGGCGATACGCATGTACAGCTGCATATCGAGCGCATTGTGATGCGTAATGAATGGACGCGCTGCCGCACCGCCCGCGATCGCGTGCAGTGTAGGCGTCTCGACTTCCAGGTAACCGCGGGAATCAAGGTAGCGACGCATCGATTGAATAATACGCGAGCGCGAAATAAACGTCTGCTGCACATCCGGATTCATAATGAGATCGACGTAACGTTGGCGATAGCGCAGTTCAACGTCCTTCAGGCCGTGATACTTCTCCGGCAGCGGCAGGAGCGACTTGGACAGAACGACGACTTCTTTGGCTTTCACGGAAGTCTCGCCCGTGTTCGTCTTGAACACTACGCCGCGCACCCCGACAATATCGCCAAGATCCAGCAGATCAAAGGCTTGATACTGCGTTTCGGAGACGGTGTCTTTGCGCACATAGATTTGGATCTTGCCGCTCAGGTCCTGAATATGCGCAAAGCTTGCTTTGCCCATACCGCGCTTCTGCATAATGCGGCCCGCCAAACTCACTTCGACGCCCTGCTCCTCCAACTCTTCCTTGGACGTATTCTCATAAGCGTCGACAATCTCTTTGGCCTGGTGAGAACGTTCAAACTTCCCGCCGAACGGATCAACGCCCAACCCGCGCAGTTCATCCAATTTGTCTCTCCGAATCTGTAGCAATTCACTTAATTCTTGCTCTTGCGTCTGATGCTCCACTACCATTCATCTCCTAACCATATTCTGCAGTCCCCGTAACAACCCCGTTACCTCTATCGCTATAGAAACTGTATGTACTTTACCACTATCGTAACCGATAATACGTGAAAAAGCTTCCGGAGGAAGCTTTCCATAAAGGCGTGCCCTGTCTTACTTTTTGTTAATGTCGACGATCTTGTATTGAATGACGCCAGCAGGAACGTTAACTTCCACGATCGTTCCCCTCTTCTTGCCTAGGATTGCCTTGCCTAATGGACTTTCATTCGAAATTCTATTCTGCGAAGGATCGGATTCAGCTGTACCCACAATGGTATACTCCATCGTATCGCCGAACTCAACATCTTCAACCGTCACGGTAGAACCGATACTAACGGTGTCGATATCAATCTCATCGTTGTTAATGATACGGGCATTACGGAGCATCTTCTCCAGCGTAATGATGCGACCTTCGATAAAGGCTTGCTCATTCTTAGCATCCTCATACTCGGAGTTCTCGCTAATATCGCCGTAGCCGATTGCGATCTTGATCCGCTCCGCCACTTCGCGGCGCTTTACGGATTTCAAGTTCTCCAGCTCTTCCTCCAGCTTCTTCAGCCCGTCCTGTGTGAGAATGATCTCTTTATCGCTCATCTTAGTGATTCTCCTGTCATGTGGAAATTTTCGAATCGGTATACGAAAACAGTGCGCGTAATATAGGACACATTATGCTCTGTATGACACTTCTGCACGTCATAGATGCCGGTATAATCTCAATTGGTACATGTGTACCAGCGTTTTACTTGCGATTATTGAAAGATTATATTGCAAATTCAGGCTAAATGTCAACGAAAGCCAACCGCCAATTGAAAACGCTTCATCTCTAGGTAGAAGAAAAGGCCGGCCTGTGAGCCGCAGCCCACATCCCGACCAAATCACTCATGAAGATGTCTCTTGCAGCTGGCCATCCGACATCAACCTAGGTTTCATTCCCCTGACTTACGATTCCGTGAAAGCAACCGCACGATCGAGGCCTAGTAAGCCACTTGCTCCGATACGGCGGAGTCCGACTCAGCAGGCTTATCGCTATCTTCGCCAAGCGACTCGATGTATTGGGACAAGATCGAGACCATCTTATCGCGGCTTGTTTCCTCCATAATGAGGTCCTTCACCCGGGCTGCGCCAGGCAGACCCTTCAGGTACCAGGCCAAATGCTTGCGCATCTCGCGAACCGCGACGGACTCGCCCCTCAGGCTTGCCAGACGGTCCATATGCAAAATCGCAACTCCCATCTTCTCGCGCGGCGTCGGCTCGCCGAGCAGCTCGCCTGACTCCAAGTATTGCACCGTACGATAGAGCATCCATGGATTGCCCAGCGCCCCGCGGCCGATCATGACACCGTCGACGCCTGTATGGTCCAGCATGCGCTGGGCGTCTTCAGGCGAAACGACGTCACCGTTGCCAATAACGGGAATCGATACCGCTTGCTTAACATCCCTTATAATATCCCAATTCGCTTTACCGGTATACAACTGCTCCCGCGTACGGCCATGCACGCTGACCGCACTGCCGCCAGCCCGTTCGACCGCTCGCGCATTCTCGATCGCATAGATATGCTCGCTGTCCCAACCGATGCGCATCTTAACCGTTACCGGCTTATCGACGGCTTCGACAACAGCGGAGACCATCTCATAAATCTTGTTCGGGTCGAGCAGCCATCTGGCGCCTGCATCGCATTTGGTAACCTTCGGCACCGGGCACCCCATGTTAATGTCGATAATATCCGCATTCGTCTGCTTATCGACAACTTTCGCCGCTTCGACAAGGGATTCCCGATCCCCGCCAAAAATCTGCAGGCTTAGCGGCTTCTCGCGTTCGTCGACGAACAGCATCTCCATCGTGCGCTTATTCCCATGCAAAATCGCTTTATCGCTAACCATCTCGGCGCAGACCAGACCCGTCCCGAATTCCTTAGCAATCAGTCGAAAAGCCGGATTGCACACGCCTGCCATCGGCGCCAGCACAACCTTGTTCTTCATCTCGATGTTTCCGATTTTGAGCATGCTTACTCCTTGCTCCTTCCACCTAAGCGGGCCTTCGGCACGCATCTGTTCTACGTTTGGTTATTCCGTCTTACTATCGTTGGTCAACTCGTTATAGCTGATGCCTAGTGTCGTTGATATTTTCTCGAGCAGCTTCGGATCGGGCTTACGCGTTCCCCGCTCGAGCGAGCCTAACACCGCTACCGAAACTTCCAATCTCTCCGCGAGCTCCTGCTGCGTATATCCCTTCAGTTTCCTGAAGGCGCGGACGCGCTGTGCCAGTTGATCGTATTCCATAACGCGATGCCTTCCCCTCCATCCTGTAAAGCCCGGTCTGCCGCCTGCGAGGTAAGTGCATGCAACGGATGACCGGATTGCAAAACGTCGCGTAGCGGCACAAGCACGAATGCCCGCTCCAACATGCGTGGATGAGGCAGCGTTAGTTCATCCTCTTCCATGACTACATCGTCAAACAGCAATAGATCCAGATCGATCGTACGCGGTCCCCAATGGACCTCGCGTGTACGGCCGAGCGCAAGCTCAACTTCGAGCAAAGTGCGCAGCAGCTCAATCGGCGTCAGCGTCGTTCGAACCGCAGCCGCCATGTTGAGGAACGCCGGCTGATCGGTGTACCCCACGGGATCCGTCTCATAGATACCGGAAACGCGCAGAACGGCAATGCCGATCCTCTGATCCAGCAGGTGGAGCGCTTGAGTCAAGTAGCCGTCCCGCTCCCCCAAATTCGAACCTAATGCGATATATGCTGTGCCCGAGGCCAGCTGATTGTCGCCTTGTTCCATCTAAACTTCCCGCTTTCTATGAAGCTCCACGGTCACGCCGTCGAAATAAATTTCAAAGGGCGGGTGGGGCTTCGTCACGCGTACCGTCACTTCATTTATACTAGTATAAGCCGCAAGCAGCTGTGATGCAATGGAACCGGCCAATGCTTCAATCAGCTTAAACGGCGGCCCGGTTACGATCTCCTTCACGAAACCATGCAACTCCGCATAGTTAATCGTAGCTTCCAAATCATCGGTCTGCGCCGCTTGGGAAAGATCCATAAACAAGTCGACATCCACAATGAACTGTTGTCCAAGCCTATTCTCTTCGGGGAAAACGCCGTGATACCCGAAAAACTTCATCCCCTTCAATGACATCCGATCCATAGCACGCCATCCTTTCGCAACAAACTTAAGCTTCCGATTTATGAACGATACACAATGGCATCCGCCATACGCGCATTCTGCTTGATCTGCCTTACATCATGCACGCGCATGATCTGGCAACCCTGCGCAATGCCGAGCGTCACGGTCGCCGCCGTGCCGAAGGCTAGCTCATCGACGGGGAGCTGCAGCGTATCGCGAATGAATCTTTTGCGAGACGTACCGAGCAGAACGGGATAGCCGAGCGCGCATAATGTCGACAAATGCGCCATCATCTCCAAATTCTCATCATAATTCTTCGCGAACCCAATGCCAGGATCAAGCCAGATGTTCTCGTCCGTTACGCCGTTCTCGCGTCCAATCGCTATGCTCTCCTTAAGATCGGCAATCACATCGGGAACGAAGTCGGCGTAATCACGCGCAGGTCGATTATGGTTCAAGATAATCGGACAACCATACTCGCCGGCTACCTTGGCCATATCCGATTCGCCTCTCAGCGCCCAGATATCGTTCAGAATATGTATGCCGGCTTCCAATGCGGCCCGAGCCGTCTCCGCCTTATACGTATCAATGGACAGCGCCACATGGGGAAGCTCGCTGCGGAGCGCGCGAATGACCGGCAGCACGCGGCGAAGCTCTTCCTCAAGCGGGACAGGCGTAAAGCCCGGGCGCGTCGATTCCCCTCCGATATCGATCAGATCAGCCCCCTCGGCTACCATGGCTCGCGCATGAGCAACCGCAGTCTCGACCGCATCATGCCGGCCGCCGTCCGAGAAGGAATCGGGCGTCACATTCAAAATGCCCATGATGAGCGTCTTGCGCCCTAATGTGAGCTCTACGCCATCTTGAAATCGATAGTGCCGCTCGGGCACCTTCCGATTAAACCCGCCGGTCGCCGTCTCCTTATCTATTGGCATGCGCCCACTCCTCTCCTATTCATAGCATGCTGCCTCGTTAGGGCAATGCAATTCTTGTATCCGCGCGATATGCTCCCACTAGTGTGCCTGTAATGGGACCGGCTAAACCGTTACCAATCGTCGTGACCGCACCGTCACCATCGCGAAGCGTCGTAATAGGAACAAGCTCTTGCACCGAATTGGTGATCCAGATCTCTTCCGCTCCAAGCAGCTGTTCCCACGTATAGTATCCTTCTTCGGTTGCATGTCCGGCTTCCTTCGCGAGCTCCAGCACCCGCCCCCGTGTAATGCCCGGCAGTATACCGGTATCGACCGATGGCGTATGGATAACGCCTTGGCTGACAAAAAAGAGATTGCTCACTATGCCTTCCGCCAAATGACCTTCCCGCGTCAGCATAAGGCCCTCTGCCCCCGCCGCTGCCCCGCTTGCCCGAAGCTCATGTTTGGCCAATATATTGTTCATGTAATGGAGCGACTTGAAGCGCACTTGCCCCTCCGGCGTGTTGCGTGCGGTATGGAGCAGCGCCAACTGCTTGCCCTCACGATCGAGACTCTTATGAACCGGCGGCAAAGGCTTGACCATCATGAGCACATTAGGCGCGTCATAGCCATGCTGGGGCAGCCCTAGCTCCCCTTCGCCTGCCGTAACCGTCAATCGGACGTAGGCTTCCGATAGCGCGTTCGCAGCCATTAGCCGTCTAAGCCAGCTTCGAATCTCCCCCTGATCCGGCTCATAGGCAATGCCCAGCGCTCGGCACCCTTCCATCAGCCTGGCCAAGTGGCGTTCCAGCAGATAAGGCGCCCCTTGATACGTGCGGAACGTCTCGAACAATCCCATGCCATATAAAAAACCGTGATCATAAACTGAGATCACGGCTTCCTCCGCTAATTCGATGCTTCCGTTCCAACCAATCTTCATTTCGTTGCGCCGGCCCGCAGGCTGAGGAAGTTGCGCAGTAAGGTCAGACCGTGCTCGGTAATAATCGATTCCGGGTGGAATTGCACCCCTTCAATCGGGTATTCCTTGTGGCGCAGTCCCATAATCTCGCCTTCGGCTGTCTCTGCCGTAATCTCCAGGCAATCCGGCAGCGTCTCTCTCTTCACGATCAGCGAGTGGTATCGCGTCGCCGTATAAGGGGACGGGATTCCGGCGAATACCGTTTTGCCGTCATGGAGAATCTCCGACGTCTTGCCATGCATCAGCTTCTCGGCGCGAACCACTTCGCCGCCGAACGCCTGTCCGATCGCTTGATGGCCGAGACATACCCCGAAAATCGGGATTTCGCCCTTGAAGCGCTCGAGCAGGGCCAGGCTAATTCCCGCTTCATTCGGACTGCAAGGTCCAGGGGAGATAAGAATGTGATCCGGGGCAAGCGCAGCAATTCCCTCGAGATCGATCTCGTCGTTGCGTTTGACGATGATTTGCTCGCCAAGCTCTCCTAAATACTGCACCAGGTTATACGTGAAGGAATCATAGTTATCGATGACCAAAATCATGCGCATTTCCCCCTTGGATACGCCTAAGCCGAATCAGTCGCCTGCCTCCTCTGCATGCTCTGTCCGGTCTGGCTGAAATGGTGGGCGATCGCCCTGCGGCGTGCCTCTACTTCACTTGCTCTCGTGCAGCGAAATGCTGACTGAATTGAATGGCCTTCCAAAGTGCCTTCGCCTTGTTTAACGATTCGTAATATTCTCGCTCGGGAATGGAGTCGATGACGATTCCGGCCCCGGCTTGCACGTGAATCTGGCCGTCCTTGACTGTCATGGTTCGTATAATAATATTAAATTCCATATCGCCGTTATAGTCAATCCAACCCATGGACCCCGTATACGGACCGCGCCTGGTCGGCTCGAGCTCCTCAATGATCTCCATCGTGCGGATCTTGGGCGCTCCCGTAATGGTGCCGCCAGGGAAAGTGGCTGCGATCACATCATAGGCATCTTTACCTTCCGCAAGCGTACCTTCGACCTGGGAAACCAGATGCATCACATGGCTGTAATACTCGATGACCATGAGCTCCTCCACACGCACCGAGCCAAAAGCGGCAATCCGCCCAAGATCGTTGCGCTCGAGATCGACGAGCATAATGTGCTCCGCCCGTTCCTTCTCATTGGTCCGCAGCTCTTCCGCCATCTGCCTGTCCTCTTCCTCCGTACGGCCTCTGCGACGGGTTCCGGCGATCGGCCGGGTCGCGAGCTTGCGGTCCGACAATTCGACGAGCAGTTCGGGCGAAGCCGATACGAGTTGAAAATCCGGGCTCTTCAGCAACCCCATATATGGTGAAGGGTTCACGAGACGAAGCCACTCGTATAGCTCTTCCGGCGCTGCAGTGGAGTTCACGGATTGCCGCTGCGACAGGTTGACCTGGAATACATCACCTTGCGCAATGTAGGCTTGGATGCGCTCAACGGCATGCATGAATGCCTCTTGGCCAAAAGGCGCATGAATACCGGTCAGTTGACCCATATCGATATGCAGCGATTCCGACTCCATAAAGGCTGTCCGCTCCGCACGCATAACTTGTGCCGCATGGTCCTGACGACCCTCGCCAATAAGACGGAACCAGAATCCGGACATCGCCTCCGCGCGTCCAACCGCTTGGATATAACGCTCTTGAAGCGAATGATCGGAATTCGGCGAATCCAGGTGCGCATGAACCGCGCAATAGAGCTTATTCTCCTGCTGGTCGACGATCCACAGTTCATCGATACGCATGAACATATAGTCCGGCAGGTCCAGATCATCCGCCGCCAGCTGCGGCAGCCGCTCAATCGAACGAATGACGTCGTAGCTCCAAAAACCGACACAGCCGCCAGCCCATTTGGGTCCATCGGCCCTTCTTGGCGACTTGAACGGCTTCATCCATTCACGTACGGCTTCGAGCGGCCTTGCGGTGAACGGGGAGGACCGCTTACTTCCAGGCAGATCGATGACCTGCGCTTGATCGTCCTTACCGTGAATCACGGATGATGGCGTCAGACCCAAGTACGTATATCGCCCTCCCTTGCCGCTCTCTAGCACGAATGCATAGGGCGAGGCCGATTGCCAAGCTTCTTCCCAGGAAGAGGGCCTTCCCTGCTGCGGATCGGGCAGCGATTGCTCCATAATCAAAGGCAGCGAGGTATAGCCCTCCCTTTGCCATGTGAGCCATTCCTCAAAAGCCGTGACGATCATCCTTCGTAAATCCCCCGTTCCTTACGTCTGTAGGAGCTCTAGCTATTGCGCTGCCACTCCCTTGTTTGCCTGCTAGTATACCGAATCGGTCTGCAAAAAGAAAGTACGCTGCGCAAGGTTATACGCCGCGCCTAAATATCATCTCCCCGGCAGGTAACAACAAATAAAAAGAAGCTCCCGAAGGAGCCTCTTATGTCGCCATATAAGGGCGGATTAGTTCTCGAAGTTAAACAGCGGCGTGGACAGGTAACGTTCGCCGTTCGAAGGAACGATTGCGATAACACGCTTGCCTTTGCCGAGCTCTTTGGCTACTTTCAGAGCGGCATAGATCGCGGCGCCCGAAGAAATGCCCACGAGGAGACCTTCTTCTTTCGCAGCGCGGCGAGCTGTCTCGAATGCTTCTTCGTTCTCAATCGTGATCACTTGATCATAGATCTCGCGGTTCAGGATGTCCGGAACGAAGTTCGCGCCGATACCTTGGATCTTGTGAGGGCCTGGCGTACCGCCGGAAAGGATCGGGGATGCTGCCGGCTCAACCGCGACAATCTTGATGCCAGGGAAGTTGCTCTTCAGCACTTCGCCTGTACCGCTGATCGTACCGCCTGTACCGATACCCGCTACGAATGCGTCCAGCTTGCCGTCAAGCGAATTAATCGCTTCTACGATCTCAGGGCCAGTCGTCTCGCGGTGGATCTTCACGTTCGCTTGGTTCTTGAATTGTTGCGGAATGAAGTACGAAGGATTCTCTTTCGCCAGCTCTTCAGCACGGCGAACAGCACCGTTCATACCTTCCGCGCCCGGAGTAAGCACCAGCTCTGCGCCATATGCGCGGAGCAGGTTGCGGCGCTCGATGCTCATCGTTTCAGGCATTACGAGAATTGCTTTGTAGCCTTTAGCAGCTGCTACCAAGGCAAGACCGATACCTGTGTTACCGCTTGTAGGTTCAACGATCGTGTCGCCTGGCTTCAGACGGCCTTCTTGCTCAGCAACTTCAATCATGCTGATCGCAATGCGGTCCTTAACACTGGAACCTGGATTCTGGTATTCCAGCTTCACGTAGATTTCAGCGCTGTCTTCAGGTACCAAACGGTTCAGCTTGACCAGTGGTGTATCGCCAATCAGATCGGTTACGCTTTGTACAATTCTTGCCATGAAAAGTGAGCCTCCTTATTCCGACCAATTAAGTTGGTTTTACTAACATACTAACAATTTCAGTCAGTAGTTGTCAATAGGTAGTTTTCAAATCCATTCAGTAGGAAATACGATTAAGGCGTGCCAGGGGATACCCTGACATGCGCCTCGTATTTGGTGAGCAGCCGCTCTTCCACATCCCGGAGCGATTCCGCCTTGGACAGCGCCACTTCTTTGCGTGCCGTCTCGCGAATAAGCGCTTCGCTCATTGGCGTCGACTCTATTCTCTCAATCAATTTAATGACCGCTTGCCCGTCTAATGCAGGAATCGGTCCCGTAATCTCGCCGAAATGAAGCTCGGCCGCCGCCGCTAGTACCTCTTGCTCAAAATACGGATCGTATTGATCAATGAGTCCAAGCACGCCCCCGCTGTCCGCTGTGTCGGAATCGATGGAATAGGCCCGGGCCAATTCGGCGAAATCCGCACCTTGCGCGAGCTGATCCAACACTTCGTCCGCCTCTTCCTCGCTGCCGGTAACGATCCAAGCAAGCCGATAGGAGACGGCAGGCTCGAACAGCACTTGGTTCGCTTCTATGTAGGCGTTGATCTCTTCATCGGAAACCTGCACATCGTGTATGGTGATCTTCTCCAGCAGCAGCTTATGTTCCGTGTCGCGCCGGATCGCTTCCGGAGAGAGTCCGAGCGCTTCTTTCATCTGTGCGTAGTAATGCTCTTCATCTTCATAGCCGGCCATCATCGACTGTAACTCATGGTCCAGCTCCTCCGGCGTAACCTGCAGCCCTAGCGCCTCGGCTTCCATGCGGACTGCAGCCGAAGAGAGGAGAGCTTGCAGTACGGTGTCCCCGTATTGCTCCCTCAACTGCTCCATAAGTTCTTTCGTCGTAATCGACTCTCCGCCTATGGTAGCCGCGATCTGCTGGGACGCCTCTGATGGCGAGTCAGCCGAATCCTCTTCCCTGTCGCCATTCTCATTGCCCCCTGGTCTGAACACCTGGGCGACAACAACAACGGTCAATACAATCATACAGACGGCCTGAAGCAGGACGATTCGCCTCAATACCCGATCCTTCCCCATCTCTTGCACCCTCGGTTATTCCTTCGGTTTCGGCTGAGCCTGTTCGAGAAGTACCTTAAGCTGTGCACGGTCAAATACATACGACTCGTTACAGAAATGGCATTCCACTTGCGCTTGTCCGTCTTCCTCAATAATCGCATTCAGCTCATCAGCTCCCATGCTGATCAAAGTACGCTCCACGCGTTCCTTCGAACACTTGCACTGGAACTTAATCTCTAGCTCATCCATCAGCTGCACATCATCGCCGACCAAGAAACCAAGCACGCCTTCCGGCGTCTCCCCTTGGTCCAAAAGCGATGAAAGCGGCGGCATATTCGCGATCGCCTGTTCCAGCCTCGTAATATCTTCGTCGCTTACCCCTGGCAGCAGCTGAACGATGAATCCGCCTGCATTGAGCACTTGGCCATATTCATCTACCAACACGCCCAGGCCGACGACCGAAGGCGTCTGTTCGGAAGACGCGAAGTAGTAGGTGAAGTCCTCGCCGAGCTCTCCCGAAATAATCGGCACGCTGCCGCGGTAAGGTTCTTTGAGCCCGAGATCCTTGAGCACGTGGATAAAACCGTCGCGCCCTACCGCGCCTGCCACATCCAGCTTATTCTGCGCATTGCTGGCCAACTGCACCTGCGGATGATCCGCGTACCCGCGAACCTCGCCATGCGCATTGGCATCCATGACGATCTGCCCCATTGGGCCGTCGCCTTTGACCTGAATCGTTAGCTTCTCCTCGCCCTTGAGCATCGCGCCCATCATGGCGGCGGCCGTAGCCGTCCGTCCCAGCGCAGCCGTAGCCGTCGGAAGCGATTGATGACGGCGCTGAAGTTCACGCACCAACTCCGTTGTTCTTACGGAAAAGACGCGAAGCTTGCTGCCCCATGCCGTACCGCGAACAAGTATATCTTTCTCGATGGAATTCTCCACTTGCCTCTCTCCTTAATTCTTATCCTTAATCCTGATTCCGTTCGTAAATGATACGTAGCCCTTCCAAGGTGAGCAGCGGATCGACGAGCTCGATGGTCTCGGACTCCCCTGCAATCAATTCTGCCAAACCGCCCGTGGCAATGACCCGCGGCGTAACGCTGAACTCCTGGCGAATCCGCTTCACGATTCCGTCAACCTGACCCGCATAGCCGAAAATAATGCCTGCCTGCATCGACGTCACTGGATTGCGGCCAATGACGCTCTTCGGCTTCACGAGCTCGATACGCGGCAGCTTGGCCGCGCGCTGATACAGCGCCTCCGTGGAGATGCCGATGCCCGGCACGATCGCCCCGCCTAAATAGTTTCCACCGTTATCAATATAATCAAACGTCGTAGCCGTGCCGAAATCGACGACGATCAGCGGAGCGCCGTATTTCTCGATGCCCGCAACCGAGTTCACGATCCGGTCCGCACCGACCTCGCGCGGATTCTCATAACGAATATTCAGCCCCGTCTTAATGCCTGGTCCGACCACAAGCGGTGCCTTGCGCAAGTAGTTGTGGCACAGCTGCTCCAGCGTCCGCATGAGCGGCGGAACGACGGAAGATATGATTACGCCGTCCATCTGATCGACACGGACGCCGGCGATATGGAATAAATTATGAATCAGCACGCCGTATTCATCTACGGTTGCCGAGCGATTCGTGCTCAGCCGCCAATGATGAAGCAGCGTCTGGTTCTCGTAGATGCCAAGCACGATATTCGTATTGCCAACGTCAACAACGAGGATCACTCGCTAGAACCTCCCTTTTTCTCATTCAAATCAAGGCTGATGTCCAGGGATTGGAACGAGTATGTCAGACCGCCGACCGAGATGACGTCAACGCCGCTCTCCGCGATCGTCCGCACTGTATCCAGACGAACGCCTCCGGAAGCCTCGACGATGACGTGCGGGGAACGGGATTTGATCTTCGCCACCGCTTCCTTCATCCGATCCGGCGTCATGTTATCGAGCATGATAATGTCGGCTCCGCAATCCAGCGCCTCTTCCACTTGCGGCAGCGATTCCGTCTCGACTTCTATCTTCATCGTATGCGGGATTTGGCGCCGTGCCGACTGAACCGCCTGGGTAATGCCGCCTGCGCCTTTAATATGATTATCTTTGATCATGACCGCATCGTACAGGCCGAACCGATGGTTGGCTCCGCCGCCGACGCGAACGGCATATTTCTCAAGCAAGCGGTGGCCTGGCGTCGTCTTGCGCGTATCCACAAGGCGTGTAGGCAGCCCGTCTAACGCGTCCACGAACGCTCTCGTCTTGGTCGCAATACCGGATAGCCGCTGCATCAGATTAAGCGCGAGACGCTCGCCCGTCAGCAGACTGTGCGTGCTGCCCTCTACCTCGGCCAACACCGTTCCGCGTTCCACGAACCGGCCGTCGGATACGAGTGCGTGGAAGACAAGCGTTGGGTCTACGATCTGGAAAACCAGCTTCGCGATAGGCACGCCCGCAATAATGCCGCTTTCCTTGGCATGAATGACGGCCTTCGACCGGCTAGTAGCCGGAATGGTGGACCAGCTGGTCACGTCGCCTGCACCGACATCCTCGGCAAGCCACGCACGAATCTGGGTCTGCAGCGCTTCGACATTGCCGCCGACCGCTTGAAGTCCTGCATCTATCATCGTATATCCGCTCCTATCGTTATGCCGTGTTCCCGGTGCAATAGCGTATGTCTGCTCCAGTCGCGATCATCGCGTTCCGGGAAGTCCTCGCGGTAATGCGCACCCCGGCTCTCTTCGCGCGTGATCGCCGCTTCTGTCGTCAGCATGGCACAGGTCAGCAGATTCGCGAACTCATATTCTTCGCGCGTGTGCAGCCGCTCATAGAAGAACGGAAGCTGCCGCTTCAATTCCTCAAGTCCGCGTACTAATCCCTTCTTGTCGCGGTTCAGCCCGACATGGCGCACCATCACCTTCTGCAGCTTCAGCCGCTTCTCGACTACAGCCTGCATAGGCGGATTCGCGCGGGAATGTGAGACCGGCTCGTCGAACAAGCCGTTCAAGAGCGGTTCGAGCGCATTGATCCGTTCGACGATACGACGACCGAACACGATCGCCTCGGACAGCGAATTGCTGGCCAGACGATTGGCGCCGTGTACGCCGGTCGAGGAGCACTCGCCGCATGCGAACAGACGCGGTATGTTCGTCTCGCCGTGCAGATCCGTCTTGACGCCGCCCATCATATAGTGAGCCGCAGGGGCAACAGGGATCCAATCCGTCGTCAGATCAAGGCCGTAATTCAGGCAGAACTCATAAATGTTCGGGAAACGATGACGGATCATCTCCGGCGATTCATGGGTAATGTCCAAGTAGACGAAGGTAGACTTCGTTGCTTCCATCTCGCTGACGATGGCCCGCGCGACGACATCGCGCGGCGCCAGCTCCAGCTGCTCGTGATACCGGTCCATGAACCGCTCTCCTCTAATATTGCGCAGAACGGCCCCTTCACCCCGAACCGCTTCGGAAATGAGGAACCGGGGCGCACCTGGATAACAGAGCGAAGTCGGGTGAAACTGAATGAATTCCATGTCTTGTATGTAAGCGCCTGCGCGAAAAGCCATAGCGACTCCGTCTCCAGTCGCGACATCCGGGTTGGTCGTATAGCGGTAGAGTTGGCCCGTGCCTCCGGAACAGAGAACCGTTGCTTTGCCGCGGACATAGAGCTTGCTGCCATCGGGCTTCTGTACAAGAGCGCCGCAGCATTCGCCGTCAGCGGTCACAAGATCGATGACGAAGTGATCGTCCCACACTTCGATGCGCGGCACGCCCTTGGCCTTCTCCGACAGCGCGCGTACGATCTCATAGCCGGTGGCGTCGCCATTGGCATGCAAGATCCGCCGGTGGCTGTGCGCGCCCTCTTTGGTCAACTCGTATTCGCCATTCTCTTGGTCGAATTGCGTGCCCATCCGCACCAAGTCCTCAACGCCCTTAGGGCCTTCGTGGACGAGCACGTCTACGGCTTCCTCGGAGCATAGTCCGGCCCCGGCAACAAGGGTATCATGCCGATGATACGCAGGGGAATCATCCTCCGAGATAACTGCGGCGATACCGCCTTGGGCGTAACGCGTGTTGCTGTCCATGAGCGACTTCTTCGTAATCATGAGGACGTCGTTATGCTTGCTTGCTTTGAGTGCGGTGAAAAGGCCGGCAATGCCCGCCCCAATGACAATGACATCTTTCTCCACAACCGGCAGCGCATTCAGATCTATATCTACTAAATAACGTGGAATCATCGTAATCCTCCGTTCGCAGCTGTTGCGTATGTATTCCCAGTCGAAAAAAGAATGGGAATACCGCATACAGCGATACTACTGTCGTGAGAAAGAGAGTAGCGCATGCTACTTCACCTGTAACATGCGCTCCAAGGATAAACGAGCTTGGTCAGCAATATGCTCCGGCACATGAATTTGCGGCTGCATCGTTTCCAGACATTTAACCAGCTTCTTGAGGTTATTTACTTTCATATTCGGGCAAACCAGATATTTGGTCGCAAAGTGGAACGTCTTATCCGGACTGTCCAGACGCAGCTGATAGCCGGTGCCATCCTCTGTACCTACGATGAACTCCTTGTTCGGCGATTCCTTGCAATACTTAATGATCGCTGTCGTACTGCCGACAAAATCGCCAAGCGCCACTACTTCCGGACGGCATTCCGGATGGACAACGAATTCCGCATTCGGATATTTGGCTTTCATCTCTTCGACGTCTTTGACGGTCAGCATATCATGCGTGTTGCAGTAGCCTTCCCAGATGATCATCTTCTTGTCGGTCTTCTGCTGTACATAGTGACCAAGGTTTTTGTCAGGGACCCAAATAATCTCATCCGACTCTACGGAATTGACGACACGCACCGCATTGGCCGAGGTACAGACAATATCGGTCTCTGCCTTAATGTCCGCGGACGAGTTGATGTACGTAACCACTTTAGCATTCGGGTGCTGGGCTTTCAGCTTGCGCAATCCTTCTACATTGACCATGTCGGCCATCGGACAGCCCGCACGTTCATCGGGAATGATGACCGTTTTGTTCGGTGCCAGAATCTTCGCGCTTTCGCCCATGAAATGCACGCCGCAGAATACAATCACGTCCGCATCGGTCTGCGCCGCTTTTTGGGCCAGCAGGAACGAGTCCCCGCGGAAATCGGCAACCTCTTGAATTTCGTCTCGCTGATAATAATGCGCAAGTATGATGGCATTGCGTTCTTTCTTTAATTGCATCAGGCGTTCGCGCAGCTCCCGGTTTTGTTCCGCCTTGCGCTCGAGTGCCAATGCTTCCATTGATGACCGCTCCCTTTTTTCCACTTTGTGAACAGATGCACAAACTTATCGATGACTTCAGATATAGTGTAAACCACTACGGGGAAATTCATTTGATTAAGAATTAATTTACACAAGGGGCACACGGACTGTCAATAAAGTCCGTATAAGAAAAACCCCCATCCTTTCGCGTATGCGACAGCATGAGGGTTCGTTAGCAGGCAGAATGAACCATTTTGGCCGTATTCAGCGAATTTGGCATTCTGCCTCGTGTTTGTTCAGTCCTGACTCCAAGTCATTAACGTTTGCCTGGGTCGTATGGCTCGCCAAGCGCGCCAGGCGCACGGGAACGGCCTACGGCTGCAGCCAGAACGAGCAGCGTCAGAACGTATGGCAGCATATAGAAGAACTCTTGCGGAATCTGCTGAGAGAATTCGAACAGCTGCGCAAAGTTGCGAAGCGATTGCGCGAAACCGAAGAAGATCGCCGCGCCAGCAGCGCCGAGCGGATGCCACTTACCGAAGATAACCGCGGCAAGCGCGATAAAGCCTTGTCCCGATATCGTATTATGCGAGAACGTGCTAGTCGTCGTGAGCGTGATCGTCGCGCCGCCTAGGCCTGCGAATACGCCGCTAAGCAGTACGCCGATGTAACGGTATTTTTTTACCGAGATCCCGACTGTGTCCGCAGAACCCGGATGCTCGCCGACCGCACGCAGTCGAAGACCGAATGGCGTCTTGAACAGCACATACCAGACGACAAAAACAAGAATGAGACAGAGGTACGTGGTCGGATAGGCAGTGAACAGCCCTTCGCCGATTAGCGGAATATCCGACAAGAACGGAATTTGGAACTTCGAGAACAGCTCGACCGTAGCAGTCTCACCGGCACCTTCGTACAAATTCTTAACCATGTACAGCGAGAAGCCGAGCGCCAGGAAGTTGATGACCGTACCGACGACGACTTGGTTCGCTTTGAACGTGATCGTCGCTACTGCATGTAACAGCGCGAATACAGTCGCGAAGATCATCGCCGTCACAAGCCCAACCCATGCAGAGGCGATACCCGACATGCCGCCGCGGGCAGCATAATCCGCACCGACTGCCGCCGCGAAAGCACCAGCCGTCATCAAGCCCTCAAGACCGATATTTACAACACCCGAACGCTCAGACAGCAAACCGCCCAATGCGGCGAAGATCAGCGCTGTCGAGAATACGAGCGTCGTGTTCATTAATTGACCTAATACTTCAATTACGTTCATGTACGAGGCGCCTCCTTCCGGCCATCCGCACCCTTGCCCTTACGGAACGAGAACGGCTTGATAACCGCACGCACGATGCCGTGAGAAGCAATGAAGAAGATGATGGAGCCGATTACGATCCTTACAATCTCGGTCGGAACATCCGCCTCGAAGCTCATGCCGGCTGATCCATACGTCAGACCGCCGAACAAGATTGCTGCAAGCAGAATGCCGATTGGCGAGTTACCGCCAAGAAGCGATACCGCAATACCATCGAAGCCATAACCTGGGGATGCCGCGGAAATAACTTGATAGCCGAATACGCCAAGCACTTCGAACGCGCCGCCAAGGCCAGCGAAGGCACCAGCGATGAACATCGACTTTACGACCGTGCGGCCAACGTTCATACCGGCATAGTGAGCAGCGTCAGGGTTCAGACCTACGGCGCGAAGCTCGTAACCTTGCTTGGTTTTCCAAAGCAGAATATAGAATACCGCCACACAGAGGAGAGCGACAATCGTACCCGCATGCATACGCGCATGCTCCATCATCTCAGAGAGCCAAGTCATCGACCAGGAAGCCGATTCATGGATCATCTCGGACTTCTGCTGCCCTTTCTCGCTGAGAGCTGCGCCAACGACATAGTTGGCAAAGTACAGGCCGATCCAATTCAGCATGATGCTGGAGATAACTTCGTTGACGCCGCGCTTCGCTTTTAAGTAGCCGACGATGCCAGCCCAGATTCCGCCGAACACCGCACCTGCGATAGCTGCAAGCGGAGCATGAATAATCATCGGGAGATCGAGCTTAACGCCGACAAGCGTAGCGCCGAGCATGCCCATTACGAATTGCCCTTCAGCGCCAATGTTGAACAATCCCGTCCGGAATGCGAAGGCAACTGATAAGCCTGTGAAAATAAGCGGCGTAATCGCACGTATGGTCTCGCCCATGTCGTACGGGCTCTCAAATAGCTTCCCGAACAGCGAGCCATAAGCCACAAGCGGATTGTATCCGCCCGCTATCATAACGATAGCACCGCAGATTAGTCCCAAAATAATGGCGACGATCGGTATGATAGCCGAGTCCGCCGTGAAAATTTTAATGCCTTTACGCAAGGCGCTGTTATATTGTTTCTCTGGAGATTCCATGCCTTCACCTCCCTAATCGTTCGTGTTGTTGCCGGCCATCATCATGCCAAGGCGCTGATTGTCGCGCTCAAGCGGATCCATCTCGCCGACGATCCGTCCTTCATACATAACCGCAATGCGGTCCGACAGCTCAAATAACTCATCTAGCTCAAAGGAAACGAGCAAAATCGCTTTGCCTTCGTCACGCGCTTCGCGAAGACGCTGCTGGACATATTCGATCGCCCCGATATCGAGCCCCCGTGTGGGTTGTACAGCAATGAGGAGCGAAGGGTCGCGCCATAATTCCCGGGCAATAATTGCTTTCTGCTGGTTACCGCCAGACAAGGAGCGCGCATGCGTATGAATACCCGAGGAGCGAACGTCAAATTCGGTCGTCAGCTTCTGGGCCAGCTTGTCCATCTCTTCATACTTAAGAAAGCCGCTGTTGTTGAATGGCCTCTGGAAGTAATTATTGAGCACCATGTTCTCGCTGAGCGTAAAGTCCAGTACCAACCCGTGCTTATGGCGGTCCTCCGGAATATGGCTGATACCGGCAAGTCCCGTCTCCCGCGGACTGCGGTTCGTAATATCTTGGCCGTTGATCGTCACTTTACCCGAATTCAGCTTCACCATACCGGTAATCGCTTGGACAAGCTCGGATTGACCATTGCCGTCGACCCCGGCGATACCGAGAATTTCGCCGGCATGAATGTTTAAGCTGATGCTATCCAAGGCCGCTTTGCTCTTATCGGACTTCATGTATAGTTTATCTGCAGAAAGGACGACTTTGCCGACAGTGCGTTTCTTCTTCTCCGTCTGAAGACTTACGCTTCTGCCGACCATCAGTTCCGCAAGCTCGCGTTCATTCGTCGCAGATGTCTCGACCGTTCCGACAACTTTACCCCGCCGGATGACGGTTACCGAATTGGATAACGCCATAACTTCCTTTAACTTATGGGTAATGATAATGATTGATTTGCCTTCAGCCGCCAAGCTGCGCAGAATCTCAAGCAGCTCTTCAATCTCTTGAACCGTCAGAACCGCAGTCGGCTCGTCGAAAATCAAAATATCGGCACCACGATAAAGTGTCTTCAAAATCTCGACGCGCTGTTGCATCCCAACCGTAATATTCTCAATCCTCATCTTCGGATCAACCTGCAGGCCATACTGCTCCGAAAGCTTGGCAACCTTCTCATTCGCAAGCCTCATATCAATCTTAACGCCCTTGACAGGTTCGCTGCCGAGGACGATATTCTCTGCTACCGTAAATGGCTGAACAAGCTTAAAGTGCTGATGCACCATGCCGATTCCAAGCTCAATCGCCTTGGATGGACCATCAATTACTGTAGGTACGCCATTAATATGGATTTCGCCCTCATCCGGCTGGTATAAGCCGAACAATATGTTCATGAGCGTTGATTTCCCGGCACCATTCTCCCCGAGCAACGCATGGATCTCACCCTTGCGCAGCTTGAAGCTGATACTGTCATTCGCCACGATACCCGGGAACCGCTTCGTAATTCCGATTAACTCAACCGCAGTCGCAGTTTGCACCATTAACGGGTCACTCCTTTCTGAACCTTAATGCCCATTCATCAGTATACTTCAACCGTTATGAAAGCGTATACTCAAATTTTATAACATTTATTACCTTTACTTATTGGAAATAAATAGCCAAGTTAACTCCTTATCTTAAAAAAGACCGGCTCGAGAGCCGGTCTTCGGAGCCAACCGCAGCTAAGGGCGGATGAGCCTTATTCCGTAGGAACTGTGATTTCACCGCTGACAATTTTTTGCTTGTATTCTTCGACTTTTGCAAGAACGTCAGCTGGAACGTTTTTCGTAGAAGTCTCAGGAAGACCTACTGCATTGTCCTTCAGACCAAGCACGGTAGTTGTTCCGCCTGCCCATGTTCCGTTGATCAGGTCAGTGGATACTTTCTCAACCGCTTGCTTAACGCCTTTCATCATCGAAGTCAGCGTCACTTCGTCGCCGAACTCGAGAGATTGGTCTTTGTCTACGCCGATAACCCAAACTTGGTTGCCGGATTTAACGCGGTCTTTTGCTTCAGTGAATACACCGTTGCCTGTTGCGCCGGAGGCGTGGAAGATAATGTCTACGCCGTCATTGTACATCGTTGCTGCTGCTGCTTTACCAAGGTCAGGCTTGGAGAAGTCGCCTGTGTAGTTGATTTTGATCTCTGCATTCGGGTTAACTGCGGTTACGCCAGCTTTGAAGCCTGCTTCGAACTTCTTGATAACCGGAATGTCCATACCGCCAACGAAACCGACTTTGTTCGTCTTCGTCATCAGACCTGCAACAACGCCAACCAGGTAAGAACCTTCGTGCTCAGCGAATGTTACGGATTCAACGTTAGGAGCGTCAACCGTGCTGTCGATTACAGCAAGTTTCGCGTCCGGGTTCTGTGTAGCAACGTTCTTCATCGCGTCCGCGAAGAGGAAGCCGATACCCCAAGTCAGATCATAGCCGTCTTTAACGAATTTGTTCAGGTTCGGCTCCATGTCTGCATCGCCTTTGGATTCCAGGTACTTAACAGAAGCGCCAGTTGCCTTCTCAACTTCTTGCAGGCCTTCCCATGCGCTTTGGTTAAACGACTTATCGTTAACGCCGCCAACGTCTGTCGCCATACCAATACGGAAGTCTTTGCCGTTAGCGCCGCCTTCTGTTGTCTCTGTATCGGCACCGTTCGTTGCTCCGTTCTCGGCCGTACCTGTGTTCGTTGTACCCGAGTTCGCCCCATTATTGCCTTCGTTGTTCTTGCTACCGCAACCAGCCAGTGCTAGTGTCAGGACCAGTGCGATCATGGTAACCCACATTAGACGTTTCTTCATGTGTCACTCTCTCCTATTCTTGGTAAAAATCACAGTCGTTCAGCACGAATGTAGTCTTGCAGCCCTATATGCTTGCCTACCGCTGTTATTTCCCTATTATCATCGAAAAGCAAGTGCTCGTCAATCTAAAATATGTCATGTTTACTGACACGTGGATACCACAAAAATCACATCAATATTCGCAATTTTCCATCGCTTTAATAGTGTGTCCGTTCGTTATGTTATTATCATGTAACATTCTTCCTGATGCTGGAAGTCCTATAAGTTGACACGTGAAAAAGCTGTTCCAACTGATTGCAACTAAGTTACAAATCATGGCTAGAACAGCTTTACATATGTTCAGTTCTGACGTTAGCCGTTGGAGGATCCGTTATCCGGATCGACTGGCGGTGTACCGTCGCCTTGCTTCTGTGTGTTGATTCGCACTTTCACGCCGCCGATTGTATCCACGATTGGGTCGGTTGTTGCTTCGATCGTTTTATCCGAAGATGAACCGTCGTTGCCATCGATGGAATCTTTGTCGATCAAACGCTTAATTTGCTCCAGCTCCAGCGTCTCTTCGCGAAGGAGCGTCTGTGCGATAAGATGAACCTCTTCGGATCTCTCCGTTAGCAAGTTCTTCGCACGCGTGTAGCAATCATTGATAATGCTCTGCATCTCTTGGTCAATCTCATACGCAATCGCATCCGAGTAATTCTGCTCATGACCGATATCACGGCCCAGGAATACTTGACCTTGCGAGCTGCCGAACTGCATCGGGCCAAGCTTATCGCTCATGCCGTACTCCATAATCATGGAACGTACGATGCCGGTTGCTTGCTTGAAGTCGCTGTAAGCGCCTGTGCCGATCTCGCCGATGAACAGCTCTTCTGCTACACGGCCGCCGAGCAAGCCGGTAACCTTGTCGAGCAGTTCTTGTTTCGTCGTCAGCATACGGTCTTCCTTCGGCAGCATGATGACATATCCGCCTGCGCGTCCGCGCGGGATGATCGTTACCTTGTGCACCATATCCGCGTGCTCGAGGAAATATCCGATGATCGTATGGCCGGCTTCATGATACGCCACGATACGCTTCTCGCGGTCGCTGATTACGCGGCTGCGCTTCTCCGTACCGACGATAACGCGGTCAATCGCTTCGTCCACTTCAACCATTGCAATGTCCTTCTTATTGCGGCGGGCTGCCAGAAGCGCTGCTTCGTTAAGCAGGTTCTCCAGATCCGCGCCGGTAAAGCCAGTCGTACGCTTCGCGATGACATCAAGCTTCACGTTCTTGTCTAACGGCTTATTGCGCGCATGGACCTTCAGTACCGCTTCGCGGCCTTTCACGTCTGGACGGTCAACCGTGATCTGACGGTCGAAACGGCCTGGACGCAGAAGCGCCGGGTCAAGAATATCAGGGCGGTTCGTTGCGGCTACGATAATGATGCCTTCGTTCGCGCCGAAACCGTCCATTTCAACAAGCAATTGGTTGAGCGTCTGTTCGCGCTCGTCATGGCCACCGCCTAGACCGGCGCCGCGCTGACGGCCAACTGCATCGATCTCGTCAATGAAAATGATACATGGCGCGTTCTTCTTCGCATTCTCGAACAAGTCGCGTACACGGGATGCACCGACGCCGACGAACATCTCGACAAAGTCGGAACCCGAGATACTGAAGAACGGAACGCCTGCCTCACCAGCGACTGCTCGTGCCAGCAACGTCTTACCTGTACCTGGAGGGCCGTTAAGCAAGACGCCTTTCGGGATGCGTGCACCTACGGCAGCGAACTTGCGCGGATCCTTCAAGAACTCGACAACCTCGACAAGTTCTTGCTTCTCTTCGTCAGCTCCTGCGACATCCTCGAATGTGACGCGCTTCTTCTCTTCGTTATACAAGCGAGCCCGGCTTTTACCAAAGTTCATCACTTTGCCGCCGCCACCTTGCGCCTGATTGATCAAGAAGAAGAATAGAATGAAGATGATCACAAATGGAATAATCGACGTTAAGAACGTCAGCCAAATGCTATCGCCCTTCATCGGCTTATTCTTCACGTCAACGCCGTTCTTCTCCGCCTGTTCCAGCATATCCTGGACGACGAATTCCTCAACGTTCGTATGCGTGTAGAATTGTTCCGAATCCGCGGTCTCCGGCTTCGTTTTATATTTACCAGTGACCAAATAGGAATAATTCTCGAATTGAAGCGTTAACTCCGCTACATTGTTGTCGTCCAGCGCTTGCTGAAGCTGGTCGTACCGGATTTCGACGCTGCTATCGTTTTGGCTGCTGATAAATTGGAATATCCCAACTGTCACTAAAAAAATGATTAAATAAAATCCAGTGTTACGGATGATCCGATTCATCCCCTACCTCCTCTCAAGACGCTTAAGATATTTTACCATAGCATGAATACCCATCACAAATTCCGTTGCTCTGGGGAAGACATGGCTAAGGCGAATCGCATCGTTCGCGAGATCGGCCATGCCATACGAGAAGATCAACAATTGCTTACTTCTCATACACCTCAGGTTTCAAAATGCCGATAAGGGGAAGGTTGCGGTATTTCTCTGCATAGTCCAACCCATATCCAACGACAAATGCGTCAGGAAGCACGAAACCTTTGTGATCGGCATCCAGTTGTACCTTACGGCCAGCCGGCTTGTCAAACAGCGTCACCAACGTAATGGATTTCGCATTGCGCCGCTCGAGAACGTCGATTAGATAGCTTAGCGTCAGTCCGCTGTCAATAATGTCTTCCACGATGATGATTTCCCGGCCTTGTACCGGCACATCCAAATCTTTGATGATTTTTACAACTCCTGATGTCTTCGTCGACGATCCGTAGCTCGATACCGCCATAAAGTCGATTTCAAGCGGGATTGTAATGTTTTTCACCAGGTCAGCCATGAAAATAAACGCGCCTTTCAAGACGCAAATGACGAGCGGATTCCGCCCTTCAAACTCCCGGCTGATTGTGTCGCCAAGTTCCTTTACCTTCTGCTGAATTTGGTCGGTGTCGTATAGTACTTCTTGAATGTCGTTCAGCAATGCCGGGACCTCCCACGTTTTTACCTATTAATATGAATTAGGGTGTGCTTCTTATTCGGCCTTGCCTGCAAAATCGGCCCGAATGCGCAGCACACGCCGCGTCATGTCCGTGACCTGCGCGGCTGCCCCGCGTCTGATGCCTGGAATCCAGAGGATGGTACCCGTAGCATCGACTAACAGGGGCATAACTTCCCGTCGTGATGGCGGGACGCGTTCATCAACGAACATATCTTGCACTTTTTTGGTGCCGTTTAAACCAAGCACCTGCATGCGGTCACCAGGAATCCGGCTTCGAATAACAAGCGGGTATGTCAGCTGATCTGCATCAAATGCCGCCTCGTTACGCCCGGCAGGCTTCACATAATTGCAACCTTCTTCCCAGGTGAACGTCAAACATGCACCTGCCTCCGAAAGCTCCATGCGCCGCGTGCCTTCCTCAAGCTCGTAAAGATATGTACCTGTTCCGTGAACGGAACCGTCTGAAGCCGAAATACGATTGAACCGCATGGAATCATATTCCCTTGCAATTCGCAAACCACCGCCCGCATCCATCCGCCACGTCGAAGCCGCACCGTCTTCGGCCGCCCTGCGCGAGGTCTCAATGAGATCGAACGTAATGGTGGTTTCCTTTTCCAAGCCCATATGACTCAATATTAGTTTAATCAATCTCCTTTGTAAAGCGACTTGCAAGCCAAGCAGCGCTTTGCGATCGATTCGGCATCCATCTGGGTCTGACTGCACATGACGGCTGTAGGCCTTACGCGCCTCCTCTTCCATCCAATCGTCCTCGGCGGCTGCAATCACTGACAACCGGACCAGAGACTCGGACAGTTGCGGGTTGAACGCGGTTAAGGCAGGCAGAACGTCAAGGCGGATCCGGTTCCGGCTATAATCACGCTTGTTGTTGCTGCTATCCTCGCTAAAGGAGAGCCCGCGCATCGTACAATAATTCAGGATGTCCGTCTTGTTAATACGGAGCAGGGGCCGGATCAGTTGCACGTTTTTTTCGCTGCGAGCCATCGGAATTCCGGCTAGCCCGCTCGTGCTTGTCCCCCGCAAGATGCGCATCAGCACCGTCTCCGCTTGGTCGTCCGCATGATGGGCAAGGGCGATTCGCGATGCGCCGTATTGGGCCGCAACCTGGTGCAGGAATTCATACCGCCGCTGACGCGCAGCCGCCTGTGCGTTCATCCCTGTTTCTTCTATATAAGCAGGCATATCGATGTAGATAGTCTCACAGGCGATCCCAAGCGCATTCGCCCAGATTCGGACAGCTTCCGCTTCCTGAGCCGATTCTTCCCCGCGAAAACCATGATCCACATGTGCCGCTACAAGTTTAAGCCCCTCGTCGGGGGCTATTCGGTAAAGCATATCGAGCAGTGCTGTAGAATCCGGACCGCCTGATACGGCGACGACGATCGTATCGGCAGGTGTCCATAGCTTCTCCCGTACCGCTTCTGACCAAATCTTATGTATAAGTTCCTGTTCTCCCATAGCGAATGAATCCACCTGCCTACTCTTGCAATCGAGGTCTAGCTGCCGTCGCGCTTTAGAGGCCTGCACGCAGCAGCCAATAGATTGTCGTTGCCAGCAAAGCCGCCGAGGCAACGAACAGCCCCTTCATCCAACGGGGTACCGGCGCCGATGGTGCATGGCGGCTGTGCTTATGCTGCCACTGCTGCCAGCTCTTAGCCGCTTCTTGCGTATGGGCGAACTCTCCCCTCAGCGCTTTGCTAAGCCAATCTTCCATTGTTCGAAGCACCGGGTTGACGCGAGCCAGCTTAAGCAGCTCCTCCGGCGCCCGATTCTGAGGCAGCAGCGAAGCGGTCAATGCCGCCAGCCTGCGGCTCTCGTGTATCTGAATGCACAAGACGGCAAATGAAAACAGATCGTACTTCGCGTCGGCCGTCCGCGATCCCGCATTCCAGTAGCCCCTGTCGTAGATCTCGGTAAATTGCCGAACACTCTTGCCAAAGCCCGTCACGCCGCCATAGTCGACCAGCTCCGCACGGCCATAGTCGCCAACTAGCACGTTCTCGACCTTCAGATCACCGAACGTCCACTGTTCGCTATGAAGCTGCGCCAGTTTCACCAGCAGACTGTATCCCACCACCGGGAACCAATCCATCCCCTGCTTGGCCAAGTAATCGAAGAGCGTCATCCCCCGGATGTAGCGCATGACATAGAACGGGTAATCGACCCCATCCGAGTTGCGGAAATCATCGACATCGATCAAGTAGGCTTCGTGCCTGCCGGCTTGGCGCTGTTTGGCGATGGACTGCAGCACATTAACCTCCGATTGCAGATCGACGGCATCGCTGCTGATTTTCATCGCATACCAGGTCCGCTGACGTTCGACGAGAAAGACTTTGCCGTTCGCGCCTTCGCCGAGCAGACGCTCGACCCGGTAGCGGTTCTGCTTCCACTTGCCATGAATCAGCGTGCCCCTCGGCAGCTTCCAATCAAACGACGTAGTCACTCATCATCCCGTCCGTTTCGTCGTTGTTGTTGCCCAAGAACTGCGATGGCGTACGGAAGAAGTCGACCACGTGCATTAGCGCCGGTCCGGTCGGCGTCGTCCCCCGCATCTGCAGCCGGGGCAGGAATTGGGTCACGCCGCGAACGTCGGCCGTCCAATTGAGATCCATCATGCAGTCATCGCCGTGCGCGGATC
Organism: Paenibacillus phyllosphaerae; assembly: GCF_014192105.1. GTDB lineage: Bacteria > Bacillota > Bacilli > Paenibacillales > Paenibacillaceae > Paenibacillus_Z > Paenibacillus_Z phyllosphaerae. The sequence continues at coordinate 48,428 of NZ_JACHXK010000026.1, read as the reverse complement.
CCGGAAAGTGAAAGACAGCGATCTCGCTCCGTCCTTGCCGGGCCTGCAAGCTGAGAGACAGGTCGCGAATAGCCTCTTCCACTGCCTGCATCTTCGGCTTCATGCTGGCGCTCGCGTCAATCAACAGCGCGACCTTAAGCTTGGTCGTCTCGCCAAGTTCATCGATGACGCGCACAACCTCGCTGCGCTTCTCAGGCGGCAGACCTTCTATAGAAGAAGTGCCTAGCACCTGTTTCAGCTCGCGATGAACCGCCTGCTGAATCGTCTGCACGACGGTCTTGCGCGTGAGCATCTGGACGGTCTGGGACAGCTGGCGCGTGTGGGCAAGCCGGCTCAAGCCGCCGCCGGCACGCGCGATCTCTTCAATCTCCGCAGAACCGAATTCGCCGAGATCGCCTTGATCGAGCACGCCAACCACATTCACCGTAATGCCTTCCGCAAAGGCCTGCGCTGCTGCAACCACCGGGCTAACGCCGACATTGGAACAACCGTCTGTGATAAGCAAAATCTGTTTCATGCTTCATTCCCCCAAAACATGGAATCTACCGCTAGTGTCTCTATCAGCATATCCACAATTGAGAGAACTTAATCTTTACGCATTAGCATTTGTCATTAACCGTTGTGCGGTGCATACGAATCGTATACCTCTCTATTAGCTTACCAAAATCCCAATTCACGCCACAAGCACCGCTGCCCGCTTCCAGAGGCCCTCCACGGGCGATTCTGCGAAACTTTCACGTTCCGTACACAAAAAAAGTATGCGCCTGCCCGTCCTCGTACAAATCGGCCGCCCCTGTCGCCTGCACGCATCCGATTTGTTCGACTTCCGGCAAACGCATACGAATAGAAGGCTCGCACAAGGCGAAATCTGCTGCAGACAGACTTCACCTTGCGCCGCCAATAGCGCATGGATAAACTTTCGCTATTCCGATTTATCAACTCACCGTCCTTGGGCGTTCCACTTTCGTGACGCCTGGCCAGCGGAAGGTCGCCCACTCCGGCTGGTGCTTGTCTACGCGCGCGACTACAACGGTCATGTCATCGACAATCTCTCCTTTATGATGGCGTACAACCGTATCAAGCAGCGCATCTGCGATCTGCTGCGGTTCTTCGTAGCGGATATCCTGGATGACCCGCTTCATCCACAGCTCCTTATTGACCGCATGGCCGGGCGCATCATAGATGCCGTCGGTCATCATGATAAGCGTATCGCCAGGCTGCAACTGGACACGGATCAGGTCAACGTCAATGTCCTTAAGAATGCCGACAGGCAAATTGCTGGCGGTAATGGGAATGACCTCATTCCCACGTTTAATGAAGCTTGGCGTGGACCCGATTTTCAAAAACGTCGTCTTTGCTGAATACATGTCAATCAGCGCAACGTCGACGGTTGCAAACATTTCATCCTGCGAACGGAGCAGCAGAACCGAATTGACCGACTTGATCGCGAGCTTCTCGTCCATGCCCGATTGCAGCAGCTGCTGCAGAATGGTCAGGGCCGTGCTGCTTTCCAGCTTCGCACGCTCACCGTTGCCCATACCATCGCTGATGGCCACCGCAAATTTGCCGTTCCCCAGTTCTACTGTGCTGAAGCTGTCGCCTGAGAGCAGATCGCCTCCTTTGGCAACGCCGGCAATGCCAGTCTCGACCTCGAATGCCTTCGCGGACCCGAAAATAACAAGCGACGGCTCACCCTGTTTCTCCGCGTGGCGCTCAGACATAACGGCGATTGGCTCGCCCAGGATGTCGGATAAGAGCGGAGCGATAATTTTGCGGCATTCGTCGTAACGACGGCCGAACGTGTGGTAGACTTCAATCTCAACATTACCTTCCTCCAAATTTACGACGTCGATCGTTTGTATCGATAAGCCGAGGCCCTCCAACGCCTCACGGATCTGTTCCTCCTGCAAATGCAGCTGCTGCCCTTCCCGCTTGATCTCGCGCGCCAGGTCCTCCATCACCTGGGATACCCCCGATAGCTGCTCGGCTACCAGTTGCCGGGAATCGTTAAGCTGCTTCTTCCAATGCTGATCGTGCTTGTACATCTCGTACTCCTGCACGAGCACATCCAATACTTGCGTCGGCTTCGCGCAATGGGAGGTCCACTCTTTCGGAATCTCCTTGGCGGTCAGCTTCGTCCGGCCATCCTCCACGACGGTCATCATCTCGGTCATCATTTTGTACGTCTGATAAAATTTCCCCTCCCAGCATAAGTCTTTGCGATAGCAGCTGCTGCACTGTTTCTCCGAAGCCGCATTCATAAAGTGGTTCACCGCTTCATCGCGCTTGTTCTCCACCGTCGTGTTCACCTGGCCAAAGCTGCGCGACAGCTGGCGGAACACTTCCGAGAACTGCGATACCCGCTGCGCCGTAACATCCCTCACCCGCTTCGCATATTCATGCTGGCTCTTCACATGCTCATTCGTGCCGGGAACGTATTTGGCCACCGTACGAATAATCGAGCGCGGCATCAGCAGGAACAAGGTCACGGCCGCAACCGATTCCCACGTCGACGTCATGACATCCGTCTGCGTGCCGATATAGATGGATAGAATGGAAGTACCCAGCAGCATGCCAAATGCGACCGCGAGTTTTCCCCCTTCACGTAGTAGTCCTGCCAACAGCCCGGCAAAGGCAAGCAGGCTCATCTGCACGATCGCGCCAAGATCGGCAAGACTTAAGATAAGACCAGCAACGACGCCGACCGAAGCACCAAGCGGCGCACCGCCAACGAAGGCGAACAGCAGCAGCATCGTCCGGGAGAGCACATGCTCAACCGACATCCCGTACACGACCCAACCTACGGCGCCGGTCATGACCGAAGCCATCATAATCATGAGGCAAATAATTTCTTCGTTCTTCAGTGCTGACGTCTTGCGGGTCATGGTCAGAACCGGAACCGCCTGAACGAATACGAGCGTCAGCACGAACGCGAGGGCTGCCTCGACACCGACCATCATCAACTGATACCAGCCAAGCGATCCCGCGATCACCGTATCGAACAACCTGACGAGCATCGTGGATAAAAAAACGAGCAGCGGCGCATAGTTGAGTTCGGCCTTCTCGTATGCCTCGAGCCCTCGTATGAGCAGATAGACGACTGCAAGCTCCATCGCGATCCACATCGGCTCCGGCGATATCGCGAGGAAGCTGCCACCGATGATGGACAAGCCTACAGGCAGGAAAGCGTCCCTTCGCAAAAAATAGACGACCGCGAAGTACGCGACTGCAAACGGTGTGAGACTCTCCAGTATAACCGCCCGTCCGAGAAGCACCCCCACCGCCATCAGCACGAGCGTCCACTTTTTTGCCGCTACCATCTGCACCCACGGGCGAGCCGCTGCCCAATCTTTGCCCTTGCGCACCTTGCTTTGAATTACGCCCGTCTTTTTCTCTAGCCCAGGGAAGACCACTACGTTATGCTTGTCCATTTGCTCATGCACCACCATTTCCGGGATTTGTGATTCTCATTATAGGAGCGCGTATTCAGGAAGTTTGTCAGAAGGCGGTACTCGGACCAAAGTTTTTTCCGACAAGGCCGCATGGAGGCATGTGCGTAATGTCACCACGAGGAAAACCCAGTGTTTGTAAGGGGTTTCACGCATTGGAGCGCGAGAATGAAACCAACCATTCAACAAAAATCCTTGCTTGGTCAGGGCGAATTCGAGGCGATATGCCGTAGGAACATGTCGGGAATCGGGGAGAAGCAAAGAAAAGTTTTTGCGGTGAAGAGGTATAAACGGGGTTGATTCGGCATATGGAGAGGGTATTTCCGGTTCGGCGAGCGTAAAAGGAGCATGGGCAGGGCTTCGGCATTGCCGATCCGGCGAGTTTACGACAGCGCCAGAAGAGCGGCTGTCGGTGATTGTTGTCGGAGGAAGGGATGCCTCTCTTCGGATAAGGGTGGAGCGAGGTACCGACGGAGGAATGGATACCAAGCAGGGAGAGTCGTTCTAACGGACATCGAGCCGGAACAAATAAAAAAGGCACATCCGATCGCCAGCAGTTGCCGACTTCGGAGTACCTTTGATGTGCCTTATATAATTAGACGCGCTTCGCGCCGCGTCCGCCTCGCTTACCCTCGGTATTCTTCTTCAGGGAGGAAATGCGCTCTTCACTATCTTTCAAGAAGCGGGACATTTTGTCCTCGAAGGACGGTTTGCCATAAGAGGGTTTGCCCGATTGCGACTTGAATGGACGGCCACCGCCGCCGCCACCGCCGCCTGGTCCACGGTTAAATCCACCGCCACCACCGCCGCCTGGTCCGCGGTTAAACCCGCCGCCACCGCCACCGCCGCCGCTTGGGCCACGATCACGATTGAAGCCTCCGCCGCCTGGTCCGCGCTCACGAGCTGGCGGTGCAGAACCTTCTGGCCGATCGACGGCCTGTTTAATCGAAAGTCCGATCTTACCGTCTTTATCCACGTTGATGACCTTCACTGTGACCACATCGTCCAGCTTCAGATGATCCTTCACGTCTTTGACGTAATTATCGGCAATTTCCGAAATGTGAACGAGCCCCGTGACACCTCCCGACAAGTCGACGAATGCCCCGAAATGCGTAATGCCTGTCACTTTGCCCTCTAACTTGGCGCCCACTTCAATTGCCATAGATAAAAATTTTCCTCCCTAACCGTTATGCGAAGCTTCGATGCTTCGAGTTGGATAACGCCTTACGCGTTTACAATAAATAGCGATAATGATGGGTGTATCCTAACGTGATTATAACCGAACGAAGAAAGCAAGGTCAACAGACGTATGTCCCGTATCGGATGCCTATTCTCCGACAACGATCGACTTCTCGCCGGGCTTAATCATGTTCTGATCCCGGCGCGCAACCTGCTGGATGTACTCCGGATCGTTAAGCCGATCGATCTGCAGCTTCAGATCCTCCATCTGCTTGGTTGCCACTTGAATCTTCAGTTGTACCTCGTCTAACTTGCTCTCGGCTTCGCGTTGGCTATCCAGTTGCGCAAACAATGTATACGACGCCCAGAGCATGAACATAACGACGAATAGCAGCCAGATTCTCAGCCGTCGCTTGGTGCCAGCTTGTGCGGTTGATTTGCCCGTTCGTGCCGTCGCCATTCTTCATGTCCCTCCTCGCGTCAATGCTAAAAACGAAACCGTAAGAGTTTTTACCCGTCTGACTTTCGTTTGAACACACGCTGCCATAAATTCTTCGCTCGCGTTATTGCCCCGGCCGAGCGTTCCTTTATCTTCAGCTTGCCGATAAGCGGCCTGCCCCAGCTGAGCGTCCAATTCACGAGCGGTCTTACGAGCGGTCGTATCATCCACCAGAGCAGCAGCCCGAATGGACGAACCAATTGTACCATAATTTTCAGAATGAACATAGTTAGCGCGAGCAAAAACGCAAGCAGCACCTTAGTCAGCTTGTACAATAGGAGCAGCGGCTTGATCACCAGCACCTGGAATGCCTTAATGAAAAACTGAATAAGTGCGCGCACGACCCGAATCAGCAGATGGACCAGCGAAACAACCAGCTTGCTGAACAGCCAATAATACGCTCCGATTCCCAGCAGCAGCCCGATAAACACATATGCCCGCACCTCGCCCTCGTTGCTTGCGGACAATACTTGGAAGACGATGATCGTAGCCGCCACCCAATACAGCAAATCGAAGACCGGAATCCACCACCTGCTGATCTTGAGCTCGTCCGACAGGACACGGTAGCCGTCGAATACGACTCCCATGCCGATCCCCGACAGTAGCATGGCCCCCATCGTCAGCCATTGAATAGCCAGCGTCACTTAAACAGCTTCCCGAATAAACCTTTGGCAGGTTTGCTTGCCGTATTCCCGTCCAGGTAGGCGAGCGAGTGGACGAGTCCTTCTATAGCGACAAGGCCTTGCTCCAAGCTAAGATGCTTCATATGCAAATTCTGCCCGCGAATGGCTAGGAAACCAAGATCCGTCTCGAGCAAAAATTCTTCGCTGTCAAAGCTCTCCACATTCTGGACGCCCGTAATTTCAAGCAGCTTGCGGTTGAGCATCTTAATCTCCTGCCGCTTTTGGTTTTTCCCTTGGTCGATCATTGGCCTTGTCCCTCCTCTTTTACGACTAGCCTATGGGAGGAGAAGAAGTTTTAGAACAAGCATTGATCCTGGCGGCCACCTTCGGCTAATGCGGGCGTACAGGGGGACAACCGCTACCGGCCGTAAAAAAGACCCGCCCCTGCAAAAGCAAGGAACGGGTCTGCCATAGTTGAAAATCCGTCTACCACTCGAGCTTATTCTCGCTCTGGCGCGTCTCTTCCTTCACCAGCGTGTATAAACCGCTGGCTTCATCTTTCTTCGTCGTCTCGGCAAGCCGCTCGACGCGGACCGTAACGATCTTCTGTCCGTATTGTACCGTCAGCTCATCGCCGACCTTCACGGTGCTGCTTGCCTTCGCTTCGCGGCCGTTAATCCAAACGCGCCCTTGATCGGATACATCCTTGGCGACGGTGCGGCGTTTGATCAGTCGCGAGACTTTCAGGAATTTATCGAGACGCATCGATTACTTAATCGCTTCGCGCAGCTTCTTGCCCGCTGTGAACTTCGGAACAACGCTCTCCGGAATGTCCATCGGCTCGCCCGTTTGCGGGTTGCGGCCCGTACGGCCAGCGCGCTTGCTTGTCTCAAAGTTGCCAAAACCGATCAACTGGACTTTGTCGCCACCTGCCAGCGCTTCGGTTACTTCATCCATGAAGCCGTTGAGCACAGCTTCAACATCACGTTTAGTCAGTCCGCTTTTAGTTGCAATGTTCGAAATCAGATCGTTCTTGTTCATGCTGAAATATCCTCCCAATGGGTATATGTTGTATTTGCGGCAACTTGCCGATGTTGGCTTGTATCCTTATGGTGTACGTATTCGAGAAGTTGCTAAAAAAATCCTGCTGATTGGTAAATAATTTTTGAGCTTTATGTCTGTTTAAGGCGAATTTTGGCGACCTAAAGTCAAGATATTTAAGGAATTCGCTTCGCCTCTTCCCAGAATCGATCCATTTCTGTTAAATCAGTCTGGTCAAAGGAACGCCCGCTTATACGGAGCTGCTCCTCAATATACGCAAAACGCTTCTTAAATTTGTGGTTCGTCCGGGCAAGCGCCTCCTCGGGATCGGCCTTGATGAATCTCGCCGCATTGACCGCCGCAAAGAGCAGGTCGCCCAGCTCGCCGGCTTGTTCCTCCGAATCCTTGCTCGCAATCGCTTCTCGCAGCTCGCCAAGCTCTTCCTGGATTTTGTCCAGCACAGGTTCGATCGCATCCCAGTCGAAGCCGACCTTTGCGGCCTTCTTCTGAATCGCATACGCCTTCATAAGGGCAGGCAAGTCTCGCGGAATGCCGTCCAGCTGTGACTGCTTGGATGGGTCGATGCCCTTGCGGAGCTTCTCCTCCGCCTTCATCTGCTCCCAATTCTTCAACGCTTCCTGGGCGTCATTCGCGCCTTGGTCGCCGAATACATGCGGATGGCGGAACAGCAGCTTCTCATTGAGCGTCTGGATGACGTCATAGACGGTGAACGAACCAAGCTCTTCCTCCATCTGGCTGTGCAGCATGACCTGAAGAATCACATCGCCGAACTCTTCCTGCATGCCGACCGGATCGTCATTGTCAATCGCTTCGATCGCCTCATACGTCTCCTCAATGAAGTTCTTGCGAATCGATTGGTGTGTCTGCTCGCGGTCCCACGGACAGCCTTCGGGACTGCGGAGAATGCCGACGATCTCGTGAAGCCGTTCGAAGGTCCGGTTGCGCAGCATGTCGTCCTCCGAACGCGGCACCCAGATGAGCGACAGATTGCCGAAGCCCGGCGTCCGGTCCAGCTCATAGAGCGGAACGGTCAGGATCTGCTCCTCGCCGGCTACGCCGAGCGCATGTCCGACGACGACCGGATGCTCATCCGGGTACAACTCCATCAGCGTCAGCTTCACGTCCGAAGCGGTGAAGCCGTCATAGACTTGCCCGATAACGGTATGCATCTGCGGGCGCAGCAGCGACGCAGTCATACTGGACGCATCCAGCAGTTGGAAGCCTTCGATCGGATCAAAGCCTAATCGCGTGAAGGCTTGGTCGAGGAAGCTCTCACCGCCGAGAATCTGCAAGGCGACACCCGCCTCCGGGCACCGCTCGCGCAGCAGCTGCACCGCACGTTCGGCGACCATCGGATGGCCCGGCACGGCATAGACGATTCCATGGTCCGGATGCGCCGCGGCCGAGAAGCCGATGGAAGCAGCGACAGGCTGGGCAGCCGTCTCCGGCGCAATGCCGGCTGCCGTTCTAGCTTCTTGAATAAGCGATGACGCGATGGCTTCATACACATCCGGGAACGAATCCAGCTGTTCATAGAGATAGTCATAAGAGCGGTATGTAAGCTCGTGCTCCCGGAACAGCTGCATCATAGGGTGCTGGTCGGTGCGTACGAAGCGCTGATGGGACCGCTGCAGCAGCTTCCACACGCCGAGCGTTAATTGATCCGCGTCACCGGAGCCCAAGCCGACGACGGTAATGAAAGGTTGTTTCATGAACGGTATCTTCCTTCCCGCTTGCCTTAAATGGGAGCGGCCATGTCAGTTGGACACTCCGGTAATCGGCTCCACCGCAAGCGGCGTCACCGAAAAATGCCGATGGTACGTGATCGTGACGTTCTCGCCTTCGAATCGGCACGTCAGTTCATCCTGGTAAGCCGTATCGAGCAAACGCAAATAAATGCGGTACGAACCGTCTTCCTGCCAGCGTCCCGCAGCTGCGGCCGCAATCCGTCTTGGACGCTCGCCTGGCTTCCACAGTTCTGCGGCAAGCGGCCATTCGGTAAGCGCCCACTCGTCTTCGCCGACCGTGAAGCGATGCTCGCCCGCTTCGTCCTGCCAGTAGATCCCGCCGCCCTCGGAATCCGGGTGAAGCGTTAGACGCCTTAGTCCAAGGACATTATCCACTAAATTATAAATTTTGCCCGCATAGGGCGCAAATGGGGCGGCCTTATGCTCAGGGGCGGCGACAGCCAGCTGCTCCAGCTTCGATTGGAGGCGCGCGTACGCCGCTTCATCGGCAGGCAATACCTGACGACCGGCTTGCAGCGCAGGCAGCAGATGCGACCACACCGCATTTAGCACTTGGGACAAGTCGCTAAGCGAGCTTGTGAAAGCAAGCACCGCCTCCTCGTTCGGCATGACGAGAATGATCTGGCCGAAGGCGCCGTCCGCCCGGTAGGTCCCGTAGCGGTTGCACCAGAATTGATAGCCGTAGCCGGATGCCCAATCGCTGCCTTGGTTGTCGCCATTGGCGATCTGAGGCCGCACCGATGCTTGGACCCAATCCTCGGGGATGAGCTGGCGCCCTTGCCACCGTCCTCCGTTCAGGTACAGTTGGCCGAAGCGCGCCATCTCTTCCGTCGTGAGCGATAACCCCCAACCGCCTGCGGTAATGCCTTTCGGGCAGGCGTCCCACGTCACATCGGCAATCCCTAGCGGAAGGAAGAGACGCTCTTGCAGATAGTCGACTAGCGTAGTGCCGGTGACTCGCTGGAGAATGGCGGACAGCATATAGGTGGCGCCTGTGTTGTATTTGAAGAAGGTGCCCGGTTCATGGGCAATCGGCAGCGCCAGGAAGGCTTCGACCCAGTCGCTGCTGCCTGACTGGAGCACAGGTATAACGGTATCTACGTCATGTCCGCTCGCCATGGCAAGCAGATGCTTGATTCTCATCCGAGGCAGCTTCGGATCGCGGTCCACCGGGACCGAATCCGGGAAGTACTGCATGACAGAGTCTTCAATGGATAGCAGACCCTCTGCCTGGGCAAGTCCAATCGCTGCCGAGGTAAAGCTCTTGCTTATCGAATTGCTCAGCCGCTTGCGGCGCAAGTCGTACGGCGCCCAGCTGCCTTCGGCGATCACCGTGCCATGCCGTAACAACATAAGGCTATGCAGTTCCTGTCCGGTCGCCGCCGCCGCATCTAGGAACGCGCCAATCGCGCCCGAGTCGACGCCATGCTCCTCCGGCGTGCTTCTGGGCAGCCGCTGCAGGTCAGGATGCGATGCTGCTTGCATAGATATCCCCCTCTTCGATCAAGTAGGCAAAAAGCTTGCATATGCCAATTGTAGGCGATGGCGCGCCTGCGAAGCAAGCTACTCGCCTGGCGGGAGCAGCCGCCAGCGCATGAATCGGGCGGCCAGCGAGGCACCTCCCGGCAGCGCGCGCAAGTCGCGCGCGGTCAAGCCGCCGAAGCGCAGCCCGGCGGCAAGGAACAGCGCCGCTCCGAGGGCGGTGCCGCCGAGCGCAAGCGCCGTCGCTGCCGTCCTCGGCGGCAGCAGCGCATCGAGCAGCGGGGCGCCGCCGCGCTCGATGATGAGCAGCGCGGCGGCCATAACCGCCAGCGCCAGCACGAGGCCCGCAGCTTGCGCCGCGGGCAACACAGCCGCGGATTCGCGGCGAACCGCCGCCGCGCCGAGGAGCGCTGCGCAACCGAGCGCGGCAATACCCGCGCAAGCGGCGCCGTTGATGCCGAGCGCCGGCACGAGCGCCACGTTCAGCACCGCCTTCAGCGCGGCGGCCGCGACCATGAACAACGCCGGCGCGCGGACGGCGCCAAGGCCTTGCAGCACCGAGGAAGCGATCGCGTTCACGGTGCCGAACAAGGCGCTCACGCCAATAAGCGCGAACGTGACGCTCCCCGCTTCGTCGTTATACAACATATGGTTAATCGGCGCGGCCAGCAGCGCCAGTCCCATAGCGGCTGCGGCGCCGAGCCACCAGGCGCCGCGCATGGCAAGGGCAGCCTGATCTCTTGCCGCGCCCGCATCCCCGCGCACCCGGGCTGCCACCATCGCCGGCACGAGCGCCGAACCGACGGCGCCGGCCACCATAACAACCAACTGCACGAGCGGTTGGCCCCGGCTGTACAGTCCGAACTGACGCATCGCCTCGGCTGCATTCCGTCCCTCTTCGCTAAGCAGGCGAGGCACCGTAAAGCTGTCGACGACGCCAAGCATCGGAACGACCAGCGCGCCCAGCGTGACCGGAACCGCAACGCGGATAATCCGCTTCATTAATATAGCGTATCGCGGCGTCTGAATTGCCGGCGGATCGCTTGTCCGACCTTTGGCTTGCGTTAGCGTAACATAAGGCTTCTTCGATGTCACCGATGCAAACGGCTGTACGTGTATACGGCGAGAGTCGCGCCAAACTACAGCCCCCATCATCATGAGGCCTGCCAAGCCGCCAAACAAGGAACCGGCAGTGGCGCCGGCCGCAAGCCGTTCATCCGACCAGCCGAAATGCCAACCGATCAGGAGCAGCGTCAACATCGCGGCTACGCGCACCGTCTGCTCCGACAACTGGGACAAAGCCGCGGGCAACATTCGGCCGAGTCCCTGATAATAGCCGCGCAGCGCGGCTAGCAGCGGCACCACCCACAACGCCAGCGCGCTTGCCCGGATCGCCGATCCGGCGGCTTCATCTCCGATCCAGCCTGCGGCCAGCGTAGAACAGCTCCACATGAGGAAGAAGCCTGCCGCGCCCGTAAGTCCGAGCAGCAGCGCGCTTGCGCTTACGATGCGCCGGACCGCCAGTTTGTTCCCCGTCGCGGCTTGCTCCGCGACAAGTAGCGAAATCGCCACAGGCAGCCCCGCCGTTGCCATGATTAATAGCAGCTGATAGAACGGATATACCGCGTTGTAGATGCCGAATACCCGATCGCCGGCCAAATTCTGCAGCGGAATCTTCTGCAGCGTGCCGAGCACTTTGCTGATGATGACGGCGCCGCCGAGCACCGCCGCACCTTGCAGCACGCCGGTACGACGGCCGCGTTCGGTAGCCCCACGCCCCCCGGATCCTTCCGGCTGCCGATTCCGTTCTTGGTTCGAACTACTCAATCCCTGCACCCGCCCATCTCAATCTCCATTCCTACCATTATAACCGATCATCCGGGCGGCGGGAGCTACCTCGGTCGATTCGATCGCCAGGAATGAAAAAAAGCTCCCCGGAAGATACTCTTCTAGGAAGCTCTAACCTAACATACTACTGCTCCATCTGCTTAGCTAGGAAGCCAGCCGCGGTTTCCACCATTTTGGTTTCCATCTGCGCCATCTTCATATTCTCATCCTTGCTTAGCAGGACTACGGTGCCGATCGGGTCGCCGCCGGCTACGATAGGCGCGACTGCAAAAGCGCTGATCGTCTCGCTGACATCCTTAATGACCTCGAACGAACCGCCGCCAGATTCAGATACCGCCTTCCGGTTCTCCATGCACCCTTCGAGCAAAGAGCCGATTTGCTTCTCCAAGTAGTCTTTCTTGGAGCCGCCCGATACCGCAATGATATTATCGCGGTCCGAGATCAGCGCAATATGCCCGGTGCTTTCCGAAAGCGATTCCGCATACTCCTTGGCGAAAGTGCCTAGCTCGCCGATCGGCGAGTATTTCTTCAAAATCACTTCACCGTCGCGGTCGACGAAAATTTCAAGAGGGTCGCCCTCGCGAATGCGCAGTGTCCGGCGAATTTCCTTGGGGATCACGACGCGGCCGAGATCATCAATGCGGCGAACAATACCAGTTGCTTTCATGTTCTAGTTGCCCCACTTTCCTTGAAGGTTTTGAATTCGACTGGATATTGCGGATCTTGCGGTTGTCTATCGCTCAAGAGGAGAGGATCCTGGACTAGATGGTGAATCGAATCTGACCATAGTATTCATCTCCTCCCATTTTCTTATGCACAAGGGGAATCGGCTGAAATCCTTTATTTTACGCGCCTTGCACTCGGGTGAGCGCGCCCGAAATATGCGATCCTTAGTACCTTGTGCACTTGGAGCGCTTTCCATTCAATCGCAAGGTTGCCACCTACAGGGCGCGCCTGTGAAGTAAAGAAGGTGCAGCCGCCCTTCGCGAGCAGCTACACCGTCAAATACTGCCGGATTACATCGTCATCCAGCGCCTCAAGCCCGCCTTCCCACGCAATCTGGCCTTTATCGAGAATATAAAAGTAATCGCCGACGCTCTTCACGAATTCGAGGCTCTGCTCCGCCAGCAGAATCGCGGTCTGTCCATCGGCCTTGATCGAGCGGATCACATCGCGGATGTCCTCGACGATCGAAGGTTGAATCCCTTCGCATGGTTCATCCAGCAACAGCATATCCGGCATGGAGGCAAGCGCCCGGGCAAAAGCCAATTGCTGCTGCTGCCCGCCGCTCAAATCCCCGCCACGCCTGTGGTACATCGTAGGCAGCACAGGGAACTTGGCGATGGCCGATTCGGGAATGACCCGCTTCTTCTGCCCCCGTCCGGATTCAAGTCCGAGCAGCACATTCTCGAACACCGTCAGCTGCGGGAAAATCTCGCGGCCTTGCGGCACGTAACCGATGCCGCGCTTCGCCCGCTCGCCGGGAGCGCGCCTGGTCAGATCGGTTCCCTTGTAGGAGACCGATCCGCGCCGCGCTTTCAGCACGCCCATGATGCTCTTCATGAGCGTCGTCTTACCTACACCATTGCGGCCCATCAGGCAAACGACCTGACCTGGCTTCACGGCAAGCGTCACGTTGCGCAGGATGACGCTCTCCCCATAACCAGCCTCAAGCTGTTGAACGGCTAGCATCCGCATCCCTCCTCTTCCCTAAGTAGACCTCCGCCACGCGGTCATCCCGCTGCACCTCTTCCATGGAGCCTTCCTTGAGCAGCTTGCCTTCATGCATGACGGTAACTTTGCTCGCGAAATTGCGGACGAATTCCATGTCATGTTCCACCACGATGACCGATTGGGTGCGGCTGATCTCGCGCAGCAGCTCGCCCGTCTTCTCGGTCTCGTTATCCGTCATGCCGGCGACCGGTTCATCTAGCAGCAGCACCTGCGGTTCCTGCATGAGCATCATGCCGATCTCGAGCCACTGTTTCTCGCCATGCGACAGATCGCCGGCCCGCCATGATGCTTTGGTCTCCAGGCCGATCATGGCCAGTTGCGCATGAACTCGGTCGCGATCCTCGCCCCGCAGCTTGGCGCGCATCGTCGCGAATACGCCCCTCGGCTGCTTCATCGCGATCTCCAGATTGTCGAACACGCTCAGCGTGCGGAAGATCGATGGCGTCTGGAACTTGCGTCCGATGCCGAGTTCGGCGATCTGGTGCTCCTTCATCCGCGTAATCTCCGCACTGCCGAAGACGATTCTGCCGGAGGTAGGTTTCGTTTTGCCGCAAATCATATCCAGCATCGTCGTCTTCCCCGCGCCGTTGGGTCCGATCAGAAAACGCAGTTCCCCTTCCAGCAAGCGCAGGTTCATCCCCTGCACCGCCTTAAAGCCGTCAAAATCGACCGTGATGTCGTCACACTGCAGGATAACGGACCGAGTCTGCTCCTTCATGGCCGGCCTCCTTTCGTTTGAACCATTTGAGCTGCGTGAACAAGCCCGCCGCGCCTTTAGGAAGGAACACGACGACAATGACGAACAACGCCCCCATGAAGAACAGCCATGCATCCGGGTACGTCTCGCTGAACACGCTCTTCGCCGAATTGAGCAAGATAGCGCCAAGCGCAGCCCCGACGAGCGTGCCGCGTCCGCCTATGGCGACCCAGAGCACCATCTCGATGGAAGGGACAATCCCCATCATCGACGGCGAGATAATGCCGACGTGCAGGACGAACAACATTCCGGCCAGACCGGCCAAACCCGCGGATACGCTGAACGCGATCATCTGGTACGTCGCCGGGTTGTAGCCGATGAACCGCACGCGGTTCTCGCCGTCATTGATCGCCCGCAGCACCTTGCCGAACCGGCTCTTCACGAGCACCCGGCAGAGCACGAAGGCCGCAATCAGGAACGCCACGGTCACGAGATAAAGCACGGTCTTCGTGCCCGGGGACGCAATGGAATAGCCGAACAGCTTAGTATAGCCCGTAACGCCGTTCGTTCCGCCCGTATACGCTTGTTGGCCGATGAACAGCGTCGTCGTAATAATAACCAGCGCTTGCGTGAGGATTGTAAAGTACACGCCTTTGATCCGGTTGCGGAATGTGAAGTAGCCGAGAATGAGCGCGAGCAGCGCCGGCACCAGAATGCCCGCCAACACCGTGAAGGCAAAGCTGTTGAACGGCTTCCAGAACCACGGCAGCGCCGTCAGCCCGCTCCACTCCATGAAGTCCGGCAGCCGGCCGCCGCTGGCCGTAAGCTTCAAGTACATCGCCATCGCATATCCGCCGAGCCCGAAGAATACGCCATGGCCGAGACTTAAGATGCCGGTATAGCCCCAGATCAGATCCAAGCCGAGCGCCACGATGGCGTAAGCCAGAAACTTCGCAAGCAGATTCAAGCGAAAATCGCTTAAATAGAGCGGCGCGCAGAACAATGCAATCGCCGCCACCGCATAGAGCGCAAGCATCCATTTACCTTGCGGCAGCCTGAGTAATTTGTGCAGCATCCCGTCAGCCCCCTTATCTACGTTAGTCCAGCGAACGCGTCCGCATCGCAATCAGCCCGGACGGCTTCCACTGCAGGAAGGCCACGATGCACAGAAACACGAGCACTTTGCCAAGCGATGCCGTCGTCCAATATTCGAATAAGGTATTCGACAGGCCGATGCCTAGAGCGCCGAATACGGTGCCCACCAGCTTGCCGACGCCGCCCAGGACGACGACCATGAAAGCATCGACGATGTAGTAGGTGCCAAGCGATGGCCCGATCGGGCCGATAAGCGTCAGCGCGCAGCCGGCAATACCCGCAATGCCCGAGCCGATCGCGAATGTGACGGCATCGACCCGTCTGGTCGAGATGCCTAAGCACGCGGCCATCTCGCGGTTCTGCATGACGGCGCGCATACGCCGTCCGGCATGGCTGCGATTAATGTAGAGGTACATCGCCGCAAGGACGACTGCCACGAGCGCGATGATGAACAGCCTTTTGTAAGGAAGCACGACATCGCCAAGTATCGTCATGCCGCCATCGAGCCATGTCGGACTCGTTACCCCGACGTTCGGCGCGCCGAATATCGTCCGTGCCAACTGCTGCAACATTAGGCCCACGCCCCATGTCGCCAGTAGGCTGTCGAGTGGCCGGCCGTACAAGAAGCGGATCAGCACCGTCTCCAGCAAGAGGCCAATGACGAAGGCGATCGCGAAGCTGAAAGGTATGGCAACGACGAAGTACCAATTGAACGCCGATTCGGGCATATAGGATTGGAATAAGTTCTGCATCATATAAGCCGCGTAGGCACCGATCATGATCAGTTCGCCATGCGCCATATTGATCACTTTCATCAGACCGAACGTGATGGCTAAGCCCAGAGCAATCAGCAGCAGAATCGAACTGACGCTGATGCCGTTGAACAGTTGGAGAATCAGAACATCCATGCTTTCACCTCTGCAGTTCAAGCTTCTTATTAGAAGATAAGAAAGGAAGCATCCCATGGGCGAGGGCGCCGAAGTGATCCTTCCTCTCTTGAGCGTTCATTCCATTCCGTTCACATGCGACTGTTGATGCCGATTAGGATTGCAGCCGGGGGCTAGTTGCCGGAGCTTAAGCTCGATGCCCATTCATAGCCCTTGAGGTACGGGTCAGGCTTCACAGGCTCGCCGGAGTTCCACACTTCCTTGAACTGGCCGTCCGTCTGCACTTCGCCGATCCGGACCGTCTTGTAGAGATGCTGCGTCTCGCCGTCGATCTTCACTTTGCCTTCCGGCGCGTCCCACTCGAGCTCCTTGGCCGCTTCCTTCACTTTGTCTACATCCGTGGATCCGGCCTTCTCGACCGCAGCTGCCCACAGATAGACCGCGTCATAGCCTGCTTCGATCGGATCTGCCGTCACTCGGTCTTCGCCGTATTTCTTCTTGTAGTTCTCGACGAACGTTTTGTTCTCCGGCGTGTCCGTCGTCTGGTAATAGTTCCACGCTGCCAAATGTCCAGCCAATACGTCTGCGCCAATGCCGCGAATCTCTTCCTCTGCGACCGACACGGACAGAGTCGTCATATCTTGCGCCGTAAATCCGGCGTCCTTCAGCTGTTTGAAGAAGGCCACGTTACTGTCGCCGTTGAGCGTATTAAAGACGACCTCCGGCTTCGCTTCCTTGATCTTGCTGATGATCGTGCTGTAGTCGGTATGGCCGAGCGGCGTATACTCTTCGCCGACCAACTCGCCGCCTTCCGCCTTCAGCTGCTCCTTAATGATCTTGTTCGCCGTGCGCGGGAACACGTAATCGGAGCCGAGCAGGTAGAACTTCTTGCCTTTGTTCTCCAGCAGCCATGAGACGGCCGGTACGATCTGCTGATTCGTTGTCGCGCCCGTATAGAAGATGTTAGGCGACGATTCTAGTCCTTCATATTGAACCGGATACCAGAGCAGTCCGTTCAATTCCTCGAATACCGGCAGCATGGCCTTCCGGCTTGCCGATGTCCAACCGCCGAATACCGTTGCGACCTTATCTTCGGAGATCAGCTTCCGCGCCTTCTCCGCGAAGGTCGGCCAATCCGAAGCGCCGTCCTCAATGACCGGAACAAGCTTCTTCCCTAATACGCCCCCTTTGGCGTTAATCTCCTCGATCGCCATCATCTCGGCGTCTTTCACCGAAACCTCGCTGATGGCCATTGTTCCGCTTAAGGAATGAAGAATGCCGACCTTAATCTCCCCGCTATCGTCGCTGCTTGCATTACTGTCTGCCGCGCCTTCCGATCCTGCGTTCGTACTCGTGGTCGTTGTCGTGTTGTTGGCGTTGTTACTGCAACCTGCTAATACGATACAGAGCGCGACTAGAAGCAGCGATACACGTTTCCAAACCTTTTGACTCATTCTCCCACTCCCCAACCATTTATTATCTATTTATCCGAACGTTTATTTGGATGATTATTCCAACGTTCGTGATTCTCATTATAGGCAGTGACCATAATTGATGTCAATATATCTAACACAAATGATTGAGTTTTAGTGGATCACTCACAAAACGGGCGGCTCATCTCGGTATTTCTGACGAAATTAATCAACTTACTGTTCATTATCTTCGTTTTCTACAAATAAACTCACGCATATATAACGTAAAAATAACACAATAAGCTTCTACAGGCATAAAAAAAGAACGCCAGCATGACCGGCGTTCTCCCTTATATTCCATTAAGCAAAGCGAATGCACACCGGAGCCCCAATCTCCGCGCGGTGTCCGGTCTCCGTGAGCATGCCTGTCTCGGTATCCACATAGAACGAGACGATCGAATTGGACTGTTGGTTCGCAGCCAGCAGGAAACGTCCATCCGGCGTCAGCCCGAAATTCCTCGGGGTTTGTCCGCCCGTCGATACATGCCCCGCAGCCGTCAAGAGCCCCTGTTCATCGACAGCAAACACGGCAATGCTGTCATGTCCGCGATTGGACGTATACAGGAATCGTCCATCGCCGCTGATGTGGATATCCGCGCTCCAGCTGACGCCGTCATACCCTTCCGGCAGCGTCGAGATCGTCTGCTCCAGCGTTAGCTGCGCCTGCCCCGGCTCATACCGATACACATGAACGTTATTGTCGAGCTCTCCAACGACGTACAGACGTCTGCCGTCAGGGTAGAAAGCCATATGGCGCGGACCTGTTCCAGGCGGCGTATCCGTCTCCCCGACCTTCTCCAGCATGCCTTCCGCCCCGTCCAGCCGGTAATGAATCAGCTTATCGATTCCTAAATCGGCGACGAGCACATAGTTTCCGGACGGATCGATAATCGCCGAATGCGGATGCGGGCCTTCCTGGCGGTCATCCCGCACGCCTCTTCCCTCATGTCTAAGGTTGATGGCGGTAGGACCGATAGAGCCATCGGCCATCACCGGGTACGAAATCACGTTGCCGCCGCCGTAATTGACGACGATGGCTGCTTTTTCATCACGGCTCAGTACAACATGACAGGGCGAGTTGCCAAGCGTAGACTGTTCGTTCAGCGGGGTTAACCCTTCTCCTTGGAGACCGATAATGAAAGAGGCCACGCTGCCTGGCCGATGATCGGTCGTCTCTCCTACGGCGTACAGCCTCGTGCCATCCTTGCTCAGCGTCAGGAAGGACGGATTCTCGGTCCCCGCGATCGCTTCCTTACGCGTTAACGCACCCGTCTGCAGATCGAGCGAATAGAGATAGATTCCTTCCTGATCCTTCTCGGCGTACGAACCGACATAGAATAATTGCTGCATCTCACTCATCCTTTCGCTTCGGCGAATATCGACAATTGGTATATAGAGACGACAAGCCTAGCCGGGGCTTCCCGGCTAGGCTCGTCCTACTGCCACAAGGCGATTATTTTGTTGTTTCTTCGGTTGTGGACGCGCCGGAATCGGTTGTACCGCTATTGGTCGTGCCTTCATCCGTCTTCGTGTCTTCCGTTCCCGTATTCGTAGTGCCTTCTTCGGTCGTGCCGCCTTCAGTTGTCCCGTTGGTCGTGCCTTCAGTTGTACCTTCTGTGGCCGTTTCATCGGTTGGCAGGTCGATCTTCGTGATCAAGCCTTCCAGCTCTGTCGACATGAACGTATTCAGACTCTCAGAAGCGAGATTCTGCTTGATCGTCGTTTTCTCGTCATCCGTCAGCTTGTCAAAGGTCGTTGCTTCGCGCTTCTCCACTTTAATGACATGGTAGCCATACGTTGTTTTAACCGGTTCGCCGATCTTCCCAATCTCTTGCGTATTCGCAGCGTCCTTGAACTCCGTTACATATCCGCCTACAGCTTGCGCGTCGTACAGACCTCCGTTATCCTTGGAGCCCGGATCGTCCGAATATTCCTTGGCAAGCGTTGTCCAGTCGCCGCCCGCATCCAGCTTTTTCTTCACTTCTTGCGCGCGCTTAAGCGCCTCTTCTTCCGTACGGAGCTCTTCGCCCGTCGAGGAATCGCTGGTCGCGACAAGGATATGGCGGAGCGTAACGACATTATAGTCATCCTTCGAAGCTTCGAATTGCTTCTGTACCGCTTCGTCCGTTACTTTGCTTTGCTCGTTGTCCATGATGTTGGTGATCATGCTGTAGAAATACTTGATATCCGACTCGGTCAGCTTCGCGTCGTCGAGCTGTTTCTTCAGATCTTCCGACGAATCGGCGGCCGTTTTCACTTGATCATAGAAGCTGTTCGTTTGTTCTTCGGACTTTTTCTTCTGCTCGTCCGTCTGTTCCGGCAGACGCGTCGTCAGAATCTTGTATCCGATGTATTCTCTTAGGAACTGTTCCTTCAGCTGCGGAATCTGCAGGTAAGAGGCCGTCTGCGGATTGACGATGCTGAAGAACGCGGTGTACTTGTTGAATTCATCTTCGGTCACTTCGGCTGTCTTATCGCCGTCCTTATAGGTGGCGATTACAGTCCCGGTTCCTGCTCCAGGGGATTCTGTCGCTGTGTTCGTCTCCTCTTTCTTGCCGCAACCTGCTGCCAGCACGAGCACGAGGACAGCCGTTAAGGCCAGAAGCGTCCCCTTCTTCCAGTTAATGCGCAACATCTTGTAGTTCCCCTTTCGATTGAATGGTGTCCTTATACTGCGTCAAGAAACGCTCCAACAGCTCCAGCTTCTGCTCCATCACAAGGCTCTTGCCCCGGAGCTGAACAAGGGGATTCGGCTCATCGGCCGTTGACCGAATGAACCGGTTCTCGAAGGAGAAACAGATCAAATCGACTTTCTTCTTGTCGAAGCGCTGCTTCTCCCGCTCTGCGAATTTAATCGTGAGATCGTCGCCCTTCTGGCTGATCTGTTCAATGCCGCAGGCGGAGGCGATTGCCTTCACGCGGGCGACCGCGAGCAAATTATCGACGGCTTGCGGCAGGTCGCCGAAGCGGTCGATCATCTCTTCGCGCAGATCCTCGGCTTCCTCAACGGAACGCACTGCTGCCACTTTCTTGTAAATCTCTATCTTCTGTATGCTATCGTAAATATAAGCCGAGGGCAAGTAGGCGTCGATGCTGATGTCGATCTGCGTGACGATTTCCTTCACAGGCGCGTTCTCGCCCTCTAGCCCAACCTTGCGCTTGGCGATCTCATCGGACAGCATCTGCGAATACAGATCGAAGCCGACCGAGGCGATAAAGCCATGCTGTTCCGCACCGAGCAAATTGCCCGCTCCCCGGATCGAGAGATCGCGCATCGCGATTTTGAAGCCCGATCCAAGCTCGGTGAATTCCTTGATCGACTGCAGACGCTTCTCCGCCACTTCCGTGAGCACCTTATCCCGCTGATACGTAAAATACGCATACGCAATCCGGTTGGAACGGCCGACGCGGCCGCGCAGTTGATAGAGCTGAGACAAGCCCATCTTGTCCGAATCATGGACGATCAGCGTGTTCACGTTCGGAATGTCTACGCCTGTCTCAATGATGCTTGTGCTGACCAGCACGTCGAATTCGCCGTCGAGGAAGTCGAGAATCGTCTTCTCCAGCTCCTGCTCGGACATCTGCCCGTGGGCAACGGCGACCTTCGCATCCGGAACGAGCATATTGATCTGCTCAGCCATCTGGTAGATCCCCTGCACGCGGTTGAACATGTAGTACACCTGGCCTCCGCGTGCGAGCTCGCGTTCAATCGACTCGCGTACGAGCGCCGGGCTATATTCGAGCACGTAGGTCTGCACAGGGAAACGGTTCTCCGGCGGCGTCTCGATGACCGACAGGTCGCGCACGCCGAGCATGGACATATGGAGCGTCCGCGGGATCGGCGTCGCCGTGAGCGTCAACACGTCCACATTCGTCTTCAGCCGCTTCAGCTTCTCTTTGTGCGTGACGCCGAAACGCTGTTCCTCGTCAATGATCAAGAGGCCGAGGTCTTTGAACACAATATCCTGCGAGAGCAAGCGGTGCGTGCCGATCACCACGTCCACCGTGCCCTCCTTGATTCCCTTCATCGTCTCGTTCTGCTCCTTGCGGGAGCGGAAACGGCTGAGTACCTGGATGCTGAACGGGAATTCGGAGAACCGTTCCTTGAACGTCTCGTAGTGCTGCTGCGCCAGAATCGTCGTCGGCACCAGTATCGCGACCTGCTTGCCTTCGATCGCCGCCTTGAACGCAGCGCGAACCGCCACCTCGGTCTTGCCGTAGCCCACGTCGCCGCACAACAGGCGGTCCATCGGACGAGGCGTCATCATATCTTTCTTGATCTCTTCAATGGCGCGCAGCTGGTCGCGCGTCTCATCGTAAGGGAACATTGTTTCGAACTCGTTCTGATAACTCGTGTCCGGACCGAACGCGAAGCCTGTCGTCGCCTGCCGCTCCGCATATAGCTTCACTAGATCGTCGGCGATGTCTTTGACCGACGACTGGACCTTGCTCTTCACGCGCGTCCATTCCGTGCCGCCGAGCTTGTATACCTTCGGTTCCTTATCCTCGTTGCCGACGTATTTCTGAATAAGATCGATCTGCTCAATCGGAACAGACAGCTTATCGCCGCCCGCGTACAAAATATGAATGTAGTCCTTATGAATGCCGGCTATCTCGAGCGTGCCGATGCCTACGTACTTGCCGATACCATGATTCTGGTGAACGACGTAATCGCCGATCTTCAGCTCGGTGTAGCTCTTGATCCGCTCGGCGTTGTCGATCTTCTTGTCCATGCGGCGCGCCTTGCGCTGCTTCTGCGAGAACATCTCGCCTTCGGTAATGACGATCAGATGAATGGCGGGCAGCTCGAAGCCCGCCTGCAGCGTGCCCTCGATCAAGAGCGGCGGCTCAATGTTATAATCCTGCAGCACGCGGCGCATCCGGTCCATGCGTTCTTCGCTGCCGGCGACCATCATGACGCTCGCTCCGGCTTTGCGCCAGCGCTCCATCTCGGTCTTCAAGAGGTTCATCTGGCCATGGAAATTCTGCATCGCCCGGCTGACCACGTTAATGATATTCTGCGGGTGCGTATGCGGGATCTGGCGCAGGAAGAGCGACAAGAACAAGGTCGGGTATGGGCGTTGGTACAGCACATCGTCCGCCGGACGCGCCAGCACGAACCCCGGCAGCGACTTGCCGTTCGTCAGCAGGTGGGTCGCCCATTCCGCCTCGTCCCGCTCCAGCTGACGGCCGGTCTCGATCAGCCTGGTCGGCTCATCATAGATTAGGATCGTATCGCTCGGCACGTAATCAAGCAGCGTCTTGCGCTCCGGATAGAGCAGCGAAACATATTTGTACAGCTCCGGGAAGTACGTATGGTCCCGCAGCTTGTCGAGCTCACCGCCGATTTCCGCGCGCAGCCGGTCCTTGGCCGTCCGGTCGGTCATCTTCTGCAGCTGCTGCTCCAGCAGCTCCGACGCATGCTGCGCGGCGTTCTCGAACCGAGGCGCATCCGCCAGAATCTCCTGGCAAGGCGGAATAACGTAGCTGTCCAGCTTATCGAGCGAGCGCTGCTCCGTCGGATCGAACGATCGAATGGAATCGATCTCGTCATCGAACCATTCGATGCGATACGGCTGAGGCGACGTCAGCGGGTACAGATCGACGATACCGCCGCGGACGCTCATCTCGCCCTTATTCTCGACTTTGTCCGCACGGACGTAACCAAGCTCCACCAGACGGCGTAAAAACGCTTCCATCGGAAGGGACTGCCCGACCTTCACTTCGACATGGGCAGCAGCCATCACATCAGGCAGCGGCAAGTAGCGGCGCACGCCGGAGAACGGCACGACAACGACGCCTCGGTACCCTTGGGACAGGCGAATCAGGACATCCATGCGTTGTGCCAGCGTCTCGGGACTGGAGATCGCCGCTTCGGCCGCGACCAGCTCATTGGCCGGGTAGAGCAGCACTTCACCTTGCGGCAACAGTTCTACCAGATCCTCTGCAATCTTCTGAGCAGCGAACATATTATGCGTGACGACGAGCAAAGGCCGCTGCAGCTCACGCTGAAGGGCCGCAATCATCACTTGGCGCGATGATCCGGCTAGACCAGAGATTAATTGCTCACGCATCCCTTTTTTGATACCAGATACAACCGACTGAAAGTCTGCATCTGCGGCATAAGCCGAAATTAATGGTTTCAACCCTCAGGCACCCCGTTTCATTGACGCAAAAAGCCTATCATCTTGCATGGCATCAGTGCTTTTACGCATTAACGAACTAAATTTTGCTTCCGCAGCAGTAAGGCGAAATGATCGCTATCCCTTCGAATGGGCGCCATTCATTCCTTATGCGGCAGTCTCTCTTTGGCACTGAGCCGTCAGCAATTAAAGACTTACGAGAATGGTTCACAAAAGGAGCCTCGGCCTCATGCCAAGACTCCTATGCATCCTTCGTCCATCCTTGCAGCCCTTATTGCAGGGGATTCGCCACCAGCAGCAGCTCCGGATTCGCATCCAGCGCTTCCTTGCAGTAGTCGCAAACCACCTTCACGGTCACATCTCCGTTTTGGTTATACGCTATTATATCGCTGCGCTCTTCAAGGGTCAAGAAATGGAAGCCCAGCTGCAGTTCCGACACTTGGGCGCTGTCGATAGACCCGATTGCCGATTTACAATGACGACAAATGTAGTTCACAGCCATATTTATGCCTCCTGAGGATGGGTTATACCCTCAGTATGCCCGGAAAACGCCAAAACTAACGGTTAAACTTGGCCATCGTCCGCTCGAAGGGATTGGCAAGCGCGAACTCAAGCGCATCGCAGGTTTCCTCAATCATCGACGCGAGCTTATCCGCCTCGCTCTTCGGGAAGTTGTCGAGTACGTAATCCGCGATATTCCGACCCGGCTGCGGACGCGAAATGCCCATTCGGACCCGATTGAAGGTTTGTGTCCCGGTATGCGCAATAATCGACTTGATGCCGTTATGCCCTCCGGCACTCCCTTGATAACGGAGTCGAATTCTGCCTACCTCGGTGTCGAGGTCGTCATACACGACGATCAGATCTTCAAGGCTAGCCTTGTAGTAGTCCATATAGCCGCGCACGGATTCGCCTGATAGGTTCATGTAAGTCATCGGTTTGATCAATACGACCTTCTCGCCCCCGACATTCCCTTCCCCGACCAGCGCCTTGCACTTGCTCTGCGTGACGCTGATATTGTGGCGCTTCGCGAATAAATCGACGGCCATGAAACCGACATTATGGCGGGTACCCGCGTAGGTTGTCCCCGGGTTGCCTAGTCCGACAATCCATTTCATGCTGCTTATCACTCCCATATTTTCAACCTTGCCACTCACTGATTTGAACTCTCTGGAGTGTAAGGAAATTTATGTAATTCATTTGTAATGTTTTAAACTTTTTTGTAATGCGATGCAACGATTGGGCCTGCTAAATTGTCATCATAGTATAGATACAGCTTACGTTGCCCTACATAAGAAAATCAAGTAAAGGAGCGGCTTGCTAATGTATCACAATGGTCAACTTATTGTACATGATCTTCAGTTCCAAGATCATCACGATCATCATGTGCCTGTTCAAATTTATTGCGGCAAGGAGCACAGCGACATCGGATTCGTCGAACACTACTCCCATGTCTTCGTTAAGGTTAATAATGTGTTCTACAATCGTAGGCAATTTACCTTTGTCTCTCGTCCGGGGTATTAACTTGCGCCCTCGGCCTGCATAGACGCTTTATCGTTATCTTCCCGAACGACAAAACAAGGGCTGCGCTAATCCGCAGCCCTTGTTGTATTTCAGCCCTAGCTTCTATTCCCTTAGACAGATGTATGTACATCCTCCATATTGGCTTCCTTCGCACGGTCATCCGCCTCATGCTGCTCGATCGCCGCTTCTTCGGCTTCCTCCGCGGAAAGCTCCTTCTGCGGGGCCAAAATCGTCACTACGACCTGCTCTGCATCGAGCTTGGTCGTTACGCCCTGCGGCAGCTTAAGATCGTAAACGAGCAAGTTCTGGCCGATCTGCAGCTGGGACACGTCGATCTCGATCACATCCGGAATCTCGGTCGGCAGACAATGGATTTCGAGCTCGTGGATCATCGCCTGCAGAATGCCGCCTTCGCGTACGCCTTCCGAATCGCCGATCATCTCCAGACGAACCTGCGTACGGATCTCTTCATTCATATTCACCTGATGGAAATCGACATGCAGCACCTGGCGCGACAGCGGATCGCGTTGGATATCGGTCAGCATGACCGGCTGCTTGCCGCTTCCGCCCAGCTCAAGCTCGAGCAGCGCGTGGCGATTGCCGCGCAGCAGCTGCTGCAGCTCCTTCTCGTCTACGGCGATGCTAACCGGACCGCTTAGCTTCTTGCCATAGACAATACCCGGAATGTAGCCTCTCTTCCGCATTTGTTTCAGGGAACCGCTTGTACCCAGTGTTCGCTCTTGCGCTTTGAATGGAATGGCCATAATCGAAAACCTCCTAAAGTGTTCAGCTGAACGTGATTGCTTCATAACCTGCTGACTGCTGGCTTATCGCCTTTAAGATGCTTAACTCGGGCGGGTTGTCCATCTCACGTAAGTAACAAGTGATTTCCATATATTCATACCCATCTTGGCGCAAAAATAACCAAACTTCACCGGATCCGGCGACTCGGATCGCCTCAGCTAAGCGCAAAAAAGGCGGATGGCCCGCTCCCGTCATCGACGAGGCATTCCATCCGCCTGCTTGTATCGTTAAGGCGCTCATTCGCTTGAGTGAAGCGCCAAGCCGAAGCTTGGCGCAAGCGCGATTAGCCTTTCTTTTCTTTTTTCGCTTTGGCCCGGCCGCGAAGCTTCTCCGCATATCCCGGTTTATTCACTTGGCGCTCGCGAGCGATCGCCACGTCATTGGACGGCACGTCATGCGTAATGGTCGAACCTGCGACGACATAAGCGCCATCGCCGATTTTGACCGGCGCAATCAGGTTGACGTTGCTGCCGACGAAGGCATTGTCGCCGATCTCCGTGAGCGACTTGTTGAAGCCGTCGTAGTTGACCGTAATCGCGCCGCAGCCGATATTCACGTCTTTGCCTACTTTGGCATCGCCTACGTAAGCCAGATGGGACACCTTGGATCCGTCGCCAAGCTCGGCATTCTTAAGCTCGACGAAATCGCCGATCTTACAGTTCGCGCCGATCTTCGAGCCCGGACGAACGTACGCGAATGGTCCGACAGACGTGCTCTCGCCGACCGAAGAGTCCGCAATCACCGAGTGCTTCACTTCTGCGCCGCTCGCCACGATCGCGTTCGTCAGATCCGCGCCAGGACCGATGATGCAGTCCTCGCCGATGTCGGTGCTTCCGCGCAGGATACTGCCCGGATAAATGACAGTATCCGAGCCGATCGTGACGTCCGCTTCAATATAAGTGTTCGCCGGATCGATGATCGTGACCCCGTTAATCTGGTGCTGGCGGTTGATCCGCGCGCGCATCAGCTGCTCGGCTTCGCCTAGGCCGACGCGGTCATTAACGCCTACGCCTTCCGCGAAATCCGGCGCGATGAACGCCTCGACAATCTCGCCGCCATTCTTCAGAATCTCGAGCACGTCGGTCAGGTAATACTCGCCCTGCGCGTTCTCGTTCTTCACGAGCTTCAGCGCCTCGAACAGCTTCTTATTATCGAAGCAGTACATGCCGGTGTTAATCTCGGTAATCTGCGCTTGCTCCGGCGAGCAGTCCTTCTGCTCGACGATACGCTGCACGCGGCCGTCTTCGCCCCGCACAATACGGCCGAGGCCCTGCGGATTCGGCACTACGGCCGTCAATACCGTGGCCGCCGCTCCTTTGGCCGTATGAAGCTCGAGCAATGCCTTTATCGTACCGCTCGTCACCAATGGAGTGTCACCGTACAGAATTACGGTCGTGCCTTCCTCTTCTACCAGCAGCGACTCTGCCTGTCGGACCGCATGCCCGGTGCCCAGCTGCTGCGCTTGCAGCACGAATTCCGCGCCATTGCCTACATAGGCTTGCACAGCTTCGGCACCATGGCCGACAACGACGACGGTACGCTCGCACGCCGCTTCTTTGACCGTCTGCAGCACATGGCCTACCATAGGTTTGCCGCATACGGGATGAAGTACTTTATACAATTTGGATTTCATCCGCTTGCCCTGTCCAGCCGCAAGCACGATTGCCATCACTTTCACGATTGGGATCCCTCCTGAAACAATAGGAATAATTCGCTATAAGTCGAACGATTCTTCCGCAGTCAATACAACGCTCTACTGAATATAGCTTATTCCTACCCAAAAGAAAAGAGAGCCAGTACATGGCTCTCTGATCCCGCGAAAGATTATGAAGGGCGATGAATGCGCCCTATGATCAGACGCAAATCTGCAGGCAAAGTGCTCTTCCGGTGAAGGATGACGGACCCTGCTGCGTAAAACCCCACTTACATGACTTACGCTCCTTCTTCAATCACTTCTTCTTCCGTTGCTGCGCGCTCGTATTCTGCGAGCACGGCCGCTTGAATCTTCTCACGGGTAGTCGAAGAGATCGGATGCGCGATATCGCGGAATTCTCCATCCGGAGTCCGCTTGCTCGGCATAGCCACGAACATACCATTGTTGCCATCGATCACTCGAATATCGTGAACGACAAATTCATTGTCAATGGTGATGGACGCGATGGCTTTCATGCGACCTTCGGAATTTACACGGCGGAGTCTGACATCGGTAATTTGCATATGTGTTCACCACCTTTGCCTTTCAAAGACTTGCTGTATATTTCCACGCAGCCTTTCAAAATCCTTCATGATTTTGGAAATTTAACGGCTATTTTATAAATATTTTTTCTATTCAAAACTTTTTCGATTCTATTCGACGCTAATCGATGCGATTAGTTCGATTTCGACAAGTACGTCCTTCGGCAGCCTTGCTACCTCTACCGTCGAACGTGCCGGTTTATGGTCGCCGAAGTACGAAGCATAGATCGCGTTGATCGCTGCGAACTGGTTCATATCCTTAATGAATACCGTCGCTTTGACGACGTCGGCGAACGTCGCGCCTGCTGCCGCCAGCACCGCTTCAAGGTTTCGGAACACTTGATGGGTCTGCTCCTCTACGCCGCCTTCCACTAATTCGCCTGCTGGCGTGAGCGGGATTTGGCCGGAGGTGAAGAGCAGATTGCCAAGCTTCATCGCTTGGGAATAAGGGCCGATTGCTGCCGGTGCTTGTTCGGTTGCTACAGATTGCGGTTGCTGTTTGGACACGGGTATTGCCTCCTTCAAGGTTTCGTCTTCTTCTCTTATCTTACATTCTTCTGACAAGTTTAGGCAAAGGTAACACGACCTTCACCTTCACATTGCATACAAAAAAGACGCGCTTCACTCCCGCGCGTCTTCCTTCTGTCTGTTATCGATTACGTCTGCGGGTTGTCAAAAAAATTGCCCAGCACGATCGTCGTCTGCTTCGTCTTCAGATCGACCGCCGTTAGCTTCGCAAGCGAGACGTAATCCTCAAACAGGCGATCTTCGCTCTCCAGTTCACCGGACTCGACGAATACGCCAACCCCAGCCACATGAGCATTAAATTCATGCAACAGATCCATCATGCCTTGAATCGTCCCGCCGGCCTTCATGAAGTCGTCAATGATCAGCACGCGGGATTGCTCCTTGAGCGCGCGTCTGGCCAGCGACATCGTCTGAATCCGTTTGTTCGAGCCCGACACATAGTTAATGCTCACGGCCGAACCTTCCGTTACCTTGTTATCCCGCCGTACGATCACCACCGGCAAATTCATGCATGCAGCGGTTGCGTAAGCGAGCGGAATGCCCTTGGTCTCTACCGTCATAATGACATCGATATCCTTGGACGCGAATGCAGTCGCGAACATACGGCCGATATCCGCGAGCAGGCCAGGCTGGCCCAGCATATCGGTCATATACAAATATCCGCCCGGAAGCACCCTCTCCGGCTGCTCCAGCTGGCGGCATACGCTTTCCATAATCTTTTTCGCTTCATCGACGTTCATTTTTGGCGTATATTTTACTCCGCCCGCTGCTCCTGCCAACGTATGCAGTTCGCCTAAGCCCTCTTCTTCGAACACCTCTTTAATAATCGCGAGGTCTTCACTGATGGACGACTTGGCAGATTGATAGCGGTCGGCAAAGGCTGTCAACGAAATTAACGTATGGGGGCGATTGAGCAGATATTGTGTCATCTCCACAAGCCTAGCACTTCGTTTTAATTTCTTCACAGCTATCCTCCCCCAGCTAAATCCGAATAATATAAAGACAATATACCATTTTTATACGGATTTAATCAAGAAGAACGTCCGGTTCATGTTAGCATTCTTACCACATACACTTCTTTGCAGAATCCGCGCAGCCCATTATAGATCCGGGAAACCTTCGCTTCCTTGCTAACCAAGCCAAAAACGGTTGGGCCGCTTCCGGACATGAGCACGCCGTCCGCTCCCAGGCGTTCCATGCTTTCCTTCAACTGCAGCACCTCCGGATAGAGGCCGAGCGTTACGCTCTCCAACACATTGCCGAGATTGCCGCAAATATCGGAGAACGATCCGCGGCTAATTGCGCCCAGCATCGCTGCGGTCGAAGGATGCTCCTTGATATCCGATACGCGGAACCGGCCGTACACATCGGCGGTCGATACATTGATCGGCGGCTTGGCCAGCACCACCCAGCACTGCGGCGGGTTGTCGATCCGCTCGAGCCTCTCGCCGCGTCCCGTCGCAAGCGCCGTCCCTCCTGTGACGCAGAATGGGACATCCGAGCCCAGCTCTGCCCCGAGCTTGCACAGCTCGTCCTGCGGGATATTAAGCCCCCACAGCCGGTTCAACCCCCGCAGCGTCGCTGCCGCATCGCTGCTGCCGCCTGCAAGACCTGCGGCTACCGGAATTTTCTTATCCAGGTGGATGTACACGCCCTTGCGCACATCATACCGGTCCTTAATCAGCTTGGCCGCCTGGAACGCCAGGTTCTTCTCGTCAAGAGGGATGTAACCCGCCTGCGAGGAGATCATAATGCTGTCCCGCGGCAGCTCCTCCATCTCGAGACGATCGGCCAAATCCACCATCGTCATAATCATCTCTACTTCATGGAAGCCATCCTCGCGCTTGCGGAGCACGTCCAGCAGCAAATTGATTTTGGCCGGGGCTTTCTCATAAATTTTCATCGTCCATTGTCACCCGCTCATCTACGATTCGCATCCGCCTTCGATAGGCAATAATCTCTATTTTAGCAAAAGGCAAAAAGAAAAGCTAAGACGTTAGTTCGCAAAGGGGGATCCACAATGATTGCGGTCCTCTTGCGAGCTTAAAAGACGGCCATTAGGACGTCTTCACGTCTTAGCTTGCGGGCGTTAATTGCGGTACATCGGGCTTTGGCTGTTCTGTGCTTCCGTGTTGGATGGCACGGCATAAGCGGCCGCATTAAACGGCTGCTGGGATTGGCTCTGTTCTAACGGGCGCTGCGAGCGGGCGATGTACGGCTGCTCAGAGGTGTAGGGCGACGTCTGAGCTTGCCCCTGCTGTCCAATCGGCGCCTGTTGATGGAAGGTCTGCGTCTGGGCCAGCGTGGCGCCCGTTTGCTGCATATAAGAAGCCGTCTGCGATATTGTCTGCTGCTCGGGTTGCTGCTGTTGGGTCTGCTGGCGCGCATTTCTCGCCGTGGCGTACTGTTCCGCCTGCTGCACCTGCTGTGACGTATTCGCCTCCTGGTATTGCTTGGCGGCGGCCTGCTCGGCCAACTGAATCGCCCGCTTCACCATGTTTCCGGCATCCTTGGCTTTAATGCTGCCCCAGCCTTCCTTTTGCACCGTATCGTAGAATCCTAAATCCTTGGCCAGCTCGTATTTCAGCTGCTCACTCATCGTGCTTCTGCGTCTTCGGCTCATCGCCTTCGCGCCTCCTCTTATACCGTAGTTACGGCTAGTATGCGTGAAAGGGGGACGGTCTACGCGCAAAGCACCGCTGCATGAACTTGGCAAAAAAAAGAACGCCTCCTGCTTCAAGCCCCCTGAAGCGGCTTCCACTAACGGGAGACCTTCAAGCGGCTTGAAGCCGGCGCGTTCTGATGGTGTGCTATTTGAAAGAAGTTATTGCAGATAGGTAATGCGAACCTGGCCATCATCACTGTCTACGGTTACCTCCACCGATTCGGTCAAAATATCCGCGTAGCTATAGGAGACACGCTTGAATGCATGCGACTCCTGGTCCAGTTTCACTATGAATACAGAAGGGTAGATCTCTTCCAACACACCGGTACGTTCGATGGTCTTTCGGCGACCACCGTTAGCTCGAAGCCGAATCTTGGCACCCACATGGGCCTCCAAACTGCGTTTGATCTCCAACAGCGCATTTTTTGCCATTGTCCACTACCACCTCTTTCCTTGTCCATTATAGCGCAAGGGAGGTGGCTTGTCAAAATTTTATATTATAACAGCGAACTCAATAAACTGTCAATAAAATTATTGTGATTTTATAATTTTTTATGCATATTTGAGAAACGGAGCGGCATATTAAACAGTTGGCTTCACGCCGGTCAACGTTTTTGGCTTCGGCAACCCCACTCGGTACTTCCCGATCGTCTCGATTCCGCCTACGCCATCGAAGCCGCTGATGGTCCCTTGGATCACATCGGAGAGATTAATGGTCTCCCGAATCGGGGTAAAGCTGGCCTTGATCGCGACGTAAACCGGATCCAGCGCATGGATGAGCACGCGGCCAGGTGAGCTGGCGAAGTTTGCCCCTGCGTACAACAGCGCTTCAAAATGGGACTGGCAGGCACCGGCTACGACGATCAGCCCATCCCGGCTTTTCTCATAGTTCCGTGCGATTTGGACGGCGTCGACAAAGTTCTTCGAGTTCTTATAGCTCGCCAAGCTATACAGATCATTGCTCTCCCTGCTCTTGAGCACGCCGTCATGACCGGTTATGACCACAATATCCGGTTTGAGCTGCGGCAACAACCGATACACCGTATCCGCCATCTGCGACTCGTGGGCATAGACTCCGTGCGCCGGTACCCGCATCTGCGAATACAGCTGCATGCTTTTCTTCAAATAGTTTGCGTCCCCGTCCAGATGCAGGACTTTGCCCGGCATCTCAAAAAAAGGCTGTTGGCTCTGATTGAACGTCCGCCGCAGCTCTTCTTCCCCTTTCACCGCCTGCTGTTCCCGCTGCTCGCGCATGCGGCGCAGCGATTCGTGCTCCTTGATCCGAGCTAGCCTGGCCGCCCCCGTATACTCCGGGTTGCGCACCACCGATAAGTCGCTGATCGGCGAATCCGCCAACAGTCGGTAGTCCGTGCCTTTGAGCGTAGCCGCTTGCTGATTCATAAATGCGATGCGAAAAAGGACATCCCCGCCATACGATTTGCGGACGACCAGGTCCCCCTGCTTCATGGGCAAATCACCTCTTCGTCTATCCTATGGGGCGGGCGGGCGATTGGTGCCCTTGGTAAGGGCCCAAATAGGGGCGGTTTGGGGCGCTGCCCCTTGTACCCCGTTTTTATATCCTCTCATGCAAGAGGCCAGAGATGCGACCTTCTGGACCCGCATTTTCCCTCGCGCCCTCTGAACAACCTCCTTTCCCCTCGCCCCTTCCCCCTCCGCCGCCCTCCGCCGCCCTCAGAGTAAACTTGGTGCATCGACGCGTTAGCGGCTTAAGTGCTGACCCTCGCTTGTCGTCCACTTCGTGGACACGCTTTACTTATCATTCCTCCTAGATCATCCGCCTTTGTTTTCCACAATTCCTCTGAACTTCACGTTCTTCTGCCAAACCACCCAGCTTACTCTCAGCCGACAATTGTCGGTAATTAACCTCGTTAAACGTTCCACGTGGAACTTTTTTCTTCATTTTTCGACTTTCTTAGCAACCCGAGGCAAAATAAAAAACCGTGCCATTGGCACGGTTTAACTTAGAAGCCTGCTGCGATGAGCGCTTTGCTTAAGTTCGCGAATTCTTGCAACGACAGCGTCTCGCCGCGGCGCGAAGGATCGATGCCGATCTTCTCGAGCAGCGGGGCGAGCTGGTCGCGGTTCGCTTTGCCGACGTATGCGGTCAGGTTGTTCGCGATCGTCTTGCGCCGCTGGGCGAAGCACGCCTGAACCGTACGGAAGTAGTGATCCTCGTCCTCTACATCAACTGGTGGCTGCTTGCGAACCGACAGCTTGATGACCGCAGAATCGACGTTCGGCTGCGGAATGAATACGGTATGAGGCACGATACAGACCAACTCGGTCTCGCAGTAGTACTGCACGGCCACGCTCAGACTGCCGTATTCCTTGCCTCCCGGCTTCGCCGCCATCCGCTCTGCGACTTCCTTCTGGATCATGACCACGATATGCTCGAGCGGCAGCTTCTCCTCGAGCAGCTTCATCAGGATCGGGGTCGTCACGTAATAAGGCAGGTTGGCGACGACGCTTACGCCGCTTAAGCCTGCGAATTGACGCTCCATGAGTGCCTTCAAATCGAGCTTAAGCACGTCACCATGCTCCACGTGGATATTCTTCGTATCGGCAAAAATATCGCTGAGGATCGGGATCAGACGATCGTCGATCTCGACAGCTGTCACGCGCGCGGCAGTCTGGGCGAGCTGCTGGGTAAGCGCACCGATCCCCGGACCGATTTCGAGCGCTCCCTTCGTCTCATC
This sequence comes from Paenibacillus phyllosphaerae, assembly GCF_014192105.1. Classification (GTDB taxonomy): domain Bacteria; phylum Bacillota; class Bacilli; order Paenibacillales; family Paenibacillaceae; genus Paenibacillus_Z; species Paenibacillus_Z phyllosphaerae. The sequence continues at coordinate 14,037 of NZ_JACHXK010000026.1, read as the reverse complement.
TAGCTCTGCGGCGGATACGATCTTCCGCAGTATGTTTTGATCGATCAAGAAGTTCTGTCCGAGGCTTTTCTTGAACGAGAAGCCATATTTATTAATAATGTCGCGCGTCCGCTTCGGCGTAGCGACATCGATATTCATGCTCATTGCCCGCTTCCTCCGATTTCCCGCTCCATCTGTGCGAGCGCCTGTTCAAATTCCTCACGCGTAATGCGGAACATCGAGCAGCGTTTGAAAAACTGCTTGCCGTTGGCATACCCAATCCCGAGCAAATTGCCCATCAAGAGACGCCGATTCGACGCATCCGAGTGGACGAGCAATCCAGCCCGCATCAGATCGTCCCAGCTGATCTCCGGCTCTTCCGCAGCCTGTCCTTCCACAACCTCCGAACGCACGCTTGCAAGCGCTCTGCGGATTGCTTCCGGTTTGGCGTTCTCCACGCCGATATCGCCCTTATAGAGCGCCTCCACCTGGGGCAGGAACGCATGCTTGCAGCCTGGCACGCGCTGCGCGACGATTTTGCGAATCCGCTCCCCCGCATGGTCAGGATCGGTGAAGATAATGACGCCTCGACGCTCCATCGCAAGCTCCACCCGTTTCAAGACCGCTTCGCCGATCGCCGACCCGCCTGTCTCGATCGTCTCTGCCTCGACCGCGCGTTTAATGGCGACGGTGTCCGCTTTGCCTTCGACGACAATGATTTCTTTCATCATGGACTTCCCTTACATCCTTTCGGGACAAACGTACAAAAAGAAGAGGCATCGCCTCTTCTTATCATGGCATAAATACTTAGAAATTACGATAACATGGAATTACAGATGCCTGCAGCCCGCTAGATCGCTTCAGGCTTTTTCGGCCCCACGACGTAGACGGTGTAGCCCTTCTTACGGCCGAACTTCTGGGCGTAATCTTCGCTCTCATAATACACGTCGATCTTGCTGCCCTTAATCGCACTACCCGTATCCTCAGCACGTCGGAAGCCTATACCCTCGATATACACCCACCAGCCAATCGGAATCACGTCCGGATCGACGGCAATCGTTCGACCTTCGGTTACGCGAGCGCCAGATGCGGTAATACCATATTGAGGATGTGACTCACTCTTGCCTGTGGAAGCGACACCTGCTGAGTAAGCGGTTAATGTCACATTTTTCAAAATTTTCTTAGCCTTGAACGACACACCACGCTTCGTCAACGAAGCCGTTGTAACGTCTTCCGCCTTCACGACGGCTTTCGTACCTACGGCAACCACTTGGTTGACGGCTTGGGTCTGCGTTAGCTTGGACACGAGCGTCTTCGAAACGAGCTGCCCGTCGGCGTACACTTTCTCAAACTTACTTACGACAAGCCCTTCCTGACCGCTCTGAACCGTCTGCTGCTTGCCTTGCTCCAAGCTCGGATCGTTCTTCTTCACGGTGGTGTAAGGCACCTTCTGTTCGCTCTGCATATAGTGCTTATCGATCCGAACAACGGTTACTTTCATATTAGGCGTAAGCACGGTATCCACCGCAGGTATTACTTTGTCTTGACTGCGGATCGATATATTAGCCTGATCGATCGCTCCCTGTACCGTTCTTTCTGTCGTGTACACCGTTCTTACATTGCCGTCAGCCTTTACCGTGAGCGGAATTGCTTGATTAATAACAATTCGGTCACCATCTTTGATCCCGCCAGTCAGAGGTAGAGACACCTCATCATAGGGACCAACTGTAATGGCTTGTTCATCCAGTAGGCGTTGCAGGACCCATTGATCCGTCTTAACGACGGTTTCTTGTCCATTCAACACTACGGAGACGCGCTTGTCAGCCGTTCCGTACAACAACACCAGAAACATGAAAGTCATAGCGATTGAGATCATAGCGCTTAGTACAATTAAACGCACGTTCTCATGCTTCCATCGCAATGCGAAAGACATGCTGGATGATCGTTTCCCATGGGTTTCCTTTACTTGGATTATGCCCACTTCTTCGGTCCTCCTTACATAGCCCCGCCGCCCTGTTACGCATGAAATAGATTTAGACGCGTCGACTATTAGATTTCACGTGCAAACGCACGCGCTCTCCCAAATACTCCACCCATACCCCCTCCATCAATCACACTATGTCGCCACTTTACGCATTATTCAAAATGAACATGGCTGCCGGGATCTCCAATGTCGGAGCAGCAGCGTTTCATTCCCCCGAATTCCAAGACGGATGCTCGTAAGAAAACTTACAACCGCTTTGAATTCAAAATAAAAAGAAGCCGACGACAGAAGATCTGTTTCGTGGCTTCCTGTGGGACACGGGTAGCATGGAACGGATGCACGAGGTTGATCTCTCTTATTTCGCTTGCGAGGTTAGCTGTCGGATTCGGGCGAGAGAGTCGCCCTATTCTAGCTACACGCCCTTGTCTTACATACAGGCGCTTCTAGAAATTCACCCCAAGAAGAATTCAACGCGGCTTGCTGCAGCGACCGTCTGCAGATCCCCATTTGGTTCCCCCGCTCTCCGATTCGGAGATTAAGCGTTATTGGAAAAGGAATACATCTTCAAAAGCTCTGAAATGAATGATACAGTCTTTTGCTCCAGATTGTAAAGAAGCGATAAAGGACGATTTTACCGAATTTTAAGGAAAAACTCGTGAAAATACCGGAAATTATCCAGGTGAAAATAGTTTTTTCGCTCGAATCGTCCCAAATCCTTGCTTTTTAAGCTTGTTTCATCGAATGGAAAAACATTTCCGCGCATTTTCACTCGTTATTTGCTCGATTTCGGCCAATGTTTTTCCTGTAATTTCCGCAGCTGTTTCGGCAACGAGACGAACATAGGCACTCTCATTACGCTTCCCTCGATGGGGATGAGGGGCCAAATACGGTGCATCCGTTTCGATCAAAAGACGGTCCAGCGGAACCTTCGCAAGCACCTCTTTGGGCACCCGCGCATTCTTGAACGTGACCGGTCCGCCGAACGAGATATAGAAGTTCATATCGAGGCATTGCTTCGCCGTTTCCCAGCTGCCGGAGTAGCAGTGCATGACACCGCCGACCTCCTTCGCATTGCTTTCTTTCAATATGCTTACAACATCCTCATGGGCATCCCGGTTATGGATGACGATCGGCTTTTTTTTCTGCTTCGCAAGCTCAATTTGTTCCCGGAAAACGCGCTTCTGCACCTCTTTAGGCGAGGTGTCCCAGTAGTAATCCAGTCCGATTTCACCAATGGCGACGACCTTCGGGTGATCGCATAAAGATGCAATCCAATCGAGGTCGCCAGGTCCATAGTCCAAGCTGTCCGTCGGGTGCCAGCCCACAACGCCATAGATGAACTCGTATTGTTCGGCCAGTGCGATTGTTGTCGGAATTGTCTCCCGATTAAAGCCGATATTAATCAAAATTTCGACGCCGGCTGCCCGCGCTCTTTCGATGACTTCTGCACGGTCTTCGTCGAATTTATGCGAATCCAAGTGAGTATGCGTGTCGATTAACATGATGTAAATTAAGCTCCTTCCTTATCCAGTTCAAACAGCTGCCTGAGCTCTTCGCTTAGCTGATCCGCTGATTCAAGCAACGGTTCATAGGGGTAATACAGGTGGTACTTGCCCCGGTGCATGCCTGTAATGGAGCGAACAATATCGGATTGCTCCGAAATCTCGTACACTTGGTCATCGCGGCCGAGTACCAGTATAGGCGACTTGTCGTCTTTTTTCGCATCGTACACGCCGGAGCGATACACGGCGTAAGGCAGATCATAGGGAAAATCGATCTCGAGATGGTAATCCGGATGAAGGCCGATGCGGGAGAACTCTCCGCGGATTCTTGCCCACAGTTCTTCGTCTGCTTCATCCATCGTTACATATTTATACAGCTTACGTTCCAGGAATCTTCGGCATAGATCCGCCAGCAGCTTATCTTCTTCCGCTTGCCATTGGGTGAACGCCGCCTGAACCGTTGCCTCATCAAGCGCCAAATAGTTCGGCACATCGATTGTACCGCCAAGCAATCGAGCGATCGGCTCCATCATCCATTTGAATGCATAACCATTCATACTTAGCTCTTTGGCCCGACGGAAGATTTGCCGCAGGATGATTTCGGAGCTTCGGGTAACCGGATGAAAATAAATTTGCCAGTACATCTGGTAGCGAGACATCAAATAATCCTCTACCGCATGCATGCCGCTCTCCTTCACGACGATCCTTCCCCGGTGAGGACGAAGGACGCGCAGGATCCGCTCAAGGTCAAAGGTGCCGTAATTCACACCTGTAAAGTATGCATCGCGCAGCAGGTAATCCATACGGTCGGCATCCATCTGACTGGATACGAGACTGATGACAATCGGCTTCTCGTAGGTCTTGCGGATGACGGCGGCGACCTGTTCCGGGAAGTCGGGATGGACCTCTTTTAACACGCGGTTCACTTCTGTTTCTTCTAATAAAATGCGACACGTCCAATCCTCGTGATGCGTATCGAACACATCTTCTATGGAATGCGAGAATGGACCATGTCCAATATCGTGCAGCAGTGCGGCGCAAAGCGAGACGAGTTTCTCATCCTGCGGCCAATCTGCGTATCCGCCACGCTCGAACTGCGAGATGACCTTCCGGGTAATCTCGTAGACGCCAAGCGAATGGGAGAACCGGCTGTGCTCCGCTCCGTGGAACGTCAAATAGGAAGTTCCAAGCTGTCGAATACGGCGCAGCCGTTGAAACTCTTTCGTATTAATCAGGTTCCAGATGGTGCGGTCCTGAACGTAGATATATTTGTGCACCGGGTCCTTGAAGACCTTCTCTTCTGCTAACGGCTGTAGCTTGGCATTCATTGGCTATCCCTCCTTAAACTATCATACCTTTCCATCCATTATAATGCGAGATTAGGCATGTCTCCTACAGCTTCCATTCAGTTACTCGACATGCTTTCGACACAAGTTCTATTAAAATGTCGAAAACTGTCGTAAATCTATTTCCAAAACCCGACATAATATTGTAAGCTAGTAATGGCTTAAGATCCCTGCTCTATAGGCTCTAACAAGAACATTACCCAGATTTTACAGGCGATTCAAGGTTGACTATTATGGGAAACGTTGGTACTATAGAGAAAAGAAATGATAGAATTTTGTCGAATAATGACGAATATAGGTATATTGAGAGGAGCACGGACCATCATGATGAAATCAACAGGTATCGTACGGAAAGTTGACGAGCTCGGACGTGTAGTTATTCCGATTGAGCTTCGCCGCACACTTGGCATCGGAGAAAAAGACGCGCTTGAGATCTATGTAGACGGCGAGCGCATCATGCTTAAGAAATATGAGCCCGCTTGTATTTTCTGTGGCAACGCGGAGAACGTTTCTTACTTCAAAGGTAAAATCGTTTGCCATGTATGTCTTTCCGAAATGCCGGCTCCTGTTACAAAATAAGAGACAAATTCGAAATTATCGGTTATAATACGTATATAAATCAGTTAATTCTAACCTTTTTATAACTCCTTACTGCCTTCCTGAGACGAACCCGATCAGGAAGGCCCTTTTTTTTATCTACCTATTTGCGCATCAGCTCGTTATAGACATCCCGCTTCGCAAGACCTCGGTCTGCCGCGGCCCGCTTCATCGCCTCTTTACGGTCTCCGCACTCCTGCTCGTAACGTGCCACATGGTCAGCTAGCTCAAGATCCTGCCACCACGGCATGTCCTCATCCTGCCGATAATCATCGGATTGCTCGAAACCCGCAATGACAAGGCAGTATTCCCCGAGCGGCGGGTGCTCCTCCAGCCAAGCCAGACATTCCGATACCGTTCCTCTCACTGCCTCTTCATGCCGCTTCGTCAGCTCACGCGTCATAGCCATCTTCCGGTCTCCCCATGATTCCAGCAGGGCCGTTAAGGTTTTTGCCACCCGATGTGGCGATTCATAGCAGATCATCGTACCTTCCTGCTTGCGGTTATGCTCCAACCATTCGCGCAGCGGTTTACGATCCCTTGGCAGGAATCCGACAAAAGTGAACCTCTCCGTCGGCAGTCCCGACATTATTAACGCAGATAGAGCTGCATTGGCCCCCGGAATCGGTACGACAGCGATATCATGCGCTACCGCATCGGCTACAAGATCAGCACCCGGATCAGAGATAGCGGGAAGACCTGCATCACTCACGAGCGCGATATTCTGCCCTTCCTCCAATAGACGGATCAGTTCCGGTCCGCTTGCTCCCTTGTTATGTTCGTGATAGCTCACAAGGCGCGTCGAGATTTCGAAATGCGTTAGCAATTTGCGCGTCTGCCTTGTATCTTCGGCCGCAATCAGATTAACCTCTTTCAAGGTTCGTATCGCCCGGAACGTCATATCTTCCAGATTGCCGATTGGGGTCCCTACCAAATAAAGCGTCCCTGAGGCGCTACTCGCGCCTCCGCTAAAACTATGCTGTACATTCATCACTTATACTTCTCCCGGATGAGGGCGCTTATCGCCATAATAGATCTGCATAAGTTCCTCATTATATTGTCTTTCTTCATTATATACAATTAGCGGAGGGAGCAATCTGACCTCCGGTTTCCCGTCTTTCGCCGCTTCGATCAACACAATATTGGCCTCTGCACCGGCATGCGGATGGACGAAGCGGATCCGCTTCGGCTCCAGCTTGTATTTGCGCATCGCATCGATAATCTCGATGAGCCGCGATGGCCGATGGACCATCGACACCCGGCCGCCATTGCGCACCAGCTTGGAGCAAGCGGCTACTATTTCGTCGAGATTGCCATTGAGTTCGTGGCGAGCGAAGGCATAGTGCTGATTCTCGTTCTGATCGCCTGCTTGAGGTGGCAGATAAGGCGGATTGATCGTAATGGCGTCATAGATCGGATAGCCTTGATCCGCAGGGAAGGTTCTTAGATCCCCTTCAATAATACGAATCTGATGTTCCAACTCATTGATGGCTACGCTGCGGCGTGCCATATCGGCCAAACGGGGCTGAATCTCGACCGCATCGATCGTCGCTTTCGTTCTTGTCGTCAGCAACAGCGGTATGACCCCATTGCCTGTACATAGATCGAGTATTCTCCCTTTTGGCGGGATGCCCGCGAATCTGGCCAGCAGCACCGCATCCATCGAAAAGCTGAACACTTCGCGGCTTTGAATAATATGGAGCTGATGCGTCAGCAAATCGTCCAGCCGTTCATTCGGCTGAAGTGCAAGTTCTTTCGTCACGACCTGTTCGTGCCTCCGATACCTTATAATTCAATCGATACAAATTCCTGCTCACAGCATAAACGATAAGGCCGCCCTTATACAAGGACGGCCCAATTCGGTGCTTCCGAACAATAGAAAGCTTATTTATTGAGAAACGATAAGCAGAACAGACAGTCGCCTTCCGTACGCAAATGCCCGTAATACACATTGCAGATATGGAAACCTTCGTGATACAGCCGTGCCAGGTTATCATATCCCTCGCCCACCGCTGCAGCCTGGTCGATCGGCAAGGCCAGCGGCATTTCCGTCTGCTCCACCGGCGCCGGTACGGCATGAACGGCAACGGGAGCCTGCTTCCGCTGCGGTGTTGTCGTTTGCGCAGTATTCGTCTCGCGCTTCAACACCTTGCGCAGCTGTTGATTCTCTATGGTGAGGCGCTTGTTCTCTTCGATCAACGCCTTAATCTGCTGCTTCAGTACACCTAGCTCGGTATGAAAATGCCCGGTTTTGGTCTCAAGCTCGTCCATCTTATTAAATAAATCATTCTTGTTCACGTTCTCCACCCCAAGACTGCCCGGCTTCGAGAATAGTTGTTACAAGATCTACTTCATCACAACATCGTCCAGCGGAAGCTCCTTAGGCTTCCCACCGTCGAACAACTGTACGTATACGGATTTGGTTCCTGCATTAATGCCGGTTACTTTACCTTCCCCATAAGAAGTGATGACAATCTTCCCTACTGACGGCAGCTCCTCACGAACACTTTCATAATTGTCATGCTCATACTTCAGACAGCACATCAGTCGTCCGCATAATCCGGAGATCTTCGTTGGATTAAGCGACAAATTCTGATCCTTAGCCATCTTGATCGACACCGGCTCAAAGTCCCCGAGCCAAGAAGAGCAACATAGTACGCGTCCGCAAGGCCCGATACCGCCGAGCATCTTCGCCTCGTCGCGCACACCGATCTGCCTAAGTTCGATACGCGTCCGGAAGACGCTGGCTAAGTCTTTGACCAGTTCGCGGAAATCCACTCGGCCTTCTGCTGTGAAATAAAAGATGATTTTGTTGCGGTCGAAAGTGAATTCAACGTCAACCAGCTTCATCTTCAGCTGATGGTCACGAATTTTATCGAGGCAGGTTGAGAAAGCATTCTTCGCTGCAGCCTTATTCTCCTCGACGATCTTTGCGTCGTTGTCTCCGGCAATGCGGATCACTTTCTTAAGCGGCAGGACGACATCCGATTCACCGACTTGCTTCTGTCCGACCACCACTTTGCCGTATTCGACCCCTCTTGCTGTCTCGACAATGACATGTTGGTCTTTGTCTACCGGTAGGTCGATCGGATCAAAGTAATAGATTTTACCCGCTTTCTTGAAGCGGACGCCAACGACGTTGTACAATCCCTCACCCCTCTTGTATACGAATTAACATCTGTTCAAATGCGAGCTGAGGTGACACATTGGCCCGTATCCGTTTGCCTGCTTCGAGCGTCAGCTCCATGCAGCGAACCCAGCCTTCCGCTGGACGACTAAAGGCTTGCTTCTTAAGCCATTCCACCTGATCTATGAAAACAACCGCTTCCTGTCTACCAGCTTGTACATGTATGAAATCTCTATACCATAGAAAAAGCATCGATAGAAGCAACTGAGGCTTCTCACCGAGCTCGGTCTTGTAAATTTGCTGTTGGGCAGTCAACATCGCCGCGGTGAATCGGGTTAGACTATCCTTCCCCAATTGTATCACTACGTTTCTCATTTCTGCAAACCCATTCTGTTGGAGAATCTCCCTGCAAGCATCTAGCCCCGATGCCAAATGGACCGCCGCCCGTGCCGTGTTAGGCGCAAAGCCTTCCTCTGTTAATGTCTGCAGCATATCATGAGGGGCGAGCGGCATGAACGGTACCCATTGCGTACGGGATCGAATGGTCGGCAGGACAGCCTGGCCGTTCTCAGTCAGCAGGATAGCGACTACAGGCGTTGTCGGCTCCTCCAGAAACTTCAGCAGGCTGTTAGCTGCCTGAAGCGTCATCGTCTCGGCCCGTTTCATGATGTAGACTTTGCGGTCCGTGCCGCTGTTGCGATAAGCCATCTCCCGCTGAAGATCGCGGATTTGGCCGATTTTAATGGAATTGCCGTCCGGCTCAACGACATGCAAATCCGGCTGATTGCCATGTTCGAATTTGCGGCATTCCAGACATTCGCCGCATGCATCCCCTGTTCCGCTCGTGCAGAACAAGGCTTTGGCGAACTCCATAGCCATACGCAGGCGCCCGCTGCCCTGCGGTCCGCTGAACAGGTAAGCGTGCGATACTTTACCGCTTACAAGCGCATGCTGCAAGATTCGCTTGGCGTTAGGCTGACCGGCAAGCTGTGCGATGCTCATGACGTTCCTTCGTTCCCTTCTTAGAAAAGAAAATTGATCAGCAGCCCGCGGATATCGCCGATCTTGTGAAGCAGCTCAATGCGCCCTTCCTCGGTCGTCAGCAGCTCTTCTCCCATGGAGACAAGCACGGAATCAATCTCATCGAGCAGCTTGTACCGTTTCGTCCGTCCGCGGCGGTCGAATCCTTTCGTCTCCTTCATGCCGATTCCCCGGCGGAGGGTATCCTCAAGGAACTGTTTGACCATGTTACGGAAATGGGTCAGCTCCCGCACAGTCATCGAGCGCGAGAGCCGTTCACCTTGAAGATGAATATCCTGCAGCTTCTGCTGAAGCTGTTCCATTGACCGCTGCTCGTCCTGATAGCTCATCATATCAGAGAAATTTTTTTGCATCAGCGGCTTGGAGCCGAGATCCGTCCTTGCGCGGTCTGCGCCAAGCGGACGCATGCCCGGATTTATTTTCATAATTGACTCACGTCCAATCAGAAATGTTCAAATCGTTCGACTGGCATCACAAAGACTGCGGCTCCGCCCACTTGAACTTCGACTGGGAACGGAATGTATGCGTCCGTTGTGCTGCCCATCGGGGATACCGGCGAAACGAGCTGATCGCGAACTTTACAGTTAGAACGAATGACCTGCATCACCTCGTGAACGCGTTCGTCCTCGGTACCAATCATGAATGTAGTATTGCCTGCTCGCAGAAATCCACCAGTGCTTGCAAGCTTCGTTGCTCTGAAGCCTTCACGTACGAGCGCATTCGATAATCGGTTGCTGTCTTTATCCTGCACAATCGCGACAACTAATTTCATCCCAATCCCTCCCATGAGATGCCGTTCAAGATACCAACGGCTATTGAACGTCCTACTTATTAAAATTTGACATCGATCGCCTTTATTCCTCTAAATAGCGGTAAATGATCGCTGCTGCCTCCGCAAGCACGGCCTCTTGGTCCTGATCTGCTTGAATGGCTTTGATCCTGCCGGGCTCCTGCTCCATCAGCTTCAAGAATCCTTCTCTTACCCGCTCATGGAATGCCAGCGCCTCCAGATCGAGGCGATTGACCTCACGACCATGCTCTTCTCCCGCAGCACGCACCCGCTTAAGCCCCTCCTCAGGCGCTATATCGAGATATAGCGTCAGATCCGGCATTGTCTTGTCGATAGCAAATTCGTTAATGGCACGGACCTTATCGATTCCTAGGCCTCGTGCATGGCCCTGATAGGCCAAACTGCTATCGACGAATCGATCACACAGTACCGTTACGCCTGCTTCGAGCGCCGGCAACACCTTCTCCGCCAAATGCTGTCTTCGCGCGGCTGCATACAGCAAAGCCTCGGTGCGGGAATCCATCATCGTATTGCTCCGATCGAGAATAATACCGCGGATCTGTTCGGCGATCGATATGCCGCCGGGCTCCCTCGTCACTAAGACCTCAAGCCCATCTGCTGTCATTTTATGTGCAAGTGCAGCGATGAGTGTCGATTTACCTGCCCCTTCGCCGCCTTCTAGCGTAATAAAAGTCCCTCTTTTGCCCACCGTTCTTCTCCTCTTCTAGCTTTCATGCCGTGTTTATCATATCTTAACAAATGTGTCCAACCCCGTAAACGATCCTAAGGGCTACTTCCGCACCTGGATCGTATTCATTGTCCCATCAGAGGCACCCTGAAACCTTGCGCCAAGCTTGGCCAGCTGCGCGATGGTCTCGATCGTCTCCTTATGGAGGAGTTCACCTGGATAAACAATCGGTATGCCCGGGGGATAAGGAATAACCGCTTCTCCGCAGTGCCTGCCCTCCGCCTCGAGCAAAGTGACACTCTCCGTTGCCTGCCGTACGCGAGAGAACGCCACGACATTCGAAATTCCAACATGATTAATATGCCCAAACTCGGATCTTACTGGGTCGGGTGTTCGTGTATCACCTTCGCTGTCATGCGACTCCACCTTGCTGATCTGTTCAAGTGCCTTTATTAATCGGTCTACATCTGTCGCGCTTGTCTGTGCTCCGAACAAAAGAACAACGACCTCTCGGTCCGCCATCTCTGCCCAGCAACCATGGGCTTCAAGCCTTCGCTGCAACTCGTAGCCGCTAATTCGCCCTAGCTTGTCTTGAATCAACACGCGCAGGGGATCCATGCGCACGTTAGGGTCCATAATCGTTCTCGTCCCGAATCGGGTGTGGCCGGCATCCAGCCAAGATCGCAATCGACTCGACGCTTCCAATCCAGGCGCAAACAACCCTTCCCCGCAAGCATCGATCATTGCCCGGCTAATATCGAGCGAAGCCATAAGGGGGTACGAGGGGCTAGAGCTTTGCGTCATTTGCAATGCGTGACGCAGCTGATTACGATCCACGCGCTGCCCTTGAATATGCAGCATAGCTCCCATTGTGAGCGCAGCTAACGTCTTATGGGTGGATTGGACGACCGCGTCCGCCCCTGCCGCAAGCGCCGAGGCCGGGAAGCTTGGATGATGGCCATAATGGGCACCATGTGCCTCGTCAACGAGCAGCATTTTTCCATGACGGTGAATCAGTTCGGCATATGGGATTAAATCTACACTCAGGCCAAAGTAGCTTGGATTAGTGAGTAGTACCGCTTTGGCATTCGGATGTAGGATCAATGCCTCTTCCACCACAAATAGCGAGGGAGGAAGCTGCAGACCGTTCTCGGATTCAAGTTCAGGCATCATGAAGACCGCTCTTGCCCCAGCTAACATCAGGCCATTCATAATGGATTTATGTACATTGCGTTGGACGAGAATGAGGTCATCAGGCTCGCAGCAGGCTAGAATCATCGCTATATTGCCCGAGGTGCTTCCGCCTACAAGGAAATAGGTCTGCTCAGCGCCAAAACAAGCGGCTGCCAACTCCTGTGCTTCAGCAATAGCTCCTGAAGGGTCATGTAGGTCGTCAGTGATTGAAAGCTCCGTTACGTCTAGCTTCATAATGGCTTGAAAAGCTGCAGCTGCCTCTGGCTCAATCGATTCCAAGGGAGCAAGGCTGGCGCCAAACCGATGGCCTGGCACATGATAGCTGATGGGATCCGACTTGGAATGTTGTTGCAGCATGGCATAGATAGGCGCATGAAATTGTTGTAGCGGTTTCATCACAAGGTCTTCCTCTCCGTAAGCTCTCCCTTCATCATAACGGATATCCAGTCGAAAAATAAGACGCATCCTCATGAAACGGTCAAGCCAAAAATAAATCCCTGTGTCTGCTCCATGAAGAGCTTACACAGGGATGATCGTATACCTGTCTGACGTACAACATACATATGCCAATGATAAGAAGGAAAGGCGGCACGAAGATAATAATGAGTAGATAGGCCACACTTATCCCTAAGCGAACTTCAAGCGTTCTTCTCCACCCATAGCCGTTTCAATTGATGGATAAAGAAAGGATATTTAGCATCCTGCACGTCTGTCTGTACCATTTCGGTCTCGCACGACTCACAAATAAATTCGTCGATAATTCGAATGCCAGCCAACTTCTCATGCCCGCATATAATGCAATATTTCGCACTCTGAATCTCTTTCATCTGCTGAATCCACCTCGCACCAATTCAACCTAATGGTTCTAGTATGCCACAAACTCTAGCAAGCTAAACTTGTTTCATAGCCCATTTCAAATAGTAATACAGTCTATGTTCGTCAAGCCCAAAAGGTGATTAATCGCCTCGTACCAGTTTAAGGAACCCTATTCATTTTGTCCTCCTTTAGACCGATACATAATACGGAAGGTCTAGTTAGAAAGGGCGTTGATGCATGAGGGGCACACTTGCCGAACAAGTGAAAGCAACGATTTATCAATACCAGCTAATTCGTAAGATCGGTATTCATAAGGAATATGTATGGAGCCACTTAGTAATTGCATTTGTATTGATTCTGTTTCAATTATCGATGTACCGGATCGACGGAGCGATCGCGATAGGTATAAGTATCTTGCTTATTCAAATTATTCATTTTGCGATTATCCGATTAACGCTAGTACGAGTGGATGAACCTAACTACAGACGATGGGGATTACGATTGTCCAAGCCCTGGTTCGGCTATATTCCCACTGCCTACATTGAGTTAGCCTTATATCGCCGCGTACACCGGCATCTCTTCTGGCTAGGACTTTGTGCAATCGGGGTGCTCTATCCCTGGGCCAATGAAGCCCAGATGATTGCTCTAATCAGCTGGCATCTATGGTTTCTTGTACCGAGACTGCTGATTCTTCGCCCTCTGCGCAAATGCCGGCCTGATGGCGTTATTAAATTTCAACCCACTGAAGTAAACTTCTATCATCGGTAGAAGCCATTACGTAACCGTACAGGCCCTCAGCTTGTGCGGTTTTTAATTTGTCCCGCTTCTTCCCATAGGAACAACAAAAAAACCGACCACATACCGTGGTCGGTCATTCATGCTTGGCGACGTCCTACTCTCCCAGGACCCTGCGGTCCAAGTACCATCGGCGCTGGAAGGCTTAACGGTCGTGTTCGGGATGGGTACGCGTGGT
>NZ_JACHXK010000025.1 GCF_014192105.1 Paenibacillus phyllosphaerae | reverse complement strand
TCAGCTGCTGGCCAACCAAATTCTGCTCCATGCCTTGAAGGAAAAAGGGACCATTAATGAAATAAAGGCCGAGAAGTCATACGGAGCGCCTGTTATAGCTGACATGCCGGAGGAATTGCTGAATTCTGCAGGTGTGTATGGTGCAACGAATCAATTAATTACTGTTAACATTGCCAATAGCGGGGAGTTGTCGATTGCGACGCCTCAAGTTCCGAATTATCCAGCCGAGAAATACACGTATTCGGCAGATGGTTCATTTTTGAGCGCGGACGGAAACGTGAAAATTAATATCGTCAAGGAGAACAACGGCCGTACCTACATGTGGACTCGACAATATCTATCGTTACCGGGACTCGGACAGCTTGCGATATCGGAGTATGCTGCCGAGAAGCTCGAACCTAACGATGTCTCTGAAGAGGTACTTAATGCATGGAAGGAACGGGATGGCAAACGTTATTATGTCATTAACGAGAAATATACTTCAGTCGCCTTATTGAGCCTCGGCTCCATACAAGTTCAATTGTTCAAAGAAGCACCTGGTTACGTTATTGACCAGAGAATTACGGGTCTGAATACAGCTGTCGCTGACCATCAGATTCCTACAACGGGCAGCAGAGACGTTACGCCGCTTGATTTCTACGAGCAGGATGGTGTTGAGTACCTTCGTTATGGGGGAAGCCTATTAGTAAGCGAAGATGCCTTGAAGCCGATCTACACGGGCAGACACTCTTCAACGACCATTCAGGCAAGCGGTTATGCCAAGTGGTATTCGATTCCAGATCGTGCCGCCGGCAAGACCATAACGGTATCATCATCTTCTAAGGGCTCATATGCCGTGTATGACGAGAACGGTGCATGCGTCGGTCTCGGTGTCGTCAAATCAGACAAAGCAACCGTACTTCCTAAAAATGGCACCATTATGTTCGCGGGCGAGTCAGGAGCGAAGTTTGAAATTACTCTGAAATAAGAGATAGCACTATTCGATGAAAGCTGCAAAAAAAGCGGTACAGGTGGCTATGAACTGACCCCATATTGTGAGAAAAATCAAAACACCCCTAAGAGAGAGAATCCGTGTCATAAGATGTGGAGGACAACTGTCGGAGAACAAGAAATACGTACAATCGAATCCGCTAATTATGCGGATTTTTTTTATCAATGTACCCAAGTTCTTGTTATTAGTGAATGACAAGAACTTGGGTACATTGCCGAATCGTGATCATCCACTTATATAACCACGTTCGATTACAAGCCAAATTAAACAGCCTCAGTCCAATGGAATACAGACCGAGGCCGCCTAAAATTATATTATTTGTACTGTCTACTTGACGGGTGCAGTTCAGCCGCGCAGCTGCTTCTTTTCATTAAGCTAAAGGCAGATTAACGCAACAAATGAAATGTTTTAGTTGGTGAAAAGACAGAAGTACATCTTAAAATCGCGGAGTGGAGTCTTTTGCATGTGTCGGCTTTGTTCTGTGTTATGCTATCTCCAAACAGAGGGAATGAACTGGAGGTTGTTGTAATGAACCATCTATTGCTTGCTGACGATGACCCAAGTATTAGAGCATTGCCGAGGATATGAAGGAATTCATTGAATCAGAGCCTACAGGTATGGAGCGCTATCTTCGCAATGCGGCCGCGCTTGGGTACGAAATCTATGTGACAGATGGGCAGGAGGAGTCACATTTCTTCGGAAGGAGTTTCCGGCGGCATGACCTGGACAAGCAGGATATAGCGCTGGTTCTAGGCGGCGGCATTTATCACGGAGTGGCGCGGTTCCCGAACAAACCGTTCATCTCCGGATTCTTTGATAACCGATTAAGCAATACCGTAGGCGTGCCCGTTCAATCATCAATGAAAAAATACGCCTTGTTTATGCGGCCGGATGTTTTGCTGCAGTTTGGCGAGCTTCGTACCTTCTTTGCTTTAGTCGGATTGCTGACCATCCTAATCAGTATTTTATTGTTTTTGATCAGCACGCGTTATATCGTCAAGCCAATCACGAGGTTAACTGAAGCGACTAAACGCCTCGCGCAAGGGGACTACAATTACCGGTTAGCGACAGGTAGACGTGATGAAATCGGTCAGTTAGCCGAGCATTTTACTACGATGAGCCGGGAGTTGGAGCGCGTCGACCTAGCACGACAGCAGTTTGTAGCGAACGTATCACACGAAATCCAATCGCCCCTTACCTCAATTCAAGGGTTTGCTAAAGTTTTAGCGCAAGGGGATCTACGTAAAGAAGAACGCGAGCAATATGCCGCTATCGTAGAAACCGAAAGCCGGCATCTCTCTATGCTGAGCAAACAGTTGTTGCTGCTCTCTACACTGGAACAAGGGGAAGAGGCGCTGAACAAAAAGAGCTTCTCTTTACGAAGCCAAATCCGTCAAGCCGTAGAGATGTTGCAATGGCAGCTAGAGGAGAAGGAACTGCTATTGAAGCTGTCAATTCCCGAGCAGCTTAAGGTTTATGGCGATGAGGTGCTGCTGATGCAGGTGTGGACTAATTTGTTGAGCAACGCGGTGAATCATATCCCGACGGGGCGTAGCGTTGAAGTCCGGGCTGAGGAAGGACAAACGCAAACGTGTATCATAATCTCGGATACCGGGGAAGGAATCGCCTCTGAACATTTACCCTTTTTATTCGATCGCTTCTACCGTATCGATCGTGCACGTGAACGTTCTTCGGGTCGAACGGGTCTGGGACTTTCCATTGTGAAAAAGATTGTGCAGCTGCACGAGGGGAATATCCATGTGAGCAGCTCGCCAGGGGAAGGAGCCCGTTTTCACGTAACACTCCCCAAATTGTAATTTGTTATTTATGCGCCGTTTATATTCGCTTCCTATACTGAGGACATTCAAGGGAGGGAAGCACAATGTATTTGGCCATTCGAGAGATGAGGTTTGTCAAAGTCCGTTATTCGCTCATATCGATAATAATGCTGCTCGTCGCCTTTTTGGTTCTTTTTGTTACCGGGCTAGCGCGTGGACTTGCCTATGATAATGCTGCATCGATTCAGAATATGGATGCTACGCATTTTATTATGGAGAAGGATTCGAATCATCGATTTACCCGTTCACAAATCAGCGAACAAGTATTATTGCAAGCAAGTTCAATTGTCGGAGAAGATGATGTTCAACCACTTGGTGTCAAGATGACCACCATGACAGCAGAGGGGAAGATTGGCAAACTGGACGTAACGCTTCTTGGAATAAATCCGGAAGGCTGGTTGATGCCCAAATTAACCGAAGGTGCAGCAATCACAGCCACCGGGACTGGGCAGGTACTTGTTGATCGTAAGTTGAAAGATTCGGGAATTGGTCTAGGTACGGTCTTGATTGATCAGGCCTCAGGCTTAAAATGGACGGTCAGCGGTTTTGTTAACCATGAATCATTCAGCCACTCACCAGCAGTCTTTCTGAATGAACACGATTGGCAACAGCTTCAATTGACGACTATAACGAGGACGTCGAGTGCGACAAAATGGACAGATTCAACTTACAATGCGGTTGCCGTAAAGGCAAATACACATCAGAAGGAACAGCTTACCGCAGTTCTCGCTGACGCCGAAATCGTGACTAAAGCAGATGCCGTATCGGCCATCCCTGGCTATAAGGAAGAACAGGGATCACTTTGGATGATGATTATCTTTTTGTTTATCATCTCTTCGTTCGTCTTAGCTGTGTTTTTCTATGTCATCACCATTCAGAAAAGCAGTCAGTTCGGAATCCTGAAGGCTATCGGAACGCGCACCGGGTACCTTGTTCGAAGCGTTGCTCTTCAAGTGTTACTATTATCAGCAGGCAGTCTAGTCGTCAGCATGCTTCTTATCCAAGTGACTGAATCCATATTGCCTAGTGGAATGCCGTTTCTGCTTCAATCCTCTACCATTGCGTTAACAAGCAGCGCTTTTGTTATAATGTCCCTCGCTGGATCCTTGCTTTCCGTTTGGAAAGTAACAAAAATAGAGGCCTTGGATGCAATTGGGAGGACTGCAGCATGAGACATAGACTGATTTTGAATAATATCACTCACACCTTCGAGGATGGCGGCATCCAGCGAACGGTACTAAATAACCTGAACCTGCAGGTATCTGAAGGTGAATTGGTCGCTGTTATGGGGCCGTCCGGTTCGGGTAAGAGCACCTTTTTATCGATTGCAGGAGCACTCCTTGATCCAAAAGGCGGTGTGGTCTTGCTCGATGGTGAATCGATATCCGGTAAAAACAAGCAAGAATTGTCCGATATTCGCCTTCATAAGATCGGATTTATTTTTCAGAGTGCGAATTTGATACCTTATTTAAAAGTGGAAGAGCAGTTGACGCTGGTTGCAAAGTTGGGGAATATGAATAAGAGGAAGGCGGCCGAACGTATTCGGGAGCTGCTTGATATGCTTGGCTTGAATCATCGCCGAAGTGCTTATCCCGACAAGTTGTCCGGAGGTGAACGTCAGCGCGTCGCCATTGCCAGAGCACTCATGAACGACCCAGCTGTGCTGTTGGCGGACGAGCCTACGGCGAGTCTAGATGCCTCCAGAGGAATGGACGTTGTACGCATGCTTGCAGAAGAAGCAAGAGAACTAGGCAAGAGCGCTGTTATGGTCACGCACGATGAGCGCGTTCTGCCGCTGTGCGATCGAGTTTTATATTTAGAGAACGGTGGTCTGATAGAAAGAAAATAAGTCCTATCCGCTACTTTATGGCAGTCCATTTACATGGATACCGCAAGCCTATTCATCCACCATAGCATTGAATTAACGAGGAACGTTAGCTCAATACAATCAGCAGCTGCAGCCGGCCCGAATACCGGCTGCTTTTTCGTTACACTAACTGGCAGGTTAGAAATGATTGGCTAGCGTAATATATAAATAAAGATACCCTGCATTTAAAGGCATGGTTTGCAGGGTATACGAAAAATTATCCCACTATAATTAATTTTGAAAGGAGGGAGCGAATATGGATTGGCTTGATAGATTTCATGCGGCGGTAGATTATATTGAGAACCATCTAGATGATAAAATCGAATATTCTTCAGTTGCTCAAGCAGCCTGCTGCTCGGAGTTTCACTTTTCAAGGATGTTTTCATCCATATTAGGAATATCTCTTTCAGAATATATCCGTCGTAGACGCCTTACCAAAGCGGCCTTTGATATTCAAACAAGTGATGCCAAAATCATTGATATTGCTTTGAAATATGGGTATGACTCATCTGATGCTTTTTCAAGGGCGTTCAAGAAGCTTCACAGTGTCACGCCCCACTCAGTCAGAGAAAAAGGTGTGCAGTTAAAAGCCTATCCTCGAATCTCCTTTCAAATCACAATTAAAGGGGATGTAGAATTGGACTATCGAATCGAAAGAATGGAAATGGAATTGCGTTTTGTGGGAAAGCGTCAAAGTGTAAAGACCTCTCGTGCATTTAAGGAAATTCCCGCTTTATGGAGAGAATCCAACAAGGATGGCTTCAAACAAGCCTTGATAGACATGTCCTGGGTAAGTCCTAAATGCAAGTTGGAAAGTCTTGTCGGCATTTGCGGCAAAGAGGCGGCTATCACGGATGAGGTGTTCGATTACTTTATGGGAGTACGGTACGACTCTGAACCACCTTCCGATATGGAGGAGATTATAATTGCCCCAAGCACTTATGCTGTATTCCCTAATGTTGTTGATGCTTGGAAAAGGTTATATTCAGAATGGCTTCCTACGTCCGGATACGAGCTTGTAAACCAACCTTGTATAGAGCATTTTTTAGGACCGGGACATAAGATCAAACATGAGCTATGGGTACCCATCATTGAAAAGTGAATAGATTATTATTGAAGTAACGGGAGACAATAGCTCAACGATTACAGTGAAGCGGCAGTCGCAGAAGGCTGCCGTTTTCTCATTTAAAATCATGCGCAGCGAGCCGTATCATAGGTAATGGCAAGCTTTTTCGGATTCATTATTGAAATCTTTTTCTTCGGGCAATTCATCGCTTGACCCGGTACCATAGTCCGGGGTTTATCATAATTAATGGGAGGAGGTTGCGCGATGAATAGACTCACGATCGGTCAAGTGGCCGGAGCGGCGAACGTCAACCTAGAAACCGTCAAATATTACGAAAAGCGCGGGTTGCTGCCAAAGCCGGCCAGAGGCGAGTCGGGGTATCGGATGTATTCCACAACCGCTGTCGAAGATATCCGGTTGATCAAGAGAGCGCAAGATATCGGTTTTTCGTTGAATGAAATCAAGCAGCTTCTGGCGGTGATCAATCAGGAAAGCTACTTTCCAGCCGAGGAGATGCAGGCGCTAGCGATCGCAAAAATAGCGGAAATCAATGAGAAGATCACCCGGCTGGCGAGCTTCAAATCGCTGCTAGAGCAAGCGGTCGAACGTCCTGCGCATTTTGACGTTTCTCCCAAACCCAATTGTCCCTCTGTGCCACATGAGTTTCCTTAGCCATGTCGATCCCTACAATTAAATGCGAGGTTGTAATTCGTTCGATACGTTGATTTTGTGCCTCTGATTGTTTACACTTCATGATAAGAGCGCCTCCTTGATGGTGTTGGGGAATTAACCCTTGAGTGTGGGAGATGTTACAGCGTTAGCCGAAGCAAAGCTAGATCTGGCACGTTTAATCGCAGAGTTTGAACGAATTACGGAGATGCTAGCAGACATCGAAAAGCAGCTTCACGTACTGCTAGATGAGATTCCCATGGCCGTTCAGATGCGTTCCATAAAAGGCCTTGGTCCGATCTTCGTCGCGGCTATCCTAGCAGGTGCAGGTGACCTTAGGCAGTATGCACATGGACGTCAGTTGCTGCGCAAAGCCGGTCTGAATTTGGCTGAAAGTACATCGGGGAAAAGGAAAGGTCAGATCGTTGTCTCGAAACGAGGTGACTCCAGTTTAAGAAAATATCTGTATTTGGCGACGATCCAGCTCATTGGAATTAATCCGGTCTTTCAAGAATTACATCAGCACAATGTAGAAGTAAAGCACATGAAAAGGCAGCAGTCTGTCTTTAAACTTGTGGGTAAAGTAGCGCGAATATTGATCGGCATGGTCAATCGAGCAGAAACATTCTCTCCTGAAAAGGCCAGCTATCTCGTATCACAAGCAGCGTAAAGTATTGATTTATCACGTATTTTGACTCATTCGCGGGATTTCGAAAAAGAAAGCACGGAGAACCGAGTTACTGCCCAAAAAGGGCCTAGACCCGTCCGCTAAACGCAATCGGTCTCCACACCTTGGATAAGTATGACGATGGAATGAAGGGCCTAGACCCGTCGAGTCATGGGATGGTAAACACCAGGGCACTTGTGGAGTTTGCGTGCAGTAGAGTGAGGCAGAAAGGAATGGCTGAAGCAATTCCTCTGTTCCCACATGCCCAAATCCTAGGCTAACGGCTTCCGCCCCCAGCTTTCTCCACCTCCATATCTAATCCAAGGTGATGAAATCCTGCGAATGAGTGAGTATATGTGAGAAAAACCCTTAAAACCGAGGGACGGGCAGTTATGCGGAACTTTCGTCTACTTAAACACATCTAAATTATGATTGTTATTACCAACTAGAACCAAGGGTGGGAACGGGAGGATAACTATGAAAATTAAAATAACATTGTTCACGTTGTTGTTATTTATTGCGTTAACAGGGTGCAAAGATGCTGCTCCATCTCCGGAACCAAATCCAACCGGCGTATCGGTTGCTTTGCATAATGTGCTGGAGATGATTGAACCGCAAGGTGTAAAGCTAGTTCCGGATACAAAAGCAAAAGAAAATTCGCAATGGGTGTTAAATGGTGTCAAGCCGGAAGAATTTACGTTAGAGAGGGCACCGGAGCGCCTTGGCATCTATATTTTTAAAAATAAAGCAGAACGAGAACAAGGCTTTGTGGATTTCAAAAAGCAAAAAGAAAAGTACGATATGATAGTGCCGATTGTCTGGCAAAACGAAAATGCCATGGTACTTTACTGGCACAGTTCGCCGCTAGGGCAAAAAACCGCCTATGAGGATAAACTTATCAAAGGCCTAAAAGGCTGGGATTTGCAATTCCCGAACAAATATTAATTTGCGGGGGTTATGACATGCCAAAACTGCTTTGGCCTCAGCTAACTGGGAACATTAGCTCAATTCAACCAGCAGCAGCCGGACAAGCAAGATTGAGAATGGTCTATGGAAACTACATAATTTTTTTGAACCAAAAGTTGGTCCAGTCGGTAATGGTCCTAGCGACACTCTTGTGATAATGGTATGGATAACGTTTGGGATAAACATGATATTAGGTATTGGTGGAGTGATTTATTTTTCTTACGCCCTTTATAAGAGAAATGACTAATCAAGAGTGAGTCTGAAATACAACGAATACAAGTAATCCTAGAATTCGGCTTTCACGTTAACGGCGAACTATAGCTCAACGATCGCAGAACCGGCAGCCGCAGCAGGCTGCCGGTTTTCTCAACTAATGGGCAGGATTGCTCAATGAATTATAGAATTCCTAATATGGGATTTGATGTTAGGAGGGCGGAACATGGAATTTATATTTATTCGGCACGGTCATGGAGAACATCTCAACGATTATCCAAATCGGTTGAATACTCTGCATCCTAGTCTTACAGAGTACGGCAAATTTCAAGTAACTCAGCTACGAAACGAAATTAAAATTGATCCTGATGATTTAGTTCTTGTAAGTCCAACTAAACGTACAATTGAGACGGCAAATATTATACAAAACGGTATGGACTTCATTATTTCTCCATTTGTTGGTCCGAGAATGTTTCCTCAGAACCCCGAACTTTCTTTCTTAGCTTGTGATCACATCCTTTCTAAAACTGAAATTACAAATCTGTATGGTGATACTGCAATTCTTGATTTCAATTTTGATTGTTGGAAAGAAGGGATTAATAGGATCGAACAAGATATTTTTGAAGGATATGCGACTCGGTTATTAGATTGGATCGGGGAAAGCTATAAAAAAGTTTTTATCATTTCACATGATGGTACGATAACGAATTATCGTATATTGCTTGGAGAAAAAGGATTGACCAGAAATGATTTTCTCGGTGAGGCTGGGGTATATCGAATGAATTTGTAACCTGTTGGTCGCTAAGCTAACTGGGAACTTTAGTTCAACAATCAGGAGCAGCTTTTGCTGCGGCATCTGCGTTTTCTTTCGTTAAGCTATTGGGCAGGATTCCAAGGAGGATTATATGAACACCATCATCTATATGGTTAGGCATGCTGAATCACCATACAATGAAGGAACAGAAAGAACAAGGGGACTTACCACAAAGGGCAAGAGCGATGTTGAAAAAGTTACAGAAATCCTTAAAGAAGAAGGCATTGATGTCATTATATCTAGCCCATATAACCGAGCAATTCTGAGTATTGAAGGATTGGCACAACACTTAGAATTAGATATCGAAACTTTTGAAGATCTCAGGGAAAGGCATTTTGCTAGTGAAATTATTGATAATTTAATGTCCGTCATTAATGAGAAATTTTATGATTTTGATTATTCTTTACCGGGTGGGGAGTCTAATATTGAATGCCAGAATAGATCGATAGCAGTAATAAAAAACATATTAAAAGAACACGCTGGCAAAAAAATAGCTATTGGAACACATGGACTTGTCATGACATTGATGATCAATTATTTTGATTCAAGTTATGGTTTGGATTTTTTAAATCAATTAAAGAAACCAGATATTTATAAATTAAAGTTTGAAAATTTAGAACTAAAAAAAGTAACAAGATTGTGGAATGGGGATTATTGATTAAGCTAACTGGGAACGAGCGGAAACGACAGCGCGGCCACTGCAGTTTGCAGAGCCGCCAGCCCATACAGCGCCTGATCGTCGAAGACGCTCGCCATCCCGATGAAGTGGATGCCAACGATAAAAGTGATCCACGGTGCGAGGGAGGGCCCCTTAGACGAATATTTTGATGAGCATTATTAGTTTTTGGCTGAAGACAAATATAAAAAAAGCCGCCCGTTATTGCCGGACAGCTCTTCAAATAAAACTAAATTAGAAAGGATTTTTTTCGTAAATCCGTGACCGTTGCAACTATCACACCTTGAATTTGGCTACAGCTTGATTCAAGTCATCTGCCATCCTAGATAGCATTTTTGAGCCTGCAGATACTTCCTCCATCGAAGCCATTGTCTGTCCTACGACAGAGGCTACTGTCTGAGTGTTTTTTGTTGCACGCTCAGCGATTTCTGAAATTTCATGTATCGAAGCAACCATCGAAACAGTATTATCATTTACGGAGTTCACTGCCTTCACAGCGTACTCTGCTTCCATGCCAATTTCTTCTACAGATCCCACGATTTCCGAAAATGAAAGACCTGCATCCTCCATGTAGTCCATACCATCAGACAGCGACTGGACGCCATCCTTCATCGAACTCATAACCTGATTCGTACTCCGGATAATCTCATTTACGAGATCTGTAATTTTCTTTGTGGCGTCCTCCGATTGATTAGCAAGCTTACCGACTTCAGAAGCGACGACTGCAAAGCCCTTCCCATGATCTCCAGCGCGTGCTGCTTCAATCGCTGCGTTTAAGGATAATAGATGTGTCTGAGAAGCAATTTCTTTAATCATCGACGTAATTTGGTTAATTTCAGCTGATTTATGCGCAAGAATATTGACAGCCTCTGCAGAATGCGTAACCTTCTCGTGTGCACCACGCATTTGGGTTACGGTCGAAGTGATAACCGAATTTCCTTTAACTGCTTTATCTTGTGCTTCGGTAATCAAGGTTGCGACTTTGGTAAAGCTCTTCGTAATCGTATCAACCTTATTAGAAACTCCGACTGCCGTTTCTGTCGTTGTTGAAACACGCTCTAGCTGCTCCTTAGCCCCATCAGCTAATTCAGAAGCGTTATCTGAAATCTGTTCGGTTGCCGAAGTGGTTTGCTCAGCACTTGCGGTTAGCTGCTCGGAGGTAGAAGCAACAAGAATGGAGTTCTCTTTTACAGTAGTCATCAGAGTCCGGAGTGATTGGCTCATTTCATTGAAATCTGTAGCGAGCTCTCCGATCTCATCCTTATTTTTGACAACTAGAGGATTAACCATCAGATCACCGCTTGTTACAAGCTTTACTTGTTTTACAATAGCTGAAAGTGGCTTAGTGATCGAACGAGAAATCAGGTAGGCTCCTAGCAAGGCGATAACGACACTAATGATTGCGGATAGCATATGGGTGAGGCTGCCTGTTTCAGTTCGGTTTTGTGAGTGTTCAAGTAAAGCTTCAGCATCAGAAATATTCTGCTTCTTTAACTTACTGATGCTTTCTAATGCTGCAGCGTACAAATCACCTGTGTTAGCCTGTTTTGCTTCCCCTTGAGGCACGTCAGTAGAGGAGCCGGAATTGAACATTACGTTATCTCTGTATCCTGTCCAGGCTGTATAGAACGCATTGAAGATCTCAGTTTCCACTCCCGCTGTAAGGTAATGATCCTGATAATCCTTGATATCCTTCTCTATATTTGCGACTGTATCCTTGATCGACTGAGTTGTATCACCGAATGTATCTCCCTTCGGTTGATCATTAGACTCACCAGCTGACGGTTGCGCATCGTCCGCGGCAGGTGGCTGACCATCAACTGGTTTATCCTTTGGGGTATCCTGAGACGGTGGTGACATCATAGTACCCAAGAGAGAAAATACACTATGACGATCCAACAAATTAATGTTGCTTTCCAAATTGCCGAGCAATACAACCGACGGTAAGGCAGTCGAGCCCAAGGTTTCCACAGAAATCTTTTGCTCGTGCATAATACGATTACCGATGACGGATGAAATCGAACATAATATGACGATTACTAACGACATACCGATTAACTTTCGTGCAAGCGTTAACCTAAACATAGAAATACCTCCTGACTGTACTAGTTGCTAATTGTATATATCGGCAGAATAGACTTTATTATATATAGCTTTTAGAATAAAAGTCTTTGTTTCTGTACCTTGAATATTCCACTACTTGTCGGATGACAAGAACTTTGGTACATTGCCGCGGCAGCAACACAATGGGTGACCGGCAGATTTATGCAGCTTCATCAAGCAAGTCGTACCAAATGCGTTCTGCCAGATCTCTCCGATCAGGAAGTGGTAGGTAGTACTGATTTTGAGCTATTGGGCAGGATACTTCCAATATATGGTATCATTAATTGAGATTTTTAGGAGGTGAACTTATGAAACAAGGTGGATTGAGCTCTAAGCAGCGAAAGTACTTAGGTTGTGTATATATTTTATAGGAATTGTAATTTTCCTTATTAGTGCTAATTCAAAGGGGAGAGAAGCTGACTCCGCGCTCTTTTATACTGGAAGCAACGGTGAAGTGATTAGTCAATTTCCTATGAAAGACGAAGCGCTTAATTACTCTGTTACTTTTGACAACCCAACGAATCGTACATTTTACATCCTATTTTAACTGAATCAGCGCGCGATCTATTATCTATTGAAGTTGAGCCCGTCAAAGAGGCTAAAAAGTTGAAGTCAAAAAATACTGCGGAATTCAATGGATCTTTTAAAGTAAATACAAGTAATCTAACAGAAGAAGAAATCAAGAATATGATTCCAATGATTGAAGCATATAGGGTAGTGCTTGAATCACATGAGGTCCTAACAATACCTGTTTCAAAATAGAAAAAAATATTTTGGTTGAACTATCGGGAGACGATAGCTCAACCAAAACAGGGAGCAGATCGCCTCGGCGCTGCTCCCTGTTACATTGAAGTAGGTGGCATTTTAGCGTGGAAAATCAGCTTAATAAACCACTTTACAGAGGAACGCATATTCGCTAATCTTAAAGATGTGTTTTCCATATTTTAGGGAGTGATGAAAATGCAGCTTACTCAGAAGATGACTATGGATTCAAAAAATGGATTGGAACTACAAGACCTACGAAATGAAGAAATACATATGGTCTGTTTTAAGGAGTCTGATTTTCATGGTATAGATATGCGCAATACCAAAATTGCCCATACAAACTTTGTGAATTCTAGATGGGAACATATCTACTTTTCAAATATTCATATTAAATTTATTCAGATGGGTGGGACTGTATTTGAGAATATTATCCGACCAAATGCAGAAATGAGTCAGTTGTCTGAGGAGCCGGGAACTGATGGTTGGGTAAACATTGAACCGGTGGTTTTCAAGACCAGCGATTTAAGCACAGCGAGATTTGAAAAGTGTGATCTTTCCAATGTACAAATTAAAGATTGCATTATTGAAGGTCTAAGTATAGATGGGATCTTAATAACCGACTTATTAGAGAATTACAAGAAAAACGCTCTTGTTGATTGAACGAGGAACAATAGCTCGATGAACCGTTTGGACGAAGCAAATCGCTGTGATCGGCAGTCACGTTACGTTACGTTACGTTAATGGGTAGCATTGGTTGGCGGATAATAAAGGAAAAATGAGGTGTATATCGAAGAAAATCATATCTATTTCAAAATTGAAACTATACCAAATATGGTAGGTAGGGTGAAATTAATGAAGCTTCTGAAGAAAGATATTATTGGAATCATGCATTATGTCAGAGACCTTGAAGCAGCTAGTCAATGGTACTGCGAAAATCTAGGATTTTCAATTGGGGATTATGATTTTAATGATTTTGTAGAGTTGACGTTGGATGGACATTACGTTATGCACCTATTTAAATCAGAGGATACACGTCCAACTGAGAAAGCCTATTTCGTCTTAAGCACGGACGATATTGAATATACACACCATACTCTACGTCAGAGAAATGCAGATCTCCAGCCACTTCGTCATTACGGTGACCATGCAGGATTTACTTTAAACGATTGTGACGGGAATGTATTGATGATATGCCAGTATTTTAGATAGTAGCTATTAACGAGCAACGTTAGGTTTGTCAGGGCGCTATTGACCGCCGCGGCAACAGCTTTTTTTGTCGATACACTAACTAGAACGATAGATCAAGAACAACCAGATCGAAGCTGCCGGTACACGATCGGCAGCTTCATTACGTTAGAGGGCACATGGCTTACATGTGGAATAGTCGCAATATATGCTCGCTATAATCAGTAGCATTTGCAGTTCAATTTATTAGCCCATCCACATACTCCATATCTTAGACCTGTGCAGTCGGACGAATTACAATCTCATTCACATCAATATCACTTGGTTGCTCGATTGCGAATGCAATAGCGCGAGCAACTGCATCCGGCGGCATCGCTAACTCGTCCCGAATAGCGGTGAGACGGTCTCTAACCTCCTTATTTGTCACGCCCTCCGTGAAATTTGTTTGTACGATACCAGGCGATATGATTGTTACGCGTAGTTGTTTGCCGGCCTCTTGACGGAGGCCCTCTGAGATCGCACGAACAGCGAATTTCGTGCCTGAATAGACAGATTGATTCGGTACTGTTTTATGCCCAGCAGTAGAAGCGGTATTGACAAAATGACCAAAACCCTGTTTGCGAAAGATAGGCAGAGCGGCGGCGATACCGTATAATACGCCCTTCATATTGATATCTATCATTGACTCCCAGTCCTCAACACGCAATTCATCAAGGGGTGAAATCGGCATGACGCCGGCATTGTTGATGAATACATCCAGCTTGCCGTACTGTTCGCATGCCAACGCGACAAGATTGGACATGTCTCCTCGCCGTTTCACGTCTGTGCTCATATAAACGGCCTTGCCGCCTCGTTCCATGATGCGCTCCGCAAGTGCTTCAAGTCTTTCCATACCTCTCGCTCCAAGCACAATCTTAGCGCCACGCTCAGCAAGCAGGAGTGCGGCTGCTTCGCCAATTCCGCTGCTAGCGCCTGTAATAACGACGACTTTGTCTTTGATTCCTGACATGGTTATGTTCTCTTCTACGCTCATCGCCAGATCCTTCTTTCATTCCAATAGTAGTCGTAAGTGTTGTTGACCTTACGAGTAGAAGTATATAAAAGAGCGATTAATATCCGGTAGACGATTCCTGCGCGTTCTTTGCCTAATCCTGCCTGTCTGGCTACAATAAACTTAAGATATAGAAAAAAGGATTGGTGATTATGAACCAACTCTCTCCCAGGCCTACCATTTCGATCTATCAGCAAGAGTTGGCTCGATTGATTCAACTTCATGCTCCGATAGAAGGTACACACACTACAGCCATTACCGAGCTTTGTTTCAGGCGGGCATCGAAAGAAACGGAGCCGACGCATACTGTCAACATGCCCTCTCTTTACGTGATCGCCCAAGGCTCTAAAATTGCTACTTTGGCCGGGGAAAATATCCGATACGATTCAGCTACCTATATGGTCACCTCCGTTCATTTGCCTGTTATCGGTAAAATTACTCAAGCATCACCGCAGGTGCCCTATTTAAGTCTTCAATTAACGCTTAGTCCGGATGTTCTTCTGGATATCGTCAATAAGACAAGCCCGCAGAGGAGCAGGGAGACTGCACGAGGGATTTTGGTGAATATGTCTACACCTCCCTTGCTAGATGCAATTCTCCGCCTTGTCCAACTATTAGATACACCGATGGATATCCCAATGCTTGCTCCGCTTATCGTCCGCGAAATATTTTATCGGGTGCTACAGAGCGAGCAAGGGGCGTTGCTCTGGCAGTTCGCACTGGCCGGCAGCTCTGCACATGGTATATCCCAAGCCATCCATTACATTAACCGAAATTATTCCGAGCCTCTTGTTATTAGTGAGTTAGCAATAAAGGTTAGCATGAGCGTCACATCTTTGCACAAACATTTCAAAAGAGTAACGGCAATGAGTCCGTTGCAGTATCAAAAGATAATTCGGTTGCAAAAAGCACGCCAATTGCTGCTCACGGAAAACTTAGATGCGGCCACAGCAGGTTTTCGCGTCGGTTACGATAGCCCTTCTCAGTTCAATCGGGAATATGCGCGTTTATTCGGACGCCCACCGATAAGCGATGTCAAGCATTACCGGGATTCTTTATATGATCATCAATAATCACTGCTTAAAAATTTTGGTAACTAAGCTAACGGCGAACGATAGCTCAATGTTCAAGTTAGCAGCCGGCAGATTCACTAACTAACATTTTTATATTTGTTTTAACTTATAGGTTAACTTTATTTATTACCAAATGATATGGGGCAGTGAAAGTGAATAAAAAACGCATTAGTCTCTTTTTAAGAATAATTGGATTAATTTTAATTATTTTTGGCTTCAGCACACGTAGCTACAATTATATATATTCAGAGTTATTTTATGTTCTAATATGCGGTGGTTTTTTCTTGATAACCCTTGGATTATTCTTAAAACCAAAGAAGTAATACGCTGGACAGCTACCACTACCCCTAACTATACGACTCAGCACAAAGAGACAAACTCACAGGTCTTTCAGTTAACGGGAAACTATAGCTCAATAAACGATCTCGATGAAGCTGCCGCTGTGATTAGCAGCTTCATTCCGTTAACGGGCAGATTTGCTCAACAAATCTGCGATTCAAATGCTAAGCCTCTATCTACTGCCACATGAGCTGGTTTCTATGCCTGACGAGACATTGCTGCAGCACTTAAGAGAAGCTGCGAAGCGAGGGCTTGGTCTAGGCCGAAAAAAGAATCTGAAGGCAGCAGCAGGCCGTTCTGTGGGCATCCAACAAGGTTCTGAGCTAGCTAAAATGGAGTTGAAGTTGCTACTGACCCAGTACGAATGGTTTCAGAAGAAACTCGAGGAACTGGGAGCAATATTAGATGAGCTACTGAAGCAGATTCCCCATGCGCAGCAACTGCTGGCCATGAAAGGGATTGGGAGGGACACCATCGCAGGCTTTCTCGCCGAGGTAGGAGACATTAGCCAGTACCGTCATCCCAAGCAGATCACGAAGCTCGCGGGACTGAATTTGAAGATCAATTCATCCGGCACACATACCGGACAGACCCGGATAACCAAGAGAGGCCGGAAGCGCCTTCGTGCCTTGCTCTTTCGAGTAATGATGCCGCTGGTCGCTAAGAATGCAGCCTTTAGAGCATTGCACGAGTATTACACCAAACGAGCTCAAAACCCGTTGAAGAAGATGCAGTCTCTCATCGCGTTATGCAACAAACTCATTCGTATCCTATTTGGTATATTAAAAAGGGGACACGAGTTCAGTGAAGATAAGATGATGAAGGATATCCCTCGATGCGCAGAATTACCGCAAGCAGCTTAAATGAACGGTTCCAATGAGCATGACCTAGGTCAATCGATTAGATAACAAGAAGCACGGATGAGTCGGAACGGCGTTAACATACGGACGAAGATCCTGCCGGGCAGCATATCTGACCTCCACCTCATGGACAGGTTGAATGAAGGAATGTGGGAGCGTAGACTCTGCGAGATGTGGGAGGGTTGACCGCCATGAGCTCATGTGGAGATCCAAGGGTGCAACCATACTTTACCACAACATCCACTTTTTAAAGCGAGTGGTCTAAGTGGAGGCTTTTTTGCACTTCAACTGCCCCAAATATTTCTTCTTCTACAACTTCGTTCCAATGAATGTTATTTGTTGAAATCTAAACATAGGTCAGAATCTAAGAAAACGTGAGCATTTAAGAGAAAAGTGATTCTCCATAGAGGGAGGATAACGCAACAAATGGAACTTTATTACGTCTAAATTTTAGATAACTATTGGACCTATTTTTTTGTTGAAGGGAAGGTAATAAATGACTGAAAAGAAAAAATTATATCTGATTAATGTGTTATTGTTGGCAGTTATCCTCTTTCTTGTAGTCGCATATGTACTACATACCTCGACACCAGTAACAGACTTTTTTTTAGCGTTACTGGCTTCGCATTTCATTATAGATAAACTTGTTAAATAACTTACTGACATTCAACTTCAACTAACGGGAAACTATAATTCAACGAGTTTATGATGGTTGCCAGGCAGAATGCACTGCTGCTGTCATTGCAGTACTAGGGAGAGACGGTGAGTACTAGGGAGGGACGGTGGTAAAACGATCCAGGGCGCAGTACACGCGGCATCTGCTCTCTGTCTTCATTAAGAATACGTGGAGTTAACTACAGGATAACAGCTAGGAAATAACAATAAAAGGCAGTCGACCTAGAAGGGGATTTTACTAGCCCGTATCATAAACCAAATCTGAATAGATAAGGGAATTGGCATGGGATAATGTGTAGCATATAAAAATAATACAGTTACAACAATTTACAAAAAAAGAATATTTGTGTTAATATACAGATACTAATTTTGGACGGAGGGTTTCGTGTGGCAAACTAATTTTTCGATTAACCAGTGCACAGTAAGTACCGAGTTTGTTTTTTGGGGGCTGCTATTTACGGCTGTCTCGTGTGCATAGTAATCGAAAAATGGTATGTCCTAACGGAATCCAACAGAATGATGATGCTGGCAATCCGACGATTAATCGACTTCGGTCGATTCACATGTGTCTTTATTTCCGCATGTGTACTCATCCAATCGTAATGCGTCCATTCCATTTTTCAAACAATTACTATGAACACAGGCTGCCGGCCTGTGTTTTTATTTCATTGCATGATGGGAGAGATTTGGAATGAACGATCATTTGTTTACGATAGATGGAATTGAACTATGCGCCGAAAGCTTCGGTAACCCGCAGCACCCAACCATCCTGCTGATCATGGGAGCGCAATCGTCCATGTTATGGTGGGAAGAGGAGTTTTGCGAGAGACTTGCAGTTAAGGGGCGTCATGTCATTCGGTATGACAACCGCGATGTCGGCCAATCCGCCACCTACGAGCTCGGCAATCCAGGTTACACCTTTGAAGATATGGCGGATGACGCCATTCGCGTCCTCGACCGATTCGGAGTCGGGAAGGCACATATCGTCGGCATCTCGATGGGCGGAATGCTGACGCAAATTTTAGCGCTGCGGCATTCGGCAAGGGTGCGTTCCGTGACACTTTTAGCAACTTCGAATTTTGCGCCTGATCTGCCGCCAATGGAAGAGAAGGTCATGGCGTATTTTTCCGAAGCAACAGAGATTGATTGGACGGACAATGATGCAGTTATTGCTTTTAATGTGGGGAAATGGAAGGTCCTTGCGGGTTCGAGACACGCTTTCGATGAGCAGCGGATTCGTAATTTGGCTGCAGCAGAGGTCAAACGCAGTCGTAATATTGCTACCATGAACAATCATGGCTTGGTAACGGGCGGTGAATCTTATTTGACGCGAAACGAAGAAATTGCCGCCCTGTCACTGGTGATCCATGGCACGGAAGATCCGATCATTCCATATGCACATGGAGTCTCGCTTGCCGGTGCCATTCCCGGAGCAAGACTGGTAACCTTGGAAGGAACGGGCCATGAGCTTCATCCCGCTGATTGGGACACGATCATAAGCGAAATCATAAGACACTCGGAGGCGGTGAATCAAGATGAATAACTTCTGTTTAGTCTTGAATCCACCGCGACTACTAGCAGACGAGCTGCATAACAAAGGTAGCAGAACATGTCATCTGTGTATGTTTATCTACGATTTTGGCAATTTCGCAAGCAAATAGTTCAATTTCGAAACAATAGTAACATTATCAACTGCGATTTTTGCAAGCAAATTCTGATAGTATCCAGTAGGCATTGCAGCCAGGATCTGTCCGGCAGTCTGGTTTGATTTCCATTTATTATATATTACTGATTTCAATCCATCTCTATATGAGTCCGGGTCCTTATACACCGTAGTAGGGGCAGATGCAGGAACTTGACTTCCTGTAAATGCCATATATATATCCCGTAAAATTTGTAAATGTTCTCTTTCTTCTTCACGAATTGAAGTAATCACGTTGCTGTCTTCCTCGGACGGCGAAAGTTCAATTAACTTCTGGTAGAACTTATCTGCGTTGCTCTCACCAGCCACGGCCTCTTGAATCGAATGCAACGATACCTGCAATGCTTGATACGGCGATTGTATGCCATTTTGGCGATAGTACCACCTCATAAAATGGAAAGGAGCAGATTGACCGGCATTAGTAGTTGCCTCATAAGCTCTATAATACAAAATAGGCCCCCCTTAATTATGGTTACTCTGCATCTTATGCCAATGCTGGGAATTTGCGTCTCTAAGATGAATGAAAACCGAAGCCCATGCAATCGGCAGCTTCATTACGTTAACGGTCAGATTAACGTGGGAACAGCTGTGGATTTAATGAATAATAAAGGTAATGAATAGCTCTCTGTCGAACAATGAGGGAAATTTAACAGTCGGGGGGAGATCCTAACGCTACAACCAGAGCCAACATTAGAGAAGCTCAAGTTATTGTTTAGTGAATGGGGTATAGGGAAATATTGGGGCAATTACGCAAGGTTGGTGAGACCTGGATTCTTCCTAGAACCGGACATTACTCAAGAGGATGAAATTCCTATTGGAACAACTAAGATAAGAGGTAGTCCAGACGTACCCGGCAGTTTCACTTGGCCTGATTGGAGCGGGACTCCAATTAGTTTTATTGCACAGATAAACCTTTCGGATTTCCCTATGTCATATATAGATGAGCATTACCCGAAAGAAGGGGTCCTTCATTTCTTTTATGTTTGTGATAAAGGAGTGACTTATTCTGATGAATTCTTATGTGGAGATACAAGAGAACAAAATAAAGTCATTTTCACAACGGATTTATCCAATTTAGTACGATTTCAGGCTCCGCTTGCCACCCCCTCTTTTTCAAGTAGTATGGTAAAAATAAAGTTTGAAAATACAATTCCTGATGCGCAGTACATGTCAGAAAACAATTTTTTTGATAGCGATGAGGAAGCAATGGAACTGTATCACAGTTTCTACTCAGATTATGATAGTGATATTGGTTTTCGTTTTTTTGGATATATAGATGGATTACAGTACGGATCTCAAGAAGCAGATATTGAACCGCTTTTTCAAGCTAATTCAAATCAAGAAATATCAAGAAATAGGGATGAAATGGGATTTGTCTGGATTGCTTTATTATTATATTGAGCGAAAAGATCTTTTGAGATTGGACTTTGAAGAAGTATATACTGACCGGGTAGGGACTTAAGGAATCCAATCAAACATCCAGGATGAAGCTGCCGACACGTTCGGCAGCTTCATTACGTTAACAGGCTGTTGAGCATAATGACTACCAAATCTATTAAAACAATAAAGCCTATGGTAAATTAACTTTGATGATTGTTATTGGTAAGTAGTAACGGAGGGTAACTACTTTTGAACATACTTATAAATGCGCTAAATGGCTTAAAGGAACGTTTAGTAAATAATGATTTAGTTACGCAGAATCATTTAGGACTAACTGTAACTACATCCTTCGTATTCAATAATGCAGCTGAGGAAACGGATATAAAATTTCTTGAGGAAGCATGCAAAATTATATTGCCTCCTGACTATAAAGAGTTTCTAGCTATTCATAATGGTGCTAATCTTTTTGGTATGTATGGTGGGGGATTTCGTCTTTTAAGCACCCAAGAAATTATAGAGCTCCTAAAGAAGACTAATACGTTTCCCTTCCCTAAAGGATGGTACCCAATTGGATATTTAGATGGTGAGATGCTACTTATTGATTCAGCAAAAGTTGAAAAGGATGTAAGAACAACAAATTATCTTTACTGGTCCTTAAATGATTCTCTAGAGCTGAAATCGAACCGAACTTTGAAATCTGGTTCTTAAGGTTTATTCTTGCACAAGGCCATCATTTTTGGGAATGGAAATATGACACAGCAGAGAACTTTTATAGACGGTGGTTATAAAAGGGCATTAAGCTATCCAGAAACTTTAGTTCAGAGTCTAGGGAGCAGTTTGACGCCGTGTCAGCTGCTCCTCGACATTAAACAAGAGGCTAACTTTTAGGTGGTAAATAGGTATACCATCAGGCTGCCACCTGTATCCGGTAATCTAGGCTAAAGCGCGGTCATCTTGTTATAGTTAGAGGTGAACCTGAGCAGGATGTTCGCGGGCGGCATACAGCTTTGCGAAAGAAAACGATATACCGTAAGGAGGAGCTATGCGACGAAATCAACTAGGCCAATCCGATCTGTACGTCAGTGAGATCGGTCTTGGCTGCATGTCACTTGGAACGGACGAGCGGAAGGCATTGTCCATCGTGGATGAGGCGCTGGCGGGCGGCATTAATTTTCTGGACACAGCCGACCTTTATGATAACGGTCATAATGAGGAGCTCGTAGGCAAGGCGATCCGTCATCGCCGTGCGGAAGTTATCGTGGCCACGAAGGTCGGGAATCGCCGGATACCTGGGCAAGAGGGGTGGGTATGGGATCCATCCAAAGCCTATATTAGGGCCGCCGTAAAGGAAAGCCTGCGCAGACTGGGCACCGATTATATCGACCTTTATCAGCTGCACGGAGGGACGCTAGACGATCCGACGGATGAAACGATCGAAGCCTTCGAGGAGCTGAAGCGGGAAGGGCTGATCCGCTACTATGGCATATCTTCGATTCGCCCGAATGTCATCCGGGAGTACGTCAGTCGGTCCACTATCGTTAGCGTGATGAACCAGTATAGTCTTTTGGACCGGCGCGCGGAAGAAGAGGTGCTTCCTCTGCTTACCGAGCATCACATTGGGGTGATCGCGCGCGGACCGCTTGCAGGAGGGATCCTGAGCGCACAGGGAGAGCGCAAAGCCGACCGAGACTATTTGGATTACGCCAAGGAGGAGTTGCCCGCGCTGCGCGGACAACTCCTTGAGCTTGCCGGCCATAACCGAACCTTAGAGCAGCTCGCGATTCGATATGCGCTGAGCGAGCCTTGCGTAAGCGTCGTTATTCCAGGAGCGAGCAGCCTGGAGCAGCTCAGAAGCAATCTTGCCGCTGCTGACGTTTCCTTATCGGCGGATGAGGTGAAGACATTAAGGGCAATAACGAAGCAGAACCTCTATACGGCCCACCGGTAATCGAAAGCGATCGGAAGAACCGGGTGTCTTTCTCACTTGCTGCAGGTCTGATTGGCTACATCAGCGTAAAGGGCGAACGATTTAAGACCCTCAGTTGAGTAAAGTTCGGAAAACAACGACGATTAAGGATGAAAACCATTGACTCTCCCGAAAGAATCGCGTATTCTTGGAAAGTCGGTTTTCGACCGTATATCCCCATTAAGATGGTTTGGGGGTCTCTACCAGGAGCCATTTAATCCTGACTACGGGTATGGAATGCACGGGAAACGTGTATCCCATACCTATAGCCAGGATTTTTTTATTTTAAACATGGAGGATGACAGAGAAATGGAACGATGGTTCAAACTGAAGGAGCGGGGCACGACCCCGGGGATGGAAGTGCTTGCGGGCATCACGACCTTTTTCACTATGGTCTATATCGTGATCGTCAATCCCGGGATTCTGAGCCAGGCGGGCATGGATTTCCACGGTGTATTCATCGCCACCGTACTTGCCAGTATCGTAGCGACGCTGATTATGGGACTCGGAGCAAATTATCCGATCGTCATTGCGCCGGGCATGGGGTTAAACGCGTACTTTGCCTTCACCGTGGTGGCCGGTGGGGGTGTGCCGTGGCAGGCGGCGCTCGGCGCGGTGTTTGTCGCAGGCATCCTGTTCATCCTGCTGTCGCTCACGTCCTTCCGTTACATGCTGCTGGACGCGATCCCGCCAAGCCTGAAGCACGCCATCACGGCGGGCATCGGCCTGTTCATCACGTTCATCGGGCTGCAGAACTCCAAGATTGTCGTCAGCTCGCCGTCGACACTGCTGACGCTGGGCAAGCTGACCGAGCCTATGACGATGCTTACGATCGTCGGGCTTGCGGTATCGCTGATCCTGATGTCCTACCGGGTGAAGGGTTACCTGTTCATCGGCATGCTCGTAACGGCGGTGATCGCTTGGTTCATGGGCCTTCTCGACCTTCCGAACACGCTTGTCGCATGGCCGTCTGGCCTGTCCGCGACCGCGATGCAGATGGATGTGAGCGGCGTATTTACACACGGTCTATATGCGGTTATTTTTACGTTCCTGTTGATCACGCTCTTCGACACGACCGGAACGATGCTTGGCGTGGCGGAGCAGGCGGGGCTGATCAAGGGCGGCAAATTCCCGCGTTCTCGCGGCGCGCTGCTGGCGGATGCCGTCGGTACGACGACGGGTGCGGTGCTCGGCACCAGCCCGACGTCGGCGTACATCGAGTCGAGCGCAGGCGTTGCGATAGGCGGAAGAACGGGCCTGACCGCCGTCACAGTGAGCGTGCTGCTCGGTCTGACGCTGTTCTTCTCGCCGCTCGTCTCCGTACTGGCCGCCATTCCGGCGATTACGGCGCCGTCGCTCATTATCGTAGGCTTTCTGATGATCAGCGTGGTGCAGAAAATCGAGTGGAACGACTTCGAGGTCGTCTTTCCCGCGTTCCTGATCATCGTCCTGATGCCGCTGACGTACAGCATCGCAACCGGCATCGGCGTAGGCTTCATCGCGTATCCAGTGCTGAAGGCGGTACGCGGCAAGTGGCGCGACGTCCACCCGATCTTCTACCTGTTCGCCGTGCTGTTCTTTATCCAACTTGTGTTTTTCAGTCATTGACAAGTTTGTCCGCAGCGCCGGGGCCGATGCCCCGGCGTTTTTTCTTGCCGTTCGGTGACGGCATTCACAATTCCCCGGTGGTGTGGGGGGCTTGCCCACCTTGCCTCTTACGATCTAGGAAAGGTAGGGCTAATAGAGTTGATCATTCAAATAATGCAGGGATTCAAAAAATTACTACGATGAACTTTATAGACTCTCGTAATGGCCTAAGCCAAATATAGAGCTAATTCTCATATAGAAAAACGAAAGTGCTCGTCTTTGCTATTAAGCAAAGACGGGCACTTTCGTTTTGTTGTTTTTGGGCCCGAGAAGACGATCCAAGCCATGTTGTTTAATGCGTCAGTCAGCAACGTCCTGTAGACACTGAGCTGTACGAGATTGGGCTCAATAGTAACCTACTTGGCCATGTGATGACGGACGGGCAATAACTTAAGATGTCAACTGGAACATGTTGAGTTCATTCTGGCCAAAGAGAGAATTTGCAGAGCGAATGGGAAATGTTTCGAAGCACAAACAACGCCCTGCCGACTTCCCGATGGGAAGCGAAAGGCTCGGTATCAGAGTCTTATAGATGGTATGGAACCGCCGTTTACGGACCTGTATGTAGAGGGTGTGAGAACGTGATGCCGTCTCCTATCCGATGATCCCAATACTCCGGTAGAACATCTATATACCGGCATTATAAGAATTTTTCACGGAAGCAGGAGCGTCCTCTCACATTTGCTTTGCATGAAATGTTTCGGATATGCGTTTTTACGGTATCTTCTGAAAGATGAAGGGTCTTGGCAATTTGGGATCGTGTCATACTGTAATACCATAGAAAAGCGACTTCTTTTTCCCTGTTTGTGAGTTTATACGCATCGCATTTATTTAAAAATGTGTGCTTGTCGATTTTGGGGTGCTTTTGCTTAAAACTCCACGCCATATTCCTGGTAATAGTGGAAACTAAAGCGGTTGCAAAATTCTCCACGACCTTATCGCTAAAGGACAAATCGAGGTAACCCCACACTTCATTATCAATCTGTATTGGTGAACATATGCAGGTCCATTGGGAGAAAAACTTTGGCGTGTGTTCAGGTCCCCGCAATAAAACCAACATCTTCGTCTCCATTGCAACAGAGATAGCGTTGATGCCAAAGCTCTCCATACTAAAGCGTGTACCAATTCCAATGTTTTCTCCTTGCAAGGTTGCAAGCACGTTGTCTGGTCCTTGAATATGACGGGCGACACCACTACAGTCCACCAGAATTAGAAAAAACGGAACCGGTATATAGCATGAAAGGTCTTGAAGATTCTCCCGTGCGACTTGTACGAGAAGTTCAAAAGATGGGTCTGAGGTGAAGCCGATCAGATTGTCGCCATATTCGGATAGGGCGGCTGTATGGAACCGATGATTCCAGCTATCAAGCTGCTCTGGCAAAATATCATCTATCGTAAGCCAAGAACGTACATGAGTCTCTTCGTCTAGATGTGGATATAGCATTTCTAGAAGCCCCCTCTGAGAAATGTAAATGGACAAACTATTGTGATTTATATTTTATGAATATAAAAATAGCTTCATAGCTAATTGTTAATATATATATTAATTAAATAATATTTATATGTTTTATTTTTTTAAATTTATCATTCAGTCCAATGAGTGTCAACTTTCATTAATTCTAATCAACGTTCTAATTAAAGGCTGTTGCACGGGTGCAGCGGGATTGCAAGTCCGACAAATTCACCCTTTAGGGGTGATGATAGATGAGTGATATCTCAGTAATATAGAAATTAGAAATAACCATAAAACGGCAAATAAAGTGTAATTTGTAACGGAAGAGGGAAAGAGGAAGGGTTCATACGTCTTTGCGGGAGTGATGATTTTGTCGGAAAACACAGCGGTTAAGGTGAAAATTATAGCCAAAGTGAAAGAAGTATTGGACTTGCAGAATGAAATTTCCCCCCATGTAGATTTGCGCGAAATCGGCATGGCCTCAATGAAAACGATGGAGCTTCTCGTCATGCTAGAGGTAGTGTTTGATATCAGTTTTGATGAGGATGAAATACTGCTAGAGAATCTGTCCACCGTCGATCAGATTTATCACCAGGTGATGGGGAAGTTGTCCGCATTGTCGGAAGTTGTCAGTTAACGGAAAAATTGTGGGTGGGGGAACAGTTGTGAACACATTGCAGCAAATTCAGGAGCGTTGCGGTAATTATCCGGATTCCATTGCCTATATCACCCAAGGGGGAGCCCTTACATACGGTGAGCTCTGGAGGCAATCCACTGCTCTCTCAGCTTGGCTTATAGATAAGCTTGGTTCCTCGGGACCTCCGATTATCGTTTACGGTCATATGCAGGTGGAACTGCCTGTTTGTCTTCTTGCTTGTGCCCTGGCAGGAAGGGCTTATATTCCGATTGATGAATCCACGCCTTATGAACGAATTGATAAGATCATCGATTCTTCGTGTGCTGCGCTCATGATATCAGCGGCGGAAGCGAAGCAAGAGAATTTTAAATCAAGGATTCCAATCATTGATGTTGCAAGCATCGGTCAAATTATACATGATTCGGTCGATGGTATGTCACCGGTCAGCCCAGTACCTGCTTCTGTTAAGGGGGCCGATAACTTTTACATTATCTACACCTCCGGGAGCACTGGGGACCCTAAAGGTGTACAGATATCGGCGGATAATTTAGATAGCTTTGTAGGTTGGATGAACACTTCCCTTCCATTTACCGAACAAGATGTGGTGTTGAATCAGGCGCCATTTTCTTTCGACCTTTCTGTCATGAATTTTTATCCTGCGCTAGTCGGAGGGGCTGCCTTGTGGGCGCTCAATAGCCAACTCACTGAACAGCCCGAAGAGATGTTCAGTGAGTTGCAGGATTCGGGACTGACCTGCTGGGTATCCACGCCTTCATTTGCGGAAGTATGCCTGATGAATCGGATCTTTGACGACAAGCTGCTCCCGTCTCTGCGGACATTCCTGTTTTGCGGGGAGCAGCTCTCCGCCGGCACCGTTAAGAAACTCATGCAGAGATTCCCTAATGCCAAGGTGATCAATACATATGGACCTACAGAAGCCACCGTTGCGATGACCT
Source organism: Paenibacillus phyllosphaerae (assembly GCF_014192105.1). GTDB lineage: Bacteria > Bacillota > Bacilli > Paenibacillales > Paenibacillaceae > Paenibacillus_Z > Paenibacillus_Z phyllosphaerae. The sequence goes on along the minus strand of NZ_JACHXK010000025.1, from coordinate 53,148 downwards.
CGGTTGTAATCACCCAGGAGCATCTAGCGGCCTCACTGCTGCCCGCAGGGAAATGCAAGCCGAAGAGTCGCATTCTCATTGTAGACTCGGATGGGAAGGAGACAGACGAAGGGGAGCAAGGAGAAATTATCATCGCGGGACATGGCGTCAGCAAAGGATATTTGGGGCAGGACGAATTAACGGAAAAAAGTTTTTTTTCCATCGAGGATGAGGAGCTGGGCGTCGTTAGAGCCTATCGCACCGGTGATATTGGCTATATCAAGGATGGCCTGCTGTACTGCTGCGGGAGAGCGGATTCCCAAATCAAGTATAACGGCTACCGGATTGAGCTTGAAGAGATTCAATTCCACGTCGAACAGATTGAAGGAGTAAAAGGCGCGGCCGTTGTGCCGCTGGTGCGCAATGGAAAGTGCGTGCTGCTGTCCGCAATGGTTGTCACAGAGCGGAAGGATGAAGAGGAAGAGCAGATTATGCGGAGGATAAAGAGGCGATTGGCCGAAACCCTTCCCTCCTATATGATCCCCCATAAGATTATCATCCTGGATCGTCTGCCTCTTACCCAGAATGGCAAGCTGGATGCTAAGCGCTTGCGCGAACGATTGGTTGAGGAGATCTCCCGGTAAGCAGAGTTTGCTTGGCCTTCAAAACCGATCATACGAAAACTGCTGTTAGGATGTGAATAGACGTGCATATTACCGGAATAGACAACAGCCATGATTGTATTAACTGCAGGCAAAATCAAATTCTCAGCATGCTGGAGCTCGAGAACTTCCCGGCTGCCCTGCTCCTATACAATCTTTATATTAATACGCGTTATGCCTTCGATAACATTTTTGTCAAAAAACAAGCAAGATGGCTTGTTAACAATGAGTTCGTATTGGAACAGGATCTCGAAAATTTTGGCGTTACGCTCACCAATGTGCACTGGCGTGATATTCAAGAAGTTGAGCCCATCATCCGAGGAATGATCGATGAAGGAAGATACCCGTTTGTACCGGCCAATTGCTTCTACATCCCGCATCACCCTATCTACAACAAAACCCATTTTCCTCATTCGCTCGTCATGACTAGGTATGAGGTGCATGAAGGAGGCACAAAGCTGTTTGTTGCGGATGATGTTTCCCATGAGTTCAAAATTTATGAGTACGATTATAAAGAACTGGAAATGGCGATCCAAACGTACAGCTACAAAGAGCAGGGGGACTCGTTTACACGTCTGCCTGATGAGAGAACGATATCGACTTACGCGTATAACCAGGTCTCGGCAGAAAAATTACAGGCGCTCAGGGATGAAATTGAGGTCCGGCACAGCAAGTTTGTGGCGAATTTGCAAGAAGACTACTTTCTTTATGACCATGTGAAGGAACTAATTAACGGCGATTACGTTGAGTTTGCATCCCAGAATGAGCTGATAGATTTGCTTATTCACACGTTTTCGGCTTTGAAGGGGTCCCGTCAACTGTTCGGGCGCTATTTGTCTTATACCGGTGGGAACGAGGAACTGATCGAGCGTTTGAGGGCTTGTGAGAAGCGTTTGGAAACGATACGGATCTTACTGCTCAAGTCCCAGATGACGGGGAGGCTTAACGCCGAAGTCATCTTTAGCAAGTGCAGCTCCGTCAAGGAAATGGAGATGGAGTTTGTGAAGTTGTTGAAAGAAAATAATGAAGTCGTCACCAGCCGATGACCGGCGTGCTGGATAAAACGCTCTAGAAATGTGAGGAGGAACGATATGGCGATGCAAGCCCCTGTCTCTATCACGGATAAATGGAAGGATGCAACATACGGCTCGCATATCTTGTATTTGGAAGGTCATAACGATATTAATAACGGCCAAATTTCATTCCGGACAGAGGAAGGGGATATTTGGATCCGCAGAGCGTTCATGGGGTGGGAAGAAACGACGACGGAGGATTTCATCCGCATTAGTATGGACGGCGAGAAGCTGGAAGGCAGCGGAGTGGTTCCTGCTGAATGGCCTCTGCATACTGAACTTTACCGCATGCGGCAGGATATCAATTGCCTCATCCATTCCCATCCGCCCAATGCCATGGTGTTCAGCGCTACAGAGCTGCCTCTTCGGGCGATCACACATGATGCAACCCCAATTATGAATACGGCACGGTTTACTTTAACGACCAACACCGTCACCAACGTTGGAGTAGCTCGGGAGGTCGCCCAGGCGATGAGCAATAGCAAGACGATGCTGTTAAAAAATCATGGCATTGTTGCCGTTGGCAAATCCATTCCCGAGACCATCTGTTGGGCGATTGCGTTGGAGAATGCCTGCCGTCTGCAGCTGCTTGCTGAATCGGCAGGGGTTCCCTACAAATGGACTGAAGGCGATGAAATAAAAGTAAAGAGCAAAATCATTTTCGGCCGTACCGCCATTCAAGAGTATTGGGCCTATTGGTGCAGAAAGGTAAACCGAAGTCGTAACCGCGGGGAAGTAGGGTAATGGAAAAAATGGTAGCTGAAAATCCAATGTATGTGTCATCTGGGGCGGTTATGACACAGATTAAGGGATCGACGGATTTATTTGAGCTGACCCGGAATCTTAAGGACAAAGAGTATGTAGGTACAAATTTCATGAAAACACCGCGTCCCGAACGCTTCAAACGTTACGATGGCCCTTATATCAGTCTAAAGACAACAATGTCGAAAGCCAATGAAATTATTCCGCTGCACGAAATGAATATCCAGCTGCTCGAGCAGCTTCTGCTCATTTCCTACAGTATCACGTCGGTTAAGTTTTATGGCTATCAGTCGGAGATGGTATGGTCTTATCCATCGGCGGGTGCTTGCTACCCGGTTGAAGTCTATGTCGTGATTAACAATGTAGAAGGAGTAGTCCCCGGTGTTTATCACTATTCGCCCGTGAATGCGATTTTACACCGCATAAGTAACCTGGAGCATGATTTCCTTCTTAAGGAATCCGTACTGCCGGAGGATTACGATGCCAACTTTTACCTTATATTCACCGTCGTGCCTTGGCGGAGCTGCTGGAAGTATTCTTATCGCGGATACCGGTTCGGTTACATTGATACAGGACATATTCTCGCCAATTTCCAGCTGGTCTTGTCGTCAATGGATGTGCCGTACTCCGCCTATACCCACTGCAGGTCCCAGTATTTAAAGACGTTGCTGAATCTGGATGCCATGGAGGAACCGGTCGGCATTATATCCATTGGGAATAACAAGCGACATCCATTGGAGCGACCTATCCGGGATGCGGTATTTACCGCCATGCGTGATGAGCCGCGAAGCCGTCCCGTTTTCAATAGTAAGGAAGAGGCGAGTACATTCGACTGGACGCCAATCACCGGTATTCAGGAAGCCGTTAAGCTGGAGACATACACTCCTGTACTGGAATGGAAGTCTTCGTATAAGGTGCCGGCTCCATGGAAGCTGGATGAATTATCCGCACATGTCTTCAAACGCAGATCGTGTTCGGCCTTCCTGCCCGTCCCGATTGCAAGCAGCGACTTGTCGGAAATGCTGTCTCTAATCGCCGATATGGAGTTCCCCATTCAATTGTATACGGTGATCCATGCGGTCGAAGATTATACGCCGGGTCTGTACCGAGTGGATCAAGCTGGCGCAGTACTCATTCAGCAAGGGGATTATCGTTCGGAATCGCTCAGGCTATGTCTGGATCAGGACTTTGTTTATGATTCTTCCGTTGTATTTTTCTTCGCTGCCGATCGGACGAATATCGCGGAAGGGGCCCTGTGGAAAACACAACAGCGGTTGATTGACGCAGGCGCATTGGGGCAAATGATGTATCTGAAAAGCCGGACGTTAAATCTAGGGTTCTCTGTCATCGGCGGATATTATGATCTGGAGGCGCGTGACCTGTTCGGACTTGACGTTCAGGTTGAGATGATATACTGCGGTGTTCTGGGAAAAGAAGATACCAATTCTGCTTTCAAAGTAAAGAAGGACCGGTATCAATTGAATCTGCCTAATGCTAACGTATCAGACCGAAACGGGTTCCAAGGAGAACAAAACCAGATGATTATCGAGCTTTTGAAGGAGCGCGCAGCGCGTTTTGGACACCGCTTAGCCCTGAAGTTCGGGGATGAGTCATATACATATGCAGAATTCTGGGAACAGATTGAACGCTATGCCGAGCGGTTCAAGCAGGAGATTCCCAACGATTATCCTGTCGGGATCAATATGAGGAACCATCCTGTTTACCTGTTCACCTATTACGGATTGTTACTATCGGGCCATATTCCGATGCTGATTGATCATACCTTCACACAAGATGAAGTGGCATTTATTCGGGATCATTACCATCTAGGCTCTATTATCAGGCTGGAGAAAACAAACGAGATTCAGATTGACGTATTCTCCAATGTATACGAGAGCTTCGATGCAGACCACTTTGTTAATGTTGCAACCTGCCGCTTTTCCTCAGGAACGACAGGCAAACCCAAATGCCTAATGTTCACCCATGAGGCGGTTTTGAATGCGGCAACGAATTGGGCGAAGGCGGCTTCTATTACGGAGAATGACGTGGTGCTGTGTACGGCTCTATTCCACAATGGGCTGGCGTTCAACACATCGATGCTGTCCGTATTCCTATCGGGAGCGCAATTGGTCATTCATAAACAATTAACGCCAAAATCGATCTGGGAAACCGTAACGAACGAGAATATATCGGTTTTTGTTGCCTTCCCGGTCGTATTCGACATGCTGAGCAAATCGAAGTTCTGTGCGGACAATCACCGTTTGCGGCTCTGTCTCTCTTCTTCTGCGCCGCTTCATTATCATATCAAAAATGCATTCCGGGAAAGAGCAGGCATTACGATATGCGATTATTACGGAATCGTCGAGGCTGGACCGGCGACCTTCAAAGACAGCAAGCATCCGGACTCGCTTGGAAGACCCATCACTGGGGTGGATCTTCGGATCGTGAATGAAGAAGGGGAAACCATTCTGACGGATGAGCCGGGAATTTTACAGATTAAATCCTCTTCCATGGCGAAGGGATATTACAACTCGGATATCGCATTTCTAGAATTAATTACGCCTGATGGCTACTATCATACGAACGACCGCGCCTTTATTAGAGACGGATACTTATATGTGACGGGGAGAACCAATGACCTCATCAATGTCGCAGGCAAAAAGGTGGATCCGTTTGAAATTGAGAATGTGCTAATAAAGCTGAGCGGAGTGCGGGATGTCGCTGTGGTCGGAGTACCAAACAACAGTCTAACGTCGGAGTACCCGGTTGCCTTTCTGGTTGTCGACGAACCAATAACAGAGGAAACCATTGTGAAGTTTTGTCAAAGCCGGTTAGCGCCTTTCAAGCTGCCTCAGAAGTACCTGTTTATTGACCAGATTCCCCGCAGTGGGGTAGGCAAGATCAAGAGGCAAGAGCTGATTGAAGGGCTGCACGAAGAAGCTGCTAAATCATGATCATGACCGGAGGAGAATGCGCAGATGGTATCCATAACTGAAACAAGCTTTATCCAGGAGATGTTTGCTGAGCGGATAGGCGGCAATACCTTTGGCAAAGGTACGGAGCTGTACAAGTTCGAGAAAATAAAACGTGCACGCAGCGCGGCTATGCTGGCAAACCCTGGTGTCGAATTGATTGATATGGGACTCGGCGAGCCGGACGCCATGGCAGATCCGGGCGTCGTACAGGTCCTTTGCGAGGAAGCTCAGAAGGTGGAAAACCGCTTCTACTCCGACAACGGGATCGAAAGTTTTCAGGCGGCTGCAGCAAATTACATGATGAGTATGTTTCAAACAGGCCCGATTAATCCGAGCACGGAGATCAATCACTGCATCGGTTCGAAGAGTGCACTCGCACAACTGCCGGCCGCATTTATTAATCCGGGCGATGTGTTGTTGACTACGACCCCGGGTTACCCCGTTATGGCTACGCACACAGCCTGGCTTGGGGGGGAAGTAGTCAAGCTTCCTTTAGTAAAAGAAAACGGCTTTTTGCCGGATTTGCAATCCGTACCTGCGGACGTACTGGAACGTGCAAAGCTGCTGTATATTAACTACCCCAATAATCCAACTGGGGCTACGGCAACGTATGCGTTTTATGAAGAGGTCGTCGCATTTTGCAAGAAGCATCACATCATTGTTATCTCGGATGAGGCTTATGCCGGGTTGATGTTTGACGGCGAGCAGCCGTTATCGATTTTGTCTGTCCCAGGCGCGAAGGATGTCGCGGTCTCTGTACAGTCGCTCTCGAAAGCATTCAATATGACAGGGTGGAGGCTCGGCTTTATAGCTGGCAACGAGCTTGTTGTTAAGGCTTTGGCATCCGTAAAGGATAATTGTGACTCAGGGCAATTCATTGCCATTCAAAAGGCGGGGGTCTATTGCCTTGAACATCCGGAAATTACGCTGCGGACAGCGGAGAAGTATTCACGCCGTCATGAGTTGCTGACAACCGTGCTGCAGAGCGCGGGATTCGACGTGGTGAAACCCAAAGGTTCATTTTATTTATATGTCGCTTGTCCGAAGGGCGTTAAAGGGGGGACGGCGTTTGCCAGCGCAGAGGACTTCTCTCAGTATCTGATTCACGAAAAATTAATATCAACCGTCCCATGGGACGAAGCCGGCAGCTATATCAGGTTTTCCGTCACGTTCGAAGCAAGAGATGAGGATGATGAGCGGAGAATCATGAACGAGATCTCGAACCGGCTTTCGGAGATGAAGCTCTACTGGTAGAAGCGGAGGAAGAGCAGATGAAACAGCTGCCTTTGTATGATCCCAGAATATATGGACGGATGTACTACTCCTTTCCGCTGTCGATCATCGCCAATGAAGAAGGGTTTGAAAACTGGTTTTATTCGTCATTTATTCAGCTGCAGAGCTCGGATGTAACTGAGACATTAGCCAGAGGGGTTGCCGATTATCGATTCTTTTACGTGTCGAGTCCGCTCTGCTACGAACAAGTGCTAGATATTGAGGCTTATCCATTCGAAGCATTCTCAGAGGGGATAACGAAGTTTATTGAGGATGCTGTCGATACGGGGAAGTACGTGTATGCCTATGTGGATAAGTACTACGTCTCCGATAATCCCTTTTTTCAAAAAAGACATTACATGCAGGAGACGCTTATTCACGGGTATGATCGCGAAAGCCGTACCTTCTCGATTATAGGCTTTAATAAGCAGCGGCTCTTCGCGCCTTCCGTTGTGCCGTACGCCGATATCGCCAATGGAATACGGCATGTGGACTGGAATCAGAGTGCCCCTCTCTTCCTGCTGCGCGCCAAGAAGAGGGCGCATACACCTTTTCGTCCGGATGAAGTCTACCTTCTCCTCGATGAGTATTTGCAGGCGTCGAACAGCTGCAGCCGTATAGGCTCTCCTGAACGCTCCGAGGGATTGGTGTTTGGGATGGACACTTATGAAGCGTTGGCGTTCTCTCTTCAAAGGTTGCTGGAAGACAAAGCGCCGATTGTTACCAATATTGCTTCGCTTCACGTGCTATGGGAGCACAAAAAGATGATGCTGCGGCGGCTTGAGTATATGTGCGCCAATAATATCATTCCCCCGGATAGCAGCAGAGCGGATCAGTGGGGCCAGATAATCAACCTTGTTGATTTATGCAAACGCAGACTCATGAAGTTTGAATTTAAAGGCGATCCGGGGCTGATCGGGCAAATCGTCGCTGACTTGTCTTCCATTCGGCAAAGGGAAGAGGCACTGCTCAGGAAGGAACTACCATTCATTAAATTAGGAGGAACTTGATATGAATATCGAACAAACGATTAAAGAAACAGTTGTCGCGGCAACTGACGGAGCGGTGGACCTGGAAAAGGTCGAGTCGGTTGGTGACAATCTGGGCAGCCTGGGGCTGAGCTCTCTGGTACAGGTTCGCCTTATCGTGCTTCTGGAAGAGAAATTTGATATTGAAGTTGATGTGGAAATGATAGAAGAAATGCAGCTGCTCAATTCGCTGTCGAGTATGGTCAAGTATGTGAGCGATGAACTGAAACTGGGCGTTGCAGACTAGAAATAGGGAAGAGGGCGTAAAATGAAAACTTCACAAACCGATCGTTCATATGACGTCATTATTGTCGGTGCCGGGATCGCCGGAACAATACTGGGAACCATCCTGGCGAGGCACCAGGTAAAGGTGCTGCTTATTGACTCTAGTTCGCACCCTAAATTTGCGATCGGCGAATCTATGATTCCGGGAACCTCCTTCATGATGCGGCTTATGGCGGAACGTTACGATGTTCCTGAGATTATGTACTGCAGCACGTTCCCGCTCATCAGACAGAATATTAGCTCTTCGTGCGGAATTAAGCGGAACTTCTCTTTTGTCTACCACCGGGAAGGCGAAAGTCAGAACCCGCTTGAAACGACGCAGCTTTCTGTTCCTAACCTGCCGTATGGCTCTGAAGCCCATATGTACCGGCAGGATACAGACGCATTTATGATGACCATGGCAATCAAGTACGGTGCAGTTGTAAAGCAGAGAACAATGATAAAAGATGTGGTTATTACGGATACCGGCGTTGAGGTCATCACATCGACAGATGAAGCGTATAGCGCAAGCTATATTGTTGACGGAACAGGGGCCAATTCCATGCTTTCGAGAAAGTTGGAATTGAAGGAAGAGCCGACCCGTATGCGAACCAATACAAGATCGATGTTTACCCATATGATCAATGTTCTTCCCTTTGACGCGCTAACGGATAAAAATACTCACGGCCTGCCAAGCGCATTTCATCGAGGTACGCTGCATCATATCTTTGATGGCGGTTGGTTGTGGGTTATACCGTTCGATAACCATAAAGATTCGACGAACAGGCTCTGCAGTGTAGGGCTCCAGCTCGAAAACAGGCTGCATCCAAAAACGGATTTGTCGCCTGAGGAGGAGTTTCAAAGCTTCTTAGACCGCTTTCCCGATATTGCCAAACAATTCGCACAGGCGAAGCCAGTTCGGGATTGGACTGCTTCGGATCGCTTACAGTATTCATCCCATCAGGTTATAGGGGACCGATATTGTTTACTCGCACATGCTGCTGCATTTATCGATCCGTTGTTTTCTAGAGGATTGGCGATTACGGTAAATACAATTAATGCGCTGGCCCAGCGACTGATTGATGCGGTCGGCAGTCAGTCGTTCCGGGCAGAAGATTTCGCGCTCGTATCTAAGATCATTCAAGAGTCTTATGATACCAATGACCGTCTGGTCTCCTGTTCCTATACTGCTTTCCGTGATTTCGACCTATGGAATGCCTGGTACCGGGTCTGGGCATTAGGGCAAGCATTTACGTCCCTGCGTTTCACACAGCTGCTCTCCAAGTACTATGAGAATAGAGATTTGAATTGGCTAATGGAGGTCGAGAAAGCGCCTTATCCAGGCGGTATCGTAACCGACCTGGAAGACTATCAGGTGCTGTTTAACCAAGTAGCATCAACTGTGGAAGCTGTTAGGGACGATGGGTTATGCCCGAAAGAGGCAGCCGAGAGGATATACGGTTATTATAAAGCGGCAGAACATTTTATACCTGAGCACTACCAAATTTTGAATAGAGACAAGCGTTTTATTTCCAAAATGGATCCAAAGTCATTGCTTGAAGTAGTGGAGTGGGGGAATACAAAAGCTCCGCAGCGGATCAGGGAATTGTACTTCGAAGGAAGCGCATCCATGTTTTCGCTCGTGCAGCAGTAGGGACTTCGCCAAATGGAGGGCATAGAAGCTATAGATACCATCGGATCTTTGGTCGTCATACTAATCGTATGCTTTGCAATGGGAAGGATTATGCTGTCCATCGGCATGCCTCGTGTTCTGGGCGAAATGATCGGCGGGATTATGATGGGGCCGACTTGTCTGGGGTTGTTCTACCCGGAGTTGATGGCCGGCCTCTTTACCGCTGAAACGAAGAGCGTATTATCCGTTATCGGCACGATAGGCGTTGGGTTGTACATGTTCTTGATCGGTATGGAGTTGAATGTCAAGAGAAGCAGTTCGCTGCTCGAGGTTGGCAAGGTTACAGCCGCAGGCTTCCTTGTGCCCTTCGCATTTGGGCTGCTCGCCGCATTGTACCTGCACGATACGCTTGCTGCAGGGATTCCAATCGGGCAGTTTGCGTTTTTTATGGCCATTGCAGTGTCCATTACATCAATCCCAATGCTGGCGCGAATCCTGGAAGAGAAGAACCTGCATTCCAGCCCGCTCGGGCAGCTGACCATCCTGGCGGCAAGCCTGGATGACCTAGGCGCCTGGTTTCTGCTGACGATCCTGATTGCCGCGACGCAGTCCACAGGCACGATCGGGAACAGATTCGGGCAGATCCTTATGGCGATTGGCATGATTGTGATGCTGTATGTCGTTGTGAAGCCGCTGCTCCGCCGGTTCGTCCGTACAGCTCAAGGCACGGACACGATGAACGAAGGCATGCTCGGAATCGTTCTGCTTGCCATATTGTCGGTAGCATGGCTGAGCGAACTCATTGGCATCACTTCTGTCATAGGCTGTTTCCTGTTAGGTACGATCATGCCTGATGCGGCGCCGGTCCAACGGATGATCGATGAGCGTCTCAAGGGGCTTGTTACAAGTCTGTTTATTCCGGTCTACTTCGTGCATGCCGGATTAAAGGCAGACCTTCGCTCCCTTCTTCAAGTCGAATTGCTCATCCCATTTGGCATCCTATTAGGTGTTTCTTTCTTCGGCAAATATTTGGGTTGTTCGTTGACCATGCGCAAAATGGGGTACAGCTGGCGCGATTCATCGGCATTAGGAGGCTTGATGAACGCAAAGGGATTAATGGGGCTTGTAATCGCGGAGCTCGGTTTGGAGCTCGGATATGTGTCACAGCCCGTTTATTCCCTGCTGGTTCTTACAGCAATCGCTACGACCGCTCTGTCCATCGTCGTATATAAGTTGTCGACGAGACTTCCCCATCCGGGCATACGCGGAGCTGCAAGCGTGATGCCGCCGGGGGAGCTGGCGAAGCAGTGAGTGACGGATTCATTTGAGGGGGATTGTTGTTGAACGCGAAACGTAAACGGGTGCGGTATACGGGGACGGAAACAGCCAATATCGATTACCATCATGGCCAGCTGGCATCCATCATAGGGGTTCACCACTTCCAGGCTGTACGAGCAAATCGAGCACAGCCGGCCGGTGGCGATGCATATGGTTGGACGTTTAATCATGCCCCGTTGCTGACCTATTGGAGAGATAAGTATTATTTGCAGTATGTAAGCTGCCCGGTAAGCGAGAACGTGCCTCCCAGCCGAACTCTCCTCATCACGTCACTGGATGGTGTGCACTGGGAGGATGCCGTTATTCTCTTCCCCGAATATAGGGTGCCCGAGGGCATTTACCAGGGGCCCGAAGCGCTAGCACCAGACAGTTATGCAATGATGCACCAAAGAATGGGGTTTTTCAAGTCCAGCTGCGATAAAATGTTAGCATTGGGCTTCTATGGGATTTGCCCGAACCACAATGTCATGCCTAATGATGGGTTGGGTATAGGCAGGGTGGTTCGCGAGATTCACCCCGATGGTCGTTTGGACCCCATCTATTTTATCCGGTATAACAGCCATGCAGGATGGAACGAGACGAATACCAGCTATCCCCTGTACACCAGCTCACCTGATGGAGGTTTTATTCAAGCTTGTGAAGAGCTTTTGTCGGATAAGCTGGAGACAGCCAAATGGTGGGAGGAGGATCGGAGTCAGGACGGGTTTTACAAGATTGAAGGGAACAAGGCGCTGTCCTGCTACCGTCTGGCGGACGGAGATACAGTCGGGCTCTGGAAATGGAGTCTTACTTCAATAAGCCCTGACCACGGGGAGACATGGCTGCCGACTGAGGAAGCCGACTCTCTTATTATGGCGGGAAGTAAAATATGGGGGCAGCAAATAGCGGAAGGGCATTACGTTCTGATCTATAATCCGTCGCTCGATAATACGCATCGTTGGCCGCTCGCATTGAGTACGAGTGAAGATGGATTGAACTTTGACCGGCTGATGCTGGTCAGCGGAGAGGTTCCGCCAAGAAGGTATGCGGGCGAACATAAGTACTACGGCTTGAATTATGTAACCGGCTTGACAGGAGGCGCCATTGAATCTCCTGATGGAGCGATATGGATTAGCTATTGTGTGAATAAGGAGGATATATGGGTCAGCCGAATACCGATACCGGTGACCAGCCGCACCGTTCAATGGGTTGATGAACACTTTCATGCTTACAGTGCAGGAAATTTGATTGCGAATTGGCAAATTTACCGTACGCTGTTATCCACCGTGACAATGGCGGCTCCAGAAGAGGAGCAGCAGCCATGCATGGTTTTTCTGCATACGGATCCGTATGACTATGCGAAGGCCGAGCGATGCTTTCCAAAGCATGATAAGGTTGAAATTACCTTCTGTTGCAGGACAGACCTTGCCCATTCCGGAAGGATGGAAATCGAGGTGCTGAACTCGAAATCGATGCTTGCATTCCGGATGATCCTGTACCCGGATGGTGCAATAATGGTCCGGCATGGGAGTGGTACAACACGAATTGCAGAGGATTGCGCCCGCAAGTGGACTAACGTCGAGATCCGAATCGATGCCTCTCGGCATGAAGTGTTCATTCGAATAATGCCCAACGAAGAATGGACGGCGTTGCGATTCGTAATGAGTATCCCGACGGTCGACAAAATATTATTTCGTACAGGGGCTGCGAGAAGAACACCAACCTATGATACAGAGTTAAGCGAGGGAGACCTTCCAGAAGTGTGCGCTCCTGCTGAGGAGTCGCATTTTTATTTGAAGTCTCTTAGCATACAGCCGTTAAGATTGTAACTACTATTGCTGCGGGGGAATTCACATGTGGTTCAAAGAGGAGAAGTACGCTTGGTTTATCGTGAGCTTTCTATGGATATTCGGATTTTTGGGATCACTCGGCAGAATTATCGTTCAATACTATCAAGGTCCCATAACCGATGACCTGGAAACAAGCCGTGCATTTCTCGGTTATGCTTGGTCTGCCAGCATATTTATCGGTTCGTTATGCGCTCCCTTCGGGGGATGGCTGACCGATCGATTCGGGTATAAGACGACAATGATTGCCGGAAGTCTGCTAGGTGTTCTGTCAGGCGCTGTAATTGTGCTGTATCCAAGCCCTGTCGGGTATATGTTCGGTTTCGGAGTCCTTGGCGGCCTGGCGGGCATTGGGACAACAACGAGTTATGTTATGGTCAACCAATGGTTCAAGCATCACAAGGCCAAGGCGTTAATGATAATCGGCAGTTCAAGCTCTATTGGATTGGCGTTGCTAACCCCTTTACTCGTTTCTAACGATTCCGTCATTACTTGGACGGTAGCGTACAGAATTTCTATAGCAGTTGGTGTATTCTTCACGCTGCTTACCTACTTTATCATCAAGGAAAAGAAGCAGCAGCATTCGGATCCGGAGGTTCAGACAGGGACAGAGGCAGAGTCAGAAGCAGAGGCAGCACAACCAATTATTCGCAAGTCTAAATGGACAGCGAACCGGGATTTCCTTATCACGCTGCGAAGCCCTGTTATCATTGTCGTCATATTCGCTTTGTTTACTTGCGGATTCAGTATGGGAACGGTCGAAATGCATTTAATGGCCATTCAGCAAACAGCACACGTCTCACATGCAATGTTCATTGCTTCATTAAGTATATTGGGCGTGCTTGAGCTTGTTGGAGGCTTTGTGTTTGCAGCGCTGTTGGACAGAATGCCGCGGGCGGTTGCATTGAGCTGTCTATATCTGATTAGAACCGTTGCTTTCATTCTACTATTTTCTCATTTCTACTGGTCTCCGGTGTTATTTACGCTTATCTTCGGAGCGACTTATCTGGGGGCTATACCAGGAGGCATTCTTCTTGCCAGCGAGAGCCTGTCGACCAAGTCAGTCGGGCTTCAAGCAGGCATCCTGTTGTTCTTCCATCAGTTGGGCGGCGTGTTTGCCTCGGTGGCGGGAGGATTGAATTATGACTGGTTCCAAAATTACCAGTTGCTGATTGGGGTCAACATAGCACTAAGCTTGGTGAGCGGAATCGGCTATTATGGGGTCCATAGAATGCTCGCCCGGAAGAAAGCGATGGAACCGGTCCCAGGTGCGGAATTTATCGGATAATAGAAGGGGTGGACTGAATTTGAAGAATCAGGTAACGCTTGCCATGAAGTACCCGCCGATTACATCGTATCCATATATAGCAAACCTCTTGTCCGTTGTACTGAATGATGAGGACGCTGAGGAATGGTTTTATAGCGAGTTTAGTCAGCTTGAGATGCCGGATAACGTGCATCGGACCCGGCTAGATTTCAACACCTCCCTGCTGTGGAAGTCGTGTCCATTCATTTACTATCAGAGAATGAGCAGGACAATGGTTGATGCCTCTGGATCGTTGGAGAACTTTATCATCCAAGCCATTGGGAACGGAAACTACGTCTACTTCCTGGGGAATTATTATCATAATCCGCTCTCGGAGGCCTATCAGACGAATTACTTTCTGCACGATATCTTTATATTTGGCTATGATAGGGAACGCAGAGTATTCCACGTGGCCGATTTCTTTAAGGATCAGAAATATTCCTACGAAGAGCTAAGCTTTGAAGATGTGGGCCGGATGTACGTTGGTGTTAGAGCTGGAGATGACTGGCTGGAAGGCGTTGAGTTGATTTCTCCCCGCAAGAAGGTTTTTCGATTTAAGCCGGACCAGATCCGTGAGAAGCTGATGGACTACATTGAAGGTGTTCGACCGGTAAGTATTGTTCATGTTCCTGCTGAACACTATAAACACTGCTGGGTATTCGGCAGCGGGGTTTACAGCCAATTGTCCTATTATATGAGCCTGCTGTCGCAGAACCTGATTCATTTTGATATTCGGCCATTCCACGTTCTCTATGACCACAAAGTTGCCATGCGGCTTCGCATTGAATTTTTAGAAGAAAGGTCCCTGCTGCCGAAGGAAATGGAGTTCTCTGTGCAGTACAAAGATATCGAGAATCGGGCACAGTCCCTGCGAAACTATATCATCATGCGAACGAAGAGCCCAAGCCTCTCCAAGCACGTAGATTCCATCTGCGGAAAATTAATGCAGCTTAAGGCTGATGAGTTGGAACTGCTAGCCGGAATTGCCCCAAACATCGTGACAGGGGCGAAGACGGAGTCCGCGGCCAACTGTGCCGTACAAGCTGAGATTACGGCTTCTAGTCTAAGCTTGAATTTACATAACGGTCCTGCCAATCTGGTGAACGAAGATCAGGATCTCATCTATGCAAGTGCAGAACATCCACAACTGCCCGAGTATATCGACTTTGAATGGCAGGAGAAACAGCGCATAAATACCATTGAAATAAGGTCGAGATTTTCACAAAGTTTGGGCGTAACGGTTGTAGAAGTCCAGGCTGCCGATGATGCAGGCGAGAATTGGCGGAATCTGGGGAGATACGAACAGGGGGATTATGAATTTGATTCCTACCGCATGGAGACGATGTCCATTCAGCTGGAGAATGCGCTCTATACGAATAGACTCCGGCTTGTTATCCACGAGGCAAACATGAAGTGGGGCAGATTTGAAATTGTGGAGATCGGACTATATGACCGGACTGAAATAAATCCGGCTCTTCAAAAAAGCCCCTGCCTGGAGTTGGAGGCTTAATTGTTATTTAGCAGATACGCCGGGGGTGTACATTGAAAAAGCTACAAGTGGAAATGTTGCAAAATTATATTGGCGGCCGCTGGGTCCGATCCTCAGGCTCTATGAAGGAACCGGTCTATAATCCCGCGAGTGAGGAGATATTGGCTTATGTTCCGCATTCCTCGACAGAGGATGTAGACGCTGCCGTTCATGCGGCTAGTGATGCCTTTCGCGTATGGAGCAGGGTACCTGTCCCAAGAAGAGCCCGCATTCTATTCAAATTCCAGCAGCTGCTCGTCGATCATTGGGATGAGCTCGCTCGAATCATCACACTGGAGAACGGTAAAAGCTATACCGAGGCTTACGGGGAGGTACAGCGAGGGATAGAATGCGTCGAGTTCGCGGCAGGAGCACCCACCCTGCTGATGGGCAAGCAGCTGCCTGACATTGCAACCAATGTGGAATCGGGGATGTATCGGTATCCAATTGGCGTCGTGGGGGGGATTACGCCCTTTAACTTTCCCATGATGGTGCCCTGCTGGATGTTTCCGCTCGCTATTGCCTGCGGCAACGTATTTGTACTCAAGCCGTCGGAGCGTGCGTCGCTTCTTGCCAACCGGCTAGCCGAGCTGCTTACTGAAGCGGGGCTCCCGGACGGCGTGTTTAGCATTGTTCATGGAGCCCAGGATGTTGTCAACCGGATGCTGGATCATCCGGATATTGCAGCCATCTCTTTCGTAGGTTCCAAGCCGGTAGCCGAATACGTGCATCGGACAGGAAGTGCTAACGGCAAACGGGTGCAGGCACTTGCGGGTGCGAAGAACCATTCGATTGTTATGGACGACTGTGATTTGGACGGCGCGGTGAAGCAAATTATCAACGCCGCTTTTGGATCGGCGGGGGAACGCTGCATGGCCTGTGCTGTCGTTCTCGCAGTAGGCGGGATCGGTGACCGGCTGGTGGAGAAATTAAAGGAAGCTGCAGATGCGCTAACCATTGGCAATGGGCTTGATAAGGATGTTTTTCTGGGACCTCTTATCCGGCAATCCCATAAAGAACGTACACTTCGCTACATTGACACTGGTGTGAGGGAAGGCGCACATCTCGTTCGTGATGGCAGGCGGGATGCCGCAGCACAAGGGCCGGGGTATTTTCTGGGTCCGACCCTATTCGACCATGTTAATAGTGGAATGAAAATTTGGCAGGATGAGATATTCGCTCCCGTTCTGTCAGTCGTCCGTGTCGGTACGCTTGACGAAGCGATTGTGTTGGCGAACCAGTCCGAGTTTGCGAATGGTGCTTGTCTTTTTACGAACAATGGCGGTCATGTACGGCAGTTTCGTGAGCAGATTGATGCTGGCATGCTTGGCATCAATCTGGGCGTGCCTGCTCCAATGGCATTTTTCCCGTTTTCGGGCTGGAAGAAGTCATTTTACGGCGACCTGCATGCGAATGGTACCGATGGCCTTGAATTTTATACGCGAAAAAAAATAGTTACCTCCACTTGGTAGTAAGGCAGCCTTGGAATGGGCACGGCACGGCGATACAGAACACTAGTCAGGGTGAGGGTAGAGTGGCAGAAATCTATGCACTAAAACTTCCGTCAGATATCTCTCCTGAAAGATATCGGTCGTTACTCGGGCGCATTGGGCCATCCCAAAGGGAACGGGTTGAACGTTTCCGGCAAAAAGAAGACGCGTATCGAACATTGTTAGGCGAAGTGCTGGCGAGGGTAAAGCTCGGGAAACGTATTGGAGTTCCGCCGGGCTGCATAAACATTCTGAAATCGAAATACGGAAAACCATGTCTCGCAGATACGAAAGGAATTCACTTCAACATTTCCCATTCAGGTGAGTGGGTTGTATTGATTATTGACTGTGAATCAGTAGGCATTGATATTGAGAAAGTCGTTCCCATAAGCCCGGAACTGGCCGACAGAGTTTTCTCAGCACAAGAGTCAATGGATTTGCGGCAAAAGCCTGAGCATGAGAGGGTCAACCTATTTTTTGAACTATGGACATTAAAAGAATCTTATATTAAAGCTGTGGGAGTGGGGCTAACGCTTTCGTTAAAAAGCTTCACAATCCGAAAGCTTCCCGGAGGGGAAATTACGCTTGATCCGCCGGCAGAGCGTTACCATTTTAAACAATATGATCTGAATACTCATTACAAGCTCTCCGTGTGTTCATCTTCTCCACAACTGCCGGGCAGCGTAGAAATACTTGGTCTAGATGACCTGTTGTAAGCAGGGGGCAAGATCGGCCCGGGCAGGATGAATGAGGTTGAATAACTATTTTCTTCCTTATAATCGCTCTCGTAGAAGAAGTCATAACGGTGGATACAGATAGAGTTGGATAACCGGAAAAGCCAAGCTGTGCAAGGAATGAAGTGCCTAACTTTGCTACTTTGCGAAGATGAGGCACTTATTTATTTTTCTCAATTTCTGCCGCGGCATTCAACGAACGGATAGATTTAGAACAAATATGACTTGCTCAGAAACAAAAACCAACAAGCCAAATGTTGGCTTGCTGGTTGACTTCTACATCATTAAAGTAGAGGATACATGAAACTTTTGTTTAAAAGCCTTTTGCATGCTCACGTGCTTTTGCAATTGCCGCTTCTTTAATTTCAGCTGCGCGATCCGGAAATTGATTATGGCCTTCCACGAATATTCCCTCCGTGTGCGGAATACCGAAGAAATTCATAATAATGCCGATATAGCGGTGTCCGGATTCAACCCCCGCAGCAGGTCCTTCCGAATAGATGCCGCCTCGTGCTTGAATATGCAATGCTTTTTTTCCTTCCAATAAGCCTACTGGGCCGTTCTCCGTGTATTTGAATGTCTTGCCTGCTACACAGAGCGCGTCGAGATAAGCTTTCATCACCGGTGGGAAGGAAAAATTCCACATCGGCGTCACAAAAACATATTTGTCGGCTTCAACGAATTGTTCGGTCAACTCATTTAATCTGCTGACCTTTTTTTGCTCTTCTGCCGACAAAGCGCTAAACTCCGAACCGCTGCGCAATTTGCCCCATCCGCTAAACACGTCCGCATCGATGTGCGGAATGTATAGGTTATAGAGATCGATTGTGATGACTTCGTCATTAGGTTGGGCTTCGCGATAAGCTTCAATGAACGCTTTACCGACGGCCATACTATAGGAAGTCTGATGGTCATGTGGATGCGCGGTGATATACAACACTTTTGCCACAGTTGATTCCCCCTCTCTCTTCTGAACTCCAAAAATTATATTGCCCTTTAATTGAAAAAAAACATTGGTAATTATGACAAGAGAGTTATTCTGTTGCTTGATCTCTACGTCCACAAGCATTCTGGGATAATGAACAGTTTGAATAAAGCTGTTGATATATTAACAGATCGCGTTTTATTGACCATTGAACACTGGCTTTTAAGTTCTATAATAATAGACGTACGTTGATTAACCGACTCGTTTTGTTTAGGCGTACACAATCCTTTAGATGGAGGAAAACGATATGTTTAACGAAACTTATAAATTATCAAATGGCGTGAAGAATGAAGCGGGTATAGGCTTGGACCGAGTTCCGTGAGGAGAACCGTTATTTTGAGGAAAACAAAGAAGCTTGGAAAGCAATGGAGGAGGCTTATAAGACAGGCAAAGTAAAGGCAATCGGTCTTTCTAACTTCCTTCAAGACGATCTGGAGAATATTCTTGCAGACTGTGAGATCAAGCCGATGGTCAATCAAATATTGGCGCACGTGAGCAATACGCCTTTGGAGCTCATTGAATTTTTCCAGAAGAATGACATCCTCGTAGAGGCATATTCGCCGATTGCACACGGTGCCGTACTTGACCATGTTCAGATTAAGCGCATCGCTGATCAGTAGAGTCAATGCCGAGCTTGATTTTGTTATCAGCGACGCAGATATGGAGATTTTGAAGCATATAGAGCACATCCAAAATTATGGTGAGCACAGCTTCTTTCCGGTCTTTGGCGGGAAATTAAAGTAACCAAGCTAATGAATAGGGACATAGTCTGATGAAGAAGGGGTAAATTTCTCTCGAATTTGTTGAAGAAACATTTCAGCGGCAGCGGAAAAGACCTGGTGTTTTTTCCACACAATACTTAATCCGGCTTCAAGCCTTGGTTGAAGCGGTCTAAAACAAAGGTTGCTGTCACTGGACGTATTCACTATTTTATCAATCGTTATTGCATAACCAATGCCCTCTTCAACCATGATAGCGGCATTATACAGGAGGTTGAATGTAGTAACGATATTTAATTTATCAAAATCTTCACCAAACCAAGCCACGAATTCATTTTTAGACAGTGTCTGTTGCATAGCCTGTCGTGAACAGATCAGCGGAAGAGGTAATAAATCCGCGATTTGAATGGTATCTTTGACAGCTAGGGGACTGTCTTTCCTCATAATAACGCCCCAAACATCTTTGGCGGGGATATGGATGTAATTGTATTTGGATAAATCAGCCGGTTCAATCAAAAGGCCAAAGTCAATCAGACCTTTGTCAAGCCGTTCAGTCACATCATCTTCGTTTCCGCTGAATAGGTGATACCGTATATTTGGATAACTGTGCTGTAATTCTTTTACCACGTGAGCAATCTGTTTCATGGCGTCCGTTTCCCCGCCGCCAATGTAAACATCACCGCTTATTGTTTCTTCCATGGAGCTGAATTCAGCCTCTAATTTATCAACCATGTTAACGATTTCTTCTGCTCTCTTTCGCAGAAGCATTCCTTCATCTGTAAGAACGATACTGTGACTACTGCGAATAAACAGCTTTTTCCCTAACTGTTGTTCGAGGTCTTTCAATTGTCTTGACAGGGTTGGCTGTGTAACATGCAAAAAATCAGCGGCACCGGTTATGCTTCCTTCTCTCGCAACAGTAAGAAAATAACGCAAAACTCGTATTTCCAATTAACACGCCTCCATTCTAATTGGATTATACACGTTTATGGTATGCCTTTAAAGCATATCTGAATATGAGATATAAGTATTTGTTATGGAGTTGCGCAGTAGCTAGAATAAACAACGAGGTAGAATACAGCAGTAAGAGAGGATGTTCATTCATATGCCCAACTATATTTTTGAGTTAAGCGAGAAGGTATCAAGAAAAACGGTCTCTTTCATAAACAGATATGGAATCAACATTGCCGCTGATCTTTACTTGCCAAAAGACTTTAATGAGTCAAAGAAATACGCAGCCGTTATTATAGGTGCGCCCTATGGCGGCGTTAAAGAGCAGGGATCCGGTATCTATGCTCAAAACATGGCAGCGCGCGGATTTGTGGCTCTTGCATTTGATCCCTCATTCAACGGATACAGTGGAGGAGAACCGCGTCATCTTTCCTCGCCTGATCTGTTCGTTGAAGATTTCAGTGCAGCCGTTGATTATGTAGGCACGCGTCCATTCGTTGATCGGATGCAAATCGGTGCAATCGGGATGTGCGGCAGCGGTGGTTTTGCGATTAGTGCAGCCAAGGTTGACAGGCGCATCAAGGCAGTCGCCACGGTCAGCATGTACGATATCGCCCGGGCGGAACGCAATGGCTTCAAGGACTCGTTTACCGAAGAAGATCGCAACCGTAAACTCGACGCGATTGCCGAGCAACGCTACGCGGAGTTTGAGGGTAATCCGCCTGCGCTGACCGATCGAGGCGCACCGATCGGATTTGACGATCATACAGACCCCATCGGCCGCGAGTTTGGCGAGTTTTACTCTACGCCTCGCGGGTACCATCCTAACTCAATTACGGCGTTTACCGTGACAAGCAGCATGTCATTTATGAACTTTCCTCTGCTTACGAACATGAAGTCGATTTCGCCGCGACCCATCTTGTTTATCATTGGTGAGCACGCTCACTCACGATACTTCAGTGAAGATGCTTACGAATTGGCGGCAGAACCCAAAGAGCTCTACATCGTTCCAAATGCGGGACACGTCGATTTATACGATAAGACGGATGCGATTCCATTCGACAAGCTGGAAGCATTCTTTAACGAGCATTTAAGCAATTGAAGTAAGACGTGTTTTGAACGGCTTGGGTATCCTTGAGAAGGTAGGCGAATATGGAGAAACAAAAGAAGATATTGATTTTTATATTAACGATCGGGGTCTTCGGTATCTTAAATACCGAAATGGGGGTTATTGGGTTATTGCCTTCCATCGCCGAACACTTTAATGTCAGCATAGCTACAGCGGGACTGACGGTAAGTCTTTTTGCCATTGCGATTGCGGTGTCCGGTCCTACAATGCCATTATTGTTTTCGGGATTTGATCGCAAGAAGGTCATGCTGCTTGTATTAGGTGTTTTTGTTGTGGGCAATGTTGTATCCATATTTATAGCAAACTTCACTGCTCTACTAATTGTTCGTATCATTCTGGGATTATTTCATCCCATTTATTGTTCCATGGCCTTCACTGCAGCTGCTTCCTCAGTAAGCAGAGAAGAAGCGCCAAAAGCGGTTTCTAAAGTTTTTATTGGCGTATCTGCCGGGATCGTAGCCGGCGTACCGATCGCCAGTTTTATCGATAGCGCATTTTCGTTTGAGTTAGCGATGGTATTCTTTGCGATTGTCAACGGTATGGTATTCATGGCTACATTGATTTTCGTACCCTCTATGCCTGTTGGAGAGAGGCTCTCGTATGGTACGCAATTTTCCATATTGAGAAAATCGATCGTTTGGATTTCCATTGTAACGGTTATTTTATTAAATTCGGCTGTATTCGGGGTTTATAGTTATCTGGCTGACTATCTGAATACCGTAACGAATATGTCTCCGAATGCCATAAGCGGAACGTTATTCATTTTCGGCGGAGCCAATATGATTGGAAACATTGTCGCAGGTAAATTGCTTACTCATTCTGCCATGAAGTCTATCGTAGCTTTTCCTTTGTTACTGGGTGCGATCTATATCGTTTTCTTTTTCGCAGGTCAATTTGCCGTACCTATGGCATTGCTCACTTTCATATGGGGGATATTGGCTGGAGGAATAATGGCTAACATTAATCAATATTTAATCGCGTCCGCAGCTCCCGAAGCGCCTGATTTCGCCAATGGATTATTTATATCTGCCTGTAATGTGGGAACAACATTGGGCGCGGCTGTCGGAGGAGGCATTATATCCGCGATGGGTACACCATATGTCGTGTTAGTGGGCATTCTTTCGTTATCTTTGAGCCTTGTTGCCATTCTACTCAGAAACTATATCATGACTCCCAAACATCGGCTTTCGAGGTAATGGGTACATTGCTAGCCCGCTTCTATTGGAAGCGGGCTTTAACTTTGAGTAAGTGTCGTCGTAACTTCAGTGCCGAGCGCGTCGGCCGCGATGAATAGCTGCGCGGGAATTGGAACCTTCAATCCCGTTAGATTGCTTGTTGAGGTAGACGAATGCATTAAGAATGAGCTTCGCCAAGCTAGACCCGCAGAAGTAATTCACGAAAATGATGAAGTAATTGAAGCCGCGATACATCTTGAACATATCTAACCACACGAAGATCGGATGGATAATAAAGGCGAATAAGGCGGACACACCGGCGGCACATAGATAATAATTTATTCGTTTGCGTGACTGCCACTGATACATGAGCATGAAGGCAACGGGAATCATTGAGCTTGTCAGCGTAAAGCTCGTGGGTAATACGGGGACCATTTTGAATGGATATGACCAGAAACCATAGTTCGTACCAATGGTGTCTACATAGAGGCCAAGTACATGAATGGCAAAACCGTAAAAGCCAATCTGATACACACGGCTGCGGTCTATCTTGAAGAAAAGGACTAAGAGCGGGACGGCCAGTAAAATAACTGTCAGCCAGAATCGCCACGACTCAAAGTCTGAGAACTTCAACCAATAGCTGATGGAGTCCAAATTCGTATCGCGGTAGCTTTGGATGATGTGATTCAGTTCTTGTTTTTGTTCGGTATCCATGGGGGTCAGCTCCTTTGTTGTTATGTTTCCCGCAGTTTCGATTCTGTATTACATTGGATGGCAAGGGTAATATTCACAGGTGTTATAGTCATTGCCTTGCGGCCGCGCCGAGACGCTTAAATTGCATGAATACTACAAGTAAGCTATACTTGACTGGCATTCCGTTATTGATTAGCCAATAATTTTAATCGCTAATTAATCGCTAATAAAGAAAGAGGTGTAGGGAGTTTGGCAAAGGATGAGAAAAATAGCGTGAACCGTAAAGCCGAAATCATTTCGGCAGCGATTGAGGTTTTTGCCGAGATGGGTTATTATCGCGCGACGACTGCGCAGGTTGCGGAACGGGCTAAGATTTCCCAACCGTATGTGTTTCGTTTTTTCGCAACAAAGGAGGCGCTGTTGCTCGGCGCACTAGAGATTTCGTGGGTGAGAATACAACAATCTTTTCGACAGGTCGTGGAAAGCGCGGGGGCTCCCGAAGAATTGGAGCGTGACCTGATCGAGGCGTATAAGGAAATCCTAGCCTCCCATATGAATGAGACGAACTTGCAAATGCAAGCCCAGACGATGCGCGAAGAGTCGATTCGGGAAGTGATGCGGGGCGGGTTTCGGGGAGTGCATCGAATCGTGCTGACCGCTTTTCGCCAGAAAGGGTTGCAGAATTCCGAAGACCGGACCGTTATGTTTCTGGCAAGGGGCATGCTGTGCAATATCTCGTGGGCGCTTGATATTCCGGAGCTCATCGAGGGGAAGGATTATACAGCCGAGGCAATACGTTGAAAATTAGTTATTGACCAATCACTCATACGATGGTATAGTTTGGTTATAGATAAGTGATTGATCAATCACAAATAAAAAGGAGATGACTTAAAATGAAAAAAGCGATTGTAGTCGGTGCAACAGGCGGTACTGGAGCGGTTATTGTGTCTGAACTTGTGAAGCGGGGGATACCGACCATTGCCTTCGGACGCTCTCGCCAAAAGCTGGAGGAGCTTGCCAGTGGGCTAGGCAATCCTGCTCACCTGTCGCTCGCTACGGGAGATGCACTCCGGTCGGATGATATTGCTGCCTCGGCAAAAGATACGGATGTTCTGTTCCATAGCGCGAACGTTCCGTACAATGAGATGGCAAGCAAGTTGATCCCTCTCGGTGAATCCATAATGGAGGCGGCTGAGCGGCTGAGCCTTAAGATCGTCGTTATTGACGGAATTTACCCTTATGGGAGAAGACAGATGGATCGCGTAACCGAGGAGCATCCCAAGCAACCTCATACGAAGAAGGGAAAAGTACGACTTGCTTTTGAGCAGATGATCTTCAGCGACAGATGGAAAAAAGCGCGTCCGATGATCGTGCGTCTTCCGGATTATTATGGACCGACCGCCAATCAGGCTTCTTATTTAGGCGGAACGCTAGATGCGATCGCTGCTGGCAAAATGGCCTTTTTCGTTGGTAATATGAAGACCCCCCGCGAATATGTCTATTTGCCAGACGCGGCCAACATGATTGTCGAACTTGCGGGTCGGGATCATGCTTATGGGCAGAATTGGAATATCCCTGGTTCCGACATCATATCCGGCCGTGAGATTGTCCGCATCGCTCAACAGGCAAGCGGCACGAATAAGCCCGTTGTCGCGCTAGGAAAGGTTGGATTGTCGCTGCTTGGATTATTCGTTCCCGTCATGAAGGAGGTTGTGGAAATGTTGTACTTAACGGAAGAGCCGCTGCGCTTAAGCGGGGAGAAGTATAAGCGTCAGATCGGGGCTATTCCGGCAACCAAGCATGAAGTCGGTATCGCGGTGACCATTCGGGAATTGCAGAAAAAGAAGTGAATTTTCGCTAATAGTAATTGGTCAATCAATATCAAAAAATGAGGATGCTTAAACAAGCAAATCTCAAAGAATAAAAAGGAGATACGTGTTATGACGGTAACGGCTCAATCGTTTCAAGTAAGGTCCGGGGCAATATCCTATCGGTGGTGGGCACTGATTGCACTCGCTTTGGCGCAGTTCCTGGTCGTATTAGACGCTTCCATCGTGAATATCGCTCTTCCCGCCATCGGCTCCGAACTCCACATGGGCACCAGTCTGTTGGGCTGGGTAATTACGGCCTACGTGTTGCCTTTTGGTGGACTGCTTCTACTAGGTGGCAGGCTGTCCGACAGGTTCGGGCACCGTAGATTATTCATCGCCGGCGTCGCAGGTTTCTCCATCGCTTCGGTGGCAGCGGGATTATCCGTATCAGGGGAGTGGCTGTTAATGGCAAGAGCGATTCAGGGTACCTCGGCCGCGCTTCTGGCACCGGCGGCGCTTGCTCTCCTGACTAAGTTGTTCGCAGATCCGCAAGACCGAGCGAAAGCGCTCGGCATCTGGGGGGCGGTCGCGGGCATAGGAAGCGCGGCAGGCGTTCTATTAGGCGGGATTCTTACCTCCTTCTTAGGCTGGTCGTCGGTTTTCTATGTGAACGTTCCCGTCGGCATTCTGGTTATCGCAGCGGTGCCCTTCCTCATTCCTAAAGATGTACCTAGCGAAGGCGCTGGCATGGATATGTCGGGAGCAGCTGCGGTGACTGCGGGTATAACCGCACTGGTCGCCGCGCTCTCCGGAACGGAACGCGTCGGTTGGACTTCGACGCAAACGTTGGTATTGGCGGGCTTGGCTGTTATTCTGCTCTCATCGTTCATCTTCTTGGAAAAGCGAGCCGCGAATCCGCTTATGCCGCTGACCATCTTCCGCAATCGATGGGTGACCGGCGGCAATCTGGCGATGTTTCTCATTGGCGGCGCGACAACGGCATTATTCTTCGCGCTCTCGGTTTACATGCAGCAGGTACTGCACTATGACGCGATGAAGGCAGGGCTTACCCAACTTCCGATGGCAGCGGCTTTGGTTGCGATTGCAGGAGTTGTTCCGGCAATAGTCACGGCATTCGGGACGGGACGTTCGCTGGCTGCATCTCTTCTTCTGCTGGCTGCAGGTCTGGTATGGCTATCCTTCGCGCCAAGCGATGCTGCATTCATGATCCATTTGCTTGGCCCAACCATGCTGATTGGCGTCGGGCTGGGCGGTGCATTCGTATCCGGAACGGAAGCCGCGGTCCACGGTGTGGCCGATGACGAAACAGGTCATGCAAGCGGCTTGGTCAATACAAGCCAGCAAATCGGCGGGGCAATCGGAATGGCGGTATTAACGGCGTTATCTTCCGCCCGAACGAACGGCCTGCTTGAGCAAGGCGTAGCGCAACCGCAAGCGTTGACCGGCGGTTTTGGTTCGGTGTTCTTAGGGGCTGCCGCTTTGGCGATCTTAGGTGCTATCGTTGTCCTCACGGTAGTTCCAGGCCATAAGAAGGAGGAAGTAGTATGACATGGAAAGGAAAAGCCGGCATCGCGGGATTGGCATTAACTATCCTGCTAGGTACAGTCATTGGAACGTACTTTTGGCAAATGCGGCTGCAAAAACCGTTTGACGTTAACATGGCTGCTATGCATCACACGGGCGGCATGAACGGGCATGAACATGGCACCGTGCATGGTGCCACGTCGACGGGACTACAACCGTCCCTGTCATGCGAAGCGATCATTGCAAAAGCGGGAGAGGAGCCCGTGCATGAGATTCAACTTACCGCTGCGCAACAGGTAACGAAATTGGATAATGGGCAAATCGAGGAGGTATGGGCATTCAATAGCCTCACGCCTGGGCCGGAAATTCGAGTGACGGAAGGCGAAAGAGTGCGTGTCGTGTTGAAGAATACGGACATACAGGAAGGTGTCACCGTCCATTGGCACGGGATCGTCCTTCCATGTTCGCAGGACGGCGTAGCCGGCGTAACGCAAGAAGCGGTAAAGCCGGGGGAGCAGTTTACATATGAATTCATCGCCGACCATCCGGGTACTTACTGGTACCACTCCCATCAGGCCAGCTCGGTGCAAGTCGAAAAGGGCTTGCTGGGGAAGCTCATTATCGAGCCCTTGACGAACCGCTTTGAATACGACCAAGAGGAGACTGTTCTCATTCAGGAATTGAACGGAACGATGCTCATGAACGGTTCGACCCAAGGCGTGGATATCCAGGCCAGTCCCGGCCAGACGCTACGACTGCGGATGATTAATGCCGCTAACGAAACGGAAATGATTCGCGTGAACGGAGCAACTTTCCGCATTATCGCGATGGATGGCCACGATCTGCACGAGCCGGAGATGCTGGAACATCATCAATTCCAAGTAGCGGCGGGGCAGCGCTATGATCTTCTCCTTCAGATGCCACGGCAAGGCAAGGTGATTGTCGAGAGTGAATCAGGTTTGAAGGCGGCATTAGGATCAGGCAACGATCCCGAGCCCCGTTCCGATTATACCTTGTTCTCCTGGACGGATTATGGAACTCCGGACCCCCTTGCTCCCGTCGAAAACTTGACCTTCGATCAAAGCCATACGCTCGAGCTCGGTCAAAATTTATTCGTCAAATCGATTAACGGCAAGAGCTTCCACGAAATCCCTCCGATCGTGGTGAAAGAAGGTCAACGAGTGAAGCTCACGATCATTAATGAAGGGGGAGGGGATCATCCTTTTCATCTCCATGGGCACATCTTTCAAGTGCTCAGCCGCAACGGCCAACCGCTGAGCGGCAGCCCCGTCTTTCTCGATACGCTGGCGACGCAAGAAGGAGAAACCTACGAGGTCTATGTGAAGGCGGATAACCCGGGTTTGTGGATGATGCATTGCCACAATCTGATGCATGCTTCCATGGGGATGAGCATGATGTTCAATTACGAAGGCGTTTCAACGCCTTACAGGGTGGGAACCAAGACGGGTAATCTACCGGATCTGTAATGGTGGCTACTCGTTCAGAATGCTTTCTTCAAGTACGTCGTATTTGTTTCCGTAAACCTTGACGATATGATTCTCGCCCCACTTGCACAACGAATCCAGTATATCTTTGAGCGACCAGCCGTACTCCGTCAATGTATATTCGACCATCGGCGGGACTTGGCTGTACACTTTTCGTTCGATCACGCCGTCGCTCTCGAGCTCTCGCAATTGCTGTGTCAGCATTTTTTGCGTGATACCTGGCATGAGTCTCTTCAATTGATTGGTTCGCCTTGTACCGAGAATTAAATGGCATAGAATGACGACTTTCCATTTACCGCCAATGACCTCTAAAGCTGCTTCAACCGGAATATTATACTTCTTCATACGTTCACATCCTTGGGTACTTTTCTGTACCTATGGTACCACAAAGTACTTATAGCACTAAATAGTGCGTACTTTTTTATTCTACTCGAACGATCTACAATGAACTCGAGCTTAAGGCAAGCGTAATAACCATAACAAACATTTGGAGGTAATCGTATGGAATTAGGATTGAAAGATAAGTTGGTTCTTGTTACAGGTTCAACCGGAGGCATCGGAAAGGGGACCGCGATAAGCTTTCTGCAGGAAGGTGCCCGCGTCATTATCAACGGCAGAACGGAGAAGGGCGTAAACGCAGCCGTCCAGGAGTTGGCGGCATTCGGCACGGTGTACGGTATTGCGGCTGATGTGTCCAAGGCGGAAGAAAGCCAGTTGCTGGTGGAGAAAGTAAACGAAATCGGTTCGCTGGACGTGCTAGTGAACAATACGGGGATATTCGAAGTCAAACCGTTCGCAGACGTTACCGATGAGGAGTGGATCGACTATTATCAGACGAATGTGCTGAGTGCCGTAAGACTTTCCCGTGCTTTCCTCCCCGGCATGATAGAGCGAAATTGGGGTCGAATCATTAATCTTGCCAGCGAGGCAGGGATCAAGCCATACCCGGAATTGATACCCTATGGCGTTTCGAAAACGTCCCTAATTACGCTCTCCCGAGGATTGGCCGAATTGGCCAAAGGTACTGGCGTAACGGTCAATTCCGTACTTCCGGGTCCGACGTGGACGGAAGGATTCGCAAAGTTTATTACCGACTTGGCTCAAGAGAAAGGCCAGGAGCTGGAACCTTTCATTCGAGAATACTTCCAAGATAGCACACCTACATCCCTAATTCAGCGTTTTGCAACCGTAGAAGAAGTAGCCGATACCATTGTCTTCCTGAGTTCGGTCAATGCCGGTGCCATCAATGGCCACGCTCAGCGCGTCGAAGGCGGCATCATTCAGTCCATACTATAAGCTTATACGATTCCAGTCTAATCCTTCATTTCCACCGAATATGTACATAATCCACTCTTGTCCGTTTCTATTTTTTCATAGATTCATAGTATTTATATCGTAAGGGTTAAATACGATGAAAAGTGAGTGGTTCTTATGAATAATAAGGGGAAATTGGTTACTAGGAATAAGGTAACCCAAAAATCTTCTAGAACGAAGCCAACTTCTGGGGCTTTAACTAGCAGGAATAGCGTAAACAAAAGAACGGCTAAAAAAACTTCTAAAAAACCAGTTTCAGCCTTAGTTACGGGGTCAGCCTTTAGAGCGTTAGCTAGTAACAATCAAGCGATATTACCGTTTGCTAGAACTAAAATTCAATTTACGAACGAACAATTTGATTTAAACAATGAATATGGTTCAACTTCAAGTACGTTTGTTCCCAAACAAACGGGTATATATACGATTAATTCCAGTGTGGTATTTGGCCCAGCTGTTACGAACCAACTCACTTCGATCTCAATGAATGTGCTAGTAAACAATGCCGTGGTAGCTACGACTTTAAAAAATTTCGTTCCTACTGCTGCTTTCTCCGTACAAATAAGCCCTATTCTCAGGCTGGGTGCTGGAGATCGAGTTGAAATCATATTTACCGCGAATAGGGAAGGACAAATATTCCTTTCGGACTTCGGCAACCAAGTATTCACAGCCTTCCAAGGGGCAAGAATTTAATGTGAGGTCAAGTCCGTATTTACTATATAACCTAATATTGATATTTATGTTTTGAAGAGCTTAACTTTGCGGGCTGCAAACGTTTAAGCTCTTTCTTGTATAATATACGAAGAAGCCTGTCATTTCGTATTCTAGTCACGAGGGAGCACAGAAGTAGATGATCCAAATAAGCAAATCAAAGGTCGAAGCAGTATTGCAGGGCTTCATCGGGTCGGATGCGTATATCCATAGCGAGGCCACTGCATTCGTATTCGTACGCAATTTTAAGGTGCATGTTACCCAATCGTTTATAGCGGGGGAAGGCCCTTTCCGTGTGGCTCTTCGTTTCGATGGGCATGGCTGGCTGCGAATGGAAGCGCTCACGCATTATGAGGCAGATGAGAACAAGCTTTTGCTGGCCGGGTATGACGATAGAGGTCGGTTGAACGTTGCGCTTCACTTAGGAAAGGAGCCGTTTCCGGAATGACTATCCCTGATCAAAACACGCGAAAGATCCTGGCGGTTTTTGCCCATCCTGACGACGAGTCGTTTATCTGCGGGGGAACGCTCGCAAAATACGCTAGCCAGGGCGTTGAGATTACGCTGGTCAGCGCCACTCGAGGGGAGATGGGACGACGCATGGGGAATCCGCCTTATCTCAACCGGGAATCGCTGCCCGCTGCCCGCGAATTGGAGCTGCGGCAAGCTTGTACGTGCTTGGGCATCGAGCAGCTTCATTTTTTTGATATCCGCGACAAGATGGTGGAGTTTGCCGATGAGGAGAGCCTGATTGCACGAGTATCCGCTCTCATCCGTGATATTGATCCTGATGTCGTGCTTACTTTTCACGAACGGCTGGGCGGGCATCCGGATCATTGCGCAATCGGAAAAGCAACGACCGCCGCTCATAAGCGGACAGGACATCGCAGCCATTTATATTTCATTACGTTCGGCGATATGATGAACCATCCGGAGCGGTTCGGGTATACCCGTAAGGATGTGATTAGAATCGACGTTCATGCCTTTTTGGAAGCGAAGCTGGCTGCGTTTCGTGCCCATCGTTGCCAGACGGAAATTGACGAGTGGGTATGGCTGCCCGACCAAGAGGCGCTGAAGAGGTTCGGCAACTATGAGTATTTTTTGAAGGGGAATACCGGAACGCCGAATCGGGATCTCCAGGATTTGTTTTAGTAACATAATCATGTATAAACGGCCGTATTCACCCCAACGGATCGCGGTACGATAAGAAAAGACTTTTCCGCGTATCGAGCGTGGAAATTTGTTCGATGTCGTCCGTGCTCAATTCAAAATCGAAAATGTTAAAGTTCTCGACGATCGTTCCTTATTCACCGACTTCGGAATTACAACGACTCCACGCTGAACGAGCCAGCGAAGCACGACTTGGGCGACGGACTTGTCGTGTTTTTCCGCGATCGAGGCCAACACTTCGTTCCCGAACAAGTTGTTAAGTCCTTCAGCGAATGGCGCCCACGACTGGTGCTGCACTCCTTGCTCTTTCATAAAGCGGCGCTCTCGTTCTGGTGGTAGAACGGATGCGTTTCGACCTGATTGACGGCAGGCATGATTTCGTTATGCACGATAAGGTCCATCAAACGGTCAGGCAGGAAATTGCTGACTCCGATCGCCCTGATTTTGCCTTCACGGTACAGGTCTTCCATCGCACGCCAAGCGCCGTAGTAATCCCCGAAAGGTTGATGGATAAGATATAAATCCAGACAGTCAAGCTGGAGCTTCTTTAGGGATTTGGCAAACGCCAGCTTGGCACTCTCGTAGCTGGCATCCTGAACCCAAAGCTTGGTTGTAATGAACAACTCCTCACGCGGTATACCACTGTGCTTGATCGCGCGGCCCACCGCTTCCTCATTCAGATAACCGGAGGCAGTATCGATTAGGCGGTAACCGGCCATTAGCGCTTCCTATACGACTTTCTCGCATTCTTCAGCATCAGGAACTTGGTAAACACCGAAGCCAATGATCGGCATTTTCACACCATTGTTTAATGTAACGGATTGCATTGTAATTCCTCCCAGTGTTCAAATGTATAACAGCAAGCGGCGCTAACCCCCAGAATCAGGCGCTATCACGGGGATTCCAGTTACGACCCGTTTGCGTTACACTCAGCTTAGAACCTTCGTGTTACACGAAGTCAAGTTGTTATAAAACTTGTTTTTCTAGGGGGATTTCACATGCATACAGTCAAAGAAGCTGCTCGAATAACGGGACTCACCGAGCACGCAGTGCGCTTTTACACGGATAAAGGTCTGGTGCCAAGCGTACTTCTATCAGGCCATTTTGGAGCACCGCTCACCAGATACGATGACCCCTGGCAACTGGGACAAAATCAAGCATATGCATAGCGACGTATTTTACTCGCCTGCTATTCATCATAAATCCGCCGCTATTCAACGAAAGGGCAGATTAGATTAGCAATTTGTAAGAAACAATCCGACCTGAAATGTCCTAAAATGCAGGATATAGATACTCCATAAACAGCTTTAATAGGAAAGGATGAACAGCAAAATGGGAGAACTCGTTGTGCATATGTTCATGACCTTGGATGGCGTCATTCAATCTCCCGGGTCGCCTGATGAAGACCGTGATGGGGGATTCGGCTATGGCGGGTGGCAGGAACCGTATACAGATCCGGAGTCCGGACAAATAATCGCGGCTGATTATGCGAGCCTCGACGCTCTGTTGATCGGTCGTAAGACGTACGAAAACTTTGCGTCTTACTGGCCGCAGGCGCCAGATACAAACCCGTTCACCAAGCTGATGAACGAGAGACCCAAATACGTCGCATCCCGGACATTGACCAAAGTTGATTGGAATAATACAAAGCTGATCGACGATGATCTAACCGCAAGCGTGCCTTTGTTGAAGGAACGGTACGCGGAGGTGCACGTTGCCGGCAGCAGCGACCTGGTCCAGACATTGTTACGACATGAGCTTATTGACCGAATGAACATCTGGCAGTTTCCTGTATTGCTCGGGAAGGGAAAACGATTCTTCGGTGAGGGTACGCTACCGACGGCCCTGCAATTGATTGAATCCAGAACGTTCTCCAAAGGGGCGGTTCTATTGCGCTACCAACTTGTGGGAAAACCGTCATTCGGTAGCATGTGAACGAGCTTAAGTTATTGAGATTATGGCCGAATATGTTCAGGAGCGTGAACAAGAGATGACCTATGAAGAAACCATGCAGGCATTGGCTGGCATGGGCAGCGAACAGACGAAAAGCACGTATATTCGCCATGGCGCGAAAGAGCCGTTCTTTGGCGTCAAAATCGGGGACATGAAGAAGCTCGTTAAGCATGTCAAGAAAGACCAAGCTCTCGCTCTGCGGCTGTATGAATCCGGCAATTACGATGCGATGTACCTGGCAGGGCTTAGCGTCAATCCGAAGACGATTACCAAAGAACAGTTGCAGCATTGGGTAACGGGAGCCAATTGGCATTCGCTCGCCGAGTATACGGTAGCGAGGGTAGCCGCGGAAAGTCCGTATGCGGTTGAACTGGCGGTGGAGTGGATTGAATCGCCGGAGGAACTGGTCGCCGTAAGCGGATGGAGCACGTATGCTAATTATGTATCGGTTGCGCCAGACGAAGCGCTCGACATGGAGACGATACGCGGTTATTTGATCAGAGTGCGCGACTCCATTCACGGCGAGCGCAACTGGGTCCGCTATGTGATGAATACGTTCGTTATCTCGGTCGGCGCATACGTTGAGGCATTAACGGAGGAAGCGAAGGCAGTCGCCGAAGCGGTCGGCAAAGTGCATGTGGACGTCGGCAATACGGCATGCAAAGTGCCGCTTGCAACGGAATATATCGGTAAGATCGAGGCGATGGGCCGAATCGGCAGCAAGAAAAAGACCTGCATTTGTTAACCGCATTCTCGCAAATTACCCATGGAACTCCTGAGAATTCGCGGGGGTTCTTTGGCATGCCCAGAAGATAAATCATTAAGCTCAATCAAGCGGGAAGCTGCCTAGGGAGAGCTTCATGATAACCGAAATGATATATCAACTCTAGGTTAATACATGCTTGTTAGAGTCGGCTTAGGTCCCTAAATTCGCGATCTCGAGTGGTCGTCCGGAATGTTTGTCCCAAATTCCGTTGGGTTAGTCAACGGAACAAATGACATAACATTTTAAACCATATAGTATATTGACATAATCTCGATATAATATTAAATTGAAAATGTAAGCGCTTAAGACATGATGGTGAGGCTGACATATGAAGGATGAATGGAAGTGAGGTGACAGTTGGAGCACGATAGACAGGAATTTGGCTTCATCTGAATTACTTTTACCGTATCCGTCGGGATCTCTGAAGACCCGCGGGCTTCTCCCTTAAAATATCGACAATGGAGGTTATCTGATGTCCGCTATGAAGAAGAAGCTGCTAAGACTGGTCACCGTTCCGCTGATCGCGGCTCTGTCGCTCACGGCGACGCCGGCGTTCGGCCATTCAACCGCTCACGCCTTTACTTCATCCGATGCCGAAACGGCGATCCAGGCATTCAATGCAAAGTTCTGGGATCCGGGCGCCAAGATGTTCTGGAAAGACTCGAAACACAGCAATCATCAGGATTTCTGGGTAGAGGCCGAACTGTGGGAACTGGTTATGGATGCTTACCAGCACACGAACGACCCGGCGCTGAAAGCGCAGCTTCGCGCCCAGATCGATGATCTCTACGAGGGCACCGTCGCCCAATACGGCGAGGATTGGACCAATAATCCGTTCAATGACGATATTATGTGGTGGGCCATGGGCGCAGCCCGAGCCTATCAAATCACCGGCGATACCAAGTATTTGGAACAAGCCCAATATCATTTTGACTTTGTCTACGATACGCAGTGGGACGACAGCTTTGCTAGCGGCGGGATCTGGTGGCTGAACAGCGATCATTCGACCAAGAATGCCTGCATCAATTTTCCGGCAGCCCAAGCGGCGGTCTATCTCTACAACATTACGGGCGAGCAACGTTATCTCGATGCGGCGACCCGGATTTTCAAGTGGGGCAAAACGATGCTGACCGACGGCAACGGGAAGATTTTCGACCGGATCGAAGTCGAGAATGGACCTATTCCAGACGCTACGCATTACAATCAGGCCACGTTCATCGGCGCGGCTGTCGGGTTGTATCAGGCCACGGGCAACGCGGTCTATCTCGATGATGCGGTAGAAGCGGCTCAATTTACGATGACGCGTCTGGTCGACGCGAACGGACTATTGAATTACGAAGGTCCGAACGGCGATCTGAAGGGCGGCAAAACCATCTTGATGCGCAACCTGGGCTATCTTCAAGATGTATTGGCTTCGCAAACGGACAGCAAATACGCGTCATTCCGCAGCAGCTTTAACGACTGGGCAGCATTCAATACGGAGATGGCATGGAGCCATAAGAACGGGGAGTCCATCGTCGACGGCAACTGGGCTGGGCAACTGCTCGCCGGTACATACGAATCGTGGTCATCGGCAAGCGCCGTTCAAGCGTTAACCGCGATCGCGCCCCAAGAAGCCCCGCTTCGGTACGCGGCGAAGGATCCCTTCAATAAAATCGAAGCCGAACGTTATAACAGCGGTACAGGGTTCGTATTGGAAGGGGCTTTGGAAGGCTCGCTTCAGTTAGGCGGCATTCAGCCGGGTTATTTTGCAGCGTACAAGAACGTGAACTTCGGCTCTAATGGCGCGATCGGCTTTATTGCCCGCGCGGCTAGCGGTACCGGCGGAGGGAATATCGAGATTAGGCTGGACGCGCTAGACGGCCCGAAAGTCGGGACGCTCCGAGTAGAAGGAACCGGCGGCTGGAACAACTATATCGACGCGGTCACGTTGCTGAAGGATGATCAAGGCAACCAGAGCACCATTACCGGCACGCATGATGTCTATCTTGTTTTTTCGAAAACGAAGGACGATTATCTCTTTAACTTGAACTGGTTCAAATTCACGACGACGGATCCGACAGCAACGGATGCATACGCCAACTTGAAAGCAGAAAATTTCAATACCAGCGAAGGACTGAGTAAAAACGAAGCCGGCGGTTATTTGGATGCCATTCATAACGGCGCTTATGCTTCATACAAGGGA
Organism: Paenibacillus phyllosphaerae; assembly: GCF_014192105.1. GTDB lineage: Bacteria > Bacillota > Bacilli > Paenibacillales > Paenibacillaceae > Paenibacillus_Z > Paenibacillus_Z phyllosphaerae. The sequence goes on along the minus strand of NZ_JACHXK010000025.1, from coordinate 16,669 downwards.
ATCGATTTCGGAACCGGCGCAGCCGGTGTGTCGGTTCGCGTAGCCAGCGGTAATCAAGGCGGTCAAATCGAGGTCAAGCTGGATAGCCTCCAGGGGCCGACTGCAGGTGTCATCGATGTTCCGGCACTCGGAAGCTGGGATAACTGGGTCGATATTATGGCGACGATCGACGATAAATTAGCTGTCGGCGTACATGACGTCTATCTGATTTTCCATGGGAAGGACGGCTCCGATTATCCGCTTAATCTGGACCAGTTCACATTCTCGACGGTTAAAGGAAATCGACTGGATGCCGCTGGCAAGCTGGAAGCCGAGAATTACACCAGCGCTGTCGGGGTAGGCCGCGAGAATGGCGGAGGGCAAACCTACCTCGCCGGTATTTATGGTCCGAATAAACCGTACGCCATGTACAACTATATTGATTTTGGAACAAACAGCCCTACCAAACTTCATCTTCAAGCAGCCAGCGATACGAGCGGGGGAACGGTTGAAGTCCGAATCGACGGCATGAATGGTCCGGTTATCGCAACCGCTACGGTCACCGGTACCGGCGGGTGGCAGAACTTCCAGGTCTTCTCTGCGGATGTTACGACGCCGGTGACCGGCAAACATATCGTGTTCCTGTTGTTCAAAGGGAACGACTGGCTGTACAATTTCGATAAGTTTACGTTCGGGGATGCATCCGTCTTGAGTGCGCCGACACCTCCGCGCGAGCCGGTTAATGACGGTATTCCGCCTAGCGAAGTGGAGAATGTCCAGGTGAATCGCGACGATGAAGGGATCTCCCTGAATTGGGATGGGCCGTACGATATCGATGGCGACAAGGTTCAGGTCTTGCTGTATAAGGATGGTCAGCAGGTGGGGACCACCGTAGAAGTGAAGCGGGGCGTGCAAACGGCCGCAATCGATGGCGCAGCTGCTGCTCAAAGCGATACCATCGTCATTCGTACCGTGGACAGATGGGGCGTTGCTTCGAATGGGATCCGGATTGAAGCTGCGAACCAGTCATCATACACATTCACGGTTGACGGCACCGAGAAGGTTCAGAATGGAAGCATTTATGATGATTATCAAATCTTTACGTTCCGAGTTGCGGCAAATGGACATTCGATTAAAGCCGCTCAAATCACGATTAACGGTGAACGCTACGAGCTCGACCCACAAGCCGCCGAGCAACAACTGGATATCGATTTTGCCGGCCAATTAGGCACCAAAGATGCAACCATCATCGTAGAAGATAGTCAGGGCAATCGAATCGAACAATCGCTGCAATTCGAAATTACGACGAGCGTTAACTCCATGCGGCAGCTGATTACGCGTTTTGCGGAATCCGGCGAACTAGCGGGACCGATTATTACGAAGCTCAATAACGCGTTAGACCAGGTTCAGCATCAGCTGGATAAAAATCATCAGGATCAAGCCGTTAAGCATCTGCAAGATTTTGTGAAGCATCTGAATAAAGCGAACAATGACGTCAAAGAAGCGGCTAAACAAATCTTACATGCGGATGCGAATGCGTTGATTGCGGATTTGAGCAAGTAAAAGGTTGTTGCTAACTGAAACAGCACTTCAAGGCAGGGGGGTTCCCATGCCTTGAAGTGCTTTATTTTTTTCGCGGACTATTCGGAAGTACCGAGCTTATTCGGAGAGCGGATTCGAGATCAGTTCGTTCCATTCAGACTGTAACTGCTGTTGGAGTTTATCCACGATCGAATAATCGGTAGCGGCAACATAATAAGCTTTCATTTGCGAATCGATGGCCTCGGCTTCCGCTAACAGGGAGGTGGCCTCTTTCATTTTTGCCGAATAACGTTCTTTGATTGCGGCTAATTCGGAGGCGTAGGCTTCATCCGTGCCCGGAGACATCGTAAGCGTATACATATCTAGGATTTCATCCCCGTCCCGATCCGGGAAGTATTCATGGGGAGCGGTACTGTCGAAGATCGCTGTCCCGAGCTGCGGGAATATCAACATATCCAGACTGTTGGGATCGAAGCCGCAATGAAACACGTGAACGTCAATTCCTTTCACTTCGGCAGCGGCGGCTAGCTTTTTGAGCAGCGTCGATTTTCCGGATCCCGGCCTTCCTTTGATGAAAATCCGTCTATCCAACTGCGAGGTTAAGCTTTGAATATGATCGAATGCCCCTTTCGGAGTCGCAGCCCCGAAGAACAAGTGACGCCCGACCGTTGGTGTATCGCTTTCACGACCGGTATATAAGGCTTGAATTAAATCCTGCGCAATCTGGTCGGCTTTCTTGAAATCCATGCTTTCGATATAATATTTTTCCCACTCGTCATGAATCCGCAATGCGGTTAAGAAAGTATCGTATGCTTGCGAATACGCACGCTCAAGCTTATTCCCAAGGTCTTCTATCGTCTTGGTATGTTCCAGGAGATGGCGGTCATAATCAATGGCATCCCCAAAATCGTAATAGACGATATTATCGGCCTGGCTCTCCGTAATCCCCTCGCAGACTCGCCCATCGACCAGCCCAATCTTCAAGCCCGTTAGAATGATGCCATCCAGTTCGTCGGGACGGAGAGGGGAGTGGAAGAATTGCACGTGCTGGCCTTTATCCAGCAAGTTATCCGCCAAGCTTCTAATCACCGTAGACTTTCCGGTACCTTGCGGACCGTTAAGGACGTATATCCGGTCAAGTCCATCAAAGGCTGAGTTATACAAGAAATGGGCTCCGCGCGCAGTGTTGCCGCGTGCAAAGTAGTGAGATGATTGTTCCACCAACTGAACACTCCTTTGTGCCTATTCCGATTCGCAGCGATTACAGGGAATTGGAGCGGAATAAGCATGCATGGGATAAATACCTATGCTCCTGTATATTCCGCATAGCTCACATAGGTGTGCACTTAAAGAAGAGGGGATGAGTAAGTGAGGCTAAAATCTGGCTATCTGGCAGGGTAATTTAAGATCATTCGCGGTAACCCGTATCACAAGTAACGGCAAGTTTTAGGGGGAAATCTCGAAAAGCCTCCTATAACGCGTTGACTGGCATGGTCGGGGAAGGGAGATACAGAATGAAACGGACTAGCATAATTTCGAACGCTAGTCCGTTTCTGTTTGTTCATTATTCTCCTTATTGAACTGCTTTCGCTCGACATGGGCCGCTCCCCATTGATGTAAGACTTCCAGAATTGGAGACAGGCTCATGCCGTATTCCGTGATGGAGTATTCCACTTTCGGCGGGATTTGCGGATAAATGACTCGTTTAACGAGCTCTTCCTCCTCCATTTCGCGCAGATGGAGCGTAAGCATCCTTTGCGTGATATCGGGCAGCAATCTTCTTAGCTCATTGAACCGTAGAGGTTTGCCTTGAAGCAAATGATAAAGGATAATCGGCTTCCACTTGCCGACGATCGAATTCAGCGCCGTAACGAATTGACATTGGACAGGGTTCTTTTGCATTTGTTGACCTCCGTAACAGTACCTTTTTTAATACTATACCACATAATTGTGTGTACTTTAAATAAGTAAGTAAATATTATATGATCAGTCTAGAAAGTGTACTTAATTTAATTACAGAAAGGAAGTTTTGATTCATGGCAACTATACTGTACATCACCGCACATCCCCTTGATCCTCAGGAATCTTTTAGCCTCGCGGTAGGTAAAGAATTTATTGAGGCGTACCGTGAAGCTAACCCAACAGATGACGTTGTTCATTTGGATCTGTATAAAGAGAATATTCCGCAGTTCGATGCGGATGTTTTGCGTGGCTGGGAAAAGCTTCGGTCGGGTTCGTCTTTCGATCAATTGTCCAAAGCCGAGCAATCAAAAGTAGCTCGTCTTGACGAGATTGTCAATCAATACGTGGCTGCCGATAAGTACGTGTATGTTTCCCCCATGTGGAATTTCTCGATCCCGCCGGTTTTGAAAGCATACACGGATGCGACTTCAATTCCGGGCAAAACGTTCAGATATACCAAGAATGGTCCTGAAGGTCTGTTGTCCGGTAAGAAAGCCTTGCACATTCAAGCTAGCGGTTCCGTTTATTCGAAAGGTCCTCTTGCTGAAGTTGAAATGGGATACAGCTATCTGAAAAAGATTTTGCAGTTCTATGGGATTCAATCTATGGAGTCCATTTTTGTTGAAGGAACGGCATCATCAGAGCGAGCTCCAGCCATTAAAGAAGAGGCAATTGCTCATGCTAAGGAAGTTGCCACACGTTTCTAATAAGGGGTTTGGCATCATTCTTGGACTCCCCAAACTTTAAAATTTAATGGGTGACTTTGACTAGACACATTAAATTAAACAAGGAGGCAACGCTGATGAAACTTTCAGGGAACACGATACTGATCACTGGTGGAGGTTCTGGAATTGGTCTAGCTTTTGCAGAGCGGTTTATCAAAGCTGGCAATACGGTCATTGTCTGCGGACGACGTGAAAGTGTTCTGCAGGACGCTAAGGAGAAGTTCCCAAGTCTCATTACTCGAGTTAGTGATCTTGGGTTTGAATCTGAGCGCACGTCAACAAAGCAAGATACGGCTATTGTGAATGTTACGTCTGGGTTGGCCTTCACCCCCCTAGCAATTAGCCCAATTTATTCGGCAACAAAGGCGGCACTACATTCCTTTACAATAAGTCTAAGACACCAACTTTCCGATGCATCTGTAGAAGTCATTGAAGTGGCTCCGCCGGCAGTCCAAACTGCCTTCACCCGTAATAGTGGAGAGCCTTTAGATGCATTCGTGGATGGAATTTTCCAGGGACTTAACGAAGGTAAACAGGAGATTGGCTATGGCTCGTCCATGAATCGCCTGCGCATGTCGCGTGACGAAATCGACATATACGTAGAAAAAATGTATCAAGCGATGAAAGGTGTCGTTGGATAATATGGGACGTTAATGACTGCCAAGGACGTAAATGCCTTCGAAACAAATATTAAAGGGATACCATTTAACTGTCTCATTGTTCATCACGGTAGCCGCTCCTTCTGTCTATACCCGTAACAGCCGAAACTGTTACGGTTTTTTTTGTTAGATTCCATTACCGGCTTAGTCATACCCCGGACATATATGACCAATGTTGTTACTGCTGTCACTACTCCGCTTACGTCATCTCCCGGTACAATGATACAAAACGTATAGTCGTTGCTGAGGTTGATTAGTCACGGGAGAGGAGACAGGAATGAATCGGAGAGCGAAAGCAAGATGGAAGCAAAGGACGGGGTTACTGCTGGCCGCCGTCTTGGCATTAACGGATGTGGGGGCCGCTTCTGCCGCGGGCATACAGGGGGGCGATATGGCAAGTCAATCCGCCGATCCGTTCATGAAGGCGGTGTATGAGGCATTAAGCGAGACGGATCCGATCCCGCCGGATGAAGGAAACGGATCAAGCGGTGAAGAGACGCCTGCCGAAGGAGAAGCGCCTGAAGATGGGGAAGCTTCGGACGGCGGTTCGTCTGGCAATGGAGAAGAGGCGGAGCAGCCGGATACGCAGGCGCCTGACGATGGAGCGGAGGAACCGGTAACGGAGGAAGCGACGGGTCCATTCCCCGCTGTTGCCGTGCCCTCCGAACCGTTGTCATGGAACTTGTTATCCAAGCTCGACCGCACCCCGGTGGGCGCACTCTTCTATACGGATGAACAAGAGATCAAGCTGAGCGACGACGGGCGATATGTGGCGCTTAGAAGGCTCATCTATGACGAGGATCCGATGAAGATGAAGCGGGCGCTGGCCGTCTATGACCGGCTGACCGGACAGACGGAAGACATTATGGTGCCTGGCGCCGTGTTTACCGACGAAATTCTTCATTTCGACATGAGCGGGGATGCCAAATACGTAACCTTCTCCTTCATGAGCGGCACCATGGATCAGACCGTTAACGTGTATGTGTACGATAGAGAGGCGAAGAAACTCAATGTCATTACGCCGACCGCAAGCGATGGCAACTACGGGAACAAGGAGACGAACCGGGTATCGATCAGCGGCAACGGCCGGTATATCGCGTTCGATTCGGAAGCGCAAGGATTGGTTCCGGAGGACACCGACTTCCGCCGCGACGTGTTCGTCTACGACCGCGCCGAGAAGTCGATCGTTCGAATCAGCGCGCCGGAAGGTCTTGGCGAGTACGATTACGCCGACAGCGAATCGCCGGCGATTAGCGGCGACGGACGCTATATCGCTTTTCAATCCCGGACCCCGTTCACGACGGAAGATATGGACAGCATGCGGGATATTTACGTGTACGATAGCAAGGCACAGGACAACGCCTACCAGTTGATTAGCAAAGGCACGGACAATACCCTCGCCGATGGCGACAGCAGACTGCCGTCCATCAGCGCGGACGGGAACGTGGTTGCATTCGAATCCGAATCCGCGAATCTGGTGCCGGACGACACGAATGAGGTTCAAGATATTTTCGTCAGCGACCGCGCGGCGAATACGTTGACGCGCGTATCGGTCCGGGCAGGAGGCATCCCTTTTACAAGAGACAGCCTGTATCCTTCGCTAAGCGATGACGGACGGTACGTCGGCTTCCATCTGGACTACGAATGGGGCGACGATACCGATGAAGATCCGGACAATGACGATGAGAACGATCTGCCGGAGGAGGCTTACGTAGCGGACGTTGCGGCACAAACGGCGTATCCGGTGACGGTGGAGGGCGGCCCTTATGAGCTGGTTCAGCCAAGCACGATGCCTGTCGTCAGCCAAGGCGGTCAGCTCGTCGTGTACCAATCGAATTATTCGTTTACGATTGAAGGTTACCCCGATATTTACGAAGTGCCGGGCGTGTTCATCGCCGCCAAGGGCGAAGCGCCGGCATGGCCGGAAGGCAGCGTGCTGACGGGGACCAATCCAACCGAGGATAGCGTTACGTTAACGTGGGGCAATGCGGGCGGATCGCTTCCGGTGCTTGGTTACCATGTCTACCGGGATAACCAGATTATCGCTTACGTACCGGCAGACGCTTCCGGGAGCAACACGTTTACCGCAACGGGGCTGGTGCCGGCGGCCGCGAACGTTTTCCAGGTCGAAGCCGTTAACGCCGATTATCACGAGAGCTTCGGCGGTCCGACGCATAAGTTCGGAACAGGCGGCGGAGGCGATCCAACCGGAGAGCTGCGAGTTCAATGGGACACGGATAACATACGTTACGGCATGATCTATCCGAACAGCGACATTACCGTTCTCGCCCAAGGGGAAGCGCAGAAGCAGGCGACGGCCGAAGTGACGTACAAGGTATGGACAGGTGAGACAACGCAGGAGACGAAGACCGCGCAGCTGACCTTGACCGAAGGCAAAGCGGGTTCCTACTCCGCGAAATGGCCGATGGCGGACGGGGTAACGGAAGTGACCTCGATTAAGGTGAAGCTGGCCGATCCGGCTAATCCGGGCGGCGGAACCGAACAAACGGCGTTCGGGCTGCCGGTCAAAGTTTCCGGCACGATCGCCATCGACTTCACGAATCCGAGCGGTTCGAATCTGACGGGAAGCGTGCTGTCGGTTGGATCCAGCCGTTACGGCGAACAGCTCTCCGTACTCGCGAACTCGAACACGTACACGCTCCAGGGACTCTACCCAGGGGATACGCACACGCTGATGCTGCGTTCGCCGGATCTGCGTCACACTTGGGGGACAATCGGGCAAGTCCTGGTGGAACCAGGCCGGACGAAAAAGGTCAATATGACGATCGAACCGCCGGCAAGTGTCCGCTTCCAGTTCGTGGATCCGACGGGGCAGCCGGTGAATGGAGTCAAGGTCGAGTTGTTCGGGGCGCAGCAGGTCTTTATCGACAGCGAACAGTCCGGCTGGGATGGCTGGACCGAATGGGAAGAGAATCTGAAGGCGGGCGATAAGCTGACAGCCAAGTTCAATATCGGCGACTTGATGATGGAGCCCGTTCCGAATCAGGAGATTGTCCTTGTGCCGGGCGGGAATGAGCAAGTTATTCGCCTGAAAGCGCCGGGCGAGGGCATTCTGGAAGGGATCGTCCGCGATTCGGCCGGCAAGGTCGTGCGCAATGCGGTCGTGACGTCGACGCAGACCTATAACGGCCAGCAGGTCGTCCGCAGCATGACGACGAACCTCGAAGGCAAATACAAACTGTCCGTGCTTGCCGGCGAGGCGAAGGTGGAAGTGTATGAGAACTCCTACCAATACAGCTCTGAAGGCGTGCTGACAGCACAGGTCAAAGAAGGTGAGTCGACCGCGCTCAACGTGACGGTCCGGCAGCCGAATCAAGGCGTCGTCAATCTGGAAGTCCGGATGAAATATATCGAAGATACGGAGTTCGGCGAGCCGATCGATATGAGCCAGATGGGTTTCCTGACTCAGATTAGCATGGATGACCGCGGTTTGTATTCCGGCTACTTCAGCAACGCATACCAGATTACGGGCAGACCGGGCCAGAAGGTGAATGTATGCGTATCGGCAACGGTGCCAAGCTACATGAACGTTTGCACGGACGTCACGCTCGATGCCAACTCGAACGGTACCGCCAAGCTGTACCTGGAAGAGAAGGGAGCGCGGATCGAAGGCAAGCTGACCAAGACCGATCATAAGCGGGTAAGCGGATCGCTCTATAAGGTTAGCGAAGACGGATATCGGACGTATTCGACGTATGCGAGAGAAGAGGATTTCAATGCCAGCGGGCAATTCAGCATCCATGTTCCGGAACCCGGCTCATATGTGATGGAGCTGTCCAGACAGCTGAATAGCAGCCCGGTGACGTACGAATATGCGGCCGTCCGATTTACGGTTGCAGATCATCAGATTTTACAGGTCGGCGATGTGGCATTCAGCGCGACCAATTATTTTTCCCGCTATAACGGGAATGTGTACGACGCCTTGAACAGCCGCATTGCGCCAGGCGGGACGGTTACGTTCCGGGCGGCCTTCAAGAACAACGCCACGGCGGACGCGACCGAGGCGAAGCTTCTCGCGGAACTGCCGGAAGGCACAACGCCGGTGAAAGACGGATCCGGCAAGATCGTCGTCAGCGGTTTGACGCCGGCCGGGGAAGTTACGCAGGACGGCAGAACGCTGATCATCCCGATCGGGACGATCGAAGCGAAGAAGTCCGGCACGGTCAGTTTCCAGGTGAAGGTCGATCCGGCTTTCAACAAAACCTCGGCGAAGTCGACGGCCCTTATTCAAGCGAAGGTCGGATCGCAGCAGGTGGAAGAGACCATCGGCGACGTTCTGCTCGATGTACCGGTCGTAACGCTGATGGCCCCGGGTGAAATCGCGAATGCCGCGTTCGATATTAGCGGAGTAGCGCCGGCAGGCCATGCCGTGAAAGTGTACGAAGGCGGCGAGCTGATTGGCGCCGTTACCGCGGGCGATTCGGGCTACTGGAAGCTCCGCGTTCAATTGCCGGACGTGACGGATGAACCGAATACGTTCGCGCTGCGTGCCGATGTTGAATCCGGCGGCGTGAAGCTCTCATCTGAAACGGCTTATGTCAGCTATGATCCGGTGAAGCCGAAACTGCTCGAGATCGCGATGGCACAAGCGCCAAAAGGCAAATGGGTCACGCTCAACGTGCGCGAAGGGATGCCGTCGATGCCGTATACGGTCGTTCCGGGCAACCCATTCCAATTCGAGCTGCTGTTCGATAAACCGGATGAAGTGAGGAATGTCCGCGTCTATTTGGACGGACAGACGGGCGAACCGGTGAAAGCCGTACGGGACGGCGGCGTCTACCGCGTACTGGTTCCGACGGATAAAGGAGCGCTCGGCGATATTTATGTCGACTTCGATACGCTGCCGCAGCCTTTCAAGGTCAATGAAAATTTGCCAACGCTCGATGAGGTGCGGGAGACGGTACCGCTTAAGATGCGCGATTTCACGATCGAGGTCGTGTCGCCGTTCGAATTGAAAGACGGTCTATACAGCGGCGTCGTCAAGCTGACATTCCCGCAGCTGGAAGACATGACGATGACGGTCACGCTGACGCTGGAGCCGGATGCGGATTATACGCCGACTCAGGCCGAAGTCGACTTGGCCGAGAAACTGCAGTTGCCGATCTATAACGGATCGACGACGCTGACGGAGACCGATGACGGTTTCTATACGGAGACCAAAGGTTATGTACCGGTCGAGCATATTTTCCCGAATGGCGTACCGAGCGGGCTGGAAGGGTTCCAAGCCGTATCGCGTTCCAGCGCCAGCGCCGTCGGGGGAGCTGTTGTCGCCGTCGGCATGAAAGCTTATGTCGCCAACGGACCGTACGGTAAGGAAGTCGGTACGGTCGCATCGATTAAAGGCAATTACGATGGCATGATGGGTTTTGCCGGCAAAGTGAATAACATCATGTACCGCGTTCAGGCCAGCGGCCTGGACTGCATCGCCGAATTACCGCGCACGGTCAATCAGGCCGGGCACGCGCTGAAATCGCTCGTTGTGGGCGAAGTAAGCAAATTCGCGCTCGGCGCATGGACTGGCGCGATGGGGCTTACGGGACCGGGCGCACTCGCCGCGGCCGGAGCGACTGCCGTTGCCAAGTCGAAGATTAACGATTACGTCGATCAGCAAATTTCCAAGGTCGGCACCGGCTTTAACGTATGCAACAATAATGAGGAAGAGCTTGACGAGGATTCCGACATCTACAAGCTGAAGCGCAAACGGATCGCCAAGCTGAAATGGATTTACGATCCGAGCGGCTATATCTATGAAGCCGTACCGACGAACCGGATAAGCGGCGTCCAAGCGACCGTGCTGTACCAAGATCCGGTTACGAAAGAATGGACCGTTTGGGATGCGGGGCCTTACGAGCAAGTGAACCCGCACAACACGGACGATCAGGGCAAATACGGCTGGGATGTGCCGGCCGGCAAGTGGAAAGTCGTCTGGGAGAAGGATGGCTATGAGACGAAGCAGAGCGCGGAGCTCGACGTTCCGCCGCCGCATACGGAAGTGAATGCGGGTCTAGTGTCGTATGAAGCGCCGAAGGTGAAGACCGTCAGCGGCGTCGTCACGGCAACTGGCAGCTATGTCGATATCGAATTGACCAAGTATGTGAGAATCACGGAACTGCCGGCACAGGCGGTGACGGTAACCGGAGAAGGCGGTACGGCGATCCAAGGTACGCTCGCTTTCGCGGAGCCGGCTGACAACCCGGCAGATCCGAGCGGAGCCGATTTGTCACGCATCGTACGTTTCACGCCGACGACCGCGATTACCGCCGGGGCAGATTACAATGTGAACGTCAAGGCGAGCTTCTTCCAAAGCTACGCCGGCGTCTGGATGACGGAAGGTTACAGCGGCGCATTCGACGTAACCGAACGCGATGAGCGCGGACCGGAAGCTTCCAGCGCGCAAGTCGAAGCAGACGGCATGATTCTCCGCGTCACGTTCGATGAGAACGTCGCGGATACGGTGGATGCTTCCAAATTCAAGCTGAACGGCAGTGAAGATCGGATCTCCTCCGCCGTGAAATCCGCCAAAGAAGGAGAAGGCAAGGTGGTTCTGATCACGTTGACCGATCCGATAACGGCGGGCTCTTCAGGAGAGTTGACCGTACTCGCGGGAGCGGTGACGGACGGATTAGGCAACCCGTCGACAGACAAGACGCTGACGGCAACAAGCGGCCCGGCTGCTTCCAACGATGCGGCGCTCGCGTCGCTGACGGTGGCGGAAGGCTCGATTACGCCGGTCTTCGACCCGCAGACGACGACGTATAAAATAATGGTGCCGAGCTCGATCGCTTCGCTGCGCATTACCGCCGCAACGGCGGATGCGCAAGCTAGACTGTTCGTGGACGGAGCCGAAGCGGTAAGTGGCAACGCTTATGTGGTGCCAATCCCGAGCGCGCTCGAAATTCCGATTCGCGTCACGGCAGCGGACGGCAAGACCGTACGGGATTATATAATCCAAGTAACGCGCGAGCAAGCGCCGGCTTCGACTGACGCGGCGCTGTCAGGCCTCGCGGTAACGCCGGGCACGCTGGATCCGGCTTTTGATCCGGCGAAGACAGCGTATGCGATTAAAGTAAGCGCAGAGGCAACAACGGTAGCCGTTACGGCGACAGCCAGAGATCCGAAGGCGAAGAGCCTCACGATCGAAGGCGCCGCGGCGACAAGCGGCACGGCCAAGACCGTGACGATCCCGGTCGACGGTAAGATCGACATCCAAGTGACGGCAGAAGACGGAACGACGAAGCGTGCGTACACGATTCAAGTCACGCGCGAGCAAGCGCCGGCTTCGACCGACGCCGCGCTGTCGGGCCTCGCGGTAACGCCGGGCACGCTGGATCCGGCTTTTGATCCGGCGAAGACATCGTATGCGATCAAAGTAAGCGCAGAGGCAACAACGGTAGCCGTAACGGCGACTGCCAGAGATCCGAAGGCGAAGAGCCTCACGATCGAAGGCGCCGCGGCGACAAGCGGCACGGCCAAGACCGTGACGATCCCGGCCGACGGCAAGATCGACATCGAAGTGACGGCTGAAGACGGAACGACGAAGCGTGCGTACACGATCCAAGTAACGCGCGAGCAAGCGCCGGCTTCGACTGACGCGGCGCTGTCGGGCCTAGCGGTAACGCCAGGCACGCTGGATCCGGCTTTTGATCCGGCGAAGACATCGTATGCGATCGAAGTAGAGAAGTCGGTGACGACCGTACAACTTACGGCTACAGCCAGAAATGCCAAATCGAAGAGCCTTACGATCGCCGGCAGCGATGCCGTAAGCGGCACAGCGAAGACCGTGACGATTCCGACGAACAACAAGATCGATATCGTCGTAACGGCAGAAGACGGCAAGACGAAACGGACGTACACGATTAAAGTGAAGCAGAAGAATAGCGGCGGCAATGGTGGAGGCGGCGGTGGCGTGTATATCCCAACCCAGCCTGTTCCCGTGGAGAATGTGACGGGGGCTGCCAAGACCGAGACGACAACGAATACCGACGGCACGAAGCTTCTGCGCGTGACTTTGGTTAGCGATTCTATCGCGAAGTCATTGCACAATGGCCCGAACGGCCTGAAAGAGCTGGTCATCCCGTCGTCCGATCCAACCGCTGCCCAGCATGTGCTGGTTATTCCCGAGCAGGCCTATGAAGTGCTGCGCAATCAGCATGCAGACGTTGTGCTGACGATCGGGGGGCTGCAGGTTACCGTACCGGCGGCACTGTTCCAATCCTCGCTGCTGCAGCCAGGTCAATCGCTCCAGCTGACGTTGACGCAACAAGGCGACGAATCCGCTTCGGAAGCAGCCGCGGGTCAAAGCGGTCATGCGCTCTCGCTTGCGGGACCATTGGTATCCGTGAAAGCGGAAGCTGTGCAAGCCGGCGTTGCCGCGGCGCTCGAACTAACGGCGAGTTTGGCGCTGAAACTGGAATTTACGCTAGACACTTCATCGCTTGAAGCCATCTACCGTTATGATGCAGAGCGGTCCGAATGGACTTATGTCCCTGGCCAGCAGCTTCCGGCAGGAGGCGGCACGGCGACGATCGCCATTCGTTCATCGGACATATACGCGGTGCTTCGTTACACAAGACCATTCGTCGATCTGAGCAGCCATTGGGCGGTCGCGGATATTGACTGGATGGCGCAGCGGATGCTCGTTAACGGAACCTCTTCTCAGGCTTTCGAGCCGAACAAGACGATTACTCGGGCCGAATTCGCAGCCATGCTCGTAAGGGCGCTTGATGTGCGGGTTGAAGGAACATCTCCAGCAGAGGAATTCAGCGACATCAGCAAAAATGCCTGGTACTATGACGCGGTTCAAGCCTCCGTCGCGGCAGGGCTGATGAAGGGAATCGACGGCGATACTTTTGAGCCGAATGCGCCGATCACCAGAGAGCAGGCAGCCGTCATTATTTGGCGGGCGTATGCGAAACATGCGGGATTGGATGAACATGCGATTCAAATCGGCGAATTGCGAGCGTTCCAAGATTATGGAGACATTAGCGGATGGGCCGCCGAAGGTATTGCAGGCTCCCTCGCCAATGGGCTCATGCAGGGCAGCGATGCCGGCTTGTTTAATCCTTCGGGTCTAGCAACCAGAGCCGAAGCGGCCGTCATCATGAAGCGTCTCGTGCAGTCCACTGTCTAAGTCAACGAAGCAGTAAGTGGAACAATCCCTTTCGGGCGACCGGAAGGGATTGTTTTTCGTATAGGACGGAGATCAGTTAGTCTTAACATATCATTTAACAGTCGTCTAAGTAAGCGGCGATTGGATGGCGGTTGCAAAATTGAATTGGTGCACATGGCCGTCATTCAAGGTTGTTCGGCCTGTCACGAAGTGAACGTGTTTGCCATTCCCGACCGAGATGGCCGGCCCTGTCAGGATCCTCTTCAAATTATGAAAATGATCCAAGAAATCGGTATGCGTAAATACAATTTCATGTACATGGCTGTTGCCTGACCGAATGGCCTGCCCGGTTACCCCGGCGAAGCGGTGGTTATGACGATCCTCGCCTTCCTCCGCCAATTTGGTGCTTCCTTCGAATTCATGCACATGCCGCTGGTTTTTTTTACCGCCGATTTTTGATCCCTAATAAATGAATGGTATAGCTTCAGTCAGAATTATATGATGATTTAGAGAGCACAATGAACTCTTGAGAATTGGCAGGGTTCATTGGCATGACCATGACCATCATATAGTAAGTCATGAAGCTATAATGGGCAGTTTAGCGCAACAATCGAAAGAAGGCAGACGTCTAGCACATGGAGGGGGCGGTAAGAGCAAACTTAAAGGTAGCACAGAAACCTTACCATACCATCTAACCTGGGGGGTTCAATCCGTAGAGCCTGATATGTATTTTGGAAAAGACATAAAGGTTTATCGATTCACAGTGAAAAATCATCCGTTAGAAAAACGATATAAAGTTGAAACTAATGTATCTATCATGATATGTGAAGGCCAAGTGATAGGTGGAACTTCATTCCCTGTTCAAGGAAAAGACGAAGATGTAATAATGGGGGCCCCTTATTCACTTGATGGAAAAACTTTAGAGGAAGTTACTCAAATGAGTTTTAAAGAATGGTCTGAAAATTGGACGGTTAAATACGGTAATTAAGCTATCAAGGAACATTAGTTCAGCAATCCTGGGAGCAGTTTGCCGCCGCGGCCCTATTTTGAGCATGCTGTGTGCGCGGGTTTTTACACCGGCAGATACGCTTATTTAAAAGGTGTGCGATGGAACCAGTCTTTGATCTTGGCCAGTATAATTGGAGGGTTCAGCATTGTTGAATCGTTCTTGTTAATCGGTGATCCGCTGGCAGACCCGTTCGGTTTGAATATTTTGTATGACCTGTCAATGATTGTGGCGCTGTTGTACGGGAAATGGTTGGCTAAGAGGGAGCGAGATAAGCTGAACCTCGCCAAGTCGAAGAGCGAGACGATGTCAGAGATATAGTAAAGGGCTTAAAAACCCGACACTCTCATAGGAGGTGTCTATATGATATTAGAAAAAGTTATAAATAGAATTGTATTACAAAGTGAATATAAGGATTTTGTTGATAAGTATAGAGATAATATACTTACGGAATTTAAAGGTAAGATTCATAGCATTTATATGTGTGGCTCGATTCCAAAAGGAACTGCTAAACCTTTTAAGTCAGATGCAGACTTTACTATTGTATGTGTAAATTCCAAAGATATTGATTACGAAAGATTGTCAAATATTAAAGACAGGCTTTTAGAAGAATATCCAGTAGTAACTAAGATTGATACGATAATTTGCTCGATTGACGATGTATTAAGTAAACCAAATGAGTGGGGGTTTTGGATAAAGATAATTTGTGTTTGCATATATGGTCATGACGTTGGTGAAAAAGTACCACCGATAATTATTTCTCCAGAGTTCATTTTAGACTTAAATACAGAGACCAAGGAGGAAGTAGATCGTGTACGTAGAGGTTTACTTTCTAATGCTAGTGATAACTCATTGAAAACTAGATATATTAAAGGTTACTCTAAGAGATTAATTCGTGCATTATACTCTTTGGTTTTAGAAGATACAGGTGTATGGCAAGATGACATTATTATGATGAAGAATGCCATATTAAACTATTGTGAGATTGACTCCGCTTTAGTTGATTATCTGTATGCTTGTTACTTGGATAGTAATGTACTTGTTGAAGAGTTTCTGGGAGTTGCAGATGAAGTATATAGCTATTTTGAGAACGCCTTAAATGCAATGGCTGCTTCCAGAACTTCCTTCGGCTAACATCATATTGACGCTCCGGGTCACTCTCGAGTGACCACATCCAGTTGATCATGAGCCGGGCTCTAGTTTTATTGTTCTTGTCTATTTTTATTTTGACGGCATGTGACACTGATGCTGATACGAGTTCCCGTGAAGTTAATGATGACTCGCATAAGTCCGAAAATACTTCTGAGAAACAGGAACCGTTTAATTTCCAAAGGGAGCAAGTTGTCAGAGTGACGATTTACCTTGGCGGCACGGATGAAGTTGTTGCTGACATTAAGGAGTCTGAAAAATTGGATGAATTATCGACCATTCTTCAGGGTGCCCCTGCTTTTTCGGGAGAAGCCCCCGCTGATTGGAACAATACAATCGTGATTCAGTCAAGGGATGGTAGTGAAAGAAACCTTGAGGTAACAGGCAATGGGTACGTCTTTATCTAGCCCTAGCGAGAATACCCCCCACTTCAAGCACTTGCTAAGCGGGGGATGAATCGCATTCTTTTTTGTTCATAATACGAACGTATGTGCTATAATATTCCTATCCATCCTTA
>NZ_JACHXK010000024.1 GCF_014192105.1 Paenibacillus phyllosphaerae | reverse complement strand
GACAACCCTTTGCCTGTTTCCACATAGGTTGTATTCCACTTGTCCAGGAAGTGATTGAAAACAAAACGGCAGCAGCCCAGCGTTTTTTGTATGAGAAGCTGCTGTTCATGGTTAGGGTAGATGCGATACTTGTACGCCTTTTTCACCAACATGCCTAAACCTCCTTGCTAAGGATGGATAGGAGTATTATAGCACATACGTTCGTATTATGAACAAAAAAGAATGCGATTCATCCCCCGCTTAGCAAGTGCTTGAAGTGGGGTATTCTCGCTAGGGCAGGATAAACAGCATTTATACTATATAAGATGAACAAAAGAGACGAACAAATGGAGCGGAGTAAGAGAGATGAATCGTAGAAGCGCTAGCGTTCGCCTTTGTACTCGGATATCTCCCTCAACACAATCCAATCCGGATATCCGAGAACAACAGCGATCGTAGATCATCACTCTTTCGAAGTGTAATCTTTGTTCGGATCTTACGTTCAGTCTATATAGACATAAAGATCATTCATACGCTTTATATCCTGCCTAGCATTATAATGGAATCAACTTGAAAGATAGGTTGGAGGTTCCTTGGGGATGAATAACGTGTGGATTTTGGTAAAATTTTATTCGTCCTGCTGCTCTACCTGCTCTTCCATCCCAGGGTTGCCGATTGCAAGCGGGACTGGCTGCCGACGTGCCTATGATGCACGTGATTTTTGGATATCATGGGGGTATGAAGCAGAAAACCTACACGTTAAGGATGCGACCCATGAGACGATTATCCGGCACGATCGCCAAGATGACTATGATGCCTCTTATCCTTGGTGCGACGGGAACGATCTGCACCGCCAGCTCCTCAGAGGCCGATAGCTGTATCCCGCTATACGATAAGCTGACCTCCATTGATGCCAAACGGCAGTGGAGTCCGAAGGACGACATCATTACGTTCAAGTTGCGGAACGGTATTGTCGGGACGGTGACGCTAGGGAGCGCGGAGTTTCGGCTTGCCGGCATGAAAGGAACGCTGCCCTATCCCGTCAGATCAGTAGGCGGATCCCCCTGCATACCGGGCTCGCTCTGGAGAGATATTCAAGCAGAGGATGCGAAATACGCGAACGCGGAAAATGAGATTCGGGTCTTCGCTGTGAGGGCGCAGGACGAAACCGCTCCTTTGCTAGGCGACGAGGATACGGTGGACGACTTGGCGATTTGGGTCCACCCGGACGATCCCGGCCGAAGCCTGCTGCTGGGATCCAGCAAAGCAGGCGGCATTCACGCTTATGACTTGGGTGGTTCGCAAGTTCGCCGCTACGGGCTAAGCAGCATGAACAATATCGACGTCCGCTACGGCTTCCCGCTCGGCGGTCGGCTTGTTGATCTTGCGGCCGCGACCAACATAACCGCGAACACGATCGATCTCATCCCAATCCATCCGCGAACGGGCGAGTTGGATATGGCAGCTTCCTCCTCGATTGTGCCGGCCATGCCGAAGGTGTATGGCCTTAGCCTGTATCACAGCCTCAGAACCGGCAGCTATTTTGCGATGCTGCTCGGGGAGGAAGGCGAGTTCGAGCAATATGAGTTACTGGATGACGGGCGCGGCAGGATTGCAGGAAAAATGGTTCGTTCCTTCCGGCTCGCATCCGCCTCCGAGGGAATGGCGGCAGATGACGAATACGGGCTGCTTTATATAGCCGAAGGCGATATTGGCATTTGGAAATATGACGCGGAGCCGAGGGGCGGGACGGCCCCGCTCATCAAGGTGGACACGGCGGACGGGCGGCGGCTGCAGGAGGATGTCGAGGGGCTCGCGCTCTATTATGGAGCGAACGGCAAAGGATATTTGCTCGCTTCGAGCCAAGGCAGCAGCAGTTATGCGATCTATGAACGCGAAGGCAATAATGCGTTCGTGTCGAGCTTCACCATCGAAGATGGAGAGCAAGCGGACCGGGCAACCGCCGCGGACGGCATCGATGTCTCGAGCTTCAGCCTAGGCGATCGCTACCCGCACGGGTTGTTCGTCAGCCAAGACGACTCTAATCTTGAAGGCGATCTGAAGCTGCCCCCCAATTTCAAGCTCGTCGGTTGGGACAGCATTGCCGAAGGGCTCGACCTCCCGCTGCCGACGCTGCCGCATACGGACCCACGGGAGCTTCAGCTTCGCCGCAGTGCGGACGAATAGTGCAATTACGACGCGATTCCGATGCCATTCTACCAACGGCGTCAGGATAACACTTATACAAAGGAGCACCGTCAGTGATTCTACTTGCCAAAGAAACCAGCTACCTGCAAGAAATCGCCGTCTACGAAGCGAATCAGCTGTATGGCGAAATGGGGAAATTCCGTTTCTTGCAGTTCTCGGACGAGGCGATTCAAGGAGCGGTCGACCTGCGGAATCCAGAGCGAATCGTGCTCGAATATCCGCGCGCGATGATCCATCTCATGGAGCATCATAGACCCGGCTTCCAGCGCCTTTTCATGATCGGCCATGGCGTCGGCACGATTGCTGCTCATTATCCGGACAAGCAAGTCACGGTCGCGGAGATCGACGAAGCCGTCGTGGCGTTAAGCCGAACTTATTTCAACTATAGCCAAGATAATGTGTTGATCGGCGATGGTCGGCAGCTGCTAGCGGAACAAGCGAATGACGCGCTCGACTACATCATCGTGGACGCTTTTACGAAGGAAGGGACGCCGGGGCATCTAAATACGGTGGAGTTTTTCAAGCTGGCGAAGGACAAGCTTGCCGGTGCAGGCATCATACTTATGAATCTGGCCGGGAAAGCGCAAGGCGACAAACGGATCGAGGCCATCCATGCGTCATTAGCGCATCTGTTCCCGCATACGAAAGTGTTCATCCTGCCTGCTAAGGACCGGGAAGAGCAGCGGAACATGCTGTTGACCGGGAGCGGCGAGCCGATTACATATGATCCTCAGGCGATGGCGGGTTTTACGGAGATTGCGCTGGAACCCGGTTACGTCATGAGGGACAAAAATACCCTATTATCTTCCCGATCATAGCGGTAATTACGTTCGTGCTCTATGTCGGCATCCGTACCGCAGCCCGGCGTTCAAGGCAAAAATAACCTCTGTGACTCATCGGTGCAGCTGCATGCAAGTCCCGCTTTAAGCCAAAAAGCCCTAGCCTGGTCCAGAACCAAGCTAGGGTTATTCAATCTTCAACTACAGCTCCACCTTCACGACTTCCCCTACAGGCCCGAACACCACGAGCAAACCCGCTTCCTCTTTTACCGAGTAATGCGCCTGCCAACCGTCCAAAGCAAACCCTTCAGCCGCGCCCGGCTCGCCGTATACGGCGGATACGAGCACATGCACGCCCGGAGCAAGCTTAGCCCGCAGCGTCGGAATGACCGTGCGCGGGTGGATCAAGTTCGTGTTCGCCTGCGCGCCGACCAGTTCGGCGCTGTCGTAACCTCGGATCGCGGCAATGCCGCAGACGCCGAAGCCACTCTGCCCGCTAACCGCGCCGTCTTGCTCTTGCAGCTGCAAGCTGCCAGCTAGAGGCAGCGCGAACCCGCCCTCCGCCGCGTCCAGCTCCCTGGCCGTCTCGATGCGGTGGATACGCAGATGCCAAGGCAGTCCGGCCAGCAAATACGTCGTAATCTCCACGTCGCGCCAAGGTTTCCATCTCGAGGTCAACACTCGGCCGTCAATGGAAGTCTCCTCGTTTCGGCGGCGCACGCGATAGATGTTGTCGCCTTCGCTCAAGGCAAGCATGTTATCGAACGCGCCTTGGGACAACCCCCACTCGGCGCGCGGTACGCTGAAGCCGAATGAGGCGGAATAGACGAATTTCTCATACTTCGCCGAGGTGTGCGTATGTTCGTTCGTCGCCAGATGACCGGTGTTGAAAGCCGCCACATGATCGGATGCAGCTTGCCTGCAGAATACAAGATGCGGCGCCTGCTGGGCCGACAAGGCCGGAAGCTCGGGCAGCGGCAGCTCCTCGGCCTGCCAGAATGGATGGTCCTCCGATAGTGCCAAGGGCAGGAACGCTTTCATCGCCCAGTAGACTGAGCCTGGCGCGTTGTAGTTCTCCGCCATGACCAGATTCGGATAGGCATACCCGATCGTCATGACGCCGTCGCTCGCGAAGATCGACTGCCGGAACCACCAGCGCAGATGGCGCAGGAACAGGCCCTTCAGCACGCCGGGCGGCAACGCGTCTACATCGGCATACGCCAGCGCGCCCCACAGCGCCCCTTGCGAGAAACGGTACGCCATGCTTCGCCCATACGGCAGCGCTCGGCCATCTTCGGCGAACCAATGGATGAACTGCCCGGCGAACTGCCCGGCCCGCTGCTTGAAGCGCGCAGCTCGCTCTGGATCCTCTTCCGCCATCAGCTTGCTATACAACAGCGCATAATACTGGATCGCAAAAGGCACATAGTAGTCGCTATGCCCGCCAATCCCATCGGCATACCAACCTTCACCCAGATAGAAGTCCTCCACCCGTTTCAGGTTCGTCTCCATCTGTTCCGCGTCGTACGACAACCCGCGCTTATAGAAACCAATGTTGACGAGCACATGGAAGAATAGCCAGTTGCAATCGTACACCGGATGCTCGTTGATCTGGTTCAGCCAGTTATAGAAGTTCTGCTGCGCCTTGATGCTGAGCGGCTCCCAGATCTGCTCCGGCACCAGCGCCAGCGCGAAGCCGAGCGCCGCCATCTCTACCAGACGCTGGTCGTAGTCATTCACCTGTCCCCAGTATTCCGGATGCTCAGGGTCCGTGCCGTTCGTAATGCCCTCAAGACAAACCGCGAGCAGCTCATCGTTCAGACCGTCTCCGGCCAACAGCGGCGCAAGCCCCCACATGACGCGCGAGAAGCCCTCCATCTGAGCGACCTCAGGCGCGTAGCTCGATCCGGTGACGCCAAGCTGCAGGAGAGCTTTGCCTTCGGAATAATAAGGGATGAGCGGCTTCGTCAGCTGTTCGAAGGCCAGCGCCAGATCCGCCTTGGAACGGAGCGGATTGGCTGCGATCGCGTGTTGCTTCAAGCCCATGGGATCGTGGCGCCCCCTTTCAGCCGCGCCAGCCCTTCGACGAAGAAGTAGTCGCCATAGATAAGGGGCACATCCATATTCCGGCGCTCCGGATAGTGGCTCGTGCCATGCAGGATCAAACCTTCCTCCGCATCGTTGCCGAACGAACCGTAATTGCGGTAGAGCGATTCGAGGATGCGTTCGCCAGCCTGGCGATAGCTCTTGCCTTCCGCCTCCGGCACCTGCTCGCCGATCAGCAGCAGACCGCAAGCCGCGCAAGCGCCAGCCGACGAATCCTTAAGCCATTGCGTCTCCTCCGGCGCGCGGAAATCCCATGCCGGCACCGTATCCTCCGGCAGCTGCGACAAGAAGAAATGCGCCACCCGTTTGGCGGCGTCGAGGTAATCTTCACGTCCCGTATGATGGTGGGCCAAAGCGAGTCCATAGATCGCCCAAGCGGTTCCCCGCGACCAGGCCGATTCCGGCGCATAACCTTGGCCGCCGATATATTCCGCCACTTCGCCGGTATGCGGATCGAAGCGGACGATATGGCGGACCGAGCCGTCCGGACGGATGAAATGGTTCAGCACCGTGCCCATATGCGCCTCCGCCACATGGGCATAGCGCGGATCGCCGGTCTCGCGAGAAGCCCAATAGAGCAGGGGCACGTTCATCGCGCAGTCGATAATAGCCCAGCCCGCATTGTCCTCGCCTTCATGCCACGGATTCCACGCGCGGATATAGCTGCCCTTCAGGTTGAAGCGGCCCATCAGATAGTTCGCCGCCTTCAGCGAGCGCCTGCGGGACTCCTCCCCGCCATGCAGCTTGTAGTTCATGAGGCTCGTCAGAATCCACATGAAGCCAAGGTCATGATCGAGGCGGTCGTAGCCGTCCAGCACCGCATCCAACTTCTCCTCGCAGCTTTGCGCAAGCTCGCGGAACTTCGACTCTCCGCTTCCTTCATGCAGCAGCCACAGCTGACCTGGCCAGAATCCTGCCGTCCACCAATGCGGCGCCTCCAGCACGTAGGTTCCGCCTTGGCTGGCGTGCGGGAAGTTAGCTCCGATCCGTTCGCTCGTCTTCTTCACCTTCGCAACCGTCTGTTCCCAAGCTTCGTTCGTCCACATCTCCCAAGTCCCACCTCTTACTTAAAGTTGAATTGCAGCGTCGCTTCAAGCTCCCCGTCCAAGCCCCGATCCGTCGTCAGCAGAATCCGATAATACCGTTCTTCCTGGCCAAAATGATTCGAGAAGGCCCGTTCCTCCACACTTGCCGCGAAGTGCCCCGCTTCGTAGGTCAGCACGGCTTGGTGCCGGTCTCCCTGAAGCACGATCTTCCCGTCCGCCTCAAGCTCAGGCTTACACCGCGTGACGATCACTTCCGTCACCGTCTTCGGCTGGCCATTGAACCGGAACCGGTCCCGCACCGTTAACGCCGGCAGCGCGGCCTTATGCCACGCGAACGTCCGCGTGAACGAGCTTATTCCCTCCGCCTCGTAAGTGCCTGCCAACTCCAGCGATAAAATATCCTTTGCCTCGCCGGTCTCCGCTCCCAGCACGATAGCCGCCCGTTCTGCACCGGGCAGCTGCTCTTGACCGTCAATGACGGGCAGCGAATGTCCCTGCGCGCCCGTGCAATCGTAACGGTAGCGCCCCGCGCCGAAGTAATCTGCCGTATATTCGCCGCTTCCCAGATCGGCAGCGAACGCGGGATCGTCCCCGGCGAGCAGGATAAAATGCCCCACGTCGATATGATTATGCGGCTCGTCGTTCATACCGCCCTTGGCCGCGAAGCCGAAGCTGCCAGCCGAGCTGACCGTGCGCGAGATCATCCACTGCGCGTCCGGCAAATACCAGCTGCCCGGCTGCCAGTCCTCGGCGCGCGGCGCCTCGGCGCACAGCCAGATCAGGTTGCGCAGCGCAGGCGCGAACCGGCTGCAGTGATCGTCCCCGTAGGCATCCCGTATGCGAAGCGGCGGGTTCTCCACGGATTCATAACGAGCGGCCAAATAATCGGACAAGCCTATGTGGACGCTTACATATGGCATCGCATCCGAGAAGTTGGCCGGACGGTTGCCGATCAGGTAGCCCTTCTGCTGGAACTGCGCGATTCGCTCCACTTTGTCATCCGCCAGCAGGTCCGCTTGCCCGCCGGTTGCCCGCTTCAACAGATCGGCGAAGAAGACATAGTAGCCGAAGCCATAATTCCAGTAACCCGGGCCTTCCAGGCATGCGCCGTCGCCGCCGAATCCGGCCAGGTAATGGTTCATCGTCGCAATCGCCTTCGCGCATATCCCTGCCCGCCGCTCCGCGTCCGGCTCCACCAGGAGCGCAGCCGAGGCGATCGAACCTGCGCAGACCGCCGCCCAGTTATGCTCCGCCGTCTCCCAATGATAAGGGCCGCAGGTCAAATACGGCACGAACAGCCGCCGGTCGATCTGCGCCAACATCGCTTCGGTCAGCGGACGAGGAAGCCGTTCGCCAGCCAGCGTAACGATCTCGCTCAGCGTAAACCCGGTCTCCGCCGCGAACAGATCGATATGCCGGTCGATCTGCTGCCCTCTCATATGCGCCGGCAGACACCACGTCTTCTCCTCCAGAATCGCCTCAATAACCCCGCATAATTGCGGCAGAATCGTAGCATTGTCCGGCTCGGTCAGGTGCAGCAGCGCAAAGGTCGTAAGCATGCGCCGCCGTTCGAAATACAGCCCCTCGTAAGCAAGGCGATTGCCCGTCGTCTCGAACAGATCGTATAACTCTTGCGTCAATACGGGGATAGGACGCTCCGCAAGCCGCCGGCCTTCTTCCCTAATCTCCTCAACGAGCTCCATTCCCGGCGAAGCACCGGCAATAGCCGCCCAATCTAACCGTCCGCCAACCGCCGAATCGGCATAGAACGCTTCACCCGCCAAGTTCTGGCTCGTCAGCCACTGCTGCAGCATCTCCCGCTCCCAATGAAAAAGCGCCATCCTAGTCGCTCACCTCCGCATTAATGGGCAATACAGACCATTGTCTAACCTCGATATTCCGTTGGCGTTACGCCGACTTGCGTCTTGAATGTTTTAATGAAGTAGCTCTGATTGTCATAACCGAGCAGCTCGCAAATTTCATTGACCGGCCTCGTCGACTGGTCGAGCAGCTCTTTGGCCCGCTCCATCTTCTTGCATGTTACATATTCGATGAAAGTCTGGCCCGTTTCTTTCTTGAAAAAGCGGCTGAAGTAGCTCGGGTTCATATGTAAGTGCGCCGCAACCTCCTCCAGCGTAATCCGCCTGCCCAGATGAAGGGCCACATACTGGTACGCTTCGGTCACCTCGCGCCGCTTGCTGAGCGGCATCCCTTCCTCGCGCGCGGCGATGTAGGAACGCAGATGGCTCTCCAGCCATTGGAACAGCCCGTGCAGCGCATCCAGATCGACGATCTCCTTGTGCAGCGTCTCTGCGGATGAGGTCGAGGATTTGTACAGCAGAGCGTGCAGCTTCAGCCTGAGATCGATCAGCAGCTTGAGCACCCAATCCCGCACTTCCTCCGACGGGTAGCGCGCTTCGCGAATGCAGCTCTCCCAGCCTCCGGCAATCTGCATGATGGCTGCCTCGTCCTTGGCGATCAGCGCTTCGCGAATCTCGGCTACAGCTCTGTCGTACAGCTCGAATAGTCCTGATCCTGGCTGCGCGCCCGGCTGCCACTTGGCGACCTCGCCCTCCGCCAGATAGAACCGCTGCTCGCTCGCTCCGATCAAGCCGCCAAGCATCGGCTTAAGCTGTTCCGGGCATTCGCAGGCTCGGCCGACCAGGAACGCCATCTTGATCTTCAGCACCTGTTTCAATGTCCGCTGGATCGTCCGCAGACTGTGCTGCACTTCATCATGGACATTGATCTTGATCCCCGGCTTGAAGGCGAAGAGCAGCATGGACTGCCTTGTACTGTATCCGACATGGACGGCATGGAGCGGCAAATCGGCAAGCAGCTCTTCCATGACGTTGCTGATGGCAAAATGGAGCGTCTGATCCGACTCGAACCGGTTCTTGATGATGCCGTAATGCTCCACGAAACCGATGACCGGAAGACAGTGCTCGCCTGCCTTCAGCAAGCCGTGCGATTGGAATTCATGCAGGCTTTGCGCCGTCGAGATGAGCGGCTGCTGGATGAAATTGCGGAACAACTTCTCCTTGCGCAGCCCGCGCGTCTCATTCACCATCCGCTTCATCTGCACCTGTTCCTGCTGCAGCTGGCGTTCGCCGTCTAGGCCGGCCTTGAACTTGGCCAGCAGCTCCACGACGTCCTTCGGATCGAGCAGATCCTTCAGCAGATAGTCCTGCACGTTCAGCCGCATCGCCTGCTGCGCATACTGAAATTCGCTGTGGCACGACAGGATCGCGATCCGGATCGATGGATTCAGCTCCTTCATCTTCGCGGTGAGCGTCAGGCCGTCCATCTTGGGCATCCCGATATCCGTCACGAGAATATCCGGCCTCTCGCCTTGCGCATGCTCCCAGGCCAGAAGTCCGTTCTCATGCTTGCCGCACAGCGTAAGGCCAAGGGCCGCCCAATCGATCGTCTCGGATAACAGCTCAAGTACGGGATAGTCATCGTCTACGAGCATTACCTTATACATGCAGCTTGTTCTCCTCTCGCAAGTGGAATTTGCATGACCATACGGGTACCGGCGCCAGGGGTACTGCTCACGGTCAGTTGGAAAGCATCGCCGAACATGATGCGCATCCGCTCGGCCACGTTCACGACGCCGATGCCGGACATCCCGCCTCCCGTCCGTTCCCCGCCCGCTTCCGCTTCGGGGCGTATGGAGGAGCTCGTCGACAGATCGGCCAGCATCCGTTCGAGCTGTTCAGGCTCCATCCCGGTCCCGTCATCCTCGACGGACAGCTCGAGGAATCGCTCCTTCATTAAGGTTCCGACGCGGATCGTCCCGGCGCTCCGGTTCAGCCCATGAATGAGCGCATTCTCGACGATCGGCTGCAGGATGAACCGCGGCACCTCGATATGGAAAGCGGATACATCCACGTCGACGACAAGTCTCACTTCTTCCTTCTGCCGCAGATTCATCAGCTCCACGTAATGCGTCAGCAGCTCGATCTCCTCATGGAGCGTAATGGCATCCTCGTCGCGGGTAATCGTCATCCGCAGCAGACGAGACAGGGAAGCGATCATCTTCGCGCTCTCCTGATCGCCGCCGCGCATCACTTTCATCCGGATCGAATTGAGCACGTTGAACAGAAAATGCGGGTTGATCTGCGCCTGCAGCATCGCAAGTTCGGCCTTCCGCTTCCGCGCCTGCGTCAGCGACACTTCGGCGATCATCTCCTTGATCCGGTCCAGCATCTGGTCGAAGAGGAAGCCGAGCCGCCCGATCTCATCCTGCCCGCGAACGCCGGAGCGTACCTCCAGATTGCCGCGCTGTACGCTTGTCGCGACCCGTCCGAGCCGGATAAGCGGCTTGGTGAACGTCCGCATGAGCAGCAGCAGGAGCATCAGGAAGACGAAGAACGAGACGAGCTGGAACAAGAAGACGCGGTTGAAGATCGAGCTGATGTTCAGGATCGCTTCTTCATACGGCTGCTGAGCGACAAGGTACCAATCCGTGAAGGTAAGCTTGGATGAGGTCAGCAGCATCTTCTGCTTGCCGTCCTCGATAATCCGTGAAGCCGGTGTCTGGCTTCTCTCGGTCAATTGGTCCGCAAAGTGGAAGCTCTGACCAATCTGCTTCTCATCAGGGGAGGAGATTATCGCCCCGCCGACGTCGACTAGCATGACATCCTGCCCGCTCGTTAACCCTTCGAAGATGCGGCTCAGCTTATTCTCCATCAGCGTTACGACGGCATAACCATAGATCTTCGAGCTGTCGAGGCGCAGCGTGCGCGCGACGGAAAGTTGATAAGGGCTGTCAAGGCGGTCATAAGGGAACATGGTCGGCGTCGCGCCCACCCAATACGATTTCAATCCTTCAAGCTCCCCGAGCTTCTTGAACCAAGGCTCCTTCTGCAGCAGCAGCGGATCGAATTCATCCTTCGAATAGTTCGTGAACGTCGTCCCGTTCGTCAGAATGATGCTGATATAGCTCCGCTCGCCGATATAGCTGAGGCTCTCCAGCTGCTTCATGATCCGGCTCGTCGCGGTGAATCGCGCATTGAAGTCGAGCGTCGCGTCGGATTCGGACACCCGCTTGAAGAACGCGTTCATATCCGAGTCGATCTGGATGTAATTGAGCACATTGAGCATGCCTTGCAGCGTATTGTTGACCGACCCGTTCACCAGCTTCATCGCGTCCACCGCGTTCGAACGGGCTTGTTCTTCCACGGCATCCTTCGTCAGCCCGTTATAGATGAGCATCGTGAGCAGCGCCGGGACGAGGATGCAGACGATGGAAGCGATCGACAGCTTAGCGCGGACGGTCCGCAAGTAAGAAGTTTGCGATAATCGGCGGAACATTCCATATCCCCCTTAAGATAGAAAAAAGGGGGACGCTTGGATCGTCCCCTATAGATCAATTATAGGTATTATTTTTTGTTCGCGGCAATGATT
Source organism: Paenibacillus phyllosphaerae (assembly GCF_014192105.1). Taxonomy (GTDB): domain Bacteria; phylum Bacillota; class Bacilli; order Paenibacillales; family Paenibacillaceae; genus Paenibacillus_Z; species Paenibacillus_Z phyllosphaerae. Next base: position 74,010 of record NZ_JACHXK010000024.1, on the reverse strand, counting down.
TCTTCGACACGTTTTTGAGAATTCGCAACGGTCGTATCGATGTCTTGGTTGCCGAGGATGAGCTTCTCATACTCTTCGTTGATCGCTTTATACACTTCGGCTTGGTAGGAAGCCGGCGCGATGATCTGCGAAGCCTTGGAATTCACGAGCGTCGTCACGAGCGAATTCTTGTCGACGAGCTCCGGATTCTTGGTGCCCGCGAGGATCGTGTCGACGATGCTGGCGATCTGGTCGCTCTTCACGCCGTTCCAAGCCGGGATATTCTTGCCTTGCACCACTTGGCCTTCCGTCGTGTACCAGCGGACGAAATCGTACGCTTCCTGCTTATGCTTCGATGTATCCGATACGGCGACATAGTCCGTCGTCACCGGCGTCAGACCAGCTTCGTCTCCCGGATTGTTCTTAGGGAACGGCGCTACCGCAACGTGGAACGTAAGCGGCACCTTATCCGTTCCGCCGATCTCGGTGTTCATCCACGAGCCGATCGTCAGCATGCTCGCCGATTGATTGAAGAACTGGTTGCGGTAAGCAAGCTTCTGCGAGATCATGTCCGAGTATGGCACGGAGGATTTGTCTTCCTTCTCCATCTTCACGCGCAGCTCGAGCGTCGCCTTGAAGTTCGGGTCATCCAGGTTGGAAGAGCCGTCTGCCTTCAGGAACTCCGAATTCTCGGGTTGGTTCTCCAGCTTCAGCTTCAGGTATTCCATCCAGCCGCCGTTCTGCGGGCCGTGGAAGTACGTACCGTATCGTTTCTGGGCGCCTTCGCCCTTCGTCAGCTTCTTCGCGTAGTCGGCGAACTCATCCCACGTCCAGTCGGTCGGAACGGCGAGTCCCGCTTCGTCGAGATGGTCTTTGTTCAGCAGCACATACCAAGGATTGAACTTGCCCGGAAGCGCGTAAACGCTGCCATTTAGGTGCGTATCGACCTTGTAGTCTTCTTCGACCTTATAGCCGTCCTTGGTGATGAATTCATCCAGGTTCGCGGCCATCCCGAGGGAAACGCGCTGCGCATACGAAGCAGCGTCCGAGAACATGAGCACGTCGATCTGCTCGGCGGAGGCGGCAGCAAGATCTAGCTTCTTGGTCGCTTCCTGCGTATCGCCTTTCTCGCTCAGCTGGACCAGTTCGATCGTTACGTTCGGTTTCGCCTGGGTATATGCGGCGAGCGTCGCCTTCCAGTTATACGCTTCTTCCGTTCCGTACGTGTATAGTCTCAAGTTGACGGCTTCTTCCGTCGGCTCCGCATTGCTGCCCGTATTGGTCGTCGTATTCGTATTCGTATTCGTATTCGCTGGCGCATTCGTACCGGCGTCGTTGCCGCCGTTGTTATTGGCATTGCCGCATCCCGCGAGCAAACCCGCGAACATTACCCCTGCCACGATTCCTGCTGACCACTTTTTATTCATCTTGCTGCCCCTCCTTGATATTCTTATATAGTAGCACTCTATTGGGTTGCTTACAGCCTCAATTATAGAGAGCGGGCTGATGAGAAGGATGAAACTATTTTTACTTTTTCGCAATTAATTCGACCACTTTGCTAGACGCTTACATTTAACCTTTGACGCCGCCGAGGGCAATCCCTTCAATGACGCTCTTCTGCCCGATGATGAAAATAAGGAGCAGCGGCAGGATCGCCGACACCGCGGCCGCCATGATCAGCGAGTAGAACTCGCCGCTGAGCGACGTGAACTTCTGCATGGCGAGCGGAATCGTGAACAGCTTGTCGGTACGCAGGAAGATGAGCGGATTCTGGTAATCGTTCCACGTCCAGATGAAGCGCAGGATGGCATAGGTCGCGACTGCCGGTTTGACGAGCGGAAGCGCGATGTTCATGAAAATTTTGAAATGATTCGCGCCGTCGATTTTGGCCGACTCGATGAATTCCTGATGCACCCCCATGAAGAACTGCCGGAGCATGAACGTACCCAGGACGCTGAAGCTGCCGAGCAGGATCAAGCCAAGATGGCTGTCGAACAAGCCGATCTGGCGGTACAGGATGAACTGCGGGATCAGAATCGCTTGATGCGGCACCATGTATGTCGCCAGGACGATCATGAACACGTACCCGCTTCCCTTGAAGTTAATCTTCGAGAAGCCGTAGGCGGCAAGCGCCGAGACGAGCGCGGAGATGATCGTCGTAATGACCGCGACCTTGATCGAGTTGAGGTAATACTTCCAGAACGGGTACTCGCCGACCCACACCTCTTTGTAGTTGGTGATGGCGTTCCATTGCTTCGGAATCCACTCGATCGGATAGACGAACACGTCCTTCTCGATTTTGAACGAGGTGACCAGCATCCAGATGAACGGAAGCAGGAACAGGATGCTGATCGCGAACATGATGACGGTTAAGATGCCTTTGCGCCAACTGAAGGCGGCTTCTTGGTTTGGCATAGCGTATAGCTCCTTTCCGGATTAGTAGTTGACCCAACGCTTCTGCGCGGCCCATTGTCCCACGGTAATGGCGAGGACGAACAGGAAGAGCACCGCTGCGATCGAGGACGCATAGCCGACCTTCAAGTTAACGAATGCCGTATCGTACAAGTACCAGACCATGAGCGAAGTGGAGCCGATCGGGCCGCCTTGCGTCATGACGGCGATGATATCGAATACTTTGAACGTCGAGATGACGCCCGTGACGAGCAGGAAGAACGAAGTCGGCGAGAGCAGCGGGAACGTGATGCGCGTGAATTTGGTCCAGCCGCCTGCGCCGTCAATGTCCGCCGCCTCGTATAGATCCTTCGGGATCGACTGCAGACCGGCAATGTAGATGATCATGTTGAAGCCGATGGACGTCCAGACGACAATCATCATGATCGAGATGAGCGCGAACTTCGGATCGGCGATCCACATCGGCGGGTTGTCGATGCCCAGCGACTTCAGCAGCTGGTTGATCGGACCATAGGAAGGTTGGAACAGCACTTGCCAGACGATCGCTACGGCTACGATGCTGGAGATGTACGGCATGAAGTACGCGACTTTGAAGTATGCCTTCATGTACACATGGCGGTCAATGATGACGGCCAGTACCATCGAGATGAACATATAGATCGGAACCGCGAACAGGAACAGGAAATTGTTGCGCACCGAGCGGATGAACTGATCGTCATGCAGCAGCTTCTCGAAGTTGCCGAAGCCGACCCAATCGATGCCGTCCCAGCCCTGCACGAAGTTCCAATCCGCGAAACTGAGCACGATCGTTGCCAAGATCGGTAGCAGTACCAGTACAAATACGCCAATGAGCATGGGACTGACGAACAGCCAGCCTGCCAAATTCTCGCCGCTAGCGAGCGAGCTTGATTTCGTCCGCTTCTTAAGACCGGCTGACACCGCCGCCTGGGATGGAGTTTCCATGACCAACACCTCGAATTCTAGAATGAAGTTGTGAAGTTGTTTTCATTATAGGGAATGAGGCGAAGTGTCCGATGACGTTATTTTTACTTATTCGGCGATTGGTTTGACTTCTTTGCGGAGTGAGGGCTGAGGGTCAAGGTGAAGTCGATCATACGGTGCGTTAACGCAATAGTTCAGCTATTCTTGTAATGCTGGTACCGATTTACAACTAACCGTTAGCCCAATTCGTCGTTACCTATAGAAGCTAAACCTAACCTGAGGGGACCCCTATGCGAAGAAGAAAAAAGATGATGTTCGTTTCGGTTGCCGCATTCGTTATTCTGCTAGCCCTTTGCCTTGCGCCTGCTATAAGCAGCTACTCGGACTATCGAACAACAAGGATTGCCAATAGCCAGGCAGCGGCGTTTGAAAAAAGCTTAAGTATAGCGATACAAGAAACGTCGACATTCTCGATGACGAATGTTGCGGCATTCGATTGGGACCGGATGTACATGTTTCCAGCCTACACCCCGAAATTCATGATGGAAGAGACCATTGGTACCAAGTGGCACACGGATTCCTCCTATATTGGATACTTAATCAATCAGACAAGTCTAGGCGTAGGCGACGACCCATTATCGGACGACAACCTGCAGAAACTGGTGTTCGTCAAAGATGACCAGGTCGTGCTCGATGTTACCTTATATCGAGATGAAGGCGACTTTACGTCCAGCAAAGACATGATCGAGCGCAATGATGATCGGTACGTCGTCAAGAAGACAGCGGATCCTCATGTTGCGGGCAGGCAGTCGATTGTGGTTTGGAATGCAAGTTAATAAGAGTTTTAAAAAATACAGCCTGCCTAGTCTCCTAGTCAGGCTGGTTATGTTAATCGCTGCGAACCGTCCGTGTCACCGAACTGTCTGGCTGTACGGAGAGCTTCAGCTCATCGCCGCCAAATGTAAGATAGCTGACTGACAAACCGTCAGTACCGTTGTGTAGTCCCGTCCAATTCGGCCGCCGTTCATCGATGAAGGCCGCAAAATCCGCAATGCTGTGGATTCCACGCTCGGCCGCATCCGACTTCGCGATTGCTTCCATCACAAAGCCGTTCATCCCGTCTTGACCGGGGCTGTCGAGGGCGATATAGTCCGAGAGTTCTTGTGTGGCGAATTCACCTGGCATGAACAGCGCCACATATAGCTGCCGAAGCTCGCCATAGGCGCGCCCTCCCTCGAATCGCCACTCGCCTTTAGGCAGAACGCCGACAAGACGGTTCGATGAAACTGGCGGTCCATATAGACCGAGCACCGCATGCCCATGAAATAACAGGTCGCCTGCATCGCTTTCGTGACGCGGGTCGCCTTCCGTGTAACCCTCGCCCGGCGAGAACAAATATAGCCTGTTCGCGCCTTCCGCATCCGTTAGCGGCAGCGTTAGCTCCCAGCGATGCTGCTCGTTATCGAACTCGCTGGCTCGCTCCGTAATGCCGCCGGTTGCCGCATAGGCGGTCCGATAGATGCGCCCATGCAGCGGCTGTCCGCCTGTCGCCGGCTGGATTGAATAGCGGATTTCCTCCGGCTCGGTTCGCAGCGCGTATTGTCGTGTCGACTCGCTGGCTTCGTAATGAAGCAAACCTGCGAATTCAACGCGTGATAGAGGCAGCGGCAACTCAAAATCCCCAAACTGAACGTAATCGAACGCTACATTCCGATCGCGCGGGAGATCCACGGGCAAGCTGCGCATACGGCCGCCAATCCAGGCGCCCTTGAGATAATGTTGTGCCCGGTAGTGCCACAGCAGCTCGAGCAAGTCGGCGAGCTCCCCTTTGATATCCGCGTCCGAGATGCAGACGTAGGCGCTCGTCAAGGACTGCACCCAATGCCAGAACCAGGGCAAAGCCCCGTATTCGGCCATGCCCTCGGCGCGCAATCGCTCGAGCGTGAGCCGTAGATCACTACGGCCGGATGCGAGCAATCCTTCATCGCCGTACCGGTCTCCGAACAGGATTTTGGCCGCGGTATATTTGGTCTCGTGGTGGCTGAAGGTCCGCTGGGGCTGCAGATAGAACCCGCTTCGGTACAGGATAGCCAGCGATTGTTCGAAAGACGCTGCAAGCTCCGTGCCCAGCTCGCTCGCATATCGTTCGCACACCACCGCCATCAAACAGCTCATGAGCTCGGCCGGCAACGGATTCTTCGCCGCTCGTGCGGGGTTATCGCCCAGGTGGAGCGGCCAGTGGCCGATGGTCGGACTCCCCTCTTCCTGATCCTGCAAGGACAGCACATTCGCTAGTATAGCGCGAGCCAAGGCGGCCCCCTCTTCACGGGGAAAGCTAACCGCAAGCCGATAGTCGACGCTCGCTGCCAACAAATAAACCGCCTCGTAAAAATTGTTGCGAATATCGTTATGATGCCACAATCCGCTTGCCAGTCGCGGCGTCTTCCATGCTTCCTCCGCCACGTGCAGCGTAATCCGATCCATTCGTTCCTGATAGGTACGCATCCTCAAGCACTCCCTTCTTTCTTGCTCGCATCGTAACGCCGATGGCAGGGAGGAACAAGCGACGATTCTTACCTTTTTGCGAAAAATTTTGACCTATACAAGGTTCAGGCATGAAAGCGCATTAACAGATCAACCGCGATTATGGTAGGGTAGAGATATAGTGGACATTAGCAGCTTCAATACAGGAGGTTAAACCATATGGAACAATTTCGTCATTTGCGCCCGCTGCTGCGGCGATTCGTGGATCAAGGACCGCCCGGCTGTTCCTTATTAGTCAGCCAGAATGGTCAAGTCGTATTCGAGGATTATGTCGGTTATGCCGATGCGGAGAAGCAACAGCCGATTGCGCCCGATACGATCTTCCGGATATTCTCGATGACCAAAGTAGTGACTTGCGCGGCCGCATTACTGCTGCACGAGCGCGGGTTGTATTTGTTGAATGACCCGTTGGAAGAATATTTGCCCGAGTTCAAGAATCCGCTCGTGTACCGGGAGCAGCAGCAAGGGGAATGGATCGCGACTCCCGCTACGCAGCCGATTCGCGTGAAGGACCTGTTCACGATGTCCTCCGGTTTGACGTATCAAGGAGCGAACTCGGAGACGGAGCGACGGATAAATACGCTGATGAACAAACTGAACGAACAAGCGAAGAATGGCCAGCCTTTCGACAACCGAACGTTGTCTAAGGGTCTTGCGGAGATCCCGCTTGCTTTTGACCCCGGCACCCGCTGGCAGTATGGCTTGAGCCATGATGTGCTCGGCGCGTTCATCGAGGTGCTAACCGGCAAGACGCTGGCGCAATTCATGCAAGAAGAATTCTTCGGACCGCTGCAGATGCGTGATACCTCCTTCCGCATTACGGAAGAGAAGCGTCACCGGCTGGCCGCCATGTACCTCCGCGACGAGGCAGGGACATTGTCGCCAACCGATCTATTCGACACAACTTACCCAGAGGACTACAGATACGAGAGCGGCGGCGCCGGACTATTGTCCACCCTGTCCGACTATGCCCGATTCGCCAACATGCTGGCATTGGGCGGTGAGCTGGATGGCGTCCGCATCATGAATCCGCGGACGATCAAGCTCATGGCAGCCAATCAGCTGACAAGCGAGCAGATGAACGATTACAATTGGGGATACCTTGCCGGTTATGGCTACGGACTAGGCGTACGTACGATGATGGATCCCGCTGCGGCAGGGAGCGGCGCTTCCGTTGGCGAGTTCGGTTGGAGCGGCTTGCCCGGCACATGGATGATGGTTGATCCGAAAGAAAAGCTCACCGCGGTCTATATGCAGCAGATGCTGCCGAATCTTGAGGCGGTTCATCAGCCTAGACTGCGCAACGTGATTTATGGCGCGTTGACGTAGTGATTATGACCTGACGATAGAGAAGGCTGCTGATTGCGAATCAGCAGCCTTCTCGCGCTTTAGTCGGTTCCCGATCCGCCATTCCTCGTCCGTAGTATTCGTGCGGAATGAATCAGGACCGGGCGTAGAATGGACGGTGGCCGTTTCCTTCTGCGTACCTGTTCGGTCGTCACCAACGTAAAAACTGCCAGGCACAAGACCTGGCAGTTCGCGTACTTCCTTATTCCTTTATTCCCAATCCAGTATCTTGCGGGCAAGGATGACCAGATCCTCGACGTCGATGATGTCATCGCCGTTGAAGTCATAGCCCTTCACGCCATCCCATCCTTCATCGCCCTTCTTCATGCCGTATGCTTTGGCCACGATCGCCAGGTCACCGATGCTGACCTTGTCGTCCTGGTTCGTATCGCCCGGCACACGGGTGATGACGGAATCGCGGAACTGTTTCAGCTCAGCTGTAAGCGCGGTGACTGCATCGGCTACCTCCGCCTGCGTAGCGCCTTCGTCGCTCGCCACTTCTGCGGCAGCGTCGATGGCCGCTTGAAGCTTCGCTTTGGACCCGGATGGATATTGGCCCTTACGATTGCCTTCGACGGCTTGATCGTGAACGGTCGTCGCTTCCGCTATCAGCGCTGTTAGCGAAGCCGAATCGACAAGTCGTATCGCAATCTGGAGTGTTCCACCGGACAGCGAAGTTTCGCTGCCTCCGGCATTCCCTGCAACCACGTTCGTGACCGCGATCGTGCTCGGTCCGTCTGCCGCATCGGCCTTGGCCTGGAAGCCTAACCGGAGAAGCTCCCCTCCCAGTCCGGAAGCGCCTACGCCTACATGCGCGCCGAGGATGCGGATCGTCCCCGGCGTAGCGCTGTCAATGCCTGCGATGACGAATTGCTCCGGTTGCAGCGATGTCGCTTCGGTATAGGTCAACTTCGACGAGTCGTAGGTAATCGTAATATCTTGAGCGACCGTCTCATGGCCATTAGCTGCAAGCCCATAGTTCACCTGGAAGGTCTGCCCCGCCTTCACCGTGCTAGGTCCTGTGAGGGTTGTATCGGCAGCCGGTTGAGCTGCGCTCTCCCCCTTCACGATCCCAAGGCCATTCGTCGCAATATAGACGCGGCCGTATACGCGCGCATCGCCGGTAATGGCCGTGTTCGCCGATCCGAATTGATGCTCGTCGTCATTGATGCGAATCCAATTCGCGCCGCCGTCGTCGGAGCGATACACGCCATATTGACCTTCTACCTTCGCGTAGCTGTACATGGCCGGGTACGTTTTTCCCGGGGCGTGCAACCCGAACCCGATCGTTGCCGCTTCCTCCACATTGGCTTGCTTCGTGAACGTTTGGCCCGAATCGGTGGAATGCCACAGCCCATATGCGCTTTCCTCGTCCGAATTATCTTTGGCCGCCGCGATCCAGATGTCCCCTTCCTGACCGGGAACCGCCTTGAAATTGCTCGTCAGCTTCGTTGGCAGGCCTGCTGCCGCTGTAGCCGTGAATGTCGCGCCGCCATCCAGGCTTACATAGAATACGCCATCCGCCAAGCCATAGAACTTGCTCGGATTGACGCGGTCCGCCGATACCCGCGCTCCGTCCGGCAACCCTGCAGCCGCCTTCCATGTCGCGCCAAGATCCGTCGAGTAGCTGATCGGCGCGCCTGCCGGACTCCAGACGATGCTGCTGCCGTCAGCGGCAACGGCGACATGGCCGCCGTTCGCCCCGGACTCGTCGCTGAATGCGTTGGCCGCTGGCGTCCACGTTACGCCATTATCCGTCGAGACGCCCATGCGAGGCGCAGAGCCGCTGCCATTGCCGACGCGCACGACGATATTCGGATTGAGCTCTGCAAAATCGAGATCCGTGCTAGAGCCGATGACCGGATTAGTCAGCATCTCCGGCGCCTTGTCGAGATCCTCATGGCGGAAGCCGCCGATGTCGCCCATCGAGCTGAGCAGCGGCGCGCCCGAGGAAGGACTAATCAGGCCGAGTACAGCCGTTTCCTCGATTCCGTCGGCCATAACCTCGATGTTGATCGTTTCGTTCTGATCGAACTTCGTTAGATCGTCAGAGCCGTACAAGGTGGCACCTGTCCCATACATCATCCGATCGGAGTTGAACGGATCGATCTCCAGGTCCCCGATCATCCAGCCGAGCTTAGGCGCCTGCTCCGGCAACGGCTTCGTGTCATGCTCGCCCCAATCCAGCCAAGGCGAGAGCGAGTAGTCGATGGCGTAACGGTTGTTGCGCTCCGGATAATTGCCGATCGTCCAGAATGGCGCCCAGGTTGCGCCGCCATCCGTACTGCGGTAGATCTGATCATCCGGCCACCATTTGTTCATCGAAGCGACCATCAAGGTGTCCGGATTCTGAGCGTCTACAGCCAGCCCCCCGTATGGCGTGTCCGTGCTACCAGCACCGGTCGGACTGATATCGGTCCATACCCCTGACTTCGTATCGAGTTTCCAGACCGAGCCGAGCTTGCCGCTGCCGTTATCGCCATCGTAAGGCCCGATCGCATAGTTGTACGTAATATACAGGTTACCGTTGGAAGACAGCGTGCCATGATGCGGTACGAAGCCCTGCTTCGGCTGTCCCGGCACCGCCTCCCACGTCTGGCCGCCGTCCGTACTGCGGTAGATGCTCGTGTTCGAGTCCGCGACGCCGACATAGATCGTCTGCGTCTTGCTGCCCGCCGAGCCTGTCGACTTATCGAATGTCACCCAGACCGGTCCGACCGTGCTGCCGTAATATTCTTTCACATCCGCCGGAGCCGTGAAGCTCTCGACCTTGCTCCAGGTTGCGCCGTAATCGGTGCTGCGCCACAATCCATTATCCCCTCGTGCCGCAAAATAAAGAATGCTGTTGTCGTTCGGGTCGATCGACAGCCGCTCCCCCATCGAACGCCCCGGCATATTGCCGCCGAACTTGAACGGCAGCTCGGTCCGCTGCCAGGTCTCGCCGCGGTCCGTCGAACGCAAGATGACGCCGTTCATATCGGTCCAATCGTTCGTATAGGTGCCAGCCGCGATATACACCCGGTTCGGATCGACCGGATCGGTAGCCAGACTCTCTACGCCGAGCATATTCCATTCATCGAAGCCGACGAATTCGAGCAGCTGTTTCCACGTGCCGGTCGTCTTGTCCCATCGATAAGCGCCGCCCATATCGGTGCGCGCGTAGATGAGATCCTTCTCCGACTCATTGTAGATGATGCCGGGGATGAAGCCTCCCCCGACAACCTTGACGCGTCCCCAGCTGTAAGGCTCACTCTTCACCGGCTCCGGCAAGTCAACTGCAGATGCTGCCGCCGGACTTATGGCAGCGCTACCCAATAACAACGAAGCAGCTGTTACAGCGCCAATCATTCTTCTCCTAAGCATCGAATGCCTCCTCAAGTTCCCTATGTTGCGTTCGCTCCTGGTCCGCTTGTCGTTAAAGTCTGCTTGGTGCGCTGTAGCCGCGGCTCATCTTGCAAGCGCTTACGATACGTTTCGTATCCGATTGTAGCAAAGGGAAAGAGCATGCGCATACCGGCAAGATTTCACTTCAATTCATATGGAAATTAGAGGGCAAAGCTAGTTATTCATTTGTACTAATAAATTCCTGTAGTATGTTCTTTACCTTTCATATGATTTCTCCAATTAACGTTTAGGATCAAAGTATTAGGTATTAACTTCAGAGCGATTATATGTAATGTAATCAAGTTTAAAAATGAAAAGGATCCTATCCTCTATTTCCTAAGAGGATGGATCCGTTCATTGAGTAACAAGTCTACAAATCTTCTTTTTCCTTTGTATCTTATTTATATTTCGAATAATATTCATCTTTATTTTTTTCAATTAGTTCATCTAGAAGGTACTCCACGGGCAAATTATACTGATCTTCATCATATGGTGTCTCTAGTCCTTCTTTTAGACATATAAATTTATGGTACAAAAACCTATAATGATTGTCCTTGGCCAAAAGGAGACCTTTATTATACCACTGCATACTCTCGTCTAAACCATTAGCGAGCAAAAATCCAGCATAAAAATAGATCGCTTCAGTATAGTAGTATCGAATAGGTTGTAAGTCATTTACAGCAGATTCATAATAAAGAATGGTTTTATTGTGATCCTTCTCAGTAAATGCAAGCATCAACGATTTAATTCCTGAGGTGTAGGAGTTAGTAACAACTAATTTATTTATCGATTTTCTATCCAGTTTACCCATTTTAGCTTTAATGTAGTGGGTTTGCATAATCTCTATGTATTGCTTCCGATATAATCCATTGATTTCCGCTTCCAATTCATCGTAATCCAATTTGTCCATATTGTATTTCATTTCCAAATAATGAAACCCACGGAGCTTTCTGTATGCAACTAATGCCTCTAATTTCTTATACTCCCCGGCATTATACAACATAGAAACTATCGCTCCATGACTGTAAAAGTTACTTTTAATAATGAAACGTCTAACCTCGTTTATGTCGCTATAATCATAAAGATGAAGCCCACCTATAATAATATGCCTGTCAAGCATATTGGTATGATCTAGTTTATACATATCTTCAATTGACACAGTTTGTTTTATTTGGTCATAACCTTCCTTGAACTTACCAAATCGATATTTTGAACTGGCAATAATAACATCAATTAAGATATCTGATTTTTCCAAAGTGAACTTACTTTTTAACTTTTTAAGCTTCCTATAGAAATGTTGACCTTGCTCAATATAATCGAACAAATTATCAACTTTCAGGATATATCTTAACTTTTTATCCTGATCCTCTACAGAATAAGTAAAATAATCTAGGCTCTTGATAAAATTTTCTATATTCTGATCGAATATCTCAAGTCCAAGTGTTTGGTTATCTTCACATATTGAGGAAATAGTGTCAATCAAGAAACCAATAAAGTCAAATGCACGTTTATGGAAATCCCTTTTTTCCTCTTCCGGTCTTTTCTGAAACTGATACTCCGCAAATCTTCCGATAATTGATTGAAGTTCAATAAAACCACGATTTATCTCAATTAATGACTTATTCTCCAAGGAGGTAATATCACGATCAGTAATTCTTCGCGAATCCAATTTGTATTTTCCTTGTGAAAAGAATGATTTTATATTGTTCATATGAATTCCATCTGGGAATAATGACAATAATTCAAACAGTAGCTTCTCATTAGTTGTCAGGCTGTAATAGGAATAAGCGATAGATTGATATAATGATTTAGATCGTTCAATATTAGCATCAATTCGCTCGTCGAAAATATCTTCGTAGCCGTCCTTAGTGATGTTAAAGAAATCCTTCTCTAACTCTTCCTTTAACGCTATCATATTTTTAGATTTAGGCAGATTTTTGGCAGTGATTTTGATTGCTAGGGGGTTGTTATTCAGCAGTCTACTTAATATATCATCTTTAAGCATTTTAATTTCATCTATATTTAACTCTGATTTATAATATTTACTAAAAAGTTCAAATGCCTCTTCAATTGTGAAAGCCCTAAGTTCATGACACTCCTCAAACTCCAGTCGAACCCACTCTCTAGATGTAATGACAACATTGACATAGTCGCAAACAAATGCAAGGAGGGATTTGACTTCATCTTCATCATCAATATACAACATCGGTTCAAAATTATCCAATATTATCATGGCATTTAACACAATATTATTTAACTGTACATGCTCTTTTAGATTAATCGTACTCTCAATCCCAAAACACTGGGCGACCCTATACTCAAAATTTTTATAATTGGTAATAAATTCACAATCAATAAAAAATATTCCATCACTAAATAATCCTCTGTCAAAAAGCTCCAGTGCAACTTTTTTGACAGTAGTTGTCTTTCCAATGCCACCCGACCCTTTAATAGTCAAAACTCGTCTGCTCGTATCAATAATTTTCCTCGTGACGTCTTCTAAGTCCGTTTTACGACCGACGAAATTGATTAAATTCTTTGTATCAATACTGTCAGCTAGACTTCTTTTAGAATTATCGCCTCTCGTTACTATTGTTGATACGCCTTTCTGAATCACAGTTAGATTAAACTTTTCAGGATTAAAGAGTATGCTGTTTTCAAATCTATTCAAAGTTTTCTTTTGAAACAATTTAAAGAATACACTGCTTAAATCTTCCTCCCACAACATTAACAGTGGTATTGAAACTTGGGAGACAGAAATTTGAATCGGTTTATCAATAAATATAATTATACCTTTTAAATCGTCCGTAATTAGATTTTCCTCGATCTCTTGCGGGGTTATCAGTTTACTCTTTAAGTACTGGTCCTCAATAATAATTTTATCTTTTACTGTCTGCGAAAGAATAATAATGTAGTCAAAGCCTTCTAAATTTCGCAATACCTCTATATTAAAATAGAAGCACTCGATATTGACCTTGAATTTGGAGAGAGGTTTGGTCACTGTCTCAAAAAGCGGCTCTCTATCCGAGTCAATAGGGGCCGCACTCAAAAGCGCAATCGAAACCTCTTTCTCTTTAAATTTCGAAGCCAAAGCGCTTTCATCATTGGCCGCTGTAATGGTTGCCACGCTAGTCTGCTTTGCAGATTCCTTTACTTCAATAAGGCTATCAAGAATCGCCCCCATGTCCCCCCAATCCTTTAAGAAAACAGGGTGCACTCCGTGTATTTCTGTTGCAGAATTGTCTACAGTTAGATAAAAATGTTGTTTAGAGAATCCCTTGTAGATTGAATGAATATATTCAAACTGTTTCCTAACATAATCATCAGAAAGGCTGAATCCAATAAAAAGGATTGTATGGTCAGCAATTAAACTTTTTAACTTTTCAATCGCTGCAGTCTCTTTATATAAATCTTCGTATTTTTCTTGAAATAATATGCATGTATCGGGATTCTCTATGCAACCGTGTAACTTTAACAAAAAATTATCTTTGTCATGCAATTTTGCAATATGAAATGTATTGTCAAATACAACCTTCTTAAAACCAGTGGCTGTCTCTATCAACCGATCATAGTTTGTTGTTATGATTCGTGAGGAAATTCTACCCAATTTTCTATGAAGCTCAATATTTAAGTTTTCCAAAGGCTTATCATTTTCTCGATCTAGTACCTCATAGACTAGTTTCTTTTTGTCTTTAATTTTATCTAGAACTTCCAATGAGGTTAACAATCGGGCACTTAATGTATCAGCCAAAATATTATATTTGTTATCTTCTTCTGCCAATTCCTTTAATACAAGGCTAATAAGCTCGTTCCAACTCGGGAAGCCCAAGGGTTGCGAAAACCCTGCACCTATAAATAGTAACAGTTTATTTTCTTTAATTGCGTCGATGATTTGCTGCTTCATAATGCCCCCTTATTTTTCTAAAAAAAATACAAACTTATTCCCTGCTTATATATTACCACAAATGCTTTACAGGAAAAATTATCAAATCCCTGCAGAACTTTCAGATTATCAAATCCCTGCAGAACTTTCAGATTATCAAATCCGCTACTACTTGAGCGGTTCGTAAAGAATTCCCCCTTAATTCTACTACCTACAAAACTAGTAGACAGACTCAACCGGCAAGGTCTATCATGTAGATTAGTCGGGCGCTCCAGCCCTAATTCTGACAGGGAATGCGGGGTTCGTGCCCAATGGCATTAAAGACGGATTATATAAATGTACTGTCCATTATTTCGCAAAAATTATATGATGCCGCGGCCGAAGTGATCCTTACCTCGAGCCGGCTGATGCAGGCTAACACATTCTGTATTGCGCTCAATGACCGGCTGACCACCACGGTGCTTAAAGTCTTCAACCGCGAGGCGATCATGCTCGAGGAAGGACTCATCGTCGATAACAAGGACTCCTATTGTCATCTTGTCATCGAGAAAGCAGCCGGACCGCTAGTAGTCGACAATAACTTGACGCATCCGCTCACGAGAGATATGGACGCAACCCAATTCGTAGGTCCCTGCTCGTTCATGGGCGTGCCGATCGTTACCAAAAGAGGCGAGATGTACGGTTCCTTATGCGCCTTCGATCCGAACTTCTACGTGTATAAGCAGGAAGATATCGAGCTGTTGGAATCGCTCGCCGTTTTCTTCGCCCATGTCCTCGAGTTGGAAGACACGCTCGGGCGTCTGCGGGAAGTCGAAGCCGAGAATCAGAAGATAATGGAAGAGAAGTCCAATCTGCTCGCCGTTATGAGCCATGAGGTGCGGACGCCGATGAACGGCATTATGGGGATGGCTTCCCTTCTCCGGTCTACCGAGCTTACTCCGGAACAGCAGGAATACACGGAGATTATCGAGACGAGCAGCGGTTCCCTGCTTGCCATGCTCGAGGATATTCTCGAATATTCGAAGCAAGACAGCATGAATCTGACGCTAGAACAGCAGCAGATCGATCTCCACGATCTGTTCCGGCAAATCGAAGTACTCTTCCGCCATGATCTCGAAAAGAAGGATATCCGGATGATCGATCAAATCGAACCCGATGTACCGTTCTTAATCTATGGGGATGGAGGCAAGCTTCGGCAAGTACTCACGAATTTGGTCACCAACGCGATACGGTTCACCGATCATGGCCAGATCACGCTGTCCGTCCGCTGTAACGGTGAAAGTCCGGAGGCCGCGCTGCTGTTCTCGGTGAAAGATACGGGCAAGGGCATTCCGAAAGAGCGGATCGACCGCTTGTTCCACCCCTTCTCCCAAGTGCATGAGCGGTCTTCCCACGTGTCCGGTTACAGTGGGGCCGGTCTTGGCCTGTCGATCTGCAAGCGCCTCGTCACGCTAATGAATGGTCGGATCTGGGTCGAGGAGCAACAGGGACCCGGAACATGCTTCAGCTTCACCATACCGCTGATCGTAGATGAACAGCAGGTCATCGCGTAAGTTCTGGCAGTTGAGCCGCCTGATAATCCTCAACACAAGAATAGCCCTGCCTGGCAGACTCTCCCGTCTGCTGAGCACGGCTATTCTTGTGTTCGGTTCATTGTAGGCAGAAGCGTTCATTGTTGTACGCGTGGGCTCGTGCGAACAGTGCTTGTTATTGCCAGTGCTTGAAAATCCATTCTATACTATAGTGTATCTCGAATACGAACCGTCATAAAGAGGAGCTTACGTTATGTCCGACCTACCGCTAGTTGAGATCGCCTACCAATCCCTCCGCGGGCAGCTGCTCGATGGGGCCTATTTGCCGGGCGAACTGTTCTCCGAGAGCGAATTGGCCGCTAAGCTCGGGATGAGCCGGACGCCTATACGCGCCGCTGTCTCGCTCCTGGAGAAAGAGGGCTTCGTCCAGACGCTGTACAAACGGGGCATTCTTGTCAAAGGCATCGATGTGAAGGATCTCTATGATATCTTTGATCTGCTCGGCGCGCTCTATTCCTTCGCGTTGGACCGGATCGACAGCGATGTATACGAGCTGGACCTTAAGGCGATGCGCCAGCACTACGAACAGCTTGTACGAGCAAGCGAGGGGCAGAAGTACCGGGAATATTACGAGAACGGCCTGATGTTCATGCGCACCATGCTTGCCGCCGTCCAGAACCGCTTTATCCTCGAGACCTTCGATCTGCATCGGGATAAGCTGCTGTTCTTCGTTGTTACCTACCGGTTGACGCAAGGGGCCAATCGCCCTTATACCGGCCGCAAGCTCTATGAGGATATCTATCATAAGCTGGAGCAGAACCAATATATGGAGGCCAAAGCAATTATTCAGCAGCATAATCGCAACATGCGTGAAGATTTGATGCGCAACGGCATCACCCGTACCTCGTAACCGGCTGGAACTCAAGCCATGCCGCACATACCATACAGACGCTTTCTCCTTCCTAGCCTTCGGACTTTGAGTCCGAGGGCTTTTTTAGTTCCTGTAAATGGACCCCTGCTCGTTTATAAAATCTATAAGCCTATTTAACGCTCATCTTACATACAAGATATACGATTCTTGTATGCAAGATTGGCAACATCAAAACGAATCCAATGGAGGTTGTACACATGGAACCAATCAAATTCATTCATCTGACGGACACGCACATGAACGCACCGCAAACGGAAGGCCATTTCGCCCCTTTCAAGCTGGCTGACAAAGTAAAGCAAGTTTTCCGCCATGTTCAGCAATACCGCCACAACCCTTCATTCGTCATCATTACCGGCGATCTGTCGCATGAAGGCAATACGGAAGATTACGAATATATCCGCTCCGTCGTCGACGAAGGAGCCGCACTGCTCGGCGTGCCCGTGTATGTCGTGCTCGGCAACCATGACCACCGCGCCCCGTTCCGCGAAGGCTTCCTACATGAAGAGCCATCCGAGCAAGCTTACTATTACAGCCATAACATTCAAGGACTGCGCCTGATCGGCCTGAACTCCCAGGTTGCCGGCCAGCATCACGGCATGATCGACGAGGAGCAGCTGCAATGGTTGCGCGATGAGCTGAGCGTTCCTGCCGAGAAAGGCACGATCGTGGCGCTCCACCATCCGCTGCTTGAGATCAACGGCATGCCGAGCGAGCATGTGCTCTCCAACCGCGAGGCGCTGGGCGACGTACTTCAAGGCACGGATGTCGTCGGCATCGTCGCCGGCCATGTCCACATGCACAATGTCGGTACCTATAAAGGCATCTGCAGCGTAGCGGCAACGGGAACGGCATTCGGTGGCGCATTGGCTGATGAAGAGCATTACAGCATGGTGGATGTGTGCAGCTACAACGTTGTTTCCGTGCTATCCGAAGGCGTAACCGTACAGACCGTCGTTATGCCAGGCTTGCAAGAAGAGTATGTACGCTTCCCTGTTGCGCTTCTCGCCGCACAGCATTAAGCCAATCCAAACCATTAGGAGCTGCTATCATGACCAACGAATTAATGCCTAGCTGCCTGCTGCCGCTTGCAGGCGCGCATAACTTCCGGGATATGGGTGGCCTCAGAACGACTGACGGCCGTACGGTGAAGCAAGGGCTGCTGTTCCGCGCCGCCGAACTGACCGGCTTGACGCCTGAGGACCATGCCCTCCTGGCCGCTATCGACTTCAAGCATGTGTTCGACTACCGGAACCGCGCCGAGGCCGAGCAGAAGCCCGACCCGCAGATCGGACAAGCGACGAACACGCGGATTCCCGCCAATGAAGCCGCGGAGAATCAACCGAGCTTGGATCTGGAACAACTGTTCAAGCAAGGCCTGCACAAACATTTGTCTTCCAATATGCTGCATGAGCTATACGCGAATCTGCCGGTGGGCAACGCCTCCTATCGGAAGCTGATGGAACTCTTGGCTGTGCCGGAGTCGAATCTACCGCTCGTGCAACACTGCGCAGGCGGACGCGACAGGACCGGCGTCGGCAGCATGCTGATCCTGCTGACCTTGGGCGTTCCATACGAGACGGTGATGGAAGATTATCTCCTCTCCAACGTGACGCTCGAGCGCTATCACCGGCAAATGTTCGATATGGCCGCGAAGTATGTGAGCGCGGAGGATCTGAAGGCGATGGAAGACGCGATGCGGCTGCAAGAGTTGTATCTGGACGCTTCGCACAACAGCATTCTGAGCCGTTACGGCACCTTCGAGCAGTACCTGTTAGAAGAATTCGGCATCGATGAAGCGACAAGAAGGCGAATCCAAGACTACTGTCTGGAATAATCGATAATCCATAATATGGTGGGGGTATTTGTCCATGAAACGGTTCGTAAAAGGCACAGTCACGCTGCTATCTCTGAGTACTGTCGTATGGCTCAGCGGTTGCGGCGCGGCGGCCAATTCTTCCTCGGCTTCTGCTGAGCTCGGCACGCTGGATCCGGCGAATCCGACCAAGATCACCTTCTATACGTACAGCCTTGCCTATCCGACGATGAAGCCGGGCATGGAGCAGCTGATCAAGGAATTCAACGACACGGTCGGCAAGGAAAAAGGCGTTATCGTAGAAGGCATAGCGGATACGACGATGCAGCAATACAAAGCGGATATCTCGGCAGGCAAGGAGGTCGATGTCGTCCAGCACACGTTCAGTACGCTCGACAGCTCGCGCCTTAGCCTTGGCTTCCAAGCCTACGAGGATGTTTTCCCGCAGGAGGAGCTGGATGAGCATCTGAAAGGCATCTCGCCGAATGCGCTCGAGCTTGGCAAGATCGACGGCAAGATGTACGGACTCGCTTTCACCTTCAGCACCCCGATCGTCTTCATCAATGGCAAGCTGTTCGAGGAGGCCGGACTCGATCCGGAGAATCCGCCGAAGACATGGGATGAGATTAAGGAAGCATCGCTTGCGATCAAAGAGAAGACCGGCAAAGACGGTTTCGGCCTGGCGCCGAACAACGGCTGGATTACCGAGGGCCTCATCCTAAGCAACGGCGGCGAGGTGCTCGCGAAGGACCGTTCCAAGGTCAACTTTGCCAATGAGGCGGGTATCGAAGCGATCAGCATGTGGAAGGACCTTTACCACAATGGCGCCTCCGCAGCCGGCACCGATACGGAACTGAGCGAACAATTCATGGCGGGTAATCTCGGCATGTACGTCTCCTCGACCTCCCTGCACAGCGGGGTCAAGCAAGCTTCCGAAGCCGGCGGATGGAAGCTGTACGGCGCAGGGTTGCCGCAATTCGGCGACAAGCCGTCCGTTCCGGTCAACTCGGGCAGCGTATTGGCCGTCCGTCCGGACAGTCCGGAGAAGAATGCCGCGGTATGGGAATTCATCAAGTTCGTGACCGGGGACCGCGGGTATACGATCATTACGTCGCAGATCGGGTATCTCCCGCTTCGCACGGCGCTTGCCGATGATCCGAACGGCCTGAAGGATTTCGTCGAACAGAATCCGCTGTACAAAATCAACCTCGAGCAGCTGTCGCGCATTCAGCCGGTTGCGATCTGGCCCGGCGACAATGCTACGGAGATCTTCACCGTCTTCTATGATGCGATCGTCAAAGCGGTCAGCTCGGACGAGGACGCAGCCACCGTGCTGAAACAGGCCGAAGACGAAATCAACGGCATGATCCAGTAACGACCGGGCGCCTAAGCCCGTCTTCGATCAGGAAGGAATGGCTATGAGTAAAACAATCGAGAACCTGTATGCTCCCCCCTTAGCGGGGAAGAGCGAACCCCTTCGGCAGCCTTGGCATCAATCCAAGCTGTGGCGGCGCCTCAAGCCTTACCTATATTTGCTGCCGGCAGTCGCCTTGCTGGGAATCTGGATGTACAGACCGCTGCTCTATACGTTCTATCTGGCGTTCCACAAGTGGAGCATGGTGCCCGGGACGGCCAAAGTGTTCGTCGGCTTCGATAACTTCTCGCGGCTCTTGCAGAACAAGAGCTTCGTGGAGGCGATCGGCAATACGGTATTTTATACGGTGGGACTGCTGCCCTTCTCTATCGTGATCCCGCTCATTCTCGCCGTCGTAACCGACAAGATGAACGACCGCATGAAGAACTTCTACCGCGCGCTATTCTTCATACCGATGATTCTGGCGCCGGTATCAGTCAGCGCGATCTGGCGTTGGCTGTTCCATCCGTCCAACGGCGTCGTCAACCACCTGCTGCTGAAGCTCGGCCTCATCGAGGAGCAGATCGCCTTCTTCTCCGATGCAAGTTGGGCGAGATGGATCATCCTGTTCATCACCGGGTGGAAAATGATCGGCTTCAGCACCATCATGTTCGCCGCCGCGCTGACGAGCATCAACCGGGAATATTACGAGGCCGCGTCCATCGACGGCGCAAGCAGCTTCCGGCAATTCCTGAACGTGACGGTGCCGCTCATGTCGCCGATGATTCTGTTCATGCTGACGATGAGCATCCTGTTCTCCAGCCAATGGACGTTCGCGTATATCGATATTCTCACCACCGGCGGTCCTTACGGGTCCTCCACCAATATCTACTACGAGATGTACCGGTTCGCCTTCTCGAACCTGAACGTTGGCGTCAGCTCAGCCGCTGCCATGCTGTTCTTCCTGGCGTTCGGCGTCATCGCGCTCGCGCTGAATGCGGTATCGCGCAAATTTGCCTTCTATGACAACTAAGCTTCGAAGGAGATTCCTAAGCCATGACGAAACGCTTCTCGATCGCAAGCGTCTTCCGGCACGGGGCGCTCGTACTGATGTGCGTCCTTGCGATCGTCCCGCTGTACTGGATGGCGATTTCCTCGCTCAAGAACGAATCGGAAATTTTCACGTCCAGCATCATTCCGCTCAAGCCGACGCTTGGCAACTATACATATGCGTTCACGCAAATGCCGATCGTCCGCATGATCGTCAATTCCTTCGGCATCTCGATCATGATGACGATGCTGCAGCTGACGACCAGCCTGCTCGCCGCCTATGCGCTTGTCCGCTGGCGCTTCCGCGGGAAGGCGCTCATCTTCTCGCTGCTCAGCGTCACCTGGCTTATTCCGTTCCAGGCGATCATGATCCCGAACTATGTGCTCATTAACGACATGGGGCTGAACGAAACGTGGCTCGGCATCGTGCTGCCCTTCTGCGTCTCGACGTTCGCGATTCTGTCGCTGTACCAGTCGTTCCAATCGTTCCCCGGCGTGCTGATCGAAGCGGCCTGCATCGACGGGCTCAGCGACTGGGGCATCCTGACGCGCCTCATCCTGCCGAACACGCGCTCGACGGTCGCTTCGCTCGGCATCATCCAGTTCATCAACGCCTGGAATGAATACCTGTGGCCGATGCTCGTCACGAAGAAGATGGAGAATGCGCCGATTCAGATCGGGCTCAAGCTGTTCGTGAACTCCGACTCCAACATGTGGGGCTCGCTGATGGCGGCCACGACCGTCTCTTGCCTGCCGATCCTGCTCATCTATCTGGTGCTGCGCCGGCAGATCGTGGACTCGTTCATCCGATTCGGGATTAAGTAACGCCGCGTTGTCCGAACAAAGAGCCAAAGCCGTTTAGAAGAGACGAAGAGGTCTGTTCTAAGCGGCTTTGGCTATTAAAACAACAGAATCGGCGTATGGCGATGCCGATCGGGTACTCGCCCGTCGATAGCGTGTAGCCAAAAGACTCCTGCCCATTCCGGACAGGAGTCTTTTGCGATTGTTTTATTATTGCGCCGAACCGAGCTGTATCCACGCTTGCTGGATCTCTTCGACGGCTTGGTCCTTCGTCTTCGTCTGACCGATGTAGGCTTGCATAATCTCGCCGAACTTCTGGTGGAACGTATCGAGCGAGTAGTTGACGGAGAGATCGCCGGATTGCTCCGTCTTCAGGATCTCATCCATTTGCTTCGGCATATCGAGTTCCGGCAGCGGCGCATCCTTGATCGGCGGGATAACCTTCGCCACCGTGGAGAACCAGTTCTTGCCGTAGTCGGACGTGTACAGCCAATTGAAGAATTCGATCGTTTCCTTCGCGACAGCCGAATCCTTGTTAATGCGCAGCGCTTGGTCGGCGCCGGTAATAATCTGCGCTTGTTCGGCCTTGTCGCTCACCGGATAGCCCATGATGCCAAGCTCGAAGTCCGGCGCGATTTTCTTGATCGCTTCCTCGTCCCATGCGCCTTTGCCCGTCAAGATTGCGGCTTTGCCGGCGGCAAAATCGCTCACTTGAGCATTGCTGTCGCGCTCGAGCGGCTTAGTCGTGCCATGCGCCACGGTCGTGTCGATGAAGCTGAAGAAGTTATCGTATAACGCCGGATGATCCTTGAACGTCGTCTCGCCGGCGATGAACGCCTTCACGAGATCTTGCGCGCTCTGTCCCGCATCTTGCGCTGCCGCGTCTACGAAATGTTGGAAGATATGCTTCCATACCCACCATTCCTTGTACGCGTTCGCAAACGGCGTAACGCCTTTCGCTTCAAGCTTCGCGATCGCATCCTCCAGCTCGGCGGTCGTCTTCGGCGCTGCCGTAATGCCTGCGTCGGCGAACAACTTCTTGTTATAGATCAAGGTGAACAGATTGCCCTTCACCGGCAACCCAAGCACTTTGCCGTCGCTCGAAGACATATTCGAACGCACGGCATCCGTCATCGCGGCTGCGAGCGGTTCGTTCGTCAGATCCGCGCTGTATTCGGCGAACGTATCGATATCGCCGCCTGCCGTCGTCTGGAACACGTCCGGCGTGCTGCCGGCCGCGATTTTGGACTTGAGCACCGTGTTATAGTCGGATTGCATAATCTCGAGGTTAATCGTCACGTTCGGCTTAACCTTCTTGTACTCTTCGATATAAGCGTTGAACGCTTGCGTATATTCCGGCGAAGCGGTAAACATATTGATCGTAACCGGCTTGGACGCGTCTGCCTCGCCGTTTGCCGTTCCGGCATTGGCGTTCGCGTTCGCTCCTCCTGCGTTGTTATTGCCGCCGCAAGCGGACAACAGTGCTGCCGTCATGACCATGCTCATGGACAGCGCCATCATTTTTTTCTTCATGTCTTGAGCCCCCTGCTTTCGTAGTCGGTTGAGCTTACGATGCTTATTGTAATGAAAGCGGCGGGCAAAACGAATGCACATAAGTGAAGTGTTAAGGGTAAAAAAGTGTCCTCCGCAAATGAGCCTTCTGTTAGACCGAGGCCGGATTGGTTCTGAACTCGGAAGGCGACAGACCGTAATAATTGCGGAACGCCTTGCTGAAATAGTTCTTGTCCTTATAGCCCAGCATCTCCGATATCTCCTGGATCTTGAGGTTCGGATCCAGGAGCAGCTCCTTCGCCTTGTCCATGCGCACCTTCTGCATATATTCATGAATGCCGACGCCATACTGCTGCTTGAATAGCTTCATAAGGTACTCGCGGCTCAAGTAATATTTCTCGGTGAACATCGTAATCTTGATGTCTTCGAAGTAATAGCGGTCGATATAATCCCGAATGTCCGAGATATGAAAAGGCCGGTTGCCGGCTGCGCCCTGACGGATCAGCTCGCTGTACTGCTCCAGAATGCGGTGCATCGCGGCTTCGAATTGCGGGAAATCCGCGAAGTCCGGTCCTTGTCCGCTCTCGCCGCCGCTTGCGCCCGCCGCAGGCAGTTGATCGGCCGCAGTGCCGCGTTCCACGGCAAGGTCGCTCAGCAGCATCTGCAGCTCGCGCAGACGCAAGTCCGCTTCCGCCAGACTGACATAATCCGATTGCTTCATGTGGCTTAGATAATCCGCAAGGACGCCCTTCGCCTGTTGGACATTGCCCGCTTCGAGCGCCCCGCCGATCATCGCAATCCGGCTGCCGAGCGCCGTGCTGCGCATTTCCTTCCCGGCGGCGGCTGCTGCCGTACCAGACTCCAGCAAGTTGTGTCGGTTAAGTGCAGCCATCGCTTCCTCATACGAATCCGCAAGCTCCATCAGTTCCGATCTTGGCGCTCCGATACCGCTCACCGTCTGCATGCCGAACAGATCGGCTAACGTAGATACGGCTTTCTTCACCAGTATTGCCGCGCTGAACGCCAAGTCCTCCGCATACCCATCCGTCGTCGAATAGACGACGAGCATCTCCCGGGCCCGCTTCGGATCGGCGAAGCTGAACGCTTGCAGCCGCTCGCCGGATACGTCGCTCAGCACATTGGCGACGGCGAATTGCAGCAATGTACTTTCCTTACTGAACCGCCTTGCACATACCGCATTAAAATTCATCACCCGCAGCACCGCGGTCAAATAATGGCCCGTACTCTTGTCTCCGTTAACGAGCGGCAGGAACGCCTCATTCGACTGTTTCTTGAAGCTCCGGTCGAAGATCGTCAGGTAGATCTTCTCCTTCAGCTTCGGCAGCGACATGTTAAGCGCAATATTGCGGTTAATCAGCTCGCTCTTGCTCTTGCGCTTGGCTTCGAGCACATCGACCGCCTTACGAAGCGCCTGATTGAGCTCCTTACGGTTAACCGGTTTGAGCAAATAATCGACAACCTTCGAGCGGATCGCCTGATGCGTGAATTCAAAATCGTTGTAGCCGCTGATTACGATCGTCATCAAGTCCGGGTATTCTTCTTCCACGACGCGCAGGAACTCGACGCCGTTCATCTCCGGCATCTTCATGTCGACCATAACGAGATCCGGCTTATATTGCTCCAGCATCCGGAGCGCCTGCTTGCCATCGGCCGCCTCCAGAATATTAGTCACGCCCAGCTCTTGCCAGTTCCCCAGTATGCGGATCGCCTCCCGGACCGGCTCCTCATCATCAATAATCAATACCGTCACCATGCTGTCATCCTCCTCGCGGCAAAGTCATCGTCAATCGCGCTCCGCGTTCCTTGGCTTCAATCGTCAAATTGGCCGTGTCCCCATATAGCAGCTTCAGACGCGTGTGCAAATTATGCAGTCCGATGCTGTCGGTCTCCCGTTCGTCCCATCCGGCTGCCAATTGGCGCTGCACTTCCGCTAGCCTTGCCGGGGTAAGGCCAGGACCGTCATCCTCCACGACGATGACCGCCTGCTCATCTTCCGCCCGCGCTTGAATCAGCACGGTTACGGGGCTAGACACCCGCTCGACGCCATGCTTAATCGCGTTCTCCACCAGCGTCTGCAGCGACAGCTTCGGAATCCGCAGGTCATGCAGCATGCCGTCCCACTCGGTAACCACATGCAGCCGGCTGCCGAACCGCGCCTTTTGCAGCGCCAGATATCGCTCGATATGCTGCAGCTCCTCGTGGGCTTGGACGATATCTTTGCCGCTGATGCAATAGCGCAGCGTCAAGGCCAGCGCATCCACCATGTCCGCGACGTCGTCCGTTCCCGCCTTCAACGCTTTGGTCGAGATCGCCTGCAGCGCATTGTACAGAAAATGCGGGTTAATCTCCGCCTCCAGCGCTTTGAGCATCGCATTCTTCTCGACCAGCTTCATCTTGTACCGCTCGTTGATGAGCTCGTTCGTCCGTACCACCATGTGATTGAACCTTCTCGTCAAATAAGCGATCTCGTCGCGCCCTTTGACCGGGGCGGCGGCATCGAAAGTTCCTTCGCTGAACCTGCGCATCTGGACCGATAGCCGGCCCAGCGGCATCGTGATCGCATTGGCGGTAAGCGCGACTAGGATTACGGCAATGACGAGGAACAGCACGCCGATCAGGTAACTCACGTTCCGCGTCTTCGTCGCCGCTTCATAGATTTCGCGGTACGGGATCGGCTTCACGAGCGACCAGCCTTCCACCTGACCGGCATTATGGACGACCATATACCGCTCATCCTCCATGTCCCAGTTGAATTGCGCCTCCACGTTGCTCGTCAGCTGCGTCGTTAACTCTGCATCGGCCGCATCGGCGTAGAACGGTAGATCATCCGCGTAAAACAACTTATGTGACGGATCCAGCAGCAGCACATGCTCGCCTTCGGTTAGCGGCACGTCCTTCATCATCGCCTCCATCGACTTCGGGTTGAAATAAAAGGACAGCACGGCTTGCGGCTCCCGGGTCGCAATGGAACGCAGCACCTTATGGAATGCCATGGATACATGCTCGGTGTTCACCGCATACCCGGTTTCCTCGCCGGCTGTCAGGAACGACTGGTACGCTCGGTTCTGCTTGCTCTGCATCATCTGCTTGTACCAGTTCAGCCCCGTAATCTCCGCGTCCGTTCCCGTTCGGCTTGAGATCGTGTACGCTTCGCGATAGATCGTATAATACCTGTCCTCATTCACGAGATAGAAGTAGATGGCTTCCAGATCGCTGCGCGAGAAGAACAGATCGCGGAGATAATTCTCGAGATACTGGCGAGAAGCGTAGTCCTCGGCTTCATTCTTGATCGCATGCATGATTTCGTCATAGCGCAGCTGCGGCTGGGACAGCACTTCGATCCCGGCCAGGTAGCCTTCGATATTTTTGTTCACGAGATACAGATTGTTCGTCGTGCTCTTGATGCTGCTCTCGACGGATTCCCGCTGCGTCATCTGATACGAGATAATCGTCAGCGATCCGACGACGAGCACGATGATCGTCGTGAACAGCAGAATCAGCTTATTGACCAACCTGCGCGTCGCCCGGTCGGCAATGGCCGCGAAGCCTTTTCGGATGCGTGCCATGATCATATGCTAACGGCCTCCTTTTCTCCCTTGTGCACAGTTCACCTTTTTACCCTTAACTGTCCTCATTCGTCCATTCTGGGCAAGCGGCCCGACAATTTATAATCCATTATATCGAAAACCATCCCGTTGCAAAGTCATAATACAAAGAGGTGCTCAATGCGCAGATTAGGTAGAAAATGGGGCGATAAGTTCGAATTCGGCTTCTTCACCCTTCCGGTGCTCCTTTGTGTAGCCGTTGCTTTCTACATCCCGTTCGTCATGACGATCCGTTATTCGCTCACCAAGTGGAACGGAATATCCAAACATCCGACATTCGTGGGGCTCGACAACTTCAAGCAAATTTTCCTCCATGACGCGAACTTCGCCGCCTCGGCCTGGTTCACGCTCAAGTACGCGGTGCTGTATATCATTCTCGTGAATGTGCTCGCGATTCTGCTTGCGCTCGTGCTTGATATGAAGCTGAAGTCGACCGCCTGGCTGAGGGCCGCCTTCTTCACGCCTTACATCTTGAGCTTGGTCATCGTCGGTTTCATCTGGAAATTCATCTTCATGCAAGGCTTCGAATCGCTCGGCGCCAGCACCGGCTGGAGCGTCTTCGGCCTTAGCTGGCTCGGCGAGCCCGGGCTTGCCTTCGTCTCGGTGCTTGGGGTCTCGATCTGGCAATCGGTCGGCTTCTACATGGTCATCTACATTGCCGGCTTGCAGTCGGTGCCGGAGGATCTGAAGGAAGCCGCCGTCATGGACGGAGCCGGTCCGTTCCGCCGGTTCTTCAGCATCACGCTGCCGCTGCTCGCGCCGTCGATTACGATCTCGGTGTTCATGGCGCTCACGAACTCCATCAAGGTGTTCGACGTCATCCTGTCGCTCACCGGCGGAGGTCCGGGCGGCACAACGTACAGCGTCGCCTATGACATCTACCGCGACACGTTCCAGAATAACCTATACGGCTACGGTACGGCCAAAGCGCTCATCCTGTTCGTAGCGGTGCTGCTGATCACCATCGTACAGCTTACGATTTTCAAACGCAGGGAGGTTGAGGCATAATGAAGCCGAATAAAGCTGGTCGTCTAGTACTCGAAGTCTTCATGGTCCTCCTGTCGGTCGTCTTTGTCTACCCGCTCTTGCTGACCATCTTCAACTCGTTCAAAAGCTTCCAGGAGGTCATGACCGACGTTATCGCGCTGCCGTCGAAGCTGTCGTTCACCAACTATTCGTACGTGTGGGATTTCATCGATTATCCCCGTCTGTTCTTGAATAACGCGATCATTACGGTGCTCGGCCTGGCCGGAATCGTCCTGGTCTCGTCCATCGCCGCGTACAAGCTCGGTCGGACGAAGACGCGAGCGAGCTCCTTCATCTACATGCTGCTCATCATGCCGATGCTCATCCCGTTCCAATCCATCATGCTCACCGTGCTGCAACTGGCGAAGGATCTGCATCTGTCCGAGAGCACCTGGGGGCTCGGCATCTTGTACTGGGGCTTCGGCGCCCCGCTGGCCGTCTTCATCTATCATGGGTTCGTCAAAGGCATTCCGCTGGAAATCGACGAGAGCGCCAAGATCGACGGCGCCTCCGGCTTCCGCCTGTTCTTCACTGTCATCTTCCCGCTGCTGAAGTCCGTGACGACGACGATTATTATCATCGACGTCATGTGGATCTGGAACGACTTCCTGCTGCCGCTCCTGATGGTGAACGGTTCGCCTTCGACGAAGACGCTGACGCTGGCTGCGTATACGTTCGTCGGCCAATATACGTCGGATTGGCAATATGCGATGACCGCGATGGTCATGGCCGTCCTGCCTTCGATCATCGTCTTCATCCTGCTGCAGAAGTATATCGTGAAAGGCGTCGTTGCCGGAGCGGTGAAAGGCTGATCTTTGATCGGTACCTTAAATAACGTGACCACATGGAAAGAGGCGTCCCAAATGTCATCATAGATGACGGTCGGGACGCCTCTTTTTCTTTGAAAAGGTGTGGTGACAGTTACCAATCCACTACGCATTCGAATATTCTTCCAACCGCTGTTGTTCGGGGAACTATCTCTATCTTACAATTCCGGCCGCTTCGAAGAGTTCGTGCTCCGGCTTCATCAGCTTGGTGCCATTGTTCGATACCAGGTAGATTTCTTGATCGCCCTCATACAGTATCTTAACCTCTAGCTTGCCAAGCTCGATGATGCTTGTATGTGCACGAGGCTCTTTAGCCTCTTCCCAATCAATGGCGCTATTAATGAGAGAGACAAGAACAGCTATGCGGCTTTGTTCCGTAATCGGGTTACAGTCCTCTAAATCCGTAGCGTAGGAAACGCAGACTTGGGAAGGAGCCTCCTGAATCCAAGTGGAAGCCGTATTGATCGGGTGTTTGTCGTAAGTGACCTCCGTTCGATCCTCTAGTGTGTTATAGGAAGCCCAGATCCATAACTCCCGGTCGAATCCATCTTTGCGCCAACGAGACATGAAACCTCCCGGTTCATTGATTGATCCCGCCTCATGATCGCCGAACGCTTGCTCATAGTCTGCTGTCCACCCCTGTTTGGGTAGCTCTTCCAGGTAGAAGTCATAGATTTCCCGCCAACGATCGCCATCTACTCGATAGTCATTACGGAATGGCTTTAATCCATCGAAAACCGGAATATCTGGATGACGTTCCGGAATGATGGACCCCATGACGTTTTATAAATCCCCCAACCGATTCACCAGTTTCACCGATAGGTAGACGCTGATTACGCCGAGTAAGCTGAAGATGGCATAGAGCAAATCCGGATTCAGCGTAATACGCAGCAATCCGAGGAAATTAGGGAGCTGCATGAGGAAGATCGCGCAAATGACCGTTCGAATCACTGCCCGCTTCCAGATCGCGAACCAGAATAGCGGGACCAAGGAGGCGAGCGCGACCACGACTGCGTGCAGAACCATTCGTACCGCATACGTCATCAGGTCGGCAGCCGTCGGCGTCCCTTCAATGACATCGATCGCCAGGTCGAAGAGATAGGTCGTTATCCCGGCGAGCACGAACGATACGAGCGTACAGGCGAAGACGGCCAATGCGATGAACAGCGTTTTCGCCATCACGAGTCTTTGCCGGCTGAGCGGATAGCCGAACGACAGCGCCATCGTTTTATTTTTATACTCCTCGATGAAGACATGATTGATCAGCGAAGCGCCGAACAGAATGAATCCCAATTGAATCGGCAGCATCAGCCCCATCGCTTCGGCATAGCTGTTGCCGAACGGAACCTCCGGCATATCGGCAAATGCCACTTTCAGGAGGAATACCGGCAAGAACATGAGGATCGCCAGATAGATAACGACCTCCCCCATGACCTTCTTGCGCTCCAGCT
Organism: Paenibacillus phyllosphaerae; assembly: GCF_014192105.1. Lineage (GTDB taxonomy): Bacteria > Bacillota > Bacilli > Paenibacillales > Paenibacillaceae > Paenibacillus_Z > Paenibacillus_Z phyllosphaerae. Next base: position 43,596 of record NZ_JACHXK010000024.1, on the reverse strand, counting down.
TCCTCCATTCCAGCTCGATCAGCTTGATCATGCCAGATCCCCTCCTTGGATTTGATGATAAAAGTAATCCTCCAGTGTGCTGGTATGCTTCTGGATCTCCTCGATATCGATATCCTGCGAGACGAGCAACTTGCTGATCTGGCCGACCGATACGCCTTCGTCATAGATTCGGATCTTGTTCTCCTGGACGATTTTGATATTCGCCATATGAAGCTCATGCTCGAGCAAAAACGCGGTTCGCTGCACGTTCGAGGTGACGAGCTCGATATAGTCGGTCCGCTGCTGCCGGATGTCCGACAAGGTGACCTCATCGACCAGTTGACCGTTCCGAATGACGCCGATGCGATCCGCTACCTGCTCGATCTCCCCTAATATATGGCTCGACAGCAGGAACGTAATGCCGTACTCCTTGTTGAGCGTTCGAATCAGGTCCCGCATGTCCTTGATTCCGATCGGATCAAGGCCGTTGGTCGGTTCATCCAGCACTATTAGCTCCGGCTTCGTGATCGCGGCTCGCGCAATCCCCAGGCGCTGCTTCATGCCGAGCGAGAAATGCTTCACCTTCTTGTCTTCGATGTCCTTCAGCTGAACCAAATCCAGCGCTTGACGGATCGCCCTCTTGTCATAGAAGCCCAAATATTCGCAATGAAGCTGCAGGTTCTCCATAGCCGTCAGATGTTCGAAGAAGATCGGGTATTCGATAATGCTCCCCACGCGCTTCAGCCCTTCTTTGGCGCTTTCGTTCAGCTTCTTGCCGAACAACATGATCTCGCCGGAGGTCGGAATGATGAGTCCGGTGAGCATCTTCATTACCGTTGTTTTGCCGGCTCCGTTCGGTCCAAGCAAGCCGTAGATCTCGCCTTGTTTGACGGTTAGATCGACATCCGATACAATCGTTCTTCCCTTGACGGCTTTCGCCAGCTTGTGTGTCTGAATGACCGCATGCATGTGGTGCTTCAGCCTCCTTCGCGACTTTCAAGTTTCGCTTGTTTCTTGATACTTCTATCATAGATCGGAGAATCGAGTTTTTTCTTTCCCTTTCCTTACATGTTTCTTAAGAAATGGCCAGCCAGCCGCGCAGTCGCTTCATGCCTCGCAACAAAAAAGATGTTCGGCAGCAGCTGAACATCTCCGGAAGCAACTTAGTAAGTTAAAGGCCTGAACAGGCAGGTAAAAACCGTGCGCTGGAACGGTACGCTGCTCAAGCGGATCGTTCCTTTCATCTCCTCCGTCAACCGTTTGGAGATGCTTAAGCCAAGGCCGCTGCCCTGAAATTGCGGATTGCGGGCGTCATCTAACGTATAGAGCCGCTCGAATACGCGTTCCTGATGCAGCTCGGCAATCCCGCGTCCGCGATCCCATACGTCGACGGCGACATACTCGCCTTCCTCCCGCACGGTGACTCCCACAACGCCTCCGTCACGGCCATAGCGAATGGCATTGGAGATCAGATTGCTTAAGACGCGGTGCATGGCTTGCTCGTTACCGAGGATATAGAAGGGACGCTCCGGAATCTCCAGCTCTACTCGGAGATTGTGCGCGAGCAGCAGATCGTAATACTCCAGCACGCTTTGCCGGCAGACCTCGCTTAGCGAAATTTTATGCAGCGGGATTTCATAATCGTCCGACTCGAGCTTGACGAGGTCAAAGAATTGATTGAGCAAGGCGATCAGCTTGTTTACTTTATCGTTCAGCCGCTCGGTGATCTGCTTCTCCTCTTGCTCGGTCAACCCTCGCCCCTGATTCAATTTCTCCGTATAGCCTAGAATGACGGTAAGCGGCGTCTTCAGGTCATGGGACATGTTGGAGATCATTTTCCGCTGGCTGCTCTTGGCCCGGGCATAATCCGCGATAACCTTCTGGTTATAATCCAGCAGCCGATTCACTTGAATGAGGAGCTGACGGATTGTCTCCTGGCCGGTTGGAACCAGCACCTTCTCCGCCGTTTCATGTGCGATGATGTCCGCGATCTTGTTCGAGATCTCATGAAGATCGCGATTCATTCTACTGCGGGCATAGAACTGCCAGCTAATGATTGCGGCCATAATGACAATAACGATCGTTAGCAGAATGACCATGCGCTACTCACCCATCTTGTAACCGATGCCCCATATCGTCCGAATGTATTGCGGGGCGGACGGATCCTCTTCGATTTTCTCGCGGAGCCGCCGGATATGCACGTTAATAACGTTCTCGTTCCCATAATAATCGTCTTCCCAGATGAGCTGATAGATCTGTTCCTTGGTGAACACCCGGTTGCGATGGGTAAGGAATAGCTTCAATATGTGAAATTCCTTGGCGGTGAGCTGTACGCTCTTCCCTTGGACGGTCGCGGAGAACGTATGCAGATCGAGCAGGAGATCCCTGAACGATAGCGTAGGCGGGGCGACTGGCGCGCTTTCTTGCTGCGTATACTGCGTGGCCCTTCGAATCGCCGCTTGCACGCGGGCCGTCAATTCGATCATTGAGAACGGCTTGCTTATGTAATCGTCCGCACCGAAGCCCAGGCCAAGCGCTTTATCGAGATCGCTGCCTTTGGCCGAGATAATCAGGACGGGCACCGTGCTCGTTGCCCGAATGCGCTTCAGCACCTCCATGCCGCTTACCTTCGGGAGCATCAAATCGAGCAAGACCAGATCGAACGGCTCCTGTTGAAACTTTGCCGCGGCCTCCTCGCCGTCATAGGCCGTGCGAACGGCGTAATTCTCCGAGGTGAGATGGCTTGTAATCAACTGGCTGATTTCCACGTCATCCTCAACGAGCAGGATTCGCTTAGTCATGTCACCGCCTCCTGCGTATCCATCTTTTTCCCAACATATCATATCCCTCCCCGTCAGTATAGAATAATTTACCATTCGCACCCTTGCCTGCACCGATGAACAATCAAAAAGCAGAACCGCCGCGGCAGCTCTGCTCCTGATCACCTTCACGTAAGTTCTCCGTTCACTTAGTCACTATGTTTAAACCCTCTCCTTCAATACCGCATTCAGCAGTTCCGCTTTACGCATGGCTTCCCGATCCTCGAGTATCGCTCCTGGGCGATTGCCCTCGCCTAATACATAACCGCCATATTGAGTGCCGAAGAATTCGAAGATATGTTGGAATTGAAGCACGAGCGGGAGTCCTTTCAGCAATGGCTGATCGCCGCCGACGGCAATCACATACCCCGTTTTGCCCTTCATTTGCTCGCGGAAACGCGGACGATTCGAATCTCGCAACGTTTGAGACCATCGGTCAACGAAATTCTTCATGAATCCAGACATCCCGTACCAATAAATCGGTGTCGCGAATACGAGAACATCCGCCTCTAGCACGCGGTCAATGACCGAATTGTAATCATCATCGATATCATGGAACCCTTCTTCGGTATGACGCAGATCCTCAATCGGCTGAATGCGATACTCTTTAAGAAAAATACGGTCCACATGCAAGTCTTTGACCGCTTGTTCGGTCAACATCTCCGTATTTCCGTGCGCTCTTGTTCCTCCATATACGATGGCAATCTTCATCTAGATCTAGCCTCCTTGATCTTTGGATTCTATGTAATCCACTATTACAATGACTGACTGTATTCATTCGACGGATACCATTTTTTACCTTTATTCTGAAACAGACAAAACACAATGAAAAAGACTCCCTCACAATAAGGGAGTCTTCGGTCAGTTAAGTCCAAGTTATATTAGAAAAACCAGGAACGGGTAACGATGACCAACAGGATGAACAGAACAAGGATCAGACCAGCAGAAGTGAACCCACCGTATCCTTTTACGCCACAAGCTCCGTCGTATCCACCTACATAACCGCTCATTGGAGTCCCTCCCCTCAGGCTTTAGATAATGTAATATATGTGGGAGACACATGAAGGGTATGGACAGATATACGGCACTGAGCGCCTATTTCGAACAAGCGGCCTGACATAAAAAAAAGAGCATCCCTCAACAACAGGATGCTCAAATACAAGACAACTAACGATTAAGGAGAACATTCATCATGAACAGATGGTCGGTGGCGGTTATATATTAGATGAAGCAAACGAACGAAATGCGTGTACGTTTGTGCATAGCCGGCATTCGTCCCTATGTTGCGAATCGCTTCTCCTTTGCTCCGCTTAGCTGACTTTCAGCAGCTTGCTGAGCACAACGGCCGCTTGCGTGCGGTTAGCCGGCGCCTTCGGAGCGAAGTTATGGTTGCCGTCGCCTTGCATGACGCCTTCATCGGCCAGCAATGAGGCAGCCTCTTTCGCATACCCGCTAATGGAACCTGCATCCTTGAATTGCGCCAGCGTCTGCACATCCGCAATGCTCACGACATGTAGCACGACATGTAGCACGAAGAAGACCGGCATCTTGCCGGTCTTCTTCGCTTTTCTATCATTAACATAATAGTAAATACCATTGCAAATATATTAATATATTTGTAGTATGAATAGATCAGAACGATAATTCACCATTACTCACATTCAGATTTCCAAGGGGGATAACGATGGCAGACTTGAAGCAAGCCGAGATCACCTATCCGAGCCCGCCGCCCGCGCAGATCGCCAAACCGGTGTTCCTGCCAGGCGAGAAACCGAGCGAGCCGGACAAATTCAGCTTATGGGGATCGCACGATCCAGCCCTCTTCCGCGACCCTGTATCGGGTCTTTATTACACGTACTGCACAGGAGCGACCGCTCGGCGATCGGCCGATTTGATCACCTGGGAGAATATCGGCAAAGTCGTGGAGAAGCCGCCGCAGGAATCGTTGGATTGGGTCGGCGACGAAGGCATATGGGCACCCGACATTATCAAGGTCGGGGACGAATACCGGCTCTACTGCTCGAACTCGACATGGGGCGTGCGGCAATCGAATATATTCCTCGCTGTTGCCGATGGACCCGAAGGACCTTTTATACCGCGAGGCGTCGTGCTGAAGACCAGCCACGATTCGACGGTCAACGCGATCGACGCCAACTTGATCGCAGACGAGACGACAGGCGAACATTACATGGCGTACGGTTCGTTCTGGGGCGGCATGCACATTCTGAAGCTGAACCCGGAGACCGGACTTGCCGCCGAAGAAGGCATCGGCACCTGTATCGCACGCCGGCCGCAATGGGCCGATGGCGCCATCGAAGGACCTTACATCCGCTTTAATCCGGATACGGGGTTTTATTATTTGTTCGTTTCTTACGGATCGCTTAAGAGCGACTACAACATACGCGTCGGACGCAGCACATCGCTGACCGGCCCTTATTACGATCCGAACGGCCGGGATCTGACCGATCCGGAAGACGATCGCAACGAGATCGGCTTCATGATTGCCTGCGGCTACCGCTTCGGCGACGGCCAAGGCTATATGGGCCCTGGGCACAACTCGGTGCTGCGCGACGCCGATAATGAGTGGTATTTGGCCTGCCATATCCGCGAGCATGACTTCCGGACGCCTCAGATCTCCACCATGCATATTTACAAAATGTTCTGGACGCCTGACGGCTGGCCGGTGCTCAATCCGGAGCGCTATGCCGGCGAGAAGACGCAGCCGATTGCCAAGGATTCACTCTCCGGCGACTATGAGCGTATCAAATTGGCCCCTTCCGTTCCGCAAGGAGTGCTCAATTCGGTACCGATGACGTTAGCGGCGGACGGCAAGTTCGAATGCTGCTCCATCATCGGTCAGTGGGAAGCCATTGACGAGACGCGCATTGTCATCCGTTACGGCAATGTTATCGAGACGTTGCAACTCACGCCGGCATGGGATTGGCAGCGCGGCGAACCGACACTTGCTATGACGGGCAAGGACCAGTTCGGCGTCGCCGTCTGGGCGAAGAAGCTTAATAGCTAGGAGCCGATAGCACCATGGACTGTCTGACGTAAAGCGGACAGCCCAGCGATCCGGTAACGCAAACGAAGCTGCCCATAATACGGCAGCTTCGATTTTTTGGAACCAACCTAGATCCAGGTCTTAATTGTTTTGTTCACCATCTTCACCTGGTTCCGTTGCGCCCATTCCTTTAAATCCGCGATCCCATTGTCTTCATCCTCGGAGAAACGGAACACCATGTCGACCGGTGTGAGTTTTCGCCCCTGCGGCAGAATGCCGATGACAGGCTTGAAATACCCTTCTGTCAAGATGACCTTGATGTCTTCCGCTCTCATGGTACGCGAGTTAATGCAAAGCGAATCAGGATAGAGCTGCAAACCCGTAGCCCTCTTGGAAGCCTGGTACAGGTAAGCAAGGATCATGACCATACATAGAAGCACGCCAATGACTAACGTCGCAAAAACAAACATACCCCAGAAATCAGACATGTCGTCCATCATGATCGACATATTGAACAGTAAGATCGCAATCGTAAACAACCTCAGGACTATCATTGGAACGTGAGAACGACGCTTAATCGCATGGTTGATGACCTCCAAAGCCTCCCCTCCTTATTCTATTCCAGAATTATCCTTTTCCTGTATAACGAAGCATACGGGAAGAAGGTTCCAGCTTGAACGATAGAATAAGGGAAGACCTCACGGCCACCTCCTTCCTATTCTGGTGAATCAGTCGTGGCTGCTTTGAACCTTGTACTTAGCCGATTTTGCCCAAAAACCGTGATCATACCGCCTAATAACTGAAACGAAGTAATCGTTTCACCCAATACGAGATACGCAAGAACGATCGCAAGCACAGGTTCTCCGATAATGCCGACCGAGACGGTCGTCGCCCCTAATGATTTTAATAACAGGTTGAAAATATATTGGCCGAATATCGTCGGGATAATGCCAACATCAGCTGGGGGTGGCAGTATGAGATTGCCATTAAGACGGTGCAGTTGTGGTTAATTCTTATCTCTAATCTATCCTTATCTTCAGAAGAGTCGGCCAAACACAACAGACGCCAACAAGAGCGACTGCAAGTGATGCTCAGCTTCATCCGTCAGCATTATTCGGACACGATCACGTTGAAAGAAATTGCAGACGCCGCGCATTTGAGCGTTTCGGAGTGCACGCGCAGTTTCAAGAAAAGCATCCATATGACCCCCTACCTCTACCTGGTTAAATACCGCATGACGAGGAGTTGCGAGTTGTTGGAAGCTACAGAATATACGATAACGGAAATTACCCAGCGTGTCGGGTTCAATCTTGTGAATCATTATATCCAATCATTCATAAAACATGGCGGCATGACGCCTAAGGAATACCGTCATCTAAGAAATGCGCGGACTACATCCTGAGAGGGATGCCAGCCCGCTCCTTCTATTGCGGTACAACGGAATTGGTTCTCACGCTTTCTCTCATTCAATGCTAGACAGTACAATCATTATACAAGTTGCTTTTCAGCTGCCAGCATCAGTCCAACTATTTTTCGTGTCGTATTTACGTTCCTGATGGTCATTTGCCGATACAATTTCGTACCGACCAACTTTGACAGGCTGCCTTTGTTCACGTTAACCTTGTCAATCGCCCATAGTATTGCGCCTGGCGCGTACTTCACCGTTTCGATCTCCGGTTTGAAGGTCAACTTCTCGAGAATGGTTTCGTCGTCGATCTCTTCCCATAAAAAAAGGACGTCGCTTTTCATTTTGTCATCGTTGGTCCAGGAATCCGGGAGTGCAGACAGCACCTTTTTCATATCTTCTAAACTCAGCACCAGCACCTTGATCTGCAGTCCGAAGGTGCCCAGAATAGCTTCTTCGAGAATACGCGCTATTTCCTTCTTGGTTTGGTCGGCGGTTGTAAATACGATATTGCCCGAATTGATATAAGTAATGACGTTGTTCATACCCGCTTGTTCGAATGCTGTTTTAAGCAGTTTCATATCCACTTTGTTATTACCGCCGACATTGATCCCGCGCAGCAGAGCAGTATAGACCATAATTACCTCCTGGATTGTGTGCCTTTATTGTACCGTTCACTCGTGGAACGCCTCTTAACGGGGAGAACAGATCACTCAACTTTCTTCGGTCAGCTCCGGCGCCTCGAATACTTGACGTAATTCAATCTGGCCTTCCCCGTTTCCTTGCGGATCCGGCATCCGCCTGGCCCACTCGATGGCTTCTTCCCTCGACTGCACGTCAATCAGAATGAATCCGGCAATCAATTCTTGCGAATCCGCAAACGGACCCTCCGTCACTACCGGCTTTCCCCCGGGTTCCGGATATGAAAAACGAATCCCGTTCGCGCTTGGATGAAGCCCTTTGGCCGCAACCCGCACGCCTGCCTTTACCAGTTCCTCATTGTAATTCGACATGGCTTCCCTGAGCTCAGAGCTCGGGAGCTTTCCGGCTTCGGAATTTTGAGAGGCTTTGACAATTATCATAAATAGCATAACGCTTCCTCCTTCTTATGGTTTAATCTCCGCTTAGCTCCAATGCTTTTCCATCGCTTCATCACATCGGGAGAAACCATTAATGGAATAAAAATTCACGCTCTCGCTGCTTGGCCAAAGCAAGAGAAACTCGACCTCGTTTTCTCTCGACCAATTCTCCATTGCATGATGAATGCGGGATCCGATCCCCTGATTCCTAAAAGCAGGACGCGTATACACATTGGTGACATAACCGTAGTAAGGATCCGGGGATTTACCTGGCCGGGGGACTTTATGGATGAGTTGCAGATACATGTGCGCGACAATTTCATTATCGACTTCCGCAACCCAAATATACCAATCCCTGCCTTCAAGCGACTTAACCAGAAACTCGCTGCAAATTCGGTGAAACTCCTCAAAGCTAGCCTCGCTTTCTCCATTATCCTCCATAGAAAAGTCCCAGCGCATCTGCACAAGTTGATTGACATCGTCTAAGGTAGCCAAGCGTATACTTGTCATTCTCGTCCCCCCCCTCTGCGATTTCCTGTCCGTCCAGTTCCATCATCAATTTGTGTATTTGGTATATAATACCACGAACTGAAACTCGTTTGCCTTTCGTACAACAGAAATAACCGATCTACTTGATCGGCTGTCTCCATTCCGAAATGAATAATATCGGTTGAATAATTCTATTTGGCATAGCTATACAGATGAATTTTGTTCTCTTGCAAATAAATAAACAGTAGATCAAATATATTGTCACTATCTCGGTAAAGGTACAAGTTCTCGGCATAAGCGTCGATTTCAACTAATACTTCCGATAGATCATCACCATGGGTGACCGCAACGTTCGTTACTTGATATAAGGACAGTTGATTTACATTTTCTTTTAGATGCATAGGAGTAACTCCTTTTGAATCCAATAGCCTTTTTATACCAGTCATTATTTCGAAGTCCTTGGTTGCGCGAATACGATTCAGAGCTTGAATCGTTTCTTCAAGATAAAATCCAGTTGAGTTTTCTAAGAAGCCAACAATTCCATTCATTTGAAGTTCAATATCAAAATCCAGTAACAGTAAGATGTCTTGTAGTACAACGGGAAGTTGGACAAAAGTCTCTCTATCGCGTAGCTTAACTAGCTCATTCTTATGCATGTTCATCGCAATATGTTCTACTATAGCTTCTGATGATAAAGTACTCAGATCATCCTTTGGTAATAAACCTCGAACTAGTTCCCCGATATTTTCCATTATACGCCTCACCTATGCAAGTTAGCCTAACCCAAATCTTCCAAAAACATGGTATTCCACTAACCTATCGTCCTCTAAATGTAAATAAATCCATTATACCGCAGAAGAAGCAGAATCGCGGAGGTCCGTTTCTTTCTTATCACATTTTTTCACCAATCCCGCCAACATTTTTTATAGAATTCTGTAGGAAATGCATTATGATAGAACGAACAGCTGGCGAGATGAGTTGAGGGGAGTGGTACCATGTTCGGCATTATGAACTTTGAAGTCTTTGTATTCACAGCGTTATTGCTCAATTTAACGCCCGGCACGGATACCATGTATATCGTGAGCAGAAGCATCTCTCAAGGCCGTAAGGCCGGGATGTATTCCGCCCTCGGTATTTCGGCCGGCGTCGTGGTCCATACGTTACTGGCGGCGTTCGGATTATCCGTCGTATTGATGCAATCCGCGCTATTGTTCAATGTGATCAAAATTGCCGGCGCCATCTACTTAGCCTATTTAGGCATCAGGATGTTGCTAACGAAGAGCACCGTTCAAGAACAGCGAACGTTGGCAAAGCAAAGCAACCGGAAGATCTTCCTGCAAGGGATGATCACCAACGTCACGAACCCGAAAGTCGCGTTGTTCTTCCTGGCTTTCCTTCCGCAATTCATTCATACGGAGGCAGGCGCAGGGAACCCGCTGCCATTCATCATCCTAGGACTAACCTTCACCTTGACGGGCGGCATCTGGTGTCTAATCACGGCCTACTTCTCTTCCATGGCAACGACAAAATTACGAGGCAACGCTAAATTGTCCACGATGCTCAACCGATTAACCGGCATCGTCTTCATCGCGATGAGCATCAAATTGCTAAGAACGAAAGCCGCATAACGCATGCACTTCTCAGGAGGCCTTCTATCGCAGAGGGCTTCTTCTTCATTGACAACGAACGATAGCGTTCATGAACAGGCTTTGCACATAAAAAAAAAAGGAATTCCGCCCAACAGACGGAATTCCTTTCTTCTTGCAACAACATTGCGCCTCGCTTATGCCTGGTTGAAGGCGCGAATCCCGAGCGCGACCGCGCCGCTTAGGCCCGCTTGCGTGCCCAGGCCCGGCTCGACGATATAGCTGTCGATGTTCTTCACGATCTCCGCCGCATTCACGTAGCCATTGAGGTTCTTCTGTACGCCCGCACGGATGAGCGGGAACAACTGCGGCTGTTGCATCACGCCGCCGCCCAGGATGATCTTCTGCGGCGACAGCATCAGGATTGCGCTGGACAAAGCCTGCGCAATATAGAACGCTTCGATCTCCCACGCTTGGTGATCGACCGGCAGCTCGTGGCCTTTGACCTTCCAGCGCGCTTCGAGCGCCGGACCTGCGGCCATGCCTTCGAGGCAATCGCCGTGGTACGGGCAGACGCCGGCAAAATCATCCTCCGGATGACGTCTCGTCAGCACATGGCCGCCTTCCGGATGCATCAAGCCATGCACGAGTTTGCCTTCGGCATAGACGCCGACGCCAACGCCGGTGCCGATCGTGTAGTAGAGGCAGCTGTCGAGTCCTTTGGCCGCGCCCCAAGTCGCTTCGCCCACCGCCGCTGCGTTCACGTCGGTATCCCAGCCGTATGGCACGTCAAAATGCCGCTTCAGCGCGCCGAGAAAATCGAACCCGCTCCAACCCGGCTTCGGCGTGGTCGTTACGAACCCATAGGTCGGGCTGTTCGGGTTAATATCGATCGGACCGAAGGAACCGACCCCGATCGCGCCGAAGGACTTGTCCTTGAAATAGTCGATCACCTGCGCCAGCGTACGCTCAGGGGCTTCGGTCGGGAAGCTCGTCCGATCCTCAATCTCGCCAAGTTCATTGCCAATCCCGCAGACAAACTTCGTGCCGCCCGCTTCAATCGCGCCAATACGCATCGTTCGTTTCCTCCTCGATTCACTTTCACTTTTGCCTGAGCGAAAACGAATCAGACTGCCAGCGGCAGCCTGATCCCATTCTTGCCCTTAAACCGACAAGTCTATTTTACTTCTTCCCGCCAATCTCATAAATAGCGAATGACGACACAATTGCATTCGGCTCCGCGCCGAATACCGTTAGCCCCTTCGATTCAGGGTCTGGGAAGATCAGTTCGGTCATGACTGCAAGCCCATCCTCCGCGAACACCTCGACCGAGGAACGGTCGACATAGATGCGCAGCCGCAGACGTCCGTCCGTATTGGCGAGCTTCACCCCGTGCTTGCCGGCAAAATCCTTGTGGAAATCGCTTCGGCCCGAACGCGAACGGTCAACGTACAGCTCCTCCGCGCCGGCATGGTAGCCGATGATCGTCTCCTCGTCTGCTGAGGTCCTGACTTTAAGGCCCACGGCCTCCAAGTTCGCGCCAATCGGCAGCTCCACTTCAATCTCATAGCTGTCCAGCTCAAGTCCGGCCAGCTTGGCCTGCAGTTCGCCGAAAGCCACGTTCTTAAGCGCCACAAGCGGCGTTCTCGCATTCTCCAGCTCGCGGGCAGGTAGCGAAATGAGCGTCGCCGCGCCATCGCGCTCCGTAAGCGTCAGCTCTCTGGCAATCGTCATTGCGCTGCGCCAGCCCTCGGTAGGCGTCTGGTTCGCGTACCGCCAGTTGCTCATCCAGCCGACGTAGATTCGGCGTCCATCTTCGGCAGGAACATCCGACCAGCTGACGCCGGCATAGTTGTCGCGACCATAGTCGATCCAGCGGATCTCGCGAGACGCCTCATCGGGAACGAATGTCTTGCCGTCGAACGCGCCGGTAAAATATTGCGTTCTGGACCCTTCCGCGAATGCCGGGTCATCGCCGATGCTGACGAACATGACCCACTTGACGTTCGCCGGGTCGCCGTCCACCGCGAGCGGGAACAGATCCGGACACTCCCATACGCCGTCATGCGAGCCGATCCCCTCACCGAATTCGCTGGCGAAGGCCCAATCCTTCAGATTCGGCGACGTATAGAAACTGACCGTCTGGCCGGTCGCCAGGATCATGACCCACTGCGCCGTCTGCGGATGCCAGAATACTTTGGGATCGCGGAAGTCGACGTAACTGTCATGGCCGAGCACCGGATTGCCCTCGTATTTGATCCACGTACGGCCCTCATCCTTGCTGTAGGCGAGACTTTGACGCTGCCTTTGTCTAGCCGGATCCGCGCCCGGTTGCTGGTCATGATGCGTGAAGATCGCGACCAGGCCTGATTTACCGCCGAAGAATCCGGTCGTATCGTGCCAATCCACCACCGCGCTGCCGGAGAAGATCATCCCGTGTTCGTCAGGAGCGAGCGCGATCGGCAGATGCTCCCAGCTTGCCAGATCCGTCGTGACCGCATGGCCCCAATGCATCGGCCCCCACGTCGTGCCTTGCGGGTGATGCTGATAGAACAGATGATACTCCCCTTTATAATAGACTAGCCCGTTCGGGTCGTTCATCCAATTCGTCTCCGGCGTGAAATGATATTCCGGGCGGTATTGCTCATTCGTGATAACCGTCATGAAAACTCTCTCCTTTAGCGCTGCCTCTGTGCAAGAAGCTTCATCATAGCGTCGTGTTTGTCATTATTGACTCGCGTTGCGGTCATAGCCAGCTTGCTTGATGGACAGCCAATCCTGCAGGCCCAAGCGATCCAGCTCCTTCAGGTAGCCGTCCCATTCTTCCTCGACCTTCCCGTTCTGCATCCACTCGGTGCGCATGCGCAGCACGTATGGCATCAGGTCCGTCTCGATCGCGGAGAGCCGATCCAGTTCCTCCAGCGAGAAGAATACCTTCGGATAGATATTCTCGGCTTTCATGTCCGGTACGTACGTTTTCTTCAGAATATCCATGCGCCATGCCGCATCGTCCGGTTTCGTCGTCACTTTGCCATAATAGGAATCGAGGATGGCGAGCGGTCCGCCGACACTCGTCTTGCCGCGCAGCTCGCCCGGAGCAGCTCCATCCAACGGGAGGTGCTTCAGCATTTGGGCTGCCTCGTCGAATTCGAAAATATTTTGCTGCGATTCATCGCCATACGTCCCCCAATTGTTCTGCACCGACTGGAGCGGCTCGTACATGTGGTCCAGCCACTTCGCGGTCTCCTCCAGATGCTCGTTCGCATTCGTCACGACAAGGCGTCCGCGATCGAAGCCCATCCCGTTCGATCGGGTTACGTTCTTCGTGCCGTCAGGCCCGGCCAGCGCCGGCATCGGCTCGAAGTTGCTGTCCATACCCGTCACATTCGCTTTATCCCACGTGAAATATAGCCCATAAACATCTTCTTTGCCCTTCGCAATAAATGTATTCCAGTCCTGCGTAACATACTCGTTATCGATCAAATTTTCCTGATACAGCTCATGCAAATACTTGACGCCTTCCTTGTAGCCCGCTTCGCTTGCCGCGAAGCTCACCTTGCCGTCATCGCTTACGAGCGTCAGATCCCAGTTGATCCCTGCGCCGAACGAACCGAACAGGAAGCCGAGGTCCTCGTTGCCGCCGTTCGTATTAATGAAGGAGAGCGGAATTTCGTCCGCCACGCCGTTGCCGTTCGGATCCTTCGTCTTGAAGGCGATGAGCACCTGCTTCAGTTCTTCCGTCGACGTCGGCATCGCAAGTCCGAGTTTATCCAGCCACCCCTTGTTGATCCACGGAATGTTGTTCACCGCATGAATGCTCTCCTTGCCTGCGCCAAGCTCCTCGATCCATGGGAGCGAGTAGATGTGGCCGTCCGGTGCCGTCATCATGGCTCGATACTGCGGCGCCTGCTCGAGCACCTTCTGCAAGTTCGGCATCTTCGTAATCAGATCGTCGAGCGAGATGATCGTGCCGTCTTTGGCCAGCTTCAAGATGTCGTAATCGCCAAGGCCCGCATCGAAGATCGCGTCAGGCAGATCGCCGGTCGCAAGCGCCAAGTTGCGTTTCTCCACGAAGACGTCATTCGTATAATTCGTCCACTCGATGTGAATGCCCGTCTTCTCTTCGAGCCGCTTGAAGATCAGCTTCTCGTTCGGGTCGGCCGGCGCGAGCACATTGCTCTGCGTCATAATACGGAGCGTCGTCTTGCCGGAATCGGAAGTATCGGATGATGAGTTTGAGCCTGAATTGTTGCTGCTGCAGCCTGTCACTGCCAGCAATGCGGATAGTGCGATCCATGCGGTTGTCTTTGTGTGTGTCAACCTAAACCCTCCTCATTGTCTGTAGCTTATCTATGTCAGCCGCCCCTACTTGAGGGAACCGACCAGGACACCTTTCTCGAAATACTTCTGGAAGAACGGATACATGACGAGCAGCGGCAAGCTCGAGATGACGATCGAAGCGTACTTGATAATCTCGGACAACCGCTTAAGCTCGGCAGCCTGCGCACGATCCGCGATCATCTCCGGGCTGATCTGGTTCTGGATGAGAATCGAGCGCAGCACCAGCTGAAGCGGATACAGCTTCTGATTCTCCAGGTAGATCATCGCATCGAAGAACGAATTCCATTGGCCGACGAAGGCGTACAGCGCCAGGACGAACATGATCGGTTTGGATAGCGGGATAATAATATCGAAGAAAATGCGGGCCTCGGACGCGCCATCGACCTTCGCCGCTTCGCTCAGCTCCTTGGGGACACCTTTGAAGAAGGTCCGCGCCAGGATGACGTTCCATACGCTGACCGCCCCCGGGAGGATGACCGCCCAGACGGTATCCAGCATACCAAGCTGCTTGACGACGAGGAACGTAGGGATGAGGCCACCGCCGAAGAACATCGTAATGATGAGGACCGTCATGAAAAACTTGCTCCCGACGAACCCTTCCACCGATAACGGAAAACCGGCGAATACGGATAGGGCTACGGTCAGAATGGCGAATGCCGCCGAGTAAAAAAGCGCATTCAGAAAGCCGCGCAGCATCGCGTCATTCGATAGGATAAGCTTGTAGCCTTCAATGCTGTAATCGGACAGGCTCAGCGAGAACCCTTTGTTCAGCAGCGCCGTCGGCTCCATGAATGAAGCGACCGCCACATACAGCAGCGGAACGACTACGATGAACACCGCAAGCGCCAGCAGCACGTAGTTGATGAACAGAATAAACCGGTCGAGACGAGTATGCTTGAAACTCATCGTACCTCTCCTTTCTTCTAATAAAGGCCTTCCCCTTCGTTTAATTTCTTCACGACGAAATTGACCACGACCAGCATAATCACGTTGATGACCGAGTTGAACAGGCCAATCGCCGCGGAATACGAGTAATCGCCGGACTTAAGCCCCACCTTGTACACGTACGTCGGCAAGATCTCGGAGGTCGGCAAGTTGAGCGCCGTCTGCATCAGGAACGCTTTCTCGAAGCCGATCGACATGATGCCGCCTGCCGCCAGGATGAACACGATCGCCATGACCGGCTTGATCGTCGGCAGATCGATGTGGCGAATCCGCTGCAGCAAGTTGGCGCCATCGATCGTGGCCGCATTATGCAGCTCGGGATCGACGCCGGCCAGCGCCGCGACGTAGATAATGGACGACCACCCCGCCGCCTGCCAAATACCCGATAAGATGTAGACCGAGCGGAAGTACGCCGGATCCGACATGAAGTTGATCGGGTGCCCGGTGAAATACTCGATCAGCTTGTTGATCGGACCGACCGGAGAGAGGAAGATGAAGATCATGCCGACAACCACCACGACCGAGATAAAATTCGGCGCATAGAGCGCTAGCTGTATATTCTTCTTCGCGCCTGCCCTGCGCAGCTGGTTCAGCATGAGCGCCAGGATGATCGGCACCGGGAAGCCGAGAATAAGTCCGTACAGGCTCAGCTTCAGCGTGTTCATGAAGATCAGCTCGAAGTTCGGGGCCGTGAGGAACTTCTCGAAGTATTTGAAACCGACCCACTCGCTGCCCATGATCCCCTTGTTGTAGCTGAAATCCTTGAAGGCGATGATCACCCCGTACATCGGCACGTATTTGAAGATCACCGTCAGGATAAAGGCCGGAGCGATCAGCCAGTACAGAAATTGGTTCTTCCTTATGTAGTCCAGATTGCGCCGCATTCTAGTCTGCCGCTTCGGCATAGCGTACGATTGTTCCAACTTATGACCCCCCATCTGTTTGGATAGAAACCAAGTAAACATATGCACATGTTGCAAGGGCTTACATTTGGTTGTTTCCGCCTCTTGCTTTTACAATTTAACAGACACACGCAAATCGCGTCAACAACTTTTGTAAAATTTTTATCATCCATTTGAACATTTCGTATAGTCATTTATAACTCTATTTAGTTGTCATTTGCACAATTCATTTATTGATCTCGACTCTTTTTCGTGAATAAAGCCAATATTAGGACATCAAGAGACGTTATCCATTCACCTAGTAGCCATGAAAATGTAAATAACTACAGGGTTTTTGTAAAAATAAGTCCCCCCCATCTGTCCCCTAAGACAATTTGTACATTTGTAAAAATGAGTTTGACATATTCACAATGCTAGTATACATTTACCGTAACAATGCAAATTGGTAGATCAGGGAGAAACTTAGCCATGACAAGAGATAAAGTGACGATCCAGGACATTGCCGACGCGCTCGGGATCTCCAGGAATACCGCTTCGAAGGCGCTTAACGGCAACGAAAGCATTCCCGCCGAGACGCGGAATAAAGTAATCAAGAAGGCCGCCGAACTGAAATATAAGCAGTTCGCCTTCGTCGATACGGAGGGCATGATCGCCCGAACGACGGGGAACATCGCGCTGTTCACGTCGAATATGCCGAACAGCTCGCATTTTGGCTCCTTGCTGCTCAGCGGGCTCGAGAAGAAGATCAGCTCCGACGGCTTCAATCTA
The DNA here is from genome assembly GCF_014192105.1 of Paenibacillus phyllosphaerae. Classification (GTDB taxonomy): domain Bacteria; phylum Bacillota; class Bacilli; order Paenibacillales; family Paenibacillaceae; genus Paenibacillus_Z; species Paenibacillus_Z phyllosphaerae. The sequence goes on along the minus strand of NZ_JACHXK010000024.1, from coordinate 26,279 downwards.
TCGATCCACTTCGTCCGCGAACCGGAGATCTCGCAGCTGCTGCTGCCGAATAACTTCGAGCCGAGCAAGGTGGACGGCATTATCTGCATCGAGATGTTCAATAAGGCGTACAGCGATCTGATCGGCAGCCTCGGCATTCCCGCCATCTTCATCGACGCCTCGGCTCGAATCGACTTCTCCGAGCTGCAAGCGGACGTCATCCTGATGGAGAATGACCATAGCACGCATTCGGTCGTGAAGCGTCTGATCCGTAACGGGCATAAGCGAATAGGGTTTGCGGGCGATTATAATCATTGCTTAAGCTTCTACGAGCGTTGGGCCGGTTATAACCGAGCCCTGCTCGAGGCGGGACTGCCGGCAGATCCGGCAAGCTGCATCGTCGGCGAGGATCGATTCTTCAATGACGGTTCCACTTGGATCGACGACCAACTCGAAGCGATGGAGCAGTTGCCTTCCGCATTCGTGTGCGCGAACGACTTTATCGCGGTTGCCGTCATGCGCACGCTGAAGGGACGCAATATCCGCGTGCCGGACGAGGTGGCTGTCGTCGGCTTCGATAACTCGCCGGAGTCGCGAATCATCGAACCTCCGCTTACGACCGTCCATATTCCGAATAGCGACATGGGTATTATTACGGCAGAACTGCTGCTATCGCGCATCAAGAATCCGTCCAAGCCCTACCAAGTCGCGCATGTGCAGACGGAGCCGATCTACCGCGAGTCGACCGGAACGCTGGGCGAATAACGAAAACAAAAAGGGGTTGTACCTGCCATCATCTCATCTTGCGGATGACGGCGGGTACAACCCCTTCGCTTATTAATTACGCCTTGCCATGGTCCATGAAGATCGAAATCACGACGACGACAGCACTGATCCCGTTGGCGATATCATTGACCGTATCGTCCGGAATTGTAATTCCCGCGCTATCGAGCAGCAGCTTGGCCGCGCCGAGCACGCCGAGGATAAAGCCGGGTTGCTTCAATTTAGCAAGCACGAGCATCACCTCTTTTCCGCTGGAGATACTTCTAGTCTATGAAGCTCTGCAAGCGGAAGATTGGATGAATGCTAGAATACGAGCGCCCAATTGCGATTCCTACCTATTATGCCTTCGCGGTCGCGCCGCCTGAAGCATTGGCCGAAGCCGGAGCTTGCGAACGCGTCATCCATCGACGGCTCCGCCAGCGGAAGAACGACAGTAATCCGCGCAGATACTCGTCGGCGATCATACAGCCGTAGATGCCGATCAGTCCCCAGCCGAGCGAGATGCCGGCCACATACGAGGCGCCGGCCGCGATCAGCCACATCGATCCAATCGAGATATACTTGGTGAACCGGGTTTCGCCGACGGCGTTGAGCGCATTGCCGAGCGCCATATTGATCATTTTGCCCGGTTGGAGCAGCAGATTCATCCCGAGCAGGGAGACGCCGATCGTAATGATTTCCTTATCCTCGGTGAACAGGCCGAGCAGCCAGCCGCCCACGAGGAAGATGACGAGCGCGTTAACCGTCACCACGACAAGACCGATGTACATCGCGCGGTACGTCGCTTGGTAGGCCTCCCTCGTCCGGGAAGCGCCGAAGAGATGCGCGACCTGAATTTGCAGCGCGAGCGCGAACGAATAGCCGAGCATGAAGCAGAACGATTCAAGCGTGTTCATATAGGTACGGGCCGCAAGTTCGGCCGCGCCGAGCATCGCGATGAACATATAGATTAGCAGCTGCGTGAACACCCAGCAGGACATATTAACGCCGAGCGGCCAGCCGATCTTAAGCACTTCCTGGAACAATTTCCGATCGAATCTTAAAAATTCCGGCAGCGTGATGCGGCGGCTGAATGCCGGCAGGAACATCATGATCAGCACAACGGTCGCGATGACTCGGCTCGCGAGCGTCGAGACAGCCACGCCCTTCAGCTCCCATACCGGGAATCCGAACGCGCCGTAGATGAAGCCGTAGTTCATGATGACATGAATAATATTAACGCCGATGATGACGTACATCGGGCCTCTTGTATTGCCGGTATTGCGGATTGCCGTGCTCAGCGCAGCCATTACCGCCGTCAGCACCATCCCCGCGCCCGCAATCGAAATATACGTATCGGCCAGCGGCATCAGATCCTCCGGCATATTAAGCAGCTTCGCGATCGTCTGCGGCCAGAAGAACAGCACCGCGCTGATCACAAGTCCGATGGCGCCGCTGACCGAGACGGACATAATCCCGATCGTACGCGCATCCTCCTCCTTCTTGGCGCCGATGCGCTGGGCGATTAGGATCCCGGCCCCGCTTGCTACCGTAATGAATAATGTCATAAGCGCGTTGAACAGCTGATTCGAATACCCGACGACCGCCACGGCATCATCCGAAATCTCGCTGACCATGAGCGTGTCGACCGTGCCGAGCAGCGTCTGCAAGAACACCTCGATAAAAATCGGCCACGCCAGCGCCCACAATGTAAATTTACGATCTAACCCCTTCACCATTCCAACCTCCAGCCTATCCATGCTGCCATTACGCATGCACACATGAACGATCTACTCTGTACACATTATAAGTGTTATACTGAAGGCCGTGTATCAGGATTAGAACGGAAACTATTACGATTCCAACTTCATCGTGAAGGGATTGACAATGATAGCGTGACCAATATCATATCATTCACCGCCCCGCCGCTGCCGCATTATATCCATGGCGGACTTAGCGCGTTCGCGCCAGGCGACCGCCATCTTAGCCGCCATAACATCGGCGTGTTCGACCTCCTTGTCGTCCGGCAAGGAACGATGTATGTCGGCGAGGATGACCGTCAATACGAGGTAACCGCAGGCAGCGCGCTCCTCTTGCGACCTGACGCCTACCATTACGGCATAGAGGACTGCCGTGAGCGGACCGAGCACTTCTGGATTCATTTTCAGACGACCGGTGACTGGCACTATGGCGATGACAGTCTTCAAGCGAGCAAGAGCATGCTACCGGAAGAGGGGGTGCCAAGACAAATTCAAGCGTTCTCGGCACGGAAGTACGAGCTGCATCTGCCCCAATTCACCATGCTCTCACAGCCGGGCAAAATGTACGAAACGATCGACCGCCTCATCGCGCTCGGCGAAACCGACTACTGGAGCAGCTCGCGTTGGCAGATCGACATCCACTTTCAACAAGTGCTGCAGCTGTTGGCCGCTTCGATCAAGAAGCAGGCAAGCTCGCCGCGAGCGGCTTGCGCGGAGCAGGCGGCCGCCTATCTGCGCCGCCATTACCGCGAAGACGTGAAGCTGCAGCAGCTCGGCGAGGAGCTGCGCTTCCATCCGATCTATATCGCCCGCTGCATGCAGGCGGAGTTCGGCTGCCCGCCGATCGAGTATTTGCTCCGGTATCGGGTCGAGCAGGCGAAGCTGCTGCTCTTGCGCACCGATTTCACCATCGCCCGGATTGCCGAAGAGGTCGGCTTCCATCAAGCCGCTTATTTCACCGCGCGGTTCACGCGTTACGAGGGCATCTCGCCGCGGCAGTACCGGCAGCGCTTCCTAGGCGGATAATCGATTCGGCCGCATGTTGGCCGCCAGATCGTTGCCCGGCGACACATCGAAGAGGGCTGTCCGCTCGGCCCCGCCTAAGCTTAAGACAACCCTCACTATTCCTCGCAACGTCAGTGTGGCCGACCCTCGTGCTTGAGCTGCCTTCTCAAGAAATGCAGCATGCCGATATTGACCCAATAGGCAGCAATATAGACCGGGAACGAGTAGACAAGCCGCCACCCTTTATAATGATAAACGCCTACCCAGTCCGATATCCACTCCAGTCCTGTTGTTATGAGGGCGCAGACCACCAAGTAAGTCAGCAGCTTCATACCCCGCAAGCTCCATCGGTCATAGAGATAGATCACCACGTAAGCCGCTGGGGGATAACAGAACAGATACAGAATGACGTCGAACCATTCATAGTTGGGCCAATCATTCGCATCGTACAGATCAAGCGGCGGCGTGGCGATCGTGAAATCGACCAATACCCCGAGAAAATAATTGAACAGGAACACGTACCAGATGACGATAGCCGGAAACCGCCTCTTCAGCGTGAACATGACCGCTATCGACAAGATCGATACCGCGATAATGAACACTTCATTGCGGTCGAATGCGTGAGGGGGATATAGAATCACTTCGCACCACCCGATCTGCCCAGCGCGTATGTCCGGAAGAACGTAAGAAACAGGTCGTTCAGCGGAATGAATAGAATGAACTGAACGAAGTTATAGATCCCCTTCCACCCTGTATAGTGGACGAACCCCATACTCTTGAAGAAGAACATAACGAGCGATATAGACGCCGCACCTGCAAGGTAAATCAGCACGCGGTTCGTCCAGTTCACCCCGACTGCGGTGAAGGTTGAACACCAGGTCATCATGATAGGAAACAGCAGAGCCTGGTTCATACGCAGTGCCACCATCTCCCAAGGCTCAGCGGAGAGATCCTTCAGGTTCAAGTTGTAATCGAGCATATAAGAGAGCTGCTGCAGCATAAGCGAACCGAACATGATGCTCGCCGCCAGCTCCACCGGTCCAAGGCGCTTAATCATAGCGCGCCAGGAGAGAATAACAAGTACCAGCACGATGAGCAACAAGACAAGACAGATCACCAGCATAAACATCGCTGTCACCTTTTTCCTAAGCGTAAGCCGTTTTCCATTTAGTATGGGTGCCTGAAGCAGACTTCATTCATTTCTATCCCCAATAACGAAGAGGCCTCCCATAATGGGGGCCTCTGTTTTGATTGTCTATGAAGCCGAGCAGCTGCCCGGCAGCTTATCCGGCTTGTCTTTAGTAGAACGAGCGTCCTTCGCGAATGCGTGAAGAGAAAGCGAATAACACGTTCTTGAGCGCTTCGCAATCGTTATTCTCCAGCGCCTTCAGAATGCTTCCATTGTGCGGCGTCGCGCTGAAGTGCGGGGCATGCGGCGTCATGCGGTAATTCATAATGCCGAACAGCATCGTCTTGCTCTGATGTTTGTCGAGCGCTTCCAGCATGCTTCTGTTGCGGAGGACGGAGACGAAACAAGTCGTGAATTCCATGCTGTGCTGAATATAAGCGACGTAATCTTCTTGCTCAGTCGCTGCCAACTGACGCGCATAGATCGCGCGAAGCTGATCCAGCTCCTTGAAACCTTCCCGTTCAATGATGGCCGTTGCGTAGAATTGCATCGCTAATATAACTTCGGCCAGCTCGGAAGACTCCTGCCAGGAGATCGACTTGACCAGTACGCCTCGTTTCTTGAGCGATTGGACCACGCCTTCGGACTCGAGGCGCGAGATCGCAAGCCGGACAGGGGTTCTGCTCATGCCAAGCTGCAGCGCCAGCTCATTCTCCGAGAGCATGGTGCCGGGCAGTACTTCGCCAATAATTAGCTGGTTGCGCAAATAATCGTAAGCGGTGTCGATAAGGGTACCGGCTACTTCCATATGTCAATCGCTGTCCTTTCCTTCTCGATATGTCGCTAGTATAGACCGAACGACAAGGGACTGAAAAGTTAAGATCGTGTAAACGAATCTGAAAAAACGTTGAAAAACGGTTTGCAAAAGCTACATAACCCGATGATATCCGTTTAACAAAGTGCAACTAGAATTCTAGACGTATTCCAAGCGGTACACAACATTCATTGGAGGAATTGAATCATGAAAAGAATGGTCAGCCTGCTCTTGCTCGTCATCATGTCCCTCTCGATCCTGTCGGCGTGCAGCTCTGAGGAGTCAGGTGAAATGAAAAAATTCGTCATCGCCTACTTGCCGAGCGAGTCGAGTGACGAATCAGCCAAACTGAACAAAACTTTCGAGGACAAGCTGTCCGAGACGATCGGGCTGCCGGTTGAATCGTATAAAGCGACGAGCTATAATGCCGCGATTGAAGCGATGAAGAACGGCAAAGCCGATATGGCGACATTCGGTCCTTTCTCTTATATTGTGGCGGCTGAACGCGCAGGCGTCGAACCGATCGTAGGAATCAGCCTGCCTTCGCTTGCCAATTCGCCCGCATCGGTCATTATCGTTCCGAAGGATTCTGACATTCAGACGATCGCCGACTTGAAAGGCAAAACGATCGGCTTCGTCGATCCGGTGTCGACGACAGGCCATATGTTCCCGAAATCGATGATCGTCGATGAGCTGGGCATCGACCCGGAAGAACTGGAGACGAACTTCTTCAGCAATATTCAGTTCGCCGGCAAGCATGACACCGCCGTGCTCGGCGTCGTGAAAGGACAGTATGACGCGGCTGGCGTATCGGGCATGTACCCGGCGATGTTGGAAGCCAAAGGTCTGATCGAGAAGGATTCTTACCGCATCATCGCAAGCTCCGGGCCATTGAATGCAACGCCGGTCGGCATTCGCCACACCGTTCCGGACGACATCAAGTCGAAGGTCAAACAGTTCCTCCTCGGTTACGACGATCCGGAATACTTCGAGAATCTGTTCGGTATGGCCGACGCCAAATTCATTGAAGTGCAAGACAGCGATTTCGATAACATCCGCGAAGTAGCCAAGAAGCTGAACCTGACTTCGGAAGAACTGCTTAAATAAACAGTCGCGCAAGAAGGAGGCCAAGACAGATGTACAACCAAACGGCAGTGCCGGTGCATCATAGGCAAAAGAAAGCTAAACGACTGATGTCGCTGGCGCTGCTGGCAGCAGCGCTGGCCTTCTCCATCATCTATGTGAAATTTGATCTCATGGAATTCCTCAGCGGAATTCCGCTGTTCATCCGCTTCATCTTCGCTGATTTCCTGCCGCCAAATATGACGAACATGAACAGCTACGTCCGACCCGTGCTGGATACGCTCATCTTCGCGGTCGTCGGCACGTTCATCTCCTCGGCGATCGGCCTCGTGATTGCGTTCCTGATGGCGCGCAATACGTCGCCCCATCCGGTCGTCCGCCTCGTCTTGCGCGGCATCGTTTCCTTCGTGCGCAATGTGCCCTTCCTCGTATGGGCCTCGCTCTTGGTCGTCATCTTCGGCGTGGGCGCCATGCCGGGACTGTTCGCGCTGCTCGTGTTCGGCATCTGCTTCCTGGCCCGGGTCTATGCGGAATCGATCGAGGAACTGGACAAGGAAGCGACCGAAGCGCTCACGGCGAGCGGAGCAAGCTACGGCCAGCTCATCCGGCATGCCATTATTCCGCAGTTCATGCCTGGTTATTACTCTTGGACGCTGTTTATGTTCGAGATTAATATCCGCGCTTCGGCTATTCTGGGCCTTGTAGGCGCAGGTGGTATCGGCAGCAACCTGAAGCAGGCGATGGACCTGTTCCAATACGGAAGAGCGTCCATGATTATCGTCATCCTGATCGTGCTCATTCTGGCCGTTGAATTCCTAACTCAGAAGATAAGGGAGCGTATTCTATAATGCAGCAGGGAACGCCGTTACAGCAGTACGCGCCGTCGCAATCCGGGAGACGCGCCGGCCGCTCGGGCAAGAAAATCAAGATCGCGCACCGCAAGACGCAGCTGCAGACAAGGCTGTTCTTCACGGCCGCAGCCGTGCTCTTCCTGGTCTGCATCAGCTTTCTCGATCTAAGCTGGAAGCAATTCCATCAGGGTATCAGCAGCATGCCGGACATCGCGAGCAAACTCATGACCATTTCGTTCGAACCGTTCGTTCAGCTGGTCGATGGCATGCTGACTTCCCTCATTATCGCCTTTCTCACCGTCGTCTTGAGCGTCGTCATCTCGATTCTGCTGTCCTTCCTGATCGCCGAGAATATTACGCCGGTCAAATGGCTCGGCAGGCTGCTGCGTTATGTGCTGCTGATCATCCGCACGATTCCGACGACGATCTGGGTACTGCTCGCCGTCGCCAGCATGGGATTCGGTTCCATGGCCGGCGTGCTCGGCCTGCTGTTCCCGACTTCCTCGTACTTGATCAAGGCGTTCGCCGCCCAGATCGAGGAATCCTCGGACGATACGATCGAAGCCATGCGGTCGGTCGGCGCCTCCTGGCTGCAGATTGTCTTCAAGGGACTGCTGCCGGGGCTGATCCTCCCCTTCTTAGCGATCATCTCCTTCCGCTTCGAGATGGAAGTGGCCGAGACGGTTATGCTCGGGATGGTCGGAGCAGGCGGTATAGGCGTCCTGCTGCAAGACTACATTTCGTATTATGAGTTCGCCGATCTGGCCATGGGGATTGTCATCGTGTTCATTACGATCTTCGCCGTTGAATTAATATCGAATCGCGTCCGCAGCAAGCTGGCCAGACGATGATGGAGGGACAACCATGACAACGATATTGAACATACAAGGCTTGACCAAAGCTTATAGCGGCGGCACGCTCGCGCTCACCGGGATCGATCTGACCGTCGAATCCGGGGAATTCATCGCCGTCATCGGTCCGAGCGGCGCCGGCAAATCGACGCTGCTGCGCAGCATCAATCGATTGGTAGAGCCGACGGACGGCACGATTACCTTCCTCGGCGAAGTGATGAGCAGCAAAAACAAAGGCAGCCTTCGCCGACTGCGCAGCCAGATCGGGATGATTTTCCAACATTATAATCTGGTGAACCGCTCGAGCGTGCTGGAGAACGTATTGCACGGCCGCCTTGGTTACATGAGCCCGCTTGCCGGCGTCTTCAGCAGATACAGCGAAGCGGACAAGCAAGCCGCCATCGACCTTCTCGTTAAGGTCGGTCTAGCGAATGAAGTGTACAAACGTGCGGATGAACTGTCCGGCGGACAGAAGCAGCGCGTCGGCATCAGCCGCGCACTGATGCAGCAGCCGAAGCTGATTCTCGCGGATGAGCCGATCGCTTCGCTCGACCCGAAGTCGTCCGCGGTCGTCATGGACACGATCTACGAGAACTGCCGCCTGCAGGGTATCGCCTGCCTGGTCAACCTCCATCAGGTCGAAGTTGCCAAGAAATACGCGACCCGCATCATCGGCATTAAAGCCGGAACGAAAGTATTCGACGGCACGGCCGACCAGCTGACCGACGAGATGATCTTCAACATCTATGAAGGCAAGGAACATGAGATGCACGCCAATCAGGCCGGTGCATAACAAACCTAATTAGGAGCTGATTATAATGACAGAATTGCAACTGCATCCACGTTACGCCACTTATCCATCCGAGCGGGTGATCCCGCTGCAAGGCAGCCGCAATTTCCGCGATATGGGCGGTTATCCCGCCGCTGATGGTCGCAAGGTGAAGTATGGCATTTTCTTCCGAGCTGACGAGTTGACCGGGCTGACGGAGGAGGATATCGCTTTCCTCGAAACGCTCGGCATCCGCACGATCTTCGATTACCGCAGCGACGACGAAGCCGCCCATAAGCCCGACCCCGTTCTCCGCGGCGCCTTGAATGAGCGCGTAAGTGCCATTCCCGGACTTGCTGCCTACCGTTCGCACGAGGACGCGCTGGACGCAAGCTTCATCGAGCAATTCACGGAAGATATGTTGGCCAACATGTACGGCACGCTCCCGATCCGCAACGCTTCCTATAAGCGTCTGATGGAATTGGTGGCCGATACTTCCAAGCTTGGGCTCGTCCATCACTGCGCAGCAGGCAAGGACCGCACCGGCGTCGGCGCCGCGCTCATCTTGAGCCTTCTCGGCGTGCCGCGGGCGGTCATCGTGGAGGACTATCTGATCACGAATCGGACGATGGCTCATATGACAGAGGGCATGATGGCGCAGCTGGCGGGTAAGCTGACCGAGGCGCAGCTGGCCATCGTCACGCAAATGATGGGGGCCAGCGAGGCATTCATTCAGTCCGCATTCACGGCGATCGAGGGCGAGTATGGCAGCATGGAAGCTTACTTCGAAGCGGAATTCGGTCTAACGGCAGAAAAGATTGAGCAGATTCGCAGCTATTGCTTGGAGTAGAAGTTAGCCCACCCACCTTTCATTCCCAATTTCATACAAATAAAACAAGAGCGCTACCGATTAGATAGCGCTCTTCTTCATGTTCGGATCCAGCTGTTTGGCATAGCAATGCCGCAGCTTGTCGCCATACATCGGGCGAGTGAATTGCAGTGTAAGACCCTCAGCCTCCAGATTGCGGACGCTTGCAACGTTGTCCGGATGGACCGTCGCATATAGATAGTGGCAGCCCCGCTCTCTGGCACGCTGCTCCCGCAGCTCATGGAAGCGCCGTTGAAGTCCAAGCCCGCGGGCGGATTCATGGACGATCGTAGCGTCTAGTACTGCCACGTCATCTAATTCGTGCTCGAGTACACCGAATTCCGGACCCAGATTGCCGGCGCACTTGCCGGGATACGCCAATACCGAGTAGGCCACTAACGCGCCATCCCGGTAGGCGCCGAAGATCTCGCCTCTCTCCTCGACATGCGCAAGGAGGTAGGCTTCATCATCCATCGCGAACAGCGCCTGCGACGGCAGCCGCGCAATAACCTCCTCCATAAGGGCCAGCACGAAAGGAACATCAACCGCACCCAGTCGGCGTATGTGCAGCTCCTCCACCCTTTTCACCCGATCCCGCCGTTGCTTCTCGATCATCACGAACACCTACTCTAGCACAAGATACCCTGATTCTATCATGTTGCCGGCGTCAGATCATGTCTTGATTAATGCGCGGGAATCCACCCGACGATCTCGAGCAGGGTCAGCACCACTTCGATGACGATGAGGATGACGACGATCCATTCGACGAACAAGCCCCGGATGGAATAGCTGATATTCGAGAATCCTTCCAGAATATGATACAGAATATCGGTCTTGCTCTTCAGAATCGTATACCGGTCATTCAACTCGAAGAACTTCAGCATCTCGTCATAGAAGTGGCTGGCCGAGTTGTGCGTCCACGTTAATTCGGGCTTGTCCAGGATCATGATGTACGCCAGCGTGTTGTATTCATGGCGCACGATCTTCGCCGTCGTACTGGCCAGCTCCTTGTTGCCCACGCGCAGCTTGCCCCGCTCCAACCGGTCGATCATCAGCTCCAAGTTGTCCTGGATCTCGCCCAGCTGGTCTTCGATCTTCTCGAGCGCTACCGATTTGGCCAGCACGGTCGCGATCAATTCAGGGAAGAAAAACTCGAATGCCGGTACCACGACATGCTCATCGGTCAGCTCCATGCTCTCGATCTCTTCAATATGAAGCTTATAGTCGTCCGTGTATTGGAATGCCTGCTTCGTATGGATGCCCGGCTCGAAGGACTGAATGAATCGCAGGAAGGCATGAATCTCGTCCATATTCGAATGGTTGACGAAGACGACGCTGCCGAAGGAAAAGATGAGCACCTGCTGGAGGCTGTCGACTGGGCGGTGATAAATCTTTTTGAGCTGGTTGCTCTTCATCATTAACGGCTGCTCCCACGTGTACTTCTTGCGAATGCCCGCGTGGATGGCAATCTTGTTCAGATCGATCTCATTGGCGACCGCCAGCGCCTTGAAGGTAATATCGTCCATGGTTCACCACTTATCTGTCGTAGTCTTTAAGGTATACTACCAATGGTTAACAGAAAGGGAGGGCTTTAACCTCCCCGGCTGGACAGGAACGCGCTAAGGGATCGAGATGTTGCAAGAAATTCGCGGATAGGGTTGTGATTTGCGCCTAAGGCGACACTGTATATCCCTGTCAGCTAAGCGCAGCCTGTGAAGCTTGGGACGAATACCAACCGATAAAGGAGCTGTTCATTTATGAAAAAAGTGCTGTATATCCCGCTCGATGACCGTCCTGTTAATCTCGACGATGTCATTTTGCAAGGCAAAGCCGCAGGCATAGCGGTCATCACGCCGCCAGCGGCCGATATCCGCAATCGAATGGATACGGAGAAAACCGATTCGGGTACGACGCTCTTAACGACCTCTTCCCCGGTGCTAGGCAGTCCGGCGAAGATTCGGCAGTTCATTCGCGATAACGCGGACGCTGCAGACGGGATCATCATCGCCGCAGACATGCTCGTCTATGGCGGTCTCATCGGCAGCCGACGGCTGCGAGCCGAGGAAGTCGCCGCCTATCCGGATTACGACGAGACGGCAGCCGATCTGTTGGACGTCATTCGCGAGATCAAGCAGACACATCCTAATAAGCCGCTCTACGTGCTTGATACGATTATGCGTATGGCGACGAACACGTTCGTCGAAGGCACGTCGCTTGACGTATACAACGAAGCGCGCACGTTCGCGCAGCAACCGCGCCAAGCAGCAGCCGATCTTGCCGGCGTGCTGGCCGGCTACGATGTGAAGCCGGACGGCACTCTTTTTCCCGAGACGGTTACGTTCGACAAAACGCATTACTATAACGCCCGGCGCCATAAGCTGCAGACGAACTACTATTTGCTCGACCAACTGGCTCGCCAAGGCTTCATCGACTTCTTGGCGATCGGGGTAGACGACTCTTATATTCAAGGCATCCAGGCGAATGAGATCGAGCTCGTCGAGCGCTGCATCAACGAGTGGCTGGGCGGCAGCGAGGGCCAGAATCCGGACCGCGCCGTTATTTTGCCGGAAGCGGACGGTCTGGGACATTCGCTCCTTGCGCGAATGGTGGATCACTTCTACCGCCGCGGCGGCCAAACGTCGTATGCGATCCGCTACTATGGTCCGGATGGGTCCACCATCATTAACGCCTACGAATATATGAATCTGCATCAGAACATACTGCGCCACATCGACATTATTGGCGGTGAAGTTACAGCTGAGCAGCCCGATGTGGAGATCGTCGTCATCACAGCGGCCGATCAGGCAGCCGAAGCGGTAAGCCGTGTGGAATCGAACCGCGCGAGCCGACTGCCGACCGTCGTGGTGGAATGTACCGGCTATGTGGCCAACGCTTCCGCGACCGAAGCGCTGCTCGGCACTTCGGCTGCCGGCTCGCTGCTGGGCTACAGCTCCTGGAATACGTATGGCAATCGCACCGGCCTTGCGCTCGGGATGGCCCACGCCAGATATGCGTATCTCGTGTCCGAGAAACATCCGTCCAGCCTCGCCGCGGCGACGAATGCGCACGGTTCCCTGCTGTTCAAACGGTTCCTGAAGGACTACTACTACAAGACGCTGGCGATCACGGAGATTCGGAGTTACTCCAATGCTCACTCGCTCTATGCGAATGTCACGGCGAACCAGCATATGCTGTTGCTCAATTCGCCGGAAGATTACGCGTATCTGACCGAATTGCTCCGCAAACGGATGCAGACGCATACCGCCACGCTCGCCGCAACAGCAGCCTTCGGCATCGGCACAGCGCATCCTTCGCAAGCGGTACGGGACATCAGCCGCGGCAGATGGAAGCTGGCTTCGTATGATGAGGCCACGCTTGAGCCGAGCAACCCCGACTTTATATGGGGGCGCGCGTTCGAGATTACGCTTCAGCCAGCGGTAACGCTTGACTAAGGTCCGTCTGGAGTCTTGGTTGATGTCATTCCTTAGACGGTTCATGCTGAAACAATGCTTCGTTACAATGGAATTAAATTCCATGTGAATGAAACGAAATTTATCCATGTAACGGAGTGATCCCGATGCGTTTATTCGAATTACTGCTGCTCTTCTCAAATGCGGTCACATTCATCTTGTTATTGCTTCAAGCACCGCGTTACCGGCTAGCGGCTGCTCTGGGGAGCGGAACAGGCCTGCTCGCATTCGCTATTCACGGTATGGTCGAAGGACTCCGCTGGCAGATGGCCTTATCCTATGCGCTTACCCTGCTGTTTTGTTGTCTGGCTTTATATCGTTTCAAGCAACAGTTCCGCGTTAGCAAGAAGACCCGTTTTGTCTGGATTGCCGTGAGCGTGATGGGCGTATTAGCGCTCTCGCTCACGGCCCTGTTATCGTATGCGCTGCCTGTTCCTAAGCTCCCTGCCCCGACTGGGATCTACCCTGTGGGCACACAAACGTTCCAATGGACCGACATGGGCAGGAAAGATCCTTACGCCGCCGACCCCGGAGAGAACCGCGAGCTTCTCGTTCAAGTATGGTATCCCGCCGATGTGAAGGAGAAGAATACGACAACCCCTCTCCTGACAGCAGACGAACGACATATGTTCGCGCAGCGGATCGGCATTCCGGCATTACTCCTCGATTATCTGAAATTCATCCCTAGTCATGCCGCCGAGAATGCCGAGGTCTCCGCTGCCCGCCAGCAGTATCCGCTCATCATCTTTAATCATGGTTATACCGCTTCGCGTTTGTATCATACTTCCCAGGCTGCGGAAATGGCGAGTCATGGGTTTATCGTTGCCTCCATTGATCATACGTACGGCGCATACGCAACCCTATTCCCAGACGGCACCGTCAAGCCCTTCCAATTGGATGACGATCAGTTCGTTCATACAGAGACGTATCGCAATCAAGCCGGCGAAGTGTGGTCAGAGGATATCTCTTTCGTTATCGATCAATTCGAGCGATTGGACCGCATTCCGACGGCAAGCCGCTTGGACGGCAAAGTAGATATGAGCAGCATCGGCGTCATCGGCCATTCGTTCGGCGGCGCTGCTTCCTATGACGCGATGCTTGACCCTCGCGTCCGAGCGGGCATTAATATGGATGGCACGCTGTTCGGGTTCAAGGATCACGCAGCCACTGCGAAGCCATTCTTGTTCATGTACTCGGAAGACGCCCAAGAGGCCTTCGACCTCTTCCGCAGGGCTTATTCATTCACGGATGAGGAGTTCAAGGAAATCGGGACTACGAGAGCGGAATTCGAAACCGAGGCGGAAACGAATTTACTTGAGATGAAGCATATCCAGGACGTGATGAACGACAAAGGCGAGGCCGTCTACATTGCGGGAACCGGACATTTGAATTATTCGGATCTGCATTTTGCGTCCCCTGTTCTTAAGTACTTCGGCCTTATGGGCAAGCTGAATCCCGACCGCACGGCCGAGATCGTGAATCAAACGACTGTTCAGTTCTTCCGGCAACATCTTGCGAAGGGGCAATCTGGCGATGAAGGGCCAATAGTCGCCATGCCCGAACTGCGCGACATGACCGATTTTTTCACAAGCGCCCCGCACATGATTCGTTAGAGACGCATATCGGCTTCGGCCGTAACATCAGCACAACTCCTGATAAACCAACTAAAAAGACCACTGCTCCCGCAGTGGTCTTGGTCCATTCATAAGAGGATACGGTGAGTCCGCAATCATGCTATGAAGCAATCGATTCCAGCTTCCTCTGGATTTAGTTGCCTAAGAATGCGTTCTTGAAAAATTCCAGCTGCATGTCCAAAGTTACGGGATCGATGTAGGAAGCGCCTCTCCCGTCAAGCTCAAATACTTGACCGTTCTTCACTGCGGGAATGTTCTTGTACGTCTCGGTTTCTTGGAAGGAATTATCAGCTGTCGAGTATTTACTTATCACGATAAAATCCCCGGCATACTCCGGAAGCACTTCCGCCGATATGGTACTGTAGCCCGTTTCCGTGATTAATTCTTTCAGTTTCTCAGGCATCTTCAATCCCATCTCATGGTACAAAATTTCGGTCCCGCGGCCAAAGTGATCTCCGAATGCATAGATGTCCTTGTCATAGGTTTCAATGACAGAGACGGTAGCGTTATCGCCATACTTAGCGAGAACATCCTTACCAATGGCTTGTGCGCGTTGTTTGAAATCATCGATCCACGCTTGCGCCTCTTTTTCTTTATTCAAGAGCTTGCCGATCTCCAGATGTTGCGTCAAATAGTCCGTTTTGCCCCATGCAAAGGTTACGGTAGGAGCAATTTCGCTTAATTTATCGATATTTGCAATCGAGTCCAAACCAATGATCAGATCCGGTTCCAACTCGATTATTTTTTCCAGATTCTCAGCGGATACTTCTTGGACATCTTTTAATTGTTCTTCGAATGTCGGGTTAGCCTTCGACCATGAGTCTACGCCCACGACATTCACCCCTAGTTTAAGGACATCGCCAGGAAAACCGGAAAGCGCGACGACTCGCTGCGGATTAGCGGGAACTTCAATTGGCCCGGATTCGGATTGGTAGGTAATGGTCCCCGACTTGGCCTCTTCAGAGTTGGCCTCTTCAGGGGCTGAATTTGCGGCGTTGCCGCATGCCGAGAGGATAAGTAAGCATGCAAGAATAGAGAGTAAGCCTAAGTGTTTCTTCATGAATGATTTGCTCCTTAACTAATGTTGATAATGATTCTCGTTATCATTTTAAAAATATTACTGGAAAATTTTACACCTGTCAATGCATAACTTTTAAACCTGAGAGAGCCACAGATTATGGTGCTAGCTATGTCTTTCTGAGCAACAAAAAAATAAAGTAAGGCGCCCCGATTAGAGCGGACATGATTCCCGCCGCGATCCCATCAGGATCAGCCAGATTTCTCCCGATTGTATCCGCGAGCAATAACAGCCATCCGCCGATCAATATCGCAATGGGGAGAAATAATTGATTTCTAGGTCCGACAAGAGACTTCGCTATATGAGGGGCCATAAGGCCGATAAAAGCAATCCCGCCGGTTACCGAAACCGCAGCTGCTGCTAAAGCAACGGCTGCCAACAAGAGCGTCATTCTCTCTCGATTGACGGACACGCCTAACCCAACGGCAACAGGTTCGCCTAACGTTAAGAGATTTAAGCGGTTGGCTTTATAAAGTGCATAAGGAATAAGGATGATTAACCAAGGAAGAAGAGCTACTATAAACGGCCAGTCCGTCCCCCATATGTTCCCTGCTAACCATTTTGCGATAAAATCGACTTTGGCCGGTTCAGAAGAAGAGATTAGGACGAACATCGCCCCGGATAACGCCATTGAAAAACCTGCTCCCACCAGAATTAATTTTACAGGCTGAAGCCCTACCGTCTTATCGTAGGCAAATAAATAGATCAGACAAGCGGTCAAGAGCGAGCCTGCAAACGCGACTAGAGGCAGCATGTAAACGAACGAACCCGGATCAATAGGGAAAAACAAGAAAAATATGGCGATGGCAACGCCTGCCCCTGAGTTGATGCCGATAAGACCAGGATCAGCTAAATCATTCCTGGTTACTCCTTGCAGAATAGCCCCTGACAACGCAAGCGCCATACCCGCTAAACAAGTGATCACGATTCTAGGTAATCGGACCGAAAATAGGACAAACTCTTCTTTGAAGGTGCCTTGACCCAGAAACGTAGGAAGCAATCGATTATAAGATAGAGAGGAATAGCCCATTCCCATGGCTAGGATGCCAGTCAAACCGATCAATCCCAGCAAAGTAAATAGAATAACCCGCTGCTTCCGAATTAAGGTTGGTTGAATCATGAGAGTGAGCTGCCTCCTTTTAGCACGATAAACAGAAAGAAAGGGAGACCAACGACAGATACAATAGCAACAACAGGCATTTCAGTCGGTGCATGAATCGTCCGCCCCAACGTATCGGCTGCAAGCAAAAATGCAGCCCCAATGATCGCGGACATCGGTAAAACAGATCGATAATCCGTCCCAACGATAGCTCTAACCATGTGCGGAATCATTAACCCGATAAATGCCATGCTGCCCACCAATGCAACGGAAGCGCCCGTGAGCAGAATAATTAAGATAAACAGAACGTATTTGATTTGAACGATCTTCTGTCCAAGTCCAATCGCTAACTCCTCATTGATGCTCAGAATCGTCAGTTGTCTGGAAAGCAAGAACGAGATAAAGATACTGATCACGATGACAGGAGCAATTACCTGAACTTGCCCCCATGTGGTTCCAACGAGTCCCCCGGCGGTCCACATTGAAACTTGTTTGGAGATTTTAAAATAGAGGCCGACTCCTTCGGTTACAGCATACAGGAAAGCCGAAACAGCAGTGCCTGCCAACACAAGCCGAAGCGGCGAGAAGCCTCCCTTCTTCATTGCGCCTATCCCTAGCACCATGATGGCTCCTATCGCAGCGCCAATAAAACATGCCATCATCAAACCAAAGTAATTCGTTGCGGGGAAGAGCGCAATCGTTAAGGCCAGCGCGGTATTGGCACCCGCCGTTAAACCTAGTAAGCCAGGATCCGCAAGCGGATTACGGGTTAAACCTTGCATGATCGCCCCTGCGACTCCAAGCCCGGCTCCAACGAATATAGCGGCTAATCCGCGAGGAAAGCGAATTTCCCGGAGCATTGTCATGCTATCCGTTTTTATGCTGGAGAAAACGGAGAGCCACACTTCTTGTACCGTTGTTTCTGCCGCTCCTAATACCATGGACACAAAAAAAGTGCAAAGAAATAAAAGGCAGCTGATGCAAAACTTAGCTGTTAAGGGTATTGAATTTCTGGTCATCTTCTTGCCTCTTTTCACAGCTTAATTGCTCGGATGGAGCGCCTTCTATCGATTCGGATTATCGCTCAGATGCTCTCCATGATCCATGACCGTGCCGGATGAAAATAAACTCCAATTACCTCCTCCCCCATATGAGTTCCGCGGGCAGATCACAGCTTCTTCATTCGTAATCCTTAGATTACCACTGTTTTCCCAGAACTGTATACGGTTCTTTGCTTCCTTGGAAAAGGGCCGCGCCAAGTTGGTCTGCCTATTTCGTCAGGATTAGGCCTTTTTGTCCGCTACCCAATCCGTTCGACATCTTTTATAATGAATAGGAACAAATGTTCTTATCAAGGTTGTGTTTCGGGGGCGTTGCAACACTGTATCAAGTAGAGAGAGAACCACACAACGAAGAGAGGATGTGACTTACTCTATGCAGCCCAACCATCACAGCTTCGTGAAACCGGAGTTTGCCGCTTGCCAGCATCACCCGATCCTGCAGAGCTTCTGCGCTTACCCGGAGCATGCCGCGCTTGTCTTGAAGGCTATGGAGGATGCGAGCCCCAGCCATCTGGAGCAGCTGAACCGCGCCTTCCGAATCTATCTGTTCGCGCTCCGATTCACCAAGTATATGCGATCGCTCATTATGAACGGCCGGATCGACTATGTCCGCCGCATGAAGAAGAACGAGGAACGGGAGTTGGTCATTTATGATAAGCCCGTCTCCGAGGAGGAGGAAGCAGCCATCGGCGAGATGCTCACCGCGATCTACCATGGCGATAATTTGCCGCAGGTCACGGTCAATCCCGACGTTTTCTTGCAGCAGCTGGATAATGAATATCTGTACGACGGCTTCTCCCGGCTGACGAGCCGCCAGCAATATGTCATCACGCTCGCCTACTCCGCCCTGTCGCGGGACAGCGAGATTGCGCATCTCCTTCACGTGACCCAGCAAGCGGTCTCGAAGACGCGCACGAAGGCGCTGCAGAAAATCCGCGAGAGCTTCCCGCCCTATGCGACCAAGCCCCGATTCAAGATTGGAGGTTAACGACCATGGACCAGCATATCTTGACCTTGATCACTAGCGCGGTCGGCGATTTCGGCTTCCCGATCGTCATTACCGCCTATCTGCTGCTGCGTTACGAGAAACGAATCGAGCTGCTGACGACCACCGTGCAGGAACTGAAGCAGACCATGACTGACGAAGGTGATCATCGCCTTGACTAACGCGCAGTTGTATGACGATGTCCGGCAAGCGCAGCTCGGCGACCGCGGCGCCATGCAGCGCATTATCGAAGCCTATTACCCGCTCATCCGCAAGGCCTCCCGCTCCGTCCCGCCGGCAGCCGCGAAGGATTTCGAGCAGACGATTATCGAGAAAATCGTACGAGCCGTGCACAATTATGACCTGGAGGCGATTCCGGACTTTGTGACGTTTTGCGAGATGGAAGAGTGAGGGTGGGGCTTCGCCCCATTAGGCCCCCTTTTTTCAAGGGAATATGGGGCTCCGCCCCTTTGAAACCCCTTTGTTCACCTCGCCCCTTCCCCCTCCATTGGAGGGGAACAAGAGGGTCATCACCCTCTTGACTCCGATAACTATCGTGACTCGCAACGCGGCCGTCTTCGATGTGTCCTTTCGTGGAGCGCCCGCGTTTGTCCGTAGCGAATGCAGGTTCTGCATGCTACTGAGCTGGACAAAGCTTTTGTTCGAGCTTCGTTCGTGACTTTTGCCTTGGGGAGGTGACCTGGATGGTTGAGGATGAACGTGACGTGGTGCAGATCCTCGCTTGACGTCCGCTTGTGCGGACACGCTTACGTTTAACCAAAGAAGGTAGTCATCGGCTACCTTCTTTGGTTGCAAAGCTTACCCAGCCATCTGAACCATCGGCCATGCCCTTCGGTTTCGGCGAGTGTCTCCCTATGTTCGGTGCCATTATTGTAATAATCGAGATGGAGGTCCGCGTCCCACATATTGTTGTAGAGGTGGAACAGATCTCGTCCTTGGCCGAGCTTCTCGATCTCATCGCTGAGCTTCTGCTTCTTATCCGCAGAAAGTTGATTCGCTACATGCGTATGAAAAATACAAACGGCTGTGTCAACAGGCTGACTTGCGACAATCCCCTGGAGAAGCGATACTCCGTCTCCTTCGATAACTGCAGGTCGATTCCGATTCTAACCGTTACAGGAGGGCTTTGCTCTAGGAGGAAGGGACGTTGGTCGCCTTTTATCGTGGAGGTAAGTACAAGGGAGGCTTGCTGATTGCCATAGAGATGTCCCGTCGGATATGAATAGCCGTACTGATCCCATAGAAGCTGAAGACCGGCGCTTGTACCGATCTCGATCAACGCCAGCGGCTTCCGTGCAAGTCGATAGATATGGCAAAAGCTCGGGTACAGATACGCGCACCGCTGGACTTCGTTCGTCTGAACCCGCTTGGTTGCCAGGATTGCCATGAGTTCGGCGCGATATTGCTGACAAAAAGTCCGGAACCACTTCATAGCCCCCGATGGTGACTCCGGTTCCGTTACGATGCTCGCATAATACCGGGCTAGCGCATGGTCGGTTCCCTTGAGCAGCAAATAATGAACGGCACCTAACAATAGATTAGGCGCCGGCTGTCCTGGCCTCGCATGAGCCGCAAGTTCAAGCAGGAAGGCGTCATTGGCAATGCCGCGAGCCAGCTGCTCATAGAGCAAGCTCGATCCTTTACATTCTCGGTCTGCGAATACTCGAGTGCTATCCAGACGGACAACCTGCGAATTTGACTTATTTAGAAAACACAAAAACCCACGCTATCGCGCAGGTTTTCGCCTACAAATCTAGTAATCGTACGTGACCGTCCGGTTCAAGGTCATCGAGTGAGTCGAGCCGTTATACTGCACGTTCACCGTATGCAGCAGATCGATAATCGCATACGTGTAATAGGACACCCATGCCGTGCCGGGAGAGAAAGTCACTTTGGAGGAAAACGCATTGATGTTCCAATAGGCCGTATCGTTGGGCTGATATTCGGAAGTAAAGGAGAGATCGCCGATATTCGAAGAGTTCCAGTACGCGCCCCATGGCATCTCAACGGGATAGTGACGCCATGCGCCGTCCACCGTGACGATGCTGCTATTCGATGGTCCTTTTCGCGCGATATCATCTTTCGAATAATAAGGTAACCGATGATAGATAGAGGCATTCGAGGCGGTCGCCCCGTTGTGAAGATCGATCTGGATATTGTCGCGGATGTAAAATAAATCGAAGTTCGCACCCGTGTCGTGCGAGTAATTGCGGTTCAAGCTCCAGTTGCTCGTAATGGAAGCCACGGCGATATAAGCGCTGCCGTTATAGACATACTTGGTCGTTCCGTCGGAACCGGTCAACACGGTCGCTTCGCTTGGCGCCGGTATCGGGTCCTCTTCCTCCGGATCCGGGTACGGATCGCACTCATAGCAACGCATGCCTTCGATCGGCGCTTGGTCTCCTCTTGCACGCGCGAGCTCCGTTTCCGCGACGGCCTGTTGCAGCAGGGAGACGGGTGGGCGAACGTCTTTCCCGTCTTTGGAAGCGTCAACCTTAACGCTAGTTACGTGGTAGGCTCCCGACGCCGTCGTCTGCAGGCCAACGATATGAACGGTTTCTTCCTTCTTGTCGTTGTTCTTGTTCGCAGCCTTCATGTCTTCCCCTTCAGCATCGGCCAATTCGTCGATGCCTAACTGGTCGGCTACCGAGGGTAACGTGAGCCCCGTTCCGTAAATATAAACTTGTTTGCCGTCAGACAGCCAACCTGCGAGCTGCTTCTTCATTCCCTCATCCTGCTCGAGCAACGTTGCGGACACCGCGGCCGCGGTCGCTTCATCCACAGATGCCGCAACATCCGCAGCGCCCCCTTCGGATAACGACAACGCCCCAGAAGCTGTCGCCGCCTTTTGGAGCGAAACTTGCGCAGCCGGATCGGCAAACCAGACCGAGGCCGACACCGCAGGATCTTGCCGCTCAGCCGATGCCAATACAGGCACGCACAGCACAGCCGCACAGACGGCAAGCACTACTTTTCGAAACATAATTTCTCCTCCTATCCATCTTCGCAAGCCGACCGGTCGACGCCGATCAGCCACCTCTATTGTTCCATTCTGCGGCGTCATATGACCAGTTACTTCCGTCAGTAACTGGAAACCGTTACCACACTACTACTAAAGTCACCTACATACGAACGATTGGTTTGTGTATCACGTCGGATGACGGGATACACAGCATTCGTCCACATCCGAACAGAGACGGGGATCCAGCATCCCTTCTTTTCCCACACGCAAACGACAGCCGATCCTGCGACCGGCTGCCATCCACCATCCTTCTTCCATCCTCTATAAAAACATCCCGCCCGAAGCTTCGATCCGCTGCGCATTCACCCAACCCATCTCCGATGCGCAAAGCGTCGCGATGATGCCGCCGATGTCATCGGCTTCGCCGGTTCGGCCTAGCGCCGTTTGGCTGCCGATGAAAGCTTGCATCTCTTCGCTTGCCCGCAGGCGGCCGCCGCCGAAATCGGTCGCGATCGCGCCTGGCGCAAGGGTGTTCACTCGAATGCCTCTTGCGCCCAGTTCCTTGGCCATGTAACGCGTCAGCACCTCGACTGCTCCTTTCATCGCCGCATAGGCCGCGCTGCCTGCGATCGTGAAACGCGTCAACCCGCTGGAGACATTAATAATCGCGCCATTGTCCGCGAGGTGCGGCATCAGCTTCTGCGTCAGGAAGAACACGCCTTTCACATGCACGTTCATCAGCTCATCGAACTGTGCTTCCGTCGTATCGGCAATAGAAGCGTAGAGTCCGAATCCCGCGTTGTTGATGAGGAAATCGATGTTCTCCCGCTGCCAGTTTGCCTTCAACACCCCCAGCAGCTCGTCTCCGAAATGATTGAAGGTAGACGTGTTGCCCGCATCGAGTTGAATGGCAGCCGCCTGCCGTCCCATCGCCATCATCTCTTGGACAAGAGATTCTGCCTGCGCTTGCTGGCTATGGTACGTAATAATCACGTCGATGCCTTTGTTCGCCAGCGCAAGGGCGGCATTCCTGCCCAGACCTCGGCTGCCTCCGGTAATTAGCGCGATCTTCGTTTGTTGTTCCATGTTCTCGCTCTCCTTTTCGTTGTACGTTTGGATGTTGCTGAACCAACAACTTAAGCGTACCGCCTCGAGATGACTCGAAGTCAAATCGGATTTCGGACAACAAAAAAACCAGGCCGTTCGAGCTCCCGCTCTCCCTGGCCTGGCTTACGTCAATGCTTGTGCTTGCTGTCGTAATGGCTGATCTTCAGATCGATCAAATTCAAGTTCTTCTTCAGTTCGTTCATCTGCCGGACGACTTCCTTCCGGTGGTCGACCATGACTTGCCTGCGCACCCCGGACGTGGAGTCGCCTTCCACGATAAGATCCACGTACTGCTTGATCTCTTTGATCGGCATCCCCGTATTCTTCAAGCAGCAGATCAGCCGGATCAGCTCCAGGCTCTGCTCCGAGAATTCCCGGTTCCCCGACTTATTGCGGGTTACGAACGGGAGCAAGCCTTCTTTATCATAGAAGCGGATCGTATGGACGGACAGATCGCACTTCTCCGCGACTTCATGGATCGTATACATCGCCATTCCCCCTTACTAAGCTCAGTTCGACTTCGAGTTAACTCTAACCTACGCCATCAGCATACAACGTGCGGGCACGAGTGTTCAAGCACGACTCTTGTCCTGCAGCATGCTAACAGACCTATATATCGTGAAAAAGCGGTCCCCCACCGGAGAACCGCTTCCCGAACTAACCTAACCTATCCTATCCTTCCAAAAAACCTTCCCGCTCCAGCGCCGCCATCGCCTCAAGCAGCATAATGCCGCTCAACTGGCCGCTCAGCTGCACGACCGGCTCCGGCTGGTCCATCCAGGACAGGCTGAACAGTCCCGCTTCCGAACGTCCCTTCTCCCACAGCACTTCCGCATTGTGGCGGAGTAATCCGATCCACGGCTCCGCAAGCTCTGGCTGGATCCGGATCAGATTCACGAGATAGCGGACGAGAATGCCTTTGAACAATCCGCAGTCGTCATTCCCTTCGCGAGGCAGCATGCCGGTCTCCGCATTCACTAGCTCCAGCACGGTTGCACGCGCCGTTCGCTGTGCGTCCGCCAGGTAAGCGGAATCTCCGGTGCAGCGGTACAATTCGATCCCCGCGCCGAGGAAGACGCCCTGGCAGTACGTATACTTCCAGTCGTAGTCGATCTCCCCGTCGCCGAGCCGGTTCATGCCGTCCCAGACGAAGCCGGTCTCCGGATCGACCAGACGATCCTGGTTGAAGCGATAGATGCGAATGGCCCATTCGAGATCCTCCGGACGGCCATCCAACCGGTACAGACGAGCAGCGAGGATGGAAGCCGGCGCGTTTGCCGGGGTGTTTTTGTAATCCAACTGATCCTTCTTCCACGCCATGCCGCCGCCCATATGATCGTTCCATGCGATCTTGATGTCATCCCACAGGTCAAGCGCCCCTTGCTTATAAAGAGCGTTGCCTGTCCTGTCATACGCCCGGAGCAACGCTAGCGCCATCCATTCCATGTCGTCATAGTAGTTATGCAGCAGCGTGCCGCCGTTCCACCGGATCGTATCGTGGAGTACCTGTTCCATGAAGGATTCCCGTCCCACGTCGCTGCCGGTACGCTCGAGCTCGTCGACCAGGACATCCATCACATGCGCATGCCACCAATAGATCCAATGGTCGTTGCACGTGCCCTCGCACGGCACGACCTGATCCATGACGCCGCGGTCTTCGTTCCAGAATAGCTGCCGAAAATCCGTCTGCGCATGCTCGGCGCGGCTTGCCCAAACTATGCCCGCGCTCATCCCGGATGCACCTCGCTTGGCGCTGCGGCCAGCAGTCCCCGCTTCTCGAGAAGCGCCAGCTGCTCCAGCAGCATGATGCCGCTAAGCTGCGTGCTCAGCGTGACGCGATCTGCAGGTTTGCTGCCCCAAGACGTGCTGAACACGTTCCGCTCGTCACGTCCCTCGGTCCACAGCGTATCGGCTTGCTGCTCCAGCAGCTGCGCAACCGTCTGCTCTTCAGGCGCAACAGCCGTCAATTCCCCAAGATACCGGACGAGAATACCCTTGAACAATCCGCCGTCGCCATCGCCCTCATCCGGCAGCACTCCGGTTACCGCGCCGACGAGTTCATCGCGCGCCGCCCCTGCCGTACGTACCGCATCCGCCAGATACGAGGCATTGCCCGTGCAGCGGAACAACTCCACGCCTGCCCCGATGAATACCCCTTGACAGTACGTGAACTTCCAGTCCTTGTCGATGCTGCCGTCCCCGGTACGGTTCATGCCGTCCCAGACGAAGCCGGTCTCCGGATCGACGAGATTGGATTTCTGCCAAGCATAGATTCGAAGCGCCCACGCGAGATCCTCATCGCGCCCGAATTCCCGGAACAGACGAGCTGCCAGAATGACGGCAGGCGCGTTCGCCGGCGTATTTTTATAATCCAACTGGGACTTCTGCCAAGCGATGCCGCCGCCCATATGGTCGTTCCAGCCGGTCTGGATATCTTCCCATAGCACAAGAGCCGCGTCCTTGTACCGCTCTTCGCCCGTCGCTTGATAAGCGCGCAGCCACGCGATCGCCATCCATTCCATATCGTCATACAGCTCATTCGGGAACGCGCCGCCATTACGCGCGAGGAGGCCGTCATGAATCGCCGCAAGCCGTTCCTTGTAAGCTGCATGGCCCGTACGCTCCAGGCCGTCGACCAGCGCATCGACCGCATGCGCCATCCACCAATAGTGGAAGATCGTGTTGCACGCGCCGTCCGGACAAGGGATCTCAATATCGTACAAGTTTATCGAAGGATTCCAATACAACTGCTCAAGCGCTTGTTGCGCTGCTTCTGCACGTGCTGTCCAAACCATATGCTTCACTCTCCTGATCCTTTTATCTAGCCCTAGCGAGAATACCCCCACTTCAAGCACTTGCTAAGCGGGGGATGAATCGCGTTCTTTTGTGTCCATAGTGCGAACATATGTGCTATAATATTCCTATCCATCCTTAGCAAGGAGGTTTAGGCATGTTGGTGAAAAAGGCGTACAAGTATCGCATCTACCCTAA
>NZ_JACHXK010000023.1 GCF_014192105.1 Paenibacillus phyllosphaerae | reverse complement strand
AATATAAAGCGAGTCGCTGTTTAGCCGCTGGCTCAACCAGTTGTGGGAACCACAGCTTCTCTTGGGGTTCTGCACCAGCAGGACAACTTCAAACCGATAGGTTTGACAATCCAAGAATCCCCCACCTCTTTAGGTGGTGGGAGTGTTCAAGCAGAGGGAATTTCCAATAGTTGTAGAAATAGGGTAGATGGCATTTATAACTTTCATAGGGGAGGTAGTTCACCTGATCTATCGAAGAAAGTGGTACAAGATCAATGCAATGAGGATCGATGAATTCAATCAGTTGTTCAATGAAATTCTGTTACCTA
This sequence comes from Paenibacillus phyllosphaerae, assembly GCF_014192105.1. Taxonomy (GTDB): domain Bacteria; phylum Bacillota; class Bacilli; order Paenibacillales; family Paenibacillaceae; genus Paenibacillus_Z; species Paenibacillus_Z phyllosphaerae. Next base: position 94,787 of record NZ_JACHXK010000023.1, on the reverse strand, counting down.
CCCAGTTGAAATACGGAGCAAGATTAGTCGGCCGCTGGATGACGCAAGACAATGAAGGTGCGATGGAAGTTTTCGCAATTTGGGAATATGACAGCCATGAAGACTATTCGAGAATTGAACACCAAGTCAGAAGTGATGAAACGCATGTCATTCGAGTGAAAAAACAACAGGAAGAATTGAAAAAGCTTGAAGGCAGCTTTTTGCTCGAGGATCCGAAGGAAGATTTCTTATCAAGTACAGTAGCAAGGGATAAAACGATCTTATCCGCCATCAATTAGGCTATTGGCTGAGCTGAAGCTCCCTACTAACTTCATCCCGTGAGTCTATGCCATATCCAAATAACCAATGATCTACCCTCCATTCTTTTGCATGGAGATACTCGTCATTATCAAGTTTAAACCAATAAGACAGCCGACCGAGATCGGCTGTCTTAACTCATTAACGAACTTTATCGGAATCGGCTAGCCGTGCTTCAGCCTCGATCGTATTTTTCATCACGATTGCCCCGCGATCTACCCGCGCTTGAATCTCTGGCGCAAGTTGTTCGGGAAGGAAATCGGTAATCCACACCAACTTAGTTCCATTCTGATCGCCTTGGAACACCTGGAAGGAAGCATGGTGATGCAAGAGCGGCATTCGTCCTTCAATGACCGCGTACGCCATTCGGCGCTCTTCGCCATCAATGGAAACGATACGCTCGCGAGTATAGCCGCCTTTGGGGAAAATAAGCGTTCTTTCGTGACCATCCATAAGCGTATTCTCGGTGTAGCCGGGGACCAGCCGAACATGGACCGCGCCTACGTCTCGGACGGCATCCCACACTTGCTCAGGCGAGGCATCGATCAGTATTTCTTTTCGAATCGTTGGCAAAAAATCACTCTCCTTGAGCTCATTATATGGTTGCTCCTGACGGGTAACAACCAGAATATGTAACGCAATGGCGGTATGTTAATATAGTTCTATTACCGGGATCCTACTAACTGTACAGGAGGAACGTCAAGATGAAGCTGAAATGCTCGATATTGGACGATTACCAGCAAGTCGCCTTGGAAGCCGCGGATTGGTCGGGCATTCTGGATCAGGTAGAGGTCAAAAGGTTCGACAAGCATATCGACCAACAGGATGAATTAATCGAACAGATCGCCGATTGCGAGATTGTCGTGATCATGCGGGAGCGGACGCCATTCGGCGCATCGCTGCTGTCCAAGCTTCCCCGGTTGAAGCTGCTGGTTACGACAGGTATGCGCAATGCATCGATCGATCTCGCCGCTGCTGCTTCGCAAGGGGTGACCGTTTGCGGAACGGGAAGCGCGGGCAATGCAACCGCCGAGCTGACTTGGGCGCTGCTATTGGGACTGGCCCGCAACATCGTGCAGGAGCATAACGCGATTCGAAGCGGCGGGTGGCAGAGCACGGTCGGCGCGGATCTGTATGGGAAGACGCTTGGTGTGCTGGGTCTCGGCAATCAAGGCAGCAGGATCGCGAAATTCGGCCAGGCGTTCGGCATGAATGTGATCGCGTGGAGCCAGAACTTAACGCAGGAGCGTGCTGACGAGGTTGGCGCGACATTGGCGGCTTCCAAAGAGGAGCTGTTGGAGAACAGCGATTTTGTGTCCATTCATCTGGTGTTAAGCGACAGGACGAGAGGGCTGATTCGTGCCGACGAGCTGAGGCGTATGCGTACTTCGGCTTATCTGGTCAATACATCCCGCGCTCCGATCGTGGATCAGAGTGCGCTTGCCGAGGCGTTGCGGAGCGGCTGGATCGCCGGCGCCGCGGTAGATGTGTTCGAGGTTGAGCCGTTGCCGAAGGATAGCGTGTTTCGGACGCTGCCGAACCTGCTCACTACGCCGCATATCGGTTATGTGTCACAGGCGAATTATGAAGCTTTCTATACCGACGCGGTTGCCGATATCGAAGCCTATCTGTCTGGCAACCCGATTCGCAAGCTGATCTGATCCGTTGAACGTTCGCAATGCCACTTAACAATGGGGAGGATATATCGATGCAAACTTCCGGCAATACGGTACTGATTACAGGCGGAGCGTCGGGAATTGGTCTTGCGCTTGCGGAGCGATTCCTGAAGGCGGACAATAAGGTGCTTATCTGCGGCCGGCGTGCGGACAAGCTGCAGGAAGCGAAGGACAAGCACCCTCAGCTTTATACGAAAGTATGCGATATTGCGAATGCCGACGATCGTATTGCGCTGGCAAAATGGGTGGCGGAGTATCATCCGACCTGCAACGTGCTTATCAATAATGCGGGTATCCAGCAGCGGGTGGAGTTGGAATCGGCCTCCGAGGATTGGGCGTACTACCAAAATGAAATTGCGGCCAACTTTGAAGCCCCCGTCCATCTGGCCACACTGCTCTTGCCTCAACTACGCAAGCAACCACACGGGGCCATCATCAATGTATCTTCAGGCCTTGCGATTACGCCAGGCGCATGGGTGCCGATCTACAGCGCAACCAAGGCGGCGCTGCATTCCTTCACGGTCAGCCTGCGCATCCAACTGGCGCGGACGAACGTCGAGGTGATCGAGGTGCTGCCTCCTGCCGTGAATACCGATCTGGGCGGAGCGGGCCTGCATACGTTCGGAGCGCCGATCGACGAATTCGCCGACTCGGTGTTTAGCGATCTGAGCGCAGGCAAGCAAGAAGTCGGTTTCGGCGGTACAAGTGATCGGTTGGAGCTTACGGCGCTCGAAGCGAAGGAAGCCGCTCGCAAAATGTACGAAGGCTTCACGAAACGCAGTCTTCTTTTGTAACCTCAACAGCAACCTAATTCCCGGCTCGCTCGTCTAACGTACAACAGGTTATGGAAATGGACGTGGTTGTATGTCGGATGGGGTGTACGTGGGATTGATGGTGCTTGTGTTGGCGGTATTGGGACTGCGGTTTATGCTGCGTTCCCGCTTGTCATCGACGCATCGGCATTTGTGGTGGGTCGGGGGCGTACTTCTTGTGCTGGCGGTGTTTCTCGGCTTAATGGGCATCACGATCTTAACGAGCGATCATGCACATTATGAAGGGCACTAGCACGGGAAGGAGGCAGTTGAGCGATGACCAAATATAAATTAAAGAGGATCCAGTTCATCTTATTCCTAGCGGCGGCGCTTGTCGTGGCAGCTATAGCCATCTACCAGTCGAGTCGGGTAGAGCCGGAGCATTCTGCTTCAGGGGTGCAGGGCGGCACCAAACTATATATGACGGACCCCAACAAGACCGAGGACTAAGTGTACTCGGTCTTTCTATTTTTCATCTGCTCGATTGCAACATTATCCTATTATTTCCGTTATAAGGGTATTCGAAAATAAGGAGGGCATCGTCACCTTGTCTACCCCATTAGCACCAAGGACGGTATATCGAAAAACGCTAGCAGCAATTCTCGCAGTCATGATTCTGCTCACCTCGTATACGCCGGCCGCCCGCGCGGCTGAAGCTTCTACCGGCAAGCTGTTCATACAAGTCGCTGCCGGATTATTCTATTCCGTCGCCCTCCGCAAGGATGGAACGGTATGGACATGGGGGCGGAATATTCATGGCGAGATGGGGACCGAGAAGACGCCGACCAAGCTATGGTACCCTTACCCGATCCGGTTGCAAGGATTGACCGATATCGTATCTATTTCCGTAGATGGGATAGAAGGCTACCAATTAGCGGTCAAAAAAGACGGAACGGTGTGGGAGTGGGGCAAAGATCCGTTGGACTATGGGGAGTCCGTTCTTCCACGGCAAGTCAAGGGATTATCTGGCGTCAAAGCCGTTGCCTCGTATGACCATTCGGCCCTTGCGCTGCTGCAAGACGGGACGGTCGTTTCGTGGATCCGCAAGTCGCGCGATGATATGGCCGATGTGAAGCCGACTCGGCTTGCCGGGCTGAGCAATATCGCCTCGCTCACGGTCAATCATGCCATTGCCAGAGATGGTTCGCTATACACGTGGCCCTTCAAGTATGATCAACCGCATAACAACTGGGTCACCGGCGAACCGTTCAAGCTGGCGGGGCTGACGAATATTCGCAAGGCTGTCGGCTCTTCGGAAGGCGGTTACGCCATCGACGCAAAAGGCCAGGTCTGGAGCTGGCTGATCGACTCGCAAGCTTCAACTGCCAGCACAGCTAAGATGCTGGCTTACCGACAGAAGCCGACTCGAGTATTTAGCGGCTACCGGGTCAAGGACTTCGCCTTCGGCTATAAGAAAGCCCAACTGCTGACCGAAGACGGCGCGCTCTACAGCATAACGGCCAGCGGCAAAGCGTATCGAACGACCGGGCTGCCGGCCTTGCAAGCTTTTAGCGCAGAAAGCTATCATACGCTCGCTCTCGACCGAGAGGGCCATATTTGGGGCTGGGGCGCGAATCAATGGTATGAGACCGGCAGCGAGACGTCCGCTCCCGACGGAATGGTGTATAAGCCGGTACAAGTTAAGCCTGGCGTCGATGTGTTCGTGAACGGTCAGCTCTTCAGTACGATTGTTCCTTCTATTGAAGCGGGAGGTACGGCGTGGCTGCCGATTAAGCTGTTCGCGCCTGCCGCGGGCATCCGGATTGATTGGTTGACCCCAGGCGGCGGTTACACCTTAACGAAGGACGACAAGACGCTGACCGTGCAGTTCATAGACGGGAAGCTTAATCTGAAGCTGAATGGCGAGCAACTGAACGATCCGATCATCTCGGGATTGTACCGCGATTCCGGAACGCCGGCCGCCCGATGGCAGACGGCTCCCTATCAGCTCTTAACCTATCTGGGCTTGCAGGCCGACTGGGATGCGAAGACGCATGAATTGTACGTTTCAAAGTAAGAGGTCAACAGACCGAAGCTAGCTCGAATAGATTCCCCTTATAGCAGTCAGGTGAAAGGATCCAACCTGTTGCTGTTAGGGGATTTTTGCATGCCTCATAGTGTAGTAAAACTCACATACGAAATGGATAGATATGAGTGTAGAATTTATTAAACAATAAATGATAGACTGCCGATATAGAACATGAAGGGGCTGGTCGCGCCTTTATAGTGTCGAAATTTGTTATATTTTGTCGAACTAATTTATTTGAGGTAATGGTGGAGGGATGTCGGTTTTATGTGGGAGCGGAGGCAGCAGAAGTATATAAGCCTGCTTCTTATCGTCTCGATTGTCATGACGCTGCTACCGGTAAACGGGCAGATATATGCAGCAATGGCAAGAGCAGATGATATCGAGGTGCAATTCGGCGCAGGTACAACGATTGGTAATACGAAATACGAAGCGACCAATGCATTCGTCAATTTCAACAACAACAGAACGGAAGGCTTCGAACATGAGCTAAAATCCGGTACTAACATTGACTGGATCGACGGCAGCGTGTTCGCAGGAGCAAACGGCGGATCGGCAGATACGTTCGTGCTGGACGTCTCCAAGAACGCCACGCTGAGGGATTTGGCCCAGAGCGGTCATGCCAAGCTGAAAATTGGCTTCAGCGGACTTGCGCACTATGAGGGGTCTTTTATGGGCTTTACGACATGGACCCGCGTATCGGACATCTTAATTACACACTTCGACGGGAAGTCGACGCAGACCATTATTGAAGGCCGGAACTTAGGGGCCAGAGCGGAGACGATTACGATTACGCCTGAGTCCGTCATCACCATTACGGTTGGTGGCGAAAAAGACGATAAAGGTCCGACGGGCGTTCGCGGTCTGTACATGAAGTTCGAGGACAAAGAGCGTCCCGTGATGGAAGGCTACACATTCACAGGCGACGGCAATGAGCGGAACAACGCCAAGATCAATCAGATGGAGCTGTATGTTAAGCAGCAAGAGCATATTACGCTTGCCTACAACTTCAGCGAACCTGTAAGGCCAACGGCGATAAGCGCGAATATGAGCGACCACTTCCTGCGACACCCATTGTTTACTAACCCGGACGGCACAGGGTTGCCGGCCGCGGGAGAGCAGATGTACTTGACGAATTTGTCGTATAACGCCAATAATCTCAAGACGCTTCAAAAAGACATTGTATACCAGTATGTAGGTTCTAGATATCACAACAGCGGCAACAATCCGATTGAGCCGCGCATTACCGGCGAGTTCTCGGGTTCGCTGATCGACCAGTCCATGGAGCAGAAGTTCTATGGCGCTGTAATGGCGGATGCCGCGGGTAACGTCGCATCGACCGATTTCCCGAACAGAGCGAGCTTGAACAGCAACGTGTACCTGAAAGGCAAGACGGTTAATCCGTTCGATTACCGCAATGGCGGATACCGGGTTATTATCGACGGCGTCGCGCCGAAATATACGAAATCGGGCAACGGTATAACGCCGGAGATCGTAACAGGCGTCACGTTAAACGATAACGACGTCATCGAGTTTACGATTAAATTCACCGAGGAAGCCATGATCAAGGAAGGCTGGAATGTCAACGATACGTTCATCCACCTGAACAACGGTCTTAAGGCCAAGTACACGGGGGGCCAGAACACGGATACGTGGACATTCCGCGTGGAGATCTCGGAAGGCTTGATCGAAGAAACCCCGCTGCTTAAAGTCATCTCGCTGACGAACGAGAGCAAGCCGGGCTATTCCGACAAAGACGTCATCTCCGATTATGCGGGCAATCTGCTCATCCAGCCGGCGAATCTGCTCGGCGAGCATACGGACGGCGATACGTCGCTGGTCAATTCGACCATTGATTGGGCGCAGCTCGGCATTGATAATACGCCGCCCGAGATCGGCTTCCGTTACGAAGCTGACGGTGCGACGGACAATCTCTACCGGAAGAACGGCAAAGTCACGATCGATGCGAATGACGCAACGCTGAAGATTCCGCAACTGGACCCTCTCACGGCGGTTCGCGGTGAGGAACGGCCAAGCCAAGGGATTTACCGTCCATCGAACATGACAGGGGGAGCTTCCCCTTCCGTCGGTCTGGTCTACTACTATTGGAGCCAGAACGCGGACGATCCGTTCCTGGGGAAAGAATCGGACCAGTGGGCCGCGATCAAGCGCTACTCCCTCTCGGCCAAGCAGCCGAGCGAGGATCTATATCCTGAGGGCTTCGAGAACGTGCAACTGCAAGTCGCCAACAACAAGACCAACATGATCGCTCCTCCCGCTGAAGCGCTCGCGGCCAATGGAAGCGGGATCTGGTACTTGCATGCCTGGACAGCGGATATGTCCTGGGATTCGGCCCGCGAGCTCATGCAGTACGAGAAGAGAGATAACTTCAAAGAACAGAATGAAGCGCAGTACAAAGCCTGGAAGGAAGAGCTTCCTAGCGGCTCTTCCGAAGCAGATCGCATCTTCTATGCGGACAATAAGGCGCTAGCAGCCGTAGGTCAATACGGCGATATGTCGCTCTGGCCGCTGAGCGATTTCAAGCAAGTGGACTCGAACTGGACGTATAACGTGACGCCGATCGCCATCGATAACAAGGGGCCGGACATCACATTCAGCGAGTATTCCGGCGACGGCACGATGAACGTCGAGTTAACGACGAACGTTGCCGATCCGCACAGCGGTATCGACAAAGTCACGTATCAGTGGGTTGCAGCCGGCGCTAAGCCGAATGACATCGACTGGAAGCCGGTTACGCTTGCTGGCGGATCGTTCCTGACTTCGACGCAGAATGAAGTGTTCGAGGACGGCGAATATGAACTTTACGTCCAAGCAGAGGACAAGGCTGGCAACGTCAGCACCCAGCGGACGAGCAAGGTAGCGGTCGTCAATTCGGAAGCAAGCGTCGTAGCTAGCTTCGACCCGGATGCAGATACGGGCTATGCGCAGAGCCACGATGTGGATTTCCAGATCGACGGTATTACGCCCGACAAAGTGGCTTATGCATTCGGGGACAGCTCGATTCGTCCAACATCCGAATCCAAGTATACGGAGCTGCAAGAGGTTGTAGATCCGAGCAGTCCTTCGACGCATCACTATGTGATTCCATCCTCGCCGGACAAGCAGGGCACGCAGTATATCCACGTGATGGCGAAGGCAGGCGACCGCTATTACTACTATGCCAAAGCCTATTACTTCGATAATACGGCGCCGGAAGTGACATTCAGCAAGAACGGTGTCGCTTACCCGCTGGAATCGCATGATGTCATCGTCACTGTCAAAGAGCCGTTAAGCACGGACGGACTGACGAAATCTTATCTGTGGGTCAAGGACGGAGAAGCCGCTCCCGCGGAGGATGACGCAAGCTGGCAGGACCTGCCGGCAAGCGGCAAAGTAACGATCGATAACGCTGCGCTTCAGAGCGGCGACATCGCGGACTACCGTTTGTTCGTCAAAGCGGTCGATGGCGCGGGCAACAGTGTGATCACGAGCACTTCGGACATGTTTAAGGTTTCCAAAGCTGGAGACGACAATACGCCTCCTGCCGAATCGACCGCCAGACTGATCGATCTGTACGGCGATGATACGGATGGTTATACCGCCGTCATCGAACTTGCGCTCGACACGATCGATAAGCGGGGCTACGAATACTCCTTATCCCCGGATAAGGGAACATCGTGGATGAAATGGCGTCCTTATACGAATTTCGTCTCGGTGAAGGTGTCGACGAATAATCTGGCCGAGCTCGGCATTCAAGTGAAGTTCAAGACACCTGGCGGCGTGATTGGGGAAGCGAAGACGACCGACATCTCCTCGCTAGGGCCGACAGCGCCGGTATACGCGCTTGCTTCGCTGAATAAGCTCAACCCGATTAATTCGGTGCAGGGCGTGGAGATTCAGATTACGCCGCCGCTTGGCGTCAAGGTTACGCCTTCGGCTACGAACCCGCAAGTACCGGTCCGCAAGGGCAATGTGTTTACGGTACGGATGAACGGTTATTATTCCTTCGATCTTGTGGATCTGAACGATCCAACGCGAACAGCTACCCTGTATGCCGTCGTGAACAACATCGATGATACCGCGCCTCAGGGCACCATCGAATATCGGATTACAGAGCGGACATCAGGCAATGTTCCGGTTCAGCTGGCTTCCACGTCAGAGCCGGTCGTCATTCTGAATAACGCCGGCCAATCCACCTTCGTCTTCACGGAGAACGGCAGCTTCACATTCATGTTCCGTGACGAAGCGGGCAACATGGGCAGCGCGACTGCTACTGTGGCCAATATCGACAAGTCGTCGCCGAAGGTCAAGATCGTCCGCTCCTACGCGTACGGTACGAACAACAGCGAGACATTCGGCACCATTGAGGACAACGGCAATGTCGTGCTTGCTTCCGGCGTCAAGCTGGAAGTCGTGAAGGATGACAATTCCGACAAAACGATCCGAGTAATCGGCGGGGACAGCAGCGTTGTCGTCGAGAAGAACGGTACGGTATCGTTCACGGTTGCCGACGAGTACGGCAATACGACGGTGGTCAAAACCGAGGTCGACAATGTGGCAAGCGACGCGATCGCGCCGGAGACCATCTCCTATGCGTTCGTTGACGAAGCCGGCAATCCGATTCCGGATCAGCAGATTGTCACCATTAACGGCGAGCAATATGCGAAGGGCCGCATGAAGGTTACGCTGAGCGGCAAGCTTGAAGCGCCGAACAAAGTGTTCGCCGGCGTAAAGCCGATCATGGAGAACGGCGCGTATACGAACCAGATCAGCGGCGATGACGGGACCTACTCGTACGCCCGCGTATTCTCGGCCAACGGCACGACACAGATCGGGATCTCGGATCTGCTCGGCCGGACGAGCAAGGTAGCGGTGACGGTTAAGGGCCTGGATAATAAAGCTCCGGAACTTACGCTGAATCAAGCATCGTCAGCCGTGATCCAGAATAAGGCGGACTTTAAGGCAAGCTCCGACTTAGGCGGTTATACGGTAAGCGATGATGTGTCGGCGGCAGATCGGACCAAAGTTGAATTAAGCGGACTGGATCTGACCAAGCTTGGGCGTCAGACCGTCACGTACACGGCGACCGATGAAGTCGGCAATACGACTAGCGTGACGCAAGATGTCGTCGTTGTTGCCGAAGCAGGCATGCGCATCTTCGCCAACGGGACGCTTCTGTCGAGCGCAAGCGGAGAATCGGCGCTGTTCAATACGAACAAGCTGACCTTCAGCATCCAGCAGTTCAACACGATGGCAGTCGGCGGCCAAGAGATGGTCAATGCATGGGGCACTTATGACCTGTATTACTACTCCGGTTTGTTCCGCGAAGGCCAAATGAAATTGATCGCAACGAAGCTGACTTATGCTCAATTAACGAGCGGCCAGTTTAAGGTCGTCTTCCCTAAGACGGGCTGGTATACGATCGTTCTGCGCAACCAAGAGCGCGAACGCGTCTTTACCACCTTCTTCGTCGGCAGAATCGAGCCTTAGCCTGACAGCAGGCCGCCGATGGCCTCGCCCCACAAGCAGCCATCGGCGGGACCTGTCATGCGAACGAATCTATGAAACTAACAGCGCAGCATGAGAGATAGGGGAGAGTTAATGTGAGTTTAGCAAAAAAGTGGTTGTCGCTGTTCATTGCGTTCGTATTGCTGACTACCTCGTGGTCGGATAGCATCGGCGTCGTCGCTGCCGCTGTCAGCGCATCGAAAACAACGGTGCTGCAAAATGATTTCATCAAAATAACAGTCGATAACGCCACGGGGCGTTTCGGCGTCCGTACGGTAGACGGCCAGCCGATTCGCAAGAATGACAACAACGTAGACATGATGTTCCGCGGAGATGATCCCGAGACTTCGTTCACGACGTTCCGGATCGACGGAACGGATTACATCTTCGGCAATCCTTACAAATTCGGGGTGAACTTCTTCTCGGAGACGACCGCGCCTCGAATCGTCAGCCTGCCGAACGGAACGAAGCAGATCGAATCCACCTGGTCGATTAAAGGCGTTACGATCAAGCAGATTCTGATGCTGTATATGGATGCGAAGGATATCAAGAATGCGGGTAACGTCAATATCCGCTACGAAGTGACGAACAACAGCGGCGTAGACGTGCAGATCGGTTCCCGTATCCTGCTCGATACGATGGTCGGCAGCAATGACGGACCGCAGTTCCAGATCGGAACGACGTATCGCTCCCCGCTGACGGTCGAGCGCCGTCTCGTGCATGATCCGGCTGCGATCGGCATTCCGGAGGAAGATATCAGCTTCTACAAGCTGCCTTCCTACTGGGTCATGCGCGACCAACTGGATCTGAACAACCCGCAGGCGACCAATGTCGTCGCATACGGCTTCAACAATTTCGCCGAGCAGAACATCCATATCGTCGACGAGATGGTCGTCGCGCACTGGAACAGCCTGGCGAATACCAAATGGGATTATGAGCCTAACCCGAACCTCGATTTTACTCGGGATACGAACGATTTCGGCACGGCCGATTCCGCGGTCGCCTTCTATTGGAACCCGGAGAAGCTGGCGAAGAGCAAGACTCAGACGTTCGAGACCATCTACGGTCTGGGCGAAATCATCGAGCCGGACAAAGTATTCTCCATTCGTTATATGGACCCGGTCCAGCAGCTCGCCACGCTGCCGGATAACAGCGGTTATGTCGATGAAGGCGTGTTCAAGATCACGGCCGAGATCGAGAATCTGGCCATGTTCGATATGACGCACCGCAAGGTAGACGTGAAGCTGGAACTCGAGAGCGGCCTTAACTTCGTCCGCTTGGACGAGAACGGCAATATCGTTCGCGACGCCGACGGCAAAGTCGTGACGGACGCTTACCGCAGCAAAGTGCTCACCCGGCAGAAGCCATTGACGCCGGAAGAAGCCGCGAACGGCGTGGAATCCACCTATAAGCCGGGCGATACGTTCACGGTCGAGTTCTACGTGCAAGCTAAGGGCAGACCATGGCCGGCGACGCGCCAATATATGCTGACGGCAAGCAGCGAAGAGACCGAGAAGAAGATGGAAGGCGTTGAAGATGAGGGCATCAAAGCCCAATATCAATCCGTCAAATCGAACTTCATTCTGCTGCCGCCTGTCGGCGAAGCGGTGCCGACCTACGTGTACGGACTCTCGCCTGCCGAGCTGTTCCGCACGGACGTCAAGTATATCACGGTGAACTTATCCAATATCGAAGCTTACAATACGGGCGACCAGACGACGCCTCCTAACTTCGATCTGTATTTGAAAGAGAAAGTCACCGGCAAACGCTACAAGGTACCGGTTCAGGAATCCGTGTTGATGCAGCCGACGGACGATGGTTTCTCCGGCGACATGCGCATCACGTATCGCGGCGGCGATCTCGTCGATAGCGCCGGACAGGTGCTGCAGGCGGGATTAGGACCTGAATTGCCTCTGGGCGAATACCAGGTCCAGCTGGATTACAAAGGGGATACGGGCGGCGACGAGGAAATCGCAGCGATGTACGACATTACGACCTCCCAAACATTCAGCGTCACGAACAATGAAGCCACCCGGATTCGGGAAGCGAACATTGTCGCTCTGTACAAACAATCGGTTGACCTGACTCTTCAATCCGGGGACACGATCAATCCGAAATTAGCCGGAGAGCTGAATTCACTGTACACTGGCGCGTCGTTCACGGACGGCAAGGCGCTTAGCGCGCAGATCGCCAGCTTCAAGAAAGCAGTCGCCTATATCGGCAAGAGGAGCAATTTCGTCGATCCGAAACTCGATATCGAGGACTGGATAGACGAGGATTCCTTGAAGAAAGTGCCGATTTATCAGTACAAGCTGTTCTCGTCCGAAGCGGAGCTCAAAGCCTTCTTCAGCGACAGCAACTACAAGCGCGAGAATCTCGTTACGATCCGAGGCATGGTGAAGGAAATCGGAACGGGCGCGGATCAGCAAGTTGTCGTCGATACGAGCACGGAACCCGCGATCATTAACGACGCGGTTGCTTATAAGGGCAAGAACCTTGTCTTCGTACGCGGGAAACTCGACGTGTTCAACGTGAAGAACGAAGTACCGCAGTACGCTTCCATGCCATTCTTCGATACGCTGTTCATCAAAGGCGAAGGTACGCTCAGCGTAGCGAGCAGCGGATTCGTCTTCCATGAAGGCGAATGGACGTTGGATTTCTTCGATGGCTTCAACAAGTCGCTCGGCACGAGTTACCAAGTGAGCGACGACGAAGTGCCGGACAGCGAAGGCAATGAAGAGGACGATAGCTTGAACGGCTCGCTGGCATGGGCGGCAGGGCAGATCACGGACCGGCTGAATCCGCTGCGTCAGATTACGCTGCGCACGGTTTATTTCAACCGTCAGAGCCTGTTCGCGCCTCCAAGCTTCACGATCGCCGGCTTCGGCTTCAACTTCAATGAGTTCATTCTCCGCAGCGGCGGCGTTTCGTTCGGCGGCACACTGCTCCTGAAGGTCGTCGAAGCGGAAGTGAACAACGTCATCTTCAATAAGAAAGGTTTCGTCGGCGTTGACGCGTCGCTCGATTTTGCGCTGAAACAAAATCTCGGCCTATTCGCGCCGACAGGCAACACGAAGAAGGCGGGCAAGGATGACGACGACTCGATGAACAAAATCACCGTCGTCCATTACGTCCAGCCGGTCGAAGGCGTGAATAACAAATACGGCATCGCATTCGAGGCCGACATGAAAGAGATCGGCCTGTCGATGGAGCTTGCCTTCAAGAAAGTAGACGACGGGCGTATCCTGCCGGACGTCATCGGCTTCGGCGCCGAGTTCGAGAAAGGCATTCTGCTCACTGGCGCTACCTATCTGACCGGCATTCGCGGCGCGGTTCGCGAATTGGCCGATACGATTGCAGGCGGGTCGAAGAAAGATCCGTTTCCGCTGACCGTCGAAGCGGGCGTCAGCTTGAAGTTCGGCGTAGCGCCGGCGTTCTTCTGGGGCGATATCGACCTGACGCTCAAGCGGACCGGCATCAAGATCGAAGGGGCCATGGACTTCTCGGTCGATCCGGAACCGGAAGAGGACGAGTTGCTGCCGATGCTCACCTACGCGGTGCTCGAAGCCCAATGGGTGACGCCGTGGTTCGTCCGGCTGCAATCCGAAATCGACATCGGCGGCTGGGACATTATCATCGGCAAATCCGGCATCTTTGTCGGACAGAATCTGGAGAAGAACCGGATCGACTTCGAAGGCTACATCGGAGCCAAGGTACAAGTGCCTTCGAACGTCCCTGTCGTTGGCGGCATGCCGCTAGCGAGCGTGTTCTTCGGCGTGAACAACGACAAGATTTGGGGCAGCGTAAGCGTTCTGTTAATCTCGCTCGGCGTCACCTACTATTGGGGCGGCGGACTGGAGTTCGGCACGGCCGGCAACAAAATGCCGGAGGGCTTCGTCAACCTGCTCGTGGAAGATCCGGAGAAAGGTCCTCGCCTCGTCGTCATCGGCGAAGGGATGGAGACGCTCGCGACTTCGTGGATCGATACCGAACAGGACGTACAGGAAACGGTATACCGCAGCGTTGCCGACGGCGTCAAAATGATCGAGAACGGCAACGCCAACATCGGCGTGGGCGGAATCACGGTCAAGAACGGCGGCCGCGTTCATACGATTCCGATGGGATCGGTATCCGGAAACGCCATTGTCGAGGTTGAATACGAATCGCAGCAGGTGCCGAACTTCACGCTGAAGGACGGCAGCGGCAAGAACTATCCGATCGTATTCGACAACACGAATACGAATCCGAATGCCAACGCGTTCACGCAGCATGTATCGGCATCGGAATCGTCGGATCAGGTAGACGTCCGCAAAGCTTATGTCATCGTGCCGCAAAGCAAGGCGACAGGCAATTGGACGTTAACGAGCGAATCGGCCGTGGAGACGCGTCTCATCAACGTGCCGACAACGCCGGATCTCACGGAGACGAAGCTGACGAAGGATGCTTCCGATTCCAACAAATTCACGGCGTCCTGGAAGGTCGCCAATGCCAAGCCTGGCGATACGGTTAGTCTGTATCTGACCAAGGACGCGGTATCGAATAACACGTCCAAGACGGAGAGCGGAGAGACGGTATTGCAGCCGGGAGATCCGGGCCTCTTGATCGCCAAAGACCTGCAAGTCGGAACTGGCGGCGGCGTCAGCGGTACTGTGACAAGCGGCAAGACGGACATTGACGTCTCCAAAGTGCAGCTGCTCGGCGCAGAGGAAGACATTCGCGGATTGCTCAGCCAAGGCAATTATTACCTGCGGGCAGAGCTTCACTCCGCATCTTCTTTCGGAACGAAGACTTCGGCCGAGCGCATCGAGCTGATCGATCCGCTGGCACCGGCCAAGGTGAGCGATGTGACGATCACCCCTGACGGCAACGGATTGTTCTCGCTGTCGTTCAAACCGGGAGCGCGTAAGGCAAGCCAAGCGGGCTACGAGCACAGCTACGCCATCGAAGCGCTGACGCAAGTAGGCGGCTCGCTCCAGACGTATCCGAATTTCGGCGAGGTTCTCTTCACCGAGGAAGAGCTGGCTCCATACTGGAACGCTCAGACCGGCAAGTACGAGGGCATCTTGCTCGGCGGCTGGAACGCAACATCGACCAGCCAAGAAGTCAATACGGACAGTTTGGCGGGTTCGACCGTTGCTTCGGACGATATCAAGTATACCGGCCTTGAAGTCGGCAAGGAGTACGTGCTCGGCGTATCCGCCGTCACGAAGCCGGACAAGACGGCCGATAAGAACGAGAATTACCACTTCGCTACCCGCGTGGACAGCGCGAAGAAGCTGCTGCCGGTTCCGGCGAAGCCGAAGCTGAATGCGGCTGCCGGGTCGCAGGTGAAAGTGCTCCCTCATTACATGGAGCTCTTGACAAGCGCGACGGAGCAAACGATCAATTTGACGTCCGATCAGAAGGATATCGAAGTGGAAGCCTTCTATGGCGACACATCGATCGGCAAGAAGGCCTTTACGAATCAGGCGACAGGCAGCAAGGGAACGTTGACTTTCAATCAATTCGATACTGACGGTCCTTACGCGATCGAGCTTAGAGCACGCAATACGAAGACAGGCGACGTATCGGTAACCATGCTCTATCTGACGGTAGATACGATCAAGCCAGTGCTGTATATCGACGAGCCGGTCACCGGCGCAAGAAGCGGGACGAACGGCATTAAGGTGAAGGGCACGACCAGCGTCGACGTTGCCTCGCTGAAGGTGAACGGGCAGTCCGTCGCCGTTACGGATGACGGCACCTTCGAAGGAATGGTCACCGTAGCAGGGAATACGCCGACGTCAGAACTGAATTTCATCGTTCTCGATAAGGCGGGCAATGAGAATACGGCAGTCGTGCAAGTGACGAACGGTACGTTCGATGTACCGTCAGGAGTCGTACTCGAGACGATTCCGAACCTGAAGCCGGGTGACAGCAGCACGCTTAAAGCGTCGCTGAAATACGCCGATGGCAAGGACGCGTCGGGCCATCCGAAGTTTAAGCTCGTACCTGTCGCCGATCTGTCGAAGCTTAGCTATTCCGTATCGATAGGCGATGCGGTTCAGCTCAGTTCAACTGGCAAAGTGACGGGCGTGACGACAGGCGCAAGCTTGATCGAAGCGGAGTACCAGATTTCCAGCGACGTGTCGGTTAAAGGCATGGTCGTCGCTACGGTTGAAGTACCGGAACCGACCGCGATCGGCAAGATGACGGCTTCCACTTCGACGGTATCGGGCGACAGCGGCAAGACGAAGCTGAACGTGGTGCTGCCGCAAGATACGACGGGCCAACAGCTCGTGTATAAGAAGTACCCGGCGGGCACCAAGCCGGCGGATGTAACGCTGAAGCAGGATCTCAGTGATTGGAGTTTCGTGCCGACCAGCTATGAAGTTGCTGCAGCGGCAGGAGAGACGGTTGTAGTCGCGTTGCGGTCATCGCTTACGAAGGAAGCATGGTCTGCATCGGCGGCGCTGAAGCCGGCGCTGTGGACGGAAGTTGCCGCAGGCGGTGGTTCCGTAGGTATACCAGGCGTTGGGATCGTTATCCCGGAACCTTCCGGTGAAGGCGAGACACCTTCCGAACCGGCGAAGCTGAATGTCAACGGCAAGCCGATTACGAGCCAATGGAAAGGAAAAACGGTTGTTGCTCGCGTCACCGAGGCGGAAGTTGATCTTGCGTCTGCGGCCAACGAGATCAAGATCGCCGTCCAATCCGCGCCATCGGCGCAAGGATATGCCATTACGCTGGATGCAGCGCTTGTCGCCAAGGCGAACGAGAGCGGCAAGACCGTGAAGTTTGACCTGCAAGGCATGAAGCTGGACGTTACGCCTGAGATGATGAAGAATCTTAACGGTGATTTGATTGTCCAGGCAGCAGCCAATGACGATTCGGCCAAAGCGAAACTTAAGGCAGTCGCAGATGGTCTCGGCGCTGCGGCGCTGGGAGACGGGGAAGGCATCGCGGTAGATACGAATCTTCCGGCAGAAGCATGGAACCGTTATGTGAATGCGCAAGTTACGGTCCCAGGCGGCATAGATGCCGACGATATTACCGCCGTTGTGCTGGAAGGCACGGACGGCAGCTGGACGACGCTGCCATGGTCGCTCGCATTGGATAATGGCCAACCGGCAGTGAATCTGCAATTGACAGGCGAAGGCAATCTGGTCTTTATGCATAATGAAGCAAGCTTCAGCGACATCAGCGCCGGACATTGGGGCGCGGAAGTAATCCAAGGCGCAGCCGGCAAGCTGTTCATGCTCGGCAAGTCGGGCGGCAAGTTCGATCCGGAAGCGAACGTGACTCGCGCGGAATATCCGACCGTGTTGCTGCGCGTAGCCGGACTCATGAATCGGACGTCTAGCAGCAGCTATACCGACGTGCCGGAAAACGCATGGTACGGCAAGAGCGTAGCGATCGCCTCCGAGCTTGGAATCATTAACGGTCGCGCCGACGGCTCTTATGCGCCTAGCGCACCGATGTCGAGATTGGAAGGCATGGTCATGACCGGAAGAATGCTTGATGCGGCCGGTCTTGGCGGGCCGATAAGCGAGAGCGAAGCAAACGAGATTCTAGCCCGCTTCGAGGACGCATCCGCGATCCCGGCTTGGGCGAGAGCAGCTGTAGCGATGACCGTTAAGAGCGGACTGATCCAAGGCGTTCAAGGACGCATCGATCCGCAAGGGCAGCTGCAGCGGGTTCAGGCATCGGCTATCGCGATGCGCTTCGACCAATTGATTACTAATCAACAAGAGAACTAGAATACCGATAACTAGATAGAAGCGACAAACGGTTTTCGCCCATTGGATACGGCGCCGTTCAAGTTTCATTCCGCCGACGGTCCGCCACGCCGCTTCGGCGCGGCGGACCTGCGGCATCGATTAACCCTTGGCGGATAAATAGGACAGATAGATATAGCAATGGAGGGCGGAGTTGAAATGAGATTCAAGACAAAATCGATCGTTATGACTGGCTTCGCTGCCCTATGCGCAGCAGCGGCGGCATTGTCCGGCGGTCTGATGACCAGCGGTGATTCAAGCCGCTGGACGAGTCATGCGGATGTAAGCTGGTACGACGAATTAGCGCCCAGCTACACGATTGATACGCCTGCGAAGCTAGCGGGCGTTGCCAAGCTGGTTAATGACGGTGAGACGGAAGACGGCGTTGATATTAACGGGTTCGAAGGTAAAGTATTCGACATCGACCGCAATATGGATTTGAAGGACTATCTGTGGGTGCCGATCGGTACGCCAGAGGAGCCTTTCAAGGGAACGATGTATGCCAAGGATGGAGCAGTCTACACGATCTCCGGGATGAAGCTGGCTCCGGAGACGGATTATGCAGGATTGATCGGGTATATGGAAGGCGGTACCCTGGGCGGCTTCATCTTCAAAGGCGACGGCACATTTAATTTGCATAATAGCTGGCAGGATCTGTATGCTGGCGTGGCTGTCGGCAAGATGACGGGCAATAGTACCGTCTATAACATTACGAACTATCTTCCGATTGAAGCGGGATCGCCTGATGCCTCCGTCTATGCGGGCGGCATTGTCGGCTCCGGCGACGGCACGATATCGAATTCCGTGAACCACGCAGACATTACGGCTAATGGTACGTCGGTATATGCTGGCGGTATCGCCGGCTATACCGAAGGGGATCAACTGATCGTCAAGAAGACGACGAATAACGGCGAGATCCTGGGTCGCGGCCTGGAAGAAGCAGCTGGCGAGATCCATGCCGGCGGTATCATCGGCAATTCGGACTCGGCGCTCTATATGGACGATGAGGCTACGCCGATCGCGAATACCGGTACCATCATGGCCCAGAATGGCGTGCACGCTTATGCAGGCGGGATTATCGCCAAGGCCGAGAACGAAGTATCGCTGTCGATTCAGACGGCCAACAGCGGCCAAGTGAGCGTGAATGCGGCTAAGGCTAGCGGCACCTATGCAGGCGGTTTGGTCGGCGCGATCACTGCCGAGCAGACGAATCCGCTGTACGGCGTTGTTTTCAACAACACGGGAACAGTTACGAATAACGGCGGCGCCGGGGTTTATACCGGCGGGATCGCCGGCTACGTAGGCAGCGACCTGGAGTGGAGCCAGTCCTATGAGCAACAAGCGGACGTGGCAGCTTCCGGCGCAAGCAACGTGAATACAGGCGGTCTGATCGGCTACATCAAGGGCGATCTGAGCTTCCAATCGCAAGCGAAGAATTCGAGCGACGTTACGGTAACCGGAGCGCCGGATGAAGCGTATACCGGCGGTCTGATCGGCTTCGCGGCGAGCAGCCTGAATCTGCTCAGCCCGGATGACGAGTCTTATGTGAATGCGGGACCGATTGCCGTGAATGGCGGCGAAGGCGTCTACACGGGAGGTATTACGGGGAACCGCGAATATCAAGATGGAGCAGGCGAACCTGCCGCGAATGTGGCAAGTAAAGCGGATATTACGGTGAACGGCGTTGCTAAGCTGTACACCGGCGGCTATATCGGCATGCTGGTCGACGGAGACGCACGCAAGGTTGCGGGCGCGGAGTTCAACAATGCTATTAACGTTCAGGCTGCCGAGTCCGATGCTGAGCGTCCGGTTCGTACGGGCGGCATCATCGGTTACGCAAGCGGCGCATCGATCGACGCCAGCGTATTCGGCGGACAACTGCAAGCAGCAGGCGGCGCGTTCGTCTACACGGGCGGTATCGTCGGCGCGGCGGATGACAGCGCAATGACGAATTCGTCAGCAGGCGGTATGGCCGAGGCGTATGCGAAGATTGAAGCGGAAGGCACGATCGGCGGTCTTGCCGGCGCATGGAATGGCGAGATGAATAACGTGGGTTCGCAATATCTGAGCCTGACGGCAACTCGCAATGATGGCGTGGCGGGCGGTATTGCCGGCACGGCGCAAGGCGAGATTGCGGGAGCAGTCGTCGGCGACGAAGCGTACGAGGGCAATGACAGCGTGCGATTCGCGGCGGCTGCAGGCGTAGAACGTTTGACGGCCGGCGGTATTGTCGGCAATAACGATGGCGAGCTGCGATTGGCTTCCGGCCAAGCGACGAAACTTACGCTTGCTAATGAAGCCGGGCGGACAGGTTATATCATGGGGGGCATCGCCGGTTTCCTGACGGAGCAGGCGGCACTCGGCACGAGCGAGGCACCTGTCCTGGCCAGCGGAATCGAGATCGCGGCTAATGCGGACAACAGCGTGTTCGGCGGCGTAGCAGGCGTTACGAACGCACCGGTTATGTTCGTTCAAGCAGAAGCAATCGACCTTACGGTTGCTGGAGCTGACGTGAAAGCAGGCATTATCGCCGGTCAGAACGACGGCGTGATTCGAAGTGAAGACAGTCAGATCGAGGCAACGAACAGCAAGATTACGGCTATGGGCGCAGCTGCTGTTATCGGCGGCATCGTCGGCGAGAACAACGGCGAAGTGCCTGCGTCCTTGTCGCAGGAAATTACGATCGAGTCGAATGGCGAGGCAAGCTTAATCGGCGGTACTGCCGGACGCAACACCGGGACGCTGTCGAATAGCAGCGTACAAGAGCTGGCATTGACGGTGAAGGGCAAACTTTCTTCGGCTGGCGGCGTAGCCGGTCTGTCCGAACCTCTCGGCGAATCGGTTCCTGTTATCCAAGGGCCGAAGGTACAATCCGAATTGGCCATTCTTCTAACCGTAGAAGCGACAGACGTTAATGCGGGCGGTATCGTGGGTTACGCGAAAGAGACCCAGATCATCGCACCTGCCGTAACGGCAGAAGACGGTGCTAATGTCTTGATTAGTCTCAAAGGCGCAACTCCGGCAGCAGGCGGTCTGGCAGGCCGTATGACTGGCGGTCTCATTGAGGGCGATACAACCGGCCAACACGTACAAAACCTGTTGCTCTCCACATCGGTGACTGCAACGGATGCCGTGGTCGGCGGTCTGGTCGGCTACAATGACCAAGCCAAGCTTAACCAGATTACAGGGAACAAGGTCAATCTGCTGCTGAACGGCAGCAAGGCATTGGCCGGCGGCATGACAGGTTATAATCGCGGTACGGATACAGCTATCATCTCTAATGTTTATCTGTCCGGCTTGTATATCCGGGCGAATGCATCCGCGGATGCTTCGACGGTCGGCGGCTTCGTCGGGATCAACGATAAACGCGTAAGCGAAACCGGCGATCCTGCGCAAGCGGTCAGCACGATTCAGAAGAGCCGCTACATCGGTACAATCGGCTCTTCTTCTCCAGCGCTCCTGATTCAAGCGCCGAACGCGGTGGTCGGGGGTATGGTAGGCGAGAATCGCAGCTTCATTGCCAATAATAGCATTCCCGACAAAGTGCAATTCAATCTGACGGGCGCAACTGCAACGATTGGCGGACTTGTCGGCCGCAATACGGCAGACGGTATCTTGTACTACACGTATGCGAATACCAGCATGAACATTCAAGGCAACGGCACGTTAGCAGGCGGCTTGGTCGGCGTTAACAACGGTCAAGTGCTATCCTCTTACACGGAAGCAGATCTGACGGGTAAAGCTGTAGGCGCTAACGGGCAGTATGTAGCGCTTGGCGGTCTGGTCGGCAAGAATGCCGGGAAGATCGCGAAGTCCTATACGTCGGCGGCGGTAACGGCTACGGGCGCCTACTCTGTTGTCGGCGGCCTGATCGGCGAGCAGACAACGGGTACGACGAGCGACGCTTATGTCATCAAGAAC
Organism: Paenibacillus phyllosphaerae; assembly: GCF_014192105.1. Lineage (GTDB taxonomy): Bacteria > Bacillota > Bacilli > Paenibacillales > Paenibacillaceae > Paenibacillus_Z > Paenibacillus_Z phyllosphaerae. The sequence goes on along the minus strand of NZ_JACHXK010000023.1, from coordinate 72,790 downwards.
GTAGCTGCGACGAACGCCAACTCCTATGCGGGCGGCATCGTGGGCCGCTTGACGGGCGGAACGATCCAGAATGTATATTCCGCGGCGGAAGTGAAGGCGGAAGGCGGCGCCTATGCAGGCGGGTTCGCAGGCCGCTACGACAATGCAAGCAAGGAACTGCTGACCAAGGCATTCTATGTCATGGATGAAGCAAATAACATCAACGCGGATCTCCCTGACTTTGCCGACGGGAACCACAAGTGGATGAACTCGGCGCCGCGTCTGCGGACGGTAACGCTGCAGGATCTGAAGGACCGTTCGGCATTCCCTGCCACGTCCGGCTGGGATTTCGATTCGGTGTGGAAATACGGCTCCACGTTCGCGCAGTTCCAAAATCCGGAGCTGATCCGTACGGCCAACGTCGGCGGTTCGAGCGGCGGCAGCGATGTGAACGCCAATATTAACTGGTATATGAGAGACCAGGACGCGGTCAGCTACGAGCTGCACTCGGAAGCCGAGCTTGCAGGTCTTGCGGCTATCGTCAATGGCGAAGTTCCGGGTCTGCCGGCATTCGACTTTGCCGGACGCAAGATTACGATTGCCGGACCGATTCATATGCAGTCCGCGCAATGGGTTCCGATCGGTCTCGACGACGAGCATCCGTTCGAAGGTATGCTGGACGGCGGCAATTATTTGATCGATGGCCTGAAGATCGTCCCTGATTATGATTACAGCGGGCTGTTCGGCTACATCGGCGAAGGCGGCGAGGTACGCAATATGCGTCTTGAACCGTTGACCATCGAAGGCAAGAACTTTACAGGCGTATTAGCCGGTTATAACCAAGGCCAGCTTGCGCAAATTACGATTGAACTCTCGGATACCGCGGTCGTAAGCGGCGGCATTACGGGCAGCTTCCTCGGCGGCAATGAAGGTCAATTCACGGGCGTTACCGTTTCGCTTGCGAGCGGCGCTCGAATGGAAGGCGTCAAGGAAGGCGCGGTAGCCGGCGGTCTGATCGGCTACAATGCTTCCGAATTGACAGCAGACATGTTCAATTTCCCAATGACGACAGGCAATGTTGTCAGCAGCGCGAATAAAGCCGTTGTCGGCGGCCTGATCGGCTGGCAAGCAGCTGACGCAAGCGGACTGCATGCCGATATCGTCGCGGGATACCGCATTGCGGCAGACGGCGATGGCAGCACGCTCGGCGGGTTGTTCGGCAAGTTCGAATCCGGCCTGGCGGACGGGCTTTCCGTTACTTTCACAACGGGCACATTGAACGCGCCAGGGGCCGGTTCCGTACTGGGCGGCATCATCGGGGACTCCGATGCTGGCAATCGCATCGTGAACGCGAAAGTTACGGCGGTTCAGAGCGGCCTTCACCTGAGCGGTAACGGTGTTGTCGGCGGTATCGTCGGCGATAAGACAGGAACGGGCAGCGCGGCATACGATCTCGAGCAGGCCGTTGTCGACGCCAAGGTGAACATCGGTTCCCCTGAAGGCAGCAGCAATTCCGTGCTCGGCGGTATTGCCGGCCGATTGACGGACGCGGCAATGCGCGATTCTTCGTCTGCGGCAAACATTGACGTTCGCGGCAGCGACGCAGCGGCAGGCGGCATTGTAGGCCAAAGTATGAATTCGATTCTGGTCGACGTTATATCCTCGTCCAAAGTAACAGCTGTTCTAAGCGGCGGCGAAGGCGCGATTGGCGGCATTGCCGGCATCCTGCAGTCGAATGACAGCGACAGACCGTATGATTTCGGTCTGTGGGCACCGCTGTATCACGGTATGTACGATTCGGCGGTAAAAGGCGGCACGGTTACGGCGACGGGCGCTCCAAGTCTGGCGGCAGACATGTACGCGGGCGGTCTGGTCGGCAAGAACCTGCATGCATCGATTTATCAATCGTCCTCGGATGCTGCCGTTACGGTCAAAGGCGCCAAGCTCGCGGTTGCGGGCGGACTCGCGGGCTATAACGACGGTTACCTTGTACGGGATACAGCTACCGGCAAGACAGAAGCGGACGGAAGCGCGCTCTACCGTGTCGGCGGCGTTATCGGCTGGACGGAAGGCGGCGGTATTCACTACACGAAGCTGACCGTTCCTGCGAGCAGCGTGCTCAAAGTCGGTACTGCCCTTGCGAAGGACGGCGTAGTACCAGCCGCTCAGGTGGGCGGATTCGTCGGCGCGAGTAACGAAACGGCAATTACGTACGCATCGACTGACATCGCAGTAGACGTGCAATCGGTGAATGCGGATAGCGCGATTGACGCCGGCGGCTTCGCAGGCCAACTCGGCGACAGCGCAAGCGGGGCAGCCATGCTCTCGAACGCTTTTGCCAAAGGAAAAGTGACGGTTAACGGAACGGGCAGCGTCAGCGTCGGCGGGTTTGCCGGTTCGGCGGATCAGTATCAGATCTCGGCTGCCTATGCATCCGGCATCGTGTCGGGCAAAGGCAATGTCGTGTATACCGGCGGATTCGTCGGCAACGCAGGCAGCGCAGCAGTAATCGATCAGGTGTATGCGATCCCGGCCAAAGTCGAGTCGACTGGCGTCGGCATCGCGATGAAAGCCTACACGGGCGGTATCGCAGGTTACAATGACGGCGCCATCAGCGGTTCGTATGCCGGAACTACTGTCATTACGAATAATGCCACAGGCACGAACGTGAAGACCGGCGCGCTTGTCGGCTACCAGTTCAGAGACGGGAAGCTGACGAACAACACGCATGCCTCGGCATTAACGGCGGTCGGCAAGGAGTCGGGCACGACTTCGGGCAGCGCGAACTCCGTCATTGTGGATCCGCTTGCGGCAATGGATTGGGATTACGGGTACGACACGTATTTCCTGACCGAACCGAACAACGGCGAAGTTGCGATCGATACGGTACAGAAGCTTAGAGGCGCGATCAGGCTCTATAATGACGCGACTGGACTTACGTATTACAGCTTGTATAACCGTCAGGCTACAGAGAATCTGGCTATGCCGAAGCTTCTGCTCGGCGCGGACCTCAATCTGACCAATCTGACGATTACGCCATTCGACCATTTTGACGATGTGTTCGACGGGCAGGGCCATAAGATTACGGGTTTCGCGCAGACCATTACGGACGCGCAACCGCGTTCGGCCGGGTTCTTCGTAGAGAACGACGGCGAAATCACGAACGTAAGCCTCCTTGATTTCACGATCAAAGGCGGTACGACAACCGGTCTCGTAACCGGCGTGAACCATGCTGACGGCAACATTCATAACGTGAATGTGCGCGGTCGCGTAGAAGGATTGAACGGCGGCTTCGGCGTGTTCGGCGGTATCGCCGGCTCGAACGAAGGCACCATCGCCCAGTCGTACGCAAGAGGCACGGTCACTGAAATCAGTGAGTCGAAAACGATCGAAGCAGGCGGCATTGCCGGCGTGAACGCTGGCAGCGGCACAATTGCGGATTCCTTCTCGTTCGCGGATGTCACGGCTGCAGGCAGCAACGTGAAGACGGGCGGGATCACGGGAACGAATGAAGGCACGATTCATGACGCATTCAACTCCGGTCTGGTTCGCGCAGACGGCCAAGTTACCGCTCATGCGGGCGGTATTGCCGGATTCGCGGCAGCGGGAAGCATCGATAACTCGCTTAATTCGGGTGAAGCAGTGGCAGGCGCTAAGGGCAAGATCACGACAGGCGCTGCATTCTTCGGCGGCATCGCGGGTCAGAAGGCATCCGCTGCATCCATTACGGATAGTGCATTCAACAAACAAATGCTCAAACGCAACACCGCTTACTACGACAATGACGGCAGCCGGGTAACGGGTGCATCCATCGGGGCGCAAGGCCTGACGGTCTCGGTTCTTACCGGCGGCACGCTGCCTTCGCAGCTGCCAGGCGGTCACTGGTACGCGGCAGCAGGGTTCTACCCTCGTCTGAACGTCTTCGCGAACGATCCGGCGGCGGCGCTTGGCGCAGCAGCGGTCATGTTCAACGGGACGGATACGGTGAACCGTGTAGAGAGCAGCTTCGGCTTGACTCGCAATGCGGCCATAACCTGGTCGGCAGGATCGGGTGTATCCATTAGCACGAAGAACAATGTAACGACCGGTAAAGTACAAACGGGCGCATCAGCCAAGGTTGCCGCGTCTGCAAACGGCGAGCTGCGGTTTATCTCGATCCAACCGGCTTGGAGCTTTGCAGAGACGGCGCTTGCACCGACAATCGTATCGGGCGAGGCGACTTTCACCGAACAGGTATCCGTTGTACTGAAGACGGATGAGCAAGACGGCCGTATTTACTACACGACGGATGGCAGCCGTCCGACGGAAGACGCACAGCTCTATACGGCGCCGATCGCGCTGAACCGTACGGCTACAGTGAAGGCCGTTACGATTCACGACGGCAAGGAAGACAGCGCGCTGTTGTCGGCAACATTTACCAAAGCGGGCACGGTGAGCAGCGGCGGCGGTGGCGTGGCGATTATCATTCCGCCAGTCGTCGAAGAACCTGTACCGGCCATTGAAGTGAAAGCCGGCGGCCACGTGACGAGCGGAAGCTCGGATCAGCCGGTCGCGATCGCGAAGAACGGCAAGCTGAAACTGACGGCTTCGGCAGGGCAGACCATTTACTACACGACGGACGGCAGCGAGCCGACGAAGAACAGCCCTGTGTACGATGGCGATTTGGTCATTACGAAGGATATGACGGTCAAAGCGATCACCGATCAAGATGACACTGTAATTACCCTCGAGTTCCAAGTTGAGAAAGCGAAGTACGATCTGAAGCAAGCGGCGGGCGAAGTGAACTACATGAACGGTTATAATGACGGTACGTTCAAGCCGAACGCGGACATGACGCGTTTGACGCTGATTCAGGCGCTTGCGCCGTTGCTTGACAAGGAAGACGTGGAGCTGGCTTCGACATTCTCCGATGTTAGCGGGAATGAACAAGATCAAGTGGCCTTCTTCGCCTCGGCCGGCATCGTCGAAGGGTATCCGAACGGGACCTTTGGCGGCGACAACACGCTGACTCGGGCAGAGATGACGGTCATCATGGCACGCGTGCTGAAGCTGGATATTTCCAATACCGGCAAGACGACGCTCAAGGATATGTCCGGCCACTGGGCAGAGAAGTATGTCAATGCCTTCACGGCAGCGGGATATGTCAAAGGCTTCCCGGACGGAACGTTCAAGCCTGAAGCTAGAATCTCCAGAGCGGAAGCAATCGTAATCATCAATCGCATTGTCGGCACAACCGGCGGCAGCGGTTCGGTCTCGTATTCGGATCTGCCGGCGAATCATTGGGCCTACAAGGAAATCATGGCAGCCGTGCAATAAGGATTAGGGAATAAACCAATTGAAGCGGCGGAGAAAGGAGGGCGTCTGTATGCGCAGATTCATGTTAGCTAGTATGGCCTTATTGATTACGGGCTGTATACTCTTATACCCGAAGGTGGAGGCCGATGTCCCAGGGCCGTATAACGCCGAGCAAACGTTCGAGCAAGCAGAGGATGCCGTATTCTATCTTCGCTCGCTTCGAACGGATGGGACGGTAGCAGCAGTCGGTACGGGCGTCGTTATGGATGCCAAAGGGAAAGCGGCCACCGCGTATCATGTGGTGGAGAATGCGGCGACGATGGAGGCCGTCTTCGAGGATGGTCGGACGGTCAAAGGCGTCAAGCTGCTCAGCTATGACAAACTGACCGACGCTGCCTTGATCGAGCTTCCGGCCTCGGGGGCCGGCAGCAGCGCGGGCTATGCTTATCTGCCCGTACGGACAGATGCGCTGCGTCCCGGAGTAGACGTATTCGCGATCGGTTACCCGCTCAAGAATACGGTCATCATTACCGAAGGCATCGTCAACAATCCGAGCGCGGAGATTAACGGGAGAGACCGTATCCTGACTTCGGCCGAGATCGTAAGCGGCATGTCCGGCGGTCCGCTCATCGATGAGAAAGGGCAACTGGCCGGGATCATCTCCGGATCGCTGAGAACGATGGATAATATCCATCTCGTGATCGATATGGAGGATGTGCTCAGCTTGCAGACTTCCGGCAAGAAGTAAGCAGCTCCGACAGCAAGAAAATGAAGCACGTACGGAAAACAAGAGCAGCAGGAAAGTAAGCTATACGTTTAGGCGCCCAGGCAGCGATGCTTGGGCGTCTTTTTTGCATGAAGCGGCATGATGCGCAAGGAAGTTTGAGGTGTTCAAGGAAATGAGGGTCAAATAGCCTTGACCTGAAAAAATGCAACCATACCTAAAAAATGAGACCTAATGTTCCGCCTCCGAAACGAGCTATAATGAAAACGCATCCAAATGTAATGGATTACATTTTGGTTAGGGACTTATGAAGCTGGCATCGTTCTGGTGGTTGCACGAAGGGACATGGACGAATGCCAGTTGACTGAAGGAGGAACTATTCGTGGCAAAACGCAAGTTTTCAAGAGTGTCCGCGGTCGTATTGGCGGCCTCGCTCGTCACCGGTTTACTGCCGGCGCCGTACGCGGTAAGCGCAGCACCGGCCGCATCGGCGGTAACGAAAGGCTCGCTCGTGCCGTACATGCGCGCGCAGCTACCGATCGAGGAGCGGGTCAAGGATTTGCTCGGGCGAATGACGCTCGAGGAGAAGATCGGGCAGATGGTGCAAGCCGAGCGCGCATCGGTTACGCCGAAGGACGTGAGAACTTATCTGCTCGGCTCCGTGCTCAGCGGAGGCGGTTCGTTCCCGAACGGGAAGCAGGCGGACAGCACGCAGGAGAAGTGGGCGGCGCTCGTGGACGGCTATCAGGCTGGCGCGCTGTCGACGCGTCTGGGCATTCCGATCCTCTATGGGGTAGATGCGATCCATGGCAACAGCAATCTGATCGGCGCAACGCTATTCCCGCACAACATCGGACTGGGCGCGACTCGCAACGAGGCGCTTGTGACGCAGATCGGCGCAGCGACGGCCAAGGAGGTCAAGGCGGCAGGGACGAATTGGGCATTCGCGCCGACGATAGCCGATCCGCAGAACATTCAGTGGGGACGCACCTACGAAGGCTTCGGCGATGACCAGGAGCTGGTCGCTTCGATGGGCGCGGCGTTCGTGGAGGGGCTTCAGGGCGACTACGAGTCCGGTGAACTTAAGAGTACCGACCGCGTCGTGGCAACGGTGAAGCATTATCTGGGCGAAGGCCTTACCGATGGCGGCGTCAACCAAGGCAACATCACGGGCATGACGGAGGAAGAGGTCGCCGCGTTGAACCTGCCGATGTATGAGGCTGCGATCAAGGCCGGCGCGCGTACGGTCATGGCTTCTTACAGCAGCATCCAGGGCATCAAGATGCACGCCAACAAGCGTTTGCTCACCGATGCGCTGAAGGGAACCGGCGAGGGACAGCTGGGATTCACCGGCTTCGTCATCTCGGACTATAACGCGGTGCAGCAGATTACGAAGGACTGGGATGGCAAGGCGGTCAGCGGCTTGAAGGATCAGATCCGGGTCGCCGTCAATGCAGGCGTCGACATGATGATGATGCCTACGGATTGGAAGGCGACGATCACCTACCTGAAGGAGCTTGTGGCCGAGGACAAAATCACGCAGGCGCGAATCGACGACGCGGTAAGCCGCATCCTGCGCGTCAAATTCGAGTCCGGCGCATTCGAGCATCCGATGACGGATCCGAGCTTGGCGGCAGATTTCGGCTCCGACGAGCATCGCGCGCTGGCTCGCCAGGCGGTAAGCGAATCGCTCGTGCTCCTCAAGAACGACGAGGTGAACGGCGAGCCGATTCTGTCTCAGCTGGAAGCGATGGACGATATCTTCATCGCGGGCAAGAGCGCGGACAACATCGGCCTGCAATCCGGCGGCTGGTCGATTACGTGGCAGGGCGCCGCGGGCAAGACGACGGATGGAACAACGATTCTCGAGGGAATCCGCGAGAAGGTCGGCGATTCCAAGGACGTGACGTACAACAAGCATGGTCGCGGAGCGGCGGGCCACGACGTCGCGATCGTCTTCGTCGGCGAGGCGCCTTATGCCGAGAGCAACGGGGATAACCTGAACAAGCTCGTGCTTGATACCGAAGATCAGGCAACGCTTGATAACGTGAAGGCATCCGGCGTGCCGACGATCGCGGTACTCGTCTCCGGCCGTCCGCTCATGATCGGCGATCGCCTCAGCGATTGGGATGGCCTTATTGAGGCCTGGCTGCCAGGCACCGAGGGAGATGGCGTTGCCGACGTACTGTTCGGCGAGCGCGACTTTTCGGGCAAGCTGCCTGTGCGTTGGCCGTTTTTCACCGAAGCTTATACCAAATCCGCGGCAGGCACGTCTAACCTCGAAGAGAAATACGTGCAGTTCGACTATGGCTACGGCTTGACGAAGGAAGAGGCGACGCCGGATCTGAAGCCGATCCCGGATAAGCCGGGGGATCAGCAGCCATACGAGCGCGTGGAAGCCGAGAAGTTCGTTGCGAAGTCCCCCGGCCTTCAGACCGAGAACACGTCGGACACCGGCGGCGGGCAAAATATCGGCTATACGGCAAAAGATGCTTGGCTCGAATATTACATCAACGTGCCGACGGCAGGCGCTTATGACATCGACTTCCGTTACGCCGGAGGCGAAGCATCTATCACGGATTCCGGCATGCAGATCCTGGATGCGAACGGCAGCGAGCTGGGCAAGCTGACGGGCGTAGGCTACACGGGCGGCTGGCAAAGCTGGCAGACGGCGACCGTGAAAGGCGTCGCGCTTGCCGCGGGCGTACAGAAAATCAAGCTGGTGTTCACGAACGGCGGCCTCAACTTCAACTGGTTCGGCTCGGCCGGGTTCACTCCAGCTGTCGTCGATGAGGGCGACACGGGCGGCACGATCACGCCGCAAGCTCCGGTCGAGGGCGGTCAAGGCGCGGTAGAGAGCTGGCTGTCCACCGAACGTAACAGCCAGAATATGCGGTGGTATTACGCGCCGCAATGGCAGGCAGGCGACGAAGCGTCCCAACTGACGCAACAAGGCGATACCGATCTGACCTCTGTAGGCGAAGATGCCGACGTGACGACGATCAAGATTAACGCGAATAAGCAATACCAGTCGATCATGGGCATGGGTTCCTCCATGGAGGAATCGACGGTGTTCAACCTGACGAAGCTGTCCGCGGCGAAGCAAGAAGAGCTGCTGAAGAAGCTGATGAGCGACACCGAAGGCATCGGCATGAGCATGACGCGCCTGACGATCGGAACGGCGGACTTCACGTCCCGCAAGTTCTACTCGTACGACGACATGCCAGCCGGCGAGACCGATGTGAAACTGGAGCATTTTTCGATCCAGAAGGATATCGATTACGGCATCATCGACGTGCTGAAGAAGATCGTCGCGATCAAGCCGGACATGAAATTCTTCGCTTCGCCATGGAGTCCTCCGGGTTGGATGAAGACGACCGACAGCATGATCAAGGGCTCGGTGAAGGACGAATACTTGCCGGTGCTCGCGGACTATTACGTCAAGTTTATTCAAGCGTATAAGGAGCAGGGCATCAACATCTCGGCGATGACGCTGCAGAACGAACCGCTGCTCGAGATCGAATACCCGAGCACGAAGATGCCGTGGCAGCAGGAGGCGGAGCTGGCGAAGCTGCTGCGCAAGAAGTTGGACGCGGTTGGCCTGAATGATGTGAAGCTGTGGATCTTCGACCACAACTTCAACGACGCGATGAGTTACCCGGCGCCGATGCTGGCAGATCCGGCCAATCAGGAAGCGATCGACGGCACGGCTTTCCACGATTACGCCGGCGAACCGACGATGATGACCGAACTGCACGACATGTATCCGGACGAAAATATTTACCTCACCGAACGTGCGGTATGGGGCACGACCGGCGCGGACCGGATCGCGCAATATTTCCGCAACTGGGCGCGGAGCTACAACTCCTGGGTCGTCATGCTCGACAGCGATATCGCCTCCCACCAATGGGTCGGCACGCCTGACCCTACGATGGTGATCAAAGATTCGAGCAACCAGGACGGCTACTGGCTGACGCCGGAATATTACATGCTGGGCAACTTCTCGAAGTTCGTCCGCCCGGATTATATTCGCATCGACAGCAACTACGGGTCGAAGGATAAGGTGACGAACGTGTCCTTCCTTAGCCCGGACGAGAAGACGATCGTATCGGTGGTCATCAACCAGACGAACAAGTCGCAGACCTTCAAGCTTGTCAGCGACGGGACGCAAATCGCGGGCACGATCCCGGCCAAATCCGTCCTCACCTACAAGTGGGACCGGATTATCGTCGAGGAAGAGAAAGAGCCCGTTGTCCTGACGGTCGATCCGCAGACGCTGCTCTACGACGTGAATGAACAGACGGTCAGCCTCAAGCTGAGCGGCGGCACGTTCAACGAGGCGGCATTGGCGGACATTACGCTTGGCGGCGAGGCCGCAGACCTCGGCATTACGAAGGGGACGGTTACGCTGGTGAATCCTGGAGAAGCGAACGTCCAGCTGCTCTGGGATAGCGAGAAGCCATACGAGACGAATACGACGTTGTCCTTCCACGTACCGGTTACGGCTTACGCGGATTCGACTGGCGGCCAGACGCTGGTCGGCACCGTCAATCTGATCGGAGCGGGCCACAAGCAGGAGCCGACGGACATCATGGCATCGGCCGTGACGGGGAATGATTATTATCAGCTGTCCGGCGTATCCGTCGACGGCGCAGGTACAGCCAATGCGAAGCTGACCGGCTTCGGTACCGGAGATTGGGCCGAATTCAAGCTTAATGTACCGGCCGAAACCACCTACGCGGTGACGATGAAGGTAGCTTCTCCGAATGGCGGCGGCTTCCTCTTGCAAGACGGAGCCGGCAATACGCTCGGTTCGTACGTGATCCCGAATCTGTACGGCTCGACCGATTTCGTCGGCGCAAGGCTGGCCGTCGTGCTGCAAGAAGGCGTGCAGACCCTTCGCGTGCAAGGTTCGAACGGCAATTTCGATCTGAGGGAACTCGGCTTCGAGATCGTCACCGCAACGCGCAAGGGAGAAGGCGGCGTCCTGATCGCGGAGGCGGAATCGTTCATCGCGGCCGGACAACAGGTCATTCAGTACGGCAATGAGCGGAACAATCTGGGGTATACGGTTGGCGGGTCGACGTTCGACTACCTTATTTCCGTACCAGAGGATGGTTGGTACAAAGTACGGTTGCAGTACGCAACGCCGCAAGGCGGGGTGTCGGCAGTGCTCTTATCCGACGGAACGGCAAAAGGTTCCGTATCCCTTCCTTCCACGGGCGGATGGGGCAACTACGCGCAAGCTTCGTTCGGCGTGGCATTAAAGAAAGGCGAGCAGACCATTCGTATCGTCGACCAAGGCGATGGCTTCAACTTCGACTGGTTCTCGCTGGAGCCGGGCACGCCTGAAGCGGTCGTGACGCAGGCCGCAGCGCCGGTTATCTCTGCGGCAGCAACGGATTACGGTGCGAAGCTGGTTACCTTGACGACGAACATCGAAGGCGCGGCGATTCGCTATACGCTCGATGGGTCGCTGCCGACCAAGGACAGCGCACTCTACACGGCTCCGGTGGCCGTGACGTCCGGCCAAGTCGTTCGCGCGATCGTGACGAAGAACGGGATGACGGACAGCTATGTGGCGTTCTACGCCGCACCGGACGCGGAAGTTGCCGTGACCGGAATTAAGCTGGAACCAACCGAGCTTAAGCTCGGCAAAGATGAGACCGGCGAGCTGAAGGCGGTATTCATGCCGGAAATCGTCAGTAACGACGCGCTGACCTGGACTTCCAGCGCACCAAGCGTGGCGACGGTCGATGAACGCGGTCAAGTAACGGCGCTTGCATACGGCAAGACGACGATTACGGTCAAGTCCGAAGACGGCGGCCATGAGGCAACGGCGGTCGTAACCGTCAAGCAATCCGGTGGTGGCGGATCGTATCCGTATCCGACAACGCCTGCGGAGCCAACGGGACCGCAGCAGCCCGAACCGACTACAGGCAATGGCACGATCACGGTCGAGCCGATAACCGATAGCGATGGCACGGCCACTGTTCAGGTTACGGAAGCACAGCTTGAGGCTGGCGTCGCGAGCAGCAAAGATGGCAAGGTCGCGCTCGTCGTCAAGCCTGCTGCAGGAACGAAACAAGTGAAACTGTCTCTGCCGGCGGATGAGCTGGCATTGAACGAGACGACCAAGACGATCCAGCTGGACACGGGCTTGGCTGTACTTACGATTCCGGCGGACTTGCTGCGCAGCTTAGATGGCACGGTTGCAGGAACGCTTGAGTTGACGGTATCGGCGGTTGACCCTGCCTCCCTTCCGGCAGATGTGCGGCAGCAGCTGGATGGCGGCGTTATCTATGACTTCGAACTGGCGATCGACGGCAAGCCGGTGAACAGCTTCGGCGAGCACCAGGTGGAGGTTGCGATTCCTTATCGACTGAAAGCGGAAGAGAAGCCGCATCAGGTTGTCATCTACTATGTGAGCGATGCGGGCACGCTCGAAGTCGTGAAACAAAGTAAGTACAATCCGGCAATGGGAACGGTAGATTTCACGGCGGAACATTTCAGCACGTATGCGGCAGCTTCTGCGAATGTTACTTTCAGCGATCTTGAGCAGGCTGCATGGGCACAAGACAGCATTGAGGCGCTGGCGGCAAGAGGCGCCATTAACGGTACGGGCAACGGGCTGTTCGATCCGAACGGCGAAGTCACGCGCGCAGCGTTCATCAAGATGCTGGTCGATGCGTTCGACCTGCAGGATGACACGGCGACAGCTGCATTCACGGATGTACAGCCAGGCACATGGTATGCGGGCGCAGTTGCGAGCGCCCAGAAGCTGGGCATCGTCAAGGGCAAGCAGTACGGCAGCTTCGGCGTGAACGACCGTATTACGCGGGAGGAAATGGCGGTTATGATCCACCGCGTCGGCCAGCATCTGAAGATGGACTTCGAGGGCAGCGGTCAGGCGTCCTTTACAGATGAAGCGCAAATCGCTCCATACGCGAAGGAAGCGGCAGCGGCGGTTCAAGGCGCGGCCATTATGACCGGCATGCCGGACGGCAGCTTCGCGCCAAAAGCGAATGCGACGAGAGCGCAAGCCGCAACCGTGATTTTCAAGCTTTTTGCTCGACAGTAAGAGGTAATTCGAGTTTCATCCAGAGCGGCCTTATCTCGTCTCGGACGGGGTAAGGCTGCTTTTTGCTGTACACGGCCTCGGCACTTTCATGATAGAGTATGGGAAGAGTAGGATGGCGAGCGACGGCGGGCCTATGCGGTCTGCCTAAGCTGGCCGATATGGAAGGGAGAGAGCAATTGTGGCGCAATGTCTGATTTTTGATCTGGATGGGACGATCGGCAATACGTTACCGTTATGTATTCGAGCATTCAAGAATGCGATTGAACCGCTTGCGGGCCGGACGTTGAGCGATCAGGAGATTATCGCGACCTTCGGTCCTTCGGAGGAAGGGACGATCCGCGCGCTCATTCCGGAACACGAGGAGCAGGGCGTTGAAGATTATCTCATCCATTACCGCAAGCTTCACCCGATGTGCGAGAAGCCTTTCGAGGGCATGATCGACATCATCGAGCTTGCGAAGGCCAAGGGACTTCGGTTGGCGATGGTGACGGGCAAGGGAGCGCGGAGCACGGAGATTACACTAGAGATCTTCGGGATGCGGGAATATTTTGAAGTGATAGAGACAGGTTGGGTGCATGGCCCCCGCAAGGTTCAGGGCATCGCGGCTGTCGTAGAGCGTCTTGGGGTTCATCCGGCCGAATGCATCTACATAGGCGATTCGCCGAGCGATATTCTGAACTCGAGAGAAGCAGGCGTAGGAGCGGTTGCCGCGGCATGGGCCGAGACGGCAGACATCGAGCAGCTCCGGTCGACGTCGCCTGACGAGCTATTCACATCGATTGCGGATTTCAAAGTGTATATCGAAGCATTGGAGCGTACATGAGAGGATTCGCCATCCTGGCTGCCTTCTGGCTGCTCGGAGAGCTGATTACGTTTGCGCTGGGCGCGCCGCTGCCCGGTCAAGTGGTCGGGATGGTGCTGCTCCTGGCCGCGCTGCTCCAAGGCTGGATTAAGGAAGCCTGGATTAAGGAGGCAGCCGAGCTGCTGCTCTCTCGCCTGATGTTGTTCTTCGCTCCGATCATTGTAGGCGTGATGGTATATGCGCCAATGCTGAAGCAGAATTGGCTGCCCGTAACGGGCGCGGTCGTGCCGGGGTCGCTGCTCGTACTGGCGGCAACTGGTTACGCGATTCAGTTGATGGAAGCGCGCAAACGGCGAGTGCAGAAAGGGGAGCACCATGTGGGGGCATGAAGTCTGGTCGATGCCCGTCTTCGGCGTTGCGGCCACGATCGGCGTCTTCGAGCTGTCGCTGCAGCTGTCCAAGCGGTACCGTTGGATCCATCCGCTGCTGCTCTGCTCGGTCATTCTCATAGTGATGCTGAGCGTGCTCGATATTCCTTATGAGGACTACAATCAAGGCGGCAGCCTGATTACGTTCTTGCTCGGGCCGGCGACCGTCGCGCTTGCGCTGCCGTTGTATCGCAACTGGCAGCGTATTATGGAACAGTGGCTGCCGATACTTGTCGGCGTTACGCTTGGCGCTTGCGTCAGTCTGGCCGGCAATGCGGCAATTGTCCTGTGCCTCGGCGGGAACGAAGAGCTGGCCGCTTCCATGATGCCGAAATCCGCTACGACGCCAATCGCGCTTGAGCTTGTCCGCCTGTATGGCGGAGTACCCGAGCTGGGCGCGGTGTTCACCGTCCTGACGGGGCTGTTCGGCAGCCTCGTCGGCGTGTCCTTTCTGCGTCTGATCGGCGTTCGCAGCGATCGCGCGATCGGTCTTGCCGTCGGCACCGCTGCGCATGGAATAGGCACGGCCAAGGTGATGCGCGATTCGCAGGTTCAAGGCGCGTACGCGGGGCTTGCGATGGGCGTCATGGGCGTCGTCATGACCGTGCTGTCGGTGCCGGTGACGCTGCTGTTTTTTCGATAGGCGAGATCCCGCAACATAATAAGCTGCCGGTCTATCTGAGACCGGCAGCTTTTGTCCTATCGCTCACCTTGTTACTTGATCGCGACGAAGACCGCAAAATCATAATGCTTATAGACGCAATCGACTTCGCTGAAGTCCGCCTCCCGCAGCCATGCCAGTTGATCGCTCACCGTCGCGTTGATGTCCAGCTTGCGGCGTTCAATGGAGGCGTCGATCGCCGCTTGCGGTAAGCCGCTTCGGCCGATCTCCTGCAGCCACAGCTGCCGGTATTTCTCATCGAAGAAAGCCGATGGTCCAGCGGCTTGGTCGGCATTGACGAACACGCCGCCGTCCTTCAGCGCGGCGAAGATATGGCGGAACAGCGCCTGCTTCGCTTCGTGCGTCAGATGGTGGATGGACAGCGAGGAGATGATGGCGTCATAGGGCTCCGTTGTCGGGAAAGCCGTGTAGTCCGCCACAATCCGCTTCACGTTCGGGTGATCGCCGAATCGGATCCCGGCTTGGTCGAGCATGGCCTCGCTAAGGTCCATTAAGGTGAATTGGCCTTGCGGGTACTTCTGCTGCACGAACGCGGAGAACAAGCCGGTGCCTGCGCCGAGATCGAGAATGCGCGGTTCCTGAGCAGTGGCATGGACCCATGATGCGGCAATGCCGTAGAAATCATCGAAGCACGGGATAAGTCCTCTGCGCTGCTGATCGTATTCCTTGGCGACCTGATCGAACTGCTGTTTCACGTATGGATTCATAACGCTTCACTCCTTCGCTATTTAGATCATCGTTTGTTGCATGGAATGCGTGCCGCCATGAAAGGCGACGATAGCCGTTCCATCTGGTTAGATCCATACTACTGCTTTGTTCTTCATTATTGAAATAGATATATCTCATTATGGTTATAGGTATTGACTATAAGCGGGTGCTTAAAGTTCGTTGAAAATGCGTTCTAACGCATGATCGAGCCGTTTCCATCGAGAAGATGGCTGTGTCGATTGCCAAGCGGTCCGAGCCTGCGACCGGCGCTAGCCAATAAGGAACGATCCGCCAGCAATGAACCGGGGCAATAACCAAGCCCTGGTTTATTTTTAATTTTAAATCCGACTAAACTTATTGACTTTAAAGTAATTGGAGTTATGATAGAAGTAACAATAATTTACAAACGGGAGCGGTAAGCTTCAGACGCGGAGGGATGAGGATGAAGGTTGTAGCGATTATCGGTGGCAGTCAGACGAATACGTTCAATAAGCTCGGCGAGCGGCATGGGTTTATCGTGGAGCATCACGATGGCAAGACGGGCGGCGGTTCGGTGGAGAGTTATTTTACCCGAATCATTAACCGGGCGGATGTGGTGATCATTCTAAGAGGCGCGATCAAGCATACCTCGATGTGGGCGGTACGCGAGCTGGCGGAGAAGAAAGGCAAGAAGATCGATTACCATGACGGCTTTGGCGCGACGGGCGCTTTCGAGAAGGCGCTTCGCCTGATCGGTTAATCTTGTAGCAATCAACTCCCTCTACACATCGCGTAACTTGATAACGAACTAAAGGTTGGTGGCAGCAATTACAGCATATTCGACTTGTAGATAGACCTTCTTCCCGTATCGGTGGGAAGAGGGTCTTTTTGGCGTTTCATCTGCTAGACTGCCCTATGGTATACTAAATCGTTGTACGAGAATCGGCATCGTGAGAAAGGTTGAGGGCAAATGGAGAACACCAACCCATTATTGGAAGCATTCAATCAAGCAGCATATAAACTCGGCGGGCATGGCAATCGGGACATTCAGGTGTTGAAAGAGGCACTTGCGCGAATGGACGACAACATGGTTGCAGATATGTACGGTAAGGGAGCCATTATTGAAGATTTTCAGCGCAAAATGGCGCTTCTGCTCGGCAAGGAATCCGCCGTCTTCTTCCCGAGCGGCACGATGGCTCAACAGATCGCGCTGCGCATCTGGTGCGACGAACGGGGACTGAAGCAAGTCGCCTACCATCCGCTCAGCCATCTTGAAATTCACGAGGAGCGCGGGCTGCACGAGCTGCATCACATCGAACCGGTGCTGCTTGGCGATAAGGAACAGGTCATCACGCTGGAGGATGTCAAGCGGATCGACCGGCCCATCGCATGTTTGCTGCTCGAACTGCCGCAGCGAGAGATCGGCGGCCAACTGCCGGCCTTCGAAGAGCTGGAAGCCATCTCCGCTTACTGCAAGGAGCAGGGGATCAAACTGCACCTGGACGGCGCGCGGCTCCTTGAGATTCTTCCGTTCTACCAGAAGAGCGCGGAAGAGATCTGCGCGTTGTTCGATAGCGTCTATATGTCGTTCTACAAAGGCATCGGCGGCGTAGCGGGCGCGATTCTGGCCGGCGATACGGCCTTCACCGAGCAGTCCAAAGTGTGGAAAAGACGCCACGGCGGCGATCTGATCCACCTGTATCCGTATATTCTGAGCGCGGATTATTACTACGAGCATCGCGCTGGCAAGATGGCGCAATATTACGAGGAAGCGCAGGAGTTAGCCCGTTATGTCAACGCATGCGGAGAACGGATTAAGACCGTTCCGTCCGTCCCGGTGTCGAATATGTTCCATGTGCACATGGCAGCGACGGTGGAGCAGATGACACCGATCCTGGCGGAAGTATGCGAACGTACGGGCGTCGGCCTTACGTCCTATGTACGCGTACGCGGCGAAGCGGAATCGTATTTCGAGCTCAGTCTCGGGGATCGTTACGAGGCGATTCCGAAGGTGAAGCTGGAAGAAGCGTTCGCGCTGCTGGGCGAGAAGCTGAAGACGTTGTAAATCCTGGTGTTGTGCAGGGTACAAGCCAAGTGAGTGTGATGATTGGTGACGGGCAATTAAAGCGGCAACTGTGCGCCTAAAGGCTTATCGGCGCGAGCCCAAGGCATCTACAATTTAATCGTCGCTTCTAGTGAAAGGTAATGCTATAATTTGCAGGGGACTCGAGCGATCGGGTCTCCTGCTTTTATACGGGTTAGCCTATAGTCGATTGCGCGTACGGTCTTGCCATCCTGCCGATGGTTACAGTGGTGCGTGGAGCAAAAAGGTGGAAGCAGGGCAAGAAATCCGAGTCGCTCGCACGGCTGAGCGAACTTGTAGAGCAGCATCCTTTTATAACCGAGTGGCAACAAGAATGGAAGTCGAAGCAGACGGCGCACGAGCAGCTGTCCAACAACTAAGAACTGGGGATATTCAGATGAACCGCAACAAGACACTCACATTACTTATTATTTCGCAACTTATTTTTGTATTGCTCATTATCGTCTGGATGGTCGTGGCAGGTTTGTCGATCATGATGTTCGATAGCCCGGAAGCGGCGACGCATGTGCCGACGTGGCTGTTCTTCCTCTACATCGCCTCTTATCCGATCGGCGTTATCGCAGGCATCATCACGGGTTGGGTGCTGTTCGCCAAGAAGCGGTACAAGGCGGCGCTCATCTGGAATAGCTTACCGCTCTTATGGATTGTACCGATTACGATACTGCTATTGGTCCTCTAAACGTCGAGGACGCGCGAAGCCCGGACATGGAAGCATGTTCGGGCTTTTGCTTCTACTCGGGCAGGAATTTATTTCCTGATCATCGAATTGTTCCTCATCGACCAAAGGGGGCTACTAACGAATGGGAATGCTCACGTTAAGCGGCGACTATACGAGATTCACGGCTTTCTCGCTGACGCATATTGTTGCGCTAGTCGCATGTGCGCTGCTCATCTTATTGCTCTATGTCGCCAAAAGCTGGCTGCAGCAGGGCGACAGACGGAGGCTATTCGCTCGCCTTACCCTGGTCGGCATACTAGGTGCGGCCGAGGCGGCGCTCAATGTCTGGTATGTCCGCGAGGACGCGTTCGGCCTGTCCGATACGCTGCCGCTTGAGCTGTGCAGCATCTCGCTTTATATGTGCATCTTGATGCTGCTGTTCCGCAGCAAGCGTTTGTTCCAGATCGTCTACTTCACCGGCATCGGCGGCGCGATGCAGGCGCTGTTGACGCCTGTGCTCACGTATGGCTTCCCGCATTTTCGGTTCTTGCAATTTTTCCTGGCGCATAGTTTCATCATTCTGGCCGTTCTCTATATGGTCTGGGTGGAGAAGTTCCGTCCGACCTTGCGCTCGATCGGGCTCACGATGATCTTCCTCAATCTGCTGCTGGTCATTATCCTGCTCGTGAACAAGGCGACAGGCGGCAATTACATGTTCGTCTCCCGCAAGCCGGACACCGCCTCGGTGCTCGATCTTCTCGGACCGTACCCTTGGTATCTGCTGTCGATGGAAGGGTTGGCGGTCGTTATTTTCTTGCTGTTGTATGCGCCATTCCATGCGGGCAATCGTCGTGAGCGGAGGCAGCTGCAGCTGAATAAGCAAGGTGATTAACCGTATATCTCACCGAATATCACGCGTAGTAGCCGCTGTCCATGTGACGGCGGTTTTTTTGAAATATAAGAATGTATAAGTTTCACGTTTATTAATCATCTTCTATTTCTCTGGAATGAAACTTAATACGCCGCCAGAGGACGGCGCAAGCCGTTTCACCTTGCGCGGCCGCAAAAGATGCAAAAGGTACTATGCGAATTTGGTACTATCCGCTTCCCATCATGCGCGTTACAGTGTGTACAGATTGGAATAAAACCGAGAGGCCGGAGGTTTCCGCATGACAAAATGGGTTGCGCTGCTCTTGCTCGCCGCGCTGTGTCTTCTCAACTATACCTACAACGACACTCCGGGCCAGGATCCGTACCTCATCACCGATTACAGCCGGCTTCATCCGGTAAAGGTCGAACGGGTAGCCAGCGGACACGAGGAGGAACAGCTGCGCGAACTGGTGAAGGAAGCGCGGGACAAAGGTCTGACCATCTCCATCGCAGGCCAGCGTCACAGTCAAGGCGGGCACACCTACTACAAAGACGGCATTGTCGCGGATATGACATCCTACAATCGCGTGCTCGAGTTCGACCCGAAGCGCAGAACGATTCGCGTGCAGGCAGGCGCTACCTGGAAAGCTGTGCAGGATTACGTTAATCCGTACGGGCTTGCGGTGAAGGTGATGCAGTCGCAAAATATGTTTACCATCGGCGGCTCAATCAGCGTGAACGCGCATGGACGGGACATTCGGAATGGCTCGCCCATCAAGACCGTTGAATCCTTTCGCCTGCTGAAAGCGGATGGTCAGATCGTGAACGTAAGCCGCACGGAGCATGCGGATCTGTTCCCCTATGTGATCGGCGGTTACGGCTTGTTCGGGATCATTCTCGATATTACCTTGACGCTTACGGAGAACGAGATGTACCGGATGGCTATCGAGCGAACAGATGTGGACCGTTACAGCGAATACTTCCGGGATCAAGTGCTCGGTAATCCGGACGTGAAGATGCATATTGCCCGGATCTCGGTCGCGCCGGACAGCTTCTTGACCGACATGTATGCGATCAATTATGCGGAGGAGCAGTCGGTCCCGCTACAAGGCCATGACAAGTTGAAGACGCGGGAGTTCGGCGTAACGGCCGCTAAACTGATGTTTAACCTGAACCGGACATCTGATTGGGGGAAGAATGCATTCTGGCGCATGCAGGAGCGATTCTTCGCGATGCAAGACGGCACCCGGATTACGCGCAACAATGCGATGCGGTCCGAATCCGCGTTCATGGAATTCCATGATGCGAGTAGCAACGATTTGCTGCAGGAATATTTTGTGCCGGTGGATCAGTTCGCGAGCTTCGTCAGCGAGTTTCGAGACGTGTTGCATGAAGAGGAGTTGAATCTGCTCAACATTACGGTTCGTTATGTGGAGCGGGATGAGGAAGCGGCGCTTTCCTATGCGAGATCGGATATGTTCGCGCTGGTCTGCCTGTTCCATGCTCCGCTGTCGGATAAGGGGCAGGAGCGATTGCAAGCGGGCATCCGGAAGGTCGTCGATCGCGTACTCGCGCATCAAGGGACGTATTACTTGCCTTATGCCGCCTATCCGAGCGTCGAGCAATTTCAAGCGGCATATCCCGGGCAGGCGTCATTTTTCGCCAAGAAAGATCAGATTGATCCGGAACATCGGTTCATGAACTACTTCTACATGGATTATAGAGGGGAGGGACATTAATGGATACGAGATGGTTGATCCGTTCGCAGAGCCTCATCACGCTGGCAGGAGGCATGATCTACCCCTATTATCTATTGTTCCTGAAAAATCTCGGCAACAGCTTCTCCAAATACGGGCTGGCGTTCGCGGTATTCACGATCAGTTCCGCTGCCGCTTCCCAATGGTTGGCGCCGCGGCTAGAGAAGCAAGGCCTTCGGATGCTCACCTGGAGCTCAATCGGGATGATGTCCGCTATGCTGGCGTTCCCGTGGGTGGAGAGCTACGCTATGGTGCTCTTGCTGCAGCTGCTGATGGGCATCTGCAACGCGATGCAAAAGATGAGCGAGCGCCTTCTGCTGGCCGAGCATACGGAAGCAGGCGGGCGCGGCGCTGTTATCGGCTCGTTTCACTTCTGGACGTCGGCGGCCTCCGGGTTGGCCGTCCTACTCGGGGGTTACGTCATCGATTGGCTGACCATACAGGCGCTGTTCTATGTGAGCGCCATGTTCTATGGCTGGAGCGCATGGATGACGGCGCGGGCGGACAGAAGGCTGCGGATTATCCGACGTCTCGAACATACAGGAACTATTGATTTGGAATAGGAGAACCTATGAAACTATGAAAACCTTTTTCCATAGTTGGATCAGTGAGGAATTCATAACATGGGGGAATAGGGATGAGAAAATGGACGCTGCTGCTCCTGGTTTTTACGCTAATAGCCATAGCACTTGCACCGATCGCCTCGGCAGCTGATCCGGCGATAGCGCAAAAGGCTTCGCAACAAACTTCGCAACAAGCGAAGCCAATCCCGCTGTACGTGAACGGACAGCCTGTTGGCTATAAGAAAATAAGCGTCAAAGGCGTTAGCGAGAATATGATCGCGGTGCGAACGGCTGCAGCTGCGCTGAAGTTGAAGCTGACCTGGTCGTCTATGGCGAAGGAATGGACATTATCCAATGCTAGTCACGCGATACAATTCAAAGCCAATACAACGACGGATGAAGTGGATCATCAGAAGAAGACGCTCCGGGTCGCGCCGACCATGGAGAAGGGCACGTTATACATACCGCTCCGGTTCATCGTCGAGTCCAGCGGCGGCTCACTTCAGTATTACAAAGGGCACATCGAGCTGTTCTGGGTGCTGACTTATGACCAGAACCAGCTTATTCACGCGCTAGTAAAAGACGATGCGGGGCAGTTGAAGGCATTGCTTAAGGATTGGAAGGACCTCACGATTCCGGTAGGTGTGGATGGAATTATGCCTTATGGTTTCGCGATTGATACGGTAGCGGAAGCGAAAGCGGTGCTAGAAGCTGGATTTCCTGTCAATTATCAAGATTTTGATTATGCGGGTTCCGGTATTCCGCATTTTGGATATACGCTTCTTCATAACGCAGTCAGTAACGGTAAGTTGGAGGTCGTGCAATTGCTGCTCGACAACGGAGCCGACCCGAATTTGACAACAAGGCTTACGAATTCGAATGCCCTTGAGTTGGCAATAGACGGGAAGAACAATGCCAGCGAAGGGTTCTATGATTATATGACACCGGATCACGAAGGTTTGGTGAAGACTTTTGAAGCGATGATCGCCCTCATAGAGCCGCTTATGAAAGTGAAGATTTATTTCAAAGACGAGGATGGCCATGTTCTGCTGACCAGTGATGATATTGTGCCGGGTTCGATCGAAGTCATGGAGCAACCGGGGTTTAATGGGGGCACGCAATATAGCCTCTACTTTACGTTCAAAGACGCAGCCAAATGGGAGCAAATCACGACGGATTTGATCGGGAAGACCTTGTCCATCTACATTAATCACTTACTGCTCGCGCAGCCTCGGGTTTACTACGCGATGACGGAAGGCAATGCAGGCGTTTCGGGAGCTTTCTCGGAAGAGGAGATTCGAGAAGTCGCGCATCAGTTCGAGCTTGCCGTTGGCAAATAACAACCAATAATCCCTTGCAACATGTGGCGCTCACATTGGCTTGCGAGGGATTTTTGCGTCTGCCGCTTGTAAGTGAAGCCCGCTCTCGTGGTACACTAATGCCTATCATATCCATTGACGTTAACGTAAACGTGCACCGGTGCGAGGGCGCTCCTGAGGGGGCGCGCTCGCCGGATTGCCTTGCGTATAGGAGAGGTTAGGCGTTGAAACATTCCATCTACGAGTTCGTGGAGACGAGCGATAACCTGCCGTTCGACGTATCGCTCCACAGCGTGAATTACATCCCGAGCCACTGGCACAACAGCGTGGAGATCATCTTCGTGCTGCGCGGGACGCTTGAGGTGACGGTCAACCAGACGATGACGGCGCTCTCCGAGGGAGACGTGCTGCTCATCAACTCGTGCCATGTGCATGAGGTGATCGGCCTGGACAAAAATATTATCGCGACCTATCTGATCCCGGACGCTTATCTCAAGGCCAACCTGAAGGGCGTCGAAGCGGCCAGCTTCGGATTCGATTCCCATTCGGCCGGCAAGGAGAGGCGTCCCGCGCTTGATCGGATTCGCCAGCTGCTGGCTGAGATGGTGCAGCTCAAGCATAAGAAGAGCGAGTATTACGAGCTCGACATGCAGGCGCGCATGCTCCAAATTTTCTCCATCCTGCTTAAGCAGTTCCGAATTCCCGCTAGCGGGGAAGCGGTCAGCGAGAAATATATGGAGCGGATGCTGCGGATCATCGACTATCTGGAGACGCACTACAGGGAGCCGATCTCCTTGCAGGACCTGGCGGACCGGGAGTATCTGTCCGTGCCGTATTTATCCAAGTTTTTCGGCGAGAACTTCGGTCTCAATTTCCAGTCCTACCTGACGAGCATCCGGCTCAAAAATGCGGTGGAGTCCTTGCTTCGACTCGAGGAAGCGCCGATCGCCGACATGGCGATGGAGCACGGCTTCCCGAACGCGAAGTCGTTCTACGCGGCGTTCAAGAACAAATACCATATGACGCCGAACGATTACCGCAAGCGCTATCGCCCCGAGACCGAGACGAAGCGGGAATCTTCGTCCTCATCGAATTATATGGCGTTCAGCCAATCGAGCGCGCTCGGGATCATCCATCAATTCCTGCAGCGGAGCAAGGTGCGAGATCTGGAGGAGACGGATCATGTCGAGGGAATCGAGACGGAGCATATTCCGCTGCAACTGTCCGGGGATAACCGGCACGCGCCGATCCGGCATACGTGGCGGAACCTGATCACGATCGGCAAGGCGAAGGAAGGGCTGCACGCCGATGTGCAGCAGCAGCTGCGCGAACTTCAGCGGCGCTGTCCATTCCGCTACTTGCGCTTCCACGGCATTTTCGACGATGCGATGATGGTGTATCAGGAGACGCAGGCAGGGCAGCCGATCTACAACTTCCGGTTCGTCGAGCAGCTGTTCGACTTCCTGCTATCGATCGGGCTGAAGCCGTTCGTGGAGCTTGGATTCATGCCTTCGGAGCTGGCGCATGACCGCAGCAAGACGATCTTCTACAACCAGAGCTACGTGAGCGGACCCAAGTCGCTCGATCGCTGGTGCGAGCTCGTCGGACGCTTCCTGCGCCATTGCATGAACCGGTACGGAGCCGCCGAGGTGGAGAGCTGGAAATTCGAGTTCTGGAATGAGCCGCAGCTCCAGTTGTTCTGGCCCGGCACGATGGAGGAATACTTCGAACTGTATCAAGTTACTTACCGTACGCTCAAGAGCTGTTCGGACAAGCTGCAGATCGGAGCGCCCGGGACCGTCATTTCGATGGAGACGCGAGCGTTCAATCAACACTTCTTCGCCTATTGCAGGGAGCATGATTGCTTGCCGGACTTCATCCCGCTGCACTTCTATCCGCATGATACGCTGGACGACTGGTCAGAGGGACTGCGGCAGGAGATGGATAAGAGTTGGACGCCGTACCGCCAGCTGCTGGAGGAATTCGGCGGCGTATCGGCCAATCCGGATTTCCTGAGGGATTGCCTGGCGAAGGAGCAGGCGATTCTTCGCGAATTAGGCATCGACGATGTAGAGCTCTACTTAACGGAATGGAACTCGACCGCCTATCATCGGGAACTGACCAACGATACCTTGTATAAGGCCGCTTATATCGCCAAAAATATCGTGGACAATCTGGATGCGATCGACGGCTTCGGCTATTGGGTGCTCAGCGACAATATCGAGGAGACGGCGGCTTCGCCGATGCTGTTCCATGGCGGACTCGGACTGCTCGCCCAGTATGGGATTCCGAAGGCGGGCATGATCGCGTACGAACTGCTCGCGAAGCTCGGCGACCGGCTCATAGCAAGGGGCGACCGTTACATCGTCACGACAGGCCGCGGCGGGTACCAGATACTAACCTTCAACTATTGCCACTTCGATGATCTGTATGCGCTTGGCGATATCTCGTTCATCGATGCGACGAACCGATACAATGCGTTCAAGAACGTGAAGACGGTGAAGCTGGAGATGGATCTGCAAGGCGTGCCCGATGGAACCTACAAGATGGAGATAACCGCGCTGGGTCGCAAGCATGGCAGCAGCTATGACTCTTGGGTTGAGATGGGCGCGCCGGACAGCATCACGACGGAAGATGTGAGCTATCTGAAGGCAAGCGCCAATCCGCGCAGGTACGTGACGAAGATAGAGGGCGGAGCGCATGTGAACTACGTCTCCGTTCTCGAGCCCCATGGCGTAATGCTGATGGAGTTGATCCCTCAAGCGTAGAAAAGTTTCGGGTCAATTTTTAATGTGCTTCGGCAGCCCGATGAAAGCGTTATCGCAAAACAACGTAAAAATCGTAACAAAACACCTTAAGCCGCCGCCTCTCATCTGGGAGGCGTTTTCTTTTATAATCAAGTTGTAATCGCTTACAGATAACGTTTTCAAATTCAAGCATATTTGTCCCTAGGAGGTCATCGTATGGCAGGATCAGCAATAAGAGGGCAGATCGTAACGCCCCTGAAAAGACTAACGTTCGGAATATCGCTCGGGTATGGGCTCATGATGCTTGCGCTCATGACACCGGCATTATTGCTTCTCACCTTCAAAATGATCGAAGTCGATCCTGACGGCTACACGTCGTCCTATGGTCTCGTCTCCGGCGTCGGCGCATTCTTCGCCTTGATCGGTAACCCGCTCGGCGGGGCGCTGAGCGACCGCACGAACATCGCGTTCGGCCGTCGCCGGACGTGGATGCTGATCGGTCCTATTATCGGCTCGCTCGCGTTGCTATGGGTCGGCTTGGCGACGGAGATCTGGCAGATCGTCATCGGATGGTCGATCGCGCAGCTGTTCTTCAACTTCGGGATGGCCGCATATACGGCACTCATTCCGGATCAGGTGGAAGAGAGCAAGCAAGGGACCGTATCGGGCGTTCTCGGACTGATGATGCCGGTAGCAATGGCGATCGGCATGGTGCTCATGATGGTCATGACGGATGTACCGTCCGAGGTCAAATGGTCGCTGCTCGCGATCTGCGGGATTATCGGCCCGATTATCAGCGCGTTCATCATTAAAGACGGCAGAATCGAAGTCGTCCAGCAGCCGAAGTCGCACATCTCCCTTGGCGAGAAGCTGAGCAAGATCTACCCGAGCCCGCGCAAGTATCCGGAGTTCACATGGGCCATCGCTTCCAAGTTCCTGCTCATGATGGGCTATTGCAGCAGCCTCTACTTGACGGTCATGCTCGTGAACCGGATGGGCTTCACGGAAGCGGAAGCGACGACCAGCGTAGGCGTCATCAATATTATCGCCATGGTCGGCATGGCGCTGACCAGCGTGTTCGGCGGCGTACTGTCCGATAAGTTCGGCAAGCAAAAGCCTTTCCTGTACGGTTCTGCGGCCATTATGGTCGTCGGCATCCTAATGTACGCGTTCATCCCGCAATACGCCGTTTATGTCATCGCTTCCGCTGTCATCGGCCTTGGCTACGGCTGTTTCTCGGCCGTCGATATGGCGCTCGTGTCGCGTATTCTGCCGCGCAAGGAAGATGCGGCGAAGGACTTCGGCCTGATGAACGTCGCCAACGCATTGCCGCAGTCGATCGTGCCGGCGATTGCGCCCGTATTGCTCGCGATCGGCGGATGGTCCTTCTTCTACATCATCTTGGCAGCATGCGTAGTAGCCGGTGCATTCGCGGTTCGTCCGCTCCCTGAAGTCGGCGGCGAGGCACGCAGAGATGCAGCAGCTCCGGCAGACACGTCGAGAAAAGCGGTTTAATCTTTACACGAATCATGCCTTGAACATAAAGGAGGACGACATGCAATGAAGACGCAAACGGAATCCAGCGAGACGATTCAATACGTGAAGAATCCAGGTGGACCAACGCTCGGCTACTCGGAGCAATCCGGCGTTACCATTCTGGAGCAGGACGGACTGTTCTTCAAGGATCTTAGCCGCGACGGCAATCTCGACAAGTATGAGGATTGGCGCTTAAGTCCGAAGGAGCGGGCACAAGATCTTGCTTCCAAAATGACGATCGAGCAAATCGCGGGCCTTATGCTGTACAGCAGGCATCAGTCGGTTCCGGCCGCAAGCCGCGGCTGGTTCGCCAGCAAGTATAACGGCAAACCGTATGAGGAGAGCGGCGCCAAGCCATGGGATCTGACCGATGAGCAGGCGGCTTTCCTGGCCAACGATAATCTGCGCCATGTTCTCGTCACGACGGTGGAGAGCCCTGAGATCGCGGCGCATTGGAATAACAAAGTTCAGGCGTTCGCGGAAGGAACGGGGTTGGGCATTCCGGCCAACAACAGCTCCGACCCGCGCCACAGCTCGGATTCGAGCTCGGAATTCAATGCCGGCTCGGGCGGCCACATCTCGATGTGGCCGGAGACGCTAGGCCTGGCAGCCACGTTCGACCCGAAGGTGACGCGGCGTTTCGGCGAGATCGCCGCACGGGAATACCGCGGGCTTGGCCTTACGACCGCGCTGTCCCCGCAGATTGATATCGCGACGGATCCGCGCTGGTTCCGCTTCAATGGCACCTTCGGCGAAGATTCGAAGCTCTCCACCGACATGGCCCGTGCTTACGTCGATGGCTTCCAGACATCGGAAGGGGAGCGGGAGATCGAGGGCGGCTGGGGCTATGACAGCGTCAACACGATGGTGAAGCATTGGCCGGGCGGCGGTTCGGGCGAGAGCGGCCGGGATGCGCATTATGCGTGCGGCAAATATGCGGTCTACCCGGGCAACAATTTCGAGGAGCATCTGAAGCCGTTCGTGGACGGCGCGTTCCAGCTCGAGGGCAAGACGGGGATGGCGTCCGCGGTAATGCCTTATTATACGATCTCGGTCGACCAAGATACGGTGAACGGCGAGAACGTCGGCAATTCCTACAACCGTTATCTGATCCAGGACCTGCTGCGAACCCGATACGGTTATGACGGCGTCGTCTGTACCGACTGGCTGATCACGGGCGACGAGAATGGCGCCAAGGACAGTTTCCTCTCTGGCAAGCCTTGGGGCGTCGAGGAGCTGACAGTAGCGGAGCGCCACTACAAGCTGATTATGGCGGGAGTGGACCAATTCGGCGGCAATAACGAGATGGGTCCGGTGCTTGAGGCTTACCGGATGGGCGTCGCCGAGCATGGGGAAGCGTTCATGCGCAGCCGGTTCGAGCAGTCGGCGGTACGCTTGCTGCAGAATATGTTCCGTCTCGGCCTGTTCGAGAATCCGTATTTGGATCCGCAGGAAAGCGCGAGTCTCGTCGGCAATCCCGCATTCATGAAGGAAGGCTACGACGCGCAGGTCAAATCGATCGTGCTGCTCAAGAATAAGGACCAGCTGCTGCCGCTTCAAGAGAAGCGCACGGTCTATATTCCGAAGCGTTACACGCCGGCAAGCAAAGATTGGTTCGGCAATCCGACGCCGGAGAAGCTGGAGGACCCGGTGAATCTTGCGATCGTGGCCAAATATTTCAACGTCACCGATAATCCGGACGAGGCGGACTTCGGCCTGGTCTTCATCAGCAGCCCAAGATCCGGTTCGGGCTACTCGGCTGAAGATGCGGCCAGCGGCGGCAACGGCTATGTGCCGCTCAGCCTGCAATACAAGACGTACACGGCCGAGCATGCCCGCGAGCGCAGCTTGGCCGGCGATCCGCGGGATTCGGATGTGCTCGACCGCTCCTATAAGGGCAAGTCGGTGACGGCCGAGAACACGTCGGACCTCGATGCCGTCTTAACGGCGAAAGAAAAGCTGCAGGGCAAGCCGGTCATCGTATCCATGCTGCTGCACAACCCGACGGTGGTGGAGGAATTCGAATCCGAGGTCGATGCGATCATCGCGGACTTCGGCGTGCAGGTGCAGGCGATCATGGAAATACTGACCGGAGCGGCCGAGCCGTCGGGCCTGCTGCCGATGCAGATGCCGGCGAACATGAAGACGGTCGAGGAGCAATTCGAGGACGTCGCGCATGATATGGAGTGCCATGTCGACAGCGAGCATAACCGCTACGACTTCGCCTTCGGCCTGAACTGGAGCGGCGTCATCGAGGACGACCGTACGCGCAACTATAAGAAGTAACGCTAAGCGGTATCGTATGCCGCCTGGACGTAAAAGATTTGCAATGATGTTTTGGACTTGAAACGAAGAAGGTCCCCGTAATTCCGCAAGCCCGAGGGCGACCCGGAGGAGGGGATCTTTTTTCGCTTAACAGCATATATATTTGCCATGAATATACCTATTTTGCAAGCTCGGGTGTGTGATAAGATGAAGCAAATCCGCTGTGGATAAAATATAGAATCGTTTAGGAGAATGGAAACCATGTCTGTGTCCAACAAGTTTGACCGCCTCCGACTAGTGCTGCTGCTCGGCGCTTTCTCGGCGCTTGGCCCGCTTACGATCGATATGTATTTGCCGTCCTTCCCGCAGATCGCCGACGACTTCGGTACCCAGGCTTCGCTCGTTCAGCTGAGTTTGACCGCATGCCTCATCGGATTAGGCGCGGGTCAGATCATTATGGGACCGTTAAGCGACGTGTTCGGGCGGCGCAATCCGGTTATTATTTCGCTTCTTTTCTATCTGGCTGCTTCATTCGCCTGCGCCGTCTCCCCGAATATTTATTGGTTTATCGCCGCCCGATTCGTGCAAGGCTTCGCGGCTTCCGCGGGAATCGTTATCTCCCGGGCCATCGTGCGCGATGTATATAGCGGCACGGAATTAACGAAATTTTTCTCCCTGCTCATGCTCGTTAACAACTTGTTCCCGATGATCGCGCCGATGGCCGGCAGCGGCGTCATCTCGTTCACGACATGGGTCGGCGTGTTCTTCGTCCTGAGCATTGTCGGCTTGCTGCTCGCGATCGTCGCCACGACGAACCTGAAGGAGACGCTGCCTGCCGAGAATCGGGTACCGGCCAACTTCGGGGAGCTGCTCAGCGGCATTCAAATGCTGCTGAAAGACCGGCAGTTTGTCGGCTATGCGCTGGCGCAAGGCATTATGATCGGCGGCGTGTTCGCCTACGTGTCGGGAACGCCGTTCGTCTATCAGAATATTTACGGCGCTTCTCCGCAGCTGTTCGCTCTGTTATTCGCTTCCAACGGCATCAGCCTGATTATCGGCTCTCAAGCGGTTGGGCTGCTGAGCAAATCGGTCTCGGAACGCAAGTTCGTCTTGATCGGGTTGCTGCTCGCTTGCACATCCAGTCTCACGGCATTGATCGTCATCCTGTTGAAGGGGCCTTTGCTGGCATTGGTCATTCCGTTGTTCTTCTTCGTTGCGTCCATCGGTATGACCGCTACGGCGTCCTTCGTATTGGCGATGGGCTCGCAGAGCAGCCGTGCCGGCAGCGCAGCCGCCTTGCTGGGCTTGCTGCCTTTCGTCATCGGCGCCTGCACGTCACCGCTCGTCGGCGTGGCGGGGGAGAATTCCGCGGTTCCGATGGGAGTCATCATCCTGTCCACGAGCCTGCTTGCGCTGCTCGCGTTCTTCGGGCTTGCCCGCAAGCCAAGAGGGGCGATGGCGCAGCATAATTCGGCGACGGCTAAGTCGTCCACATAGCGGCGCAAATAAAAAGGCGATCTGTCGGTTAGACAGATCGCCTTTTTCTATACGTATATGAAGCGTGATGACTAAGCGGTGCGAACCTTCGGTCTTGATTGTTTGCCGCCCGCGGCACCCCAGCCGCCTTGAACATTCTCCATATCCTCGCGCTCAAGCGTCTCGGGAATATCTTCGATCTCCGGTTGTTTCTGTTCAGCAGCCTCTTCGTTCAATACTGGTTTGACTTCTTCCGTCATGCTGCATGCCTCCTTTTCCTGCTGTTAACTTCAGTCAATCCTATCGTAGCTGTTTTTACTCGATGCTCCTATACCGCATTTAGGGTATATTTATCGGCTTGGCCAGCCGCCGTGAATGGTCGATTGGTAAAAAATTGTTAAGAAAGGCGGGATTCGCTTCATATTTGCTCCGAAACGGTATAGGGTGATAATAACGAAATACTAGAATCGATCGGAGGATGAGCATGAGCCGGAACATAGAAGAGGCAAGCGAGCTTGGCACAGGGCAGCGTACAATGAAAGCCATGGTTTACGACCGCTATGGAACGACGGAAGAGCTGAGGCTGGAAGAAGTCGAGGTTCCTTCGCCCGGAGAAGATGAATTGCTGATCGCCGTTCACGCTGCCTCGGTCAACTCCTGGGATTGGGACCTTTTGCGGGGGAAGCCGTACATCACCCGCCTCGGCGGATTTCGTAAGCCCCGCTATCGTATTCTGGGGGCGGATATTGCGGGTACGGTCGTTGCCGTTGGAGCCGCCGTTAAGCGGTTCCGGCCGGGAGACGAAGTATTCGGGGATCTGTCGGGCTGCAATTGGGGCGGATTCGCGGAATATGTATGCGCCCGCGAAGCGGCATTGACCTTGAAACCTGCCGGTATCAGCTTCGAGCAGGCCGCGGCGATTCCTCAGGCCGCCGTGCTTGCCTTGCAAGGACTGCGCAACAAAGGCCGGCTCAAGAAGGGCGATAAGGTGCTTATTAATGGAGCAGGCGGCGGAGTCGGCACGTTCGGGATTCAGTATTGCAAGTGGATCGGGGCGGAAGTGACGGGCGTGGATAGCGGCGCCAAATGGGAGACGATGTTTGCGATCGGGGCGGACCATGTCCTGAATTATGAGCAGGATGATTTTACGAAGCAAGGAATTCGCTACGATCTCATTCTGGATGTCGTCGGGAATCACTCGGTTCGATCCATTCAGCGCGCGCTCAAGCCTGGCGGCATCTATGTCATGGTAGGCGGACCGATGCCCCGGCTTCTTCAGACGCTGGTGGTATCGCCGCTGAGCGCGCGGTTCCACAAGAAGCAGCTCACGATACTTGTCCATCGACCGAATCATGACGATCAACTGGTCTGGAAGGAGCTTGTCGAGAAAGCTCAAGTTACGCCTGTCGTAGATAGGTGCTTCCCGCTCAGCGAAGCGGATCAAGCGCTCCGGTATCTTGGTGAAGGCGCAGCGAAGGGGAAAGTGGTCGTGCGAATAAAGAACTAGTCAGACGCGCATTCGCGCCAGCTCGACTAGTACAACGGAAGGAATGGCAGCCCTCTGAAGGCTTGCCGTTCCTCTTCGTTCTGCTAGGTGGTGACGAGCTGAGGCGTCTTGTTCGTCTGCTGCCAGAAGGTTATGAGCTCTTGCGATCCTGCCGCCATGCCGAAATAAGTACCGACTGTCTTGACGGTCATGTCGTGTTCGGCTTGCGAGAAGGCCGCGCAGGCATCTTGCACGAGCACGATACGATAATCCAGCATAAACCCGTCTCTTGCGGTAGATTCGACGCACAGATTCGTGCTTACGCCGGTCATGATCAACGTTTCGATCTTCATCGTTTGCAAGACCGATGCGAGCCGCGTATGAATAAACCCGCTGTACCGATGCTTGTTGACCACGGTTTCGTTCGGCAGCGGAGCCACCTCGTAGAATTCCGCTCCCCAGCTGCCCGTATGGCAGATCGGGTTCTTGCCGTCTTGGAAGCGCGATACCCACACCTCCGAATCGGTTGCCGCTTCATGGTTCGTCTGCAGGAAAATAATCGGGACGCCATGCTCGCGCGCAGAGGCTAACAGGTTATGCAGGTTCGGCATCATGGTCTTCACGGCGCTGACATCAATACCGAGTTTGGCGATTGCCCCATCGGGATGGCAGTAGTCATTTTGCACGTCCACCACAATCACGGCCGACTTCTTCTGGTCTAAGTTCGCATTCAATTTCTCCAAGCCTCTTCACCTGCTTATCTTAGGATAGCCTTGATCGATCAGGCTTTATATGGGTATTTTTCCATTGGGCTGTCGTTATTATTACAACTTGCGCGATTGGGAAGCCAGTTGAGGCAGACTGGAATACGAAGAAAACTTGGGAAGGAATCTATGTCATCTATGAAATCTATGAAATCTAAGCCATCGACCATACCTTTCCGATGGGAGCTACATATGCTTTAGCATCCCATAAAGTAAGGATGTGATGGTATGGCTATTGGCATCAAGTACTCCACGGGTCCCGTCGAGAATGCGATCCGATTGGACACGCTCCCGGGGCTCTCTCGGGTTGTGTTTGCTAAAGTATTAAATAACGGATCGCGGCGAACGACGGTTACGGTACGCCTCTTTCGGCTCAACGGGGCGAAAGTGCTGGTTGACTCGCGAACGCTGACATTGAACCCGGGTTCGTCCAGCGTGGTCGATCTGGTCGTCGCCGACCTCTTCCAATTCGAAGTGCAGTTTATCGTCCGCAATAAGAACGTACTCGTGTCCGCATGGGGTAAGAACCGTAATGGCGTTCCGGTTGCTGTCCACCGATTTACGCAGCAAGAACTAAACAAAACGTTTATCGATCTGTAACGGCGCAGCGCCAGGCGGAGGATCAAAGCCATATTTCGACAAGACTACCGGACGAATCGGCCGGTAGTCTTATTCGTGTTGGACATGCTAGATTTTCGTTCCTAAATTAGTTAACGACATAACAAATTAGGAAATCAAATAGTAAATGGCATTAACTTATTTTTACAAAATTAGCACTTTACAACCTTTTTGAAAGCGCTTATATTTGTCATTGAAGGTAAACGATAACCGGATAACAATTGTATTAATAACTAAAATACGAATCTGATATCGTTTGTTACCGATGTTTTGTGGACTTTCTCGAGGCATGCATTCAGGCAGAAGCAGGAGAATGCTCGATCAGAAAAGGGAGGTTACCGTATGAAGAAATGGTTGATGGGTTTGACGATGATTAGCATGGCGGCTGGACTGTTCGGCTGCAGCAATGACAATTCGTCAACAGGCGCTACGACGTCCGTGATGGACGATGGCGCAGGAGAGCAGGCAACGTCGCTAAAATATTGGACGTTCGTTGAACTGCACGGCCAACATTTTCAATCGATGCTGAAGAAGTGGAACGAAGCCAATCCCGATCGTCAAATCAAGCTGGAAGTATCCGTCATGCCTTATGACGACATGCATAACAAGCTCTCCATCGCGCTGCAGACCGGCCAAGGCGCGCCGGACATCTCGGATATCGAGGTCGGCAAATTCCCGGACTTCCTGAATGGCACGCCGCAGCTGGAATCGCTGAACGATGTGGTGGAGCCTTATAAGGATTCCATCGTCAAGTCGCGGTTGGATTTGTATACGAAAGACGGCACGGTGTATGGGCTTCCTACGCACGTCGGCGCCGCTGTAGCTTTCTATAACACGGAGATTCTGGAAGAAGCAGGCGTAGATTACAAGTCGATCGTCACGTGGGACGATTACAAGAAGGCAGGCATTCAAGTCTACGAGAAGACGGGCGATTACATGGGAACGGCGGACACGAGCGCAGGTTGGCAGATGTCGATGATGCTCGCCCAGCAAGGCAAGGATTTCACGGATGATTCGGGCAAACCGGTCGTTAATTCGCCGGAAATGATCAAGGGCCTTAGCATACTGAAGGACCTGCAGAAGAGCAACGTCCTTGCGACGGTTGCCGGCGGACAACCCGATACGGAAGAAGCTTACGGCGAATTCAACAGCGGGAAGTATGCAAGCGCCATGATGCCGTTCTGGTTCATGTCCCGCTTCGTTAACTACATGCCGGACTTAAGCGGCAAGATCGCGATCGCGCCGATTCCGGTCATCGAAGCTGGCATGCCGACTTCCTACGGCGGCGGCGGTACGGGCACGGTCGTGACCAAGCAGGCCAAAGACGTGCAGCTGGCCAAGGACTTCCTTGCCTACGCGAAGCTTACGCTGGACGCGAATATCAACATTTGGAATACGCTCGGCTTTGACCCGGTCAACACCGAAGTGTGGACGATGGACGAGGTTACGCATAACAAGGACAACAAGTTCGTGCAATACTTCCAGAACAATCCGTTCGAGGTGCTGAGCGAGATCAAGGACGGCATCTCGCTCATCAAGTCGACGCCATCCTCGCCGACGCTCAACAATGTGCTCAATACGACGACGCTGAACGAAATCTTCGAGAGCGACGCCGATGTAACGGAAGCGATTAACGAGGCACAGAGCCAAATCGAGCAGCAATTGAAGTAGACCATTTGTTCGAACTTGGCTGATCAGCTACCCTTGCTCTTCGAGGGTAGCTTTATTTTCAAATCGGAGGAGGGCTGAATAGTGGTCAAGCGCTTTCTTTATTCGCAAAAGGTTGCCCCTTATGTCTTTGTCCTGCCGTTCGTGCTCGTCTTCTTGATCTTCTGGCTCTATCCGCTCGCCAGTTCCGTCGAGATGAGCTTCCAGAAGGTCATGCTCGGACAGTCGGCGCAGTGGGTCGGTTTCGATAACTACGCGAAGCTGATCGACGACTCGATGTTCCTTAAGGCCGTCATGAACAGCGTCATCTATACGGTACTGACGCTCGCGATTCTTATTCCGTTCCCGATGATGTTCGCCGTCCTGATCAATGCCAAGTTCATGTGGGGTCGCGAGCTGTTCAAATCGGTCTTCTTCTTCCCGGCGCTGACCTCCGTGGTCGTAGCGGGCACGATCTTCCGCCTCATGTTCGGAGAGATGGAAGGGTCGCTGATCAACAGTCTGCTCGGGCTGTTCGGGGTCGAGCCGATCAAGTTTCTGAAGGGGCATACGACCGGCTTTGTCGCGCTGCTGTCGCTGGCGGCTTGGCGCTGGACGGGAGTGAATATCCTCTATTTTCTCGCAGGGCTGAAGAACATTCCGGAGGACTACTATGAAGCGGCTTCGATCGACGGGGCTTCGACCTTCCAGAAATTCTGGACCATCACGGTGCCGCTGCTCAAACCGACGACGGTCTATGTGCTTACGATCAGCATCTATGCCGGCATGGCCATGTTCGTCGAGAGCCTGATGCTGTGGAATGGCAACAATTCGCCTCAGAATATCGGTCTGACCATCATCGGCTACCTCTACCGGCAAGGGATCGAGAAGAACAATCTCGGCTTCGCGGCGACGGTCGGCCTGGTGCTGCTGCTCGTCACGATGATCATCAATCTTACGCAGCTGGCCTTATCCGGCTTGTTCAGGAAGGAGTCCTAAGATGGAAAGAAGGGCACGCTTTAGCAAAATTCTTCTCCTTGTCTTCTTCAGCTTACTCAGCTTGTTGGTGCTGCTTCCGTTCTACGCGATAGCGCTCGCGTCCTTCAAGCCGGGCAAGGAACTGATCCGTTACGGACTGAACTTGAAGTTGGACTTCTCCGTCATGAGCCTGGATAACTACGCCTTCCTGTTCTCGGGCAATAACGATTATTTCACTTGGTTCTTCAATTCGATGTTCTTGACCATTCTGCAGGTCGTCCTGACGTTAATCATCAGCGCCACCGTCGCATACGGATTCGCCGCTTATGAGTTCAAAGGAAAAACGTTCTTGTTCATCTGCGTGCTCTTGATCATGATGGTGCCGTTCGAAATTTTGCTGCTGCCGCTCTACCGGTTGATTTTCAACCTCGGTATGATGAATACCTACTCGGCAATTATCCTGCCAGGCATTGCGAACGCTTCGACAATCTTCTTCTTCCGGCAGTACTTACTTGGTGTGCCGAAGGAGATGATTGCGGCCGGACGCGTCGACGGCGCGAGCGAATACGGCATCTATCTGCGCCTGATCCTCCCTGTCATGAAACCGGCTTTCGCGGCCATGGGCATCCTCAATGCGATGGGCAGCTGGAACAACCTGCTGTGGCCGTTCATGGTCTTGAGCAATCCGAGCAAGTTCACGCTGCCGATCGGTCTGAAGACGCTGCTCACGCCATACGGCAACAACTATGATCTCCTGGTCGTCGGTTCGTTCTTCTCGATCATTCCGATCTTCATCCTGTTCGTCGCCTTCCAGAAGTATTTTATCGATGGCATGACGGCAGGTGCGGTGAAAGGATAGCGCAGGTTAAATTTGGGTTAAAAAGGAAAAATATGCGCCGTTTTGCGTAACCTTTCGGGAGGCTGGGTCGTCTATGTAGCGATGTCATTGGTTTGCGTCTCAAGTTGCGAGACTTGGCATGCAGCAATGACCGATTCCTAATCTCGGAAGGGGATGAATAAGGTGATACTCGGGAAACGCATGCAGAAGGCAACGCTCATCGTCGCTATTTCGGTTACGTTCATGACGGCATTGGCAGGATGCGGCAAGGACAAGGAGGACTCGCCGCCTGAAGAAACCGCACCGGCTGCGGATAATCAAGGCTCGCAACCGTCTAATGAGGTCTCGGAGCCGACGCCGTCGGAGGAGCCGGCCGATTCGGTCGTTGATCCAGGTGCGACCGAGCCGTCGGAAGACGAAACGCAGTCCTTAGAGGAAGTGTCCGCGAAGGACGGCGAGAAGTTTTTGGCGGCGCTGAAGAAGAAGGATACCGCGGCGTTATCCCTCCTGATGGCTCCGGCGGAGAATGAGTATACGGAAGCGGATATGGCCAAGGTGCTGGAAGGCTTCCAATTGTACTTCGACAGCCTGGATGAGCTGACGCTGCGCTTCGAAGCCAATGAGCAGAACGACGAGTACTTTATCGAACGCTATGCAATCGAAGGGAATAAAGATGGCAAAGCGCGAGTCCTGCCGTTCGAAGTGGAGTATGCCAAGTCGCAAGGGATGGCGAACATTCGCGATGATGCCAAGCGGGTAACCTTATACGACTCGCCGCTCATCGGCCAATATCCATATGCAATGCTCGAGGTTGAGCGTTACGTGCAGGCGCTGCTGGAGAAGGACACGGAAAGCCTGGCGCTGCATCTGGGCATGTACGACGACAATGCGGAGACGAAAGCGGCAGTCGATCAGGCGCTCAAGAAGTACGAGGAGTCGATCGATCTGGGCACGGTAAAGGTCATCGCCAAGGGCTACGATGGACAGGGGAAACAATTCTCTTATGAGCTTCGCGACAGCAAGCAACAGACGCACGAACTCCGGATTGCCGGGGAGGAAATGAAGATCGTGGACGATTGGGCGGCGGTTCAAGCGGCGCAATAGAATCGCGATGACGTAAGGCAACCGGTCGGCGGATCGGTTGCCTTTACGTTTTTACGGATAACCAAATATTACCTTCAGGTTAGAAATTTCCTTTGCTAAACTGTATGGATGTGAATTGAAATTTCTGCACTGGGGGCTTGGACATCTTGGTTCATTCTGCATCATCCAAATTTATTACTTTGCTTGTCATTCTTGGTCTGCTGTCGGCAGGGGGCGGAGCCGTATCTGCAGCGCCTTCGTTAGCCGTCGGTCTGCAATCCTCGCAAGGATACCAATCTGCTTGGACTTTCGGAACTGCTTCGATCGGCGAATACGATCCTTCGCTTGCGGTGCTCCATGCATACGCGGACGGATCCGTGCTCTACGGCAAAGTGCCCGTCTTTTCCGGAACCGGCAGATTTATGGAGATTGGTCTTCTGAGCCGCAACGGCACCATCGTATGGAAGCGAAGCGGGGCGATATTTAATGTGCACACGCAAGGCGAGAAGCTTGTTGTCCACGACTCGGCGCCAGGCTTCGATCACCGCGTAGACCGGTTCCTCACAATCCGGCCCAAAGATGGCGCAGTCCTGGGGACATTCAATACCCAATCGAAGCTGGGGTTGGACTATATCGATGATACCAACGTTTCCATTGATGATGCGGGGCGAATCTACATCGTTAACGGGGCATCTTTGTATGCGGTATCCGCCTCGGGAAGCCTGTTATGGAAGAAAACGTCGGAGATCCCGGCGGACTGGTCCTCGGATGCGATATTCGCTCCTCCGGTACAAGGTCCTGACGGCCATTTGTATGCATGGACAGGATGCTACGCAAGCCAGATGTGCAGCATGATCGGTGATGATCAGTATCGGATTTTATCGTTTGACGTTCAAGGTAAGCTCCTTTGGTCGGCGCAATTCGAGAACTCCACCGATGCGTTGAATTTCCAGGACGACCGTGTTGTCGTCGGCAATAGCTTCTCGGATATGTTCGCCGCCTTCTCCACGGTTGACGGCAAGAAGCTCTGGTCCTATCAAGCGGCATCCGGGCCTTGGAACATGGTGGAGACGGAGACCGACCCGTTCGGCTGGACCTTCATTGATGCCGTGGATAGCAATGATTACGGCGGTGCGTATACACGGTATGTCACCGCGCTGGACGAGAAAGGCGCGAAGCGCTGGCAGTTGAAGCTGGGCGAAACCCAATACCGGGTGTCCGGCTATTCGGCCGACGGCAAGTTTCTGTTCGTGGAAGGCGACAACGCGATGTATACGGTCAGTCGCTCTGATGGAAAAGTGACTTCGCGGCGCGCGAATTATCAGCCTGCAAGCAAGTCGGCGGCATCCCTTGGGCTTGTCTCCGGTCCGAATGTAAAGTGGAGCGAGCATCAGTTCACGGCGTTCGACCGATTCTACCGCAGTGCAAACGCAACACCGGATGATCAATCCTGGGTCTATAAAGCGGCGCCATCGACGGCAAACTGGGCGCCTGTCGGGAATGTAACGTTCACGGCGCCCCCCTATGCGCTGTGGATGACCGCCCCGAATTACGACATTATCGTCTGGACGAGCAGTCAGATTCGTGTATTCCGTCCGTCTATCTCGCCGGTATCGGTGTTGCTCAACGGATCGCCTGTCGTCCTGACCCAGCCGGCGATCGTAACGAACGGCGTTACGCTAATTCCGCTTCGCGGGTTAATGGAGAAGGCCGGCGTGAAATTGGAGTGGAATCCGGCTACGGCAGCCATTACCTTAACGAAAGGCAGCAGTAAGATACGCTTGACGGTAGGCAGCAAGACAGCCGTCGTCAACGGCAAAGCCAAGGCGTTGGAGGTTGCGCCGCAAGTGAGGAACGGGACGACCATGGTTCCGCTTCGCATGATCTTGGAGACGCTGAATGCAGCCGTGACTTGGGATGTCGCGACGCAAACCGTCGATATTCGAACGGAACAATAACGTAGCAACATGAACGCAAGGGCAGCCGATCATCAAAGAGGCTGCCCTTGCATTTATTATAGGGGCAATCTAACTTTACTGGTGCGTCGTTTAAGAGATATGACCATAAAATGGGAGGAGCGAGTAGTGATCAAAGTCATTAGAAGAATAACAGACGCAGATATTGACGGCGGTACCTCGGAATACGTGGAGGCGGTATCTCGCTACGGGTCTAGAGGAATCTTGGTCGACGACGAGTTGAACGTGGCGATGATGCATGTGGGGCGTAAGGACCTCTATAAATTGCCGGGCGGCGGCGTGGATCCTGGGGAAGATCCACAGGCGGCTTTCTTGCGCGAAATTAAGGAAGAAACCGGATACGAGGCGGAGATTATTCAGGCGATCGGTTATATTGAGGAGCATAAGGCGCGGAATGCGTTCATGCAATACTCCTATTGCTATATAGCGCGAGCGCTTCGTCAATCCGGCGCAACGCAGCTCACGGCGAGCGAACAGCGGCTCGGGCTGGTCATCCAATGGATGACGCTCGAATTGGCAGTAACCGCGATGGATCACTCGATCGAGAATTGCGCGGACTACTCCACCTTGTTCATGCTCGTACGGGATCGGACGATTCTTCAGCATGCGCATGCAATATCTTTGTTCGAATCGCTGCGGTGAATAACATCACCGACAACCAAACCATACATTCCTCAAACAGCGTCGTCATCGAAAACGGCGCTCTTTGTCATGCGTACCTCTTGCTATTTGCCGCCAATCACATGCCTCTCGTTACGTTAAGAGTGGTCCTATCCCTTGCCATCCTGACTACTAGGAAAGGCACGATGTACAAATTGAGGTAGCAATTTTAGAACAAGTCACAATTCATGCACTTGTACATTGAAATGAACGATGGCGGGGAATAGGATAGGAATAAGTAAATATGTTAGATTATCTGACATTCACGAACGTCGTTACATGGGGGCGGACTACAGAACGCGAACTTCCCGCAATCGGGAGCTGCGAGCTTCGATTGGCGCGAATGATGAAGCGATTGGAAAGGGAGAGGTACACATGAGCTTAGAGGCATTGAACGAACGCGTGAAATTGGATCTTTCCTATCTAGCCTACGGCGGAGCAGACTGGCTGAAGCCGGCGGAACATCCCGAAGGGCATGTGTATGACGTCGTCATCGTCGGCGGCGGACAGAGCGGACTAGGCACCGCATTCGGGCTGCTGCGGGAGCGGATTTCGAATATTCTGGTGATCGACGAGAATCCGGAGGGCTGGGAAGGCCCGTGGGAAACCTATGCACGCATGGAGACGCTTCGCACGCCGAAACATCTGACCTCGATCGATCTCGGCATGCCTTCGCTAACCTTCCGATCCTGGTGGGAAGCGCAATTCGGGACGCAAGGCTGGGAGGCAGTGGGCAAAATTCCGCGCGGCGATTGGATGAATTACCTCCGTTGGTATCGGAAGGTGCTTGAGCTGCCGGTACGCAACAATGCGAAATTAGCGCTGATCGAGCCGCTTAGTGATGGCATTCATCGTCTGCACATTGAAGGAGCGGGAGTGCCATCCGGCTCGCTGCTCACCCGCAAGGTCATCCTCGCCACAGGCATTCAGGGCGGCGGCGAATGGCATGTGCCTTCTATGATCGCCGATCATCTGCCGCGCAGTCTCTATGCGCATACGTCGGAGATGATCGATTTCACGGCGCTGCATGGGAGGAAGATCGCGGTTCTCGGCGGCGGCGCCTCGGCTTTCGACAATGCCAACTATGCACTGGCGAACGGCGTCGCGGAAGCGCATGTATTCGTACGGCGGAAGGAACTTCCGCGAATCAATCCGATCCGCCAGATGGAAGGCTCCGGCATGATCGAGCGGTACCCGGTTCTATCGGATGAGGACAAATACAAGGTCATGGCGCATTTCTTCCAACATAATCAGCCGCCGACGAACGATACTTTCGAGCGCGCTTCGGCGTGGCCCGGCTTTCAGCTTCATCTAGGTGCACCTTGGCTAAGCGTTAAGGCGACGGATGAAGGCGCTGAAGTCACTTCGACGGCAGGTACGCATACCTTCGATTTTCTGATCGTCAGCACCGGCCTGCTTACCGATCCGGCGCTGCGTCCGGAACTGAAGCTGATCGAGAGCCATATCGCCCGCTGGGGCGACCGCTATCAGGCGCCTGCGCATCAGGCGAATGCGATGATTGACGCGCATCCGTATTTGACTCCTGGCTTTGCCTTCACGCCGCGCGATGAATCGGGCTTTGCGCCGCTGCATGGCATCTTTACGTTCAGCTATTCCGCGCTGATCAGCTGCGGGATCTCGGCATCGGCGTTGTCGGGCATGAAATACGGCATTCCTCGGCTAGTCGCCTCGGTTGCCAATGAGCTGTTCCACGATGACCGACACGCGCTCTTGAAGCAATTTTATGAATATGATGTACCTGAGTTCGTCGGCCAGTGGCCGAAGGAATCTTCCTCTTAATGCACAGGCATTCATCCGCCGTTACATCTTATAGGCAGCACGGAAGGGGAGGCCGCAGCGGCCTCTCTTTTTTTAAGACTATTCTGCCTCATTCTCCCTTCGCCAAAACTCGACTCCGGACCCCCGGCAAGTGTATGATAAAGCTATTGGCTTAAAAGGGTTGGAGGTTTACATACATGTATCGCAATATGGAAGAATGTATTCTTGACTTGGAGAAGCACGGGCATCTCATCCGCATTACGGAAGAAGTGGATCCCCATCTGGAGATGGCGGCGATCCACCTGAAAGTTTATGAAGCAGGGGGACCTGCGATCTTGTTCGAGAAGGTGAAAGGCTCGAAGTTCCGCGCCGTATCGAATTTGTTCGGTACGTTGGAACGCAGCAAGTTCATTTTCCGCGACACATGGGATCAGGCAGGGGATGTCATCGCGCTGCGCAGCGATCCGATGAAGGCGCTTAAGAGCCCGATGAAGCATGTGGGCACCGGACTAGCCGCGTCGAAGGCGCTGCCGAAGAAGAAATCCGATGGCGTTCCGGCCGGGATGCAAGAAATCCGCATCTCGGACCTGCCGCTCATTCAGCATTGGCCGATGGACGGAGGAGCGTTCATCACGCTTCCTCAAGTGTACTCGGAGGATCCGGACAAGCCCGGCATCATGAATTCGAATCTAGGCATGTACCGGGTTCAGTTAAGCGGCAACGACTATGGGATGGACCGGGAAATCGGCCTACATTACCAAATCCATCGGGGCATCGGCGTTCACCAGTCGAAGGCGAACAAGAAGGGCGAGCCGCTTAAAGTGAGCATCTTCGTCGGCGGTCCGCCTGCGCATACGCTGTCTGCCGTCATGCCGTTGCCGGAAGGATTAAGCGAGATCGTTTTCGCGGGACTCCTTGCCGGAAGGCGTTTTCAATACAGCTACGATCAAGACGGCGCATGTA
The DNA here is from genome assembly GCF_014192105.1 of Paenibacillus phyllosphaerae. Taxonomy (GTDB): domain Bacteria; phylum Bacillota; class Bacilli; order Paenibacillales; family Paenibacillaceae; genus Paenibacillus_Z; species Paenibacillus_Z phyllosphaerae. The sequence goes on along the minus strand of NZ_JACHXK010000023.1, from coordinate 29,025 downwards.
TCAGCCACGATGCGGATTTTGTCATTACGGGCGAGATCTACCCGGCCGACACGAAGCCGGAGGGACCTTTCGGCGATCACTTGGGTTATTACAGCTTGATCCATGATTTCCCCGTTATGAAGATCAAGCATGTCTATGCCCGTCAAGGCGCGATCTGGCCGTTCACCGTCGTCGGCCGTCCGCCGCAGGAGGATACGGTCTTCGGCGCGCTCATTCATGAGCTGACCGGGGATGCGATCAAGCAGGAGATCCCTGGCGTGCAAGAGGTGCATGCCGTTGATGCGGCAGGGGTCCATCCGCTGCTGTTCGCGATCGGGAGCGAGCGGTATACGCCATATGCGCAAGCGAAGCAGCCGACCGAGCTGCTGACGCTGGCGAATCGGATTCTCGGGACAGGGCAGCTGAGCCTGGCCAAATATTTGTTCATCACGGCGGAGAACGAGCGGCCGCTCGATTCGCATGACGAGACGGAGTTCCTCGCGTATATTTTGGAGCGGATCGATCTGCGCCGCGACATCCACTTTCAGACGAACACGACGATCGATACGCTCGATTATTCGGGTACGGGGCTGAACACCGGGAGCAAGGTGGTGTTCGCCGCTTATGGTGATAAGTTGAGGGAGCTGTGCCGCGAGGTTCCGCAGCCGCTATTGAAGCTGGAAGGCGAGTTCGGGCGCGCGCGGCTTGTTATGCCGGGTGTCGTTGCCATTCAAGGGCCGGGCTATGTGGATGAACCGACCGAGCACGCGCGGATCCGCCAGCTGACGGAAGCGCTGCAAGCGCAAGGGTTGACGGAAACGTGCCCGATGTTGATCCTGTGCGACGATAGCGCATTCTTCAGCGAGAACATGAGCAACTTCCTTTGGGCGACCTTTACCCGCAGCAATCCGTCGCACGACATTCATGGCGTGAACAGCGGTTATGCGAACAAGCACTGGTATTGCGACAACGTCATTATCGATGCGCGGATCAAGCCGCATCATGCGCCGCCGCTTATTCCCGATGAAACCGTACAGCGGAAAATCGAACGATTCTTCGCGCCGGGTGCGGTTCTGGGTGGATTGAAGTCCTAAGTAACGCAGCGCCGTTATGAGCCGCCGTCCTTCAAGGAAGGCGGCTTTGTTCATTTTGAGCCGATATAATGGATGACCGGTAGATGTACAGCAAAAAGAACCTGTCGCTGGGGGAAAGCAGCAGCAGGTTCTTTTGTGCTCCTTGCGGTGGAACCGGTGTAACACACCAATCTTCAAAGGTTGCACGTTAGCGGAAGGAGATGGAGCTTGTCTTAAGCCCTGGTCAAGGAGCTCCAACGCACTTCCAAGTGCACGTCCTATCCTCAATGTTGCCGAGAAATTGCCATTTCATACCTGCTTGAATTCGTTAAACTTCATGGGCGAGCAGCCGATCGATGGCCGCACGCAAGTAGGTATGGAAAGCCTGTTCCTTGCGGGGCTCTAGCTGGCCGGAGATGGCTCGGTCAATCCGTTCGAAATTGTCGATCAGATGGTCAGCCTTCATGCCGCGCTTCTCCAGAATATTGTTCAGCCAAGCCGCGTAATCGGTGAAGGTCTGCTGGCGCCTAAGCGCATAAGCGGTCTCGAGGTAACGGAAGTGGTGTTCGTTATCCTCCATGCATTTGCGTTTGCCCGCCTCGCCGAATCGTTCCATCAGCTCCGGATAGGCTTCATAGATTCCGGCCGTAATTTGTTCGATTATGGCGGCGTACTGCGTAAGATTCACGCGGTCACTCATGTCGCCACGACCATAAACCTGCCGATTCTCGGGACAATGCCGGCCAATTCCGGATCGGGATATTGTCTCTCGAGCGCTTGGATTTGTTTGTACTCTTCACTGGTTACCCACGCCAGATAGGCCTCTTTGCTCTCCCATTCCATATGTACCGTAAGCTCGCCGGCCTTGGCCTCGTTGAGCAAGAGGAGGAACTTGACGAATCCCTCCGCTTGATCGACGTTGCCGGAACGGCTCTGATAGATCCCGATGACCTCGTCCGCTTTATGCGGAGGCACAATGAAAGTAGAATGTATGATATACATGGGCATCCTCCTTGTTAGGTGGTTGTACGATTATCCTACCGTCGGGATCGCTGAAGCGTCAAGCGCCTGGATGCGATATCCGCTGATATCGGGAAGCATGACAAGAAGTATAAAAACCGCCAACAGAAAGCGCATTGTCGCAGATGTGCTTCGAATCTTAGGTTGATGAAAAAGAACCCCGACGATCGGAAGGAATCGTCGGGGCTCTTTGCAATAGGAGTGCTGCTCGCGGCTACTTAGATACCCGCAGGCCTCTCTCGTTATTTGGTACCTCGGGGGCTTAACGTTTTAGCTTACCGTCAAACCTTGTTCCACATAGCTGCGCGTCCAGCAATCGCCGCTAAGGACGAATTCCCAGAATCCGCCGCCGCCGGAGCCGTGCTCGGTCTCCTTCACGTTCAGCACCTCCAGTTTGGGCGCGGTCCATGCCTTCTTCCCGATACGGCCTTCGATCTGTTTGTCCTCCATGTTACTCATCCTCTCCCTCATTAATTGCTGCAGCCGCAGTTCTGGAAATCGATCGTGTGCGACTTTTCCTGATTGCCTGCCTTATCCGTGCTTAGGTATTCGATTTTGTACGTGTTACTCGCACTGACCGTGAACGGCCCCGTGTACGTCATCCATTGCGTCCACCCTTTGCTCGTGTAAATACGATATTTGATCGCATTTACGCCAGAGCCGCCAACATTGTCGGCAGCTTCCAAGGTAACGGTAAGCTGCGTGATATGGATGCCGTCTTCAGGCTTAACCGGCGTCAGGCCGGCCGTTGTTTTTGGCGCAACCGTTTCCTTCGGAACCGTTAACTTGCCGTTCACATAGGAGGTATTGCATGCATTCACTTGGACGGAAGCCGACGACTTCATGGCGCCATAGTTGAATTCGACCTTGTACTTGCCTGGCTTGATGCCGTAGAATGCGTATTTGCCGTCCTTGTCCGTCGTCGCGGTAAGGCCGAGCTCAGGCAGCGTGACCGTTGCGCCTGCGATTGCTTTGCCGTTGCCGTCCGTTACTTTGCCGCTGATTGCGCCCAGAATGGAAGTCAGCTGAGCATTCAACGTGGTTGCTTTGCTGCTGCTCTCTACCTTCACGTTCGTTACTTTCTTGCTGCTGTAATCGACCGCTTGGAATTCAACCGTATAGACGCCGAGCGAGAGCTTGGTCGAATAGACGCCGTCCGCGCCAGTCTTAAGCGTGAGCGACTGTCCATTCCCCGTAATAGACACGGTGGCATTCTTTAATGCAGCGCTGCTCGTACCCGTTACCTTACCGGTCAACGTTCCGGTCTGCTTCACGAGCTGAGTATCGAGCGTAACGGCTTTATTGCCTTCGATACGTACGTTGCTCGAGACTTTAGCCGTGTACCCGGAAGCAGACACCGTAAGGGTATAGGTGCCGGGGGACAGCGTAATGGCATACTTCCCGATACGATTTGTATCAAAAGAGGCATACGTTTTGCTGCCGATTGTGACCACTACCTTGGCGCCTTCGATCGGCTGCTTCGATTCGTTCGTGACCGTGCCGGATACTTGTCCGTATTTCCACGCCAAAGCGGCATCCAGCTTCGTCGTGTTCTTGTTCGTAATCTTCACGTTCGAGAACGTCTGCGTCGCATAATTTGTTGCGGATACGGCTACCGTGTAGGTGCCAGTCGGCAATGTGAGTTCGTAGTCTCCGCTCTTCGCGCTGGGCTCAGCCACCCAATATTTCTTGCCGTCCGTAATTGTGACCTTCGCATCTGATCCAATAATGGCCCCTTGGAAGCCGGTGACCGTTCCTTTCAAGTACCCGCTGCTGCTTCCGCTAGACGAATGGGCCTGTACCTCTGCTTGTTGTAGAGGAGCCAACACGCCTACGATGATGGCGAGCATCAGTATAAACCCTTTCAGTATGGTGCGTGACTGAATAAAATTACCCATAATGTCTACTCTCCCTGTGTCTTTGTTGAGGTCAAAAGAAGGATGAACAATCGAATATAAGGCTCAATCCTTACGTCTTCGTAGAACTAATGTACTATAAATGATACAAAATGTATACAATTAATATGAGAAAATGGAAGAGTGATAGGAATTCCTGAACGTGAGGGACTAAGTGCTCATACGGTGTAGAAGGGATCGATCTCTCGGATTCAAATGAAGACTTGCAACTATTCGAAGAGCTTAGTCGTTGATAGAATAGAGGGTGGGAAGTTATGGAAGAGGCAAGGCGTTAATCGAAGAAATCAGACCAAAGGTGAGTGACAATGAACAAACGTATGAAGCGCATGCTTCTTGCAGGATTGGCATGCATGACGATCGGCCAGGCGGGATTGCCGGCGGCATCGGCGGCATCGGCCTCTGTCGCGACGACAACGATACAGCTTGACGGCTATCCGCTAACCATGCCGGTCGAACCGCTTGTCATCAGCGGAACGAACATGGTCCCGTTCCGGGCAATAGCCGTAGCGCTTCAAGTCGAAGTCGCATGGAATGCCGCGAGCCAGACGATTACAGCCGTGAAGCAGGTGAACGGCGTCGACCGTACGGTCGTCCTGAAACTAAATGATAAGAAGGCGACCGTGAACGGGACGACCGTGCTGCTCCATGTCGCCCCCATTGCCAAGAACGGCAATACGCTAGTGCCGCTTGCTTTCTTCAGCAGCCAATTCGGCGCGAAAGTAGCTTGGGACGGACCTACGCGCACGGTGACTATCCAGTCCCCGGTGGATGATCTGTATACGCTCGGTTATTATGCGATTTCCTCCTACAGCGAGGCGGCTTATGTCAGCCGGTTCGATTCCGTTGCCTTCGGGTGGTCGCGCATTGACGGCGACGGGAAGCTGACCTTATCCGGCGAAACTTTCAGGTGGCCGCAGGCAGCGGGCGAGACGACGCCGGAGTCGCTGGTGACGGATGCGGGCGCGCAAGGCACGCTTCCTTACTTCATGGTGTTCGGCGAAGACGGCGACGGGGAGCTGACCAAGCTGCTGAACGATCCGATGCTGAGCCAAGCGGCGATCGATGAGATGATCCGCATCGCGCAGGAGAATCGGTTCGGCGGTATCGCGCTTGATTTTGAAGGACTTGGATGGACCGGAGACTTCGAGCAGGCGCAGCAATCTTACACCGCCTTCGTTAGTGCGCTCGCCGAGCAGGCGAAGCCGCTGGGGCTGAAGCTGTCGCTGGCGCTTCATCCGCTGAACGGCGCCTATCACGGATACGATTATAAGGAGTTGGCCAAGGTTGCCGACGAGCTCGTCATTATGGCCTATCATTATGAGGATGAGACTCGCCCCGAGCCGATGAAGCGGGTCGACGAATCGATCCGGCTTGCGTTGAAGGAAGCGCCGGCCGAGAAGCTGGTGCTCGGGATCTCCTTCGGCAGCGAGGACGAGTCGTCGGTCAATGCCAAGATTGGACTGGCCAAACGCTATAATCTCAAAGGAATCGCGATCTGGCGAATCGGCATTATGGGCCAGGCCGCGATGGCGAAGATGCAGCAAACGATTGTAATGGACTAATTGAAGATTATCTCGAAGCTGTACAGGACTAACCTCCTGTGCAGCTTTTTTCATGGCAGAGCCTGGAGGACTACGCGTGCGCTGGAGAGATAACCCGGTTTGGGGCGCATCCATTCGGCGCGGGGAGGGATATTGCCCCAAACTATGTTACAATGGAGGATAGCTTACTGAAGGAGAGACATTCATGGAACCAGGATTACTGCTAGGATGCGTTATCGTACTGTTGATCATATGGCTGCTGCGTGTCAAGTACGTCAAATACGGCGGCGCAGGGCAGGCCGCCAAGGAGCTGCGGCTGCTTACGTCCAGCCAGCGGGAAGGAAGCAGTACGCCGGAGGACCTGCCCCGGTGGGAGGACAGCCAACGCCGGATGGAGAACTATCTGAGCGAATACAATAAGCTCAACATGGAGATTCGCTTCACCGAAGCCTTCTTGTTCTATTTGGAGCAGCATTACCCTGCTGACCCTCGCGTAGGCATCCTCCAAGAAAGCGCCGCCCACCGCAAAGATTCGATCTGGGGCTTCAAAGTGAACCGTTAATGGAACGGCTGCTGCTATGCAGCCGTTTTTTTTGTTATTCCAAAGTTGCCGGGTGCAGCAGATGGATCCCCTTTCGTCTCGCGGATCGGCACTTGGTCGTGCGACGATCGGACTAATTGTTGTCGAATTTTAACATGCCATTTCGTAGATCACATGTTAGAATTAAATATTGCTCCAAATTACGAGTCATTTCGACGAAGGAATGGGATATGAACGAAATCTCTGTTGACTTCCTGACAATCCTGCTGCCATCGTATTTATTCTTCTACATGGCAATTCGCTTATATGTTCGCAACCGCAAGAGCGAACTGAACCGGCTGGCCTCATTTTTGATGCTGTCGCTGCTGTTCTACTTCCTTGGCGAGTATACGAAGAAGGCGCTGTTCCCGCCTCAATGGGAATCGCATATCGTTCTGATGTGGAATGCCCCCATGCTGCTGATTGCAATCAGTCTGCTTGTGCATATCTGTCTGATCGTCAGCGGACAGATCTCGCGGCGGAACAAGCGGTTCATACCGATTATTTATGCTTCACCCTTAGTGTTACTGGCGGTGCTGCTTGCCGTGTATTCGCCGGGTGCGCTATACCGGGTCGAGGTGAAGAACGGGCCGAGCCCGCTTCACCCTATGCTGCTAGCCTTGGCGCTATTCTTCGTCGGGGTCTACATGCTCTCGTCCGTCTCGATTCTGCTGATCTCCTGGTTCAAATCCAAAGAGCCCAGGCGCAAGAAGCTGCTGCTGAATCTGCTGCTCAGCATTCTGATGCTCTTTGTCTGGCTGTTCGTGGTTACGCTGCTGCTGCAGATTGGCGTGCTGACGAGCCCCTCGGCGATGTCCTGTTACTTCACGGGGTTGTTCGTCTGGCTCTTGCTTATGCAGCGCGCGATCAGCAAATACGATTTTTTGCCGGACTTTCGCAAGCGATTCATTACGTTATTCCAATCGGCGCCTACGGCAATTATGATGTTGGATGGCGAGGGCGGCGTTCGCGAGATGAATCCGAGCGCCAAGTCCATGTTCAATGGCCTGAAGAACCGGACGGGCGTCATTGACGTGGCAGGCCATCTTTATTTCGAAGACGGCACATGCCTGACGGAGCAGCTGGGAGCCTATATCTCCGCCAAAAAGGAAGGGATGGGGCTGGCGCTTACGCTGCGCATTCCGTTCGAGCAGCCGGCCGATATGATGGCCAATCTGGATCGGATCACGGACGGGGATGAGACCTTGCTCGTCCTGCATTTGATTGATGTGACGGTACTGAAAGAGACGGAACGCCGCCTCGTCGAATCCGAACGGAATTACCGGTATCTCGCTCATCACGATACGCTGACCGGTCTTTGCAACCGAGCGTATTTGCAGGAGTTGGTTGACCAGAAGGTGCAAGATCGGGAGCGGTTTGCCTTGATTCTGATCGATCTCGATGATTTCAAGGCGATTAACGACCGCAACGGCCACCTGGTCGGCGACAGTTACCTCGAGCATATTGCCCATGTGCTGAAGGCGCACGCGCAGGAAGGCGATATCCTAGGCCGGATCGGCGGCGACGAGTTCATCGTCATCTTCCCGATGGGGAAAGCTCCGGTCTTGCAAGCGGCTCGCGACCGGCTGCAGGCGCTTACGATTCGGCCTTTCATCGGATACGATTTGCTTATTCCGATATCCTTCAGTGCCGGGGTGGCTTTATATCCCGAGCATGCGCCTAATTTGACGGAACTGATCCGGAAGGCGGACGAAGCCATGTATAGCGTCAAGCGCAGCGGGAAGAACGATCTGGCCGTCTATACGGCAGAAGACATATTGGCGCTGACGGCAAGGGAAGCCTGACCGTGTCGCGCATCACAAAAAACGCCCTGCAGCTTGCTGGTACGCAAGCATGGCAGGGCGTTTTTTTGGCATTTGGGTATGAGCGCATCTCGCTAGCTGAACAAACGCATGAACACAATACCGGCAAAGGCGGTGAGCATGCCGGTCAGTTCCAACCGCGTGAACCGCTCCTTCACGATGAAGCGGGTATAGAGCAGGACTAGCAGCACATTCAGGGCGACGATCGCAGATACGAGACCGGCTTTGCCGAGTTCAAAAGCGCTCAGGATGAGCATCATGCCGACGGCATTCGTGATGCCGACCCCCATCCCGACGAGGAACGTGCGCCCATCGCGCCACTGCGGCTTCGAAGCGGTTCGTGCTGCGGGGTGAGCTGCGGCCGGATGTGATCCCTCGACACTGGCGACCTGAACCACGCGCTTCAAGGCAGCCTCCGTACGCCAATCGCGAAGACGCCATAGGCCGAAGCATAACGTGCCCGTGGCGAACATGGCCAATAGCGTGGGATAGAGCGGAGCTTCGAGCATTCGCGAATATTTGCCCGTCAGATCGTTGCCTGCGAACATGAACAGGGCAAGGAGGCCCCATTGCGCCCCTTGCAAATTATGCAGCGTAATATCGTTGGAGTAGCGCACCAGAAGAATGCCGGCAATGATGATGACGAAGGCGACGAGCTGGGAATAGGTGAGCCGCTCGTTCCAGATGAAGAAAGCAACGATCCCGACGACGACGGCCGGCAGTGCGGTAATGATCGCCACGACCGAAGCTTTGCCGACTTTGAACCCTTTGAACATGCTTGCGTTAGCGGCAAAAGAGAATAATCCCATCTGGACGCCGATCCAAGCTTCGTTCGTCCATTGCTGACCGGAAAATCCCATACACACGGCGCAGATAACGACTCCCATGAAGAATGTCCCGCATAGCAGCATATTGCGGTTCAGCTGCTGTTGACTGGTCCAATGGTAGAACGTGCCGCGCAAGCCGAAACTGACCGCGGCGAGCAAGGAAAATACTAACCACATCGTTGCTTGCCGATCTCCTCTCGATCGCTTGAAGCGCTATTGTATATCGAATGATGAACTATTCGCCGGATAATAGGCTGTGCTATAATTGTTAAATGTTGGAATATGGAAGCGATTTAGCCGCTTACTATATCCTAACAGAAATTGCTCGGATATAAATTGTAATATTTTCCATAAAGATGGAATGGGAGGATGAATCTTCATGCTGATTGAATTGTCGCATCGCATTCGCCATGATCTGCCCGTATTTCCCGGCGATGACGCAACGACGCTGAACCATACCAGGCAATATGCGAATGAACACTACAATAACCACCAGCTGTCGATCAACATGCATGCCGGGACGCATATCGACGGTCCGATGCATCTGACGGAATCGCAAGTCTACTTGAGCGAATTCCCGCTGGATACCTTTGTCGGCAATGGCTGCGTCATTAACGCGGAAGGCGATGACGTCATCGACTACAAAGCGGAATATGAGTCGTTAATTCAGGAACGGGACATCGTGATCGTTCATACAGGGCATAGTGACATGTTCGGCCAACCGTCGTATTTCACCTCGTATCCTGCCGTCATGCCCGCTTTCGCTGAGCTGCTCGTCCGCAAAAAGGTCAAGCTGCTCGGCCTGGACACGCCGTCGCCGGACTATGAGCCTTTCGCGATCCATAAGCGATTGCTCGGCAATCGGATTTTGATCGCGGAGAATCTGACCGGCGTCCGCCAACTGCTGCATGTCGGAGCATTCGAAGTGATAGCGCTGCCGCTCCATATTGAAGCGGATTCGTCGATCGCGCGGATCATTGCCCGGGTAATAGACAAGCGATGAAGAAGACGATACCGATCTGGCATATTGCGCTCGTTATTGTCCTGGTGCCGCTTGTCGCTGTAGTCGGGTTTTTGGGGATGATTTTTACTTCATTAGCAGGCGGAGGCAAGTTTTATACACCGCTTGTCTTCGTCATGTCCTTCGGCCTAGTTATTTTACTTCTGCTAAGTCTCGTAAAGCGCATTCCACGCAAGTGGTATCTGACCGGCTTCGCTGCGTTCTTATTCCTTGGTGGCGCTTCAGTTGCGGTACACGAGCTGAGACAAGCCTATCGGGACAGCTTCGAGGTGATGAAAGCGGAAGTCGACCTCTATGCGTACCAGCCATTCGAGCCGGGGACCCAAGCCGCCCTGCTGCAGGAACCTTCAACCTTGACCATCTCGAATCCCTTGCCGCGATTAGATGGCGCGACAGCGCTTTATCCGCTATACGCTGCTTTCGCGCAAGCGGTCTATCCGAGTAAGACGTATCCGCTCGATGAGAGTGAAGTACTGTGCAGCACGACGCCGATGGCGTATCAGCGGCTGCTGAATGGCGAAGCCGATATGATCTTCGCGGGCCCGCCATCCGAGGAACAGCTGTATGAGGCCAACCGAAGAGGAATCGAACTGAAGCTTACGCCGATCGGGCGGGAAGCGTTCGTCTTTTTCGTCCAGGCCGATAATCCGGTGGACAATGTGGCGCTGGAGGACCTAAGAGATATCTATGCCGGGAACATCACCAATTGGCAGGCAGTCGGCGGGAATAGAGCGAAGATCCGTGCCTTTCAGCGGCCTGCGAACAGCGGCAGCCAGACGATGCTCGAGAAGATTATGGAGGGACGTCCATTGATGGCGCCTCCGCAGGAGGACGTCGCGGTCGGGATGGGCGATATCATCGATCAGACGGCGGACTACCGCAACTATCCGAATGCGCTCGGTTACTCGTTCCTCTTCTACGCGACGCAGATGGTGGACAGCGGCGACATCCGGTTGCTGAAGATCGACGGGGTTGCGCCTAGCAGGGAGACGATTGCCAGTGGAGCGTATCCGCTATCGATGGAATGGTACGCGATAACCGCGGAGACGGACAATCCGAATGTCCAGCCGTTCATCGAATGGATGCTGTCCGAGCAAGGACAGCGCATTGTCGAAGCGACTGGTTATACGCCGATTGGTCAGACGAATTAAGCCGTGAGTTGGCGTAAAAATTTTTTGAAACCTAAATCAGTTATTTACGTAGTGCGGTTCCCGAATTATAATTGAGACTGATTATCAATATTAAATAGGGGGCTTTATTGGAATGAAGGTCTGGAATACTGGTGCTGTCCTTTTCGTGGCAGCTTCGATTGCGCTAGCCGGGTGCGGCAATAAGGAGAATAATCAAGCTGAATCGGCAGAAGCAGGTACAACCGCTGCTAATACAGCCAATACGACAACGGAATCTGCCGATGCGCCTGTCGATTTGACCGATGCGATGACCGGCTACAAAACATATGGCATTGAGCAATGCGACCAATTCATTATTGAAACCGAAAAATTCGTTACCGCAGTGAAGAATGGCGATCTGGAGACGGCAAAGGCGCTGTATGCGCCGACGCGCATGTATTACGAACGCATTGAGCCGATCGCGGAATCGCTCGGGGATTTCGACCCGAATATCGACGCTCGCGAGAATGACGTGCCGGACGCCGATTGGCGCGGATTCCATAAGATCGAGCAATCGTTGTGGGTGAACAACACCACCGATGGCATGGCGGAGGTCGCAGACCGGCTGTTTAGCGATGTTCAAGCGTTGCGCGCGCTGATGGAGACGGTCGAAGTCGATTCGACGATGCTGGTTACCGGAGCAGTCGAGCTGCTCAACGAGGTGTCCTCTTCCAAAGTGACCGGCGAAGAGGAGCGGTATTCGCACACCGACCTGTATGATTTCGTTGCGAACGTGGAAGGCGCAAAGAAGATCTATGAGCTGCTTCAACCGGCGTTACAGGCGAAGGATGCGGAGCTGGAAGCTCAGATCGGCGAGAACTTCACGGCGATGGAGACGCTCTTGGCCAAATACAAGTCCGGAGATGGCTATGTTTCGTATACCGATCTAACCGAAGCGGATACGAAAGCGTTAAGTCAGGCGCTGGATGCTTTGGCTGAGCCTTTGTCCCAGATGGGGACGATACTGGAGGCGTAATCGATCATGAGCGAACAAGGGGGAACGCAAGATCCTTCCGATCAGCTTCGTAAGGATGAGAACACCCGGCAGTCGGGCGGCATGTGGCGCAAAGCGATCACCCGCCGGGACGTGCTGAAGCTGGCGGGGATCGGCGGCGCAGGTCTGTTGTTAGGCAGCCTAGGTACCGGGGGGATCCTCCAGGCCGGCAGCGCGCCGGTTAAGCGGGAGGCGCAAGACTTGGCCGGCAGCGGCGTCGTTGATTTTTACGGCGCGCATCAGGCAGGCATTGCTACGCCTCCGCAAGATTTCGTTTGTTTTGCCGCCTTTGATCTGACAGTGGATGCGGTTGCCCAGGTGCGCAAGCTGTTCCAGCAATGGACCGAAGCTGCCGCAGTGATGACGAGTGGAGGCATGATCGGTAGCTCGAACGACAATCCGAATCTCCCGCCTTCGGATACCGGGGAAGCCGCGGAGCTTGTGCCCTCCGGATTAACCATTACCTTCGGAGTCGGCCCGTCCCTCTTCGATGCGCGTTACGGATTATCGGCCAAGAAGCCGGATACCTTTGCGGACTTGCCGGCCTTCAGCGGTGACGAGCTCCGCCCCGAATGGACAGGCGGGGATATCGGCATCCAAGTATGCGCCAACGATTTGCAAGTCGCCTTTCATGCCATCCGCAATCTCGCCCGTATCGCCAGGGGCAAGGCCGTCCTTCGTTGGACGCAAGAAGGATTCCAACGCAGTTCGCATTCCGACAAGGCTGGCGCTACGCCGCGGAATCTGATGGGGTTCAAGGATGGCACCGTCAATCCGAATGTGCATGATCCGAAGACGATGGACGAGGTTGTATGGGCGCAAGCAGACGATGGCGTGCCTTGGATGGCGGGCGGCAGCTATATGGTTGTCCGGCGCGTACGCATCCGGGTTGAAGTGTGGGATCGTTCGACCTTGCAGGACCAGGAGGCTACGTTCGGCAGACATCGTCGCAGCGGCGCGCCTCTTGGCAGCCGTGACGAGTTCGATCAGGTTGATCTTAACGCCAAGGATGAGAATGGCAATCCGCTTATCCCGATGAATGCCCATGTCCGATTAGCCCGCGGAGACAATTCGGTTCATTTGCTGCGAAGATCCTATTCCTATTCCAGCGGGCTCGATCGAACAACGGGTCAATTGGACGCCGGTTTGCTGTTTATCAGTTATCAGCGCGATATCGCCAAACAATTTATTCCGGTGCAGAAACGGCTTGCCAGCGACAAGTTGAACGAATATATCGTGCATAATGGGAGCGCGGTGTTTGCTTGCTTCCCGGGGGTGCGCGAGGGCGGATACATCGGAGATACGCTGCTGTAAGGGAAGGGAGCATCTAGAATGAGATGGCTTGGTCATCATCAGAAGAAGCAGGGACATCGTATTAGCGTCGCAATCATGCTGCCGGTGTTGGCGCTGCTGTGGTCATTGAACGTCGGAGCGGCTTATGGAGCGGAGAAGCCGCAGCAGCTTGACCGAATTTTGCCTGTCATCGGCGGCGCGCTCGTCGATATTGGGCAGCAGAAATACAGTGACGCTGAATCCGCGATGGAGGAAGCCCAGAATCTATGGCTAGAGTCCGGTGGCTCAGACTTGGCCGAGGACGTGACTCTGGCGTTGTCCGATGCCCGTGTTGCGGTGGCTTCGGCTTCCAGCGACCCCGTCGGCGCCAAAGAAGCGCTGGCAGCCGCAGTGAAAGTTGTGAATGCGTACATGAAGGCGCAGGATGGGGAGGCTGAAGCATCAGGTCCGGAGGCAGCCGGCAAGCTTACCCCAATATTGGAGCAGTTAGCTGCCCATGTTCAATCTGCCCAATGGGACGCGGCTAGCGCCGATTACAGCCAACTGGATAAGGCATGGACGAAGATCGAGCAGCCGATCCGTTCAGATAACACGGCTGTCTATGGTACGCTGGAGACGAGCATGAGCATGATTCGTATCGCGCTTCGAGCAGAACCGCCTCGCGCGGAGCAAGCAGCCGAGGAGACGGCGGCGCTGTTGGAGGAAGTCTCCGATTATGCGGCAGGCAAGACGCCGGAAGCAACGTTACAACAACAATCTGCTACGTTGGCGGAAGCCGTGAAGGTATTGGGTCAAGCGGCCGCACAGGCAGAGGGCGGCCGCATAACGGAAGCGAACGACCAGCTGCAAGTCTTTATCCGAATGTGGCCGAGCGTGGAAGGCGAAGTTCAGCTTCGCTCCAGCGATGTCTACCGCAATATCGAGATTCAGATGACGGAGGCTTCAGGCTACCTCATTTCCGAGCCTGCGGAGACGGATAAGGCGCTTGCGGTGATTGGCGAGATGAAACAACAGCTCGAACCTATGCTGGAGGAGACACGCTACACCGCTTTCGACGCCGGGGCGATCCTGCTGAGGGAAGGGTTGGAAGCCATTCTAGTCCTCGCTGCATTGATTGCCTACTTGAATAAGTCCGGCAATGCCGACAAGCGCAAATGGATCTGGAGCGGAGCGGGCTTCGGACTGGTATTGAGCGCCGTCATGGCGATCGTCTTGACTTACGCGGTGTCACAGGCGATATCAGGCTCCGCGAGGGAGAAGATCGAAGGTTTTGCCGGATTGGGAGCCGTTATCTTCATGCTGCTTGTCGGCAACTGGCTGCACAACAAATCGAATATTCGCACTTGGAACGCATTTATCGATAGGCAGATCGGCGGCGCGCTGGCCAGAGGCAGCTTGTGGTCGTTATTTGCGGTAGCGGCGTTATCCGTCTTCCGGGAAGGGGCGGAAACGGCGATTTTCTATGTAGGCATGGCGCCTTCGATCTCGCTGTTCCAGATGGTATTAGGTATAGCGGCTGCCATAGTGCTGCTAGCCCTCGTTGCTCTGTCGATGATCCGGTACAGCGTCAAGCTGCCGCTGCGCCCGTTCTTCCTATTGGCCTCCGCTTTTATCTACATCCTGGTGTTTCGATTCATCGGCGAAAGCATACACTCGCTTCAAGTATCCGGCTTATTGCCTGCGCATAATATCGCAAGCGGCGTATCGTTGGGGGCATTAGGCATCTATCCGACGTTAGAAACCATCATTCCGCAGGCTTCATTGGTCGTTTACCTGCTCATCCGTTACCTCTCGAGGTTATATATTGGCATTCGGAAGGAAACGACCGTCTAACCCGCCTTCCGCATCGGACTAAAAAAGCTTAATTGGCTCTCGGCGTTCATAGCCGTCAGAGCGCAATTAAGCTTTTTTGCCTTACGCCTTCAGATCCAGACTTTGGCCCAGATGGGGCTGTACGCTTTGCTGCATCGTGCGCAGCATATCTTGGCTGTTCTGAATCGCGGTCTCCTTGGCCATCTTCATCACGCTGACGCTGACGGCTTGTCCGAGTTTCATCTGGGACAGACTCATGGATAGCATAGCAACATCCATTCGCGGTGCACCTCCAATTTAAGGATACTCCTTATATCGGCAGGCAGGTCGCTTCAGATGAATAGGAAATCATGAAGCTAAGGCTCCGGAGGCGCTCTTTATAATCTTGTATCGATCTCGAAAGCCTGCCGAATGGCTTCGACATCAAGGGATCCGGCAAGCAGGGAGGCTAGCTTGATACGGGCTTTAGGACCGTTCAGATGATTGCTGAAAATAACGCCGGCTTCCTTCAGCGTATGCCCGCCACCAGCATAACCGTAAGTGTCCTGCACGCTGCCGCTGCCGCAGCGGCTGACGAGCACGACGGGAATCTGCTTGGCGATGGCAAGCTTGATGCCGTCCATCATGGCAGGCGGTACGTTGCCGAGACCGAACGCTTCAATGACCAGTCCGGCAGCGCCGCGGTCGATGAAATATTCGATCATGTCGCTATTCATATCAAGTGCCGTCTTAAGTAAATGCACCGTGCTCATCCGGCTCGGTACCGGGTAACATTCCTGGTTACGCGGCGAATAATGGAAGACGGCTTTCGCTTTCTCCACAAATCCGATCGGGCCGAACTCCGTCGATTTGAACGACGACAGGCTGGATGTATGC
Source organism: Paenibacillus phyllosphaerae (assembly GCF_014192105.1). Classification (GTDB taxonomy): domain Bacteria; phylum Bacillota; class Bacilli; order Paenibacillales; family Paenibacillaceae; genus Paenibacillus_Z; species Paenibacillus_Z phyllosphaerae. The sequence continues at coordinate 13,101 of NZ_JACHXK010000023.1, read as the reverse complement.
GTCTTGGTGACGTATCGGGCCGCGTGCACCTGATCTTGGAACACGACCAGCACGCCTTTGTCGGAAGCTTCGTCGCTTGCTGCCGTTCGGATCGCATTGACGAGGTTCGTCGGGCCGTCGGAGCCGATCTCGTTCGATGACCTCATCGCCCCCGTAACCACGACGGGCTTGCCTGCCGGTAAGTGCAGATCGAGGTAATAGGCCGTTTCCTCAAGCGTATCCGTCCCGTGCGTGATGACGATACCATCGATATCGGGACTGTCGATCGCGGCTTTCACTTTGTGGTACAGCACGTGCAAGTCCTCGAACGTCAGATGCGGACTTGGCTTATTGAACACATCCTCCATGACGATATGAGAGGAATGGTCCAGCCAGCTTGTCATATAATGGCCTTCGATTGGCTCTACGACGCCGGTCTCCGGATTGCTCTGCATGGCGATCGTCCCGCCGGTAGTAAAGATATGAATTCGTTTCATAGGACCTCCCCATGCTGATTCGTGAACGTTCTTGTTCCTATAGACGAAGAACGACGCATTCAGCGCTGCTAACATATAAGCTCGTAATTCGGCCGGCACTTCTTAAGGAAGCTGCTTATCGCCAATGACTACGGTTCCCCTCATTGTATACCAATCATAGAATGCGTGCGACATCCGGAAGGTAATGATCAGTGACAACCAGGTCAAGTACCATGACCAATTGATATACTGGATGAGTTTCGTTTCATGCTCGATGAGCACCTCCGCAGCCGTCATCCAAGATGGGAAGAACAGATACCAGCCAATTTTGTACGGCAACGGTTTATGCTTGGGATAGCGCAGCACGAAGAGGATGCAGATAGCCGGATAGATGAAGTATTCGAATGAGAAGCTCGTCTTTATCGTATTCGGAAATTCGCGGACGGGGTAATGGATCCAGTTCGCCTCGACGGCAAGAACCCCCATCGGCCAAGTCAGCACTTGTTTGAACAGGAAGACCAGGATCACTTCCCTGAACTTGTCCCGCGGGGTAAACAATAGGAGCAGAAGGGCGGTTAAGACGATGCATCCGATGAGTACGATCCGGTTCAGGAGCATGAATGGCTCGATCCTTTCGCTAGCGAGCATGCTGATTATTCATTCCAAAGTATGCCTTCGCGCATGAGGAATTATAATATAACAGCAGATGTAACCCTTGGAACGCCAAGAATCAACCTTCTTGCGGATTCTCTCTCTCCTTGTCGGAGGAGCCCAGAAAAGACATAGCCATGCCGGCGAAGGTCAGGAGGATTCCGGCCGCTTGCGGAAGGCTTGGACGAAATCCGCTAATCAGTATATCCAGTACGATGGCGATCCCCGGATCGAGGAAGGCAAGGGCGGATATCGTTCGGGCAGGCAGGGCGCGGACGCTGCTGAAATAGAAGTAGTACACGATGCCGGTATGGATGACGCCGATGACGGCAACCGTCGCCCAGTTCCCGCCTGTAAGCGAGCCAAAAGCGCCAAAATGAACGAAAGGCGGCAGGATCAGGATCCCAAGAAGCGTCTGCAGCATCGTGACCGCATAGGGACTCATCATGGTTATCCCTTTGCTGAGGAGGGTCATGCAAGCATAGAACACCGCGGCGAGGAACGCCCACAAGACGCCGGACGACATCCACTGCTGCAGCGAAGCTTGGCTGCCGAGACCTGACACGAGTGCGGTGCCCACGACGCAGGATATGATCGAACCGATCGAGATCCATGTGAGCCGCTCCCGGAACAGCGCACTACCGATCAGAAGGACCAGCACCGGTGCCAAATAATAAATGGACACGCCTACCGTAACAGGTGCAAGCTCGAAGGAGCGGAAGAGGAATACCCAGTTGAACACCAAGAAAATTCCGCTGAGCAGCACGATCAGCACCTCGCGCCGCTGCCACCGTTCCTTCTTGTATTGGCCGGACAGAAGCCAGATCGCGCAGAGGAATAATGTCGCGCATACACATCGGACGAATACGAGCTCGAATGAGCTGAGCGCGGTCAGCCCGGCAGCATAGCCGATGGAACCGAATATCGCCATGGCGAGAAGCATGCGAATGAATGGGGATTGCAACGTGTTCATGGTGCGTATGACCTGCCTTCTTAAGATAATCTAGTTGCGGACAAGCTTGACGATACAAATTTTTGCGCAGGCCGTCAATAGAATAACGACGGCACGATGAATTGCAGAAGGTGGATCTGAAGCTTTCCTGCACGGCGTCATTGAGCCGCAATAAAGTATGGATGAAAACGGTATAATCGTGAATGCTATTTACTTTAATCTGCGGCTTGCTTTATAATAAAGACATTGAACTTCATAACGGATTATCGGAGGAGCCTGCCACCAGCGGGCTCCTTCTGTCTTTTTTTGGGTATATTACCTTGAAGAACGATAATTCAGGCAACCGCAGGAGGGAATATGGAACAGCAAGCTTATTGGGCAATAGCCATCTTTCTGGTTATCTACGGACTGATAATTTCGGAGAAAATCCATCGAACCATTGTAGCTATGATCGGCGCAATTTTGATGGTCGCAACGGGAATTGTTAGCCAGGAAGTGGCCTTGCATCATATCGATTTCAATACGCTAGGGCTATTAATCGGGATGATGATCATCGTCAGCATCACTGCGGAGACCGGATTATTCCGCTATATGGCTGTCTGGGCGGCCAAGAAAGTGAAAGGAGAGCCGGTTTGGATCTTAGTGGCCCTGGCATCGATCACGGCGCTAGGCTCGGCATTCCTGGACAATGTCACGACGGTGCTGCTTATGGTACCGGTCACCTTTAGCATTACGAGGCAGCTGCGGGTATCGCCTACTCCTTTCTTGATCACGCAGATCTTCGCTGCGAATGTCGGAGGTACTGCAACGTTAATCGGCGACCCGCCGAACATTATGATCGGCAGTGCGGTGGAGGAACTGACCTTCATGGCATTCATCAACAATTTGACGCCGATCGCGATCATCGTGATGCTCGTCTACCTGCCGATTTTCGTGTTCATGTTCCGCAAACAAATCCATACGACCCCCGAGCTTAAGGCTGGGCTGATGAAACTGGATATCTCGGCGATCATCACCGATCATAAGCTGCTGCGCAAATGTTTGATTATGATGGGGCTGACGATTCTAGGTTTCTTCCTTCACCAGACGGTGCATCTGGAATCGGCTACGGTTGCGCTGGCCGGTGCGTTTGTTCTTCTATTGATGACAGGCGAACATAAGATGGAGGAATCGCTCAGCCGCGTAGAATGGACGACGATTTTCTTCTTCATCGGGCTATTCGTACTTGTGTCCGGGTTAGTTGAGACAGGCGTAATCGCGCAACTCGCGGCGCGCGCGATCGATCTGACCGGCGGCGATCTGGTAGCAACGTCGATGCTGATTCTGTGGCTCAGTGCCATTGCGTCCGCGTTCATCGACAATATCCCGTTCGTGGCGACGATGATTCCGTTAATTCAAGAGATGGGCCAGATGGGCGTAACCGATCTGGAGCCGCTATGGTGGAGCCTTGCGCTTGGCGCATGCCTAGGCGGTAACGGCACGCTGATCGGTGCGAGCGCGAACCTGATCGTTGCCGGCCTTGCGGGCAAGGAAGGACATCCGATTCGTTTCCTTTCGTTCTTGAAAATCGGTTTTCCGCTCATGCTGCTCTCGATCGCGTTATGCAGCATCTATATTTATTTGCGTTACCTGATCTGATTGAGGGGTTAAGGAGGGCAACGGCTATGGTCACATACAGCTACGATCAAGGAAAGCTCGACATTCAGGAGAGCAAGGACGGCGAGGATACGTCGTTTGCGATTCGCGTCATCGGCGATGACCCGCAGATGCTGCAGGGGCTGAAGCAGGTGCAAAGAACCTTTGAAGAAAATCAAGACTTCGACGACGTCTTGTTCTATGCCTACCCGGGCCACGAATACAAAATCATCGTGCAACAGCAGTATTACGATGATTTCGTAACGGAACTGTTTAAGGCACGGTTGCTCGATAGCGTGGCTCGCAAGTAACGATACGATCGTAATACCCAATTCAATATCGGAAGTACCTGGAGGAGTCTGTCACCAAGGGAGAGCTGTGTCAATCGCAGCTGTATCGTTGGTTGAGGGGCTCTTTATTATTTTAGCGCACAAATGCGCATGTTAATTTGAAACAGGAGGGATTTATCCATGTTAATTTTTGATCTTGCCATTATTCTGCTGGCGTCCAAACTTGCGGGGGAAGTCAGCGTGAAACTGCGCCAGCCGGCCGTTCTGGGGAAGCTTCTGATCGGTATCGTGCTCGGTCCTGCCGTGCTTGGCCTTATTCATGAGACGACCGCGCTTGAGGAGCTGAGCCAGATCGGTGTTATTCTGCTCATGTTTATCGCGGGACTGGAGACCGACATCGATGAATTCAAACGAACCGGCAAAGCCTCATCGTACGTAGGTATTGCAGGGATTGCCGTGCCGTTAGCCGCAGGCTACTTCACCGGGCTTGTGCTTGATATGACTACCTTGGAGGCTGTATTCCTCGGTCTCTTATTGTCAGCCACTAGCGTCAGCATCTCGGTTCAGGCGCTTAAGGAGATGGGCCGTCTCAAATCCCGCGAAGGCGCGACGATTCTAGGAGCTGCCGTCATCGATGATGTCCTCGTCATTATTGCGCTTGCCTTCGTTATGAGTCTTGCAGGCGGCGATGTGAATCTTGGCCTCGTCATCGCGAAGAAAATCGCCTTCTTCGTCATCGCGATTCTGGCCAGCTGGAAGATTGTGCCGTGGGTCCTGCGTCTCTTTGCTCCGCTAAAAGTGACGGAGAGCGTCGTCTCCGCAGGCTTGATTATTTGCTTCGTATTCGCCTATATGGCGGAATACACCGGCGTCGCAGCGATTATCGGCGCATACATTGCCGGAGTCGCAATCAGCCTCACGGGCTATAAGCATGAAATTACCGAGAAAACGGAAACGATCAGCTACGCCGTATTCGTTCCGGTCTTCTTTACCTCGATAGGCGTCAAGGTTGAATTTACCGGTATATCAGAGCACTTGTGGCTGATCGTGCTGCTGAGTTTGATTGCCATTGCAACGAAATTGATCGGTTCGGCACTAGGGGCGCGGGCAGCGGGTTTTGGCACCCGCAATGCGCTTGGCATTGGAGCCGCGATGGTATCGCGCGGCGAGGTGGCGCTTATCATTGCCGCAATCGGTCAAGAGGCGGGGTTATTGAACGATTCGATGTTCGCGGTGCTTGTCGTTGTTGTACTGGTCACGACGATTGTGACGCCTCCAATGATGAAGCTGTTCTTCAAGGAAGAAGCGGCGCAGCCGCAAACCTGATTATGCAAGAAAGGCAACGACAGCCAGAGCGGATCATCCGTTCTGGCTGTTTGCTATTGCTATGGGATGATATGACCCATTACCGCATGAATGAGCACGCGATAAGGTGATGGAGCTCCTTCGATCTCGAAGATAACTTCGTACACGAGCGGGGTACCAGGACGATCGGGCAAATAATAACGGGTGACGACAGGCTTGCTTGATAGCTCGCCTTCACCGCGATATGAGGCTTTGGCCAGACGCACGGCTTTTTTGGACGATACGACAGGATAGGTCCGGCGATGAAACAGCTTCTCTTCTAATCCCGGATAGACGGTACCTTCCACGCGGCGGACGACGCCGTCGCGGTCAACCTGGATTTCCAATTGCCCTCCATATACAGGCGTATTGAACAAAAGCTGTTGCAGCTTGACGATCGAGCCGCCGTCAGTGCTGCTTGTTTTTTCTTTGACGAGCATCTCTCGGAGCGGGTGAATCAAGCCATAGTGCGTACGCACCTCGCGGAGGAAGTCATAGGCGATCCATTCGGGCGTGTGCCTCGACGGCTTGCTCAAGACACCTGACAGCAATGCGGGCGTCCCTAAGTCAGAATCGATCTCGATCTTTTGGATGCGGCCGTATGCGCCAAGTTGTTGCTCGAGCTTATGCTTGAGGGCGCTGGCTTGCGGAGAGGCTTCGGCGTGCAGAGGAAAAGCAATGCAAATCGCGATTAAAGCACAGACAGCTGCTGTTTTTGAAGAAGCGATCATTGGCAAATAGCCTCCTAATGGTTCACTTTCCTACTATATAAGAAGTTTCCCCAGGAGACCGAATTATACCTATCATCAGTTGATTTACTCATCTTTAGCTTAGTGGCGGGTCGTTAGGCGGTTACTTGCTTGCAGGGAGATAAGCATTCGTATGCGGCAGCGGATTGAGGTTAGGAACGGCTTAAAGGGCGGGGAGAGAGCTTGTTGGAAGGACGGCGAAGAATGATTTCGGCGGCGCGCAGCCTCAGTTCTTCATTCTCGTGCTGAAGCATTTCCTCCAGAACAAGATACGCCTTGCGTTTCAACGCTTTCTCCGATTTGCCGCGGAACAGCTCCGCAATCCGGCTCGTTACCCGGCTAAGCACTGGATGTTTCGGAATTTGGTCCGATAACATCCAGGTATTGCGGTGCTGCCGTTGCAGCTCCGCTTGTTGATGCTGATGCATTTTCTCGAAATGATAAGGATGCATGCCTGTCATTGTTCTTCCTCCTCGGTGGGGGTAATGTTTTTGGTTTCGGGATTTTCTATGTCTCCCGACGGTTCTTCTTCATTGTTTGCAAAGCGCGGTTCGTCGATTTGGAATCCGATGCCGGCGAAATAAAACCATTTGGCATCCGGAGCATCTTTCGTCTTCGTCAGATCGTCCAGTTCTTTGATGACGGCGCGGAATTTACCGAGCCAATCCAAGAATGCGCCTTCGCTGGCCCGAATCTCTGCTTGCACCGACATGCGGGACCTTTTGTTGACGTCTTGCTCTTTCGTCTGGAATGCCTCCTCAGGTGCGGACAATACCCGATCTTTTGCCCGCCCGAGCACTTCAAGCATCGCATGCCGGTAATAATCTCCAACCTCGACCGTGTAAGGCAGCAGATCATCGGCTGGGCGGAAGCTGTAGGCGACGGCACGATAGAATTTCTGAATAATGCCGTTCTTCGCTTCCGTTCGCACGACCTCGATATAGCCGAACTTCTCCAGCTCGTTTAGATGATAGTGTATCTTAGCGCGGGGGATCTCCAGGTGCTGCGCAATCTGCTGGCCGGTATAAGAGCCTTCGATGAGAAGGGCGAGTATCTTGACGCGGAAAGGATCGCTAAGCGCGCGTAACTGATCATAGTTCGTTATCGTAAATGATTGGTCCATTTCATTTTCACATCCTAACATTTTTACACGGTCAAATTTATTTACTCGTATAATAAAACATGACGGTATAAATTGTCAACCAAATCATGGAAGTTTTTGCAGCCCATTTTGTAACCGGATAAACAGGTACGTGAGTGCCTTGCAGTTAGCGGGAATTGCACGATTGCAAGCCGGTGCGTTAGACTTAGTAGTAGAGGGGGAGTAGAACGATGAAGACCAACAAGAGCAGCCAGATCGGCCCGCCGCGCTTTCGCATAGCCGTTCATATCCTCGTGCAACTCGCGCAAGGAGGTACCTTCCTGTCTAGCGCTTCCATAGCATGCGCGGTCAATTCCCACGCGACCTTTCTCAGACGGATCCTTGCCTCGTTGGCGCAAGCGGGCATCGTGGAGGCCAAGGAAGGGCGAGAGGGCGGTTACGGTCTGAAGCTTCCGGCCGATCAGATTACGCTCGGTGAGGTCTATCTGGCCTTACGCTCAGAGGAGACGGAATGCAAGGAGTCTAATAATGAAGATTGTGCGCAGGCGGAGAAGATCGACCATATCTTGGGGACGATCATTGAACAGGCGGATCAACAGACGATTGCCTATTTACGCAAGTACACGATTCAAGATATGATGTATTCACTAAAATAAAGTAAGTAAAATCTCTTGCCAGCCTCCAGTCTTATCTATTATAATGTGCTTAAAGCAGTTGCAGTTAGTTTGAATGATAGCTAACTGCTTTTTTAGAAACATACTGTGCTTAATTTAGGCACAGTAAATGGAGGAGGCAATGTAATGACCATTCAAACTCAGCAAGCAGCTTCATATCTTGATTTTGTTCAGAGCAGGAGATCGGTACGCGTCTACGATCCGACTGTCCAATTAAGCAAACTGGAAATTGAGGAAATCATTCAGGAGGCCGCGCTAGCACCTTCATCGGCGAATTTGCAGCCATGGCGTTTTCTCATTATTGATCAGCAGGAATTGAAAGAGCAGCTCCATCCGATCGCCAATAATCAGGATCAAGTGCTTTCGGCTTCGGCAGTGATAGCTGTTCTAGGGGATCTGGAATGCTTGGAGCATGTCGAAGAAATTTATACTGCCGCAGTGGAGAAGGGCTTCATGCCGCAGGCGACGAAGGAGAGTTTCGTGGCGCGCCTGAATGCCATGCTGCCGCACATGAGTGAACAGCAGCGTAAGGAGATGGCGCTGTTCGATGGCGGTCTTGTAACGATGCAGTTGATGCTATCCGCTCGCGCAAGAGGTCTTGATACCGTCCCGATGGCCGGCTTCGACAAGACTAAGTTCAAGGAAGCCTTCGCGATCCCGGACCGCTACGTTCCGATGTTGTTGCTCCCGATCGGCAAAGCACTCCAAGAAGGGCATCCGACGACAAGATTGCCCGTTGAACGGATTACGTTCTGGAACCAAGCCTTCCAAGGATAATCGGTCGAAAGGCTCTTCTAGACACAAAACTGCCGGGCTGTTGGTGCCCGGCAGTTTTGTGTCCTTCCTTGTTCGTCGCGACCCATCCTGATCGTCACGTGCTAGCAGCAATTGGCAGCGCGCGTTGAAATCGGACGGCGGCAACGTTATGCTTACGGTAGCGGCTTCCAATCTGGTGGTCTGCTGCACCAATAAACGTAAGGAGGCACTTACATATGAAAATTACGTATCACGGACATTCTTGCATTCATATCGAGACAAGCCGCGGCAAATCACTGGTCATCGATCCGTTCCTGCGGGGCAATCCGCTTGCGGTGGCGAAGCCTGAGGAGATCAAGGCTGACGCGGTACTGCTCACGCACGCGCACGCCGACCATATTCTCGATGCCGAGCCGATTGCCAAGAGCAACGATGCGCCGGTAGTCGCAATCGTCGAGCTTGCTACCTACATGTCGTGGAAGGGCGTTAAGACTGTCGGCATGAACATGGGCGGAACCGTCGACCTCAAATTCGCGCAGGCCAAGATGATCCAGGCTTTCCACAGCTCGGGCATTGTTGACGAAGAGAAGCAGCAAATCATCTATGCAGGCATGCCTGCCGGATATATCGTGCGCGCAGACGGATTCACGATTCTCCATGCCGGCGATACCGCGCTTTACGGCGATATGAAAATAATCGGTGAGCGCAATCAGATCGATGTCGCGTTCGTGCCGATCGGCGACCATTTCACGATGGGACCCGAGGATGCGCTTCAAGCTGCAGAATGGTATGGAGCTAAGCTTGTCATTCCGGTGCATTACAATTCGTTCCCTGTCATTAAACAGGATGCCGAAGCGTTCGTGGCACAATTACAGGAACGCGGCTTGGAAGGTAAGGTGTTGGCACCGGGAGAGTCTATTGAATTGTAATGGCTGCACGCCGTTCAAGCGATGGCAGCCAGGATGCACTAGGCATTCTCCTCCAATCCATCATAAGCGCATAACCTTACTCGTGATGATCCACAATACTTAAACGTGTGGATCATATAGGAAATGAGGAGACAAAGGTGAGCGTATTATATACAGCAACCGTCACCGCAACGGGTGGACGGGCCGGAAAGGTCGTATCTTCGGATAACGTACTGAATCTCGATGTTAAGATGCCCAAAGAATTAGGCGGTGCCGGCGGCGCAGGAACGAATCCGGAGCAGTTGTTCGCGGCAGGTTACGCCTCGTGCTTTGACCAAGCGCTAAACCTCGTCATCCGTACCAAGGGCATAAAAGACGTGACGGGCACCCAGGTGACTGCCCATGTTTCCCTGCTAAGAGACGAGTCGGACAACGGATATCAGCTGGGGGTTCGACTTGAGGTCAAAGTCGATGGCGTAGACGCGGATACCGCGCATCAGCTGGTCGAAGAGGCTCATCAAGTGTGCCCTTATTCCAAAGGTACAAGAGGGAATGTGACTGTCGACCGCATTGTCGTGCAGTAATATTGCCCTCTAACAAGGGATTTCTGCGACGAACCGGACATTGATTCGGTTTCTTGCAGGAATCCCTTTTTTTGTTTTTTTCGGCGTGCAACGCAGTTTACGGTATTTTCTTTTTACGCTATTCTGAATATATTTATGAATTCAGCTTGGAGAGGAGGCCCTATATGGGACGCCTTGTGTTTTTTCTCGGTCCGGCGGGAGCGGGCAAGACCACGGTTGCCAAGTCGCTCGCCCGGAGACGAAGCGCGGTGCTGCTAGATATGGATACGCTGCTTCGGCCAGCCGCGGAGGCGATTATGAAGCTTCAAGGCCTCGACCCGGACGATCGTGATTCGGACGATTACAAGCGTCTATGCCGTGATCTTGGTTATCGCATTACGATGGATGCGGCGCTCGAGAACATCGAGCTTGGCACGGAATGCTTCGTCATTGGACCTTTTACGAAGGAGACCGAGGACCCGAAATGGCTGAAACAGGAGCTTAGGCGGATTGGCCGGACGCTGACGGATATCGAGGTTAAAGTTGTTTTCGTTCATCTGAAAGGCCTTGCGGACTATCGGCAGCGGATCGAACGACGCGGATCCGTTCTCGATCAATGGAAGCTTGATCATTGGGAGACATTCTCGCGATCGCTTGCGCGCAGGCAGCTGCATTGGCCGATCGATGCACGCTCTATGATGGAGTTTGATAATACCGCAGCGCTAACATCAGAGAAGCTAGCGATGCTCGAGCTTTTTTTGGACCAACAGATTATGGAAGAGTGAAGGTGAGCAGGATGGCAAAATACTGCATGAGCTGCGGACACGAGCTTCAGCAGCGCGAAATTGACGGAATCATGAGACTTGCATGCGGCAGCGCAGACTGCTCTTACGTCCATTGGGGGAATTACAGTATCGGAGTAGGGGCACTCGTCCTTAAGGAAGATAAGGTGTTGCTCGTAAGAAGGGCGCAAGAACCTGGCAAAGGTTATTGGACGAATCCTGGAGGGTATATCGAGCAACTGGAGCCGATTCATGAGACAATTGAGCGCGAAGTACTAGAGGAGTCCGGCGTTGAAGCCGTAGCTAGCCGCATTGTCGCGGTGCGAGATCAACCAAGAGGCATACATAATGTTTATCTTGCGTTTGCAATGGATTATATAGCGGGAGAGCCTGTCCCGGATGGCGTGGAGGTTGACGCGGCAGGATTTTTCAGCTTGGAAGAAATGCAGTCGATGAACGTTGCAGGGCTAACGCAGTGGCTCGTAGATATCGCATTAAAGGGAGACAAGAATGCGGGATTGGCTATAGACACGAATCCAGTCGTTCCTTTGCAAGGGTATGGATTATTCCGTGTCATGTAATGGACAAAGCCTATAGAATGAAGAACAGGGTCACTTGCGAGAAGTGGACCCTGTTTGCGTTAGATGGCTTCGCCTTCCGTTTCGAGTCCGCGCATGCCGTCGATAAGCGATAGCTCCGCAATAATTTGCTCGTAACGATTCGTCTTCTTCAGCTTGAGATGAAGGCGGATGATGAGGATTCCTTCGGAGCCCGAGCTGTCTTCCGTTTCCATCATCAACTTGTTGATTTGGATTCCGTTATGGCTCAGGTGGCTGACGACTTGATTGAGGCAAGTGGACCCTTTAGACACGCGAATAATGAGGTGGCGTGTTTTTTTCGTGCGTGAGAAGCGCTTCTCCATCTTATTGAAGAAGAACAGGCTTACCGCGACGAGTAATGTAAGAATTGCCGCGCCAAAGTAAAATCCTGCCCCCACCGTTAATCCGATAGCGGCAACAACCCACAAGGAGGCCGCAGTAGTCAGCCCGGAAATCGTCAGCCCGGTTCGCATAATCGTACCTGCGCCGAGGAAGCCAATCCCGCTGATCACCTGTGCCGCCAGACGTGCAGGATCCATTCGAACATTCGGCTCACTCGCGAACTCCGAGAACCCGTAGATGGACAGAATGACGATAGCCGCTGAGCCTAAACATACGAGGATATGAGTACGGAACCCGGCAAAATGCCCGCCAAGTTCACGTTCAAGTCCAATTAAACCGCCGAGCAGCAGCGCGAGCACCATGCGAAACGTAATCTCCCAATAGCTGATTTGCCACACTTCGGGGTTATAAACCAGGTCCAATTCGGGTCCTCCTTTTTGCCGCAGTTAAATGTTGTGCAAGTATATTAAGGTTGATTCCGCTTTATACGTCTATATAGCGTACCACTGTCTTTACAATTTGTTAATATACCATCACCTGCGATTTCCGGAGTGAAACGGATAGGTTGAAAAAGGGCCGGAGGTCAGCCCTCCAGCCCTTAACTATGGTAACTTCCGCTCGGTGCGTTCAGTACCCACTCCAGCAGTGCAATCATATCCTCGATACGCCCAAGATGCGGATTAGCCTGAGCCTCCTCGGGAGATAGGGAAGACCGCAGGTTTTTATGCTGCAAGTTCAGTTCGTTTAATTTTCGCTTGATCTGGTCTTCGGTTCTCATTTGCAATCGCTCCTTAATATGTTCGGATTGTTTTAGGCGCTTCCATTCGCTTTGAACAAGAAGCCGGAATAAAAGTCCTACAATCGGGGAATCGTACACTAATGTGCAGTGAATCATTTCCACTTGTGTTGGGCGATAGTACAAGTTATTATGTAATTCCTGTCGCGGAAAGTCAAAGCATAACAAGCGTTAAACTGAGGTTGCAAAAAACAATTTCAAAAAACACTTGCAAAGCTAAACGGTAGTATGGTATATTCTAATTCCGGTCGCGAGAGTGACGCGGACAAGCAGTAAAGCGATAAAGAACTGATGAATGCTGATCGAGCAGGAGCTCGCTCAAAGCAATCATCACTTGTTCCTTGAAAACTGAACAATGAGCGATATGTTTTATAGCTAGTTAAGTAATGAGTCACAAGCACTTCTTTCATGGAGAGTTTGATCCTGGCTCAGGACGAACGCTGGCGGCGTGCCTAATACATGCAAGTCGAGCGGATCTTATCCTTCGGGGTAAGGTTAGCGGC
>NZ_JACHXK010000022.1 GCF_014192105.1 Paenibacillus phyllosphaerae | reverse complement strand
GTACATGTCGTCGTATCCAAGCGCCGTGCAAGAAAGTTGGCGGATAAAGGTGTTTATGTACCGGCAGAGACTGCATTTGATGTTCGAGTATTAAAGGTCACTTTGGACACTGGGGTAGAAGAAATCTTGATTACCAACTTGACGACTGAAGAGTTGCCTTATGCTGAAAGTAAAGCGCTGTACAACAAGCGTTGGGGAATTGAGGAGCGCTTCAAAACACTCAAGCAAAAATTTGAAATTGAGAATTTCTCTGCTCAAAAGCCACAACTAGTTGAGCAGGACTTTTACGCGACCATTTTTTTGAGTAACATTGCCTCCATCATGGAAGAAGACGCAGCTCAAGAATTGGAGGAAAGCGGCCGGATTCAGACGCTCAAATATGATGAGTACAAGATCAATAAAAGTATACTGATCGGTAAAATGAGAGATCGGCTTATTGACCTAATGCTTGAAGTTAATGAGAAAAGAAGAGAAAAGATGTATGTACGATTAATGGCCGAACTACAGCGTCATATTGTTCCCGTAAAACCCGGTCGTTCCTTCCCTAGGAAGAAACAACCGGATGGGAATAGCTACTCAATTAAGAAGCGCAGAAGCCTGTAAAGCTTAACCTGACAGCATTGCCCCCTCCATTGGAGGGGAACCAGAGGGCAACTGCCCTCTGGTCACCCGTAATTAGCTAGGTACGGGACGCGGCCGTCTTCGATCTGTCCTTTCGAGGGGAGACCGCTTTTGTCCTGGCCGAATCTCACATGTTGCTTGATTATGCGGTTTCGGCTTCGGACAAAGCTTTGGCTTCGAGCTTCGTTCGCGGCGCTGGTGCCTCGGGAGGAACCTCGATTCTTCGAGAATGAAGCGATAGATTCCAGCAGACCTTCGCTTGACGTCCACTTGCGTGGACACGCTTAACGTTTTGCAGAGCAGAGCATAAAGTAACGCAACAAGTATCCCCCTTAGCCAGAGGCCAAGGGGGATACTTGGGTAAGGACTATTTGACGAACAAACCTTTGCTGTCCATCACTCTCAGCAACACGACCGCTGCTTCGGCGCGAGTAGCCAGCCCTTTCGGGTTCAGTTGATTCTGGCTGCCACGCATATAGCCGCTTTCTATTGCATAAGCGACGGCTGGTTGAGCCCAAGCCGATACCGAAGTCCGGTCTTGGTAAGGCGCGAGAATGGCTGCCGAACGGTCGGCCATCGCCTCTATGTCTGCACCAGTTGCTCTAGCCAGCATGAGTGCCAGCTCTTCGCGAGTAATCGGGTCGTTCGGTCTGAACTTGCCGTCTGTCCCTTCAATAATACCTAGCGCTTGCGCTTGGAAGACAGCTTCCTTATACCACGCTTTCGCGTCGACATCCTCGAAGCCGCTAGCGGCGCGAGTCGACTGTCGACCTAAGGAAATCGCCAGCGTCACTAGCAGTTTGGCTGCCTCCGCGCGAGTTACCTGGCGGTTCGGGGCAAATACTCCAGCACCTACGCCGTTCACGATACCGCGGCTTGCCAATACCTCCACATCCGCGCGGCTCCAATGGTCCGCAAGGTCGGCGAAGGTTGGCGCTGCGGCAAGCACCGCATAGATGCCAAGTCGGGATATGCTCACCGTTACGCTGCCGGCGTTCGTATCATTCACGCCGCCGACGAGTTCCCAGCCGCCGTCAGCCAGTTGGCGATAGATGGCTAGCTTCCGCGGATCAATGGCTGCCGCGTTCTGCTTGTCATAAGCGATCGTCAGCTCGAGCGGCTTCGATGGGGCCCCGCCCGTCAGTTCGAATGCTGCTGTCACCGGTTTAAGCGTCGTGCCTACAACCGAGCCAAACGGCTTCTGCAGCGAACTAATTTTCATTTCCATCGCATAGGCGAACGCTGGAATGTTCAATGCAAGCTGCTTCCCGAGCAGGTCATATCGACCGCCATTCGGTCCAGTCGTTAGGGCGTTATCCTCTTCGACCGGTTCTGGATCAGGTTCTTGTTCTTGACCCGTTCCCGGAATCGGGAACGGTATGCCGCCACCTCCACCACCGCCGCCTGTAACAGCGGAAGTCTTGGCTTGGATCATTACGCCGGTCGAGCCGTTGCCCGCTTCGTCGTGTGCTTTCACGGTGATTTCGTAACTCGTATCGCTGTCTAGACCCGTAATCGTATGCTTCTGTATGCCTTTGACTGCCGTTGCTGAACCTAGTTCGGCCGTGCTGCCTTTCTTCTTCCAGCTGACCTTCAGCTCTTTCAGGTCACTCGCTGTCGGATCAATCCAGCTCAAGTCTAGCTTGTCGAGGCCTACCGTAGCTTTCAGCTCCGTTACATCGATCGGCGCTGTCGTATCCGGCACGATTGTCGTCTTTGCTTCAACCGTTACGCCAGTCGAGCCGTTGCCAGCCTGATCATATGCGGTCACGGTGATTTCGTAGCTTGTGTCGCTGTCTAGACCCGTAATCGTATGCTTCTGTATGCCTTTGACTACCGCTGCTGAACCTAGTTCAGCCGTGGTGCCTTTCTTCTTCCAGCTGACCTTCAGCTCTTTCAAGTCACTTGCTGTCGGATCAATCCAGCTTAGTTCCAGCTTCTCGGTGCCTGCCGTAGCCTTCAGCTCCGTTACATCGAGTGGCGCTGTCGTATCCGGCGGAACCAACGTTTTCGCTTCAACCGTTGCGCCAGTCGAGCCGTTGCCAGCCTGATCGTATGCGATCACTGTGATTTCGTAGCTTGTGTCGCTGTCTAGACCCGTAATCGTATGCTTCTGTATGCCTTTGACTACCGCTGCTGAACCTAGTTCAGCCGTGGTGCCTTTCTTCTTCCAGCTGACCTTCAGCTCTTTCAGGTCACTTGCTGTCGGATCAATCCAGCTCAAGTCCAACTTGTCGGTGCCTGCCGTAGCCTTCAGCTCCGTTACATCGAGCGGCGCTGTCGTATCCGGCGGAACCAACGTTTTCGCTTCAACCGTTGCGCCAGTCGATCCGTTGCCAGCCTGATCATATGCGGTCACGGTGATTTCGTAGCTCGTATTGCTATCTAGGCCCGTAATCGTGTGCTTCTGTGTGCCTTTGACTACATTTGCTGAGCCTAGTTCAGCCGTGGTTCCTTTCTTCTTCCAGCTGACATTCAGCTCTTTCAGGTCACTAGCTGTCGGATCAATCCAGCTCAAGTCTAACTTGTCGGTGCCGGCCGTAGCCTTCAGCTCCGTTACATCGAGTGGCGCTGTCGTATCCGGCACGATTGCCGTCTTTGCTTCAACCGTTACGCCGAACGAACTGTTCCCGGCTTGGTCGAATGCGGTGACGGTAACCTCGTAGTTCGTATCGCTGTCTAGGCCTGTAATCGTATGTTGCTGCGCTCCTTTGGCCACGGTCGCAGAACCAAGCTCTATCTCCGTGCCTTGTTTGCGCCAGCTGACCGTAAGCTCCTTCAGGTCGCTCGATGCCGGGTCGGTCCAGCTTAAGTCGAGCTTATCGCTGCCAGTTTGAACGCTCAGTGCCGTAATATCGAGCGGCCCTGCCGTATCAGGAGCAGGCGTGCTAGCCGCCATCGTCGACTGCATGAGGATCGTCTCGCTTACGTTGCCGGTATCGTCGAGGGTACGGAAAGCAATCTGGTATTCGGTCTCCGCCTCAAGTCCGGTCAGGCGCGTCCACTGCTGTCCTTTGGCAACCGTTACGGTGTTGGCCGCATCCGCGCTGCCTCTTGGCTTCCACGCAATCTCGACCTGCTTGAAGTCGATATCCGTCGGGTCTTCCCAAGCCAGCACGATCGCATTGCGCTCGGCATAGGCTTCCGGATTGGTAACGGCAGCAGGTGCCGTCGTGTCTTCCGCCGCAATCGCGACCGTCTGCTTAGCATCGGTTCCGGATGGAATGCTGTTGTAGCTCAAGATGGCGCTGCTCGCCGTAATCGTATAGGTCGCCCCAGCCTGCAGCGGTGCCGCCGGCGTAAAGCGAATATGGCGGGCCACCTTGGCCCCTTGCCAATCCATTTCATCCACGCCCGTGAACGTACCTTCCACAACTTCTCCGCTAGGAGCCGTAACGGTGATTCCGCTGGCTTCAATCGTTTCCAGCTGAACGTGGCGATCGAACATGATGTCCACGTATTCCCCGCCAGCCTTCGCATAAGCGGAAGTCATTGCCGCAGGCAGAATCGATACGAGCGGAATATTGACGTCAAAATGCGGCGGCGGAACGGTGAGTTCGGCACTCTCCACCGTGGCGTAGCCTTCCTTCTCATAAACGACCTTCCACAAGCCGCGCGGTACATCCCAGCCATATCGGCCGGCGGTATCGGTGATCTGCGGGTTAATCTGGCCGAACCAGTCCGCATCCCATACCGTCCACGCTCCGGTCGTTTCGTCCTTGTACATAACCGTTGCTTTGACGCCCGACACGCGTTGCGATTCCGTTACTTCGTACACATAGCCGCTTGGATCATAGATCCAGACCGGTTTTGCGACCTCATCGTCTTCGTTGTCGTTGTCGTCGTCGTTGTCGTCACGATCGTCATCCTCGTCTTCTTCATCTTCTTCGTCGTCTTTGCATTCCTCATCGTTCGCCAGACGCGATTTCAGATCGTCGATCTTGGAGCCGATATGGGCGTCCATGACTTTGCCGATGCCGTTGGTCAGCATCCACAGCCCGACCGTTCCCCAGCCGAATGTCGCCGGTCCAAGGGCCAGCGAGCCAAGCATCATCGTCCACTTCGCCAACTCATAGGCCATCGCCAGATGGGCGATTTCGCTGGCTTCATGCGCATACACTTGAGCAATCAGCCCGGACGAGCAGCTGTTACCCGCCGCGTGAGCGATATCGCCCAATTCCTTGAGCGCATCATTGACGCCCAGTCCGTCGAAGATCGAGTAAGGCGTATCGATCGACGTCCATACCTTACCGGCGCCTTCCCACTTCATCGCGTTGTTGATCGCGACTTTGATCGCCGCGCCCGCTCCGCTGAACGAAGTCAACGACTTCATCGCCTGCTCGTCGCCAGCCATTGCGGAGGACATTTTCGCAAGGGTGCCTTCTACGCCAAGCGCGGCGAACTCCGATTCCGGAATGTAGGCCGTGATGGAGACGCTGAGGCGGTTGCCGCTAACGCCGTAGTTGAAACGCAGTCCCCGTACCGGAGAGCCTGAGCTGCCCGCGGCAGGAGGCGTGTAATTCTCAATCCGCTCCAGCTTATACGACATATCCATGCCGATCTTGCCGTCTTCGACCGGCACGGAGCCTTTGATCGAAGCGGTATGAAGCATGTCGCTCATCGTATCCAGCTGCATCTCTTGCGTCTCGTAATCCTGGATATCCGAAGGAAGCTGCTCGCGCAATTCCTCATCCGAAGGCTTCTCCGGCACAATGAAGATATCCTGTGCCTCGTAAGAGACGGAGATATCGCCCGGGTTATAAGTCACCAGCGAGGCAGTGAATACCCCATCCTTCCCTCTTTCTGCAGGAGCGGAGGTTCCGCCTGCCTGGACGACCACATTCTTGACCGCATCCGGGTTATTGAACGTTACTTTGAAAATAAACGGCATGCCCGGCGCGAATACGTACGGGAATTTGGCTACCCCGTCGCTCGGATCGAAGGTCATCGTACGACCGTCGACTTGGCGCATCGAGACCTGCGTCATCTGCGGATAGGCCGCGCTGACGCGAATGCGTTTCTCTTCGCTCGGCGTCTTCGTCGTGCCGTCATCGGATTCCGCGATCAGACGGTACGTGGCGTCTTGACCTCGTTCAGGCAGAACAATCGGCAGTTTCCACGTACCCGTGGAAGTGGCCACTGTCTCGCCAAGCAGCTGCTCGCCTTCATAGACGCGCACGGTGCTGCCTGCCTTGGCAATCCCGCTCACCTTCAGGTCGTGTCGCCCGGTGACTTGAGGAGCATCCAGCGTGACCGTTTGAACTTCTGCCGCGGCGCGGGCAAGAATTTCGCTGTTCGTCTTCTGGCCGATCACGAAAGTCATCTGAGGCGCCAATACGATCGCGCTTGTATTCATCGTATCGCTCAGTTTCAAGCGGAATACGACCGTTCCCGATTCCTCCTTGCCGATCTGGCCGAGGGAGAACTCAACGTCGCTGCCGCCGATCGCCGGCGTCGCCGGTTGGCCGTTCAATGCCCCGCTTCCTTCTACATAGCTTGTGCCCTGCGGTAAGACAAAGCGCATTTTGGTCTGATCCGTCACGGATTGGCCGAGGTTGCGGAACGTTGCCCTCACCTGCAGCTCGCCTCCGAGCGCGACGCGTTCAGGCGTCAGCGTGACCGCATTGCCGGATTTGCCGCTGTAGAACGACTGTGCCGGGAATGCGATAGAGCCGATATTAACGGTTTCCCCCGTTCGGGACATGAATTCCCGTTCGATAACATGGCCGCCTGACTTGATTTGTACGACATAGCTGCCAGCCTCTGCGACCGTGAACTCGAATTGACGCGACTTGATCGCGGCTTCTTGCACGAGTTGGCGCTTGCCGTCTTCCTCGGCCAGCTTGAACAGGTTCATGGATGGCCATGCATCATTGTTCGGCGGGAATTGGGCCTCCAGCTCTCCTTTGAATTTCGTTCCGAGATCCTCCAATCGGATCTCTACCGCGGCTTTGTAATCTTCCCCGACAATCGCGCTGCCGCAAAGCGAAGGAAGTCCCGATTCGCTACCGTTTGCGCACACCTGCACTTCATCGCCAGGCGAGGCTTTGAGCACCATCGGATTACCGGAAGACAGTACCGAGTGGGTCGGCACATTGATCCGGAAGTGAGCTGATGTCCGCCAATCCAGTTCGTGAGGTCCGATCCATTGTCCGCCTAGATTTTTCGTATACAGATTGACGCGCACCGTAGTCGGCTTGCCTTCCTGGAAGATCAGGTCGACCGTATGCGATTTGCCGGGCGCCAGTTCCTTCGAGACCGCTGGCGTTCGGCCCACATACGTAATCGCGGCTTGAATTTTGACCGGGCCGGCGAATACGTCCGCCGTATACTCGCCGTTACTATCCGTCTTCACGGTTGAAGTAAACTTGGTATCTTCAACGTCCTGCACGATCGTCACGACCGCTCGCGGAACCGCTGTCCCGTCCTGATTCGTGATCTTGCCCTTAACCGTTGCCTTCGGCCGCTCGGCCAAAGTAAGCACAAGCTCATTGGCCCCCGGCACGAGGACCGCAGACTTGGATTGCGGGACGTACCGGTAGGTCTTGTCGCTTGCGGTGACGGACAGCGACTCGCCGGATATTCTGTCCTCCACGATGCCGTCCGTTCCTTGCCAATTCGTCTCTCCGGTCGCGATAATCGCTCCCTCGCTGTCCCAAATCCTAAGGGTCATGCCCGGGATCGGCTCGCCGGATTCGTCGACCACCTTGGTGCGGAGCGAAGCCGTGAAGGTCGGAGTGAGCTTCAGCGTCTGTTGCGCCCCCCAGGTGAGCGAATAACGCTTGTCGGCATTCTGGCTAAGCAGCTCCAATCCGCCTGCCGTCACCAGGCTGACCCGGTAATCGCCCGCTTGCGGCAGTCCGGTCAGCACCAGATTATCGATACCCGCAAGCTTCACGCCGGTCCGAATCTTCATCGCCGTGCTGGCTACGGATAAATAAGCGCCTTCCAGCAAATCTTCGTGCGGCGTTTCGAGTTCGATGCGAAGCGCGGCGCCGACTTTAATGGCACCTGTAAGCGCGCTTCTGCTCACTTCCTCGCCGTCTTTGGCAAGCGTTACCTGCAGCGAGACGATCTCGGTTGCGCCCTCCGGCAACAGCATGCTGCCCTCGTAGCTGCCGGCCGATTGCTCGGACAGGTCAGCCGCCAGCGTCAACAGCTCGTCGTTCTTGCGGTAGCTCAAGACGGCTTGTGCCATCGCTCCCGCCGTTCCGGTCGCCCCGGCCGTAATGCGGCCGCCGATCATCGCGTACTTGTTCAAGGCCAGCGGCGTGTGGTAGCTGACCGATTGAATCGACAGATCGGTGATGCGCACTTCGCGTTCTTCCGAATAAGGGCGTTTGGCGCCAGCAGCATCAACTGCGATGATACTGTAACGGTAGATGCCGCTTGCCGGCGGTTGATCGGTGTAGGTCGTCTGACTCGCGACCAGCAGCGCGACCGGTACAGGCACATTGTCACTTCCGGTACGTATCACCTCGAAGCCGGCAATGCCCGCTCCTTCCTGCGGCCCTTCCCAGGTCAGCTTCACTTTGCCGCCTGCCAAGAGCTCGGTCGTTAACGTGGCGAGACCGCCGCCGCCATCCGGTTGATCCATCTCCGTGACGAATACATCTACCCCTTCATAGTCGCCGGTGACGAGATTCTCGGCTACGGAACGGAATGCGACGACCGTTCCCCCTTCGCTGATCGCCGGGTTATAGGAGGAGGCGCTGCCTTGCTCATTGTTGTAAGCGCGGCTGGCCAGCTTCGCCGTCTGCTCCTGCAGATCGTAGACGAAGACGTCGGTATAGTGGTTCTTGTCGCCCGCTATCACGCCCGCCAGATCCGAACTGAACGCGACGTAGCGGCCATCCGGGCTGATTGAAGGCTGCGTGCTGTCGATATAGCTTTGACTCTCGCTTGTTTTGGACGTAATCCGCTTGATGGTTGGTTCCGCCGCTGAACGATCGTAGACATAGATATCGAAGGCGTTGTACTCATAGCCATGATAGGCAAAAGCTACTCGCTTCCCGTCCCCGCTCACCGTCGGATGAGCGACTTCCTTGTAATAGGTAGGATTGATATCCGGGAGAACCGTCAGCTGCGTGAAGGTCTTGCTGTCCGCGTCATAGAGGTAGACGTCTTCCGCTTCATTCGTGTCCGTAGCTACGATAGCGGCACTCGTACCGAAGACGATCGTATTGCCGTCCGCGCTAACATCCGGCTCGAACGAAGTGCCTTTCAGCAGCTGACCGTCGCTGCTCGCGAGCAGTTGCAGTACGCCTTCCGGCTTGCTGTTATCGTAGATGAACAGCTGCTGCGATTGGTTCGTCTCGATATCCGAGAGATTGCTCGCCTTGGATTGGAAAACAATCGTCGTGCCGTCCTGGCTAATGGCCGGCGTCTCGCTGAAATGATTGCCCGGGTCGCCCATGGCGGACTGGCTGATCCGTTTCATCGTCACGCTGCCTTCTTCGTCGAAGATGCCATCTCCGTCGGCGTCCCGGTCCAGCATGAAGATTTGGGAATAGGATCCTGAGGATGAAGCACCTTCCAGATTGGTGGCGCTCGACTCGAAGACGATATATCGGCCGTCGCCGCTAATGTCCGGATTGATGCTGTCGCCGTTGCCCGGCAAGCCGAACTCATCCCGGCTGATCAACTGAACGGTTTCTTGCTTGTAATCGTATAAGAATACGTCGGTCGCACGATTCAGGTCGCCTTCCGCCAGCGTCGTGGAGTCCGATTCGAAGACCGTATATCGGCCGTTCGCGCTAATCTGAATACCGCCGAAGCTCGACATATAATCGCCGTCGCTTTCGGAGTCGACGATCCGGGCGATCCGTGGACCGGTCCCGGTCGTAACCGAATCGGCGGAATAGACCTGCTTGTTGCCTTCCGCGTCATAGACGGCAAATGCGAATTGGTACGTCGTGCGGTTCACCAGATTGGTAATGACCGCAGCCTGTTTGCCTTTGGGCAGCAGCCGCGTGGATTGCACCGCATCTTCCGGGGCGCCTAGCTTACGCCACAGCACCTGCATATACATAAAATCGGGATCGCTTGGCTCGGTCCAGCTGATAGCCACCTGCCCGGGCTGTACCGTAAAGGCCGCATTCGCGACATTCGCCGGCGCATCGGTCTCCGCCTCCGCGAGCGTCGTAACCGCCTGCTGCAGCGGATCTGTTCCCCACTGGTAGTCGCTGCTGCCGGCAACTACTTTAAACGAATACGCCGTGCCTGCTTCCAGGCCCGTGACCAGATAAGCGGCTTCATTCGTTACGCCTACCAGCTCATCATTCCGGTAGACGCGGTATCGAGGCTGTTGCCTTGATGCCGTTTCGGCCGGTGTCCACTGGAGCGCTACATAAGAAGCGCCTGTCTGGGCCGCCGATAATTCCGCTCCCGACTCCCACTTCGGAACGTCCCGATCTAGCTCGGCTGGCGAGGAAGTATAGTAAATCTCCGTGTACCCTAGCGTCTCTCCCTGATCGGGGATCAGATTGTCGGCACGGGATTGGAAGACGAGATGACCGCCGTCCGCGCTAATGGCCGGTCGCTCGTTATTGGCATTGGCCTCCTCGCCGGAAGCGGATTGCCCCATCCAGTAGGTCAATCCCTCCTTCAGATCGCGTATATACACATTGCGGTTGTAGGCACTCGGTTCCAAACTGTCGTTGGACTCGAACGCGACGAACCGGCCGCTTCCGCTAAAGGAGGCGAACGCGTTATCCCTGCCTCCCGGCTGCCCGCCGACCGTCATATTCGCCACCTTCAGCACCTTGGTCCGACGGTCGTATACATACACATCGTTGGAGTAATCCTGATCCTCGTCGCTAATGTCGCCGGCGTAGGACTCGAAGGCGACGTAGCGGCCGTCATCGCTAATCGAAGGATTGCGGCTGTCATTCATGCCAGATAGTCCCTGAGGATTATGGCTGATCAGTTCATATTGGTTCAGAACCGTATCGTACACATAAATATCTTCGTCAATATTGATATCTTCCGGCAAAAGTCCGATTTGGTTAATACTAAACGTAACGTATCGGCCGTTCGGCGTGATATCCAGCTGCGAAGGATGGAAGTGGTCCTTGATCCGGTCCGTCAGCCGCATGACCGATGAAGTCCGGCGGTCCTTGAGGAAAATGTCCCAGGTGCCGTTCAAGTCGTTCTCCGTGCCGTTGTTGTCATAAGAGGCGAACGCAATATACCGGGCATCCGCGCTCATCGCATAAGGGCGTGCCGAATTATAGGCAAATCCGGCGGCGACCTGATCGGCGACTTTCTCGATTGAACCCGACTCCAGATCCGCCAGGAACAAATCTTCCTGCGTCCCTTCATCCCCTACCTTGGTAAGATTCGAAGCAGCGGAGGTAAAGAGGACATAACGGCCGTCGCCGCTGATGAGCGGCGCATAACTGCCGCCGTCGGCATCCCCGCCTTCATAAGCGACGCTGATGCGTGTGGTCGTGCCGTCCTTGCGATTGCGGACGAAAACATCCGCTTCATTGTTGCCGTCATCGGCGATCAGATTGCTGGCTTCGGATTCGAACGCGATCAGATTGCCGTTATCGCTGACCGAAGCGAACTCGCTGTCGCCATTCGGGCTGCTGCCGTCCGCCGTTGCCGTTACTCGCTCGATTGGCGAGATCGACTTGGCCGTCACGTCCAATGTAAGCGGAGTGCTCCGGTTACCGGAGCGGTCGACCGCTTCCACTTGGAAGGCGTATTTGGTGCCGGGCTTAAGTCCCGCGAACGTGGAGCCGGAACTGTAGGAGCCTTGCAGCTTATTGCCGTCTTGCGTAATTTCGTAACGGACCGAGCCGCTCTCGTCCGTAGCTTGCGGCCAGGTCAGTACCGCGCTGGAGTAACCGACGCCGCTCGCCTGCAAGCTCGCTTCCTCCGGCCATACCGGAGCTGTCTTGTCGTTCGGGTCCGGGAATGCGGTCTCGATGACGCGCTTCAAGCTCCATCTGCCATCTAGCGTTCCGCCGGACAACGCCTCCGCCACCGGAGTCTGGCTATAGGCGCGGACGACTGCCGCGCCGGCCGCCGCTATGGCTGCCGCATACGAGCTGCCGGAATATTCGCCTAGCTCGCCTCCGAGCGAAGCCGTGATGATATCGGCGCCCGGCGCAAGGAGGTCTGCTCCATCGTTGGACATCTGATGTCCTTTGTGGCCGTAAGCACCGACGGTCAGAACCGCATTTATCGCTGCCGGGTAATAGGAGCCGACGCTCTCATCTTCCACAATCACGGGATACCCGTCGTCGCCTGCTAGTGCAAGCACGTCGATTCCGGCATCCTTCGCTTCTTGAACGGCGTCTCCCATTGGGAATGGCATTCCCGGAGACCGCTCTCCTAGGCCAACGAGGATAACGTCAACCTGTTGGCCGCCGGCGCCTTCCCAGTTGACGGCTGCCTTTACAGCGGCAGAGACGCGGTCGATCCTGATCTCGCCCTCTTCCTCTCCGACCGAGATCGGCAGGATCCGAACGGAAGCTTGCGGGGCAAGCAGCTTGGAGAGTCCTGCGGTAAGGCCGGCAATCTGCGTGCCATGGCCGTCCTCGGAGCTGTCGCCGGCATCTTCGCCGTCACATATGCCTTCTCCCTCGCCGGTGCATGCGATCCCTGGAAGAACCGATCCGTCTAGCAACGGATGCGTGCCATCCACGCCAGTATCAATGACGGCCACGACCGTGGATTGCGCCTGTGCGCCGGATGCTTCGATCAAGGCTGCAGCTTCCGAGACGTCCAACTCCGCGAATGCCCATTGCGAGGCAAATTGTACCGCTGGATCAACGTCATCATCCGGCTGTTCGCCATCGGAATCATCGGTTTCCCCGTCTATCGGCTCTTCGGAATCGGTCGGTTCATCGCTTGCGTTATCGTCGCCAGTTGCGGGATCGGACGGGACGTTGCTTGGCGGATCATTCTGCGAATCGGCAGAATCGGGATCTGTCGCGTCATTCTCAATCGGGTCTGTCGGTTGTGGATCTTCGGGATGGTCGGATGAATCAGGTTGAGGTTGCTCATCTTGAGGGGGTGACTCGATGTTGCCAGGTTGTTCTGAGGGTTGCTCTGGGTTACTGGATGAATCAGGGGGTTGCTCGGAATTTACGGTTGCGACTTTCACGGTGTTGGGAATGGGTTCTTGTAAAATTGGGTCTTGCGCGGATAAATCTGAGGTATTGCGCTCAATCTGGGGGTTAGCTTGAAGCAATTGGTCGAACAGCTGCTGCATCGTCTCCGGCTGCCTAACCGGTGAGGCATGGGCAAATGGAGTGGCTAATCCAAATAGCAGCACGCCGCTCTGCACGATGGCCATTCGCCTCGTCCATTGCTTCCACTTATTCGGTTTTCGCGTCACGTCTTATACGCTCCTTCTCATCATCGGATACGTTACGTATCTACATGTTTGCGAGTATACCATTCACATAAGCGATATGTCTATCCATATTGTAGCAACCTTTAGCTAAAATTTTGTTAAACTAGATGATGTACAAAAGGAGGCGCCTAGAGCATCATGTATCTGTTCATTCACCGCAAAGATTTGCGAACCGATGACCTGCGAGCTTTCGAGGCGCTGCACCGGCGCGGAGGCGCGGACATCCATTTGCTCGTCATCGACCCGGCGATTGCTGCTCCCGACCGCTTGCAGACCCATAGCGGACGAACCTTCCTGCGCGCCGTGACTCGCCTTGCCGCCGATTACCGCCAAGCGGGCCGCACCCTTCATCTCCTGCATGGGGATCCGGTGGAGATTACCGAAGCGTTGCTGTTGGCGATGCCCATTGCCGGCCTTGTCCAACAGGCGGACTTCACCCCGTATGCCGTCCAGCGGGATACGGCGGTCGAAGCGATCTGCAAGAAGCACGACCGTGGCTACAAAACGTATGATGATGCGCCGCTTATCGACCTGGCCGACTTTGGCCAATTCGCCAGGAGAACGGAGCCTTACAAAGTATTCACGCCTTTCTACAAAATGTGGAGCGGCTACATGCGGCAATGCTACGCGCCTTCCGGCTCGATCCGGATCGACGACTTGGCAACGGTAGACGAGCTGGAGTCGGAGATCGAGACGCGGTTCCGCTTACCCGCATGGATCGACGAGCTGCTGGTGGACGCCGCCGCGCAAGAGGCGGATGAGCCCTCGCCGCAAGAACAGCTGACCGACTTCATCGAAGGGCCGATCGCCGATTACAGCCGGCACCGGGATGATTTCGCCGTCGACGCCGGGAGCGGCCTCGCCCGCTGGATCAATCACGGCGCGCTCTCGCCGCGTCGAATCTATGAGGCGGTGGCGGAGTTGGAAGAGGCGCACAGCTGGATCCGGCAGCTTGCCTGGCGGGACTTCTACCTGATGCAGGCGCGGCAGAACCCGGATTTCTTCACCTATGAGCGGCAGTTCGACTTCCGAGAATTATCCGAGCATCACTATGAGGCATGGATCCATGCACAGACGGGCATTCCCATTATCGATGCCGCCATGACCCAACTGCGCGAGACCGGGGAGCTGCCGAACCGGCTGCGGATGGTGACCGCGATGTTCCTGACCAAAAATCTGCGCTGCCCGTTCACGAAAGGGGAGCAGTATTTTCGCCGGATGCTCGCCGATTACGACCATACCTTGAACCGGGGCGGATGGCTGTGGAGCTCCTCGCTCGGGTACGATGCCGCACCCTACTTCCGGATTATGAATCCCGTTACGCAGTCGATGACGCACAACCCTTCCGGCAGCTATATTCGCAAGTGGCTTCCGGAACTGGCTCACTTGCCGGACAAGATCATCCATCAGCCGCGCCCGGAGGCGATCGTCGATCTGAAGCAGACACGCGCCCACGCCATCGAAGTGTATGGCCGCATGCTGCGGGGGTATGAGCAGGAATCGGCCAGCCCAGGGACGGACGAGCCAGTTTGACGCGAAGGGCCCGCTTATCCTTGTTGCTTCACCCCATAGCGAACCCACCAGAAGGTTCGCCCCACCTGAATATCCAGCTGGGCAGCCGTATCCGCGAATAGCTGATGCAGATCGAAGACGCTCTCGCAGCCTTCGCCGCGCCGGTCGGCAATGACGACCGTAGCTCCCGCGCCGAGACGCTCATGCCATGCCTCGAGGAAAGCCAAGCGCTCTTCAGCCTTCAGCTCACCCAAGCAGAAGCAGGCCAGCCCCGCTTCGTACGAACCGGAGAAACGCCGGAGCTCGGCGGACCGAATGGCCTTCGAGGCGAGCGGTAGCGGCCTCGGCGTGCGCGGCCCGACAACCCGGAGCACCCTAAGGCCGTCAAGCGTCCGGCTAACCGCCTCTTCCACCAGTCTCCACTCATTCCAACGCTCTTCCAAGGTTTCACGCCATCTGCCCATAGGTGACCCTCCCGATTGACTATTCATGCATGTTCAAAAAGTCGTCGTTTCAAACTCTATTACTTATATGCCTATGAGGCGCCGTTCAAATTCTGAACCAAAAACAGGTATAATAATGCCAATACCTGCCTGTCAGACAGGCCACTACATGCAAGCCGCCTCTCCACTTGCGCGGCATGAAGGAGCTGTTGTCCTTGTCCCAGCCCTCACCTGCTCTATCCGTCTTCCATCCGCTATTGGCCGGATGGTTCGCCCGCACCTTCGGTCAGCCGACCGACGTTCAGCTGCAAGCCTGGGCATCCATCCGGGAAGACCGTCATACGCTCATCGCCGCGCCTACCGGATCCGGCAAAACATTAGCCGCTCTGCTGCCATGTCTGGACCGGATCGCGCGAGCCAAACTAGCGGCGGCGGACCGTTGGACTCCCGGCGTTCGCACCGTATATGTGACGCCGCTGAAGGCGCTCAATAACGATATTCAGCATCATCTGACCGGCTTCATGGCGGCGATCGAACGTTATGCGGCGGAGCAAGCCGCGCCATCTGGAGCGGAAGCCTGGCCGGGCATTCAGACCGCGGTACGCACCGGAGATACGCCTTCCAAGGAGCGCGCCCGTATGACGCGGCGCCCGCCGGACGTCCTGGTCACCACACCGGAGTCGCTCTATCTGCTCGTCACGTCCGCCAAAGGCCGGGAGATGCTGCAGACCGTGGAGACGGTCATTGTCGATGAAATCCACGGCATCGCCGGCGATAAGCGCGGCGTGCATCTGTCGCTCACGCTCGAACGGTTAACCGTGCTGCGCAAGGGTCCGGTACAACGGATCGGCATCTCGGCGACGCAGAAGCCGATGACCCGCATGGCGCGTTTTCTCGGGGGTTGGGCGCCAGCTGATGCACCGGCGGCGACCGACTGGTGCGAGCGCGACCCGGATCTGTTAGCGGCGGCGAATCCCCATCTGCTCGGCTATCTGCCGCGCCCGGTCAAGATCATCGAGAGCATGATGGCCAAAACGATGCAAGTCCGCGTCACGATGCCGGACTTCACGAGGCTTGCCAAATCGCGCGAAGCGCTCTGGACGCCGATCGTGGAGCGGCTGCTGCAGCTGATGGAAGGGGCCCGCTCGGTGCTGCTGTTCGTGAACAGCCGCCGGCTATGCGAGCGGCTCGTCCTGCGGTTGAACGAGCAGGCCGGCGACGGATTCGCGCGCGCCCATCATGGCAGCTTGGCGCGCGAGCGCAGGCTTGAAGTCGAGCAGCAGCTTAAAGCAGGGGAGCTCCGCTGCCTGGTCGCTACTTCGTCGCTCGAGCTTGGCATCGACGTCGGCCACGTCGATCTGGTGCTGCAGGTCGATCCGCCGATGGATGCCGCCTCCGGCATTCAACGGATCGGGCGCGCCGGTCACGCCGTCGGCGACGTCAGCCGCGGCGTCATCGTGGCGCGCAGCCGCGGCCAGCTGCCGGATGCAGCCGTGCTCTGCCGGAATATCGTGCGGCGCGAGATCGAACCGATCGAACTGCCCTACCAGCCGATCGATGTGCTGAGCCAGCAGATCGTCGCGATCGCCGCGGCGGACGCCATTACGGTCGATGAGCTGTATGCGCTGATTGTAGGCAGCGAATGCTACCGCCAGTACCCACGGGAAGAGCTGACGGCCGTGCTCCAGGTGCTCGCCGGATTTTACCCGTTCGCAAGGCCGCTCATCGATTGGGATCGCGAGCGCGACGTGCTCTCGCGCCGCGCCGCCTCGCCCATCGCCGCGGTCACCGGCGTCGGTACCATCCCGCAATCGTCCGCTTACCCGGTCCACCATGCGGACAGCCGCATTCATCTGGGCGAGTTGGACGAAGAATATATCCATGAGAGCCGAGTCGGCGATGTTTTTCAATTGGGGACCTCGTCTTGGATGATTAGCCGGATCGAGCATGACCGCGTCTACGTTCAGGAGGCGGCCAACCGGTTCAGCGAGATTCCGTTCTGGCGCAACGAGCCTGGCGGAAGACGGGCCTTGCTCGGCGTTCAGCTCGGGCAATTCCTGCAACAGCTGACGGAGCAATTGGCGCTCGGACGACGTTCGACGGAGCCGGCCTCTGAAGAGGATGATAAGCAGGCCGTCGAGGACACCATCACGTGGCTGGATGTGGAATACGGGTTGGATCGGATAGCGGCCGAGCAGCTGATCGACCTGATCGAAGCCCAGCATCGGGCGCTCGGCGTGCCGACCGAGAAGCATATCATCATTGAGCATTACCGCGATTTCACGAATCAGCACCGGATCATCATCCACAATCCGTTCGGGCGCAAATTAAACCGGACGTGGCTGTTGGCGATCGAGCAGCAGTTCGGAGCCATGCTGCCCTACAAGCTCTACGGCAACGCGAAGGACAATGGGATCGAGCTTGTCGTGCCGGATGGGGATACCTCGTGGCTGAACGCGCTATGGCATATCGCGCCAGGCACCTTGGAGCCGCTGCTCGCAGAAGCGATCGCAGGCTCGCCGATGCTCGGCATCTCGTTCCGACGGATCGCCGAGACATCGCTGCTCCTCTCGCGCAGCTTCACGCGGACGCCGATGTGGCAGAAACGGCTACGCAGCGAGGAACTGCTGAAGCAAGCGCTTCCTTATGCGGAACATTTTCCGTATCTGAGGGAAGCGATGAAGGAAAGCCTGCACACCTATCTGGATGCGGCCGGCCTGAAAGGGCTGCTCCGGCAGATCGCGGAGGGGCAGATCGAGGTCACGGTGAAGGAGACGAACGCACCCTCGCCGTTCGCCGCGCAATTCATCGCCGATTACGTGAATACGCAAATCTACGAGGGCGATGGGCTCGGCGCGGCTACGCAGCTGCAGCTGCTCGGCATCAGCAAGTCGATGGCAAGCTCCCTGTTCGGCCATGATGCGGTTCAAGCGTCGATCTCACCGGAAGCGATGGAGGCGGAGGAACAGCGATTGGCGGCAGGCGGCGGGACGTTGCAGCTCCGTTCAATGGAAGACGTCTATCGGCTGCTGAAGCGCAAAGGCGATTTATCCCTTGGCGAGCTTCAGGCGCATGGAGACGGTCCGGTCACGGAATGGGCAGCGGAACTGGAGCAGGCCGGTCGGCTTGCGCGGCTGTCCTTGGGAGCGGATAGCACGAGGTATATTTGCGCCGATGAAGCGCTGTTGTACGAGGCTTTCCCCGCCCAAGAGCAATCCGTCATCTTCATCGTCGGACGTTATGCCGATAACCGGATCTCCTTCACGGTACCGGAGCTTCGCGAACGCTATCCGCTGTTGACCGAGGAGCAGACCGAGCAATGCGTGCAGACGCTGCTGCAGCGGCAGCTCATTGAGCCCGCTCCGTTCGCGCAGGATGAGTCGGACCGGATCTGGACGAGCCGTTCCATCGCGCAGCGGCTGATCCGCCTCACGATCGATCAAGCGCGCAAGCAGGCCGAGCCGGCATCGCCGGTCCGTTGGTGCAGCGAGATCTCGCAGCTGCAGCATGTGCTTGCCGGTACGCAGCTAGCCGGCATTGACGGGCTGCGCGAGGTGCTGCGGCAGCTGCAGGGATTTTTCATCCCGGCTTCGCACTGGGAATCCATCATTCTGCCTTCGCGTTTAACCGGTTATCGCAAGGAAGATCTGGACATGCTCTGCGCCTCCGGCGAGGTCATCTGGATCGGCCGCAAGGAGGAGCAAGAGAAGGAAGGACGGATCGCGTTCTTCTTCGCGGAGTCACGCCCGCTGTACACCCCTTACATTACGCCCGTCGAATCGAGGGCAGACGATACGAAGCATCCTGAACTGCTCACGCTGCTGCGTTCAGGCGGAGCCAGCTTCTTGACCCGGCTTAGCCGGGATGCGGGCAAGCCCCCATCCGAGCTGCTCGCTTCGCTCATGGAGTTAGTGTGGGAAGGGCAAGTATCGAATGACCAGTTCGCGCCGCTGCGCATCTATCTGCAAACCAAAGGCAAGCACGCCCGCACCGGATCCGGGCTCGGACGGTGGTACTGGACCGGTGATCTTGCGTCGGAA
Source organism: Paenibacillus phyllosphaerae (assembly GCF_014192105.1). GTDB lineage: Bacteria > Bacillota > Bacilli > Paenibacillales > Paenibacillaceae > Paenibacillus_Z > Paenibacillus_Z phyllosphaerae. The sequence goes on along the minus strand of NZ_JACHXK010000022.1, from coordinate 79,274 downwards.
AGCTATGATCCGCTGGAGGGCGAGGCGCCTCATGGTGATGTGATTAGCGCTTCGCTACCCGTGCCGAAACATGCTGCTGCAGCGCATACCCAGGCGGTACTCCACTGGACGCAGCATCTGCTGGACAGCTGCGGGATCGTCTCTAAGGAACTTGTCGCCCAAGTGGCACCCTACGGCTGGGATGAGCTGTTGCCGGTGCTGAAACAGCTCGAGCAACTCGGCATCGTGACGCGCGGCTTGCTCCTCTCGGGCGCCGCCTCGCTCCAATTTGCCCGCCGCGAGCTCATTACGAGCGTGCAGCAGCCGCTTCCGGGGGAGACGACTTCGCCCGTGACGCTGCTCTCCGCCGTGGACCCGGCCAACCCGTTCGGCGTCACGGCGGAATGGCCACAGATGCAAGGCGCTAATTTTGCCCGGAAGAGCGGCAATTATTTGGTACTGCAGCAGAAACAATGGCGCTATTGGATCGAGAATAACGGACGCAAGGTGGTCGAACTGAAGGATGACGGGTCGGTCTTCGCAGCGCAGCCGGATTATGCCGGTCTGAAGCAGATTTTCCGCACCGTGCTGAATCAGCAGGGCATCAGCAAGATCAAGATTGACCGTTGGAATGGCGAGGAGGTCATCGACTCCCCTGCGGCCGAGCCGCTGCGCTCGCTCGGTGCTGAACGAGACAACCGGTCGCTGGTTTTGTGGCCAAGTAACCTGCAGTAGAACGACAAAGAGCAAGGCATGCCATGCGCCATGCATGTGCAAGCCTTGCTCTTTTGTTGTGCCGCATAAGCTGCCGAACTCGCTTAGAGCGTGAGGAGCCACGTGACGACCTGATTTGCGATCGACCGTTCGTTCAGATCGGTCAACATCGTGCTAAAGGTGACTTCGATAGCTGTCACCTGAACCTCCATCAAACCGGTCCGATCCACGATAATCGTATACGTGCCATCCTCCTGCTTCACCAAATACGTTACAGGAACTGCGGTCCACGCTCCATCTTGTCCCACCCTTACGGTAGCTTCGATTTCATCCGTGCTTTGGGTTATTGGTTCGCTGAAAGCAATGTTGATCTCATCCCCGTCCGGAAGATTGAAATCGACGATGTTGCCATACAAGACAACATCCAGCAGCAGCTCTTGCTCCGCAATGCCCTCTTCATCTAGCGCCGCATACACATCGTAGCTGAATACGGCCGTCGTGCTCTCGCCTTCCGAAATCGCTGAGGTATTGACGCTTATGTAAACGTCGCTGCCGTCACTGCTAACCGTAAGCGGTTTGGAGCTGGCTTCAGACAGTGCAGCCGCGATGCGTTCCAGCACGATGTCCGATACCCCTTGATTGAACGAAATGACGAGCCGTCCATCTGCTTCCAGTTCATGAATCAAATCCGTACCTGAACTTTCGTAATGGGCCTTCTGTTCGACCGCGAGTCCTTCCGGCAGCGGAAGCTCATTGTATACGTAGAACGACGATGATGGTGCCGACAGATTCCCCGCCGTATCAACGGCATACGCCACGTAGTAACCGCTGCTCAGAGCCGAACCGTCGATTGCAATCGACTCTCCCGCCGACTGCGACATTACGACCGGCGAGTAGACTCGGTACAAATCGCTGATGCCGCTAATCTCAGCGTCAGCCGGTACGATGAACAGGTCGCTGCGTTCATTGAGCGTCGCATAGATACCGCCGTCCGCATAAGCACTTACCTCCGGTGCCGTTCGGTCAACGACCATCCATTGATTGAGGACAACATCTTCCGTCACCTCATCCACTGTATCGGCAACCCGCGTGTACGTATACGGTTGGAATACGCCGTCCGCTAGATCTTCCCGTCCGTAGAAGCCGCTCGCGTCCAGCTCCAGATAGATCGTGTCATTACCTTCGCCTTCCCAATTCTCCAGCTCCGCAATGTCGGATTCCGTGAGCGTGTAACTGTATTGACCCGGGAACTCCTCGACCCAGCCGGTGCCTTCCGGAATGTCCCCAGCCATATATTCATATTGATCGCTCAGATGAACGACGATCGTATCGCCAACCCGGTAATCCTGATAGCTGCCGGTATTTTTGGCCAGACGAACCTCGAAATGAACGCCGTTCGTGTTCGTCCCTTCTGCAAGTTCGCGCGAGAAGGCATCACCTACGATAAAGACGCGCTCACCTGCATTCACATAGGTACCGTTTTCGTCGGTAATCGATCCCTCACCGGTCAGCTCGAGCGATACGGCATCGCGCGGAACGCGGTAGCTATCATCCACAAGATCTTCCTGCATCAGTCCATCATCACCGCGTATGTTTTGATGATAAGCATCCCGGAGGAAACCGGATTCGATCGCAATCAGCGTCCGCTCATTCCAATTATCGAGCTCCGGCAAATTATAAGCCTGAAGGCCGGTGAAATAACCCGACTCGAATCGAATTTGCAGCGTTGTATCATCAATAACACGCGTGCTCACAATATGCGAAGGATCAAATTCCTGCTGTACGTATCCTTCCATCATATTATCAAAGGCAAACCACATGCGATCCCACACCAACTGGCTCGTAATATCCAACTCGGAATCGCCACCGGATAGCGCCATCAGATTTCCTCCGACCAGCGTAAGCGTATCATCGTCCGCTTCGTAGAAGGCGCCATCCAAGTAAGCCGATGAAGCCTCGATCATTATATAAGCAACCGCATGTGTGCTGTACGGCATTTCGAAATACAAATTACGGTCGAAATAAGCCGTTAACCCTTCCGCATTCTCATTCATAACACGTAGAGCATACGTGGATTCGTCGCCGATTTCCAGGAACGACAAGTCGCTTCCGGCCACACCGGATACGCCATTCCGGAAAGCCTGCTTCATCCGCTCATAGATCTCCGCTGCGGTTACGCCTTCAGCCAGCGGCGTCTCCCCTACATTGATGTTCACGACGAGGCTATCTTCCGGATTCGTCGAGATAAAGTTATAAGCCTCAACCCCAAGCGCACTCCGATCGACAAGCGTGATCATATCGCCCACCGTTGCCGGAATAACACCGGTAAAACCAGGCGCCGTAATATAACGTTCGACGCTTGCGGTGAGCTCCGTGCTTGGAAGTGCAAGTGCGCTGTCGGTCGCCAAATCAGCCGCGACATAAATCCGTTTGACCGCTTCATTCTGACCCGCTACGGCAAGACCGTTAGCCGTTGCGACGAATGCCGTTCCGTCCGGGCTCACGTAATAATAGGAGACCGGCCATTCCCCTTGCAGCGTAAGCTGGCCGCTATAGCCGTTGATCTCACGAACATAGATGGATTCGGACGGCCCCTCTCTCTTGAGGGCATACGATATTTCCAGGTCGGAACTAATAACGTTCTCAACCACTTCAAAACTAGCAGGCTCGGAAACCTCGTCACTAGCACTGACTGCATACACCCGATAAGCGCCCGGCTCCAGTTGCTCCGTGGATAATGTCGTCCAAGGTCCTGTGCTGCCGTCCAAAGTAGCAGACGCGTTTTTTTGCTCCAGGTAGCTCAATAATTCCGCCTCGCCGGAAGGGACTTCCTCATAAGAGGAAAGGACATAAAGTTCAGCGCAAGTACCTTCGACTGCCTCAAAGCCGCAACCTGTGCTTACGCCGACCGTAACCTCTTCACCCCACTCTACAACTTGCGGGCTTACAGTGACCTCGAAAGCAAACTCGACCTTAAGCTCTGTTCCAAGTTTCCGATCCGATTTAGATTCTTCATTCAAACCGTTCATCGTATAGGCGCTCAGTTGCAAATAATCGCCATCCATAAATCTAGAGTTTTGGAAGAAACCGCTGATATCGACGTCGATCGTATTATCCGTTCCGTCATCATTGCCAAGCCGCTCGATATCTGCCTCGGTCAACGTGTATTCCCTCTCCCATTCGCTGATCGCCGCGACAACCCGGTCGCCTGCGCGGTAATCGGTCGGGGCGCCAGTATTGCTCGGCAGCTTCACGGATACTACGGCTTGCTCTTCCCCGTGCTGTATCTGCTCAATTACATCGCCTGTAAGAATAAGCAAGTCATCTTCGGACGCAAGCGTCGCCAGGAACGTATCTGGCGCAGGTGCTACTTGCTCCGGCATTGCCATCGGCCGTACGGTTATAATGTATTGCTTATACGATGATAGCTCTACGCTTAAGCCTTCCGTTGCTTGGTTGACCGCCTCTTGCGTCGTCGGTTCGCTCACAAGCAGCTTGGCCTGCCCGATTAGCGAAGTCAGCGCCGTTCTTGGCTCGCTGCCATCTACACCATCTATCGTATATGTCGCCACCAAGTACGCTTCTACGGTGGTGATAGCGGTGCTCAGGCTCGTTGTATCCACGATCGAGACCTTGAGTTCTGGTCCCAGTTCCCGATTCGATTTCATTGCTTCATTCGATCCGTTCACCGTATAAGCGCTCAGTTGCAGATTCATGCCATTGTATAATCCGCCAGGCAATAAGAAGAAACCACCTATATCGACTTCGACGGTGTTGTCCGACTCGTCATCATTGCCAAGCCGCTCGATATCCGCCTCGGTCAACGTGTATTCCATCTCCCACTCGCTGATCGCCGCGACAACCCTGTCGCCTGCCCAATAATCAGTCGGGGTGCCAGTATTGCTCGGCAGCTTCACGGACACTACCGCTTGCTCTTCCCCATTCTGTATCCGCTCAATTACACCGCCCGTAAGAAGGAGCATGTCATCTTCGGACGCAAGCGTCGCAAGGATCGTATCCGGTGCCGGTGTAACTTGCTCCGGCATCGCCATCGGCCGCACGCCAATAATGTATTGCTTATAAGATAATAGCTCTGCGTTTACTTCTTCCGTTGCTTGATTAATTGCTTCCTGTGTCGTCGTTTCGCTCAGAAGCAGTTCAGCTTGCTGTACAAGGGAAGTCAGCGTCGATCTTGGCTCGCTTCCTGCTCCATCTATTGCCTCCGTTACTTGCAAGTACGCTTGTGCGGCGGTGATAGCGGTGCCTAGGCTCGTCGTATCCACGATCGAGACCTTGAGTTCTGGTCCCAGTTGCCCATCCGATTTCATCTCTTCATTCGATCCGTTCACCGTATAAGCGCTCAATTGCAGATTCATGCCATTGTATAATCCGCCAGGCAATAAGAAGAAACCACCTATATCGACTTCGACGGTATTGTCCGACTCGTCATCATTGCCAAACCGTTCGATATCCGCCTCGGTCAACGTGTATTCCATCTCCCACTCGCTGATCGCCGCGACAACCCGATCGCCTGCCCGGTAATCAGTCGGGGCGCCAGTATTGCTCGGCAGCTTCACGGACACTACCGCTTGCTCTTCCCCGTTCTGTATCCGCTCAATTGCATTACCCGTAAGAATGAGCAAGTCCTCTTCGGCCGCAAGCGTCGCCAGGACCGTATCCGGAGCCGGTGTAACTTGTACCGGCATAGCCATCGGCCGCACGCCAATAATGTATTGCTTATAGGAGGATAGCTCTGCGTTTAGACCTTCCGCCGCTTGGCTGACTGCTTCCTGCGTCGTCGGTTCGCTCACAAGTAACATGGCCTGTTCAATTAGCGAAGTCAGCGCCGTTCTGGGCTCGCTGCCGTCTACACCATCTATCGTATATGTCGCCACCAAGTATGCTTCTGCGGCAGTGATAGTAGTGCTCAGGTTCGCCGTATCCACGATGGAGACCTTGAGTTCTGGTCCCAGTGTCCAATCCGAGCTGAGTCCTTCATTCGAACCGTTCACCGTATAGGCGCTCAGCTGCAGATAGTCCCCATCCATAAGCCCCTCAGCCATCCAGCTATGAAAGAACCCGCTGATATCGACTTCGACGGTATTGTCCGACACATCATCATTGCCAAGCCGTTCGACATCTGCCTCGGTCAACGTGTATTCCCTCACCCACTCGCTGATCGCAGCGACAACCCGGTCGCCTGCCCGGTAATCTCCAGGTGCGCCAGTATTGCTCGGCAGCTTCACGGACACTACCGCTTGCTCTTCCCCGTTCTGTATCCGCTCAATTACATTACCCGTAAGAATGAGCAAGTCCTCTTCGGACGCAAGCGTCGCAAGGATCGTATCCGGCGTCGGTGTGACTTGCTCCGGCATCGCCATCGGACGCACGCCAATAATGTATTGCTTATAGGATGATAGCTCTGCGCTTAGAGTTTCCGCTGCTTGCGTGACCGCTGCTTGCGTCGTCAGTTCACTCACAAGCAGCTTGGCCTGCTCGATTAGTGAAGATAGCGCCGATCTTGGCTCGCTGCCATCTACACCATCTATCGTATATGTCGCCACCAAGTAAGCTTCCGCGGCGGTGATAGCGGTGCTTACGCTCGCCGTATCCACGATCGAGACCTTGTCGTCCTCAAAAAGGTTCTCGTAGTTGCCCTCGAACCCGCGCGCTTGAATGACACGCTCTACGCCTGCACTCAGCGTTAATTCGCTCGAATGGCTCGGGAATGTATAAGCCGTGTCCAACCGGATATCATCCGCCAAGTAGATCAGGCTGAGATTCTCATCCTGCAGCGCGAGCGTCAACCCCTTCGCATCGGCGACAAAAGCCTTACCGACCCCGGAGCGGTAATAATAGCCGCCGCTCTCGTCTTGCTGAAGCTGCAGCTGCCCGGTATATCCGCCGATATTCTCCGCCTTCACCATGGCTGGCGGCTCGCTGGCACTCAATCGTTCGGCCAGTTCCGCGTCATTGTGAACGACAGGTACGGATTCACCGCTCAACGTCAACTTAATTGGCGCAGATACCTGATGGCGGAAATCAACCGCATACACGGAGTATCCACCCGCTGCCAACTCACCGGTCCAGAACGAGAGGCTCATGCTTTGGTTCGGTGAAGCATCGAGCGAAGAAACAGGCTCCAACCCGCGAAGATAATCAACCAGCCCATCTCCGGATGGAGTATCCTCCGCCTGCGATATAGCATAGAGATCGATGCAGCTTCCTTCGGTAGGAGCTCCGACGCTGCAGCCTTCATTCACTTGAACCGTGACCTCGTCGCCTACGGCCGCCGCAAGCTCAGAAGTATAGGTTGGTGTGGTCCCCTCTGTTTCGGCCGGAATCACGAACTTAGGCGTAGGCGCGACGTCCACACGGATAACGTACGGTTCAACATTCCCCGTCTTAATCGATACGACGTCGGTATCTGCCAGATCCGTATAGTTCGGGACCTCGCTCCCCCCTATCACGCCGGTGAAATAAGGGGTAATATCGAACGTAATCCAGTTGTCGTTCGGATTCGAATTGTTCAGCCGTGCAATATCCGCCCCGACAAGTTGAGGCTGGAAGTAAAAAGACGCAGCCCCTTCACCGACCATAACGCCAACCCGATCGCCAATCCGATAGTTATTGAATCCGTTATCCGTATTGCTCGGCAGCTTCACGCGTACGGCGGCCCTCTGCCCGCTCGTCGAATCCAGCAGCGCCAAGCGGTCCGCTTCCGTGAACAGCTGAATCTCCGCTTCGCTATCCTTCGCCAACGGAACTGTCTCAAGCGAAGCCAGCAGCGTGCCAGGCACCGGCTCTATAGCCTCCGGGCCAGCTGGCGTGCGATAGTTCAAGCTAGCTAGTTCGAACGCAAACCGCGCATTATCAAGCGCTAAAGAAGCTTCATCCAGCTGACGCTGCATCGGTGTCGCTCCCGTACCAAGCAGCTCCCGGTAGCCCGCTACAGCATTCTCGAACGCTGTGTGTTTTTCCGCTAATCCTGCAGTCGTCTTCGTCTTCTCCAGCAGCTCATCCGCCTTCTCCAGCGCAACGACCAACCCGGAACGGTCCACTAGACCGAAATCCATCAAGGACAGGAGGAAGCGGATGTCCGCACCATTAATATTAGGCAAGCCCACGATATTCGTATTCTCCGGCAGCGTTTTCAGATACGCCATAATGCCTTCAAGGCTGAACCCGGTCCCTTGCGCATCGATTTCCTGCTTGAGCGCAAGCTTGCCTTGTTCCGTGCGCACCCGGTAATCTCTAATCTCGTCGCTGTACGAACTGACATCATCCACAAGATGGACGGCGCCCGCATAGACCGTCAAGTCAATGAGATTCAAATTACTGATCGAACTGTTAAACGTCATACGCAGCTCCGTCCCCTGCGCCTCCGCACTGATCAGCCTATTTTCCGAAGAAGGGATCGAGGTCGTAATGTACCCGGTCGATACGTTCTCCGTTTCATAGTCGCTGCTCCCGCCTGTTGGGTCTTCGGAACTATCCAGATCGGTTAACAGCTTGTCAAAGGTAAGCACGATCGTCCGGTCGCCTTCAATTCTTCCATTCACTAGATTCGGCTTACCTGCATCGGTCCCTGCAGCGTTCATCACGCCTTCAGGAACCAGTCCTCCAATTAATAAAACAGATAGCATCGCAGCTGTTATTCTGCGCAACTTGCATCACCCTTCAGCATGAGGTTAACTGCTACCAATTCTATCACACTCTACCAGAACAAACTATGAAATTAAGCCTGAATCTATAGCGTTTTCTGTCGACTCCACACCTAATGACGTAGTCTCATAGAACTATGAATACATGCAAAAAACCGCCGCTCAAGGGACATCCCCTCAAGCAGCGGTCTTCTTCAACATTTATGAGTGCGCCTTCTTCTCCTGCAGCTTCTGGGAGCCGTGGGCCATATCATCGATCCATTTCTCCATCGCGGCAGCTTCCATTGGCTTGCCGTAGTAGTACCCCTGCATAATCGCGCAGCCTCGCGAAAGGAGGAATTCGATCTGCTCGGACGTCTCGACCCCTTCGGCGACTACCTCGAGATTCAAGTGTCCGGCAATCGCGATAATGGTGCTGATAATCGCCTGCTTGGAGTGAACGGCACTCTGACGCACGAATGATTGGTCAATCTTCAGCACATCGATCGGTAGCTCATCCAGGTTCCCGAGCGACGAGTAGCCGGTGCCAAAGTCATCCATCGATACCGTTACGCCGAGTTTGCGCAGCGACTGAAGCTGCTTCGCCTTGTCCGGGAGATCGTGCATCGCGATCGTCTCCGTAATCTCCAGCTCCAGCAGCTCTGGCGACAGACCCGAGACGCTTAATGCTTCATTCACCATCTCTTGCAGCATGCCCCGCTCGAACACCCGGATGGACATGTTAACGGAGACACGGAACGGCGCAATGCCCTGCTCCTGCCACGCCTGACGCTTCAAGCACACATCCTTCAGCATCCACCTCGTCATCGGCACGATGAGCCCGGTCTCTTCCGCAATCGGAATGAATTCCCCCGGCGAGATCAAGCCGAGCACCGGATGCTGCCAGCGCATGAGCGCTTCGGCGCCGCTGATCCGGTCAGTCTGGGCATCCCACTTGGGCTGATACATGACGAACAGCTCGCCTTCGGCTACGGCCCGGCTTAGATCGCGTTCAAGCTCCATGCGGCGAATGAACTTGCGATCGAGCTCTTCATCGAATAGACGGTATTGATTTCTACCTAGTTGTTTCGCCTGATACAAAGCCATGTCCGCCGTCTTCAGGAGCGCGGTCCGGTTCGTGCCGTGCTCAGGAGCAAGACTTGCTCCTACGCTGGCGGTCAATTGGATATCGTGACCGGAGACGTGCAGCGTCTTGCGGATTTCGCGCAGTACTACCCCGGCCAGACGTCCTGCTACCTCCTTGTTTCCGCGGGAAGAGGCAATCAGGAATTCGTCGCCGCCCAGCCGGAATACGGTCTGGTCTCCAGATACCGTTAACCGCAGGCGGGCCGCAATCTCTTTGATCACAAGATCGCCGACATCGTGTCCGAGCGTATCGTTAATCGTCTTGAAGCGGTCCAGATCCACGAAGAGCAGGAAACCCGTTTCTTTGCCGATGAACGACGTCTCGAAGTAATTAATGAGTTGATGGCGGTTAAGCAAGCCCGTCAACGCATCGTAGTAGGCCATCCGTTCGAGCACCGTGCGGTCGAAGAACATGATGCCGGCAGACATGATCAGGATGACGAACGTGGCAACCGCAACGCCGATAAGCAGCACAAGACGCGAGGAGCCCATCATATCCGTCGTGTCCGTAACGGACGTGTAATCCAAGGAGAAATTCGTGGCCAGCATGCCCGTATAATGCATCCCGCAGATGGCAATGCCCATGATGACCGAGCAGAGCAGCTTCCAATACGAGAAGCCAGCCGTATGCCGCAGCCGCAGGAACAAGTAAAGGGCGGCATACGATGCCGCATACGCAATCAAGGCAGACAGCAGCCAGTAGAAAGGATTATATGTGATGGTAATCGGCTTTTGAATCGCAGCCATACCGGTATAATGCATCGCGATAATGCCGGTGCCCATGATGAATCCGGCAAAAGCCCGGCGCTTGTTCGTCGCCTGAACGGCAGCCGTCACCTGGAAGGACACATAGGACGCACCGATGCTGAAGACCATCGACAGCACGGTGATCGCCGTATTGTAGGTTACGTTAACGTCCAAGTGGAATGCCAACATCCCGACAAAGTGCATCGACCACACGCCGACACCCATGACAAAAGAGCCCGCGGCCAGCCAAATTTTACGGCTCTTGCCCGTGACCCTTGCGATTTTCCCCGCCAAATCGAGCGCGGAGTAGGAAGCCGCCATCGCGATAAGCAGTGACAGAGCGACGGTTAACGTGTTGTAGTGACCTTCCATATGATTCATGTGGTCCATGTGGTCCATGCGGCATCCTCTTTTTGTGTGTAATTTCAAACCCTGTTCCAATATTATAAAGCCAGAACCTCTTTCATCCTAGTATCAAAAATAGTAAATTCGACATTGTTTCGACAAAGTTTTAGTTTTTTCGACCTAATTAGAGCCCACTTGTAGGGTTTGGAAAGACTTTACAACAAATCGACGCCGCGCAGTCTGTGAATTACTTCATAGCTTCGCCGACCTGCTTACTTACAATCTGAAGATTATCCAGGCTTGGAATAGCAAAAAGCCCCCAACCGCAATGATTGGAGGTCCTCTCACATTCTATATATTGGCGCTATTTCACGACCAGTACCGGAACAGCGCTATGCTGAACGACATTATGGCTGACGCTGCCCATCATGAATTCGCGGATACCGCCGAGCCCTCTGCTGCCGATGACGATGAGCGACGCCTGATGCTTGTCCGCATATTCCAACAGGCTCTGCGCGGGGCTGCCCTGCATCAGCTCCGTACGCGCATTCGGCAGATGTTCGATCCGCTTGGCGGCTTCGTCGATCAGCACGCTCGCCTGATCGTACATCTCCTTCTGCAGTTCTGCCGGGGCGTACACGACGGCATCCGGGACGGCCAGATAAGGGAAACTGTAGACATGAACCACGCTCAGCGATTCCGCTTGCCCGTTCTCGGCCAAATGAACCGCATATTCAAGCGCCTTCCACGACTGCACCGAACCATCGAATGCGACTACCGCATGAGAAAAAAGCATCTTGCATCGCCTCCTAAGTAAAGCATCTGCTTTTATTTACCCGTTCCGCGCTCCTGTCAACCGAAAGGCAAACAACCGCAGGGAACGATCCGGAAAGGGGGAGCCAATCGGAGGATCGTCTGCGGTTGTTTGCTTGTCCATATGTCGTGGGAGGAGACGTATGCTTATACCTTCGCTGCTCTGCGCTGCTTCAATGCTTCGAGTTCGAGCGCCACGCTGTCCTTCAGCGGGTCCTGCGAACCGTACGCGCCTGCCGGATGAAGAATCGCCTGCATCTGGCGGCTCGCGCTTACATCCGCCTCCAGCTTCCACACCTTCTCCTCGATCCGGGCAAAACCTCTCGCCACCTTGCCGGCGTCGAAATTATTGAGCGTCGTGCTCACGCCTTGCATCGCTTCTGCGGCATTGACGCGTGCGATCAAATAATGTTTCTTGGCCTGCATCGTATCATATGTCGCTTTAAGCTGATTGATCTGGTCGGTCAGCTGCGACGTCTGCAGCTGAATGGACTCGTACTGGCTGCGGTAGAACGCCAGGCGCTCCTGATGGATCAACTTCTCGCGAAGCGCGATCTGGGCGATATGGTCCTCGCCGCGGTCGACGGCCAGTTCCGCTTGGGCGCTGCGCTTGCTCACGATGGCTTCCGTCTGTTCAATAAGGGATGCATGCTTGCGTTCGACCAACAATTGTTGGGACAAGGCGCCTTGAGCGGCGTCGAGCTGCTCTTCGAGCTCGCGGATGTAATGCTTCACCATGCTTACCGGATCCTCGACCTTATCGAGGAAGTTGTGAATGTCGGATTGTACGATTGTTTTGACGCGTCCGAAAATACCCATAATTATTTCTCCTCCTTGCGAATTTGTTGTTCCCATTGATCTAAGATATAAGCTTGGTTATAGGCTTGTGGCCCAGCTTGTCCGAGCCATTCCGCCGAAGCGGTCAATTGTGGTTCTTGGCCTTTCTTCTTGCGCATCAGCCAGTAAGCGGCTACGATCGCCGCGCCGATCACGATCGTCCAGAAGGACAGGAGCGACCAGAGAGCCAGCAGTGCGAAGAAGCCTCCGCCCCACTTCACGATCGACTTGCCTTTGACGAACAGAGCCGCGCCGAGCAGCAGGACGCCGACTTTAAGCAGCAAGGCGAGCAGCGGGAACACCGCGCGTTTGTGCTCGACAACCGTGATACGCTCGAAGCGTTCGCCGCCGATGAACCGGCCGCTCTCATGGCCGAACTGGAAGGCATGATGTGCACCTCTTGCTAAGACGGTGCCATGAAGCAGGTGCATCGATGCCAGCAGCAACACGACGGCCAGCGATCCGATGATGGACCATTTAATCAGTTTGGAACCTGACGCTTTCATTCGTACTCGTCACCTCCTCGTTCTCGTTACAAGACCCATCCTACCGCCACTTGGTGAAAAATAAGTGAAATCCGTTTCTTCATATCATTTTCATCTTCGCGTGCTAATTTAGGAGAAGGAAGTTGAATGATAGAGAGCGAGGCGACCGTCTATGAAAATACTATTGGCCGAAGATGATATCCGTCTGGGCGAATTAATCGTGCATATGCTGGGCAAGAAGGCCGGATGCGTCACCGATTGGGTGACAACGGGAGAGGAAGCTTACGATTACGCGCTGGCCTCCTCGTACGATGTCGTAATGCTGGACTGGATGATGCCGGAGGGCGACGGCGTGACGATCTGCCGGAGGCTGCGCAAGGCCGGGTACGGCGGGGCGATCCTGATGCTGACGGCCAAGGATGCGCTGGAGAACCGGGTGGAGGGACTTGGCGCCGGGGCGGACGACTATCTCGTCAAGCCGTTCGAGCTGGACGAGCTGATCGCGAGGCTTCGCGCGCTGACCCGCCGCAATTTTGCGCCTATAATGGAAGAAGTCGTGAAGCTGGGCGAGCTCACGCTCAATCGCGCGAGCCATACCGTTGAACTGCAGCAGCAGCATATTCAGCTGACGCCGCGGGAATTCCAGGTGCTCGACCTGCTCGTCACCAACAAAGGCCGCGTGCTGACGCGCGAATTGATCCTCGACCGCATCTGGGGGCTCGATACCGACGTGACGCTGAAGGTCATCGACGCGACCGTCAAGCTGACCCGCCGCAAGTTGGATTTGGCCGGGCGCAAGGAGCTGATCCAGAGCGTGCGGGGAATCGGCTACAAGATCGATGCGTAGGCTGCTCGCGCGTCTGCCCTTCCTCCAGCGGCAGGACGTCATCCGTTCTACCCAGCTGCGGCTGACGCTTCGTTACAGCATGCTCCTCATCCTGTTCTTGAGTTTGTTCGCAGCTATCGCGTATACGCTCGTCCATATTTCCATTACGGAGAGTCAGAAAGACAAGCTGCGGCTTATGCTGGATGAAGAATTCCGTCTGTTCAACGAGAACGGCAGCTCCATCCGCGGAGGCAGCGGCGGCAGAGGGAATTCCTTAGACACCGAACTTGCGCTAGGTGCTGAACAGGCCTTCTATTACTGGATCGATGGGCGGGGCAATCTGCTGCTCGGCGAAGAGCGCCAGAGCGGGCTTCGCAAGCAAGCGCTGCGGTCCTTCTCCACCTGGGAGCACGGCGACAATATGCAAGTGGTCGAACTACAGACGGAAGACCGATTCCGATCGGCCCGCGGCAAAGACGGGAGAGAAACGACGACGCCGTATATGGTCGCCAGCCGCAGCCTCTATAACGGCGATCAGCTGGTCGGCACCTTGTATGTTGGCATGGATGTGTCCTCCTCGGAGGAGCTGTTCCATTGGCTCATTCTCGTGCTGATCGGCCTGTCGCTTCTGTTCTTCCTCGTCGCCCTTTATGTCAGTTATCTGATGGCAGGCCGCGCCATGATTCCGATCGCGCAGTCGCTCGCAAGGCAGCGGGAGTTCGTAGCCGATGCATCGCATGAACTGCGGACGCCGCTAAGCATACTGCTCTCATCGGTCGAAGCGTTGGAGATGGAGGAGAGGGTGGTCGAAGAGCCTTTTGCCAAGCGGACGCTCGGGAATATGAAGGGCGAGGTCAAAGGAATGACCCGGCTCGTCGGCGACCTGTTGTCGCTGGCGCGCTCGGACTCCGGGCGGGTGGAGCTGCAGCAGGAATGGTTCGACTATCGGGCCACCGCCGAGCGGACAATTGGGGGGCTCAAGCCTTTGCTCGAGGCGAAACAGATGCGTCTCATTGTTAGCGGGCCAGATACGCTCATGGTACGCGGAGATGAACCGCGGCTGCAGCAGCTGCTCGTCATTCTCATCGATAATGCCATCAAGTATTCGCCTGCCGGCGAGGAGATCCATGTCACCTTGGCTGAAGGAAGGAACCGCCAGCTGCCAGCCGTCGTCCTGTCCGTACAAGATCACGGCATCGGCATCAAGCCGTCCGATCATGCCAGAATCTTCGAGCGTTTCTATCGGGAGGATAAGGCGCGTTCCCGCCAGCTCGGCGGTCATGGACTTGGGCTTGCGATCGCCAAGTGGATCGTCGATACCTGCGCCGGTACGATCCAAGTCGACAGCGATCCGGGCAAAGGGAGCACCTTTACGGTGCGGATCCCTTTTCAGCCTTAAGCAGCGGCGAAGACAGTAGCGGCAAATGGTGGGACCATGCATGAAGCGTCCCGGATTAGGCCATTGTAGAGTTGAGCGGACTTATACTTGCGTCATTGCAACAGGAGGTTATCGTAATGGACTCGTCGAATTCGGGCTCCAGCTTCGGGCCGCGGGGCGGCGGCCCAGGGGGCGCGCATCCTTCGCAGCAGCCTGTGCACCCTTACCGTCCGCACAAGACGAATGGCAAATCCATCGCCGGGCTGGTACTCGGCATTCTTGCCATTATTCTGCCCTATATCGGCTTTCTTATCGGCATCTTCGCCATCATTTTCTCGAGCCTTGCCATGAAGGAAATCCGCCGGACAAGCGAACAGGGCCGCGGCCTAGCGATTGCAGGTCTGGTATGCGGCATTATCGGCACCGTGTTGTACGGTCTGCTCCTCGCCTTCGTCGTGATCGCGCTTGTGTTCTTCTCGGATTCGATGAATGTGGAATATTACAACAACTTCAACAGCTTTTCGTAAGTTTTTGGCGTGCGCAAGCAGAAGAGGCCGCGATTCCCATACGGGGACGCGGCCTCTCTTTTAGACGATATATGGAACTATTCCGTGACAGTCGCCTTGCCTTCGCGCACCGTCTTGACTTCATACATGCTCACCGTCGTGCTCTTCACATATTCCGGCTTCGACTTGCCGGCGTTATTCCGGTGGCCTTGAATATGCACGTCGCTCTTCTCCCAATTCTTCCATGCCTCTTCGGATTCCCAGCGAATCATGACGAGTACTTCTTCCTCGTCCTTCGTCCGTTTCTTGACCATAACCGAGCGGTCAATCAGACCCGGCATTCCATCGACCGGACTCTCCTGGCTGAAGCGTTCGACCACTTCTTCCGCATGGCCCTTCTCTACAACGATCTGTCTCGTTTGAACAAGCATGCAAGCACCTCCATTAGAATAAATGCATACGTTTGTATACACTCATAATAAATGATAGTGATTATCAATGTCAAAGGAAAGGCGTGGCGCATAGCCAAAAACCTGTAACTGGTCTATTAAAACCCGTTTGAATTGGCACTGCCTGCCACTCCAATTCCTGTTATATCATGAGACCACTACTACATACGAGGTGTTCCTATGGCTATTGCTTATCAAGTTAATGCTCCCCTTCTTGCCAAAGACGTTGCAGAGGTATTCATAAGTTCCGGCATCAAACGTCCGGCGAGCGACCTCGGGCGGATCCAGAAGATGATCGATCACGCCGATGTGAATGTGTCTGCCTGGGATGGGGACAAACTGGTGGGCGTTGCGAGAGCGATCACTGACTTCGCCTATTGTTGTTATCTGTCCGACCTGGCCGTATGCAAGGACTACCAGAAGACGGGGGTAGGCACTGCGCTAATCCAACGTTTGCGTGACCATCTAGGCGAAGAAGTTTCTTTGCTCCTGCTCTCCGCTCCATCCGCAATGGATTATTATCCGCGGATCGGATTTGAGAAGACGGAGAAAGCCTTTCTGATCCCAAGGGCGAGGTAAGGTTAGACGCTTAATCTATGCAGATTAGAGATGCAGACACGCCGGCAGCCGACCCTCAGGATCGGCTGCATTTGCTTCCTACTTGCGCCAGAACGTCGCACAGTCGGCCTTGTCCCATATGTTGAAGTCGATGATCCGCTCCAGCAAGGCGTAATCCACCGGTTTGCTCCACTTGATGCGGAACAGCTGATCGGTGTGGTCGTAGCCTACCTGCACGATGTCATCGGCAAAATGGATAATGCCAGCCCGTTCAGGTGCGACAGACATATGCTGCTTGGCTACGCTGAATCCGATGATGAATGTATCGTGATCGGTGAACATCGGCTGATTCCACGCGACTTTCGGAACCAGATTCGGGAATTTCTCATGCACCCAGTTGAGCACTTCTTCCGTGCGGGCCCGGTGATCCGGGTTCTCGATCTTGGCTATAAACTCCGCAAAAACCTCCATATCGTCCCTCCTAAATACTGATGTCACTCACAGTTATTGTTATGATAACAGTCAGGATCGGAGCGAACAACCTCCCATCGCCGACTTACATAGGCTTGAGCCTGTTCGCGATTTCTCTCAGCCGGTCCTTCATCGCCTCCGGTGTCAACCTCTCTACGCCTGCGCGTTTTATCGGTATAATTAACTTTAGCTTTTCCACATTATAGCCGGATGAAGCCACGCACGCGGCGAATCCAAGAAAGGCAGGCACAACATGCAGCTTACCTATGCCAAGGTCAACACTGCGGAGGAAATCGCGGAGACTGCCCATCTGGCGGCAGCGATCTGGCGCGAATATTACGTCACCATTATTACGATGGAGCAGATTGAGTACATGGTCGACCGTTTCCAATCCGTGTCCGCGATTACCGAGCAGATTCAGCAGCAAGGCTACGAGTATTACTTGATCCGCCGCGATAACAACACGGTCGGGTATTTGTCGGTCCGGCCGGATGAAGAAGGCAAGCTCTTCCTGAGCAAGTTCTATGTCGCCAAGGAACATCGCGGACACGGCTACGCGAGCCAAGCGATGGCCTTCCTGGCGCAACTGTGCCAAGACCGGAGATTGAGCCATCTGTGGCTGACGGTCAATCGCCATAACGAGTCCAGCATCGCCGTCTATGAGAAGAAAGGCTTCCGGGTCGTACGCGAGCAAGTGGCGGACATCGGGAACGGCTACGTCATGGATGACTATGTGATGGAAAAAGAAATCCTATCCGCTTAACGGAAAGCGAGATCTCTCCGCCTAAGCGCGTAATACAGGTGTAGTCAAAGGGCAGCCGATTCGGCTGCCCCATCTTGGCGCATCCCTACACTCGGATACGCCCTTTGTTCAATTCCTTCTCACGTGTCGCCTACTGCAGCACCACAACATCCCCCGGCTTCAAGCCTTCCGTCACCTCGGTCTTCTCGGCCGTCTCCATACCGACCTTAATGTCACGGCGCTCCAGCTGGCCATTGCCATTGTCGAGCATGACATAGTACTGATCCTGATCGCGCATGATGGCAATCGTCGGCACGACGGTGACCTTCTCCTTGCGCTCCGTCTCGATCTGGCCGTTAAGCGTAAGGCCCGCGATCAGATTCTCGTTCGGCGCAAGCGCGATAATGACCTCGAATTGCGCCGCCTGATCGATGTTGTTCTGGTCGGTGCCCGTCTTCGCGAATTTGGAGACCCGCTGCACCTTGCCGGTGAGCGACAGCTCCTTCATCGCAGCCATCTTCACCTGAACGGCCATCTCCGGCTTGATCCGGAACACGTCCTGCTCGCCGACGAGCGCGACGAACTGCAGCTTGTCCAGGTCGACGATCTTGCCGATATACTGGTCGTCGCTAACCGCTTGCGGCCGCTTGCCGGCGCTCTCGAACAAGAAAATGCCGGAAGCCGGCGATCGGTACTGCGCCTCGCCCAGCATCTCCTTCTTCTGCGCAAGCGTCTTGCGCTGAATGCCCGCCGTTACCTCGCTCAGCTCCTGGTTCAGCCGCGCGATCTCCTTATTCGCAAGCGTCCTCTTACGGTCGTTCTCCGAAGCGCCAAGCGTGCCGGCCTCGCTGTCCAACTGCGCCATATAGGCCTGCAGCTCCGCCTCCAGGCTCGCTTTCTTGAGCGTGGCTTCTTCCTGCACAATCTCATTCTGCAGCGCCGTCTGGTCCAGCTGGAAGAGAACATCGCCCTTCTTCACCTGCTGGCCGTCTTCGACGTTCCATCCGTTCACATTGGAGCTGAACGGCGCGTAGACCGGCGTCTCCTGCTCATAGAGCGACTTGCCTTTTACCTCGATCGATTGGACGAGCGTTTCCTGCGTCACCTCAAAGGTGATCGCTTCCGCCTGCCCCGTCTCTTCGAGCGGCCGGGACGGTTTCTGCATGGAATATAACCCTACGCTAATCGCTACAAGAATAAGTCCGATAATAAGCCACTTGATCTTCCGCTTCACTGCTTCCAACACCCTCTCTATATGTACCGATCTATTCTCTGCGAATGGCGGTCAAGGCATCGGTGCGCGACGCGCTGACGGCCGGGTAGATACCGGAGATAACGCCGGTCATAATCGCGAACGCCATCCCGACCGGAATGGCGACCAGCGGAATGAAGATGACGACCGCGTCCCCCTCGCCCGACATCGAATGGATCAGCGCGTTGATTCCCCAGACGATCCAGTACGAGAACAGCACGCCGAGCAAACCGCCCAGGAAGCCGAGCAACGCCGCTTCCACGATGAATAGATTGCGGATTTGCGCCAGATTCGCACCGAGTACCTTCATAATTCCGATCTGACGCTTGCGCTGATAGGTCGACATCGTCATGGCCACGACGATCGAGATCGACGCGATGATCAGGATGAAGATACCCCCGCCAAGCGCTACCGCCTTAATGATCTTGAACTGCTCGGCCAGCTGCTCCTTCTGATGCAGATTCGTCTGCGTCGATAAGGTCAGCTTCTGGATTTGGCGCTCGACCGCCTCGACATTCGCCTGATCGTCGACCTTCACTTTCACGGTGTTATAGCTCACGGCGCCGGAACTTGAGGCAGTCGTCCCGCCCCCTTGCTCGCGCTTCAGCAGCTCAAGCGTCTCCATGGAGACGTAAGCTTCCTTGCTGCCATTGGCGAGCGTGCGATCGCTGGCGCCGGCCGGCTTTTGCAAGATGCCCGATACCCGCAGCGCCGAGCTAAGCGTCAACTTGTTATCCATTCCGTACAGCCGGAACTGCGCCTGGCGCTGATACATCGCCGTCGGCAGCCGGGTCATTCGCTCATACTGATCGTTCAACTGCTCGTCGTACGGATTCTGCGACAGCTGCTCGAGCAGCTTGTCCCGCGCCTCTTCGTCCACGAGACCGAGTGTCGCGCCGTAGTTGAGCACCATCGTGCCGCTTAAGTCCGATGCCCCGCCTTGCATGAACGTTTTGCCAAAGTCCGCGAGCGTGGCCAGATCGGTACCGTAAATCTGCACATACGAACGTTTGCCATCCGTCGTCACCATCTCTTGATAGCCGAACTCCTCGTAAGGCGCTGCGGCGATGACGTGCGGCATATTGCGGATGACTTCAAGTTTCTGCTCCGTCAGCCGGCCGCGCTCCAGCGCTTCCTGGTCGACGGTCGAAGGGCCGCCTCGCGCCTGAACCCCTTGATCCGCGTACACCGTAATTTCATCCATCGAGAAAAAGCTGTTCATCTCCGTCTCGATATACGTCTGCGCCGATTCCCCGATGCTCATCGCCAGAATGATCGCCGCGCAGCCGATCGACAGTCCTGCCGCGCATAGTCCGGTTACGACCTTGCGCCTGCGCACCTGATCCCAGGAAAGTCGGCTCAAATCCTTCAGTCTCACCTTGCTTCCTCCCCTATGAGCTGCCTGCCTCCCGCCGCAGGGTCCGTTACGAGATAGCCGTCGCGCAGCGTAATAATATGCTGGGTCTGCTCCGCGACCTCACGTTCATGCGTGACGATGACGAACGTGGTGCTCATCGTGGCGTTCAGCCGCTTCAGGATGGCCAGTATCTCTTCCTCCGTCTTCGTATCGAGATTCCCCGTCGGCTCGTCGGCGAAGATGACGGACGGCTCCGTAATGAGCGAACGGGCGATACTGACCCGCTGCTGCTGGCCGCCGGATAGCTGGGACGGGAACAGCTCCGCTTTATCCGGGATGCCGACTTGAGTGAGCAGCTCCATCGCCTTCTGCTTCCGGATCTTCGGATGTACGGATTGGAAGACGAGCGGCAGCTCCACGTTCTCGCGAACGGTCAGGTTGTCGATCAGCTCATACGCTTGAAAAATAAACCCGATATGCTTGCGCCTGAATTCCGACAGCTGATTCTCGCTCATCTTCACGATGTTGGTATCGGCGATATAGATCGCGCCTTCGGTCGGCTTCATGAGGCCGGCCATCAGATTGAGCAGCGTCGATTTGCCGGAGCCCGAGCTGCCGAGCAGCGCCACGATCTCGCCCTGCTTGATGTTGAAATTGATGGACCGGAGCACTGGTGTCGTCTCCGTTCCGTTCGTAAAGCTGTGGGACAAGCCCTCTACGCGCAGCAAGCAACGCGCCCCCTTATCATGACGAATATTGTAAAACCAACCAACCTATTCCCATTATTAGAAGAGTCAATCGGTCAGATAGTTTTGCGATTCGGGAGTAATCTTGCATCATCTCCCCCGTAATAAGACGAATCCAACGCCGCGTACCCCTGCATATTCGGACAAAAAATAGCCCGTACCATCTTCCGATGATAACGGGCTACTCTTCCATTCATCTCAAGCCGGGCGTGAAGCAATACGATAGCGTGCTTACTGATGCCCTAGAAAACGGCGAAGCGCGGCGATCAGCAGGTCGTGATCCTCTTGATCCGGCAATCCGGACACGGTAATCGTGCCGACCTGGCCTTCGCCTTCGACGAAGAGCGGGAACCCGCCGCCTGCGCCGACATAGTCGACGAGCGGCAAGCCGTAATCGGCCTCCAGCGTCTTGCCCTCCTCGCGCACGCGCAAGGCCACATGCCAAGAACTCTGGCCGAAATGGTTCACGACATTATTCTTGCGGCGAATCCAGTTCTCATTGTCGGCCGAAGTCCCCGCCATCGCGTGGGCGAATAGACGCTGCCCCTGGCGGTAGATTTCCACCGTAATGCCCTTGCCGCTGGCCCTCGCTTCTTCAATGATCGCCAGACCTAGCCGAAGCGCCGCCTCATTCGAGAATTCGGAGAACCTGAGTTCCTGCTCCTCGCGCGCCATCTGCTCCAGACGTTCCTGCCTATTCAACTCCACCACCGCTTTCAACCCCTCCACAATTTGCTTGTGCTGATCGTATCAAATCAGTCCTCGCCTAGCAATCTAGTTATTCCCATAACAAACTAATTATTGTACATTTAGTAACACGTAACTAGGAATATGTACCCAACCAGGAGGCAGCTATGAGCAAAGAAGAATTGTCCCCATCCGGCGCGCCGATCTATCGCCACGAAGCGCGCGACCGAGAGTTAGAATTGGCGACAGGCGATTCCGCAGCCGCCGAGGCGATCACCGCCCATATCGAGAAGCACATCGGCCCTGTCCGCCATGTATTCTCCGAAATCATATCCGACCTCGTGCGCGTCAATATTCTGGTCGTCGAACCGAGCGCCAAGCGCAATTATTACACCCTTGTCACCTGCGGGATGAGCGACCGTCCGATGACCGTACCAGAAGGGGCCGAGCAATTCCGGTTCGCCGAATTGATGCTGTGCTTGCCGCCAACTTGGAAGTTGTCCGATGAAGCGTTCCGCAGCGAGGACAACTATTGGCCGATTCGCGCCATGAAAGTGCTCGCGCGGCTGCCGCACGAATATGAGACGTGGCTGTATCACGCGCATACCATTCCGAACGCCAACCCGCCTGAACCTTACGCCGTGAATACCAAACTCTCCGGCATGATGCTGTCGCTGCCGACGATCGCCGATGACTTGGAGGCCTTCTTCACGCTTCAGCTTGGCGAGGACAAACCGGTTCATTTCTTCACCTTGCTGCCGCTCTATGAGGAAGAGATGAATTTCAAATTGTCGAAGGGCGCCGACGCGCTGCTCGAGAAGCTGGCGCAGGCCGACGTGAACGAACTTGTCGACCCGAGACGGAAGAACGTGTGCAAGAAGAAGCTGTTCGGATTGTTCTAGGCTTTTGTCCAATTGATGGCATCAAGCCGGCCGGACCGGATTCTGTGCTACACTAGTAGCAACGATTCTAGTCTAGTAACAGCAAGGAGATTCGAAGGTCATGAAACTTGTGTCTTGGAACGTCAACGGCCTGCGGGCTTGCGTGACGAAGGGATTCTTGGATTATTTTAACGAGATGGATGCCGATATCTTCTGCGTGCAGGAGACGAAGCTGCAGGAAGGGCAGATCGAGCTGGCGCACGGCGACCATTATATTCCGTTCTGGAACTATGCCGTCAAGAAAGGCTACTCCGGCACGGCTGTCTTCACGAAGCGCAAGCCGTTGTCGGTCCGTTACGGGATCGAAGAGGATGAGGAGCCGGAAGGCCGTATCCTCACGCTCGAATTCGAGGCCTTCTATCTCGTCAACGTCTATACGCCGAATTCGAAGCGCGATCTGGCGCGGCTGGATTACCGTCTGGAGTGGGAAGACCGGTTCCGCGATTATCTGCTCATGCTCGACAGCAAGAAGCCGGTCATCGTCTGCGGCGACCTGAACGTGGCGCATGCGGAGATCGACCTGAAGAATCCGAAGTCGAACCTCGGCAACTCCGGCTTTACGCTCGAGGAACGGGGCAAAATGACCGATCTGCTCGCCTCCGGCTTCATCGATTCCTTCCGCCACTTCTACCCGGACCGGGCCGACGTCTATACGTGGTGGTCCTATATGGCCAAGGTCAGAGAGCGGAATATTGGCTGGCGGATCGACTATTTCCTCGTCTCCGAACAGCTCAAGGGCAAGCTGGTGGACGCCCATATCCACGACCATGTCCATGGCAGCGATCATTGCCCGGTCGTGCTCGAGATCAGCGATCTCACCTAATCAAACCATGCATCGCCATGCCAAAGGCCGACAGCTCCTTAAGAGAGTTGTCGGCCTTTGATCTGCCGTTATACCGATGGGGTCACGTCCCTCAATAAGCTCTCGCTGCTTTTCTCGAGCAGCATCGGGTAGAGCGCCACTTTATCGGGCTGCATCGCGGCCAGCTTGTCGTAGACCGCTGCCGAAGCATAGACGCGATCCGCCTGTGCGAGCGTCCGGGCAAGCTCATCCGGCTCATTCATCCCGCAGCAGGATGGCGTAATCTGCGTAATCCCCGCTTCCGCCACGCGGCTGGCCATCCACTGCCCGCCTGAGCGACCCAAGCAGACGAAGCCTACCTTCGTGCCGGGTTCCATACGGGCAATCGCCAGGAGGCTCGCCGTCTCGACCGTCGCTCCGATCACGACAATCTTCGCCTCGCTCCCTCGGAATAGCTGCCTCACCTCATCCGCATGATTAAGCGTCGTCACGACTACGCTCGCATAAGCGCTTGCCTCTGCAAGCAAGGGCTCGCTTGCCCGCACATCCTCCAAGAAACAGGTCCTCACCTCGCTGCCGGTCACGCGCCGGATCTCATCCCGATAGAACAGATGGTCATGATCGCGGCACTCCACCAGCAGCAGGCGCGAGCGTTCTGGCAGCTTGCTGCCTTGCAGCAGCGTATAGGCCAGGCTCGCCGTAAAAAACTCATGGAGCTCGATATGGTTGGCCGTCAGCTCATCGATCGTTCGCGTCAGCAGGTCATGCATCGGCAGGCGCTGCTCGCTTAGCTTGGCCACCGCTTGATTGCTCGCCACTTGCGTGCCGCGTCCTTTTTGAATCGTAACGATTCCCTCATCACGAAGTTGGATGTAGACGCCGTTTACCGTATTCCGATTGATGCCGAGCAGATCCGCCAGTTGGTTGGCGGCAGGCAGCATATCGCCGGGCTTAATTCGGCCGATCCCGATCATCCACTTGAGTTGCTCCTTAATCTGGACATGCACGGAGAATGTCAACTGAGGGTCGACCTTAAGCATGAATTCGCGGCTCATCGCTTCACCTCTATTCATAGTCATCTAGATGTATTTACCCATTGTACCACTAGACCATGCACTTCGGCAGGCAGGTACATCAAGAGAAATCGGCAAATACAGATTGCCAGACCGCTACTGCACCCTATATAATATACCTAGTTAACTAGGTATTTATTAATTAATGGAGGAATTGCTCATGAATCGCCCTCTCATCATCCTTTCCGCTTTCATGGCCAAAATGAAAGGCAGCGGGGTCAATCCGACGAAGCGCAATTTGCAGCGTGGGGCGCGATTGGCGGTTTTCTCGCGATTGCCCTGCTCGCTTGGCTCACGGATCTCTCGTCCGACGCCTGGATTATGGCACCCTTCGGCGCCAGCTGCGTGCTCGCTTTCGGGCTATGGGAATCGCCGCTTGCCCAACCGCGCAGCATCATCGGCGGGCATCTGCTGTCCACGCTTGCCGGGCTTGCGGTCTACCATACGCTTGGCGGCGGGACGTTCAGCATGGCTCTTGGCGTCGGTCTCGCCATTCTGGCGATGATGCTCACCCGCACGACCCATCCGCCGGCTGGCGCGGATCCGCTCGTCGTGATGATGGCCGGCAGCGGCTGGTCGTTCCTGGTCACTCCCGTGCTCGCAGGCTCGGTGCTCATCGTCATTGCCGCGCTGATCGTGAATAATTTGGACCCCAAACGCCAATACCCCAGCTTCTGGCGCTAATGAATTCCCCGTAATACCGCGCAAGGAGGATCGCATGCCAACAGCCCCCCATCCGGCTTGGACAGGGGGCCGTACCTTATTTCGAGAATGTCTCGATAAACTGGATGACTGCGGGACCGAGCAGCACGATAAAGAGACTGGGAAAGATGAAGAGGACGAGCGGGAACAGCATCTTGATCGGGGCCTTCATCGCTTCCTCTTCCGCCCTTTGCTTGCGGCGCTCGCGCACCTCCTGCGATTGGACGCGCAGGACGGTGACCATGCCGATCCCGAGCTTCTCCGCCTGCAGAATGCTGCTGATCAAGACGCGCAGCTCATCCAGCGGCAGCCGGTCGCGTACGCCGGCAAGCGACTCGCGGCGGGTTCTCCCCAGCCTGATCTCCTCCAGGCAGCGGCGGAATTCCCCTGCCAGCACGCCGTCCTTCTTGGCGATCAGCTTACTGAGCGCGGCGTCGAAGCCAAGTCCCGCTTCCAGGCTGACCGTCAGCAGATCGAGCACGTCCGGCAATTCTCGCAGGGCGAATTTGCAGCGGCTCTTCGCTTTCAGCCGGAGATAATAACCGGGCAGCACGAGCGCGAGGACAAGGCCGGCGAATCCCATTAGGACAGAACCTGCAATGGATAGCTGCAGCACATAGCCGTACAACCCGGCCGCCCCCGGAAGCACGACGAGCAACACAAGTTGCAGGAGCCGATAATCGACCGGGGTCATGTTGAACGGCCTTCCGGCCTGCAGCAGCTTCAGCTCGATGCTCGCTTCCTTCGGCTCCTGCAGCCTGCGGCTGAAGCTGCGGCGCAGTTCACGCCACTTGGGGAGCAAGAGCCGTCCCAGGAGCGAGGCTTCCGCACGCCCTTCCCCGGCAGGCGCCTGCTCCTTCTCCTCCGTCACTCCGCCGATATGCGCCAGCGTCAACCGGCGCTTCAGCCGGCTGCTCCTTTCCTCCCGCAGTACATACAGACCGTATAGACTGAGCGTTATCGTCAAGCAAAACGCCGCGTACAGCATAACGCTACACCTCGATCATCGTCATTTTTCGAATAAGGACAAACCCGACCGTGCCGGAGACGAACCCTCCGATCATCAGTCCGATGCCGATGGGATGGCGGAACAACGTGCCGATATAGTCCGGCTCAATCATATAGATCAGCACGCCGAGCACGAAGGGCAGCAGCCCGATGACCATGCCCGAGAGCCGTCCCTGCGCCGTTAAAGTGGTCACCTGCCGTTGGATTCGGCCGCGGTCGCGGATCGTCTGCACGATCGTCTCGAGAATGACCGCCAGATTGCCGCCGATCTGACGCTGAATAAGAATGGCCTGGATCATCAGATCAAGGTCTTCGCTCGGCATCCGCTCCCGCCAATTGCCAAGCGCATCCTCGACGCTCGCGCCGTACTGCATTTCCTTCAGCACAATATCCGCTTCCTCCCGCATCGGGCCGTCGCTTTCCTCCACGACCGTCTTGAGCGCCTGCACGAAGCTGAACCCGGCGCGCAAGGAGCCGATAACCGTCGTCAGCATATCGAGCAAGCCGTCGTTGAATGCCGCAATCCGCTTCCGGCGCCGTCTTGCCACATACCATCGGGGTGCCAGAAACCCGGCGACTGCCCCGACGGTGAGCATGAACGGCTGGCCGGTAAGCAAATAGACAAGGCCCGCGCCGAGCGCCGTGCTCATCCACTGAAAGATCACATACTCCTCCGGCTTGATCGGAAGGCCGGCCAAACTAAGCGTTTCCTCCAATCGGTCGCTCTTCTTCTTCGTCAGCACCTTCTCGCGGACGGTCTGCTTGTACAGCTGCAATTGGACCAGCAGATCCAGCTTCCGGCCGCCAAGCTGCCGCTTGTCATTGAGCATCAGATAGTGCCGAAGCCGCTTCTCCATCCGTTTGTCCGTCAGGAACAAACGCTGCAAGACCGCCGTGAACATCAGCAGACTGCTCAGAAATACCATGACCGACAGGATCAAGGCCATGCGCCGCTCACTCCCCTTCCACGAATACGGAGGCCGGGATGTGAATGCCCGATGTCTCCAGCCGTTCGTAAAACATCGGCCGAACGCCGGTCGGCGCCAGCTTGCCGGCGATGCGGCCGCGTTCGTCCACGCCCGTCTGCTTGAAGGTGAAAATATCCTGCAGCACGATCACATCGCCCTCCATCCCTTGGACCTCGGTAATGTTCGTGATTTTGCGGGAGCCGTCCTTCAGCCGGGACTGTTGGATGATGACGTCAATCGCCCCGGCGATCTGCTCGCGTATCGCTTTGACCGGCAGCTCGATGCCCGCCATCAACACCATCGTCTCCAGGCGCGAGATCATATCGCGCGGGCTGTTCGAGTGGCCGGTGGCGAGCGAGCCGTCGTGGCCCGTATTCATCGCCTGCAGCATATCGAGCGCTTCGCCGCCGCGCACCTCGCCAATGACGATCCGCTCCGGCCGCATCCGCAGCGAGTTCCGCACCAGATCGCGGATGGTTACCGCGCCTTTGCCTTCGATGTTCGGCGGACGCGACTCGAGCGACACGACATGTTCCTGCCACAGCTGTAGCTCCGCCGCGTCTTCGATCGTCACGATCCGCTCATCGCTCGGAATGAAGCCCGAGATGACATTGAGCGTCGTCGTCTTCCCCGAGCCGGTGCCGCCGCTGATGAACATGTTCAGCCTCGCCTTGACGCAAGCTTCGAGGAAGACCGCCATGTCGCGGGTGACCGTTCCGAAATCAATCAGGTTCTCGATCGTGAACGGATCTTTAGAGAATTTGCGGATCGTAATCGTCGGTCCCTTCAGCGACAGCGGGGGAATAATGACGTTCACGCGCGAGCCGTCCGGCAGCCGCGCATCGACCATCGGGCTGCTCTCGTCGACGCGCCGCCCGATCGGGGCCACGATTTTCTCGATAATGTTCATCACATGCTCGTCATCGCGAAACTGCACGTAGGAGAGTTCGACTTTGCCCCCGCGCTCCACATACACCTGATTCGGCCCGTTCACCATCACTTCGCTGACCTCCGGATCGAGCAGCAACGGGTTGATCGGCCCGAAGCCGGTCAAGTCGTGCAGCAGCTCCTCCACGACCTTCTTCCGGTCCACCTTGCCGCGGAACGACTCATCCTCCATGATGATCTCGATCGCCATCGCATCGATCTTCGGAATGATCGCTTCCACGTCCTCGTCCTTGAGGTCGCTCAGAACCTGCTTATGCAGCTTGTTCTTGAGCTCCTGGTGCTTGGAGATGGCCGCTTGAGGCTCTTTCTGCCGCGTGTCCGTGCCGCGAATCTGGCGAAAGGCCTGCAGCAAATCCTTCTTCTGCGTTTTGCTGCCTTGCTCGACGCTGACGGTCTGCTCGACGCCGTCTACCTCGTTCGCCGCGGCGGCCGCAGCCGTTTTCGCCTGTATTTTGTCCAGTAAGCTCATCGTCCATATCCTCCTTCAAGTCCGCTTCGCGCTTATGCCTTCGCCGCCCGGCCGAACAGCTGCTGGAAGAAGGAGCCGGCCTTCGGTTTGAACGTCGAGATCTCCCGCCTTGATATGAGCTGCTCCGCCATCTTGAACACCGTCTTGGCCATCTCGGACTTCGCTTGGTTCAGCACGAACGGAATGCCGATATTAAGCGATTGCGAGACGAGCTGAAAATCGTTCGGAACGAATATCGCGCCTTCCATGCCCAGCATATCCGGCACATCCGATGCCTTCAGCACGCTCTCCATCGTTGCACGGTTCACGATCAGCTGCGTTTTCTCCCGAAGCCCCAGCACCTCCAGCGTCTCGAGCATCAGCTTCGTATTCTTCACCGCCGTCATCTCGAGCGTAGTCATCATGAACACATGATCCGCCTTCTCGAGCAGCTGCAGCGTCTTCTCTTGCAGACCGGCGCCCGTATCGACGATGACGTAATCGTGATGGGCCAGCAGCAGGTCGCAAATCTGCTCGACCGCTTCGGCGGTCACCAGATCCGCCTGCTCCGGCCGCTCCGGCGCCGCCAACACCTTAACGCCGCTATGATGGTGAATGAGATAGCCCGCCAGCGTATGACGATCCATATGCGCCAGACTTTCGACGGCATCCTTGACCGTAAAGGTCGGGTGGAGATCGAGTGCAAGCGCGACGTCGCCGAACTGGAAGCTGGCATCGAGCAGGCCGATCTGGATATTCTTCTTGGTCAGCGCGACCGCCAGATTCACCGCCAGCACAGTGCGGCCGATACCGCCCTTGGCGCTGCAGACGACGATCATCTCGCCCCGCTTGCCGCCCGCCGCTGCCTTCTCCTTGTTATCCGCTTCATTCATGCTGCCGCGCCTCCTCTTTCTCGTCCCCTGCTTACGTCCATAGCCTTATTTCTTCGTCATGGCCGCCTTATCCGTTTGTGCCGCCGCTCCCGCTGCGCCTTTCGCTCCTGCCGCAACCGCCACCCGGCTCCGCAGCATCAAGCTCACCGTGCCTTCCTCGTCCGACCGGATCAGCTTCACGCCATCCGCCGGCTTGACCTCCAGCGTTACGGTTGCGTACTCCACATAGGGCGTATCCGTGAGCGCTTCTATCATCCGCCGTCCGATAGCCAGTACACGGACATTCTCCAGGATCATCGTGGATGTCATCTTCTTCGTCGCTTTATCCTCGGCCGTGTAGACCACATCCACGTAGTCGCCGGGCTCAATCAGATTCGATACCGACTGTACGAGGTTGACGCCGACGGCCGCGGCCCGGTAGCCTTCGCGAATTTTTTTGGAGACGAACAGCGCCTCCTCCTGCTGATCCTTCAGATGGTGGGGGAGCAGCACCTCGCCCGGCACAAGCCGTGCGGCCGTGATTTTGCCCGCTGCCAAACCGGCTTCGCGCAGCGCCGTAGCGTTGATCGCCGTGGCCGGCACGTCGACCAGCTCGAGCATGGCGCCCGTCAGCTTCGTATTCTCGGCAATCGCCTGTTTGGCCGCGAGAACCCGGACCGTTTCTTTGACGGAGGCCGCCTTCTGGTCCAGATCCCGCATATAAGTGAAAAAGAGCGCCGTCGTCGCAAGTCCCATAATAAGCGCGGCGGCCAAAACGATTTTTGATCTCATGAGCGTCACCTGTCCCTAGCGCGTAATCGTGATGTGAGGCCGTACGTTTATTCGATCAGCCGGATGGCGTATGCTCCCTTGTCGATCGTGCCGGGCGCAGTAAATCCGGTATTCGCCCGCTGAATGAACATTCCCGTAATCGAAGTATCTTTGCTCGACATCGGCTCCAGAATATAGAAGTAGGCGAATCCGCGAACCTCGATATACTTCAGCTGGCTGGACGAGAATTGATAGGGCCGGTACACCGGGATCAGAATGACCCGGGTAGAATCGCGACGCCAATATTCCCCGGCCGGATATAGATCTTGCTCGAGCCGCAAGTTGATGCTGTCGCGTGTTTTGCCTGCGACATTGCCCGTCTCCGTATCGATAATATCGCCGACTTTGATCTCGCTTGGATACCCGTACTTCAGATTGCTCTCGTAAGTCGTGGCCCCGGGACCGCCGAGCGCCAGGATACCGAAGTAACCGGACTCCACGCCGGAGCTGTCTACTTTCAATTTATACGGCTTCAAATATTCCAGCGGAATCGATTCGTCGATCCCAAGCGGCGCCGCCCCGGCCGCGCTGGCCATCGGCGTTATGCCTGCGGCTGCCTCTACCGTCACGACCGCCTTATCCTTGCCCAGCAGCCGGGCGAAGCCGAGCGTGATCTCCTTGCGCAGCGTCACGCGAACGGAAGATTGAGGTACAATATCCGTCCGAACCAAGCTGCCCTGCTCGCCATGCTGGGCAAGGATCGAACCGATGACCGTCGTAACCGCAGCCGATTGCCCGGTCAGCTCCTGAGCGCCGGATAAGACCGCCGCGTTCGCCGTCTTCTGCAGATGGCTCTTCGCCGCGTACATCGTGCCGCCGTCCACGACGAGCCCGACTACCGTAAGCAGGAACAGCATCGACATGCCGGCCAGCACAATCGTGCTGCCGCGCTCTTCCCGGAGAAAAGCGGTTAGCGCCCTCTGCATGAACTCCCCTCCTACTCGACCCGAATGGTAGAATTCGCTGAAAGAACCGGGGCCGGGATGATCGCCGTCATGACCGGCGTGATGAGCGGCAGCGAATAATGCACGGTCACCGTCAGATTCTGCCCCGATTTGCGTACGGACTGCGCCGGCGAGATCGTCACCGTCATGCCTGACGGGTCCCCTACACGGAGATGCCCTTTGGCATACGTCGTCATCTCTGCGTCGCTACGCCCAAGCCCGCCGAGCCTTACCGTTTCCTGAACGGTCATCTGCAGGCTGGAGTATGCGAACAGCAGCCGGCCCAGATCCACGATCCCGCACAAGAGCAGCAAGAGCAGCGGCAGCAGCAGCGCAAACTCGACAATCGACTGCCCGCGCTGGTCCTTGATCATCCCGCTCCCCATCCCTTCAGCATAAGTCCGAACAGGCAGCCGCCGGCGATGGCGACTCCGTACGGGTAAGTGCCTGACGTAAACGCGCCCTGCAGCGGCAGCTTGAGCCGAAACCGGATGCATACGGCCACATACTGCACGAATCGCACGCGTTCACGGAACCCTTTTTTGAATAAGACGATCAGCAGCGCCATCAAGGCTCCGACCAGCGCCATATAGAAGGAAGCGACCAGTACGAATCCGACGCCCTTCAGCGCACCGACCAGCGCGAGCAGCTTCACATCGCCTGCCCCCATGCCTCCGAGCATGTAAGGAATGAACAATATGGCGAAGCCAACGGCCAAACCCGCCAGCGCATGCAGTGCGCCGTCCCACCCGCTTGTCGCCGTTTGAAACACGACGGCCAGTACGAACACCGGGAGAATAACGTTATTGTAGATTTTGCGGCTTCGGATATCGGTAACGACGCAAATGCTCAGAACAGCCAGCAGCAGCGCATTGATCCACATGTTTCAGATGCCTCCGTTCGTCTTTAGATGGTTAGAGAAAGGGCCGTACGCCACGTGGACGCACGGCCCCTCTCGAAATTCGCTGGTTATGGCGTGGTGCCCATCTGCGTGACGCCCGTATTCACGGTATCCTCTGCATTGTCGAACAGCCCGATGATGTGGCCGCGAAGCGCGATCAGCGCCGTCACGACGGCTACGGCGATCAGGCCGAGCACCAATCCGTACTCCGTCATCCCTTGGCCTTGCTCGTCGTTCCAGAACTTGCGAATCTTGTTCATCATGTTGTTTGCCCCCTAGGTCTGGATTCGTGTCATGGTTGGTCTCAAGATCGGTGCAGTTGAAAGGTGTCCCTCTATCGGGAAGGCAGAGCCTTACGGTTTATGGCGTTGCGCCCATCTCGGTTACACCCTGGTTGACCGTATCTTCCGCATTGTCGAACAGTCCGATAATATGGCCGCGAAGCGCGATCAGCGAGGTGACGACCGCCACCGCGATCAAGCCGAGCACCAAGCCGTACTCCGTCATCCCTTGGCCTTGCTCGTCGTTCCAGAACTTGCGAATCTTGTTCATCATGTTGTTTGCCCCCTAGGTTTGGATTCGTGTCATGGTTGGTCTCAAGACCGGTGCAGTTGAAAAGGTGTTGCTCGATCGGAAGGCCAGCTGCGGATTACGGCGTTGCGCCCATCTCGGTTACGCCCTGGTTGACCGTATCTTCCGCATTGTCGAACAGTCCGATAATATGGCCGCGAAGCGCGATCAGCGAGGTGACGACCGCCACTGCGATCAAGCCGAGCACCAATCCGTACTCCGTCATCCCTTGGCCTTGCTCGTCGTTCCAGAACTTGCGAATCTTGTTCATCATGTTGCTTCCTCCTCAAGGGAATGTTGGGGTTGACCTACGGTGCGCTGTTGTCCGAGGAGACTCATGTTCGAGAATGACGAGCTGTCCAGGTTTGACGTCAGCTGCTGCAAGCGTGCCGGCCGGAAGTTCGACGACCGAGCTTGTCCCTTTGAACGCGGTTCCTGCCGAACGCGGAGGAAGCCGATGCTCGATGCCGACGACCACGCGCTTCCCATCCAGATGCAAGACGTCGATGTCCATCTTCATGCCGAACGTATGAACGGCTTTGCAAGGCTGGATATGCAGCCCGTACCCGTCCGGAAGCGACGTCTTCCCCATCAGGCCTTTCAATCGCCGATAGAAAGTGTAAGCGCATTCAATGTTGTCGCCAAGCAGTTTGCCGCTCTCCTGAATGATCAGCTTCATTGTCGATCTGTTCCTCTCTTCTCATGACAAATAGCCCACCTTGTAGTCCCGAAAGGAGGGTTCAAAAGAAAAGAACTCCCCTCAATCTTTCGGCAGCTGGCTGGCAAGTCCCGCCTCGATGTGCGGCTTAGCCCCTGTAGCTTTGCGTCACCGGCTTTCGCCGGTTTTGCCTTTATCGAGATTCAGCGGAGTTCGTATGGCTTACTCGCCGATCCGATATCTTGATTACATCTTACCCGGCGACCTATTTCCCCGTAATCCGACAAATATCCCTAAATTCAGAGCACTCAACTCGTGACCATTTACGGGGTTTAGTGTAGGTAATTAGGGTCACTTTTATTTTCATCATAGTCTTCAAGTATTTCTTTTCGCCAATCATGGACCTTAAGTCTTAGGTAACTTTTTCCTACGGGTAAGTTCTACTGTTGCACCCAGTATAAAGGACACATTGTTCAGTAACTCATTTTAATCTGTGAGTTCGTCAGAAAAAGCCGGGCAACCTTCTCATGAAGAGAAGCTTCCCGGCCTTGGTATGGTTTACTGCTACGATTCGATTGGTGCCGGTTATCGCCTGGAGCCGCTAAGCTCTTTAGTAAGCCGTGTTGCCCGATTGGCTCGTTTTGCCTGATGCGAAGCCCTTGAAGAGGGTCGGCACCGACGAATACCTCGTATTCGTGATTTTACCCGTGCTGACGGTGCTGTCGGTTCGCAGGATCGAGTCCTTCACATTCGAGATGTCGCTGCTGTCGACCGTCATGACCACCTTGTACGTCGAGCCGCCGAGCTGACGGACCAGCTTCCCGATATCATTGGCCTTGAAGTTCTTAATATTGATCGTGCCGGCGGCATTGATCTGGAACACCTTGTCATACGCCTTATAAGCAGCGCCGCCCGTAATGTTGACCGTGCCGGACTCCTTCAGCGTCAAGGCGTCCTCACCGACGTCCTGCCAGGTTACGTTCGTAATATTGCAGTTGCCATAACAGTGGACGCCATCGGCACCAGGCGCCCCGATAATTACGTTCTTCAGCGTTGCGCCCGCTTCCAGCTTGAAGAGCGGCTTCTGGCCTTCCGCTTGGCTGCCATCGCCCAACGTGCTCGGATTGGCGACGAAGATAGCGCCTTTGCCGTCATACGTCGTGCCCGCAGGAACGACGATCGTGGCGCTTACGGTCGTAGCTGCATGGGCAGGAGCAGGGTGAACCTGAGTAGTGGCAGTAACTAAGCCGAATAATAAGGCGAGGTAAGCGATCTTTTTCATTAAAGCACCAGCCTTCCGAATTGTAGTGTAGTGTTGCGTAATCGCTATCGGTGAATGCCGTATTCCCAATCTTAGATCATGAACACGGACCAATCACCTAGGAACGTCCCTCCTTTGCAAACGGACACGGCAGATGTGCACCTCTGCGTTGTATCCGCTTACAATATATCATGGTTTAATTATTTACATAAATAGGATTTTATAGCTATTTATATTAATTCAGTAACATCTACATTAACGATAGTTACATAGGAGTGCTTCTCGACGATTTATAGCCTAATCCTACAGGAAATGAGCTGCCCCCATCATCCTCTGCTGCTTGAAGCCGGGACAGTTCGTGCGAGATCCCCTGCTTGAAACAAGCCCTTTGTCTTAGCTGCAGCGGTAAGGGCAGGGCCAAGCAGACTTCCGGATGCCAGCCATAACCTATTGACAGCATCTAACCTGTCATGTAATATTTGACCTGTTGTTCGCGCAAGGACATCATAATCATATAACGGATCGTATAACCTCACAGCGGAAGAATCCGCAAGGGTGAGGGTTTCTACGGGAAGCCTTAACTTCCTAACTACGACTATGGAATCGCCAAGAGCAAGTGGAGATTCTCTAGTGTGGTTAGGATTTTTTATTGCCTTTTTTGTGCGGGGACTTAAGAGAACAAGGAGGTTAGACAAGATATGAAGTACATTTTATCCGTGTTTCTAGGTGCCGTCAGTTACGGTATTCTATCGACGATCGTCGTGAAAGCATACGGGCAAGGCTATACGTTGGGTGAGGTGGTCGGTACGCAGCTGTTGACCGGCTTCCTGCTCGCGTGGGGACTTGCTTGGTTCACCAAATGGAAGGAAAATCGCAAGGCGATGGCACAAGCGGGCGATCCAAACCCGACAGTCGCTACAGCGGCTGCATTGACGTGGAAGCACCGCCTGATGCTGATGGCAGCAGGTATGCCTACCGCGATTACCGGATTGGTCTACTATCACTCGCTGCGCTATATCCCGGCTTCGCTGGCCATTATTCTATTGTTCCAGTTCACCTGGATCGGCGTGCTTATTCAAGCAGCCAGCCAGCGCAAGCGTCCGAATGGCGTCATGATCATTACCCTGATCGTGCTGTTCGGCGGAACGCTGCTCGCTGCGGGCGTACTGGAGCAAGGTACCGGCGGCTTCAACCTGATGGGCATCCTGTTCGGTCTGTTGGCCGCAGTCAGCTACTCGCTGTTCATTCTATTCAGCGGCAAGGCCGTGCCGGAAGCGAATCCGGTGTATCGCAGCGCATGGATGCTGACCGGCGGTCTTGTCCTGGTGTTCGTCCTGTTCCCGCCGACGTATCTGTTTAACGGCGAGATTGTCAGCCAACTGATGATGTTCGGCTTCCTGCTTGGTTTGTTCGGCGCCTTCATCCCGCCGATCCTGTTCGC
Source organism: Paenibacillus phyllosphaerae (assembly GCF_014192105.1). GTDB lineage: Bacteria > Bacillota > Bacilli > Paenibacillales > Paenibacillaceae > Paenibacillus_Z > Paenibacillus_Z phyllosphaerae. The sequence goes on along the minus strand of NZ_JACHXK010000022.1, from coordinate 43,225 downwards.
CGTTGGCGTTCCGCATATCGGCGGCGGCATGTCCAGCATTCTCGGCGCTTCCGAGCTTCCGGTCGCCGTCATGCTGTCCTCGCTCGTCCTGAACGAGCATGTGAGCGCGCTGCAATGGGGCGGCGTCATCCTCGTCCTGCTCGGCGTCGCGCTGCCGGAGCTGTATAAGTTCAAGCAGCGTCCGCAAGCAAGAACGTTGTCTTATAAATAAACGTACGGAATCCGCGCCGGAAGGTGCGGATTTTTTTTGCGGTTTTCTCGGGCATCAGTCTTAAGTTCAGGCATAGCTAGGCAGTCTTAGGTTATGCAATGCCAAGGTTCGTTAATCAAGCTACGCGGCCGTTTCACCCTCCCATAACATGGCAAAAAAGCCGCCGCAGAAGCATTACGCTCATACGGCAGCCTGGCCTTTCCCCGTTCAACGTCCTAATTCATCAAATACCGATACAAGAATTTCTCCAGCGCATAATAGAAGTCCAGCTGATTCTCAATGTTCGCAAAACCATGCCCTTCATCAAGCTTCAGCATGTACGGCACATCGACGCCGCGCTCCTGCAGCGCTTCGACGATCTGGTCGGATTCGGCTTGCTTGACGCGCGGATCGTTCGCGCCTTGGACGACGAACAGCGGCGCCGTCATCTGATCGACATGGAATAGCGGCGAGATCTCTTCGAGCAGCGCCTTGTCTTCTACCGGATCGCCAACGCGGGTATAGAACTTCTCCCGCTCCGACTCCCAGTATGGCGGCAGCGAATCGAGCAGCGTGAACAGATTGGACGGGCCGACATAGCTGACGCCTGCGGCATACACGTCCGGCGTGAACGTCAGACCCGCGAGCGCGGCATAGCCGCCGTAGGAACCGCCATAGATGGCGACGCGTTTCTCATCGACGACCCCTTCCTTCACCAACCACTCGACCCCATCGGTCAAATCGTTCTGCATCGCTTTGCCCCACTGCTTGTTGCCTGCCTCGAGGAACTTCTTGCCGTAGCCCGTCGAGCCGCGGAAATTCACCTGCAGCACCGCGAAACCGCGGTTGGCCAAGAATTGAACCTCCGGATTGTATCCCCACGAGTCGCGTGCCCACGGACCGCCATGCGGGTTGACGACAAGCGGCAGATCCTTCGGATCGGCGCCTTTGGGCAGCGTCAGATAACCGCGCAGCTCCAGTCCGTCTCTGGCTTTGAACGTAATCGGCTTCGTATCCGCCATCTTCGTCTCGTCGATCCATGGCGCCACATCGGCGAGCAGCTCTGCCTTCTGCGTCTTCGGATCATACGTATAATAGGCGCCCATCGTCTTGTCGCTGTAAGCGAAGAACATCACGTCGCCGTTCTCGCTAATCTCTTGCAGCGAGATCTCCATGCCCGGCACGAGCTCCTTGAGCTTGGCGTACATCTTCTCCAGCTCCGCATCGAAGAAGTGGTACTGGAGTTTGTCCGTCTCATAGAGCGCCGCCGCGATTGTCCCATCTTCTTTGGAAGGAATGAACGACAGCACGTCGACGTCCGCATTCTCGTAGAGCGTCTTCACCGTCTGTTTGGTCGCCGGGTCGAATTGCACGATCGCCGCCTTATCGCGGCCGATATCGGACATCGCATAAAGCTGCTTATTGTCATAAGTGAACATAGCCGGCATGAACGTATCGCCGAGTCCTACCTTAAGCAGTTCGGTGAACTCTTGGTCCTCCGTATCGCGGTACAGCAGCACCGATTCGTTGCCGTCCGAGGAGATCGCGACCCGCAGCTTGCCGTCATGGTCCGTCATCCAGCCGGTAATCGTGCCCGGATTCTCCGCCACGAGTTCAGCCTCGCCCGTCTTCACATTGAGGCGGTAGACGTCGAAGAAACGCGCATCCCGCTTGTTCATCGCAATGAGAATTTCGTCCGGCTGATTGTCCAGCATATCGATCGCCATCGCCCGCGTATTCGGGTACGGGGTCAGATCCTGCGCGCCCGTGCCATCGACGTTAATGCTGAAGACGTGATAGTTCTCATCCCCGGCATTGTCCTGCGCATAGATGAGCGTCGTGTCCGACTTCCAAGCGAAGTCGACAATATCCCGGTCGGTCGCATTCGTGACCGGCTTCGCCTCGCTCTCGCCGTTCTTCTTCACGAAGACGTTCAGCCGATTGTTGGATGGCGCGAGGAACGCCGTGCTTTTGCCATCCGGCGAGCTCTGGAAACCGAATTGGGCCGGCTGGCGGATGAAATCCTCGATCGGCAGTACGCCCTCTTGCCCGTAGATGTCGAGGCTGAGCGCCCGGTAGAGCAGTTGGCCGAATTCCGCATGCGTAACTTTCTTTTTCCCTTCGAATGCCGTGCCGTCTATAATAAAATGCTGCTTCAGCCGTGCCGCATCCTCCACATGATACGCGGCGATAGCCGAGGCATCGGTATACTTCACTTGAATGCCGTTGTCGCTGAGCTGCAGCGAGCGCACGAACAACGACGCCAGCTGCTCGCGGGTTAAGGCTGCATCCGGCTGGAACGCCGCGGCCGCGCCGCCTTTGACGATGCCTTGCGCCTTCAGCGCATAGACCGCTTCCGCTGCAGGATGTCCGGCTGGCACATCGAGGAACCCGGTCAGGTCCGCAGGCGGCTCGAGCTGAAGCACCCGATCAAGCACGATGGCGGCTTGTCCGCGCGTAATGAGCGTCTCGTCCTCCAGCATGCCATCCGTCGTACCGTCGATCAGCCCCAGTGCAGCGAGCGTCTTCGTCTCCTCGGATTGGGACTGCGCAGGCGGCAGCGGTTGAGCGGTCTCCGCATAAGCGGCAGATGGTATCGTCAATGACGTAGCGACTAGTGCGGCAATGAGCAAGGAATGCAGCTTCTTAGGCAAAAACATAAACGTCGAATCTCCTCCCCAGGTTGGAATTACCTGTATATTTTACCAACTGGTTGGAGTGTCGATCTACCCGTCAATGGTCATGAATTGGACAAGCAGCCTTGTCTGATTGCTGAGAGATATGGCGAATAGGGGCAGATTGCAGCTACATGTTGTCTTTTATGTGATACCTACCATTTCGGTATCTCGAATGAGCAGCTAGCAAGACTAGAGCACATATTAACCCCTACATACTTCCTCCAGCTAGATTCGAGCCGTCAACTGGTTGATGAATTCAAATCGCTTCTTCATCTAGAAGAAATGACGCGGATTCGCGCTGACCGTCTGACAAACGAACAAGTTCCGCTGCATCTCTGCTTGTCCTTAGCTTTATCTAGACAAATAACCAAGTCCCCATTCAAGAGGCTTGGTTATTTCGATTACCCGTTCAACATGCTTGCCGCCATACGCATCATTTCTTCCTTGCTATATCCGCTGTCCGCTTTCACAAGTAAGTTATAGGCGATCTTCCGCTGGCTATCAAACCATGCAAGGCTATGAAGTCCGTCTTCACGGGCTACCTGGTGGTAGATCCCCTCCTGCTGCTCTCCAATCTTCACCTTCTCGACCACATCCCCGTCCTGCGGCCATACATCGGAGCCCATTGCGAAGCTGGCGAGTATGTAACCAACGATCTTCCCTTGCTCATCGGCAAAATAAAGCTGCGAATGCCCGGATTCCGTCCAGTCCAGTTTCTCCATGAACAATTTATCCGCGCTTGTTGGCGCCTGACTGGCTCGCTCGATCAGCCTTTGCTTCACTTGGCTATAGGTAGAGTTCTCACCCTCCCCGCTGTGAGGCAACTTAGGATGCACCTGCCCATATAACAAATGCAGCCCCTCCGGCACATACGCCGGCATCGGAATCGACGGCCCCTTGGCAGCTGTCTGTGCCTCGGCAAACTCCGCATACGTCTTGTACTGCACCGGCTGGAAAACGAACTTGATCGGATTCAACTTGTCGTACTCGTTAATCGCTTCATCATTAATGTAATAGGCCGCGAATTCGCCCGGCTCGAGGGAAGCTTTCACCCGCTCGTCGTAATCGCTCATCTGCTGGCTGATCGTCGCATCCGGCGGATAATGCGGGTAGTCGATCGTCTTCATGACGACCTGTCCCGACCGGTCTCGGATCTCGATCAGCTTCGTCGCCGCATAGCCGCTCACCGACGCGAACAGGATGAGCCCCAGCATGCCGGTCAACACAGTCGCCGGCCGCAGCCACTTCCGTCCGCCTGCTTCACGCGCCTTGCGCTCATTCACGCTGCCCTGCTCGATGCGTCTCATCACCTTATCTGTCAGATCCATCTGCTTGAACGGATATTCATGAGCTAGATATGCTTTGTTTAACGTCAAGTCTTCGTCCTTGCCAACGCTGGAACTCTCCATTGCTCATCCCCCTCCCATGCTTCGATGACACGCTTCATCCGCGCTTTAATCCGCATCACCTTCTTGCGGATTGCCTCCGGGCTTTTCCCGGTAATCTGCCCGATCTCCACATACGTTCGTTCCTCGCACACATGCAGGATGAGCAGGCTCCGGTCCGACACGCTTAGTTCATCCAGCGCGGTGGCCAGCGGCTCGCTGAACACCTTCCGTTCATACGTCTCCTCGGCGCTCGCCTCCGCGGCCTGCGGACGCATCCACCCCATCAACTGGCGCTGCAGCCGCTTGCGGCGCATCACGTTGAGGCAGTGATGATAAGCGATCGCATACAGCCATGAGGTGAAGCTCACCGTAGGCTTATAGCTTGCGATGGCGTTATAGCCCTTGATCAGAATCTCCTGCGCGGCATCCTCCGCTTCCTGCGCATGGCCCAACATCCGGCAGCAATAGACATAGATCTGTTGCTGCAGCTGCTCGACGATCGGCCGATAGCTCTGCGCGTCCCCGGCCTGCGCCTGCCTAACCCATTCTTCCAATCCTTCGCCTTTCGTCGTGGCCCCCTCCTTTGCTTATTGTTGTCTATATAACACTTCAGTTCGATGAAACCGGACGCTTCTTGCTAAATATTTTTCCAGATTGCTCCCAATTCCTTGTTACCATAGCAAAAAGGCCGCGAAGCAAAGTTCGCAGCCTCTTCCTATCTCACTTCCCATCGGCAGTATTACAGAGACGAATTGTAGCCGAATGGCGGCAACGGCGGTGGCGGAACCGACTTGCTCGCCTTCAGGTCATCGTAGAAATGCGCCTGCGTCACGTAGATATACGGCGCAAGCCATAAGTATCCGATGCCGAACGTCACGATCGCCAGCAGCGCCCAGCCGATAAACGTCAGGTTCAGCACGAAAAAGCGCCATTTGTGCCCTACCATCAATTCCTTGCTCTGCCGAATCGCATCCAGTGGGCTGATATCGGGATTTTCTTTCATAATATAGTACGCCATCGAGTAACGGAATGAGGCAATAATGCCCGGCACGATCAACAGCAACGTCCAGAGGAATACAAAAATGCCCATCAGCAGATAAAGTACGAAGGCGTTCACGAAATTCTTAAAGCCGCTGAACACGTCGCTAACCGGCGGATTCGACCCTCTGGCGATTCCCAGATAGAACGAGGTCGCGCCGAGTCCTAACGCTCCGCCTACCAAGAGCGAGGCAATCAGGCCGAGTGCGGGGACCTCATTGAGCAGATTGAGAACGACCGAGATGAGTCCAAGGATCACCAAGCCGCCAATAGCCTTGCCCCAGTTCCCTCTTAAGCTCTCCCTTGCCCTTGCGCGCAATTCCGAATACGTTGCCGTCATTGAATCCCTCCCGTAAGTTGATTCCCCATGTCACAAACATGACACCGCGGAATTAGCTTATTAACGCCGACTCGATTTGATGACGATGATGTTGGTCGTGGTCTATAAATTCACGAACAATGTAGAGCAGGGAATAAGGCGACCCCGTATGCGGACAAAAGGAAACACCGCCTGTAGTCGTATGTTGGCGCAGCTTGTCTTCTCCTAATTCCACTAGCAATCGGCACAATTCCTCGCGAGTGGAACGGAATTCGTCCAGCAGCTGCCCTTGGCTAATGCCCGACCTGGCATAGGCGTAGGCATCCGCGTTGAACGGATCGAAGGCCGGGAATTCAATACCTTCCCCGCGCGTTACCGCTGGAACGGCGCGATCGATCAGATGTTGGTCCCAACACAGCAGATGAGCCATAATCTCCGCGATTGAGGCCTTCCCTTCGGCAATAGGCGCACACCACGCCTTCTCTCCCAACGCATACAACCGTTCAGCCCATTGCGCCATCGTCTGGAATTCTCCAATGACCTTACCGCCTTCAGACATCCCATAACCCCCTGTAAAATAATAACAAAATTATATAATGCGAACATATGTTTTGTACAGCCTCATCTGCCTAGATTCATAGATACCGCCGCTTCATGCAGGCCCGCTAGACTTCGATACCTTAGTTATTCATTCTTTCTCTCATCCAAAAATGAAACCAAGCCCAAACCGATACGTAAGACTGTATGGTTACACGGTTTTCAAACCTGCACGCAAACGCAAACTCCAAAGGGGAGTAGCTGCCACAATAAAGTCGTCAGTACGAGAACGCATTGTTCTCCGGTTTTATTGGCATTGCCGGCGCCGGCAATGTTAGCGAGACCTTTGCCAATACGAGGCCTCAAGTTCCTTCGTATTGAGAGAACGGAAAATCGTTAGATTGGTAAAGGAGGACGTAAAATGGATTTCGGAATGTTATTGGAGTATGGCTGGGTACTGCTCGTACTCGTCGCGCTGGAGGGGCTGCTCGCAGCCGATAATGCGCTTGTCCTTGCAATTATGGTGAAGCATCTGCCGGAGCAAGAGCGCAAGAAGGCGCTGTTCTACGGTTTGGCCGGCGCATTCGTGTTCCGCTTCGCTTCCTTGTTCGTCATTTCGTTCCTGGTGGATGTATGGCAAGTACAGGCGATCGGCGCGCTATATCTGTTGTTCATAGCCGCGAATCATATTGTGCGTAAGGTCATTGTCAAAAAAGGCGAAGAATCCGCAGCCAAGAGCTCCGGCAAGGAGCCGAAGCAAAGCGGCTTCTGGATGACGGTATTCAAGGTCGAAGTCGCCGACATCGCCTTCGCGGTCGATTCCATTCTGGCAGCCGTCGCGCTCGCCGTTGCGCTTCCGGCCACCAACCTGCCGAATATCGGCGGTATGGACGGCGGACACTTTATCGTTATTTTCCTCGGCGGCTTCATCGGCTTGGTCATCATGCGTTTCGCCGCTACGCTGTTCGTGAAATTGCTCGAGAGCCGGCCTTCGCTCGAGGTTGCAGCCTTCTTCATCGTCGGCTGGGTGGGCGTCAAGCTTGCCGTTCATACGCTAGCCCATCCTTCGGTCCATGTCATTCCGCATGATTTTGCCGAATCGACCGGTTGGAAGCTGTCCTTCTACATCGTGCTCGTCGTGATCGCCGCAACCGGCTGGTTCCTCTCCGGCGGCAAAGACAAGAACGAAGAGAAGCAGCAATCCGTCGCTTAAAACCATTTATCGTTCATAGCTAGACACAACAACCCCGCCTCGCTTGAGGCGGGGTTGTTGTGTCTAGCGGAAATGATAGGCGTATGGAGTAAAAGGTACATGAGGCGATCGAAGGGGATCTTGCTTTTTGTCCAATATTTTTCCGGAAATAATCCATGTTCTTCCCAACAAAGTCGTACTATTATGATGATAATGATTATCATTATTAGTTTTGGGGAGTGTTATAAGGGGCATGAGAAAAACATTCAAAGGGTTGTTACTCGCCTGCGCGATAGTCATGGGCATAGGCTCGGCTGTGGGCGCGGCGACTGCAGCTACGACCACGGCAACAAGTAAAGCCAAGCATCAAATTACGTACAACGGCAAGACGTACACCGTACCGGTCAAGACGGCCAAGATCGTCATCACAGGCTCTGTCGAGTCGCTCGAAGACGCGCTCCTGCTGAACTTCAAGCCGCAAGGCGCACTGACCGTAGGCGGCGATTTCCCTGATCTGTTCAAGAAAATCACCGATGGCGTTGTCGCAATCGGCGAGAAGACGGAACCGGATCTGGAAGCCATTCTGAAGCTGAAGCCGGACATCATCCTCTCCAGCACGAAGTTCCCTGAAGAGACGAACGCGAAACTGGCGAAGATTGCGACGACCATCCCCGTGTCCCATATCGCGACAGACTGGCTGCCGAACCTGAAGCTGCTCGCTACGCTGACAGGCAAGCAAGCCGAAGCATCGAAGATCATCTCGAACTATGTCAAGCAGCAGACGCTTGCCAAACAAAAGCTCTCGCCGGTCTTCAAGAACAAGACGGTCGTAGCCGTTCGTATTCGCTCCGGCAACCTGTTCATTTACCCGCAGGACGTGTTCTTCAACCGTTCCCTGTACGCTGATCTTGGCGCCAGCGTGCCGAAGGCCGTAGCCCAGGCCAAATCGCAGCAAAACATCTCGCTCGAGAGCTTCGCTGCCATTAACCCGGACTACGTGTTCGTCCAGTTCTCGCCGGAAGAGAACCCGAAGAACAGCTCGGCGCTTACGGACCTCCAGAAGAACGCGATCTGGAAGAGCCTGAAAGCCGTGAAGAACGGCAACGTGTTCGTCAACATCGTTGACCCGAATGCGCAAGGCGGCACGGCTTATAGCAAAATCGCCTTCATCGAAGCATTGATGAAGAGCAAGCTCGTCACAGGCAAGTAAAAAGGGATGAAGAAAAGGCCCGGTATCCGTCACGAACGGATACCGGGCCTCTTTGCTGCTTTTCCATTACACCGTCTCAGCCGTTATTTCCGGCTTCGCGCTGCCAATCCCCGAACCTTCGAACCATTGACCGCCAATCAGCCTGCCCTTCGAGAAGACCGCTTCGCGCCGAGGGACGGCCGCAAGCGCATGCTGCGGATTCTGGGCGCTGACGAGCATGAAGTCCGCCCGTTCCCCCTTCGCCGGAACCAGACCGCCCCCGGTTATGAGCGGATACATCTGGAGCAGGTCGCCATCGATAATCCAGCCGAACTTCTCGGCTAGCCTGGAGCCTCTGGCCAGCAGATCCCCATTGCCGAACGGACTCCACGCATCAAGTATATTATCCGAGCCGGCATAGACGCGCACGCCTTCGGCCAATAACTGGTCGACGCGCGGCATCGGGCGATCGATCGGCACGCTCGTAATGATCGCGACGTCCGCCGACTTGAGCTGCTGGGCAAGCGCCCGCGAGTCTGCCTCCGGTACCTGTCCGAGACAATAAGCGTGACTGACCGCGGTACGCCCCGATTGGCCGGCGGCTACCGTCAGATCGGCGAAGCGGCTGATGGTGTACAGTCCGAGATGGCTCGGGTCGTGCAGATGCAGGTCAACGCCGGCATTAAATTCCGCGCTCAGCTCGAACATGGCCTCGAGGCTGCGGTCCACCTGCCGGTCTAGCCCTGCCGGATCAACGCCGCCGACATAGGCGGCACCCGCCCGCATCGCTTCTTTCATGACCGCAATCGAAGACGAGCGGAGCAAGCCTTGTTGGGGGAACGCCACGATCTCGATCTCCATGACATCGCGGAACTCGTCTTGAATTTGGGCAATCTGTTCGATATGGGAACTGCCGATGACCGGATCTACATCGATATGGGTACGGATCTTTGTCGTGCCATGGCTGAGCAGCAGGCCAATCAGCCTGCGGGCCCGTTCAGCCACGGTCGTCGGCAATGCCGCCAGCTGCTGCTTCTCGAATGCCAGCTGCCCGGGCAATGTGACGAAAGGCTGCAGCGGCCGCCAAGGCTCCCCCAGAAAATGTTTGTCCAGGTGGATGTGCATATCGTGCAAAGCCGGCAAATAGAGCAGGCCCGCTGCGTCCAGAATACGCTCATCCGCGCTGCCTGATGGTATTGCCTGGCCTGCAGGCACGACTTCCCCGAAGGTCCCGGTCTCCTGCTGCACGGTTAGATCGAATAATTGCCCGCCAATCCGGACATTCCTAACAATTGTTGCCTTCATCATGGTCACCTGCCGCTTTCCAATCATTTTTAGTGAACGCCCAAGTAAGCCTTAATCATGCGCTGATCCTGCAGCAGATCCGAGGATTTTCCCTGGAACGCGACGCGGCCGTTGTCGATAACGTAGCCGCGGCTGGCGATCGACAGCGCCTTATGCGCCATCTGCTCGACCAATAAAACCGCTGTTCCACCCTTCGCCAATTCCTGTATGCTGGCGAAAATGTCGCTCACGATAATCGGCGCAAGCCCGAGCGAAGGCTCGTCGAGGAGCAGCAGCTTCGGCTTGCTGATCATCGCGCGGGACAACACCAGCATCTGCTGTTCGCCGCCGCTGAGCGTCATCGCCTGTTGATCCCGCCGTTCATATAGCCGCGGGAACCGTTCGTAGATGCTGGCCAGCTCGCGTTCGAACTGCTCCTTGGACGTGGAGCCAATCTTGTTCTTAAGCCCCAGTCGGAGATTCTCCAGCACGGTAAGCGTCCCGAATACCTCGCGGCCTTCGGGCACCAGCGAGATGCCCAGATTCGCCGTTCGGCTCGCGGACAGCTGCGTGATGGGCTTCCCGTCGAAGGTAATGACCCCTTTATCCGGCCGCACAAGGCCGAGAATGGACTGCAGCAGCGTTGTCTTGCCCGCGCCGTTCGAGCCGATGACGGCTACGATCTCGCCTGCCGCAAGTTCAAGGTCAATCCGCCGCAGCGCTTGAATCGCGCCATAACGCACTTCCAGTCCTTGAATGCTAAGCACCGGCCGCCACCTCCTCTGCGCCCAAGTACGCTTGAATGACCCGCGGATCCGTCAGCATCTCCTCCGGCTTGCCGGTTCCGATCACTTTGCCGAAGTCGAGCACGGTCACCGTGTCGGATATGCGTTGGACGAAATCCATATGATGCTCGATCAGAATGATCGTCAGCCCATAAGCGGTCAGCTTGCGCAGCAGCTGCTCCAGCTGTCCGATCTCGGCGGCGGTCATGCCGGCCGCAGGCTCATCGAGCAGCAGCAAGTCCGGTTCCGTAGCCAGCGCACGGGCAATCTCCACCATCCGTTGATGGCCGTAAGGCAGCTGACTGGCCGGCATATCGCGGTCGCCCTCATACCCGATCAGATCGAGCAGCAGATGAGCCCGCTCTTCCATGACCCGCTCGTCGCGCCGCTGTTTCGGCGTATGCAGCAGCGCATGGGCGAATCCCACCCGTCGTCGCCCGGCCATGCCGACCATCACGTTCTCGAGCACGGTCAACTCCTTGAACAGCCTCGAGTGCTGGAACGTCCGGGCGATGCCGAGCATCGTAACGTCGCTGAGCGAACGCGGGTTAAGCGACTTGCCGCGCAGCGACAACGTCCCTTGATTGGCGCTGTAGAGGCCGGAGATAACGTTGAGCAGCGTTGTTTTGCCCGCGCCATTGGGACCGACGAGGGAATGGACCGCGCCCGTCGCGACGGAGAAACTAACATCCTTTAAGGCATGCAGGCCGCCAAAATGCTTGTGGATGCCGTTTAACTCCAGCATTACCGCTCCCGAAGAAGAGGCATGTGCGAATAATTGCGGCGTCTCGGAATTTCGCTCCCTTGCAGGAGAAGGACCGGTTTTCGCATAACCGCGTATTTTTCTCCCCAACAGCTGGCCCGCCGTCCCTACAATGCCCTTCGGCAAGAAGAACAGCACGGCGAACATAATCCCGCCATACAGCGCCATGCGCAGCTTCTCCATCTGCAGCAGTTCCGGCAGGAACACGAGGATCGTCGCGCCGACGACCGGACCGAGCACGGTTCCCGCTCCGCCGAGAATGACGATCAGCACAAGCTGCACGGACGTCTGAAAATGATACGTGTCCGGGCTGATGAAGCTGTTGGCATGGGCATAGATTGCACCGGACAACCCGGCCAGTACGGCGCTGAACGCGAATCCCGCATACTGCACCGCGAACTTGCGGATGCCGAGCGAAGCCGCGGCAATCTCGTTCTCTTTGGTCGCAATCATGGCTCTTCCCCAAGCCGAGCGCCGCAGGTTGCGGATCAAGACAAGGACCAGCACCGACACCGCCAAGACGAGCAAATACATGCTCTTCAGGTCGAAGCGGTATCCGCCGAGCTCCGGCTTCGGGATACCGGATATCCCGAGCGGCCCGCCCGTGAAGGCATCCCAGCGGATCAGCACCTCATGAATGACGACGCCGAAGGCAATCGTGATCATCGACAGGTACACGCCGCCGGCCTTGATGGTCGGTATCGCAATCAGGCTGCCGATGACCAGCGACATGAGCATGCCCGCCAATGCCACCACCCAGAAGGACAACCCCGCCTGGGTACTCAAGTACGAGGATACGTACGCTCCGGTCGCCATGAGTCCGGCGTGGCCGATCGATACGATGCCGCAGTAGCCGATGAGCAGATTCATGCCGGTACAGGTAATGACGAAGGTGCCGATCATGAACAATAAATTCAAGTAATACGTATCCATTAGCCACGGACATGCGGCGAGCAGGGCGACGATGATAGCCGCACTCGTGACCGCCGCCGTCCCGCGGTATCGCAAGCCAAGTTGCAAGAACGAATTCATACGCAAAGTGCCTCCTTGTCTCACAGGGTGTTAGACTTTAATGACCGTCTTGCTCGTGTTGAACAGCCCTGCCGGCTTCCAATACAGCACGAGGATGACCATGCCGTAGACGAACATCTCGCGGAATGCGGTCGAGATGTATTGCCCGATGAACACCTCGGCGATGCCAAGGATAAGGCCTGCCGCCACGATCCCTTTGGGGTTGTTCACGCCGGCGAGGATCGCCACGGAGATCGCCTTCAGCCCGAGCGCGAGTCCGATATCGACCGATACCGCATAGTTGGTCGACATGAGCGCGCCGCCGAGTCCGGCTAGCAGACCGCTCAGTACGTAAGCGACAGCGACGATTTTGTTGCTGCTGACGCCCATGATCTCGATCGCCGTCCGGTTATCGGCCGTCGCCCGCAGCCACAGCCCCCAGTGCGATTTTTTGTAGAACACGATGAGTCCGACGAGCAGCAAAGCGACCACCGGCAAGAACACGAATTCCTTCCAGTAAACCCCCGCTCCCATAATCCGCAGCATCCCGTCGCCGACCGGCGAAGGCGTGACCCCTTCATCCGGACCGTTGAAATAGAGGGCGACGTCCTGAATGATGATGCCGACCGCAATCGTGCTCAGCACCCATTCGATCGCATTCGGGCCGCGATCGAACTTGCGGATCGCCAGCCGCTCGATGCCCAGATTGAGCAGGGCAACGAGCGCGGCGGCGAGCGCGAACGACACCAGGAACGGGAGGTGCGCATGCGACGTGAAGCCGAACATGATCACGCCACCGAGCATGACTAACTGGCCTTGCGACATATTGAGCGTCCCGTTCACCACGTAAGTCAGGCTGTAGCCGAGCGCGATCAGGGCATATAAGCAACCGACCGCCAGTCCGCTAATCATAAGCTGCAGTACCAAGGACATGCCGATCATTCCTCCTTACATCGGGTTATTGCAGATCCGATACCACGAGCTTGCCGTCTTTCCAGACGCACATGAGGTACGAGTTCACGTCGATGGCATCGTGGTTCTCCGCCGTGAAGACCTGTTCCCAATCGCGGATGACGCCGCTATAGGGGCCGACTCCCGACTCCAACGTGTCGCGTATCGCCTGGCGGTCCTTCTCCAGATCACCGGTCAGACCCGCCTTCTCGATCGCTTGGAACAGCAGCATCGCGCCATCGTAGCCCTGCGCCGCGGAAGCGAACGTCGTTGGCAGATGGCCGAATTTGGCCTCGAAATCCGTAATGAAGGCTTTGGCAGGCTCGCGTGTTTGCTCGACGTTGAAGTTCGCCGTCTGGATCGCATAGACGCCGTTGGCCAGCTCTTTGCCCACTTCCTGAATGCCTTTGTTGGCCGTGCCGTTCTCGCCGACGACCGGCACCTTCCAGCCGAGCTTATCCATCGCCTGCAGCACGTAACCGTTGGCCGCCCCTTGACCGAACAAGTAGATGACTTCGGCACCCGACTCCTTCGCCCGGTTCACCTGCGCCGTCATATCTTTGTCCTTGGCATTGTCGAACGTCTCGACGGCCGTTGGCTTAAGCCCTTTCTCCTCCAGCACCTTGGTCATTGCGGCCGCCGCGCCTTTGCCGTAACCGCCGTTCTCATGCAGGATCGCAATCTTGTTCGTCTGGAAATGCTTCTCAATGAACGTCAAGGCATATTGCGCCGTAATGTTCGCATTCATCCGTACGCCGAAGGTCCATGGCATCCCCGATTCTACGGAAGCCGGAACATTGGAGGTAGCAACCATGAAGGCCAGCTTCTCTTCCATAATGACCGGCGATTGCGCGAGCATGACCGTACTATGGAAGCCGCCGATTGCCGCCAGTACCTTTTCCTTCTGGCTGAAGTCGCGGATAATGCTGATCCCCCGCGTCGGATTTTGCTCCGTATCCCGCACGACAAGCTCGACCTGGCGTCCGTGAATACCGCCCTTGGCATTAATCTGATCGACCGCCACCTGCACGCCCTGATAGAGGTTAACCGAGTTCATCGCGTTATCGCCGGTCGCTTCCGTCGACATGCCGATCAGGATCGGATCGCTGCTTGCCTCGCTCGTAGCAGCCGGGGCATTCGCTCCTGCGGTGCCGCCGTTCTCGCCGTTATTGTCGCTTGCGCCGCAGCCGGCCAGCACGCCGACCATTGCGGCGACCACTAAACCCGTAAACCATCGTTTCCCTTTTGCCATCTTCATCATGTGCCACTCCCCCAGTTATTTAATGAAGTACAATGTGATCCATCCGCGTCTGCAGCTTGGTCTCCGCCGTCATGCGACCGCGCTTCCATACCGTCCGCTGCTCCGGCTTGCCGAGCAGGATCGCCCGCTCAGACACTTCCGGGAATAGGACCATATCCGCTACAGCTCCCGGCTCCAAGCCATATTGCTGAATGCCGAGCGCCTTGGCGGCGCCGCCGGTCAGCATATGGATCAGCTGCTTGGCATCTTCGTCGCCGCCCATATAAGCCGTCACCGCCAGCAGCCAAGCCGTCTCCAGCGGATCTGCCTTGCCGAAAGGCGTGAACGGGTTTCGGACGTTATTGACGCCGATCACCACATTCACCCCATGTTCCTGCAGCAGCTTCACCGGCGTCAGTCCTCTGCGCGGACGTTCCCGATCTCCTCTCCCATTAATGAAAAGGTCCGTCGCAGGCAGCGTCATGATCTGCAGATCCGCTTCGCCGATTCGCCGCGCGGCCGTCTCTGCCCGCTTGCGTTCCATCGAGCCCAGCGAGGTGACGTGGCCTGCCGCCACGAGCCCCTGCATACCGGCGGCAATCGTACGGTCCGCGATGTCCAAGATCGCGGCATCCTCCGATCGATCGGAGAAGTCGGCATGGAAATCGATCGGCTTGCCGTATTTCTCAGCCAGCCGGAACACCACATCCAGATGGTCCTCCAGCGAAGGATCCTGATACGTGATGCCGCCAACGACGTCGCCGCCGATTCGCAGCGCCTCTTCCATGAGTTCTGCCGTGCCCGGACTTTGGAAGATGCCCTCTTGCGGGAAGACGACGACCTGGAGATCGAGCACATCGCATACCTTCTCCTTCAGCTCCATCATCGTTTCGAAGGCCGACAGGCCCAGAATCGGATCCACTTCCGCATGGCAGCGCATATGCGTGACGCCGTTCTTCACCGCTTCCCGGATCACGTACAGCGAACGGGCCGCCATATCCGCCCGCGTGAAGCCGTACTTCATCGCAGCCGTCATTCGGATGGCATCTTTCAGCGAGGCGGCATCCTCTTCCATCCGCGAGAGCAGCAGCGCTTTCTCCAGGTGGATATGCGGTTCGATCAACCCCGGCAGCAGCATGCCGCCGCCGGCATCATAGAGCGTACGCGCCGCATCCGCTTCGGGACTTTGCCCCTGCGGCAGTACCGAGGCAATCAAGCCGTCTTGCACGCCAATGGCGAATAAGCCCGATCTGCCTTGAAGCCGCGCATTGGTAATTCTGACATCCCACATGCCGACCGCACCCTTTTCAACGTCATATTTGGTAACATCATTTTCATTGAGTAGAGCATAACTTTTTCAGGATTAGAAAGCATTGTACGATGCGTATAAAGAAATGAGGGGCAATTGGATGCATAGTCCAAGGGTATCTTTACAGTCAAGCGATTCAGTGTTAGGTTTTATACCATAAAGGAACGATGAGGGGGTCGACCTATGCTGCTGGAGCATTTGCTCTCCAATCCGGTCTTTCGCCATGCGCGCGTGATCGCAGGGGGTGAAGGGCTGTTGCGCCAAGTCCAGAACGTGAACATTATGGATGCGCCGGACATTATCCACTTCCTGCGTCCCGGGGAGCTGCTGCTGACCAACGGGTACTTCATGAAGGAGAATCCCGGCATGCTGCTCCAGCTGCTGCGGCATATGAATGAGCTGCAGTGCACGGGCCTGGCGGTCAAGACGAGACGGTTCGGCTTGGAGATTCCCGATGCGGTGCTCCAAGAGGCGGAGAAGATCAGCTTTCCGATTATCGAGATTTCTTCGGTCGAGCATTCCTTGGGCGAAATTCTGCAGCGTTCCACGAGCATGATCCTGGACAACCGGAACGATGAGCTGCAGTACGCGCTGACGATCCATAAGCGATTCTCGTCGATGATCATGAAAGGCGACGGCATTCCGGAGATTATCGGGGCGCTAGCTCAGCTGCTCGACTCCCCTGTGCTGCTGCTCGGCAGCAAGCTTGTCGTGACGGATTACTCCGAGCACTTCAAGCGGCCCCAGATGCACCCATTGTTGGAAGCTGCCGAGAAGGTGCTCCGAGGCACATCCGCAAGGCAGACCGCGGCTCAGCTTTGCCTGCTAGATCCCGAGCTGCTCGCGTACCGCCATGTGGAGCTCTATCCGATCCATACGTATCGCCACGAGGGGTACCTGCTGGCGTTCCAGTCGAAGCAGGCGGCGTCGAACGAATATGGCCTTACGCTGGAGCAGGCCTCCAATGTCATCAGCATGGAGCTGACGAAGCGGCAAGCCGTGAAGGAGCGTTCCCGCCGGTACAAGAACGAGTTCTTCGCCGATCTGTTGGGCGGGCATATTACCTCCGAGCAAGAGGCACTTCATCGCGGCCGCAGGTACGGCTTGAAAATAAGCGGTTCTTGGCTTCTGATTGCCGCGCGCCAAGACGAAACGCCGGCCAACCCGCTGCCCTCAAGCATAAAGCCGGCTTGGGCGGATGAACGCTCCATCTCGCAGCGCGATGTCATCTACGAGCTGATCAAGCGGCATCTCTCGCTCATTGCGGCCGAATTTCGGATGTTTACCATTCATGATCTGTTCGGGATCCTGCTGTTCGTCGGGGAAGGCGAATGGGACGAAGGGGCATTCTTGAAGGGGCTTGGCAGCGTGGCCGAGCAGCTGCATGAACAGTCTCAGCTAGATGTATCGTTCGGCGTGGGGAAGCCGGTTACGAGCGTGCTCGATCTTCGCGTATCCTTCACGGAGGCGGGCAAAGCGCTGCAATACGGCTATCAGCTGGGGCGGAAGCGATTCGTCCAATCGTATCGTTCGAAGGATATCAACTATCTGTTCCGCAGGGTTCCTTCCGAGGAGCTGCGGCAATTCTATGAGGAGACGTTCCAGTGCTTCGCGGCATTGGAGGAGGAAGAACGCCGGGAGCTTATGCGCACCTTGCGCGTGTTCTACGACACGCATTGCCAGTTGGTGGAGACGTCCAAGCAGCTTTACGTCCACCGGAATACGGTCATCTTCCGCTTAGATAAGTGTGAGCGGCTGACGGGGCTCAAGCTGAAGGAACCCGCGGAGAGCCTTCGGTTCCGGGTTGCCTTCGCTATCGAGCGACTGTTGCAGACAAGCGGAGATGCGGATCTTGTCTAAGTGGAGTGACGGCGGAACGGAGATTTATCTTCATTGCGGCATGCCAAAAAGGAGCACCGGCGGTTGGCCAACGCTCCTCCTATCGGCTTTCATTTCACTGCAACATGGCGGAAATCCGCCCAAGTTCCATCCAAACGGCGTAGCGTTCGGTCAGCGTTCCCCGAACCGCTTGATTGACCTTTCACGCGCCCGTTCCGCTTCAACCTCACGGTTGCGCGGCTCCGCATTCGTGACGAGCGAATCGAGCAGCTTCCGCGCCGCTGCCGATACTTCCTCTACCGCCTGCTGGAAAGCCGCCTCGTTGGCCTTGGACGGGGCGTTGAACCCGGATAGCTTGCGGACGAACTGGACTGCCGCTGCCGTTACTTCCAGGTCAGTCGCCGGCGGATCGAAATTGAATAACGTCTTGATATTGCGGCACATAGTCAGACTCCCTCGCCCTTATTCTTTTTGTCCTGCTTAAGCGGCTTCGTAATAGATACGAGCACTAGTCCGGTCACCAGCGTAACCGCCCATACGGCAAAGGAGGGCCAGCCTTCAGGCAATATGCCTAGAAACGCGTACGTTAGCGGATGGCCGAACAACGCTTTGATGAGCGGCTGGGCAATCGTGGCCAGGCCAATAAGGCTTAACACAATGCCAAGGATCTGCAGCCCGTCATTCTGAATCCGACTCATGAGTTTCCCTCCTTGTGGCAAGCCTAAAGGTGTTAATCGTCTCCTGAATGGCGCCATTCACATCCTCAACCTGACCCATCGCGATCTGACCGCTAACCCGGTCGATAATGCTTCTGACGAATATGGCCATTAGCTTAGGCGGGAAAGACCGGAAGCTCTTTTCTTCGTCTTGCCCATATTGGAAGATCTCTATAAGCGGCTCGTAAATCTGTTCATCCTCGGCAAACGCCAATGTGCCGTCCTTATTCCGGTGGTTAGCCATAATCTGCGTAGTCGCCAATGTCTGCATGCGATGGCCCGCCACGAAACGCAAGTTGGACTCCAGATAGGAGGCCAATGCTTCAGGCGCCGACCGGTCCAGCACCATATGCTGCGCCATGTATGCCGACGCGTCATGGAAGAAGGACTGGACGAGCTGCTGCAGGATCAGATCCTTTTGCGGAAAATGGTACGTCACGACGCCCTTACTGATGCCCAGATGGTCGGCGATCGCGCCAAGCGACATACCGGCATAGCCCTGCTTGACCAGCAATTCCCGAGCGGCCTGCAATATTCTAAGTGGGGTTTCTTTCATGGTCTCTCCGTTATCTAGACTCCCGATTGAGGTCGCTAATGCTTTATCTCGTTCATTTTAGTACGATCGAGCTAAACACACAAGTATTTTTCGTACGATCGGACGAAAAAAGCAGAGCGCCGCCATATCGCGACATGCTCTGCCTGTGACCTTAGATAGGGCAGTCATTGGAAGACCCACTTGCCCCTCTTCCTCGGTTCCCTCGTCAACGTGTTCCTAGTTCTTCTACCCTTCTACGGCGCTCTCCTGCAAAGCGCTCTTCTCTGCTGGCCGACCGGCCTCCAACAACTGTTTATTGCCCACGAACAATAACGCCAGAATCACGATCAACACGCCTGTTCCGACCAGCAGCCATTCAATCTCGATCACATCCGACAACGGGCCGAAGATCAGCATACCCATCGGCATCATGGACGTCGAGATCATGCCGAATACGCCGAAGATGCGTCCCAAATAATTCGGGTCGACCTTCTCTTGCAGCATAACGGTCGTTGGCGTATTGGCGATCGGCATGGCAATGCCGAATACAGCCATCGCGACGAGGTAAATCCAGAAGTTCGGAATCATACCCAATGCGAAGGTGCATACGCCCATCATCAGGTTGGCCATCGTCATCGTATGCACCTTGTTGCGGAATCCGCCCCATGAGGCGATGATCGCTCCGCCAGCCATCATCCCGACGGAGAACGCGATTTCAATCGCCGTCAACCGCCAGTAATCATCCCCGAAACTGCGCGTCACCTGGAGCGGCGTCAGGAAGGCAGCCGGTGCCATCAGCACAAAGAAGAAAGCGAAGAAGCTAAAGAGCGGCTTCAGGAAGCTATGCGTCTTTATGTAGGCGATGCCTTGCTTGAAGTCATCCAGATAGCTATTCCCCTGGTTATCCGACGCCTTCTGGTGGGTCGGGATCTTGAGGAAGAAGAATAGCGCCGCGATCGCAATAGCCGCGGTAATCACATCGATGAAGAAAATAACTTCAATGGTAGCAACGGACAGCAGCGTCGCGCTGACGATAGGGGCGACGAACATCATCAGCGCCTGAAGCGTACCATTGATGCCGCTCACCTTCGTCAGCTTATCTTCCGGGACGATCTGGGGCAAGATTGCACCCACGGCCGGCGTCTGAATGCCCGCTCCGAGCGCGCGGACGGCCGCAATCACGAACAACAGCCATGGCTCATCGTAGCCCATGAAGAAGGTAATGGCGAGGATCAGCGTAACCGATGCAATCATGGCATCCGCCAGCATAATCAGGTGCTTGCGATTGAAGCGGTCGGCCCACACCCCCGCGAACGGCGATAACAGAAACGTAGGAATGAAGCCGCAAATGATGAACAGCGTCATCATCAAGCCGGATTGCGTCGTGAGCGTGACGTACCACATGATCGCATACTGCACGAGAGCGGAGCCGAACAACGAGATGGTCTGGCCGCTCAGGAAGAGCGTAATATCCCTTTTCCAATGCTTCTTCTCTTCGGTAGGTGTCATCACTTAATCCTTTCTGCAGATAGCAGTAATCGATAGACCCATTAGAACAAGTCCCCCTATCAATCAGTCATATCCATATTCTATGAAATGAATTCAACGTGAAGTCGGCCGTCGCTCACCTCCTTAACCAGGTAATCGGGCAGCTTGATCTTCTCCTATTATGTCAGGAACGTAGGCGGTCGGCTTCTTATCGATTGCTCGTTTCTTGGATCCTTGGGCGATGAGCGACTTCGACAACGGGCATAATCAGGTTGCCGTAGGAGACTCTGCGAAGCCCACGGAAATTCCCCCCGCTATATACGGTGAGCCGGGGGGATTTGACGCAAGTTTTTTAGTGGCGACCATGCCCCGCGGATCTAGCAAACATCCAAGTTAGCGATCTAGTTTAGGCCAAGCTATTGCTAGTAGCTCTGGATGTTCATCTGCGGCGGGACCAAGTGATGAACCCGAGCATGAACGCCAAAAAAAGGCTGTGAGCAGCCTGCCTCTTCGGCAACTGTCACAGCCCTCTATCCCGCGTCCGACGCGGCCTCTCGCCTCTTACTCGTCTCCGGTCGCAACCGGGTTCTCCTTGTCGCTCACCCAGTCGCTCCAACTGCCTGCGTACAGCTTCACGTTCGTGTAGCCCGCTTCGAGCAGCGCCATCACGTTCGGCGTCGCGGTGACGCCCGAACCGCAGTAGACGATGATCTCGTCATCCTTGTTTACGCTTAAGCCCTCGAAGCGAGCGGCCTGCTCCTCCGTGCTCTTCCACAATCCGTCCGCGCCGCGGCCTTCGGCCCACAAGACATTCTTCGCGCCCGGAATGTGGCCGGCCACTGGGTCGATCGGCTCGACTTCGCCGCGATAGCGTGCCGGCTCGCGCGAGTCGATCAGCGTCGCGCTCTTCGTGCCGGCGACTACGTCCTGCACGTCGTATACCTCGGACAGCAGGTTATGCTGCACGGTCGCGAGGAATTGAGCAGGGATCGTGATCCGCTGCTCGGCGGTAACCGGGAAATTCGCTTCCGTCCACGCCTTGAAGCCGCCGTCCATGACGAATACATTGTCGTGGCCGAGGTATTTCATCAGCCACCACAGCCGCGAAGCCATTGCGCCGCCCTGATCGTCGTAAGCGACGACGCGCGACTCATTGCTGATGCCTGCCCGACCGAGTCTGGCGGCAAGCGTAGCCGGGTCAGGCAGCGGATGGCGTCCGCCGCTGCCGTCTGCCTCCACCGGGCCGGACAAATCCTGCTCCAGGTCCAGATAGATCGCGCCCGGGATGTGCGCCTCCTCGTAAGCCGCGCGGCCCGATTCCGGCTTGCCGAGCGTAAACCGGCAGTCCACAATCACGATGTCCGGCTCATACATACGCGCGAGCACCCATTTGACAGGTACAACTGCATTCATCTTCATCTCTCCTCTATTATTGCGAGTCCAGCCAACCGTGTATCGGCCATTCGTCGCACCGTTCTTCATCATTTAAGCTCTAAGCGGCCGCCAAGCAACCGCGCATTGTTCTTCCATTCCTACAGTAGCGCTAATGGGCGCCTCATGTCCAGCGGCAGCCAGCATAATCTTGCTATGTTATACTGGAGGGCATTACATAAGAAGGAGTCTTAAGCCGATGTCTACCGTTTCCTATCACATCGCCCCGCTCACCGCAGCACACGCCGAGTCGCTATGCAGCTGGCGCTACGAGCCGCCGTACGACTTCTACCGCTGGCTCAGCTGGGAAGAGATACAGGCGCAGGGCCGAGAGTTCGGCGATCCGGATATCCGGCGGGATCAGTATGCGGCCGCGCTAGACGAACATGGCCAGCTTGTCGGCTTCGCGCAGTTCTTCCCCCTCCTCGGAGTGACGCGCCTTGGACTTGGTCTGCGCCCGGACTTATGCGGACAAGGCAGCGGCATTGCCCTCGTGAGGGTTGTGGTGGCCGAAGCGCTACGGCGGTCCCCATCCCACGAGATTGACCTCGAGGTGCATAGCTGGAACAGACGGGCGATTCGCGTCTACGAGCGGGCAGGCTTCGCGATCACGGACACGTATGAGCTCCCTGCCCCGGGTGGTTCAACATTTGAGGTGCATTGCATGACGTATAGCCCAGCCGATGCGTAAAGGCGGGCTTTTGCGCCTTACTATAATAAAGCGCTTACATTTATCGTTCTAACCGATCCTCCCCCGTCATATCTGTTATAGTGAGCGGAGAAAAGCGCGGTTCATGTCGGGCTGTGACCTGAACATTCGCCCGCTGCGCGGTTCGGTGCTGAGCCGTAAGCCTCTTCGCTCGCCAAGACGATTTAATGGGAGGCGGTCCAATGAAAGGTTGGAACATCGCAAGCCTAATCGTTCTCATCATCGGCGGCTTAAACTGGTTGCTCGTCGGTCTGTTCGAATGGAATCTAGTCGAGGAAATCTTCGGAGATGCGGATGCGGTCGTAACGAAGATCATTTATATTCTGGTCGGTCTGTCAGCGCTGTATGCCCTTACTTTCTTCAGCAAGGTGTCGGAGGACTGACAGGGTTTGAAAAAGGAAAAAAGGAGGGGTTGCCCCCTCCTATAACATCGGTGTCATTCTCTCTGCGGCTTCACTCAATGCTTTGATTGCCATGAAAGGAACCAAGCCGATTGCCACCACACCAAGTCCGATACCTTTGAGCACTGCTAATACATTCACCATAATAAATTTCTCCTCTATGCCTGATGTGTGGGTGAATCGCAACCGGCTGTCATGATCCCATTATGCAGGACTTTAGACCCTTGGTTTTGCGCCGCCGGCTTTCGCCAGGTTAGCCATTTAGTAGCAGTTAGCTGCTGTATATGTGTCTATTCTATGAATAAATGGACACATTGTCTACTGGGAATATGTTCATCATTAGTCCTTAGGAACTAACCCTTATTTGCGCAAAAAGCCCGTTCGAAAGCTTGCCTCCCGGCTTGCTCCCAAACGGGCTTTTTCTAATCTGCGCACTCGCTCATGCGATTCTCGCAAGAACGCTGACTTCCCTATTTCCCCTTACACATACCCTTCGTGAAAATCGGCGAACAAGACGCCTCCGCCCGGCACCGATACCGATATCGTCCGGATCCGGTCGAATCCGCCGAGATCCGTATACGCCCGTGAAACGGTCGATTGTACCGATCCGTCCCCCAGTTGCAGCGCAAGCGGAACGAAGAACGGACGCCAGCTCCAATTGAGCATGCGGTACTGCTCCTCCCGGTTCCAACGGCCTGTCACGCGCTGCTCGTAGTTGGACGAGCGCTGAATGCCTTCGTCGCTGCACAGATACACGCGCAGGCACTGCTTCGACAGCTCAGGGAGCAACATCTCGACGAACCGATCCGCCGCGCCCACATCCAGACCCGCACAGCCGCCTTGTTCCTTGATTGTCTCCAGATAGAGAGAGCCGACTTCCAAGGCTTGTTCGATCAATAGCCGAAGCTGCTCGGCCTCCGCATTCCACCGACGCTCCTCCGCGATTTTGCGGTCCCGCCGCTGGCACAGCCCTTGCTCGATGAGCGATGTGAAGCTGCCTGCCGGTAGGAAGTCCGCCTCCGCCCTCGCGAACAGGAATCCTTGCACGTAACGGGCGCCGACCTGAATAGCCCGCTCGAAATCCTGCTGCGTCTCTACGCCCTCGACCAGGAGCGAAGCTCCGATCTGGGAAGCGAGCGCCGAGAACGAATGCAAGAGCGCATAATAGCCGCGATGGCTCTTGCTGCGCTGGAGCATGTGAATATCGATCTTCAGGATATGCGGTTCAATCTGGGCGATCCGGTCCATATCGCTATAGCCGCTGCCGACATCGTCGATCGCGATGAGACAGCCCGCTTCCCGATAAATATCGACGACCGTTCGCAGGTGCTCCATCGGCTCGCGGAACGATTCCTCCGTAATTTCGATCACGACCCGCTTCGGGTTGATGCCATACTTCTCGAGCAAGGCAAGCGTCGGCAGGGCCCCGGTCTCCACATACGTCTTGTACATCCAGGACGGTTTTATGTTCAGGAACAGCATCGCTCCCTCGGCTCTGCTGCTGGAATCGGCAATGGCCTTCTCCCGCAGCATCCGGTCTACGCGAACCTGCTCCTCCATCGGAATGGTTTTATCGGCGAAAAAGGGACCCACGCTCCGGACACCCTCGTCCGTTACGTATCTTCCTAGCGCCTCGTAACCAACGATTGTGCGCGAATCAAGCGCAAGTATAGGTTGATAATAGGGGACTAGACGGTCCGCGGCTTCTGCTGACAACCAAGCCGTGAAGTTCGTATCCATTGTGCCGCGCTCCTCGCCAACAATTGTGCGTTAGATAACTTAACATCATTGTACGAGAGCAGCGGAACGATGACAAGTTCGACTTTGTTCGACAATCCCCCATTATTTTACGTTGGCCGGTTCGCGCGCCATTCATCGCCATTTTCTTACGCCCGTTGGGTCAGACCAAACGGATAATCCGGCTTTCCTTCCCGTCTACCGATACCTCGATGCAATGATGTTTCGGTCGATAGGCGATCATGCCGCCCCCTACCTTAATGACCGGATCCTCGCCTAATCCATAGAAAACATCGTCGGCCAGCGCCTCGAGCACATCCTTGCGTTCCTCGACTTCAAGCCCTTCCCATTCCGCGGCTTCCATCTCGAAGAACAGGTACCCGTCACCGATCGATCCGATCGCCTCGGTCAGTTCTTCTAAGATCTCTTTATATTCTCGTGCATGCTTCACGCCCATCGCGTCATCCACCTTTTCTTCCATACTCGTATCTGTCACTTATTCTACACGATTTCCATGGAAATTTAACGTTATACCCGTTTTTCATACGAATAGCTCTAATTTCCGGTGCGGTTTTGACGATAAATAAGATAGAATGATTTTTGTCGAATTGCCGTTCTTTTTGTCAGCAAAGTTTACTATAAAAATAGATGGGGTGTAGGAATGGAAAAATCAACGCTTATAGGTGCCGTACTCGCGGTAATCTCGATCTTTGTCGGCATGGTGCTCAAGGGCGCGCCGCTCGCGTCCCTCATGGTACCGGCCGCCTATCTCATTATCATCGGCGGTACCGCCGCAACGATCTTCATCGCCTTTCCGATGTCGGAAGTCATGAAACTCCCGACGCTGCTGAAGCTGATCTTCAAAGAGCAGAAGCTGATCAAACGCGAAGAACTCATTACGATGTTCGTAGATTGGGCATCCGTAACACGCCGCGAAGGTTTGCTTGCGCTGGAATCGAAAGTCGATGAGATTCAAGACGGATTCCTGCGTAACGGCATGCGGATGATCATTGACGGCAACGATCAGGACTTGGTTCATGATGTCCTTATGGAAGATATCACGGCTACCGAAGAACGCCACCGCGTTGGTGCTCAGATCTTCACCCAGGGCGGTACGTACGCCCCGACGCTCGGCGTATTGGGCGCCGTGGTCGGTCTGATCGCGGCCTTGCAGGATATGGCGGATATGGAGAAACTCGCCCATGCGATCGCAGGTGCCTTTATCGCGACGTTGCTCGGTATCTTCGTCGGTTACGTCGTCTGTCACCCGATCTCCAACAAGCTGAAGCGTATTTCCAAGCGTGAGATGGAGATTAAGACGATGATGGTCGAAGGTTTGCTGTCCATTCAATCCGGTGTTTCTACTACGGCTATCCAACAGAAGCTAGCGGTCTATCTGACGCCGACAGAGCGCGCGAAGATGGAGAAAGGAGCAGCGGCTAGTGAGTAAAAAGCATAAACATCCCCACCATGAAGAGCATGTGGATGAATCTTGGCTCATTCCTTATGCCGACTTGCTTACGCTGCTCCTGGCGCTTTTCATCGTACTATTCGCGATGAGCTCGGTCGATGCCAAGAAGTTCGAAGAGATGGCGCAAGCCTTCAATAGCGCCTTGAACGGCGGAACCGGCGTCTTGGACCAAACATCGCCGATTGAGACCGGACCGGACAATGACAAGAAGAAGAATGAAACGGAAGACAAGAACGAAGCGGCCAGCGCAAGCGCCGCCGACAAAGAGCGTAAAGCTCAGATGGAAGCGGAGCAGAAGCAGCTCGAAGACCTCAAGAAGAAGGTCGACAATTATATTAAAGCGAACGGCCTGACGACGCAGCTGGATACGAAGCTCAATGCATCCCAGCTGATGATCACGATCAGCGACAACGCGCTCTTCGCTTCAGGCAGCGCCACGGTCAAGCCGGATTCCCGCAAACTGGCCGTTGCGATCGGCACGATGCTCGTATCGTACCCTGGCTATGAGATCGTCGTATCCGGCCATACGGATAACCAACCGATCTCGACCTCGGAATTCAAGTCGAACTGGGATCTCAGCTCGGCGCGCGCCATTCGCTTCATGGACATTCTCTTGTCGAACAAGAAGCTGGATCCGAAGCTGTTCAGCGCCATTGGCTACGGTCAATACCGTCCGCTCGACGGCATATCGAATACAACGGCAGCCGGACGTGCGAAGAACCGCCGCGTTGAAGTATCGATCATTCGCAAATTCATTGACCCGGAGAATTTAAGCCAAGTCCCTGCTACGCCCAAAGAATAGATCTACAATCTAGTGTATGCCGAAAAAGCCAGCGTAATCCGACTTTCGTGTCGATTTACGCTGGCTTTTGTGCGATTAGATACCGCTTATTGATAATCAAGATCCGCGAATAACTGCTTAAGCTCCTCAGCGGACAGATCCCGCCACTTGCCCGTGGCCAGCGACCCCAGCTCGATATTCATGATGCGCACCCGCTTCAGCTTGCGCACCTGATACCCGAACGCCGAGCACATCCGCCGTATTTGGCGATTGCGGCCTTCATTCAGGATGATGCGGAAGACGCGGTCGCCCTCCTGCTTCACCGTGCAGGGCAGCGTCATGCTCCCTAATACATGCACGCCTTCGCTCATCGCTTGGACGAAGCGCGGCGTAACGGGACGGTCCACGGTGACGATATATTCTTTGTCGTGCTTGCCTTCCGCCCGTAAAATTTTGTTGACGATATCCCCATCGTTCGTCATGAGAATAAGACCTTCGGAGTCCTTATCGAGCCGCCCGATCGGGAAGATGCGCTCCTTGTGGCCGACGAAATCGACGATATTGCCTTCCACATGCTCTTCCGTCGTGCTCGTAATGCCGACAGGCTTATTCAGCGCGATATAGACATGGCTCTTCTGCTCGCCAATCCGATTGCCGTCGATGCGCACATCGTCGCCGTGCTCCGCCTGGCTGCCCAGCTCCGCGACTTGGCCATTGATCGTAACTCTGCCGCTCTCCACGAGCTTATCGGCTTCCCGTCTTGAGCATACCCCTGTCTCGCTAATAAACTTATTGATTCTCAAGCCTCTGTTCCTCCTGCTTCTTGCCTTAACATTGCATTGCCCGCTTCGGCGATCTGATCATTCTCGTAGAGATAAACTTGCGGCCCGTCTATAGGTCCACCCGGAAGCCCGCTTCTGCCGCTTGCAGCCGCCCGCATGGCCGCGGCCACCTGAGCATCCCACACAGGCCGGTAGACGCGCAAGGGTCCGACCATCAGTACGCGCAGCAGCGGCGACATGAGCACGGCGATCCGTTCGCCCAGGCGGAACTCGGCACGTTTGCCGAGCAGCAGCGATGGGCGCAGCAGATGCAGCTCCGCGAGACCGAGCGAGCGGAGATAATCCTCTATCTCTCCTTTTACCCGACTATAGAACACTTTAGACCCCGAGCTCGCCCCTACCGCCGAAATGACGATCATTCGCGTGTCGCCATGACCGCTGGCCCAGTTACCTAGACGGGCCGGATATTCATAATCCACCTTGCGGAATGCTTCGCGCGTCTTCGCCGTCTTGATCGTCGTGCCAAGCGCACAGAATACCACGTCTGCCTCCACCCCGTCGAGCGCTTCCTCCAGCCGGTCAAAATCAGCGACGATGACGCGCAGCTTCGCTGCATAGCCGCTCCGAGAAGCTTCCTTGGACAGTGGACGCCTAGCTAATACTGTAATGCTGCTGCATGCGGGATCGGCTAGCAATTGCGTGAGCAGTTCCGATCCGACAAGGCCGGTTGCCCCGGCCAGCAATGCCCGATAGGGCGTCTTCGCTTGATGGGTGGACGTCATCTGCATCGTATCACGTACGCATCCTTTCTTCTATTGTTGCTTGAGGCGCCTGCTCCTGCGGCGATTCGATCCCCCGCTCCTCGCGAAGAGGCAGCGTAATGGTTACCACGGTGCCTACGTCAACCTCGCTTTGAATATCGAGCATGCCGTGATGGCTATGTATAATCCGCTGGCTGACCATCAGCCCGAGCCCCGTTCCAGTCTCTTTGCCCGTGAAGAACGGATCGCCAAGCTTCGGAATCATCTCGCTCGGAATGCCGGTTCCTTGATCGATAATGGCGATGGAGACCTTGTCTGGCCCCGCATGCTTCACCTGCACCTCGATCTCGCCGCCCTCCGGCATCGCTTCCATCGCATTCTTCAAAATATTAATGAACACTTGCTTCAGCTGATTCTCTTCGCATGAGATCTGGCAGACCTCCGATGTGTAATCCATCTTAAACATAATGTCGCACAGATGCGCCTGGCTGTCGAGCAGGGAAATGACATCGCCCAGAATAAATCGCACATCCTTCACTTCAAAGCGGGTCGCCTGCGGCTTGGCCAGGATCAGGAACTCGCCGACGATCAGATTAATGCGGTCAAGCTCAGACAACATAATATCGATATGCCTCGGATTGAGCTGGCCCTTCTCCTGGTGAAGCTGGAGGAAGCCGCGCAGCGTCGTGAGCGGATTGCGGATCTCGTGGGCGACGCCGGCCGCTAACTGTCCCACCGTCGTCAGCTTCTCGGAGCGGCGCAGCAGCTCCTCCATTTTGTTGCGGCTGGTCACATCCCTCGTAATGTTGGCCAGCGCCCGGAGCTTCCCGTGCTGATCGCGGATCGGGGATGTCGTGACGCTGACATCGATCCACTCGCCGCTTTTGGTGACGCGTACCGTTTCTCTCGTATTCAGCAGCCGACCGGAGATGAGCCAATCGAGCGCCTCCTGCTCCTCTGTCAGCAGATGCGGCGGCACCAAGGGCAGCTCCCGACCGACCGCTTCGTCCTCGGCGTAGCCGAACATCTGCTCGAATGCCCGGTTCACCTGCGTCAGACGGCCATCGAGATCCATGACGTGAATCGCATCCGTCGTATGATTAATGAACGATTCCAGATATTCTTTCATCGATCGGTTCTGCTCGAACGATTGGGTCAGCTTGCTCGTATAGACGCTTAAATTAATCGACATCTCGTTAATGTGCTGAGCGAGCTGGCCGATCTCATCTTTGCGCGTCACTTCAAGCGGCTCCCCGAACCGCCCATTGGCAACCTCATCGACCTTCCGCAGCACGTCGGAGATCGGTCTCATCAGCCAGTCTGCGATCATGTAGCTGCCCAATATGATGACGCTTAGCAGGAGCAGCGCGAAGAAAAGCTGCGTATTCCGCTGTTGCTTGATTTGGCCCAGCATCGGATCGATATCGTAGGCTAGCGCAACAACGTACACATCTTGTATTTCCTGTACGCGGAAAAAGCCTTTCCGTACCTGCTTGCCATCCCAATCGCCATCCACGAGT
Source organism: Paenibacillus phyllosphaerae (assembly GCF_014192105.1). Lineage (GTDB taxonomy): Bacteria > Bacillota > Bacilli > Paenibacillales > Paenibacillaceae > Paenibacillus_Z > Paenibacillus_Z phyllosphaerae. The sequence goes on along the minus strand of NZ_JACHXK010000022.1, from coordinate 13,180 downwards.
ACCGCATCGCCGCCTGCTGCGCTTACCATGGCTTGCGTATCCGCAGCGGATTGATGCTGGAAAGTCCCGTAGATCCGCTCGGCCTTCTGCTTCGCTTTCCCCGCTGCTAGGCTGCCCGCATCTGCCGATGACACCTCTTCCTTCAGTTCGAATACGGCCATATCAAGCAGAAGCGTGTGGTTATTGATAATCGCGGCTAGCAGCGAATCCGGCCCTAGGAGCGTCTTGTATTGGAGGGCAAGCGGATCGACAACATGAGCGCCGATCCAATAGTCTTGCCGCCCCGTATCATAATAACTCCACTTCTCTGCCAACTGGCTGCCTTCCGACACCGCTGCTATCGGGTTGCTCCAGAAGGATGGCTGCCCGCCTGTACCGTTGCCTTTCTCCGATATGGCTTGCTGCCACTTGCCCCATGCAGGCGTGGTCAATGCCTTGCTCTCATGCGATGACGATTGCGCGACGCTATATTCCCCCTTATCATCTCGGACGATGATCGCCATGTCCGTTATTCCATACTGCTTCGCGATTAACTCCAACTCTTGGCCGGTGATCTGGTCTGCCGGCTTATTCAGCCGCACGGCTGCCGCGGCGGAGGCGGCCTTCATCTTCTCCTCAAGCGACATATCCATTATGCGACCGCCCGTCTCATATAACGCTAACGCGCTGATCGCCTGATTCGCCAGCTGCCCCATCTGGGACTCGTTATCTTCCTGAAGGTTGACCCGCAGGGAATATTCGTTCAAAATCACGTTAAAGACGAGTAGAATGGAAACGATGAGTGAAATGATAAACGTTAGCTTCATTTTGACGGACACGCGGATACCTCCGTTTGTGGGAATGTGGATGAGTTTGTGGATGCTGCAGGTTAAGCTCCGCAATTATCCCGAGTTATTGGTATAAAGCCTAGATAACCTTCTTCATGATGCTATACACATGGGGATACGTAAGTTATCGGCTAATTCCCGTGTATGTAAGGTGCTATCCACAAGTTATCCACTTTATACACAACCTTTTCGAATAAATTGTGGATAGTTGTGTGCGTAACCTCTCAGTTATCCACAATGTTATGCACAACGTGTTAACAACGAATATTTGTTCGTGGCACAATTCGATGAAAAACGACATCATCAAGGTGTCGAAAGACGCCACATGCATATCTCTATGATATAGATGGGAGACTACTAATGAATTTTGTACGTGAAGAAGACCAACTTTGGATGCGAGAAGCTATAGAGGAGGCGAAGAAAGCGGAGCTGATTGGCGAGGTGCCGATCGGAGCCGTTATCGTGAAGAACGGGGAGATTATCGGCCGCGGGCATAATCTGCGCGAGACGAATTCCGACCCGACCGCCCACGCCGAAATGATTGCCATTCGGGAGGCTAGTCACAAGCTGGAAGCTTGGCGTCTGCTGGATTGCACGCTATATGTCACGCTCGAACCATGTCCCATGTGTGCTGGCGCTCTTGTTCAGGGTCGTATCCACAAGGTCGTTTATGGTACGACCGACCCGAAGGCCGGCTGCGCAGGCACACTTATGAACTTGCTGCAGGAGCCTCGATTTAATCATGAGACCGAGCTTGTCAGCGGGGTTCTCCAAGAAGAATGCGCCGCCCTGCTGACGAATTTCTTCCGAAAGCTAAGACGGCGCACCTAATCATATATTGGAACGGGAGTTATTGTCCGGTACGCAGCCTTATCAGCTCTTCTTTTTGCATGCGCTGTAAGCTGACTATCAGCTCATCGGCTGCTTCACTAGCTGCAAGGACATCCGGATCAGTCAAGCTCCCTCTGACCTCCGCAATGTGTTGAAGCTTCAAGCGAAGCGCATTCAGCTCATCAAGTAATTTCATTTTGTCGTTCATGTCGCCTCGGTATTCGCTCCAATCGCATCGAAGGTTACAATCAGTAACAATTTTATTATACGCGCAATTGGCGAGGAATTTTGTAAAACCTTGTCGACAGAAAACCGAGTAAATTCTGCATAATTTCGACATTTTTAGACGTAATTCCACATATACCGTAGGGCTAATAGCCTAGTTTGATTGTATACATATGCATATTTACTCAGTATATCAGATGTAAGATTAGGCATTAGCCTCCTAATCCTAATTCGATTCTGAGTGACGACAATAGGGAGGAAACAGATGCAATTCATTCCTTGTTACACGTTGCATGCGACAAGCCTCCCATGCTACAATGATGAAACCGCGCGCCCGTAGCTCAGCAGGATAGAGCGACAGTTTCCTAAACTGCAGGTCGGAGGTTCGAATCCTCTCGGGCGCGCCAGCTTTATCGATTACACTTAACGAACGAACCTCCTGGGCGTTATGCACAGGAGGTTTTTTGTTGTGTATAGTAACTTGCCGCTATCGATTATCCACATGTGGAGAACATTTTGCGCGCTTTGGTCTGCTGATCCGCTATCCCCAGCTGCCTGCATAGGTTTGTGCATAAAACAAAACAAGGAGCGGCCTCCTCGCAGCTCCTCGTTCGTTAACCATCCACAGCCGCTGTCGCAGCGCCCGCAGATTACATTAGTTACACTGTGCGCTAACGATACTAGACGAATTGATCGTCTGGAACGTCATTGTCGGGAAGACCCAGCCGGCGGTTTGTCCGAAGGGTTGCGAGCGTTGAATATACATAAAGAAGGACTGGCCATTATTCGTCGTGATATAAGTCCATTTGTTCACGCAGCCCGGCACGAACTGCAGAATCGGACCCGCGCTGCCTCCCGGGATGAATGGCGGTACGCCGCCAGGGCCCCCGCCTGGAATGAATGGAGGAGGTGGAGGAATGGTTCCCGGGCCGCCGGGGCCGATAGGAGGCAGCGTACCCGGACCTATTGGGCTTATACCGCCAGGCCCGATTGGGCCGATGCCGCCAGGTCCGATCGGTATATTAATCCCTGGAATATTAATGCCCGGGAGCAGGGAACGCGTGGATACGGGTTTGCGGGCTTTATTCGACTTGCCGGATTTGCTCGACTTCGGACGTTTGGACAAGAACGGTCAACCCCTTCTCTACTCGATGTGGTCATTCATCATCAATATACGCATGCCCGGGGAGGTACGAACTAGCCAGTCACCTATTTTACGCTGCCCCCTTAAGGGATACTCGCCCAGCACAAAGAGCCGCTTAATCGCGGCTCTCGCTCATGCACTCACGGTGCACTCATCCCGATATTCAATTGCTCGGCGAGCTTCTCCAGCGGTATCGCCTCTGTTGGAAGGTCGTATTCGAACTGCAACGCCTCGTTAATATGCTCGTAGGTTGCGGCAGAACGCAGTCCGATTCGACTTAGAGTACCGGTGCCGGAAGTCTTGTCTTGATAAGCCAGCTTCATGACCAGTTCCTGATAGACAAGGTAATCGTCCTTGATGGCACCAGTCAGACTTAATTCATCCGTCGTCACATTGTTCTTCAGCTGTGCTTGCAGCGAATCCGCCCCTTCCTCCGCAAGATTCGCTTTCACCCGCTCCAGCTGCGCCTCGTCGAGCTGCAGCATCTTGCGATACGCCTCTTTCTCCAGCAGCACATCCACCCATTGCGGCAGCACGTCGCTGGCGAACGTATCGATCGCCGCCTTGCCGTTCGCCGGCGTCACCTCGAATCGCACTACCTGATCGGGTTGCACGTCACTCGGCAGATTCGGTAACGATTCGGCCTTCTCCGCCGTAAAGTAATCGTCTCCTTCATAGGCCTTAACGACAATCCCGGTCAGCTCCTGAATCATCTGCTGCATGCCGCGTGCATCCAATGCCTCGGCTGAGTTCGCTTGTTCTTTGGCCATCGCCGCCAGATCGATCTCGAACCATTGCTCAGCCATATTGTCCGGCAGAGACAAGAGCGGCACTTGGGATAGCTTCAGCCATGCCTTCTCCTTCGTAACGATTATTGGAAGCCGAATGTCCATCGGCAGCATCGGGTTGTTCAGCTTAATATCGAGCGTCAGCTCCGAACGGGCTGGCTCTGCCTGTACGTTCCCCGTGTAAGCGATCGTTGCCCCTTGCAGCAGCTGAAGGATCATGGCGGCCATCTGCCCGTTCGCTCCAGTCGTGGGCGAATCTGCAGGCACCTTGAGCTCGTCGATGTTCAGCGTCCCTTTTACGCTGTACGACTTCGCCTCCTGCATTTGATTAAGGGCGGAGACCAGTGCTTCCTTGGGAGATGAATCCGAACTGCATCCGGTAATCAGCAGCATTAGAGCGGCAATGAGCATAACGAATGACGGCAGATGCTTACGTGTACGTATAGGTATCCCTCCTTAACCTTTATTTTCAACACCGTCCTGCCCGCTTCCAAACGTTGTTATGATGTTATTCTTAGCCTGCCCCAATTATATCGCCTCCCCGCGAAAAAAGCCCCTGTCCCCTTCGTAGAGGAGAACAGAGGCTTCATTCATGAACGGCCGCCTGAAACAGCGGCGCGGTTGTCGTTAACCTTCGCCGTTATTGTGGCGGGAGTGGTTCTCGTTCTTCGTCTTCTTCGAGCCGGACAACGGCTCTTGTCCTTCGCGTTGATCCGAATGCTGCTTGCGTCCATGCTGGCCGTTATCGGCGCCTGGAACAGGTACTGAACGCGGCTTGCCCATCTTCGCATCGCTCCTTCGTTATCGTTTAGCTACGTTGGTTTTGCAGATCAGTCGGCTCGTCATGATTGAGCGCGTCCTGGTGGCGACGATCGTTCTGATCTTGGTTCAGCTGCTGCGCCTGATGACTGTTCACCGGGTTATGCTCCAGCTCGGCGACGACATTGCTCAAGTTCTTGTCCGCCGTTCCTTTTGCCTTCGACATCGTCATTCACCCTTTCCTGTTACGCGTGATAACTTTTACGCATGCGTCAGCCCATGAAGCGCCTGTGCGCACTCATGAATATGACGCGTATAATCTTGTACGAGCTGCTGCGGAATGGCGCCGCGCTCATCGATGGAGCGATCGTCCCGCTCTGCATCAACCAGCTCGGTCCGGACTTCACGGCTGTCTACATACGTCACTTTGAAATCAAAGCTGTACATGGTGTGGCCGGCAGCCTCAATGGTAATGCGAATCGCTTTGGGATCGGCCTCGTCCGCCTGGACGGTTGCCCGATCACCTTCTTTTATTGTCGTTGGCAACGTACGCTGCCAAGCCTCTACAAGCTGCTGTTGATCAATACCAATCTGATCCTTGTTGGTCATCGTGCTTCCCACCTCCATGCCGATAATATGTGGAGGCGATGCCCTTCTTATACTTGCCTAGAACGCTCTTGCAACTGGACAAAATTGCATGGTCCATGCTGATTATCCGGTCCATTTTCCGCCCCAAAATCTACATCAACGTGCATTTAAGCATGCAAAAAACGCCTTGGCATCAGCCAAGGCGTGTCGTATACATAAACTGGCGGAGAGGGTGGGACTCGAACCCACGTGAGCTTGCGCTCTAACGGTTTTCAAGACCGCCCCGTTATGACCGCTTCGGTACCTCTCCACATATGAAACCCGCTTCCTATTACTGAAGGGGACAAAAAGAATTGTACCACAGGCCAAAAACGAATAGCAACTCCATTTTTGACCTGTGCAACAATTTTGTATCTCTTCCTATTTGGCCGAGATCACTTCAACCCCGCCCATGTAAGGACGGAGCGCTTCCGGTACGATAACCGAGCCATCGGCCTGTTGGTAGTTCTCCAGAATCGCAGCAAGCGTACGGCCGACTGCAAGACCCGAACCGTTCAGCGTATGCACGAACTCCGGCTTGCTCTTCGGCTCGCGGCGGAACCGGATCGCTGCACGGCGCGCCTGGAAGTCTTCCACGTTCGAACACGAGGAGATTTCACGGTACGTGCCGCCGCTTGGGATCCAGACTTCAAGGTCGTAGGTCTTTGCTGCTGAGAAGCCCATATCGCCCGTGCAGAGCGCAAGAACACGGTATGGCAATCCGAGCAGCTGCATGACCTTCTCGGCGTTCTGCGTCATCTTCTCGAGCTCTTCATACGAGTCCTCCGGCTTGCACAGCTTGACCAATTCGACTTTGTTGAATTGGTGCTGGCGGATAAGACCGCGCGTATCGCGGCCGGCCGATCCGGCCTCCGAACGGAAGCAAGCGCTATAAGCGACATAATGCTTCGGCAGATCCGAGCTATCGAGGATCTCTTCACGGTGGATATTCGTTACCGGCACTTCAGCTGTCGGGATCAGATAATAGTCCGAATCGGCAAGCTTGAACAGATCCTCTTCGAACTTCGGCAGCTGGCCGGTACCGATAAGGCTATCGCGGTTAACGATATACGGCGGCAGCACCTCTTCATAGCCGTGCTTATCGCTGTGCAGATCCATCATGAAGCTGATCAGCGCACGCTCCAGACGAGCGCCTAGCCCTTTGTAGAACACGAAACGGGAACCCGTTACCTTAGCGGCCGATTCGAAATCGAGAATGCCAAGCTGCTGGGCTACGTCCCAATGTGCCTTAGGCTCAAAATCAAACGCACGCACCTCGCCGACGCGGCGAATCTCCACATTGTCTTCTTCCGAAGCGCCGACCGGAACCGACTCATGCGGCAGGTTCGGGATCGCCAATGTCAGTGCGTCTACCTCTTCGTCCAGTACGCGAAGCTCTTCGTCAAGCTCCTTGATCCGATCGCCTACTTCGCGCATCTCCACGATAAGCGCGTCGGCGTTCTCTCCGCTCTTCTTCATCTTCGCCACTTCTTGCGATACCGTATTACGGCGGCTTTTCAGCAACTCCGACTCTTGGATCAGCTCTCTGCGCTTCGTATCGAGCGCAGGGAAACCGGCGATCAGATCGAGTGACTTGCCCCGATTGCGGACAGCGTTCTCTACTTTCTCAAACTCATTCCTAAGCAATTTAACATCCAACACGAAAGGCGAGCCCCTCTCTATACTATGTACATATTCGGATCATTCCTGCATGTGCGCCCCTACATTAAGCATTAACGCATATGCTGAACGGATATACCTGCGAACCTGCCGCAAGCTCATGCCGCTTGGGCAGTGTATTTCGAGCGCTACGTGAAAAAAGACTGCGTCATCCGCAGTCTTTATCTCTTACCGGCTGGCCGCTGCTGCCGCTTCTTCAGCCATCTTCAGAAAATAAGCATGAAGCGAGTAGTCATCGGTCAATTCCGGGTGGTACGAGGACGCCAAGAGATGCCCTTGACGTGCCGTTACGATCTCATCCTTATAGGTGGACAAGACGTCCACGGATGAACCAACTTCCTTGATGAGCGGCGCACGGATGAATACGGCCCGCACCGGCTCCTCAATGCCTTTAACCGGCAAGTCGGTCTCGAAGCTCTCCCGTTGACGGCCGAACGCATTGCGGGCAACGGTCATATCCATCAGCCCCAGATGCGCTTCTTCTTGGCCGTCAATGCGGTCGGCAAGCACGATCAAGCCCGCGCACGTACCGAAGATCGGTTTGCCTTGTGCGGAGAAGTTGCGGATCGCATCGATGAAGCCGTACTTGCGCATCAGCTTCCCGATCGTCGTGCTCTCGCCGCCTGGAATGATCAAGCCATCCAGCTCTGCCAGCTCTTCCGTGCGCTTGATCGCTACACCTTGTCCGCCCGCTGCCTCAATGCTCCGGATATGCTCTGCCACAGCGCCTTGAAGCGCCAAAACGCCAATCTTCATTCGTAACGCCTTCTTTCTTCATACTTCAAAGGTCTAACGTTTCTTACCAGCCGCGGTCCTGCATGCGCTGCGAAGCGTCCAGCTTGGAAATTTCGATACCTTTCATCGGTGTGCCCAGGTTTTTCGAAACTTCGGCGATCAGCTTGTAATCTTGGTAGTGCGTAGTCGCTTCAACAATGGCACGAGCGAACTTCTCCGGGTACTCGGATTTGAAGATACCGGAGCCTACGAATACGCCGTCAGCGCCCAGGTGCATCATCAGCGCCGCGTCGGATGGTGTAGCTACGCCGCCTGCCGCGAAGTTAACGACCGGCAGTTTGCCGGACTCATGTACGCCGAGCAGCAGTTCGTAAGGTACGCCCAGTGTCTTCGCTTCATGGTACAGCTCGTCCTTCGACAGGTTTTGTACTTTACGGATCTGGCCGTTGATGATACGCATATGGCGAACAGCCTCGACGATGTTGCCTGTTCCCGGCTCGCCTTTGGTACGAAGCATTGCTGCGCCTTCTTGAATACGACGGAGTGCTTCGCCAAGGTCTTTAGCGCCACAAACGAATGGAACCGTGAAATCGCGCTTGTCGATGTGATACACTTCGTCCGCTGGTGTAAGCACTTCGCTCTCATCGATGTAGTCTGCGCCCAGTGCCTCGAGCACTTTCGCTTCTACAAAGTGGCCGATCCGTGCTTTTGCCATGACCGGAATCGAAGTAACTTTCATTACCTCTTCCAGAACGGTCGGGTCAGCCATACGAGCTACGCCGCCTGCTGCACGGATATCCGAAGGAACGCGCTCAAGCGCCATTACTGCCGTTGCGCCTGCCGCTTCCGCGATTTTCGCTTGCTCTGCATTCATGACGTCCATGATGACGCCGCCTTTTTGCATCTCAGCCATGCCGCGTTTGACGCGCGAAGTACCTGTTTCCATTGTTGAAAGCCTCCCGTAATTTAACAAAATGCCGTACTAATTCTAACCAATAATTTTACAGCATACTGTCGGAATCGACAACCATTATTCATACCAAATCAGTTGCCATTAAAACAGATCGACGATACCTTGGAACAAGCCGCTAAAGAAATCGCCAATACCGCGCATCATCAGGCGGAACCAGCCTGCCTTGCTCACATCTTCAGTCGCGATCAGGTCCACCGTCTGCTCCACCGACTGTCCGGTGCTTGGATCTTTGTATGCATACGTAACGGTTCCGACCTTCTGCTCCTTCGTGATCGGCGCGACGAGCTCGTCTTCCGACATCAGCGTCAGATTCTTTTGCTCGATCTGAGGTTCGGCGCCTTTCTTCACGAGGAACGTAACGTCGGTTTTCGTAACCACCGGTACGGTAGTCGCTTTGCCTTTGCTTATTTTGACCGTTTCCGCGTCTTTTACGACGGTTTTCGGTTCAACCACCGTTTTGTGTTCGAAATTGCTGAAGCCGTAGTTATACAGTTTCGCCGTCTCGCGGAAACGGGCTTCCTTCGAATCGGTGCCCATAACGACGGAGATCAGTCGCAGATCGCCTTGTTTCGCCGTACCTGCGAAGCAGTATCCCGCCGCACTAATATAACCGGTTTTCATGCCGTCCACGCCAGGGTAAGAGAATTGAGCAATACTTGGCGTATCTGGATTCGTCTTGTGCGATTCCAGCATCCAGTTCCAGTTCACCATCGGATCTGTATCGCGTTCACGGAACTTATAGGTCGAGATTTTCGAATAATCGAGAAACTCTGGGTGTGAATCTAGCAGAATTCTCGAGAATTTGGCCAAATCCCGTGCAGAGATAACCGTCGTGTCGAGCAGCCCCGTTGCACTGGTAAAATGGGCCGTAGTCAATCCAAGATTCTTGGCCGCTTCATTCATCTTAGCGACAAAGGCTTCTTCGCTGCCTGCGATATGATCGGCCAGCGCGATCGTCGCGTCATTGGCCGAGCCTACGGCCATCGCCACGTACAGGTCCTTCAGCGGGTGCTGATCGCCTTCTGCCAAATAGATCTGGGAGCCATCGGGAGGGGTAGAAGCCGCCGCTAGCGAAGCCGTAACGACCGTATCCCAATTCTGACGGCCTGCCTTGATTTCCTCGAGCACGATATACTCGGTCATCAGCTTCGTCATACTAGCCGGCGGGCGGATCTCGTCTGCGTTCAGTTCATATAATACTTGTCCGGTCGCAGCGTCAATCAATATTGCAGCCTCGGCATCAATTCCAAGCGAATTTGTATTCGATGAGTTCGTACTTTCTCCTGCTGCCATTACTGTGCTGGAACCCAGTGTCATCATGATCAGCCAAGCAGCCATCATTGCGGCAATGACCGGCAACTTACTTACCGGCTTTCGGTTGCGTTTCAACGTATCTCCTCTTCTCCTTTGAAATTTTTTTACGTCATTTATTGTAACACACACATCCTATATGAAAAAAGACAAGGCAGGGAATCGACAGCACTTCTGTCTCTCCCTGCCTTATCTCTATAGGAAGCGCCTGCCTGCTTACAGCGAGTAGTTCGGAGCTTCCTTCGTAATTTGTACGTCATGCGGATGGCTCTCGCGCAGACCTGCGTTCGTGATCCGGATGAATTGCGTGTCGTTCTGCAATTCTGCCAGACTCTTCGTTCCGCAGTAGCCCATTCCGGAACGAAGACCACCGATCAGTTGGTGAACCGTGTCAGCCAGCGGTCCTTTGTAAGCTACGCGGCCTTCGATGCCTTCCGGAACGAGCTTGTTCTCGTTATCCTGGAAGTAACGGTCTTTACTGCCTTCCTTCATGGCGCCGATCGAACCCATGCCACGGTATACCTTGAAGCGACGGCCCTGGTAAATCTCGAATTCGCCTGGGCTTTCTTCCGTACCGGCGAACAAGCTGCCGATCATAATCGCGCTTGCGCCAGCTGCGATTGCCTTCGAGATGTCGCCGGAGTACTTGATGCCGCCGTCGGCGATTACTGGAATGTTGTATTCGCGTGCGACAGATGCGCAGTCATAAATCGCCGTGATTTGCGGTACGCCAATACCAGCGATAATACGTGTCGTACAGATCGAGCCTGGTCCCATGCCGATTTTAATGACCGATGCGCCTGCTTCGATCAAATCTCGTGTACCGTCGCCAGTTGCGACATTGCCTGCCACGATCGTCAGTGTAGGATGCGCCTCGCGGATTTTCTTCACCATATCCACTACGTTACGGTGATGGCCGTGTGCCGTATCGATAACCAGAAGATCCACGCCTGATTTAACCAGTGCTTCCGCACGCTCGAGCGTGTCCTTCGCAATGCCTACAGCAGCGCCGCACAGCAGTCGGCCGTGCTTATCTTTCGCCGCATTCGGGAACTGGATCGCTTTCTCGATATCTTTAATGGTAATGAGACCCTTCAGCGTGTTCGTCTCATCGACCAATGGAAGCTTCTCGATTTTATGCTTCTGCAGGAGCACTTCAGCTTGCTCAAGCGTCGTACCGACTGGTGCGGTAACCAATTCTTCGCGGGTCATAACTTCACTGATTTTCATCGAGTAGTCATGAATGAAACGCAAATCCCGGTTCGTAATAATGCCGACAAGCTTCTGATTCTCATCGACAACCGGAACGCCGGAAATCCGGTATTTGCCCATCAATTCTTCCGCATCGTAGACGTGATGGTCAGGTGTCAGCGCAAACGGGTTCGTGATAACGCCGCTCTCGGAGCGTTTAACGCGATCCACTTCTTCTGCTTGCTGAGCAACCGACATGTTCTTATGGATGATTCCGATGCCGCCTTCCCGCGCCATAGCAATCGCCAATGCGGCCTCCGTTACTGTATCCATCCCTGCACTGAACAGTGGAATGTTAAGCTTCACATCTGCGCTCAATTGAATGGATACATCGACTTCACGCGGCAGTACCTCCGATTGACGAGGTACGAGCAGAACGTCGTCAAAGGTTAATCCTTCTTTGGCGAATTTGGTTTCCCACACAAGTATGTTCCTCCTTTAGCATTAAATCCTTCTAAAATTTGTTGCCTCTCACGCATATTATTGCAATATTAGCAGAGGGGTTATAGGCTGTCAAGATAAGGTCAAACGCCGTTTCATGAGGAATTTAAGAACGATAATCGTATTTGCATTCCGAGTTCCATAGAAGGAATTGGGTCACGCCTTGCTTTCGGGCCGCATTGATTTGGGATTGAATCTGATTAGCGCCATAATGCTGATGAGGCTCAATCCAGGTAGCCGTGAAGCTCTGCAGCCAAGGGCGAATCTGTGCAGGCTGCAATCCAATGGTAGTTAAGGTCGCATTGCCTTTCTTGGCATCGGCCATAGCTTGGCGTATGATGGCTGCCGGCGATAAGTCCGGATTATGGATGCCATATGTTCCGCTAGAATAATGAGATGGATAAGTCATAGGTGAAATAACATCGACCGTGCTTGCAATGGAACGCCAAGTCTGCCCGATCCCCATATCATCCTTGGAGGAAGTTACAAGCCCGAACACGTCCGCTGATAACTTCGCACCAGCCTGATGTACCTGAAGTCTGGCCTCTTGCAAAAAAGTGCCTATTATCGCCGGTTTGTTTTTACCGCCGGTTGGCGCAAACCGAACCTGTCGGTTGACTTTGGCACCGTTATCCGGGAACCGCACATAGTCGAATTGAATTTCATCGAATCCGAGCTCAGCCGCCTCTCGGGCGATCGCGATATTATAACTGCGCACCTTTGCTTGGTAGGGATCAAGCCACAAGTTTCCTTGCTTGTCCTTCCATACGCCGCCTGTCTTCTTCTGCAGCGCCATTGTCGGCCGCTTCTTGGCATAGTAAGGATCTTTGAATGCAACGACACGGCCAATGGTGTAGATGTTCTTTGCTTTAAGTTGGGCAAGCAGCCCCTTAATATTCGGAATAGCTGGATTGACGTCAGCGCCGATTGCTTTTACCTCATCTACTTGGGAGCGATAGGTCACATTGCCATAATCGTTCTTCACATCAATGACCATCGTATTTAAGTCCGTACGATCGACAAGACGAACAAGCTTGGCCATTTGCTTCTTGTCTCCTGCGACCCATCCTGAGACATATATGCCCCTAACGGGCTGCGTCATTGTAGGTCGCGTAGTTACGGCCGCCTTGTTGCTCTGCGTTGCCTTAAGCTTGGTCCTCGCAAGGCGAGTCTGCTTTTGCTTTACCATCGTATCCACGGATGGCTTCAATATATCCGCAGGTTGGCTTTGCTGAACTTCCGGCGCAACGGACTCATCGCGTGCCTTGACCGCACTACATCCGCTGCAAACCGCGACAAGCAGGAAAATACACAATGAGAAATGAACTGTTCCCGAACGATGCATAAACGTACACCTCCCGCTCACATTGGTCTGTAGTATGAACGTAAATGACGGCCAAGTTGTCAAGGAGATACCACCAAGGAAGGTCAAAGATGGTGATAGCCCCATCAGGAAAATTCGTTTAAAACAACAAAAAGACCGACCACATACTGTGGTCGGTCATTCGTGCTTGGCGACGTCCTACTCTCCCAGGACCCTGCGGTCCAAGTACCATCGGCGCTGGAAGGCTTAACGGTCGTGTTCGGG
>NZ_JACHXK010000021.1 GCF_014192105.1 Paenibacillus phyllosphaerae | reverse complement strand
ATGTAAGCCAATTTATAAATCGGATCAACAAGCATCCGATAGAAACCATCGATCGTCTGCTTGTCAGGTTATGATCTTAATTGCGGTCTATATAGTACTATTTTTTCTTTAACTAGATCGATATATTCGTTCTCATTGACTGTAGAAGTTTTCACATCAAAACCAATTGATCTCTTATAAAGTCTGAAGAACCTCCTATAATTAGCTTTCATAAATTCAGAAATATGATCAGGACTTAATTTGTAATTATCTTTATATTCTATATATTCAAGTCTCATCTTCCTAAAGTCTTCAGTTGAGAGCTTATATTCAAATTTTAATGCAATAATATTATTGTTCGGATCAAGATCCAGCATTAGCCTGCTTATGTTTGATAGATTATCCGACTTATCATATTCAATAAAAATAAACAAAGATATCCCCAAAGTTGAATTTAAGTAAGTTTCATCAGCCTCCTCCATCCCACTTTCTAACAACCCCTTTAATTCCTTCTGAAAATCTATGTTAAAGTCATCAAGCGTAATGGCATTAGAACCTGCCTTTGAGCCAATAAATTTGTCAAGTATTGATAGCAAGGACGTTTTCCCACAGTTGTTTTTTCCAATAACTAATGAAAGTTCTTTCTCTAAGTCTAGTTCAAATGACTTTAACAATCTGAAGTTTTCAACTCTCATCTTGGTAATTTTCATAGTGCCTCCGCCCCTAACATAGAATCCAATCTCCCAAAACCTATATTATCCATTTTACCATAACAAAAGGAATATTCTTATCTAGAGATTAAAACTAAAACTGACCCTAATTATGGCTCAAATAAAAAACCGCAAGCAATTGCTTACGGTTTCTCCAAAATTAATATTCATATACAGAAATCCACTTCTTCCACTGTTAAAGCTATTTTTCCAAACACGCTCTCCTCCCCCTCACACCGTACTCCTTACCATCCTGCTCAAGTTGGTACAACTTCGACGGATCCAGAGACGCGGAAGTAAGCGGCGACAGCTTCCTTCTTGTCCTTTGACACGAACATCCACGCTGTAGCGTTGCCTACGAAGGGCTCAACAGACGGTAGAAATTGCTGAACTGAATAAGTTTGCGAAGTGCTTTGTACTGCTCGACTTGAGTTCAAATTTTGTCCTTACCGCCATCCGTAAGCTTAGTCAGGTCCAGCTTGCAGCCGAAGTTTCCGGACATTTCTACATGGCCTCAGGTCAGGCCTACTGTTAGCGTTACTGTCCTTTTCACCAATAACATTTACCCCTTAACCGCCGACCCCACCGTCATCGCGCGCTCGACTTGCTCGCTGAAGAACAGATAGAGGATGACCATCGGCAAGGAGGCCATCGTCATGACGGCGCCCATTCCGCCCCAGTCGGTGCTGTACGTGCCTTGGAAGAAGAGCAGGCCGAGCGGCAGCGTCTTCATCATCTCGTCGGTAATGAGAATATAGGCGAGCGTGAATTCGTTCCAGTTGTTCAGGTATTGGAAGATGGCCACGGTCGCGATGGCCGGCATGACCATCGGCACGATGACTTGAATGAACAGCCGGAAGATATTCGCGCCGTCCATGCAGGCGGCTTCTTCGACTTCGCGCGGAATGCTTTTCATATACCCGTAGAACACCATCGTCGAGAATGGCAGGCCAATCGCCACATACGGAATGATCAAGGCGCCGTACGTGTTCGTCAGATGGAAGTCGCGGACGAGGATCGCCAGCGGAACCATAATGACTTGCAGCGGCATGAACATGCCGACGATCATATACGTGCGCATCGCGCCTCTGAAGCGCCATACCATCCGGGCAACGGCGAATGCGAACATGAGCGCCAGGATGATGATAACCGCCGTCGAGATCGTCGAGACGATGAAGCTGTTCAGGAAATACCGCGGAATATTGAATTGCGACCAAGCGGTCACATAATTTTCGAAGCGGAAGTGGGTCGGGAGACCGAACGGGTTGGTAACGAAAATCTCCTCATTGTTCTTGAGCGAGTACGAGATCATCCAGAACAACGGATAGATCGATACGATAAAATAGAGCCACAACGGAATTTGCAGCACGAAACGGTTCAACTTCTGCATCTGGCTTGCCTCCTTCTATTGCTTCATGCCGCTTGCTTAGACCTCTTTGCGGTCGAACACCTTGTTGATGATCACCGTCGCCAGCAGCGAGATCGCCACGAGCAGGACGGACACCGCGCAGGCATAGCCGTACTCGCTCTCCATGAAGGCGTAACGGTAGATCATATAGGTGAGCGTGTAGTTGGACGTGCCCGGACCGCCGCTGGTCATGATCAGCATTTGCACGAAGGCGCCGAGGCCGGACGTAATCGCGATGGTAAAACAGAACTTATACGTCTCCCGCATGAGCGGAAGTGTGACGTGCCGGTGCGCCTGCCACTTGCTGCAGCCATCGATCGTCGCCGCCTCGAAGTATTGCTCAGGAATGGATTTCACGCCCGCATATAGGAGCGCGAACTGGTAACCCATGAACTGCCATGCGTTGACGAACGCGATCGCGATGATCGAATGCGTCGGCGAGGTGAGCCAGTTCTGCTGGTACGGGATGTGCAGGATATCGAACAGACGGTTAATGAGGCCGTTGGTCGGGTCGTAGACGGCAATCCACAGTTGGCAGACAACCGTGACCGACAGAACGACCGGGATAAAATACGCGGTCTTCAGCAGCTTCCGGCCCCGGATCCGCTCGTCCGCGCACACTAACGCGAGAATCGTGCCGAGTCCGATCTGGAAGAAAGCTAGGACCGCCGCGAAAATCAACCCGTTCCGTAGCGACGTCGTCAGCAGCGGATCGGCGAACAGCTCCTTGTAATTGGCCAGTCCCGTGAACGTCGCTTCGCTCAATCCGTCCCAATCGTAGAAGCTCCGGAAACCGGTCTGCAGGACGGGATAGATGAGAATAACGCTATAGACGAGCAGCGCCGGCAGCAGGAACAGCGTGATGGCCAGCTTATTGCCTAAATATTTGTTCATGATTGCTCCCCATCTCCTCTTGTAATGAACCCCGGCTCAGCTTGGGTCAGCTGGCCGGGGTTCGCACGCCTGATCTTTATCTTTACGGATGCTCTTTCTTCAGGACGCGGTTCAGCTCGCTGACGAACTGTTCGACCGTGAAGTTGTTGATCAACAGGCTCTGCGTGTTGTCCTCAAGCGATGTCGAGATCTTGGTGTTGTTGAGCGCGCCGGCATAAGCTTGCGCGTTCGGCAGCACTTCCTTGGCAAGACGGTCCATCATGGCAGGTACGCTGCCGGCAATCGGCTTGTCGGTCTTGGACGCGACGATCGGGCTGCCCAGCTGGGAGTAACGGTATTCGGCGGACTTCTGCGCCAGGATGCTCGCGACTTGCACGGCGATTTCCTTGTTCTTGCTGCTCGGCGATACCGCGTAGCCTTGCGGCGAACCGGCGCCGTTGATGAACAGCTTCGACGCTTCGTACGTCGCTTCGTCCTTAGCCGGCCAGTACATCCAGTCGACCTTGTCGCCCAGCTTCTCTTGCGAGCTGTAGATCTCCCATTGGCCGTTGACGAACATGGCCGCTTTCTCTTGATAGAACAGCGCCGAAGCTTGGTCGTAGTTCGTGTTCGTCGCGTTCACGTCGAACAGACCCGCTTCCTGCAGCTTCTTCACTTGCTCCGCCGCCGTGATGAACGCTTGCGGCAGTTCCTTCACGTTCGCGTCGTCTAGCGTACCGAAGCCATTCGAATCTTCACGCGTCACGAACCCGGCGTAGAATGCGCGCGGAATCCATTTTTCCTTAGCGAAGATCGACATCGGCACATAGCCGGCTTCTTTGAGCTTCGTCGCCGCTGCGGCAAGCTCGTCGACCGTCTTGATCGGCGTCGCGATGCCGACCTTCTCGAAGATCGATTTGTTATAGTACAGCAGCTGGAACTCGATGCCCGTATCCGGGAACGCGTAGACATGGCCGTCCGGAGCAACCAGTCGGGATTCCGTGCCGGATGTCATATTCGCCTTGAACGAGTTCGTCACTTCATAATCGTCGAGCACCTCGACGTTCTTCGATTTGGCGAACGTCTGCAGCGTGCTCCAGTCGGTGAAATAAATATCCGGCATGTTGCCTGTCGCCGCATACGTCTTCAGCTTCTGGTAGCCGTCCATGACCGCCGGATCGAGCTCGATCTCGACGTTAGGCATCACTTTCTTCAACTCTTCGACCGCGTAGTCGAACGGCTTGGACGTATCGTCGTCAAAATGCTGGGCATACACTTTCAGCTTGACGGTTTCTGTACCGTCCGCGCTGTTGCCTGCCGTCTCCGTGCTGCCGTTGCCCCCGTTACTGCTGTTGGAATCGTTTGCACCACAGGCTGTGAGCAGTCCTGTCGTTAACATCATTACGGCTAACCCATACGTGTAGCTTTTCGGAAATTTCATACTGATCCCCCTCGATAATGGATGTATGACTGCGTTGTCTGTTCCCATTATAGACCCGGCCCCCATGGATCATAAGGCAATAAACGGGCATCATCCGTAAAAAACGGGACAACGCGAAGCCCCCTATAACGAAAAAGGAAGCTGATCCAGCATGGACCGCTCCCTCTCGATTATGCTTCCTGCGTCAACTGCGCAGCCATCGGATCGACTCACCGATGACCTGCCGTTCGCAGCTGCTCATACTCCGTCGGCGTCATGCCGAAGCGCTTCTTGAAGCTCTTGCTGAAATAGTTGGGGTCGCTGTAGCCCGAGGCCGCCGCCACGTCCGCGAGCCGCATATTCCCTTGGAGTAGCAGCTCCTTGGCCCGCTTCATCCGCAAATACGTGATCAGGTCCACGACCGAGGAGCCGGACTCCTTGCGGAATACTTTGCGCAGATAGCTCGGATCGACGAACACGGCGCCCGCGACCTGCTCGGCCGAGAGCTCCGGGTCGGTATAATGCTTCTCGATATATGCTTTGGCCGTCTGGAACAGATTCGAGGACTTCGTCGGGCGGACATCCTGCGTCAGCTGGACGAGCCTGCGGTAGAGATGCAGCATCCATGCCTCCGCTTCCTCCCAGTTCTGCATACTGCGCAGCCGGTCGCCGGAGCCGAGCGCCTGCTCCATGACCCGGTCGAGATCAATCCCTCTTTCGGCGGCAAATGAGACGGCGAGCGAGACAAGCCCCATTAGCATCGTGTACGCATAATCGCTCTGCAGCTCGTAAGCGCGAAGCGTCCGCAGCCGCTTGTGCAGCTCATCGATGATCTCGCTGTCCTTCATCCGCAGCGATAATAGCAGCGACTCTTGCACCTCCGCGGCGTTGAAGTCCCCTTTGGTAACGGCATGCCCTTCCGGTTCAAACGCTTCCGCTTCTTCGAGCACAGGCAGCCGCGGCTTGACCCGCTCGAGCATGGCCGCCAGCTCCTTGCGATTGAACGGCTTCAGCAAGTAATCGTGAACGCCGATCTGCACCGCCTTCTGCATATATTCGAACTCGTTATGGCCGGTGACGAACACGATCGCCATCCGCTCGAACTTCTCCTTCAGCTTCTCGGCCAGTTCCAGTCCGCTCATGAACGGCATATTGATATCGACGAGCGCCAGATGCGGCGCGGTTCGCTCCGCTTCCCCGAGCGCTTCCTTCCCGTTGCGCGCCTCGCAGCAGACCTCGAAGCCATGCTGCTCCCAATCCATCTTCGTGCGCAAATAATCCCGGAACAGCGTCTCGTCGTCGACGATCATCACTTTATACATTCCCCGCGCCTCCTCCTGACCGCAAAGCCGGCACCGTCAGCACAACCCGCGTGCCTTGCCCAAGTTCGCTCGTAATCGACATGCTGTATTCTTCGCCAAAATAAAGCTTCAGCCGCTCCTCGACGCTATATAAGCCGATCGATCGCTGCCCTTGCTGCCCGTCCTCGTCCGCTCTCGCATAGCGCACTTCGGCAAGCTGCTGCTCGTCCATTCCCACGCCATCATCCTCGACGGCAACGACAACCTTGCCCGCTTCCTCGTAAGCGGTAATGCGGATCAGCCCTAGCTCGCCCTTCGTCTTGAGCCCGTGGTAGATCGCATTCTCCACGAGCGGCTGCAAGGAAAGCTTCGGAATCGGCGCTCCGGCAAGCTCGGCGGGGATATGGATCTCGTAACGGAACACCTCGTTATAGCGCACCTGCATGATCGACAGGTAGTCGGAGGTGATCTTGGCCTCCTGACCGAGCAGGATCAGTTCTCGCCCTTTGCTCAGCACCATCCGGTAGAAGTCGGCCAGCGCCTTGGTCGTATCCCTTGCTTCCTCGTGCCGGTCCATGTCGTTCAGCACGTAGATCGTATCGAGCGTGTTGTACAGAAAATGCGGCTTCACTTGCGCGGTGATGAGCGCCAGCTCGTATTCCCGCTTCCGCGCCTGCTCCTCCTCGACCTTGATCACCAGCTCCTGAATCCGCTGCACCATCGTATTGAACGCCTTGGCTAGCAGGCCGACTTCGTCTTGCGTACGGATCGGAGCATGGACCGCCAGATCGCCGTCCATCACGCGACGCATCGCTTTGACCAGCTGCAACAGCGGTCCGACAATTAATTTGGAAAGCCCGTTGGCGGCGAGCCAGGATAAAATGACGCAGATGAGTCCGATCAGTACGGTCAGCCAGCCATTCTGGCGGATGTCCTTGGTAAGCAGGTCGATGGAAGTCAGATTGACCAGCCGCCAGCCCAACTCCGGATACGTGCTCACCGTCACCAGATTACGCTCGCCGCCTTGCTTGACGATCTCGGACGTTATTGGATTCTCACGGAGCAATTCGAATTCCGGCCGGTTCACGGCGGAAGTCAGTACCAGCGCCTCGTTGGGACTGGCGATGATCGACATGTCCTCGTCTACGAGATAGTACTGCTTCTGCTCCATGTCGCCGCCGCTGCCGAGGAAGCCGGAGATCGTCGATTCTTGCACGAGCAGGAATAACGAGCCAAGCGTCCTCCCCGTATTGATGTCCGTCATCACTTTGCCGAGCGTCAGCACGGGAACTTCCGGATCGGAGGTAAGATAATTCCGGCGCTCCATGGGCAGCCAATGCGTCTGGCCATAGCTTCCGGCTGCCATCAGCTGTTCTACGAGCCCGTTCTTCACAATCTGGGTTTCGTCGTTCGCTGAACTATACGACGTATGCACCGTGCCGTCCGTCCCCACGAATACGGCGGCGGCGACTTCCGGGAACAGCGCCACGTCGATGGACAATCGGCTTTGCAGCAGGTTGCGCAAGCGGACTTCCTCAATAGCGGTCCGATCGGCCGCGGCCGGATAGGATTCGAACAGGCGGTTCAAGTCGGTGATCAGCAGATTCGCGCAGATCTCCATATTACTCATGGTCGAATCCAGCTTCGCCACCATCAGCGCCGATTCGTCCTGCACGTTCTGCTTCGTCCGTTCGATGATCGAGCGGCTGAACAACTGGTTGGAGATCAGCCCCAAAATAAAAAGCGACAGGATGATCAGCGGCAGATAGGCCACGATCACCTTGCGCTTGATCTGAATACGCGCATACCAAGCTGTTACCGGCGATAGCCAGCGGATGGGCATTTTCCGTCCTCCCCTACCGTTAATGCTCCCAATTGTAATAGAATGAGAGGCATTCGGACAACCACCGTTTGTTGGCGAGTGTAACGGAGGGGGCATTTAATGGGTCAAAGAAAAGACCTCCAATCTCACCGTTTAGGTGAAACTGGAGGTTCTACTTAAATTCAATCTTTCTACTTTTGCATGGAATCGATAAAGTCCTCAGCTGTCTTCAAAAGAGCCTCAAAGAATGCTGTCGTCTGCCTCATTACTTCTTCTGGCCCACCTTCAAATTCTTTGTAAACATTATAGAATTCTTTATCCTCGTATTTTCTATGCTCCTCTAGCCCATGCAATTTTGCATATTGATGAAATACCCCACGCAGATAGACCTTCTCTATCTCACTCAAATTTGCTTTGTCTTGATGGAAACCGAATTCCACTCGTGTCGCCAACGTTGGACGGTTACAATAGACTCTCACTTTCATCATGCAATCGTCGAGATTCCACACAGGGCTGTTGTTTCTAGCAATGTGGAGATACCTAAAATTATCTTTCCCTTTAAGAATACCTGTCTTGTTGTAGATCCCCTCAGGAAGTGCAAGTTGGCTCCGAATATCTATCATAAACTGCTCTGCAATACTACAATCAATCATCCATATCACTCCTAATAAAAGTATCCATATATCCGGTTAAACACTTCAAAATTATAACATTTCTAGTATATTGAGATACAGCTCCAACTTAATAGCTTCTCCTTTACTCCATCTGCAGGTCGATTTTCCTGGTAATAATCCCCAAATCACCAATTCCCACTACTCCCATAATTAAGGAGGGTGTATAATCACTACAACATACCCGTAGTCAGTGAACATAGGGGGCAGGCATGAACTCACTTAGCGCTCGGTTTGAGCATGAACTTTTGGTAGAGAGAAATATGGAGATCACCCAATTAATGCTGAACCGTATTCTGAACATCAAATCGGAATTCGTCTGCATCACCACGTTCAAAGAAGGCGAATTCATCTACGCCAACAATTCGGCGCTTCAGCGGCTTGGCTATACGAAGGAACAGATGCTCGAGTTGGATGTATTCAAACTCGGAGTATGGGCCAATACGGAGATTCGCGAGAATTTCAAGAACCAGTTATCGACGCATGGAATCGTCGAAGATTTGGAGCTGGATATTCTGGATAAGAGCGGCAGAACGCTGACCTGCCTGCTGAATTTCGAGCTGATCCAGATCTTCAACACGCCTTGCATTCTCATTGCCGGCAGAGACATTACCCTCGTGAAAGCATTGGACCGCAACGATTACGACGAAATGAAGGACGAGCTGCTGCAGACCGTCCGTTCCGTGAACGGCTTCTTGGTCCAGATGAAGAAACGGGAAGACGGCGAGTTCTATTACGTGTTGGCCGAGGGTAAAATCGCCGAAGAAATCGGCTATACGACCGCCAATAGCTACGGGAAGACCGTCCGCGAGATTTTCCCGAATCTATATGATACCGAAGGGCAATACTTCGAACGCGCCTTGAGCGGCGAGACGGTCAGCTTCGAGATCGAGCTCTGCGGCAAAAGCTTGTTCAAGACGCTTACCCCTTATTACAGCCATGGACACGTGAGCGGGATCATTGCCTCCGCCGTCGACGTCTCCGAACGCAAAAGCATGGAGAAAATGCTGCGGTTGTCCGAACTGAACGCCGCGATCGGCGAACTGGCCGTAGGGGTGGCGCACGAGATTCGCAACCCGCTGACAGGCGTACGCGGATTCGTGCAGCTGCTCGGGGAGACGCTGCAGAAGCATGGCATCGAGAAGGAACAAAAATACGTGAGCCTGATCTTGACGGAGCTCGCCCGCATCAACGATCTGGTCAGCGAGATGCTGTGGCTGCGCAAACCGAAGGAGAGCAGCATGGAATCGATCAGCTTGACGAAGTTGTTCAAAGATTTGATGCCGCTCATTCAAGTCGATACCAATCTCAAAAACATCCAGCTGGATACATATGGCGTTACGGCGGAAAAGTCGATCAAAGCCAACATGGCCCTCTTGAAACAAGTCGTCCTTAATCTATGCAAGAATAGCATCGAAGCGATGGATAACGGAGGAACGCTGGTCTTGGGGTTAAGCCAAGACAACAAGACGCTGACGATCTTCGTGCAGGATTCGGGACCGGGCATTCCGGATGATATCATGTACAAACTATTCACTCCCTTCTTCACGACGAAGCAATCCGGTAATGGATTAGGGCTGTTCATCTCCAAACAAATCATCCTGGAGATGGGCGGAGAGCTGAATATCCGGTCCAACGCATCGGGCACGGTAGCCTCCATTACGTTTCCTAGCGAGTTGATGGAACAACAATCAGCGCTAACGCAGATGAATGAAGTTGGGATGACGCCGTAACACGCGGTGAAATCCCTCCGCCTCACGACAAATAAGGGCAAAACCGAGATATTCGGTCTTGCCCTTATTCGCCATGTAACGATTTACTCCGCAACTTCGTAATCGAACCAGTCGAAATGCGCCGGAGTTTGCGATTGCACGCCATTGCCCGTCGCGTACATCGCCATCATCACGCCGGTAAACCCGCCGGCTACCTCCGTCGCCAGCAGCGAGCATTCCCCTTGGCCCAACCAGCGGATTTCTTGCTGCTCATCGGCCGCGAACCCGAAGCCGTAATGCTCTTGATCCGCCTCGATCGTGAAGATGATCGACTCCGCCTCCCATGGCGCTTCCTGCTCGACTTTCCACAGGCTGCCGACCCTTCTGCGGAAAATGACCTTGGATTCGCCGCCTGCGCGAGTCAGCGCGATCTCGTAATGGAACCGCTCATTCATGTAGACGGTCAATCCCGCTTCTTCCCCGTCTTGCTGCGGGGAGAAGTTCAACTGCACGGAGACGCTGCATGCGAAATGCTGCTGTCTTCGGCCGACGAACGTCAAAGCTCCGGCATCGTTCAACGTTAATGGCGAGCCATGGAGCGTCAGGGAACTCGGCTGCTCGGTTAACGACCAGTTCTCGCTGACCGGCGTTCGCAGGAATACCCAAGACGGCGTTAAGGCTTCCCCTTCAAAATGATCCCTCACAGCTGGGGCAGGCAGCGGTTGTAACGCCAGATTACCTGCGGGCATGACTTCGTCGACCGTGCCGTTGTCGCCAATGATCGGCCATCCATCCTCTGTCCAGGCAACCGGCGCAAGGAATGTCTCTCTGCCCAGGTGATGGCGCATCGGATAGCCTGCCGGGCGGATGCCCAAGAATACGGCCCACCATTCACCATCTTGCGTCTGGACGAAGTCCGCGTGACCCGTTGCGTGAATCGGCTTCCGCAGACTCCGATGCGTCAGGATCGGATTGGACGGGCAGCTCTCGAACGGACCGTCGGGACGCTCGCTCCTGGCTATCGTCACCATATGCCCATACTCCGTTCCGCCCTCCGCAATGAGCAGGTAATACCAATCGCCGATGCGGTAGAGGTGCGGCGCTTCCGGGAATTGCCCTCCTGACCCTCGCCACAGCAGCTTAATGTCCGACAGCCGCTTGCCTGTTGCGAGATCAATGCGGCTCTGGTAGATGCCCTGCCCCTCGCCATCCCACGAGGTTGAATAATAGACCGTCCCGTCTTCGTCGAAGAAAAGATCGGGGTCGATGCCGGGTTGGTCCACCCAGATGGGATCCGACCATTCTCCCCGCGGATCTGTGGCCGATACGATCAGATTCCCGCCGCTGGACACGTTCGTCGTCGTCATATAGAACGTTCCCTGATGATACCGGATCGTAGGCGCATAGATGCCGCCCGAGCTCCAAGCCTTGCTCAGATCGAGCTGCTCCTGACGGGTTAGGCAGTGGCCGATCTGCTCCCAATGCACCAGATCCTTGCTGTGGAACAAGGGCACGCCCGGATAATATTCGAACGAGCTCGTCACCAAATAATAGTCGTCGCCTACTCTGCACAAGCTCGGATCGGGATGAAACCCGCTAATGACCGGATTGCGATATTCCATGGACGTTACTCCTCACTATGGTAAAGTTCAATTTCTTGCTAAGTTTCCTGTCGAATTGCCCTTCCTGCCTTGAATATCGTCTCCCGAGATAGGATGATAGAGTTATCACTAAGATTGCGGGAGTGGAAACGCTTGACCAATGTATTCTTAAGGTGGTTCACAAACGATGACCAGACGCCGTTCTTCATTCAATATGGCGGACATGAGGAAGACACCGAGCTGCATCGGCATGCCGACTTCTCCGAGCTTGTTATCGTGCTCAGCGGGAATGCTACGCATATCGTGAATACCGACGCTTCTTTCATCAAGAAGGGAGACGTCTTCGTCATCAACGGCACGACGCCGCATGCCTACAAAGATCCTGCCAATTTCAAAATATGCAACATCATGTACCGGTCCGAAATGCTGCAATATGCCGGACCGGATCTTCGGACGTCCAGCGGCTATCAGACGCTGTTCATCCTGGAGCCCTACTACCGCAGCATTCATCCGTATAGGAATAAGCTCAGTCTACCGGTACCGAGTCTCGAGTCCATCAGCCCCCTGATCGCTGCGATGGTCGAGGAATATGAGAATCAGGCGCAAGGCTACCAGACGATGCTGCTGTCGCAGTTCATCGGACTCGTCGTTTATTTGTCCCGCCAATTCGACCTGCACCAAGAAGCCAATCCGAGCAACCTGCACCACGTCGCGAGCGCCATCTCCTACATGGAAGATCATTATCTCGAGCCACTGACCCTCCAAGAGATCGCGGATCATGCCAATATATCGGCGAGGCATCTCAATCGGATCTTCCGATCCTATTACGAGACGACGCCGATCGCATACTTGCAGCGCCTTCGACTGGAGCGTGCCTATAATCTGCTCAAGCAGACGAGCTTGCCGGTCACCCAAGTGTCTTATGAGTGCGGGTTCAACGACAGCAACTACTTTACGCGCCAATTCACGAAGTCGTATGGCGTATCCCCGCGAACTTTGCGTAAGAGCAGCGGACAAAGCGAGGGACCGATCTGATCAGGCCCTCTTCGCCAATCCTGCTTATTTCCACATTTCGACGCGTTCTTGGACGAGCTCCTTGCGCAGCTCTTCCGCTTTCTCGACGCCCGCATCCTCAAGCTCCGCCATATAATCGGCCCACAGCTTATCGAAGTCGGCCGGATTGGACAGAATGACTTCCGGAATTCGTTTCCATGTGATCGTCTTTAGCTTCTCGTCCAGGATTACGATCTCGCTGTCACCCGGCACCGGAATATTCCAGGCCGCGCCCCATGGACGGACAGGGAACTCATCTTCTTTAGGGAACAGATCCTTCCAAGTCGTCGCCTTGTAGGCGGTCAGCACTTCCTTCTCGACCTCGTTGAAGTCCTTCACGATCTGCTCGGGGAATTGGGTCGTGTAGTAGTTGCCGCTCGGATCCTTCACGCCGTCCCCGTAGTGAGGCGCCAAGTTCAGGTAATGCCCGATGCCGGTCTGCTTCTGGAAGGAGGCGGCGTCATTGATCTTGCGGTCATTCACCTCTTGCGGGATCGTGCGTTTGCCGTCTACGACCTCGTAATGCTTGCCCTCAATCCCCCAGTTCATCAGCACCTGACCTTCGTCGGAGGCGAGATAATCCAGGAATTGAATCGTGCGCACCGGATCCGGATTCGTGGCCGAGATGGCGATCCCGTAGCCGCCGAGGAATCCCGTCGGCCAGAAGCTCGTATCTTTATATTCCTCCGACAAGGTCACCGGATAGTGGCCGTACCCTTGGTCGAATTTGCCTTCGGCCTTGAGCGCTTTCTCGCCGTCGCCGTAGTTCCAATCCTGGTCGATGAGACCGAGTACGCGGCCGGAAGCGACTTTCGCTTTGTATTGATCATATTTCTGAACGAAACTCTCCCGGTCGAGCAACCCTTCGGCGTTCATATGGTTCAGCCAGCGGAAGTACTCTTTCTCTACCGGGCGGCGGAAATGGTACGTCACATCCTGCGTTTCGAAGTCGATGAAGTATTCCCCGTCCCCCGGAGCGCCTGTCGCCATCGGAGCCGGATCCGTCACGGAGATATACATCCGCCAGTCGTCCGCGTTAAGGGTTAATCCGATGTTCGGAACCCCGTTCTCGTCCGCCTTGTGCTTCTCGAGATAAGTCTTGATCGCATTCTCGAAGTCCTTCACCGTGCGGATCTCCGGGTAACCAAGCTCCTTCACGACGCGATGCTGCAGCTCGAATCCCCCGCCCGCGTTGAAGCTTGTATGGCCGACGCCCGAATAGGTCGGCAGCGCATAGATCGCCGGATCTTCGCTGCTGTAGCGGGCGCGCTTCAGCTCTTCGCCGTACAGCTTCTTGATGTTAGGCGCATGCTCGTCGATCAGCTCGGTCAGGTCGAGCACCGCTCCCGCATCGACGAATTTGTTGATGCTGCCTTTCGCGCTGATGAGATCGGGATAATCGCCGCTTGCGGCAATCAAGGCCGACTTCTGGACAGGATCGCCTACCGCGAACTCGGCGTCGAGCGTAATTCCGGTCTTCTCGGTAATGACCTGTCCGACCTCATCTTCCATATTGGACCAGTTCGGATTCGGATCTTCGCTATAGAAACTAAGTGTAAGCGGTTGCATATTTTCGCCGGATGAAGATCCGCCGTTCGCCTCCGTCGCATTGCCGTTATTGGTTGCCGGGGTATTCCCGTTCCCGCCGCTGCATCCCGCGAGAACGCCTCCGAGTATGACGCTCACCATCAAGCCTGACCATGTCCTTCTTCTTAACACGTTGTTCCCTCCCATATGGTAGATCGCATGCCTTGATTATATCGGGGACAAGGAACGGCGCACCTCGATTATACCGTCATAAATTAGCATAATCTCGCCATCGAAGCGCAAAAAAGAGGGCCATCAGCCCTCTTTCATAATTGCTAGTCTAGCATAAGCGTCCTTGCCGGCGTCGTCGCGATCATGTGCTCGTTACTTGCGCCGGCAGGCCGGCTTTAACGTTATCTCGGGTCAACGACGACCTGGATGCCGTTCTTGGGACGTAAGGTCATGAGCGGTTCCATCTCGATCGGCGGGTGTCCGGGTGTAAGCCGAAGGCGATATTGCTGACCGATCATGCATAGGGCGATGACCATCTCCAGCATGGCGAAGTGGTTGCCGACGCAGCCACGCGGCCCTCCGCCGAATGGAATATAAGCGAATTGAGGGATGTTTTTGAGCAGATCATTCTCGAATCTTTCCGGCTGGAATGTTAACGGATCGGGGAAATACGTTTCGTTGTGGTGAATCGCGAAGGGGCTGAATAGCACGGATTGGCCTTTCTTGACTTGAATCGAACCGATCTGGACGTCACGGGTGGCCGAACGGCCGGTGAAGAAGCTTGGGGAACGCAGCCTCATCGCCTCCCACAGAACGTTCTGGGTGTAAGTGAGCTGCATATAGGTTGCTGCCGTCGGGGGTGCGCCTTGGAGTACCCGATCCCACTCCTCATAAAGTTTCCGCTCGACTTCCGGCTGCTGCATAATGAACGAGAAAGCCCAGGATAAAGCGTTCGCCGACGTCTCATGTCCGGCAATAAACATGATCATCAGCTCGTCGCGAAGCTCTTGATCCGTCATGCCCTCGCCTTGGTCGTTCCTAGCCTCCATCAGGACGGATAATAGATCGCCTTCCTCTTGCTCGGGATGGGCTCGACGCTGCTTAATAATGTCATAGACGCCTTGGTCAAGCGCGTGAAGGGCCGACTTGTAGGCCTGGTTCTTGGCAGTGGGGATGAACAGGGGCATAGAGACGAGGAGGCGCATCCGTTCGGCGCACATGCGGTTAATGAGTTCATACGGCTCGCGGATGGCACGGGCATACCCATCGCCCTCCAGGCTGAAGAGCGTCTTGGCAATGATGGCGAACGTGATGTTCGAGATATCTTCGGTCAGGTCGCGGCGTTCGCCGATCTTCCAGGTGCGCAGTTCGCGCTCTACGATGTGTACCATCTGCAGGGCATACTTCTGAATATGCGCTTTCGTAAAATGCGGCTGGATCAAGCGTCTCACCCGCTTATGCTTCTCGCCATGGCTCGTCGCCACGCCGTCGCCGACGAAGAGTCTCGCTTCCTGGAATGCTTTGAGCTTAACGAAATGCTCCTGCTTGGTGAGCAGTACTTCTTTCAACAATGCGGGGTCATAGATGACGTACATCGTCTGGGGTCCGAATCGGATCTTCGCCGCCCCTCCATAATTCTTCTGCAGATCGACCAGGAATCCGAGCGGATCCTTCCGATAGTCCATCAGATTGCCGCTCAACCAGGAGCCTTTGGGTCCTTGGGGCGGATTCGTTGCTACTACGGTATCCATGTTATTCTCCTTTCTTTTGCTAGCCTTGCTGCAAATTTCAAATTTCAATCACGCAAAATCATGCTGCTGTTGCCCGAACAAGCTGCGCGGGTCAAGTTCCTCGGACAGCCACGCTTCCCCTTGGACGAACAGGCACTTCTGCACGGCAATGAGCCCGCTTCGACCGGCCATTCGGTTCATCTGGTTCTGCATCAGCTTGCTGTTGCACAGCACGACCACTTGCTCGCAATGCGGCAGGAACCAACGCTGCAGCTCTTCCCATCTCTCCGTAACTTCGTGTTGAAAAACGATGGGCTGCCCTCTTACCATCATGTTCCGGTTATCGATCAAGAGCTTCACTTTTCCGGGGGCCAGCTGCAGACAGGCGGATTTGAGATCCGCGGTGATCCGATTGATCTCATCTAAGGAGATGGGGCCGTTCACTTGCCAGGCAATGAGATGATCTTCCGGCGTTACCCGGTAATTAA
Organism: Paenibacillus phyllosphaerae; assembly: GCF_014192105.1. Taxonomy (GTDB): domain Bacteria; phylum Bacillota; class Bacilli; order Paenibacillales; family Paenibacillaceae; genus Paenibacillus_Z; species Paenibacillus_Z phyllosphaerae. The sequence continues at coordinate 106,537 of NZ_JACHXK010000021.1, read as the reverse complement.
AGCGCTCCGCAAACGGCCGTCCCAGCTCATTCTTCAGATGCGTCGAATGCAGTGAGAAGCGTTCGTGGTCGAAAAAGTAACTAATATCGATATCGAGCGTGTTACAGAGCAGCTCGATATTCTTAAGCGAAATATTGCGTTCGCCCCGCTCCACGCCGCCGATATAGGTCCGGTCCAACCCGGAACGAACGGCCAGCATATCTTGCGACATCTGGAGGCGAAGCCGCAGCTCCTTCAGCCGCAAGCCGAAATCATCTAATACGCTCATCAGGCAACATCCTTCTTCCATGTAACTCCTACCGATATCTCCATGTTATATGGAAACCCATGCCAAAGTCGACGGACTATAAGTATCATCTTTAGGATTAATTGTAGGCAGACCACGCTCATATGCAAAAAAACGCTCAACATGGACCGCCAATGTTGAGCGCTGGTAGATCAGCTATATCTTAGGGAGGCCGGAAGCATACGTCTTGCGCTTCCTAAGCGAATTATTGAAGCTTTGCGATGACCGCTTTGGCGACTTGGAGCGTCGATTGCGGATTCTGGCCGGTAATCAGGTTCCCGTCTACCTCCACGTGATCGGACCAGTCCGGCGCCGTCACGAAGTTGGCGCCTGCTGCACGCAGTCTGCTCTCGAGCAGGAACGGCATATCGGCCGCCAGACCTGCCGCATGTTCTTCCGAATCGGTGAATGCGGTGAGTCGCTTGCCCTCAACCAGGAAGCGGCCATCCGACAATTTTGCCTCTACAAGGCCCGCAGGTCCATGGCAGACGGCGGCAACGATTTTGTCGTTCTCATAGATGGCGCGCAAGAGCCCTTGCAGCGTCTCGTTATCCGGCAAATCGAACATCGTGCCGTGACCGCCCGGCAACAGAATCGCATCGTAATCCGCCGCGTTCACAACGCTTAGCGGCACGGTGTTCTCCAGGTACTGCCGCGCATCGAGAATCTCTGCTTCCAGATCAGCGCTCAAGCTGCTCGGATCAACTGGCGTCTTGCCGCCGAGAGGACTCGCTATCGTGACGGCATAGCCCGCTTTGGTAAATTCGATATAAGGCTCTGCGAACTCCGACAGCCATAGGCCTGTCTCTTTGTTTGCGTTCATGCGATGGGCTGACGTGACGACGATCAGTATATGTTTCATTTCTCTTCCGCTCCTCGGTTTGTAATGTGGTTACCAGGTTAGTATACTCGCGCATTATAGATAAAGATAATTATATAAATTGCGCTAGATCATAAATATTTTTATAATTTAACCTGCACATTGAAGAGGAGCTGAAGACAGTTATGGTCGATTTCGAATGGTACCGGAGTTTCATCGCCATCTACAAACACCATTCCGTATCCGAGGCGGCTAAGACGAGAATGATGACGCAGCCCGCGATGAGCCAGCATCTCGCCGCGCTCGAGGCCGAAGTCGGCGAGCCGCTATTCGCCCGCGTGTCCCGGAAACTCGTCGCCACCGAGCGAGGCAAGGAACTCTATTCCCGTCTCGCACCTCTGGTCGAGTCGTTGGAAGAAGAGACGGCCGGCCTCAAGTCGGCATCGCTTCCCAGCACGAGCGTGATTCGAATGGGATGGTCGCTCGAATATTTTCACGAGCTGCTGTTGCCTAAGCTTGCGCAAGCGAACTTAAGTACCGTCTCCTATTTCGGAACGGCCGACCAATTGATCGCGCTGTTGAAGGAAGACCAAGTCGACCTCATCGTCACGTCCAAGAAATACGCGGTGCCCGGCATCGAACACGAGAAGCTCGCGGAAGAGTCGTTCGAAATCATCGCGCCGGAGCGGCTCGCCGTTCCCGATCTGGCCAGCCTAAAGGAAAAGGAAGAATGGCTGTCCTCGCAACAGTGGATCTCCTATGGACTGGAACTGCCGATCATTAGACGGCTGTGGCGGGAACACTTCAAGCGCCGTCCCCTGATCAAGCCGCTGCATGTCATCCCGAACTTGCACGCGATCATGAAATCGGTCGGGATGGGGCTCGGCATCAGCATCGTGCCGACATACATGCTTCATGCTCGAGAGCCCGGCATTCAGATCGTATTCGACGGCTTGGAAGTCCGTAACGACTTGTTCATCGCTTACCCGGGCAAGCACAAGCATATGCCGGAGCTGCTCCGGATGATTGCGGTCATTCGTGAGGGGCATCCTTCCTTGCAATAAACCGGCCAATAAGCCCAAAAAAACGCCATCCGCTCCTCTACAGGAACGGATGGCGTTCTTCGTTAGGCTAGTCTTAGACGGCGAGAGGACCTCGTTCGACCGGGACGACGCGGTACACCGCTCTTCCGTCGGCGTCCACCGCTTCATCCTGCAGCTTTACCGTCCAGCCGAACGATAAGACGGACGCGAGTCGCTCGGCCTCCGCTTCCGTAAGCGAGGCTTGAACGGCCTCTTGGCCAGGTTCGGAGATGAGCTCCGCCTCGCGGTTCAAGACGAGGAATAACCAACTGCGGCTGCCTCCCAAGGTACTGAATTTGATCTGATACCCTTGCGTGACCGCTTGAGTGAAGATCTCGCTTTGTTCACGCGCTAATGTAACCAGATCCACATACGTGAACCGGAATTTGCTGTCATCTTCCGGCAGTTCGCCAGACTCGACGCGGCGGATCAGTTCTTCATTCGACCAGCCGTGACGGCGCAGCGACTCCAGGCTGAGCGCATCCCATTGCGACAATTTGGCCGGAGCCGGATGGAACGTGTCGGTCATGCTTCCCCTCCTCCTTCGCCGTTTTACTTGGCTGCTTTATAAGCCGCCAGGAATTCCTTCGCTTTGGCCGGATCGCTCTTCAGTTCAAGCCCTGTCTGAACGAGCGGGCTGACCGTCGATACCGCCTTGATTTTGTTACCGTTGTAGTACGCCAGAATTTCGTCTTGATTGATCGAATAGAGCACGGCTTTACGCAGATCGGCGCTCTCCGCTACAGGACGGTTCTTCGTATTGAACAGCAGGTAGGAGACTCCGTTGCTCGGCATCGTTTGCAGCGATAGCTTGCTGTCGCCTTTGACGACGTCGAACTTGGTTTCGGTCACGCCGTAGTAGACGTGGATCTCGCCGCTGCGCAGCGCTGCCAGCGCGCTGTCGGCATCTTTGATGAAGCGGATCTTGATGTTCTCGATCTTCGGTTCGTGGTCGGTGCCTTTCAGATAACCCGGGTTCTTGTAGAAAATCGCTTCGTAATCGTTCTTGTAAGACAGGATATAAGGGCCGCTTGCGAACAGCGTATTGTTGTATTGCGCGCCTTCCGTAACCGTGTTCTGGTCGCCGTAAGGGATATCCTTGTTAACGTCGAATTTGGCCACGTCATAGGTGTTGATGCTCTCGACTTGCTTCTTGGATACGATGCCTGCCGATTGGTGCGCCAGGTAGTTCAGCACTTGCGGGAACGGCTCGGTCGTCGTCAGCTTGATGACTTGATAGTTGCCGGACTTATGGTCGGCTTTCGTTTTGTCGGCCGTAAGACCCGTGATTTTGTTCTCCAACCCGGCTTCCAGCGCGGTCTTTACGGTCTCGCCGCTGGCTAGCTTAGCCGATTCGAGCGCTGCCAGATCCGTTACGGCTTCGACGGTCTTGATATGCTCGTGAAGCGTGAAGGTACGATGGTCCGGCACGGAGTTCTTGTCCTTGGCGCGGTTCAGGGAGAAGATGACGTCCTCTGCGCCGACGCGCTGCCTTGTATCGACAGCCTTCTTGTCTTTGATCTGAGCGAAATTGATGTCGTCGCGAAGGACGAAGTAGTATTCCGAATTGCTGCCGTCGATCGCGAAATTATACGACAGCGAGCCATCGGCTGTCAGCTTGTCGTCGTCCGTCAGGTTGAGCAAGCGGACGTACATGTTGGTGTTAATCATATTGATGGAGCCGTCGTTGCCTTTGATCGGGTCAAGCGACGTTAACGTCGGCATGGTCGATTGCAGCACGAGCGAATCCGTGGCGCGCTTGGACTCATCCTTGAAGTCGATGTCTTCCCATACGAGCGAACGCGACTTGGACAGACGAACGGATTCTTGCTTCAACACGTCTTGATTAAGCGCCTGCGCCTTAAGCGAGTTGTAGAGCGGCACGATGTACGCTTTGTCGAATACGAGTTGCTGTTCGAACTGTTTGTACGTGTCGACATACTGTTCAGGCGTCTGCGTCGACGCCGTGTCGATCAGCTTGTCGATCTCGGAATCGGCGAGAATGCTGTAATCTCCGCCTGTCTTGAACAGGGAGCGCACCGCATAGTCGGGATTGCCGGTTACCGTCGTCCAGCTGGACAGGGCGATGTCGAAGTTGCCTGCGTCCTGCTGCGATTTGAAGCTGCCGTAATCGGCTTGAATGTTGAGCTTAACGTTGAAACCGTTCTTCGTCAGCTGGTCGCGGATAATGTTCAGATCCGCTTCGCCGGAGCTCATGCCGAGCAGCTCGATATCGACCAGCGAGCCGTCGTCCGCCGTCTCGGTCTGCTGCGTATTCGCCGTGTTCGACGTGTTCGCAGGCGCCTCGGCAGCCTCATTCTTGGTCGTTACTTTGCAGCCGCTTAGCACCATCGTCAAACTGATGAGCAGCAAGGCCGCGAATTTCCCTTTCTTGTTCATGCTTTCCCCTCCATATAAGTACAAAATCAATATATAAACTCACACTCATCAATCGTTCATTCCTGTTTCGTAACGTCGGAAGCCGACAGAATATGAATGGGTTTCACACGTAAGTGATTGGGCTAGCGCCTTTAATCCAGCTTCGGATCCATAGCGTCGCGCAAGCCGTCGCCCAGGAAGTTGAAGGCGAGCACAAGCGCGATGATCGCGATACCCGGATAAATCGCCGTATAGGCGTGCGTCTCCAGATAGGCGCTGCCGAGCTTGAGTATATTGCCCCACTCCGGGATATGCGGCTCAACGCCGAGACCGAGATAGCTGAGGCTGCTCGTCGAGATGACGGCCGTGCCGATCGTAAGCGATGACTTGACGATCATCGGGGCAAGGGAGTTGGGCACGACATGTTTCGTTAGGATCACCCAATCGCTGGAGCCGATCGCGCGGGCGGCCTGGACGTACTCGAGCGTAGACACCAGCATCACGTTCGCGCGCATCGTCCTGGCATAGGTCGGAATCGCGCCAACGCTTAGCGCAATCACGAGATTCACCGTGCTTGCCCCGAACGCCGCGATAATCGCGATCGCGAGCAGAATGCCCGGGATTGCGTAGAGGATGTCGAGCGCACGCATGATGATGTTGTCGGTATGCCTTCCGTAGTACCCCGATAACGCCCCGAGCAATCCCCCGATTACCACCGGGATAATCGTCGACAACAGCCCGACGATGAGCGAGATCCGCGCGCCGAACACGATCCGGGAGAACAGATCCCGGCCGAAGTTGTCGGTACCGAGCGGATAAGCAAGGCTCGGCGGCTGCAGAATCGCGCTGTAGTTGTTCTCGATGGCAAGGCTGTAATCGAAGGTCCAGTAACTGGTCACCGACAAGGCGAACAGGAAGAGGATGAACAGCAGTCCGAGCATCGAAGTGGAGCTTCTCGACAACCGGTCGATCACCTGCCCGGTCTTGGAGCCGGCGCTGCCGCCTCCATCGCGCAGCCTGGCAATCAGCAGCAGTCCGAGCAAGAGCGCGAACACATTGCCGGTCAACGCCGTCAAGATCAGGATGACGGCGATAATCGCCGTGGAACGCGGCAGTACGGAGCGATCCGCGACCTTCGCCAGGAACAGCAGCGCTCCGAGCTGGATGACCGCCGCGACCAGCAGCAAGGCCATCCCCGTCAGGAACGAATTGGCTACATAAGGCTTGTAGAGATTAAGCGCGGATACGGCAAATACCAATAACGTGGTAAGCAGCGTATAGACGGCGAGCGTGTACGCCGCATTCTTCTTTGCCCGCACGAGCTGAAATGCGGCAGTAGCGATGAAGACGTTGCCGCTCAGCAAGCTGAGCATCAGTCCGTAACCCAGCACCCTCGTTCCGCCCCGAATCGAACCGTCGCGAATCAGATCCAGGCGTATCCGCGCCCATACCGCAAGCTGCAGCAAGGCAAATACGAGATAAGCGCCGCTCAAGGTCAGAAGAACCGGCGAGAAATCCCCTGTCTCGGACCGGTAACCGCCAAGCAGCAGCAAGAGCGACAGCGCGATGGAGACGATCCAGGCGAAGCTCGCCTGGCTGTACTCCGGCGCGGACTTTAACCGGAACTGCCGTTGTTGATCAGTAATAATAGGCTTCATAGGACAGCTCCTGCATCAGTATTGTTTCATCTTGGAGCGGATTCTCGGGTCAAGGAACGCATAGAGCAGATCGACCAGCACATTCACCACGGAGATCGTGATCGCCGTATAGACAACCCCGCCCATAATGCTCGGGATATCCGGAATGATTTGTTTATCTACGATATAGCTGCCGATCCCGCTAATATTGAACACTTTCTCCGTGACCGCGGCCCCGCCGAGCATCCCGCCGAACTGCAAGCCGATCACCGTTACGATCGGAATGAGCGCATTGCCGACCGCATGCCGCCACAGCACCGTCCGTCTGCTGAGCCCTTTGGCCTTCGCCGTCGTGATGTAATCCTCATGGATGACCTCGAGCGTGGATGAACGCGTCATGCGGGCTACGGCGGCGGTCAGTCCTGTTCCCAGAACGACGATCGGCATAACGGCGGACAACCAGTTCTCCGGATTATAGGTGGCCGGCAGCCAGGATTGCTTGATCGAGAAATTCAGGATAAAAATCAATCCCTGCCAGAAGTTCGGAATCGACAGTCCCAGCAGCGCGATGAACATGAACGTGTAATCGAAGAACGAATTCGGCCGCGTCGCGGAAATAATGCCGATCGGCAGCGCGATCAGCACGGCAATAAGGGTAGACACGACCGTCAGCGTCAACGTGACGGGGAATTTGCCCGCAATGGCTTCGGTTACCTGCTCGTTGCCCGCGAACGATTTGCCTAAGTCAAAGGTGAGAATCCCTTTCAGCGAGTCCCACAGCTGAACGAGATAAGGCTGATCCAAACCGTACAGCCGGTTGAATGAGGCGATCTGCTCATCCGTCGCCGTCTCTCCCAGCAAGTTGGCCGCCGGATTCATCGGCGATAAGTATAGAAGCGTGAATACAAGGAACGCGACTCCGAAGATGACGAAGATCGCCATCACAAGCCGTTCCGCTATGTATTTCAAATACGGATTGGCGTAAATCCCCATCAGGATATACATCGGCCATCCGAGCAAGAGCGACAGCAAGAATAGAAGAGGACTCTCGATCAACTGACGGTACGTGTCCTCGAACGTAATCTTCCGTCCTCTCTCCGCGATATTCCGTTCGATCCGTTCCTTCACGCGCGCGTTGAACTTCAAACTTGCAAGATGCGCGACTTCCCTCTCCAGCTGCTTCTCATCCGGCTGTCTGCCGAAGAACCGATGCTTGCGCTGCTGTTGTTGGCGAACTTCTGCCGCCAATGACTCGTAATCTCCCGATTGCCGCAGTTCGTTCTCGACTTCGGCCGCGATGGTCCGATACCCAAGCTTTGATCTGCGGTACTGATAACAGACGAGCACGATGAGCGTGATCGGCGCGCCGGACAGGAAGAGAAGATACCGATAGACAGGATGGCGGAGCATTTTGCGAAAAACGGCGGTTAGCGGCTGCGCGATTCCGCGGCGGCTTGGTGCCGTAACATACTCTACCAAGGACATTCGCTCCCTTTCGCAGTCTTTAATTGAACTATTCCGATAGATATAGTATATTTTAGTTCAGTGGAAAGTCAATAATTTCTTGTTAATCGATTAATCCTTGCCTATTTCTCTTATATCTATGGATAAATTCACGAATTACCTATGTTTTATTGTAATTATTTGTAAACTCATATAAAGGTACAGGTGAAATCATGACCCAACTATTGCAGGTACATAATCTTTCGGTATCCTTCTTCACGCGCGATCAGGAAGTCGAGGCGGTTCGGAACGTCAGTTTCGAGGTTAACCGCGGCGAGACGATCGGCATCGTCGGGGAGTCCGGGAGCGGCAAGAGCGTAACGGCCCGCACGATTATGCGTCTCCTTCCATCCCCTCCTTCGATCGTGAAAGGCGGCCAAGTTCTCTTCCAAGGCGAGAACCTGGCGGATAAGACGGATGCGGAGATGGAGCATATCCGCGGCAAGGAGATCGGGATGATCTTCCAGGACCCGATGTCCTCGCTCAATCCGACGATGCGCATCGGCAGGCAGATCGAAGAGAGCTTGAACAAGCACCGGAAGCTAAGCGGATCAGAAGCCAGGAAGGAAGCCATCGCGCTGCTGGACATGGTCGGCATTCCGAATAGCGAGGCCCGCTACGAGCAATATCCCCATGAGTTCTCGGGCGGGATGCGCCAGCGGGTCATGATTGCCATCGCGCTCGCCTGCCGCCCGTCGCTGCTTATTGCCGACGAACCGACCACTTCGCTGGACGTGACGATTCAAGCGCAGATTCTGCATGAGCTGAAGACGATCCAGCGGCAGCTCGGCACCGCGGTCATCCTCATTACGCATGACCTGGGCGTCGTGGCCGGCATGTGCGACCGTGTCGTGGTCATGAAGGATGGCGAGATCGTGGAGAGCGGCACGACTGAGCAGATCTTCGCCGATCCGAAGCATCCCTATACGAAGAAACTGCTCCAGGCGCTGCCGAGACTCGACGAACCGAAGAAACCGAAGCCGCTGCCGGTCATCGCCCGTCCTGCCGATGATGTGCCGCTGCTTGAAGTCCGTTCGCTGCGCCAGCATTTCGACCTTGGCAAAGGCCAGACCGTCAAAGCCGTCAATGACATCAGCTTCCATATCGAAGCTGGCGAGACGCTCGGCGTCGTCGGCGAGTCGGGCAGCGGCAAGTCGACGACGGGCCGGACGATTCTGAGGCTCCATGAGGCGACCGGCGGGGAGGTGCTGTTCCGGGGCATTCCGCTTCAAGGGTTGAACCGGACGGAGATGAAGACGATGCGGCGGCATATGGGCATCATCTTCCAAGATCCGTATGCGTCCTTGAATCCGCGGCTACGGGTTGCCGATCTGATCGGCGAGACGCTCGACGTGCATGGGCTGCACAAAGGGAAGAAAGAACGGCAGAAACGGGTCGAGGAACTGCTCGAGATGGTCGGGCTTCAAGCTTCCCATGCTCAGCGTTACCCGCATGAGTTCTCCGGCGGTCAGCGTCAACGGATCGGCATCGCCCGGACGCTAGCCGTATCGCCGGAATTCATCGTCTGCGATGAGCCGCTGTCTGCGCTCGATGTCTCCATCCAGGCGCAGATCGTGAAGTTGCTCGAAGAACTCCAACAGCGACTCGGGTTAACCTATCTGTTCATCGCGCATGATCTGTCCATGGTGAAGCATATCAGCGACCGCGTTGCCGTCATGTATAAAGGCAAGATCGTGGAGCTTGCGGAGAGCGAGGAGCTATACGCCAATCCGATCCATCCTTACACGCAATCGCTGTTGTCGGCCATCCCCGTACCGGATCCGGCCGTCGAATCACGCAAAAGCGCGCCAATCCGTACAGAGGCGGATGCCGCTGATCCTTACGGGCTGGAACGCTCCCGGTTCATCGAAGCGCGGCCGGGCCATTGGGTTGCTGCTGCGGAATAACGGCAATAAGAAACCCGGCAGATTCGTGCACCATCTGCCGGGTTTGCTGTCTTTACAAGAACTAATAGCTTACCGTTTTGTCCATCAGCCGGAAGTTTACCTCACCTCATATTGGAGAACATTAATATCCAGGAAGGTGATTCCGATTGGATAAAAAAGAAACCGCCATTAAATTAATGGATGAAAATATCGAACGGACCTACGAGACCATTCGCGAAAAAATACAAATCTGGCATGATTACGTTATCTTCACCGACTTATGGTGGTTTGGAGTCGCCTTAACCATTGTGCCATGGGTGATCTGGTATTGGACAAGACCGAAACAAAGCACGTGCCGATTATTATTTGTTAGTCTGTATGTGTCAACGCTCTCCATTGTGCTGGATGTCATCGGCGATCAGCTTGGATTATGGCACTATCGGTTTCATGTTATCCCGCTCCTGCCCACCTATGTTCCTTGGGATTTAACGTTAATGCCCGTGACCATTCTATTTTTGCTGCAGATCAAGCCTCATTGGAATCCTTTTGTGAAAGCTCTCATCTTTGGACTGGGATCCGCTTATATTGGGGAACCGTTCTTCCACTGGTTGCGAATCTATGAAATTCCTGTTCCGGGACAAAACGATACGGAATTCTCCGCCGAAGAAGCGGCAGAGGTATTCGAGCAGCAGCAATCCGCTAACCGCTCGTCGAACCAACAGCAATAATGACAGCGAAAAACCAGACCAATACGGTCTGGTTTTTTTTGCCGTTATGGGGCTCGGACATCCTGTTAAAATGCGGAAAGGGAGGCTGGTTAGCCTCCCTCTTCGTGCTGCAACTTCTATGGCGTCGTCAGAATACCGCGAGCGACGATAACGAGATCGTCCAGATCAATCGTGTTGTCGTTGTCCAAATCGTACTTCTTGTAGACCGCGTTCCACTGCGGATCTTCGGACGTCTTGCCGTAAGCCGCGGCAACAATGCCGAGGTCGCCGATCGTGTACGCGCCGTCGCCGTTCGTATCGCCAGGCTGCGCAACGTTGACGGATGCCGCGAAGGCATTCATCGCCGCTGTCAGCGTTTCGACCGCCTGCGCAACTTGTGCGTTCGTTGCGGATTCGTCTTCCGCAACCGCCGTTGCCGCTGCAATCGCCGCGCCGAACGTATCCTTGGCTTGCTGCGAATATTGGCCTGGCTTCGTGCCGACTTGGGCTGTGTCGTACTGATCTTGAGCGCTTGCGACCAGCGACTCGAGCGCTGTTTTGTCCGCAATCGCGCGGATCTGCACGGCTGCCGTTGCTGCGGCGACTTGCTTCTCCGCACCAGTGCCATTCGCCGTCGTGTTGGTAACCGAGATGGCCGTAGAAGCCGTCTCGCTGACTGCTATTGCCTTCCAGTTCAGCTTGATGAGCGTCGTATCTTCGGCGATCGCGTTGCTCTCGCCTGTAGAAGCCGCGATCATGTGGACGCGACCTGGCGTGTCAGCGTCAACGTTCAGCAGTTGGAAGCCTTCCGCCAGCGATTCCGCCGAGATGAATTCCACTTGCTCCGCATCGTAGTTGACGATAATATCTTGCGCGTAGATCGCTTCTTCAACGTTGCGAAGTTTGTAGTCCGTTGAGAATGGCGCGCCGCCGACTACGCTAGCCGAACTGCCCGTAAGCGAGCCGTACAGCTCTCCGTCCAGCGTGACCGCGGAAGAAAGCGGAATGTTCAGCTCTCTCACCAGCTTCGCTACCATCTCCGCTACCTTCGTAGCGCCGTTCATCTGCAGATGCGTGTTGTCTTCCGTCGTGCCGACCCACATGAAGATGCCTTTGGTTCCTTCCGTACCGAGCTCCTGGAAATACTCCCAGCTCATCTGATTCAGATCGATCAGCAGCGTGCCGGTTTCTTGCGCAACGGCTTTCATCGCCGCTACATATTCAGGGAAGCTCTTATTGAGCGTCTCATCCGTAAAGTCGCGACGGTTCACCGGCGTAACGAGAACCGGGGTCGCTCCGCGTTGCACGGCGCCGTCGATGTACGTCTTCAGATAAACCTTGAATTGCTCCGGCGTCAGATAACGCTCCGGACGCGATGGCGTCGAGTCGTTGTGCGACCATTGCATGAACAGGTAATCGCCTGCATGAATGTCGAGCAGCAGATCGTTCAAGTAACCGCCGACGAGGAACGTCTTACTGCTGAGTCCGCCGACAGCGCGGTTATCGACCGTCACTTGCTCTTGATCGAAGAAGCCGCCGAGCGGCTCGCCCCATCCGGCTTGCGGACGGTAGCTCTCCGCGTAGTTGGCCACCGTGGAATCGCTCGCCAGGTAAATGACCGGCTTGTCGCCCGTGCCGTTCTCCGCCAGACGTTCGATCTTCAGCGCATTGATCTTCGGCGTGTTGCCCGTGAATTCGAAGTTGAATACGCCGTCGATAAGCGCGATGTCATACGTGAATTCCTTGAATTCGCCAGCCGGCACTGTCGTGACCGGCACTTTGGCCATTTGTTCCACCGTCACGCCGACATTCGTGCTTTCCGTGGCATCGCCGATCGTCATCGTGACGCGGTAATTGGACGGCTTCATCTCCGCGAGGAAGGAAGTGCCGTTCACGCGGGTGAAATCCTCCGTCAGCGCATTACCGGTATTGCGGTTCTCGTCTTGCACGAGGGCAGTATCGGCGAAACCATAGCCGTTGCCTTCCACGTAAGCGCGTGTTGCGTTAACCTGCGTATATCCTTCGGCCGCGCTGCCGGGGCCAAAGTCGAACTGGTAGGCGCTAATGTCGCCGGCCGGTTCGCTGGTCAGCGATTCCTTCGCTACCTTCAGCGCATGAAGCGCATGATCGACCTGAGCTTGCGTTGCTTCCGTGCCGATGATTGCCTCGGCAGCTGCGAGAGCTTTGTTCAACACCGCTACGGATTGTTCCGTGTAACCGGACAGATCCAATGCCTTCACCTCATCGCGCAGCGCGATCAATGCGGTCTGATCGCCGGACGTCGGCGCAAGCATCGAGCCTTCGATCCGTACGTTGTCGATCTGAGTGGTCCAGTTGAGGGTGCCGCCGCCGCCTTTTCTCGTACCGAGGAAACGCATCGCCCTTACGTTATCCGCATAGGCCGTACCTGCGCTCATCGGGATATCTTCGATCGTCTGCGTGACGGCAGGATCCGCTTTGCTCGTTAGGGTCAGATCGATCGTTTTCTCCGCGAAATTAATCGTCGCATCCACATTGACCCACTGGTTCTTCGTCAGAGTCGTAGCAATGCCGCCAGGAAGAGTCGTGTTGCCCGTGCTGTAGTCAGGCGTGTAATGGCCCGCGAAATAGCCGATCGGCGTATTCGTGCCGCTCGTCGTGTACAGCGTCAGAATCAGGTTCTCGTTCGCGTCTTGCAGCGACAGATGGCCTTCCGACGGGGAAGCGCCTACATTGCCCGCGTTCCAATCGAAGTTCACGTTGACGATATCGCCGTTCACCGCATCGAACAGCCGGAATGTCTTGGCACGGTTGCCGGAACCGGAACCGACCACGTTCAGCACCTTGCCGCCGTTGCCTTCCACGACCGTTCCCGTCATCGTTCCCGCGATGCCGGTCGAATTCACCATGGCGTATTGGATGGCGGCCGGGTCGCCTTCGAAGTTCTCTTCATAGAGCTGGATCTCCGGCTCTGGCTCCGGTTCGGCCACATCCGGATCGATCACGAATGGCGAGAGGCCGAGGTTCATTTCCTTAACCGCGCCCGCGACCAGACCGGCGATCACTTGCGCGCCGTAACCGCTGAAGTGCGTGTTATCGTTCACGCCGTTCGGATATTTCGGGTACTCGCCCGGATTGGCGTACAGGAACAGCTTCTCCGAAGCCGCGAGTCCGATCTTGTTGTAATGGGCAATGCTCAGCTGGCTCAGATCGATCAGCTTCACATCAAGTTCCGACGCCACTTCCTTGGCCGCTTGCACGTATTCCGGGAAGCTGACGTTGAACTCTTGGGTAACGTTATTGAAATCTCTGCGGCCTACCGGCGTAAGCAGGACCGGCGTTGCGCCGCGCTGTCTGGCGCCGTTCACATAGCGGGCCAAGTACGTTTTGTAGTCCGCTGGAGACGCATAACGCTCCGGAATGCCCGCGCTCGCATCGTTGTGTCCGAAGGAGATGAAGAAGTAATCGCCCGGCTTAATCTCGCGCAAGATCGTATCCAAGCGGCCGTCGACCATGAACGACTTGCTGCTGCGGCCGCCGATCGAGTTGTTCTCGACTACGACGCCCTGCGCGAAATTACGTCCGAATTGCTGGCCCCAGCCTTCCTGCGGAGCTTGGATAGCGCTGTACGATTGCATGGTCGAATCGCCGGCCATGTAGATCGTCGTCGAAGCGCCGGCTGCTTGGTCCGCGTACTTCTCGATCGTAATCTCCTGCACGTTGATCGCGGTGCCGGAGAAAATGAATTCCAGCTGACCGTCGACAAGCGCGACGTCATAGGAATACGTCAGCGGCTCGCCTTGTTGCACATTCGTTACCGCCAACTTCTGAACGAACTCGGATTTGACGCCCACATTGGAGTCTTGCGTTTCGGCGCCAAGTTTCAGCGTTACCTTATAGTTGGCGTTCGGCAAGTCTACCGCGAATTTGGCATCTGCCGGCAAGGAAACCGTGCTTGTGCCCACAGTAATTCCGCTCGTAGCCTCGAATCCGTAGCCTGTGCCTGCCGTGTATTGCGTATCCTGCACAGCGGTTGCACCTGTTGCAGTTTCCGTGCCAAAGTCAAATTGATACACCGGCTGCGGCGCTTCCGCGCTGCCCGTAAGCGCAATATTCGCCTGCGGGAACTCCGTCTCGCCGTAGCCGATATGGAATCCCGTGTGCGGTGGCTGATTGTACCCTGCGTTCTGCCAAGCTACGCCCAAGCGGTAGACAGGATCCTGCATCAGCGCCGGAATCCGGTACGAACTCGGGATGGTCGTCGTATACAGCCGATATTCCGTGCTGTCTTCGCTCCGCAACAGCACTTCCTCCCGCCAGTCGCCGAGGATATCCGCCTGAATCGCCGGGTTGCCCTTGGTGCTGTTGTTGGTCAGCGAGCCTGCCGCCCTGAAAATTTCGTTCAGTTTCTTGTTCTCGTAGTCCCACTTATAAATGACCGGAACGCCTTTGCCCGTGCTGTTGTCCCACACATGGTCGAACAGCTCGCGGCCAAGATCGCCGTCCCAATAGATCGCGAAGTTGGCGCTCTTCGGCGCTTCTTCCTTGGTGTAGATAATATCTCCGTTGGCTGCATGCGCATTGGTTACCGGAACCATCTGCCCATCGACGATGGTGGTAGCCCACGATTCATAGCCCGGATAGTTCGGATCGATATCCGCCGACATGCCTCGGCCCGTGTCGATGCCGGTATATTCGCCCCACAGAATCTCGCCCGTTGCCGCATCGCGCATCTCGAGCCCGTATTCGGCGTTGGTATGTTCATGCACGCTCACAACTTGGTAGCCGTCCTTGCTCGGATCCAGCACGCCTGCATGCATAGCGTCGCCGTGGCCAAGCCCGGTGCCGTACAGCAATGTGCCGTCGTCATTGATAGCCAGGGCGCCGAACATAATCTCGTCTTTGCCGTCCGCGTCCACGTCCAGTACGCTCAGACCATGGTTGCCTTGCCCTTCGTACTGTTTGCCCGCTTCGTTCGAATCGAACACCCAGCGCTGCACCAGCTTACCGCCGACATAATCGTAAGCAGCGAGCACGGTACGCGTGTAGTAACCGCGGGTCATGACCACGCTTGGGTGCACCCCGTCGAGATAAGCGACGGCCCCCAGGAAACGATCCACGCGGTTGCCGTAAGTATCGCCCCAGTCGCCTACATTACCTCTTGGCGGAACGTAATCCACGGTGGTGAGGGCCGCGCCGGTTGCGCCGTCGAACAGCGTCAGATACTCCGGTCCCGACAAGATGTACCCGCCTTCGTTGCGATAATCCTTCGACCCGTCGCCGATGACGGTGCCTTTGCCGTCTTTCGTGCCGTCCGCCGTCTTGACGACGACTTCGGCTGTGCCGTTGCCATCGAAGTCGTACACCATGAACGGCGAATAGTGCGCGCCGGCACGGATGTTCACGCCGAGGTCGATGCGCCACAGCTTCGTTCCATCCAGTTCCACGGCATCCATATAGACATTGCCCGTATAGCCGGCTTGCGAATTGTCCTTCGCGTTGGTCGGATTCCACAGGAAGACGATCTCATATTCGCCGTCGCCGTCCACGTCCGCCACGGACGCGTCGCTTGCGGTGTAGGAGTAGTTGCCGCCGTCCTTCGTCCGGCCGTCGGCCGGCTTATCCAGCGGGATCGGCAAGTAATCGTTATGCCAGACGGAGACGGTCTCCCGCTGCATCTCTTCTTTGCCGTTCACGATGGCGGAAATTTGATACTGAGAACTATCGGCCCCCGTCGTGTCTATGTAGTTCGTCGCGTCGCTGATCGGCGCCGCATTCACCTTATATCCGTTCTTATAGACGTTGAATGCGATGTTGTCCGAATCCGTATTCAGGTAGCGCCAGCTCAAGAAGACGCCGTTATCGGTCAGGACCGCGACCAGACCGCGGTTCAGATACTCGGCCTGACGGGCCGGCAGGCTGTCCGAAGACGCGGCATGCCCGGGAGTCGGCTGGACGACCAGCGAGAATGCCATGGACAAGGACAATATGGAAGCAACCATCGTTCGACGGACGGATGCAGATCTTGTACCCATACTTTAATTCCTCCTCGTAAAATAATGACTAATTTCGAAAATGATACAAATCGTAGCGACTACGCCAGGCGAAGCCGCCGCGAACAACGATTCACTTCGCGCCTCCCATCTTGGATGATGTTACGTTCAATAATGATTACGCTTACAAATATACTCTCTCTCTTCGACAATGCCCATGTTTAAATCAGAGATGTTTGTGCAAAAAACCGTCATGAATGATTCTGGCGCTGGATTCACGCAGACAACAAAAAAGCTCCGCGAGCGAACTCGCGGAGCTTGGGTGGGAAGCGTAATCATACATGTACTAACAAGCTATCGTCCAATTGCTAGGGTGCCTTACCGGAAAAGAATCGAAGAAATCTCGACCGTTTCGTCTTTCGTAAGTTTGGGCTCATTGGAAATCAACAACCTTTCGGAATGACCTTTCGGTCTCATTTTCCTAACGGTGTTTCTTTAACCACTTCCCACTTGTCTTCTATTAACCGGCTTAGACAAGGTTGAAACCATTGATCCGTCCTTATTCCGCCTCAATAACAACCTGCGCAGGCTGCATCCCGTCTGCGTAAGCCGATAGCACGATGCGTCCCGTTTCACCGGTTAGCCGGATGACCGCGCTGACGCCTCCCCGGTACATATGCATCCAATACCGGTCATAAGGCTCGCTGGAACAGAGGTCGCCGTTATCGACGCGCACGATCTCTGCCGGACCCGTGACGCGGAAGGTAACTTTGGCGCTTTCCCCGAAGACGGGGATGCCTTCGTGATCTTTGGCCCGGACGGTCCATAGCTGATGATAGCCTTCCCTCGCCGCCAGCCGGACCGATTCCGTATCGAACCCGAGTCTCGCGGAAGGTCCAGCCGTTGCAAGCGTATAGCAGCATACCTCTTGCGAACCGTTGAATCCTCGTACCGTTATCGTACCGGGCAAATAAGGCACAAATCCGGTGATCATCCGGTTAGGGTATTCCGAAGGCCGCTTCGTATAGAACCGTTTGCCGTTCAGCTCCAACGTCACTTCCTCGCAGTTCGTGGCGATCATGTACGGAATCACGCTCTTGTTGAACTGCGGGAAGTTCCAATGGCTCGCATATCGGGGCGCGTCCCAATGCTCCTTAACCCCTTCGTCTTGCAAGGAATAGTCCATCGCCGCCATATAGACCATCGGCTTCTCCGACCAATAGCTCTCATACAGATAGGACAACGGCTTGCGCTCCAGATTCGTCCAGAACAGGGAGCCTGCCCAGCCTTTGGCGGGATAACCCATCGATTCGCCGAGATAGTCGATGCCCGTCCACAACATGCCGCCGATGACATAGTCGTGCCGCTCCACATCCATCCAAGGGACTTCTTCGCTGAAATTCTGCATCTGATCGGCATGCCCTCGGAAATATTGGTACGTCTCCGTGCCCAATATACATTTGTCCGGAATGGCCTCGTGGATGGCCGGGTACCATTGTTCTTGATAGTTGCAACTGATCACATCCACGATCTCGGCAATGCGGCGTATCCGCTCGATCCGGTCACCCAGGTCATAGATCTCGGTATCGCTCTCCGTATCCACGAACTGCTGAATGTCCTCCACTTTTGCCAGATCGACGTTGTTCTCGTATTTGAAATGCGGGTTCATGGCATACGAGACGGGGCGGGTGGTATCCAGCGTCAGCAGATGATCCTTCAGCATCTTCAGAATCTGCAGCATCGACGCCTGCCCTTGATTCTCGACTTCGTTGCCCACGCCCCACATGAAGATGCACGGATGATTCCGGTCCCTGCGCACCATGCAAGCCAAGTCCCGCTGCCATTCCGTCTCAAAATATCTTCGGTACGAACCTCCCGTCCACTTATCGAATGGTTCCTCATAAACCAGCATCCCTAGCTCGTCGCACAGATCTAGCAGCTCCGCAGCCGGGATGTGGTGGGACATGCGAATGGCATTGCAGCCGATTTGCTTGAACGCAAGCAACCGTTCCCTCCAGATTTCGGGCGTGACCGCCACGCCCAGGGAGCCGGCATCCTGATGCACGCATAATCCTTTGATCTTGACCGGCTGGCCGTTCAGGTACATGCCTTTGCCGGCGACCATCTCGACCGTTCTAATACCGATCCGCAGCCGATAGACATCGGTGAGCCGACTCTCCAGGCTTCCCTCATAGAGCGACAATTCCAACTGATACAGACGCGGCTCTTCGGGACTCCATAGCTTCGCATTCGGGATCTCGAGGCGGATCGTTCCGTTGTCGGATTCGGCGGTTAAGCGCGTGTCCTCATTCGTTACGCATGCTTTCACCCAGGAAGCCGCCCCGGTATGAACCGTTACGATCGCCGAGTCCCCGTGGACTTCCGATATCACTTGAATGTCTTCCTCGTCGAGATGCTTCTCCTTAAGCGTCAGCAGCTTGACGGTGCGGTAGATGCCCGCTCCCGAATACCATCGGTCGGCAGGGAACGAAGTGTTATCCACCTTGACCAGAATCAGATTGTCTCCTGCATGGACGCAATCCGTAATATCCAGCGTGAATCGGGAGTAGCCGTATTTGCGCCCGCCGACCAAGGTGCCGTTCACCCATACCGTACTGTTCTCATATACGCCGTCGAACTGCAGGCGGTAGACGGAGCCTTCTTCCTTCTCTGCCAGGGTCATGGTTTTCCTGTACCATCCGATGCCCCACCGGTCTCGGAAACCTTGCGCTGCTCCCTGCTTCATGTTGCGGTCGATCGGGGCGGTAATGGCCCAGTCATGCGGCAGATGGACCGGTTCGAAATTCGCGTCTACCGGCTCGCTCAGCGTAAATTCCCAACCCTTCATCAGCGGCGTCTCGGTTCTGCACATCTTGAATCAACATCCTCCCAGCGGTTATCGTTGTCGTTGTAAGCGCTACAGCTTTGTTATATTGTTAATTGTATATGCCGTGAATAAGGCCAACAATCGAACGATTTTAAGAATCCTAGCAATATATGAAGGTGATGATGATGACGAGACGATACATTCCGCTCATGACGGATTCGGACAAGGAGCTGCCCTATTATCTCGTTCAAGCCGGACAGCAGTGGAACCAGGAGCATGTCGTACGCCCGAATGGGTACTTGTATCAATGGATTCAATGCGTAGAAGGAGAAGGAGAGCTGCTGCTAGGCGGAAAAGCGTATCGCGTCAAAGAAGGCATGGCGATGTTCCTCCTCAAGGGAGCCGCCCATGAATATTACGCGATCACCTCGTCGTGGATCGTGGACTGGATCGTCTTCGACGGCTATCAGGTCGAAGCGTTCTTGAACCGCTCGGCCGGGATCTCGGCTTCCGGCGTGTATTACTTAACCAGACCCGATCTCTTCCTGGCCCATATCCGTAAAGCGCTGTCAATCGGACAATCGGATGTCGCGCTCCAAGGACTCCAATGCTCCAGCGTCGTGTACGCCCTGCTTACGGATATCGTGCAATATGCCTCGGTGCTGCCCAACCACAGTCCCACGAGCCTCAATTACAAGCTGAAGCCGTTGTTCGATTACATCGAGCAGCACTATAGCCGCCCTCTCACGCTCGATAACTTGGCCGAGGTCACCGGGGTTACGCCGCAGCATCTATGCAACGTCTTCAAGCGGGCGACCAACATTCGCATTTTCCAATATATCCATTCCGTCCGCATTAAGAAAAGCAAGGAGCTGCTGCTGCAGCATCCCGAGATGCACGTGAAGGAAGTCGCTGCGCTCACCGGCTTCGAGGACGCCAACTACTTCTGCTCCGTCTTCAAGAAGCATGAGTCGCTCAGCCCTAGTCAATATCGGCAGATTCATGCCCGTTAAAGGTTGCCGGTTCCAACCCGGTATATGTTGCGTTCTAATTAAAAGAGCTATATAAGTTGAACTCGAAAACTTAACGATCAAGTCGCTTCGCAAAAGTGATGATCTTTCGATCGCTGTTGTTCCCGGATTCCTTGAATGAATTATCGTAGGTGGGAATCCGATCACAAAGGCGAACGCTGGCGCTTCTTCAGATTCATCTCTTTTTCTTCTCTCTTGATTAATCTTATGCGTTCATCTTATATAGAAAAACAAAGGCTGTACCCTCAATGGATACAGCCCTCCTCTATTCCCGGATCGCCAAGACCATCCACTCGTCGATCGTAATCTGCTGAATCTCGCCGTTATTCGTCTTCAATCCGATGTATGCTTGCAAGTCCTCCTGTCCGGCTTGAATATAAGCCGTAACGTCTTGGACCTGTTGTTCGCTGCGGGTTGTTCTTCTTACCCAGGTCGGGTAATCGAAGCTCTTCTTGCGAAGCCGATCATTCGATATAGCAAAGCCTGCCTGCGACATCCACCGCTTCCATTCGCTTACGCTGCAGCATCGAACATGACTCTCATCCCGCAACAGTTCGATCCGGTTAACGAACCTATCGATTGCTTCGTTATCGGGAACAACATTATCGATGAGCAGGAAGCAGCCGCCAGGCTTCAATACTCGAGCGGCCTCCCACACGAATTGCTGTGGGTTCGGAAAATGATGTGCCGCAATTCGGCAGGTCACTAGATCGAAAGTGCGGTCGAGAAATGGAAGATCCTCTGCATCCGAAACGATAAATTCGACGTTATTGCAATCAGGCTGAATGAACGCTCTTGCAGTCTCCAACATCGCGCGAGTTAGATCCGCTGCAACTACGGTTCTGACCAAAGGCGAGAGCTTCTTGGCCACATGCCCCCCTCCAGTTGCGATATCAAGCGCCTTCCAATGCTGATCGGGCTGCAGCCAGGCAACCGATAGATCAAGGTCGTCGCCTGTGGCATGAGAGACGCTTGAGACATATTCCGCCCTACTGCGAGTAAACTGCTCGATGACTAGCTCCTTTTTCTTAGCGTCCTGTTCCACTGTCATTCCTCCTCCATCCGTTCTTCTTGCATGATTCAGTTAACGAGTTCCGTTAACGGGCAATATGCGCTGCGACTGCCGCCGTGAATGCAGTCGTCGATGCACTGCCGCCAAGGTCCCTCGTCTTGACACCCTCAGCGACCGTCGTGAAGATTCCATGTTCCATCATCCGGGCGACTTGAATGAGGTTTCCGTCACCGTGGCGACTGGCCAACCACTCCAAGAACATGACGGTCGAGAGCATCATGCCGATGGGATTCGCGATATTCTTGCCTGCGATATCCGGTGCAGAACCATGGGCGGCTTGCGCCATCGCTTGATTCTCGTTCGTGTTGATGGAAGGAGCTAATCCTAGGCTCCCTACGAGTTCACCTGCCAGGTCAGACAGAATATCGCCGAACATGTTTTCCGTGACGATGACGTCGAAGAAATGAGCGCGGCGCACCAAATGTGCAGTCATTGCGTCGATGTGAAAATCATCCACTTGCACTTCCGGGTATTGCTCACCGATTTGGCGGCAAACGTTCAGGAAGAGACCCATTCCTAGTTTAATAACGTTCGCCTTATGGACGATCGTTATTTTTTTGCGGCGCTGCATAGCCATTTGGAACGCGGCATGCGCGATACGCTCTGCTGCTTTCCTCGTGAAAACGCCTGTGGACACGACGATATCCGGCGTAATCTGCCATTCTCCAGTACCAACATGCATGTTGCGATCTGAGTAGAAACCTTCCGTATTCTCGCGGTAGATGACAAGATCGGCTTCGCCTACGACGCTCTTGATGCCCTTTATCGTTTTGGCCGGGCGAACGTTGGCAAATAGGTCGAAGCAATGACGCAACTCGCCGCTTGGATTGCGGTTGGCTTGGTGCACCTTCGGATAAGATGCGGAGTCATGCGGCCCCATAATCCAGCCATGCGTTTCTTGCAGCGCGTCTATCGTCACCTGCGGGATCGGGTTGTTATACTTCTCAATGCCTTCCCATCCCATGGGCAGTTCAACGTAATCGAAGTCTGCGCCTCCCGTTTGCTCCACAGCCGCCTTCAGAACTTCCAATGTCGCTCTCGTAATCTCAGGGCCGATTCCATCCCCATATAGCACGCCAATTCGATAAGTTGTCACCGTGGTTCCAACCCCTTTCCGAAGGTAATGGTCTGCAGTTATCATGCTAAAAAAACGGCCTAAGTTCAAGTGTAAGCTTGAACTTAGGCCGTCTTATCTTATGATGCAGTTTCATTACGTCCGCTTCTCATTCCGCGATACCGCTCCCGGCCCTAGTACTCCGAGGGCTTTTTCGTATATCCTTGCAGTTTCTCGTATTCGTCCATCGTAATCGGCAAGATCGTGCCGTGTTTGAATCCGTAAGGGAAACGGAAGGACTGGTCCGAACGAACGAATTCGCCGGTCGAGAGCTGCTCTGCGACGAACGGCACATAGCCTTGCTCTTCGGCGGAGACGCCGTAGAAGTCCAGGAACAAGCACCATCGGCCATCTTCCAATTTGACGGCGGTCGGCGCTTCGTACTGACCCGCTTGCAGCGAGGCCACGCTCCGGTCGAAGGCGTCGATCTTCTCGAATGGCCCTGTGATATGCTCCGATTCCATAAGAATGATGCCGGCCGGATTCTTCTCGCTCTTCAAGAATAAGTAATACTTGCCGTCTTCCTCATACATGGCCGAGTCGATGACGCCGCTGTCCGCTTTCCGGATCAAGACTTGCGGCTCCGTGAAATTCCCGAAGTCCTTCGTGCGGGAGTAATAGATTCCCTTCTCGCCATACTGATTGCTGCTATGCGAGGACGACCAGTGAATGACATAATCGTCATTGTGCTTGTCGTAGATCACATCCGGCGCCCATAGGCAGCCGAAGTTCTCGTCTCCCAGCTGAATCATCCGCTGCGAAGACCAGTGAATCAGATCATCCGACTCCCAGAGGACGAGACATTTGCTGCCGTTGCGGGAGATTTCATCCCAGGAATGTTGGTACTGATTGAGCATCCCGTACGACAAGCTCAAGTCCGTTGCCAAGATGACGAATTTGCCTTCTTTGGTTCTCGTGATCGTGAAATCCCGGACCCCTTTATCGCCGTAGTAGCTCCACAGAACAGGATTGCCCCCATTCACCTCTTCCCAATGAAACCCATCCTTGCTGATCCCGAAGTAGACTTGCTCGCCGTCTGGTGTCCGCTTTTCCTTAAAATGAACGAATAGATATGCTTGCATGATTGACGATCCCATCCTTTTGTTATCGTTTGGCTGCTATGGAAACTGAACTTTAGATCCGAACAAAGAATACGCTTCGCATGAGTGATGATCTTCGATCGCTGTTGTTCTCTGATTTCTTAATTAAAGCAAATATAGTAGTGGAAATCCGAGAACAAAGGCGAACGCTGGCGCTTCTCCAATTCATCTCTCTTGCTCCGCTTTTTTGTTCGTTACTTTTGTTTCAACTTATATAGCGGCGTCGCCTTACAGCAACGTCACCTTACCGGACGGTTACCTTGCATCTTGCCGCGCGTCCGCCCAGATCCGCTTTCCATCCAGGCTTGCCGAAAAAAGGCGTGCCGTCCGGTTTCCATAACAGGCGCTGCACGCGAGCGTGACGATTAGGATCGTACAACGGCTCGCCGACGATCTCTTGGTAGGATCGAGCATGATAGACTAGAAGGTCGGCGGAGCCATCCCCGGACACTGTGAAGCTGTTATGGCCCGGACCGTATTGGGAGGCTGCCTCGTTGCTGACGAATACCGGCTCCTTCGATTTGGACCATGAGGATGGGTCCAACAAATCGCCCGCGGCGTCCGCCGTTAACAATCCCATGCAGTAACGGTCATCCGTTGCGCTGGCGGAATAAGCCATGAACACGAATCCGTTGCGAATCAGGACGGCTGGTCCTTCATTCACGCGATGCCCTTGGATTTCCCAGTCGTACTCCGGGGAGGCGATCTTCACGGGATCGCCTGCGATCGACCAAGGCGTATCCATAAGGGCAATGTAGATGCAGGAATCGTCGATAATTTGAGCCCAGGCCAAATACCGTTTCCCATTATGCTCGAAGGTCGTGGCATCGAGCGAGAAGCTGTCGATCGGCAGCTCGATTCTCCCTTTCTCCGTCCAGGTTCCCGTAAGGGGATTCTCATCCGAACATTCCAGCACATATGGGCGGATCGCCCATTTGTTCTCCGCGGAGCCGGCCGCAAAGTAGATGTACCACTTCCCATCGATCCAATGAAGTTCCGGCGCCCAAATATGGTTGCCCATCTCGCCTTCTGTGTGCTTGGTCCAGATGACCGATTCCTCCGCCATTGACAACCCGCCGACGGTCCGGGAACGACGCAGCACGAGCCGGTCGTACTCCGGCACGGACCCGGTAAAATAGTAATATCCGTCCGTATGCTTCAAAACATAGGGATCCGCACGATTCAGAACCAACGGGTTCGGATACTCGTCCTCTTGGATCGTCCCTTCAACCATGAAGCTTCCCGGACGCTCCAACAGCGCGGGGTCCACGGCGTTCCATCGGACCGGCAACCGCTCGATAATTCCACTTTCTAACTCGACCTCGACGGATGAAGGCAGCTGAAGGGTTTCTCCAGCCGCCATATCGGTATTAGCATCCTTTATGCTCATTGTCTTCATCATCGCCCGCCTGCCTCCTTACGCTTGTCGATTCGAGCAGCCGCTACAGCTGCACCTTCACCATCCGTCCATCCTCACCGAAGACGAGCGGATCGATGCACGTCTCGCGATGGAAACCCTTGCCTTCGGTAAACCGCGTAAGAGGGGTGACGAACCGGTGATAGGCAATCCAGTATTGATCCGTCTCACGCTCATGGAATATCGAGTGGTGGCCGGTACCGAGCATATTCTTGTCCGGGTTCTTGACCAGAATCGGGTAATGGTAAGTAACCGGACCATACAGGTTCTCTGCCGTCCCGTAATTCACGTGGTAATCCTCGCTGCCCGTGTCATCGCAGGACCACGTAAAGTGATAGAGACCGCCGCGCTTCAGAACGGTAACCGCCTCCCGGAAATCATGCAGGCCCTCAATATTCTTCATCGTATCTTCGATTACGCTAACCATGTCTTCGTTAAGTTGTACGATGGCCCCATGTCCATTCCCGAACAACAGGTAAGCGGTTCCATCCTCTTCGTAGAAGACGGACGGGTCGATGGCCTGGCTCATGGCAATGCCAAGACGCTTCATCTGATCCAACGTCAGGAGCGGTTCTGGCTCCGCACGGAACGGACCAGCCGGCGTCTCGGCAACCGCAACGCCGATGGCGCTGTCGCCGCTTGTCGTTTTGCCGCAGAAGTAGTAGTAATACTTCCCGTTCTTGGTTGCTATCGCCGGAGCCCATGCGCTGCCGACTGCCCAAGGCACATCTTCCGTCGCCAAATCCAGAATAACGCCTTCGTCTTTCCATATGCGCATATCGGCAGAAGAGAACACATGGAATTGTTTGCCCGACCATCCCGTGAATCCGTCGGTTGTCGGGTAAAGGTAATAGCGATCGCCGAACTTCGCAAGGTCGGGGTCGGCATATTGCCCGGGCAATACCTGATGTCCGTCGCCGAAAGCCGCAAGCAGACGGCTGGCTTCATCTGAGGTAATCGGGAGCACTCCGCCGTGGCGTTTGGTCGTCGTCCCCATATCGAACGCCCCATCCGTCAATACCCGGAATTCGCCGCTTGCAAGGTCTGAGATCAGCAGCGGGAGGTAACCCTTTCCTTCCGCGAAACGGTCCACGATGAGGCACCATTCCTCACGGTCTCCCAATTTGTAGATTTGAGGACCTTCTACGCCCATTATCGCCTCCAAGTCCGGTGCGCTTATCGGAGTGAAGGCGTCCTTATCCAGCGAGGTGCCTTGCTCGAGCCGAATATTCTTCGTCGTTTCGTCTTTGGAGTAACGGTAGTAGGCGCCGTTATGCGCAATGATCGTCGTATCGATGATGTGGTTGTCCCGCTCGATATACTTCTCGGTCTCCGTAAACGTTCGGAAATCCTTGGTCCGGGCACTGTAAATTTTTTGTTTCCGTTCGTTCTCGTGCGCTTCCTGCGTCGCGGAGGCCCAGAACACGAGGAACTCGTCCGCGGCCTCGTCATAGATCGCCTCAGGCGCCCAGACGCAGCCGGCTCCCTGTACGCCGACCGTGACCGGCCAAGGCGCGGACCAGCTTACTAAGTCCGCGGACTCCCACACGATAATGTCGCGGCTTCCCTCAGATACCGCTGCCGCCCAACCTTTGCCGCTGGCGATCCGCAGATCCGTGGCAATCAGATAGAACTTGCCTTCCTTGGGGGATCGCACCAAGAACGGATCCCGTACGCCTTGCTCTCCTAGCTCGGAACGCAGAACCGGCAGCCCCGCGTTCAGGTCTTTCCAATGCAAACCATCCTCGCTGTAGGCGAAATAAACCTGTTCGCCATCCGGCTGCTCCCCGATAAAGTGAGCCAATAGATAGCCTTCATAAACGGAATTAGGTACGGACATAAGAGAGCCTCCTCGAATACTTGATTTGGTCGATGGCCTTTCGTATCAAACGATGGATTGATAATTTCATTAACTCAATGATAAATTCATTAATTCAAGTTTCATATTAAAATATCTATGGCATGAATGCAATCCTGAATATCGGCCCGCACGCATAAGAAAAAGACCGCTGATAGGCTCAACGGTCTGTCATTTCACCGTATTTAGCTGTATAGCTGCATCCAGATACGTCCCAGATGCTTCTGCTCTCACTTCCGAATTAAGGCCTCTTCATTCTTCCCTGCCCGTTTCACGGCATACATGGCTTCATCCGCATGTTTCATTAGTTTCGTCACGTCAGAAGCATCTATAGGATATACGCTTACGCCGGCGGAGAACGATACCGGGATCTCCGTCTGTTCATGCAAGAAGGCGTAACGGGTTCCCTTCTCGAGCAGGCGGCCGATCTGCTCATGCGCATCGCTATCCGGCGAACAAGGCACGATAAGCACGAACTCGTCGCCCCCGACCCGGCCTGCGACATCGCCAGGCGCCGTACATTGCTTCAAGATATGCGCGATATGCTTGAGGTAGAGATCCCCGACCAAATGCCCGTACGTATCATTCACTTGCTTGAAGTTATTCAGATCGATAAGTACAAGGGCGAATGATTCCCGGTTCGCGATCCTGTGCTCCAGTTGTTCTTGAATCGCAATCCGGTTATAGAGATCGGTTAGCGGGTCATGATGCGCGAGATGCTTATAACTTCTCTCCGACTCCAATAACCTGCGTTCCGTAGCCTTCAGCGAGGTAATATCCGTAAGATGCATAACGAACAGTTCCTCGTTGCCGCCATCGATCAGCTCCAGGCCCATCATGAGGTCGAGCTGCCCTTGTTTCAGATGAGTCAGCCTGATCTCCGAAGAGACGTTGCTCTGGCCTTGGAATACCCGGGTTACCAGTTCGCATAGACGAAGCCCGTTATTGAATTCGAAGTGGCTCGGGATGTCGGCAACCGCAATCCCCTCGAACCATTGATTCGCCCGCGGATTCATTTCTTTGACGGTGCCGCTGCGGTCCAGTAGCAGAATGGCCGTCGGCGCGGATTTGAACAAAATATGGAATAGTTTGCGGTAGTCCGGCATGATGTTATGCTTGCCGATCAAATGCCGTAGTACGACCGCCCACGTCAAATAGCCGATAAAATAGAGAATCATGGCATAACGCGCAGTCAGTACCCCGGACTGCAGAAGGCTTGTGACCACGACAAACCATGCAAACAGCGAGAATAGATTAATCAGCAAGGACCGCGCGATCATTCGAAGCTTAGCCTCATGTGTACGAAGCCAGCTAACGGCCAGAATGATGACGGACATCAGTATATATCCGGCTACGAAAATAATGGTGAGCAGCAAGAACAACGGATCCAGCGGGCTGCGGCCATCCGTTATGGATGCATCGTACAGTTCACGGTGATCCTTCGCCAGCAAGAATATCGCCCACAATATAAACGGAGCTGCGTAAACGATAGGCAGCCAACGCTTCAGAGGCTCGGTTATGGAACCTCCGATGAGAATGCTAAGATGGACCAGGAAACAAATGACGAACAAGAGCATAGGAGAGTTTCCGTAGAGTACGATCTGCATTTGGTATTCCGGCAACAGGGACGTCTTAATATATTCCCCCACAAAATAAAACAAATAGGCAAGCATCAGTAGAGCCGCAATTCGGTTCACCATGCTCTTCCTATTCCGATGGATCAACGTAATGGCCAAATAGAAGAAGAAATACGTAGGCAGCAGTATCGTGATGAAATCCGCGAAACGTTCATTCATAGTATTGAGTATCCTGTCGTCATCCTAGATGTATTGGAATTTTTTCGATTAGTCTGTCTAATCTATTCCTAATTATAGCTAGTTTTGGTTCGAGAGTGAACCGTTCACTACAAATTAAAAAAAGCACCCCGAAGGATGCCTTCCCAAATTCCCGTGTCTTCACGAAGACGACCCTTAGACCGCGCTCGTAAACTAGGACTCGTATTGGTCGTCACGGACATGTTCCAGCCATTCGACCGCCTTGCCGTCTTGGCGTTCTTGAATGGCGATATGCGTCATCGCCGTTGCTGGCGAAGCGCCGTGCCAATGTTTCTCGCCCGGCGGGAACCAGATCACGTCACCGGGATGAATCTCTTCGATCGGACCTCCCCAGCGTTGCGCGCGTCCTTTGCCCGACGTGACGATCAGCGTCTGACCTAGCGGATGCGTGTGCCAGGCGGTTCGGGCTCCCGGTTCGAACGTTACGCTGGCGCCGGCTACGCGCGCCGGATCGGCCGCTTCAAATAACGGATCGATGCGAACCGTACCGGTAAAATAATCTGAAGGTCCTTTGCCTGAAGGCTGAGATCCCACTCTTCTAATGTCCATTTTCGTTAATCCCCCTGTTCGAAGTAAGGTTTCGTATCCGCGTTCTTAAAGCCGCCGCTTCTTGTTCTTGCCTTCCTAATCAGCAGCACGTAGGCTGCGAAGGCGAGTACGCTTGTCGCGAAAATCACCACCCCGAAAGGGAGTGCCGAATGTTCGCCCGCGATGCCTACAAGCGGTGAAATAACCGCGCCTAATGAAAACTGCAGCGTGCCGAGTATGGCGGACGCGCTTCCCGCATGTTGTCCATGCGATTCCATCGCTAACGTGACGCATACCGGTCCTATCATTCCAATCGATACGGCGAACAAGAAGGTAGAACCAACGATCGTTGCTAAGGAACCATTCGCAAGGACGGCAATCAGGATCGCGGAAGTCGCAATGACGGATAGCGTTAATCCCAACCGAAGAATAAGAGGTTCAAACAGCCGGCCGGCGGCCCGTTTGACGATTTGCGATCCGATCATGATCGCAAGACCGTTCATGGCAAACAGAATCGAGAAGACCTGCGGCGACACGCCGAAGATGTTCTGATAAATAAACGGCGTGGCGGCAACAAAAGCAAATATGCCGGCGAACAGGATACCGTTAACAAGCGCATACCCCATAAAAGTGCGATCCCGCAACAAATGATTGTAGTTCCGCATGAACGCCCCCAAGCTGCTGGGGACCCGCTTAGCCGGAGGCAAACTTTCCTCTAACCCCCTAGTGGTAATCACCGTCAATAGTATACCTAGCAAGCCGAGGAAAACAAACACGCCCGACCATGAAGCGTACGCTGTAACGGCACTTCCCGCATTTGGTGAAAGTAAGGGAGCTACATTGCTGATCATCGTAAGCAGCGAGATAAACTTCGTCATCTCGACGCCGCTGTATCGATCCCGGGCAATGGCACGGGCAATGACGAGTCCCGCTGAAGCCGCGCCGCCTTGGATGAATCGCAGCAGGATGAACGTCTCCACATTCGGCGCCACGGCACAACCGATCGAGGAAAGGATATATAGCACCATCGCAATCATGAGCGGGTTGCGTCTTCCATAACTGTCGCTGAGCGGTCCCATGACCATTTGACCTAAGCCTAGCCCCAATAAGCTGGCGGTTAAACTCACTTGAATCGTGGATGCGTTCGTTCCGTAATCATTCATAATCTCCGGGAGCGCAGGGAGATACATATCGACCGTGAATGGGCCCAATGCGGAGAATGCGGCCAGGATCAGCGCCAGCCGGAGCGGACGATCGTTACGTGTATCGTTCATATCGGCAACACGCGAGTCGTGCACACAAGCATGAGCGTGGTCTCCTTTCTTGCCTATCGATGCAGTTAGGCTAATCAAACGCGTTCGGTTAATCAACTTGTGTCTATTATTGTCCGATCGAGCGCTTGAATGCAATGGTTAAAGAAACACGATCTGTTCATATATCAACACAGCATGTGAAAGTGTTAAGTATCTTGCCTTTGCCGCATCACAAAAAGGCCGAAGAAAGCATAAGCTTCCTTCGACCTCACGGTTTTTGCTAACTGCTACGAGCCGAAATAGTATTCGTAGAGGGCTTCGTAATCCGCTCCATATTCATCGTCATACTCGTACGGCTCCGGATAAGCGATCCGATTGGCCTCATCTTCCAGTCCCATAGCCTTCAGCTGTTCCTGTAAGTATGCGATGGCCTTGCTATTATCGTGCCAGAGGTAATAATATTGCCCATCCCGGAAGAACACCAGCTTGTCCAGCGTCGAGGCCTCTTCGAAGAAATCCTTCAGATCCGCGCGATGCACGCCATCCTCATATTCCTCAAAATCGAACGCCAGCGGTTGGACCGAAGCCGTTTCGGTGCCGCTGTAAACGACGCCCAGCCCATCTTCGGTTGCAGCGGCGATCTTCTTCTCGCGATCTTCGCCGAGCTTCTGCATGTAGGCGTAAACATCACTGATCGGTTCCAGGGCAAACCGCTCACGGACGATGCTCATCACGTCTTTTTCTTTTTGCGTCAGGGATTGCTCCACCTCTGCGGCCTCTTCCTGCAGATACGCATAATCGTCTTCGGGCATGTCGGCCATCCAATATTGAACGCTCATCGGCTTATAAGCGAGCAGCTGCATGAACGCGCGGAAATTGCCGGCGACGATCTGCACGGGATCATCCTCATAAGGCGAGACGCGGACGATAGCGGCTTCGTCCAGATTCGATACGGTACCGAAATCGGTCAGGAACCCGTAATGAACTTCGTCATCATAGTTATCCATCGCAAACGGGATCACGTCGATCGGCGTTGATTCGTAGCGATAGCCGATACCGAACCCTTCGAAATACGGATGAATGAGTCCGCCGCCAAGCAGCATTTTCCGCTCACGCAGCTCATCCTCCAGTGCAATCACCTGTTTCAGCATATCAGGCATTTCATACTTGCCGTAGTTTTGACGGACTGCCTGCTCGTATTCTGCCTGCTCTTCTGCGGTTGGCGCATCAGGAGCCGTGCTGTAAGCTAGTTTGGTGTTGTCTGTACCGTTCAGCTTAATGCGGTAATCGCCCGCTGACTCCTCGTTATCATACAACGTGTAGGTGAGCCAATCGCCAATAACGGCCCGCGTGTAAAACTCCTGATCGCCGACGAGTCCGGCGAGAACCGTTTGCGCGCTGCTGCCATCCGTCTTCACTCGAATGAGACGATGATCCAGCTCATACGACTCCGTCTCATAATACACCCAGCCGTCTTTGACGAAGAGCAGTCCGCTGTGCCCCTTCGTGATCGGGATCGGCTTACCGCCCGAGAGCTTCACCTTATAGATCGGTCCGTAGTAAGAATAGCTCGATAGCCAATCTTTGGCTTCCGGATCCGATTTGGTGCTGTAATACAGCCAGTCCCCCTCCACAAAAGGGTTCCCGCTCTCGTCCTCATGAAGCAACAGTTTGCCGCTGCCGTCGATTTTCAGCCGCACGGCAGATTCGTTCATGTTGAGGTAGACGATCTGATCGTTCGAAATCACGATGTTTCTTCGTTGATACGGGCCGTAATACGTGACCGGGCCTGCCTTTTTGTCCATTTGTCCGACAGGCGCATAATAATCGCTTGCCAGCTTCTTCTTGTTCTTGCCGTCCAGCCCTACGCGGTACAGCACATACGTATTGTTCTCTTCCATGGTGTAGAAGAGCGTATTCTTGTAGACCGTGAAGCTTGCCCAATCGATCTGCCCGTTATCGGCCGTTAATACCGTCACTTGTTTGCCGTCGAGCTTCGCTTTCTTGATCGTCCCGGTCGTGAACTTGCCTGATTTCACCGTCCCAACCCAGTAGATGACGGAATCGCCGATAATATCGATAATGGACGCATTCGGGTTCTGCGCCAGTTGCTTGACGAATTGCGGCTTGTTGGTTAGCGAGATCACATTATTATCGGTATAACTGTAGTTCACGAATCGGGAATAATTATATGGTTTAATGAAAACTTCGCTATTCTTCACGACTTGCGCGCCGGAGCCGTCCGCCTTCTTCTTCTTTTGCACAGACCTGCCGGAAGCTTCATCATACTCCAAATAGTAAATCCAGCCATCACTCGTAACGCCAGTGAAACTGGACATCTCCGCCAATGTGATAGCCAAAGCGTCCGTCGACTTTCCGTTAGCGGCAGCCGATGCAGCGGCCTCCGCCAGCGTCGGCGAGATCAACAGCATCAGACCCGCCAGCACCACTAATACACGTTGCAACCTTCTCATCTCTTACACCCCAGTAAAGTAAATTGTGATAGCACAGACGAATATCATACAACATCTTACAGGGAATGTATGTACAAAATAGTAAAAGACCGGACAACTGCCGGTCTTTTACTATTTCTCTCTTTTAGAATAAAGTGATTTGACCTGCTCGGGCATCTATCCGATCAAGCGATTCCGGCGCATTGTCCTTGAAGTAAGCATGCTTGATTTGCTGAGCCGACTCGATAATCTGCTTCGAGGAATCGGCTGTATGACGCAACCGGCAGCTGTAAACGATCGGGAAATAATCCTGCAGGAATTTACCTTCCGCATGAGCGGTCAATGCAAGAATTTGGAATCCCAGCTGTTCTGCGATAAAAAAGACCGGCCCCAACACATGATCACTGGACGCTTTGCCGAACGGATTATCAAGAATAACGCTGCGATGCAGCTTCATGCTTGATTGAATGTAATGTTTCTTCTCCGCCACATAATTGAGCAGACCCAGGAATAGCGTCATGTTCTTGCTCCACTTCTCTCCGCCTGACCATCGATTCGACTGTTCCCAAGTGAATGCGGACTTCGTAACGTGATGATCGTTCATGACCTTGCGGCAACTCACTTTCATCGCTTCACTTTTTAACACAACCTGCAGCAGTTGCTTCGAATCCAGCCATTTCTCCAGACTTTTGCGGACATCGTTGTGCATTTCCTTGCCCTGTTCATCCAGATAACGACCTTTCTCCAACTGGGCGAGAATCCATTCCATATACTCACGAATCCGTTCTTTTCCTTCTTGATCCCCCCATTCTGGTATGAGGAAGCTATAGATTTCTCGCCAGCCATCTGCTGTTTTAATACGTGTCTTCTTGGGCAGTTCCTTTAATTCGCTCGTAATTTGCTTCAGGTGCATATGGATGCGATGGATGAATTGCTGTAATTCGCGGTCATGCGTCTGAATAGTCTCTGTCATGACATGAAGCGCCTTCTGAATTCTTGTCTCCATTACCATGCCGAATTCTACAATTTCGGTGTAGGATTGTTTCATCTCCACGCCTTGTACAACCATCTGCCGAAGTTTAACGTCTTTCACATGAGCAAGGCAGAATTCCTTGAACTGCTGAATGCCTTTACGAACAAGTTCTCGTTCTTTCTCAACCGCTTGCTTTCCGGCTTCCAGCGCGCTTATTGTTCGCTCGCTACACTTCATCCGTGCGTAGGCGAAATCCATCTCGGCCTGCTCTTCGATCGGCATGGCGATGAGGCGCTGATCATCCATCCTGTGCAGCAATGCATGCTTATCCCATAGCTGCCTTACACGATCCAAGTCGAGAAGCTGGCCTGCAACGTAACGAATTCGCTGCTGCAGCTCCTTGTTCTCCTTCTCCAGCTTCACCTGCTCCAACTCCAATCCCATCTTGACTTCCGCCAGATCGTCTGTAAGAAGGACGGGCTGCTCGCCCTGAAAGTGCTTCCCATATTCGCCTGCCAACGTTTCGATGACACCTTCAATCTTCTGCAGCTGCCTATTCTGCCGGGCCAACTTCTCGTTGGCCTCGCTCACCTGCTTCCGGTAGAGCTCGATCCGCCCCCACCAGTCTTCCTTCTGCGTTTCCAGGTCAGCCGGCAAATCGGCAAGTTGGTTTACATCCGGATGCTCTCGCAGCAGGCTTATCATGATCTGGTCCGCATTCGCCGCCTTCTCCTGCTCGTGACGCAGAGTTCGCTCCAGCTCATTACGCGCCATAAGGAGGCCTTCCCGTTCCCGATCAAGCATCTTGTACGCTTCTTTCAGCTCCATTAGCGAACGCTCCGTATCTACGTAGACAAAAGCTTGGGCTGGTTGATACAGGTCATCATGAAGCAACAGCTGTCGTTCTGTGCGGAGGTTGCCGCAGCTATTCTCTGCGTCTTCCCGTTCTTCTTGAATTCGATGCAGTTGGTACTCCTTCTTACGTTGCTGGGCTTGCAAGCCATTAAGCTGCTCGTGAATAGGGATGAGTGCAAGTTCCAGCTTCCTCATCTCCGAACCTAACGTTATATAATGCTGGGCATCCTTCAGCCATACGCCTAAATGATGGATTTCATCCAACATGCGTTCCTGTTCTTTGCGGTACTTCTCTGCCAATTCCTCTAATTGATTCAAATTCTGTTCTAGCTGTTCCCTCTCCCGAGACGATTCCACGAGCTGTTCTCTGTTTTCATGCAATTGCTTTTCAATTTCCTGAGAACGGCTCAACGGGTAGTCCGACAGAAATCTCGACAGAACCTGCCATCCATGCTGCCAGTGCTGCAATTGGGCCTCAACGTCCTCCCGCTTGGCGCGAATGGATTCCGCATGCTGAAGCAGACCTTCCTTCCATTGCTCAAAAGCAGCACGGTTCAGATTGCCCTGCCAATGTACGGGAACGGCCCAATTGTCATGCAGCTTCGCATGCGCACCTTCCAAGATTGCTGCCGCTTCTGCCGTATTAAGCACCCGAATCGGGAAAGCCAATTCATGAGCGGCTTCCGTCAGCTTCTGCATAAGCAGCCCTTGCTCCGACTCGATGGTTACAAGAGTAATCGCCCACAGCTTATTCTCTGCAAGCTCATGCCCATCAAGTTCTAAGCTTTGCAGATACTCAACACCGGTCTGTAACAAAGAAAAGTTCCGTTTCCAGGACGCTAGCCTCCGCTCTATGAGAGGATCAGCAAAAAACTGCTTTTGCCCGTTATAGTCGTCAACGAAACGATAAGCGTGCCGCTCTTGCAGCAGGAGGTCATTTTTCTGCGACTGACGCCTTGAGACACCATCGTGAAGCCGTTCCGTAATTGAGGCTTCTTTCTCATATATGGAGGGCACATGCTCCCAACTCGAGCGTAAAGCCGCTAATTCGCGAAGCACCTTTGTATGCTCGTTATCAAGCTGCTTCTTTTGGTGTTCATACATGGCCTTTGCCCGTTCAATCTCAAGCCGCTTACGTTCATTACCCTTTTGGCGTTCAAGAATGGATGCCCGTTCCTCCGCCATTTGCTTCAATCGGCTATCATGAGCAATACGCTCTTCCTCCAGCCTCTGCTGACGCGCAGACCAGACCGGGATTTGCTCCTCCACCTGTTCAAGGGCAGGATTGGCCAAGATTCCTCTCGTAATCCCGTCACGTTGCTCCTTCTTCATCTCCAGTTTCGTATTTGTTTCCCGATACGATAGCTCCCATGTCCGTACTTCCTTACGCAGATGGTCGATCGTCAACTCAGTCTCCGACTGCTCTTGAATTAAGTCTGCCAGCTGTGTCTGTACGGCTTGAAGCGTAGCGTTAATCCGCTTCTCTTGACGCTCGAATACAGTACGAAGTTCCCCGCCGATCCGTTCCCAACG
Source organism: Paenibacillus phyllosphaerae (assembly GCF_014192105.1). Lineage (GTDB taxonomy): Bacteria > Bacillota > Bacilli > Paenibacillales > Paenibacillaceae > Paenibacillus_Z > Paenibacillus_Z phyllosphaerae. Next base: position 70,416 of record NZ_JACHXK010000021.1, on the reverse strand, counting down.
CTCCTGCAGCTGCTGCTCATCTTCGCTTTGTTCCAGCCTGGCCAGCTGCTGCTCCAATTGTGCAGCTCTGAGCTGAGCCAATTCACGCTTTGTCCTGTGCTCCGCGTAATGCATGGAATGATAGTGATACTGGGCTTTCGTCTGCCGTTCCTGCAAACCGTCCGCTTCATCCTGCATTTCGCGCAGGATTAAGGCTTCCTTCCGCTTTGTCTGCTCCATCTCGGCGATTTCAAGCGACTTCCACTTGCGGTTTAAAGCGTCATGCTGACTGTGCAAGATCTGCTCGCGTTCGCCAAGTCGGGCCTGCTCCCCCTCTTGTTCGCCATGCTGCAGCAAGGTCAGATGACGATAAGCCTTGGCTTCTCTTCGGGTCCCAAGATACCGATCCTCCGCCTGCTGCAGCCTTTCATGCAGTTGGACATAATGCACGAGTTCCTTCTGAATGCGCTTGTTATCTTCAATCTGCTCCTTTAATTCCTTGTAACGCTTGAACCCTTCGCGATGCGATTCGAACATAGTGACGAATCGGGCCTCTTCATAGCCTTCCATCGCCTGCTCGATGGTTGGAATCAACAATCTGTCGAAGAGCTGTGACGTCGTCTTGCAATCATCGAAGAACTTCTCTATGCCACCTTCGGTATCATTGATTTTGACGATAGCTTGCCATTCTGATTCGATAATATGGTAGCTTTCCTCCAGATAAGCCTTATAGGCTTTGATCGTATCGAAGGTGCGAGCCTTTAACGGAAACCGCTGCATCATGGAAGAATAATATTCCTGAATCTCCCCTTTGTCGGCCGGCCTGGATTTATTCATATAAGCTTTGACGTAGGGAATGTGATCAAGGCCGTGCGCGTCGTGTTCCCCATATTCATAAACGTAGCGGAATGAATCGACGCCGTTGCCGCTAAGGAACAGACTGACGCAAGTGACGGCATATCTGCGGCGCGGCTTATCGCTTAGAATCCACTCCACAGCAATATGAGCAGGACCATTCTCCAACAGCAGTGTATCTTTCAGCTTGCGTCCGGAAAGATCGGTATGGGGAAGCATCGCTTGAAGCGCTGTCTGAATGAAGACCGTTTTACCGCCGCCATTCTCGAGCACGATCGCGCCATTATGACCATCGAAGAAAAAGGTTTCGTCGTTATACCGTTTATTGCCGCCTTCATACAACACATGCGTAAATCTAATTTTGGAGATCGCGGGCATAATCATCCACCTCCTCGTTCGGCGTTGGGCGTTCATCCAGGCCATACAGGAAATTCAAGATGCCACGGTTATATTCTAGCTCCATAAAGTAGCGCTGCACGAAAACCTTCGTTTTCTCAGTCAGCCCGATCTCGCCGCTACCGACCTCTTCTGCCAGCTGCTGGTCGAATAAGAATCTTCTCACCGTGTCCAAAAAGCTGAGCCGGCTGATCGTATTGCCGCTCTGACGTTTGGCCGTCTCCTTGATATCGTCCATCATATCCCACTTCTCGATGACTGCTGCCCAATTGTAGGAGAATTCCCGTTCGTATTGCTTCAGTTCATCCTCGCTATGCTCCTTCAACACATCGATTCGTTCCTGCACCAGAATGGCCCACTCATCGATTGGAATGAAATTACGGGTCGGCTCCACACTCTGATAGCTGTCGTAGAATGCGCCGATAAACACCATAACTGCGAGATACATAAGATACAGGTCCGCGTTCACGGCGGTTGTTCGAAGATAGGTCTTCTTCATATACTCGTTGCTGAAATGAAACGGAGACAAGCGAACAAGCGGGATCAGATACAGCTGATCTCCTGCTGCAATGACCGTACAATCAACTTCCGCCGCGAACTGATCCACTAACCCTCTTACTTGGTCGTCTGCCATATATTCCTGCAGCCGTTCCTTCTCCGCTATACCCGTCATGGATAATTGAGCGTAGACTCTGAAGGCTTCCATTACGGTATTATTGTCGTACATTAGCTTGCTCCGCCCCCCAAGAAATCGTCATATTCTGTATCTGATAGCGAGATCCAGCCTCTGCAATAATGTCAGGTAACTCATGAACGACCAGAATACGGCTGCCAAGCAGGGAGAATACTTCTTCCCATTCTGCTTCGCGGTCTTCTTCTGTTATGGACCGCGCCTGTACAGGACTGCGCTGATGAAGAATAAGCCAGAAGTCAAAGAAGCTTCTAGACATTAACCACTCCGATTGATTGTACGACTCAAGCCGCATGAACAACCGCCTCAGCTCCACGGGTGCTTGCTGTTCCAGTTCTTGCAGAAGCAGCATCAAGACCGCCTTGAACAATTCACGTCTTTGTCGTGAGAACCCGTCATTGGCCTCCGTATCCGCCGCTTCCAAAAACGACTCTTCACGCGGCTCCTTTTCGCCGTTGCCTGTAATGCTTTGCTCTGCGAACACGGTCAGCGGAGACCAACTTGGGGTCTGCATCAGACCCATAAACGGCGCGACTACCGCCTTGGACGCCTCCAGTGGAAGCGGAGCTCCAATGACGAAACCGACAAGGTCCTGATCAAAGTTAAAGGAGCTGATCCCCGTATAATACAGCGATTCCTTGGCCGAATGCAGCGCTTTATTCTTCAGATCCATGCTTTGTTGCAGCAGCCCGGAGTGCTCGTTATGCACCTTCTCTAATTCACTTGCAATCCGCAGAATATATTCGTAGGCTCGCTGCTGCTTCTCCAGATTCATGTCGGCATGCAGCCGCATCCGTGTTTCCTTTACGAATTGCAGCAGTTCTTCGAATTCCTCGTTCTCCCGCTGCAGCCGCATGTAGATGTCCTCGAGCAGCGCAGAATAGCGCTGCAACGTTTCCTCGGAGACGATGCTTCGCTTAATCTCATGCTCGAGTTTGATCATTCGCTCCTGTAATGTCTCGACATCGACGCGCATCTCATTGATCTGCCGGAGCGCCCCGTGGAACTCTCCTTTCTCAAGCTGCTTGCGCAGGACGAGCTGATGGATGGACAGCTGGAATTCGGAATAGAACTCCTTGGTTGCAAAGACAAGCTCCAGTCCGTCCTCGTCAAGTGCGTAATATTGCGTATTCGTTCTCGAATCGAAGGCATTCGCCTTCAATATGGATGTATAGACGGTTTGCTGCTCGCGGATGTCCCAGTTGAAGAACGTAAACTCTCGCTTCTTGCCGGAAGCCGGCCGGAACACTTGAATAATGCTGCGAGCCAGGTCTTCCCATTCCCGTACTTCCACGCTCAGCTTGCCTGTCGTTATTCGGTGCAAATACACGGCCAGGTCTTTGACTCCGGCTTTTGCATGCCGCATTAGCTTCTGTTCGAAGAAGAACAACAGTGTCAGCATGCCCAGCTCCATCATATCGATGGTGTTGCCTTCTTTGTCCGTTTGCTTCTTGCGCTGCAACTCGAATAACGGATCGAATAAGGCAATTCTCGACATCCGTTCCTGGAAGCCGGTTATGGTTCCCGCTAGGTCCTCCCGATCCATGTTCTCCACTGTTCACTCCTCCATAATTGCTGCAGCTGCGAAGTCGTTAACGTTTCTTGCGGATAATAACCTCCTGAAACCAGGCAATGCTCAATCCGCTCGCGCTGTATTGGTGTAAAATAAGCGAGGAATGCTTCAATGGCCGCCTCGTCTCGTCTTTGATTGTGCTTACCCTTCACGAATGGCCTGGCTAAGCACGCTTCATAGAAGATAAGCGCCGGAATCATCGGTCGCTGCCTGTTTGTCTCATACCAGATACGAATGCCTTCATAATCGAGATCTCCGAAATAAAAGAATCGATGATCAACACCTTTGACCGGATACTGCATGGAGAACATGTCGATGTTCCCTGTAATTTTATTGCCGCAGCCGTAGATTAGCGTACGGAATGTTGTTTTCGGCAGGACAGGCAGCAGTGCTTGAAACGTGGTTTTGTTCTCTACAATTAGATGCATACAGCTCTGCCCCGCTGACGGATCCGAGGTGGTCGGGTTAACGGCCATCATAAGCGGATCGGATACCGGCTGCACCATCATCCGTTCCCATAATCCGAGACGTTTCAGCAGTGTATATCCGCCAAGTTCGGTAATCCACTTCTCATTGTTAACCAACTGAAAGCTCCGCTCCGGAGCCGGCGCGGCTTCTGATGGGAATCCATACTGCTTCAAGTACTGATCAATGCGTTCGATATAGGGCTTGTCTTGCTCGTATTCATGCTCAGAAAGCGAATAATAACCGTCCAATTGGATTGCAGAATGGGTCGTTTGCCGGCTTTGGTGCAATAGGTTGACCAAGGGCTGTCTCATCTGTTGCTTATTCATGCGATAACGGTAAGCCAATGACGGCTGCTTGGCCGTACGACCGGCAGACCGCACGGCTTCCAGTACCTCTGTGAATTCTAGCTCCTGCACAACAGCTGCAAAATCGCTCCATTCAATAGAAGCACCGCTAAAAAGGGCTTCCAGCTCTTCAAGCAGAACCGTGGTCTTCTTGGATGAACGAAGAAAATCTTCTATCATTTGTTTAGTCTCCATATACCTAATAGTCCCCTGAATGATTAGTTACCAATTAGTATAACAGACCTATTCTCGAGAAGAACGTTATCCCGAATAGGAGATTGTGTCAAAATAATGGGAAAAGTCCCATCTACATGACAGTGACCTGATTAACGTTCGAGATGAAATATGCTCCTAAGTCGATCTAACAAAAAAAATGAGACCATTTCGATTGGTCTCATAATTACACCCGATTCTTCACCGTGGACTGCCGCCCGGCCCGACAAGCGTAAGAACGCAAAAACGCTTGCGCATCTTAACCGCAGTTAAGATGCCAAGCGTTCCTCGTCTTATTGATATTCGACCCGATTCAATTCCGCGAGCAGTCCCGCTACCCGTTCTTGCGTGATCCCTTTGGATGTATCCTTGATCAGTTGTTTCAAGGTCAAGTTCTTCACGTAGAACTTCAGCGGCGGCCGGTCGACTTCCGGCAGATGCCGGATCAGCAATTCCTTGTCGGCCTCATACGCGAGCATCTCCCGGACGAAGCTGTCCTCCGTGAAGGCTACTCGGAACAGTTCATCGTTCCGATAGGTGAACGTATACTCGCCCGAACCTGCCGTAATGTGCAAACCTTCCGCTGTTGCAAGGCCGCATGACATGCCTTCCGCCGACGCAATTGCCGAACCGTTGACGAGCATCTGATCCGCTTGCGCGCCGGGCAACAGCACTTCTGCCGTCGTGTTCGCCGGTATGCGAATCGTGACTTCGATCAGTCCGTCAGCCGTACGCCAACCGGAATGAATCTCGCCGTACATCGATTCCAGCGAAGCGCTCGCCCCTTGCATGCCTCTTGTTCCCGGCTTCGGATGAATGCGGATCTTCTTGTAAGCCGGCGCCGTCCCATCCATATCGAGTCCCGCCACGCTCCGGTACAGCCAATCGCCGATGGAGCCGTACGCGTAATGGTTGAAGGAATTCATGTTGTCGGACCAGAACGAACCGTCTTGCTTGATGCTGTCCCAATGCTCCCAGATTGTCGTGGCGCCTTTCGTGATCGGATACAGCCAACCCGGATAGCTCTGCTGCTGGAGCAGCTTGACCGCCGTCTGATGGTAGCCGTTGCCCGACAATGCGAAGCAGAGATATGGCGTCCCGACGAACCCGGTCGTCAAATGGTAGTCGTTCTCGACGATCAGATCGTTCAGATCGCGGGCGATCCTAGCGCGGATCGGTCCCTCGACCAAATCGAAGACGAGCGCCAGCACATGCGCGGTCTGGGTCGGCGACGCCATCCGGCCGAACGGCGTTACGTATTCGCCCCGGAAGTGCGCAATGATCCCCTCGAGCAGGCTACTGTAGGCATCGGCATCCTGCGACTTCCCGAGAACGACGGCGCTATTCCGCAGCAGTCTCGTCGAGTAGGCGTAGTAGGCGGTCGCGACGAGATCGCGCGGCGTCGCCCCGACATAGCTGTTCTCCTTGGCATCGAGCGCAAGCCAATCCCCGAACTGGAAGCCGGTGTTCCAGGCGTATTCGTTCTCGCCCTGCGCCCGAATATAGTCTACCCATGCCTTCATGCTGTCGTACTGTTCTTCCAGCAGACGTACATCGCCGTAAGATTGATACAGCGTCCAAGGAATAATGACGGCCGCGTCGCCCCAGCCTGCGGCGGAATCGCCGTTCGACACGTTGGGGATCACGAACGGAACGCCGCCGTCAGGCAGCTGGTCCGCCTTCAGATCGCGCATATATTTCGTGAACATCGGGCCGCCTTGGTAATTGAACAGCGCCGTCGAGACGAATACCTGCGCATCCGCTGTCCAACCGAGCCGTTCGTTGCGCTGCGGGCAATCCGTCGGCACATCGATGAAATTGCCCCGTTGTCCCCATACGATATTCGTCTGCAGCTGATTGACGAGCGGGTCGGAGCAAGCGAAGCTGCCCGTGCGAGCCATATCCGTATGCAGCACCTGGCCGACGAACCGGTCAAGCGGCAATCCGTCCGCTTGTCCCGGATACCCTTCGACTCTGACGTAGCGGAAGCCTTGGAACGTGAACTTCGGCGCGTACGCTTCCGTTCCCGCACCTTGGGCGATGTACTCGACCTCTTGCTTCGCTTCCTTCAGATTGCCGAAGTAGATATTGCCTTCGCGATCGAGTACCTCCGCATGCTTCAGCACAATGCGTGTACCTGCCGGGGCATCGACGGTGAGCCGAATCCGGCCGACCATGTTCTGCCCCATGTCCAACACCGTATCGCCATTAGGCGTCACGATGGCCGCGATCGGGCGAATCTCTTCCGTTACGCGAACCGGTTCATTCTCCTGGGCGATCAGTTTGTTCGTCGGTCCTTCGATCGTCTCTACCGGTTGCCATGCCGATGCGTCATATCGTCCGTGGCTCCAGCCTTCCCGAACCAGCCGGGCGTCGAATTTCTCCCCGTGATAAATATTGGCATAACGGACCGGACCCGTCTCCGCCTTCCAGTCCGAATCCGTTACCACCCAAGCTTCCGTGCCGTCTTCGTAGGTTACGCTAAGCTGCAGCAGCGCCGCCCGGCGGTCGCCGTAGCGGAACAGGCCATCGCCCATGCCCCCTTTGTACCAGCCATCCGCCAGCGTAATACCGATGCCGTTCTCGCCTTCTCGCAAGAGAGCGGTCACGTCATAGGTCTGATATTGGATACGGTGCCCGTAGCTCGTCCATCCCGGTGTCAGCTCCTCGTCGCCGACTCGGCTGCCGTTCACATGGAGTTCGTACAAGCCAAGCGCCGAGGCGTAAATTCTTGCCGAGGCCACGCCTGCGCTGACGGGGAAGCTTGTGCGCAGCAGGAATGCCGCTTCCGTGCCGGGATCCAGCTGCGCGGATGCAGGCGTTATCCAACTAGCCCGCCATGGCGACTGATTGAGCAATCCGGTCTCCCACCAGGCGCTATCGCTCCAATCCGACTCCCTGCCGAAGTTATCTCCCACCCTGATCCGATAATAGTAGCGAGTACGTGCCTCCAAAGGTTCGCCTGCATAGACAACATGAATCGATTGCTCCGAACCGACTACGCCGGAGTCCCATGCCAACTTCTCGAAAGCTTCATCCAGAGCAACTTGAATCCGGTAAGAAGATTGCAGCGTGCCTTTGCGGTCCGATTGAATCTTCCAACTCAATCTCGGGTGAATCACGTCAATCCCGAGCGGATTCGAGCGATACTCGCAGGTTAACGCTTTCACTTCTAGTTGACTCATTCGTTCGACCTTCCTATCTTATCGCCTTGTCCGGCGACTATTCTTCCTTATTGTTTGGCCTTACCCGACAGAGATTGCAGCTCCTCCATAATGGAAGGCAGCTTCTTCTCCAACGTGTAGAACAACATGAATACGATTTGCAGCAACACGAGCACGATCGGGAAGCCGATGAACAGCACCTTAATCGCGGTGATGGCCGAATCGCTCTGCATCTCTAGGCCCCCTTGGTAACCGCCGATCGCCAGCGCCCAGCCGACGATCGCTCCGCTGAAACCGCTGCCAATCTTCGAAGCAAGCGACGCTCCGCTGAAGATGAGTCCTTCCGTACGCGCGCCTGTCTTCCATTCTCCGTACTCGACCGTGTCGGATAGCAATGCGGAACCGGTTGCGACAGCCGGAGCGACGCCGAGCGTCTTCAGAATCGTGCTGATCAGGACGATCTCGAAATTCGACGGATCCACGAGAATCAGCAGCGAACCTGCGAGCGTTACCGCACAGCCGACGAGAATCGTATTGCGCTTGCCGATCCGCTTCATGAGCGGCGCGCACAGCAGAATACCGGCAATGATCGGCAGAATGCTGCCGATGCCCAAGGCCGCCACCAATCCCGGATTATGCAGAATGTATTGCGCATAATAGATGTTCAGCGCGCTGCTTATGCCCGTGTTCAGGAACAGGAAGATCGAGAACCCGAGGACGATCATCCAATACTTGTTGCGCATCAGCGACTTTGCTCCGACGCGCAGCGGAATATCCTTTTGCACCACGACGGGCTTCACGCGTTCCTTCGTCGTCTTGTACGTGATGGCATAGAGGAATGGCGATACTGCGCCAATGATGCCGAACGTGGTGGCCCAGCCCATCTTCCCTCCGCCGAATCCGTTGACCATCGGCATGGCGAACATGCTGATCGCGACGCCGCCGGTCAAGGCCAGCACCATGCGCGTAATGTTAAGCAAGGTCCGCTGGTAAGGGTCCTGCGTCATCAGCGAGTTCATCGCGCTATACGGAATGTTGATGCACGAATAGATCAGCATGCAGATGAAATAGGTGACGCTGGCGTAGATGATGGCTCCCGTCGGTCCCAGATCCGGAGCCGTGAACAAGAGCATGACCGACAACCCGAACGGGACCGCCATCCACTTGATCCAAGGACGGGCCTTGCCGTGCTTGCTCTTCGTCCGGTCCACCAAGGCGCCGATGCCGATATCCAGGACGCCGTCGACGATTCGCGTAATCAGGAAGATCGTACCGACGATCCCTGCCGAGATGCCGGCGATATCGGTATAGAAGAAGGTCAGGAAGGTCGAAATGGCCGTGAAAATGATATTCGTCGATAAATCGCCGACCGCGTATCCCAATCGTTCCTTCAGCGACAATTTCTCGCTCTGGACCGGATTGCCGGCGCTCTCCGCATGATCTAATGTTGCCGTGCTGCTCATGGATAATCCTCCTAAGATGTAGTCAAGCAAGCCTTCTATTCGCTATGACGCTTCTATTAACTGGCCGATGCCTTCCCGCTCGATTACCGCCTGCAGCGCGTCGAGCGCCTCGATCTCGTTCGGGCCGTCCGCAGTGACGGTCAACACGCCTCCTTGACGGGCCGTCAAGGTAAGGAATCCGAGGATCGAGTGCAAGGTCACCCGCCGTCCGTCGAACTCGGCGAACAGCGCGCAATCCAGATAACGGCCCGCCGTATAGACGAGTTCATTCGCGGGTCTGGCATGAAGGCCGTCTGGGTCAAGCAGCGTATAACTTCGTTTCAGCATTAGATGTGCTCCTTCTATTAGTCTTGCCGGACGGGGGCTCTTCGTCGCGAGCCTGCTCCGTCCGGGTAAGTCCGAACGCATATCAGTTAGATCGTCTTCGATTCCGCGATGCGGCCCAAATACCGGGCGCTTTCTTTGGCCTGCCGTTCCTGCGTCGAGCGATCGACCGCAATGAGGCCGAACCGCATGGAATAACCGGCATTCCACTCGAAGTTATCGAACGTTGTCCAGTGCAGATAGCCCCGAACATCGATCCCTTCTTCCAAGCATGCCTGCACCCCGGCGAGACCCCGGCGTATAAACTCCACCCGGCGCTCGTCGTCATCCGTCGCCACCCCATGCTCGGTTATGAAGATCGGAAGCTGAATCGCTTTGGATACTTTGCGGATTACTTCGCCTAACGCTTCCGGATAGTATTCATATCGCATCTGGGTGAGCTCGGCGTCCGCAGCAGGCGCCACCCGGCCCTCCGGTCCATACACTTCGCGCGTGTAATTCTGCAGACCGAAGAAATCATCGCCTTCCAGCATCGGAATATATTGCTCGAAGTACATCTGCCATTTGTGCGCAGCAACCTCCTCGCCGCCCGGAACGGACTGTACATCCGACAGTGCCATCGACAAGCCGACTTGCGTATCAGGCCGCAACCGCTTAATCGTCTGTCTGGCGAGACGGTGGGCTTCCATCAGCAAGGCGATCTTCTGCTCGTCCGAGATCATATGGAACGTCACGTAACGGTCGACCGTCGTACCGCACAGCGCTGCCGCAGACTCCCGCCACTTCGGCGCCGACCAAGCCGCAGCGTCAATGCCGACCGGCGGGATCAAGCCGATATTGCTGAACGTTTCGCGCAGCATGACCGGGAGATTGACTTCGTTGAAAGTAAGGACGTAAGGAATCAGATCGCCGAGCTCTTGGAAGACCGCTTCGCAGTACTTGGCGAAGCGCGCAGGCGTCTCTTCGCCGCCCCAGCCGCCGAACCGCATGAGCCATTGCGGAGACGAGAAATGATGCAAGGCTACGACAGGCGTTAGGCCGTATTCGTAACAAGCCAACAAAACATCGCGGTAATGCGCAAGCTCCGACTTGGAATACTGGCCCGGTGCCGGCTCCACGCGCGCCCATTCGATCGAGAAGCGGTAAGCTTTCAATCCTAGGCTCGCCATCAAGGCGATATCTTCCCGATACAGCCGGTAATGGTCGATCGCATCGCCCGATTTGTCGGCGTAAGGCGAACCTTCCGCTTGTTCCTCCGCCCAGAAATCGCTGTTCGTATTGTTACCTTCAACTTGATAGGCCGCTGTCGCCGAGCCGATGATAAAGTTTTGGGGAAAAGCAAATGTCATCTGGTCCACTCCTATGGGTAAATTTGCAGTTCTTACATCTCGAACCTTGGACCTATCATAGCAGTCCTGGCAGAGGCTGATAATGCCGATATGAAAGCGTTTATATGCTCGAATCAAATCGACGAGGACTGCAATTGATTCCCAGTTGGCGCGAAAACGTTGATTTTCGTACTGCTTCTATGCTTGAATCGAATTTTAAGGGCTGGATGCGACCATCGGCAAAGGCTATACTTAGGGAACAGATTTCGTAGCGCAACAAGGAAGGGAGATGCACGGGGATGGAGACATCGGAGCTGCATGCATATTTGCAAAACAACAACAACGGAATTGTTAATTGGGAGGCGCTCAAAGCAAGACTGCAGCCCAAAGCGCTAAAGATCAACGGAATTCCGGTCTTCATGTTCGACTTGACCTTCGACATTACGCAGAAGCTGATCGACGACCAGCTCGTCATCTCGATCCAGCGTCCCTTCTCGAGCGTGCCGATGCATGTCCATCCGTATATCGAGATGGTCTATGTATATCGCGGTCAATGCACGGTCATTATTAACGACCAGCAGATTCCCCTTTCCCAAGGCGGGATGATGCTGATCGACAAGATGACGCCCCACACCGTGCTGGAAACGACGGAAGAAGATATCGTGGTCGATATGAAGTTGAAGCATGACTATCTCTCCACCGGGTTCATAAGTCGGATCACCAGCAAGAGCATCATCTCCGAATTCCTCATCCATTCGCTCATCGACAAGCGCAAGACCAACCAGTTCCTCCACTTCCCGCTGCACGGCGTAGTGAAGACCGGGCAAATTATGGAGCAGCTCATGTGCGAGTATTTCGACCGGGGGATCAATTCGCACGATATCATTAATTCGTACCTCGTCATCTTGTTCACGGAACTAATTCGGCATATCGACGATCTCCAGCTTTCCGCGCATAGCCGGAGCACGGAGGATTCCTCGGTCGTCGATTATTTGCGGTACATCGAGGAGCACTACACGGACTGCTCCTTGGTCGATATGGCCGTTTATTTCAAATTCCATCCGAATGCCCTGTCTGCCATCCTGAAACGGACGACCGGCAAGTCGTTCAAGGATCTGCTGCAGCTGCAACGACTGAACAAGGCCGCGTTATACTTGAAGAACACCGATATTCCGATCGCGGACATTGCCGAGGAAGTCGGCTACTCGAGCCTTTCTTTCTTCCATAAGAAGTTCAAGGAAATCTTCAACGAGACCCCGAGCCAGTACCGGCAGGGAACGCGATCCTACATGAGCTAGCTGCTACTAACGCAAAAACTCCCCGCTCGGGGGAGTTCCTGCCACATAGCTATCAATGCCGCGCTACGCCTGATAAGTGATGCTGTAACGCTTGCCTGCCTCTATCGCTAACTCATAATCGATTCCCTCGATATGCCTGATTTCGCCGTCCGCGCACTCAGGGCGATTCTTGCTGCTGAAGGAAAGCACGCCTGAACCGCTGGTGGTCTCGACATGGATCGTAGACAGATCCATTTCAACGGTAATCTGCCCTTCCCCGATCGGAACCGTCCCCTTCATATGCTGGAGCCCTCCCAAATACGGCTTGATCCGGTAGGTTTCGTAGGCTGGCGATGAAGGGGTTATGCCCAGATAGTATTTGCCGATCAGATAGATCGGTCCGGCGCCCCAAGCGTGGCACAGGCTCTTGCCGAATGGCATATCGTACATGCCGTAATGCCGGTCATCCGCAAGCGATGGATCGTATTCCTCCCAGAATGAGGTTGCTCCGAGGTCCATCATGCCGCCCCAATACGAAAGCATCTCCTGGCGCACGACATCGTGCTCTCCGCTCTCGCAGAGTACAGCCAACTCGTGGAATCGCATGTAAGGCGTCCGGATACGGGGTACTTCCGGATTCAGCATGACGCTGCGAACAACGCTTGCTCGCTGTTCCTCCGACAAGTAACCGTAAGTCATCGCGAACATGTTGGCATGCTTCGTCAGCGTTGGCTTCGTCTCGCCGTCAACCCGATGATGCAGCAGACCGCCCTTCTCGTCATCCCAGAATAGCTGCAGCGTCTTCCGCTTCAGCTCCTCCGCTAGATCGCCATACGCAGCGGCCGCTGCTTCATCGTCCATAAGGGCGGCGAACGCACGCATAGCCTCCAGTCCCCTTGCCAGCAGAATCTGCAGCGTGCTTACGGCTCCCGTATTGGTAAGATCCGCCCAATCGACGAATACCCAATCCTGGGGTCTTCCTTCGATGAATCCTTCTTCGTTCCGCTGCTTCAGGCAGAATGCCATCAGCGATACGGCTCGCTCGTAATTCTGGCGAATGAAGGCCAGGTCTCCCGTATAGAGATAGTAGTCGTACAAGGACACGAACCAATACAGCGAATAATCGACGATCGTATTCTGATGCATCGCCAGCGGATCCTTTCCCCTCAGCGCGACGAGCGTCCTGCGCGTGACATCGAGGTCGAAGAAGCTGTAGTAATTCATTAAGAACGCTTGGTAAGCGTCACCCGACCAGACCCACCGATCCCGCTTGATGCCGTCCAGGAAGAATTCTCTCGTGTTCAAATGCAGCGTGTAGAGCGATATCTTGTAAATCTCGTTCAATTTGTTATCCGAACACTCGAACGAACTCCGGTACGTAACGGGAACATACTCATAAAGCATTGATACCCGCTCCCAAGTTACGCCCGGATCGGCATGAATCCATACGTAACGGAACGCTTTGCCGTCTTCCAACGTGTAGATGCCATCTTGCTCCTTGGCTGCCGCTTCTTGCGTATTGAAGACATCCAAGGTGACGCATTTATCCGGCGACAGTGCCTCAGCCATCGATTCTCCGTAATAGATTCTCACTTCCCCATTCCCTGTCACGTTATGGAAGCGAAGATAGCCGAATGTTTCTTTCCCGAAGTCGATGAGTGGATAGCCGTCCCGAATGTCGACCGAGGCAGGTTCTTGAGGCGTAACAGCGAGTCGGAACGCAGACGGCTTCTGAGCCGGGGAGTCGAATGTCCACGAGCCTGCGGACAGCCAATCGTTCTGGTAAGAGGTCACCTCCCAGTCGGAACCGGTCCGAATCGTGCTCCCCGTAATATAGAGCGCGGGCACCTCCGTATCATTGAACACGCTTACCATAATCTCGTGGCGGCCTGCAGGAAGCTTGACGGTAGAACGATTCGCGCGGTAATTATCCCTTCCGTCCAGATAAAGAGAGAATACGCCTTCGGCAGCGATCGTGATCTCCTCTTCTTGCTCCAATTCGTATGTGTAACGGAATTTGACATTCGAATAGTGCCGGTCAAGCCGCCAATAGGCAGGATAGGCGACTCCGCGTGCAGTCCGCTTGGCCGACATTTTCTCATGCAGCCGAATCTCAAAATCGCCCGGAAACCAAATCCAAGTAGCTGCTTGCTTTTGAACCGTCTTCGTCATGTATTGATCTTGCCCCTTTCGATCTCATTACATAGATTGTATAATAGGCGGAACATTCACAAAGCAGGTACAAATGACATTTGGCATAGGAGAAAATGACATGATTACCAATACTTCGAACAAAGCGGGGAAAGCGCCTGCTTTTCTTTCACCCATCGAAGAACATTTTCGCGGTGACTTTCCGATTTTCCTCAATCGTTGGGTCGAGGGCTTCGAGCTCAGAGAACATAGCCATGCCTACCTAGAGATCGTGTATGTCCTCTCGGGCGAAGGCTATCATTATGTGGCGGACCAGATCAATAGAACCGGTAAAGGCTGCCTGTACGTCATACCGGTGGGCACCTCCCATATTTTCCGCCCCAGCGGTACGTCGAGCCGTCTCTTAGTCTACAATCTATGTATCCGCCACGAATTTATCGGGGAGCTTACCGCCTGGTTATCGCCGCTCAGCAAGAGCGAGGACCCGCTGCGCATCTTTGGCGGCCAGCCCGGAACCTATCTATCTCTGATGGATACCCAACTGGAGCTCGCGCCTTGGTTCGAACGGATGCATCGGGAATTCACGGATCAGCATGGGGGCTTCGAGACCAGTCTGCTTGCCGGTTTGCTTCAGCTGACGGTTCAGATTGCCCGCATGTTAGAATCTAACCCCAACCGCCAAGATAGCCGGACTTTGGATCAAACGGGACGGACCGAACTAACCGGCATACTCGACGATATCCAGGCGCAGATCGCGGAACCGTGGAAGGTCGAGCAATTAGCCGCGCAGACCGGCATAAGCGAGCGGCATTTCATTCGCCTGTTCCGGCAGCGAACGGGGATGGGATTCTCGGAATACTTGCAGCATAAGCGGGTCGAACTTGCCTGCCGGCTGTTGACGGACACCGACAGGAAGATTGCCGATGTCGCCAAGAGCGTCGGCTATCAGGATGCCGCTCACTTCCGCGAGGTGTTCCGCAAGGTGATGGGAATAAGTCCAAGCCAATACCGGGGAACATTCCGATCCGGCAAGTCATAGTTGCTGAAGCGACAATCGCCATACCTTCCAAGTAGAAGGCATGGCGATTCGATTGCTACTCGTAATCTTCGATTCTCCACTCGTCCTTCCAATCCAGGTACGCCATCTTCCCGTCGAAGCGGAATGGCAGCCATACGAAAGTCGCTTTGGACGTATCGACGGGGGCGAAGTTATCTCCGTTCAGCTCAGACGTATCGGATGGCCCGAACAACCGGTCGAAGATCGCCGCCGCTTCCTCGTACGTTTGCGGATTGCCTGGCGTATGCTCCGTGATCCAGCGATCCGCCAAAGCGATATACAGATCTTTTTTGTGCGGATGCTTGAATACGGAACAGATCTGAGAGTGGAACGAAGTATTCGACTCATCCCCGACATGAGGGTCGCCAAGCACCTCGAACGGCCCATGATAGAGCTTGGAGCAAGCGACTTCGGACGGATTCGGGAAGTAACCGGTCGTGCCGGACGTTACGAGATAATGTAAGCCATTCCGATAGAAGTGGGCCGGCGCTTCCCGAACGTAAGGCGGATGGGATTGCGGAAAATGGGTCGAGTAATAGCCCGTTACGTCCGTATAATCATCGGTAAGATCGGCGCAGATCAGTTCACTGTGCACGCGCTCGAAATAATAGTAAGCCTTGCCGTCGCTCGGATTCACCACGAGGTCAAAATCTCCTGCGCTCATGCCAAGCGGTTTCAGGCCGTCACGAACCATCGTATAAGGACCGAGAATATCATCGGCAATCAGAACGGTCGATTTCTGGGAGTGATCCGGCTGCATGACTTTGAGCCAGCAGACGAATTTCTTGGTCGACCGGTTGTAGATGATATGCGGCCGGTCCATGAATCGGGACGGATGCAACGAGGATTGCTTGTTCTCGAGGTCAGGTGGAATGATTAACCCCTTGTCTTCCCAATTGTATAGGTCGCGGGAAGCGTAACAGCGAACGCCCCAATGCCAGATTCCGTTGCCAGGCGTGGACTTTTCCTTGTTCTCGCCATACCAGTAGAAGACGCCGTCAAGATATAAGATGGAACCGCCGTGAGCGTGAATTCGTTTGCCCTCCGTGTCAAGCCAGACCTGCCCGGGTCTAATCGCGTTATTGGACACCAGAACTTCTCCCTTCGCCTGCTAAGAATAATTGCTTTCAACTTCATAGTAAGGCAATCGGACGAACGATTCCGTATCCTTCTTTTCAGAAACGTTACCCTTTTTATCGAAGTTTTGCGCAGCGTCGACGAAGAGCCGTCCCTCAAGCACCCGCGGCGCTCAAAAGACAGCTTCTCTTCCTCAACGTGCCGCTGGCATGAGTAGCGCGAATGATGAATAACCGCAAGCCCCGGCGCGACTATGCACCGGGGCTGTTAGTTGAACTAGCTATTTTCTCGATTAATTGGATGGCTGCTCGAATACCTGTTGCATCAAAATTCGGATAGGTTGAATATCGGCCTCAACATCTTCCGAATCCCAAAAGCGAATACAGTCATTGCGGTCCATGAGCTCCGTTTATTCTCGATGTATTGATCGTTGATGATATAAGTCCGAGTGGAAGTAGGACTCTGCAGACCGAACGCTTCCCATTTCGCCGGTTCATTCGAACCTTCGAGCTTTGCAAGCATCTTCGCCGACTCGCTATTTATTTTAGCTGGAATTTGTTCGTATGCTTGGGTGATCTGCAGATGAAACTCGTCGATCGGATTGCCGCTAGCGAGGCTCTCCAAGTGGATGCCTTCTCGAATGTAAGAAACGTATGCCAGATGGTCAGCCCAACACTCGTCGATATAGTAAAGCCGTACCCGCTGCTCCGAGGGGCTCATCGGCTTCTCGCCTTGCAGAATTCCGAGTCTTTCCGCGTATAAAATTCGCCTTTGATCCTCCACCATATCCGAATAACGGTTCAGTTCCTGGCGAATTTGGAAGTTCTGCCCCATAATCACGCGCTGAATATGGGCGAGCTTGCTGCGGAGCACTGAATCTTCGAGAGCCTCATTTTGTCTGGGAGCGCGAAATGCTTTATCGATGCCGAAGCGAAGCATCAACTCGTCCTCCAAGCTTACGAAAAATACGGATGCACCCGGGTCGCCTTGACGGCCGGAACGCCCGCGCAGCTGGTCGTCGATCCGTACGCTTTCGTTGACATGGGTACCAATCACATATAACCCGCCCAGCTTGGCGACAGCTTCCGCTTGCGTGGGGTTGCCTCCGCCTAGCCGAATGTCGACGCCGCGTCCCGCCATATTCGTGGACACCGTCACGGCACTGACCTCCCCCGCTTTGGCGATGATCTCAGCTTCCTCCGCGTCGTTCTTCGCATTTAGAACATGGCAAGGTACGTTGGCAACAGCCAGCGCCTTCGCCAACAAGTCAGACTCCTCGACGCTCGACGTACCGATGAGGATGGGACGCCCCTTCGCATGGACGGTTGAGATTTCGTGTACAAGCGCCTTAAGCTTGGCTTCTTTATGGGTATAAATCCGGTGCGGATGATCGATCCGCACGTTTGGCCGGTTCGGCGGAATTCGCACGACCTGCAGCTCATAAATATCTTCGAATTCCATTGCGGAAGCGTGCGCGGTAGCCGTCATTCCGCCAATCTTCGGATACAGACTAAT
Organism: Paenibacillus phyllosphaerae; assembly: GCF_014192105.1. Classification (GTDB taxonomy): domain Bacteria; phylum Bacillota; class Bacilli; order Paenibacillales; family Paenibacillaceae; genus Paenibacillus_Z; species Paenibacillus_Z phyllosphaerae. The sequence goes on along the minus strand of NZ_JACHXK010000021.1, from coordinate 52,541 downwards.
GAAGTGTTGAAGGGTGATCATCCCGAGAATTTTCCCGCCAGCTGTCGGCTGCAGTCCTTCTTTGGCCGCAAGCGCGGCTTGCAATCCGTCCGGCAAATACCGGTTCTCCGCCACGCGGCCGGTATATTCTTCGATCAGCTCGATATTCCCGTCCCGGACGATGTAATCGACGTCTTTTTTCAATAACGATTCCACATGCAGCGCGCAATTCAATAAGATTAACAACTGACTGTTATGGCTATCGTACAAATTTCCGCATCCCAGCAGTACCTCCGCTTTGGCTGCGCCCGCTTCATTCAAGTATACGTTCCGTTGGAACTCATCGAAGACGTAGTGCTCTGCTTGCTCCAGTTGCCGAGCCACTTCTGCGAAACGAATACGATCGTCGCTGGCAGCGCCCGTCTCGCCGCTGATGACTAACGGCACCCGCGCTTCATCAAGAAGCAATGAATCCGCTTCGTCGACGATGACGTAGTGGAATGGACGATGCACGGTATCGACTTCGTTCAGGGCGATCGTGTCGCGCAAATAATCGAATCCCGCCTCTTTGGCCGTCACATAAGTAATATCCTTCGCGTACGCTTCCCTTTTCTCAGGCAAGCTCATACCCGCTTGAACCGAGCTTACGGTTAACCCAAGGAAACGATAGATCGGACCCATCCATTCCGCATCCCGATTGGCCAAATAATCGTTAAAAGTCAGCACATGAACGCCTTCGCAGGTCAGCGCATTCAGATAAGCGGGCATAACAGCAGAAAGCGTTTTGCCTTCTCCGGTATGATGCTCGATCACAAATCTCTCATGCAGTGCGATCGCAGCCACGATCTGGACATCGTAAGGCTGTAATCCGAGCTTTCGCTTCGCTGCTTCGCAGACCAACGCATAAGCATCGACCAGCAGCTCATCCAAAGGCGTGCCCGATTTTGCTTCTTTTTGCAGCCGGAGGGATTCAGCTTGAAGCTCCCCATCGTCCCATACTTCCAAATTCCGTTGCCTGATGAGTTCTACTTTGTCCTGATAGACTTTCAGCTTAGACTGGGTTTCGCGGTCTTTGAATTTTTGCATCCACTTGACGGCCAAATTCATCGGAATTGGATCCCTCCTCGGTAGAAATCGAAGATTCCCTGTTCTGATCGTTAGTATAACATTTGTGACCAATATTTTGAATTCTAGGAATTTTTTATAACTAGGCAGTGTTGTCCAGTAGTTTAATGTGAAATGGAGCAGCTGCCATGGCTCTTCCTTTTCACCTCATTCCCACAGTTGACAGAAAATGCAAAATTGATTATATTCGTTATATACCGATCGGTACAAAAAGGAGAAGTCATAATGGCAAGGCCCCGGGAATTTGATGAACATCAAGCATTAACTGCTGCCATGCAGGTGTTTTGGGAAAAAGGATATGAGGCCACATCTTTAAGCGATCTGACAAGTGCAATGGGAATTCAGCGACCGAGCCTGTACAGTACCTTCGGGGACAAGGAGTCGTTGTTCCAAGCTGCCTTATCGCTCTATGCTGAACGCAGTCTCGCCTTCATCCAAAAAAAGCTTGAAAGTGCGCCATCAGCTAAGGCGGCCGTACTCTTGTATCTTCAAGGAGTTGTTAGCAGTGCAGATGGACACAGACCGGAGTTAGGCTGCTTGTGCGTGAATACGATGGTAGAACTGGCTCCGCATCATCAAGGGTTTACCCAATTCACTAGGGTTTACCAGCAGCAGATTACGGAGCTGATCCAGTCGATCCTTGAAAAGGGTAAACAAAGCGGGGAATTATCCGAAACCCTTTATGCGCCGGCTTTAGCGAGTGCTATCGTCATTTCGGCCGTTGGCCTCGCCGTCACAATGAAATCCAATCCGGATATTACTCTAGTCGAGCAAGCTGTACAACAAATCATTCTCTTGCTCGACTAATTTTTTTTGACCATTATGTACTGTTCAGTACAAAACTAAAACGTTGGAGGTAATCACATGGCAACAACGAAACAAGTCGCGTTAATTACAGGAGCCTATAAGGGAATCGGTCTTGAAATCGGACGTCAGCTTGGCCAGTTGGGCATAATTGTGCTTCTTGGAGCACGAAGCTTATCCAAGGCTGAAGCCGCCGCCACTCTTTTGCGCGAAGAGCAAATTGAAGCACACGGTATAGAACTGGACATCACGAACCCCGATCATATCCAAGCAGCGGTGAGAAGACTTGAAACTGAATTCGGAAAACTGGATATTCTGATCAACAATGCGGGCGTATATACGGATCACCTGGGAACTCCTGTCGAGGCTGTACGCGCCAGCTTTGAGGTGAATCTCTTTGGTCCCCTTGCCCTCACGGACGCGCTGTTGCCCTTACTTAAGGCAAGTCCAGCCGGTCGTATCGTGAATCAGTCCAGTATTCTTGGCTCACTTGGGACCTTGCTCACCAACCCCATGTACGGCGTAAGATCTGTCCCTGCTTACACCTCTTCGAAGGCAGCGTTAAATGCCTGGACCGTGCAGCTATCCATTGCGCTTCGCGACACAACGATCAAGGTGAATGCCTGCCATCCAGGCTGGGTCAAAACCGATATGGGCGGCGCCGATGCCCCAATGGAGATCCACGAGGGAGCAGAGAGTGCGGTCTGGTTGGCTACGCTCCCTCAAGATGGACCGACCGGCGGCTTCTTTCACAAAAGAGAACTGCTTCCTTGGTAGGTGTTTGAGATACCTAAGCTTCTGGGGACGGCAGCCGATCATCTGGTCGGCTGCCATCTAATTAAAAAAGCCGATGCAGCCGAACTGTTCAAGCCGACTTATTATGGAGCAGCTCGTGCAACTGTCTCCTGTCACACGCTTATCTTAATGAGAAAAGCTGCCCCGCGTCATCTTTGAAGACGCGGGGCAGCTTTCCTACGAGGCTTAAAGGGTGAAGCGCTTGACCGTCTCTTGAAGTTGAGACGCCATGACAGCTAGCTCCTGTGTCGAAGAGGAAATTTCCTCCATTGAGGCCATCTGCTGCTGAGCAGCAGCGGATGTAGTCTGAGCGCTTTGGGCAGACTGCTTCGAAATATTCGCCAGCTCAGTTACACTTGTCGATACTTGATCTGTGCTTGCCGCAATTTGCTCTGCTACTGCTGAGATGCCTTGAATTTGTTCGACAATCTGGCTTGTAGATCGTTCAATATTAGTAAAAGCTGTCACCGCTTCTTGGCTGACTCTTAGGCCTTCTCCGATTTGTTCCTGTACATGGGTATGCATTGTGTCGTTTATTCTTTGAATGTACGCAAACATCTTATTAATGTTGCTGCCGATAGCATGGGCTGTTTCCTTTGATTGTTCGGACAGCTTATGCACTTCACCAGCAACAACAGCAAAGCCGCGCCCATGTTCGCCTGCGCGAGCAGCTTCAATCGAGGCGTTTAATGACAGTAGATTAGTCTGTTTCGCAATATCCGCGATGCTTTGGCTCATGCGTTCAGCTTCACTTGAAAGCCCGGATAGCTCACCAATGAGCAGAGCGGATTCAGAAGCTGCTTCCTGTATACGGTTCATCTGACCGCGTACGAGCCCAAATGTCTTGCTGCCAAGCGCAATATCCTTTTCCGTCTGCTCGGCGGAATAGACGATAACGCCAGCCGACTTGGCAATAGAGCTGACGCCTTTGGCCATCTCGACAACAGATTTTTCGGTCTGCTTCGAGACTTCGGCGCCGCTCATCGCATTTTCTGCCGTTTCCATAATTGTTTCGGTTACGTGCTGAACGGATTGTGCTGTATGCTCCGAGCTATCCTTAATCGATTCAGAAGAAGCGGAAAGCTTCATCGAGGTCGAATGCATCTCAGAGACAACTGACCGAAGCGAAGTAATCATCACATTGAAATCCGCAGCTAAATCGCCGAATTCATCCCTTCTCTTCATCGCTACGGCTACAGTCAGATCGCCATTGCTGACGCTGCGCGTAACCTGCTTTAGCTGCTTCAGCGGACCATGCACCATACGAATCATGAAGAAAATAATGATACCCGCAAGCAAAACTGCAATACCCAGGACAAGGAGCATCCGGTTTAAGATCGGTTCGGCTGCAACTGCATAATCATTCAGAGCAATAATACTAACGACACTCCAGCCTGTAACCGGCTCAACTGCGGAGTAGAATTCCATGTCCATATTCTGTAGGGGAAGAACCTCTTTTTTTATCGTTGTTAAATCACTTGGCAAACTGTCCGGGACTGTAATCATACCTTCGATTGGCCCACCGACTTGGACAGCACCGACGTCAAACACAAAACCGGTGCCGGTGACGACCTGGTTCGCCGAATCGATTACCATCATCGTTCCGGTGTCGCCAATCTTCGTCCCTTTTAAGCTTTCGGCTAGCGGGGTTAGGTTTAACGAAACGGCCAATACGCCATTTCCATTATTCAGCATTCGAGACACTACAGTGATAAAATTTCCAGTAGCTTCATTTTTGGCAAGAGGCGAAATAACAACTTTACCTGAAGCGGCTAAAGCCTCCTTGTACCAGGTTTCCTGTCTAGGATCGTAGTCCGTCTGCTCGACGGCCGGAACCGCTGTATACGTTCCTGCATCATTGACCAATACTAAGGCTTCAAAATTGGTAAAATGATTCTTAAAACGGTTAAAATGTTCGGCTGTCTGGCTTTGTTCCGTCAGACCGTTAAGGTCTTCTGCCAGCAGATTGACTTCATCCACAACCGGCGAAAAATAATTGTGCAAGCTATTCGTCACAAGCGCCATGCTCGAGTTAGTTCCACTTGTCATTTTTTCCTGTACCGTTTGCTTTGCGCTGTCATAGGAAAAGTATCCAATGACTACACTAGGAACAATGAGAACTGCCAAAAAAGCAAGTATCAACTTGCTGCGCATAAGAAGGAATTGTCTAGCGGTATTGCTCAAAATATGCATAATTTTTCTGTTTTTGCTCATAACGTTTCTCCTCTAATCCTTGGAAAGGATCATCTATCTTCTCGATGTAATACTATATATATATCGGCAGTAGCAACTTTTACTTGATAGGCATTGTCTTTGTATTATTTTGCATTTCTGGATCGTCGGGGAAGGTCAATTCTCCCCGATAGCTCAATGAGGCCACCGATCTTTTCGGCAGCCTCATCATGGTTGTTTTGTTATGGAATTAGCGTTCGCCTTTTAGCGATCTATTTTATAGGGATATATAGGAAACTCTTTTTGCTCCCACAATAGCCCTGAACCGGTCAAATCCGATCAACAGGTTAATGAAACGAATTTCTATAATCCATTGGAGATTGATTGGTTTTGTTTTTAAAAAGCTTACTAAACGATTGAGGATGCTCGAACCCCATTCGATAGGCGATTTCACTGACCGACAATGTTGACGTTACCAAGTAATCCTTTGCCTTCTCGATTAGCTTATTGTGGATATGCTTCTGGGCGCTCTGTCCCGTGATTTTACGCAGCATATCGCTTAGATAGTTTGGAGATAGGTTCAGTTTGCCCGAAAGATAGTGCACCGTCGGCAGTCCTATTTGTTGCACCGACTCTCCGTTAAAATAGTCCGTTAACAGGTCGTCTATTTGGACCAACAGATCCATGCTTGCTGTTTTTCGAGTGATAAACTGTCTGTTATAAAATCGATTCGTGTAATTGAGCAGCACATCGAGATAGGAAACCATCACATCCTGACTGTACATGTCTATCGGCGAATGGTATTCTCGCTGAATATGATCGATCAGATCCACGATTATTCGTTCTTCATGATCGGATAGATGCAACGCCTCATTGACCTCGTAGGAAAAGAAACCAAACTCCCTAATCCTTTTACCTAGCGGATAGTTTCGTATAAAATCGGGATGAAAAAACAACCACCAACCCGTAGCTTCAGTATGTTCACGATGATCAAAAGAAACGATCTGACCCGGTGACATCATGGACATCATACCTTCATCAAAATCGTAATACTTCTGGCCATATCTAATTTTGTTGCGAACATTTCTCTTCAATGAAATATTAAAAAGCCCAAACGAGATTCTCACGGAATCGTAGTTGATCCGCGGTATACTTTCTATGCGAATGACACTAATTAAAGGATGCTCCGGTTTCTGAATACCGAGTACGTGATGCAATTCCGCAATAGAATCGATATTCAAAGTCTGCCTATTTTCATTGTACATCGAAAGCCTCCTCCATTTTCAAATTGGAGTCATCTTAATTGAATTTGTACGTAAACCCCACTAGTTTTTCAGAAACTTCCCAAAGTTTCTTAGCCAGCTGAGCGTCGTAGGACTTGTCACTTGAAGTCACTTTTTCAGGATAGCCGCGAGTCTCCAACCATTTGGTCGGTCCAAAATATTCGGATCCCACTAAATCCCCTTCGGTTGCCGCTCTTAAAACGGGCAAAGCCCCTATTTCGATGTTTTGAGCGATGAACTTGTTGGCAAGTGCCACCAGCAACCCTTGTGATCGTTGAAGACCGGTAGCCGTATAGCCAGGATGCGCCGCTGTAGCCATGCTATCTTGTCTATGAATCTTGAAACGCCGGTCTAGTTCATAGGTGAATAACAGGTTAGCTAGTTTACTTTGGGCATACGCCTTGGATTTGTCATACGTCTTCTCCCCGTTCAGGTCATCGAAATGAATGTCCCCACCATATTTATGGAGTGCACTGCTTTGGGTAACTACTCGGGACTGAGGCGTATTCTTAAGGAGGTCTAGCATTAAGCCAGTCAATAAAAAATGGCCCAGATGATTCGTGCCAAAGTGTGTCTCAAAACCTTGTTTTGTTATTTCCCGGTATTTAGGATACATAATACCAGCATTATTGATCAAGATATGCAAATTTGAATACTTGGCGTGAAATTCTTCCGAAAACTTATGAATGGAGTTAAAGTCGGATAAGTCCAATTGCATCAATTCCACATTGGCCTTTTTATGCTTATGTATGATCTCTGAAACGGCGGCTTTTCCTTTTTCAAGATCACGAACCGCCATGATAATCTTTGCACCTTTTGCACTTAAAACAGTCGACGCTTCAAGTCCAAGCCCGCTGTTCGCGCCAGTTACTATAATTATTTTCCCGCCTTGATCGGTAATTCGCTCGGATTTCCATCCGCCATGATCCATCTGACTTCCTCCCCGTTCGTTATGCAACATGAGTATACAGAAATTTACGAAGTGATAGGATAGCCGAATCACTGGGAGTTGTAGTTAGAATGAGGATGAAGGACAGTTAACTTGACGACTAACCCTTGACTTAAGTCAATGTGCGTATACATACCTTTAGTTACAATGGAATCATTACTTAAACGAAAGGAGAAACCCATGAGAGCCATGGTGCAAACCTCGTATGGTTCACCGGAAGTACTTGTCCAGCAAGAAGTCGCGAAACCGTCGCCTGGAAACGCTGAAATTCTCGTACGTATCCATGCTGCCAAAGTAGGGCCGTCGGATTGCGCTTTTCGCAAGGGCGATCCGCGAATGATTAAATGGTTATACGGACTGTCCAGACCGAAATATGCCGTCGGGGGAACCGAATTCGCCGGAGAAGTCGAAGCAGTGGGCCAAGACGTAAAGCATTTTAAGACAGGGGATCGCGTTCTGGGGATGAGCGTCAAAAACCTCGGAGCGTATGCGGAATATAAGTGTCTGTCCGAAGAGAGCCCCCTTGCGGTTATACCGGGGAACATCACCTTTGAAGAAGCCGTCGGAGTCTGTGACGGGGGCGCGACAGCATTGAAGTTTTTAAGAGACAAGGCAAAGTTGCGCAAGGGACAGAAAGTGCTGATTCATGGTGCCTCCGGAGCTGTCGGCATCTATGCCGTGCAATTAGCCAAATACTATGGCGCAGAAGTAACCGGCGTTTGCTCCGCTGCCAACGAATCTTTGGTAAGAGAAGCCGGCGCCGATGATGTGATTGACTATAACCGAGAGGATTTTACGAAAGCGGGCAAAGCGTATGACGTCATTTTTGATGCGGTAGGCAAAAGCTCCTTTGTCCCATGTAAGCGTGTACTCTTGAACAAAGGAATCTATCTGACTACCTCACCTAAGTTGTCTATTATTCTGCACATGTTGTGGACTTCCTTATTTAAAAACAAACGGGCGATCTTCGCAACAGCCGGCCTTATGCAAAACAAAGCGAATTTGGTGTTTCTCTTGGAACTCGCAAGAAATGGAACGATTTACGCCGTGATCGATCGGCGTTACCCGTTAGAACTCCTGCCGGACGCTCACAGGTACGTAGAGACCGAACGTAAGAGAGGTAACGTGATTATTAAGATTTAATACGGATAGCAATAGCGATATGTAGACGCGCCCTATAGAAATCGCGCTAAACAAAAACCCCCTTCAGGCATGGAGTTCGTGCCTGAAAGGGATTTTCGCTGCCTCTTATTGATGAAGAAACGATTGCCTCGGTTATACGCGGAACGTGACAAACTGCTTTCTTTTCCTACATATGCCCTGTTACAGCCGCTGCCGGAATTTTGCCGGTCGTCGCTTTGACACGCATCCAGTCGATCGTCAGGTAGCGCCATCCGTTGGCAACCGCCGTCAGGACGATGAGCATGCATAGTGCCGACCAAGCGCCAGTCTGTCCCCAATCGAGCACCCTGGTCAACAGGATCGTCAATGGAATGAATAACAACCAGTTCAAGGCAAGTGCCGTCCGGGACAAAAACGTTGTATCCCCTATGCCGCGAAGTCCGCCGCCGAAGATAATATTCGCCCCTGTGAACAATTGCACGCAAGCAGTCAGATGGATGAGCGATACCGCTGTTTCATACACCGCGGCTTCCGAGGTATACAATTTGGCGATCGGCAAGGCAAACAGGATGAAGACGACCGAGATGAGCGCCATAAAGATAAGGCCAAGATACACCGTCACAATGCCGAATCTTCGGGCGGCTGCGCCATTCCCTTTGCCCACCTCCTGTCCGATCCCGATCGTAGCCGCAGCGCCGAAACCATTCGATGGCATGAACCCGAAGGACAAGATGTTCAGCGCAATCTCATTGGCAGCGATCGCCGTCGTGCCGAGCCGCGTAATACAGGCCGTAAACACAAGCATGCCTACGCTGTTCGACAGCTCGGTAACACCAAGCTTCATGCTCTCGAACATAAGCAGACGCACCTGTTGCAACTCGATGCGCACCCAGCTCCGCGTTAGGTACGCGCCGTTCATGAAACGGTAATACACGAGCAAGCTGAGCAGGAAGGTAACGCCCTCAGCAGCCACAATGCTCCACGCGGCACCTTGAAGTCCGAGATCTGGGAAGCCGAACGCCCCATAGGCCAGCACATAAGTCAATGTGACGACAAGCGCGCTATTAATGAGGGAGAGGGTCATTGGCGTACGCGTATCCCCAACTGCCCGCATATAAGCGAAAAACACGGTATTAAACATCGTGAAGATCAGCGCCAGCATTCTCACCATAAGATATGGAGTACCGAGGGTGAGGATCGTTTCATTCGAGCCCATCAGGTAGAGAATGCCGTAAGGGACCAGAAAACTGCCCGCTAGCAGGGCTATTCCTTGTGCGGCTGTGATGAGCAGCGCAATCTGCATCCGTTGGTTCCCCTGCCGGATGTTATCGGACCCATAGTTCTGGGCGACAAGAAAGTTGATCGCCCCTTGAACCCCTGAGAACAAGGCCCATAGATTATAAATGATAATGTTCACAATGCCGACAACCGCGATCGACGCTGCTCCCAGATTGCCGACGATCATGAGTACCAGCAAGCCCGTGAAGGTCATGGAGGAGAAAGTGGCAATGGACGGGATCGCTAATTGCAGTATTCGTTTGACCAGCAGCAAGACTGCACCTCTTGTTCGTAACGGATTGATTAAGCCCATTGCACACGATAGGCAGAACCTGCTTTCATTATAGGATGGCGCCTTCCTGCTGAAAAGAAGTGATATGTAGATCAGTTACTATCCTTAAGTATAGTGGCATGGACGAACAAACGGCTTACGGGGAGCTACCGTTGGGCCAACTGCTGCTTGATGGCTTTAATCGTGGCAACATGCATGCCTTCATGATACAAACAAAAACTGAGGCATTCCTTAACTGCCAGTAATTCAAGACCAGCCGAGGTAACAAATGGTTGCTCAAGTTCTTCTTCTAGACGGTGCCGCAAGGTTTGCTCGATCCGTTCGATTTGCTTAGCTAGCAAAAGCAACATTTCATCCAAGCCAGGTACCTGCGTTCCCCACTGTTCCGGCTTGGTGCCAGAAGCAAACAGTTCTGCAAAATGCTTAGGCAACTCCATTTTTTCATTCGTTAGAGCAAACGAAAACTTTTCATGAACGAGAAGAATGTGACCCAGGTTCCACAGCATATTGTTGTTGAATCCTCGTGGTACAGTGCGTGCTTCTTCCTCGCTTATCCCTTTAACCTGTTTGATCGTATTGTCTCGAACGAATTTTAATTGTCCAAACAAGAAATTGTTCATTGTCATTCCTCTCCTTTAGGGCCTTCGCGTATGCCCGCCATTGATTTTATTCCCCTAGCAAAAGAGACTGACGTTGATCCCCCAACAAAAATTGATGGATGGCATCTCGATCCCCATCGGCCAGTTCCCTTTTCATTTGCCGGGCCAATTCGCGTTCAATTCGTTGCTTATTAGGGCCATACTCCATCACAAGTTCTGCCAGCGTGCAATACTCGTTGATCTCCGGCCAAAACTCTTCAGCCGTCACAGGCCTATGATGGGACTCTATGTACCATGCCGCTGGATATGTCTTGATTTTCTCGACGATCCGCAAGAAATCTTGCGCTACATAATAACGAGGACCATCGTAGATTGCCGGTCCGAGAACATCTCCGAGAAACAATACCCGTTCCTCGGGGACATACATGATGCAAGAGTCTTCAGCGTGAATGCCGCCGATATGCTGCATCTCACAGCTGACTGCTCCGAGATGGAGCGTTAAGGCGTCGGTAAAAGTCATGTCCGGCAGAGAGATTCGGATATCCCGTTCCATGCCCTCATATTCCTTTTTGATATAGTCCGCACAGAACGCAATCTCTTTTCCTTCCCGGACGCGTTCATCTAATGCTTCGTCCGACCAATCTAAGCCGACTAGCTGTTGAAGCGCTTGGCGCGTCATCTCTGTTGCGACGAGCGGCGATGATGCGTCATAAGCAGCGCCGAAGCTGTGATCCCAGTGCCAGTGCGTCAACGCAGTTAGGGATGGCCGAGTCCCATACGCCTCCCTCACCGCTTCTCGGAACGCCGACGCATGGCGCAGCGAGTTGCCCGCATCCACGAAGAGAATCCGATCTTCTCCTAGGACTGCACCGAGGATCGGACGGTCAACGGAACCGTCAGCGGACATGTATGCGAATCGCTTGGTTAGTTCATGAATCATTTCGTTATCCCTCCACATCCATATTAACACGTTAATTTGTAGTATAATGATGTCTCAGCTACACTACATGAATATGAGGTGCAAGAATGTCCATTAATTTCACACAAGCCGTCATCAACAAGCTCCAGCGGGAAATTGCCGACATAGAAAGCAAGAACGAAAACGAGAAGAGCAAAAAGAAGAAAGCTCAGGCTAAGATCAAACAATTGGAAAGAGATATGAAATTAAGCCAGTCGCACAACGATCTAAGCGTCAAAATGACACGAATCAATAAATTAAACGAAGAGATTCGGACGATCACTCGCAATGAGGCTGATCTCGCCAAACAATTAGCTGCCAAGAAAGCTGCGTTGAAACAACATCAAGCGAAATAAGCGGAATGGTTTGCATACCGAGGTTGGGTATGCAGCATTCCGCTCTGGAATGGTTTGCATACCGAGGTTGGGTATGCAGCATTCCGCTCTGGAATGGTTTGCATACCGAGGTTGGGAATGGTATTAATCGGCAAAAGGCGCCGCAGGTCTGGCCTGTGACGCCTTCTTCTATGTACGCTTTTTTTATTTCAGGCAGGAGTACACGATATTTTTCAATCGAGGATGTACGTAAGGCTCCTGATTGTTCACCAAATGCTGCGCATACATGACGGTCAGCTGCGACTCGGGATCGATGATCGCGAAGCTGCCGGCCGCGCCGCTCCAGCCGAATTCGCCGAGCGGGGATAGGGATCCGCTGCCCGCTGCGGAGACATGGGTTCTGACGCCCAGCCCGTAGCCGTAACCGGCGTGATGCGCCCAGTTGTAGTCGCTTCGGGTGCGATCGGTCAGATGGTCGGTCCTCATCAGATCAACGCTGGCAGCTGACAAGATGCGCACGCCTTCCGGGCTTGTGCCGCGATTGGTCAGCGTATTCAGGAACAGCGCATAGTCGCTTACGGTGGACAACAGACCGGCCCCGCCGCTCTCGAATTCCGTGCCGATGAGGTACCAGTTACCGTCCATATGATCGGCCTTACCGAGCTCATCATTGAAAACATATTGCGGCACGAGACGGCTCTGCTGCGCTTCCGATAGGAAGAAGCCGGTGTCGCGCATGCCGAGCGGCCCGGTAATCTCTTCGTGCACGTATGCACTGAACCGCCTTCCGTCGACCTCCTCAACAAGCGCCGCGAGAACGTCATGGCAGAGACTGTAGTTCCACCGGGTCCCCGGCTCGAACAGCAGCGGTTCCTTGGCCAGGGCCTTTGCGAATTCGCGAGTCGGCAGCCGGCCATTGGTACGTTCCACAGCCTCCTTAATAGATGGCGCCGCGAGGTCGTAGGAGAAGCCGGCCGTCATAGCGAACAGGTCGCGAACCGTGATCGGACGTTCCGCGGGCTCCGTTGCCCATCCATCGTCCGTCTGCGCCTTGCGCACCTTCATTTCGGCGAACTCTGGCAGATAGTCGGAGAGCGGATCGCCGAGCAGAATCGTTCCCTTTTCCACCAATTGAAGCGCGGCCGTGCACGTTAGTATTTTCGTCAGCGAATAGAGATAGATGATTCGGTCCTCGTCGATCGGCGTCTTCGCTTCCAGATCGGCATAGCCGGCCCGGTAGCGGAAAACCGTCTCATTGCGATGCATGACAAGCACTTCCGCCCATGGAATGCGCCAAGCGGTGATGCGGTCGATAAACCGGGACAGCGGTGTAAAGTCCATCGTTTCCCATCCTTTACTTAAGGTTTTACTTCCATTATTGTACAGGGGGGGGTATTCCTGCAATCTCCAATACATGTAAACTTGCCGACGCTAGCACCATGGGCAATTGCGCCATTTATGTAAGCATGCATTGCTTCGTCTTATTAATGAAAACTAATGACCACTGCCGTTTTATCGTCCGATTTCTTGAATCGGATATGGCGGATACACTCGGGATCGCTTTCTTCCAGCTCTATCAATGCCTTGGTATATGGTTCTATCCCTTTTTTCAATATCTCATGTGCGACAAAGCTCCAGTACGAACTTTCTTCGTGCACGTCATTTGTCGGCCAGAACATTCCATCCGTTAGCAAAATCATATGTTTTAGACACGTGAGATTGATCTTCCCGTATTCGAAATATCGAGCTGCTTCTTGATCCCCGTTTAAGACCCCGTAACCGCCAGCCGTATTAGACCGATATCGATTCTGGATGATGGTATCTATAATGGTTTCATGAAGCGCTTCCCGGCTTTTCAACCCGTTCGCTATCCCTGACTCCCATTTGGCGAAGGCCGGAGCTTCTAAGTGCGACACTTGTCTCCAGGTTAATGGTCGAACTTCCTCATTCTCATACACGGCTAGAACCATGCAATCCCCAGTCTGAATATACTCCACTCCGTCTTCCTGAATTCGAATGATTGCTGCCGCCGCTCCCCACAGTTCCTCCTTCTTCGCCAGATCAATCGTAGCGAGCACCATTTGTTCCCTAAGAAGATCATTCGCCTCAATCAGGTGATCCCTTAAACTTCCAGGAGCAGCTAAGGATTCAAAGTAGGTTTTCGCCAAATTCGCCGCGATGAAACCGCCAGTTTCCTGTTTGGCATTCTGATAAGGCACCAAGGAAGATACGCCATCCAATACCCCGTACAAATTCGCTTGGGTATGCGCTACAATAGCATCTTCATTCAGTCTCCCGACGCCTTTCATGGTGAACTTTTCATGCTTTACCTTCATCGTGGTCACTCCTTCTAAGGATAATCATTTCCTTCACCTATACTCCCTTCGACGTTAGCGGCTAGTCGGTCTTACGGTTGCAGCCTTTCGTCTGCGTCGCCCGATTAGGAATGTCCCCACGATGTAGAGCAGGAAGGTTAACAGCGCAAGTAGGATAAAGAATTGAAAATGAACTACGACAAAATAAGAATCGTGATACTGAAAATCTGTCGGAGGCGGCAACAAGCTGCTTTTCACGACGTCGAAAAAGATAGGGCCGAGCATCAACCCATATACGAGCGTCGGAACGGCCACTGCCAATACAAGCCCGATCAGCCAATGATAGAAACGCATGGTTAAGTCCTTCCCTGTCGATAATCTGTGGAGTAAATGATTTGGCAGCTCAATGGCTTACCTTCAATTAACAATTCGATCTGGGTACAACGCAATCCTGCCACTGTGCCTGTTTGCAAATGAAACGAGAACAAGCGAGCTATGCGTCCATTCGCTAGCTCGCCAAAAAACCGACCCCGGAATATCCCTGGATCGGTTGATGAAAATGACTATTCGAGTATCCCCGCTCTTGGCGTGACGCGAAACGCCTGAGCGAGCTCAATCAGCTGGCGGTCTGTAATCGTCTGTCTGATCTCCCGCCCTCCGATCAAATTATAGATCGTGGCCGCTTTTTCGATCGTCTCCACAAGCCCGAAGGTAGCCTCCATCGTAGCCCCCGTCACGAAGATACCGTGCTGCGGCCAGATGACAACCCGGAATTCCTTCATCTTCTCAGCTGTCGCTCTTCCGATATCATTGCTGCCCGGCACCATCCAGGGGACAATGCCGACCCCATCTGGAAATACGACCAAACATTCCGTGCACATCTGCCACAAAGTCTTCGTGAATCGCTTCTCATCCAGGTCATGCGTAAAGGTCATGGCGATGACGTTCGTCGCATGCGTATGCAGCACGATACGGTGGGAAGGATCTGCCTTCAGTCGTTCCGCGTGGCTAAGGAAATGGGACGGAAGTTCGCTCGTCGGCAAGGCGCCGTCCCTTAAGCCCCATAGGATCTCCACTTGCTCGCCGTCGCCCGATACGCGGAGGACGCCAAGATTGGCCTCGGGATCTTTGATTACGTTGCGAAAATATTTGCCCGAGCCCGTCACGATAAAATATTCGCCGGCAAGCTCATGTACCGGAAACGACAGCCGGAGCGTGCGAATAGGCTTGCGGATGTCCATATATTCGGCTACTAGAGCCGCGTCCAGGCGACAACTGACATTGCCGCCGTTCAGTTCATCCCAGCCAAGTTTCCACATGTGATGGGTAATCTCGCACATCTCCTGGATGAATGGCGCGTTCAGACTCGTATGCGAAGAAAGTTCCATTAAATTCCACTCCTCTTTGTATTGAGCTTGATCGGCAAAACGTTTATCTGCGTGACTCGGCCATGCAGGGGCAGGGCAATCCGCTCTTGCCGGGAGCATGACTTATTGGAAAGCCGTCCATTCACAAGGCGTAGAGGAATAAGAGCTCTTCTGTCGTTAGCGGCTTGCGCTCGTTTCTTTCATCCGGATCGTTCAGCATTCCATGGGCTTCCCAGCATGCTTGGCATTTCTCCATCGCATCGCATGCATGCGCCTCTTGGCAAGTGTAACAGTACTGCAATAAGTTACGGGTGATCTTCTGATTATAGGCTTCGTTTACCATACTTGCTCACCTCTTCGATTTTATACTACGTGAATTGTTTCACGTAGTATGTTGTCGTCTAGCGCTCGGAGATCCTCTTGCTCTCGCCGTGACTCCACTCTTCCGTTTGCGCTTCGCGGGATTGTTCTCTATGGCTTCATTATACGCTGGCTGCTTCGCGTATACTGTGATATTCCTCACCGTTATACCTTCTCCTTGAGGGTTCTAGCATAGACCAACGCATACAAGCCGCCGACGAATACGCAACCTCCGATCGCATTGCCGAGGTAAACGGGAATGAAGTTGGACAGCCAGTCGAGCCAGTCGGCCTGGCCTGCGAAGATTGTAGCGGGAATAAGGAACATATTCGCCACGACGTGCTGGAATCCGAGCGCCACGAAAGCCATGGTCGGGAACCAGATCGCGATGGCGAAGCCCGCTCCGTCCTTGGCGCCGTAAGCCATCCATACGGCTAGAGAAACAAGCCAATTGCACCCGATGCCCGAGAGCAACGCCACGAAGAAGGACTCTTCCAGCTTGCCGGAGGATAAATCCGTCATTCTGGCGAGCGCGGCGCCATGCTCGGTTAACCCGACCAAATGTCCGAACACGTAAGCCACGAAGAGAGCCCCGGCAAAATTACCGATCGTGATGGCAAGCCAGTTCGAAACCCACTGCCTAAGCGATACTTTCCCGGCGAACCAAGCCAAAGGTACGGCCATCATATTGCCGGTCAACAGCTCGCCGCCTGCTCCCAAACAGAGGATAAGGCCCAAGAGGAACACCGCAGCGCCAATTACGCCGTTCATGCCGCCCCATGAGGCTGGAACGCCGGCGCTCACCTTAATCGCCAGCAGGAAACCGATCGCGATAAAAGCGCCCGCCGCGAAGCCGAGCAGGATCTGAGCCGGCAGCGGCTGGTTCGCTTTTTTCTCGCCTGCCTGTACAGACAGCGCCGCAAGTTGTTCCGGTTTCGCATACCCCATACGAATTCCTCCACACCTTTTTGAGCACAAGTATAGACCTGTTCATGTACCGATGCTGTGAGGTAAATCATCTATCCGTATGCCACGCCGAGCCAAAGAAAAAAGACCTTGGGAATTAACACCCAAGGTCTCCTAGAAGAGCTATAGATCGATCATGATGTCATTAACCAAGAATCAGTCTTGCGGCTGTGACCAGATCCTTAATGTCGACGATGCCGTCATTGTTGAGATCCGCTTTGCCGTACAGGCTCCAATCCGCATCCGCGGACGTTTTGCCGTATGCGGCGGCAATGATGCCGAGGTCGCCGATGCTGTAACGGCCATCATTATTGATATCGCCTGCTGCCGGTTTGATGACCGAAGACTTGAACGCTTGCAGTGCTGCTTGCAGCGTTTCGGTCGCTTGCTCGATTTCGGCCTGCGTAGCATCCGCCTGCTCCGCCACTGCGCTTGCGGTGCTAATTGCCGTTTGCAGGGTCGCTTTGGATCCAACCGGATATTGGCCAACCGCGGTTCCTTCTGCAGCTGCGTTATGGAACTGCTGCGCTTCTTCGATCAGTTGCAGCAGAGCCGCCCGATTAACTTCATTAATCGTGACGCGATGCGTTCCGCCGGGGAGTGTGGATTCTGCTCCATCCGCATTCGCGGTTACGACGCTGGTCACGGTAATATCGGCGTCCCCGCCGCTTCCGGACCCTTTGGCGGCGAACTTCAGATTCAGCAAGTCTTCCGACAGGTTCACGTCTCCTACACGGGTCGCAAGAATGCGGATCTGCCCTTGGGATTCCTGCTGTCCTGCCAGCAGGAAATGCTCTTGCAGCGATTCGGCGGATACGAACGTCAGCTTATCCGCGTCATATTGAATGATGATGTCTTGCGCGACCGATTCTTGAACGTCGCCTGCAAGTTTGTACGCGACATCGAAGCTTTGACCGCTGGAGACCGCTTCCGGACCCGTTAATTGGGCCGATGCGGGAACGGTCGGATTCAGCGCTTGGTCATACAGGTTACGGATCTCCGCACCGGACAGAACCGCATTGTTGTAAATGCGCAGATCGTCCATCAATCCCTGGAATGGCGTATCCCAATAGTTGACGCCAAGTCCGAAGACCGCATTGGCAGCAGCAAACACATTAGGGAAGTTCGTGCCGCTGAACTTCTCTTCGCCATTGACGTAAACCTTGATCGCTCCGTTATCTACGGTGAATGCGACATGGCTCCATTTGTTTTGCTCCAGCCGCATGCCCGTGCTGGCATCGTACCACGTGCTGTTGCCCGACCAGACAAGCGTATCGGATTGGTTGCCGCTCGGGACGACGCTGACCCATTGGCTAGTGCTGCTGGCCCCGAAGAACGTTGTCGTGAAGGAAGTAAACTCGGCAGGGTTCAGCCAGAGCGATACGCTGTACGCGCTGCTGTCGATTAATCCGTTCGGCAACAGGATACCGGATGTCCCGTCGAATGCAGCCGCTTGACCGGTAATACCCTCGCCGTACGCAATGGTCCCGCCTTGATTATTAATGCGGTCTCCCGTAATGCTGCCGGAACCGAAGTTACCCGTCAGCTCGTTCAGATCCCCGTCGAAATCGTAATGCGCGGTTACTTGCCGGATTGTCAGATCGGTCTGGTAAGGCTCGGGCAGGTCTTGCTCATAAAGTTCAATCCGGTATTCGCCATTCACGACGGGATTGAATGGATAGTTCAATATGAACTTGCCGTTACTGCCCGTCGTTGTCGATTCGATCAGCCTGGTCGTACCGTCCGAATTGACGATGCGGACCGTGACCTTTCTGCCTGCTCCTTTGTCCAGCGTACCTGCAATCGTGATTTGTTTCTGCGCGGAATTGAACGTTGCTTGGACATCCTTCACTTGCGAAGGCGTTGCTGTCCCTTCTATTACCGTAAGCGTGATCCTGGACGTGATGTTCCCCTCTTTGGTCTTAGCTGTGATGTCAGCCGTCCCTGCTGCTTTGGCATCCAGAAGAACACGAACTTCGCCGTCCGGCGTCAGATAAGAGTCGCCATTGACCGACAGAACGTTGGAGTTGGACGAGATGAATTCTACGTCCTTGATCAACGCCTCGTCAGGCGTAACTTTGGCCGTTAACACGACTTGCGATCCTGCTTTAATCGTATCGGACTCGATATCCAACGTGACGCCGTCAACACGGCCATCCCCGAACCGGAACGTAGCTCGCGCCTTTTCTTCCGTTGTAGCGGGAGCCGCTGCGGCAAACGCGCGGTTCCCCGTCTGCATCACATACAACTGCTCATCCGCGTACGCTTGCAGCGAGAATTGTTGTTGGTCACCAAGGCCGGCTACTTTCTTGAACGTCGCCTGCTCCTTGAAGCTTGTTGTTCCGTCATTTTTCTCGAGCACGATGTTATTGCCGCTTCTTCTCCAGTAATACCCGGGTCTGTTCTCCGCTTGGATCGAGACGTACTCGCTGCCTTCATTAGCAAGGCCAGGCGCAATGAACCACTCGAACTTGGCTGCGCTCGTTCCTTGGGAAGCCGTCCCGACTTTCCCATTCTCATGATAGATGAAGCCGCTATCCCCGCTGACTTGGAGCAATTCCGGACTGCCGTGAATACCGGATGCCGTCGGGATCATCGGCTGGATCGATCCGTCCGGGTTATAATTCAGCTTCTCGATCGATACGGAACGTCTGTAATCGCCGCCCGTCGGGAGCGCAGCCGTATGATGGATGAAGTACCACTCGCTGTTGAATTCAATGATGGCTTGGTGATTCGTGCCCGTTCCTTCGGTCTCCTCCATAATCTTGCCGCCATAAGTCCACGGTCCTGCCGGGCTGTCGCTCACGGCGTAGGCAATATCCTCCGGCCAGTTCATCGCGAACGAAAGATAGTATTTGTCCTTGTACTGGTGCAGCCAAGGCGCTTCCGTATACGTGCCTGGCATTCCCGCAATATCGACCTTGTGGATCTCGCCGTCCAGCTCGATCATATTGGCCTTCAATTTCGCGTAATACAGATGCGTATTGCCCCAATAGAGATAAGCTTGCCCATCCTTGTCGATGAACACGGTCGGGTCAATATCGTCCCATGCATAGCCGCCCATATTCGACGGATTGGCCGTCATATCCGTCGAGACGAGCGGTTTGCCGATCGCATCCTTCCACCCGGTGACAGGATCGTCCGACACGGCGACCCCGAGCGCCATCCCGCTTCCGTTGCTATTCTCGACCGTCGTGTACCAGTAGAATTTGCCGTCTCGTTCGATCGTTTGCGCCGCCCAAGCGGAATTGCCTTGCGCCCACGTAAAGATTGTTCGCGGAACCGAGCCTTCCAGCTTCCAGCTCTTCATATCGGTGGACGTGTAGATATCCCAATTCGGCATATTATAGCCGTTGGCGCCTACCGCTGCGGTGTCACGCCCAGCATACAGATAGACCTTGCCATCATGAACCATGGCAGACGGATCCGCGCTGAACCTGTCCTTAATGATCGGATTTCCCGTATACGGTCCATCTGCCGGCGTCTCGCCTTCATCGCCGGAATCGTACTGTTCCTTCACTTCTTCTGCCGACAAGGCATTGTCATACACCTTGAAGTCTGCCAGCTTCCCGATGAACGCAGGATCGGGGTTATACAATGATTTGCCGAGATAACCGATGAAGTTATCCGCCGCATTCGTGCCCTTGGCCAGAATGTCCATGACCGAATAGGTATGCGGCAACGATCCGACCAGGCTTCCGTTCAGATAGAACGAAATGAGTCCTGCCTCGAACGTAGCCGTATACGTGTTCAACTCGCCTGGCTGAATCATCGCGCCTTGGAACAGCAGTTCCGTGGACGCGTTCTTAATCCCGAATCGAACGGTCCCGTTGCTCTGCATCGGGTTCAGGAACACATAGTTGTTGACATTCGGCCAGCTCCCCGGCGTTGTGCCAAGCGTGTACAGCCAGTGATTCGCGCCCGTAGCCGTGCTGAACTTGGCTTCGATGGTGAACGTTTCGTCGGTAATCAGACCTCTTGGCAGCTTGACGTATTTGTTCTTGTCCCCCGTGAAATTGAGCAGCTTGTCTTGGTTCTCGTCCAAGAAGTCGCTGTCTTGAAATCCCGCATACTCCGCATCCAGGCCATGGCCTGTCAGATCGACCAACTTACCATTGGCCTTGGACATGTCGTAGTGAGCGAGCAACCCGTTGTCCGGTTCCGGATTATCCGCAGCTTGAGCGGCCTGCAGCGGGTATGATGACAATATGACTGCCGAAGCCAAACCTAATGACACCAATTTCTTGACGTTCAATTGACGTTCCCTCCTAGACAATTAAGTCATTGACGAACGCGAGACATCCACCTGCTTGATGGAATGCTGATCGACCTTCGGGTCGCTCAAACCAAGTCCCTCTCGTAACGTTCATTATGCACCTAATTGTAAAGCGCTTTCACACAGCGCTCAATGGAGTCTCATCGTCAAAAGGTATAATATTTTTGTCGACATCGGTAGATGAAAAAACGCCGGCTTCGCACGATTCCCATGCAAATCCGGCGTTCCTATTACCCTTTATAAGGCCTTACCGATGCCCGTTGCACGAGCTCAGTCGACAGCAGCACGTGCTCGGCCACGGCTTCCGGATCGGTGATCCGGCGCAGAATAAGGTCTGCCGCACGGCTGCCGATTTCCTGCTTCGGCACGCGAACCGTCGTTAGTCTCGGCTGCATAATCTCGGTCAACGTGAGATCGTCAAAGCCGATGACCGAGATATGCTCCGGACAGTTAACGCCAATGTCGCCCAAGAAGCGCAAAGCCTCGAACGCTGTCAAGTCGTTCGCGCAGAATAAAGCGGTAATCGGCTGCTCATTCGTGGTATGCTCCTTGAGCGCCTGAGGGAACTCCGGAGTCACGTACATCCCGTTCCCGCTAACGCCGACACCTTCAATCTTGACGCCGGAGATCTGGAGTCCCTTGCTGCGGTTGAACGTCCGGATCGCCTCCTCGAAGCCCCGGCTGCGCTCACGGAAACTCCACGACGTATCCTCGTCGCCGACATAAGCAATCCGGGTATGCCCCGCCTCGAGCAGGTGCATCGTGGCTTGATAAGCGCCAAGGAAGTTATTCGCCAGCACATGGTCAACGGAAGGATCCAACAGATTCGCATCCACCATCATAAACGGGAAATCGTTGTCCCGCAGCTGGTTAATGTAACTGTCCGGCAAGTGCCCCATCACGATCGCGCCATCCACTTTGCGTTCGTGGATGCTGGACGGCAGCCCTTCTTTGGGCGTGAGCGCAATATCGATGGTAGACAAGATCATGCTGAAGCTATACTCCATCAGCTCCTTCTCGATGCCGTGCAGCACCTTGCCCCAATACTCCATATCGTCCAGATACGCTCGCGGCATGAGTACGGCCAGATTGCCCGTACGCGAGGCAGGAACGGTCTTGCGGGATAGCTTCATCCGGTAACCCATCTCTTCGGCCGTCCGCCAGATCGTCTCCCGCGTTCCCTCATTAACGGCAGGATCGTTGGACAGCGCCTTGGACACGAGCGCCTTCGAAACTTCCAATTTATCTGCAATCATCTGCAGCGTCACTTTCTTCATGGCTATGTTCCCCCACACACAATGTATACGCTAAGCATAAAGGTTTATTAAACAAATTTCAACATTTTAACTCGTATAATGTAAATTTCTTCTATATAAAAAGAGAAGTCCAAAGGATTGCTCATCCCTTGGACTTACTTTGCGAATGCCATGCAAAAGAGCTGCTCTCTCGTTAAAAAGG
Source organism: Paenibacillus phyllosphaerae (assembly GCF_014192105.1). Classification (GTDB taxonomy): domain Bacteria; phylum Bacillota; class Bacilli; order Paenibacillales; family Paenibacillaceae; genus Paenibacillus_Z; species Paenibacillus_Z phyllosphaerae. Next base: position 30,108 of record NZ_JACHXK010000021.1, on the reverse strand, counting down.
TGCCGAATGGATGACCTCGGAATAATCGCCTTCCATGCCGGCTACATTGATCGCTTTCACCCGGTAATACGCCGAAGTCGACTGGACGCGGGTCGGGTCGATCCACGGCATCGAATGGTCGGCCGGACGCTTATCGTAGATCGTCTGCCAGCTGCCTTCCTCACCCGATAACGATCGTTCCACCGTATAATAGGCAGCGCCGACGACGCCGCGGAACGCGATATGCCCGCGGTCCGCATCCAGGATGACCGGGCACTCCGGAACCGAGTCAGACGGCAACGGTCTCCCGCTCATTCGATACGCATGCGTACGTAACGCCTTCACGCGAGCGAAGATGTCCTCATTCACGCCGCATCCCGGATAATGAACGGCAAATCCGTCGAAGTGCTGGACGTATCCGCCCCGGTCATGATGGCCGAACAACGACCAGAACAAGGTGCCGGACACATGCTCCAGCTCCTCCGCCGCGTTCAGGAACGCCGTAAGATCGCAGTCCGGCCAACCGAACTCGCCGGCGATATACACTTTGCCCGCAGCCGCCACCGCAGCCGCATCCTCGGTCAGCTCCTGCGCATTCGCAGGGTAATAGTGAACGTCGAGAATATCGAGCTCCTCGATCTGAAGCTTGTCGGCGTCCAACTGGAACTGCTTGCCGTGCGCCACGAGATGGTTGCGATCCAATGACTTGACGTGGCGGACGATGCGCCGCACCCATTCGACCGGAGCGTTATTCAGCTCATTGCCCAGCTCCCAAGCCATAATCGTCGGGTCATCCTTGTACGCGATCCCGGTATAGCTATTGATCCGGTTCAACAGTACGGTGATATATGCTTCAAAGTCGGCGATGACTTGTTCATCGGTATAAAAGGCATCCGCATCGTCCAGCCCGCGCCATTGCGCGAAGGTCTTGCGGCCGCCGTGATAGTAATGCCAATTGCAAACGAACGGAATAATGAGCCTGAGCCCTCTTAGTCCCGCTTCTTTAATCGCGAAGTCGACGCGCCGGAAAGCCTCTTCATTATATTCGCCAAGCGTTGGGGACAGCGCCTTCTCGCATCCGTGCGACGCGCCGAGCGTATGCGAACGCACGACGGTTGCCCCCATCTCGATCGCCGTATCCAGCGCATTGGTCACGCGGAACGGCGAAGGCCAGTCGATCCCGTTCACATTCTCGTCCAGCCCCAGCCAATAAATATTCGGCCCCGCAAATCGGAACGGCTCTCCGCCAAGCACAAGGCGCGACCCGTCCCTTGTTACGAATTGTTCATTGATCATCGCAAGTCCCCGCCTTATTAAGTTGTTCCTGCTGCCTGGCAGCCGCTTGAAAATAAGAAAACGCGATCTCCGGCTGCCGATTCTCGTCTGAACCGGATGGTTCCGCAAACAATTCGCCGGCCTTCCTCTTGCAGGTGACCTGTACGCGACGTTCCTCCCCGGGGAACAGGGTAAAGTAAGCCTGGTCCGCCTTCATCCAATACAGATCCGTATGCTCAACGGGATACACATGGAGCAGCGCTTCGCTTCCTGTATTGCGAACGGCGTAGACCCGATCGAACGTCCCTCCGCCATTATCCTGCCAGGCATCCGCCGGCACGGCCGTAAGCTCGCCGCCCCGCAGGTTCAGCGCGCTTGCGTATACATGCTTGCCTTCCGTCGAGAATAAGTACAGATCAGCCTGCTTGCGCGTACCCTCGCCATGAACGTCCAACGATAAGCGTACATAATACAGCCCGTCAACGGTATGAGGCACTTCAAGGTTAAGCATGCCGATGAAGAGAGTGCGATCTGCTTCGGTCCGTCCTGAGAAGGTCTGCTCATGCAACCGTTGACCGCGGCTATCGAGCACTTCCGCGCCGACCGTACAGTCGGCGGACTCGCCGTCCGTGCTTACATAGACGGGAAGCTGCTGCCGTTCTCCGGCTCTCGCATGCAAGGAGGCGTAGTCCAGGCTGGCCCGCCGTGAACGGAAGGCTTCCGCTACCCAATAGTAGGCCATCTTCGGCTCGTTATAGTAGTCGATCAGGTTCGTACAGCTTACGTTCGGCCAAGGCTCGTTCAGCTGCCAAATGATGCTGCCGCTGTTCTCGAACTTCCGTCTCCGGTTCGCTTCGAGGATATAGCGCAGTCCTTCCGCTTGGATCCACTGGCTGCAATCCGCGAAACTTTCCAGCGTAGCAAGCTCACCGAACAGTTCCGTATCGCGGTCGTACGTATCCCACCACTCGCCATGATGACGCCAGACGGTGCATTGTTTCATCGACACCGGCTGCTGATAGCGAGGGCTTAAGAACTTGCGGATACTCTTCGGCCCGCTTAAACCGTCGACGCCGAACTCGCTGTGGAAGAGATGATCGGCCTGTCCGTAAATCCGGTAATGGTCCGGGTTATTCATATATTTCCAATGGCCGTGCACGTCATGGCTGACGCCCCGCTCCTCGGTAATATACTGTACCGGGCCGGAGGCCGATGTCGGCAGGAATAGACGGCCGGGATCATGCTCTAGAGCGAGTCCGCGCAGCATCGCCAGATTGCTGTCCTCATACGTGGACGGGACGTTAGGCGCGCTCATCAGCTCGTTGCCGCCGCTCCATACCGTCAGGCTGACATGATTGCGGCGTTCGCGCAGCGCAGAGACCGCGTTGCGTGCCAGCAGTTCCAGGAACGCGGGTTTCTTGGACGGTTCGTTATCGATTCCCGAGCTTGACTGGATGAACTCCTGCCAGATCAGAATGCCCATCTCGTCGCACAGCTCGTAAAGGTAAGGCTTCTCTATCACTCCCCCGCCCCAGATCCGAAGCAGATTCATATGGCTCGCCTTCGCCATCCGTACGATCCATTCATACCGTGCGGGGTCAACGTTGCCGTACATATGGTCCAGAGGGGTTAGATTGGCTCCCTTAATATAAATTTTCCGGCCATTGACGACGAATGTGTAAGGCAGCGCATCGGCAGGGCTGTTCACGTTCTGCACGTACTCCAGCTTGCGGATTCCCGTCCGGAGCTGCCGCGAGTCGAGCAGCGCTCCCGTCGCTTGATCCTCGAGCCTGATCTTCACGGTATATAACGGCTGCTCCCCGTATCCGCTCGGATACCATAAAGCCGGGGCTTCCACGACCAACGTATGCCGGAACGATTCACCAAGCGCGATATCGATCTGCGTGGATGCTACGATCCTGCCGTCTGGTGCCGTTACGTCTACCGCCATGGAGACGGAATCACGGGCTTCGCCATAAGCTTTCACGCCGACTAGCAAGCGGACGAGACCAAGTCCATCTTCCGTGTCCGTCGTTACCGACAGCTCCTCGATAGAGCATCGCTGCCTTGCGACCAGCGCAATATCGTCCCAGATGCCGACGTTAACGAGCCTGGTGGAGAAATCCCATTTGTAATTGAAGCGGCTCTTCTGCGTGAACGTCTCGCTCGTCTTGCCGATCTGCCCCATCTCGTCCGGCGCCTGCTTGAGCACGATCAGCAGTTCGACGGTTTCTTCCGGACTGAATGTGTCCGTGACATCGAATACAGCTGGCTCATACATGCCCCGGTGCTCGCCGAGCAGCTGGCCGTTCCAATAGACGAGCGCTTCATAATCCAATCCTTGGCAGATCAGTTCGATGGCTTCGCCCGCAAGAGATGGCGCAGGGAAGACGGTGCGGTAGACCCACCATCTGTTCTCCACCCATTCGCAATGGGTGCTCGCCATATCGCGGTACGGGTTGTCGATCAGCCCGGCACGGAACAGATCGACGTGGACGCCGCCCGGGACGGTCGCCGGAATCCAATCCGTCACGCCCATCAGCTCGCTTCCGATCTCCATGCTGGTCCCTTTCACCGGTACCCATGGCCAGAATCCCTTCAGCTCCCACCGCATGGCCGAGAGCGACCATACGCCTAACCGTTCGCTCTTCTCCATCCTTAAGCTCTCCCGCCGGCGAGGAATTCCAGGTTGCGGTCGATCAGCGCTATGCGCTGCTGCACGCAGGCATAAGAGCGAAGCGGATCTTGCGGCGTATGCTTCACGTAGTCCACCAGCCGGTCGACCGTCGTCGTTGCGACATGGCAGCGCGTATCCGAGGAGGCATAGTATAGGAAGACGTCGCCGTTATCCCGTACGGCCAAGCCATTGCTGAAGACGACATTGGATACATCGCCGATCCGCTCTTCACCTTCCGGCGCAAGCAGATGGCCGCCTGGCGTATAGATCGGCTTCCATGGTTCGTTCAAGTCGGTCATGAATGCGTATAACACATATCTCAGTCCTGCTGCCGTATTGCGGACGCCATGCGCGATATGAAGCCATCCCTCGGACGTCTTGATCGGAGCAGGTCCTTGGCCGTTCTTCACTTCCTTGATCGTATGGTACAGCCGCTCATCGACGATGATTTCTTCCTCAACGACCGCTTCCTCGATGGAAGCGGATAGTCCCCAGCCGATTCCGCCGCCGGAACCCGTGTCGATGAACCCATCCTGCGGTCTCGTATAGAAAGCATATTTGCCTTCGATAAATTCCGGGTGCAGCACGACGTTGCGCTGCTGAGCCGAACGGGACTTCAGGTCGGCAAGACGCTCCCACGTCTTCAGATCTTTCGTGCGGACGATACCGCACTGCGCGACCGCGCTCGACAGGTCGCCGCGCGGGGCGTCCGGGTCTTTGCGCTCGGTGCAGAACAAGCCATAGATATAGCCGTCCTCATGCTGCACCAGTCGCATATCGTAGACGTTCGTGTCCGGTTCGTCCGTCTCCGGCAGCACGACCGGATGATTCCAGAACGTGAATCCATCCACGCCATTATCACTCTCGGCGATAGCGAAGAACGACTTCCGGTCATTGCCTTCCACGCGGGCGACGAGATAGTATTTGCCGCCTAAGAAGATCGCGCCGGGATTGAACACGCAGTTCACGCCGATCCGCTCCATGAAATACGGGTTCGTCTCCGGATTGAGGTCGTAGCGCCAGAACGGCGGCACATGCTCATTGGTCAGCACGGGTAACGCGTAGCGTTCATAGATACCGTTGCCGCCTTGAACAGGCTCATTCTTCCGGGCGACGGTCTGCTCCCACCGGGTATGAACGGCCTCGTAACGTTGCTTGAAATAGGATGTCGTCATCGTAACTCTCCTCTATCCTGAATAATGGTTTTATTGCTCTATCCTTTGACCGCGCCGCTGGTGACGCCGGAGAAAATATACTTTTGCAGGAACAGGTACAACACGACGGTCGGGATCATGATGAGCAGAATCGCCGCGCAAATATTGCCCCACTGCGCCTGGTTGTTGCCCGCGAACCGCATGATCGAAGTCGATACGACGACCAGCTCCTGCTTCGGCATATACAAGAACGGAATATACAGCTCGTTATAAATATTGATCGTCTTCAAGATCACGAGCGTGGCCGTGGCCGGACCCAACAGCGGAATAATGACCGAGCGGTAAATCCGAACGAGGCTTGCTCCGTCCATCATCGCGCTCTCGTCCAGCTCGTATGGGATGTTCTTAATGAACTGCAAGTAAATGTAGATCTGGATGACATCCGCGCCGATGAACAGCAGAATCGGAGCATAGAGCGTGTTGTATAAGCCGAATCCCTGCAGGAGCGAGAAGACGACGACTTGCGTCGTAATCGTCGGGATCAGCGTCGCGAACAAGAAGCCGCCCAGAACGATCTGCTTGCCCCGGAACTCGATCCGTCCGAGCACGTACGCCACCATCGTTCCCAGCACGATGTTACCGGCAAGGGAAGCGACGATTATGATCAGCGTATTGAGAAAAGCATGGGTAAGGTCCGCCCGTTCGAACACGGCAGCGAAGTTATCGAAGTTCATGAAGCTTTTCGGCAGCGCGAACGGGCTTGATCCTTCATCCTCGCCCTTGAAGGCGTTGACCAGAACGACATAAGGGGGGAACAACACGATGAACACGGCCGCTAACAGCAGCACGTATTTGATCGGTTGAACGGGATCGAATTTTTTTCCAGTCATGGCTAGTTGTCCCCTCTCCGATTAATGACGACGTTCTGAATGGCCAGGATGAGAACCGTCAAGACGAGCAGCACGATGCTCATGGCCGAAGCCAAGCCGAAGTTGTTGAACTGGAACGCGGTCGTAATCGTCTTGAGCAGGAATGTCTCGCTCGCTCCGGCCGGGCCGCCCTTGGTCAGCACGAACGGCAGATCGAAGACGGCAAGCGCCCCGCTGATCGTCAGGAACATGTTCAGTTGAATGATCTTCGTCAGGTTCGGCAGCGTAAGATGCCAGATCGTCTGCAGGCGGTTAGCCCCGTCGATTCTTGCCGCCTCGTACATATCGCCCGGAATGGACTGCAGGGCAGCAAGATAGATGACCATGTTATAGCCCATGAACCGCCAGAATCCGATGGATGCCAGCGAGTAGTTGACAATAGATTCGTTGCCCAGCCAGCTTTGCTGCAGGGATTCGAGGCCGACCGCGCCAAGCAGTCCGTTCAGCGAGCCGTTCGTCGTATCGAGCACGTATTGAAACATGAATGCGACGGCGACGGCGTTCATGATGAACGGCAGGAACAGCATGACCCGGAAGAAGTTGCGTCCTTTTAAACGCGAATTGAGAATGATGGCGAACAGGATCGCGATGACGTTCTGAACGATGCCGACAAACACATACGGAATTTGATGAAGGAATACGCCGAATAAATCCGAGTTCGTGAAGATTTCCTTGTAATTCTCCCAGCCGATCCAATTGCTCTCCGAACTGATCCCGTCCCAATCGGTAAAACTCTGCATGAGCAGCTTCACCGCAGGATAATAGGTGAGCATGACGAGCAGCGTCAGCGGAACGGCCAAAAAGCCAACCAGCACCAGCCATCGTTGCGCGCGATACGAGATGCCTCCCATACTTCCACTCCATTCCAGCACTCTTCTAGTCTTTGTATAACGGGAAGGGGTTACCTTCATGCGTACAAGATAACCCGCTTCCCGAAAGCCATGCTTAAACTTGCCTGTAATATGGTGCCTTGGTCTGCCTTACTTGCTGACGGCTTTCCTTGCTTTCGCCCATGACTCGTTGTATTTGTCCAGGATCTTCTGCGGATCCTTCGCCAGCACGAACTCCTGCACGAGCGCTTCCTTCACGATCTGCGCCTTGTTGACGACGGCCGTGCTCTCGTTCGTGTCCGATACCGCTTCGATGTAGGTCGGGTTAAAGCTGTTGAATTCCGTCAGCTGCGCCACGCTTGGCTGTTTGTCTTTCAGCACCGGGATGAATCCGGCAAAATCGTCGAATCCGGACTCTTCGACCATCCACTTCACGAACGCCTTCGCCGTAGCCAGATGCTCGCTGTCTTTATTCACGCCATAAGCCCAGTCCGGCGCGAGCGCAACATTGGTCTTGCCCGAGTTGTCGTACGGCATCGGGAAGAATCCGACGTTATCGGAGGTCGTGCCGCTGTCGATTACCTGCGGGATAACCCAGTTCCCGAGCAGATACATGGCGAACTTGCCGCTTGCGATATCCTTCTTCGATTGCTCCCAGTTCGTGGAGTTGATGTCCGGTTCCAGGTAGCCTTTCTCGTACATCGTGCGGATGATCGTCATCCCTTGGCCGTATGGATTATCCATCGTATACGGCGTGTCGGTGTTGGCGCGTTCGTTATTAAGATTGGCGTTGCCCGCAATGGAGGACGGCAGTTCGGAAGCCCAAGGGTACAGCGTCCATTGATCCTTGAAGTTGGAGGCGAACGGTATGACGCCGCTGGCCTTCAGCTTCTCGCTTGCCGCGTAGAACTCGTCGAGCGTCTTCGGAACGGAGGTGATGCCCGCATCGGCGAATGCCTTCTTGTTATACACGATCCCCGTCGTGCTGCCCCCTGCCGAGATGCCGTAAACTTTGCCTTCGAATGCTTTATAATCCTTGAAATAAATGCGGTCGTTCAGCCCGAGGTCATCGAGCGGTGCGAAATAGTTCGGCAGATCGCTGTTCGGGACGGTCGGGATCAGCACGACATCCGGAAACTCCCCGGAGGCGATGCGGATTTTCGTCGTTTTATCCAGATCGGTTACCGCTTCGAACTTCACCTCTGCATTCGGATACTTCTCCTTGAAGCGCTTGGCGTAGTCCACGTATTCCTTGTCGATCATGTCGGTGCGATTCGTCAGGAAAGTGATCGTTCCGCTGATGTCATCTTCGGCAGCGCCTTCACTGCCGGAGGCCGAATTCGAATCCGCATTCGTAGTCGTATTCGCAGCAGCGTTCTTCTCGTTGTTCGCTGTCTCTGTGTCGCTGCCGCCGCAGCCTGCCAATAGCCCGCCCATCATAATCGCCGTGGTGAACAGCAATGCGACTTTCTTCATCGTAAATCCCCCTTGAGTAAATGTTGGTATCGTTTACACGTTGATCTTAACACACATAAACTTTTTCTTCAACATTTTTTAAATAGTTTCAAAATGTTTAATAAATCGAAGAACAGGCACTCGATAGGAGGCCTGCTCTCCTCTGAATCATCCTTCTACAGCTTGTTGAAAAGCCGGTAAATCATAACGGCCGCTTCGGCTCTTGTTGCCGTGGCATCCGGCGCAAAAGTCCCGTCAGTCATACCGAAGATGAGACCCGCCTGCTGGGCAGCGTGAACAGCTTCCTTCGCATAGCCGCTAATTGCCGCTTCATCCGCGAACAGCTTATCCAGTTGCTGACCGTTCTCTAATGGGATCCCCACTGCCGCCATCGCACGGTACATCAAAACGGCAGCGTCCTGCCGCATAATCCGTTCATGAACTCCGAACGCTGCGCCGCCTCTGCCGCTTGTGATCCCCAGCTTCTCCGCGGTCGCGATCGAACGGGCATACCATGCCCCTGGATGCACGTCGGCAAAGGAGCTTACCGCCGTCTCGTCGCTCAGCTCGAGCGCGTTCATGAGCATATGAATGAACTCGGCCCGCGTCACGGCGCCGTCCGGTTGGAACAGCCCGCTGCCGATACCTTGGACGATCTGCCGCGCAGCGAGCGCATCGATCGCTTCCGCTGCCCAAGCCCGGTCGGCTGCGTCGGTGAAGGATATCGGATTATAGGCCACCGCATATCGGCTGAAATGGCTTGCTTGGAAGGCAACGCTTCCTGCAGCCGGATTAAACTTGCCGTTCTTGACGAGATGGAGCTTACCCGCTTCGTCGATATAAACGACGACGATTTGTTGCGGATTCGCGTTATCTTTCGCGGCGTAAGGAATAGAGACTGCGATATCGCCGCCTTGGAAGTCATGAATTTGCTCTCCGTCAACCGAGAGCGTGAAGTTCAGCACGGGACCGTCAATAGACATGGATCCGCTGGTCTGCAGATCAGAAGACGGCGCTTCCCCGATGGTCAAGACGACTTCCGAGGCATCCGCTCCGCCAATAGCCTCAAGCAGACTGCGAGTAATCGTCACGGCTGCAGTTCCCGTATCCACTTGAATGGCCTGCAAGTCTCCGCGCTGCAGGAATTGCTTTACAGGAAGGATGACTTTCACCGTAGAGGTCTCATCCGTGGACTTGACCTGAACGTGGACCGTATCGCCCGAAGTCAGGTCCATCGCCTTCTTAAGCTCGGCTTCAGCGACGGTTGCAACGGCGACGCCGTCCGCACCAACTTCAACCGGGATAATAAGGACTCCGTCTTGGCTGCCATCGCCTTCTCCGTCCGTTGAACCCTCATCGCCTGGCGGCACCTGTCCGGACGGCGGGTTGTACGAACCGCTTGAATTCGATACCGTTACGATTGCCGTGGCCGTGTAGCCGCCATCTTCGGTTACGGCAGCGATCTCCGCGGTGCCGACGCCGACCGCGGTGACGGTACCATCGGCTCCGACCGTGGCGACCGACGTGTTGCTGGAAGACCAAGCGACAGCCGGATTCGTTGCCTCAGCCGGCGTTACCGTCGCCGTCAATCGCTCCGTTGTTCCTTTCTTCAGCGAAAGCTTCGTCTTGCCCAGCGTTACACCTTTTACCGCGATCGAGTCACTAACCAGCTCAATCTGATCGACGACGATCGAACCCGTAACGGATGTCGTCGCGGCCATCTGACCGAGATACAGATTAAACTCCGCCATATCCCGCGGATCTAACGTGCCGGAGCTGCCTCCGTACCAGGAAGGATAATCGAAGTCCGAGAACGGAATCTCGATGAATTCCCCCTCGGTGCCGCCATCCAGCTCGACTTTAGCCTCCATGTAGACGCCCGATCCCATGCGTACCTGAACGGTCAAGCTGATCCGTGAGCCGTTCGGCTGCACCCAGAGCCGGACCTTATCATAAGCCGACCAGTCCAGATGCGGCAGGGACGTGATAACCCCGGCATAACCGTCGGTTCCGAAGTTATAGTCCACCTGCATGGCATGCGTGCCGGAGAGCTTCACGTCCGGATTCAAGGATAAGGTAAGATTGCTAGGCGGATTGGTCTTGTTATACCTTTGCGCGAAATCCGCACCGCTTGCATACGAATCGAAATCGTCGACGATCCGCGTCTGAACGAACCGGATATCGTCCAGCGTGATCGCTCCGTCCGCGCCGCCTTGCCCTTTGCGGACAATCAGCCGGAATGCGCTCAGCTTGGTCTTATCGATACTGCCGTCGATCGGCAGGTTCACATGAACGCCCTTCGTTCCCGAGATGGCAACATCCTTCGACCAGCGCTGGCCATCCTCCGTCTCCAGCTGAACCGTCAGCATGCGCTCGTAGCCGTCAGGCTTCACCCAGAACTGAACGGTATCGAAGGTGCTGCGGTCCGCATCGCCAAGCGTTTTGGCGAGACTGACGAAGCTAGCGGCTCCCATCTGGAAGCTTGCCTTCAATCCGTATTCGCCGGCGCTCTTCACGTTCGGATCCAGTTCAAGGGAAACCTTACCGCCAGCAGGATCCATGCTGTACACCCGATCGACTAACAGGCTTTCGCCGCCGTAATATTCCCCGTTATCGATGATGCTTGCCGGGGCCGCCGCCGGGAACGACACGCTTCCTGCGCCGACGCCGATCTGCAGACGGCTGATTTGCGGGAACTCGCTTGTTTCCGCGCCGAGCGGGTACGCGATCTTGATGAATTTGATCCCCGCCGGCAATGCAGTAATTTCATAGTTCGTTTTGAACCACTGCCCTCCGAGGGAACGGATCTCGGCTGTCAATTCGTCGTATTCGATGCCGTCCGCCGAGCCGTACAGTTCAAAATGCCCCTCGTCCCCCGGCTGTTCCGGCTGGTACGTTTCAAGTTTGAGGCTGTTCATGTCCCCCACGCTGCGGTAGACGACGTAGGCCTCTCCCGCTTCCGTCCGGATTAAGCGCGACGTATCGCCGCCAGCTTGCTCGGCGCGCGTACGATCGAACGCCACATTGTCGCTGTGCTGGGACATGTTGGACAAATCGTCTAACTCATCGCTAATGACTCCCGAAGCGATTAACGGCTGGATCGGGGTCAGCAGACCGCCGTCTCCGCGATACTCGATCTTCACGTTCAGCAGCTGTCCGGCTGCCGGATCTCCGTTCGGATAACGAATTCGGAGGTAATCCGCATTCGGCAACGATTCGTTCGCGTAACGATAGGTGCTGCCATCCTGCTCCGGCGTTACCTCCGTATATTGAATGCCGTCTTCAGACAGATAGAAGGAGAAGTCCTCGGACGATGCGCCGATCTCAAAGGAAAGCACGGCGCCTGGCGTACGATAGACGACGGACGCTTCATCCGCGTAATATTGCTTGGACGAATCCTCCAGCGCGTCCATGAGCAGGTGTCGGGCCAGTACCGGTCCGATCACGTTCGAATAGCCGCTCTCTCCGCTGGCATTCACGCCTTTCACCCGGTAATAGTACGACTTGCCGGTTGCGGCCGTCAGGTCGCTGAACATATTCTCCCCAGGGCGAACATCGTCAAGGACCTCGTCGCCAATGACTGTCCATGGGCCGTCTGCCTGCTCGGCGCGCTCTACCGTGTAAGAGCTCGCGCCCGTAGATCCACGCCAGCTGAGCTTCGCAACTGAGTCCGTCTCGAATAACTGCGGCGCCGGTTCAGGCAGCGGCAGCGCAGGGGCGGCGAGCCCGTCGATGGCATACGCCTTCTCCCGCACGACGCGCATCACGTTCGTCTCGTCCTGATAGTCGCCGGACGGCATACCGGGCCAATGGTACGCGCTGTACACGATTCCGTCGCCCGGATCGTACTCCGAGTGCCGAATAAAGCCGCCGTTCGCGCTATGAGGACGCAAGCTCCAGATCATCGCGCCGGAAGCCCCGCTGTCGATCACTTCATCCAGCATCGCCTCCACATCATGCGTCGGCTTGAAGCCGAACTCGCCGACGAGGAACGGCTTCTTGCTGCCGGCCAACGCCTTGTCTTCCTTCGTTCTAGCCGCATAATTGCCGCTGTAGTAATGGCTTTTCACGATATCGAAATTCGGATCGTTAAGCGCTTCTGCCGTTACGTTCTTGTATCTATGCGAGCTCGTGCCCGACGGGTACTCGATCAGATTGCCCGCCACGAACAGTTGGTTCTGGTCGACGCTCTTGAAGTGGGCGGCGATCTCCGCTTCCCAATCCGGGGCGACCATCAGCTCATTGCCGGTCTCCCAAGCCAGAATCGCCGGATCGTCCTTATACCGGACGCCCGTGAGCGTATTGATGCGATTGAGCACGTTATCCATCGTCAGCTTGAAATCGTCCCGAAGCTGCGCGTCGGTGTAGAAGGCTTTGCGCGTCGCATCGGTGTCGGTAATCCCGCGGAAAGCGGCAAAGTCGGAGATGCCGCCCGGCGGCCAGCCCCAATGGTCGATGAACGGAATGATCAGACGTACGCCATACTGGTTCGCCAATTCCAGCAGTTTATCCATCGAGCGGAACGCTTCCTCGTTCAGCACGCCCGGACCCACGATATGGCGCACCACATCGGATGGCTGATCCGGCTGCTTGACCGTGATCGAGTAGGTACGGATCACTTTGCCGCCCGATTGCGCAATGGTGCGGAGCGCATCCTCCTGCTCGAAGGCCGTCGGCATCAGTCCGCCCGCCTCGTCCTCATTGAATAACGCGCCAGGATAGTTGTAGGAGATGAATCTCAGATCCTTATCCCCGTCCATCAGCTTATCGCCATTCGTCGTAATAAAATGATGGAGCGGCGTAGGCTTCGTCACGCGAGCCTGGTCGAAACCGTTCATGGCCGCTGCCAATGCCGATTTCTCGCTCAGCAGATCTTCGTCGGCGGCTTCAGGCTTACTAGCCAATGTTTCCGCTTCGCTGATCGCCTCGGTCAGTGCTTGCCAAGCGGCTTCCGGATACTGTCCGATCGCCGTTCCTTGCTCCGATTCCGCAATCAGCTGATCGGCAAGCCGGAGCTGGCTCAGCAGCTCATCGCGCGCGCCGGCCTCGGCAATCGGGCCGATCGCCCCGCTCTGCGCCGCAGTCCCTCTTACGCCCTCGCTGTCTAGCGGCGTGACTTGGAATTTGATGTACTTGCCGATTTGGGCCTCGGTGAGCGTATACGCAGGGAGCGAGTAGCTGCCCGGAATTTTCGTATACACGCCATCAGCCGTATCGGATTCCAGCCATGTATAGATCGAGTAAGCTTCCTCCACATGCCCGGGATGGGCGTATACGTAAGCCCCGGTTAGCGCCGATGTTGCTATGGCTTTGCCTTCGATCGTAACGGCGGTTGCTGCCGGTACATCGGGGGCTTTCACTTTCGTTACGGCAAAATCGTCGAAATACGCCGTCCCCACCATGTCCGAAACATAGAGGATAATGTTGGCGTTCGTGCCGGTGTTGAAGGTCAGGCTGACCTTCTTCCAATTCGCCGATGCCGATGTCTGCGATTCCTTGATCGTCGATTCATCGGCAGCCGACAGCACCTTGAAGTAGGAGCCCCCGGCCCCTTTGTGATAAAAAGTCAGCACGTAGTCCGTACCCGGTTCCACTGCGACGGCATTCTTGATGCCCGCATACTCCTGGCTCGTTGCCTGAATCTGCAGCGCATGCTGACCGCTGCGATGTTCGGCATCGGTCACCGTAAATTTCGAGCTGCCTCCGGTATTCCAGCCGGAGACGTCGCCGGTCTCGAATCCGCCGTTCGCAACCGCATTGGCTTCCGGTTCGGCTGGCTCTTCTTCAGAGCCCGGATTCTCCGCACCCGCGTCCGCTGATGTCAGGACAAAATCATCATAGTAAGCGGTTTCATTTGTGTCGGAAACATAAAGCTTTACCGATGCGTGTTCCCCGCTATTGAACTCGGCCTGATACAAGGTCCAGTCCGATTTCGTGCCGGTGTATTGCTCTACGATCGTCGCTTCATCCGTGCCCGAGAGGATCTTGAACGCCGCTCCGCCCGGCCCTTTGCCATAGAAGGATAAGACGTAATCCGTATTCGGCTCGACCTCGGCCGTGTACTTGATGCCGTTCCAGTTCTGCGGTCCGGAGATCTGAAGCGCGAATGAACCGTTATGTTGCTCCGCATCCGTCACGACGAACTTGGCGTTGCCGCTTGTGTCCCAGCCGCTTAAGTCGCCGCTCTCGAAATCCCCGCTGGCGATCAGATTCGCGCTTGCCGCCCGTACTTCCGCCGCCCCCCAATAACTTCCGCCGGGCATGATGATTCCGACCAGAAGCATGAAAGCAACCAACATCGAGATGCTTCTTCTTGCTTGCGCCATTATGTGCATGACTCTCTCCCTTTGCTTCGTAATCGCCTTACCAGTCACTAATTAGCAGTGCTCCCTAGCTCGCTGCTCTCCTTACGAGATGCGCTAATCCTTCTTCAGCAAGCGTCGCCAACGCTGCTTGCCTTATGCCTCCTTCCTGACGGATGACTATCTTGCCAATACTGCCCATATCCAATCTAAAAGATTTCACTTTTTATTTCAACAAATTTATTTAAATTTATTTTTGTTTACTTAAGTTTCAGGGATATGCTATACTCGCCTTGTTTGAAGCGCTTACATATGCGTGTCCAAACCATTTTCTTCTGGAAGGAGTGTTGCCGGCCATCAAGTTACGTAGCAAGTCGCAAGACTGGAATGCAGCATTGATCCGTCATCAAGGTCATTGGGTTGCGTTGCAAGTCGCAAGATAACAATCGAATCGGGAGGTATTGTTATGTTATCGAAAGTGCTCAAACGAGCCACATTGTTCTTTACCGCAATCGCCATTCTTCTTACTGCCCAATCGTTCCCTCAAGCTGAAGCGGCTCCGGTTAACCTCGCTTATAACAAACCCGTGACCGTATCCTCGACGGAGGGCTCCTCCTATAGCGGAGCTTACGCGGTGGACGCGAACGGGAACACGAGATGGTCTTCCGCTTACTCGAACCCGCAATACATCATCGTCGACCTCGGCGCATCGCAGACCGTATCCAGCGTCAACCTTCACTGGGAGGCGGCTTACGCCAGCCAGTATCAAATCCAAACCTCGACGGACAACGCCTCTTGGACGACCGTCTATTCGAATTACAGCGCTACTGGTGGCAACAATACGATCAACTTCACGCCGGTAACCGCGCGGTATGTGAAAGTGTATTGCATCCAACGGGCAACCTCCTACGGTTTCTCGCTCTATGAATTCGAGATCTACGGAACGCAAGCGGTCGGCGTGCTGGATTACATCAAGAGCATCAGCGGGTCCAAGACGATCATCGGCATCCATAACCGCGAGCCGAATTCCTCCCCAGCCCAACAGACGAATACCGTCTACGGCATTACCGGCCGTTACCCGGGGCTGTGGAGCGGCGACTTTCTCTTCTCCTCCAGCGATGTCAACAATCGGTGGAACATGATTTATGAGGCCAAGCGCCAATGGGACAGCGGTTCGATCGTGCAGCTCATGATGCACGTGACGCCGCCGACGCAATCGGACGCCGGGAACTGGGACGGCGGTGTCGTCAGCGAGCTGACCGATGCGCAGTGGTCGAGCCTCATTACCAACGGCGGTACGCTGAATCAAGCGTGGAAGGCGCGGCTGGACAACTACGCCCAATATTTGCAGTATCTCGAGGATAATGGTGTCACGGTATTGTTCCGTCCGTTTCATGAGATGAACCAGAGCATCTTCTGGTGGGCAGGGCGTCCAGGCACGAATGGCACGGCCGCTCTCTATCGACTGACGAAGGATTATCTCGTCAATACCAAAGGATTAACGAATCTCGTCTGGGTATGGAATATGCAGGATTTGGACTTGAATTGGAGCACTTACAATCCCGGCAACGACTACTGGGACATCTTCTCCGTGGACGTGTATAACAGCGACGGCTTCACGACGGCGAAGTACAACACCGCGCTAAGCGTGGCCGGCAGCAAGCCGATAGCCATCGGCGAATGCGCCAAGCTGCCGACGGCAAGCCAGCTAGCGGCCCAGCCGAGATGGGTCTTCGCGATGAGCTGGGCCGAGCTGACGTTCAGCAACAACAGCAATGCCGAGATTCAAGCGCTGTACGGCGCAAGCAATGTACTGACCCGAGACGAGCTGCCGATGTTTAATTAAGCGCTGCGGATGATCTCATAAGAGGCTGCGGAATAGAGGTAATGCAAAGAGGGGGCTGTCCCATAAGTCATCATAGATGACGGTTGGGACGGCCCCATTTCATTTTAGATCATGTTTGGTTACCTAATTCACTGCGCAGTCAAATGTTCTTCCGCTCGCTGTTGTTCGGGGATTCCTTGAATGAATAGGCTAAAGTGGGAATCCCCTCACAAAGGCGACCGCTGGCGCTTCTCCAGAATCATTTGACCTGCTCCGTTTTGGGTAAACCTTCAAAATTTTAAAAGCAAAAGAATATACCATGGACCAGCTGTCCTTGCCAATGGACTTGCAAGAAGATATCCCTCAAAACCATCTCGTCCGCATCATCAATGACGCCGTCAACCGTTTAAGTATGAACCTCTTCACCAAAGCTTACCCCGGCGGACGGCCGGGACAGCTATCACCCTAAGATGCTTATGAAAGTCATCATCTATGCGTACACACAGCGCATCTATTCCTCTCGCCAAATCGCCAAAGCCGGGCGCGAGAATATCATGTTCATGTGGCTTGCCGCTAGACAGCGTCCAGATTTCCATACCATTAATCGCTTCCGTTCCGAGCGAATGAAAGACGTGCTGGAGTCGGTTTTCACCACCGTTCTTCAGTTTCTCGCCGAAGAAAAATATGTCAATTTGGAACACTACTTCGTCGATGGAACCAAGATCGAAGCCAACGCAAATCGGTACACGTTTGTCTGGGGCAAGGCCGTCGTCAGACATAATAATGAAGCTGCAAGAAAAAGTACAAACCTTGTTCGCGACGATCGAAGAAGCTGAGAAGCAGGAGGAGGCTGCACTGAACGGCCTAGATCTCTGTGAGCTTGGAGAAGCCGCGGCCATTACAAGCGAAAAGCTGGACCAAGCAGTTAAACAGCTTGAGGCCAAACTGGACAAAAAAACGAAGGACAAGCCGCTGAAGAAGGCCGTCCGCCTTGTTCGGAAAGACTTGCTGCCGCGCCTTCAAAAATACGAAGAGCAGCAACAAATTCTCGGAACACGAAACAGTTACTCCAAGACGGATCACGACGCGACGTTCATGCGCTTGAAGGAAGACCACATGCAAAATGGCCAGCTGAAGCCAGGATATAACGTGCAAATCGGAACGGAAAATCAATTCATCATCGGATATAGTCTCCATCAACGACCAACGGACACGCCTTGCTTGAAACCGCATTTGGAAAAAGTGAAAACTGCACTTGGCCAATTACCAAGAACCATCATCGCCGATGCGGGGTATGGCAGCGAAGAGAACTACGCCTATTTGAATGAAGAAGCATGTAACGCGGTTGTTAAATACAGCACGTATCACAAAGAGAACAGCAAATCCTGGCAAACGCTTGCCCACAATCTGCTGAAGAAAGCAGCAGCAGATAAAATAGCAAAAGTGACCGTGTAGGTTTAGTACCCGCTCGGTCACTTTTTTGTTCAAATCGAGCTATTTAAGGATTCACAAGAGTGAAATTGAACCCTTATGGGACAGCCCCCTCCTCTCGTCCCTGCGCCTGCCTAGATCCGCTTACTTGGCAACTATTTCGTAAATGCCCTCGGGGGTTGCCATGAAACGAATGACTTCCCCATCATCCGTTATCGGAATTGCCTTCCCTTGGCAGGATACCGTTACCGCTCGTCCGCATCTAATCACGCAAGGTTGAGGAACGGCAGCTTCGATACGCGCATGAACGATTCGGCCCGATGTCCATTCCATATCGACGGTAAAGCCTCCCCTTGCGCGCAGCCCGCGTACCTGCCCCGTGGACCAAGCCGAAGGCAACGCTGGGAGGAAGTGAAGCTCTCCCTGATGACTTTGAAGCAGCATCTCCGCAATGGCGGCCGTTCCGCCGAAGTTGCCGTCAATCTGGAACGGCGGATGGTTATCCAGCAGATTCGGCAGCGTGGATTTCACGAGCAACGCTTCCAGATTCTGATGCGCTTGCTCCGCCTCTTGGAGACGAGCCCAGAAATTAATGATCCATGCCCGGCTCCATCCGGTATGTCCGCCTCCGCCCGATAGCCGGCGTTCCAACGTTACTCTGGCCGCTTGCGCCAGCTCCGGGGTTAGCCGGTCGCTGATTTGGCTGCCAGGGTGGAGCGCGAACAAGTGGGAGATATGCCGGTGGCCCGGTTCCAGCTCCTCATAATCTTCATACCACTCCTGCAGCTGGCCGTACTTCCCGATCTTCGGCTTCGGAATGCGATCCAGCGCCTTGGATAATTCCGCTCCAATGGCCTGCTCCTCCCCTATGCTCAGCAAGCCTTCCGCCTCAAGGACCGCGGAGAACAGTTCCTGCATAATCTGGCTGTCCATCGAAGGGCCTGCGCACAGCACCCCGGATTCGCCGCTTGGCAATACGTAGGTATTCTCCGGCGACACGGAAGGGCAGGTGACCAGCTCGCCGGTCGGGCTCTCGACCAGATAATCGAGCAGGAACAGCGCCGCCTCGCGCATCGTGTCGTATGCCCGCTCCAGAAACTGCCGGTTCTGCGTAAACTGGTAATGCTCCCATAAGTGCAGGCATAACCATGCCGCGCCTAGCGGCCAGTAGGTTGCCGGCAGATAGAGATCCTGAGGTGCGGTGTCGGCCCAAATATCCGTGTTATGATGCGCCGTGAACCCCCTGCAGCCATACATCGTCATGGCCGTATGGCGGCCGGGCTCGCGCATACGCTCCACCAACTCGAATAAAGGCTTATGGCATTCGGGCAGTCCGCCTGCCTCCGCGGGCCAATAGTTCATCTGCGCGTTGATATTGATCGTATATTTGCTGTCCCAAGGCGGCAAGAATCGGTCATTCCAGATCCCCTGCAAGTTCGCCGGTAAGGATCCGGGCCTGCTGGACGCGATGAGCAGATAGCGGCCGTATTGGAAGTAAAGCGCGATCAGATCCGGATCGAGGCTGCCCTCCGCCATTCGCGCGAGCCGCCGTTCCGTACTTAGCCCCGCAATATTCTCCTCTTGCTCACCTAGCGTAAGCGACACGCGTCCGAACAAGGACCGGTAATCATTCCGATGTCTCCGGGCCAATTCATTAAACGGCAATTGCGCCGCATTCAATCCCCGATCTGCGCATTCCGCCAGCGGATCGATCGCCCGGAACGAGGTCGCCGCGGTGAGCAGCAGCGTAACGCTGCTGGCTTGGTCGACGATCAGATGCTCCCCGACCGTCTTGACCGTCCCGCCTTCCGAGACGGCACGCAAGACAGCGCAATACTGATTTCCGTCCTCGCCGCCGCAGTTCCCCTGCATGAAGATCGCATCACTCCCCAGCTTGCCGACGCGATCCGAATATCTCGATCTGCCCCGCTCCAGCCGGGCGGTGAAGCCGATCGCCCCGGGCCGGTCAGCCGTAAGGCGAATGACCATCGCTTGATCCGGGAAACTCGCGAATATTTCTCTTGTATAGGTAACGCCACCTGCCTCATACGATACGCGCACCGTCGCCTCTTCGAGATCAAGCCTGCGTCCGTAATCCTTAACCTCGCCGGACGTATGGTCGAAATTTAGCGTCAGGTCGCCCAATGGAAGATAATGCCGCTGCGTCTCGGGCAGACCGGACATCGCAAGTAACGCCAACCTCTCGGCTTCCTTCAGCTTCCCTTCGAATATGAGCTTGCGGATTTCCGGCAGATGTTCCAGCGTATCCGGATTGTTGCGGTCCCGCGGGCCGCCGTACCACACCGAATCTTCATTCAGTTGAATCCGCTCGGCGATTGGCTGTCCGAACACCATGCCGCCCAACCGGCCATTGCCGATCGGGAGCGCTTCGTTCCATTCCTTGGCAGGGTGATCGTACGATAGTTCCAGCTTCCCTTTTGTCCTCGGTTCCGGCATGGATTTCACTCTCCTTTGACTTGTCTCGACTCTCGATACTCGCCTGGCGTTGTCCCGGTATACTTCTTGAACACTTTGGCAAAATAGTGCCGGTTGCAGTAGCCTACGCGCTCGCCGATCTGCCACACCGGGAGATACGGGTCCGTCACCAACAGCTTCTTCGCTTCGTTGATTCGAAGATCGTTCAGGAAGTTGATGAACGTCGTGCCCGTCTCCTTCTTGAACAAACTGCTGATGTAATTCGGGTGCAGCTCCGTATGCTCCGCTAACGCGTCGAGCGACAGTTCCTGCGTATAATTACGCTGGATATAGCTCAGAATCCGGTCCGCATGATGCCGATAGTCGGAATCGCATGACGCCGGAAGCTCGCTTGCAATCCCGTGCAGCAGCTCGGATAATTCCTCGCGGTTCACCGGCTTGAGCAAATAATCGATCACGCCCGACCTTATCGCTTGCCTGGCATATTCGAACTGGTCGTACCCCGTCAGGATAATGAAGCGCGCGCACAGTTGCTGCTGTTTGGCCTCCGCGATCAACCCGAAGCCGTCAATGACCGGCATATTCAGATCGGTGATGGTCACGTCGGGCATCCGATCCTTCATCATGTCGAGCGCTTCGTAGGCATTATTGGCTGCCGTTACCGACGTATGATCGGGCGCAACCTCTTTCACGATCTTCATGAGACCTTGAAGAATGAACGGCTCGTCGTCAACGATCAATACTTTCATGCGTGCGCTACCGCCTTTGTCATCAGGTTTAAGGTTAACGTCGTGCCTAGACCGTGCTCGCTGTCGATCTGAAGATGCGACTCCCGGCCATAGAAAGCTTTGATCCGCTCGCTGACATTGTATAATCCCATGCTGCTTTCCCCGGAGAGCGTACCCGCTGCCGGATTGTCGCTGTTCAGCAGCTCCCGGATCTGTTGAAGTTTCTCCTCCGGAATGCCCGCGCCATTGTCGGAAATGGCAATGCGTACGAAGCCTTGGACCTCCTCCGCAGCGATGCCGATGCTGACCGGACGGAGCAGGCCCGACATGCCGTGAAGGATAATATTCTCGACCAACGGCTGCAGGATAAACCTCGGACAAGGAATGGCTTCTGACTGAATATCGACGCGCAGGTTATAGTCCATTCTTCCGCCCAGCCTTGTTTGATGGATATCCAGGAACAGCTTCGCCGTCTCGATCTCCATGCTCAGCAGCGTGTGATCGTGCTCGGAGGACAGGCTGTACCTCATCAGGCGTCCGAACGCGTAGGAGATGTCCGCCACTTCCTTGTCATCGTTCGCCTCCGCCATCATGCGGATCGTCTCGAGCGTATTGTACAAGAAATGAGGCTTGATCTGCGCTTGCAGCACCTTGTAGGCGGCTTCCTTATTCCGAAGCTCGGCGCGGTGGACGTTATTGATCAATTCATCGATCCGACCGATCATCGCATTATACGAGGTGAATAGGAACCCGATCTCGTCTTGGTCGTTCTGCTTATGGAGGATGAGCCGCAGATTATCGTCGTTGATCTTCCGCATATGTCTGGCGAGTCTAAGGATTCGCTTGACGATCGAGGAAGCCAGGTAATAGTAAATCACCGACAGCAAGACGAGCAGAGCCGCGATCACCATAACGATAAAGATTACCTGCTGCCTGGAGGTCTGGAAAAAATCACCTAGCTGGCTGACGATCGCCAATCGAACGCCAAGCTCTTGAATGTACTGCTGGTTCACGATGGATTTGTTCGCGATGAAGTAGTCCTCGCTGCCGCTTGCGGCGATCATGTCCAGCAATTCCGGGTCTACGGAGCTTGCGGTATTCGAGGGCAGCAATCGGCCTTCGCTTGACAGCAGCAATGCGCTCCCATTCACGTCCACGCCGGCGGCTTTGTACATGCCTTCCAACATATCGTCGTTGATCCGGATTTCGAGCAGCCCGATTTTCTCCATGATTTGCCGGTCGTACAGATATTGAAAGAAGACAAAGGAATTTTCATCATCTTCATTCATCTCATGAATCCAAGTCCCCTTGCCGGGTTTAATCGCCTGAACGACCGGTTCATATTCAGGCGCAAGCTTGGCGCGATCGAGGAATTTGGCCGTAATCGGGAAGACTTCTTCCTTCTGCTTATAGATCAAGATGGACTCGATTTCCGGATTGCTGAACATGGATTGATTAAACAGCGGATCGATGTATCTCAGATAGTTATACACGTTCTCGGAATCGCTTTCATAAATGCCTTCGAGATAGTCGGTTATATACGGATTATACTGCAGCAGCCTGTAGATCGACTCGATCCGGGTCAGATCGGCTCTCATGTTCGAATACGCTTGCTCGAGCAGGTTCTGGCGGTCCTTCACGAATTGGTTCGCGAAGCTGCCGCTGATCTGCTCGTAGAAGTAAACGCCGAAGGAGATGACCGGGATGAAGATAATGATGACGTAGCCTAAGACGATCTTCCTGACGATGCTCATGGTACCGCTCCTTTACGATGAGACAAGACAACATCAAGATCAGGGTACCATGTGCAGGTAAAAAACGGTAGAGGCCTCACAGCCCCTACCGACAACCTATAATTACTTAAACAACGCCTTCTTCTCGGCGTACGTTTTATTCGCCCAATCGTCCAGTTTTGCAAGCCCGATCTTATCGGCCGTTTTCAACATGTTCTCGAAGAGCTTCGCCGCCTCGTCCTCGGATTTCGCGAGGTAGATTTTGACCTTCTCGTTCGTGACCATCTCGTCGATCTTCGTCTTGATCGTCTTCTCGGCCGAATCCGCCTGTACTTGGATCAAGCCGATCTCCGGCTTGTACACGGTCTTTTCCTTGGTCTCGATAAGCGCCTGCGTCGTCTGCGTGCCGGGAACGTAGCCCCACAGCCCTTCCACGATCGCGTCCGAGTACAGGAACCACCACTTGATCCCATTGCCGTTCACGAAGTCGGAGTCCGCCGTGCTATACTTCAGATTTGGGTATCCTTCTTCGTTCCATGTCCAATGCTCGCCCTCGATACCGAACATCGTCAGCTTCTTGCCTTCGTCGCTGGCAAGGTACTGCATCAGCTTGATCGACTTCTCGGGATTTTTGTTCTTCTTCGTAATGAAGGTACCCGACCAGCCGATCCCGGTGCTTACCTGGACCTTCTCCTCCGAAAGCGCGGACGGAATCATTTTGAACGTATAAGCTGCCCCGTTCTTCTTGGCCGAGATATTGTCCCGATCCGCGACGCTGACCGTATGGCTGTGCGCGAAGGCTTTGCCGCCGACCGCATATTCGTCGTCAATCTGGTCATTCGCATGCGCGAAGTTCTCCGCCAGTATGTAGCCGTAACGGTATAGGCTGTTCATGAAGAGGAAGAATTCCTGCGCCTTCGGATGTTTGAGCCAATAATTCACTTGCCCTTCGCTCTCGTACCAGTTGCCGATACCGGTATCGATGCCGAATTGGCCCATGAAATATTGTTCGATCCAGTTCTTGTCCATGATGAGCGGAACCATCTCCGGATGCTTCTCCTTCACCATGTTCAGGATATTGACGAAATCGTCCAGCGTCTTCATCGGCGGGTTGCCCAGCTCGTTCATGATGTCTTCGCGCACGGCGATGCCCGGATTGCCGTCATTGCCCAGCGCGTATTGATTCGCCTTCCATTCCTCTTCCGTCGCGAAGGCGTTGCGGATGGTATAGAAATTACCGTCTTTCATCGTATTGATCGCGATCCTGGTCGCATCGATCTGGAAATCCGGCGCGTATTTCTCGATTAATTCGTTCCATGAATACGAGATATTGGCGTTCGAGAGTCTGTCGATATCCGAAGCGCTGAAGATGAGATCCGGCAGATCGCCGGAGGCAATCATCAGCGGGAGTTGTTTATCGTCCGTCGCGACCGTCACCTTCAACTTCACGCCGGTCTTCTCGGTGATCCGGTCGGCGATCGGGCCCGTAAAATCCTTTACCGGATACCAGCTATGATTGATGAACAAGGTCAATTCCTCTGCATCGCCGGAAGAAGTCGCCGCCGTATCGGTGCTCGTATTCGTATTGCCAGCTGCCGTATTCTCCGACGATGCCGCGGCGTTGCCGCTGTCTGAATTCGCGTTAGAATCGCCGTTTGCTCCGCTGCATGCGGACAAGGCCATGACCGACATGATGGTAAGCGGTAAGATGAAGCCCTTTCCAAAGCTGCTCTTGTTCAACGCTACCCCTCCAGTTTGTGAATTCGTTTATATTAAAGCAGATGCCTTAATACCTCATTCGGATCGGTTACCCTTTTACGGAACCAAGCATGATTCCCTTGACGAAATACTTCTGCAGAAACGGATACACGCAGACGATCGGAGCGATCGACACGACCATCGAGGTCACCTGGAGCGAATAGTTCGTCACGCCGGACACGCTTGCGGCCGCGCCGACCGATTCGATCGGAATGTTGCTCTTGTTGATGATCTCCATCATGCGGAAGGTCAGCGTCCGAAGCGAGTCCGCTTGCACGAAGTAGGCCGAATCGAGCCAAGCGTTCCACTGGCCCACGCCCATGAATAGCGACATGGTCGCGATGAGAGGCATGGATACCGGGATGATGATTTTATAGAAAATGACGAATTCGTTCGCCCCGTCCATGAACGCGGATTCCTTCAATTCTAGCGGAATCTCGCGGAAGAAAGAAACGGCAATGAGCAGGAAGAACGTGCTCAGCATGGACGGAATGACGTACACGCCGAACGTATTCAGCAGACCGAGCGTACGCAGGACGACGTAATACGGGATCAGTCCTCCGGAGAAATAAGTAGCGAAGATAATGATCGTGAAGTATCCTTTGCTGAACAGGAGATCGCGATGGGACAGGCCATAAGCGACCAGACAGGTGAACATTACGCCGAGGAACGTTCCCACTCCCGTGCGGGCCACCGTAACGAACAACGCCTTGAACCATTGGGGGTCCGACAAGAAGGTGGCATAATTCTCCAGCGTAAACGTTCTAGGCCATAAGTAAATCCCGCCGAGCAGCGAATCGGTCCCTTTGTTGAACGAGATCATCAATACATAATAGAAAGGATAAAGCGTTGCCATCATGATGCAGAACAGGATGGCGTAGATGGCGGCGTCCAGCAGCCCGTCCTTCTGTTTCGTAGTTATCCCCACAAGCCGGCCCTCCTGACCCTTAGAATAGACTCGAACCCGACACGCGTTTGGCAATGGTATTGCTGGAGAAGATCAGGATCACCGAGATGACCGATTGAATCAGATCGATCGCGGCCGCATAAGAGAATCGCCCGTCCGCCAGACCTACCTTGAAGGCATACGTCTGGACGATCTCCGAGGTAGAGTTATTAATGTCGTTCCCGAGCAAGTAGGCTTGTTCGAAATTCGACCCGACCAATCCCCCGCCAAGGATACTGCCGATCGTCAAGATGAGCACGACGACGATCGTTCCTTTAATCCCCGGCAGCGTGATATGGCGAATGCGCGATAACCGTCCCGCCCCATCGATCTGCGCGGCCTCGTACAATGCAGGGTTGATCCCCGCAATCGAGGCGAGGAATATGATCGTCCACCAGCCCATTTCCTTCCATATGGCGCTGCTGACGGCCAATCCCCAGAAGTAGTTCGCGCCGGTCAGAATATCCAATGGCTGATCGATAAGCCCGATTGTCACCAACAATTTGTTAAGGATACCGATATCCGTCGACAAAAAGGAGAACGCAATGCCGACAACGACGACCCAGGAAATAAAATGAGGCAGGTAGCTGACGGTCTGCACGAACCGCTTGAACGCCATATTCTTCACTTCATTAAGTAAAATGGCGAACAGAATCGGCGCGGGAAAAGCGAAAATGACTTTGAGAAAGCTGAGCACCAAGGTGTTCCTGACCAGTTCCACGAAGCGGTAGTCGTTAACAAATTCCTCGAAATACCTCAGTCCCACCCAATCGCTCGTGAAGATCCCCTTAATGCCCGTTACGATCGAATAATCCTTGAACGCCATGATGATGCCGAACATCGGCGTATAGGAGAAAATCAGAAGAAATACCATGCCCAAGCCCACGAATACGTGCAGGGGCCACTGCTTCTTAAACCGCTTCCACACGTACGTCCGCTCTCTTGATGTAAGCGTTTTAGTTGCGGCTGATTCAAGTTCCACTTCGACCTCCTCCTCTCACCTTGATTATAGGATCAGCGGCATGCGGGCCGAAAGACAACATTCTTAAGAAAGCGTTGTCATTTCTTAATGTTGGCCCGGATGGCTTGTTAGCTGACAATTAATGACGGCGGATTGGGCAGCAAGAATAGGAAAAAACCGCCCCAATAAGGAGCGGCTTTGCTTTTCGTTTCTTCTGCTTAGGTACGATGAAGCGAAGTCGTGTTCACCATTCCGCCACCGTACCGTCCTGATGTCTCCACAGCGGATTACGCCACCGGTGACCCGTCTGCGCCATCTTGCGGACCACTTCCTCATCCACGGAGATTCCGAGTCCCGGTCCATCAGGAATACGGACATGGCCGTCCTGGTAGGCAAATACCGCCGGATCGGTCAAATAATCGAGCAGATCGTTGCCCTCATTATAATGAATGCCCAGGCTCTGCTCCTGGATCACCGCATTATGGGCGGTTGCGTCGACCTGCAGACAAGCGGCGAGCGCAATCGGACCGAGCGGGCAATGCGGAGCGACGGCGACATCGTAGGCCTCGGCCATGGCGAATATTTTTTTGCACTCCGTAATGCCTCCGGCATGGGACAGATCCGGCTGAATAATATCCACGTAACCGCTCTGCAGCAGCGACTTGAAATCCCATCGCGAGAACATCCGCTCTCCGGTGGCAATCGGCGTGCTCGTATGCGCGACGATATCCCTCAGCGCCTCGTTATGTTCCGGCAGGACCGGTTCTTCGATGAACATCAGCCGGTACGGATCCAATGCCTTCGCTAACGCCTTCGCCATCGGCTTATGCACGCGGCCATGAAAATCGACGCCTATGCCGAAATGCGGCCCCGCCGACTCGCGGATCGCGGCTACCCGCTCGACAACACGATCGATCTTCTCGTAGGAATCGATGAATTGCAGCTCCTCCGTCGCATTCATCTTCACGGCGGTAAATCCGGCCTGCTTCTTCTCGAGCGCTGCCAGGCCCACGTCGGACGGCCTGTCCCCGCCGATCCAGGAATAGACGCGGATCGAATCCCGGCATGCCCCGCCGAGCAATTCGTAGACCGGCGCATTGTAATATTTGCCCTTAATGTCCCACAACGCCTGGTCGATGCCGGCTATCGCGCTCATCAGGATCGCCCCGCCACGGTAAAATCCGCCTCGGTACATGACCTGCCAATGGTCCTCGATGCGCAGCGGATTGCGGCCGATCAGCGCGTCCATGAGCTCGTCTACGGCGGCCTGAACGGTATGGGCTTTGCCCTCGACGACAGGCTCTCCCCAACCCACGATTCCCTCATCCGTCTCAATCTTCAAGAACAGCCAGCGCGGCGGTACGATAAATGTCTCATAGCCCGTAATTTTCATCGTCAAGTCACCTTCACCTTTTCTGTAGGATTAAGCATGCAGAGAATCCCTCTGTCGATTACGATTAAGCGATTAAGCGCTTCCAACGGAAGGGAACAAAATAAAAACGGTCATTCAAATTATAGACCGTCCCCTTCTATTTGTTTGTCGGATTATACAGCGGACAGGCACTTATTTTGTCGGTTGGAGATACCTTCGGCTCCCTTGAGTTCCCGTCTGCGACGTACGGATAACGAAAGAAGCACGCCATAATCGGCGTGCCCCCGTATGTTGAAACGATGCAATGTTATTCCTTATCCATCGTGCTGATATCGATGACGAAACGATACCGGACGTCGGACGCCAGTACGCGTTCCCAAGCGTTATCGATCTGGTTAGCGGAGATGACCTCGATCTCCGGCGCGATGTTATGTTCCGCGCAGAAGTCCAGCATCTCTTGCGTTTCGCGGATGCCGCCAATGGACGAACCGGCGAACGAGCGGCGATGCGGGATCAGCGAGAATACGTGTACCGGCAGCGGCTCCGATGGCGCGCCGACGTTGACCAACGTACCGTCTACTGCCAGAAGCGATAGGTAGTCGTTAATATCGATCTTCGCGCTCACCGTATTCACGATGAGGTCGAAGGAACCGGCCAGCGTCTTGAACGTCTCGGGATCGCTCGTCGCATAGTAATGATCCGCGCCAAGCTGCAGCCCGTCTTCTTTTTTCTTCAACGATTGCGATAATACCGTCACCTCTGCCCCCATGGCATGAGCAAGCTTCACCGCCATATGTCCAAGCCCGCCAAGTCCGACAACGGCAATCTTCTTGCCGGGTGCGGCGCCCCAATGGCGCAGCGGCGAGTAAGTCGTGATGCCGGCGCACAAGAGCGGAGCGGCAACGTCCAGCGCCAAGCCGTCGGGAATGCGGACCACAAAATCTTCCGTTACGACGATATGGGTGGCATAGCCGCCTTGGGTATACTGCCCGTACCGGTCGACAGAACCATAGGTCCCCGTCATTCCCTCGAGGCAGTATTGTTCTTCGCCATCATGGCAGTGCACGCACTTCCCGCACGAATCCACCATGCAGCCAACCCCTACCCGGTCGCCGACGGCATACTTGGTCACTTCCGAACCGACCCGGCTGACGATGCCGGCGATCTCGTGTCCAGGGACGAACGGATATTGGACCGGTCCCCATTCGCCGCGTGCGGAGTGGATGTCCGAGTGGCAAATACCGGCGAATTTAATCTCTATGAGCACGTCATGCGGCTGCAGATCCCTGCGTTCGATCGCGGTCAGCTGGAACGAACCTTCTTGACTGTGTACGGCACGTGCATTAGCAGTTATCATCGTTTATCCTCCTGGAATCATGAATTAACGTTATTAGACGAGTTGCGGTAAAATAAAGCAACATGGAGCGGATAACCAAAACCGATTGTTTATTCAACTCATGTCTAATATTATTAAGTTAGCCATGCACAAGCAATGGTTAATAAATCGCGGATTGTTGATATCTCAACACCGACGCCAATAATGTTCATTAACTTCCTTCAGAGAGCCAGGTGGCATAATCCGATGTCCAAAATAGACCGGAGAATACTTAAGACGCAAGAAGCGATGAGAAAAGCGGTCATTGAGCTGATGACCGAAAAAAGCTTCGATAACATCACCATTCAGGATATTGCCGATCGCGCGAACATTAACCGCGGTACCATCTATCTTCATTATCAGGACAAATATGATTTATTGGACAAGCTCATCGAGACTCACTTCGATGAAATCGAGGAAATGAACAAGTGGGCATGCGAGATGGATTGGGTCGATGCCTTAGTGCCTTATTTCGAGTATTTCGAGAAGAACTATCTCTTCTTCTCGACCATGTTGGCAAGCAAAGACGCGAAAGGAGCCCCCTCTTCGTTCCGCACTCGCCTCCTCGCAAACTTCATGGAAGGCTTCGAAGGCGAGATTGACCGGGAAAGCGGCAAGAATGCCGGCCTGAGCGATGAGGTGATTCTGCAATACGCCGGAACGGCTTATGTAGGGGTCATCGAGTGGTGGATTCGCAACGGAATGCCGCATTCGCCGCAAGATATGGCCAAGCAAGTCGGGGCTTTATTAGAGAGAAGCCTATAGGCTTCCTGAGCAAGAGCGTCTGAACTTACCACATCAAGATGAGGCGTGCACAACGAAAAGCCATTCCTTCTGCCAGGAATGGCTTCAGATTGTAGAGAAACCCCACGTTTTTTCAAACGTCGGGTTTCTCTTTTGCTTTCTCGAGTTGTTTTTGAGGTGGTTTAGGAAGGCTCACGC
>NZ_JACHXK010000020.1:66520-126274 GCF_014192105.1 Paenibacillus phyllosphaerae | reverse complement strand
TACCACCATCGTAAGATGCCTATAAAAATAGGCCAACCAGAAAACTCTGGCTGACCTAATAATACGAAGGACACATCGAAGACGGCCGCGTCACGTGTTTCGCTGCTTACGGGTGTCCAGAGGGTGATAACTACAAGTTTCCAAAGGAAACTCGCTTCGAAAGCGTAAGCTCGGAACCCCCTCGGAGGAGGGGGCTTGGGGGAGGCGAAAAAAGCGGGTTAAGGGGCGCTAGCCCCTCCCTTTTTCATTTTCTTCCGATATACCTGCCGCTGAATGCTCAAGTATTCCTTCTCGATACTGATGTCATACCATTTCTCCCGGAACAGATAGCCGTAGACGTCCGATTCCTTGCACAGCCGGTTGATCGCATCGGTGAGCTGCAGCTCATTGCCCGTTCCGCGTTCTAATGTGGCGAGCGCGGCGAAGATCTCCGGCGTGAAGACATAGCGGCCAAGGGCGGCGAAAGCGGAAGGCGGGTTCTGTTTGGGCTTTTCCACAAAACCTTGAAGATGAAGCGTCCTTCCCTCCATGGAAACCGGGTCGGCAACGCCGTAGTTCTGCAGAAGATGGAGCGGAACCTCCTGCAGGCCGACGACCGTGCCGCCATGCCGGTGATGCAGCGCAAGAAGCGGCCGTAGCGGGGATCGCGACTGGAGCGATACTTGGTCAGGCAGCAGGACGGCTACCGGATCGTTGCCGGCGAACTGACGGGCGAGCGAGACCGCATGCCCCAAGCCTAAAGCTTCGGATTGCCGCAGGTACGTAATGGTTACGCGGGGGGGCATGATTTTGGACAGCCAATGCTCCTTATGGTGGGTGTAGAGGTAATGCTCGAGCTCCGGGGAGTGGTCGAAATAATTCATGATTTCGGTTTTGTTGCGCGACAGGATAATGAGGATTTCTTCGATCCCGGCTTGTACGGCTTCTTGCACGACGTAATCGATGGCAGGACGGCCCCCGATCGGAAACATTTCCTTCGGAATGGTTTTGGTGACGGGCAGGTTCCGGGTGCCATAACCGGCTGCGGGGATGATTGCTTTGATGACCAAATCTATCACCTCGATGTGAGATCTCTATCGATATTATTAAGTTATAGTATAGCGAGCCGCGTCTTTTGGAAGCCTGTCCGACCGTAAATCAGGCACACGTACACACCCATTTTGCAGGCATTCATGAAAACTTCACAAATGGACGCCTTCGACATCTATCACCCTTGGCAGATGCCGCGACTGCAGCAATGCTAGAGCGCATAGTGTATACAAGCGTTCGATATCGGAGGGAGAGGTACGACGGTGAAAATTTGCGTTGTAGGGGCCGGCTATGTCGGATTGACCACGGCTGCCGTTCTGGCGGAGCTCGGTCATGAGGTCTATTGCACGGACAAAATAGAAGCGAAAATCGCAAGATTGCAAGAGGGCGTGATTCCAATCTACGAACCGGGCCTGGAGGAATGGGTTGCCAGAGGCATGGCGCAAGGCCGTTTGCATTTTGCGACGAACGTGCGGCAGCATATGGAAGGCAGCGAGCTGATCATGATCGCGGTCGGCACGCCGCCGCGCAAGGATGGCAGCGCCGATATGACCTATTTGGAGGGTGTCGTCGAAGACCTTGCGGCAGCGATTGGCTCGCCGAAAGTCATTGTCGTGAAAAGCACGGTGCCGCCCGGGACATCGGCCTGGATCGAGAGCAGACTGGGTGAGTATGGCGTACCTAAGGCATGGTTCGAGGTTGTATCGAATCCGGAGTTTCTGCGCGAAGGGACGGCATTGATGGATACGATCCATCCCGACCGGATCGTAATCGGAGCGGCATCCGAGGAAGCGGCTCAGAAGGTGAAGGCGATGTACGCCTCGATCGATACCGATTATGTATTCACGGACCGGGTAGGCGCGGAGATGATCAAATATGCCTCGAATGCTTACCTCGCGATGAAAATATCCTTCATTAATGAAATGTCGCGCGTATGCGACGTATTCGGAGCGGACGTGACGAAGGTGGCGCAGGGGATCGGGCTCGATCAGCGCATCGGACCTAGGTTCCTGCAGGCGGGACTTGGCTACGGCGGTTCTTGCTTGCCCAAAGATACGATCGCGCTGATGCATGCAGCGGGCACCCGGGGCGTGAAGTTGACGCTTCTCCGCGCGGCGCGCCAGATTAATCGGACACAACTGAATATCTATCTGAATAAACTGAAACAGGCATTGGGTGAATCACATCAACCGACAATTGCCGTGTGGGGCGCTACATTCAAGGAAAATACCGATGATATCCGCTTCTCGCAAGCAATTGCCTTCATGAAGAAGCTGGTGCGGCAAGGGTGGAAGGTGAAAGCCTACGATCCACTTGTCCAACCGTCAATCCGCGGCGTGTCCTGGTCTTCATCGCCTTACGAGGCAGCTGCCGGGGCGGATGCGGTCGTGCTGGCTACCGGTTGGGAAGAGCTGGTTCATCCCGACTGGGCCAAGGTCAAAGAACAGATGCAGGGCGATATCATTCTGGATGGCCGCAATCTGCTGGACCCTTCGGTTATGGCGGCGCATGGCTTCCGCTATGTAGGAGTTGGGCGGTCATGAAAATTCTCATAACAGGCGCGGCCGGATTTATCGGATCGCACCTCAGCGAATATTTCCTGAATGAAACCGAGCACGACGTTATCGGTGTCGATGGATTCGTCCGCGAGGAGCTAAGTGTCATTGGCACACGGAATATAGCTTCCATCCTTCAGCATCCGAGATTCACCCTAATCCGGGCGAACATGCTTCAGCTGGACTGGACGAAGGCGCTTGACGGCGTCGATATCGTCTACCATCTGGCAGGGATCCCGGGCGTTCGGTCGAGCTTTGGCCGGTCATTCGCCAATTATGCGGACAGCAATATATTGGCCACCCAGCAGCTGCTCGAAGCTTGCCGCGGCACGAAACTCCGGAAATTCATATTTGCCTCTACGTCCTCAGTATATGGCGAGAAAGCCGGGCAGGTGTCAGAGGATGCCGCGCTCACGCCGCTTTCTCCTTACGGCGTAACCAAACAAACGGGCGAGCAATTGTGCCGCGTCTATCGCGTCAATGACGGCGTCCCGACAGTGGTCCTTCGCTTCTTTACGGTATACGGTCCTCGCCAGCGGTCGGATATGGCCTTCCATATCTTCATTCGCAGCATGCTGAAGGATGAGCCGATCTCCGTCTATGGCGACGGTACGCAGACAAGGGACTTCACGTTCGTCTCCGATTGCGTCCGGGGAACGGCCTCCGTTGCGCTGCAGCCAGGGTTGATCGGCGAGACGATCAATATCGGCGGCAAGGAGCGCGCTTCGGTCAACGAGATCATACAGCTCTTGGAGACGTTGACCGGGAAGCAGGCGAAAGTGAACTACACGGGAACGACGCGCGGCGAGCCGAAGCATACGTGGGCGAACATTGCCAGAGCGTACCAACTGCTGGGCTATGAACCGGCGGTAACACTGGCGACGGGGCTATCTCTGGAGCTTGATGATCTCAAGAAGCTGTACAGTTGACTTGTCAAGGAGGCAGCAGCGTAAGATGAGGCTTGCGTACGTGTGCACCGAGAAACTACCGAGCCCCGCGATTAAGGGCGGGGCGATTCAGATCATGATTGACGGTGTCATTCCGATTCTAAACCAGAAGCATCAGATGACGGTCTACTCGATTACAGACCCTCAGCTTCCGAACTATGAAGTGAAGAATGGCGTAAGATACTTCCGTTTTCCGCGAGAGAGCTATATCAAGGACGTGGCGGCTTCTTTGAAGGAGCATACCTTTGATGTGGTGCACGTCTTTAACCGCCCCAGAAATTTGATTCGGCTGAAGGCCGCCTCGCCTGGGAGCCGCTTCATCGTCAGTTTGCACAACGAAATGTTCGCTGCCCATAAGCTGACGGATGAAGAGGCGGAGCTCTGCGTGCGTTATGCGACGCGAATTACGTCGGTCAGCGACTTCATCAAGAAGACGGTCACCGACCGCGTGGCCGGTTCGGAGAGCAAAGCCAGAACGGTCTACTCGGGCTTCGACCCTTCGACCTTCCCATCGCGGTGGACGACGAAGGGGCAAGAGCTGCGCAAATCGTTGCGTGCTAAATACGGCGTACAGAACAAGAAGGTTATTCTGTTCGTCGGCCGCCTTAGCATCAAGAAAGGGCCGCATCTGCTCATCCAGGCCATGGATTCGGTGCTGAAGAAACATCCGGAGGCCGTTCTGGTCATTGTCGGCGGCCGGTGGTTCAGCGACGACGCGGTGGACAACTATGGGCGCATCCTGCAGCGGCTTGCCAAGCCGTACGGCACGAAGGTCATCTTCACGAAGTATGTTCCGGCCAACGAAATTCAGAATTACTTCTTGATGGGCGACGTCTTCGTCTGCAGCTCGCAGTGGCAAGAGCCGCTGGCACGGGTTCATTACGAGGCGATGGCGGCAGGGACGCCGATCATCACGACGAACCGCGGCGGCAATGGCGAGGTCATCGCGCATGGCGTCAACGGCTTTATCGTCAAGGAATACAACAAGGTGGAGTCGTTCGCAAGCGCGATCAACTATATGTTGTCGAACCGGGAGATGGCGATGAAGATGGCGCGCACCGGACGTCAGAAGGTCGACACCGCCTTTACGTTCAATCATGTCGCCGACCGTCTGAACAATGTCTATATGGAAGCTTATAACAGCGAACCGACGCCGATGCAGACGGCTACATTGAGCCGATGGGGCAAGAAGCGCAAGCGGAAGAGCAAGCCGCTGACGACGAGCAAACGCGCAAGCCGCCAGACGAAAAGACTAACGGCAAGGGGCAGGTAGAGCAATGGCCATCCAATCCCAAGTTACCGCGATATTGGCTCAGTATCCCATTCAGGTCAAGAGCGTCAGAATCATTCAAGATAAAGGGAAGAAGGCAGCGTGGACGGTAGAGACGTCTACCGGGACGAAGATTCTGAAAAAATCGCCGGCCCGTAAGGAACGTCTGCTCTTCCTCATGCAAGCGACCAAGCATCTACAGAATAACGGCGCCAGCATTCCGCGTATTGTCGCGACCCGTGAAGGCGTCGATTTCGCCGAGGATGCGAACGGTGCCTGCTATGTGCTGTCGGAGGCCGTCCAGACCACGGGGCGGATCGGTTATACGGGCGAAGAGTTGAACCAAATTATGCGCGAGATGGCGAAATTCCATATCGCTTCCCGGGGCTTCCAAGCGAACCGCGGAACGAAATCGCGGAACCACCTGGGCCGATGGGAGAACGGATACCAGAACCATCTGGATAATCTCGAGCTGTTCAAAGCCTTGGCGAACCGCAGCAGCAGCACCTTCTCCAAGCTGTTCATGCAGCATGTTGATGCGTATATCAAACAGGGGAATGAGGCGCTCGCCGTCATTCAAGGGAATGCGTACCGGCGGTGGGTGAACAAGGTATCCGTCCAGCGGAATCTGTGCCACCAGGACTTTGCCGCCGGTAACCTGATTAAGACGAGCAAAGGCTTCTATATTATCGATATGGACTCGATTACGCTGGATCTGCCGGCGCGGGACATCCGCAAGATTTTCAATAAAGTCATGAAGAAGACCGGCTGGAGCGCGGTGAAGGCAACCGCGATGCTGCGCGCCTACCACGAGCGCCACCCGCTCACCAAGGAAGAGTGCAGCGTCATCTACGCCGACTTGCTATTCCCGCACCTCTTCTACGGGCTGGCGAACAAATATTTTACCGGCCGGCTGGAATGGACCTTGGAGGTCACCAACCGCAAGCTGGGAGCGATGATTCAAGACGACAAGAATCGGCTTCAGATGCTGGCTCAATGGGATACGATCGTGAATAATGCGCTCAAATAATAGCGGCCGCTTCCGGTAGAGGAGGCGGCTTTTGCCTATGAGCGGCAATCCCTCGGATGTGTCCGTTCCGTGACCGAGACTGCCGATGGTGTGGGCAAGCCGATAGATATGATATAGTTGACATAGACCATATTTGTGGGGGGAGCACGTGCCTAGGATGAAGAAAAGGACAACGAAGTTGACCAGCCTGCTGCTGCTTTTGATGCTTGCGGCGGTATTTTTGGCGGGTTGCGGAGACGAAGCGGATTTGAAGATTTTTGCCATGCCAAAGGAGTATATGAACACGGAAGTCGCTGTCAAGGTGGAGGAGAAGCTGCAGGCCGCCTTCGGCGAGACGAAGAAGATCGAAGTTTTCTCAAGCCCGATGTACAATGATCAGAAGCTCATTGTCGAGATCGCCGCTGGCGGCAACGGCATTATTCTAGTTCCGAAGGATACGCTTGCGATGATGTCGGCGCAAGGTCCGGCCGTTCAGCTCGATGACTATTTCAAGGCTGAGGATTATCCTGCCGGCGTGATGGAGAGTCTGGTCGAGGATGAAGCCGGCAACGAGAAACAAGTGAAGGGACTGTTCGCGATTCCGGTCGATAGTCTGCCGATCTTCAAGGCATCCGGCTATGCGGAGGAGGATATCCTCGCTTTCATTCCGGTGAACTCCCCGAATAAGGAATTGTCGATTGAAGTGCTGAAGGAGCTGATGAAGCCATGAGGCTATATACGCGTACAGGCGACAGCGGACAGACGTCGGTAAAAGGCGGCCGAGTCCGCAAGGACGATATTCGAGTCGAGACGTACGGCACGATCGACGAGCTGAACAGCTTCGTCGGACAAGCGGCTGCGGTCGCGCTGCGCGAGCAGAAGCTGGCAGGGCTTGTCGCCGAACTGCTCGAGATTCAACAGGAATTGTTCGATTGCGGTTCGGACTTGGCATTCGCCGACCCTGCGGGCAAGGAGTACAAGCTGGACGGTGAACCGGCCGTTCGGCTGGAGGGCTGGATCGACGCCCATATCGCGGCCGCTCCGGAAGTGACGCGATTCATTCTGCCCGGCGGCAGCGAAGTGTCTGCGCTGCTCCATGTATGCCGCACCGTATGCCGGCGCGCGGAGCGCTTGATCGTCACTTTGGCTGGCGAGACGGAGATCAACCACGATGTGCTGGTCTATATGAACCGCCTGTCCGACTATTTCTTCGCCGTTGCGCGCAGCGCGAATGCAGCGCTTGACGTGCCCGACGTGGAATATGTGCGCAGCGCGGAAGTGTTCCGGAAGAAGAGCAAATGACGATGCAGTATTATGAGCCGCTTTCGCTTGTCGTTGAAATGAAGGATGACGGCATGATGGTGCGGACGCTCGTGGAGCGGCGTCTCGGCGTCTCGCGCAAGCTGCTCTCCCGGCTGAAGCTGACGGAGCAGGGCATCACCGTCAACGGACAGAGGGTCTATACGAATGACCGCGTGAAGGCGGGCGATCTTGTCGAGCTGCGCATGGAGCAGGAACGATCGGATGATATTCTTCCGGAACCGATGGCGCTGGATATCGTCTACGAGGATCGTGACCTGCTTATTGTGAATAAGCCGCCGGGCATCGTCGTCCATCCGACGCATGGGCACTATACGGGCACATTAGCGAACGGCGTCGTCCATCACTGGCAGGAGCGGGGAGAGGCAGTCCGTTTCCGGCCGATTCACCGGCTCGATGAGGATACATCGGGTCTGGTTGCCATTGCCAAGAATCCGTATATCCACCAGCAGCTGTCCGAACAGCTTCAAGCCGGCGAGGTGCACAAATCCTATCTCGCTTATGTATATAACGCGCCCCAGATCGCAGTCGGCACGGTCAATGAACCGATCGACCGCGATCCGGATTCGCCCCATATCCGTATCGTTACCCCGGAGGGTTATCCCTCCGTTACGCATTATGAGACGGTCGCCGCATACCGGAACGGCGCAGCTTCCAAGATAAAGCTGAAGCTCGAGACAGGGAGAACCCATCAGATCCGGGTGCATATGAAACATTTGGGCTGCCCGCTAATCGGCGACAGCATGTACGGCTTCGCATCGCCTGAGCGTCAAGCGGCAGGATCCCCGGAGCTGGAAGCGATGGTGAACCGGCAGGCGCTGCATGCCGCCGTGCTCGGGTTTACCCATCCGATGAAGCGCGAATGGATGCAGTGGGAAGCGTCCTTGCCGGATGATCTGCGGCAGCTGGAGGACGCCTTGCAGCAAGAGAACAACAGCATGGAGAATGGAGAGATTGAACAAGCATGAGTCAGTTAACCGTATACGAATATCCGAAGTGCGGCACGTGCCGCTCGGCGATCAAGTGGCTGCAGGGTAAGGGCCATGAGCTTACGAAGCACAATGTATTCGAGACAGCGCCTTCCGAAGAGACGATTGCGGAGCTGGTACGTCTCAGCGGTCTGGAACTGAAGAAGTTTTTCAACACGTCCGGCGAAGTCTACAAGGAAATGAACCTCAAAGATAAAATCGGCGCGATGAGCGACGAAGAGAAGATTGCGCTGCTCGCCTCGAACGGCCGATTGCTGAAGCGTCCTGTCGTGACGGACGGCAAGAAAGTCACCGTCGGATTCAAGGATGAATTATACGAGCAGGAATGGTCCTGAGTCGAAGGAGGCATATGCCGTGACGAAGAAAGTGTGGCGAGCGGATAGGCTCTCCCGGCTGGGTTCCTCGATCTTTGCCGAGGTAGCGAATTGGAAACATGAAGCGGTGCAGGCTGGACTTGCGGTCATCGATCTTAGCATTGGCAGTCCGGACAAGCCGCCTTCCGAGCGGGTCCGGCAGGTGCTGGCCGATGCTGCATTAAGGCCAGACGCCTACCGTTATCCGGGGACGAAGGGCACTCGCGCCTACTTGGGGAAAGCCGCAGAGTGGATGAACCACCGGTTCGGCGTGAAGCTGGATCCCGATACCGAGCTTGTCTCGCTGATGGGCTCGCAGGATGGGCTCGGTCATCTTGCTCTTGCGCTCTGCAATCCCGGCGATGTAGCGCTCATCCCGAATCCCGGCTACCCTGTCTATGCGGCGGGGCTAGCGGTTGCCGGCATCGACCCCTACCTGATGCCGCTCCGTCCTGAGCATGGATACTTGCCGGATTTCGAAGCGATTCCGCACGAGGTCTGGCAGCGCGCCAAATTCATGCTGCTCAATTACCCGAGCAACCCGGTGTCGGCTGTGGCCGATTTGGCTTTTTTCACGAAAGCGGTCGAGACGGCGAAGCAGCACGGCGTGCTGATCGTCCACGATTTGGCCTATTCGGAGATGGCCTTTGACGGCTGCCGCCCGCCAAGCATCCTTGAAGTGCCGGGAGCGATCGACTATGCGGTCGAATTCCATTCGATGTCCAAGAGCTTCAATCTTGCCGGCGGCCGAATCGGCTTCTTCGCAGGCAACCGGGACGTCGTATCGGCGCTCGGCGAGCTGAAGGCGAATATCGATTACGGCGTGTTCCTGCCTGTTCAAGAAGCGGCGATCGCAGCGCTGTCGGACGATATGGCAGGCGTTCACCAACCGGTCAGCCATATTTACGAGAAACGCAGAGACCTATTCATTGAGGCGCTGGCGGCGGAAGGCTGGATCGTTCCGAAACCTAGCGCTACGATGTTCGTCTGGGCGCAGCTGCCTAAGATGGAATGGGGGCTGTCGGAAGATTGGACCTCGCGTCGAATTTCCCGGGAAATGCTGCGCATGCAAGGCGTGGCGGTCATTCCGGGCGATGCCTTCGGCTCGGAAGGCGAAGGATTCGTGCGGATCGCGCTGGTCGAAGACGAGTCTAAGCTGCTGGAGGCCGCTTCCAGAATCGGTAAGTTTATTCGCGGTGAACAATAGAAGGGCAGATGCCGATATAATAGAATAGACATCAAGTGCGAGACAACAAGCAGTAGAGGAGATAAGAACGATGACGGAGCACCAACAAGCTAGAGGCGAGCGCCTGCTGCTGGTCGACGGGATGGCGCTGCTGTTCCGCGCTTTCTTCGCGAACAATTACGGCGGCAGCGTACGCCGGACGAGCACCGGCATACCGGTGAACGCGGTATACGGATTCGTGCGTTATTTTATGGATGCGGTTCAGAAGTTCGAGCCCACCCATGTTATATGCTGCTGGGATATGGGAAGCACGACGTTCCGTACGGCACAGTTCGATGGATATAAGGCCAATCGCCCGGACGCCCCAGAAGATTTGATCCCGCAGTTCGATCTGGTCAAGGAGGTTGTCGCGAGCTTCGACGTGCCGAATATCGGCATGGTCGGTTATGAGGCGGACGATTGCATCGGCACCTTGGCAAGACGCTTCAGCCAGCAAGCCGAAGTGTTCGTCTTATCCGGCGACCAAGATCTGCTGCAGCTTGTGGATGAGCAGGTAACGGTTGTTATTATGAAAAAAGGGTTCGGCAATTATGCAGTCTACACGCCTGCGGCATTGCTTGAAGAACGGCAGCTGACCCCGGCGCAGGTTATCTGCGTCAAAGGTCTGATGGGCGACACTTCTGATAATTACCCTGGCGTACGCGGGATCGGCGAGAAGACCGCTCACAAGCTGGTCCAGGAGTACGGTTCGGTGGATGGCATTCTGGCCAACCTCGATTCGCTGTCCAAGTCGGTGAAGGTCAAGATCGAAGCGGATCTTGCGATGCTGCATCTATCCCGCGAGCTCGCGACGATCAAATGCGACGTGCCGTTGGAAGTCGATTATTCGCTGTCCGTCTGGTCCGTGAATAGAGCGCAAGTATTGAACAAGTTCGAGGAACTGGAGTTCCGCAGCTTAACGGCACTTATAAGCTAATATCCTTTACGGCAGACAGCCCCAGACCAATTTGGTTTGGGGCTTGTTGATTTAGGTTCCATTATGGCTTGTCCTTGGCGTGAAGTTGAAGGAGGGACAGGATCAGACGGAAACCCCCTCCCAATGGATCGGAAGAAGGGGCTTCGCTCTGCTTGCAAGGCGAGATATAATTAGGTCGTAATGGTAATCGTCGGCGTCGAAATTGTCGGCGGCACAGTCATGGTGGATGTCGTCGCTGAGAAGTCGTCAACCTCGAGAATAATCGGAGCGCCGGCTGGAATCGCAACCGTATCTAGGGTAAGGGCCGTTTGGGTTAAGGTGGACAGGTTCGCTTCCTGGAGGACCGCGTTCACATACACGTTGTAGTAGCCTTCGGTCGGCGGAGCAGGCAGGTCTGTGATCGGATCTCCGTTGTCATTGGCGAAGCTTGCTGCAGGAATGACCGTAGCTCCTCCGGTAATCATGCCAGGGTCCATGACCGCGACGAAGCGGGTGACAACCGGGGTTACGGCCGTGTCGATGGTTCCTCCTGTAGCGACCGGTGCCGTTGCCGAAGCAGCGACGAACAGCTTGATCAGGGATGGGGGCATTCTTTCTCACCTCCTTTCTCGGAAACGGATCGATTGCACGAGGATCGGCACGCCTTTCTCCGGTACATCTGCGGATAGAAAGCAAATTGTCCCTTTGCTGATACGGAAAAGGGGAGAAGGCTGCAGCACGCCATTGATAAATATATTGGTCAGAGATACGGTTGCGGGATCTGGGATTTGATTATCTACCCCATAACCGGCGACTCGATCTTGATGGCCATATTCGCGGCTTACCCCATCAGAGATGGCGTAATACAGGTAGGTTCTGGCGGTAATTCGCGGCTTGCGGCTACGTCTGCGTTTTCGATTGGCGCTCCGTTTGCGCAAGCGGCGTTTGGGAGGGCAAGGGCACGGCATGATCCGTCTATCACCCCTTCCTAAGGAGACGGGAATATCCCGATTTCAGTATAGATTATGCGAATAGATTGGAAGCCGCATAGCCACCTGTCTTTATGGTGGTTGCTTTTTTTGTAAGATGATGAGGGGGATATTGAGCCTTTGGCTAACCGTAAAATTTCTATTGTGGAGTAATGCCCGGCGATGTTATCTTTAGTTTAAATAATTCAATTCGGATGCGAATGAAGGAGCTGAGGGTCATATTTGTTTTGCGCAGCATGCTTATCCCTGTACTGCTCATCAGCTTATTCGTTTGTTCGAGCGTAAGCTTCGCGGAAGAACAAATGGCAAGCGCACCACCGAGCCTGCAGGCTGGAGCCGCTCTATTAATCGATGCCAAGTCTGGCACGATCCTCTATGAGAAGAATGCTGAGGAGCGGATGTATCCTGCGAGTATAACGAAGATCATAACCGGGATCATGGCGTTGGAATCCGGACGTCTCGATGAACTTGTGACCGTTTCCAAAGAGGCGCGTTACGAAGACGGCACGCGCGTCTATCTTGCCGAGGGCGAGCAGGTGCCGCTCGAGAATCTGGTCTATGCGCTGATGCTCAACTCCGGCAATGATGCCGCAACGGCGATTGCCGAGCATTTGGCCGGATCGAAGGCCGCGTTCTCGGAGCAAATGAACTTGTTCGTGCAGGAGCAGGTCGGCGTCGTCAATACCCACTTCATGAATCCGCACGGTCTGCCGGATCCCGAACATTATACGACCGCATCCGATATGGCGAAGATCACTCAGTACGCGTTGCGTAACGAGAAGTTTCGCGAGATCGTAGCTACGCAGAAGATGCCGTGGAACGGCAAGGAATGGCAGTCTCAGCTGGAGAACCACAACAAGCTGCTCACCACCTACGAAGGTGCGATCGGCGTTAAGAACGGCTTTACGCAAGCTGCAGGCTTCACGCTGGTCAGCGCGGCCAACCGCGACGGCTTCGAGTTGATTGCCGTTATCCTGAAGTCGGACACGAATAAGAACCTATATGCAGAGATGACCAAGCTGCTCGACTACGGCTTCGAAGCGTTCGAGCCGAAGCAGCTATTCCAGGCCGGCCAGACTTATAACTTACAGCAAGAAGACCAAGAACCGCTTCAGTTCGTGGCCGATGATGAGATTTGGACGGCAGTGCCCAAGCAGCAAGAAGCCACCGTGCAGATCGGACCTACCGGCGCCATTACGATGACAAGCGCGGATCGGACATGGATGGCCGGGCAGCTCACCTATGTCCAGCCGGAGTCTGCGGACGCCCACGAAGTGAGCGCGCTATCCGTATCGGCAGCCGCAGATGAGCGCACCGGGGAAGAGCCTTCAGCCTGGACGGTCCCGATCGCCGGGGCGTGGCTGCTCATGCTGCTTATGCTGGCCGCCGTCGGTGCCATGAAGATTAATCGCCAGAAGCAGAAGCGTTCGAGACGAGTGAGTTACGACGAGCGCATGAGATAGACATATCGGGAAGTGGCTGTGCAAGAGAACGTCTTGCATGGCCATTTTTTATCTGGGCGACCTATCGAATTCATAAGCCTATAACAAGTAATCAATGTTAAAATATGGGCATGAAGAATCTGAAAAACGTCTATGTGTTGTTCGCTGCCACCATGGTTGTAAGCCTTCTGCTTATTATTCAGCTGTCGCCGAAACAAGATCAGTCCACTCGGCCAGTCATGAATGGTAACAATGTTCGATCCGCAGGGTTTGCGGTACATGCGGCATCAACGGACTTGATTACCTCCGCGCAAGGAACGATATTCGTCCGCGGAGATGAAGAGGTGCCTAGTCATGTGCGGATCGTGGCAATGATCGAGATTGACTCTCGTGATTGGGGCGGTGTCGCCTTCTCCATTCCCAGAGAGTGGGAGATTGCGACTATCGACAGCAGCTATCCCGAGAACAAACCGGAAGCCGATCCGGCCGATTATGTTGCAACGAGGTCGACGGCGAGCGAGGATTACGAGCGGGACAAATGGATAGAGGTTGGAAGAGAACGTTACCACTCGTCAGGGGGAGGCGTAGGGACGATCATCATCGATTTAGTGCCTGATCCAGATGCCGATCTGGCCCAAGCGTTGGGTGAAATCGCTGTTGAAGTGGGGTCTGCCGAGAAGGATGGGGTCAAGTTTTTGGGAACGGATTATATTAAGGTGCCTATTCCGTAAGCACCAATTCGTATGATGAAATCCACAAGCTCGAAGGGAGTATACTTATTTGAACAAGGCACTGTCCAAAATGTTGCTTACAGCAATGATATTCGTAGCCGGATGTTCTTCGAACGATAACATCTCTAGTGATTCAAGTGATGTAATTGATACTTATATTTATAAAGTCGGTCCATCAGAGATGCTCGATTAATCCGCATATTCGGGGGATGAGCTTCAGGTCGTTCAAGTGGTGAAGCAACGCGTAACCTATCTCAATAAACGTGATGTGGCCAAGTACTCCTCTGTATTTACAGCTGAGGCAGATCCCTCTTTACGTCTCGAAGTAGCCAAAGATAGTCGTACAACCATTATCAAGCTGCATGACCCCCAGTTTGTGAAACTGAGCGAGGATACGATTTCCGTTTCTGTTCATGAAACTTACCTGGATTATCCCAAGGAAACCGAGGCGGAGCGAATGTACACACTTAAGAAAAGGGACGGGGGTTGGAAGATTGATGGGATTGATTAGCTTCCTATCGTACGCGAGTGTATGCTAATGTTCAGTTACCATGGAATCAGTCCTGCTGATCCAGGCAAAATCAGCCTTAC
The DNA here is from genome assembly GCF_014192105.1 of Paenibacillus phyllosphaerae. GTDB lineage: Bacteria > Bacillota > Bacilli > Paenibacillales > Paenibacillaceae > Paenibacillus_Z > Paenibacillus_Z phyllosphaerae. Next base: position 111,907 of record NZ_JACHXK010000020.1, on the reverse strand, counting down.
ACCAGCCGATTTGAAACACCACGTCCCACTAGAATGAGACACATACAGACGTTCCCCGTAAACCAGCGCAAGTCGTTCACGGCGCTGGTTTTTACGTTGTACACACTCAAGCAAGCGTGTCCACAAAGTGGACGTCAAGCGAGGGTCAGCACTCTTGATCATTTTGACCGCATCATGGCGCCTCAACTGCCTTAAGTCGGCAAATTGGTGCAGCGGGCTCTTTTAGAGGTATAATATAATCATTCTATAGCCGTCAAGACTGGATGCGGCACACCTTAGCTAGGCGCTTTCCTCATTGGACTTATCGGGGACAGCGCCTTTGTCCGATTGTATGCGTAATCCGATGACTTGCACGATTGCAGGAAGCAAGAGCGGCTTGATGCGCATAAGGTTTGATGGTACAAGCTTTAAGGAAAAGGAGTCGAATGAAATGACCGGAGAATTTTGGCTAGGATTGCTGGAGCTGATCTTGATCAATATCGTGCTGAGCGGAGACAACGCGGTCGTTATTGCGCTGGCTTGCCGTAATCTGCCGTCCGAGCAGCAGAAGAAAGCCATCTTCTGGGGCAGCATGGGCGCGGTGCTGCTGCGGGTAGTGCTCACTTTCGTCGCCGTCTGGCTCATGCATATCCCGCTCGTTCAAGTAGTGGGCAGCATACTGCTGCTGTTCATTGCCATTAAGCTGTTGAAAGGCGATGACGCGGAAGAGCATATCCAGTCGGGCGCGAATCTGAAAGAAGCGATTAGGACCATTATTATCGCCGACGTGGTCATGAGCCTGGATAATGTGCTGGCGGTAGCCGGCGCGGCGAATAACAATATGGTGCTCATCATCATTGGCCTTGCGATCTCGATCCCGCTTATTATATGGGCAAGCCAGCTGCTGATGGCGCTGATGACGCGGTTCCCGACTATCGTCATCCTCGGGGCGGCGCTGCTCGGTTATACGGCAGGCGAGATGATCTTAAGCGATCGGATCGTTGGCGAACATTTGGAAGCATGGGTGCCGCATATCCATTATGCGCTGCCGATCTTGCTGGCCGTATTCGTGGTCGTGACCGGCAAGCTGGGCGGGCGTAAGGATCGCGACAAGCACGAGCCTCATACGGCGTCTTGATCGTAAGGCGCTGCAATTCCAGACTGCGCGAAGGAGGACAACCTCTGTCGCGCAGTTTTTTTATAGGCTGGTGCAGGGCATCCGAGGCAAGAAAACAGCTTAGCCGGTACGCAGCCGGGTGAAGAACAGACAAGATGAACATGCTATAAGTGCCATTATTCATGCAACGAATCCAATCGGCACCAGACTCACCAATGAGAGGAGACATGCTGCCCAATGACTGTTCGTACGATGAAGCCCTGGAAGCGGGCGCTGCTCAGCACGCGCAATCAAGTGAAGTACCTGTTTCGCAGATGCTTCCGGTTAAGCTTAGGCGAGGTGAGGCTGAAACCCGGGGCCAACGATGGCTTGTTTACCGATCCGAAGACTCGGGAGCGGGAAGAGCAGTTGCTCGAACACTATCATTTTGACAGGTGGAAGCATAAGCTTGGCCGGGTCGACTATCAGCTTAATCTATACCATCTGGATCTGATGGACAGCGTGCGGCACCGATTGATCTCGCTTGGCGTACATCCGGTGCGGCTTGTCGATGTCGGGAGCAGAACCTTCTATTACGCGCCGTGTCTCTATCACTTTGGTACCTATGGCGGATTGGAACTTAAGTCGATCTGCGGCATCGAACTCGACCCTTACCGGCGCTACCGCAACGGCTATACGGCTTATGATTACGCGCTTGCTTATATGAAAGAAATCGGTGATCCGGTCGTCCGCTACGAAGCGATGGACTTCGCCGCCTATGAGCAGTCCTATAATGTATGTACGATGTTCCTGCCGTTCGTGACGGAGCAAGCGCTGCTCCATTGGGGGCTGCCGCTGCGTACGTTCATGCCTCAGCGGCTGATCGAACACGCTTACGAGCATCTGGCTTCACCTGGCGTTCTTCTCATCACCAACAAAGGTCCCGAAGAGCAGCGTGCGTTGCACGAACTGCTTGACGACATGGGGATTCCCTATGAATCGCGGGACGCCTTCGCATCCCCGTTCGATCCATATGATGTGCCTCGATACGTGACGATAGTGACCAAATAGCGCAAGCGTGGGGCTTACGTTCGTATTGCCTCTCGCGTCCAGTTCTGCCAAATCGGGTATGTATAGAGGACAGGTTTACCGGTCCAACGGATACTTGAGGAGGCGATCGAAATGGAACAGATTACAGTGGGCATTATCGGCGCAGGTTTTATCGGTCCCGCGCATGTCGAAGCGGTGAGACGGCTTGGCTTCGTGAAAGTGGCCGCAATCGCAGGCACAACGTCCGAGCGTGCCGAGCAGAAGGCGGCGGAGCTGGACATTCCGCAAGCTTACGGCGATTACAGGGAGCTGCTGAACGATCCGAATATTCAGGTGGTACATAATTGTACGCCGAACGATGTGCATTTCGAGATTAATAGAGACATTATGTTGGCCGGCAAACACGTGATGGCCGAGAAGCCGCTCGCGATGAACAGCCGGGAATCGGCGGATCTGCTGCGGATCGCCCGTTCAAGCGGCGTCGTGCACGGCGTTAATTTCAATTACCGGCAGTTCCCGATTCTGAAGCAGCTGCGCACGCTTGTCGAACGCGGGGATCTGGGCGATGTGCATCTGATCCACGGCAGTTATTTGCAGGACTGGCTGCTGTACGAAACGGATTACAGCTGGCGGCTGGATCCGGAGATCGGCGGCAAGACGCGGGCAGTCGCGGATATCGGCTCGCATTGGTGCGATACGGTCCAATATGTGAGCGGCAAGCGCATCCGTCAGGTTTTCGCGGATTTCTCTACCGTTCTGCCGATGCGCAAGAGAGCCGAACAGGACATCGCGACGTTCGGCAACTCGGTCCAATCCACGCAAGACATGACCGAATACGAAGTCGAGACCGAGGATTGCGCTTCGGTGCTACTGCGATTCGATGACGGGACGAAAGGCGTGTTTACCGTCTCCCAGGTGAGCGCGGGGCGGAAGAATCGGCTCAGCTTCGAGATGAACGGCGCGAAGCAATCGGCGTTCTGGAACCAAGAGGAGCCGCATCGGCTATGGGTTGGGCATCGCGACCGACCGAACGAGATGCTGCTTGCCGATCCTTCCTTGTTCACGGAGGAAGCCCAGAGCGCGATCCATTTGCCAGGTGGACATAACGAAGGTTGGCCGGACGCGCTCAAGAATCAGATGCTGCACTTTTACACTTTCATCCGGGAAGGGAAGAATCCTAGTATTGATCACTGTGATTTCGCCACGTTCGAGGACGGTCACCGTTCCATGCAGCTGATCGATGCGATTTTGCGCAGCAATGAAGAGAGTCGATGGGTCACGATCGGGGAATAATCAAGGTGAAACGGCTTTCGCCGTCTTTGATGGCTCAGCGCGTTTCATTCCGGTGAAATGCAAGATGATTGATAAGAGTGAAACTTATAGACGCTTATTTAAACGAAACCCCCGGCCTATGCTTCCAATGAGAAGCAGGCCGGGGGAGTATATGAGCTAGATTAGCTGATTTCTGTACGTGATGGGTTCATTCGGAATTGCTCCAGACAGGTTTGGCAAATGCAGGCTTTCTTCCGCAGCTCGGCGGGGATCTGCTCGAAGATCTCGGGCGGGAATGATGCATGGAAGCACCAACACCGCGTGCTTGCCGGGTCTGCCTGGTTATAACCGCAGTTGCTGTCTTTGCCGCATAGCGGACAGTTCATGCACGTAAGCTCCTTTATAAAAGAGCCGGTGTTTATCTTGTTCAACAAACGCGAGGCGGCTAAGGCTCGTCAATGGCATCCGGCGTCATGAGGCTATCATCGTCGATGCGATCTTCGTACTTCATGTAAGCACGCAAGGAGCGATCCTCGTAATCATAGCGATCGAATGGCTGCTGGTCGAGGCGCCATGGCTTGCTCTTGCCTAATTTCTCAGCAGACACGGCTGAACCGAACGTTACTCCGCCGGAGTCCTCGTCGAAGAGATCGCTGCTCTGTGAAGCCACGGTGGACAAATCGGTGTACGGCTGGCGTTGTTCATCGATAAATCGGCTCATGGTATCTCTCCTATAAGCTGTAGTGGACTACTGCTTAAGTGTGCCCTGTTTAATCGGTAAAATTCACCGTTCCGACCACGAGATAGAGGAACTGGCTAAGCTCCATCGCTTCTTCTTCGGTAAGCTTGAACGTATACTCGAGGTAGCCCTCCTCTTCCAGATCGTCGGGGCCGATAATGGCGGTCTTGCCGCTCTGCAGATCGGTAATGAGCTTCTTCCCGTAGAAGCGGTTGGTGGCGGTAATCGCAAGATCGAACCGCTTCAGGCTTGGCGTAATGAACGTCGTGAATCGGGTCGACGTGTCTTCGGTCATGTCGGACATAAAATCGTAATCGGGCAGCTGCACGGTATTGCTGATCCTCCTTTAAGTAGGGAAAAATGGGGACGAATCCATGTAAGGCTGATCGGCCTAACGGCCGCTCAAACCAATCCAGACTATCGATGGAATGCTGATCGGCTAACGGCCGCTCAAACCAATCCAGACTATCGATGGAATGCTGATCGGCCTAACGGCCGCTCAAACCAATCCAGACTATCGATGGAATGCTGATCGGCCTAACGGCCGCTCAAACCAATCCATCCCACATCATATCATTTACGTTTGACGAACGGCAACGATTGCGGCCCTAAATAATGGCTGCTGTTCCCCTTGTCAATATTAGCCAGCCTATGCTATGATGTGAGCAATCAAATCGATGTACGCGGGGAAGCACCTCTTACATGTCCGGTAACCGGACGTAAGAGGTGCTTTTTTTTGTGCGCAGATTTGGCTCAGTATCAACGATACGTACGATTCGAATAGGAGGATATCAGATGCAGATTGTATTTTTGAACACGTTCGAGCGCGTGAACAGCGAGCGCGAGATGAAGGAGCGGGCCCAAGTTTCCATTGGCGAATCGGAGGGTCAATGGTCTGTCCTCTGGACGCAAGAGGCGATTATGCAGGAGGAAGAGACGCCGGCTTCGATCTGGTTCGAAGGCGGATCTTGGGAAGAGATGATGGCTGCCTTCCGGCATGGCATCGCCGTTAAGATGGGGGAAGGCTATTCGCCGATTATTGACGGGCTGCTGGACGACCGCAAGCCGACCACGGGATCGGGCAGTATGTATGCGATGCTTCATTGCTACGGAGAGGCTAATATGAATGCGGCGTTATTCGATGCGCTGCGCGATTGGCGGCGGACGAAGGCAGCCTCCGAGAAGAAGTCCGCTTACCTCGTCGCGAACAACCGGATGCTGTGGATGATCAGCGCCTATGTGCCTCACACGGCCGAAGAGCTAGACCAGATCCCCGGCTGGGGCGAGACGAAGCAGACGGCCTACGGCGAAGAAATACTGAAGCTTACGGGGACGTTCGAGCAGCCGCGCCCATTCCCGCTCGATTGGGTCGAAGAGGCGCTTGAACCGCAGCTATTCACGCAGTGGCTCTTCCGACAGAAGGAAGCGAAGTATAAGGCGATCATGGATCGGCAGCAGGAGAAGAAATTGCTGCTTGGCGCGATAGCCGACGGCAAGACGCTTGCACAGCTGCAAGAGGAGCTGTCGATGCCACGCCGCGATCTGATGGAGCGGATCGAGCGCCTGGAAGTGGAAGGCTATGATATCGAGCCGCTTATCCAGCGGGAACTTCAGCATATGCCCCAGGTCGAGCAGGACCAAGTCTGGGAAGCGCTCACGATTATCGGCGACCGATACCTGAAGCCTGTGCTTCATCAAGTGTATGGCGAAGACCAGCGTCCCGGACAGCCGCTCGACCAGCTGTATGACCGGCTGCGGCTTATCCGGCTTCGCTTCCGGCGCACCCACAACGAAGCGGTCTAACACGCTAAGCCAGCGGCTTTAAGCAGTAGAGCATGGCTCGAATCTGAACCTTGTATTTCTCCGGAATGAAACGAGCTGTGCCGCTAGAGAATGGTCACAGCCGTTTCACCGTGGGTTGTTGGTACTATTTAGCCGATGAAAAGATGGTCAGCTTGTGAGCGATCTCTAATGTTTTTGGATCATATGTCCGATATAAGTTCTATCCCGAACATAGTTCGACAAAATCAGAGATGACTCGTATATTTCCATTAAAGGCATAGTATACTTGACCTATTCGATCTAGTATAATATGAGCAGGGATATGAAACGAGTCGAAAAAGGAGCGCTACCTCGCGATGAATGCCGAGTATATTAACCCATTCTTGGAATCTGCTAAAATAGTCATCGAACAGGTTGTTCAGATTCGACCGGCAACGGGACAACTTGGCGTGAAAGACGTTAAATTTGTTGAGAATTATATTTGGATTCAGATCGGACTGAACGGCCAACTGAACGGCGATATCGTGCTGGGTCTAAGTGAAGAGGTTGCGATTAAGATGGTTTCCGCCATGATGGGCGGCTTCGCGATTTCCGAGATGGACGAGATGGGCAAGAGCGCTATCTCGGAGCTAGGCAATATGATCAGCGGCAACGCAAGCACGATGCTGTTCAATCAAGGCGTGCGTGTAGACATTACACCGCCTAAGGTACTGCATTCCGCACAATCGGCTGGCTTCGAAGCGAAGAAAGCACTGACAATACCGCTGATTATGGACGGTATTGGCGAGCTGGATATTCAAGTTCTCATTGCATCTTAAGTCCATTTGTTTACATTAAAGCTCCCGCCGGGGGCTTTTTTACATATAGGTATGCATAAGTTTCACGCTTATCCTTCGGCCTCTATGTCTCCGGAATGCTACGCGCTGCGGCGCCAGAGAATGGCGATAGCCGTTTCGCCTTGAAATATAAGAATTTATAAGTTCACGCTTATCAATCGCCTTGTATTTCTCCGGAATGAAACGCGCTGCGCCGCCAGGGGACGGCGACAGCCGTTTCACCTTGCATTTCGCGCATATGCTCCTTCCGTAATGGAGGCCACTCTGTTAAAGTAATACGAGAGAATATGTGCATGCGCGACGGGTGAGGGATCGGGATTGCTTAATGGGAAGATTGTGGTTATAACCGGTGCTGCCAGCGGGGTCGGTGCTGAAGCGGCTAGAAGGCTGGCGCAAGCCGGCGCCGTACCGGTCATCACCGGCCGCAGCGCGGCGAAACTTGCGGCTGCTGCCGGTTCCATCAAGGGCCGTTGCGGCAGTTATGTCATGGACGTAACCGACAATGACGAGGTGAACCGGACGATCGAACAGATCGCCCGTGAGTTCGGCCGTATCGACGTGCTCGTCAATAATGCGGGATTTGGGCTGTTCGAGCGTTTTATCGACGCGCCAATCGGGCATTTTGAAGATATGATGAATACGAATTATATGGGCGTTGTCCGCTGCACGAAGGCGGTGCTGCCGATTATGAAGCAGCAGGGCGGCGGGCATATCGTCAATATCGCTTCGATGGCCGGTAAGCTGAGCACGGCCAAAGCCTCGGCGTATGCGGCAACCAAGCACGCGGTGCTCGGACTTACGAATGCGCTGCGCGCGGAGCTTGCTCCGATGTCCATCGCCGTATCGGCCGTCAATCCGGGACCGATCGACACGCCGTTCCTGCTGACGGCCGATCCCGAGGGCGGATACGCGAAGAGCGTGCGCAGCTATATGCTGAAGCCGGAGCAGGTAGCGGATGCTATCGTGAAGGTAATCGACAAGCGCATACCCGAGGTCGATATGCCGTTGTCCGCGGGAATCGGCATTCGGCTGTACGGGCTTGCGCCCCGCTTTGCCGACAGGATCGCGGGCAAATATTTGAATCGCAAATAAGGATGTAAGACTAAAGGAGCATTACGACGATGAACGTTGTTTGGGAATCGATGGGGATTCGGGCTGAATTGGCAGCAAAATTGAAGGACAACCAGATCGATCAGCCGACGCCGGTGCAAGCTGCGGCGATCCCGGAGCTGCTGGCTGGGCATGACGTGACCGCAAGATCGCAGACCGGGACAGGGAAGACGCTTGCGTTCATACTGCCGGCATTGCAGCGAATCGAGGCAGGCAGCGAAGCGCTGCAGGTGTTGGTGCTTGCGCCTACGCAAGAATTGGCCATGCAAATTTACCGCGTAGCGGAGCTGTACGGCGAGGAGCTGTCCATCCGGGTACATCAGCTGATCGGCGGCGCTTCGATGCAGCGTCAAGTGGAGAAGCTGAAGCAGCGTCCTCACCTGGTCGTCGGCACGCCTGGCCGGGTCCACGAAATTTATATGGCCGGCAAGCTGAAGCTGCACAATATCAAGTTTCTCATCATCGACGAGGCGGATCAAGTGTTCCAGCTGGGTTCGACCGGTGAAGTGGATACGCTGCTGAAGGCAATGGGGCGCGAGCGCCAAATCGCGTTCTTCTCCGCCACGAAGCCGCAAGCGATGGAGGACGTGGAAGATCGTTGGATGCAGAATCCGAAGACGATCGACGTCACGACGGACCAGAAGCTGCCGGAGCAGGTTGAACATTATTACCTTGTCGCGGACAAGCGGGATAAGGTGGATGCGGCGCGCAGATTGATTCGGATGCTGGAGCCCAAATCGGCTCTGCTCTTCATCAACGATACGGATGAGATCGCCAATTACGAATCGAAATTCGGCTATGAAGGCTTCAATATCGAGACGCTGTACGGAGATGCGGACAAGCAGCGCCGTGCCGCGACCTTGACGCGCTTCCGCGAAGGCCGGCTCCAACTGCTGCTCGCCACCGACGTAGCGGCAAGAGGCATCGATATCGCGGGTCTGCCGCTCGTCGTCCAATTGGACCCGGCGACCGATGCCGACCATTATGTCCACCGGGCAGGCCGGACTGGGCGCATGGGCCGCAATGGCACGGTCGTCACGATCGTTACGCCGCAGCAGGTGTTCATCATGAGCAAGTTCTGCAAGCAGCTGAACATTAAATTGCAAGAGAAGCGCATGTTCCGCGGGCGTCTGTGGGATCCGGAAGAATTGACTTCCTACCAGATCGGAACGCACCGTGACCGCAAACCATCGGGGCAAGCTGCCGATCGCAGACCTTCCAACCGACCTGAAGCAAAAGCGGGCAGCGCGGCTGAACGTGCCCAAGTCAAGGAAACTGCGGCAGTAAGCAGCAAGCCGGAGCAAGCAGGAGGCGGTCGTCCTCAGGCTGGCGGCAAACCGCAAGCTGCGATGACCAAGGCGGCGAAAGCGCAACGCGAACGCGAGCGCAAAAATAAAGGAGCGCCAAAATGGCTCAAAGCCAAGCGCGACCAACAATAACAAGGGATTGAACAGAGGGACCAACCGCATGCGGTTGGTCCTTTTTTACCAATCTGAAACAAAATTATTGGCTGCACCCCCTCAAAAAACGTACACCCTGTCGAACAGTATCGGCGTAAAAGCAAATTCGCGGCAGAGACCGCAGTATGAGGGAGAGTGGCAATTGATGAAGAAGGCAATGTTGAAAAAAGCGGCGGTAACATCGATGGCGGTACTGACACTGGCGGGCGGAGCAACGAGCGCGTTTGCCGATGGCAAAGGTAATGGTAACGGCAACAACAAGGACAAGTACGAAAGCTCGAAAGAGAACAAAGGCAATGGCGGCAAGAAAGAAGTGAACATCAACGTCAATTTCAAGGATGAAAAGGAATTGAAATGGGCGCTTGAATATATCGTTCGTCTCGCTTCGAAGGGTGTGTTTAACGGTTACGAAGACGGTACTTTCAAACCGAACAAGGAGATCACGCGCATTGAAGCGATCGTGGCGGCAGTTCGTCTGATGGGATTGAAGGAGCAGGCGGAATCCGCTGAGGAGCTGGCGACTGAGCTGAACTTCAAAGATGCGGACCAGCTGGAGAAGAAATATCCGTGGGCGGTCGGCTATGTGGCCGTAGCGCTGGAGAAGGATCTGTTCGCTGAGACGGACGCAAGCATTCAAGCGGACAAGTCTGCTACCCGCCTGTTCGCGGCAACGCTGCTCGTGAAGGCACTGGGGCTGGAAGCCGAAGCGAAGGCGAAGAGCAATACGGCGCTGAACTTCAAAGATGCGAAGAACATTCCTGCAGCATCGGTCGGATATGTCGCAGTCGCGCTGGAGAAGAAGCTGATCACGGGATACAACGACAACACGTTCCGTCCGAACCAACCGGTAACGCGCGCAGAGCTGGCGGCGCTGCTTGACCGTACGGACGAGCAAATGCCGGACAATGATGAAGATGCGCAAGCGATCACGGGTACGCTGAAAGCAGCAGCTTCGAACGGTTCGATCACGATCGTCAAGGCCGACAAAACGGAAGTGACGGTACCGCTCGCGTCGAACGTCTTCATTTTCCGCAATGATGTAAAATCTTCGATCTCGGCGCTCAAAGCAGGCGACGATGTCATGGTCCGCACGTACGAAGGCAAGGCAGTATTCGTAGAAGTGACCGATTCCGCTGAAGAAGCGGTTGAAGCCTCCTTCTCGGGTTCGGTGAAAGCAGCCGTTGCCGACAACAAAGTAACGATCGTGAAAGCAGACAAGTCCGAAGTAACGGTGCCGCTGACTGACAATGCATTCATCTATCGCAATGGCGTTAAAGTCGCAGCTTCCGCGCTCGTAGCCGGCGATGAAGTGCTCGTCCGCACGTTTGAAGGCAAAGTGATTTTCATCGAAGTCACGAAGAACGGCGAGACGGCGATTGAAGCTTCCATCACGGGCGCGCTGAAAGCGGCTGTTGCCGACAATAAGGTGACGATCGTGAAAGCCGACAAATCCGAAGTCACGGTAACGCTTGCATCCAACGTGTTCGTTTTCCGCGACGGCGTGAAGGTTGAAGCTTCCGCGCTTAAAGCCGGCGACGAAGTGCTCGTGCGCACGGACGACAGCAAAGCGATCTTCATCGAAGTGACGAAGAAAGCGCCTGAGACGACGGTTGTTACTTACGAAGGCAAGCTGAACAGCGTCATCCTGAATGCGTCGGGCAAAATCGCAACCGTATCGCTCACGCAGGAAGTGACTGGCGGCACGCAAGCGCTCGTGCTGAACGTAGCTGAGACTGTCGTGATTGAAGGCGACGCATCCGACCTGGTTGCTGGAGCGGAAGTAGAAGTTACGCTGACGAACGGTCTTGTAACGAAGATCGAGGTTGAATAATTGCGAATAATACAATAATGATTGCGTAAGTAAAACCCTTGCTCTCTCTGTCACGTGTTGACGGGAGGGTAGGGGTTTTGGCGTTTAGAGAGGCGTTTTCAAATGTGAGGCGAATTTCGGTATAATGGCAATAGTGAGGTGAATGTAATGAATCCGGTATTGGACGTACAACGGGTAACGGGCGGATATAGTCCGCGCAAGCCCGTACTGCATGAACTGTCATTCACGCTGGCGCCAGGCGAGATGATCGGTCTGATCGGTCTGAACGGCGCGGGCAAAAGCACGGCGATCAAGCATATTCTCGGACTTATGCAGCCGCATACCGGCGAAATTCGCATCCAGGGAACGACGCTTGCGGAGGACCCGGAACGTTACCGCAGCGCATTGGCCTATGTGCCCGAGACGCCGCTCTTATTCGATGAGCTGACCGTTGAAGAACATTTAAGGCTGACCGGCATGGCTTACGGCGTCGACCAGGCGCGGTATGAACAGCTGGCGACGGACCTGCTCGGCGAATTCTACATGAAGCCGAAGCGCGGGGCATTCGCGGCGCATCTGTCGAAGGGAATGCGGCAAAAGGTGATGATTATGAACGCGCTGCTGGCCCGGCCGCCGCTCTATATTATCGACGAACCGTTCCTGGGTCTGGACCCGCTCGGGATCCGCTCCCTGCTCGATAAGCTCGTCGAGGTGAAGCGCGAAGGCGCGGCGATCTTCATGAGCTCGCACATCCTGTCGACGGTGGAGACGTATTGCGATCGATTCATCGTGCTGCATCATGGCCGGATGATTGCGTACGGAACGCTGGCGGAAGTGTGCGCGGCAGCGGGATTTCGGGAAGGAGAAGGTTCGCTCGAGGAAGCCTTCTACCGGCTGACGGCGGATGGGGGATCGAATGGAACGATCGGTTGAGTCCTTGTGGAAAGCCCGCGTCGGCGCATTCTGGCGGGAATCGATGCCGTACATAAGCGATATGCTTCGGAGCGGAGTGCCTTTCGTCTTCGCGATGGCGGCACTTACGGCGCTGGCCAGCTATACGTCATTGCTGCGGGATATGCCGGCTGACTTTCCTTTTACCATCGTCGGGATCGCGGCGCTCACGCCGTTCATCAGCTACAATCCGCTTCGCACTTGGCTGAGAGAGGCGGATCTGGTCTTCCTGATGCCGCTTGAAGGGCAGATGGATCGTTACATAAGCAAGTCGTTACGTTACAATGGGCTGGCTGGCCTGGCTGCGGTCTTATTCGTCTGCTTGATCTATATTCCGATCTATGTGAAAGGTCCTGGACAGCTGCATGCGGCACTGCTCGTCGGTGTTGTCATTGCCTTGAAGCTGCTTGGCGCCTATGCCGCATGGCAGGAGCGGCGCATGGTGTGGAACGGCAGCCGAAGAGGGATCCGCGTGCTCCGTTGGCTCGTCACGGCGGTATGCGTCGGAGCGCTCGTGCAGTCGGAGCCTTGGATCGGATTGACTATAACGCTACTCAGCATCGTCCTATTCGGGCTGCTCTACCGCTCCATGAGCAAATTCAGGCTGCCTTGGCAGACGCTTATCCGCGAAGAGCGGAAGACGAAACGGCGTTATGTCGTATTCTTCAGCGCGTTCGCGGACGTGCCGTCGGAGACGGCCAATATCGCGCGAAGAGGGTACTTGGCTTGGATGGCGAAGTCGATTGCCTATAAGCAGAGTAACGCCTTTGTCTACCTATACGCCCATTCGCTCTACCGGACCGAGCTTGGCGGCATTACGCTCCGCCTGACGCTGCTCGGCATGTTCTGCGGCGCGCTTGCCGCCGAGTCCGGTCTCGCATTGGGCTGGGGAGCCGCCGCCGTGTACGTGCTGTTCGTCTGGCTCGTCGGCGTCCAACTGGCGGCACTGACGCAAGCGCATCGGCATTCCGTATGGCGCCATGTCTATCCGCTGCCGGACCGGCTGCGCTTCGAAGCGGTCCAACGCGTCGACCGTTCCGCCTATGTGCTGTGCGCAATCCTGCTGCTGGTACCGCATGCGATCCTGCTGCCCGGTCAAGGCTATATCGCTCAATTGGTCGTCAATGCGCTTGCCGCCGTTGTGCTTATCCTGCTCGTGCGGCCCGGGCGGCTGCGCCGCAAGATGCAGCTGGATTTGGAAGAAGATTAACGTCAAAGGGGAAATCAATGATGGCAGATCCACGCGTAGAACAATTGGCCAAGGTACTCGTCGGCCACTCGATTAAAGTCAAGGAGGGCGAACGTGTCCTCATTATCGGCGAGGCCGTAACCGCGCCGCTCATCCGCGAGGTGTATCGGGAAGTGCTGCGTGCCGGGGGACATCCCGTCACCCAGGTGACGCTGCCGGAGATGGAGCGAATCTTCATCGGGGAAGCGAACGATGCGCAGCTAGCTGACATTCAAGCGATGAAATGGCTCTATGAGCAATCCGATGCCGTCATCCGTATCCTGGGCGAGGAGAACAACAAGGAGCTTACGAACGTCGATCCGAAGCGGATCCAACAGCGGCGGAAGGCGACCTCCGAGTTGTCGCAGTATCTGATGAAGGGCGGCGCCCGCTGGGTGCTGACGATGTTCCCGACCCAGGCGCAGGCGATGGACGCCGGCATGTCACTGTCCGAGTACGAAGATTTCGTTTACAGCGCCGTGAACGTGGACTACGACGCGATTCTCGAATCGATGCAGGCGGCGTCCGAGAAATTCAATCAGGCTTCGAAAGTCCGGATCGTCGCCAACGAGACGGACATCACGATCGATATCTCGGGCCGAAAGGCAGTCATGTGCGCTGGCTACCGTAACGTGCCGGACGGCGAATTTTATTTCTCGCCGAATCATCTGCTAACCGAAGGGCATATCTACTATGAATGGCCGACAATCTTCAATGGACAAGAGATTGCGGGGATCCGCCTGAAGTTCGAGCAGGGCCGCGTCGTCGAATGTTCGGCCGAGAAGGGCGAGGCAGCGCTCATCGCTGCGCTCGATACGGACGCAGGCGCGCGATACCTTGGGGAGTTGGGCATTGGCTGCAACTTCGGCATCGAATATCCGACCAAGGAGATTCTGTTCGATGAGAAGATCGGCGGATCGGTCCATCTGGCACTTGGCCGCGCTTATGAAGCGGGCGGTCCCGGCAATGAATCGGTCATCCACTGGGACATGATCAAGAGCCTGAAGAACGGCGGAGAGCTGTATCTGGACGGCGAATTGGTGCAGAAGGACGGCAAGTGGCTGTTCTAAATAGAAGCGTTACGATAGAGAGCCTGATTCACGCATAACCGCGGCGGATCGGGCTTTTTTAGCAGGGAAAATTTGACAATGAATCTATGGATGGTAAAATCTACTAGAGTTTATAATTCTAGGAGGTTGAAGATGAGAGTTTCAAAGAAATCCGCAGCTGCGCTTGCGGCAACATTGCTCACGACGACGATGCTGGCAGGCTGTGGAGGCGACAACTCGGCTTATTCGATGGATGAAGAAGCGGCCGGGAATTTGAAGGTGACGTATTATGACGAGTCTTATTTCTTCCAGCAGTACGGCAATTTGTTCAATGCGAAGTTTCCGAACGTGGAGATCGAGGTAGCCAGCACCAACTCGATGTTCCGGGACGGCGTAACGGATTACGAGAAGGCGTTCGATGATTTCATCGCCAAGGAGAATCCGGATGTCATCATGGTATCGATGGACCAATACGCGAAGTTGGTCGAGAAGGATATGCTGCTCGATCTGGAGTCGATGCTCACCGAAGAGGATTTCAAGAGCGAGGATCTGCTGCCGGGCATGATTGAAGTGCTAAGGGAGAAGGGCAACGGCAAGCTGTACGGGCTGTCGCCGTCCTTCTACGGGCAAGCGCTCTACTATAATAAGGATCTGTTCGAAAAATATGGCGTGCCGCTGCCTCAGGCAAGCATGAGCTGGCAGGAAATTCTGCAGCTGGCTCAACGCTTCCCGACGACAGGGTCGAAGGATGACCGCGTGTACGGCTTCTATATGGACTACTACAATTTGACGAATCTAGGGATGCAGATCGGCGGTACGGGAGGACTCCGCTATCTTGACCCGGCGGGCACCAAAGTGTCGCTGAACACGGACGGCTGGAAGCAAGCGTTCCAGCTCGCGATCGATACGGTCAACTCAGGCGCCTACTATGCGCAGGGGATGTCAGGGGAGAACGATATGCCCATGGGAGGGACGTATGAAAGCTATTTAAGCCAAGATAAGTTCCTCTCGGGCAAAGCGGCCATGACAATCAGCGGTTCGTATTATCTGCAGCAGCTCGAACAAGCCGAAGATAACATAAAGGACTACAAGAAATTCAACCTGGGCTTGTCTACCGAACCGGTCGATCCGGCCAATCCGACCGTAGGTTCGTCGATCGGCGCGAACGAAATCTTCGTCATTAACGCCAAGACGCCGAATGCCAAGGCCGCATGGCAACTGGTCAAATATATGAACGGCGATCTTGCTGCGAAGCTGCTGTCCCGCACCATGAACGGCAACCTGATGGCCCGTCTGCCCTATCTGCAGGATCGTAACGGCGTCAGTCTTGAAGCGTTTTACACGCTGAAGCCGCGCACAGACATGATAAACCAGTACGAGAATTTGCCGCAGGAATTCTACGGCCCGTTCAATACGGTACTCGAGAAAGAGATCAATTCGGTGAAGGACGGCAAGAAGACGATCGACCAGGCGTTGAAGGATGCCGAGGCCGCCGCTCAGATCGAGCTGGAGAAAGCGAAGAAGGCGGAAGCCGAGCGAAAAGCGGCGGAAGCAAAGAATGCCGGCGCGAGTGAAGGGGAGAATGCGGAGACGAGTCCGGCCACCCAAGAAGATGCCCCGGACGCCGTGAGCGAAAGTGCCGCCGCTACCGCATCCTGATCGAAATGAAAGGCCGCTGTTCCGAATCATCGGACAGCGGCCTTGTTGCATCTGTTGCTTATTTGCTTGCTACGGTAACCTCTTGAACCGCTTTGTAGATCGAGTCGTAGAGCTCCTCGAGATTCGGCTCCTCGATACAGGAGAACGCGACGCGCAGGTCGGTCTCGCCGAGCGCGATCGTGCCGATGCCATACTCGTCGAGCAATCGCTGGCGAACGGTCTCGGCGTGTACGCCCTTGAGCTTCAAGCACATGAAGTAGCCGGAGTTGAACGGGTAGTATCCCCATACATCGCCATAGCGGCCGCTGTCGAGCAGTTCCTTGACGCGGTTCGCGCGGGCTTTCATAATATCGAATTTCTCTTGCTTCTGCGCTTCGAACTCAGGCGATTGCAGCGCATGCAAGACGAACGTTTGCGATGGGTGAGCGCCGCTCGAGATCGTCGCGCGGATAATGCCGAGCGTCTTCTGCTCCAGCGCGTTCAGCAGAGCGTCGGATTTGCTCGCGAAGGTAATGAAACCGACGCGGAAGCCCCACACATATTCTTCCTTCGTCGCGCCGTCGACCTTGATGGCCAGTACGCGCGGGTGCAGATCGGCGAGCTTGCCGAACAGCGATTCATGCAGCGAGTCCTCGAAGAAGAGGCCGAAGTACGCATCGTCAGTGACGACGACGACGTTGACGCCAGCTTCAGCCGCATCGCGGATCGCGGCCACGATCTCATCGCCTTCCTTGGCATCCGGCGTGTAGCCCGTCGGGTTGTTCGGGAAGTTCAGGACGACGATCGCTTTGCCCTTATCCTTCTGTGCGATCAGCGCTTCGCGCAGGCCTGCGCTGTTGAAGCGTTCTTGTTCATTATAGAGAGGGTACTCCACGATCTCTGCGCCGCGGCGTACGCCGAAGGTCAGCTCGTAGTTCTCCCAGTTCTTGTTCGGAATAACGACTGCATCGCCGGCATCTGCGAACAGATCGGCCACGATGCTAAGCCCGTGGGTGAGGGCGTTGGTTACAACCGGATTGCCGAAGCTTTTGCCTTCAAGGGAAGGATTCTCCTTCAGCATCTTGGCACGCCATACGCTGCGCAGCTCTGGCTTGCCTGCTGGAGGCGCATATTCATAAATGTCCTTCGGATTGTACGCGGACAGGGTATCCTGAATGACCTTCAGATGCATCGGCTGACCGCCTTCTGTTGCGATGCCGATTGTTGCGTTGAACTTCTTCGCTTTCGATTTCGCTTCCGCCGACTGGCTTAGAATGCCGACTTTCGGGAAATAAATCGCTTTGCCGAGTGACGATAGCATCGCATAGACATGCGGATTCTCGCTTTCAATCGTCGCGTTCAGCTGCTGGGCAAGTGGGTTCATTGAACTCATTCCATCCTTCCAAATGTTGGTTCGTATGCTTAGGCTCCAAAGTTGAAATCTGTTTAGTCGCTATTATAGCACTATTTAACATCAGAAGCCCATAAAAGACGCGATATTGTCAAGATTTATTATTGTAAAAACATATCCGCGCTACCAGTCATGTAGCAGGCCGTTTTCCTGAAGCACGCTACGGCATACGAATAGGGCTCTAACCGCTCCGCTCCTATACACTATGCGGTATCTCTCTTGCGATTGCTGGGCGCTCAGTGTAGAATGACAACGACAAGAATCGGCAAGCTGCAGGCGAGGTTCCGGCAGCGCCGTGATTTATCGATAGGAGGATTGAGGCGATGCTGCACATACCGCCTTCTTCATATATCTTAAAGCCCTCCTTTGCAAAAATCGTCTGCGAACCCGGCTGGAAATGGCAAAAACGCGAAAAACCGATGGCCAACTATGATCTGTTCTACGTCTGGAGCGGCGAAGGCGAAGTCATCTTGAACGGCGAAGCGTTCCCGGTCGGCAAAGGAAGCTGCTTTCTCTTCCGTCCCGGTGACCATACGAGCGCTACCCATAACCCGCAGAAGCCGCTCGTCTTAACGTATATTCATTTCGATGTCAGCGAGCCGGTCGATCTGGTGCCAGTCCCCTATCGGGTACTGACGGAGACCGTCGATTTCGAGCATCTGCTCTCACGGTATGTCCGGCTCTTCCTCGTCAAGACCTACGCGGCCGAGGAGGAGGCGAGGCTGATCCTGAAGCAGCTGATGATCCATCTGCTGCGCGACGACCTCGAAGGACCGGTCGAACGCAAGGCAAGCAACCAGCTGACCGAGGCGATCCATGAGATCGCCAACTTTATCCGGCAGAATCCGGGATCTGCGCATCGGGTGGAGGATTTGGCCCAGCGCGCCCAGCTATCGCCGCGATATTTCTCGATCAAGTTCAAGGAGATCGTCGGCGTCTCCGTGCAGACGTACATGATCCGCACGCGCATCGAACGCGCCCAGCATCTGCTCATGCATGCAGGGATGAACGTGACCGAGGTAGCGGACGCGCTTGGCTACCGGGATATTTTCTTCTTCAGCCGCCAATTCAAGCAATATACAGGCAAAAGCCCTTCCGAGATCCGATAGATCTTGCGAAGGGCTTTTCTTACTTCGTGGGGAGGCGGCTATTCCTTATGGTGCGGGCAGTAGCGGCGTATGAGGGCGATCGTCTCTTCGTCATGTTGCGCGCCTCGCTGCGCAAGCCCTTCTTCCACCGCTTGCCGGGGAACGTCTTTCAAATTCTGGCCGAACTTGAATTTGGCCACGGTGCGCCTGGCGTCGATCCGGACCACGGCAACGCCCTTTAACCGGGAAACGTAGTCGGGATCGTTCGCGTCGATCGTCTTATAGCCGCCCTCCGGCTGCAGTTTCTGCATAAGGCCTTCGAGCGCAAGTGCCTTCTCGTTCGGATCATCGACGACAACGGCCTGTCCGTCGATCCGGACCGATTTGAAGTAGCTAGTCGCCGGACAGGCGAGGAGCGGATCGGAGAAGTAGGAGGGGATGACCGCGAATTCCTTGGCCACTGCGAACGTTACGCTGCGCTGCTCGCGAATGGAACGCATTTTTTCCCCGACACGGCTCCCGTGAAAGTAGATCGCCTGGTTCACGTACGCAAAGTTCAGCGGCGTAATCGCCGGCATGCCCTCCTCGTCTATGGTGCCGAGAAAGCCGAAGCTCATCTCCCGCAAGAACGCTTCAACATCCTCTATCTTTTCTTCGCCGATTTCGAATTCAGATCTTCTCATGACGCTAACCTCCTGCAATGGATTGGATATATGCGATTCTAGCGCCAATATTGACAATTCAAAAGGTCCAATTTAGCATGATTATAATAGACCAGTTTAGGGGAGAAGGCGAGAGAGATGGATTTTCTGAGCGGATACGACACCTACTATGCAGCTTTCGGGCGGAAGACCGAGGCCTTATACCATGCCATCAAGGACGCAATCGTAAGCGGATTGGCGGAGGAAGGCATGAGGCTCCCTTCGAGCCGCGAGCTTGCCGGCAGGCACGGACTCTCGCGAGGCGTGGTGAATCAGGTCTACGACATGCTGTATGCCGATGGTTATGTGCGGACGGAAGCAGGCAGCGGCACCTTCGTTGCTTATCAGCGTAAGTCGGAGGGGCAAGCGCGCGAAGCAGCGTCGATTAAAGGCAAGAAGGAGTCAGCACATATTGCGCTCTCCGCTTGGGCTGAGCGATTACAACCTGCGTTTCCTCCACGTATAAGGAATAGAAGCGGTGGCGGCTCAGGACAGGTGATCGACTTCAATATCGCCTCGTTCGATTCGAAGCTGTTCCCCGCCGAGGAATGGAAGAAGGTCATGTATGCGGAGATCCGGGCGCTCTTGGAGCCTCATGAGCGCGAACCTGGAGAGGGTTACCGGCCGCTGCGCGAAGCGATCGCATTAGATCTATGGCGGGAACGGGGAATCCGGGCGGATGCTTCTCGGATCATGCTGACGAACGGCTCGATGGAGGCGCTCGCGTTGCTGACTATGCTGCTCATTACGCCAGATGATCCGGTGGTCATCGAGAACCCGACGTATCCTGGCATTGTTCAGGCTGTGCGAGCGGCAGGCGGGAAGCTGGTGCTGGCGCCTGTCGATGATGCCGGCATTGTGCCGAGCGATTGGAAGGCCCGACTGCTGTTTGTTACGCCGACGCGGCATTTTCCGACAGGAGCGGTGCTCTCGATCGAACGGCGGCGGGCGCTGCTCGATTGGGCGGACCGGCAGGGAGCCGTCATCATTGAAGACGACTATGACAGCACCTTCCGCTGGGGAGGCCGGCCCGTTGAGCCCTTGAAGGCGCTCGATCGCGACGACCGGGTCGTCTATGTGGGGACCTTCTCGCGGACGATGCTCGGCGATCAGCGGATTGGCTACGTGCTGTTGCCCGAAGTGTTGGTCGAGCCTTTTCGCAGGGCCAAGCTGCTGCTGCATCCGACAAGCTCGGGGACGGTCAGCCAGCGGGGATTGGCTTCGTTCATGGCCAGCGGCGGATATGAGCGCCATATCCGGCGCATTCGGCGGGTGAGCGGTCGCAGGCTGCAACAGCTTCAGCAGGATATGAAGCGGCAGCTTGGCCGTTGGTTCCGCATCGTGGAGACGGATGCGGGACTCCATCTGTTCGCTTTTTGGCTGGGGGAGTCTGGAAGCTATGCTCGATTGCGTGAGGCATGCCGGGCGGAAGGCGTGTATTGGACGGATGGGGCGAGATATTGGGTAACGGAACCGGAGAAGCAAGTGGAGTCTGAGCGAGGCGCGCAGTGCCCGCCTACGGCGTTGTTCGGATTCGCGCATCTGGAGGAAGAGCAGATTGCGGAAGGCATCAGCCGGATTGCCAGTATTGCCGGTATGTTATTCGGAGGAGATAACGGGGAGTAGGGGCTGATGCTATGAGAAACGCCGCTGTGCGAGAGCGAACCGATACGGTTGCCTGCGTCAGCGGCGTTGGGTTGAGGAATAGAATAGGAATGATAGTGTCAGGCTCAGTCTTCGACGAGAACGCCGAGCCGCTCGCCCATGCGTACTTTAAGCCCTACGGCCAAATCCGAACGCGGGATGAAAGAATCGTCTTCCATTAGGAGCACCACCGTCGATCCGAACTCGAAATAGGCAAGCTCATCGCCTTTCTCGACTTGGTCCTTGCGGGGTTCGACATATTTGATGCTGCTTACGTTCATGGCGCCGACCTTCACGACAGCGGTCTCGCCCGCTCCGTTCCGGATGTAGGTAATGAGCCGTTCATTACGGCTGAGGACGCGCTTCATGTGACGCAGGCCGAAGTCGTTGACCGGATATACCTTGCCGGGAATATGTTCACGCTCCACGATGGTTCCGCTTACCGGCGTATGTATGCGATGGTAGTCCGTCGGGCTTAAGTAGAGGACGATATAGTAGCCGTCCTTGTAACTCTCGGTCCGGGGGGAACGGTTCAACAGTTCGTCGACCGTATAATCCTGCCCTTTGACATTCAGAATCGTCCCGGCTTCGATCGGTCCTGCGCCGGTGATGAGCGCATCAACGGGGCTGACGAGCGCCTCGATCGCGGTGTCTACGGTTCGCATGCCCTCCTTCAATCTGCGGGTGAAAAATTCGTTCAGCGTGCGGTAATCATGCAGCGCTTTCTCAGCTTCTTCGAGGCGAATGCCATACATGGAAGCGAATTTCGGTATAAAACGCCGGCTGGCGGAAGATTGTGCGAATCGGCCTGTCAATTGAGAGATCCATTTGCGCGAGCTGAGCTCGGTCATGGATCTGAGCAGCCACTTGGTCATGCGGGTCGTACACGTCCTTTCTATCGGTTAACGCCTTGTTGCTTGGCCTCCGATTAGTTTGACATATCGCGCGTCTTTAAGCAATAGAGTCTGCGACACCTGCGTGGTGTACGGGGCAGGTTTGGGCCGTCTGCTTTTGGACGATGCTTGGGCTATAAAGAGGTGAAGATCATGGTGTGGATCGTACTGGCCGCGAATATGATCGGTGCGGCGTTCATTTACTTGCTGCGACGTCTCGGAGGCATCTGGCGCAAGATTGCCGATGGCGCGGCGTCTCTGGCATTGCTCGCTGCGGCGTCGATTGCCGGCAGTAAGGTGATCGAGATTATCGTGAATGACGAAGTATTGATGACGACGGTACATGAAATATTCTTAAACGAAATCTTCCTGATCAGCAGCGCCTATCTCGGAGCTTATTTCATTGAGCGGTTGTTCCAGCTCACTATCGAGGGCGAGCGCGAATAACGGTACGGGTGCCAGGAAGGTATAAACATAAGGCAGGGGCGATAGGGAGATGCCGTGACAGAGTTGATGCTAGTTTCGTATGCTACATCGACAAGCCATGTGCGAAGGAGTTGATTAGAGCATGACGCGTCCTCGGATCGCGTTTGTCACGCCGGGCGCTTTTCCGCTTCCTTCTCCCAAGGGGGGATCGGTCGAGCGGGTGATCGAGAAGCTGGTTCCGCAGCTCGCACCAAGCGTGGATGCAACGATCTACGGCCGAATCGGCGCCAGGCTCAAGCGGTTCAGTATGCTCAAGGGGGTCAAATGCCGCAGGTATCCGGCAGCGGACAAGGGCAAATACGTGGCTCAAGTCGCGGCATCGCTCCGGCAATGGGCGCCTGATCTGACGGAGGTGGAGAACCGGCCGCATTATGTACTTAAGCTTCGGAAGCTGCGTCCGTCAAGCCGGCTATGGCTGCATTTGCACTCCTCGACCTTCATACGCCCGAATGCCATATTGCCTGCAACGCTTGCCCGCAGCTTTGCGCAGACGGAACGCATTATCGTGAACAGCGAATATTTGAAGTCGGATGTCATTCGCCGGGTACCGCAGGCTGCACATAAAGTAAGCGTCGTCTATCCTGGCGTGGAGACCGAACGTTTTATTTCGCAATACGTCTATGAAGGAGCGGCGCGAAGAGCGCAGCTGCGTGCCATGCGTGGTTGGGAAGGACGAAGCGTAGTGCTGTTCATGGGCCGGCTGCTCGAGATCAAAGGCGTGCACCATCTGCTGCGCATGCTGCCTCGACTTATCGAGCAGCATCCTTCGATCCTGCTCGTCATTGTCGGCGGCGCGTTCTACGGCTCAACGCGTACCACCACCTATTCGCGGATGCTTCACCGGATGGGGGCCAACATGAAACGGCACGTGCTGTTCGTGCCGTATGTGCCGCATACCGAGGTACCCGACTGGTTCCTCGCTGCCGATGTGGCAGCCGTTCCTTCGAACTCGCAGGAGGCGTTCGGACTCGTCAATGTCGAGGCGATGTCATGCGGGCTTCCCGTCGTCGCCACTAGAGCCGGCGGGATGAAGGAGATTATCGAGGATGGCGTAACCGGCTATCTCGTAAGCCCTGAACGAGTCGAGCACGAGATGGAGCAGCGCCTGCTCGAGCTGCTGCGCAATGACGAGCTGCGCCGCGCCATGGGCCGCAACAGCCGCGACCGCGTGGAGAAGCATTTCACGTGGAAGCACTCCGCCGAGCGTTACTTGAATTTGCTGCAGGAGAGCGGACTGCTGTGAAATTTTGCAGCGAAGGGGTTGCCTTCCTCCTTTGGGCTGAAGTATGATAGGAGCAATCATAAACCATGCGAACGGACTATGGACAGGAAGCACCTGCAAGTAGGCTCAAATTAGAGCTTGCCTGCAGGTGCTTTTTTTGTCAAAAAATGTCGCTAAGTTGGAGTTTGGGTGGTAGAATGTGGTAGGTGTTTGAGAGGGAATGAGAGATTTGATCGTGAGAAGGGAATATGCTATTGGGCAAAAGCCGAAACCCAATTAAGAAGCATATAGATGATTTCGTCATCCTATTGCGGGCGATACACATGCCAGATCGTAGAACTATCGTTCATGTTTCATAGATTTTATCTCGCCAGTGTCGGAGAGGGCGGTCAGTGATTTGTCGCTTCTGCCTGTCCCTAGCGTACCCATAGGCCGTCCTCTAACCAAAAGTTTTCCCGGCATATCCTTGCTTCCAGCTGCGGTATTCCAGTTTCCTTTTCGTCGGAGCCTCTCCGGATCTATGGTAACGCCGAGCCAAGGCGGTATCTCTTTGGGGCCGCTAAATATTTCGTTATTTTGAAAGAACATATTAGGAGGATTTGAAAATGACTACGAACAAGAAAAAAATCATCGCATCCTTTGCAGTTGCAACGATGCTTATCGCTACGGCCGTCCCTACAGCATTTGCTGCTTCTAAGGCTGAAACAGATTTTAAGAAAGCGGCATTGGACATTAAAGTGCTATATAACGCTCGTCAGATCGCTTCTGACGTTCCTCCACAGAATGTTAGGGGAACAGTATTTGTTCCTTTCTCGGCTGTCTCGAAAGCTCTAGGAGCTCAATTGGCATTAAGCAGCAATGGCAAGGAAATTACATTTGCTAAGGCAGGAAAGAAAGTCAAAATAACTATCGGATCCAAAACAGCTGTTGCCAATGGTAAGAACATATCATTGAACGAAGCCCCTTATATTAAAAATAATCGAACGATGGTCCCAACACGCTTCATTAGTGAGCAGCTGGGCGAAAAAGTAGAATGGGATTCCACAGTACAATTCGTTTGGATTGGCCATAAGGACGTGCCCCAGGTTACTGAAATAGCTAACGCTCAGGATGTAACTCCTTATAAATCTTATTATTCTGGAAAGAGTGGACAGTTCATATTAAATGCTGGCACAAAGAATGAAATGAAAACAGTCAGGATTATAAAACCATCTGATTTTCCTTTCAAAATTGAGGATGAGATCTATTATAGGATTGATAAGACGGTAAATCTTGAGGGTGGAGAAGCTTTACAAACCATTGTTTACGATAAAGCTGAAATGGGCCGCGCCTATTATTTGCTCCAAAAGAACAGTCCAACGCGGGCTAGAAATGATGTCAGTTATTCCACTTTTAACGGAAAGACCTACCACTATAATCTAGTGGCAAGTAGTTCGGATCAGTTCGGTACATATGCTGAAAATTATAAAAATGTAAAGTTGAAGAATATCGATTATATTGGGATATATGCTCTAGGATCTGTAGACTCTCTTCTTCTCATAAAGAATGAACTTTAATTGTAGGAGAGTCTTATGAGGATTATTCAGATTAAAAAAGTAACTTCCTTAGTTGTTCTATTAACTTTACTCGTTGCCTTAATAGAACCCTTATCTACCACATTAATCCGCCTTCAAGCTGCTGAAACGTTCAATTGGGGTAATGCATCCATTCAACCATATAAAGACCCGAAGGGAAGTCCAGTTAAACGTTACGCTGTAGGTTTCCTATCGTATGATATTTGGTCTAATTCTGCCGGTGAATGGACAACAAAACCGCCAGGGGCTTCAGTAACAAAAGACGAATTGAATTATCAGTACACATTTTCATTTCCCGGACGAACAATACGAGACGTTAAGATCTATAACTTAAACAGTTCGGACCCAAAACATCAAGAGTATTTTGAAGAATCTAGAGCTAAGTCTAATTCGAACGAATCTAGTTACGAAAAATACGTTCCATATTTCGGAACAACTAGTGGTTCCCCTATGATAACAGATAAACAAATTAATGGTTCAAGCACGACATTTGTAGCTTCGACAGCAGGGAAATTAGAGACACAGCTCGGTGATAGTGCATGGAATTTAAGAAGTCCACCATATGGATCTGATGCTTGCGTAAGTTGTTCAGCGAATGTTCAAGCATTTAGATATTATTTCCCAATGGTTTTTGAAATTGAGTTATATGCCGACGTAATAGTCAATCATTATCTAACCGACGGAACCAAGATTGATGAATCACTCTTTGACAATGAATCGGAATCGATAGTAATCGGTGATCAAGTTAGCATCGGAACAACACCCAATGCGGGAGCGAATTTTACATATGTAGGCTACAAAAAACGTCAAGAAGTAATACCGGATAGCTCAGTGCAGCGAGTGGACAGTCCTCCGGCTTCCTTCACGTATAAAGGCGAGTTCGATAAGTATTACGTAAACCTCTACTACGAGAAAAAAGCCGAAGGCGTCATTCACGTCAAACATTTCACGAAAGACGGAGCCAGCTTAGCCTCCGTATTCCCGGATAAGGATATCCCTCTGAATAAAGGGGATGAGGTCCCATTAGAACATCCGGAAAACAGCGCATACGGCTATTTGGGTTACAAAAAAACCACCACTGGCGTCGAGCCATCCAAGTCCCCTCCCTATACCGAAGGAGATTTTGGAGACTTGAAGTACAATGGTGAGTTTACAGAGATGTACATGTATTACTTCTACGACATCCAGAGCGATGGCAAAATCCATGTGCGGCATATGGTTCGGGCCGGACCGAGTGGGAGTTACGTCCAGAAGGATCAATCGATCATTCCCGTCACGCCGCTCTCGAGTACGGCCAGGACGCAGTCCGTCAGCGCGGATGCGAAATATGGATCGATTGAAGGCTACAGCCTAAGCTACTCGGGCTATTCGGACACGGTCACTTCGGGCTCCAGTGCCAGCGTGTCGCTCAAGACGCCTAGTCCACAGGAGGCCTATGTTACGTTCTTCTATCAGGGCTCTGCGTCGTCTGCCATTACGGGCGATTTTGAAATTCTGCCTGGCAAAATAACTTACCGCGACTCGTTCACGCTGCGCCCGAAGAACATCGTCGTCACCGGTTGTATCTATCAATATCATTATTTCCGCATCACGAAGGACGGTTTCACCGCCGCCACCGATAAGGTCTACGGCGCGACAAAGGATCTCATCGTCACGGAATCCAATTATCCGTACTCCTTAGGTGTCGGCACGAACGACGTCACGATGGTGGTCGTAGCGGACTGCGGACAGAGCGATCCGATTGGGCCGAAGCCGCTGGAGGTGTTGGGACCGGCGAATAATTCGCCTCCTGAATTCCAGATCGGGTTCGTGGATCCGAGCGTTAGAACCCTACCTGTATACGAGGTGGTCGTGGGCACCAAAATGGATTTGGTCTACATCACGGATCTGTCCGTCCCGACGCCAACCGATCCCGACGGCGATGACTACTATTTCGATGGATTTGACTTTACCAACGGTTCGGAGTGGATTCAGTCGATCCCGACGAAGTATGCGAGCCGCGAATATACCGACGGCTACCACGGCATTACGATGGATGAACTCGGCCTGCATCGGGTCACTGCCAAAATGCACGATGAATGGGGCGCATCCACGACGGCGACGACCTACATAAGCGTTGTTCCGCCTAACCCTATCGCTGTTATTGATGGACCAACCGAAGTTGTGGAAGGGCGGCCGCTTGCCGCTGCTTTTTCGGCTGACCGCAGCTACAGTCCGATGAGACGGAAAATCGATCATACCCGCGATGAGTGGACGAATAAGCTCGATGTCTATACGACGCCGGGTACGGAAATCATTACGCTGCATGTGTATGATTCCGCAGGATTGAAGTCGGTCGATCCTGATCGGCATACGCTGACCGTCAAGCCGGATTTGCCGCCGGTTCCGGCGCTGAACTTTGCGTCGCCAACGATACGCGGAGCCACGCTTACTTTCCAGGAACGCTCCTACTCGCCGGACAATGATCAACTAGTCACGAAGAACATTTGGTACCAGTATGATCAAGATAACGATGGCAACTATGAGGAGGAGAAGAAGCTGCCGGTGTCGCTGAACGGCGACCGCAACTTCACCTTCTCTGCCAACAAGGTCGGCAAATACCGCTTTAGCATCTACCTGAAGGAAGATTGGGGCAGGGATGCGGAGAAAACATGGATACTGAATGTCGTCAATGACAGCCCAACCGTTAACTTCGAAGTATCTTCGGAAAGCAAAGAGCCGACGATTATTCCTTCCGTACCGCTGTCTCCAACAGCGATCGTACAGGGCTCGGCATGGACGAACAGCGACCTTGCCGGCAGTAAGGCCAAGCGTTGGTCGGTCAATCCCATTACCGGCGCCCTAGCCCATAATACATCCGGGGCAAGCGAGAGCCTTAGCGACAAACTCGGACCTGTTCAGACCGATCTGAAGGTATCGCATCTTGATTTGTACACGAACCAGGCACCGACCTATCTGGACGATGGCTTGGTCTATACTTATTATCAGGCTGCAGCCACGTCCAGCTCCACGTCCAGTTATGACATCTCCCTGCTTGGGACAGCGGGCACGTATGGATCGACGAATCAGCGCAGCGGAGAATATTTCGACCTGTACGACAGGCATACGAAGACCGCATATGTACACAGAGTCGTCAGCAATGTAACCAAATATTACTCGTATACGCAGCAGCAATTCGCAACTACGGGCTCGACGCCGAAGGAAGTGGCGGCCCTGCCGCTCGGACCCGCCTACGGTTTGCTCTCGACTGCCTATGGAGCGTTTGCTCCAAGCGTCACGGGTTCGGGTACGTCTGCCACGTATTGGATTACGCCGCTCAGTTGGGCCTTCGGGACGGCGGAGGGCAATAAGCTCCAGGTGTCGGCCGAGGCTTACGATGTGATGCGTCTTGGCAAGCAAGATTCGAATTTCAACCGGCATTATTACAATTCGCCGACGTACACGTACTACAAATTCAATCCGGTCTCCAACACGCTGACGACCATGAAGAGTAAGCTTCAACCGAATAATCTGAGCGCTTATCATCCGTACATGGACGGCAAGTATCTCATAACGGAGAGCCAATTCAACTACCCGGTCGGGATGGCCGCCTTCAATACGGACACCGGCGAACGGACGGATTACCTGGAAGATGTCGTAGGCTCCGTCTATGTACATGACATCATTCTTACCGGTGCGGGCAAAGCGGCGTACACGTTGACCGATGAAGGGAGATTTAAGCTGTTATGGCAAACGACGGATGGCTACGAGAAGGTTACGGATCTCGACAGCGAAGGGTATTTCTATGTCACGGAGGCCAAGAAGCTGTACCGGGTTCAGTCGCGGACCGGCAACCGTAATTTTGTCTATGATCTGACCGACATCTGGGAGGATAACTATCGGACCTCAGAGACCAATGTGAATCAGTATCGGCGCAAATTTTACCTCGATCTGGACGGCGCGATCACGATGTTCCAATATTACAATCGGTCGGACAACGGGAAGATGTCGGGACGAGAAGCTTATTTTCTTGCCAGCCCGCGCAACTCTTCGGCAATCAACCATATCGATCAGCAGCAGTTGCTCGGCAATCTGCCGCTTCAGAATGCACAGTATACGTTCAAAGTGCGTCTGAACGATTTCCCGTTCTCGACCGATGACCGGTATGTCGGATTCGGCTTCCATGCCGCAGACAGCCGCAATTTGTACCGGCTCGAATTGAACTTGAACGGACTACGGCTCATGAAGGTCGAGAACGGCATCCGGTCCGTTATCGCCAAAACGGATTATCCGATCGAGCGGCGAACGCTGTACCCGATCCGCATTCAAGTGCTGGACGGCCGCATTCGGGCTTATATCAACAATGTTCCTGTCATGGATGTGGTTGATGGCACCTTCGACAAAGGTTTCTTCGGGCCGTATTCGGAATTGCCGACAACCGAGTTCATGTCGATGTCCTATTCTGACCTGACGCCGATCAGTTCGACCTCGAAGCTGCAAGGCATTGCCATTGCCGGCGACGAGATGATCTATTCCGTCACGACAGAGGACCCCGAGAACGACCCGATGGTTACGGCCTACACGAAGTGGCGGTACGACCATCTGGCTCAGAAGTTCCTGGATGCGGGGGATGGCAAATCCGGCATCTCTGCCCATGACGGCAAGACATTCACGACGCCGTTGAACATGCTCGACAAGGTAGGTTCGTATCAAATTTCGTATACGGTCAAAGACGAGCCGAACCTGATCTATCCTTACCCGGCAAGCGACTTCGAGGAATACCGGAAGAGCTCGAATCAGGTCATCCGCCAGCTGATCGTCCATCGGCGTCCGGTCGCCGATTACGATATCGGTTTCGATACCGACAACACGGTCAAGTGGACGGACAGGAGCCATGATCCGGACCGATATTTGAGCGCCGCCATTTACTCGACGGAGGCGACAGGCATCAATTATTTGACGACCAAAGGCATCCTGCAGAAGAAGTTCTATTACATCACGCCATCGGGTCTAACCGTCAACCAGAAGCTGGTCGTGCCTGAAGAAATCGGCGAATATACCGTCGGGATGGCGGTCAAGGACGAGTACGATGCATGGAGCGCTTGGGTGGAGAAAAAGATAACGGTCGCCTCGATCCCGCAGCCGGACGAACCGCCGACGGCAGGCTTTACGCTCAGCACGCTGACGACCTATCGCGGCGTCAATGTGACGATTGCCTCCACAGCAAGCGACAAGGAAGACGGTGCAAGGGACAAGCTGCCGCACCAATATTACATTCGCGGGCTCAATCCGGCTTCTTACGAGACGCTGCAGAGCGCCGTCAGGACCAGCTGGACGAAAGCCTTCAGCTCCCTAGGTACGTTCCAGATTCGCCAGATGGTCGAGGACAGCAAGGGACAAACGGCAGAAGCCGTGCGAACGATCGAGATCGTGAACCGTGCGCCGGCTGCCCAGGTGACGCTGCCGAGCAGTATCGACCAGACCAAGCCGGATAAGCTGACCGAGCTTCGTCCCGCCTTCCGTTGGTTCTACGCGGATAATGACAACGACGCCATGACGAAATATCAGGTACGCGTCTACTTGTACGGCGGGACGATTCAGCAGGATTCCGGCATTGTAAGCGGCGCGTCGTTAACGTGGACGCCCGAGGCGGATTTACCCGAGAAAATCAATATGTTCGTTAGGGTTCGAGCTTACGACGGCTACGATTGGAGCGAATGGAGCGACGCGAAGTTCTTCTACATCGAAACGAACGAGACGCCGACGGCGGACTTCGATTGGTCGCCGAAGCCGGTGTACGAAGGCGATACGATCGTGATTACTCCTGCTGTAGCCGATCCGGACCTGGACGCCTTGTCGCTTCAATACGTCCTCACCGACCCGAGCGGCGACAAGTCCACGCGCAGCAGTACGTTGACTGCCCCTTACGGGACAAGCGGGCCGAGCTGGCAATTGGTGAAGACGGGGACCTATACGGTGTCGCTGACGGTCTCGGACGGCAAATCGGATCCGGTCACGGTCACTAAGACGATACAGGTTCTCCCGTTGCAGATTACCGGGCAGGTGCAACATACCGCCCAGTGGGACGAAAAGCGCAAGCAGTATAATCAGTCGGCGACGGGTACGAATGATTCTCCGCGCTCGGCGGGCACCTTCTGGGCCGGGGAGAAATTCATGCTGCAGGCACAGACGACCAGCACTTCCACCGAAACCAAGGCAGAGCGCGTCGAGGTTGCGATGGGCAGCTACCGCGCCGAACTGACCGCTAATTCAGCCAAAACGGCTTGGAGCGGCGAACTGTGGGACGAAGCTTTCGCCTCGTTAGAAGCTGGACCGGTTACGTTCGTATTTACGGCCTATTACACGAATGGCACGGTCAAGACAGCCTCCATTACGATCACGATCGCGGGCAATACGGGACAAACCTACGGCGTCCACCGCCAGCAATAAAGGCAATTATAGATTCTTGGTTTTGGAAAAAAGGTTGACAGATTTTGACGGGGCACGGTATAGTCGTACCAAGAAATCCACTAGGGGCGCCCGCATGGGCTGAGATAAGGCAAATCGTTGCCTTGGTCCCTTTGAACCTGATCTGGGTTATGCCAGCGTAGGAAAGTGGGAATGTTCGTGCGATTTAGCTTGCTTGCGCGTGTATGGCTCATGATGGAGATGATCATGGGATGCCATCGGCAGGCAGCTGACCATTCGCGGCCAAGGGGTTCCCCTTAGCGCGTATGGAACCAACGCCTAACAGACCGCTCCTTCGCCGGGAGCGGTTTTTTTGTGCGAATGTTGCGGAATTCGAGGTGCTTAAGCGCCTTCTTGCACGCCATCGCACGATTCGAGCAGCAGGACGATAGCGCATAAGGCGCGTTCGATCCTTGCGCCTGAAACCGTGAACGGAGAGGACGGCCTGAATTCCGAGAGCCCTATTCGCTCCATATGCGGTCCATGCTGCCAGTTAGCCGCATGGGACGGCAGCGGTGCGGGATCGGCCTTCTCCGGGCTTGCGTTCGCCGCCTTCCAACACTTAACTAACAGAGCCTCCTAGTGGATGATACGTAAATCCCTAGGAGGTTTTTTGACATGTCCATTCTAACAAGCGCGCTGCCGGGCAGCCGAAAAGTGTATGTGGAAGGCAGCCGTTCGGATCTGCAGGTGCCCATGCGGGAGATTGCGCTGGAGCCAAGTTCCGTGCGCGGGACGCTGGAAGAGAATTCGCCGATTCGCGTCTACGATGCGAGCGGTCCCTATACGGACGAGAACTATGAAGCGGACGTTCGCTTCGGCTTGCCTGCCCTGCGCCGGGCGTGGATCGAGGAACGCGGCGATGTAGAGGCTTACGAGGGCCGTGAGATCAAGCCGCTCGACAACGGCTTCCACTCCGAGGAGACGCTGGCCAAGCGCGGAGCGGAAGTGTTCCCGAACCTTGCGCGCATGCCGCTTCGCGCGCAAGAAGGCCGCAACGTGACGCAGCTGCATTACGCTCGCCAAGGGATGATTACGCCGGAGATGGAATACATCGCGATTCGCGAGGGGATGACGCCGGAGTTCGTGCGCAGCGAGATTGCTGCCGGCCGAGCGATCATTCCGGCGAATATCAACCATCCCGAGAGCGAGCCGATGATTATCGGACGGCATTTTCACGTGAAGATCAATGCCAACATCGGCAATTCGGCCGTAGCTTCCTCGATCGAGGAAGAGGTTGAAAAGATGACGTGGGCAACCCGGTGGGGCGCCGATACGATCATGGATCTGTCGACGGGCAAGAACATCCATACGACGCGCGAGTGGATCGTCCGCAACTCTCCGGTTCCGGTCGGTACGGTGCCGATCTACCAGGCGCTCGAGAAAGTGGACGGCAAGGCGGAAGACCTGTCTTGGGAAGTGTTCCGCGACACCTTGATCGAGCAAGCCGAGCAGGGCGTCGATTACTTCACGATCCACGCCGGCGTGCTGTTGCGCTATATCCCGCTGACGGCCAAGCGCGTAACGGGTATCGTATCGCGCGGGGGCTCGATTATGGCCGCATGGTGCTTGGCGCATCACAAGGAGAACTTCCTGTATACGCACTTTGAGGAAATTTGCGAAATCATGAAGCGCTACGATGTCTCGTTCTCGCTCGGTGACGGCTTGCGCCCGGGCTCCATCGCGGATGCGAATGACGCGGCTCAATTCGGCGAATTGGAGACGCTCGGCGAGTTGACGAAGATCGCTTGGAAACACGACGTGCAGGTCATGATCGAAGGCCCGGGCCATGTGCCGATGCACTTGATCAAGGAGAACATGGATAAGCAGCTTGAGCTCTGCCAAGAGGCACCGTTCTATACGCTCGGGCCGCTGACGACCGATATCGCTCCAGGCTATGACCATATTACCTCCGCGATCGGCGCCGCGATGATCGGCTGGTTCGGCACGGCGATGCTGTGTTACGTCACGCCGAAGGAACATCTGGGATTGCCGAACAAGGAAGACGTGAAGGAAGGCGTCATTACATACAAAATCGCCGCCCATGCCGCCGATTTGGCCAAAGGCCATCCGCGAGCGCAGCTGCGAGACAACGCGTTGTCGAAGGCGCGCTTCGAATTCCGATGGCGCGACCAGTTCCACCTGTCGCTCGATCCGGAGCGGGCGATGGCTTACCACGATGAGACGCTGCCGGCGGAAGCGGCCAAATCGGCGCATTTCTGCTCGATGTGCGGCCCGAAATTCTGCAGCATGCGCATTACGCAAGATATTCGCGATTACGCGGCGGAGCACGGTCTGGAGACAACGGAAGCGATTGAGAGCGGAATGAAGGAAAAAGCCGAAGCATTCAAGGCGGCAGGCAGCTCGATTTATGCCTAACGAGGCGCGAAGCACATCGCCGGCCCCAGCGCCTAAATGGCCGGATCGTTATTCCCGCCAGACCCGGTTTGCCCCGATCGGGACAGCCGGGCAGCGTAAGATTGGCGAAGCCGCCGTGCTGATCGTCGGCTGCGGGGCGCTCGGCGCATCGCTTGCCCAGCATATGGTGCGCGCCGGCGTCGGCCTTGTCCGGATCGTCGATCGGGACTATGTGGAGCCGAGCAATTTGCAGCGCCAAATGCTGTTCGACGAAGCGGATGCGCTGGCGTCTTGGCCCAAGGCGGTTGCCGCGGCGAATAAGCTTGCGCGAATCAATAGCGAAATCCGGATCGAGCC
This sequence comes from Paenibacillus phyllosphaerae, assembly GCF_014192105.1. Lineage (GTDB taxonomy): Bacteria > Bacillota > Bacilli > Paenibacillales > Paenibacillaceae > Paenibacillus_Z > Paenibacillus_Z phyllosphaerae. Next base: position 77,726 of record NZ_JACHXK010000020.1, on the reverse strand, counting down.
TCACGTGCTCGATGTGACCGCCGCGAACGTGCAAGCCATTACGGCTGACGTCGATCTTGTGCTTGATGGCACCGACAATGCCGCGGTCCGGCTGCTGCTCAGCGATCAATGCTTCTTGCGCGGCATTCCGTTCCTGTACGGCGGAGTGACCGGGGCGATAGGCATGAGCGCAATGCTGCTCCCGGGCGAGACCGCTTGTCTTCGCTGCTTGATCGGCGGCGATGAAGACGGAGAAGCCGTGGACTCCTGCGATACGATCGGCGTTATCTCGCCGGCCGTGGAATGGGTGGCGGCGATTCAGGCTGCAGAAGCATTCAAATGGCTGACCGGAAATAAGGAGGCGCGCCGTCGTACGTGGTTGACCGCGGATCTGTGGAACTACCGGACGACGGAAGCGGCGCTTCCCGGACCTACGGGTTCCTGCCGAATCTGCGGCGATCGGCATGCAGATCAGCAGCGGAAGCCGACCGAGTCCTCCTACGCGGCTATACCAACAGTCGAATCACATGAGCCTGTATATGCCGCGGCTCTATGCGGCAGGGATACGGTCCAGGTGACGATGGGATTCGCCATAACGCTAGAACAAGCGCACAAGAAGCTTGCTGCGCTTGGCTGCGAAGTGTCAGCCAATCCTTATCTCGTTCGCGCACAGCTGGAGGAAGGGGGGCGGCTCGTGCTGTTCCCCGACGGGCGCGTGCTAGTTCAAGGGACGCAGGACCCCGAACGGGCCGTTCAGCTGTGCAGCCAATATATATCTAAGATGGAGCAAGGAGGTCAGCCACTGGAATGGGCAAACCGAACATAACCTTTCGTCTCTATGCCATAACAGGCGAGAATTATCATCCTGGGCGCAGCATGGTCAGCGTCATGGAGCAAGCGATCCGCGGCGGTGCGGACATTATTCAGCTGCGGGCCAAAGATACGTCCAAGCGTGAGCTGTTGGCGCAAGCCTATGCGCTTCGGGAACTGACGCGCAGGTACGACGTGCCGCTGCTCATCAACGATCACATAGACGTTGCGCTGGCCGCTGAAGCGGATGGCGTTCATCTCGGCCAGGAAGATCTTCCGCTTGCGGAAGCTCGCCGCATCCTTGGGGAGGATCGCATCATCGGCATCTCGACCCACAATATTGCGCAAGCACTCGAAGCGCAGGCGGGCGGCGCGGATTATATCGGCGTAGGTCCCGTCTACCCGACGGGGACGAAGCCGGGCAGGCAGGCGGTCACGACGGACTATGTCCGTGAAGCTGCAGCGCAAGTCCGCATCCCGTTCGTAGCTATCGGCGGCATTACGCTGGATAACGTGGACGCCGTGCTGGAAGCGGGAGCAACCCGGATCTGCGCAGTGTCGGCCATCGTCGGCAGCGATCAGCCGGCCGAGACCGCCCGCGCGTTCAAGCAGCGGATTCGCGCTTACAACGCGCATGGCGCCAGCGCGTCCAGCTTGAAGCAGGTCCTGATCAACGGCAGGCAGGAGTGGACGGACGCCGTTACGATTGCGGGTCTCGTCGAGCAATACGGCCTTGGCGCCAAGCGGATCGTCGTGGAGCTTAACGGCGTTATTCTCGCGCGCGAAGCTTGGTTACACACGAGCGTGGATGAAGGCGCGAAGCTGGAGCTCGTTCATTTTGTAGGGGGAGGCTGATTCGATGACTTACACCATGAACACCGAGCATGATCCGCTGGTGATCGGCGGCGTACGACTAGCGTCGCGGTTCTTCCTCGGAACCGGCAGATTCCCAAGTCCGGCTGTCCTTCAGGAGGCGCTGACGGCCTCTAAGGCAGAGGTCGTTACGTTCGCGGTCCGCAGAGTCAATCTTGATTTTGCGGAAGACGACTCGGTCTTGCAGCATTTTGCCGACAGGAAGCTGACCTATCTGCCGAATACATCGGGAGCGTCGAGCGCAGAGGAGGCGGTCCGGATCGCCAGGCTTGCGCGCGCAGCCGGCCTTGGCAATTGGATCAAGGTAGAGATCAGCGCGAATCCGCGCACGCTGCTGCCCGACCCGATCGAGACGCTGAAGGCAACGGAGCAGCTGGCCGCCGAAGGTTTCGTCGTGCTGCCCTACACCTCGGATGACCCGATTCTGTGCAAAAGATTAGAGGAAGCCGGCGCGGCGGCCGTCATGCCTGGCGGCGCCCCGATCGGCTCGGGCCTCGGCATTCTGAATCCGTACAACATCGGACTCATCGCCGAAGATGCGAATGTCCCTATTATCGTCGATGCGGGAATCGGTTCTGCAGGCGACGTCGTGCAAGCGATGGAACTTGGAGCAGATGGCATACTGGTCAACACGCCGGTTGCCAAAGCGGTAGATCCCGTCGCCATGGCTTATGCCATCCGGCTCGCGGTAGAAGCCGGCCGCGCCTCCTATCTGGCCGGGCGGATACCGAAACGCCGCTATGCATCCGCCAGCAGCGAGCAAGCAGGCGTATCGCCGCTATCCGGCTCTGATCCGCTATCTGCAAGCGCCCTCCGGCAGAGTGAAGCGGATGCATACGCCCATGAAGCAGCCGTTACGATGGCACAGAATATGCGAACGCATCAATCGAGCCCGGAAGCCCTGCGCGGGGAGGAAAAAGGCCTTGTCTGAGCAGGTGCTTGTATTGGGCGGAGGAATCATCGGTCTATCCTGCGCCTTCGAGGCGCTGCGGGGCGGGGCGTCGGTCACGGTTATCGAGCCGGGCTATTTCGGCGGCCAGGCATCCGGCGCTGCGGCAGGCATGCTCGCCCCGTTCACCGAGAATCCGGAACAGCCGGACGCCTTTTTCCGGCTCTGCCTCGACAGCCTGAATGCCTATGCCGCATGGGCGTCCGACATTGAAGCGGTATCGGGCATCGATGTCGAGCTGCAACGTTCAGGAAGCTTAACGGTTGCGCTCCATGAAGCGGATTTGCTGCCGCTGCAGAGCCGAATGGCCTGGCAGCAACCGTTCGGAGCCCGAGCGGAGCTGGTGCAAGGCGGTCGGCTCTCCGAGCTGGAGCCGCTGCTTGTTCGCGAAGCGTTGGCGGCGGTGTATTGTCCTGCCGAGCAGCATGTCTACGCGCCGAAGCTGGTCGAAGCATTGGAGAAAGCTTGCCGCAGACTTGGGGCCAGAATGGTTGACCATGCGGGAGAAATTAAGGTCCAGCACCTTACGGGAGGAACCGGAGGTATTCGGATCGAGACGTCCCAAGCCGGTACCTACAACGGCGATCGCCTAATTGTATGCGCAGGAGCATGGGCATGCCATTACGCAGAGGCATTCGGGATGCCCATGCCGATTCACCCGATACGGGGACAGATATGCGCGTATGAGGTGCCATATGGCGAAGTTCGCCATATGGTATTCTCCAGCCAAGCCTATTGGGTCGGCAAAAAGAACGGCACGCTCGTCTGCGGCGCATCCGAGGATGTCGCCGGCTACGATACTTCCGTAACCGACAAGGGCATCAGCCGCTTGAAGCGCTGGGGCCCGCGCGTATTGCCGTTCCTGCATGACCAAGAACCGAATCATACCTGGGCAGGTCTGCGTCCGGCAACACGGGACGGTTGGCCGCTGATCGGACAGCTTCAGGAGCAGCCGGAAGTGATTATTGCAGCCGGCCATTACCGCAACGGGATTCTGCTCAGCCCGATCACAGGGCAGGTAGTCGGGGATCTGCTGGCAGGTCGCGCTCCCGCCACACCAATTGAGCCATTCACGCCTGCACGGTTCGCGGCCGCGATGGGAAGGAGAAGAGCATGACGAACAGTAGAGCGTGGGCGCGCGTGCTGACGATTGCCGGGTCGGACAGCGGTGGCGGAGCGGGCATACAAGCCGATCTGAAGACATTCCAAGAACTCGAAGTATTCGGAATGAGCGCGATTACGGCGGTAACGGCGCAGAACAGCGTCGGGGTGCACGGGGTCTATCCGTTGCCCGTCGAAGCTGTCGTGCAGCAGATCGACGCCGTACTTGGCGATATGGGCGCAACGACGGTGAAGACAGGCATGCTGCTGTCGCCCGACATCGTCGCCTGTACCGTGGAAGCTATTCGAAGACATCGCCCGGAGCATGTCATCGTCGACCCGGTCATGATCGCCAAGGGCGGATCTCCGCTGCTGCGGCAAGAGGCGGTGGACGTGCTGCGCGGCGAGCTGCTCCCGCTCGCTTCCGTCGTGACGCCGAATCTGCCCGAAGCATGCGAGCTGCTCGGCATCGAACGGGACGCGATCCGGTCGGTCGCCGACATGGTCAAAACGGTGGATCGTCTGCTTGCGTTAGGGCCGAAGTACGTATTGCTTAAAGGAGGGCATCTGGAGGAATACTCCAGCGAGAATGATGCCTTATCCAGCAAAGAGGCAATCGATGTGCTCGTTGGACCCGGACTCGCGGAGCCGGTCCTCCTGCAAGCTCCCCGATATGCGACGAAGCATACGCATGGAACGGGCTGTACGACGGCCGCGGCGATTGCGGCTTTCGTTGCACGCGGACGTTCGATTCCCGAAGCGGCGCGCGAGGCCAAGCAATTCGTGACGGCCGCGATCGCCGCAGCCGGCCCGATGGGCCGAGGAACGGGAACGCTGTGGCACGCCGCGCATCGGCAGCTGCAGATGCAGCGCAGCTAATAGGAAAGCCGACCGGCATGGACGCCGGTCGGCTTTTCTTCATGTATCGAGTCGGACTAACGTTTCGCTCGTCAGGCGGATCGGCCCCGTACGGACCAGGCGGATCACCATGTTGGCGAATTCCTCGGGAGACAGCTGGGCACCTTCGTTCAGCCAATGACTGAGGAACCCGAGATTCGCCGCCGAAACATACGCGATCAGATAATCTCTCGGAATGTTGAGCCGTTCTTCCTCGAACTGCCAGAACGGCAGCTTGCGCAGCAGCTCGTCCTCGATCAGTACAATGAACTGATCCGCGAACGAGGAATCGCCGCCGGGACCAAGCAGCCGCAGAATGGTCTCGCTATGCTCCGCGATATAAGCGTAGACATCGATCAGGCTGGGATGCGCCAGATCCGTCAACGCTTGTTCCATCATCTGTTGGACATCCACCTGGCTCATCAATTCGCGCAAGCCTTGGAGCAGCTCGTTCTTCTCCTGCTCGACCATATCGGGGACGTCTTTATAGTGGAGATAAAACGTTCCGCGATTGATGTCTGCGCGGCTCGTCAGATCGCTGACCGTGATCTGTTCGAGTCCTTTTTCTTTCATGAGGCTGAGCAGCGCTTGACGCAGCAGCGCTCGGGTGCGCAATTTGCGTCTATCCATTTTATCGGGCATAATCCACCATCCGTGTGTGAGATTGAATTGTATTGAGTGAGGGAAAGAGGTCAAAAGGCTTACTCTTCAATTATGTATCGGTTCCATCTGCCTATTTTTTAATAATAAATGGTAAAAAGATACCGTCTGTAATCATCTGGGCCTGAAACCTATAGCGTATGTGTCATGTTCTAGCATTTTCCATATGAGAAAAAGCTATGCACCGCTTCAGGAACAGCTGGCCATTAGATGCATTGCCTCGCCATCTTCATTGACAGTGATAATCATTATCATTAAAATGGAATAAGATGGCCGATCACATAAAAGGCCCAACTGTGCATATAAGCGAGGAGTTGAATATAGCAATGCTGCCCGATTCCTATAGAAGCTGGCAATCCCGTCCTGTTCATTTTTCATCCGTTAAGGTGCAGGCAGATCGATCGCTCTTTGCTGCGTCGCCGGGCAAAGGGATTTTTCATAAAGAAGAGCATGGGGAATGGAACGCCATCTCCGAAGGGTTGCCGAAGGAAGCTACCGTCAACCGGTTGCAAGTCATCGACGGCAAGCTGTTTGCTTGCACGAGCAAAGGGCTATTCCGCCTGCACAAGCAGCGTTGGCAGGATACCGAAGTTCCGCACGGCTGTTATCAATACAAGGAGGAGTGGGGATACTCCTTCGCGGCCACGCAGCAGGGGCTTGTCTATCGTACTGGCGACGTATGGAAAATCTCGGCCTACGAAAGCAATACCGTCTATGATTTCTTGTTCACGCCGCAGTACCTGTATATCGGATTAGATCATGGCGTCGGCATGTACGACAGAATGACCGACCGCTGGGCGAACTTTAATCTTGGCGTCGGGGTGACGAGCCTGGCCGCGGATCGTGAACATTTGGTCGGAGCGAGCGAGCGCGGGGAGTTGATCGTCAGCAACGGCAAAGGCGGCTTCGAGACGATCCGTTTCGGCGATATGTTCATCTTCTCCGTCGTAACGCGTCTGCCGCATGTATACGCATGCACCGATAAAGGTCTGTTCCGTCTAGGACGTCTCGGCGATCGCCTGACGCTGTTCTCGTTGAAGCCCGGCGTACCGGTTACCGACGTCGACTGGCATGGAACCGAGTTGTATATGGCCACGCTGTCCAAAGGGATTCAGACGATGAAAGCGTAAGTTTTTTGTTCTTTTCGCCCTTTCGCCCAAGCGAACCTGTGACCTGCCTATAGGTGAATGCATAGAATGCTTATGACATTCGAGGTGTGAGAAGGAGAGGGCTATGGCGAAGAGCAGGAAAGGAAAGGGCGCAAAGGGGCAACGGCCGTTATTTTACGTGGATAATCCGAATGATTCGGAACTGAAATGGCTAGATGAGCTGAAAAAGAAGCAAGCTGCTTCGGCTTCAGCTAGGAACAACGTCAAAGCCGATGATAGGCAGCTTCATCTCAATGCCGCCGCTTTGGCTGAAGCACCGGCTGAATCCGCTGCTTCAGATCAGCAGCCCGAGCGTAAGCTCATCGAGAACGCAACAACGGAATCAGAGTCACTGCCAGAGGAAGTCGCTGCATCGGCTCAGGAGGAGCCGGCAGAAGAGGTGCCTGCTGAAGAACCGGGACTAACACGCGAGATCCGGGAGGAGATTGCGGCCGAGCGCAGACCCGAGGCTCCGGTTCCATTCGTGTATACCGATGATCTGGCCGATGATGCGGTTACGGCCGAGAAGCTGGCGCCAGGTTCCGTTGATTCCACTCGTCTGGGACGCGGCAGCGTTATTACGCAGTCGATTGCGGATTATGCGGTCGAGAGCATCAAACTGGCGGATGGTGCGGTAACGGGTTCGAAGCTTGCAGAGGAATCGGTAACCAGCGACCATCTCGTGCCAGGCGCGGTTACGGGAGCCAAAATCGGGGACCGTACGATCACCGGCGACAAACTCAAAGATGGCAGCATTACGCCCGATAAGTTGGCTGACCGGGCCATTGGACCGGACAAAATCGCCGAAGGCTCGATTGAGACGAAGCATCTGAAGCCTTTCATCGTCTCGGCGGACCTGATCGAAGATCAAGCGATTACGAGCAGTAAAATCAAAAGCGGAGCCGTCCGCGCCGAGAACTTGGCGGGCGAATCCGTCAACACATCGAAACTGGCCGATGGCGCGGTAACGCGTTCGAAGCTGCGGGATCAATCGGTCACCACCGATAAGCTGGCTGCAGGCGCAGTCGACTCCGTCCATCTGAAGCCAGGCTTGCTGCTTGCCGAACACGTCGCTGCCGGAGTATTGCTGGGAAAGCATTTGGCTCCGGGCGAAATCGAATCCGCGCATCTGGCAGAAGGCGCGGTCGGGGCAAGGGAACTGCAGGGCGGAGCCGTAAAAACCGAAGCATTGGCACAGGGATCCGTCGGAGCGCTGCAACTTCAGGAAGGAGCCGTCGAGTCGGCAGCAATCGGTGAGCACGCCGTTGAGACGCATCATCTGAACGATCAAGCGGTCACTTCGCCTAAGCTAGCGGATATGTCGATCACGACGATCAAGCTGGCCGATCATGCGGTTACCTCTTCGAAGATCGCTGATCAGAGCATTGGCGCCTCCAAGTTGAGCGAGTTTGCCGTGCTAGGGCGCCATCTGGGCCGCAATTCCGTAAACAGCGACAAAATCGCGGATGGTTCGATCGAAGCTCGCCATATCGGTTATGGATCCGTCAATTCAGCAAGCCTCACGGATGGCAGCGTCGAAGAGAAGCATTTGGCAAGCGAGTCGGTCACGTCCCGGAAGCTCGCCAAGGAGGCCGTCCAGAAGAAGCATCTGGCGGGCGAAGCCGTCGGCGAGAAGCAGCTGGCTCCCGGCGCCGTATCGACAAGCAAGCTTGCGGACGGCAGCGTTACGACAGATAAGCTGGCTCCTTATACCGTGAACGGCAAGCATCTGATCGATGAATCGGTTACGTTCGAGAAGATCGCTCCGGAATCGGTACGCGCGTTCCATCTGGCCGCTGCATCGGTGACCGAGGAGTCGATCGCGCTCGAATCGATCGCGCCTTGGCATCTACAACCGGGATTAATCGCACCTGAGCATCTGTCCGAGGGATCCGTCGGTTCCGCGGTATTGCAGGACGGCGCGGTCAAATCCGCCAAGTTGGCTCCTCAATCCGTGACGGAGCGCCATCTGGGCAACGGTGCGGTCTATTCGCATCACCTTGCCGACCATGCGGTGAATTCCCTCAAGCTGTCTCCGGAGAGCGTGTCGACCGATAAGCTGACAGACGGGGCCGTTACGGCGGCGAAGCTGTCGGATGGTTCGGTTACGAGCACGAAGCTTGGCGCACAGGCGGTCACGGGCGACCAACTTGCGGAGCAATCAGTGAGCAGCCTTCATCTGGCATCTGGCGCTGTAGACAGCCGAGTTATCGCACGGGATGCCATTACAAGCGACCATCTGGCCGACGGAGCCGTAGGCTCATTCGCCTTGGCGGACGGCGCGGTTGCCGGCAGCAAGCTGGCGTCAGGTACAGTGGAAGCCGGGCATCTGGCGGATGAGGCAATAGGTTCCCGCCACTTGGCGGAGCGCATCGTGCATAGCGGACATCTGGCAGCAGCAAGCGTGCATGAGGAACACTTAAGCGACCAGTCCGTGACGGCTTCGAAGCTGTCGGCGGAAAGCGTAGGCGCGGATCAGCTGCAAGCCGATGCCGTAAGCTCCAAGGCGATACAGGCGGGGGCCGTTCAAGGAGCGCATATCGCACAGAAGTCGATCACGCACGGACATCTGGCACCGCAATCGGTCGGCCGTGCACAAATTCGCGAGGGCAGCGTTGGCGCTGAGCATCTCACAGCGTCGTCAGTCAGCACCGAGCAACTGGCGAATGGCGCGGTTACGAAGGAGAAACTGGCGTCCCAATCCATCTCCGGCGAACACTTGCTGCTGGAGACGATTACCGGCAAGCATCTGAAGGCCGAGTCGATCCAGAGCTATCATATCCGCAAAGGGGCCGTCACGCAGGCTCATCTGGCGCCTGAGGTATTGGCCGCTTCCAAAATTCATGACGGCAGCATCGTCGGCAGCAAAATCAAAGCCGGCGAGATCGGCACAACTCATTTGGCAAAAGAGGCCGTGACGCAAGCCCATCTCGCGGCAGACTCGGTCACAGGCACGCAATTGGCCGAAGGTGTCGTAACGAGCGCGCATCTAGCCGAAGGTGCCGTCACAGCCGCGCATCTCGCAGCTAATTCCGTAACGGGCGAACAACTGGCTGATGCCGCGGTCAATAGCGTGCATCTGGCTGAAGGCTCCGTATCGGCAGCTCATCTCGCGGCAAACTCGGTGACGGGCGTACAGTTGGCCGAAGGCGTGGTAACAAGCTCGCATTTGGCGGACGGTTCGGTGAAACAGGAGCATTTGGCAGAAGGTGCCGTAACGGCAGCACAATTGGCAGCCGACTCCGTGACAGGCGTTCAGATAGCGGAAGGTTCCGTATCCGGTGAGCATTTGGCCGCCGGAGCCGTATCCGAAACGCATCTCGCACCGGGCGCGGTCACGCAGACGCACTTAGCCGCCGATTCGGTCACCGGCATTCAGCTGGCTGAAGGCTCCGTATCCGGAGCTCATCTGGCAGCCGGCGCAGTAGCGCAAACGCATCTGGCGAACGGCGCCGTCACAGGGGATCAATTGGCTGACGGTTCGGTTTCGAGTGCGCATCTCGCTGCCGGCTCCGTGACACAGGCTCATTTGGCACCTGACTCGGTATCTGGCGTGCAATTGGCTTCAGGATCCGTAAATGGCGAGCATCTGGCCGAAGGTGCCGTATCCGGAGAGCATCTGGCTGCGGGTTCCATCGCGAGCGGACATTTGGCCGCGGATTCGGTTACCGGTGTGCAACTAGCCGAGGGTTCGGTGTCGAGCGCGCATCTGGCTGAAGGCTCTGTTACGCAGGCGCATCTGGCCGAAGACGTGTTTAAGGGACTTCAGTTGGCCAAAGGTGCCGTGTCCGGCGAACATGTAGCCGCTGGATCGATCTCGAACGGGCATCTGGCCGCGGATTCGGTTACCGGCGTGCAATTGGCCGAGGGTTCGGTGTCGAGCGCGCATCTGGCTGAAGGCTCTGTCACGCAGGCGCATCTGGCGGCAGACGTGATTACCGGCATGCAGTTGGCTAAAGGTGCCGTGTCGGGCGAGCACCTGGTTGCGGGTTCCGTCGTAAGCGGACATTTGGCCGCGGATTCCGTCACCGGCGTGCAACTGGCCGAGGGCTCGGTGTCGAGCGCGCATCTGGCTGAAGGCTCTGTCACGCAGGCGCATCTGGCGGCAGAAGCAGTTACAGGCGCGCAGCTTGCCAAAGGTTCCGTTACGGGCGAACACCTCGCATCAGGCGCTGTCACGGAAGCCCATCTGGGGGCGAATGTCGTTACTGGCGTCCAATTGGCCAAAGGTTCCGTATCGGTTGAGCATCTGGCCGCGGATTCGGTCACGGGACTCCATTTGGCTGAGAATGCGGTATCGAGCGCGCATCTGACGCTTGGCTCCGTGACGCAGGCGCATCTGGCCGCAGACGTGATCTCCGGTATGCAATTGGCCAAAGAAGCCGTAACCAGCGAATACCTCGCATCAGGTGCGGTTAAGACGGTCCATCTCGCCGCAGATTCGGTCACAGGCGTGCAATTGGCTGAGAGTGCGGTGTCGAGCGCGCATCTGGCATTAGGCTCAGTGACGCAGGCGCATCTGGCCGCGGACGTGGTCTCCGGTATGCAGCTGGCCAAAGAAGCCGTAACCGGCGAGCATATCACGGCAAGTTCCATCACGTCGGCACATTTGGCGTCCGATTCGGTGACAGGCGTGCAACTAGCCGAAGGTTCCGTGTCGAGTGCGCATCTGGCTGCAGGGGCTGTAACGCAGGCCCATCTTGCTGCGAGTTCGGTAACAGGCGCGCAGCTGGCCAAAGAAGCCGTAACCAGCGAGCATATCGCGGCAAGTTCCGTGACGTCGGCCGCA
>NZ_JACHXK010000020.1:0-66425 GCF_014192105.1 Paenibacillus phyllosphaerae | reverse complement strand
CGCAACTGGCCGCCGATTCGGTGACGGGCGTGCAGCTGGCTGAAGGTTCGGTGTCGAGCGCGCATCTGGCCGCAGGGTCTGTGACGCAGGCGCATCTTGCTGTAAGTTCGGTGACAGGCGCGCAGCTGGCCAAAGAAGCCGTAACCAGCGAGCATATCGCCGCAAGTTCCGTGACGTCGGCGCAACTGGCCGCCGATTCGGTGACGGGCGTGCAGCTGGCTGAAGGTTCGGTGTCGAGCGCGCATCTGGCCGCAGGGTCTGTGACGCAGGCGCATATCGCGGCAAGTTCTGTTACTGCAGCTCAGTTGGCGAACAACGCGGTCACTAGCGCTCATCTGGCTGAAGGTGCCGTAACGCAAACGCATCTCGCGGCTGACTCGGTAACGGGTACGCAGTTGGCTAACAACGCGGTCACCAGCGCTCATCTGGCTGAAGGTGCCGTAACGCAAGCGCATCTCGCCGTCGACTCGGTAACGGGCACGCAGTTGGCTAACAACGCGGTCACCAGCGCTCACTTGGCCGATGGTGCCGTGACGCAAGCGCATCTCGCCGTCGACTCGGTAACGGGCACGCAGTTGGCTAACAACGCGGTCACCAGCGCTCACTTGGCCGATGGTGCCGTAACGCAAGCGCATCTCGCGGCAAACTCGGTAACAAGTACGCAGTTAGCGAACAACGCGGTCACCAGCGCTCACTTGGCTGAAGGTGCCGTGACGCAAGCGCATCTCGCGGCTGACTCGGTAACGGGTACGCAGTTGGCGAACAACGCGGTCACCAGCGCTCATTTGACTGAAGGTGCCGTAACGCAAGCGCATCTCGCGGCTGACTCGGTAACAAGCACGCAGTTGGCTAACGGTTCAGTAACAGGAGCGCACCTGGTTCAAGGCTCGGTTGACAAGACGCATCTTGCCGCACAGGCTGTCGATACTGCGGCGCTTGAGAATGGCGCTGTCAATAGCGAGAAGATCGCGCTTCAAGCGATCGGCGAGAAGCATCTGCAACCAGGAGCGATTACGGTGAGCAAGCTGGCAGCGGGAGCCGTTGCAGCCGCTCATCTGCAACCTGGCAGCGTAACGAATGGCGCATTGGCTGATCAGGCGGTCACCGGCTCCAAACTTGCGGCTAACGCCGTCGGGACTGAGGCTCTTGCTCCGGGCAGCGTTACGGCAGATAAATTGGCCCCTGGCCTACTCAATCAGCCGCTTGCTGCAGGCAGTGTCGACCAAGATAAGCTGGCGAACCAATCGGTAACGGCAGCTAAAATCGCTCCAGGCGTCATTGGGACCGAGCATCTCACCGCTGATCTCGCGCAAAGCCTTGTTCCCAAAGAGATCGCGAATGGATCGATAGGCGCTTCGAAGTTGAATTTCATTCCGGTCCGCGCGGCGGGCAAACGGGCAGCCTCGACGCAGCAGTGCGGGCTGGAGGCGTACGACTTCAGCGGCCAAGGCGAGCAGGTCTCCGTAACGGTCGTATTCGATGAGCCGTATCCGCACAACGCCTATGTTCTCGTCGTGACAACCGATCACCCATCTTGCTATGCGATCGTCTCCGAGAAACACGAGGACCGCGCGGTTATCTCCGTCATTCGCACGCGCATCAGCCCGGAACCGAAAGGGCTGCTGAACTGGATCGCAATGGGCTAACGAATTAACCGGGAACCAAGTCATGATTCCATCCTCTGTCCTCCCTCACAGGGAGCGGCAGAGGATTTTTTTTATTCCAATCCCGTTGGTCGGTCGTGCCCGGAATGAAATAACTTCTGCACTACGCCGTACCCCAGTCCAAAGGCAACTCCGCTCGACAGCTTGATCTTATTTGTAATCAATGTCGTGATGAGAAGATAAACAAGACCCAGCGGGATATAGATTAGCATGGATGCCCCAATGACAGCCTGCCGCTCTCCGCTCGAGACCCGCTGTTCCCACATCGTCCAAAGCGAAGCTTCATAAGCTAGAAATCCGATCCAAAAGGACAAGCAATAGACAACCACGGCCAAACCTAATCTCAGTACATTCATTTTCCCCCACCTTCAATCATTCTCGACACCCAAATTATAAAGAACCCTTAGCTGCAGTTGCAGTTCTATCTTTGCTAGTACCTATCACCAAAAGTCCAAATGCAAACAAGAGAGACCTCATCTCCACCAAGAATCGTAAAGCGTGTCCACGAAGTGGACGTAAGCGAGAGTCAGCACATATGACGCTAACACGTGCGAGCCCGCCAGGTCTACTCCCCAGGCGCAAAAGCCACGAACGAAGCTTCGGAATCATAAGCAAGGGTGATGACCCTCTGGTTCCCTTCAATGAAGGAGGAAGGGGCGAGGTAGAAAAGCGCCTTGACGTACAACTGCCGTTACGGCAACTCTACTCGCACATACAATATGGTGTAGATAGTCTGTCTAATCCAGTAGAGAGGCCAACTATTTATAAGAGGTGAGGTGGTAGCGATGAGAAAGCGACCGTCCGGGCTTCGGCAGCGGCGTCCGGCTGCCCGCACAAGACTTACGAAGGTCAAGGGCGCAAGCCGCCGCAGCAAGGCCAGCCGGGGGAAAAGGAGGAGACTTCTCCATCCGCGGCACAGCCGATCCATGAACTCCGCCGCGGCGAGGCGTGAAGAGCAGCCCGTCACACCGCAAGGGACGAATCCGGTTGTGTCCGTCATTATACCGGTCATGAATGAGCGCCGCTTCATCGGGAGCGTCATTCGGCAGGCGAAGCGTGTTCATCCGAGCGTAGAGGTTATCGTCGTGGCGAACGGCTCCACTGACGGATCAGCCGAAATTGCGCGAAAGCATGGCGCTCGCGTGCTGTCCTATCCGGAGCCGCTCGGCCATGACGTGGGCCGCAGCATCGGAGCGGAAGCGGCAAGAGGGAACGTGCTGCTGTTTATTGATGGAGATATGATCATCCCGGCCAATCGACTGCGCCCGTTCGTGCGTGCCGTCGAATCCGGAGGGGTGGACGTTGCGCTGAATGACTACTCGGGACCGACGGATAAACCGCAGGTGCATAGCGTCGTCCTGGCAAAGCACGCTCTGAATGCACTGCTGAAACGGCCGGATTTAAGAGGAACGTCGCTCACGGCCATTCCGCATGCGATCAGCCGAAGAGCGCTGACGGCGATCGGCGCAGATGCGCTGTCCGTCCCGCCGCTTGCCCATACGAAGGCGGTACATGCCGGCCTCCAAGTCGCGCCGGTGTACACGGTTAATGTAGGGAAGTTGAATCGGCCGAGAAGGCAGCGGGAACGCGTCGCGCCGCTCGAATACCTGATTGTCGGCGATCATCTGGAAGCGATCGAATGGTTGGCGGCCAACCGGAACGAGCGCGGCGGATTCCCGGATCGTCCAGCAGGCAACGCAAGCGGTGGTGAGTGATATGCAGCGCACCCAACGCGTGAAACAAACAAGCAAGAGAAGTATTACCAAGCGCAATAGCGTACCAAACAGACAGCGCCAGGTGAAGAAACGGACAAGGCGCCCAACGGTAGCGAGCAAAAGGGAAGCGCCAGTCGTCATCCGCACCAAAGCGAACGTACAACAAGCAACCGCGATTGTTTGCGGGTATGGGACCGAGTCGCCGCAGACGATCAGGCAGCTGGCGAAGCTTGGGTTCGCCGAAATTATTGCCGTGCTTGGCCGCGAAGAGGAAGCGGCATATAACCTTCTTCGGCAATTGCCTGAAGTGACGCTTATCTACATGCCGGTACGGTTGGCTCCGCATGAAGCCAGAAGCATCGGAGCAAGCGTAGCAAGCGGCAACGTACTGCTGTTCGTGGATGGAAAAGCGGTTCTGGATGACCAACAGGTACTCGCGCAGCTTGCGGCCATAGAGCATGGAGCGGATGTTGCGCTTGCGGATCAAATGCCGCGGTTAGGGGCCTTCCAGCGCTGGGGCGACGCGGACCGGGTACGGGCATTCGTCAATTGGTCGCTCGGCTGTCCTGAACTGCAAGCGAACTCCATCGAGCATTTGCCTCACGCATGGACGCGCGAAGGCGCGGCAACGGTCGGCAGGGACAATCTGCGGAATCCTGCCTTTGCCCAAGAGGCTGCCATAGCGGCCAAATTGCGGATTCAGGCGGTGCCAAGCAGCCTGACGCGGCTGAGCAGCAAGCATCAAGCTGGCGTGCTCTTGCATGAATTAGCGCAGCTTTCGCTCGGTGATCACGTCGAAGCGCTCACCAGGGCGATGAAGACGACAGGCGGCCGTTTGCAGTTCGCGGACAGGGTTAGAAAACGGCATATTTCCGGAGGCGGACAGCGATGAGACGGACCAGCATCATCATTCCGACGTTCAACGGACTTGCCATGCTTGAGCAGGCGGTCGACGCGATCCGCCGCTACACGAATGTCCAGGAGACCCCCTATGAACTAATCGTCGTCGATAACGCGTCGACGGACGGAACGGGAAGCTGGTGCGTCCAGCAAGGAATCCGGCTCATCGCCCTGCCTGCCAATACGGGTTTCCCCGCGGCATGCAACAGAGGCTTGCGGCTCGCTTCCGGCGACAATCTGTTGCTGCTCAACAACGATGTCACGGTATCTGGGGGCTGGCTGAGCGGAATGTTGGAGGCGCTGCAAGGTATCGAGGGAGCTGGAATGGTCGGTCCGGTCAGCAATTATGTGAGCGGCCGCCAGAAGGCGGACCATCCCTTTACGTCGCTCGCGGACTTTCACCGGGCCGCAGCTGAGGTCTATGCCCAGCAGCTCGAACCACAGCCAATCATGCGGCTTGTCGGATTCTGCATGCTGTTCAAGCGCGAGCTGTATGACCGGATCGGCGAGTTGGATGAACGGTTCTCGCCCGGCCATTACGAAGATGACGATTATTGCCTGCGTGCCAGGATGCATGGATTCTCCCTGTATATGTGTCCGCGGGTATTCGTCCATCACGAGGGCAGCGCGAGCTTCAAGCGGGACAATCCGCAGGCAGTCACACAGTTAGTCGAGCGCAATCGGCGGCTTTTCCAAGAGAAGTGGCAGGTCGATCCAGCGCAATTCATGTAGCGACTTGAGGAGGGGAAGGGATTGAAAGCTGTCATCTTAGCCGGCGGCACGGGATCGCGACTGATGCCGCTCACCAAGCTGCTGAATAAGCACCTGCTGCCGGTTGGAAGGCTTCCCATGATTAGTTACGGGATTCAAAAGCTGAAGGAAGCCGGCGTAACTGAAATTTTGCTGGTCACAAGCCGTCAAGCTGCAGGCGCATTCATCCAGTTTCTGGGGAGCGGCCGCGAGGCAGGCGTCTCGCTGACGTACCGGATACAGGAGGAAGCAGGAGGAATCGCCCAAGCTTTGGAACTGGCGAGGCCTTTCGTCGGCAGCAATCGCAAGTTTATGGTGCTGCTCGGGGATAACCTGTTCGAGGAGAAGCTCGGTCCGCACATCGAGGCTTTCGAGCAGCAGCCTGCCGGCGCTATGGTACTGCTGAAGGAAGTTCCGGATCCGGAGCGGTACGGCGTACCTGTATTCGACGCGGAAGGGGCCATTCTGAAGATTGAGGAGAAGCCGAAGCAGCCGGCCAATAACTGGTGCGTCACCGGGATCTATTGCTTCGATGACCAGGTGTTCGAATATATTGCAAGCATCGAGCCTTCCCAACGCGGTGAGCTGGAGATTACCGATGTGAACAACGCTTATGCTGGGCGCGGCATGCTCGAATACAGTTATATGCACGGCTGGTGGACGGATGCGGGGACGTTCGAATCTCTGCAGGAGGCTGCGCTTAAGCTAGCGGGACCCATGCCTTGAACGAACAATTCATAACTCCCCCGCTGCCCGACGCTCAGATTGCGCCTGCCCCTCCGGTTCCTCGGACCGGGCCGGCTCGCCCCAAGCGTAAGCCCTCTTCCCCGCCAGCCAAGACGAAGAAGAAACAAGTCGTGCGAAAGAAGCGAAAACGGCCAGCCGTTAAATCGCCCAGAAGTAAAAAAACGAAGCGAACCTACCGGCAGAGGCGCGTGAAGCCGGCGGCGCCAGTAGATGAACATTCGCTTCCATCCGCCAAAGAACAGTCGCTCTCGGAGCAGGAGATCGAACGCGCTGGCTACGAGAAGGGGCTTTATGAGGGCGGAGAGATGCTGCTGGAGCAAAGTGTTCCGCCGCATATGCTGCTGCCCGAAGTGCAGCTTACGGAGATCATCGCTGCAGGCGTGCATGCTTATGCGCCGCAGATGCACCCTCTGCTCGATGTTGCGGCGGTATACGAAGAGCTGTCGCAGGCGATCGATCAATCCCGCCCCTATGCCGTCGTTCGGCTCGGGGACGGCGAACTGCTCGCGTTGGCGCAGGACGTCGTCTACGATTCCGAGACGCTGCAACGCGAAGCGCGCTTCTTATCTTATGCTGGCGTCACGCCGCCTGACCTTGCCGCACGCGACCAGTTGGCCATGGCGATCCGCCAGGCTCAGGTTGTCGGGCTGCCGCGGTCAAGGCAAAAGCATTTTCAACCGCTGATGTATCCTGTGCTGCGCCAGCACGGCATCGAGCTGGGATCCTTGCGCAAAACCTCGTCCACGATCAACTACGAACTCCACCATAGCGGCTTGCTTGCCCCGCTGCTCAGGGACAGGAGACTGTTGATTATCGGCAATGCGGCGCCGGAGTGCGCGCATGCGCTTCAGCAGGCTGGCTACAGCGTTACGGGCATCATTAGTCCGGTTAACGGATTTCGGGATATAGACCGCATAATGGAGCAGGCGCATCAGGCCCAATTCGATTTCGCGCTCGTTGCAGCAGGTATTCCGGCCGTCATCTTATGCTGGCGGATTGCGGCCGAACTCGGCAAGCCTGCGCTCGATTTCGGCCATATGGCGGATGCCGTGGCAAGCGGCAAGGTGCAGCTGTAAGGAACGACAGACCAATCACCCAAATAGGCTAGGTGAATGCTGTCTCCCCGTCTTCCGACGGTAAATGCAAACCAATCACCCAAATAGGCTAGGTGAATGCTGTTTCCCCGTCTTCCGACGGTAAATGCAAACCAATCACCCAAATAGGCTAGGTGAATGCTGCATACCTCGTCTCCCGACGAGGTACGCAAACCATTCACCTGAAGGAGCTGACAAGCGATGCATAAAACACGGCATGCGAGCAAGAGGCCAAGGCGAGCAGCCGTCCGTCCCGTCGCTCGCAGGCGATCGAAGCCGGACGCTTCTTTCCGGAACGGCTATGAACGGGGCTACCAAGCCGGCGTGGAATTAGGGCGTTTAAGCTTCGGCGCTATTTTCGAAGGCACGAGCATTATTATTCCAAGCTACAATCAGGCCGGTTACTTAAAAGGCTGCATTGAAAGCATCATCGAGCATACGGACCTTCCGTATGAGATTATCGTGGTCGATAATGCGTCCACGGACGGGACGGCGAACTATCTGCGGTCGCTGAGCGGGCAGGTGCGTTATCGGATTATGGAGACGAACCGGGGGTTCGCAGGAGCGGTCAACGTCGGACTGATGATGGCCAAAGGCCAAACGATCGTGCTGCTGAACAACGATACGCTCGTTACCGAACGCTGGCTCGACAATATGCTGACCTGCTTGGGCAGCGATCCTCGCATTGGCATGGTCGGGCCGGTGACGAACTACATCGGCGGCAATCAGCAGATCGATGTCCCTTATACCGCAATCGAAGATATGCAGGAATTCGCCCGCCAGTTCAATCAGTCCGATCCGGCCAAATGGCATCTGACCGACCGGCTTGTCGGCTACTGTCTGCTGTTCCGAAAAGAGCTCTTGGAGCGAACCGGCTATCTGGACGAAGGCTTCAAGATCGGCAATTTCGAAGACGACGACTATAATATCCGCGTCCGGTTGCAGGGCTACATGCTGGTGGTCGCCCGAGATACGTTCATCCATCACTTCGGCAGCGTCAGCGTGAAGGCGCTCGGCGAGCAATTCACCGCGATCAACGACAACAACATGAGCTTCTATATGGCCAAATGGGGCAATCCGCACGAGCTCGTCTTTCGGGTAAGGGATCTGCTGAACCATGACTTGGCAAACGGAGGCAAATGGCGGGAGCCGGACTCTATCCTGGCCCGGAACGGGGAGACGGCTTTTTATCCCGATCAGGTAGTTGTGCGAGGCGTGCAGGATACCTGTTACTGGATTGAAGCGGGGGTCCGAAGGCCGATCAGCGGCCAGATCTCGATCGCGCCCGCACGGCTGTCCCAGGTGGAACTGAAGCGTTGGCCGCTTGGCGATAAGATCGAAGCCGGCGAGCTTAATCAGCGCTGGCAAGGTACTGACCCGAATTCGGCTGCCGAGCTCCACCGTCCGATCGAACCGCTCATTCTGCACGAGAACCAGCACTTTATATTGGAGGACGGACGGCGGCGCGCGATCGTAACCATTGCTGCGCTTACGACATGGGGCTTGTATCAGCGTCCGGTCACGGAGCTGCAGCCGGACGTGTTCGCGTCGCTGCCGGAGGGGCTGCCTATTATCGCACCTCCGCTAACGGCAGATTTTCTCTAGGTTTTAGCCAGCCAAAGGCGACAGTATCACGGCGGGAGCGCGCGCATATGCTGTTAGGAGAATAGGAGGGACGCGGTATGCAGCATCTTGTAACGGAAATGATCGAACATATGTCCCGCTCCCAGGAACAGATGGTTCGGGTATTGGAGGCCAAGCGGCATGTAGCGGTGAGAATGTCGCAGATGGTGAACGCTTTGCCTTCGGAATACCCGGATTTCGACGGGATGGGCGGGCTGATGCAAAATTCGCAAGCGGTCACCCAGAACGTCATCGGCTATCTGAACACGCTCGCGGAGCTCCAGGAGACGCTCGCCGTCACGATCGGGTCGATCATGAAAGAGATGGACAGCGGCGAGCAGGAAGAAGAGTAGGGTTTGACAGTAAAGGGGGATGGGGTTCGCCATGAGTCGGGAGACGGCTTATGCAAGAATGCTGGATGCTTCCGCCAAGCTCCAGTGGAATATTGCATTGATACTGGATGCGAAGGCATTGGAGGCGGAGAAGGTGCGTAGCTGGCTTTGCAACCACGTCTCGACGGATGCTTACGGCGTGCAGCAGGATCAACTGAAGGATTCGCTCATCGTACATGACCAGGTCATCGAAGTCATCGAAGGACTAACCAAGCTGAATCAGGGGATGACGAGCGTTCTTCGGGCTGCGCTCCGACATGATCAGGAGCGCGGCGGCGGTTACTACGGCGGCGGCTTCAGTCTCGGGGACCGTGACGAATGAGTCTCGTCGTCCAAGAATGGGAGGCGCGCATCGCGCTGATCCGTTCGATTGCGCATAGCCAGGAAGCCATGGCCCGTATTTTGGGCAGCATTGCGGATGTTGCAGAGCATTCGCCGCATCTGGCCAAATCGATTCGGGACAATATTCAGTCGCTTAACGCGCTGCAGTTGTCGATGGCGGAGACCGTCACGGGCGTCCGGCTGAAGCGGACCCGGCTTGGCCGGCCAGCCCAGCCGCTGCTGCGGCATGGCGTCTATGCGCCGGCGAAGGTCTTGGCCGATTACTCTGCCCGCTCATTGCCTGCCATAGCCAGCAACGAACAAGGGAGGAATCAAGGGTGAGTGTACCCGCTCGGACGAAAAAAAGCCGGAAGCGTACGCGTCCTTCTGCCGTAGGCAAGAAACGCGGACTTGTAAGAAAAGGCGCCCTATCGAAGGGGAAAAAGCGCCGGGGCGCATCTGCGCTCCGCCGCAGGAAGACAAACGTTAGGCGCAGACGCGCTCCGGTCAGGAAGCAGACCGCGGCGGCCGCCTACAACGAAAGTTTCAATCAATCCTACAACGAAGGCTATAATGTCGGTTTTGCCCAAGGTTTCGAGAACGGCCATCAGCTTGCCTATGAGCAGCAACCATAACATGACGGGATGTCCTCACGCTTCATCATCGCTTCGGATGATGGCAGAGGGCATCCTTTTTGTTTGGGCCAACCGCCATCATTGCGGAAGAGGCGGCTTGCAGCTCTTTTTTGGGGACGATCAAATCTGTCAGGGGCCCAAATGCTAGAGTAGCATCCGCCCGCAAATCTTCTATCAATCATCTTGTATTTCTCCGGAATGAAACGCGCTGCGCCATCGAAGACGGCGTCAGCCGTTTCACCTTGGGTTTACGCCAATTTTGGCGCCTCGGCGGACAAGTGACCATATGCGAATGCTTCTCTTACGCATATATATGTAGACAGAAAGACTATCAAGGTTGAGGTGTGAGCCATGCATCCTTTGAAAGAGACCATTGCGCAAGCTGCGAGAGTAGGCTATGAGGAAGGGTTCAAGCACGGGATGCGGGATGGTGCCTGCCAAGCGGTTGTCCAAAGCGTCATTCAGCCCCCTCCGGTCAGACGGCAGGTCCGCGTGCTCTTCGTACCGCAAGGCTTCGACGCTATAGACGAAGGCATCACGGCGGCGCTAACGGCGATGGTAAGCGAACTGTTCATCGCGCACCCGACCCGAATGGCGGAGATGGCCGGCTTGCTGCGGCCGGATTGGCTGCTCGTCATGAATGGCCTGCATGTGTTCCCGGATGACCATCTGGCGCAGATTGACGCCATACGCGCCTTGGGTACCCAGACGGCGATCTGGTTCGCCGACGATCCATACGTGAGCGAGGACACGAAGGATATCGCCCCCCATTACGATGTCGTCTTCACGCATGAACTGGGAATCATCCCGTTCTATCAAGCGCTTGGCTGCAAGCAGGTATACAATATGCCGCTTGCCGTTAATCAGGAGCGATTCAAGCCTCGGGCCGTGCCGAGCCAATATTTCAGCGATGTCTGCTTCATCGGGCAGGCGTTCTGGAATCGCGTGGAGTTGTTCGATGCCGCAGCGGCCAGATTGGCTGGCCGGAAAGTATTTATCGCCGGCGGCTTGTGGGATCGAATGCGCAATTATAAGCTGCTCGAACCGGCAATCCGGCATGGCTGGCTGCCAGTCGACGAATCGATCAATTATTACAACGGGGCCCGTATCGTCATCAATCTGCACCGCGGGTCGAAGCCGGGTCCGGATAACCGCAACGCGCATCAGCTGCCGGCGCGCTCGATCAATCCCCGCACGTATGAGATCAATGCCTGCGGCACGCTGCAGCTGACGGATGTGCGGGAGGATCTGCCGAACTACTACCGTCCGGGGTGGGAGCTGGATACCTACAACGATGCGGAAGAGCTGCTGGCTAAGATCGATTACTACCTTTCGCATGAAGATGAGCGTCGGCAGATCGCGCTTCGCGGACTGCGCAGGACGATTACGGACCACACGTTCGCAAGAAGGCTTGATCAGATTGCCGATATGCTCGGCTGGCAGAAAGTCCAGCCGTGAGGCGCATAGAGAGAAAGGAGTGGAGATCAAAGTGGCAGCACCATCACGCAAAAGCCGCACGAACCGAAACCAACTGATCCGCAAGCAAGCTGCGCTCGGCGCAGCCGCAGGATTCCGCATCGGCTTTGACCATGGCAATTGGTACGGCCAGTGCGAGGCGGTCTTGCAGAAGACGATTGGGCCAGGTAGGGTATGGCCGGTGCACGTGATGTTCGTCATGACGAGCAAGGGTTATCCCTATTCCCCGATTGACGCCGCACTGGCCGAGACATTCACCGGCTTGACCGCACGGGTGACGGTTACCGACGCCAACGCGCAGGTGGCGGATCTGGCGCAGCAAATGCGGCCGGATGTCGTGATCGTACTGGATGGACTCAATTTGCCGGTCGAGCAGATCGACCGGATCCGTCAGATGGGCATACGAACGGCGGTATGGTTCACGGACGATCCTTATTACAGCGACATGACGTCATGGATCGCGCTGCATTACGACGATGTATTCACGCTTGAGCTGACTTGCGTGGCGCATTACCAATCTCTTGGTGCCGCAAGAGTCCATTATTTACCGCTCGGCTTCCATCCGGTCGACTTCCGGCCGCGCAACCCTGCACGCGACCAGCGTCACGAGGTCAGCTTCGTCGGATCGGCATATTGGAAACGGGCGGCATTCTTCGACCAGGTCGCCGGCTACCTGGCCACGAAGGATACGCTCATCTCCGGGATCTGGTGGGAGCGTCTGGCCAACTTCCCGCTGCTTGCGGATAAAATCTCAAGCGGCCGCTGGATGGGCCCGCAAGAGACGGCGGCGGTCTACAACGGTTCGAAGATCGTCATCAACATGCACCGCGCTTACGACGACCAGACTTTCAACAACAACAGCGCGGGCATACCGGCGGTTTCCTTGAATCCGAGAACGTTCGAGATCGCCGCCTGCGCCACGCTGCAGCTGACCGATATTCGCGACGATCTGTCCAGCTTCTTCACGCCGGGCGTCGATATCGTGACGTACGCTTCGCCGCAGGAGATGATCGAGAAGATCGAATATTACCTGACGCACGAAGAGGAGCGCAGAGCGATCGCGATCCGCGGCATGCAACGGGCGATGAGCGAGCATACCTACGCCAAGCGTCTGGAGCAGATGCTGACGATCCTATTCGGCTAGTTAATAGGCTGCAAGATTTGCAATTGCTAATCTAGTATCTCGGCATGTCAGCTGTGGAAAGGTGAGTGCCACGGATTTTGTGCGAATGGGAGGGGAGCAAGTGTCGTGCCGAATCAAGCGCCTCTCCCATATATTGTAATACCGGTTGCTGCTATCGGTAGACAACAAACTTCTAAGCTAGGAGATTCCGCACAAGATTCGTCAGGCAAGGCGAAGTCAGCTTACAGACAAAGGAGGTGGATGCATACCCGTGCCTTACGCGCGGGTATCGCGAGCCATTCATGCAGGCAAAGCCGAAAATGCTCGTTTTCTCCCATATTTGCAGTCCCCAGTATGTGACAGGGGCAGAGAAATTGCTGCTCTTCATGATGCGGGAGCTGCAGCCTTATTTCAACTGTACGCTTGTTGTGCCGACGGAGGGCGTTATCGCGCAGCAGGCGAGAGAGCTAGGATTCCCGGTTGTGCTGCAGGACGTTCCCCTCGTTGTCCCGCTGTATCTCGCGTTGCCGCACCTGAACGATGAGATCGAGATGTACC
Source organism: Paenibacillus phyllosphaerae (assembly GCF_014192105.1). Classification (GTDB taxonomy): domain Bacteria; phylum Bacillota; class Bacilli; order Paenibacillales; family Paenibacillaceae; genus Paenibacillus_Z; species Paenibacillus_Z phyllosphaerae. The sequence continues at coordinate 53,427 of NZ_JACHXK010000020.1, read as the reverse complement.
AGAGGACTCCGGCTTGGGCTTCGCTGATCACGCTGATCCATCAAGAGCAGCCGAATATCGTGCTCGTGAATACGACGGTCCATCCGCTGCCTGCCATGGCGGCGAAGATGCTCGGCATTCCTGTGGTATGGTCTGCCATGGAGGCGATCCGGTTCACGCCGGACACCTACCGGTCAGCAGCCCTCATAGAGCAGTTCGCCGATGTCGTCCTCGGCATCTCCGAAGCGACGCTCGCACCGCTGCGGACGCCTTCTCTGCTGCCAAGATCGCTCCTTCTGCCTCCTTCGTGGAACCCGGACGAAATGACGCCGGAGATGTGGCCCACGTTCCGGGAGCAGCGCCGCAGCCAGCTCGGCCTAAGCGACGAGCATCTGGTGGTCGGGTTCATTGCCGCCTCGATCTTCGATGCCAAAGGGCTCGACCAATTTATGCGAATGGCCGTAGATGTCGCGGAGCGTTTCCCGCAGGCGATGTACCTGCTGGTGGGCAACCCCGTCGACTCCGACTATTTCGAGCAATGCCTGAATGTCGCCCGCAATGCAGGGCTCATGGACCGGTTCCGCTGGGTGAGGTTCGAGGAACGGATCGAGACCCTCTATCCCGCGATGGATGTGGTCGTCATCCCAAGCATGGCGGCCGAAGGCTTCGGCATGACCGCGCTGGAGGCCATGGTATTCGGCAAGCCGATCGTCGTGTACGGGGCGGGAGGCCTGGCGGAAATTGCGCAGGCGACCGGCAACGACATGTATGTCGCCCGAACCGGCGATCCGGATGGCCTGTTCACGCGCGTATGCGGCTTGCTCGGCGATTTCAAGCGCCGGCAGGCAGCAGGGCTGCATAACTGGAACGCCGCGAGAGCGGTCTACGGGATTACCGAATACCGCCGTAAGCTGAAAACTTTCGTGCAGACGCTCGCGATGCGGGGTTTCGTGCCCTTGCGTCTGGTGAAAGGCAGCGGCAGCACCGTTTATCTGTATGAGCAAGGCATCCTGCGCCCGTTCCGCTCTCTGGAGGCGCTGCATGCGGCAGGCTACACCTTAGAAGAAGTAAGAGAAGTGCCGGACTCGCTGATCGTATCGCTTCCCAAAGGGCCGCCGATCGGCAGTAGGCCTGCGCGTGCGCGCAAAGCGCGCGCTTCGCGCCTCCGGCATCGTCGCTTGCGCAAAGGCCGCCGCTTGCGCAGATCGACCAAGCGCGTAATCCGCGCACGCCGCCGCAGGCGAAACATTGGAGGCCTGTTGCGGCGGAGAAGACGAGGCACGCTGAGGCGAAGAAGCATCAAGAGCGGCCGATCGCGCCGCCGTCGCAGCGCAAGGCGTTAAGAAGCTGAAGTAACGTTCATTCAAGGGAGGGATTTGACGTTCATGCGTGTGGTAACGATCTTGGGAACACGCCCGGAAATTATTCGGCTCAGCCGGATCATCCCGAAGCTGGACCTGCTAGCGGAAGAGCATGTGCTTGTGCATACGGGGCAGAATTTCTCCAATTCGCTTAGCGACATATTCTTCCAGGAGCTAGGTCTTCGGCAGCCGGACTATATGCTGGGTCAAGGGATGCAGACGCTGGGCGGGCAGCTGTCGGTTATGTTCGGCGGGATCGAGCGGATTCTGAATCAGCACCGGCCGCATGTCGTGCTGCTGCTCGGCGACACCAACAGCGCGCTGTGCGCTATCGTGGCCGAGCGGATGGGAATTCCGGTCGTCCATATGGAGGCTGGCAACCGCTGCTTCGATCTGGCGGTACCGGAGGAGAAGAATCGCAGAGTCATCGACGCCATCTCGACGATCAACATGCCTTATACGAGTTACAGCAAGGGCAACTTGCTGCGCGAAGGCTTCCCGAGCAATCGGATCGTGCAGACCGGCAATCCCATTCATGAGGTGATTACGCATTATATGCCGCAGATCGAGGCCAGCGATATCCTGGGCCGGCTCGGCCTTACGCCGGGCGGCTATATGATCGTGACGGCGCATCGTGCGGAGAATGTGGATCACCCCGAGCGGCTCGCGGGCATTCTTGAAGGCTTGAACGGGATCGCAAGGCGGTTCGATATTCAGCTTGTATGCAGCATTCACCCGCGTACGCGCTCTCGGATCGAAAGCGGCTCGGTGCAGGTCGCGATGGATCCGCGCGTCACTTTCCATGAACCGTTCGGGTTCTTCGACTTCGTCACGCTGGAGCGGTTCGCCAAATGCGCGATATCCGACAGCGGTACCGTGCAGGAGGAATGCTGCATCTTCGGCGTGCCGACGGTTACGATCCGGACGACGACCGAGCGGCCGGAGACGGTCGACTGCGGCAGCAATGTGGTCAGCGGGCTTGCAGCCAAGGACATCGAGAATGCCGCAGTGGTCATGACTGCGCTGCCGGCGGACTGGGAAAGTCCGGATGGCTATCTGGCGAAGGATGTTTCGGATAAAGTCGTAAAATTTGTGCTTGGAGGGAAATGGAATGTTTACTAATCAACGGATCCTCGTCACAGGTGGAACGGGGTCATGGGGCTATGAGCTCATCCGTCAACTGTTGCCGCAGCAGCCGAAGGAAATCATCGTCTATTCGCGGAACGAATCGAGCCAAGTGTCGATGAGCCGCGCGTTCGAGCATCCGGCGTTAAGCTTCTGCATCGGCGATATCCGGGATAAAGAGGCGCTGATGAAGGCTTGCGAAGAGGTGGACTACGTCTTCCATCTTGCGGCCCTCAAGCATGTTCCGGTGTGCGAAGACCAGCCTTACGAGGCGCTGAAAACGAACGTGATCGGTACGCAGAACGTTATCGAGGCCGCGATCGCGAACAAAGTGAAGCGCGTCATCTACATCTCCACGGATAAAGCGGCCAATCCATCGAACTTCTACGGGATGACCAAGGCGATCGGCGAGAAATTGATCGTCTACGCGAACCTGCTTCGTTCGGATACGAAATTCGTCTGCGTCCGCGGAGGCAACGTGCTGGGTACGAACGGCAGCGTCGTCCATCTGTTCATGAATCAGATCAAGACCAAGCAGCAGGTACGGATTACCGATATGAACATGACGCGGTTCTTCCTGACGCTGCAGGATGCGATCACGCTGCTGTTCAAAGCTTCGACGGAGAGCGTCGGCGGGGAAATCTTCGTCATGACGATGCCGACTTGCCGGATCACCGATCTGGCCGAGGTGCTGATGGAGTCGATGGGCATCGAAGCAGAGATGATCGAGACCGGTACGCGTCCCGGGGAGAAACTGCATGAAATTCTGCTGACCGAGTTCGAAAGCACGACGACGGTCGTGTACGACGACGCGTATCTGGTTATTCTCCCGCCGCTCGATATTCCCGGGCTGCGCCAGCACTACAGCGCGCATAAGAACGTCGACTTCGACAGCTTCAGCTCCAAGGATAACCTCATGTCCAAAGAAGAGATCAAAGCCATGCTCATCCGCGGGGGGTTCCTGGTATGAAATTGCTGATCGTCGGCGGGAGCGGAATGGCCGGACATTTGCTGGTCCGGTATTTCCGCGGCCTGGAAGGCTATGACGTTGTCTACACGACGCGCAGCGCGAAGGACACGGAAGGTCTGATGCTCGAGGTGACCGACAGCGAAGCCGTGGCTTCGCTTGTCGCGTCTGTCCGCCCGGATGTCATTATCAATGCGGTCGGCGTGCTGAATCAGGATGCCGAGCAGCATCCGCTCTTGGCGTATCAGGTCAATGGCCTGCTGCCGCACTGGCTTCGCCATCAGGCGGAGGCCGTCTCCGCCAGGCTGATCCATGTCAGTTCGGACTGCGTCTTCACTGGCAAACGGGGCGCATACACCGAGCAGGACCAGCCGGAAGGCGTAACCGTCTACGCGCGGAGCAAGGCGCTTGGCGAAGTGAAGGATGCCGGCCATCTGACGATTCGCACCTCCATTATCGGTCCGGAGGTTCGCGAGCATGGCATCGGGCTTCTACATTGGTTCTTGAAGCAAAAGGGAACGGTGAACGGCTATGCGCGCGTCATGTGGAACGGCGTGACGACGCTGGAGCTGGCGCGTGCCATCGAATACGCCATCGCGAACCCGCAGATTGGCGGTCTCGTCCATCTGACGGCGGCTGAGACGGTCAGCAAGTTGGAGCTTCTGCGCTTGTTCCAGCAGCATTTTGACCGCGAGGACCTGACGATCGTGCCGGACGACCAAATTTTCTTGGACCGTACACTCGTCGCCACGCGGACGGATTGGCAGTTCGAGACGTCCAGTTATGACGTCATGCTGCAGCAGCTCGCGCAGTGGATGGCGGTGCCATGAACCGGCCGCGCCTCTTGATTACAGGGGCCGGCGGTTTTTGCGGCGAGCATGCATGCGCGTATTTTGCCGGGCGGGGCTATGCGGTAACAGGCGTGCTCCGTTCCCGGCCGGAGTTGCAAGGAACAACGGTCGCACATGATTCAGCCGCGTCAATGATGTCTAGCGGTACTTCACCGTCCGCGGATGAAGAAGATTCATCGGTACAGTATGCCTGGTGCGATCTGACCATGAAGAACGACATTGAGGCGCTGGTCATGGCGGCGAAGCCCGACTATGTCCTTCATTTTGCGGGCATGAACGCGGTTGGACCTTCATGGACGGATCCGGCTGCCGCGCTTGAGAGCAATCTGATGGGGACCGTTCGGCTGCTGGAAGCGATTCGCAAGGAGAGCGGGGAAGGAGGAGCTTGCCGTATCGTTATCGCAGGCTCCATGCTTCGCTTCAACCTGCCGGCAGATGGCTCGCCGCCTTCTCCGCCTCATCCTTACAGCTTCAGCAAGACGTTGCAGGTACTAGCCGCACGCAGTTGGGTGCCCTTATATGGGATGGATGTGATCATCGCGGAGCCTTCCAATCTGATTGGCCCGGGCCGATCGAAGGGAATCTGTACGCTCATGGCCGAGTATGCCGCTAAGGCAGAGCTCGCTGCCGAGCAAGGCCGCAATGCTGCGGCACCTTTCAAGCTGTCCTCCAGAACAGAAGTGCGGGACGTGATAGATGTGCGCGATGCGATTCGCGCCTATGAGCTGCTCCTGCAGCAGGGGGTAAGCGGAGAAGTATACCCGCTGGCCTCGGGCCGGATGCGGACGCTCGGAGAACTGGCGGATACCGTCACCTCGCTCGCCCGTACCCCTCTTGCATGGGAGGTCGGCCAATCGGCTGCTTCCTCTCCGGCTCCGGCCGATGTATCGAAACTTGCACGCTTAGGCTGGTCGCCGGCCATTCCGCTCGTTCAATCGCTGACGGATACGTTGGAACAGATGAGGCTTAAGGTGCGGGAAGCTTGACGCGAAAGGTGAACAAAGTGAGCATGCAGCGAGCACATACACCCGCAGAAGCTAGTAGCTGCATGCCCACTTCATGCCATAGCAGAAGGGAGGACTGTGGAACGATGGGCGCACAGCCGAAAGTGACGATTGTGATTCCTTTTTTCAATGATCCTTATATTACGCAAGCGGTCGACAGCGCACTGGCCCAGACGTATCCGAATATCGAAATTATCGTCGTGGACGATGGCTCGACGAAGCATGCGAAGCTGCTTGCTCCTTATGCGGGCCGCATTCATTATCTGGGCAAGGCCAACGGCGGGACGGCAAGCGCCTTGAATCACGGTTTCCGGTTAGCAAGCGGCGAATACATTGCCTGGCTAAGTTCGGATGACTATTTTCATCCCGAGAAGATCGCGCTTCAGGTGGAAGCGATGGAGCGTCATGGCAGGATGATCAGCCATACCGGCTTCGATCTGATCGATGAGACCGGGTTAGTCACCGTGAAAGGGATTATTCCGCCGGGGCGGGAAATGGCGCCGTTCTACCGCGGATTCCTAAACAGCAACCCGGTGAATGGCTGTACCGTGATGATGAGCAAACAGTTATATCGGCATATTGGACCATTCGATGAAAAACTGCTGTATACCCATGATCTCGACTATTGGTTCAGGGTCATCCTGGCAGGTTTCCCGTTTCTGCTGCTGCCTGAAGCGCTGACGGCTTACCGCAGACATTCGGAGATGGGCTCGGTCCGGCATCGCCTGGCGATTCAAAAAGAGATCGCGGCGACGAACGACAATTATGCGAGCCGCTATCAATCCTTTCTGGCCGTGCTGGGTCTTACGCAGAGCGACCGCAAGACGCGGGGGCGAATCTAGTTGCTTCCGCTTGGGAGATTCGTATGGATGGCGATGATGCGAATCTCCTTTTGCTATACGCGGATGATCGGACAAGCCCGGACATAGAGTCTAGAGCTTGCTAATACGCTGAGTTGCTGCGGAATATGTAAAAAGCCCAGCGTGCCGGCGGTTAACCGGGCAGCTGAGCCAGCAGGGCATTAAGCTGATGGGCATAGTGGTCAGATACGCTTCCAGCCTCCCGCATGATCGTATCGAAATGCCGGACGGTGCCCATCTGGGAGTGCCGCCGATAGATCGTTAACGGTTCATTCAAGTAATAGAAGTCGACCCGGTTCAGCAGCACCCTGATCCACATCTCATAGTCGTGCGTATACGTGAGAGCTTCGTTAAAGTAACCGAGCGCTTCGACAAGATGCTTGGTCATCATCACGGTACAGCCGTTAACCGGGCAGCCTGACCGCATGGCGGAGATGAAGGCTTTGGCCGTTGGATACTTGATCGCAACCGAGCGGGCATAGATGACGCCGTGTTCATCCATGTAGTTGAAGTCCGTATGGCTGATCTGCGCGCGGCGTTCCTCCATGTAGGCCACCTGGCCCAATATTTTCCCCGGCTCGAATTGATCGTCGGAGCTGAGCCATGCGACATATTTGCCGCTCGCGTTACGGATGCCGTGATTCAAGGCGCTTGCGGTGCCGCCATTGGCCTTGCCCAGATAATTGATCCTCGACATAAACGGAGCAAGCACGTCCTGATGCTGCGTGGAGCCATCGTCCACGACGATAATCTCGATGTTCGGATAGCTCTGGGCCAGGACACTCGCAATAGCCTGCCCGACGTAAGGGTCATTGTAGAACGGGATAATGACGGATACTCTCGGTAACAACCTTCGTTCACCTCATCTATACGATTTGTGGTCCACCGCGATGCTAGCGGTACAAGCCCAAGGTACCCAGTATATTGATCATATCCGCGATGTACTTGGTCTCGGAGAAATGCGTCTGAATATGAGCCAGCGCGTTATGGCGGATCTGTTCGGCCAATTGTCGGTTGTTCATCAGATCGAGCGCTTCGTACATCCCTGCTTCGGCAGAGCGGCCATAGAAGTATTTGCCGGTCTGATTATGGTTGATGAAGACGCGTACGCCGTCGGAATCCGTGGTCAGCACCGGGCAGCAGCAGCTCATCGCCTCGGCGACGGCATAGCCGAAACCTTCGACATTCGAAGTCGATACTAGCATCCCGCCGGAGTCTCCTACGGCCGACATATAATAGGGCATCTCGCTGTGCGGCACGTTGGAGCGCAATACCACGCGATGCTGCAGTTGAAGTGCGGCCAACATCTCCGTGAACCGTTCGCGTTCTCCGGGCGTGGTGATATTCGCATCTTCGAACATCCACAAGGTCAGATCCGGCTTATGCTGCGCCACCATGGCCGCGATGTGCAAGAACAACGACCAGTTCTTATTCGGCTCGAGTCTGCCGATCCAGGCGAGAATTGGTTGATTGGCGGGATTAAGCCAGGACGAAGCGCGATAATTGAAAGTTTGCGTATCGACCATGTTATGCAGGTAGAAGCGATGGACATCAGGCAAATAAAGATTAAACAGCTCCATTAAGTGCGCCGTGATCGGGCTTAAGATTCCTTGTGCGTAGAGACGGATATAAGGCGCAGCCCATTCGATCGTATCCTTAGCCTGATCTAGCTCGCCCAGACCTTGCGCCTCATAAAGGAGCTTGCCCGTATACCCGAGCGCCCGCAGACGAGGAAGCATGAGATGATCGCAGCAAGCGATGATCGCGTCATAGTTGCCCGCTTGGATGATGGCCCCGATGTCGGCATCGGAATCGGTGATGAAATAGGGGATACCGGATATATTCTGCTTGCCTGCGCCATCCCGCAAGTAAAGCAGATGCGCTTCAATTCCAGCTTGCGCAAGGGCGCGGCATCGCAGACGGTTTAGCGTTTCAATGCCGCCGCTTGGCAGAAAGTAGGTGAAGAGCAGTCTCATAGGATGATCGACTCTCCCTCTCGCAAGGATACTAACGCTGCTATCTATACTATGCGGCGATAGACTGTGCCCGATTGGATACCTGACCTATGGGTTGCTCTCTGCCTGAGCAAGAGACGGCTGCAAGCATGTTGTGTTACAATTAAAGGAAAAAAGCAGAGGAGAGAGTGAACAGCCGTGAATATCCGTTCTGCCGTTGAAGCCGTTAACCGCGAAGCTGCCGTGAAGCCTGAAGGCGTGCTGTATGCGCCGATTCAGATGGAGGGGGAGCTGGCATCAGGCGCCTTGAATCAAGTCGCGCCTTATTTGCTGAGCCGTTCTTATGGAGCCGTCGGATTGGTAGTCGATGAGAAGACCTGGGAAGCTGCCGGCGCAGCGCTCGCCGCCAAGCTGACGGAAGCCGCGATTGCCTATACGCTCTGCACGATTCAGCCGGATGCGCAAGGCGATGTCATTGCCGATGAGCGTTCGGTCGTACAAGTTATGCTCGAGACGCCATTGAAAGCCCAAGCCATTCTAGCTGTGGGTTCCGGAACGATACATGACATCGTCCGCTTCGTCTGCTTTCAGCGGGGATGCGACTTTATTTCGGTGCCGACCGCGGCTTCAGTCGACGGATTCACCTCGGTAGGCGCTCCGCTTATCATATCCGGTGTCAAACAGACCGTGCCCGCCGTCGGTCCGGTCGCCGTATTCGCCGATACCGATGTACTAGTTCAAGCGCCGCAGAAGATGACGGCTGCCGGATTCGCGGACATGCTCGGCAAGTTCACTTCACTGGCAGATTGGAAATTCTCAGCTGAGCAAGCCGGGGAGCCATTCTGTCCGCTAGCCTATGAGCTGACGGAGCGTGCGCTGCTGGGCTGCGTCGAAGCTGTGGATGAGATCGCTACAGGCTCCCCGCGGGGAGTGGAAGTGTTGATGGAAGGGCTGCTGCTATCCGGCTGGTCGATGCTGCTCATCGGCCACTCCAGACCGGCTTCGGGCGGCGAGCATCATCTCTCCCATCATTGGGAGATGGCCTACATATCGGAAGGACGCCGGCAGCTGCTGCACGGGGCAAAGGTTGGCGTGGCCTCGGCGCTGCTGGCCGGGATCTACCGTGAACGGCTGGCAGAAGAATACCCGTCGATCTATGGCACCTTGCCGGCAGCAAGACAGCTGCGGGAGTGGCTCATTCGCGCCGGCGGCCCATCTGACCCGTCAGATATCGGGCTGTCGGAGACGCTCATTGAAGAGGCGCTTCGCGAGGCGTACAAGCTGCGTGACCGATACACAGGCCTAAAGCATCTGGTGTTGAACGGCGGAGTTTAAGGCGAGGGCATCTTACTTATTTTCCTGAGGCAAGAAAAGCACATGACGCAAAGAGGGAAGTCCGCATGAGATGGACTTCCCTCTTCCCATTATAACGACCAGCGCAGCAGCAGTGCCGATTCGGTCAATCCGCCGCCAAAGCCATAGAGCAAGGTCAGATCGCCTTCCTTCAGCCGGCCATCCTTGATGGCCGCATCGAGTGCGAGCGGGATCGAAGCGGCCGACGTGTTGCCGTTCCATTTGACGCTTGCGAGCGCTTTGCCGAGCTCGATCCCCGTCCGTTCGCAGACCGATTCAATGATACGCAGATTCGCGCTGTGGGGTACGAACCAATCGAGGTCGGAGACGCTATAGCCATACCGTTCAAGAATGGTGCCGACGCCTTTGGCCACATTCGTAACCGCCCATTTGTAGACTTCGCGGCCGTTCTGTACGATTTTGCCATTCGTATGAATGGGGTTGCCCGCGATAGCAGAGGATAGACTTGAACGGTATAGGGCGCCTTTGTCGTCTCCCGTAGTCGATACATAAGCGCCGAGGAAACTGCCGGTGTCGCTGCGCTCCAGCAGCATGGCACCCGCGCCGTCGCCGAATAAGATACACGTCGCGCGATCGGTGTAATCCGTTGCTTTGGTCAGCGTCTCGGCGCCAACAACCAGAATTTTGCGATGAACGCCTGTTAGGATAAGGCCATTGGCGAGCTGCAGGGCGCTGACGAAGCCGGCGCAAGCCGCTTGAATATCGGCCGACCCGCACGATTCGATGCCGAACTCCGCTTGGATTCGTGCCGCCATGCTCGGGAATATCGTGTCCGGCGTCGATGTAGCGACAAGAATATAATCGACATCGTCGATGGTTACCGGATAGCGCTCCATCAGATTGCGTACCGCGGCGAAACATAGATCCGAGGTGAATTCGTCTTCGCCGGCAATGCGGCGCTCACGGATGCCAGTACGTTGGACGATCCATTCGTCATTCGTGTCGACGATCGATTCCATCTCCGTATTGGTCATAACGCGTTCAGGTGTATAACAGCCAAAAGCAGTGATGGTGGCTTGTGAGATAAATCCAGGGATAGACAATCGGACCAGCTCCTTAGTATCTAGTATTAGTACCAGGTTCTAATACCTACACTTTACCTTAAACGAGGAATGCTGTCAACGAGCGCGCAGGCGGCCTTTGTTGTTTTTCATACGGACGAAGTGATTGGCTCGACGACCGATAAACTGCCAGCATAGCCCCACCTCCTTTCGCTAACGCTATAGTCGGGGCATTAACGCTCGACCAAAAGTGAATGGAGGATGGTTCATGCAGCGCAAATGGCTACTGCTTGCAGCTGGTGCAATGCTCGGCACGTTGATTGCCGGCTGTTCTGAAAATCACGGTGAGCTGGGCAATCGCAATATTCGCCAGTACGAGGTGCGTGAAGACGGCAACGGCAATATGGTTTTGAAGAACCGTTTTGCAAGCGACCAAATGAACGATCGCAACCGAATGAACGGGCGGCGCCTGAACAGCAATAATATTATTGGTTCCCATCGCAATTATCAGTTGGAGATGAGTCCGAAATTGTCGGAAGAGATCTCGAATATGAGCGGCATCGGCCAAGCTTATGTCATGCTCACCGACAATAATGCTTATGTTGCGTTATCGGGCAAAGATTTGGGCCGCGGAGGTTTGTCCGCCAAATCCGTATCCGACTCTGTTCGTCCGTTGTCCCGTACCGACATGGCTTACCTTCCACCAGGCTCTCATTTGGATTCCCGCAGCAGCATGAGGGATACCATGGGGCGGTCGAATTATGAAATGATGATGGAAAGCCGCCATATGGACGCGCGAGGCCGTTTCGATTCGACAAAGAGCTACGACAGCACGAAGACGGGACGTCTGCAAGCCAAATCGACGACATCGACAGGACGTCTGCAAGCTAAATCGCTGCCAGGCACGAACGACACGTTCTCCGGCAATCAGAATGCAAGCCGCTTCAACTACAACATGAACCAGTTGCGCAACGAGACGAACTTCACCAATCCGGCCCCAATGCGCTCCGGCAATGAGAAAATGAACATGACCACGTATGGCGTGGGCGAGAATCGCTGGCAGACCAAAGGCTACCGCACGAGCAAGGAATACGATATGTATGGCAGCGGCAACCAGCCTGTCCGTCCGTATTCCGCACTCGGCACGACGCCTCAGCATACAATGATGCTGACCGCTGATCTCAAGGAACGGATCGCAGCCGAAGTGAAGCAGCTGGATCCATCCGTCGAGCATGTATACGTTTCATCGGATAACGATTTCGTCGACCGTATGAGCGCCTACATGGAGGATGTACGGTTGGGTCATCCGATTCAAGCCTACATCGCCGAATTCAACGCTATGGTGGAGCGCATCTTCCCTCCGCAAGCGGTCAATCGCAGATAATGAAGGCCGACCGACCGGATGCCAGAGTAAGGGGTATCCGGTTTTGTTTTAACCAACGGTAGTGGGGGATATACGTCTTGACTTATCAGTATAAGCGCCTATTTTTATGCACAATCGCACCACTCTATTCGCCTTTTCATACTATATTTTGACTGTATCCCTTAACCTTGTTAAACCACAAAAACCCGAGCAAGGAGGGGTGACACACATTGAGGGGTAATGTACTCATGAGGCGATCACATGAAATACAGCAACTTCAGGTGGATCAAAACATGAATTGGCGGCATTCTGGCGGCAAAACTGTGCTTAGCGGGGCTTGAGTCGGCATACATTGAAACATACGTGATGTTGACATCGACGCGTTGCAGCGAAAGGGGCTCGATAGCATGCCGGTATATGAAGATAAAAAGTTGAAGAAAAATAAATGGTGGTTTGAAGTGGAGCTAGGCAAGAATCTGGAAGGAAAGCGGGTGAGGAAAAAGCAGCGCGGGTTCCGGACCAAGAAAGAAGCGGAACGCGCCATGGTCGAATTGCAGCATCAGATCAATCAGGGCGGAAGGCCGCTGGACATTAGCCGGGTCCACTATGGCGATTTTTTGCAAGAATGGTTAGAGAAGAAGAGAAGCAGCATAAGCCTTCATACGGAACGAACGTATCAAGTCTATATTAAGCTACACATCCTCCCCAAACTGGGCAGTGTCCCTATTGCTCAGCTCACTCCTTATCACATTGAATCTTTCGTCTCCCATCTTATCCGCGATAAACAGCTGGCGCCCGAGACGATCCATCGCATACTATCCGTCGTGCATACCTCACTAAATGCAGCCGAGCGGCTCGACCTTGTCCAGAAGAATGTCGCCCGGGGAATCGAGAAGCCGCGTGTTCCTCACCGTGAACTGCAAGTATGGGACCCTGAATATGTAGGGCAATTCCTGACCCATATTAAAGGCAGGTCCCGTTATTCCATCGCGTTCTACCTTGCCGTTATGACAGGCATGCGCCAGGGAGAAATATTAGGGTTGCGCTGGTCGGACATCGAATTAAACGGAGGCATCATCCGTATTCAGCAGACGTTGAGCCACGATGGCAAGCAGCTGATCGCCGGCGCCAAAACGGCAGGCAGTATCCGTTCGGTCACGATATCGCCAGCAACCATTCAGATGCTGCAGGAACACCGGCAACTGATCGATCAAGAGCGAGCGGCCGGCGATGCGTCTTATCAGCATCACGACCTGGTCGTCTGCACATCCCGCGGAACGCCGACTTCCGGGCGTGCGATCATGAAGGTCTGGTATAAACTATTGCAAGAGCACCAAGCCCCGCCCATTACCTTCCACGATTTGCGCCATACGCATGCCAGTCTCCTTCTCCGGCAAGGTGTCCATATTAAAGTCGTCTCCGAGCGTCTTGGCCATTCCACCGTATCGATGACATTGAACCGCTATTCGCACTTGCTGCCGAACATGCAGAGCGAAGCGGCGAGGGGGTTGGATGAGTTGTTGTTTGGCATTTAAGACATCATTGACGTCTCAAGTGAGACGCAGTATATTTGATACAAAAGTCTTATGGAAGAAATGTTAGGAGTGGTAGATTTGAATCCCTTGGATGAGGTTTTAACTGCGGGAGAAGCTGCTGATCATCTGAAGGTGACAAGAAGACAAATAACCAGATTATGCCAAAGCAATAAATTAATTTTCAGAGAAGCATCAGGTGGCTATTTCCTCATATTGAAAAGCAGTGTAATTGAATATGAGGAGCATCGTAAGAAAAGAGAAAATTAGCTTACTTATATAATAACGGGTGGTGTCATGTCTGGTGGAATTTATTCCTTTTGTTACTTTTTCGATGCTTGATAGTCTTGCTTTAATTGTAGTAGTTCTAACTCTCTATCGTTTTAAATTATCCGATTGTTTGTGGCCATCCTTATTAATTGCCGCAGTTATGAGTTTGCAAAGTTTCACGCTCAGAGAAGAACTTTTCTTTGCTAATCTGGTCCCATTTGTGAATGTGCTTCTGCTAGCTTTACTGCTAACAGTTCTCTTGCAGGTCCCTATTCATTGGTCTTTCATTGGTTCATTCGGTGGCTATTTTGCTTACATATTGTTTCAAGCCATCTCAGCAGAAGTTTCTACTGCAGTATTCTCGATCTCAATAGAAGATATTAAAGCCAGTCCTATCAAAGGTTATATCTTTCAGGTAATCGTTTCTATGCTTGCTTTTCTAATCTGCCACTACTGCTATAGTCGCGGTTGGGGATATGGGACTAAGTTTAAAAAACGTTTTAAATATGAGCCTATAGTTGTGGCTGTTGTTATTGTGGTTGCTACTTTGACATTCGGTATTCTGCTTATTAGACAGCAAGTAATTCTCGATCTCATCGTCGTAGCTGTGGCAATGGTATTTTTCATTGTCATTCTACTGAAGAAGGAGTTGAGCAAATAAGTTGATCGATACCTTGTCACTGAAGATTGCTGTTGGTATTAAAGCGAAAGTCCCGGAACATCCTGCATCTGTAAATGTATTGAAATTTGCAATAGCTGCTTTAATTAATGGCCTAACAATCATCCTTTTTTCGTTGATCGGCTCATTAGTGACGGATACATTTATTGAGGCCATAACAGTATTGGTATCCTTCGCAATCCTTCGACAGCTATCAGGCGGCTATCACCTGAAGTCTGGGGTTGCATGCATTGTTGTATCAACAGTTGGAGTTTTAGCGCTTTCATTAACGGGCGATTTAGGAGCAGAGTTTGTTTTCATTCTAAATGTCATTAACGTAATTCTAGCGATTGTTTTTTCACCTTCTGATATTGAGAAACAGTCACGCATCAAAAAAAAGTATTTTCCATTTTTAAAGCTATCATCTACAATGCTAGTAGCAATTAATTTTGCAATCGGTTCTCCTGTCCTTGCATCAACATTCTTGGTGCAATGCCTCACGCTTATTAAACTTCCAATAAGGGAGAGGAAGGGGGTGGTAAAATGACCAAAAAAGTTTTGTATCGGATTGCTACCCTTCTGGGCTTAATTGCAATTTTGTTTGTGTCAACAGCTAGCACATGGTACATCTATCAGGGTGATACACCTGAAGAACTGCTGTAAGGCGGTGAAGGTCCTATGTTAGAAAAATTAGCTGTATCAGCAGATCCCCTCGGCACAAAACCATTCGAACTTAATGTTCAAGACATTATTTTTATTCAGTACGATCGTAAACATAAAGGCGTTTGGTTTCATTCGCTCGAGCAAGAAGGGTTTCTGCCTGGTTCACTCGAATTTTGGATAAGCTTCTTAGCGAATTCCGATATTCATATTGAGACTTTTGATAGGGCAACAGCAATGAATTTACATAAAGTTGAACTACTAGATAGGAAACATAATTATGCCTACTTTGAATCAGTCATTCGAAGGGATAAGGGCTGTAGCATTGCAGTTGCTAACTTCAAAGAGGTTATAAGAGCATTAGAAAAATTAAACAGGCGATTTGAATATGTGTAGTTTATAATGGATGTCCATGAATCTAGTGGATGTCCCTTTGTTTTTCTATTGTGAAAATTGAACAATTGATTAGCATAAGACAATCCCGCCCCCGACTAAGATAGTTACGGGTGGTGACAACATGGAAGAAGCGGTACCTTCAACTTCAAGCGTCCGAGACAAATACCCCGAGACGCTGGATGTCGCGGATATTAAGCGGATCATGAACATCGGGCAAGTTCAGGCGTATGAGCTTGTTCATTCGAAGCAATTCCATGTGGTGAAGGTCGGGAGGAGGATCAAAATCTCCCGCGACGTGTTTTTTGACTGGTTAGAAGGCAAATCGTAAATGGGCAGCCGGATCTCGAATCCGCTGCTCTTTTTTTTGTGCCAACAAAACGGATTGCGCAAATAATTACCAAGACAAGCTAGTGTGGTGGCAACTTTGGCGGCATACGGACGATTAACGAAGAGTCCTAGCGATAATGGGAGAGCAAAGACGAGCTGAATGGACAAGATTCGTCACGCTGTAAGCGATCAGAGGAATTAACGCGCGATAAATGGGCATAAAGGGTGATACATCGGTACCCCACACATTGAGGGAAAACGACCAGAAGAGCAAATTTTTATTGACCCATCGTGAGCGCGAGGTTTTCGAGCTTCTTGTCCAGGACAAAACGACTAGGGACATCGCTCAACAGCTGTTTATCAGCGAGAAGACGGTACGTAATCATATCTCGAATGTGATCGGGTTTGAAACACTTGCGCCTAAGGCTGGGCAGGCGTGAGAGAAGGAGCGAACAAGCATGGCACGAGGAAAAATAAAGCTTGCGCCCGCGTGCGCCGGAAGTGAAGTTGAAGACTGGCAGCTGACGGAGAACCGCAGCCTGTCATACGGCGCCCCGGATGCTGCGAATATGCTCATATACGGCGATAACCTTGCTGCGCTGCAACTGCTGGAAGCGCGTTGTGCCGCGAGCATCAAGTGCATCTTCATTGATCCGCCGTACAATACCGGCTCGATGTTCGAGCATTATGATGACGGCGCGGATTCGGACGTTTGGTTGTCGCAGATGCGGCAGCGGCTGAAGCTGATGCGCCGGTTGTTGCGTCCGGACGGCGTCATTGCGGTGCAGATCGACTATCGCGAAGCGGCGAGGCTGAAGCTGCTGCTCGACGAAGTGTTCGACCGGCAGTTCCGCAATGAAATTATCGTCAAACGCGGCACCAAAAACGTGCAGCATCAGTTCGATACGATCGATGCGCTCGCTTCCGGTCATGACTCGATTCTGTTATATGCCAACTCGCCGGATACGCGGTTTCGGCATTGCATGAGCCAGCTGGACAAGCCTCAGCCGGGCACATGGAACAATCATTGGCGCGGGACGAACCGCCCGACGATGCGGTACGAAATTTTCGGCATTCGGCCGGAAAGCGGCCAATGGCGGTGGTCGGAGGAGCGCACGCGCGGCGCAATGCGCAATCATGAACAGTATCTGGCCGAGACTGGCGGACAGATGAGCATCGACGATTATTATTTGTCCAAGCTGCAGACCGAAGGCATCGCCTTGAACTTCGTTCGGCTCAGCCGCACCGGCAAGCCGGAGCACTACGTGCCGCCAAGATCGTACCGCATCTTAAGCGATCTGTGGCTCGATATCCCCATGAGCGGGTCGATTACCCGTTTTCCGCATGAGAAGCACGAGGCGCTGCTGTTCCGAATCCTCCATTGGCTGACCGACGAAGGCGACTGGGTGTTGGATGCTTATCTCGGCACCGGCACGACAGCCGCGGCCGCACACAAGATGAACCGGCGGTGGATCGGCATCGAGAGCGGCACCCACATTCATGATTTTGCGCTGCCTCGCCTTAAAAGGGTCGTGGACGGGAGCTGCCGGCAAGGGATCTCTACACAGCTGGATTGGCAGGGCGGCGGCGGGTTCCGCGGATATGAGCTGGCATCCGCACATGCCGAGCACGCGCACCCCGATATCTATATGGCTTGAAGCCGTTGTTGCCCGAGGGGCTGCAGCGGCTTTTTTGTGATAGTACAAGATGGAGGCGGAATACCTTTTTACCAGCAAGCGGTGGAAAGGAGAGCATCCGGATGAGCATAAGCAAACCTTCCAAAGCCTACAGCCTGATCTTTGAAGCGGGAGAGGGAAGCCTTACGGAAATCGTGGAGGATCTGGTTCGACAGACGGTTCATAAGCACGCCGGCAGTTGGGCCAATATGCAGCATCAGGCCAAACGCAAGGAACAGCGGTCGAATTCCACGGCAGACAACGGGAAACGCCCATGATGCCGGCGGCAGGTCG
This sequence comes from Paenibacillus phyllosphaerae, assembly GCF_014192105.1. GTDB lineage: Bacteria > Bacillota > Bacilli > Paenibacillales > Paenibacillaceae > Paenibacillus_Z > Paenibacillus_Z phyllosphaerae. The sequence goes on along the minus strand of NZ_JACHXK010000020.1, from coordinate 35,774 downwards.
ACGCACAGCCATCTATGTCCGGGTCAGCACGACGAAGGAAAGCCAGAAGGACAGTCCGGAGCATCAGGAGGCGAATTGCCGCGAGAAAGCGCGCCAGCTGGATCTGGACATTCTCGAAGGTTTTGTCTATGAGGACCGCGACACCGGTACGAACATCATCAGCCGGCCGGCGATTCAACAACTTCTTCAAGATGCGAAGCGCCGCGCCTTCGATGTGGTCATCTTCGCGGCATTGTCCCGTTTCTCCCGGGATGCCCTGGACTCCTTATCCTTGAAAAAGAAACTCGTCGATATGCTGGGCATCCGCTTAATCTCGCTCGAGGAAGGCTTCGATTCGCTTCACAATCACGACGAGCTGAAATTCCAGATCATCTCTGCGGTGAACCAGACGCTCAGCCAGCAGATCAGCTTCAGTTCCCGCCGGGGCATCCGCCAATCGGCGCTCAAGGGAAATTTCACAGGCAGCATCGCTCCATACGGTTACAGGAAGGCCGTCATCGGGGAGCGCAAATCGCTGGTCCCGGATGAGGAGACGCGATCGGTTATCGAGCTTATCTTCAAGCTGTATACCGCCGACCAGTTGGGGGAGAAGGAGATCGTCAAGCGCTTGAACGAGCAATTGCGTATCCCATCGCCCAAAGGCGGGTTGTGGGGCATCAGTTCGGTGCAGCGCATTCTGCAGAACGAGGCGTATACGGGCAGGAATGTATTCAACAAATATGAGACCACGCTGGTGTATCATGACGAGGATGATCTAACCAACCGCTCCAAAAAGCTCATTCAGCGCGAGAAGCACAAATGGGAGCGGGCGCATGAGCCGAACACGCATGAAGCCATTATTGACGATCATCTATTCGATTTGGCGCAAAAGATCCGGGCGCAGCGGAGCGGGGGAAAGCAGGGCGGCGCGCGCCACAAGAAGAATGTGTTCGCCGGCTTCATCCATTGCGCGCACTGCGGCTCGTCGATGGTCTCGATGAAATCGCAAGGCCGCCACGCGGATCAAGAATATCGCTACCTCATCTGCTCCAAACGTCGCAGGCAGGGGGATCTCGGTTGCCTGAACAGCTTCCATTTGCCCTACCTCCCATTCAAGGAGGATGTACTTACCGCGCTTTCGGAACAATTACGTGCAGCAGGGTCTAGCGAGTCGTTCTACGACCGGTACAAAGACAGCATAATGCCCGATACTTCCGCAGCTGACAGGCAGGAACAGAGTCTGCTCAAGCAGATCGAGCGAAGCCGTTCCTTATTGCTGGCGCTTCGCAAAGAACGAGCGCAAGGGACGATCGATGAGCGGCAATACGAATATGAACGGGCGAGCTGCGAGCAGGAGCTGTCTCACTACGAGCGGCGGCTTCGCGAATTGCATCAGGAAACGGACAGACAGATGGACCGCGAACGGCTGATGGCCTATATTCAAGGCGCCATAGGCAAGCTGCTGGCCTTGGAGTTCGAGGAGGGAGAGTTCGAAGCGCTCCGGTTAACGCTCAAACGGCTCATAGCGAGGATCACCGTCAGCCGTGATGGAACGGTGCATATCCGCACCGCTTTCGCATGAGCAGCATGCGTTTCAAACCCTATGACGAACGTCATGCAGAAATTAAACGTAAAAGGTCGTTCGCAAGCGGTTGTCGAGCTTATCAAGCTTGGGGAGTTAAAAATTTGACATGTTCATCGTAACCTTGCTTAAGCCTTCTTCGCCACTTGTATGAGTGGTAAAGAAGGCTTTTTGACATGAGATGGCAAGGCGTTAGAATAAACTCCAGTCAAAGGCGGTACTCATCTGCTCGAGCAGATGGACGCCTGCCGTGCTGTTGCCTTTGGCGCCGAGCGCAGGACCTACGATCCCGATCCCGTACTGGCCCGGGACGAGAGCGAGAATACCGCCGGATACGCCGCTCTTGGCCGGTATGCCCGCCTTGATGGCAAATTCGCCCGAGGCGTTGTACATGCCGCACGTCACCATGAACGACTTGGCTATCTGGACGTAACGTCTTGGCACGAGCTCTCTGCCCGTGATCGGGTCGACGCCTCCATGAGCCAGCACCAGCGCCATGCGGGCCAGCTGCGGACAATCCACTTCAACGGCGCAATGGTCAAAATAAACCTGCAGCACTTCCTCGACATCGACCTCCTCGCCGAGCACCTCGTTGTCTTTGAGGAAGTAGGCAAGGGAGCGGTTACGGTGCGCCGTCGCGGATTCGGACTTGGCGACAGCTGAGTTAACGGCCAGATTCGCGCCTCCAGACGCTTCCTTAAAGAACCGGAGGATCCGCTCGGTCTTGATGGCTGGCGTGTCGCCCTTAATCAAGGACGTCACCGCGATCGCCCCGGCGTTGATGAGCGGATTGAACGGCTTGCCGGGCTCTACGAGCTCCAGCTTCAGCATCGAGTTGAAATCGTCGCCCGTCGGCTCCATGCCGACCTTGGCGAATACGCCTTCTTCGCCGTGGTCCATGAATGCGAGCAGCAGCGTGAACACCTTCGATATGCTCTGCATCGTAAATTTGAAATCGGTCTCGCCGACCGAGACCGATTCGCCGCCGCGGCCGGTTACCGTAATGCCCAGTACATGCTGAGGCGCTTTGGCGAGCTCGGGGATGTAAGCGGCGACCTTGCCTTGATTCGCCAGGGCACGGCTATCCTGTACCCACCCTGGAAGCTGTGCGCGTAATTGGTCAAACATGCGAAAGCTCGCCTCCTTATGGCTGTTGACTTTAAGTTTACGTGGTAGAGTGAATTCGCCGCAAGCGCGAATGGTCCGAATGGTTCGATCTACACGAATCTTGTCTGATCATGTACAATATGGTGGATAATTGCAATTATTTCACGGTTGTATTAGGGGGAAGTTATGGGTAAGTTTATTTTATTTGTGATTCTTTGGCAGCTTTTGGGCAATCCGCTGCTCGCTATTCTTGTTCTGCTGCTGGTGCTGTATTTGGTGGACCGGAGATTCATCGGACTTACGCCAAGCATCATCCGTCCTTTCCGCAGAGGTGCGGCCATTCGCCGCTTGCGTCAGCAAGTGCTGATGAATCCGAACGATATTCCTGCCAAGCATGAGCTTGCCAGACTGCTCATCGAACGGAAGAAATATGCCGCCGCCAAGGAACTCCTGATGCCGCTGCAAGACGCGCTCGACCATTCGGCTGAATATTGGGATGATCTGGGTACATCGTTGGCGGCATTAGGCGAACAGGCGTCCGCGGAAGCCGCGATTCGCAATGCCTTGTCGATTAATCCCCGCGTCAAATACGGCACGCCTTACCTGCGTCTGGCGGCGCTGCACGCCAAGACGAATCCGCAGGCCGCCATTGCCGCGCTGGACGAATTCAAGACCATACACACCTCATCGTGCGAAGCCTATTACCGGCTGGCGCAAATCTATGCCGAACTCGGGCGCAAGGAAGAAGCCGCGCAATCGCTGGCCGCTTGCAGCAATATCTATAAGGCGCTGCCGAAGTACAAGAAGCGTCAAGAGCGAAAGTGGGCGCTGCTTGCCTGGATGCGGCGGATGAAGGGTTGATGATTATGAATAAGGCGAGATATATCGACGGAAGTCGGCATATCTCGCCTTTCTTTTTAATAGGTATAAGAGATAGCGAAGATAGGAAATAAGCATTGTTCGCATGAAGGAAATGCGTCATAATGGCATCATAGACACCAGTGTATTTGGGCAACGATGAGCAACTAGGGGAGATTCGTGAATGCGCGGCAAAATATGGCTGATTGCAATAATTTTGGTTGCTGTTCTGCTTGGCGCCAACAACACGATTTACTATTTTACGACAAAAAACACGTTGGAATCCCAGTTGGAATCCGAACTCGAATCGACCGCGAAGCAGATCGAATTATCGATCGAGCTGTCTCGGATCGGCGCCGAAGCGTATCAGCAGCAGATCGGACGGGAATTAAGGGCGGCAGCGATTGCGGCGCAATATGCGCTCGATCCGGACATTGAGAACGTGACGAACGAACAGCTGAAGGAACTGAGCGAGAAGCTCGGTATCGCCCACATTACGTTAATGAAGAAGACGCCGGACAACATCGTCCTCTATAAGTCATCCGATCCACACGAGATCGGGGTGAAGACCAGCACCTGGAATCCATGGTACATGGCGTTCCAACAGCTGCTTAGCGTACACAACGTAACGATTCCTTGGGGCCAGTCCCTGCCGAACTTCTGGACGGGACCGTTCGAACTTGCGACCTCCGACACGAGCCAGATCAATAAGTGGGGCTATTATAACGACGGCACGACGAACTATATAATCGATCCGTTCATTCGTTATAACGACCGCCAGCTCGAGTACGATCAGAAGACCGGCGTGGACGGACTCATAAGCAAGACGCTCGAGAATAATGAGACGCTCCTCGAGATCGCGGTCATTAACCCAAGCACGTTCCCGCTTGGTCCGCAGATTACGACGACCGAAGCCGGTGACCAGCTGGAGCACCGGACACAGCAGCCTATTATCTACGGCGCATACGAGTACGCCTACAGCGAGGACATGGATCTGATCGCCAAGGTCAGTAAGAGCAATGAACTGCAGACCGTTAATACGACCATCAACGGCAAGCATGTGCTCAAAATGTACCTCCCCGTCTCGATGCAAGGCTCCGCGAGCATCGTAGATGAGAATGGCGACCCGCTTACCCGTTACGTGTTGACGCTCACGGCAGACTACCAGTCCATTCAGGATGCGCTGGATCATCAATTTTTTAGCATTGCGCTTATTATGATTGTCGTAACGATCATTAGTCTCATTGTAGCGTTCCTTGTCGTGACCTCTTACCGGAAGTCGCAGGACAAATTGGCCAGAGCGGCGCAGGAAACGTATGTCGACGAGATTAACGGCTTGTTCCAGGCCATCAGGGCGCAGCGCCATGATTTCATGAACCACGTGCAGACGATCCATTCGCTCGCGCAGCTCGGTAAGATCGATGACCTGAAGGCATACTCCGCGGAGCTTACAGGCGAGATTAGACAAATGAACGATATGATCAACATCGGCAATCCGGCAATCGCGGCGCTCATCCGATCCAAGATGTCCCAGGCGGAAGCGCTCAAGATTGAGCTGACCATCCGCTTGGAAGACATGAACAAACTGGCGTTAGGCGTCAAGTCGCTCGATCTGACGAGAGTGCTCGGCAATCTGATCGATAACGCATTCGATGAGGTTATGCTCCTGCCGGAAGAGGAACGCAACGTAACGGTCGGAGGTACGCTTGTGAACGGCTACTTGGAATTTACGGTAAGCAATTCGTGCAGCGATTTATCCTTCGTCCAGAACAATCCGATCTTTAAATCCGGCTTCAGCACCAAAGGAGAAGGGCATTCCGGGCTCGGCCTATCTATTGTCAAGTCCATCGTAGAGAGTTATAAAGGTTCCGTTCAGGTGAACACGGAAACCATCAGCAAGATCGCCTTCATCGTACGAATTCCGCATTAATGAACCGAATAGCTTACATCGTATCGAGATGCTCTTGTGTGAAGGAACGTATTTTTCTCCTTTGTGCAAGAGCATTTCTTGTCTTTGTTTGGTATAATGGAAAGAATGGCTTAACTTGAACGGGAGGGACGAACGGTTGCACACTCGTTTTCGATTGGACGACGGCCTTGATGAGAAATTGGAATCGCAGCTAGCAGAGGTCATGCCTGCGGAGATGCAAGAGCGCGGCTGGGACTATTACCGGAGAGAGAAGGTTCGTGCGGTAGAAGTAATGAACGGCACCAGCATCTACGGCTCCGTGAACGGCACGAAGGTCTATGCCGTGACAATTGATGCGGAAGAGATTACGTTCAGCACCTGTACCTGTCCGTACAACGGCTATTGCAAGCATATGGCAGCCGTTTATTTTGCGTATTGCAATTATGTCGGCGACAGTCCCGATGAAGCTTACAACCGGCTGCTCTACGGCGGTCAAGGGCTGGTGAAGCTCGATGCCGCGGATGCGCAGCCCAAGGCGGGATTAGAAGCGCAAGGCCAGGGTCTGGCCGTAACCCCCGCAGAGTGGTTCGAAGACATGGAACGCAGGTACGGGGACACCTGGCGGCAGTGCAGGCATTCCCTTCATCCGCTGCAATCCGTGCTGACGGCGCTTAAAGGGCAATCGAAGGCGTGGCCGGACCGGCTGAAGAAGCTGCACTGGATGCATGCGGTCCTGTTCGTGGCGGATCAAGCCGAGCGCGCTTATTCCGCTACCGACAGCTATTCCCGCTATTATTATGAGATGGCCTTCGCACGGATGACGGAGCCCTGGATTAATCAGTACACCGAGCTTGGCGGCGAGACGCTCGAGGCCGGGCTCACGGGTGCGGAGCGGGAAGCGATCCAGAGCTTGGCTTCGTTCTTCCATCGGCGTGAAATGGACCGGGAGCAGCAGCTCCATCGCTGGGAAACGCTTTACTTTTCCCTGCTCGGCAGACTTGTCGATGACGTACAGTGGCGCGGAGAAGAAGAACGGTGGCTGTCCGATGAATTCGAACAGATGAAGCAAGCGGGCAAACGGCCATCCTTCTACCCGATGGCGCTCGCCTTCCTGGCATTCGTCGATGGAGAGGATACGAGAGCGGTCCATCTGCTCACCGATACCGAATTCAACCGCACCGCGCTGCTTGCTTGCGATTGCGCGCTTGACCGGCTTGAGGACGCGAAGTGGGAGAAGCTGGAGATTTGGATGGATTATATCTATGGCGGTCTTCAGTTTGAGCGGAAATCCCGCGCGTTCGGACCGTTCCTATCGATGTGCCGGATCGCCGACGAGCGGCAGCCCGATAATCCGGTCTGGGAGAAACATCTGATCGCTTTCCTTCCTTTCTCTTATTCGGCGCTCTCCGATCATTGGATCGAGCAGCAGCGATACGAGCAGTGGGCGGATCTGCAGATGTATATCGGGATCGACCCCGACGAGCTGGATTTGCAGGCCGTCCGCGAGATAACCAAGAGCGCGCCGCACGTGCTCATTCCGATGTACCATCAAGCGATCGACACCGGGATCCGCTCACGCAACCGGCAAGGGTACCGGAATGCGGTCAAGCAGATGAAGAAGCTGGAGAAGCTGTACAAAGCAGAGAAGAAGCAGGAAGCGTGGAATCGCTTCGTCAATGAGATCGCCCATAGGCATCAGCGGCTGCGCGCGTTGCAGGAAGAGCTGTGGAGGGGAAAAATCATCACATGAGAGGCTATACGGGAGCGGAAACATTACACATCGACGGATTTTGGAAAGATGGAGAAGGCATCGTGCTGCAGGTGAAGCACGATGCGGGATTGACGCAGCGGCTGCGCACGCTGTTGTTTGCCTGGCATGCGCCATCCTGGTATGGCTCAGAGATCGAGAGCCGCACAGATGAACGTACCGGCGTCGTCGAGCTCATCATTCCGCCGCTTCTGGCCATGGATTACTTGGCTGATCCAACGCCTGTCCGGCTGCTGCGCATCGAATGGAGCGACCGCGCCGAGCAATTGATGCGGTACGCGCAACTGCTGCGCAAGGCATTGATGAGCGGCTGGTTCATCCCGGACTGGGCGCATTGGTCAGAAGAATTGCGTGCCTGGAAGCTGGATATTCCTGCGCTTGAACCGGAGGCGGCCGAAGCGCGAGAGCTTAAGGCCGCGCTTGCAGAGTCAGGCGATGGCGGCGTTGAACGCTGGATCAGCTATATTGTCGAACAGCTGGTCGCCGACAATCCTTCTGTGGCCGGCGTATGGAGCGAGACGGCGAAGGCGGCAGGCGAATCCGTATTGGCAATGAAAGCTGCCGATGAGGATGACTGGTTGGTCGCCATCGGCCTCAAACAAGATGACGTGCCGTTCCGTATGGCGCTTCAATTGATCGAGCCGGACGATTCTTCGGGCTGGCGTTTGCGGCCTGCGGTTCAGGATCGCGAGGCTGGAGGTCCATGGCATCGGCTTGTGCCGGTTTCGGCTCGGCAATCTAGTGAGGGCGACACATCCGGCAGCAGTCTTGCTGCACTTCGCTGGCTGCTGCCTAACGGCGTTCCGGAAGCATGGGTGACTTATTTTGATCTGCGGATGCGCAAGGAAGAAGCCAAATGGGCTTCTGCGCTTCCTGATTGGACGTTATCAAGCAGCGAAAGCAACAATTCGGATGAACCGATGCTGAAGACGGAACTAACCGATGCCGAAGCGTTCGCGTTCCTCGAAGAAGCTAGCGGCAAACTGTTGGCTGCAGGCGCTCCGGTGCTGCTCCCAGGCTGGTGGGAGGCAGTCCGCAACCGCAGATTGCGCCTGAAGGCAAAGGTCAAATCGTCGATCGGCGCCGGTTCGGCTGAACAGTCGACCTTCGGTCTGCAGCAGATCGTCGATTTCGACTGGAAGCTGGCTGTCGGCAACGTCAACATGAGCGAAACCGAGTTTCTCCGGCTAGCGGAGGAGAATCGCCGCCTGACGCAGATCGGCGGAGAGTGGGTGCATCTGGATCCTGATGATGTAGACCGCATTCGCCGGTGGCTGAAGAAGAACGGCGGCAAGCACGGCTTTACGATGCGCGATGTGCTCGAGATGCATTTGCGGGGTTCGGCAGAGCTCGAACCGGAACGCGAAGATCAGGAAGCGCTCGAGGCGGAGGTTGAGCTCAGCGAGCATCTGGCTGCCTGGATCGGCAAGCTGAGCGAGACGAGCGAGTTGCCCCTCATCACGAAGCCGGAAGGCTTCCTCGGCGAGCTGCGGCCGTATCAGCTGCAGGGCGTATCATGGCTCGCTTTCCTGCGCCAATTCGGCATCGGCGGCTGCTTGGCTGACGATATGGGTCTCGGGAAGACGATCCAGTTCACAGCTTATCTGCAGCATGTGATCGAGAAGAGCGGCAACGTGAAGCTGGGTCCATCACTGCTCATTTGCCCAACTTCGGTCATTGGCAACTGGGAGAAAGAACTCGAGAAGTTCGCGCCATCGCTGCGCGTGCATGTCCACTACGGACCGAAGCGGGCGAGAGGTCCTTTATTCGCGGCTGCAGTTGAAGAGGTCGATCTCGTGATTACCTCTTATGCGCTCACGCCGCTGGACGAGGAAGAGCTCGGCGACACGCAGTGGGATGTTGTATGCCTCGATGAAGCGCAGAATATCAAGAACTACTATACGAAACAATCGACAGCGATCAGGGCGTTTCCCGCCCGTCACCGGATCGCGCTGACAGGAACCCCGATGGAGAACCGGCTTACCGAGCTGTGGTCCATATATGATTTTATTAATCCGGGGTATCTCGGCAGCCTCGGCGACTTCAGACGGGCTGTCGTGCAGCCGATCGAGCGGGAGCGCGACGAGAATCTGATCGCTGAGCTCCAGCGCTGGGTGAAGCCGTTCATGCTGCGGAGGGTCAAGAAGGATCCATCGATTCAGTTGTCGCTGCCGGAGAAGAACGAGATGCAGACCTATCTATCCTTGACGGTCGAGCAGGGAACCATCTACGAGAATCTCGTATCGGATCTGCTGCGCCAGCTGGAATCAGCCGGCGCGATGCAGCGCCGCGGCTTAATTCTGTCGATGCTGACGCGGCTTAAGCAGGTGTGCGACCACCCGAGTCTGTTGCTGAATGAAGATCTGAGCACGAACCCGGCAGCTTGGGAGCCGGAGCGTTCCAATAAGGTGCTCCGCTTGCTGGAGATGATCGAAGAGATCGCGGCCGAAGGAGAGCGCTGCCTGATCTTCACTCAATATATCGAGATGGGCCATGCGCTGAAACGGCTGATCGATGAGCGGATCGGCATTCCTACTCCTTATCTCCATGGGGGCGTTCCGAAGGCGAACCGCGATGCGATGATCGCGAACTTCCAGAATGAACAGGTGCCGGGCTGCGCGTTCGTGCTCTCTTTGAAGGCCGGAGGAACCGGTCTCAACCTGACGGCGGCGAATCACGTCATCCATTTCGACCGGTGGTGGAATCCCGCGGTCGAGAATCAGGCGACGGACCGCGCGTTCCGAATCGGACAGACGCGCAGCGTTCAGGTGCACAAGTATGTAACGCTCGGTACGCTGGAAGAGCGGATCGACGATATGATATCCCGCAAACAGCTGCTCAACGAGCAAGTCGTCGGACAATCCGAGAACTGGATTACCGAGATGTCGACCGATGAGCTTCGCGAGCTGTTCACGCTGCGCAAGCAGCGGCTGAAAGGTTAGCCCGCGGGGAGGAACGAACTTGCGATGAAGGAGGCGGATGAATGGCTGAGGAACCGAACAAGGGCAAGCGTACGCTGCAGGAGCGCGAGGCGATTATTGCGGAGGCAGCGAAGCGGAACGGCGAAGCGCAGCCTGATGCGGCGGTGATCCACAAGATCGATGAGCTTGCGGAAGGCATGGCTCCGCATTGGCAATCCTTCTATCGGTCCATCCGCGATGCGGTGGCTGGTATACGCGATTAATAATCGCCGGCTTGGCCGGCAGCAGATAAGAAGGAGCAGGGTGAACGATCAGGCGATCATCACCGTGCTCCTTTTGTGCGTCTGCTTATTCGCTGGCTATTCTGGTTATTCCTTGCTTACTGGCTTCTGGATCGCCGTATCATCGGAGAGCTTATCCCCGAATTGCTCCAGACGGGACGGATGGGACGCAGGACCGTTGTTCTTCGGCTTACTGTTTCTTCCGGACATGTTGATCACCTCCATCCCATAACATGAACGGGTAAAGCGACTTTCATGCAACCTTCATGCGATATGTCAGCCGGTATATGGATTGTCCCTTACTAAACTCTAGGTAACCTACTGAACATAAAGTGCGTACTTTACGAGTTGGAAAAAGATTCGTTATGATGGGGAAGATTGCACAATGGAATGCTGATCGGCCCAACGGCCGCTCAAGCCAATCCATCATCATTCATCCATAAAAGGAGCGGTAGAAACGTGAATTACACCTATTTGGGACGATCGGGATTGAAGGTAAGCCGTCTATGCCTCGGCACGATGAATTTCGGCGTAGATACGGACGAGCAGGAAGCCTTCCGGATTATGGATGCAGCACTTGACGCGGGCATTAATTTCTTTGACACCGCCAACATATATGGCTGGGGCGAGAACGCCGGCCGCACGGAAGAGATTATCGGACGCTGGTTCGCTCAAGGCGGCGGCCGCCGCGAGAAGACGGTGCTGGCGACCAAATTCTACGGCGATATGAGCGATCCTGCCGATGGCCCGAACCGGGACGGAGGCTTGTCGTCGTACAAGCTTCGCCGCCATCTCGAAGGCTCCTTGCGCAGATTGCAGACCGATCATATCGAACTGTACCAAATGCACCACGTCGACCGCAACGTAAGCTGGGCGGAACTGTGGGGCGGTTTCGAGACCGCGGTTACGCAAGGGAAGATCGGCTATGTCGGCTCCAGCAACTTCGCCGGCTGGGACCTGGCGGTTGCGCAGGGAGAAGCCAAGGCGCGCGGCTTCCTCGGCCTCGTATCCGAGCAGCACAAATACAATCTGCTGTGCCGTCTGCCAGAGCTTGAGGTGCTGCCAGCAGCACAAGGCCTTGGCATCGGCGTCATTCCATGGAGCCCGCTCGACGGCGGCTTGCTCGCAGGCAATGCATCGCGCGGCGGCGCCGGCAAACGCAGCGCCCGTTCGGAGCGCTATGAGAAGCATCTGCCGCAGCTGGAAGCGTTCGGCGCCCTGTGCGACGAGCTTGGCGAGCGCGAAGATACGGTCGCATTGGCATGGCTGCTCGCGAATCCGGCTGTTACGGCGCCGATCATCGGCGTTCGGACGCTGGAGCAATTCGAGCGCTCCCTGCGCGCTGTCGAGCTGGGGCTGGACGAAGGCACGCTGAAGCGGATTGACGAGATTTTCCCGGGACCGGGCGGCGATGCGCCGCGCGCGTACGCGTGGTAAGGCGATAACGATCGCTGAAGATCAGTAAGAGGCATCGAAAAGGGGTAACCTCCTTTTTGATGCCTCTTTTCTTTTGCATGCGGACTATGATGCCAGAACTTCGCCGTCCTTTGTCACAAATACGTTCCTTCATCAGTCTTATTCGATGAACGAAGAAAACGCATAGTGGAGGAACTAAAGCCGATGAGCAAGCTGCTTGTTATTAACGCGCATCCCGAAGTGGATTCAACCGCTTCCTACAGTCTCCGTGTTCTAGGATACTTCTTGAACCGATACAAGGAGCTTCAGTCTAGTGACGAGACCATCGAATACATCGATCTGTACCGGGACGTCATACCGATGATCGATCAAACCGTCTTACGGGCATGGGGGAAACAGCGCAACGGCGATGAATTAACCGAGGAAGAGCTGGAAGTAACCGGGCGAATGAACGAGGTATTGCAACAATTCAAGCGTGCAACCAAATACGTAATCGCCTATCCCTTGCATAATTTCAATATCCCGTCCAAGTTGAAAGATTACATGGACAATATTCTGATCGCCAGGGAAACGTTCAAGTATACCGAAACGGGATCGGTCGGCCTGCTTAAAGATGGAAGAAGCATGCTTGTCATCCAAGGAAGCGGGGCGGTCTACACCAATAACGACTGGTATACCGAAGTGGACTATGCGCCAAAGTATTTGAAGTCCATGTTCAATTTCCTTGGGATTGAGGATTTCGAACTCCTTCGCGTGCAAGGAACATCCATACGGGATAAAGAGGATATCTTACAGAAAGGCTACCAGGAGGCTGAGGAAGCCGCATCTAAACTTGCGATAAAATAATCGTATTGCGCTGTTCGAACGCAATGCCGGAATCGGCGGGCATCTCGAAGCTGGCAACAAAAGTGTATGGACCATCCTTGCAAAGGGATGGTTTTTTGTGCGGAACTGGTGAAGCAGCCCCCAGCCAACCGTAGAATTGTTTCCCCTGTCCGTTGTTTTTTCGACCTCCTGCTTCCCCTTATGGAGAACTATAATTAAAATGGAAATGGAAGCGTATGCGTCTTGTATGCATCGCGATGACATGTTTAGCACACAAGCTGCTGACGGCACATCCGCCGGCGGCATTGCAGATAGACAGCGTATAGATAAAGGGGGTCTCATTCATGAGCAGAGGTTTTTCCTTGTTGGCCGCGGCTGTGATAACCGTATCGCTCATCATGACCAGCTGCGGGTCGGATCAGTTGAATGAGGCCAATGGATCGAATGCAGAGGGCAATGTCTATAAGGACGTGAAGCTGACGTTGCGCCATACGCAGATTAAGGAATCGAGCCAAGTGCGGCTGAGGATTCTCCAGGATGTCGTGGCGCAGACGGAAAGCGAGTATCCGGGGCTGAAGATTGAGATGGAAGGCATCGACGAAGTCGTCAACCGCGACCAGAAGCTGAAGGCGGAGATGGCGGCAGGCAATCCTCCCGAGATCTTCGAAGTGTTCGGCGGGTCGGACTTGAAGCTATACGTGAAGGCCGGCCGGATGATGGAGCTGACCCCGATCATCGAGCTGCTCGGCTTGAAGGACAAGTTCGCAAGTCTGGACGAATTTACGGTCGACGGCAAAATTTACGGCCTCCCTTTCGGCGGTTACAGCGAAGGCTTCTTCTACAATAAAGAGATATTCGCCAAGCTCGGCCTGGCGGTCCCGGCCACATGGGAAGAGCTCTTGAAGACGGCGGATACGATTCGCGATAACGGGATCGTGCCGTTCGGGCTTGCGGCCAAGGACGCCTGGGTGAACGGCATGCTCTGGAACACGATCGCGGAGCGCTATGTCGGCATCGATGCGTTTTACAAGCTGCTGACAGGCGAAACCAAGTGGACTGATCCCGGCTTCATCCAATCGTTCGAAGCCTATGCGGAACTCGTGAATCGCGACTATTTCACCAAAGGCGCCTTGGGGCTGCCCTATGCGGAACAAGGCGGGCAGCTGCTCAATGGCGAGGCGGCGATGGTGTTCACCGGCACATGGGACGCGAATCGGTTCGTCGGTTCCGAAGCAGGCGGACTCGACGGCAAGATCGGCTTCTTCAATTTCCCTTCCGTCCCGGGAGGACTCGGCGACCAGACGTCGATCAATGCGAGCTACTCGAACGGCTTCGGCTTCTCCTCCAAGCTGAGCGACGACAAGAAGGCGATGGTGATAGCCTTCATCCATAATTTCTATACGGAAAAGGTGCAGAAGCGCACGCTGCTCGAAGACAAGGTATTGCCGTCGATGCGTCTGTCCGACCTCTCCGGCGTGGACCCGCTCATGTCCGAGGTGCAGCGGGCGATGGCCAATGCGACTTCGTCGTGGCGCGCCTTCGACTCGATCGTGCAGCCGACGGTCGGCGCCGATCTTGGCGTCGGTCTTCAGGAGCTGATCGGCAAGGTGAAGACGCCGCATGAAGTCGCAGAGCATATTCAGGAAAAGCAAGAGAAGGCCAATCTGGCCAGCAGGGAGAAGTAAGGTCCGATAGAAGGAGCCGTTCATACATGAATCTAAGATTAAAGCTGTTCGCCGCTTTTATCGGACTGATCGTCATTCCATTAATTTGCCTCGGGATCGTATCCTTCTTGAATTCGGAGCATCTGCTCGAGAAGAAGTACAGCGAGCAGACGGAGATTACGCTGAAGGCGGTCGGCGGCAATATTCGGTATTTCTTCAAGGAGCTTGATCAAATTACGGATGCCAGCATTACGAGCAGCCCGGTTCAAGATCCGCTCAAGAGCGGACTTGGCATGACCAAGAACGACGCCAGCGCGCTCATTGCCAGAGCCCAAGCGGAGAAGTCGCTTACCCGCATCCTGTTCCAGCATCCGGCGATCAGCATCGTGGTGCTGTATTCCCGGGAGGGCACGCAATTCGTCGCTTCCCGTAACGACCCTACGACGTTTCGGCCGATCAGCTACGAGCGGCTGAAGGTGCATTCGATCTATGCGCAGGTGCTCGAGAATAACGGACTTCCCGTCTGGATCGGTCCTTACGAGGAGCAGGGGCTCACCGGCGACGATCTGCCGCTGTTCACGCAGATGCGCCTTGTGAAGGATGTGGAATCGTTCAACGACATCGGGATGATGGTCACGCAGTACAAGACCGATGAAGTGGACCGCATGCTGCAGGATTTTACGCTGTCCGGCACGGATCATACGGAAACCCGGTATTTGATCGTCAACCGGGACGGCTTAGTCATGATCGACAGCGAGCACCATCTGGAGGGACAGTCGCTCAGCTCGCAGACGCGCGAGCAGTTGAATGCGACGACGCGCTATACGAGCCTTAGAGCGCCTTTTGGCAAAGAGGATGCGCTCCTGTCGGCCTATAATCTCGACCGTAACGGCTGGGTGCTCGTCTCGGTAAAATCGTGGCAGTCGCTCACGAGCGAGAATATCCGCTTCGTCCAATGGATCGGCGGCATTACGCTGCTCTGTCTGCTGTCCGCGGTTCTGTTCAACATGTTGTTCGTCAACCGGGTCGCCAAGGCCATCATTCGCGTCGTGCGCAAAATGCGCCTTGTCGAGCAAGGGCTGCTCGATACCAGGGTGACGGCATCGGGCCGCGACGAGACGGTGCTGCTAGCCAAGTCGTTCAACAGCATGGTGGAGACGATCGGCCGCCTGCTCCGGGAAGTCAGGGTCGAGCAGGAACGCAAGCAACGGGCCGAGATGATGCTGATGCAGGCGCAGATCAAGCCGCATTTTTTATTCAACACGCTGGAGTCCATCAACGCGCTCGCTGCCCAGAACGACGGGCGCAAAGTGATGCTGATGGTCAGACGCCTCAGCAATCTGCTGCGCACCAGCATGCATCAAGCCGAGGTCATTACGGTCAGGCAGGAGATCGAGCATGTGCACAGTTATCTGGAAATTCAAGATTATCGGTTCGAAGGCATGTTCAGCTTCGAGCTGAACATTCCGGAGGCGGCGTTCGAATACACCATTCTGAAGCTGACGCTCCAGCCTTTGGTCGAGAACAGCATCCAGCACGGATTCGAAGGCTTAACGGAGCTCGGCATTATTCATATTTCGGCGGAAGTGATTAACGGTGCGGTCGTATTCATGATCCGCGACAATGGCATCGGGATGAACGAGCAAGCATTGAAACGGTTGAACGGGTTCGAACCTGAGGCGGCAAGAAGACAGCCAGATCCGACATCGGCCTTCGGCGAACATAACGGTCTTGGACTTCGCAATGTAGCGGACCGGCTGCGTATCCATTACGGGCCGGCTTATGGCATGAAGGTCTGCAGCAGCCCAGGCTTTGGAACGGTGATCCGTATTACGATACCGCGAATCCGGGGGGAGCGAATAGGATGATGCAATCGCACAGTAAAGTGCTGCTGGTCGACGATGAGCAGCACATTACGCGGAACCTGGAGAAGGTCATTCCGTGGGAAATGCTTGGACTTACGGTCGCCGGTACGGCGAAGAACGGCGTGGAAGCGCTCGACTACCTGGCGCAGCAGACGGCGGATCTCATTCTCTGCGATATCCGGATGCCGGTCATGGACGGCCTCGAGCTGGTCCGCCGGATCCGGGAGCAAGGTATCGATCTGGACGTGATCATGCTGTCGGGCTACCAGGACTTCACGTACACGCGAGCCGCGATCCAGTTCGGCGTCAAGGATTATGTCTTGAAACCGATCCCCTATGACGAGCTAACGGGCGTCATTGCCCGCGTCATGTCCGAGCAGCGGACGAGACGGCGCAAGGCGAAGGAGGAAGAGCGCAAGATCGGGCAGATGATCGATCTTGCGAGCGAGAAAATTCTATACGACGTCTTGATGGATTATACGGAAATATCGCCGAATAACCTGCTCCTGGCGGGTGTCGAGCAGCAGCTTCGCGAGCCGCAGTATACCGTCATCGTGCTCGATCTGGATGTCGAATCCGAATCGGCGCACGATTGGAGGGACTGGACGGTGAAGGAGCGCAAATCATGGAATTCATCGCTGTGCGGAGTCCTTCGCCATACGCTTCAAGCCGCCGGACAGCCGCACGCGGTCATCCAGACGCGCGACGGGGAATGGTGCGTGCTGATTCAGAGCGAGAGCGGTCAGACGCACGAACCGGAACTGGCTTCCCGCTGGGCACAGCAGCTCCTTGGCGTCATCAAGAACGAGAAGTCGCTGAAGCTGCGGGCAGGCCTCTTCACGAACCGGGTCGCTTTGACCGGGCTGTCAGACGCTTACAAGACGGTGCAGCGAGGCATGCAGTTATCCGTCTCCGCGGATCAACTGACCTGCTATAGCGGAGAGTTAAGCGGGGCTGTGGAGCCCGAGCACGTCATGTGGGAGACGGCCGAGCGGCTGATCAGCGGCTTGAAGCGAGGCGATGCCGATGACGTAGACGCCGAGCTCGCCCGTCTGGCCGAGCAGCTGCAGCAGGCGATCGGCGGCACGACGCGGCTGCGCGCGATGCTTCATTTTGTCGCGGTGCATCTCATGCGGGAGTTGAAGGAGGCAGGATTGCTGCCGCGGGAGCAGGAAGAGAGCTTATGGCGCAAGCTCGACGGACGCTTCGGCATCAAGGATCTGTTCGCCGCGATCCGTCAGGCGACCAGCGTCGGCGTTGCGCGGTCGACGGACAAGAGGAAGCATTCCGCCCGCCAGATGAGCGAGGCGAAGAGCTATGTCGACCGCAATCTGTTCCGGGATATTAGCGTCGAGGAGGCTGCGTCCCATGTAGGCTTAAGCACCTCGCACTTCAGCCTGCTGTTCAAGCAGACCTTCGGCGAGACATTCATCGAATACGTCACGCGCCAACGGATGGAGAAAGCGAAGGCACTGCTCGTAGAGTCCAATTGGAGCGTATCTCAGATTGCGAAGGAAGTCGGCTACGCCGAACGGCGGTATTTCACCAAAGTGTTCATGAAGTACACCGGGCAGAATCCGACCGAGTATCGATCGGCGCTGCAGGAAGGCGCAGACCACGTTCGGGAGCCAGAGGAGTAAGAGGCCGATTAGAACGGATCATCATGCATAAGGGGAGAGATGGGTAGATGACAGAGCAATGGAAGCATTGGAGCTTGCGGGAAAAGGTGGGGCAGCTGTTCGTGTTCGGCTTCCACGGTTATGCGCCTTCCGCAGAAATCGTGGATATGATTCAACGATTCGGAGTGGGCGGACTCGTCTATTTCACGCGCAATATTGTTGACGCGAAGCAGGTGCACGGCTTGTCCGCAAGCCTGGCGCAGACCGCATCGGCGGCTGGCCGTCCGCCAATGTTCCTCGCGGTCGATCAGGAGGGCGGCATGGTTGCCCGCCTGGTTAAGGGCGTAACGTTGATCCCCGGCAATATGGCGCTAGGCGCGACCGGGTCGCCGGAAGCGGCGAGAGAAACGGCTCGCATCAGCGGGGAGCAGCTGCGCGCGGTCGGCATTAATCTGAACTTCGCTCCTTGTATCGACGTGAACAACAATCCGGATAATCCGGTCATCAATGTCCGCTCGTACGGGGACAATGCCAAGTTCGTCAGTGAATTCGGGCTTGCCGCCGTCCGCGGCTATCAGGAAGCCGGCGTATCGGCGACGGTGAAGCATTTTCCGGGACACGGGGATACGAATGTGGACTCGCATCGGGATTTGCCGCTGCTCCCGCATGACCGCGAACGTCTGGAAGCGATCGAGCTCGTGCCTTTCCGGCAGTCGGCGGGCGATACCGACTTCATTATGACGGCCCATGTGTGTCTCCCGGCTCTCGATCCGACGGGCGTGCCTTCCACGTTGTCGCAGCCTGTGCTGACAGGTCTGCTGCGAGAGGAGATCGGCTTCGGAGGCATCATCATAACGGATTGTCTGGAGATGAACGCGATCGACAAGTTCTATGGTCCGGAGAAAGGGGCGGTCATGGCGCTGCAAGCCGGGGCGGATATGGTGCTCATCTGCCATACGCCTGCGAAGCAGCTAGCAGCGGTCGAAGCCGTCGTCCGCGCCGTGGAGCAGGGTAAACTAAGCGAATCGCGGATCGACGAGTCGGTCGGACGGATTCTCCGAGCCAAAGCCGCGCGGGGGATCGATGAACCGCTTGCGCCGTGGGAGCAGGTGGAGCAGCAGCTCGATACGAAGGATCAGCGGGAGAAGGTTCGCCAGTGGAGCGAATCGTCCGTCACGCTGGTTAAGGATGAGGCGGGCTTGCTGCCGCTGCGCAGCGATGCGAAGACGCTGGTGCTGTGGCCGGAGATCGTCGCGGTGTCCGAAGCGGATGAAATGATGGATGGCGACGGGACCCTCGGCGCGCGTTTGGCTTCCCGGATCGGGGATTTGACCGAACGTCGCATGAACGAACCCGATGCGCTCCATAATCTTGAGGCATTCGAGCAGATCGTATTCGTCAGTTACGATGCCGCGAAGCTGCCCGCCGAGCGTGCTGTCGCCGAGCGTTTAATGCAAATAGCGCAGGAGAAGACTGTGGCCGTATCGGTGCGCAATCCGATGGATTTGCTCGTGTACCCTCAGGTAGGTACATTCCTTGCTACGTATGAGAGCCGCCCGCTCGCGCTCGAGGCTGCGGCGAAGGTGCTGACAGGCGAGGTTGCGCCAAGCGGGAAACTGCCGGTCGGCATCTCGGAGCAATATCCGCTAGGTTGGAGCTGGAAGTAGGATCGGCTTGAGGCGCAATTTTACGCTGCGCTATCTGTCCTGATGGCTGTAAATAGGTATGAATGTCGAGGAAGAATCACGTTGATGCTGTCTGCCCGGCAGTCCGACGAGGTTCTTCCTTTTGATAAGAAGAACGATTGAAAAAAGTTTGGCGGCAGGTGTTGACATTCTCCTTAAATTACGATATCTTTAATTCAAGATAATTAACACAAAGAAATACGCAAGCAACGTGAGCAGGAGGTGTGCACGAGATGTCATTCCAACTAGATGAGCAGAAGGCTGCGTCGCTGAAATTGTTCGTCGTTCTGTCCAAGGCTTATAAGACGGTGATGGACCACGCGGTCAAGGATATGAAGCAGCACGGATTGTCGCCATCGGAATTCACCATTCTCGAGGTGCTCTACAATAAAGGACGGATCCCGCTCCAACAGATCGGCAGCAAGATTCTCGTCACCAGCGGAAGCGTCACGTACAATATCGACAAGTTGGAGAATCGGGGCCTACTGAGACGGGTACCGTGCACGGATGACCGCAGAGTCATTTTCGCCGAGATTACGGAAGAAGGCAGCGAGCTGTTCGATCGTATTTTTCCCGAACATGCCGACGTTATCCATACGATTACAAGCGGCCTGACCGATGAAGAGAAGCAGGCGGCGACAGAGCTTTTGAAGAAGCTGGGCAAAGGAATTGCAGTCGGGTAGCAATGGCTGACGGTCCTAACGTTCTCGCGAGAGGGAACGGCTTCCTTTGGCCCTATATCTTAAATTAAAGATAATGAAATTAAAAACGGACATACTAAGAAAGAAGGACTCACCCATGAGCAGCTTAATCGATATCGTCAAAGAAAGACGGTCAGCGACCAAATTCAAGCCAGATGTGACCATTCCGCACGAGGAACTACAAGAGATATTCAGCCTGGTCCGCTATACGCCATCGGCTTTTAACCTTCAGCATGCGCATTACATCGTCGTTCAGAATGAAGACTTGAAGAATGGACCGGTGTACGAGGCGACGGGCAAGCAGTTCAAAGTGAAGACAGCTTCGGCGGCGATTCTTGTCCTTGGCGATCTGGAAGCCTACCGCCAGGTCGGTCCGATTAACGAAGGCCTGCTCAATCTCGGCGTCATCAGCAAGCAAGAGTACGACATGACGGTCGATTCGGTGACCCAATTCTACGAGCAGGGAGGAGAGACGTTCAAGCGGGATGAAGCGATTCGCAATGCGAGCTTATCCGCGATGCAGTTCATGCTGATCGCCAAGGATAAAGGATGGGACACGTGCCCGATGATCGGATTCGATGCGGAGGCCATGCGCCGAGCGCTCGATATTCCAGACCGCTATGTGCCGGCCCTCCTGATTACGATCGGCCAGGAAGACGTCAGCAGCCAGCGTCCCCGCGGATACCGCAAGCCGGTCGGTGAGTTCGTAACGATAAAATGATGATGTGATTCTCATTGTAAGAATTGGAAGTATAAACCAAATAACTTAAAGGAGAGATTTATGATGACACTCAAAACGACAGGTATCCACCACATTACCGCTTTCGCTCGCGATCCACAGGCAAATGTAGATTTTTACGCTGGTGTATTAGGTCTTCGCCTCGTGAAAAAAACGATCAACTTCGACGCGCCGGAAGTGTACCATCTGTACTTCGGCAATGAAAACGGCAGCCCGGGGACGATCATCACGTTCTTCCCTTGGCCGAACTCGCGCAGAGGCCGGATCGGCGGCGGCCAAGTCGGCACGACTACGTATGTAGTGCCGGCGGGTACGCTCAGCTTCTGGGAAGAACGTCTGGCCAAATTCGGCATCGCGGTGAACAAAGAAGAGCGCTTCAACGAGACGTTCCTTCAATTCACGGACAATGAAGGCCTGCAACTTGAGCTGGTCGAGCGTGCGGCTGGCGCGCCAAGCCAGTGGTCGTTCGGCGGCGTTCCGGCGGACAAAGCGATCAAAGGTTTCGGCGGCGCTATCCTGTACAGCGTTCATGCGGCACATACCGCTGAAGTGCTGGTCAGCGTAATGGGCTTGACGAAAGTGAGCGAGGAAGGCGGCTATGCTCGCTTCGAAGCGGAAGGCGATATCGGGAACATCATCGACCTGAAACTTGCCAACATGGAGTGGGGCGTAGGCGGCGCTGGCACCGTGCACCATATCGCATGGCGCGCCAAAGACGATATCGAGCATGAGGCATGGCGCAAACTGGTCGGTGACAATGGCCTGAGCCCGACGCCGATCGTCGACCGTCAGTACTTCAACGCCGTTTATTTCCGCGAAGGCGGCGGGATCCTGTTCGAGATCGCAACGGATCCTCCAGGTTTCGCACGTGACGAAGCGCCGGAGGCACTTGGCGAGAAAGTCATGCTGCCGGAATGGTTTGAACCAAAAAGAGCGATCATCGAAGGGAATCTGCTTCCGATCGAAGTACGCGTATTGGAGGGTGACCAATAATGAGACATCTATTCGAGCAAGGAACGGATCCGAAGGCACCAACCCTGCTGCTGCTGCATGGCACAGGCGGTACGGAGCGGGACCTTCTGGGACTTGGGCGCATGATCGCGCCCTCCTCCTCGCTGCTCAGCGTAAGAGGCAATGTGCTGGAGAATGGGATGCCCCGCTTCTTCAGACGACTGGCCGAAGGCGTATTCGATATCGAGGACCTGATCTTCCGCACGGAAGAGCTTCAAAATTTCCTGGATGAGGCAGCCGGGCAATACGGATTCGACCGGAACAATATCGTGGCCGTCGGTTACTCCAATGGCGCGAACATCGCAGGCAGCCTGATGTTCCATTACGAAGGCGCGCTTCGCGGGGCGATTCTACATCACCCGATGGTGCCGCGCAGAGGCGTACAGCTGCCAGCGTTGAATGGAACGCCGGTATTCGTAGGCGCCGGGAAGAATGACCCGATCTGCTCCCCGCAGGAGACCGACGAGCTGGTGCAGCTGCTAAACGATGCCGGGGCCTCGGTCGAGGTGCATTGGGAGCAAGCAGGCCACCAATTGACGCGGACGGAAGCAGAAGCGGCGGCGGCCTGGTTCAAAGGCGCGTTCGGAGCTTCGGAATGATTACGCTCGATCCCGCAGTCCAGAGCGCGCATGATACCTATAAGCTGCTCATCGGCAGCGTAGTCCCAAGGCCGATCGCGCTGGTCACGACGTTATCGCAGGAGGGCGTGCTCAATGCCGCGCCCTTCAGCTTCTTCAACATCGTATCGAATCAGCCGCCGGTACTGTCCGTCGCGGTGCAACGGAAGAACGGCGAGCAGAAGGATACGGCCCGGCATGCCGCGGCCCGCGGGGAGCTCGTCATTCACATCGTCGACGAAGATAACGTCTCGCTAGCGAATGAAACGGCGGCGAATTTACCTTCGGACGTAAGCGAGGTGGCGCTGGCCGGCTTGACGCCCGTAGCGAGCGAGTCTATCGCCGTTCCCGGCATTGCGGAAGCGAAAGTGAGAATGGAGTGCGTTATCGAGCAGATCGTCCCTGTAGGGGAGACTGACGGAAAGATTGCGGCTGATCTGATCTTGGCGCGCGTGGTCCGATTCCATGTCGACGAGCGTGTATATGAGAAAGGCCGTATCCTTGCCAATCAACTAAAGCCGGTCAGCCGGATGGCCGGCAACGATTATTCGCGGCTTGGCGGCACGTTCAGCATTGACCGGCCTTCTTGAACACACATGTTTCGGGCTATAAGCATCATAAAGAACCTCTGTTGCAGCCGCCAAGGCTCTAACAGAGGTTCTTCGTTCATGCGTGACATTGCAGTGGCTTATTCGTCCACGGACAGTTCGTCGAGCGTCTTGCTGAAGGCGGACGCCATATGGTGAAGGAACCATTCGGTCTCGGGCAGGTTCAGCTTGGCGAGCGATTGCTCGATCTGTCCCTTGGCAACGGCGAATTCGCGGTTGCCTGACGAGAGCTCGGAGAGGCACTTGATATAAGCATCGAGCAAATCGGCAGCTTTTACCATCCGGCGCAGCTCGCGTTCCTCTTCGCTAAGTTGCGTAAGGGACTCCCCGGGCATTGCGTGCTCGCGCAGAAGCGGCTCATACACGTCCTTGAGCGGCTCGGGGACCATATTGACGAGCCGGTCGGCAGCCATCGCTTCAAGTTCCCGGAAGTTCGATAGCATACGGGGATTATGGTGCTTGACCGGCGTTGGGATGTCTCCGGTGAAGACCTCGGTTGCATCGTGGAACAGGGCAATAGCTGCGGCACGATCGGCGTTAAGCGAGCGGCCGAACACCTGATTGCCAATCTCGCACAGCAAATGAGACAGGAGCGCGACATGATAGGAATGCTCCGCGACATTCTCGCGGGTCGTATTGCGCATCAGGCTCCAGCGTTTAATGTAGCGCAGCCTGTACATATACGCGATAAAATGGTTATCCAAGAAACTTTCTCTCCTTGCTACTTATGGTTCTCCTCAGAATGAGGTCTATGCTATGATAGAATTAGTATAGAATTAAACTAGTTTTACGAACAGCAGAGAGGGGCTCATCTTCCATTATGCAGCACTTTGAACAAAGCGTATATAATCTCATCGTAGAAACATCCACGAATCTCCCGGGCGATGTCCGCAAAGCGATTCAGGCAGCCCAAGAAGCAGAGGATCGCGCCACGCGCGCGGGCCTTTCCTTGTCGACCATCGCGACGAATATCGAGATGGCGGAATGCAACGTATCGCCGATCTGTCAGGATACCGGTATGCCGACCTTCGTCGTACATACGCCCGTCGGCGCCAATCAGATTGTGATGAAGCAGCAAATACGCAGTGCGATCGCCCGCGCTACAAAGGATGGCAAGCTGCGGACGAACTCGGTCGACTCGCTGACCGGCGCGAATACGGGAGATAATCTCGGCCCAGGTACGCCGGTCATTCACTTCGAGCAATGGGAGAAGGACGATATTGACGTGCGCCTGATTCTGAAGGGCGGCGGCTGCGAGAACAAGAACGTCCAATACAGTCTGCCGACCGAGCTCGAGGGGCTAGGCAAAGCAGGTCGCGATCTGGACGGCATTCGCAAATGCATCATGCATGCGGTGTACCAAGCGCAAGGGCAAGGCTGCAGCGCGGGCTTCATCGGCGTCGGCATCGGCGGCGACCGCACGACAGGCTATGAGCTGGCCAAGCAGCAATTGTTCCGCCGCGTGGACGATACGAACGATATTCCTGAGTTGGCTCAACTCGAAGACTATGTGCTTGAGAACGCCAATAAGCTAGGCATCGGCACGATGGGCTTCGGCGGCAACGTCACGCTGCTCGGCTGCAAGGTCGGCGTCATGAACCGCCTCCCGGCGAGCTTCTTCGTCTCGGTCGCGTACAATTGCTGGGCTTACCGCCGTCAAGGCATGCTGCTCGATGCGGCAACAGGCGAGATCAAATCTTGGATTTACCCGTCGGGAACGGACACGCCGATGAAATCCGCAGCAGCGGATGCGGCGGCTGAAGCGGTCTCGGCGAATGCGGAGCGCCGTGAAGTGGTCCTCAACACTCCAATTACCGAGGAGCAAGTGCGCAGCCTTAAGGTCGGTGATATTGTCATCATTAATGGCGAGATGCATACAGGCCGCGACGCGCTGCACAAGTATTTGATGGACCATGACGCGCCGATCGACCTGAACGGCTCCGTTATTTATCACTGCGGACCGGTCATGCTCAAGGACGAAGAAGGCTGGCACGTGAAGGCGGCTGGCCCAACGACCAGTGCGCGCGAGGAGCCTTACCAAGGCCATATCATCAAGAAGTTCGGTATTCGCGCCGTTATCGGTAAAGGCGGCATGGGACCCAAGACGCTCGCGGCGCTGCAGGAGCATGGCGCGGTATATTTGAATGCCATCGGCGGTGCGGCGCAGTACTATGCGGAATGCTTCAAGAACGTGAACGGCGTCGACTTCATGGAGTTCGGCATTCCGGAGGCGATGTGGCATCTCAAGACGGAAGGATTCGCCGCTATTGTCACGATGGACGCGCATGGCAACAGCCTGCACGCCGATGTCGAACAGGATTCGTTCGCGAAGCTGGCCCAGTTCAAGGAGCCGGTATTCAACTAACATGTTTCATCCATATTAGATACGAATGAGGGATGCGTTACGCGCAGCTTCGGATTAGCCTTTAACGAACAAGTTGAGAAGTGGCTATTTCTTATCACCCCAGGATCCCTAATCCTGGGCTTTCTTTTTTCGTCGCAGCTGCGGGCCCTAGTCCCGTCCGTCCCTTATCTGTTCGCTTACGTAACGCTGGTGATGGCGATCGGATGCGGTCACAAGCAGCTGTTGGAAGTACTTCGCCGGCCTGGCGTTATGGTGTGGACGTTCGTGCTCACGCATGTGCTGTCGCCGCTTATGGCTTACGGGCTGGGCGCGCTCATATTCGGCCCGGATTCTCCCTATGTCGTGGGCCTGGTATTGTTCACCATTATTCCGCTCGGCGTCTCGACGGTGCTGTGGGTCGGCTTGTCGGGAGGCAGCATTCCGCTAATTCTGGCGAT
Source organism: Paenibacillus phyllosphaerae (assembly GCF_014192105.1). GTDB lineage: Bacteria > Bacillota > Bacilli > Paenibacillales > Paenibacillaceae > Paenibacillus_Z > Paenibacillus_Z phyllosphaerae. Next base: position 9,817 of record NZ_JACHXK010000020.1, on the reverse strand, counting down.
GGTCGTCATTGACTCCGCGCTTAGCCCGTTCGTCGTCCCGGCAGGGATCCATCTGCTGTTCCAAGCTTCCGTCGAGACGAATACGGCAGACATGATTATCGATCTGCTGACGATCATCGTCGTCCCGACCGTGATTGGCGTGCTGCTGCATGATCTGACCAAAGGGCGGATCCTACCGGCCGTGAAGCCTTACGCAGCGCCGCTGTCCAAAATCTGCTTCGTCCTTGTCGTGATGCTGAATGCCGCAGCGATCGCGCCGTCAGCCGCGGCGCTCAAGGACGACCTGCTGACGCTCGTGCCGCTTGCGGTGCTCATGGTTGGCCTCTGTTACGCGATTGGATTCTTCGGCGCGCTGCCTTATCGCAACCGTGCGACGGTGACGACCGTGTCCTACGCTTCGGGCATGCGGAATATTTCGCTCGGAATCGTGCTGGCGCTCGGTTATTTCAGCCCGCTCGCGGCGGTCCCCGTCGTGCTGTCGATTCTGATTCAGCAGCCGCTAGCAACGGTTCATCACCTTGTTTTACAAAAACTTTACAATCGAAAGACTGGCGCGCAAAGTCCGTGACAGGTACGATTAGGGGCGAAGAAAAAGTGGAGGACGAGCGGCAATGAACAGTTTTCGATTTCGCTTAACATTTATCATGGTTGCCATGATCGGGATTTCGGTGCTGGCGGCCGGGATTCTAATGGGGAAGACTTACAAGGAGAACCATATTAGTGCCCTCGAGGAAAGCATGGTTCGGGAGATGCGGATCATCTTGGGAAGCATGGACTGGCGCCAAGGCGAGCCGGAAGAGCTTTACGATTATTTTACGGCCGAGGCTAAGGAACTTAAGGTAGCTACCGATGCGCGAGTCACCTTCATACGCGCGGATGGCGTCGTGCTGGGCGATTCCGACCATGCGCCCGAAACGATGGATAACCACAGCGATCGCGTCGAAATCGTCGAAGCCCAGAAAACCGGCATCGGTCGAGCCATTCGGTTCTCGGACACGATCGACCAGAATTTGCTCTATGTGGCCATGCAGCTGCACCCTGGAGAAGCGAATTCCGATATTATCCGTCTGGCATTAAGTCTCGCCTCGATCGATGCCAGCATTAAGCATCTGTGGAGCGTACTCATCATCGGATTATTGATTCTGTTCGTCGTGTCCGCGATCGTGAGCTATCGCATCGCGCTCGGTCTCACGCGTCCGCTGGAACAGATTACGAAGGTTGCCAAACGAATCAAAAACATGGACTATCAGTCCCGTGTCAAGGTGAAGAATAATGACGAGATCGGCGAACTCGGCAGTGCCATTAACGCCATGGCGGAGAGCTTGCAGGTTCAGATGACTCGCATCCATCAGAACGAGAATCAGCTGCAGAGCGTTCTGGATAACATGATCAACGGGATCGTCATGATCGACCGGACAGGCCGCATGTTGCTTATCAACCGCCGCGCCGAAGAAGTACTCGGCTTCTCGGCTGGAGAGATGGTCGGTCGTCACTATACGGAAGCGAAGCAGCAGTATGAGCTTGCCCAAATCATTCAAGACGGCCTGGAGTCCCGCGAGCATGTGCGCGAGGAAATTACGTTCTACTTCCCGGAAGAGCGGCTCCTCGATCTGAATCTCGTGCCGATTATGGAGGATGACAACGAGTTCGATGGCGTGCTGCTCGTGCTGCAAGACGTATCCGCGATCCGGCGGCTGGAGCGGATGCGCAGCGAATTCGTCGCCAACGTCTCGCATGAGCTCAAGACGCCGATTGCGGCGGTCAAAGGCTTCGCGGAGACGCTGCTCGGCGGCGCGGTGAATGATCCGGAGATATCCCGGTCGTTCCTGCAAATTATTTTTGACGAAAGCGAAAGGCTGAATCGGCTGATCGGCGATATTCTGGAGTTATCGAAGATCGAATCGCGCCGTGTGCCGCTCCAATTCTCGCCGGTCGAACTGACGAGTTTCGTCGGCAAGACCGTCGATCTGATGAAGTCGGAGGCAACACGTAAGCACATCACGCTTAACTTGCAAGCCGAACAAGGACTCTACGTGGAAGCGGACGAGGATCGGCTGCGCCAGATTATCATGAATCTGCTCTCCAACGGGATCAACTATACGCCTGAGGGCGGCAAGGTATCGGTGAAGGTTGAAGCGATCCAGCATGGCGTCCCCGTGACCGATGAAGACGCGGACTATGATCATATCCGGATCAGCATTGCGGATACGGGTATCGGCATTCCGAAGAAAGACTTGCCTCGGATCTTCGAGCGCTTCTACCGGGTCGACAAAGCGCGTTCCCGCAGTTCAGGCGGAACCGGCCTCGGCTTGTCCATCGTAAAGCATCTCGTCGAGCTGCATAAAGGATCCATCTGGGTAGACAGCCGTGTCGGCGCAGGATCGACGTTCATTATCGAATTGCCGGTCTTGCAGTAATCTATCGAGCGGGTAGGCATTTAGAGGTTTACCCGCTCTTCATAGAATGATATGATTGGCATGTAAAGATCGTAAATCGATCGTAAATCGTATTGTAAGTAAATGCGTAACTTGGGGGTCCTCATGTCGCAAAAAGTGCTGGTTATCGAAGACGAACCGACGCTTGCGAGACTGCTCTCCTACAACCTGACGCAAGAAGGTTATGACACGACTGTCATTGAACATGGAGCGGAAGGGTTGCAGGCAGCGTTGCAACGGTCGTTTGATCTTATTATTCTGGATATTATGCTGCCTGGTATGAATGGGTTCGAAATTCTATCGAGGCTGCGCCAATCGGGGAATAGCACACCTGTCATCGTACTGACGGCGCGCAATGCAGAAGAAGAAGTTGTACAAGGTCTTAAACGCGGGGCCGACGACTACATTACGAAGCCATTCGGCGTCGCTGAACTGCTCGCTCGTGTATCCGCTGTCCTACGCAGGACGATGCCGGAGCAAGATGGCAAGGTGCCCGATTCGACGGACAAAGTCATCACCGTCGGGGAGCTGGCTATATTCCCGGAACGGTATGAAGTCATTCTCAATGGCGAGACGGTACCGCTTCGACCGAAGGAATTCGAAGTGCTGCTCTATCTCGTTCAGCGGCCAGGCATGGTCATTACCCGCGACGACTTGATGAACGTCGTCTGGGGCTTCGACTATATCGGCGGTCAACGCACGGTTGACGTTCACGTCAGCTCGTTGCGCAAGAAGCTGGAGCTGGGCCAGGAATCCGTGCAAATCGAATCGATTCGCGGCGTTGGTTATAAACTGGTCATGCCGAAAAAGATTGCGCGGTAGTCGATACCCGTTAGCATCTTCATTCGTTACGTTGTGCCCTGGGGAGCTTGCCTCCACGCAGGTGCACAACCCACTGAAAAGCTTGGAACATATATCCATGCTTTTTTTTAGTTTTTAAACGAACAATGGCCCGCAGCTGCTATCCGACTGCGGGCCATAATTTGATTAATTCTGTTGCTGCCCTACATGACGAACCATACAAGAAGCAGAACCACGAGCGCCGGAACCGACTGCACGAACAAAATCGAACGTTTGGCCGTCACGCTTCCGTATAGACCGGCTACCAGTACGCACAGCAGGAAGAAGATCAAGATATGCTTGCCGACCGTCTGGTCGGGATACAGCAGACCCCAGAAAAAACCTGCGGCCAGGAATCCGTTATACAAGCCTTGATTACCAGCCAGCGAACGAGTAGCGTTCGCGAATTCTTGCGTCAGGCCGAACGCCTTAAGCCCTCGCGGCGTCGTCCAGAGGAACATCTCCAAGACTAAAATATACACATGCAGCAATCCGATCAAACCAGCCCCTATGTAAACGGCGACCATCGTTATTCACCTTCCCATTCATTCCATCAGTAATCATAATCTTCCAAGTCTACTATAGGAAAGAGAATTGCACAACGCCAAAAAGCCAGTAAGTCCTGAAGGAGCTTACTGGCTTTTAAAAATCTTCAACCCTAAGCTTTGTCCAAAGGACAAAAGCGGCGTACATTTGCGAAAGCATCGTTAAAATAACCAACCATACTCTGAGCACGAGTCGAGGCATCAAAGTTATGTAAGAAACGAACAACCAGAGCTTTCTCCAAGGGAGAAGAGCGGGCCAACGCCGAACAATTTCTCGAAGACGGCCGCGTAACGAGACGGGCCAATTATCGGTGTCCAGAGGGTGATAGCCCTCTGGTTCCCCTCCAATGGAGGGGGAAGGGGCGAGGTGAATTGGCAGGAAGGGGCGAGGATAAACCAAGGGGTTCCAAGGGGCGAAGCCCCTTTTTTATCCCAACGGGTCCAAGGGCAGTCGCCCTTATTTCGTCCCGTTCCACGCCAACATCTTCTTCTGAAACTGCTTGGGTGAGCAATCATTATACTTCTTGAACATCTTATAGAAGTGCGCCATATTCGGCATGCCGATCCGGTCGCCGACCTCCGATACGCTCATGTCCTTGGTCAGCAGAATACGCTCCGCCCATTTGATTTTGCGGTAATTGACATATTCGGTGAAGGACAAGCCGATCGCCTTCTTGAAAAACTTCACAAAGTAGTAGTAGCTCATATTCGCCAGCTTACATACTTCCTCCACCTGGATGCGGTCGTTCAGATGCGCCTCCACATAATCGAGCACGGAGCGCAGCCGCGCGCGATCGAAGTCCTCGCTCTCCGCGAGCACCTTCTTGGAGTCGCTGCGGATGAGCAGCAGGAGCAGCTTCTTAATGAGCATGCTGACAGCCAGCTCATACCCGGTCTGCTTGGTTGTCACCTCGTGCAGGATGGCTCGGATACAGTCGGCCGCTTCTTCTTTGGCCTTGGCGTTCTCGCGGAATATGTAGTTCGCTTGGCTGAGCGGATTCTTCGTCTCCGCAAAAAAACGCATATACGGCATCGAGCTATGATCGAAGAATTGCTCCAGATCGAACTGCAGCACAATATAATGCATCGGAACGCCGAGGCTGCGGTCACGGTGCAGCTGCTTGGCGCCGATAATCGCGACATCGCCAGCTTCCAGACGGATGCAGTCGTCGTCAATATAGACGTCCAACACACCGTCGGTGACGAGCAGCAGCTCGAGCTCGCGATGATAGTGCCAGTTGATGAAGAAGTCGTGCGTACGCTCGGACTGGAATATTTTGAGAGACAAAAGAGGGTTTTCATAAATAACCTTCTCGTTGTAAAACTCCACATGATCACCCCACAAAAAAGCAAAATGACATAAGACGAACCCAATTCCGAAGCTTTTTATACAGACCGGAATTGGACTATACTTATTCTAGTTCATCTAGGTTATAAGGTACAACGCAAAATTACGACGACATCACTAAAATTGATCGCGGAGGTTCACAACAATGGCGAATGTTCGAATCGGTATCATCGGCTGCGGCGGGATTGCGAACGGTAAACATATGCCTTCCCTGGCAAAAGTAAAGGAAGCCCAAATCGTGGCGTTCTGCGACATCGTTCTAGAGCGTGCCGAGCAAGCGAAAGAGAAGTACGGCACGAGTGAGTCCGTAGTCTACAGCGACTACCAAGAGCTGCTCAAGGATGAGACGATCGATGTCATCCATGTTTGTACGCCGAATGACTCCCATGCGGAGATTTCTATAGCAGCACTGGAAGCCGGCAAGCATGTTCTGTGCGAGAAGCCGATGGCGAAGACAGCAGCAGATGCACGTCTGATGCTCGAAGCAGCGAAGCGCACAGGCAAGAAGCTGTCGATCGGTTACAACAACCGCTTCCGCGCGGACTCCCGTTATTTGAAGGAAGTTTGCAGCCAAGACGAGCTGGGCGAGATTTATTTTGCCAAAGCGCACGCGATCCGCAGACGCGCAGTTCCAACTTGGGGCGTGTTCCTCGACGAGGAGAAACAAGGCGGCGGTCCGCTCATCGATATCGGTACCCACGCGCTTGACCTCGTCCTGTGGATGATGGATAACTACAAGCCGAAAGTCGTGCTTGGACGTGCATACCACAAGCTGTCCCAGACCGAGAATGCGGCGAACGCTTGGGGACCATGGGATCCTGCCCAATTCACGGTCGAGGATTCCGCATTCGCGATGATTACGATGGAGAACGGCGCTTCCATCGTGCTCGAGTCCAGCTGGGCGATTAACTCGCTTGAAGTCGATGAGGCGAAAGTGACGCTGTGCGGCACGAAAGCCGGCGCGGATATGAAGAAGGGCCTTCGGATCAATGGCGAAGAGAACAGCCGCCTCTACGTCAAAGACATTGAGCTGAACAGCGGCGGCGTGGCGTTCTACGACGGCGCAAGCGAAGATCCGGCTGAGCTGGAAGCTCGCGCATGGATCGATGCCGTGCTGAATGACAAAGATCCGGTCGTCTTGCCGGAGCAGGCGCTGGTCGTATCGGAGATTCTCGAAGCAATCTACGAATCGTCGCGTACGGGCAAAGCCATTTACTTTGAATAAGTAGGTTAGACCTTAAGGACATCCAAACATGGGGACTTTTAGCCCCTTGATGGATGTCCTTTACTTTTGATAGGCTAGGGATAAAGAGGCAGTTCCTCGGGAATCTTGTCGAATGAAGCGGTTACTACAAATGGGGGATCATGAATCAATGGCAGAAGTACATCCCTCCATCACCATGACGAAGGATCGATGGAGCAGGCTGGTTGTGAACTGGTATTGGATGACGCTGGGGCTCATCGTGCTTGGACAAGTCGTCATTTTTTTCGTTGGCCAGCAGATGACGGCCGAGTTCGAGCCGCTAGCATATATCGTGCAATACATGCTTGTTCCCGATATCGCCATCACGGTTATCTTAGTCGGGCTTGAAGCCATAACACGTAAGATCCCGGAGTACCGGGAGAGGGCTATCTTCGTCACTGGCTTGCTGTTCGCCATTTGCATGACGCTCTTCATTAGCCCGCGACTCCCTGGCGCACTCATTATCTTGATCCTGCCACTGTTATCCTCGATGCTTATGCTTAAGAAATCGTATATCTACATCTGTCTAAGCGTCAGTTACTTTTATTTGATTCTCCTCTTTATCGCGATACCGGAACGTCAGAACGTCGCTTCCATCTGCGAAATGATTATCGTCGCGTTCGTATTGGTCGCAACGGCCATGACCGGCAGCGGCGTTATTACACGCGGCCTGGAACTGTTCCATGACATCGACAAGTCGCATAAGTCGGTGCAGGAGTTGCTGGTCAAGAATGCGATGATGGATCGGACGAACAAGACCGACGCGCTCACGGAACTATACAACCACAAGACGTATCACGAGTACATCGAACGTCTGATTGAGCAGCAGCAGAGAAGCGAGTTCCCGCTGCAGGTAGCGATGATGGATGTCGACAATTTCAAAAAGGTGAACGATACGTATGGCCATTGGGTCGGGGATATCGTGCTCCGGCGGGTAGCCGAGATTATCCGAGCGCATATGGAAGCCGACGATTTCGCCGCACGGTACGGCGGAGAGGAATTTATTATCCTGCTAACGAGCAAGACGATGGAGCAATCTTTAATGGTCGTCGAGACGATCCGTAAGGCCGTTGCAGAGGTCATCTTCGAGGAATTAAATCAAGGCCGCGTGACGATCAGCGTCGGTCTTCATGATTTCCAGGCCAATGAAGACAAAGAAGCGTTCTTCCGCAAAGCCGATGCCGCGCTGTATGAAGCAAAAAAAACGGGGAAGAATCGAACCGTCATAATCTGAAGAAAAGCTGCACCCTTCGATCCATCTGCGACATATCGCAGGGCGGACCGAAGGAACGCAGCTTTTCTTCGCTTGCTAGGTTCTACTCATGATTGCGGAATCCGGCTTCACCCGAGGAACTTTCATCTGACAGCTCAGCTAAGCTCTTGACCTTACCGTGCGGCCTTTGGTTCTGCTTGCGGCTTTTCCATGCGCTTTCACGACGGCCTTGAGAAGTGGACATAGATGATTGCTCCTTTCGTGATTGAGGAATCATGAGTGCTTGAGGCAAATAAGCGACAGGCACAAAACCATTACCGCTTGAGCCCGGTTATATTGTCACACGGCCGGCTTGGAGATATGCGCTCTGCACGGCGACCAAAAAGCGTCAGGTATTAAGCTTTCTTCTTGACCGAGAATACGAATTCCCATGTAGTCGTGTTGCCGGAATAACGGCTGCAGTTAAAAACAAACAAGCCGCCTGGCCAATGCCAAGCAGCTTGCATGTTATTCGGTAAGGGGCGGATCCGGCGGCACGATATCGGGTTCGGTCCGCAGCTTGATGAAGCGGTAGATCTGCACGACGATAATCTTCGCGATCGCATAGAAGGGGACGGCGAGCAAGAGGCCGAGCGGCCCGACGAGCGTACCGGCTACCAACAAGAGCAGAATAATCGTCAGCGGATGGATCTCCAGCTGTTTGCCCATGATTTGCGGCGAGATCAGATTACCTTCGATCTGTTGGGCGACAAGCGTAACGATCAGCACTTTCACGACCATCATCGGCGAATCAACCGCCGCGACGAGCACAGCCGGCACTGCGGAGATGAATGCTCCGACGTACGGGATGACGTTCGTGAGCATCGCAGCGAGCGCGAGCAGCACCGCATACTCGATACCGATAATAAAATAACCGATTAACAGCAGGACACCCACGCAGACCGCGACCGTAATTTGACCGCGGATATAGGTGCTGATGGTCTGATCCATCTCCGTGAGCAGCTTGCGCGCCAGCGTTTGATTCTTCTTCGGAATCACTTTGATAACCCCTGCGCTCATCTTTTCTCCATCCTTAAGGAAATAGTAGAGAACGAATGGCACGACAACGGCGAGCAGCACCACGTTAGCGACGAAGCTGACGACAGCGGTAATATTCGTACTGATCCAATTCACGACGACGTAGGCATAGTCGGTCGCTTTCGTCTGCAACGTGTTGAAATCCAGGCTGAAGCTGGTCAGGAACTGGTTGACCGACTCATTGTCCGTCAACTCGTACACTTTCTCGACAGCATTGCGCACATAGTTAGGCAAATTGTTCCCTAGTTCCACGAACTGCCGCTGAATCATCGGCGCCACATAAATAATGAGCAGCGTGAACAGACAGATGACCAACAAGTAAAGAATGAGAATTGCGGCGCTCCTAGGTATTTTGCGGCTAACGAGGAATTGGACGAGCGGCCTTAGCAGGTAATACAGAACGCCCGAGATTAACAGTGGAATGAATAAGGTCTGGCACATTACCACGATCGGGTGAAACACAAACTTGATATGGACTCCGACCCATATGATCAGAAAAATGAGCAGAATGCCATATCCGACTCGAAAAAACTTTGACTTTGGCAGTACGATCACCCCGGTCTTCGTAAATAGCCCCTAATCATGCAGGTTGCCCAAATCTGGCAGCCGTCAAACTCGAGCCCATGCTATCAAAGCGGCACAGGTTTGTCAAACCAGTCTAACGGTCAAGCCTGACGGCCTTCAGCAGCAGGATCAAGAATGTATGTGTTCTTCTACGCATCGGGAATAGCTTCGTGTCATCATTTTGGCCTATATGCCCATTGCGTGCCAGCTGCTCCAATGCCGCCATTTCGTATCGCTGCAGTTGTTCGATCATATATATTTCCAGATTCATCATGCTGCCTCCTAATAAATTCGCATATGGATTGCTTCCATTATGCCAACAGATTAAAAGGGATAAAAAGTGTAAGAGTTTCGCTTCCCCTTTCCCCTTTTATCTAGCCCTAGCGAGAATACCCCCACTTCAAGCACTTGCTAAGCGGGGGATGAATCGCGTTCTTTTTTGTCCATAATGCGAACATATGTGCTATAATATTCCTATCCATCCTTAGCAAGGAGGTTTAGGCATGTTGGTGAAAAAGGCGTACAAGTATCGCATCTACCCTAACGATGAAC
>NZ_JACHXK010000019.1 GCF_014192105.1 Paenibacillus phyllosphaerae | reverse complement strand
GAGGTGGAAGTGCAGCAATGCATGCAGCTGACGAATACTAATCGGTCGAGGGCTTATCCTAAGAACATTCGGAGAATGTTCACTTCGGAAGCATAAGCTTGCTTCGGAGGAATATCTTCGGACCCCGGTGTGAAAACCAGGGACAAGATAAAACACAGCTAAAGGTGTTAGTTTCATATCCAGTTTTCAGTGTGCAAACACTGTATATGCCGCTGTAGCTCAACTGGTAGAGCAACTGACTTGTAATCAGTAGGTTGGGGGTTCAAGTCCTCTCGGCGGCACCACCATCAAGATCAGAGACCACACGGGTGGTCTTTTTTTTGTTAACTACGCTCTGTTTTTTTGATCACCTCTTGCCTCAGCGTACACTTGAAGTTTTAACCTAAGCGGCTAAATGATACAATCAGTAAATCCTCCACTAAACGCACATTCTAATTGAGGCTCGTCCAAGAGCCAAAAATGAAGGTGGAGGGATATCATTTGAATCAGAAAGCGTGCTTGTTAGCGTGTGGTCTTTCTTTAACTGCCATGTTGTTTACGGGCTGTGCGAATGACACGAATGATAACAACAACGTCACAACCAAGAACACCGGTCGTGGGCGAATGATTACCCACAACGTAGACAACAACAACAATTATAATGGCGGCAACTACACGACAAGAAGCACCGGATATCGCTCCTACGGCGTAACGACGCGTGACAATATGGATAACGGTCGTACGCTTGGTGAGGCCACGCGTGATTTAGGACGAGGCATTGCCAATACGACACGTAATGTAGGTGACGATATCGGCGAGGCTGCTCGTGATCTGACAGGCATGGACAACCGCAATAATACGCGTTATGGAGCGCGAAACGGTTATGGCAATGACATGAACAATGCAGGAGACAACATGCGTCAGGCAGGCCGTGACCTGGGCGACGCCGCACGTAACGTTGGCCGCGGGACGGTCAATGCGACACGGGACATTGGCAACAACCTCGGCCAAGCTGCGCGTGATTTGACGGGGATTGGTGAGAACGGCCGAAACACAACTCGCAGTTATGGCATGAATGGCACGGGGACTGGAACGGGGCTCGGCACATTGGGAACCGATATGGGTAACCGTGCAGGCGCCAACAGAGGGACTACCGGCACGACGATGAATGGCGCCACGAATCAAGATGCGCTTGTTCTGGGCAACCTCGTCATCTATGCGGGTAAGGGCAACAAAGGCACCGGTACAGGGACGACAGGCGGCACCGCGGCTGGCAATGGCAACTTGACTGGCGGCAACGGCGGACAAGTAACGATGACGGTAACGGATCAGAAGTCCATTGATGCTATTCACCGCGTGAACAAAAGCCTAAGCGGCAACAATGCTAAAGCAAAAGCAAGCACAATCGCGTCCGACATTCGCTATATCCTGAAACATGCGAAACCAGCGACGCGCTAATCTCAAGAAGAGCCATGACATGATCATGGCTCTTTCCTTACATAGGTGATGGCGAATGAATACATATACATTTAGAACGCTTGTCGAAGAAGACGAGATCTGGTGGCCGAACGCATGGGCAATCTATTGGGAGGCCTTCGGGTAACACGGGGGCAAAAACGATGCAATTATACACCGCATGTTCAAACGCAAACTTTGCTTCGTACAGCTATTGATCGATGGCGATGAAGTTATCGCGATGTCGCTCTCGGGTTATTCCCATGATCGTGAGTCCGTCATTATCGATTATTTGACGTTGAAAGCGGAGCGGCGAGGCCAGCACATCGGCAGCTTATTCATGGATCAGATCAAGTTATGGTGCCAGGATCAGTGCTTGAAATCCATCATTATTGAGGTGGAAGCGGACCCTACGCCCGAAAATCTGGCCCGCATTCGTTTCTGGGAACGTTGCGGCTTCCAACTGACGAGTTACGTTCATCATTACATATGGGTGCCTGAGCCATACCAAGCGATGCAGGCCATCCTCGATCCGTCCACTATACTTGCCGATGGTGAAGCTTTGTTCCGCCATATCACCACATTTCATCGAAAAGCTTATCGCAAATAGTCTAAGTCGTTCTATTGGAAAAATGTTATTGGGATGAAACTGGTGAACCTTGAAGGATTTTAGCGAAATATGAAGAATGTTGTAAGCAGACGAAATCATCCGAAAGGGCCGGTAGCATGAAACCTTATTTAGAATTCTTTTTTGAACGGCTGAAAAAGGGCGAGTTCATCAATCATCCCAATGTTTGCGCATTGCATCAAGGTCTAGCTTACACGTGGAAAGATCAGGAGCGCGGCGCACACTTGCTGTTCTTGCCGTTCGAATATACGGGACTCGCCTATATAGAGCCTAATCCGAATCCAGGGAATATCGTGAATATTGCTCCCTATTATATGGGCGAAATTATGTCGGACATCTTTATCCTGAGAGGTACGGATCTCCATAAACCGAAGACCGAAGAAGATACGCTAGCAGTCATGTATAAGAATGCCTATGAAATTAATCAGAAGGCAGAAGAGCTCGGTGGAAGTTTCGAAGATTATATATGGAAATTTAAGCAGTTGTGCGCATTCTTCCGGTATTATAATTCCGTCGTTTCCGTTCCTGTCCGCAGAGTTAAATCATAGTTTTTAACTTCCCCGTGAGCCTAGCGTTCACGGGTTTATTTTTTGGACGCTTCATCATCATGGCGAAAGGGACTTCGGCTGCTCATTATGTACCAAATCATAACCGGCATAGCGAAGTTAAGGCCGAGCAAGGTCCAAGCGATGCCCCACATAAACCAGCTTGTATTGATGATATGCGTGTAAATCCACCAGTGGTAGAACATCCTCTACACGCCTCCTTTCCCTGCAATTCCACCTTACTTACTATCCCCAATTGCTCCCAACTTACCCCGCCTCGCCGAATAGCACTGCCCTCGATTGGAAATAACAAGGAGAAATTGCGCTCGCATAGGTGGTAAAGATGACCGAACAGAAGAAGAAGGACGCTGTATTCACCAGCCAGCTGCAGGATAATACCGAGACTCTTGATGGCATTCTGGAGTTCAGCACCGATTTATTAAGACGTGAATTCGTGATTCATGCCGATTCCAACCGACATGGCATATGCTACTTAACTGACGGCCTCGTCAGCAATACAGATATTCAGCTCATTCTCAAAACGCTCTTGTTATATGGCCAGGCGATCAATGGAAATTGGCAGCAGTCGCTGGATTCATTCGAGCAGATCAAGCAACAGCTCATGGTCAATTGCTCAATCCGGACCGTTACGAAGCTCGACGATGGCATTAACGGTATTCTAAGCGGCGAGACCTTGGTTCTTCTTGATGGCTACGCTGAAGGGCTGCTTATCACGACGAAGGCCTGGGAATCCCGCAGTATTACAGAACCGGCGACGGATACGGTCGTCCGCGGGCCTCGCGATGGATTTACCGAAAACATTCGAACGAATACATCGCTCGTACGCAAGCGAATCAAGGATCCGCAGTTCCGCTTGGAAGCGATGGTCGTCGGGAACAAGACGAGGACGGACATCAATATCGCGTATATGAAAGGCACGGTCAAAGATGGACTGGTCGAAGAAGTGAGACAACGTTTGCAAAAAATCGATATCGACGGTGTGCTGGAGAGCGGCTATATTGAGGAGCTTATCGAGGATGCGCCGTTGTCGGTCTTCTCGACGATTGCGAGTACGGAACGGCCGGACAAAGTGGCCTCTGCGCTTCTCGAAGGCAGGGTGGCGATCTTCGTCGATAATACGCCGTTCGTATTGCTGCTTCCGACGTTCTTCTGGCAGTTCTTCCAGGCGTCAGACGACTACTACTCCCGTTACTGGGTAGGAAGCTTCTTCCGCATCGTACGTTACATTGCGTTCTTGATCAGCTTAATGCTGCCTTCGCTCTATGTAATGCTGGTCTCATTCCACCAGGAAATGATCCCGTCCATGCTCGCCTTCACGATAGCGTCCGGCCGGGAAGTCGTTCCATTTCCCGTGCTCGTCGAGGCGATAATGATGGAGCTTGCCTTCGAGCTCATGCGCGAGGCGGGGCTCCGGATGCCGAAACCAGTCGGTCAGGCGGTTAGCATCGTCGGCTCGCTCATTATCGGACAAGCCGCCGTACAGGCCGGCTTGGTGTCCCCGTTCATGGTCATCGTCGTGGCGGTAACGGGCATCGCCTCCTTCGCGATTCCGAATTATTCCGCTTCTATTGCGATCCGGCTGCTCCGTTTCCCGCTGTTGATTGCATCGGGCATGCTCGGACTGCTCGGGTTTGCCGCTGTATTTTTCATGGTGGTCATTCACGCCTTATCGATCCGTTCGTTCGGTGAATCGTATTTGGCGCCTGCAGCGCCGTTCCGGCCTTCGGATCAGAAGGATATCGTGCTGCGCTTCCCGTGGTGGAGCATTAAACGGCCGCCATCCTTCTCCAAGGAGCAACGTCGCCAGGGGAAGAATACAATGCCCAAGCCTTCAGGCGGCCAGAGCGGCGGGCCGGAACGAGGCTAGACAGGCAACGGTTGTGAGCGTTGGATTTTCTGCTTAGAAGGAGAAATGTACATGATCAATCGTACGATGCTGCTGGCTGTAAGTTTGCTCATGCTCATCATGTCGTCAGGATGTTTGGGGAAGCAAGAGATCAATGATCTGGCTATCGTAACTGCAGTCGGAATCGACAACGGAGAGAATAATCATGTCAAACTTAGCGTCCAGATCGTGCGTCCCGCTGACGCAAGGGGACAAACAGGCGCCCCATCAGGCGGAACCGGAGAACCGATCTATTCCATTCAGGCGACAGGGAGGACCATCTTCGAAGCTGCCCGCAACCTTGCCCGATTCTCTTCGAGGCGCGTCTATTGGGCCCACAATTTTGTCATTGTGCTAGGAGAAGGCTATGCCCGCAAAGGAATCGCCGATATGATCGATTTCTTCACTCGCAATCATGAACTGCGCATGACGACTTGGGTGGTCGTTACGCCGGAAGAGGCTGGCCAGGTAATCGCTACAATCACCGGGATGGAGGTCGTCCCGGGCGAAGCGATCGATAAGCTGTTCCGGTATAACCAGATTGTCGCGGAAGCGCCGGGAACGAATATGATGCGGCTGCAAGAGTCATTCCTGGCGGAAGGAACCGAGCCTGTTCTTGCCAAAGTTCAGCTGAGGCCGCGCGGGATATCGAACAAGAATCCCGATCAATTCGGGTCGCTGGATCAGGTCGTATTGTCCGGCGCTGCGGTTTTCGAAGGGGATAAAATGAAGGGATGGCTATCTCCCTCGGAGGCAAAGGGACTGCTGCCTTTTATAGAGGAAGTGGATTCGGAAATCATGGTCATTAATTGCCCGGACGACTCGAACAATCACGCCACGCTTGAGATCAAGTCGTTAGAGCAGCGCGTTAAGACGCGGTTCGTCAACAACCAAGTGAAAGTTCAAGTGGCTCAAACCGCTAACGCCAATCTGGTCGAGATGGGCTGTGAACAGCCATTCACGGAAATCAAGGACCAAATGACGCTAGCCTTGAAGCAGAAGCTCGAGAATCAGGTGCTGAAGACCGCCTCGGCCGCACAAAAGAAATACAAGTCGGATATTATGAAGATCGGCCAGGTCTTTCACAATACCTATCCGCTCGAATGGAAGCAGATACACTCCGAATGGAACCGCTATTTCGAGAAGGCTGAAATTACCGTCAGCGCAGATGCGAAAATATCGAGCCCTGTGCTGAAAATTCAGCGTTTTGTGAAGGGAGATGGCCTCTCATTAAAGTCCAAATAACGAACGGCATGTTGATGGCGCTCATCATGAATGTGATGTATGCGAAAGCAATCGGCATCACGCAGGGCATAATCGGACGCGAAGTAAACTCGGATATGTGGTTGTCGACCGTACTGGGCATTCTTCAGGGCGTAGCCGTAGCTTATATCGTGGCGAAGTTGATGCAATATGCGCCGGAATTCAGCATGGTGGAGATGGCAGGCAAGCTGATCGGGACTTGGGCCGGCAAAGGGATTGCAGTCCTGATATTTCTGTTCTTTCTTGGCACGTTTGCAACCGTTATGGTGACATTCGTTTATCATTTGATGGATTACTTCCTGCCTGAAGCGCCGACGATCCTGTTCGTCGTGGCTGCCTTGATGGTCGGCTTATATGGTGCCTACCATGGTTTAGAGGTAATGAGTCGCATGGCCTTCGTCGGCGTGTTCTCTATGCTTACCTTGAACATTCTCGTGCTCTTCGGATCTGTGCGCGAGATGGACGTTCGTAACATATTGCCGGTGATGGACAGCGGCCTTGTGCCAACTTTATGGGCCAGCCGTCACTTCGATACGGACTGGGCGTTCGCGGTCATGCTCATTGCGTTGCTGCTGCCACATGTCAAGCGCAGCGCCCGCTTAGCGCGCGTCAGCGCTGTTAGCGTGGGACTCGCCGGCATATCGATCGTGATGTGGCCGATAATGGAGTCGACTGTCTTGTCGGCAGAAGCGACGAGCCAATATATCGTGGCGTGTATGCAACTGGCACGCAGCGCGCATATCGGGTTATTCCTTCATCGGTATGAAATGATCATGATCGCTTTTTTCGCGACTTCCTCTTTAATTCAGGTTATGATGTGCCTGTTCTGCGCTTCCCTCTCAGCTTCCAAATTGCTAGGTTTAAAAGACTACCGTCCCATGCTGCTTCCGACCGGAGCGATTCTTGGCGCATTCGCGTACTGGATTGTAGCTGATCATATGAGAGCGATGGAGTTCACGGCACACCAATGGCCGTTAATATCCTTGCCGATCGTATTAGGACTGCCGCTCGTGATTGGCATCTTGTACTTATTCTTCAAGGACAAGCTTAAGGCGAACCAGACGCCGTCTTAATGCTGGAACCGGTTTGACCGGGAGCGGCAAGTTGTACCATAATGATGGAAGGGTAGAAATGCCTGAAGAAGGCAGGTGGTCAATTCATGCGAAAAGGTTGGAAGCTTGCGGCGGCGTTCATTATCTTCATCTTAGCCGCATGCGGCGGGCTGATCTGGTACATCGCTCCGGACGAGGAGCTGAATTTGGCATATGAACAAGTTCCGCTGCTCGAACGCGCGCTGGACATGGTGAAGCGGCAATCAACGGAATTGATTCTAACGAGCGGCGATCTGAATAATCTCGCCAAACGCGCATTGACGGCTCATTCGGATGTCAGTCCGGATACTCAGATCACCGGAGCGGACTTCGAGCTTGTGGGTGACGAGCTGTTCGCTGACGTCCATGTGATGTATAAGAAGTTGATTCCAGCCGGCGTCAAAGTCGTCTACAGGTTCGAATGGCAAGACCCGAATCTGATCGGTACCGTCGTGGAAGCGAAGGTCAAGTCGCTGCCTATTCCAAGCGAACGGTTCGAGCGCATCACGATACCGCTTGGCGAGCAGTTGCCCAAGCTGATCCATGTGAGCGATATCGCGATCCAGAACGGACAACTTCATATTCGATTCCGGAAGCCCAAATTATCGGACTTATTATAATTGGAGGAACGTGCAATGCATACATGGGAGATACCCAATTTAGACAAAACCTACATACTGGGCGTATTAGAACGGCTGCTGCAGACGCCAAGCCCGAGCGGTTACTGCATGGAAGCGATGAAGGTGGTCGAGGAAGAAGCCGCTAAACTCGGCTATACCGTTGCTTCGACGCCTAAGGGCAACGGCATCATTACGATCGAGGGCGAGTCTGCCGAAGGCGGGACGCTCGGCCTGTCCGCGCATGTCGATACGCTCGGCGCGATGGTTCGGTCGATCAAAGGAAGCGGCATGATCCGCTTTACGCCCGTAGGCGGCTACATGATGCATTCGGTGGAAGGGGAATACTGCCGCATCCATACGCGCGACGGGAGAAGCTACGAAGGAACGGTCCTGTCTTCCAAGCCTTCCGTCCATGTCTATACGGATGCGAGAGACTTCAAGCGCGAAGAGGCGAACATGGAAATTCGCATTGACGAGGTCGTGAAGTCGAAGGAAGACGTCGAGAAGCTCGGCATCGCGGTGGGCGACTTTATCTCTTGGGATCCGCGTACCCGCATTTTTCCGAACGGACTCGTGAAGTCTCGCCATCTGGATGACAAAGCGAGCGTGGCCGCGCTGTTCGGCGTGCTCGAGTGGCTGAAGCGGGAAGGGAAGAAGCCGAGCCGCACGGTGAAGATCATTATTTCGACTTATGAAGAAGTGGGCCATGGCTCGTCGCATATCCCTTCCGATATTACGGAGATGCTGGCGATCGATATGGGCGCGCTCGGGGACGATCTGTCCGCCACTGAATACGATGTCTCCATCTGTGCCAAGGACTCCTCCGGCCCGTATGATTACAATATGACGACGAAGCTGATTGAATTGGCCCGGAAAGCGCAAATTCCATACGCGGTCGATATTTACCCGCACTATGGCTCGGATGCCTCGGCTGCGCTGCATGGGGGCAGCAATATCCGCGCGGCGTTAATCGGTCCAGGGGTGCATGCTTCCCACAGCATGGAGCGCACGCATGCCGATGCCATCGTCAATACGGGCGCCTTAATCGCGCTCTATATGCGGGAAGCGTAAAATTCAAGTGCGCACAGGATAGACTTGAGGTATAATAGCTCGTATCGAGGCGGATTGCTCTGTCCTAGTCTGGCGGTTAACGTCGGCAAGGCGAGCATTCCGCTACTTCATTTTTCATGGGGGCGTAACAGTTGGCTCAGCTTTATTACAAGTATGGCACGATGAACAGCGGCAAGTCATTCGAGATTATTAAAGTGGCTCATAACTATGAAGAGCAGGGGAAGCAAGTATTGATCTTCTCGCCTTCGCTCGACACGAGAAGCGGATCCGAGCAGGTAGGCTCGCGGGTAGGCTTCCAGCGTCCGGCCATCCCGGTGCACGACGATACGGACTTGTTCGAGAGCGTGAAGGCGTATCAGCCGGATTCGGCGAAGAAGCAGATCTATTGCGTGCTGATCGATGAAGCGCAATTCCTGAAGAAGCACCATGTGCTGGAGCTGACGCGCGTGGTGGACGAGCTTAACGTGCCGGTGATGGCGTTCGGGCTCAAGAATGATTTTCAGAACCAACTGTTCGAGGGCAGCTACTATCTTCTCGTGCAGGCGGACAAAATCGAAGAGATCAAGACGATCTGCTGGCATTGCGACCGCAAAGCCACGATGGTCATCCGCTACCGCGACGGACAGCCCGTGAACGAGGGCGAGCAAATCCATATCGGCGGCAATGAAGATTATAAGCCGGTCTGCCGGCGTTGCTATAACCTGGCATTCGTCAATAACTAATACGAAGAGGGCTGAATCAACCATCGTCAGGATGGAAGGTTCAGCCCTTATTTTTTTATTGAGCAGCCAAGATGCTCTGGGCAATCCAGACGCCAGCAGCGCCTGCCTGCGCGAGACCTCGCGTGATGCCGGCACCGTCGCCGCCGCAATACAGACCTTTAATCTCGGTCTCGAGGGACTCGGTCAGCTTCGGCCGGGCGGAATAGAATTTGGCTTCTACGCCATAGAAGAGCGTGTGCTCGGAAGCGATACCCGGGGTCACCTTCTCCAGGGCTTCGACCATCTCGATTAAGCTCTTCATCGTGTTGTACGGAAGCACCAGACCAAGATCGCCCGGCACCGCTTCTTTCAAAGTCGGCTCCAGGAACCCTTCGCGGATCCGGCTCTCCGTGGAGCGGCGGCCGCGGATGATATCGCCGTACTTCTGCACGATTACGCCGCCGCTCGACAGGTCATTCGCCCGCTTGCAGATCTCGCGCGCATATTCGTTCGGCTTATCGAACGGCTCGGTGAATTTGTGCGAGACGAGCAGGGCGAAGTTCGTATTCTTGGAACCGAGTGCAGGGTCCTTGTAGGAATGCCCGTTGGCCGCCATAACGCCGCTATGGTTCTCGACGACGACGTGTCCCGACGGATTGCTGCAGAAGGTACGAACGCGCGTGCCGACCGACGTGTTGAAGATGAATTTGCCTTCATACAGATGCTCGTTGATCTCGCGCATCACGACATCGGACGTCTCTACGCGCACGCCGACGTCGACTTGGTTGTTGTACATCTTAAGCCGGCGCTTCTTCAGCACGGCGGTGAGCCAAGCGGAGCCGTCGCGGCCGGGAGCGATCATAACGCGATTCGCTTCATAGATCTCGCCGTTCTTCAGCTGAATGCCGGTAATGCGGAGCGCGCCGTCTTCTTTCACCGTCACGATGTCTTCGACTTCCGTCTTAAAGGCCATGTCGATACGGGTCTTCAAATATTCGAAGATTGATTTGAGAATTTCCAGGTTCTGCTCCGTGCCCAGATGGCGTACTTGCGCGCGCAGCAGCTTCAGTCCGGCCGCATATCCGCGTTGTTCGATATTCCGGATCGTTTCCGTCGTCGGGTCGGTAATGTTCGGCGTAGCGCCGTGCTCGAGATTGATATGGTCGACATATTGGATGAGCTCCAATACTTTGGAAGGGGCGAGATAATCGGTTAACCAGCCGCCGAATTCCGTTGTAATGTTGAATTTGCCGTCGCTATAGGCACCTGCGCCGCCAAAACCTGCCGTAATCGAGCAAGCGGGCAGACACCCTGCGAAATCCTTCTTGCCCGCAGGAGGAGGACAGAGCGTGATCTTCTCCTCGAGAATCGGGCAGCTTCTCCGATAGATGTCATGACCCTTATCTACGAGTAGTACCTTCAGATGAGGCGCTTTCAACGTCAATTCATAACATGCGAAAATTCCGGCAGGACCGGCCCCAACTACGATTACATCATATTTACTCACTGTTCATCGTCCTCCATAGCAATGGTTGTGTGGGTCTATTGTTCCTTCACGCATATCACCAATGGCTAGGTAAAACAGCACAAAAAAACCTGGCGCGTAACGGGTATGCGAAGGGCAACCCGTTCGTAGCCAGGAATTTGTGGTTCCTTGTAGAGACCCTCGGACCTTATCTCCGAGGTTATACGAACAGTCGATATGAGCTTGCTGCATGTTTGAGTTTAGCCTAATATGGCGAACGTGTCAACGATAAACCTTGAGAACATTCGTCTATTTAAGTGATAATCCATTATATCAAGAAGTATAATGCATATGATTCTATAAAAACCGAACATTATACTATTGTTTGATGAAGGCCATTTCGATGCTGATCGTATCGTTCCTGAACTTTCGGCTGTTCATAATTCAGCTATTACTGTTCAAAAATCCGGCACCTCATCAATTATTTTCTCGCCCAGGACAATTCCCCGTTATAATGGACATAGAGTCGATCAGCGTTTTAATTCGCCATGAGCGCAAATAAGGGAGTGGAACTTAACGATGAAAACAGGCGTACTTGCTCATCTCTTCGGCTGTCTGCCGCATCGGGAGCTAGCCAGGCAGATTGGCGCCGCAGGATATAACCATGTGCAGCTAGCCGTATGGAAAGCGATCAGCGACGTTGACAGCAGCGCGCCCGGCCAGTTAACGGCTGAAGCCGCGCAATCGGTCCGGGATGCTTTCGCGGCCGAGAATGTCCAAGTTGCGATACTCGGCTGTTACCTGCATATGTTCGATCGCAATGAGGAGCAGCGGAAGGTGAACATTGCCCGATTTAAGGAGTTGCTTCGTTTTGCGCCTGATTTCGGCTGCGGCATCGTTGCCTTCGAGACCGGGGTCAATCCGGGGCAGGATTACACGGATGCGGATTGGTCCGTCATGCGAAGCACGCTTGCCGAGCTGGCGGAGGAAGCGGGCCGCTATGGCGTCAAAGTAGGCTTGGAAGCCGCGGATCGGCACTTGGTCGGGAACGCGCAACAGCTGGATCAGATGCTCCGGGAGGTGGGCTCTCCGCATATCGGCGTCGTGCTTGACCCTGGCAACCTAATGAACGAGACAAACTTCAACAACCAGGATGAGGTGATCGATGAAGCGTTCCGCTTGCTGGGCAGCCGGATCATTGCCTGCCACGCCAAAGACCGTCTCTGGTCCGACAATGGACAATTGCTTGCGACGCCGGCGGGTTTCGGACAGATGAACTATGACCGCTACGCCAAGCATCTGGTCGATCTCGGTCTGGATGTGCCGATTATTATGGAGGAAGCGGCCATCTCCCAGATGGAGCAAACCCGCAGCTTCATCGAGGGCAAGATTCGCCAAGCAGCAGAAGCTCAGCAATCCCAAGTTTGACGATAGAGAGCAATATGATGGCGTTTGAGAGAATAGGATCCTCGACCTGAGGCCATCTTAAAATACGTGTCGATTAAGACGAGTCGGTGTAATAAATAGGGTAAATCTCTATGACGGTAGAGAGTTACCCTATTTGTCTTGAGATAGAAGATGCGTATCGTTCCCCGGAGTGAAGCGCGACTACGACGCGTTGACCGCGATAACGGGTTTACCTCGGGGCATGAACAAGGATCAGGGAGGGAAGGTCAATGGCCATGGAGCAAACCGCACACAAGCCCTCGTTATGGGCAATGATCAAGAAAGGCAACACATCCTCCGCAACAGCAGCGCTGGGCAACACTGGCCTCGCCATTCTCAAAGGAATCGCGGCCGCAGTGAGCGGCAGCGGGGCTATGTTCGCCTCTGCGATGCATTCGGTCGCGGATGCCGTCAATCAAGCCTTCGTCTTCGGCGGCAGCGTGCTTGCGGAACGCAAACCGACGGCCCGGTTCCCAACCGGCTTCGGGCGCGTCATTAATATTTTTTGCATGATCGCAGTAATCGTGGTGACGATTATGGCTTATGAGACGGTGCTCGAAGGCTTTCACCTGCTGCAGCATCCCGCGCACGCGTCCAACTTCTGGCTGAATTTCGCGGTACTAGTAGTTGCGATCGGCGTAGACGGTTTCGTGCTTATTAAGGCGATGAAGGAGATCGTCCGCGAAACCCATACCCAGCAATCCGGCTCGCTGTTCAGCGCTGCGCTTAAAAATGTCGGGCGGGCCGCGCCGCCGACCCGTCTTGTTTTCTACGAAGACGTTGTGGCGACTAGCGGAGCGCTTCTTGCCCTCATCGCGGTTGTGGTCGCGGAGTTCAGTTCGTTCCAGTTATTCGACGGGATAGCTACCATTATTATCGGAATCCTGATGGTCGGCGTTGCATTCAAGGTTGGCTATGACAACATGGTCGGACTGATCGGCGTAGCCGCACCCCAAGCGATCGAAGATAAAGTGGCTTCCGTCATTCTGAACGCTCCCGACGTGACGGATATCAATAAACTGCGTATTACGCAGGAAGGGCGCTTCTATCACGTGGACGGCTATATCGAGCTTCGCAAAGGTTTAACTTTGGCGGTAGCGGACGATATTAAGTTCCGTGTACGGGATCAATTGCTCGCAACTCCGGATATAACGGATGTCACGCTCGGCATCATCGAAGACAATGGCGTTCGGGATTGGCGCAGGGACTCGCAAGCTCAAATTACGCGTTCATGAGGGAAAGGCGGAAAGAAGATGAGTCAGGAGAAGGATCATAAGCTGGAGCAGGAATTGGCTGAACAATTGGAGCACGGTCCTATGAAGGACGGCACGGATCAGGCAGAGCTTACGAAGGACAAGCTGTCGCCCAAATATGAGGTGCGGATCCAAGCCGATTACGATCCGATCGTAGAGGAGACGGCCAAGTTCCGGGAGATGGCCAAAGAAGTGGATGATCGTTACGATGGGTATATGAATCGTGCTGAAGCAGCTCGGAAACCGAAGCAAGACTAAGCGGTTATGACGAGAGTAGTAACGCACAATACGCAGAACAAGGCTGCCGACTAGGGCAGCCTTGTTTGTCTTACGGGCGAAGCTTGGGCAGAAGCGGGCGCAGAATCGGGATCAGGATCAAAGCCACGACGGCTTTGACGGTATCGCCCGGCAGGAATGGATAACATGCGCCCACAAGCGCCTGCTGCAAAGACATATTGTCGCTCGTATGCGCGTACCACGGCACGCCTGTCACGTAGACCAGCGCAACGCCGAATACCATAAGAGCGGCGAATAACGTTATGTATTTCGTAAGATTGAATTTCGATCCGTTCCGGAACAAGCGATCGCTTACGAATCCGATAAACAGGGCCGCGAAGGGATACATCCAGATGAAGCCGCCCGTCTTGCCGAGCAGCAAGGATATACCGCCGTTACCGTGGAAGAGCGGCAGACCCGTCGCGGTTAACAAGACGACGATCGCGATGCTCCAAAAACCGTAGAACGCGCCGAGTAGGCCGCCTGCCAGCATAATTGCAAGCGTCTGCAGCGTGATCGGAACGGCAGTGAAGCCGAGCGGCACGCGCAGCCAGCTGAACGCGATGAATACGGCCGCGAACAGCGCAGTGAATACAATCCCTCGAATGCTGTAGACGGAGCGATTCGCCGTTGTGTACGATGGTGATGACGAGGTTGACATTGTCAAATCTCCTTTCGAATGTTAACCTATTATTTGGTTAATGGTTAACAATTCGGATTCTATCATGGTCTTCACAACTTGGGAAGAGGGAATTTTGGAATGAATGTTACTCAAGCTAACACCAACATAGATTCTGCGATATGCCTTGAAGGCGTCAAGGTTATAAGCGGTAACGATCGCGAGAGCGCCGTGGCAAGCCGCCTCGACATCAACCAGCTTGCTATAACGCGAGGGGAATGGGTCTATCTGGCCGGCATTAACGGCAGCGGAAAATCCACGCTGGCACGCTTGTTGGCCGGCTTAAGCATGGAGGGCGTGCATGGCGTGATCGATCGCGGCTTCGCAGGTGAGTTCCCCGCACCTTATGTGATGCAGCAGCCGGACAGCCAATTGTTCGGGCAGACGCCGCGCGAGGAGCTGTCGTTCGTACTGGAATGGCTTGGCCTTGCGCCTGATGAGGTCGAAAGGCAGGCGGCAGCCGTACTGCACCGGTTTCGGCTTGCTGCATTGGCCGATGAGCCGTGGGAGCATCTATCGGGCGGCCAGCGTCAGTTGACAGCGGTAGCGGCTGCCGTTGCCGGCAACGCTCCGCTTATTGTCTTGGACGAGGCGACTTCCATGTTGGATGATCATGCCCGAGAGCTAGTACGCGAAGTGGCGTTCGAGCTTCATCGTGAAGGAACCGCGATCGTATGGGTAACGCAGCGTCTCGAGGAACTGGAACCGGATCGCCGGGTGATTGCTATGCATCATGGGCGCATTGCATATGACGGGGAGACGAGGCAATTCCTCTATGGGACTGGCGATGGCGTGTCCCCATGCCTGGCATGCGGCTTGAGGCTGCCGTATATGGCAGCCGTCGCGATGGAGATGTTCCGGCAGAATAAGCTTGCTTATCCGCTTCCCATGTCCATGACGGAGTGGAGGGGAGCGTTGGGATGACGTCCGCACTAGGTGAAGATTTAGACATCCATGGATTAACGGTCGAAAGGAATGGCGAGAAGCTGAATGGGCTGCAGCTTCCGTGCGGAACGATTACCGTTCTAATCGGCGCGAACGGATCCGGCAAAACGAGCCTGATGGATAAAATAGCCGGGCTTCGCGCCGCCGAGGGAGTAGAAGTTCGTTATGGACAAGCGCCGCTGTGGTTGGTTAGTGGCCGCGGCCGGGTATTGAATGAGACGGCATTGCGTGCATACGCCTATGCCGGCCAGTCCGCCGAAGATCAATTGACGATGCGGTCCGTTCGAGATGAGCTCGTCCGTACATTGAAGCCTTACCCGCTGAACCAGGAGGACAAGGAAGCCCGCATGTTAAACGCGTTGACGGCAGTCGGATTCGATGCAGGCTGGATGGGCCGAATTCCGCTGCAAATAAGCGGAGGCGAGCGCCGGAGAGCGGCGCTGGCATGCGCATTGGCTGCACCGACTTCATGGCTCTTCCTGGACGAGCCGACCGCGGGATTGGACGCTAAGGCGCATGAACTGCTCAGCTCCTCCTTGTCCGGCTGCCGCGAAGCAGGTCAAGGCATATTCTTAATTTCGCACGATACGGATTGGTCGCTGCCGCTAGCCGATCAGATTTTAGTCATGCGGTTGGACGGATCACTGCGGATGTGCAGCAAGCTTGACTTGTTGGCGCATCCGGAGCATTTGCAGGAAGCGGGTATGGCTGTGCCCGAATGGCTTCAGTTTGCTCACGCCATGTACAGGTCCGGCGTCCCTGCAGAAGCCGTATGGGATCCGATCTCATTGGCGGGTGGACTGAACGGACAGCGAGCGGAATGCAGTGTAACGGAGCAGGCGGCAAGCTTGATCCCGACCGCCGTCACCACCTTGACCCAGGAAGCGCATTCTCCAAACCGACATCGCGTGGACACGCAGTCTTCGCCGCTAACGGCATTCGATCCCAAATCGGTCTGGGCGGGATACGTGCTCATGTCCGCCGGCATCATGCTGCAAGGGAAGTGGTCGGGCATCGCGATCGGGGCGCTAGCTACTGTATTGGTGCTTGTTATCGGCCGGATCCCGCTCGCCCGTTGGCGCGCGCCGATTCAGAGCATCACTTTATTCACGCTCATAACCGCTGTCTTCGCCGGTCTGCAATTTTCCAATTCGGCGGTCTCATGGGACTGGTCTTCGTTCACGGGCACGATACGCTCGCTCACGAAACCGTGGCTTGCGATGCTTATCGGATTCGGCTTGCCGCTCATTATTACGCCGCTTCGCTTGCGGAAGTCACTGGAGCAACTGCTTGCATACAAGGGACGATTATCCCGTTGGGCGCAAAACCTGATCCTGATCGTTACGCTGCTGCTCCGCTTCGTTCCGGTCTTCATCGCGGAGTGGGAACGATTCGACAAGCTCGCCGCCGCTAGAGGCAAGCAGTCCCGATTAACGTGGCGCCAAGCGCCTGGACGAATCCGTGACACCGCATTGCCGTTCATGCTCGCGTTGTTCCGGGTAGCGGAAGATGCCGCAGCCGCGTTAGAAAGCCGAGGCGTCGGCCGTCGACCCTATCCGATTATCCGCAAGACGCAGCGTTGGCAGCGGCGGGACTATGTGCTGGCTTGCTGTTCGATCGTATTTTTCATCGGCATGTGGTTATGGGATCGAGGCTAACGCCGTCGAAGATGGACAAAAATGTGCTGTCAAGATGGCGAAATGTCGAGCTAGCTGATAAAATGGGAGAAGCAAACAGGCAGTCGCATAGTACGGACAGCAGCGGCAAGGGGAAAGGAAGCGAATTTCGAGATGGCGGATAATCATGATCATGCCCATTCACATCGCCATAACCATTTGGTCGAGGATATGCTCGCGACCATGTCCAGGAATGGCTGGCGCATTACGGAGCAGCGCAAGACGCTGGCCAAGATTTTTGCGGAACAGGACGGCTACTTATCGCCGAAGGACGTCTATGACCAGATGAGCGCCGAATATCCGAGCGTCAGCTTCGATACGGTCTATCGGAATCTTCGGATGTTAAGCGAGATGGGCGTGCTGGAGCAATTTTATTTTATGGAGGGCGGCTTGAAGTTCAAAGGCAGCTGCTTATCCCATCATCACCATCATTTGATCTGCGTCAATTGCGAGAAGACGATGACGTTCGATTATTGCCCAATGGAGCAGTCGCTGGAGCTACCGGGTAACTATAAAATTCTGAATCACCGATTCGAGATCTATGGCGTCTGCGATCAGTGCCAGAATCAGAGCTAATGCGTAAGAAGGTGCCGGGAATGCTTGTGAATCAGACAAGCTATGCCCGGCTTTTCGTATTCCTGAAGGGTACATTGTTAGGAAACTTAATATAGAAAGTTGAGTCTCTTACTTCGGTGATGTAAACTTTAGAGGTCGAAGTATTAGGGAGAATCTTATACATTCCAATAGGTGTACTACGTCATCAAAGGAGTCCTGACTACAATGGCAGTGAATGAACGAATTCTTATTGTAACTTCCGTGGAAGCGGAACGGGAAGCGATTCGAAGGGGAATCGGGGACACGGAGCGATTCGAGGTGGCTGTTGTCGGCGTCGGTTCCGCATCGGCGGCGGCAGGAACAGCCGCGGCGCTGGCCAATGGTTCGTACCGGCTGGTGATCAACGCGGGAATCGGCGGCGGATTCGCGGGACAAGCCGATATCGGCACGCTTGTAATCGCAAGCGAGTGCGTGGCGGCTGACCTCGGAGCCGAGACGGCCGACGGCTTCGTGTTGATCGATGAACTGGGCTTCGGTTCGGCCCGGATACAGACCGAAAGTCAGCTATCCGATTCTTGGCAGATGAAGCTGGGGCAAGCGGGAATAACATCGATCGTTGCGCCGATCGTGACGGTTACGACGGTTACCGGTAC
The DNA here is from genome assembly GCF_014192105.1 of Paenibacillus phyllosphaerae. Taxonomy (GTDB): domain Bacteria; phylum Bacillota; class Bacilli; order Paenibacillales; family Paenibacillaceae; genus Paenibacillus_Z; species Paenibacillus_Z phyllosphaerae. Next base: position 142,249 of record NZ_JACHXK010000019.1, on the reverse strand, counting down.
GGCAAGCACGGCAAGCAAGCTGGAGACGCTCGTCCCAGGCGCTGCCGCCGAAGCGATGGAGGGCTTTGGCGCCGCGACGGCTGCCAAGCTGTTCGCTACGCCTTTTATCGAAATCCGCGCGATCTCCAATGCGGTCGGGCCTCGTAATCGCGAGGACTGGCGGATCAAAGACGCGCTTATGGCGCTGGAAGCTGCAAGCAAAGTACTCGTGGAGGTGGTCTAATATGGATATAGCATTCTCGCCATGTCCGAATGATACATTCGTATTCCATGCGCTGGTTCATGGTTTGATCCCAGGCGCGCCGAAGTTCGATGTAACCTACGCCGATATTGATATTACGAACCGGCTGGCAACCGGACCGGACGGTCTCGACGTGATGAAAATTTCTTATGCGGCGTTGCCATGGGTGCTCGATCAATACCGTCTGCTCCCGTGCGGCGGAGCGCTCGGCCGCGGCTGCGGACCGCTCGTACTGACCAAGGGCGGAACCGACGACCCTAAGACGCTGGCAGGCAAAAGGGTAGCTGTACCTAGCGATCGCTCGACGGCCTATCTGCTGTTCCGTCTATGGGCAGCGCAACAGGTTCCGGGAGGCGTGGGCGAGATCATCGTCATGCCATTCCATGAGATTATGCCTGCCGTTCGCGACGGGTTGATCGATGCCGGTCTTGTCATTCACGAAGCGCGCTTCACTTACCCGGAATACGGCCTGACCCTGATGACCGATCTTGGTAGCTGGTGGGAGTCCGATACGGGCCTGCCGATTCCGCTTGGGGCTATTATTGCCAAGCGCTCGCTTGACAATCATGAGGAAATATCCCAGTGGATCCGCGCTTCCGTAGACTATGCATGGACGCATGTTGAGCTATCTCAAGGCTATGTGATGGAACATGCGCAGGAGATGTCCACGGATGTAGCGAAGCAGCATATCGAGTTATACGTCAATTCGTTCACCGCGGATTTGGGCGATGACGGCTATGCGGCGATTGAAGCGCTTCTCGGGCGTGCCGCGCGCGAAGGCTTGGTGCCAGTGTTTGACCTTAGCCAGCTTCGTTAACCGTTGAGTGATAAGAAGTACGCGATAAGCTTCCTTGCCCATATGGGGTGAGGAGGCTTATTTGCGTGCTCAGGAATGGTCGCTGGAATGAGGAATTGTAAATTCGCGTCATCTTTTCAATACATGCCGCCATATACCTGTAATAAAAGCACGACGCAAGCAATCCCATTCCATCGCTACAGGAGGCGGCTCATGGAGCATATTACACGCGCTCAAGTGGATTCGATTCATCATGACGGTTGCAGAGTAGTGGACGTTACGCAATCCAAGGATGGGAAGACGGTCATCCTCTATACGGACAATGGTTTGCATCTGTTTGCCCGAATCGTCCATGAGTCCGGCACCGCGACCCGAAGATACATAAACGACCTGGCGATGTACGTTCAGCAGAAAAGAGATGAGAACGCATACAAAATTCAATATATCCGCATTCTCGGCGATAAGATTAATCAAGGCTTCGGTACGCTGATGATGAATCAGCTGCTGCGCACCGCAAGGGACAACAAGATCGATTACATCGACGGGCGGATGCAGGACGCCGGTACGGAGGAGCATGAGGCAAGGCTCCGACACTTCTATCATAAATTCGGCTTCCTGATCGACGAAGACCGACAGCTGCTATGGCGGCGCGGGGACGAACAGTAGGCTACGTGTCATAAGCAAGCATATGAAAAAGCCTCAGCGGCCCATTAAGCGGGCTGCTGAGGCTTCGTGCATTTGTAAAGTGACTGCGATTACTGCGAAGACGCTACATCGTCCTCTGTCTTGCGCGTCCCCAGATGGTCGTGCAAATCATCCGTATCGAGCGGCGCAAGGTTCAGCTTGCCGCGCACTTTCTCGAGCTTCGTCTCGAGTTCCGATTCGGAGACGTAGATATACGGACTGTCCCAGATGCCTTCGAATCCCATCAGTTCGACCGACTGCGGCTTCATGGATCGATAATGGATGATCCAATCGACGAGTTTGTCTTTCTCGATGTCGGTCTTGATGTGGTCGCCGACGATATCGAGGATTTTACCCCACTGCGTAATGCCGGATAGGGAACTCATCTTCTCCATGAGCTGGCCCAATACTTGCTGCTGACGTTCGTTGCGGGCCGTATCGGAGGATTCCTGCGTACCGTGATTCGACTTGCGATAGCGGACGAAATCGAGCACCTGCTTGCCATTGAGCTGCTGTTGGCCTTGCTTCAGGTCGATATTCGTGCCGTCCGCGGAATCCGTGTAACGCATATCCATATCGACATAGAGATCGAGGCCGCCCAGCGCGTCTACAATATCGCGCAAGCCTTCGAAATCGATGACGACCATGTAATCGATCGGGGTCTGCATCAGATCGCCGTAGAACTCCTTCATGTTCGGGATTACGGTATCTTTGTCCTTATTATAATAATAGGCAAAATAATAATTCGCCTTATGGGTGCCGTGATCGTCCGAGGCTACCTTCAAGTCGCGCGGGATGGACAGAAGCGAAGCCGACTTGGTCGCCGGATCGTAGCTGGCCAGCATCAGCACGTCGGAATTCATGGTACCGCCGCTGCCTTCCCGGTTATCGACGCCGGACAGCAGGAAGGAGATAGGCCTGTCGATCTGAGGCTCTTCCTGTGCAACAGGCGTGATCGAGTCCGTGACGGGACCCGTCGTCGTTGTCTCAGGTACCGAAATATTGTCCAAAGTCTGGTTCGCTTTGTAATACAGATAGCCAGCATATGCGCCCGTACCTATCAGAAAGGTAGTGGACGCGATCGCGACGGAAATGATCACTTTGCGCCACATCTTGCCTTTACCCTTCAATTGGGGGATAGGCGCAGCCGGATTCGTGTTAGGGGTTGAATTGGATTTGTGGTCTTGATCGTGCATAGCTCCTAGCGTTCCTCCATCGTTAAGATCAATATGAGTTGCAAGAAATTTCGTCAAAACATCCTATAATCATATCATATCTATCGGTTATTGGCTTACGGAAAGAAAGCAAGTTTGTGAACATTTTAATGGCAATGCTGCCAAGTCAAGCCTCTACGAGCTGCATGCCCATGAATAAGACGATAATTATGGTTATAATGGTTTATTTCTTGTAAGATTATGTAACTTACACATATTCCCACTCGAGATTAAAGGAGGAGAGACAGTGGCGATTCGCGGCGTATTGTTTGACTTGGACAATACCTTATTGAACCGGAAGCAGGCATTCGAACGGTATGCGCGATACCTGATCGAACAGTATGCCCATGTGAACAACGACGATGAGCTTGAGGCCTATGTTGCATCGATGATCCGCGCGGATCAGAACGGTTACCGCAGCAAGAAGGAGTTGTATACGGAGCTTCGCGACACGCTGCCGTTGAAGGATGCTGCGACGACTGTAGAGCAGCTGCTCCAAACCTGGTTTACGCAGTTCTCGAGCTTCACGGTACATATGGACGGGGCGCTGGATATACTCGAAGCGCTGCGCAATGACGGGTATCGCCTTGGGTTAATTACGAATGGATCCAGCGGATCGCAGCATGGCAAGATCGATCGGGCCGGGATACGACATTATTTCGATGCGCTTATCGTATCCGACGATGTCGGGGTGAAAAAGCCACAGCCGGCCATCTACGCGATAGCGCTGGAACGGCTCGGGCTGACGCCGGAGGAGTCGATCTATATCGGCGATCATCCGATTAACGATATCCAAGGCGCCAACGCGGCAGGTCTGCGTGCCGTCTGGCTGGAAGGATTCATGCAATGGCCGCAGGGGGGTGCCGCGCATCCTCACGTTATCTACCATTTGAGCGAACTCCGTTCTCTTCTCATGGAACTCAACCGAGGCGCATAACGCAAACGAGCGATCCGAATACAGCGGATCGCTCGTTTGACGTCTACGACGAATATTACGCGGATTGTTTCTTCACGTCCGACGACTCGTACACGCGTCCAGGCCAGAAGGCTTTGCGGCCGAGCAGGACGGTAATCGCCGGCACCAGGAACGGTCGGACGACGAAGGTATCCAGCAGGACGCCGATCGCGGTAATGATACCGAACTGCACGAGCACCTGGATCGGGAGCGTTGCCAGCACCGCGAAGGTCGCGGCAAGAATGAGACCGGCCGACGTAATAACGCCGCCCGTTTCGCTGACGCCTTCCTTGATCGCCTGCAGGAGCGGCATCGTTTTGCGTTTCTGCCAAATGCTCGAGACCATGAAGATGTTGTAGTCCTCGCCTAGGGCAACGAGGAACACGAATGCATAGAGCGGGATGGCGCCTTGAATGCCCTCTACGCCCATGAAGTAATGCAGGATGATCCAGCCAAGGCCAAGCGCCGCGCCATAAGAGAGCAGCACCGTTCCCATCAGGTACAGCATCGCGACGATGGAGCGCAGATAAGCGAGCAGTACGAGGGCGATAAGGACGATGACGGCAGGAATGATCATATTCCGGTCGCGGTCGCCGACGGTCTTCGTATCATGCTGTTCGGCCGTTTGACCGCCGATCCATACTTGCGGCGAGCCGATGCCGCCTTTGTCGCTCAAGAAGGTGCTGACTTGATCCTCCAATTCAGGAATGAAGCTCATCGCTTCCAAGGAGTAAGGATTCATGCTAAGCGTGATTTCGTAGGATTGCAGATTCGCATCCTTGGTCCCCGCGATCGGCTCCGTGACGCTGGCCACTTGCGGCAAGGATTGCAGGTACTCACGTAATCCGGTTTCCTTGCCTTCCGAATCGATGACCACCGTGACGGGCGCAAGCGAACCGGACGAGAAGGACTTGGCAATAATATCGAAACCTTCACGGGATTCCATCGTCTTCGGGAAGGAGGACAAGATATCGTAATTGTACTTGACCTGCGGAGCAAAGGCGGCCAATATGGCTAGCACCGCCACCGAGACGACGGTAACCGCAACCGGCTTGCGCGTAACCAGGTTGCCGATCCGCATGCCGAACGTTGTTTTGGCCGTCTGCGCAGGAAGCGGCTTACCCTTGGCAGCGGCACGCTGTTGTTTCATCTCCAATGTACGCGGTACGAATGGATAGAAGGAAGCACGGCCGATGATGGATAGGATCGCCGGAACGAGCGTAACGCTGGCAATGCCCATGACTAGGATCGACAAACTGAACGGTATCGCAAAACGGTGGTATGCCCCGTATTTCGCCAAGAGCAGCGCGAGTAAGGACAGCACGACGGTAAAGCCGCTCATCGCGACGGCGCCGGTAGCGTCTTTCATGGCGGTGAACAGCGCGGTCATCTTGTTCTCGTGCCGCAACAGCTCTTGACGGAAGTGGGAGATGAGGAACAAGCAATAGTCCGTACCGGCGCCGAACAGGAGCACGGTCATAATGGATATGCCTTGCGAGTCGACGGTAATCCAGCCTTCTCCCGCCATCCACCCGAGCAGCGGGCTTGTGATGCCGTAAGCGAAGCCGACGCCGACAAGCGGGATCAGGGCCAGAATCGGCGAACGATAGATAAAGAGCAGAATGACCAGGACGATCACGACGGTTGCGATCAAGAGCGAGACGTCGGCTCCGCTGAACAATGCGGTGGCATCGACCGAAATACCGACAGGACCCGTGATACGGGCACTGAGCTGGCCGTCTTCCGTCGCTTGTTCGAACGGATCATATCCAACATCGGCGGTCACGGATACTTTGATCGTTTCCAGATTCTTCTCCAGCGTCTCGGTATCGGTATTCTCCAAGAAGAAGATCGGTTGGATCAGCGTGGTCCCATCCTCCGAAACCTGGCCGAGCAGCGCTGCGTCAGGCAGTTGATGGAAAGGGGCTAGCCCGGATTGATTTTCGAGCGGCTGCTCGCTAAGCTGCGCAGCCAGTTTCTTCACGTGGGCCAGATCTTCAGCCGTTATTCCGCTAACATCATGCCATACGAGCAAGGCGGGCAACCCGGACGAACTCGGGAACTGTTCCTCAATAAGATGGTTGGCAACCATCGATGGTTCGGAAGCTTTCAAATTCGGTGCATTGTTGATTTCGTTCTCGCCTACTTGCGGCAAGGTCAAGCTTAATACTACGGTTGCTACGATCCAGACGAGTATGGTGATCCATCTCGTTCGTTTACCCGCAATAAGCTTGCTGTACTTCGTTAGCCAATTGTCTTGCGCCATTAAAGGTCATCCTCCATTTCAATCTCGAACGTACAGGTGTAAAATAAAAGTAATTCGTTATCATTATATCTACTCTGGGGTAGATATTTCAATCGGGCAATTCTTAAAACTTTATGACATAAGTGAGTGTGGACACAATGGAAGACAAGCTTACATCCAAATCCCGTACCGGACGCCCGCGCGGCAAACGCTCGGACGCGACCCGGAATCAGATTCTCATGACGGCAGCCAGACAGTTCATGGAGCTTGGGTACGACAAGGTCTCCCTGCAAGAGGTGGCGAACCTATGCGGCGTCACGAAAGCGACCGTCTATCATTATTTTAAGGACAAGGGCGCGCTCTTCACCGAATCGATTCTAAGGATGCTCCGCAATGCGTTAGCCCGCAGCGAAGAGATCGTGCAGGGCGAGCGAGAGCTCCCCATGCGGCTGCAGAAGCTTGCCGAGGGGCTGCTGCGGCATTCCCATGTCGAGTTCGAGACCATGATGCGCAAGGCATCCGACGTCTTGAGCGAGGAACAGATCGAGCAAGTCAGGCATCAAGAACAGCAACTGCACATCTTGCTGGCCGGGGTATTCCAGAATGCGATGGACGACGGCCTGATCAAAGCCCGCAATGCGATGTTCCTCGCGCATGCGTTCATGATGCTGATGCTGATGCGCAATCAGCCAGAACTGCAGGAGGGCATGCTGACGCCAAGCGAGGCGGCCGGAGAGATCGTGGAGTTATTCTTAATGGGGCTTATACCGAGGGCATGAATGAAGGCAAGGCGAGTTTATTCGAAAGGAATCGTCATATTTGGCGGTTAGCAGCATACCATTAGGCGAAGCAGCGCTATACCTTGCGAGTCGCACGATCCGCAAGCGATGGGAGGCGTGAAACGGATGCGTATGAATGCAATCGAAGCTCATCTTGTACAAATCGTTACCCGCTATTTGCCACAGGGAGCCGTTATTGTGACGATTGATCGTCCAGCTCCCCACCCGGCAGTCATCTCGGTCGACCTCAACGGTGACCGGGCGCCTGAGATCGCGGTTGTCTATAAGTATGACGATTCCCTATACTTACTCGTGCTGCGCGGTACGCCAAGCGGCTGGGAGGCCGTGCTGAATGAGAAGGGGCCAGGCTTCGGCGTTACCCTGCTGACTTCGGCTCCGATTACCGGGGCTGGACATAACAACCTGCTCGTCGGCTGGCAGCTCGGCGCAGTATGGTCGCAGCTGGGCGTATATGAGTGGCGGCCGAACGAGCTTGTGAATGTCGTGCAAGAGCCGCTCACCTACAGCTATATTGAAGTATTGGATCTACATGGGCCATCGGGTCCGGATGGCAAAGCCGAACTCGCCATCTGGGTACACGATACGGGTGAAGCTTACCGCGTCGAGGTGCTGCGTTACGACAACGGGCAGTTCGTGCCGGCGCATGATCTGTACCGGCTGTACTTCTTGAAAGTCGTCGCCTATTACGAAAGCATGGTGCGCCAGCATCCCGACTATACGTTTTATTGGTACTACCTTGCCGATGCGCAGTTCAAGGCAGGACTGTATCCGCAAGCGCTTCAAACGGTGCGCAAAGCCCAGCAGTTCACTTCGCCGTACCCGTCCAAAGAGGAGCTGCAGCAACTGGAGAAAGCGATTCTCAAAGCATGGAAGGGCGAGGATCTGACCCGGCTGTCAGGTTTGTTCCCGGCCGCGGTACGTACGGCTTCCGCCACCCAATGGGGATATATCGATCGCAACGGCAACATGTCGATTCAACCCCGTTTCACAATGGCAAACAGCTTCCAGGACAACGGACTAGCCGTTGTCCAGACGGAAGGGGGAGCGGGCCTGATCAACACGGCAGGCAAATTCGTCGTGCAGCCGATCTACGATTCGATTACCGGTTTCTCCGAAGGGCGCTCGTCAGTCATCGACAAGGAAGGATTCAAGGTAATCGACGAGGCCGGTCATGTGCTCACGACTAAGGCGTACAGCTACATCGGCACCTATCATGACGGTCGGGCAATGTTCAATTCTACTGAACCTGACGGCAACAGCAAATACGGCTATTTGGACCTGAGCGGCAACGAAGCGATTCCCGCCACCTTTATGTCCGCGAGCGATTTTAGCCATAACAAGGCGGTCGTTCAGGTGAAGGAGAATGAATATGCTTTGATTCGACCTAATGGCAGCCGCATCGCAACGTATGCATATCCTTACGTAAGTTCGCTGGGAGATGGCTTGTTGGCCTTCCAACAGGAAGCGGGAGGCAAGTACGGCTATATCAACGAGGCGGGCAAAGTGGTCATTCCGCCTGCGTATTCGATGGCAGGTCCATTCGAGGGCGGCCGGGCGGTCGTGAATACATCGGATGACTTCAAGTCGAATTATGGCCTCATCGACAAGAAGGGGATCTTCATCGTGAAGCCGACCTACAACGAGATCCGGCAGTTAGGCGAGCAGCGGCTGGCGCTCGGGCGGGCCATTGATGAGCAAGAGCCGTTCAAGGGTTCTCGCTTCGCCATCGCCGATAACAAAGGCGAGCGGCTGTCCGATTTCCTCTATTACGACGTGTCGGACTTCAAGAATGGTCTCGCGGCCGTCTATGATAAGACGCAGACTTACTTCATCGATCGCAGCGGCAACGCGGCATCCGGCTATCCGCGGGTAGACGGAAGCGGAACGCTTACCATCGAAGACGGACTAATTGCGGCGAACGTCGATCAACGCTTATCCTATTTGAAGCGTGACGGGCAAGTCGTCTGGAAACCGAACGCCGTCATCCCGCTGCATGAGCCGTATCGCGTTCGGGAAGTGAAGTATAAGCCGAATAAGGACTATCTGGTCTATTATCCGCAGGTTGAAGGGATGAAGCGCGCGGCGGAGCAGCAGAAATTGAATGCGAGACTGAAGACGCTGTCCCAGGTGAAGCCCGTTCCATCCGAGAAGCAGCTGGACGCCTCCTACTCCGGCGATTTCGAGGTCTCCTTCTTCAAGAAGGATTTGCTGCAGCTGCAGCTGACCGGCTACAATTATCCGTTCGGGGCCGCGCACGGGATGCCGACCATGATCTACGTACCGATCAATTTGACGACCGGCGATATCTATACCCTTAGCGATCTGTTCAAGCCAGGCAGCGACTATGTCAAAGTGCTCAGCGACATTGTCGGTCAACAGATCAAGGAAGATCCTAAGTACGATTATGTGTTCCCTGACACCTATAAAGGGATCGCGGCCGACCAGCCGTTCTTCGTGTCGGCGAATGCCCTGCATCTGTACTTCGCGCCATACGAAATCGGACCCTATGCGGCAGGTTTCCCGACCTTCAACATTCCGTTCTCGCAGTTGCAATCGATTCTGAATACCGAGGGCGCTTTCTGGCGCTCCTTTCATTAACCGGTTCGCGGGTCCGATCCGTTGTGTACAGCTCACCCTCTTGCCTCATATGGTAAGGGGGTATTTGCTTGTCCGCGCTGAAGATGCTACGATTAGTACAATTTGACTTGGACTGGCGTGAATGCCAGATCGTATGCAGGAGGGGAAACAACGGTGTCCGTTAATCAGAAATTGCTCGTATTCGCAGGCTCTTATGCCGAAACAGAGGACCATAGCATTTATTCGTTCGTCATGAATGAAGCGTCTGGGGAGTTAACCCAGCTGGATCAAGTATCGGGATTCAAGAACCCGACTTTCCTTAATGTCGATGCGGAACAAAGAAGGCTGTATGCCATCTCCGAAGCGACGACGGCCGAAGGCAAGAAAGCCGGCGAAGCCGCATCGTTCGCTTTTGACCCGATCAGCGGCTCAATCAAGCTGCTGAACCGGGCATTGACCGTATCCGGACCAACCTGCCATATTCAGCGGGACGACCAGAAGCCGTATCTGATCGTCGTCAGCTATCATGGCGGCATGGCAGGGCTGCTGGAGATAACGGATAACGGCGAGATCGGGCAGCTGCTCGACACGCAGCAGCACGAAGGCAAAGGCGCGCATCCGGAGCGTCAGGATCGTCCGCATCCGCATTCGACGTTCTTCAGCCCGGACGGCCGCTTCGTTCTCATTCAGGATCTGGGTCTCGATAAAATCTTCATCTATGCGATTGACCGGGAGAACGGCAAGCTGAACCTGCACGGCACGACCAACACGCATCCCGGGGCAGGCCCTCGCCATCTGGCATTCCATCCGAATGGCAACTATGCGTTCGTCATTAACGAAGTCGATTCTTCGATCACGTCGTATGCGTGGAATCAGCAAGAAGGAACGCTGACAAGCATCGAGACGGTCCCGACGCTGCCGGCAGGCGGATTCGCAGGAGAGAATACGACAGCGGAGATCGCCGTATCGAACGACGGGCGTTTCTTGTATGGCTCGAATCGCGGGCATGACAGCATCGTCGTCCACGCAATCGATCCGGAGAGCGGCAGACTGACGCTCGTACAGCATGAATCGACGCAAGGCGGACACCCGCGGCATTTTGCGATGACACCGAACGGACAATACTTGCTGTGCGCCAATCGCGACGGCAACAATATCGTGACGTTCCGAGTAGACCAAGAGAGCGGACGCATCAGCCCAACAGGCAACAGCATCACCGTCTCCAAGCCTGTGTGCGTGCAGCCGGTATATGTCAACGTCTAAATAGTGCGCCTTTATAGAAACACTTGTTTTATAAGCCTTCATGACATGACAACATGTTTTGAAGGCTTTTGTCATATTCCTGTAATAATAAGGGAAAAATATGACATGGACATTACAATCAACTGGGAAATATGTCATGTTAGTTGACACATCAGACAGAATGCTTTATTGTTAAAAGAACAGCTGCTGTAGAATCTTCCAAGATTTAATTGAAAATACAAATTGAGGTGAAGAATATGCATGATAACATGCTAGTATTGAACGAAATGGTAGAAAGAGCGAATGGGTTTACGCGCGTAATCTCGGAACTATTCCATACGAAGCCAGCCGGCTCGTGGCGGACCGACCGACGTTTCAAACAGGAGTTCGCTGAAGTATTGACAATTGCCGAACAGCTTCGTGCAGTCGAGGATGCGGATTATTCGATGTATGGCTTCCGCGTTCAATCGTTGATCAGTGAATTTATGGAGACGGATCTGTTGTATCATGAGAAGATCGTTCATCTTCGCGAGGTTCGCAATCAAGACGAGCTGCTTCAACTTGCTATGCTGCGTTCGAAGGAAGCTTATGCACACATTCTGATGAATAAGGAAGCAGATCGCAATGACCTGCGCAAATCGATCTAATATGCCTACAACTGAAGATCAAATGTGAAACGGACAACCTTTCCCCAACAGAGGAACAAGGTTGTCCGTTTCGTTTGCGTATGAGGCGATTACGACGCTGAAGATTTCGTTCTGCCATTGGTTAACAAGGCGAACAAGTAGGCAAAAAGAAATCCGCCCGCTAACCCGCCGAAATGGGCATAGTTGTCGATCCCAGGCACGACGAATCCGAGTATGACGTTCATCAATAGACCGCTATAGATCGAGAACCCCATGGTCTCTCCCCAGGTGTCAGGCTCTTTCATCGACAGATACAAGAGCGCCCCCATCAGACCGAAGATTGCCCCCGATGCCCCTGCCGATATGGAAGGGGAGAATAGATAGCTGGCCACATTGCCGGTGAACCCGCTGAACAGGTAAAGGAACAAGAAGGTGACAGGGCCGATGACGCGTTCGATCCTGCCGCCGAGCGATAACAGCGCGACGGTGTTGAACCAGAGATGAAGACCGCCGATATGCAGGAAGATCGGCGTGATCAGCCGCCAATACTGTCCTTCGTTAATCAGAGGTCCGTATTTGGCCCCGAAATCGATAAGCGTACGCGTACTCGTCGATCCCCCGTAATAGGTCATAAGCAGCCAGACGATCACATTGATCACGGTAAAAGCAATCGTGAGCGGCGCTCCGCGCTTGCGGCCGGCTTCCTCGAAATCCTTCACCCGGTCATGCTGTACGTGCAACATCTCATGGTGCCATTGATTGATGACATCGTACAAGCGGTGCTCGTCATAGGGAACCGGCTCGTTCTTAGCGGTGAATTGCTCGATCGCTTCGAGGCCGGGGATGAGCACTTTGGGAACCGTAACTTCATGCTCAATCAAATCGATGAGTCCGGCTTCGACCCGGTGGCGATCGGTCAGTGTAGCCAGCTGCAGCGATTTGAGCTGTTCGCCGGTCATTTGCTTGCCTGCATCGGTGCGGATGTACAGATGAATCATGCGATGGATGACGGCAGGGCGGCGCAAGCCGACCATTTTCATCCAGTCCATCGAATGCTCCAGCTGTTCGCGGATAATCTCCTCTTGATTCGCGGGAGAAGAACCATATATTAACGGCATTAAATACAAATAGGTGACACGAATTCCGTCCCGCCGCTTCAAAGTCAGCATGCCCTCGTCATTATCCATCAAGCTATAGCGGTGATGGTGAACAAGTTCGCGTGCTATAGTCCAGATCGCATAATTCAGCTCATGAACGTTCACGGGCGTAACACCTTTCCAGTCAGAATGGTTGTAGTATTCGCCGAACGGGCGGATTCATGAAGGTAATTAATAGCGTTTCGGTGCCGATTCGCGCGCTAAGCCTGTGATGTAGCTCCAGAAGCCTTCGGCATCGAGATCGTAGACCAGATTGACAGGTCTGCCGTCTTCCTTCACGATTGTGCGTCCCTGACTGATGCCATCCGGAATGACTTCGCAATGGACAAGCTTCTTGGTTACCAGTTCAGGCTTGCCGACGGAAGCGGTCGTGAGCACGTCCCACAAATAGTAGGTCGAATTCGTCTCCATGTAGACGAGTGGCGGACAGCAGGCATAAGATTGGCCGAGGAAATCGATGCCTTCATAATTGCGTTCGGCAGCCCAACGGTTACGGACGGCCAGCGTAAGCGGCACTTTGTTCGTGCTCTCCAGCGCTACCAAGTCGACTTCAATTTGGCTCTTGAATACGCGGTCTGCCGCTTCAGGGTCCCAGAATACGTTCCACTCCGCGGATCCGTCATGCTCGGGCTCCTGTACATTTCCCTTCTCGAAGGTGCCGCCCATCCACACCAGCTTCTCGATCTTGGCTTCAATGTCGGGCGCTTCATCCAGCGCGCGGGCCAGATCGGTCAGCGGACCCGTGAACAGCAGCGTCGTCGGGGATTGTTGCGCGCGGATCGCCTGAATCATATGCTGGTGAGCCGGCAGCGGCGAGAGCGGTGCTTCCATCGTACCGGACTCGTTCAGGATGGGCAGCGCGTCCACGAAAAAGGTATGCATCCGCCATGCGGCAGGGAACGGATTTTTGCCGCGGGAGTTGGATTTGGCGACTTCGACGGTATATTTGCCGAAGCGGTCGATGATTTTGCGGCTGGCATCCGCGCCGGGCTCCAGATAGCCGTCAGCCGGGATTACGGAAACGCCTGTCAGGTGTATGTTGTCCATCTGCAGCAGTAGAAATAAGGATACGAGATCGTCCACGCCTGCGTCATGATTAAAGTATACGTTCTTGGTCGTCATAGAAATTCGTCATCTCCGATCTAAGGTTGCTAAGGTAAACCATGCACTATCTATTATGACCGAATCCCGCGATAAGCGTAAATAGCCTTGGACAATCATTCAAGGCAGTTCGGTGAAGCTTGCCTTGCAGCCCGTAATACGCAATACTGTTATAGCTAAGGGCAAGAGGAGGTATGGGCATGGTATTAAAAGCGGAAGAACAAATCCAGCTGACGCGAGCGTTCGTTCGCAAGGCGATGGAGGCAGACTCCAGCGGCCATGATTGGTGGCATATTGAACGTGTTACGAGAAGCGCAAAACTGCTGGCCGAGCTTGAAGGCGCCGATCCGTTTACGTGCGAGATGGCGGCTCTGCTTCACGATATAGCGGATGAGAAGCTTAATCCGAGCAAGGAAGAAGGGCTCAAGCGAGTCGTTGATTGGCTGTCCGAGATTGGCGTGTCGTCCGAGGCAAGCGAACATATCCTCTTGATCATCTCGACGATGTCATACAGCGGGGGAGGCGGCGCGCCAATGGAGACATTGGAAGGATGCGTGGTGCAGGACGCTGACCGTCTGGATGCGATCGGCGCGATCGCTTCCGCTCGCACATTCGCCTATTCGGGCTGGAAGGGGCAAGCGATGTATGACCCCGACATTCGCCCTCGTGCCAGCTTTACCAAAGAACAGTACCGCAATGAGAAAAGTACGGCGATCAACCATTTTTTCGAGAAGCTGCTGAAGCTGAAAAGCTTGATGAATACCGATGCGGCCAAATCGCTCTCGGAGCAGCGGCATGCATGGATGGAACGGTTCGTCTCCGACTTCGACGCCGAGTGGGAGCTGGGAAACCCCAATTATCTGGAAGAATCCGCATATAAAGAACGAATGGGGAACCGTATACATATTGTGTTCAACGACAGTGCCGCACATAGCTTAAGACAGGTGATCAAGGATGAGAGGGTTGTGTCGCTATGCGACAACCAGACGATCGGCCCGCTGCAATCCACGCATAATCCTGCCAGCTTGAAAATCCGCGAGTATTGGATGGACGCGCATCTGCTAGGCGGCCGTCACGACCATATGCGTGAGCGGCTGCTCCTAGACGCCATTGCGTGGCGTTCCTGGCCGCAGCGGCTTGGCGGAAGTGAAGTCGTCGTCTGGGCAGGTGATAGCGTCTTCGAGCAGATCAATCTTAGACGTCTGATGGAAGAAATTCCGGATTCGGCTGCCGTTTCGGTCGTGAGAACGACGAAGCTGTACGAGCAGCGGACGATGGGGGCGATTCGTTACGCGCATACTGGGGAGATGTCTCCGGATCATCTGAGGGAGTTAAGGGCTGAAGCGAAGCCGCTTACGCAGGCGATGCGCAACCGTTATGCCAAAGAGTGGAAGCAACTTGTAACAGCAGATGGAATGCTTCGTATATGGACTGGCGAAGAATTAAGAACGGTTCCGGTGGACCATTGGGATGAAGCGATTCTGGAAACGATCGAGCAAGTTCGCCGGCCTGGGGCCAAGTTCGTTCCCGTGAGTCAAGTTGCCGGTCGCATGTTCAGCCATCAGGAACAACGAATCGATGAGCGTTTCATTTACTATCGCATTCAGGCATTGATCGATCAAGGCAAGCTCGTCGTGGAAGAAGAGAAAGCGTCTATTCTTGAGCAACAGGTCCGCTTAGCCGTAGAAATGGCGAATACGAAGGAGCAGGCAATCGCCGATGTTAAGCAATGGGCAGCGGAGTCGCTCCCGGCATTAGAGCGGCTGCTGAATCAGCTTGAAGACCTGGAAGCACGGGAAACGTCCGCAATCGGGCAGCTCAATCCTTTGTTGGCCGAATTCCAACACCATATCGGCGAGAGCGGCAACGGTCTATTCAATACGCTCGTTGACGAGTACATAGAAGGTCAGCAAGCCCAGTTTGAGCGCCGCAAGCGACTGGCAGCCATCGTATCTAGTTTTGTGCAGACAGGCGAAGATCAGTCTACCCGTGAATAGAAACCGAACAGCCGCCCGCTGAGGCGGCTGTTCGGCATAGCATCCAAACTTCGAATATGCAACAGGATGTCGTCACACCCAGAAGGAGGAGTCGATTACTCTTCTTCCTTCGTCACGTATTGATCTTGATCGCTACCCCAGATGAAATCGACGGAATAATCCAATCCACCGCTCGTTACATTCGCCTGCGCGGCATTAGCTGCCCCTGCAGACTGCTCCTGCTGTTGTTCCTGCTCATTCCCAAGATTCGGTTGATCCACCATACTAACCCTCCTTTGCTGCCCGTATTATGACCTGCCTTCCGCCTCGTTATTCCGCATCGTTGTTCCGGCATTGGGGCAACTTACAAGCAAATAAACGCGATAAGGTGGTTGACGATGCCAAGAGATCTTCCGATCGGAAACGGGAATCTACTGATCAATTACGATGCCCGCTACAATCTGCGAGAAATTTATTATCCTTATGTCGGGTTGGAGAATCACACGCTTGGCAATTGCTGCCGGTTCGGCGTATGGACGCCGGAAGGTTTCAGTTGGCTGGACGATCCCGCTATGAAGACCGAAGCGCTCTATCAAGAGGATACGTTAGTCACGAAGGCGATAAGCAGGCACGATCGGCTAGGATTCGAGCTGATCATCGAGGATGCGGTGGACGCGCATACCGATTGCATGATCCGGAAGGTGACCGTTCGTAATTTGCTCCCGCAATCGCGCGAATTTAGGCTGTATTTTCATCTGGATCTCGAGATCTACGGGTCTGCCATCGGCGATACGGCCTACTTCGATCCGGATCTGCACTCCCTCGTATTCTACAAGCGCAACCGCTATTTCTCCCTATCCTGCCAGCCAGAAGGGGCGGAAGGGCCGGACCCGAGCAGCTTCACGACAGGGAAAAAACGGTCGAGCGGCATGGAAGGTACGTGGAAGGATGCGGAGGACGGTCAGCTCGGCCGCAATCCGATCACCCAAGGATCCGTCGACGGGACGATAGAGATGACGCTGCATGCCTCCGGCAGCCAAGAAGCAGTCGGCTGGTTCTGGATCGGTCTTGCCAAATCCGAGAAGGAGCTGAGGCGCAGAGAGCGGGAGATACGCTCGGAGTCGGCTTCCCGCATGCTGGAGCGGACGATGGCCTACTGGAGGGAATGGGTTCAGCAGGATCAGCATGACCTGAGCGAGCTTGATCCGAAACTTGCGTCGCTCTATAAACGAAGTCTGCTCATTATCCGGACGCACTTTGACAATCGAGGCGCGATTACGGCTGCGAACGACTCGGATATCCTGAAATTCGCGCGCGATTCGTACTCCTATATGTGGCCGCGAGACGGGGCGCTCATTGCCCATGCCTTGGACCGTAGCGGGTATAGCGACCTCACCTCGCGTTTCGTGGCCTTTTGCGAGAAGGCACTGACGGAAGACGGTTATATGATGCACAAATACAATCCGGACGGCTCGCCGGGCTCCAGCTGGCATCCGTGGATCAATGAACATGACGAGAAGCAGTTCCCGATCCAAGAGGACGAGACGTCGCTCGTGCTTTATTCGATGTGGCATCATTACCAGATGGCCGGGACGCTCTCGGAATCGAAGAAAACGTACGAGGAATTCGTTATTCCGGCGGCGGACTTCCTCATTCGCTACCGCGGGGCTACCGGACTCCCGCTGCCTTCCTACGATCTGTGGGAGGAACGCTACGGCGTTCATGCCTTCACGGTCGCTACGGTCTATGCGGGCTTGCTCGCCGCTTCGAATTTCGCCAAGTTCCACGGGGACAGCGTAAGGACGATCTACTATCGGGATACGGCGGCGTCCGTGAAGAAAGCGGTCGAGGAGCAAATGTATTCCAAGGAGCTAGGGCGTTTCTTGCGCGCGCTGTATTGGAACTCGGAGAAGGCTTCCTTCGAACCCGATTTGAAGCTGGACGCAAGCATGTACGGCCTGCACGACTTCGGTATGTTCCAGCCCGACGATCCGCGGATCGTCAAGATGATGCAGGATATGTATCTGGCGCTGTCGGTTAAGACCGAGGTTGGCGGATTGGCGCGTTACGAGAACGACTATTATCATCAGATCAGTCAGGACATTCAACGAATTCCCGGCAATCCGTGGATCATCTGCTCGCTCTGGTACGCGGAATGGCAGCTGGCAACGGCGAAGAGTGAAGACGATCTGAAGCCTGCGCTCCAATGGTTATATTGGGCCCATGGGCATGCGCTCCCTTCGGGCGTCATGGCTGAGCAGGTTCACCCGACTACGGGAGACCCGCTGTCCGTATCGCCGCTTGCCTGGTCGCATGCAACCTATGTGAAGGTCGTGCAGGAATATATCGCCAGAAGCAAAGAGATACACGGCGAACAGGGCGATAAGCGGAAGACGGATGTATCCGACGAACAAATCCTGACGGCTGCCGTGCATTAAGCTGGCAAAGGAGTTGACGCTAATGAAAGCTGTGAAGATTACCGGGATGAACGGCGACGGGAATGGCAAAGGGAAATCCGTCGTCGTTACCGAGCAGGAGCGCCCGACCATACGTCAGCCGAACGAGGTGTTGGCGAAAGTGCTGTGCGTCGGCCTGGACGGGACCGACCGCGAGCTGATTAACGGACCGTACGGCACGCCTCCCGCGGGCGAGACGGAATTGATTTTCGGCCATGAGGCGCTTGGCGTCGTCGTGGAGACCGGGAGCGAAGTCGGACTTAAGAAGGGCGATCTCGTCTCGATCGTCGTTCGTCGAGCCTGCCATGAGCCTGCATGCGTCAATTGCCGCAATGGCCGGAGCGATTATTGCCAGAGCGGCGCATATACCGAACGGGGCATCAAAGGCGCTCACGGCTATCTGACGGAATATATCGTGGACGAGGAACGGTTCTTCATCAAGATTCCGACGGAATGCCGCGATTACGGGATGTTGGCTGAACCACAGAGCATTGTCGAGAAAGTATGGGACGAAGTGCAGCATATTCAGCAGCGCCTCATCTGGCAGCCGAAGGAAGCGCTGGTACTCGGCTCCGGGCCGCTGGGATTGCTCGCGGCGCTCACCTCGCGTTGCTTGGACCTTAATGTGCATGTGTGGTCCATGTCCGCGCCGGATAGTCCGGAAGCGCAGCTGATCGAGCGGATCGGCGGCGTCTACCATCAGGCAGGCAAGGGGGATGGCAGCCAGACGCTATCCGACTATGTGAAGCAATTAGGCCTCACCGTCGATTTGATCTGGGAATGCACCGGGTACAGTCCGCTCGTATTCGAAGCGATCGATGTGCTGGGCCCCAATGGCGTATTGGCCATGCTCGGCTTGTCCGCCGGCGGTCGTAAGACAGAGCTTGCGACCGACCATCTGAACATGGAGATGGTGCTAGAGAACAAATGCGTCGTCGGTTCCGTGAATGCGGCACGCAAACATTTTGAGACCGGTATCTACCGGCTGCAGCAGATGAACGAGAAGTTCCCGGGAATCTTCAGCCAGCTGTTAACCAAACGGCTGGCGATCGAGGACGTGCCGACCTTCCGATTCGAAGAGGCCGGTATCAAAGCGGTCGTCGACCTTGTCCCGCCGTCCATGTGGGAGCGGGAAGCGAACAACCATCAAGCGGTCGAGTACAGTTTCTCGGTATAACAGAATGAAGATTGCCTATGCCGTACAGCGCGCTGTGCGGCTTTTTTGTTAACAATCGTTGAATATGAGGTGATAAAAACGGTCTGCATCTTGTATAGTAGGGACAGGACCTAAAGACAGGGAGGGCAAGTCAGATGGAGTTTCGATCCTTACATAGCTATTCGCTCGAGGACGTCGTTGCCTTATGGAACGAAGGCTTCAAAGGATATTTCGTAGACTTGACGATGACGCCGGATGCCTTCGTGAGACGCTTGGCAGGCGATCAGTTGTCCTTGAAGCACTCATTTGCGCTCGTGAAAGACGGAGAGCCGATCGGGTTTGTGCTGAATGGTTTGCGCCGGATCGACGGGAAGCTGGTGGCCTGGAACGGCGGGACGGCGGTCATTCCTGAATACCGATTGCAAGGAATAGGCAAGCTGTTAATGGAAGAAGCGCTTAAGCTCTACAAGCGGGAAGGCGTGGAAGAGGCGAGGCTGGAAGCGATCAAAGCCAATGAACCGGCCATATCGTTATATAAGCGATTCGGCTATCGGGTTGTCGATCTGCTCGCATTCTATCGTCATGAAGACACGCTGGCCACGGATGCGTTCCTAACGGAAGAAGCCTCAAAGGCAGCAACTAATTGTAATCTAGTTCAAGGAATCCCGCAGGACGTCCAACGGTTAAGCTTCTACGCTGCTGAGCTGCCGTGGCAGTCCCAATGGTATGCCATCCAGAATGGCCAATCGTACGTTGCCTATGAACAGGGTCAGGCTGTCGGCTATGCGCTCTTCAAACGGCTGTTCGACGAACAAGGACGGCACACGTCGACGCTGCTCTATCAGTGCGTCACTGCACCAGGCTATGTACATGGGAATGATATGAAGGCGCGATTGCTCCAACAAGTCTTCGGCAGTCATGAGCCAATAGCGCGAAGGACGATGAATTGGTCATCGTCGCACCAGGAAGTTGTAGCGCTGTTACAAGAAGCCGGATTCGGTATTCAGACCGAGCAAGTACATATGAAGCTAATCATGGTATAATACATATTAAAGATTATGTTAACTAATGGCATTCAACTACGAACATCAGAAGGAGTCTACATCGATGAATTGGTTTCGCAGACAAGATCGTCCGATTAAGAGAGACGGGATCGGGATACTCGTTCCGGTCCTATTACTTCCGATTCTATTTGCTTTTACGCTCTATCAGCTGCGGCATCTTCCGGACTTGCCGTTCATTCTTCCCGCGATCTGGGAAGTTACCGTCGCGGCGGCGCTTGGGCTCATGTTCGGCACCGTGATGCTCATTCATACCGCCTACGAGAAGCGGGAAGACGGTCATGTATACCCGACCAGGA
Source organism: Paenibacillus phyllosphaerae (assembly GCF_014192105.1). GTDB lineage: Bacteria > Bacillota > Bacilli > Paenibacillales > Paenibacillaceae > Paenibacillus_Z > Paenibacillus_Z phyllosphaerae. The sequence goes on along the minus strand of NZ_JACHXK010000019.1, from coordinate 121,663 downwards.
ACAAAAATTTCAAGTACATCCTCATTGCGATCATCGTGATTCGCTTTGCATTAACGGAGTACTTGCGAGATATTGACCAGACCGTGCTCACCGTGCTCGCGATGGTGCTGGCGTTGACGTACGTATGCGTGTGGCGCATCGGCAGCTATATGAAATATAAAGCAGCAACTAAACTCGAGCTCGCTCCGGTCGAGCCCGCCATTGAGGAAGAGCAGTCAGCGTAGATTTCTGCGCTGGCTTTTTTAATGGAATAATTCATGTACAGAATATAACTAAACATCACAAAATATATCTAAATATAAAATAAAGGTATCGTTATTTCTCTCAGCATGCTACTATAGCACATAGAAAAAGATAGAAAGCGGGATGAGGATATGAAGAAACAAACCATACTGGGTTTACTGCTGACCACCGCGATGATTGGACTTGCCGGCTGTTCGACCGGCAGCGACCAAGAGAAGGCAAGCGGCGCTGCCGAGCCCGTCACGCTCATCATCTCTACCGCGGCAAGCTTGCAGGATGCTATGGAGGACATTAAGCTGGCTTACCATGAGGCGCATCCGGAAGTTGAGCTGACCTTAAACTACGGCTCCTCCGGCACGCTGCAAAAGCAGATCGAACAAGGAGCCCCGGCAGATTTATTCTTCTCGGCGGGCACCAGTCAAGTCGATGCCTTGACGGAGCAAGCGCTAGTCGAAGAGAGCACTCCGCTGCTGCGTAACGATCTGGTGCTGATCGTGCCGGCAGATCGTGAACTTGCCGCGGACGACCTGACTATGCTGGAATCGGACGAGATGAAGAAAATCGCCGTCGGACAGCCCGAATCGGTGCCGGCCGGCAAGTACGCGCAGGAGACGCTGCAGAACGTAAAATTGTGGGATAAGCTCCAGCCGAAATTGGTGTTCACGAAGGACGTTCGCCAAGTGCTGACCTATGTAGAAAGCGGCAATACGGATGCCGGCTTCGTCTATCGGACCGATGCGCTCGCGTCGACGAAAGCGAAGATCGTATTGCAGGTGAAGGAGGAGCTGCATCAGCCGATCGAGTATCCGGCCGCGCTGCTCAAAGATTCCGATCATATGGAGGAAGCCAAGCAGCTGTATGATTACCTGCAAAGCAAGGAAGCGCTGGCTATCTTCGAGGAATATGGATTCACGTCGGCTTCAGGTAACTGAGAATAGAGATTCAAAAAAATAGATGTGCATATTGATTAATGACATTAAATATATGAGATGTTTAACGTCATTAACCAATGACTTGATTTACTGAAGAAAATGAAGGAAATGTAGATGGTTCCTGAGTTTTCAATGTCCTCCTCATTTTAATTAATGGCGTTAAATATAGCCTGAAAAAAGAGGAGTTCGCCCTCGCCGACTGGCAGGATGAACTCCTCTTGTTGCCTTTAGATCTTAGCGGCGTATTCGCGCACCATCTCTTCCGTCACGAATACACGTGTAGGAGAGATCCCTTTGCGGGCGTGGGCGTTGATCTGCGCCGTAATCTCGTTTATTTCATTCACGCTGAACGTTTCGCCTGCCTTGCAGAGGCTTGAGCAGCGTTCAATTGCTTGCTCTCTCAGCTCGTCGAGCTCGGCGAAGTGTACGAGATGGCGGTTCTGTGCGGAAACATGTTTGGTTATGGCTTCATGTGCGGATAGCATGGTGGAGCTCCTTCCAGATTGTTTACCGCTTATTATAGCACAGCGGAACAAGCTGCCTAGGCATTAATTTTGCGGCCTGCTGCCGCTTCGCTGACCGACACGTACGCATAGCCTAGCGCTTGGGACACGGCTTCGTACGTTACCGCGCCATTCATGACATTCACGCCGCTTGCGATCGCCGGATTGTTCTGAATCGCCGCAAGAGGCGATTGAGCCAGCTGAAGAGCATAAGGCAGCGTAACGTTGGTCAAACCGATCGTCGATGTGTGCGGAACAGCCCCCGGCATATTCGCGACCGCGTAATGGATGACGCCATGCTTCTCGTAGGTAGGGGCATCGTGCGTTGTAATTCGGTCGATCGTCTCTACGATCCCGCCTTGGTCGATCGCCACATCCACGATAACGGAACCTTGGCGCATCGATTGGACGACCTTCTCGGGCACTAGCGTCGGCGCCTTGGCTCCGGGGATCAGCACCGCGCAGATCAGCAAGTCTGCTTCAGCTACGGCCTGAGCAATATTGCCAGTCGTGGATACAAGCGTCTGAATGCTGCGGCCGAAAATCTCTTCCAGCTGGCGAAGGCGGTTCACGTTCGTATCAAGAATCGTCACGCTAGCTCCGAGCCCAATCGCAATGCTGGCCGCATTCGTCCCGACGACACCGCCGCCGATGATAGCGACCTTGCCGCGCGGCACGCCTGTAATGCCGGAGAGCAGGATGCCTTTGCCGCCGTGCGGACGCTCCAATAATTGGGCGCCAATCTGAACCGCCATTCGGCCGGCGACTTCGCTCATCGGCGTGAGCAGCGGCAAGGTGCCGCCAACTTGGACGGTTTCGTACGCGATGGCCGTTACGCCATTGTCGACCAGTGCTTGCGTAAGTTTGGGGTCAGCTGCCAGATGAAGATAGGTGAACAGGATCAGACCTTCGCGGAACAACGGATATTCGCTTTCGATCGGTTCCTTGACCTTCATAATCATGTCCGCTTGCTGCCACACCTCTTCGGCGGTGGCGATAATCCGAGCGCCTGCCGCCGCATATTCCTCGTTAGTAAAGCCGCTTTCCAGACCGGCGTTGTGCTCGACGGCTACCGTATGTTGATTGCGCACGAACTCCGCTACACCTGCAGGCGTTAAGGCGACGCGGTTCTCATTGTTCTTCATCTCTTTCGGAATCCCGATTCTCATTGTTCATCACCTCGGCGTTTGGTTGCTTTCATCGTACACCTAAGTGAGATAACTTAACATCTTACGAATTGTCTAACGTTTGGCCCAAAAAACGGACGAAATGGATGATGCCTACACTATACATTTTGTATAATGTAAATAAGGTGAAATACGCAGTAGGCGTATATCATTAGACATTATGCAACAGAGCGCAAGGAATGAATTATGTAAGGGTGATGGTATGGATTCGGAATCCGTCTTGCGGATACAAGACTTAATGAAGCGGCCCGTCTTCAAGGAAGCGAAGATGATGGCGGGCAAGAAGGGGATGGACCGGATTGTCAAATGGGTCCATATTCTGGAGATCACGCATGTCGCCCCTTACGTCAGCAAAGATGACCTCATACTATCGACAGGACTGTGGATGAAAGAACAAGGCAGCGCCAGCATTACGTATTTGGAGCAGCTTATTCGGCAGGAAGCTTCGGGCCTCTGCATTGAGCTGGGCACGACGATCGATGCCATCCCGGAGGAGATCGTCGCTTATTGCGAGGCCCATCATTTTCCGCTGATCGTGTTCGATAAACCGGTCCGTTTCGTCAAGATTACGCAGGACATTCACGGCGTATTGATTAATCAGCAGCATCAGCGGCTCAAGAGCCTGGAGCAATTCTCCAGGCTGTTCCAGAAATTGACGCTAGCAACGACGGATATATCGGCTGTGCTGCGCCTGCTGCATGAATTCACGACTCGGCAAGTCGTCTATTACTCGCACGTGGAGACGAACCGATTTTACCCGAAGACGACGCCTGCCCAATCCCACGCGATCACCGCGGTCATCGGCCATCATCTCGATCAGACGGGCAGCCAACTGAACGAACCGGTCACTATTCGGCTGGACGAACAGCAAGATCTAATGCTGCATCCCATTATCTGCTTCGATCAGACGCTCGCTTACATCGGCACTCAACATAATCGGCACCAAGAGGCGACCGACACGTTAGTCGTCATGCTCGATTACGCCGCGCAATCGATCGGCACGATGCTGCTGCGGACGTTATTCAAGGAAGAGAAAATTCAGCGCGATCAGAGCCAGCTGATCCTGGAGCTGATGGAACGGCGGATTCATAGCGAGGAAGAGGCGCTCGCAAGATTGGGACTGCGCGTGAGAGGGAAGGAGACGTATCTGTTCGCATGCGGCGTGCTGGAGCTGCTCTTCGGCGACCCGCAAATCGCTCAGGAGCAGAAGGAGTCCGACTTTCAGGATTTTGTCGTGCTGCTCCGCGCGCTGATCAAGAAGCAAGGACTGTACGGCCTGCTTGCCGCTTCGGGCAATCGGGTATATCTGCTGTTTGCGAAGGATCGCATCAACGACCATTCCTATAAGAACCTCGAGAATGCGCTCGAGCGGCTCAGCGCGGAGTTGAACGATTTTGCCGCCAGTCGTCCGCAGCCGATCGTCTTGCGTACGGGGGTCGGGCGATTCCGAAGCCATCTGTTGGAGTCGGATGTGAGCTATCGGGAGGCTATGCAGGCGATGGAGGTCGCGAGGGATGTACCGGCGATGCAGCAGACGCTGTTCTACGACCGGATGGGGATTTACCAGCTGTTGAAGGCCATTCCGGAGGGTGCATTTTATACGTCATTCATCGATACGCACCTCGGTGTGCTAATCGCTCATGATCGCGACCACAGCTTCCGGCTCATCGAGACGTTAGACGCCTATTTCAAGTGTTCCGGGTCCAAACAGGATACCGCGAACCGTCTATTCATTCATCGTCAGACGCTGTACCACCGACTTGGCAAGCTGAACGAGATCCTCGGCGAAGACTTCTTCCAGCCGCAGCGCCGGATTTGTCTCGAGATGGCCTTATTGATGTATCATGCTTCGCGGTAATCGGATGCTTATAATCGAACAGGGCTAATCCCGCAATGGGGTTAGCCCTGTTTTTGCCATTGTTATAGAAGTCACGCTTGCTTCTGGCCCAGCTTGTCACGGCCAATATTCCGGCTTGCCAAGAAGACGCCGCCAAGAATGAGCACAAGTCCTGCGCCGAGATTCCAGCCGATCGGTTCGTCGAGCAGCGTATAGCCCCAAATCATGGCCGTCGCCGGAATTAAGTAAGTCACCGATGTTGCCAGCTCCGGGCTGCCGTTGCGGAGGATATGATTGAACAGGATGTAAGCGACGCCGGACCCGAGCAAGCCCAGTCCGATCAAGGAACCGAATGCGGGCAAACGGAACACCGCTTGAAGAGGGACTTCCTCCAGGCTGAAAGCAAGCAGGCCGCTTCCTAGCATGCCGCCGAGCAGCGAGCTGAACGTCATCTGATAGACGGAAAGTCCGTTCAAGAATCGCTTGGTTAGCTGAGAGCCTACCGCGTAGCATAAGGTGGCGAAGATCATAAGGATCGCGCCATACAGGTCAACGGACATCGTCGCGTTCGGCGTTAACCCGATTAAGACAACGATTCCGATGAACGCGACGCTCATGCCGGCCCACTGCACTCGAGTGAATACCGCACCGAAGAATAACAGGCCTACCAACATCGTCCAGAGGGGCGTCGTGGCGTTCAAAACAGATGCGAGGCTGCTGGCCAATCGGGTCTCGCTGTAAGCGATAAGCGCCCAGGGCATCGACATGTTGACGATAGCAATCGACAGAGCCGGGACCCAAGGAATCTGTCTTAACCCGAAAGGCTTGCGCATGACGAGCATGAACGCGGTAATGAACAGAAACCCGAAGACCGCTCGCATGAAGGCGATGCCAAGCGGCCCGAAGTCCTCCAGCAGTATTTTGATGAAAAAGAACGAGCCTCCCCAAATAAGGCTTAACGCCAGAAGCGAGGCATAGATAGAGCGCTGCACGGATGATTCCTACTTTCTCATCAGGGAAATGTGAACACTAGCATTATAGCTCGTTTGTCAATGCTAGTAGATGGAAAATTCAAGTGGAATACATATAAATAATTATGTAAACCGATTAAAGCGGATATAGAAACGTCCAGCCAAATTTTGACTTCTATCCGGGTCTGGCGTTTAATAAGAAAGGAACGTTATCTAATGAGGGAGGAATGGACATGAAGTATCGGCGTTTGGGCAAAACGAAGCTTAACGTATCGGTTATCGGCGTAGGGACATGGCAGTTCGGCGGGGAGTGGGGCTTGGAATACGCGCAGAATGAAGTGGATGCGATCTTGGACCGCGCGGCGGAGCACGGGATCAACCTGATCGATACGGCCGAATGTTACGGAGATCACTTGTCCGAGGCGTTCATCGGCAGTTATCTGGCACGGCGCAAGCGGGAAGATTGGATCGTCGCCACCAAGTTCGGTCATCAATTCCATGAACGCTTCACGCGCACGGACAAGTTTGCCCCGCAGGATGTGATCGGCCAGTTGGATGCCTCCCTAAAGGCGCTGCAAACCGACTATATCGATCTCTATCAATTCCATTCCGGACCCGATTCGGTATTCGATAATGAAGAACTGTGGGAAGTATTGAATCAGCAGGTGAAGGCGGGCAAAATCCGGCATCTCGGCACTTCCATCGGCAGCAACACGAATATTCATCAGACCGAAGCTTCATCGAAGGTGAATTCGCAGGTCATTCAAGTGGTCTACAATCGTCTGGATCGGGCGCCGGAGGAGCTTGTCTTCCCTTCATGCAAACAGCAGGATCTTGGCGTGTTGGCGCGCGTTCCGCTCGCAAGCGGCTATTTGAGCGGCAAATACAAGCCTGGCGCGCAATTCGAAGCGACCGATGTTCGCCATCGTCATGACCAAGCCAGCACGCAGCAGAAGCTGCAAGAGGTGGAACGGATCGCGAAGGAAGAAGTGCCGGAGGGTATCGATATGGCCGCATGGGCGCTAGCTTGGTGCTTGCGCAGCGATGCGGTGAGCGCGGTCATCCCGGGCTGCAAATCGCCTGAGCAGGTTAGCGCCAATGCGGCGGCGGCGGAATTGGTTGAGGATCTCGGTACAGAGTCGCCAACTATCGCTTAGCGAACGTGACATGCCGGGGCATTAAATCAAGTCAAGCGCCTTGAACGCAAGCGCGACCCAGAATATGTGGTACAGATTCACGGCGGCATATGCGGCTGTTGCGATCATCATTAAGGACTTCATCCACATCCGGACTTTCAGGTAAGGGAGCAGCATGAGGAGGATCACGGGGAGAATGATCTTGCCGAAATAATACGCCGCTACATTCCACTCATAAACATGGCGGACAAGCGGATTGAGCTCTTGGATCAGTGAGGCGCGGAGTCCGATATCGGTGAACACGGCATCGGACAAGCAGAGGATGATCAGAGCCACGAGCAGCGGCTTTATGGATAATCGCTTCATTAAGCGCATGGGACACCTCGCAGTAGTCGAATTCAAGTCGCAATCTCTTTTGATGATACAAAATGTATCAATATAGTGCAAGAGGGCTACGCTAAATTTGCGCGAAAAAGGACGCCAACCGACATGCGCGGCATGATGGGCGGCGTCCTTCGCGCTTATATGCCAAGGCATTCTCGCTATCGGCACGCGGGGAACGGGTTAATATCGGCTACATCCTGTAACGGATAATGGAAGGTGGCGAACTGACTGGCGTACAAATACTGCATGATGTAAATTTCGCCGCCTTGTATGCTGCATAACGTGCCGGATACGCCGGTCCCGTCGCGAAGGGAGATGCCGACTTGCCGTCCGAGCAGGGCAGCCGCTTTTTGGGCGACGGTCGCAGATGGCGGCATGGCGCCTGGCGTGAAACTTTGGTTCGGTGGAAACATCGTCTAACACTCCTTTTTCGCATGGCATGGTTACTCTTGCAATATATGTGAATGCGTCACGGTTCGCGTAGGTTTTTGCCAGCTGAAGGGACTGTGCTATAATCACTTGAATAACGAACACGGAGGCTGACATGTTAAGTTTCGAAGACAAACTCGCTATTATCTCTTCCTTCCCGCAGCTAGAGCGGAAGGATGTGTCCCTTGGACGCATCAATTTTGGTTACGAAGCAAGCTTGTACGATAAGAAGAACGTCGTGTATCATCTGCATCCGAACGGGAACGGCTACATCTACGCAGGGCTAGTTGAAGGGGCAGCAACCGATGACAAAGGGTTCGTCAATCTGCGCGACTTGGATGCGCAGGCCATTCGATCCCTGATCGAGCAGTCGATCCAATCGCTGTCGGTGCGCGAGGAAGCGCCAGTTGTCGAGTCCAAACGGAAGCGGAAGAAGAAAGCGAAAGAGCGGCTGTGGAATGGGCCTGACAATCAGACGCTGACAGTGAAATTCGAAGACGAGCTGTGGTATATTTTTGCCGGGATCAATCTGGAGGCTGCCTTCGAGACGATAGAAGAAGCGCATGAATACTTGGCTGAAGAGGGCTTCACGCCAGCGGAGTAATAGCGTTCAAGCGGTCGGTTCTATCGTGATTCTAATTACTTTCTTCGAAATTATCACCATATGGTGCGGTCATATTCTCAAGGCACAATCGGGTACGATAAGATGGGTGCACAAGGTGAAACGGCTGCGTCGTCGTAAAGGCGAGGCGCGTTTCATTCGAGAGTGTGAGAAGGAGTGATTACGAATGAGCGAAGAACAATTCGAAATGTACAACGACCCGTTCAAAATGCTGATTCTGCTGGCGCAAATGGCGGCAGACGAGCAAGGGATTCCGCTGGACTATGCGAACGTCCCGAACATCGACAACGAGACGTTCAGCATGACGAACGGCAAGTTCGTGTACAAGAAGGATCAGACCGTCATCGAGTGGTACGAGTTTCTTGGCCGGGACATTACGAGCAATCACGATCTGACCAGAACGCAATATAATAAAATGTTCGTCGATTGCATGAGTTCGCTGTATAACAGCTAAGCGATACATAAGGCAGGACGGAAGGTAAAGCGAGAACGCCGAGGGGAGCCTTCGGCGTTTTTTGCTGCTAGTTATCGTTAATTTGGCGGATAGCCATGTGCTCCTTTAGTAACGCGAAATATGCGTAATTCAGGCTATCGCTGCACATAATAGGAAAAGAAAGGGATGAATAACCTCTAAATCCGACAATTTCAACATAAATTCGACAGAATATTCGCATTCGCACTAATTTTTCATTGACATTAATCGTATTTCCGACTAGATTGTAAGGATATAAGCGTTTTTACTAGAGGAAGGGAGAGAAACAAGTAACTATGAAAAAGTGGACCGTACTTACAGCCGTTCTGCTGCTCGTTGCAACGGTGCTAAGCGCATGCGGCGGCGGCAACAACAATGGCGGGAACAATGCAGCAGGCAACACGACAGGAAACGCAGCAGCGAACAATGAGGCAGCAGCAGGCAACTCCGACACGGAGGCGAAGAAACGCGTCGCGCTCGTGACACCTGAGAAAATCGGGGTGAACCAATTCTTCACCCAGATGGTCGAAGGTCTGGATAAGGCAGCCGGCGAATTCAACCTCGAAACGAAGGTAATCGAATCCGCAGACCCTACGCAAGTCGAGCAGAACCTGCGTGCGGCAGTTGCGGAGAAATATGACTTGATCATTACTGCAGCTTACACGGCAGCGGATGCGCTGACGAAAGTAGCCGCAGAGAATCCGGACCAAGCTTTCGCGATTATCGATACGGTTGTTGACGCTCCGAATATCCGCAGCATCGAATTCCGTGAGTACGAAGCGGCTTACCTGCTTGGCGCGGCAGCAGGTCTTTCCACGAAGACCGGCACAGTCGGCGCGATTGTAGCGATGGACGCTCCGCTGCTCAGCAAGTATACATCGGGCTTCGACCAAGGCCTGAAATCCGTTAAGCCTGACGCGACGTTCCTGATCAACTATGTCGGCAGCTTCACGGACCCTGCCAAAGCAAAAGAACTTGCGTTGCTTCAGAACCAAAAAGGCGCGGACTTCATCGCAGGCATGGCTGCAGTCGGCGATTCCGGCGTATTCGAAGCCGCGAAGGAAAAAGGATTCTACACAGCAGGTCAAGATACGGACCGCACAGGCGAAGATCCTGAGCACGTTGTCCTGTCCCAGCTGAAAGAAACAGATACCGTAACGTATGAAACCGCCAAAGATTTCGCAGCAGGAAACTTTACTTACGGCTCGATCAGCTATGGTCTGAAAGAAAATGGCGTTGGCGTTACCTTCGTTACTGCAGAGTCGACATCGCCGCTTAGCGCATTCATCGGTCAAGAGAATGTGGACAAGCTGAAAAAAATTCGTGATGATATCGTTTCTGGCGCCATTGTTGTAACCAACCCACTGGCACAATAATGCGCACACTTGCAATAGCGATTCGAACCGGTTGCCCACCAGCAGCCGGTTTCTCTTGTCTTAAGCCCTTTTTGTGATAGGATGAGGAATAGATTGTCGATTGATGCAAAAGGAAAGGAGAAATCTAGCATGCTGCTGCAGATGAAAGGCATCACGAAGCGATATGGCAGTCTGACTGCCAATTCAGGCGTCGATTTCTCGCTGGAAGCAGGAGAGGTTCATGCGCTTGTCGGCGAGAACGGTGCCGGCAAATCGACTTTGATGCGTATTTTGTACGGAGAAGAGCAGCCGTCGGAAGGACGGATCTACATGAATGGGACGGAGCAGTCGTTCTCGTCGCCTTCCGACGCGATTGCAGCGGGAATCGGCATGGTCCACCAGCACTTTATGCTGTTCCCTTCGTTCACCGTCGCGGAGAACATCGTCATCGGCCGCGAGCCGAAGGCCGGCGTGACATTCGATCGTAAAGCGGCAGCCGAACAGGTGAAGGCTTTGTCGGAGAAATACGGCATGCCTGTAGACCCATGGGCCAAAGTCGCAGAATGTCCGGTCGGCGTTCAACAGCGGATCGAGATACTGAAGGTGCTGAATCAAGGCGCCAAGATCGTCATTATGGACGAGCCTACCGGAGCGTTAACGCCGCTCGAGGTGGAATGGCTGCTCAAGGCGATCAAGCGGCTGTCCGAGCAAGGGATCAGCTTCATTCTCATCAGCCATAAGCTGCATGAGGTGCTGGATTCCTCGGAACGCATTACGGTACTGCGGGATGGCCGAGTGACAGGGACGGTGCGTGCGAAAGATACCGATGCATTGCAACTCTCTTCATTAATGGTCGGACGCGAGCTGGTGAAATTGGAGAAGAAGCATATGGTACCCGGCCAGCCTATCCTTGATGTGCAGCAAGTGACAGTCCGGGGCGGCAAAGGCGCGAAGCCGCTGCTCGATCAGGTTAGCTTCCAGGTGCGGGCCGGTGAAATCGTCGGCGTCGCCGGCGTATCCGGCAATGGCCAGTCCGAGCTGCTTCAAGCGGTTACCGGTCTGCGCCGGATCGATGTTGGCAAAGTTGCGTTGTCGGGTCAAGATGTAACCGGACGATCCCCGTTCCAATTTCGCGAAGCCGGCCTTGCCCATATTCCGGAAGATCGCTATATGTGGGGTTCGGCCAAAGAAGAGAGCGTGACCGATAACGGCCTTATGGGTCATCTGCGTTCGTTCAGCAAGGGCGGAATCCTTCGTAAATCGCAGATCCGCCAGACGATGGCGGATTGGGTCCGCTCTTTCAACATTAAGACCGGATCGCTCGATACAAAGGCGGGCCATCTATCCGGGGGCAATATGCAGAAGTTGATCGTTGCCCGCGAGATGGCGCACGGTACGCCGTTCGTCATTGCGGCTGAGCCGACGCGCGGCGTTGATATCGGCGCGATGGAGACGATTCACGAAGCGCTCTTGAAACGAAGGGAAGAGCAAGGAGCGATCCTGCTCGTATCTTCGGAACTTACTGAAATTCTGAAATTATCCGATCGTATTCTCGTCTTATTCGAAGGTCGAATCGCCGGCGAGCTCACTGCCGAAGAAGCGACGGAGGAGCAGATCAGTATTCTTATGGCAGGAGGAGAACAACGTTGAGACGGCTGAATTGGTCCACCTATGCGCAAGCCCTGCTGATGCCGTTAGCGGCGATCCTGCTAGGCCTCCTGGTTGGCGCGATCGCCATCTGGACGGTTGGAGGCTCAGTGCTTACGACCTATCAGGAGATGTGGAAAGGCGCATTCGGCAGCTTCTATTTCACGACAAGCACATTGACGCGGGCAGTTCCGATCATTTTCGCCGCGCTTGGCGTATCGCTCGCTTTCCGTGCAGGTTTCTTCAACCTTGGCGCGGAAGGGCAGATGATCTTCGGCGCGCTTGCCGCGGCGCTGGCTGCGTTGTATGTCCCAGGTCCCGGCGTGGTCAAAATGCTGGCTGCCATCGTAGCCGGCATGCTCGCTGGCGGTCTGTGGTCGACATTGGCCGGTTGGCTGGATACGAAGTTCCGGATGAACCTGCTGATTACGACGCTGCTGCTCAATTACATCGCGTCTTTGTTCGCTGGCTATCTGGTCGCGTTCCCGCTGAAGGAGAAAGGCGGCTCGGGCGGCGCGCAGACGGCAATGCTCGATAAGAGCGTCTGGATGCCCAAACTGTTCGACGGCATGACGCTGCATGCCGGTTTCATCGTCGCGATCGTCATAGCCGTACTACTGGCATTGTTCCTGCGTTATACGACGAAAGGCTATGAAATCCGGATGCTCGGCAGCAACCCGCTGTTCGCTGCTTACGGCGGGGTCAACCGCGGCCGACTCATGCTGATGAGCATGATGATGAGCGGCGCGCTCGCAGGTTTGGCCGGTACGTTCGAGGTGCTCGGTACCCAGTATCGATACATCGATAATATGTTGTCCACGCCGGGTTACGCTTGGTCAGGCATCATGGCGACCCTGCTCGCCGGCTCGAATCCGATCGGCTCAGTCGCCGCGGCCATTCTGCTGGCTGCCCTGCAGACCGGCGGGATGGGCGTCGAGCGGAATACCGAAGTGCCGCTGGAAATCTCGAGCGTTATTCAATCGAGCTTGATTCTGTTCGTTTCCGCCCGGATCACGTTCTCCTTCATCAAACGCAAGAAAGCGAGGGCTGCAGATGGACACTCTGCTTGATTGGTCACTTCTTAGCTCCACCTTGCGCACCGTTGCACCGCTCTTGCTCGCCGCGCTCGGCGGCGCGCTCTGCGCCCGGGTCGGCATCTTCAATGTCGCGCTTGAAGGGATGATGCTGACAGGCGCCTTCACCGCGATATTAGGCAATTATTTGTTCGGGAATGTACTGCTCGCTATTCTATTCGCGTGTGTATGCGTCGGGGTGCTCGCGCTGTTGTTCGGCTATTTGTCCATCCAGCTGCAGGCCAATGCGATCGTCGTCGGTACGGCCATGAACTTCCTGGCGACCGGACTAACCGCGTTCAGCCTGTTCGCGATCTTCGGTGTAAAAGGGCAATACTACGATCAAACGATGAAAGGTCTGCCCAAATGGGACATTCCGCTCATCAAGGACATCCCGGTCGTCGGCGACGTGCTGTCCGGCCATACGCCGCTTGTCTATCTCGCTTTCGTCTTGGCTGCGGGTCTGCAATACCTCATGTTCCGTACGGTCATGGGCTTCCGTCTCATGGCGGTAGGCGAGAACATTACGGCGGCCAAAAGCTTGGGCATCCGCGTGCGCCGTTACCAATACGGAGCCGTCCTTGCAAGCGGCATATTGTGCGCATTGGCCGGCGCGCAGCTGTCGCTCGGCCAAGTCACGCTGTTCGCAGAGAATATGACGGCCGGCCGCGGCTTCATCGCGCTCGTCGCTACGATGCTCGGCCAGAGCAGCCCGCTTGGCGTTACGGCATCGAGCCTCTTGTTCGGCTTTATGGACGCGATCAGCATCCGCTTGCAGGGGTTCTCGCTGCCGACGCATTTTACGATGATGCTGCCTTACGTCATTACGATTGTCGTCATGCTCTTCTTCAAAGATAAATCCTATCTGCGCCAATCCGGCCGGATGGACAGCAAGTAAGGAAAGGGGATCTGTAAAGCATGCATAATAAAGCAGATCGATTAAAGAAATCCAAGACGCCGCAAATCGCGATCGCCGACGACCTGAAACATAGGCTGCCTCCCGGGCAGATGCTGACCGATCGTTTCCCGATTCTGCATGAAGGGGAAGTTCCGGTCTATGATCTCTCCCAATGGGAACTGCGCGTATTCGGCGAGGTCGAAGAGACACGCACTTTCTCGATGGACGAGCTGCAAGCAATGCCGATGACAACGATTAGTTGCGATATTCATTGCGTAACTCGTTGGTCGAAGTTCGATACGAAGTGGGAGGGCATTCGCTTCCGCGACTTCTATAACCTCCTCAAAGTGAAGCCTGACGCTAAGTATGTCATGTTGCATGCGGACAACGACTATGAGACGAATGTACCGCTCGAAGACCTCATGCACGATGACGTATTGCTCGCATTCCGTTACGACGATAAGCCGCTGACAGATAAGCATGGCTTCCCGCTGCGGCTCCTCGTTCCGCATCTGTACTTCTGGAAGAGCGCCAAGTGGCTGCGCGGAATCGAGTTCATGCGCGAAGATCGCCCGGGCTTCTGGGAACGCAATGGATTCCACAATTACGCGGATCCTTTCGAAGAACAGCGCTTCTCCGGTGAGGACTTGCCGATTCCGGAAGACGAGTGGGTCAGAAAGGAGTTCGACTAATATGGCACTGTTACCAATTCTGCGCGTTGAACCTGCTGATCTGCCGCCGCTTGCGATCGTCTGCGGCGATCCATTCCGGGCAGAAGTCATTGCAGGCAAATTAGAAGAAGCCAGAGAGTTGGCTTTTGCTAGAGAATATCGGACGTTCATCGGTGTCTATCAAGGCATGAAACTAGCGGTCGTCAGCCATGGAGTAGGTTGCCCGGGCGCAGCCGTCTGCTTCGAGGAGCTGATTAAAGCCGGCGTCACGACAATCATCCGCGTCGGTACCGCAGGCGCGTTGTCCGGCGGTTACCGGGCGGGCAGCCTCATCGTCAGCACGGCCGCAGTTCGCGAGGAAGGGTTGACGAAGCAGCTTGTTCCTTCTTCATTCCCGGCTGTTGCCGATAGCGAGGTTACTGCTGCGTTATACAAGGCAGCATTGGAAGCTGGCGCGCCGTCCTCGGTCGGCAAAGGCATTACGCTGACGGTCGACGCTTTCTTCAGCGGCGTGGTGGAATTGCCGCATGAAACGTACAAACGCGCAGGCGTCATTGCCGTAGAGATGGAGATCGCGGCACTTTACGTCATCGCGTCGCTGCGGGGGATTCGCGCAGGTGCGATCGTTGCGCTCGACGGCGATTCGACGGAGGTTGACGAGGCGTACGATCCGCATAACAATATCGTGGCCGAAGCGGTGGAAGCCGAGATCCGCGCTGCATTGAATGCGATGGTCGTACTTGCTGGGGAACGCGGCTAATCGTTTAGTTGGGAAGAAGTACAGGAAAGGCTCCTGCTCTTTTATCGAGCGGGAGCCTTTTTTGAGCCTATTATTAATGTCGTTAAATATAAATGACACGAACTAAAAATAGTTAACGTCATTAATTACGTAACTTCATTCTGAATCACAAGCTCATCGACAAGCTCGTTACGGTGCATGAGGGACAAGCTTAGGCCGTCGTAGTCTTTTTCCTTATCCAGCTCCCGCATCAGATAGATCGAAATCTCGGCCGCGTCGTCGATCAATTCCCGCTCGCGGAAATCGATAAATCCGCTCAAACGTCGCTGTCCGATATCGACCGTCGCATGGGCAATCGGCAGGTTGCTATCGTAAGGGGAGAAGATCTCATAGGTAAGCGCGTCGACGTCGTCTCTAACCAGCACGATCTGATAAGGATCAGGCGATTGCCAATCATCCTCGCTATCCTCATCTTCATCGAGCTCACCATCCTGCACGAATTCCGCGGTTTCGATTACCCGGCCTTCATAACGGTGGTAGATCGTGAATGCGTCTACCGCATCCTCATCGAACTCCTGTAAGAGCAACTCCGTTATATGCGTAATAGCGTCATCCTCCGGCTCGAGCAACCAGTGAACTTGACCCTCAACGGCGTTCTCTTGGACGGCCAGGTTGATAAATGCGACGCAGCTGCCGGCATTGTCATACACTTCGTATTCCGCCGATTCCTGTTCTTCATCGACGACAACCAGCTCGTAGTTCATATCGTCGTCTTCGCTCAGCAGTTCGTATTCCCATTCTTCGTCAGCCGTATCGTCTTCGTCTTCGTCGTATTCGTCAAATTCGCTATCTATGCTGTCAGAAGTGGTATGCAATTGCGCCTCATCTTCATCGCCGAAGGAGAAAATATGATCATAACTGCTGTATGTAACAATCATTTCGGAATACTGGGCATTAACGGCGTTGCCGAATGCATGAAGATGGTCTTTGAGGAATGCGAGCACTTCATCTTGGTCCTCTTCATGGAGCACGGTGGCATCTAACTGCGCGGAACCCGCTACCCGATCGCCTTCCCGGTAGACGAGCATCAAGTTGCCGGCGAATTTGTCCTGCAGCAGAATGTCATAAACCTCACCGCCGTGCGTCTTCATATCTGGTCTTAACGTAAGTTGAGCCATCTTTGTTTCCTCCATCCTTTCGGTTCTCCCAACCGTCATCGTGCCAAGCCCATAATTGTCCTTCTTATAGGTTGTGTTTATTCGCTAGAAATATGTATGCCGCTCGTCTTAACTTCGAGGAATAGTTCGATGCGGCGGAGCGCATGATGTGAACGACTAGAGATATCGATAAATTCAATGAAACGAGGGGAATAGCATGCAGCAGCAAGCGCGATTAATCGAACAGCGGCTTCAGACGATCAACCACGTGCTAGGGGGGATCGCCCTAACGGAGGGAAAGGAAACGATCGATCAGGCGATTACGCAACTGAATCTGGTCGCGGATACGATCAGAATAGCCGCTCAGGTTGAAACGAATGCAGAAGAAACCTTCATCCAACAAGTGCTTTCGGACTTGGCACGTTGTAAACTGAAGCTTTCTTCTGTCGCCCACCAGCTCGAAGAGCTCAAGACGCAGGCAGCCGATCGGTACAGAATGGAGCTTGGCGATGAGAAGGCGAACTTCGAGAAGCTGTCGCTCATCATGCAGCAGCAAACGAACGCGGCCGCTTTTCAGCATAAGAGCGTCTTCGATGAGCTGAAGCTGTGCCTGGAAGAGAAAGCCCATCTGATGGGCGAGCTGATGGATTTGAAGAGCAGCATTGAGCATGAACGATTTGCCCGCTTGGGGATTCCGACCGGTGATGGCGCAGTGATCGCTAGCACGAACGATCATGGTGATAGGCCTACATTGTCGCCTTGACGGAAATCTAATATTTTCATCCATGAACAACAACCGAAGGAGTCGTTGCGCAAATGCAGCGCTTCTTCGGTTTTTTATTCCAAAAAATAACGTTTTTCTGCATGGCGGAAGGAGGAATCGGCGGACAATCGTCGAAATAAAATTGCATGAAATCTATATTTCACGCAATTTTGGCTCATTTCCATTAAATCATGCCTGATTAAGAGTAGGAGATACATAATGAACGGCATTATAGAGACGTATGAACGGGATGTACGCCTGTTCCTGAACTATATGAAGGACCGCTGCTACTCGAAGGAAACGCAGCATGGATACTTGCACAACGTAAGGCATTTCTTGAACAGTCTGGATGGGAAGGCATTACGCGAGGTAGACAAGATCGACGTGATGAATCATTTGACGGAAGTGCGAGAGCTGGGCGCGGGTGCGAAATACCGGAACAGGAGCCAATCGGCGATCCGGCTTTTCTTCAAGGTGCTGATGGAATTCCAGCAGGTATCGGCTAATCCGGCACAGGAGATCCCGAAGGCGAAGATCGCCAAGAATCGCGTGCCGACATTCCTGGAGAAAGATCAGCTCGATGCCTGCATGTCGCTTATCGACGGCAAGTATCAGCTGCGGGATACGGTTATCGTGGCGCTCATGTCTTATGCAGGATTGCGCGTCAGCGAGATTGTCCGCCTTAACGTGGATGACCTCAATCCGGACACCGCGCTGCTCAGCGTCCTCGGCAAAGGGGAGAAATGGCGCTACTTGCCGCTGCCGCCGGAACTTGCAGAAGTAATGCTGCAATATCTCAAGGAACGGCTGCAGCCAAAAGGCAGAAGAGATGAGCGGGCCTTCTTCATCTCCCAGTTCGGCCGCCGAATCAGCAAGCGGATGGTGCAGACGATTACGGAGCGGGTATTCACTACCCTAGTCAGTTCGTATCCGCAGCTATCTGGCAAACGTCTATCCGCGCATAAGCTGAGGCATTCCTTCGCGACGGATCTGCTGCGCAACGGTGCAGACTTAAGGACGGTGCAGGAGCTGCTCGGCCATGAAGACATCTCGACGACGCAGATTTACACGCACATATCCGATGAGACGAAGAAGCGCGCGATGTCGCTTATCCGGCCTTCGTTGCCCATTTCCGCAGCATCTGCGCGATAATCGTCGCATTCGGCCGAAATTACACATATTTTTAACAAAAATCCGAGACGAAATGCCTATGGCATCGTATAATGACGATGGTAACAACTTGCCGCATCACAACTAGGGGGCGAATAACATTCCTGCCATCAAAATCGTAACCGATTCCACTTCTGACTTGCCATTAGAGCTGTTAGCGCAACATGATGTCGAAGTCATTCCGCTTTCGATCTATGTGGATGGGGAATCGTTTTTAGATAACGTAACGATTTCACCCGATGAATTTATTACAAGAATGGTAGCTTCAAGCGAGCTGCCGAAGACGTCGCAGCCGGCGGTAGGCGTGTTCTTGGAAGCCTACGACCGATTAGGCGCCAATGGAGATACGATCATCTCCATCCATATGACGAGCGGGATGAGCGGCACTTATGCTTCCGCATGCGCAGCAGCTGAGATGTCCAGCAGCAACGTGCAAGTTATCGATTCGCAAATGATCTCCCAGGCGCTAGGCTTCCAGGTTATTGAAGCGGCACGTATGGCGAAGGAAGGCAGCACGGTAGAGCATATCAAGGCCCGCATGAAAGAGATTCTCGATCATTCCACGCTGTTCGTGGTCGTGGAGACGTTGGAGAACTTGATCAAAGGCGGCCGGATCGGCAAGGCCGCGGGGCTACTCGGGACGATATTGAAAATTAAGCCGATCGCCATGCTGCAGAATGGCGTCTATTCGCCGGTTGCGAAAGTTCGTACTTCCTCGCAGATTGTCAAGACGCTCATCGAACGTTTCGAGCAGGACGTGAAGGACAAAATCGTCCGCGGCGTAGGCATATCGCATGCCAACAATCTTCCGCTGGCACAGCGTATGCAGCAAGAGATCGCCCGGTTCACTTCGGCGCCTGTGCGTATTTGCACGACGACGCCGATTATTTCGACGCATACAGGTCCCGGAGCAATCGGATTTTGCTACTACGCGGAATAGTGTCACGGCACTGCGATAAGCACTCATACTTACAACCGTTATAGCGGGCACTCGGCAGATTCAACTGCAGGGTGCCTTTTTATGTTTGCCAGAAAAGCAGAAAGAATGAGCAATTCGGCTTCTTATGCATTCTGCAGGGAATGTTATGCTAGAGGAATGGAAATCGATTTCAAAAAAACATAAGGCGGGATTGCAATGTCATATTTGTCGGTAAGCACATGGAGTCTGCATCGGCTGTTAGGGCCGCTTCATTGGACGATCTGGGACGAGGAGACGCGCTCGCATCGAACGGTGGCGAAGGAACAGCCGCTAGAACTCAGTTTGCTGGAGCTGCCGAAGATCGCTTCTGAACGGGGATACAAGGCGATCGAGGTTTGCCATTTCCATTTTCCATCCACGGAGCGGGATTACCTTGAACAGCTTCGGGCGGCGTTCGAGCAAGCGGATATTTCGCTGGATACACTGTTGCTCGATTACGGCGATTTGACCGCAGAAGATGAGGGGCGCGTGAAAGAGGATCTCGGCTTGATGAAACGTTGGATCGAGGCCGCCTCCTTCTGCGGCGCCAAACAAATCCGAATTGTCGCCGGAGAGGCCGAACCGACGAACCAGGCGGCATTAGTCCGCTCTGCTGCGTCCCTGCTTGAACTGATCCGTTTCGCGGAGCCGCTCGGCGTTCGCGTCGTTACCGAGAATTTCAAGCCGCTGACTTCGATTGCGACGAATGTCGCTGCGCTTTACGACCAATGCGAAGGTAAATTAGGACTGATCACCGATTTCGGGAACTATAAGGGAGCAGGCAAGTATGGGGAAATCGCGCAGACGGCGCCGTTAAGCGTGTCCGTCCATGCGAAAGCCAATTATGACGAACAGGGCATACCGGACGTTGAAGAATTCAGCCAGTGTCTCGAGGCCGTGAAGGGGACGAACTTCGACGGCGCTTATGTCCTCATTTACGATGGTCCAGGCGATATGTGGGAAGGGCTCGAACGCGTCAAAGAGCTTGTCCAGCCCTATTTGGATTGACTTTTCGCTACTTAACAGCTCGAGTCAACCTGTCTCATGACTGCCATAATGGTTATCTGAATCTCCATGACGAACAAATTTTGGATCACATATAAATCTTACACATTTCTAATGATTTGCGGGTAAACTACAAAAAAGCTCGCAATGACAAATTTCGACGGGGGATCATATGGCCAAAATATTAGTTGTGGATGATGCAGCTTTCATGAGACTGATGTTAAAAGATATATTGACTAAAGGCGGTCATGAGGTCGTCGGCGAAGCCGAGAACGGACTTGTCGCCATTGAACGTTATAACAACTTGAAACCGGACCTCGTAACGATGGACATTACCATGCCGGAGATGGAAGGCATCGATGCCGTGCGCGAGATCAAGAAAGCCGATCCATCCGCGCGTATCGTCATGTGCTCGGCCATGGGCCAGCAGATGATGGTCGTCCAGGCGATTCAAGCTGGCGCAAAAGATTTCATCGTGAAGCCGTTCCAGCCGGACCGCGTTCTCGATTCTGTTAAGAAAGCGTTAGGTTAACGAATAGCTATTATCATCAGCCCCGCTTCGGTAAGCACCACCGAACGCGGGCTTTTTCATGCGACAAGATTTCCCAAGCCCTATGAACGTTCGTTTCTCTCAACGATCGATAGAAGATTGCCGATATAGGTATCGATGCATACGAATTATTTGTGAATGAGCCTTGTCATCATGAAAGCAGAACGATAGATAGATAACTAGGAGGAGACATCGTGAGGCTTAAACAATCGTTACTCGTTAAGCTGTTATTGGCATTTGTCGTTATACTTGCTCTTTTCTCGATCGTACTTAATTATTACGTAGGCTCGAACATTAAGGATAAGATGATTCTGGCCGCGCAAGAGAAACTGAATTCGGATATGGCGCTATCGGAATCGCTCTTGGCGGCCCGCTATCCGGGTGATTGGTCGATTCAGAACGGGCAGCTCCTCAAAGGGAATGTAGCGCTGAATAACAACTTCGATTTTGTCGATGAGGTAGGGCGTCTAACCGGCGATACCGTGACGATCTTCATGAACGATACGCGGATCGCGACGAATGTTATGAAGGATGGCGCTAGAGCCGTCAATTCCACGGTGTCCGCAGCGGTAAATGAAGTTGTGCTCCAAAGCAACCAAACGTATATCGGAGAAGCGGATGTCGTAGGGACGTTGAATCAGACGATCTATAAACCGATTCATGACGCCGCGGGCCAAGTGATCGGGATCTTCTATGTCGGCGTACCGTCAACGCCTTTCGATGAGATGGCCGCTGATGCGCAGCGGGAGATTATGATCATCAGCTTCATAATCTTAGTGATCGCCCTGCTGGCTTGCTACTTTATGAGCCGTCCGACGCTATTATCCATTCGTCAACTGGTCCAGCTGACCGATCGTATCGCCAATAAAGATTTGTCCGAGCCGATCGTCGTGAAGTCAAAAGACGAAATCGGCATGCTGGGACGTTCCTTCGAGCAGATGCGCGTCAATCTAAGCGATATGGTCAGCCAGCTAGGTTCGATGGCCGTATCGCTCAAGGAGAACAGTTCGGGATTGTCCGAGGCGGCTGTCCACACGGAACGCTCTTCGGCCGAGGTGGCAGCGTCGATCCAGCAAGTGGCTGCAGGCGCTAGAGCGCAGGCCGATCTGACACACACCATACAATCCAAGATGGCGGTCAATCTGGATAAGGTTCAAGATGGCAGCTTGAAGATGGAAGAAACTTTGACCCATGCCACGGAAGCCACGAGCATGGCCAGACAGGGAGAAGAAGCGATCAATGCTGCGATCGGCAATCTGTCCTCGGTGACCGCGACGGTCGAATACGCAACGAATGCCATTCAGCAGCTAGGCACGCGGTCGGAGGAAATCGGCAGCTTCATCGACGATATCGCTAACATCGCGAGCCAGACGAATCTGCTCGCGCTTAATGCCGCGATCGAGGCTGCGCGGGCTGGGGAGCATGGGAAAGGCTTCTCGGTCGTGGCGCAAGAAGTACGTAAGCTAGCCGAGCAGTCCAGTCATTCCGCCGAACGGATTGCCAACTTGATCCATCAGGTTCGTCAAGAGACGGACGAGACGGTCCGCAATATGGAGTCGCATCTGACGGACGTGGAAGCGCAGGTGAGCTCGCTGACCCAAGGCGGTAAAGCTCTCAAAGACATCGTGCTCAGCACGAGCATCACGAAAGATAACGCTTCGAGCATGCGCATTCTGCTCCAGGAGCTGAACGCAAGCTCCAAGGAAGTCATGGAAGCGATCGGCAGCATCAATGAACTTGTCGAGGCGGCAGCGGGTGCAGGTCAGCAAGTCGCTTCGGCCGCGGACCAGCAGACGGTTACCGTGAAGGGCATATCCGTCTCGTCCAAGGATGTAGCAGCTATTGCGGGCGAATTGAACAATCAGATCAAGGCTTTCCAAGTGTAAAACGGTTGTGTCAATATGTTTATCATGAGTCGCAAGCACCTCTACAGGGTGCTTTTTTTCATGGGTTTGCAGCAGCAAAGTCCTCCATATGATTCATCCGAGTCCAAGCGTGTGTAAATATGGCAGATACGCGCCGCTTCGCACGCGCGATTTCTGATTGGTGCGACGTACCGAAAAAGGGAGCTCAGTGCGAATGGTGTAGGACTTAAGCAATATGGGGGAAATAGAATGACCAACAAACCGAATACACGTTTTTTCACACGCCGCTTGTTAGGGCGAGTCGCGCTGCTGACCGTAGCGCTTTTCCTGCTTGCAGGCACGATCGGATGGGTTGCGCTGCGTTCGCTGGTCGCTGCCCAAGATGTGAGCGTACTCGATGAGCCGCTGCCCGAGGCTACCATTATCTATGACCGTTACGGCCAGGTGGCCAGCCGAATCTCGCTTAATAAAGTGGAGCCGGTCGAATATGAAGTTCTGCCGGAACATCTGATTCAAGCTGTCGTCGCCGTGGAAGACAAGCGATTCTTCGAGCATAAGGGGATGGACTTGCGCTCGATCAGCCGCGCGTTCTTCAAGAACATGACTGCGGGCGACACCGTCGAAGGAGGCAGCACCATTACGCAGCAGCTGGCCAAAAACGTGTTCCTGGAACATGAGCGGACCTGGCAGCGCAAATGGAACGAAATGCTTCTCGCGCAGAAGATCGAATCCCACTTCGAGAAGGAACAAATTCTCGAGCTCTATTTGAATGTCATTTATTTTGGCGATGGTGCCTGGGGAATTAAGCGGGCGGCGGATGTTTATTTTGATAAACAGGTGCAAGAATTGACGGTTGCCGAATCCGCCTTGTTGGCCGGCTTGATTAAGGCGCCGTCGGCGCTCAATCCGTTCGAACATCCGGAGGAGGCCAAGCAGCGCCGGACGGTCGTATTGGAACTGATGAAAGAACAAGGGATCATTGATTCGGAGACCTATGCCGCTGCAATCATGGAGCCGATCAAGTTGAGATCGGACAAATCGAACCGGGTAACCGATATTAAGTATCCGTACTTCGTCGATCAAGTCATTCGCGAGGCAATGGACAGCTATGGGCTGACCGAAGAGGAAGTGTTGCATGGCGGTTTGCATATCTATACGACCCTCGATCCGAAAGCACAGCAAGCCGTGGAAGCCGTCTACGACAACGCGGCCTTGTTCCCGGAGAGCAAGAACGATCAGTTGATTCAGAGTGCCGCGGTGCTGGTCGATCCGCAAGATGGCGGGATTCGGGCCTTGATCGGCGGGCGAGGCGATCAATCGTTCCGCAGCTTGAACCGGGCTACCCAGTTGAAGCGCCAGCCTGGGTCGACGTTCAAGCCAATTGCGGTGTACACGCCGGCACTGGAGAAAGGGTATCAGCCGAACCATATTATTGTCGATGAACCGATCGATATCGACGGGTACTCGCCTAAGAATGCGAGCGGCACGTATCACGGCCAAGTCACGTTATATGAAGCCTTGATTCAATCGTACAATATTCCGGCGGTCAAAACGCTGCATGAGCTGGGCATCGATGCCGGCCTGCAAGCTGCCGAGAAATTCGGCATCCCGTTAACCGCGGAAGACCGCGCGCTCGGCTTAGCTCTGGGAGGATTGCATGAGGGCGTATCGCCGCTCCAGATGGCGGAAGCGTTCGGAGCTTATGCGAATAAAGGCGTCCGGATTCCCGCGCACACGATCAAGCGAATTACCGGCGCCGAAGAGACGGAGCTTGCGTCTTGGCAGGCTGATGAAGGCATTCAAGCGACAACGCCGGACGTGGCAGCTACGATGACCGCGATGCTCAAGGGAGTCGTGGAATCAGGTACCGGCAAGGCCGCGGCAGTGGCGGGACGGGAAATCGCGGGCAAAACGGGCACGACCGAGATGCCGGGAACGAACGGCGACGGCGCACGGGACAACTGGTTCGTCGGGTATACGCCGCAGCTCGTCGGGGCTGTCTGGATCGGCTATGACCGTTCGGATACGAGCCACTATTTGACGACGACTTCCAAAGCGGCAGCTTCCGTTTTCCAATCGGTGATGAGCCAAGCGCTGAAGGATGAGCCGGTCATGACATTCCCTACGGTGGCTGGTGTGCCGCCGGTCATCGTTAAGCCTGCCGAATCGCCGGGCAATGGCGGCAAGAAGTCTGACGATAGTTGGTGGGACGAAGACAATGACAGCGATGAAGACGACGACCGTGGGAATAAAGAAGAGCGGGAAGCGATTAAGCGTGAAGAGAAGCGCGTCAAAGAGATGCTGAAGGAGCTCGAGAAGCGCTGGAATAAAGGTAATGGGAAAGGGAAAGGGCACGATGAGGACAATGACTAGTCCTCCATAAGGGTACGGAATCGGTACAGACAAAAGCAGCCTTAGCGGGCTGCTTTTGTCATTCATTCGTATAGTCAATCGGCAGAATGAGCTCATTCGACAAGCTCTCGCCGGAATAACGGCTGTCACGGTAGGTATAACGGTAACGCGCGGTATAGCGTGTAGTCACGCTGTCCAGATCAAGATGATCGGTTTCGGCGACCATGACCATATAGGTAACCCGCACTGTGCCGCCAGGTGCGATTAGTCCAAGCGTTAAGCCGTCCTCTAATGTAAAAGCGGGAGCGCTTCGGCCGTCAATTCGCGGATCGAGCACGCGGAAACCTGGCGGGTAAGCCGTTCGGAACAAGATCACATCGGCAGCTAGATTGCCGGTGTTCGAGACGAGCATCGTAAACCGCACCGTTTCGCCCATTTCATAATATTGCGGCTGCGCGGAGGCAATGATCGGAATGATAGGCGCCACGAGTTCCGTCTTGACCGTATTGGACTGCGCGTTCTGTCCGACGACTCTGCTGTCGGTAAGCCGGTACGTGTATAACACCCGAACCCGGTTCAATACCGGCTGTAAACCGCCGGCTATCGCTCCAGGCTGTATGCGTACTTGGTAGATAACTACGACCTGTGAATTTGCCCGAATGGTTCCGAGCGTAATTCCGCCGGCAGGCAATCCTCCGGTGCGCGGCGCGCCGTTGATGGTCATACTGTCCACGACGTAGGACGTTCCTGGCGGGATGAGATCGGTGAGTGATGCATCGACGGCAAAACCGCTGTCGTTGGTGACGACAACCTGGTATGTTAATAGGGAGCCGATGGTCGCTTGTACCTGGTCGACTTCCAGGTTAACGCTGAGCGAAGGTTCGACTATATACAGCTTAAGCGGATTGACCGGTTCATTGTAGGACGTGCCGTTGATGGTATAGGCTACATTGCCTTGAATCGTAACTTCGGGCGTTGGAGATACGCCTTCCAACCTGATACTGACCCGGACGTTAACGATCTGGCCCGGCGTTAGCACGCCGATCGGGATGCCCTGGCTGGGATCGATCCATGCCGCAAGTACGCCGTTAATGACAACGCTGCCCGGTACGAAGGAGAATCCCGGCGGGAGCGGGATATAGATCACGACATTCTCGAGCGTATCCAATCCTTCATTCTTCAGCACCACATCGTAAAGGATGACATCACCGGGGAAGGTTACCGGCGAGCTGAGGCTGCCGGAGACGCTGAGCCGATCGCCTGCGACGGAGACGGAGCTAACGTTGGACAAAGCGGCATCATTGACGATCCGTCCATCATACGTCGAGAACGCATATTCAATCCTTGCCTGGTTGGTGAAGTCAAGCGAGGCTGGTATGGCAATGACGATGGCTTGGAAGCTGAGCGCAATCGTCATTCCGACGCCGATGGTCCCTAGCAGTATGCCGGAGTCAGGCGATGCGCCGGGAATAGGCGCACCGCCAACCAATACACTATTGGGAATGAAAGACAATCCGACAGGAAGCGAGTCATATAACGTGGCGTGCGCTTCACGATTACCAGAATTGTTGACGATGACCGAATACGTGACGGTCTGGCCGAGCGATAGTCTGGAAGGCAACGCTTGTTTGGCCGCTTGGAGGATTGCTCCAACCAATGGTGTCTGCACCGTATTCGAGTACGCGACACTTTCGATCGACCCGCTGCTGAACCGGACATGCGTCTGGTTCAGCAGCTTGAAGTCACGCGCACCGCCTTGCGTCATATCGCGACCACCAAGACCTGGAAGGTAACGACCACGGATGCGTTAGCGGCAATCGTACCGATGGTAATCCCCGTGTTCGGGTTGGCCGTTGGCCGAGAAACGCCGCCGACAGTAACGCTTTCTTCGACGAATACGGTGCCGGTCGGAACAGGGTCGATAAGAACGACGCTATTGACCGGTGCGATCCCGTTATTCGTAACGACTATGGTGTACGTAATCGTATCGCCCACGACCGCATCGATTGCCGTCGTGCTCTTAACGACTGAGACATCCGGCGACGAAACCGGAATCGACAGCGTGTTGGAATTGACTGTACCCGACAGTACGCGACCATCCGGAGCGGTATACGTATAGCTGCCGGTCGATGTGTTCACCAGCTGCTGGGACGGCGGAAGCGTCTGAATGATAACCTCGAAGGAGACGGAAACGACGACCGACTGGCCCGGTTGAACAACGCCGATCGAGAAGCCTGCCGAAGGATTCGCTCCCGGCAGCGGCACGCCGTTCACCTGAACGCTGTTCGGAATGAAAGCACCGCCGCTTGGAATCGGATCCGTCAGCACGACTTCGGCCGGCAGATTGCCGGTGTTCGATACCGTCAGGACGTAAGTAACCGTGTCTCCGACGGTTGCATTGTTGGTATCGGCT
Source organism: Paenibacillus phyllosphaerae (assembly GCF_014192105.1). Taxonomy (GTDB): domain Bacteria; phylum Bacillota; class Bacilli; order Paenibacillales; family Paenibacillaceae; genus Paenibacillus_Z; species Paenibacillus_Z phyllosphaerae. Next base: position 94,331 of record NZ_JACHXK010000019.1, on the reverse strand, counting down.
GATTTCAGAATCGCGATGATTGGCTGGAATACTTGCAGCGACAAGGTGTTCGAGTAGGAGATACCTGAGAAGGCACCCGATGTAAAGCTAGAACTAGCCTGGTCGACCAGCACGGCAGGCGACGGCAGACTCGTTACCAGAGCTTGGAACGTAATCGTCACCGTCGTTCCGGGAGCGATCGTCCCTAACGAGATACCGGCTGCCGGCGAAGCGTTCTGGCGAACGATGCCGTCGACGGTGACGCTATTAGGAACGAACGCGGAACCGTCGGGAATATTATCGATCGTGACCACGTTGGTTACTGGCGCTATACCGCTGTTCGTTACCGTAATCGTGTACGTGATCGTATCGCCAACGACGGCGTTCGGTACGTTCGACGTCTTCACGACCGCGATATTCGGCGCGGATACCGGAATCGACAGCAGATTGGATTGGAGCGAGCCGCCGAGCGTCCGACTATCTGGAAGCGTATACGCGAAGGTAGCCGAAGCCTGGTTGAGCAGCACCTGTCCCGATGGCAGCGAATCGATGAGCACCGAGAAGGAGACCGACGCGGATGTAGCGACGATGCCAAGCGGGATACCCGTCGACGGATTCACGCCCGGCACCGGCTGATTATTGACGATAACGCTGTTCTCCACGAAAGAAGTACCGGCCGGAATCGTATCGGTCAACGTCACCGCCGCGCCGAAATTACCCGTATTCGTGATCGTCACGGTGTAAGTGACCGTATCGCCTACGGTAGCATTCGAGGTGTTGCCTGTCTTGACTGCATTGAGAATCGGCTGATAGATCGGCGTCGTGACGATGTTCGAGAAAGTGACGCCGGAGAAGGTTCCGGAAGTAAACGTTACGGATGATTGGTTGTTCAATTGCGCCGGTGTAGGGAGCGACGTGACGGTAACGTTGAAGACGACGGTAACCGTTACGCCCGGCGCGATCGCATCGATCGTGACGCCGGTTGCCGGATTCGCGCCTTGTCGTGGGACCCCGTCGACGGTAAGCGAGTTCGCGACGAACGCAGATCCCGCCGGTATCGGATCCGTGAACAGGACATTCGTAATCGAAGCGATACCGCTGTTCGTGATCGTTGTCGTATAGGTAACCGTATCCCCGATGGATACTGCCGTAGACGGCGTGCTCTTCACGACGACCGCGTTCGGCGCCGATACCGGGAAAGTGACCGTATTCGAAGGCGACGACTGATTGAAGGTGCGGCCATCCGGCAGCGTATACGAAGATGCCGCTATCGCCTGGTTACTCAACTGCTGCGGCGTTGGCATGAAATCAATGACGACGGAGAACATAATGTTGGCCGTTTGGCCAGCGGCCAGCGTTCCGCCCGGAATGCCTGTAATCGGATCCGTGCCCGGCAATGGCGATCCATTATACAACACGCTGTTCGGAACGAAGGATGTACCGGTCGGAATATTGTCGGTCAGCGTGATCGTCGCCGGATAGTTGCCGCTGTTCGTGACGGCGAGATTGTACGTAACGGTCTGCCCGACGGAAGCATTCGAAGTGTTCGCGCTCTTCACGACCGAGATAACCGGTTGATACACCGGCGTCGATACCGTGTTCGAGTTGGTCAGTCCGGAGAATGCGCCCGATGTGAACGTAACGGTCCCCGTATTGTCGATCACTGGCGGGGCAGGCACGCTGTTGACGGCGTAATTAAAGGTAATCGTGACTGAACCGCCGGCTGGAATCGAGCTGATCGGAATACCGCCGATAGGGCTAGCTCCTTGTATCGGCGTCCCGTTGACGGTTACCGTCCCCGGAATGAAGGAAGTTCCGGGAGGCGTAAGTGCCGTGAATTGGACGTTATTGATCGCCTCGATGCCGCTGTTCGTGACGACGGCCGTATAGACGATGGTGTCGCCGATCGTAACGGCAGTCGAAGTCGTGCTTAGTACGACCCCGACGTTGGGGGCGGATACCGGGAACGTGACCGTGTTGGATACGGCCGAACCGGATAACAATCGGCCGTCCGGCGGCGTGAAGGTATAGGTGGCCGTGCCGAAGTTACTGAGCTGCTGAGGTGACGGCAATGACGTAATGACGACGGAGAAGGAGACGACAGTGGTGCCCCCCGCTGCGAGCGTGCCGATATCGATGCCCGTTGCCGGCGATACGCCAGGAATCGGAAACCCGTTCACGATGACGCTGTTTTCCGTGAAAGTCGTACCTGCCGGAATCGTATCGGTCAGGACGACAGAGGCAGGCAGGTTGCCTGTATTGCTTACCGTCAGCGTATAGACAACGGTATCGCCTTGCGTAGCGTTGTTCGTGTTGGCGCTTTTGACAACCGCGATCTGCGGCTGCGTGACCGGCGTAACGGTCGTGTTGGACGCCGATGTTGCGGAGAAGGAACCTGATGTGAAGCTTGCTGTCGATTGGTTATTAATCTGAGAAGGAATTGGCATCGATATCGTCACCTCGAATGTTACGGTAACCGAAGCGCCTGGTGCCAGGGTACCGAGTGATAGGCCGGATTCAGGTAATGCTTCCGGCTGGGAAACGCCTTGAACAAGAACAGTGCCAGGCACGAATACCGCATTCGACTGAAGCGGATCGCGAAGAACCACATTGTTGACATTGGCAATACCGTTATTGGTTACGACCGATGTGAACGTCAGCGTATCGCCGACGACCGCATCGATTTGACTCACGCTTTTGACGACGGATACATCCGGCAGCGCGACAGGTACGACCACGCTATTGGATTGGGAGATGCGGTTGATCACGCGCCCGTCGCTAAGCGTGAAAGTATAATTGGCCGTAGCTTGGTTGACCAGCTGTCTGCTAGGCGGGAAAGAGACGACATTAACGACATAACTTACGACGGACGTTCCGCCAGCTGGTATAACGCCCACCGGAATGCCCGTGACCGGATCGTATCCCGGCGCAGGAATGCCGTTCACGAGCACGCTGTTCACGACGAACGAACTGCCGACCGGCACAATATCGGTTAAAGTAACGGTTGCTCCCGCGTTGCCGGTATTCTGCAGCGTGAACGAATACGAGAAGGTATCGCCGACCGTTGCATTGGTCGTACTTGCGGTCTTGACGACCGAGACGACAGCCTCCGATACGGCCGTCGTAACCGTGTTCGAGACCGACGTGCCCGTGAAAGCTCCCGAGGTGAAACCGGCGCTCGCCGCATTGCTGATCGTTGCGGATGCGGGTACTGAGGTGACGCGGATCTGGAAGGTGACGGTGAACGTTGTATTCGGAAGAATCGTCCCGAGCGCGATTCCGGCATTGGGATTCGCGAGCGGGGCGGAGACGGAGTTAATGACGACGCTGCCGGCGACGAAGCTGGCGCCAGCCGGCACGGGGTCGGACAGGACAACGTTCGTGACGGGCGCAACCCCGTTGTTCGTGACCAGAAGCGTATAGGTCAGCACATCATTGACGGCAGCAGCGTTAAGGCTCGTAAGCTTATTGATGATGACATTCGGCGATGAAGCCGGGACGGTCACCGTATTCGAGGTACTGGACCCGTTCAGGACTCTCCCGCTTGGCAATGCATAGGAGTAAGTTGAGGCTGCCTGGTCCATGAGCGTCGGAGGCGAAGGCAGCGTGTTCAGCAGCGTCTGGAACGTTACCGTTATCTGTCCATTCGGCGCTAGAGCGCCGATCAAGATCCCGCCGGTCGGCGTTGAAGATGGGCTGGCCACCCCGTTAATCGTTACTGACCCCGGTATGAAGCTGGAGCCTGCAGGGATATTGTCGGTTAGCGTAACGGTGGCGGACCGATTGCCCGTGTTCCGGGCAATGATCGTGTACGTAATCGTATCGCCGACGGTCGCCGCTGTCGTATTGGCCGATTTGGTCAATTGAATGACGGGCTGATAGATCGGCGTCGTCGTCAAATTGGATGCCGTTGTTCCCGTGAAGGTGCCGATGGTGTACGACGCGTTGGATTGGTTGACGAACTGCTGACTGCTCGGCAACGAACTAACCTGCGCTAGCAGATTGACGGTGACCGCGCTGCCGGGAGCGATTGTGCCGACCGGGATGCCGGTGGCCGGGTTCGCAGTTGCGTTCGATGTCCCGTTCACGGTGACCGATCCGGGGACGAAAGTGGCGCCGGATGGCAGAATGTCCGACAGATTGACATTCGTAACCGCTTCGGAGCTGTTATTCGTAATGACGGAAGAATAAGTAATCGTCTCGCCGACTGCCGCGTCCGTAACGTTAACCGATTTGACGACGGTGACGCTCGCCACGGATACGGGAAGCGTGACAGTATTGGAAGCCGCCGAACCTGAAATAACGCGACCGTCAGGCGGCGAGAAGGTGAAGGTGGCCGTGCCTTGGTCGACGAACTGCGGCGGACTTGGCAGACTGTTCACTTGAACATCGAACGTAACGGTTGCCGTAGCGCCTGCCGCTACCGAACCGATGACAACCCCAAGCGGCGGGTTAGCGCCGGGCACGACGTTTCCGTTGACGCGGAAGGTACCGGGAATAAAGGTGCTGCCGGTCGGAATATTATCTGCGAGGGTAACCGTTGCCGCGCGGTTGCCGGAATTGGTAACCAATAGCGTATAGGTAACGGTGCTGCCTACAATTGCAGTTGTGCGATTCGCGCTTTTGACGATGGAGATAATGGCAGCATATACGGGCGTCGAGACTGTATTCGAGGGGATAACGCCGTTGATCGGCGTGCCGCCCGCGACGCTTTGAAAAGTGAAAGCCGCATTTGCACTATTAGGCAGAATAAAGGACCCGGGTATGGACGTCACCCTGGCTTGATATGTGACAGTCACCGAAGTGCTCAAGTTGACGGCCCCGAGGGGAACGCCGGCGACAATGTCGTAGGTAGGCCGGGGAACTCCGGCTACCGTTACGCTGCCGGTAACGAAAGCGAGACCTTCCGGCAGGGTATCCGACAAGACGACGCTCGCTGCATTCGCCGTACCGGTATTACCGACGGTGACCGTATACGTAATCGTATCCCCGACGACGACGCCGGTTGAGTTTGCACTCTTGTTAACGACTATGTTAGGGGAGTTGATATCGATTTGGATGGCGTTCGCATTTACGACATAGGCGTCCCCGGAGGTGGTCAGAATGAGTACGGCAGACGTCTGATTGTTGATAAGCCTTGCGGAGACATCGACATTCGTAATGTCCCAGCCTTGCCGGCCGCCGGAGATATTCGACCCTGGCGTCCCGTTCGTCTGATTGCGGGTGCCGAATGTACCAGTTGTATTCAGCTGGCCCGCATCATTGTTAATCTGCGAGGCAAAAAAGTTGTTCGCAAAGTTGTTCGGCCCCGATAATGCCACTGCGCTGGCTGAGGTTGGCCCGAATAGCGCTTGGTCGCCGGTGCGGTTCGCGTCGCCTTCTTGCGCACTGAATAGCGCTCTGCCGCCCAGAGCGCCCGATACCGGGGTAGCGAAGCCCGTTAACGTGGTTGTGACTGCGCTCGAAGTCGATTGGACAAGAACGGCGCCTGCGCGAAGCGACAGGTTACGGAAGGGGAGTGAAGGGTTGTAATAGATAACGCCGAGCGTCCAGCCGCAGTGGTTGGCCGTCGGATCATTGTTAATGACGACCGTACCGACGACATTGCCGGTCTGATAGGTTCCCGCCCCGCCTTGGGAGACAAGGGTAGTGACATTGGCCGATCGGGTATACGCGAACGCGCCGCTGCCCAGATTGACCTGATTGGCCGTAGCCGAGTCTGGCGTGATGCTGAATGTGCCTGCCGGCGTCGTGAAGGAAACCGCATTATTGATGAACGCAGTCAAATCTACGTTCCCGTTAATGTAGGACCCGCCCCAAATCAGTTCCGCATACAAAATGGTACTGCCTGCAGGAAAGTTCAATATCGCGGCTGAACGGTTACTTGCATAGGCACTGGTTGTTCCTGCCGGATAAGAGCCGAAAGCGGTTGAAGTGGTTGTCGAGACGAATGCTCCAATACTATCCTGCGTTCCCGGCACCCCCGCCGTATCCGAGCGGCTCAGGCCGAGTGTATTTCCTGTAAAGGTGATGGCTCCGGTCGCATTGAACGATGCCCGAGTGATAAGCGGAATGTAGCTCACCCCCTCATGGTACTCTCTCTTGCCTATAAGCGCAGAAAATTACCGAATCTACACCATTTATCTCCCTAACTATATGAGTCCGCGAAGAGGTGTATGATAACTATAAACACCTAGGAAACATGCGACGGTCAGTGAAGTGCTCGTCATGGATGCTTCGGTAAGGGTACAATAGAAGAAGATTCGCATGAACATCGAAACAGGGGAGGAAAGTCTAATGAGCCGTACAACCCACCAAGTGGAATATGGTTATGAACCGCCAGCCGATCATCGCAAAGGAACGCTCATATTCTATGATGCCTTCGAGCATATTCTCCCGCATGAGCTGGACGAGGCAGCAGCCTATGCCGACACGCGCGCATTCAGCAAGCTGGTGCTTTATCCCTTGCATGAAGAGACAGTAAGACGAATGGTGAAGACGCCGGTGCGTCCGTATTACAAACGCGTCGATGAGCTGCATGCGTGGAAGGACGAACGGGATCTGCCTTATGTAACGATTGAAGCGCTAGAAGGCAAGCGGAAGAAGTACACGCCGATAGACGCCGCGCTTCGGCATATGGCGGAGATATACAAAGCGCCGTTCGTGCTGTACATCACGCCGGAGACCGCTAATTTGTTCGCTTCGTATACGTCTTTCGAGGAGTGGATCGTCAAGCTGCGTCTGGTGCTGATCGAACGACCTTCCGACCTTCATCCCAAGCTGGAGAAGTACCGCCACCGCTGGTCGGTGTCGGGGGAGAAGGAAGAGACGAGGAACGGATAATCACACGCGCAAAAAAAACCTCATGCCACACCCGGCCTGTTACGGACGGATGCTGACATGAGGTTTATTCGTATTATTGTTTGACTTCGACTGTCCAGCCGTACGGATCTTCGATATCGCCGTTCTGGATGCCGGTCAGCGTGTCGTACAGCTTGGCCGTCAATTCGCCCGTGCTGCCATCGCGGATGACAAGTGGCTTGTCTTGCCAGTTCATCTCGCCGATCGGGGAGATGACGGCTGCCGTGCCTGTGCCGAATGCTTCTTCGAGCGTGCCGTTCGCGCCGGCTTCATACAGCTCTTCGATCGTGATCGGACGCTCCACGACAGGAATATCCCAGCTCTTCAGCATATGGATGATGGAATCGCGGGTGATACCGGCGAGAATGCTGCCGTTCAGCGAAGGCGTGTAGACCGTTCCGTCGATTTTGAAAAAGACGTTCATGCTGCCGACTTCTTCGATATATTTGCGCTGAACGCCGTCGAGCCACAGAATCTGGGAGTAGCCTTTCTCCGAAGCGGCTTGTTGGGCATTAAGGCCTGCTGCGTAGTTGCCGGCCGTCTTCGCTTCGCCCACGCCGCCTTTAACCGCGCGCACATGGTCGGATTCGACATAGATCTTGACCGGATTCATGCCTTCCGCGTAGTAAGCGCCGACCGGCGACATGATGATCATGAATTTGTACTCGGTCGAAGGCGCAACGCCGAGCGCGGCTTGTGTCGCAATGACGAAAGGACGGAGGTACAGGGACGTGCCCGGCGCCGACGGAATCCAATCTTGGTCCACACGTACGAGCTCTTGCAGCGCTTGCAAGGCAAGCTCACCGTCAACGTCAGGAATGGACAAGCGTGCGTTCGAACGGTTCAGACGCTCGAAGTTCTTCTGCGGACGGAACAGCTGAATGCGGCCGTCTTTGGTCCGGTACGCCTTCAAGCCTTCGAAGATCGTCTGGCCGTAGTGGAAGACTTTCGCTGCCGGATCAAGCGTGATCGGCTGATAAGGAACGATGCGCGGATCGTACCAGCCTTTCTCGACGGAGTAATCGAGAATGAACATGTGGTCCGTGTAGTAGATTCCGAAGCCGAGCTTGTTCTCGGGCGGCTTTTCTTTTTTGTTCGTTGTCAGGGTGATGTCTATGGTTTGAGCCATGTGGCATTCTCTCCTTTAGTGTCATGTTCTCTTATTTGAATGCTACCACTATGTGAGGTATATTGAAAATATCTATTTGAAATGATTCATATACCTTTTAGGTATAGATGGGAGCCGGGCGATGGATTTACGCCAACTTAAATATTTTGTCACGATTGCGCAAGAAGAGCAAGTGACACGAGCAGCCAAAATTCTCAATATGGAGCAGCCGCCGCTCAGTCGTGCGTTGAAGCAGATGGAAGAAGAGCTCGGCGTTACGCTGTTCGACCGAACCGGCAAGCGGCTGAAGCTGACCGACGCGGGCAGGCTGCTTCGGCAGAAGGCCGAATTGCTGCTTTATCAATTCGAAGAAGCGATGAAGGAAGTGAAGGAGCGGGAAGAAGGCGTCAGCGGCGTCCTGTCGATCGGTTCCGTCGTCTCCTGCATCTCGCTGCTCCCCAAGCGGATCGAGCAATTCCGCAACCGATACCCGCAAATTACGTTTAAGATTGCAGAGGGCGATCATTTCTATCTGGGCGAGCAGCTGGATCGGCGTTCGATCGAGCTTATCGTCGCCCGCTTGCCCTTCGAAGCGATGCATGACGATCAAGAGTATCATGTGCTCACGCTGCCGTCAGATCCGTTCGTCGTCGTGATTCCGAGCGCATGGACCCAATATGAATCCGTTACGTCGATCCGCATGCGGGAGATCGCAGACTTCCCGTTCTTGACCTTGAAGACGGACAAGACGATGAGGATGCACCAGCAGGTCATGAACGAATGCAAGCGGCACGGTTTCGAACCGAACATTATTTGCGAATGCTCCAGCGTCGCCATTATCATGTCGCTCGTCGCCGAAGGAATCGGAGCGACCGTCTTCCCGAAGTCGGTCATGTCTTCGTTCCCGTCGACGATCGTGAAGATGCTGGACATCGAGGACGCCGATTTTCAGTCGGATGTCGGGATCTTGTGGCTGAAGAACAGGTACTTATCGAAATCGGCGCAGCTGTTCATTGAAGGCTTCCGGGAGTCACCTTTTTGACGGCATAGGCATTCAATGAGGGAATGAATGGGTTTTGAACCGCTCATACTACACATAACTGGCAGCTTGGACTGCAAACGGTAAGTAAAGGTGGTGTACTCAAATCATGATCGATAAGACGGTTGTAGCAGAATGGGATATCTACCTATTGGCAGGAATCGGTTCCACAAGGTCCTTCTTCCATGATTGCAAGCACGAGCTGAGGAACCGGCTTGCTACGGATGGGCTCGAGCCTTGCATTCGTGACCTATTCCCTTACGGGGATCAGACGCAAAGCATGGTTCGCCAGATTATGGAGGTTCACGGCGATATGTCCCGCTTCCGCAGCGCGGCGAGGAACGGCGGCAAATCGGCTGCGCAGCAGATCCGCGAGCGCTCGGCCGGACGGCCTGTCCTGCTGGTCGGTCACAGCGGAGGAGGCGTCGCTGCCTATCAGGCGGCTTGCATCCTGCATGATGATGGCGTGATCCCGGATTTTCACGTCATTCAGCTCGGATCGCCCAAAGTGCCTATCCGGAACGATCTTCGGAACCGCGTCAGCTTCTATACGGCGGTAGACAAAGCAAGGAACTATCGCGATCCGATTACCCGTCTTGGCAGCTGGGGAGGGTGGAGCCGGAGCAAGCTTGGCGTCTGGTATTGGGACAGGGCGAAGTACCAGCCCGGCGAGGTCGGGACGATTCCGCTAATTGGCGGACATCCGCATTATTTCCGCCACCGCGCGCCGTTCGTGCACGATGAGTTCGGCTCGAATTTGTCGCTGACCTTGAATGCGATTCTCGGCGAGGCGGCGATGGGAAGTGTGATGACGGAGCAAGATAACTACACGCGAGACAATTACGTTCAGGACAACTACGCGCAAGACAGCGCCCCTTCCATACAACCGATTCCCGAAGGATAGCCGGATACTCGTTTCCTGGCCGTTCGAAGTATGCTTCCTTCCGGCTTGATACACAATAACCCTACCGCTATTGGAAGCGGCAGGGTTATTTGGTCTTGTTTGAACGGAAATTAAGAAGGCATTGGCGTCTGCTGTTTGGCCGTCTGAGGACGAGCGAGCTCATCGTTGAAATAAGCGAGCAGCTCGGCAACCTTGCGCGGATCGGCAAGCGATACCTTGTCCTTCAGATAATGCTCCACCATGAGCTCCCATGTCGGCGCGACGCGCTGCGAGCGCATTCCGCGGATCGCGTTCTTCACCATCCGGCGTTCCTTGGCGTTCGAGTAGGCATCCTTGAATTGCTGGCTGCGGTCGAAGTCCAGGTGCGGGAATATGGCTTGCATGATCTTGGCGGTCATGATCGCATCGTCGAGAGCGCGATGGGCTGATCCGGTCGATTCAATCTGAAGTTCGGCGAGCGCAGCTTCGACGCTGACATCGTTCGTTACGTTCTTATGGCGCAGATAGCCCTTCAGCAGATCGAAGTAGGTGACCGCCATCCAGTAGGCGTCATCGATCTTGTGCATTCTTGTATCGAAGATAATGCGCTTCAAATCCTCGCCGCCCCAGGTAATAAGAAGGAAGGACTCGCTCCGTCCGAGCCATTGCGTAAATTCGGCGATGACCTTCGGGAATCCGTCGGCTACGTCGATATCCGCTTGGGGAATGCCGGTTTTCTTCTTAATGAAGCCGTTCAACTTGGAGAAGTAAACGGGCTTGATGAGCGATGAAAAGACGTCCACCTGATTCAGGTTCTCATCCAGACGGACGGCGCCGATCTCAATGACCTCCATAGGCAGGTCGCTGGCGAACTTGCGGCCGTTAAATTCAATGTCCAACACGATATAATCCACGATAAGGCCTCCTGGTTCGTTACTCGTGGTTTCATTCTAACAGAAAATGAAGCACAGATGACATTCTTGAGCGATTGTTTGCAAAAAAAGCCGCTGGCATGGGAGGAAAGGTCTGCATGGAAAATACGTCCTTGCTCAAAGAACCCAAGACGAGAAAGCTGCTGCTGAGCGCAGGCTTAAGCTGGTTATTCGATGCGATGGACGTCGGCATGGTGTCCTTTATCGTCGCGGCGCTGGCCGTGGAATGGCAGCTTGGCGCGCAGCAGATCGGTTTGTTATCCGCCGTGAATTCGGTAGGCATGGCCGTTGGCGCCGCATGCGCCGGCATTCTCGCAGACAAATACGGAAGACGCTCCGTGCTCGTCTGGACCCTGTTAATATTCTCGCTGGCGAGCGGATTGTCGGCCTTGGCGACAGGCTTCGTCATGCTCTGCCTCCTCAGATTCGTCACCGGTTTCGGCTTGGGCGGCGAATTGCCGGTCGCCTCCACGTTGGTGTCGGAATCGGTCCCGGTCTCCGTTCGCGGTAAAGCGGTCGTGCTGCTGGAAAGCTTCTGGGCCGGCGGATGGATTATATCCGCGCTTATATCGTACTATGTGATTCCGCACTACGGGTGGCGGACGGCCTTCGTCATCGGCGCGCTGCCGGCGCTCTATGCCATCTACCTGCGGCGTGCCATTGACGATTCACCAAGGTTCAAGCAAGGCTCGAGCAAGCGGCTAGGCTTACTCGAGCGGATAGCTGCGGTATGGCAGTCCGACAATCGGCGGGCGACCTTGATGCTGTGGATTTTATGGTTCACCGTAGTCTTCTCGTATTACGGCATGTTCTTATGGCTGCCGACCATCATGGTGAAGCAAGGATTCAGCCTGGTGAAAAGCTTCGAGTATGTGCTCATTATGACGCTGGCCCAATTGCCGGGGTATTTTACAGCCGCATACTTAATTGAAAGGTTCGGGCGCAAATTCGTCCTTGTCTGCTACCTCATGCTCACTGCGGTCAGCGCGCTATGGTTCGGCACGGCACAATCCACCGGGATGCTGCTGGCAGCCGGCATCAGCCTGTCCTTCTTCAATCTTGGGGCATGGGGCGGCATGTACGCCTATACGCCTGAATTGTACAAGTCCGATATCCGTTCGACAGGCGTGGGACTTGCCGCTGCTTTCGGAAGGATCGGTGGCGTCATCGGCCCTTATCTCGTCGGGGCTCTTGTTGCGGATGGCGTATCGATTCGAGCGATCTTCACGCTCTTCTTCATAACGGTGCTGATCGGAGCGGTAGCCGTGCTCGTATTGGGGAAAGAAACGCGAGGCATAGATCCGGATCTCTCAGAAGCTAGGCGAGCGGGCTGACCCTACGGATAGGAAGAAAAAAGACGAGCTGGCGTGTAAGGCGCGTCAGCTCGTCTTTGTACCAGAAGCGATATTCCAACCTTACAACAGGACAGCCCCGATAATGCCGCTCAGAATGCCGAGCGCAATGACGGATCCGAACACGAACCACACGACCCGAGCCGGGAAGGAGCGTCTGATCATGAGCAGCGAAGGGAGGCTGACGGCCGGCAAGGTTACGATCAGGACCGAAGCGATGCTGGCTCCGAAGCCGTAGGACATGAAGGCCTGCGCAATCGGTATCTCCGCCGCGGTCGGGATGACGAACAGCGTACCTGCGATCGCGAACAAGATCAGCATGAGAATGCTATTGAGCGCGGTATCATCCAGCGTCGGGAAGAGCCAGGCTCTCGCGGCGCCGAGCAGCAGAACGGCTATGAAATAAGCAGGGACGACGTGAAGCAGCATCGTGCCCAAGCTTTTCATCCAACGAATGAAGAGCGGCTGGCTGTCCGCCTCTCCGGCATCCATCGGCTGTAGCACTTCGCTCTCGGTGAATGTCTGCTCGCCCGCGATCCTATTCGCCCAGTAACTGACGCCGAACGTGAGAATCAGTCCGAACACGAGCCGCAGCAGCGTGAATTCCCAGGACAGCACGAATGCCATGAAGATGAGCGTTGCCGGATTGATCATCGGGTTGCCGAGCCAGAAGGCAAGCGCGGCGCCGGCGGATACATTCTTCTTGCGCAAGCCGACGGCGATCGGCGCGGCGCAGCAGGAGCACATCATGCCGGGAATGGCAGCCGCACCGGCAATCGCGGTGCTGCGAAAGTTTGTTTTGCCCAGCACACGCAGCAGCCAGCCCGACGGAATGAGCACTTGCACGAGCGATCCGAGCAGAATCCCGAGAATCGCCGCTTTCCAGACGGCTTTATAGTACGTGACGGCGTAGCTCCATGCGGCGTCCCATGAAGGGTCCGGGGCAGTGTCGGCACCGCCGTATAGAATCGAGGAACCGATCGTATGCTCGCCGATCGCTTTGATTGCCTTATGGTAGTAAGGCCACCATTTGACGTAGGTAAGCCCTGCGGCTGCGATGACGAGGAAGAGAATGATGAACACAATCGTTTTCTTGCTCGGGCCATGATGCCCGTGCATGGTGGGAGAACTGTTAGCCATGTTTACCTCCGTTATCTTGTTGTCAAGTGTTATTATACTATAGGACAAGGTGAAATTTTGCAATGGCGGGTCGGATTCGTGTACGATCAAGAAGAAGCATCCCATTGAATGATGTTGCCTCATTACTATTCACCTATAGAAAGGATTTGCCATCATGCCACAAGAAACGCCTATCAAGCTAACTTCGCTTTCTTCCAAAGGAGGCTGCGGTTGCAAAATCGGCCCTGCCGATCTGCAGCAGGTACTGCGCAGCTTGCCGCCCGTAGTCCCGAATCCCGACCTGCTCGTCGGACTCGATACGAGCGATGACGCCGGGGTATACCGGCTTAACGATGAGCTGGCGCTCGTCCAGACCGTCGATTTCTTCACGCCGATTGTAGATGATCCTTATTCCTTCGGCCAAATTGCGGCTGCGAACGCCATCAGCGATATCTACGCGATGGGCGGAAAGCCGCTGACCGTTCTCAATATCGTCGCATTCCCGATCTCAACGCTCGATAAGCAGATACTGGCCGATATTCTGCGCGGCGCGGCCGACAAGGTCGCTGAAGCGGGCGCTACCTTGGTTGGCGGCCACTCGATCGACGATAAGGAGCCGAAATTCGGAATGGCGGTCACGGGTCTTATCCATCCGGAGCGGGTGAAGACGAACGCGGGCGCGAAGCCGGGCGACAAGCTCATCCTGACTAAGCCGATCGGCGTCGGCATCATGACAACGTCGATCAAGAAGGATCAATTGTCCGAGGAAGAAGTCGCTCGCGTAACGAAAGTCATGGCGACGCTCAACAAGACGGCTGCCGAAGTGATGAGCGGCTACGACGTACATGCTTGCACGGACGTCACGGGATTTGGCTTACTGGGACATGCCTCAGAGATGGCCAAGGGCAGCGAAGTCGGCGTGCGGATCGTGAAGGAGCAGGTACCGGTGCTGCCGCGTGTCCGCGAGCTGGCTGAACAAGGCTTCGTCCCTGGGGGCACGAAGAACAATTTCGCGCATGTGTCTCCTTCGGTCATCTTCGACGATGCGCTGGATCAGATCGACCAATACATTCTGTGCGATGCCGTCACATCGGGCGGTCTGCTCATCGCGGTCGCGCCTGAGCAAGCGGAAGCTTTGCTTGCCGCGCTGCTCGCAGCCGGCGTAGAAGCAGGCATGATTGGCGAAGCGGTGAATGAGCACCCGGGACAAATTGTCGTCGCCGTACGTTAGTTCGAGTCGAAGGAGAGAGGCTTAAGTGTTCCAAGATATCACCTTAGAAGAGATGCGAGCCCTTCGCCAGTCGAAGAAAGTCACGATCATCGACGTCCGCTCCGAATCGGAGTATGCCGACAGCTCGATACCGGGCAGCTTGAATATACCGATATTCACCGATAATGAACGGGCCGAGGTTGGCACGCTGTACAAACAGACCAGCATCCAAGCCGCGAAGGATCGGGGGCTTGCGATCGTGTCGGCCAAGCTCCCTGCCTTCATCCGCGAATTCAGCGAGATCGAAGGGAGGAAGGTCGTCTTCTGCTGGCGAGGGGGCATGCGGAGCAAGACGACCGCCACGGTGCTGTCCTTGATGGACATTCATGCGTATCGCCTGGTTGGCGGATTCCGCACGTACCGCAAGTGGGTCGTCGAGCAGTTAGCGGATTTCGAGATGAAGCAGGATGCCTACGTGTTGCACGGCAATACCGGTACGGGCAAAACGGCGCTGCTCCATAAGCTCGCGGAGGAAGGGCATCCCGTGCTCGATCTCGAGCAGCTTGCCGGCCATCGGGGCTCGATATTCGGCCACGTCGGCATGAAGGCGAGCAATCAGAAGTCGTTCGAGGCGGCCTTGCTCGAAGAGCTGCTGCGTCTGCAAGATAAACCCTATCTGTTCTTCGAGGCCGAGAGCAAGCGTATCGGGAAGGTCGTGCTGCCGGAATTTCTCGTCCGCAAGAAAGAAACCGCAACATCGCTGTGGATCGAGACGCCGCTTCAAGCGCGTGTCCGCCAAATTGTGGAGGACTACGAGCCGTCGGCGCATCAAGCGGACTATCTCGCGGCATTCGGACAGATCAAACGCCGCCTCCATACGCCGATCGCCGCCGAGATCGAAGCTCACTTGAAGCAAGGGCAATACGAGCAAGCGATCGCGTTGCTGCTCGAACATTACTATGATCCGCGCTACGAGCACTCGTCGGATCAATACGAGATCAGCCCTAAGCAAATTCGCATCGATGCAACAGGCCTTGACGATGCATTTGAACAAATATTAGAAGAGCTGCAGTTGGATCAGAAATACTCAAGTATCAAGTAACGACAAGACAATTAATTCCGCTCTCGAAGAGGGCGGTTTTTTGTTTTAAAAGGAAAAAAGTAAAAGTAAAGCGTGTCCCCGAAGGGGACGAAAGCGAGGGGTGGCACGTTGTCGATCATCCCGCCCCGAAGTCCGCCAACCTCCCCAAGGCAAACCGTAACGAACGAAGCTCGAAAGAAAGCTTTGTCCAAATCGGAACTAAGAGAGGGGACTTAGGGGAGGTGGTACTATGTCTGCCGGAGGCAAAGCGGATCGGTATACAACATGTATGTCTATTCTTTAGAAATTCTTAAGCGATCACACTGTCGTTAGACAACTTCTTCCATAATATACTGATTAAGAATTTTTAATCTTGGAAAGGGAGGTTGTCTGTTGTTGTTATGAGGTGTATACGCAGCTTTCTAGCGCTGTCGCTCGCTCTCATCATTAGCTGTGTATGGCTGGCTCCAACCTACGTGGACGCAAGCTCTGCAGATAGTGATCTCATCATCGTGAACAAGAAGACGAACAAACTTGCCTATTTTACAGGCGGGAAGCTGGAGAAGGTGTTCCCGGTCGCTACGGGCAAGACGCCGAGTCTGACGCCGGAGGGCAGCTTCGAGATCGTGAACAAAATCAAGAATCGGCCTTATTACAAGGAGAAAATTCCCGGCGGCGATCCCAAGAATCCGCTCGGAGACCGTTGGATTGGCCTCGATGTAGACGGGACGAACGGAACGACCTACGCCATTCACGGGAATAACAATAAGAAGTCGATCGGCAAGTACGTAAGCGCAGGATGCATCCGCATGTACAATGATGACATCCATTGGCTCTTCCCCAAAATCAAGCTCGGTACGATCGCGGTCGTGACCACCTCCTCGCTGTCCTTTGAGGAATTGGCCGTTAAGCATGGATATTCGCTCGGCGTGCAGCCATTCACGGGCATTATGATCCTCGATGGGAAAGAAATTCCGCTGAAGCAGCAGATGATCATCTCGAACTCGAGAATTTATATCCCGCTTCGCGCTTGCTTCGAGCTCCTCGGCGGAACGGTGCTGTGGGACAATAAGACGCAGACAGCAACCGCCAAGGTAGGCACGCGCACCATCACGCATGTACCGCTGACGAAGACCGCCACCGTGAACGGCAAAGCTTATGCGATTGAACCGTCGCTCAGCATCAACGACACGACCATGCTCCCGCTGAAAAATATGTCCGAGTTGTCCGGTTACACCGTGCAATGGGACAACAAGAAAAAAGCCATCATACTTACGTCGCCAGCGCAATCGTAATCGTCCTTGCAACGCAAAAACCTCCGGATGTCTTTGAGACATCGGAGGTTTTTGTTGTTTTACGACAGGTATAAGTTACGGCGTTAAGAGTGCGATCTTCAATTCTTCCTTCACGTTCTTCCATTCTTGGAGATGCTGTTCGAGGTTCGCCAGCAGTCCGTCGATCTCCAGCAGCATGGCCGCTTGCTTATCCGGTGTCAGCGAGGCCTGCGACTTGCGCAGCGCATCGGCCAGCGGGGCAGAAGCGGGCACGGCGCCTGCGATCTTGCGAAGCTTCGTCTCGATTGCCGTTGCTTTCAAGCTTTCTTCAGGTGCGGCTGCCTCTTGCGATTCGCTCGGCTGCGCCGAAGCATTCGCCGCAGCCAGCGCGCGCGCTTCCTCCGCTTGTTTCTTCGCTTCGGCTTGTGCCGCCTGTTCCTCCGCCAGTTTCGCGCGGTACTTGCGATTCTGCTCATGCGTATACCAAGTCTCCAGCAATTCATGACCGCTCTTGTATAGCAGCTTGTCCTTCGTGCTTGCCGACATGTCCGGATCCTTGAACAGCTTGGCGATCTTCTTCACGTCGCTGACAGGCAGTTCATCACGGGCAATGATGAGCGCCAGCGGGTCGC
Organism: Paenibacillus phyllosphaerae; assembly: GCF_014192105.1. Lineage (GTDB taxonomy): Bacteria > Bacillota > Bacilli > Paenibacillales > Paenibacillaceae > Paenibacillus_Z > Paenibacillus_Z phyllosphaerae. The sequence goes on along the minus strand of NZ_JACHXK010000019.1, from coordinate 76,861 downwards.
GATGCTCCATCGGCAGATCCTTGATCGGCAGCAGCTGGTCTTCGATGAGCTGATCTTTCTTGATCTGCGTGCCGCTGACGATCAGCTTCCGTACCGCCTTGCCGAACTTGAGCAGCTCGCATTTGTTCTTAATGTACGTCTCCGTCTTGCCGAGCTTGCCTGCGAGAAACTTGGTTGAGCTGTTGAACTTCGAATCCTTGAGCAGCTTCTGGAACGCCTCGGCTTCCTCGATCGGCGAGAAGCCTTCCCGCGTCAGATTCTCGGCGATCTGCTCCAGATAGATCTCGACCTCGTCCGTCACGTTCGAGACGAGACAGGGGATCGTCGCTTTGCCCAGCATCTGGCTGGCCTTGTAGCGGCGGTTGCCGTAGATGATTTTGTACCGGCCGTCCGGCGTCGTTCTAACCTTGATCGGCGATAACAGCCCCAGCTCGTCGATGCTCTTCATGAGTTCTGCCAAGGCTTCTTCATTAAACTGGTATCGCGGCTGATCCTTATCTTCATCGATCAAGTGCATTTCAATATTGATGATATCCATGTTGTTCGCTCCTAACGTTAACAAACTGCCTATCGGCTATGATTACGGTATGCCTCGTGCTGACAGCTCTTGGCGACAAACGTAATTATAAGGGAAAGCGGCGCTCGATAGCTAGTCTTGACGTATGCAAGCCAAGGAAGAGGAGTCCGGCGTCCGTGCAGCGAATAGGTTCGTATGGAAGCGAAGAAAGGAAGAGACGAAGCATGTATACGAAATCCGAATTGCTCGCGCAGATGGAAGCGCTGAATATTGATCCGACCGGCACAATCTTGATTCATTCCTCGATGAAACAGATCGGGAGCGTCGAAGGCGGCGCCGAAACCGTTCTCGATGCCTGGCGCACCTATATGGAGGCAGGCTTGCTCGTGCTGCCGACGCATACATGGCGGACGATCAACGCCGATAATCCGAGATTCTATGTAGCGGATTCCGAGGTCTGCGTCGGGATCCTGCCGGAGCTGTTCCGAAAGCAGGAAGGCGTCATCCGTTCCTGGCATCCGACGCATTCGGTCGCGGCATGCGGGAAGGACGCGGCGCAATTCACGGCGGGCGACGAACGATGGGATACGCCATGCGCCAGAGAATCCGCGTGGGGCAAGCTGCTGGATCGCAAAGCGCAAATCTTGCTCGTTGGCGTCGACTTACGGCGCAATACCTATATCCATGGCATCGAGGAATGGTGCGATATCCCAGGAAGACTGACCGATTCTCATCAGCCGCTCGTTACCGTTCTGCCGAATGGCGACGAGATACAAGTGCCGTCGCGGCGCCATCATGGGCTGAGCTGGTCGAAACATTTTTGGAAAGTGGATGAAGTATTGGTATCTCTTGGGGCCATGACGACAGGCAAACTGGGCGATGCGCTCGTGCGGGTATGCGATGCGGAGCGAACGTATGAAGTGCTCGCGCAGATGCTGGCAGCGAATCCGGATCTGTTCTCGGATAATGAGCCGCTGAAGAAATAAACTAGGCAGGTATGCATGAACGTCACAGATAGCCTGGAGAGGAAGAGTAAGATGAGCGACAACGTATTCGAACGAGCGATTAAACAGGTGTGGACGGCGCACAAAAATCATTTGGGACCAGGTCATCAGAACAGCCTGATCCTCGAACCGGGGAATTGGCGCGCGTATGATCCATTCCTGTTCCTGGCCGAGGATTGGTTCACGCGAGGCTCGTTCGATGTTCACCCGCACCGCGGCATCGAGACGGTGACCTATGTAATGGAAGGCAAGCTTGAGCATTATGACAGCGCAAGCGAAGAACAGGATGAGCTGCTGCCAGGCGACGCGCAGTGGATGACCGCTGGCCGCGGCGTGATCCACAAGGAGGATCCGGCTCCGGGCGAGACGGTCCATTCCTTGCAGCTGTGGGTCAATTTGCCGAGCAAGGACAAGATGACCGCGCCGCGCTATCAGAATTTGCGCAGCGCGAATATGCCCGTTCGTCAGGAAGCAGGGGCGACGATACGCGTATTCTCCGGATCTTCGGGCGGCGTAACGGCTTCGACGCACAATTTTACGCCGATAACGATGGTTGAATTGATTGTGGAGCCTGGAGCGTCGGTGAAACAGGAATTGCCTGGAACGTATAACGGATTCTTCTTCGTCCTCGAAGGGGAAGGCAAGTTCGGCCGCGACGAGACGATCGGCACCGAACGGAGCGCGCTATTATTGGAGCGTGCAGGAGATCATGACAGAAGCGAGGTGACGATCACGGCGGTCAGCAAGCTTCGGGTGCTGCTCTATGCCGGCGAGCCGCTGGGTGAACCGATCGTGGCGCGAGGACCTTTCGTCATGAATACGGAAGAACAAATCAGACAAGCGTATCAGGACTATCGCGAAGGCAAATTCGTCACCTTTGGCGCCTCGTCGGAACACTAATATTCAAGATCTGGATGGTTCTGGAACCTGGTCCTAATTAGGGCCGGGTTTTCTTATTCCCTAAACTCGGCGGGATGACGTATAGCGCAGCCTGTAAAAAAAATTTGCCCCCAATGAACAAATCGCGTACCTCAGCCGTCCTATTACCGACAACATTGAAGCACAATATTGGAGGGTGATGCGAAATGTCCAGACAAGTTCAAATAGAAGATCAGCAATTGGTGCTCCACTTAACCGGATTAACGAGCGTGGGCGCTCTGAAACGCGAGGTCGCGATTCCTTATAGCAGCATCAAGAGCGTAACGGTGGAGGATTTCAAAGTATCGCTGCTTAAGTTTCGCGTCGGCACCTCGATTGCCGATATTCGTCAAGGCCGTTTCCTGATCGGCGACCGCTGGTGCTTCATCTCGTACGAGAACCATCGCGACGTCGTCGTACTCGAGCTAAGCGGGCATGAGTTCGGCAAAGTGGTGTTCCAGATCGACAATCCAGAAGAAGTGAAAGCGCAGATCGAAGCCCGGATATAGCTGTCACGGCATGTTTATCGCCTTCTATAACCGTGTATTAACGTTACAAAAGGAGGCGTTGTCCATGTCGAATCAACCGCAGCGTGAAATCGAGACGAATCCCGTGCCGGAAGTGAACCCGAGGACAATTCCGGAGATACCCGATTCCGGTAATCAAAAGCCGGAGATCGACACGAACACACCTGACCGTGAACGGGAAGTGCCGCAGGAGATTCCGCCGGAGGTGGCGCCGACCGAGCTGCCGAAGCTTCCCCACGAGCTGGATCCCGAATAAATAAGGCAGAGCATTAGACGTTAAAGGTTCACCATTCGTACATGACATTCGATCGTAAGCATCGTTCTTCGACTGCTGCTTACGATCGAATGTCTTTTTTTGTGCGTATGAAGGTATTGTGAAACACGCGCGAAACCCTTGCCATTGCTGGCTTTTTCACCATTCCTGAAGTTAGAGGCGCCACTTGCTCGGCCGTGTTTTTTGTACAGGATCGAACATATTCCCACGGACAAGAGAGTATAGTGGTTAAAGTTAATTCGTAAGCTTCGACCCAAATCTTCAGGAAGAGGTGAAAGTCTTGCGTAAATTGCAAATTCATAAGCTTTTCGTTTATCTACTGAGCGTGACCCTGATTTTGACCTTGGGCATGAATTTCCGTATATTCGCGGATCCTGCCCATGAGCCAGCTCCTGATAAGATGCAAGCCCAAGCCGATACATATGTATCATCGCCTGTACCTACACATAAGCTCGCCGCTCCCGCCATCAATGCCGTTCCAACTGTCAAGCCGAACACTACCCCTACAGCGAAGCAAGCCTCTCAGACTGCCAAGCCGACGGTTGCCGCAGCTGCCAAGACAGCCACAGTGAAGCAGGCCGCCGCCGAATACGAAGTGACCGCCTATTACTTGAATGTGCGCATGAACGGATATAGCACCTCGCAGATTCGCGATATTGTGAAAAAAGGGGACATCCTTAAGGTTGTCCGCACAACGGCCGGCGGCTGGCTTCAGCTCGAGGGCGGAGGCTACGTACACGGGGGATACGCGAAGCTTGTCAGTCCGTCTGCTGCTCCCGCTTCCCAACCGGTGACAACGGCAGCCACCAGCCGAAGCGATGCGCTTCCGATCAAACCTGCCGTCGCGGCGGCCAAGTCAGCGCCTAAAGCCACCAACGCTGTAGTGAAAGTTCAAACCTTAGAGCTAGAGGAACCGAATCAGCCCAAATCGGCTGTCAAATCCGACTCGGGATTATCGAAGGAACATATTGCGGCGATTCTGAAAAATACGGCCCTGGCGGGTCAAGGATTGGAAGAGGTGATCCTTGCCGTCGAAGAGGAATACGGCATTAACGCTTATTTCACCATCGCGGTGATGAAGCTGGAGAGCGGTAACGGCAAGAGCAAGCTCGCCAAGAGCAAAAACAATTTATTCGGACTGAACGCCATCGATGGCAAGCATCACAAAGCGTTTAGCTTCAAAACCAAAGGGGACAGCGTGCGCAAGTTCGGACAGCTGATCTCGAAGAGTTACCTCGGCAAGGGCTATACGACCATTGAGAAGATCGCGAAGAAGTATTGTCCCGCGAATCCCAAGTGGCCGAGTCTCGTCAGCCGAATTATGAAAGCCGACTATCGAAAATTGTGACCGGGTTGCGCCTTGGCGTAAAATCCGATCATTCCCATAAATAAGCTTGATAAAAAAGCCAGGTTCAAATCCCATTGGGGTGAGGAGTCTGGCTTTTATATTTCCCCTTCATTCCCCCTCTATTACGTCCGATAGTAATACTAGAATCTATCTCAATTGTATAGACAAAATCACCCGGATGAGTCTTGGGTGGAGGGGGAACAAGTTACATGAAGCAACAACGTAAGCAAGCGGATGGATCACCGCCTAAGATGGTCTTCCTCTCGATCCGTAAGATCCTCATCGGATCCTTTGCCATTATTCTGTTCGTACCGACGCTATTGCTCGCGTACTTCTCGTATCAGACGGCAAAAGAAAAGATCGACGATCAAATGGTCATGGCAGCTGAAGAAAACCTGAATCTGCTCAATGCCATGCTGGACAGTTTCGTAGAGGGCAAGAAACAAAGTACGGACCTGCTGTCCCAGTCGTTACCTGATCTAAGCTTGGTTCAATCGGGGAATGGAACCAATATCGGCTCGAATGATCAAGTGCGCAATCAGCTTGTTACCGTGAAGGCCACGCATGATGATGTCGAAATGGTATTCATCGGCACGGAAGCGGGACTGTATATGGACTCGGCCGAAGTGACCAAAATCGCGACTGACTATGACCCGCGCAAACGGGGCTGGTATACGCAAGCGAAAGAGAATAAAGGCTCTGCGATCGTCACTTCGCCCTATATTTCCGCGGCAACCGGCAATCTCATCGTCACAATCGCCAAAGAGACCCCTGACGGCCAAGGCGTCGTCGGGTTATCCGTTCAATTGGTCAAACTGGCGGAGATTACGAAGAATGTCAGGATCGGCGAAGAAGGTTATGTATTCCTAAGTGACTCCTCCCGTAAATACGTGTACCATCCGTCCTACGAAGCGGGGGAAGAGGCTGAGCAAACGGCAACGACGGATCAGCTGTATGCCGCAGAATCCGGTTACTTCAGCTTTAACTCCAGCAATGATCAGTCAGGCATGCGAATGATCTTCCAGACGAACGACATGACAGGCTGGAAGCTGGCAGGGGTGATGTACGAACAAGAGGTGGAAGGCGAGGCTTCGACAATCTTCCAGGTAACGCTGATCGTGCTAATCCTCTCGATTATCGTCGGCGCGCTTCTGGTTATCTATATCGTGCTCTCTGTCCTTCGTCCGCTTCGCCGGATGAATGATGGTTCGCTCCGGATTGCGGAAGGCGATCTATCGACCGATATCGAAGTGAAGCAGATGAACGAATTCGGCGTGCTCAGCACGAACTTCAACAAGATGGCGGGATCGCTGCGCACCTTGATTCACCAGGTTAACGAGAATGCGATGCAGCTGGCAGCGGCTTCCGAGCAGCTGACGGCGAATTCGGAGCATATCTCTACGTCCTCCGAGCAGATCTCCCACACGATCGAAGAAGTCGCTCACGGTTCTGTTCAGCAGGTCGAGCGCGTGCAAGATACGCGCAACGAGATGAACGACATGGCTTCCCAGCTAAGCCACATTGCCAGCCGCGCCGATGACGTAACGGCTGCTGCCGGTTCGGCGCAAGTGACGGCGACCGATGGCAATGAAGCGATCCAGACCGCGGTAACGCAGATGAATTCGATTGGCCAAAAGGTCAAAACGTTATCTGACGATGTATCCGGCCTTGGTCAACGATCCGCCGAAATCGTCAAGTTCGCTCAGGTCATTACGGATATTGCCTCGCAGACGAACCTGCTGGCTCTGAACGCTTCCATTGAAGCGGCTCGAGCAGGCGAGCAGGGTAAAGGATTTGCCGTCGTCGCATCGGAGATCAAGAAGCTCGCGGAGCAATCTAGCAATTCGGCGCAGCAAATCTCTCAACTCATCGCCGCGATTCAGAAGGATACGCAAGTAACGGTTACGAGCATGGAGCTGGTATCCAGCGAAGTGCAGTCCGGCGTATCGCTTGTGGACGATGCGGGAAGTTCCTTCCAGGAAATCATGGATTCGATCGCCGCCGTTGCGCTGCAGATCGACAAGGTCTCGACAGCGGCTGGGCAGATGAGCGGCAATGCGGCGAATGTCCTCCAAGCGATCGAGGTCGTATCCGGCATATCGGAAGATGCCGCCGCCAGCATCCAACAGGTCGCAGCGAGCACGAAGGATCAGCTGCTGTCGATGCAAGAGGTTGCTTCCGCATCGACGATGCTCAGCAAGATGGCGGAAGAGCTTCAGGATACAGTTGGAAAATTCAAAATTTAGCGCGCTATATTAACGGAAGGCCTGCGAGTGATCGCAGGTTTTTCGTTTTTTAGTCGAGTGCTTGTACAGAAGCTTGCCGGATTCGAAATCCATCGTATACAATGAACGGATGTCCGCATCACGTTTTTACATCTAGGAATGCAAGGAGTGTCCAAGTAGTGTCTGCATTGCGTTTAACTTCTGAAGTATCTGCTCGTTACCGGTTTATTATGCTCCTGCTCGTCGTTGTCGTGGCAGGTGCGAGCCAAGGGTTGTTATTGCCGCTCTTATCGATCCTGCTGGATCATGCCGGCGTTTCGTCCGACATGAATGGCTTGAATTCTACCGCGCTGTATATCGGCACCTTCTGCACGATGTTTTTCATCGAGAAGCCTGTCGCCCGTTACGGGTACAAAAAAATAATCGTCGCCGGCGTTCTGCTCGTCACGTTATCGATGCTTATGTTCCCGGTCAGTGACGCGCTGCTCATCTGGTTCGTCCTGCGCCTGCTCATCGGCATCGGCGATAGCTCGCTTCATTATGCGAGCCAGCTGTGGATCGTCAGTTCTGCTCCTGCGGATCGCCGAGGGCGATATATCTCGCTCTATGGCATGTCGTACGGCGTCGGTTTCAGCATCGGTCCGCTCGGGATTAACTTGCTGCCGATCGGCCAAGCGGCCCCGTTCCTCATCGTCGGCTTATTGTTCTTCATCGTCTTACTGCTTCTGTTGCGCATTCCGAATGCGTTCCCGGAGAAAGCGCCGCCAGGAGCGGTAACCGAGAATCGTTTTGTCCGCACCTATCGGCTGGCCTGGTTCGTCTTGATCCCAAGCCTGCTCTACGGCATCATGGAATCTTCGATGAACAGCAACTTCCCGTTATATGCGCTGCGTATTGATCTGACCCAAGGGTGGATTTCGCTGCTGCTGCTCTCGTTCGGTATCGGCGGCTTAATACTTCAGCTTCCGCTCGGCATCTGGAGCGACAAGATCGGCCGCAAGCCGATTCTGATGACAGCCGCTATCCTTGGGGCATGCATGTTCTTCCTCGTACCGTTAGCCGGAGACAATGTAGCGCTGCTTATGATCTTATTTGCGCTTGGCGGCGGTTTGGTCGGTTCATTCTACTCGCTAGGACTTGCCTATGCGGCAGATATATTGCCGCGCGCGATTCTGCCGGCCGCGAACGTCATTGCCTCTATCCATTTCAGCATCGGCAGCATCCTGGGTCCGAGCGCAGGCGGTTATAGCATACGATATATCTCGGCTTCCAGCACGTTCCTGGTGCTCGGCGCGTCGTTCTTGATTTTTGGCTTGCTCGGGTTCTGGTTCCGCCCGCACAAGCAAGTCGATAAGCCGCAGGAAAGTGTTCAGCCATCTGCAACCATCTCCCATTAACGTTACGAACGCGAATAAAACGAACAAAAACCCGGTCCACCTGAGCAGGTGAGCCGGGTTTTTGCCGTTCTTAGGGAGTTGATCTTAGAAACCTTTGTACTGCGGTTCCTCGTTCTCGAGCTGCTGCACGCGTGACGCAACCTGATCGACGATCGTTTGCGTCTGCTGCGCTGCTTGCGCAAACATATTCTTCGCATCTTGATTCTGCGTCGCCAGCGCGTACGATTCCAAGCTGGCTTGCGCGCTCTTCAGCGACGCCAAGGTGGTCTTTACTTGAGCTGCTACGGTCATGGTCCAAGCCTCCTTCCCGAAGAAAATACATGTGGTAACGTAACCAGTTTCGCGCAAAATATTACACCCTGCGCATTTTCATAATCTTCGGCTCGAGGTGCACAATATGGCTGTCCTGACATACGAGGAAGGGAATGAAACGAATGCAGGATTGGACATGGGTATTGCTGCGGGCATTAGGATCTGTCGTCATCTTGTTTGCGCTGACCCGCATCTTAGGGAAGAAGCAAATTTCTCAACTGACCTTTTTCGAATACGTGACCGGGATTACGCTCGGGGAAATTACCGGCTATCTTTCCACCGATATTGAGAATAATTATTTTCACGGCCTGGTTGCGATGTCCGTGTGGTTCTTCCTGCCGTTTATCGCCGAACTGTTGACGCTGCGGAGCAAGAAGCTGCGCGAATGGTTCGAAGGCAAAGGTACGATTGTGATCAAGGAAGGCAAAATCCTGGAGGACAATCTGAAAAAGGAACGATACACGGCGGACGAGCTGCTCGAGCAGCTGCGGACGAAGAGCGTGTTCCGCGTCGCGGACGTCGAATTCGCCATGCTGGAATCGAGCGGGGATCTCAGCGTCCTGCTGAAGAAGGAGAATCAGCCGCTCACCCCGGCGAATATGGGGATTCAAGTCGCGCCGGAAGAAGAGCCGCAGACGGTCATTATGGATGGCAATATCATGGATGAACCGCTGTCCACGATCGGCCTCAACCGCGGCTGGCTGCATACGGAGCTCGAGAAGATTGGCATTCCGCTCGAGAATGTGTTCCTGGGGCAAGTCGATGCCTTGAAGCAGTTGTATGTGGATTTGTATGATGATCAGCTGAATGTGCCTGAGCCGCAAAATAAAGCCGTGCTGATGGCCACGCTTAAAAAATGCGCGGCCGATCTGGAATTATACGCCTTATCCGTGCAAAATCCGGAGGCGAAGGTTATGTACGGGGATTGCTCGGAACGCATGTCGAAGGTGGCGAAGGATATGGTTCCGCTGTTGACGCGTTAAGGAAGGAGCGTGGGCTGACGTGAGAGAGTTCACGAAGAGCAAGCAGAAGAAAGTTACGGCCGTTCAGCTGGAGTATCAGACCTTGGCCAAGTCGCTGGAGCCGCCGCGCCCGGTGTTGCGCAATTGTTACCGGGCATTCATCGCCGGCGGCGCGATCTGTTTCCTCGGCGAGGCGTTGATGAAGATGTTCCAGACGTACTTCGGCTTCACCGAACAGACGGCAGGCAATCCGACCGTAGCCGTCCTGATCCTGCTGTCGGCCATCTTAACGAGCCTCGGCGTCTACGACAAACTGGCGCAGTGGGCCGGCGCAGGCAGCGCCGTTCCGGTGACCGGTTTTGCCAATTCGCTCTGTTCGGCCGCGATCGAGCATAAGCGTGAAGGACTGGTGCTAGGCACGGGCGGCAATATGTTCAAGCTGGCCGGATCGGTCATCGTATTCGGGACGGTCGCGGCGTTCGCGGTCGGAATGATCCATTGGATAATCGGAATAAAGGGGTGATCAGATGCTGCAGGGACATCAAAGCTGGCGGTTCGACCAGCAGCCGGTCATCTTGTCGGCGGCATCGGTCGTCGGGCCGGATGAATGTGAAGGACCGATCGCGGAAGATTTCGATATCGGCCATGGCGATCTGATGGTCGGGCAGAAGAGCTGGGAGCAAGCGGAGAAGAAGCTGCTCGAAGAGGCAGCGACCTTGGCGCTCGAACGGGTGCATTTGTCCAAGGAGAACATTCAATTCTTCATCGGCGGCGACTTGATGAATCAGATCATCAGCAGCGGCTTCACGGCGCGCACGCTAGGTATTCCTTACTTCGGCGTATTCGGCGCGTGCTCCACGTCGATGGAGAGCTTGGCGCTTGCCGCGCAGTTCGTCAACTCCGGATCCGCCAAGTATGCCATGGCCGGCACGTGCAGCCACAACTGCACGAGCGAGAAGCAGTTCCGCTATCCGACCGAGTACGGCTCGCAGAAACCGCCGACCGCGCAGTACACGGTAACGGGCGCTGGCGTTGCGATCGTCGCGGCTGAAGGCGACGGCCCGGTCATAACTCGCGCCACGATCGGTCGAGTCATCGATATGGGCATTACCGATCCGTTCAACATGGGAGCGGCGATGGCGCCGGCCGCCGTCGATACGATTCAGGCGCACTTCCGCGACTTCCGGATCGAGCCGGGTTATTACGATCTGATCGTCACCGGGGATTTGGGCCGAGTCGGTTACGACATCGCCAATGCTTTGTTCGATAAGCACAACTTCCCGATCACCCAGACCAATTATTACGATTGCGGTCTAATGATCTATGATCTGAACAAGCAGACGTTCGTGAACTCAGGCGGCAGCGGTTGTGCCTGCTCGGCGACCGTCACGTACGGGCATCTGCTCAAGCGGTTGAAGAAAGGCGATCTGAACCGCATTCTCGTGGTGGCGACCGGCGCCTTATTCTCTCCGATCTCGTTCCAGCAAGGCGAGAGCATCCCTTGCATTGCGCATGCCGTCGCGATCGAGAACAGGGGGAGCGCGTCATGATGGACTTTGTCTGGGCCGTGATTATCGGCGGCGCGATCTGCGTCATCGGCCAACTGATGATGGATGTCGGCAAATTGACGCCGGCCCATACGATGTCAATCCTCGTCGTAGCGGGAGCCGTGCTCGACGGCATCTCCTTCAACGGCACGAGCCTGTACGACCGCTTCATTGACTTCGCCGGCGCAGGCGCCACGGTGCCGATCACGAGCTTCGGCAACGCGCTCGTCCACGGAGCTACCAAAGAGCTGCAAGAGAACGGCTGGATCGGCATCTTCATGGGTATCTTCGAAATCACAAGCGCCGGCATCACCGCCGGGATCGTCTTCTCGTTTTTGTCAGCGTTAATCGCCAGACCAAGAGCATAGTTGAGAATAGAATTATTACAGGCCTGAACGGAATATGTTCAAGGCCTTTTTTCTTATAGGCATTAAGGTAAGCGTGTCCACGAAGTGGACGTCAAGCGAGTGTCAGCTCATTATCCGCTAATGACTCGAACCAAACAGGTCACCTCCCAAGGCACGAAGTAACGAACGAAGCTCGAAGAAAAGCTTTGTCCCCTGAACGGAAGTTATACTAACGAACAATATGGGACAACGCGAGCCCACCACGAAAGGACAAATCAACGACGGCCGCGTAACGAGATTCGCCTAATACGGGTGTCAAGAGGGCCGGGGCTAAAAGTTTTCCGGAGGAAAACTCGCTACGGAAGCATAAGCTTTGTTCCCCTCGGCGGAGGGGGAAGGGGCGAGGGAGAAGATAAGAAGTGGAAGGCGAAATCTGGGATGAAAGTAAGGTAATGTTGAGAAAGCAGGTGCTTGAGGGTGCAACCCTCAATTTTTTGGTGGAAAATAAAAGTTCCCCATTGGGGCGAGGGGAAACAGGCGAAAAATAGGGTTCTCTCTCACGACACGCTCATAGACTAGAGTATGGTCACGAAGAGAGGAGACGGTCTATGCCCATTCTGGATTCAGGACTTCTAATCAATGCCGCGGTAAACAAGACAGCGAAACTTATGGTATCGGTCATAAATACGGGACTATACGTACCGTCTATTCGCATGGAACTCTATACGGTCCAGCTGGCGGGGGCGACGGAAGGTTACGGCAAACTGTGCGCGCTGGATTCGCAGAGGATGATGCTGTCGCGCAGCGGCGTGGAAGAATCGGTCTATCTGGCGTCATTCGACGTTAACTGGCTGGACACCTTCGGCATTCGCATTCTGGCGGACGGCCTCGGAGCCAATGACGTAATCGCGACCGTCACGGAACTTGATGAACAAGGCGCGGTGCTGCGCCGCCGGCTGCTGGAGCCTTCGGCCGTTCGGTTGGAGGAGTATCAGCTGGCTTATATCGTCAATCATGCCCAGCATTCGGTCACGGTCATGCAGACGGTGACGCATGCGAGAGTGGCCGCGATTCAGCTGCCAAAGGGAAGCCGGCCTCGCCATATTGCCGCTTCGCCGGACGGTGCGCGCGTCTATCTGACGTGCCATGGCGACCGGACCGTCAAAATCATTGAGAACCTGACCTATAACAGCGAACGGGACATCACGTTCCCCGGTTCGGCCGTCCCCTATGCGATCGCCTTATCGAACGACGGGCGCAAAGCGTATGTTACGACGCTGGTGACCGACGCCTTCCATATCATCGACACGGATACGGGGCGAATCCAGCACACGGTGACGCTGCCCGTTTCTTGTGAAGCCTCGGCAATTGCCCTGTCGCCTGATGGGAACAGCATCTGCATCTGCATGACGGGCGCAGCCAAGCTTGTCTTGATGGATGCGGAGTCCGGCCAGGTCCGTACGGTCGTTCAGCTCCCCGAGGGCAGTCAACCTTCGTCGGCCGCCTTCCTGCCGAACGGAAGCGCCATCTACGTCACCGATGTCAAATACAATTGCGTCTTCGTGATCCAGATCGAAGGGCGATTGGTCGCCGCTCGCGTGGAGCTCGAAAAAGGCGGCAAGCCGAGTGCGGTGATGATTACGCCGGATGGCGCATTAGCCTATATCGCGAACCGCGAAGGCGACGAGCTTACGGTGATCAATACGGCGCGTCAAGAAGTGCTCACTTCCGTTGAACTTCCGAGCGGCAGCAGCGCGAACGGACTGGCGTGCACCAGCGACGGCACCAAGATTTATGTGCCGCTGCTCTCCTTCGGCTATGTCGCCGTCATCGACGTGCAAAGCCAGCTGCCGATCGCCATCGTGCCGACGGGCAGCTTTCCGTCCGCGGTTGCCATTACGCAGCAGCCGCCCCTATAAATCAAAGAGGCTAGGGTCTATACCGACCGTAGCCTCAGTTGTTTATGTACGCCTTGCAAGCGGCAGCCACTCGAGCACGCGCTTGATTTTCATATCCCAGTAGCCCCATTCGTGCTCGCCGGGTTCTTCCTCATAAGTAACGTCGATTTGATGTTGGCGCAAATAGTCCCGGAACTTCACATTATCCTCATACAGGAAGTCCTCGGTGCCGCAGCATTGATAGAGGGCAGGCCGCTTGGCATCCGACTTAGCCAGTTGCGCGGCGAGCGCGAACAGATCGTCTTGGCTGCCCGTGAAGGTGTCCTTCGTGCCGAAGATGCGCTCGAACTCGGTCTTGAAGTGCGTGTAGAAATGGTTCATATCCATCGCCCCGGACAAGCTTGCTGCGGCCGCGTACCGGTCCGGACAGCGCAGGCCAAGCTTGAACGCGCCATATCCGCCCATGGACAGCCCGGCGACGAAGTTATCTTCGCGGCGATCCGACAAAGGGAAGAAGGAGCGGGCGATCGCCGGCAACTCTTCGCTAACGAACGTCCAATAGTTGTAACCGTGCTTCATGTCCGTATAGAAACTCCGATGAACGGCCGGCATAACGATCGCAATGCCGTAGGCCGCGGCATACCGCTCGATCGACGTGCGGCGGAGCCAGATCGTATGGTCGTCGGACAAGCCGTGAAGCAAATATAACACCGGGAATTTGCCCGTTCCCGCAGTTGAATCCATGCCGATCTGCGTTACCGTCTGTTGGGGCAGAATGACGTTCATGGATGTGGACAAGCCCAAAGTCTCCGAATAGAAATCGCATTGAATCAATGCCATTGCTCATTCCTCCATATCGCAATAATGTCTCGTATCCAACACATTGTAGCATTTCATCGGTCGCGAGCGCAGCCCCTCGTTATATAATGATTGGGTTCATGTTTTCGCCAAACGCGGTTAATGCTACATAGATAGGGAAGGAGCGTGGTGGCATGAAACGATTTCAGGAGCTGGAATCCTTCGAAGCCGGAACGGACGCGGAGGTTGGCCTAGATGATAAGCGCATAGCGCGGCATATACCGGAGTGGACCGCATGGAAAGTGAAAGATGTCGTCCTGCTCAAGGGGGATCGTCTGCTGATCGACTATCATGAATCCGGCTCGGATCGGGTTGGTGCCGTCTATTCGGTAACCAAGAGCATCCTGTCCGCGCTGATCGGCATCGCGATCGACCGGGGAGAGCTGGGCACCCTGCATGACAGCGTATCGATCTACTTCCCGGAACATGAAGACGTCATCGATCTCGATCCGAGGAAGCGGGACATTCAGATTCGTCACCTGCTCGCGATGACGCCGGGCTTCGATTGGCCGGAGTTCGATAAGCCCTACTGGGCGATGAAACGAACCGATGATTGGGTGCGTTACGTATGGGAGCGTCCGATGGGCCACGTGCCCGGCGAGGTATTCACGTATAATTCAGGCGGTTCCCACCTGCTGTCGGCGCTGCTCCGCCGGGTTACGGGCCGGGATGTATACGATTATGCCGAGGAGCATCTCTTCCGCAAGCTGTCCTTCCGCAAGCCGAGATGGAATCACGCAGGGGGCGTACATGAAGGCGGTGCGGGGCTGCATCTCAGCGTGCGGGATATGGCCAAATTCGGTCAGCTTTACTTGCGCGGCGGGAGATGGGGAGATGAGCAGGTGCTGCCCGCAGATTGGGTTGCGCAATCGACGAAGATGCACCATAAGGGCTTCAGCCATTATGAACCTCCGATCTTCGGCGCATACGGTTATCATTGGTGGATCTCTTCGAAGGAGCATAATGGCGAGGTGGACTGCTTTTTTGCCAAAGGGTATGGCGGGCAGTATATCTTCGTTGTGCCGGAGGTTGATCTCGTCGCCGCGATTCGCAAAGAACCGACGGACAAGAGTGAGGCGATCTATTCGAAGCGCGTGCTGTTCGAACATCTTTTGCCTGCCATTATAGACGGGCGGCTCGCTCCCGTATAGGGAAGCAAGCCGGTGTACGTGCTGCGTATGGCGCATCTCATTGCACAGGCTCATAGAAGACAAGCCGGTTGCCGAAAGGATCGCCTACCCGGATTTCACGCGTCCCCCATGGCGTCTCTTCAAGACCGGGACGAGCGTAGCCGTAATGAGTTGCCGATAGCTTGCGATGGAAGTCCGCCACGCCGGTTGTCGCGATGCGGATCGCGGAGCCGGGCGTACAATCGCCATGATGCTCTGACAAATGAAGGATGCAATTTCCCAAGCTCATCTGCATGTAGAGCGGCATGCCCGGTTCGAAGCGGTGCTCCCAATCGACGGCGAAGCCTAAATAGCCGTTATAGAACTCGAGGGCTTTGGTCACGTCGAACATACGCAAGATCGGAATGACGGATTGCAGCGAATAATCCGCAGGTTGAGGGTTGGACACGAAGATCAGCTCCTTGTCGGGAATCAAGACCATACGTACGGTGACCATATATTGACATTACAGAGGAAGACTGTCAAGCTGAACCTGATTGCGCGCAAGGCAGCGCCATTGGACTCGCGGGCAGTCTTTTTCTCTTGTTCAGCATTTTTTTTAGTTCATATTGGGTTCATTAACCCGCGGTATGCTGTGTCCTGTCTTCCATGAAGCCGGTCATTCGCCACCCCCTATAGAAAGGAACGAACCGATGTCTACGACACCTCAACCTACATCTATTCAAGGCACAGAACCAAGTGTTATACCCGCTGCCCCAAAAGGCAATTGGCGCTCCTTCCTGGCGCTCATCCGCCAGACGAACCCGCCGATACCGATGCTGATCACGGCCCTCATCATGAGCATCGCCTCAACCGGCGTCGGACTCATCATCCCCTTGTTCACGAAAAATCTGGTAGACGGCTTCTCGCTCGATAGCTTGAGCTTCGGCCAGATCGCCCTGATCGCGGCCACGTTCATTATTCAGACCGTCGCCAGCGGCCTGTCGATCTATCTGCTGAACCGGATCGGCCAACAGGTCGTCGCGAAGCTGAGAGATCGGCTATGGCGCAAGCTGCTCGATCTGCCGATCCCGTATTATGATAAGCATCGGACCGGCGAGACGATCAGCCGCCTGACCAACGATACCGGCGTCGTCAAGTCGCTCATCGCCGAGCATATGACGAACTTCTTCACCGGCATTATCGCCGTCATCGGTTCTGTCGTCGTGCTGCTCTACCTCGATTGGCAGATGACGGCCGTTATGCTGGGCGTCATCCCGCTCGCGGCGCTGTTCCTCGTGCCTCTGGGCAGACAGATGTTCCATATCTCCAAAGGGCTGCAGGAAGAGACGGCCTCCTTCACGACGTTGCTCACGCAAGTGCTCTCGGAGATTCGTCTGGTGAAAGCGTCGAATGCGGAATCGCGCGAATACGACAGCGGCAAGCAAGCGATCAACAGCCTGTTCCGGTTCGGCCTGAAGGAAGCGAAGGTGCAAGCGATGATCGCGCCGCTGATGTTCCTCGTTATGATGCTGCTGCTCGTCGTCATCGTCGGTTACGGCGGGATGCGCGTATCTTCCGGTGCATTAACGGCCGGCGAATTGGTCGCCTTCATCTTGTATCTCATTCAAATCGTCATGCCGATGGGTCAGATTACGACTTTCTTCACCCAATTCCAAAAAGCGATCGGCGCTACCGAGCGGATTATCGATATTCTCGACGAGAAGGAAGAGCCGCAAGCAGGCGGAGTCGAGGTCGAACAAGCGCAGCTGCCGCTTGCCGCGCATAACTTAAGCTTCGCCTATCCGAGCGGCGAACCGATTCTGAAACAACTGAGCTTCCGGGTCGAACCCGGTACGGTTACGGCTGTCGTCGGCCCTAGCGGAAGCGGGAAGACAACTTTGTTCTCACTGTTCGAACGGTTCTATACGCCGACGTCCGGCCAGATTACGCTCGGGAACCGGGACATTCAAGATTACTCGCTTCACTCCTGGCGCAGCCAGTTCGGCTATGTCTCGCAGGAAAGCCCGCTGATCGCAGGCACGATCCGCGATAACATCTGTTACGGCATGAGCCGCGAAGTGACGGATGAAGAACTGCGGCGCGCCGCCGAGATGGCCTATGCGGATATCTTCATCCGCGAGCTGCCCAATGGTTATCTCACGGAAGTCGGCGAACGCGGCATCAAATTATCCGGCGGGCAGCGTCAACGCATCGCGATCGCAAGAGCTCTGCTGCGCAATCCGCGGATCCTGATGCTCGATGAAGCGACCTCGAGCCTGGATAGTAAATCCGAAGTCGTCGTCCAGCAGGCGCTGCAGAACTTGATGCAAGGACGCACGACGCTCGTTATCGCGCACCGTCTCTCTACGGTCGTCGATGCCGACCAGATCTTATTCGTCGAGAAAGGCGTCCTTACCGGCGCAGGCACGCATGAAGAGCTGCTGCAGACGCACAAGCTGTACCGCGAGTTCGCCACCCAGCAACTTCGCTTGCAGGAGCCTGGGGCTTTCCTTGGCGAAGACAGCTTGCGAGATGGCGCACAGGCTGATGCAGGGGCAGCGGCTGGCGTATCTGCACCATAGCGTTATAATAGACAGGCGGGGAAGGAACCTTCTTCCTCGCCTGTTTTTTGCCATACTAGAATAAACTATTTCACCATCAGGCTCGTCTTAACGGTTGGAAAGGGGTAACAGGCATGAATCGACATATACTCATCGTGGACGACGATCCGAAGATCGCCCAGTTGATCGAAATTTATTTGACGAACGAAGGATTTGCCGTCAGCAAAGCAAACGATGGGCTGGAGGCGCTTAGCAAGATGGACGAGGCGCATGTTGACCTCGTCATTCTCGATATTATGATGCCCGGCATGGACGGATTAAGCGTCTGTCTCAAGATTCGGGAGAGCCGTACGACGCCGATCCTCATGATTAGCGCCAAGGACGGCGATATGGACAAAATCACGGGGCTCATGACCGGAGCGGACGACTATCTGGTCAAGCCGTTCAATCCGCTGGAGCTGATCGCGCGCGTCAAGTCGCTACTGCGGCGTTCCGGCTATACTAGCCTTGCTCAGCCCGGGCAACCTTCGGGGCCCGCCCAAGAGGAGCACATCATCCGGATCCAGTCGCTGGAGATCAATAAGCAGACCCATTCGGTGCAGTTCGACGGGCGGGCGATCAAGCTGACGCCGATCGAATTCGGCATTTTGTATTTGCTTGCGAGCCATACGGGGCGGGTGTTCAGCTCGGAAGATATTTTCGAAATGATCTGGAAGGAAAAGTATTACGAATCAAACAATTCCGTTACGGTGCATATGAGCCGTCTGCGGGAGAAGCTCGTGAAGGAGATGGACGGCGAGAAGCTGATTCATACCGTATGGGGGGTCGGCTACAAAATTGAGCTTTAGGTGGATCGTCCCGTTATTCTGGAGTATCGTCAGTACGATCCTGATGCTGTTCGCCTTCGTGCTCATCGGTCGGTTCCTGTACTACTCTTCCGTCGCCGAACTCAGCTTCGAGCGTATCTTCACGTGGATTAATTATCACATCGGCTACCCGCTGATGTACGGGATCAGCATGATTCCGGTCTTCTTGCTGCTGCTTCCCTACTTCGTGAAGCGGGACCGCCGGCTGCGGCAGGAACGGTATTGGAACGAGATGGCCGAGCATGTGCAGCGGCTGGCAAGCGGCGACTTCAATCACAAAATCCCGGTGCAGCAGATCGAGGAATGGGGCCGAATGGCCGCGAACATTAACCGGTTCGTCGAGCAGCTCAATACGTCCCTCGCCGAGGAGCGCCGAGCGGAGCAGACGAAGAATGAGCTCATTACGAGCGTCTCGCACGATCTGCGAACCCCGCTTACCTCGATTACCGGGTATCTGGGCCTGATTGAGCAGGACCGTTACCGCGATGAGGTGGAGCTCCGTTATTATATTTCGCTCGCCTATGAAGAATCGGAACGGATGAAGCAGCTCATCCAGGATCTGTTCGAGTACACGCGCCTTCGGAACAATGAGATGAAGCTGACCCGGGCGAAGATCAACGTGGTCGAGATGCTGTACCAGATGTCCGAACTGTTCCGCCTGGAGATGAAGAAAGCGGATATCGAGCTTCGCATGTCGTTCGCGGAATCTGCGCTTCCGGTATACGCCGACGGCAACAAGCTGCACCGGGTATTCGAGAATTTGGTGACGAACGCGATCAAATACGGTCGCGACGGACGATATCTGGACATTAACGGGCGGTTGGACAATGGACAAGTCGTCATCGATATCGTGAACTACGGCGAACCTATCCCGCAGTCGGCGCTGCCGCATATTTTCGAGCGATTCTATCGGGTCGAGAAGTCACGGGCGATAGACACGGGCGGATCCGGACTCGGCCTTGCGATCGCCAAGCAAATCGTTGAGGTGCATAACGGCACCATATCGGCTTCGAGCAGTCCGGAGCAGACCGTATTCACGGTCCGTCTGGGCCTCTACCACGGATGACGAACGCTATAATAAGCGTACTTAGGAACGAGCTTGCTGGTGAGACTGCAGGCTCGTTATTTTTTGTTAGCAGAATCGTAATCTTTTCGTTACCTTTTCGTATCCGATCATTAAAGGCTGTCCGTCATAATGAAGATATGAACCGTAAACGATTAGGAAGGTGTTACGATGGCTACATCCCTACAATGGAAAAAGCCCATTCTGCTTGCTGTCTGCGGCGCGCTCGCATTCGGCATGATGTCCAGATGGGATACGATACAGGCGCAAGCGCCGCAAGTGATTGCCAAGCTAACGGACGCGGTCGGCATCAGCAGTTCGTCGATCGGTTCGCTAGAGGGCGAAGCCGCGGTATTGATGAATGAACAGACCGGCGAAGTGCTATACGGCAAGAATGAGCACGAACGGCTCTATCCTGCCAGCACGACTAAGCTATTGACGGCGCTTATCGCGCTCGAGCAAGCCGATCCGGACGCGTGGATTACTGTCGGAGAAGAAGCGCGACTGCGGACGGCCGGCGAGAGCAGCGCAGGTTTGCAGGAAGGGGACAAGCTCCAGCTGCGCGATCTGATCGCGGCGATGCTCTTGCCTTCGGGCAATGATGCGGCGCGCACGGTTGCCCGTTATATCGCCCAGCAGGAAGAAGGCCGGGGGCTAACGCCGGAGGAAAGCATCGAGGTGTTCGCTCAGCTGATGAATGAGCGGGCCAAAGCGCTTGGCGCGACGGAATCGCATTTTGTCAATCCGCATGGCCTTCATGACCCGAATCATTATACGACGGCGTCCGATCTGGCCTTGATCGCCCGCAAGGCGCGGCAGAATCTGCTGCTCTGCCAGCTCGTCGGCGAAAGCGAATATATGGCCTCGGACTCGGGGGTAGAACAAACGTTCGTAAATCGCAATAAGCTGCTCCAACCGGGAAGCGGGTATTATTTTGACGGCGCGAATGGGATGAAGACCGGTTATACGAGCGAAGCGGGCTATTGTCTGGTTGCTTCGGCCAAACGCAGCGGAACCGGCTATATTGCTATCGTCCTGAAGTCTTCATCCGAAGGCGTATGGCTGGATGCCGCGAAACTGCTGGATTATGGGTTCAAGCGATCGCACCTGGCCAGATAGGCGCGGCACATGACGGAAAAGTTGACGGCCTCTCGATCATCGATATAAGGTAATAGTCGTACATATACGCATATGAAACAGGTGATCAAGATGACGATCAATACGGCAGCATGGCCATTGTCAGCGTCCGCGATTGCGGATGGACTTCGGGCGGTAGGCGTCGAGCACGGAATGACGCTGATCGTTCACTCGTCGGTGAAGTCGCTCGGCCATTGGATTATCGGGGGACCGGCAGCGATCGTTCTGGCACTGGAAGAAGCGCTTGGCAAGGAAGGAACGCTCGTCATGCCCGCTCAGAGCGGCGATTTGTCCGAACCATCAAGGTGGTGCAATCCCCCGGTACCAGAGAGTTGGTGGCAGGCGATCCGCGAAGAGATGCCTCCCTTCCAGGCGGATCTCACGCCAACCTTCGGAATGGGCGCTGTCGTCGAGTGCTTCCGCGCTCAGGAAGGCACATATAGGAGCAATCATCCGCAAGTATCCTTTTGCGCGCGCGGACCGAAGGCTAGTTCGTTGACCGCACACCATGAGCTTGCCTATGGGCTAGGCGAAGGCTCGCCGCTCGCGAAACTTTATGACAGTAACGCGATGGTTCTGCTGCTAGGCGTAGGCTATGACAAGAACACGTCGATTCATTTGGCCGAATACCGGGCGAATTACGGCTCCAAGGCTACTATTGTCAATGGAGCGCCGGTTGTCGAAGACGGGTGCAGGCAATGGGTAACGTTCGACGACGTCGAAATCTCGTCGGATGATTTCAATCAAGTGGGCGAAGCGTTCGAACAAGCAACGGGTCTTGTGAAACAGGGTAGGATCGGAGAGGCGACGGTGAAGCTTATGCCGATGCGCGCGCTTGTTGATTATGCCGTTACTTGGATGGAACAGCATCGATAAGGAAATCGATTCGAACCACAATGAAGCTGCCGGCAATCGTTCCGGCAGCTTCTTTTTCGTGAGTGAGTACGGTAACGGGTCGGCCCAACTACTGTTGTCCTGGCATTTGTCCTGGCATTTGTCCTGGCATTTGTCCTGGCATTTGTCCTGGCATTTGTCCTGGCATTTGACTTGGCATTTGACCTTGCATACCAGGCTGTTGCATACCGGGCTGCTGCATGGACGGCGGTTGAGCGTGATTGGCGACCTCTGAATATGATTTTTGGCACATCATATTGGAGATACGCGGGATATACACCATCTCTCCAGCCCGCAATTGATTCGGGTTGGCAATATGAGGATTCGCTTCCTCGAGAATGGTGTGCGGGATGTTATATTTGTGACTGACCGAGCCAAGCGATTCGCCTGATTGACAGGTATGCTGCGCGTAGATCATGTCGTCTGATTTGCCGTCTCGGAAGAAAGGGAAGAAAAAGGGCGAAAAGAAGAAGAATGGGTACAAGAAACGATTCGGATAAAACGGATGGGGATATGGCCGAAAGAAAGGGCGCCCGAAACCTCCGCCAAACCCGCCGCCAGGGAAAAAACCACGTTCCATGAAATGACCTCCATTTGCGTTAGTAAATTGACGTTACACTATATGGAAGTAAATGGGGATTATGACGAAAATGTAAGCCTTCTTGTCTCTATGAGCATGGCTTATGTTCTTGTTTAGCTTCATTCCTTCAAGCTCGGGTTTATGCCCCGCTGCACTTGTCCATTCCAACTCTATCAAACTTTCATAGAATGGATTAGTCCAACAGTAAGGGAGGGAATGGAATGAAGCAGAAGCTCAAAATTGCCAATGTCTCGATGACCCCTATTCGCAATCGCAAAAAAAGAGCGCGCGTTTCGTCGAACAGCACTTGTGATCGGACGGACAATGCGGTAGCTGGCGTTCAAGAAGCGGGGGCTGAACTGTCGCGGTTCTTCACTCGCTTGCAAAACGAGGACAATGCGGCACAACTTGTACGCGCCATTCGTTGTAAAATCAAACGCGGCGTTGAAGACTTGCTCGGCCCGGATTGTGAAGTGGTCCGCTTCTTCAGCCAAAATCGGTTGGCTTGCGTACGCATTCGTTGCGTATTCGGCAATTGCTGCGACGTGCAGATTACGTTTGACATTTGCGTATCGCAAGGTAATTGCGGCAACCTGGTACAAGGCATCTCCGATAATCGTTCGCATCGTCACTATTAATGACAGGTAAGAAGCCGTAGAGACAGAAGAGAAGCAGCTGCTTGTGACAGCTGCTTCTTGGCGTTTGCGGATACTTGTGGACGGAAGGACGAGAGAAAAGGATGCATTGCGATAAGCCGCATTTTATTTTGATTTTGAGAAAGGTTCAAGTAAACTCGTAATATGGTTTACATAAATATAGTTACGTCTATAACTGTTAGGAAGCGGGCCTCCTATCAATGATAGCGGCGAATCGGCTTGAACATGATAGCGGCAGCTATGCCGGCAATGAACACAAGGAGTCCGCAGCTAAACAGAACAAGATCGGGACTGAAATGGTCTGCTAATGCCGCAGATATGGCGAGCCCGACAGGAGGTGCCGCGCTGCTGAGCGATCCTAACATGCCGAACATACGGCCTTGAAGCTCGGATGGGACCTCGATGCGCATTATGACGCTGACGAGCAGCGTGCAGAATGAGAACAAGATGCCGACTAGAAAGATAAAAGGAATTGCAAGCTGAGCTCCCGACATCACCGCGATTAGACTATAGAACGGTCCCATCAGAATCAGGCTGCCCAAGATCAGCTTCCCCCGGTGCCGCTGTTTGCGGGAGATGGTAAGGATGATCGACGCGCCGATCGCATATCCGAGCGGGATTGCCGCCTCGATCAGGCCGAAATGAACCGGCGATGCTTCCCAAATACGAACCGCCATCACTTGAATGAGCATCAGCGTGGAGGTGAAGAACATGAGCGTGATCGTGGTCAAGAACAGTACGGCTTTGGCGAATGGATTGCGCCACAGGAGCATAAAACCTTCCGTATAATCGTCCTTGAAACTCGATTTAGGCGTGGTTGCCGCTTGCTTGCGCTTAGGAAACTTACCGGCTGCAACCACGCACAGTACAGAGCAAGCGAACATGATCGCGTCGGTAACGATGGCTGTGATGCCGCCAAAGGCAGCGACGATTATGCCGCCGAGCGCAAGACCCGATATGCGAGCTGCATTGTCCGCAATGTTCATGACGCCGGCCGCTTGCTGAATGCGGTCTCTCCCGACAAGATCCGTGAGGGAAGCTTGGAAGGACGGCCCATGCACAAGTCCCACGACTGCGGATAGCGCGGTTAGGATCAGAATAACGAACATCGGCGAAGGCAGGAATGCCATGGCGCCTGCAATCCCGAGCACGAACAGGCATCGGAGCGTGTCGGCCATCAGGATCAGCTTCCGGCGATCGAATCGGTCCGCTATCGTACCGGCGAACGTACCGAATAGCAAGGATGAAAGCATATGCGTCAGCGTCACGGCCGACATCAGCTTCGCGCTTCCGGTCGCCTGCAGCACCCATAGATTGAGCGCTATGCTATGGAAGCAATTACCGAACACGGACAGTGTCATACCGCTGAAGAGGAACAGGAAAGGGCGGTTGCGCCAAAGAGGTCTCGAAGCGGACTGTCCCGTTGTTTGTTCATCGGCCGCAGTTTCCAAAAACATGGTGATTCACCTCAACTTAAACGTTTAAGTTATTATAATGAACGGCGCTGCCTCATGGTTCCGGCAGCACCTGGATTGTTGAAGACGCATGCTAGGAAGGCAGGCGTCGTATATGTTTCATCATGACATCAAACGCGATCGCGGCCTTGTTCCGAAATGTGATCGTCCGAACATCGGGCGGCAGGAGGGAGGCCAGATCGCTGGTGCAAATGACGGTGAGTTTGGCCGGGTCCGTATGCTTGGCGGCATACAAGCCGATAATTTCATTCACGACAACGATATGCCTGCCACGTTGGGTCTGTTCATCCACAAAATGTCTGAGCTGATCCTCGTCCGCCATCCAATGATAAGCGCCGCTGGGAAGGGACAGCGTTTGTTCGAGCAGCGCATTCAATGCCTGGTTATGGAATCTTTCGGTAATCAAGGCGATTTCAGAGGTCTGTTGCTCAGCGGCAATCCGTAGGGCATTCGCGAAATCCGGCACGATCTTATGGAACAGATCGTCCTCGATGAGACTATCGATCACGACTAGCGGTACGCCCATCTTGAAGCGGTTCGAGATTGAGTAGAACGCTTCCTCATGGACATCGATCAAGAAGACGCCGTCCAGCTTGCGTTCTACCACGACATCCAGTTTGGGAGCGGCCGCATCCAAGGAGACGACGATCACGTGATATCCTTCGGCTGTCATGAGCCTTTCCAATTCCATGACGAATCGCTCCTGAGGAATTGAACGCCACGGTTCGATCCGGGGACCGCGATTAATCAGGATGCCGATCAGCTTGGTCTCGCCCTTAACCAACGATTTCGCTGTCAGGTTAGGGACGTAGTTCAACCGGGAGGCGGTCTCCTGCACTTTGCGGCGCGTATCCTCCGGTATCGTCTGATTCTGCACATTGTTCAAAATATAGCTGACGGTCGCTACCGATACGCCGGCTTCAAGGGCGATGTCCTTTAGCGTCGTTTTTTTCAAGATGTCACCTCCGAGTTAAGAGTTGATGAACACAAGGTAATTGTTGGGCGGTGAATGCTGTATTCAGTGAACACAAACACAATCGCCGGACGGTGAATGCTGTATTCCCAGTCTTACGACTGCGAACACAAACCAATCACCCGGCGGTGAATGCTGTATTCCCAGTCTTACGACTGCGAACACAAACCAATCACCCTGCGGTGAATGCTGTATTCCCAGTCTTACGACCGTGAACACAAACCAATCCCTCGACTTAAACGTTTAAGTTAAAATTAGCACAAAGGCAACTTGAAGTCTACAGCGAATGTAACTGTAACTTCATAACATAAAAATATTTATGTTAACCAATAACCACATTATGGACATTCTTGTTTAACACGTGAACCATTATGGTGTATGATGTAGACAAAAGCTTAAAGGAGGTTGTCCACGATGAGTGAACACAATAACAGTAATTCGCAAGAAGAGTTGGCGGTATTCGCCGGCGGATGTTTCTGGTGCATGGTCACCCCGTTCGAAGAGATGCCCGGCATCATTCGTGTGACTTCCGGTTACATAGGCGGTCATACCGTGAATCCCACATATGAAGAGGTATGCAGCGAGACGACCGGTCACGCCGAAGCGGTGCAGATTGCATACGATCCTGCGTTGATGCCATATACGAAACTGCTCGAGATCTTCTGGCGCAGCGTCGATCCGACCGATGAGGGAGGACAATTCTTCGACCGCGGTTCTTCCTACCGTACGGGCATTTTCTATTATACCGAGGAGCAGCGCGAACAAGCGGAAGCTTCCAAGCAAGTATTGGCCGAGAGCGCTCGGTTCGACAAGCCGATCGCCACTGAGATTGTGCCAGCGACGACGTTCTATCCGGCGGAGGAGTACCACCAGGATTATCACAAGAAGAATCCGTTCCGCTATAAAATGTATCGTAAAGGCTCGGGCCGCGACGCATTCATCAAAGCGCACTGGAATACGGATCGCGACAAGGCAGAGCTGCAGCAACGGCTGACCAAGATGCAGTACGAGGTCACGCAGAACAGCGCGACGGAGCCTCCGTTCCGCAACGAGTTCTGGGATAATCATCGTGAAGGCTTGTATGTCGATATCGTCTCCGGCGATCCGCTCTTCACTTCCAAGGAGAAATACGATTCCGGCTGCGGCTGGCCAAGTTTCACGAAGCCGATCGCCGGCGGCGCCGTAACCGAGCATGAGGATCTCACGCACGGCATGGTACGGATCGAAGTGCGCAGCAGCAACGCGGACTCCCACCTCGGCCACGTCTTCGATGACGGTCCTCGCGCGGCGGGCGGATTGCGCTATTGCATCAACTCGGCTTCGCTGCGGTTTATTCCGGTAGAGGAATTGGAGCAAGAGGGATATGGCGCGTACCTGAAGCATTTTGAATAAGGAATTACTCTCGGGCCTTCTTAGTTGCGAGCTGCAGCTGGAAGGCTTTTTTATGTTCCGGCGTCATATCTTCGGACAAGCCGTCATACGTATAGGACAAGCGGTTACAATCGTTACCGTTTCTTTAGATTTCTTTTGGGTCGTTGTAACCTTTTTGCAACATTTGAAACCGGGCAATCGTTTATAGTAATAACTGTAGGCAATTCGACCACTTACGTGTTTCAACACAGCTTGGATTGCGGTAATCAACCTTGTACGCTTGGAATGAAGAAGGGATGGGTTCTCATGAAAAAATCAATTATCGGTGCAGCAATGTTAACCAGCTTAGTCGTCTTTATCTCTGCCGCTTACGCAGTTGGCGAGGATTATAAGCCGGTGCAGCAGACACCTGAAACCCAGACCGTATTCGTAACCGGCGTGTCCCAAGCGAATGGTACACTTACGCTGACCACGGATGCCATCGACTGGTATGAAGGCACTGAAGCCGATCGCGTATTCCTGGAGAGAGAACCCGATTCCGGACTAGATGCAACCCCGGACGGTTACTATATCGTGAATGATGACGAACAAGCGAAGGCTTATCCGGTTGACCCTAAGGCTGAAGTACTCATGCAAATCTATGATCACACGGGCAATATCGAAGAGTTGGACACGAACTGGAATGAGACGATTACGCTCGATAAGTTCGCTTCGATCTTCCCGAACTCGGACATACTGGACTTGAGCCAGTTCCCGTATCACCTGACAATCACCGATGGCGTCGTTACGAAAATCGTTCAACAATACATCCCATAAGCAAGCTAAACGGGTCACATACGCAAGGGACACCTCATCATAGATGGCGGTGTCCCTTGTTTGTTCATGAAGCTGTTGAACGTAGCTGGCGTTGTTCGCGGCTCGACAGATGCGAGCGGATTTGGCGCAAATTCGTGACTATGATACCGCTGATGACCAGCAAGCTACCCAAGATCGAATAGATCGATACGTGCTCGTTATAGAACAATACACCCAAGGCCATGGCGATCAGCGGCGAGATATAGAGCCAGGTCGACGGGAAGAATGCGTTCGTCGCCTTGATCAGCCACGCATACAGGCTATGCCCAAGCATGGAGCCGAACACGATGAGGTAGAACAACGATCCTGCTGCCGGAAAGGTGAGTAACGAGTCCAGGCTTACCTTCTCGCTGAATGCGGATAAGACAAGCAAGGCGAGTCCGCCGTAAAGCATTTGCACAGCATTAATTGCGATTGGCGATACATCATTCAGATGGAACATAACTTTGCGCGACATGAGACTGCCCGCTGCATAGCCCAGTTCGCCGAGAAGAATAACGATACAGCTCGCGATCCATAGCGCATCGGTACCGACGACCAGCTTTGGCAGCAGGAGCACGACGACACCAGCAAAACCAATCACACATCCGAAGTATACGCTGCGTCCGGCACTTTGCCCTGTGCGAGCAGCAGCCTGCATACCGAGAATCATCATCGGCCCTGTAGCCGACAGGATCGCCGCCATGCCGGAATCCACATACTGCTCCGCCCAGTAAAGCGCGGCGAACGTCATGAACGTGCTGCTCAGTCCGACGAAGACAAGTTCCTTTCTTAGCAGAATAGACAGACGGACCTTACGTTGCAGCATCATCCAGCCCAACAGGAGCAGACCTGCTATCGTGAAGCGCAAACCTGCCGAGAAGAAAGGCGGAAGCCCGGCTTCGACGCCGATCTTGATCGCGAGAAAAGTCGTTCCGAAAATCGCACACATCAGCACATAATTGATAATGACCATGTTACCCACTCCTTTTTTGTATACTATAATGGGTAAGCAATAGAACAGATTGTTACGTGATAGAACAGATGGTGGAAGGATGTGGGGAGCGCTCATGGAGCAATCAGAACTTTATGCCGGCAAACAGCGTCAGTCGACCATATATGAGGCGGTCCAGATGAGGATTCGGGAAGGCGAATGGAAGCAGCATGATAAGCTGCCTTCGGTTCGTGCGATGGCTGAGCGGATGCAGGTTCACCGCCTAACGGTGCTCAAGGCGTACCAGCAGCTGGCCGATGAAGGCATTCTGTATGCCAAGTACAAATCCGGCTACTTTGTCGGACCATTAGAGGATTTCGAAACCGGCGTGTCAAGCGAACAGAGCTGGACATACCAGGCGAAGCCGGTCTACGTTAACCAGAGCCGTCTCTCGGACATTCATCGGCATTCGGTAGACTATCAAATGGCCGAGGCGTTAATTGATCCGCAGCTTCTGCCGAATGCTTATATGTCCAACTATGTGAAGGAAGTATTCGATCTATATCCGAGGGTGCTTAGCACCTACTCGTCGGTAATGGGCGATCTCGAATTACGGGAAGCAATGGCCCAATTCTATCTGGACAAATATGGCGTTAGCGTCGATGCGGCTGAGCTGATGATCACCACCGGTTCGCAGCAAGCGATTGATCTCATCTCGCGTGCCCTCGTTAAGCCAGGTGACAAGGTGCTTATTGAGCGGCCGACTTACAGTCCCGCGATTGATGCGTTCCTGCAGCACCGGATACAGCTGTTCGCTGTAGAGATTACGCCAAGCGGTTATGACATGGCGGAGATCGAGGCGATTATGAAGCAAGAGCGGCCACGCTTGTTCTATATGAACCCGACGTTCCAGAATCCGACGGGCTACACGGTGCCGGTCCACCAGCGCAAGCAGCTGATCGAGCTGGCCGAACGGTACGATTGCTTGCTCGTTGAGGATGACGTCTATCAGGACATTTATTTCGGCAGTCCGCCGCCTCCGCCGTTCTTTTACTACGATACCGAAGGGTACGTCATCTATATCCGCAGCTTCAGCAAGTACGTTGCGCCGGGGTTGCGCATCTCGATTCTAGCAGCGAGGCCATCGGTCATGTCCAGCATTGTGCCGGTCAAAGCTCTGTCCGATAACGGCACGCCGCTCCTCAACCAGAAGATCTTCCAGCATTATTTCTTCTCCAGCCGGCTGCAGGAGCATGTCGTGAAGCTGCGCACCGCGCTCGATATCCGCAGAGCGAAGATGGAGCAGATGCTCGCGGGCGGATGGCGGTTCGACAGTCCCAATGGCGGTTTGAATCTGTGGGTGCAAGTGCCGCAATCGCTCTCCGTGGAGGAGCTGCTGCACCGAAGTCTCGCGCAGTCGATGGCTTTCGTGCCGGGATCGATCTGCGACCCGCTCGGAGGGATGAAAGACCGGCTGCGGCTGAGCTACTCCTATATGAACGAATCGAAGCTGACGGAAGGCATTCAACGTCTGGTCACGCTGGCTGACGAGCTAATGAACGACAAAAACGGGCAAGTCGGTTAAGACTCGCCCGTAAAGGTACCGCTAGCCAGCGGCAAGGTGATGGTAAAAACGGATCCTGCGCCTATGACGCTGGTTGCGGTCAGATCGCCGCTGTGATCCTGTACGATTTTTTGGCAGATGGATAGTCCCAGGCCGGTGCCCGTTTCCTTGGTCGTATAGAAAGGATTAAAGATCTTCGTCAGTCCGTCCTCCGATATGCCGCAGCCGGTATCCTGGATATCGATGGCGATTTGCGTGCCGACAATACGCGAGCGGATGATGACTTTACCTGGTTCTTGCATCGCTTCAATCGCATTGCGTACCAGATTGAGCAGCACTTGAACCATTTTATCCCGGTCCATGAAAACCAAGGTACCGTCCGCATCCTCGTGTTCGACCGTCAGCAGATGGCCTTTGGATAGCGCAAGCGATTCCGTCAGATAGTGAACGCGTTCGATACAGTCGGCCAGCCGTTCGTTGCGCATGTTGCTGATGTGCGGCTTGGAGAATTGGAGGAACTCGCTCGTCAGTTCACTCATCCGCGTGATCTCGTGCATGATTATATCAATCCAACGCTCAATGTTAAAGGCATGGGAGCGCGACAGGTCAATGAAGCCGCGCAGCGTCGTAAGCGGATTGCGGATTTCGTGGGCCATGCCGGCTGCCAGCTCGCCGACGATTTTCAGCTTTTCGGAACTGAACATTTCTTCTTCCTGTTTCAACCATTGTAAGCGTTTGTTCTCGAACAGCCGATTCTCGGCGAGCGTAATAATCGCTTGAGCTTCCGCGGCTTCCAAGGGGAACTCGGCGATACTGTACGTCACTTCAAAATCCAGCTGATTCGAGGCAAGTACTTGTTGAATTTGCTTAATCGTATTCGGCTTCCGCGGAAACAGAAGTGCGAACCGGTCTCCCGCATAACGTGAAATCGCGGAAGCTTGCGGAAAATGATACTGTAGGGAATGCGCAAATTTGGCCAATATCTCGTTCTCGTAGCGCAGCAGCTCTACGCTCCGGAAGCCTTGAAGATCCAGGAGCAAGAGCGTAAAAGATGCATCAGGCTGGGCCGACATCCGCTTCAGTGCACCGAGATAGCCGTCATAGTTCAGCAACCCTGTCAGCGGATCGTGAGCGGCCAGATACTCATTGCGCAAGCGCAGCTTCTTCTTATCCTGTTCGCTGGTTATAACGAGACGAAGGAGGATGACGATAATCTGGAAGGAAATCAAATCGTAAATCGAGACGAGTAGATTGTACGACGTATTCGGCATGTAGGAGAGGCGCGTCGCCGTGTAGAGCAATGATAAGCTGACTGCAATGGCAACGGCATGTTTCGGGCGTTGAACGACCGTTAGTACGACCAGTATGTAATATAGCATGGCAGACCAGTTCAATTGGCTGCACGCGTGGAAGCAGACTAATGTAAGCGCTTGAATAACGAGAGCATACGGGATGCGCTTGTCCCAAATTACGGATGCCAGGAACAGCAATCCGAACATGGCCAGCAGCCAAGGATTTATCGTTGTATCAAGAATAATGGATGAAATTACCACAAATACGATGATGATCGGAAAAATAATTCGCCGGACGAAATTAATCAGCTTCATCAGAAACACTCCTGGGAAAAAAGATTCACTTCATTATACGAGTAAATGAAATTGATTCACAGGAGATAAATGAAAAAAGGAGTGACATTGAACGTGAGATATGATTAAACAATTGTAAAAGCAGAGACAAAGCTAAAAAGTGAGCAAAGACAAAAATGCTGGCTGGCCAGTGTTTTCTTATATAACTATTACACAAAACCCGTATTTTATACATATGTCTATAATTCGGCATAAAATCCTTATTCCATAAGCTTTCGTATATGTCGGATGACAAGAACATATATCGTTAAAGGACAAGAACATATATCGTTACCCGTTACCCGCGTCACTGTTCGCACTGTTCGTTCGCTTCCCAAACGTTCTATCCAAACAAAAAAACCACCAATCATATTGGTGGTAAAATTAAAACCTCAGTTTTGATACATAAAGATTAATACACTGCATAAGTCGTTTATTTTCATCGCTTGGATTATCAAAGATATTCATCGCAGCTGTCATTGGAGTAAACGATCTCATGTGATTTATACTTCTTCTTTTGCTGATCGTACAATTGGGGCAATTGAATTGTACTTTATTCAAAGCTTCCTTTCTAAGTTGATGATATTCAATTGAACTATCCGACCGATTGATTTTAAATGCAAATTCATAGAAACTCGATTGCTTCATTTTTTGAATTAGGTCCCATGACGGCGCTGTCTCTTTTGACGCCCACTCTTCTGCAATTTCAAGCCACTTATTAAAGAAATCTATGCTAAACTGGGAAGTAACCTTATTTAAGACCCACTTTAACTCTTGAACATTACCAAATAGTTGAAGCCGTTCAAATTCAATATACAGATATTGTAGTTCTTCTTTAATTAGTTTCGTCACTACCTGAAACGTGCTGTCAAGATTCCTCGGTTCTTCTATATTATCTCCCCTAGTATTCCGATTATAAAAAAACTCGCATACAAGTAATGTTTTTCTCCAGAATACATATGCGAATGCATAAGGGCATATTTTTGGGAATTCGTATTCATCACCTTTCCGCATTTCCCTGAATTGTTTGATACAGTGCGAGTGATTTTTTAAAAATTTATTCCTTATGTATCGATCAACAGTTAAGAATGTTGACTTGTTATCATAGAAGATTTCCTGAAGGGTTGATGACATGTTTTCTTCGAACGCATTCTTGATATCCAGCAACAAAGTGGATCTTAGCGTTGCTCCCGTTAACAACTCAATACTCCCGTATTGAGGAATAAAAATCCATTTGTTAATATGTTCTTCTTGCCAATCTCTCGATAACCATTGTTTTAAGTATGGATCAGTAATCTCCTGGCATTTTTCCCACTCACGCCATCTTGATGTTGAGAAATCAGCCAATATAAATCCGCATTTACATGTGAAGGGACTACCTAACCTCCTGTTACTCAACAGAAATGGGATTTCTTCCATACAGTTGGGACAAGCATTAATAAGATCCAAACCGTGATATGGACATTTTTCAACTAGAGTGAATTGATGGAACCAGCTATGGATACCATTGCGTACGCACTCACTACACCACCTTAATTGCTTCGAAAACCATATAGCAGCTTTCTCACGGAAATTGCTGAGTGGCCCCAGTAATAAAGACACAGTGGATCTATTATGTTCGAACAAGTTGTACCCCAGTACTTTAATTATTAGCTCTTCATCGAATGAAGCTAGATACATCAGCTCCCTTCTATGATCTCCGATTAAATTCCCCTTCATATTTTTTATTGTTTCATTACCAAAGGTCCTTAGCAAACTGTCACGATCAACCACATTTGCTACTGACAGCTTTTCGAATATGGACCAAGGCGTTTCAAAATCCCTAGCCCACTCTCTTCGCCATACAATATTCAAATCACCATTCAGGTTCAAGCTAATTAACTCCTTTATGTGCTAATGCCATATAGATCTCTGATTCAATATAACCGGTTAGCCTTATGGATTCTTTCCATTGGTTTATTGTAATCCAGTCACTTTGGTCACCATGTGCACCGTACACTTTCAGCGCATTCTCTATTGTGAAAGCGAAATATTCCATTGGAATTTCAAATTCTGAAGAGACTCCATGTTCTTTCCGGATCTCAACGAAAAGGTTATATAACTGTTTTGCTTCTTTTTCCAACCTCTCTCCCCTTTCATAACCCTCTGGGAAGAAATATCTCGTGTAACTCCAGCCGCTATCCTTAGGATACGTTGATATCTCGGGGGAATCGTAACATTTGAGCACCATCCTAATTTCATCTAACGTACGGAGTCCACAGAACTGATGTTCATGTGTCATAAAGCGGCCAATAATTTGAGACTTTTTGTGCTCTAGGAAGAATGTTCTCCTCGAAAGCAACTCTTCTTGCCCAACTGATATTACAGACATACTAACCTTCTCTCTATCTAGTTCATTGTAAATGTCCATTAACCAATTGTAATGAAATTCAGTTAAGCGATGAGCTTCATCCATGATAAGTATAATTCTCCTTACCTTGGATCTTTCTGCCTTTTCAAGCATCAAATTAGCGATTTGCCGCCTCATTTCAGCAGGTTTACGCTTTGCTGGAAATGGGAATCTGAAATCGCTAAGTAAGTCATAAAAAAACTTTTCTTCACTAGGAACTCGATACGAGTTACTGTTAGCAATGAGAATAGGTAAAGGTGCTCCAACTTGTGTCGGCAAGTTTTCAATTGCAAATTTTACTGCGGAAGTTTTCCCAAGCCTTGGCCTACCATAAACAATCATTCCTGGTAAGCGATTATTTACTATCTTGAAAATACTCTCCATTAGTCGCAGAACTTCCTTAGTTGGGATAAGGTAATGACCTTGCTCAATTGGATGAGTACCTACTTGTACATATGGCTTTTCCACGTTTAAATCTCCAATCACAATGATTTTGTTTTAAACCTACTGAGCATTTGCTCGTAATGGTCTACTTCATTTTGATGCTGTTGCCTTTTTGTCATCTCCCTCGCTTTTTCAAGTGCTTCATTATGTACCTTTGCCTCATTAATAACTTGAGTTTGTTCTTCTGGTGCATCAATAGGTTCCTTCACTGCAGCTTCTTGAACAGATGTAACTTTATTGATTGCCCTTTTATTTCCTTTAAGCGCATTTTTCATGAGATAATCGGTATATACAAAAATTGGATCATCCCAGGTTGTATAGTGGATTAACTTTCGCAAAGCAAGAGAGTTAATTGCTCTTCTGGTCGTCAATGAGTGAGGTGTAAGTGACCATTTCCCGGCAGCCGTTAAGTAACCGAATTCGCTCCCATCCTCTAAAAATACCTTTATAGTTCTGATATCATCCACATTGACATGAAGAGTTACTTCTTGGTTAATAAGATGGGCTGAGTGAGCAAGTTTATCACTACGGTATTCAACACCCTCAAATTGAATATAAGGTTTTTTACCTGAAGTAAGTGAACCACGAACAGTTCGTTTGATCGTTGTTTGCAGAAATAACATCTCCGATCGTTTATCTTCTTCTAACCTTCTGGGGAGAAGTCCATTCTTCGTACGCTTTTCTAGTAATTCTAACGGCGCTTGATGATAAATACCGCCGTGAGGCGTACCATTGTAATTAGAGATCATCACATCAACGAGCTCTTTCAAATGCTCGTAAGTAATCCTCCATTTCACTGCGTTCTTTTCAGGATTTTTTCGTCTTGGGTCGTCAGGATTGCTTCCTGTCGTATTTGGCAAACGATGAAAACCGGCCTCTTCAAGTGTCTTAAAGAAACGTTCAATAAGACCTCTACGCATTGGGAGAGCAACTGGGCCTAAATTGGTAACACATCCAATCAAATTCTTTAGCCTCTCCTTGACTAAATTTGCAAGATGGGCCTTAGCATTATCGAAACAAATTACATCCCATACTGCCCAGGATGCTGTCTCAGGAAATATTTCTGAGGGAAAGCCACCGACATCATTGTATGAAAGGCCATCTATACTTAGCTTAATCTTTCTATGCGGTAATACTGCATTTCTCACACAGTGCATTACATCACTTGCACTAACTTCTCTTGAAAGGCTAATGGAATAACCCAAAATGTTACGAGTAGCTACATCTATCAATGTCAGAATCCAAAATCGTTCGAGTATTTTAGTTACTAAATCACCTTCAGGTGTTTTAATTTCTACGCAAAAAAAACCATCAATTCGGTGCGAGTCAAATTGAACTTTTTGGAATGGAATCAGTGTCGATGGATGGTTCTGCTCCCCTTCCCCAGTGTGACGAGCTCTTGTCTCAGCGTCTTGTCCATATCGGGATACCGCTTTTCCAAAATACGCATAACCCAAACGATTTAAATATCGTCGTAATGCTCTATAGCCCATCCAAGCTGTATTGAAAGGGTAAGAAGTGTGTGAGATTTCTTTCCTTCTACACTCTTCAATAAAACGTTTATGTATGCTTTTTGGCGTCATAGCGGGCTCAAGAGACCGTCGATTTCTGCCGAGATATAAGTCGTCAATTAGATCTTTAATATCCGGATAAGTTTCCAACAGTAAATTAAACTCGCCGGTTTTTCTCCTCTCATTCCGTTCAACTGTCAACAGATTCAGTTGATATGGCTTTACTTTCTTATACGGTATTAACGCACGGAACCCCCAAACAACACCGTTCTCGTCTATGCTCATACATCGTTTAATTAAACGCCTCAAATTTTGCTGATCAATTGTTGTGACCTGTTTTATATCTTCATGTGAGCCTTCTCTCTTTAAATACATCATCACTGCTGCTTTTCGATTATTGAATATTTGACGTTCTTCTTCCGACAATGACTCTGTATCGACCATTGGCCAGTGGTCAGGATTTATTTGCTCAGGAAGTAGACCTTCCTGCTCATGTAAGCGGAGTCTGCTCACTCAACCACACCTCCATCTCATTTCCCCACACTTTTTCGCAAAAATTGGTTGTTATCACTCCCTCATAGCAAAGCCATTGACATGCTAAAATAACATCATATGGCACAACCTCGCCCTGGAGCTGCTTACAAATGTCCCCTATTGATATCCCATTTGATTTAATACAGCCCATAACTTGAGTTATTGATGAAGGTTTTTGGTGATTAAGTATGTTCATAAACATTTTTAATTTGTTTTCTATGTATCGTGGTCCCTTGCGAATCATTCTTTCGGTTCGCACCTCATGAATGATGCCATTCTGCTTACACCACTCTCGCTGAGCTGAGATTTGCCTATTTGTACGCTCATATTTGGTGGATTTGGCGAATAGTTCTTTTTCGTATTTAACTTCAACAAACACTTCTTTGCCATTTTTGAATAGGATCCACATATCAAAAATAGTTGAGTGCAGCCTCCCATTGATAACATACGGAATTTCTATCGGTTGTTCGCAATATGTCAATACTGTTGGATCAGTTTCAACTACTAACCAATGGTCAAATTCCAGATCGCTGTACAACGTAATATCTCTTAACCCAACCTTTGGGCCTTTTGCCATCCAATAGTTATTTCCGTACTTCTTATTTCTAGGCACTACAATCGGCTTGTACTTTGGTTTGTTTAAGTCATACATATTCCATTTTCTTCCTTACTTTGCTTATAGCTATAAGCAAAAGTTGCGAGTATTATACAGTCTTTCAAGCTTAAGTTAGGTATATAGAGAAATCTATTTGCAAATACTAGGTTTATAGGTTATTTGATAGGGGGAATAGTAATGCGTGAAGATGAGTTTTATATGTGGTTAGGAAAGTATATAAAAGAAGTGAGGATGCGAAGTGGAAAAACTCAACATGAAATCTGTCTCGCCTATAGGCTGTCACGTTCTTCTCTCTCAAATATTGAAACCGGAAGGCATCGTTTGAGTATTTATTCATTTTACGAATTGTTGTGTATTTTAGATGAACCGTTCGAAAATGTGATCGATTCAATGCTTACGTTTCATAGACAAAAGAACTTTTAGATTTCTTATCGCCTTCTGATACGAATCGATTATAATTGGATCGATCTCATTCTTATTATCAATTATTGAAGCAATTTCAAGCTGATCAAAATCCAGCATCAGAACATAACGTGATTCATATAAATCGTAAAGAATTGGAAGTTCCCAGCTGCCGTGTAATTCAGCGAGAGAAAACCATTGTAGTTTAATCATTTCTGCGCTCGAGTAGTATAGTCCATTAAATAACAATCCTTTTGATGTAACTGAAGCTAGCCCGCAGCGAAGATCCATTTTGTTCTTCATTACCCTCACCTCATTAAGTATTATTTCCAACCTCAGCTAATTGATACATATATGTATTAAAAGTGATAATCGATACTAAAACATACATGTTTCTTATTTGAGCCATTGATTACACTTAAACAGAGGTGTAATCATGGATAATTTAGTACTTAAACTTATCGGCCAACGAGTTAGAGATCTGCGTAAGTTACGAAATCTTT
Source organism: Paenibacillus phyllosphaerae (assembly GCF_014192105.1). Classification (GTDB taxonomy): domain Bacteria; phylum Bacillota; class Bacilli; order Paenibacillales; family Paenibacillaceae; genus Paenibacillus_Z; species Paenibacillus_Z phyllosphaerae. Next base: position 38,683 of record NZ_JACHXK010000019.1, on the reverse strand, counting down.
CTCAGGAACAACTCGGTGAGCTTGCTGGTTACCACTTTTCATACATTGGTGGATTGGAACGTGGGCAAAAGAATATTTCTCTTTTAAATTTGGATAAGATTGCACTCGCGTTGAATGTCCCCCTACATGAGTTGTTTCTTTATGGACGCCAATTGAAGCGAGAAAAAAACAACGATAAAGATAAAATCATAAATGATATTCATGAAAAACTTGTAGTAATGAGCCCTAACGAGTTAAGAAAGTTACAACGTTTGATGGATGAGTTCTTTACTTAAAAATACAAAAGAAAATCGTTCCGCGTAGTGATTATTAACTACACAGGACGATTTTCTTTTTTCCTAAGCTTTTCAATCGATACCGTTCTTTTGAATCCCTCTACCCTCTTAGTTATAAACTCTGGCTATTCAGGAAATAGCTGGTGGTAATTTAGTTATGAGGTGAGCCACTTGAAGGTACAAGAACAAATAGATTTTGATACACTACAGGTAAAGATTCAGTTACTTCCTGAATTCGTATTCCAATTTGTGCATTTTAAATTGGGCGAGAATTTATCCCCTTCTTCTCTGCTAGAATATTCTAGAGATTTCAATCATTTTTTTACCTGGATGCAGAGTGAACTATTATCCTCCTCTGTTAATAATATTGTAGAGATTCAGACATGCCACTTAGAGCAACTTACGATTGAACAAATACGAGAATATGAAGGATATCTCCGTATTGTTGAAAACAGAATGGACCGTTCCATATTACGTAAGATTCATTCGATACGTTCTTTGTTTAATTTTCTTCACGATATAGCTGAGAATGTTAATTGCGAACCTTTACTAAGAAAAAATGTTTTTCGCAAAATTTCTTGGAGTAGAATTTCTAATCCGATGACTAGTGCGCGAGAAATTCAGACTCGGGTATTAGTTTCTGAAGAAGCAGAAGACTTCATTACCTATATTCGAACAGAATTTCGAAATAAAAATGCGGATAATCTTCAAGCAATATGGAACTACGAACGAAATGGACTGCGAGACATATGTATCATTACTCTTATGTTGAAATCAGGATTACTTGTGAGTGACATTGTGAACCTGAACATAGGTGACCTTTCCTTACCTGACAAATATATAGATATCACTCGACAATGGGCAGGACAAAGGAGTAATCATACCGTTGTGTTTAGTGATTCTACTCGAGAGGACCTAGTCAAATATCTAAAAGTGCGAGAATTAGTCTATGACCCCAATAACGCTGAAAGAGCATTGTTTTTAGCAGTACCCAATGGTCAAAAAATCGGTAAAAGAATGTCTAAAAGAGCCGTTCAGGAAATGGTGAAAAAATATGCTGTCAAATATGGGAAGCCCGAACTGACCACCAGACAATTAAGGCACACCTTTGGATTAGAACATCAGAAAAAAAGCAGTTTAGTTAAGACTAAAGAGCAGCTTGCATTGAGAAGTATTGAAACGACTGAGAAATATCATATATTATCAGAATTGCTTGATTAACCCTTTAACTAGGAGATGAAACAGGGCTATTCGATAGAGGTTTACGGGTCTGTAAAGCTTTTTGTGTAAACTCTCTTGAAGCAAAAAGCTAACACAAATAGTGACCGATCCGGTCGGGGAAGAAAACGGAGAGCTGGAGGAGCATCTGGCCCCAGTTCTGCACACGCCCTGTCCATTTTCGAGTGACATCCATCGTCGCTAAGTAGAGCATTTTCAACAGCGCTTCGTCGCTTGGGAAAATGCTTTTTCCTTTGGTGACCTTACGAAGCTGGCGATGGTAACTCTCAATCATGTTCGTCGTGTAGATCAACTTACGGATCTCCGGCGGGTACTTGAAGAAGGTGGAGAGCTCCTCCCAATTGTTGCGCCAGGAACGGACAATGAGGGGGTATTTGCTACCTCAAGTGTCTCAAAACGATCCAGCTCTAACAAGGCTGCTTCTTCGGTTGCCGCTTTGTAGATGGGCTTTAGATCCGCTGTGACCTTCTTCAAGTCCTTGTAGGAGACATAACGCGTCGAATTACGAATCTGGTGGATGATGCACTTCTGGATTTCCGTATGTGGATAGCAGGCAGAAATAGCCTGAGAGAAGCCTGTCAGGTTATCCACACAGGTGATGAGGATGTCTTGGACGCCACGGTTACGCAGGTCGTTTAGAACGCTGAGCCAGAACTTCGAGGACTCGTTCTCCCCAATCCACATGCCCAGCACGTCCTTGTTGCCATCTAAATCGATGCCAATGACCATGTACGCCGCCTTGCTCACAATGGCGCCGTCTTGCTTCACTTTGTAATGAATGGCGCCCATGAAGACGACCGCGTAAATGCCCTGCAGCGGCCGATTCTGCCATTCTTTGATGAGAGGGACTATCTTGTTCATCACGTTCGAAATCATCGTTGGCGAGACGTCAATGCCGTACAGCTGATTCAGGTGGTCCTGGATGTCCCGTGTGCTGACACCTTTGGCGTACATGGCGATAATCTGGTCCTCAATGCCGGTCACGGTGGACTGATGCTTCTTCACGATGACAGGCTCGAACTCACCGTTACGGTCTCGTGGGACGCTAATCTCGACGTCTCCGTACTCGCTCGTGACGGTCTTCTTACTCTTTCCGTTACGGCTCTTAGACGTCGTTTTACTCTTCACGTCGTGCTTCTCGTAGCCCAGCTCCGTGTCCAATTCCGCCTCCAGCATCGATTGCAGCGTCTCTGCAAACGCTCTTTCAGTGCGGATTGCACATCGTCTTGAGGTTGTTCTCCTTCACGAACGCCTTCACTTGTTCCTTATTAAATCTCGCCATGTGTGCCATCCTCTCAAACCAACCTTTCTCTCATTGTAATCTAAATTCGGTTTGAGAGTTTACACAGAATATTTTACAGACTCAGGTTTACCGCCCTCAAATAAAACACCACTAATAAGCCGGACACATACCGGGCGCTAAGCACGTCCCGGTTGATGAATTGCGTGAGCGAATGGACGAGCTCGACGCGTCCAAAAAACCTTCTCGTATACTGCCAGGTTGGATATCGCGGCAACATGGCAACACGGATTCTCCTGCAGAATGGATTTAAGGCTGCAAACTTGACTGGTGGCTATAAGTCGTATGAAGTGGATTTGTTTCAGCCAGAAGGCTAAACGTAGAATGGGGCCAATAATTGGCCCATGAGATTGTAGAGAAACCCTACAATTATTCAAACGTAGGGTTTCTCTTTGCTTTCTGTGATGAATAGAGGAAGCGAAGTAACTCTTACATTTCCTTCGCCTTACGATCTAGCGAGACACTTTCACTGCTTATTTCTCTCGAAATAAAATACTTCTGGGGTCATCTATCACATTTGACAATTCTTTAAGATCAATACGGTCATAATAAGTTCTTAGATTCTGAGTACTCACCATTATTCTTTGGTCAGTTTTTACCGCAGCAAGTTTACCGCCACAATGAATTGTTGGATAGGTATTTATTGTGACTGAGTCTCGCTTTGAGGTAATTGGAAATGCATAAAATATTCCATTGGAAATTTCTTCATACAGAAGCACTGGAGTAACATTATCAGAAAGGGAACTCTTTTTTATGTAATAAATATCTCCAGGTTTCGGGCCATTGATTATTTCTTCAAATACCCTATCCCGTTCTTCCTCGTTGATAGCATTTATTTCTTCAACGGCTTTAGAAGTATCAGGAAGGTCAAAGACTTGTTTCGAGGCTTGTTCAATAAACGTACTGTAGGTGTAGATTTGAATCAATTGTCCTGTTATTCTATAAAATTCATTTAATAGCTCAGGATGGGGATTTCTGATTTCATTATTTATTTCCCACCAATCAGGCTTTACATCATCAGTAATAAAAATAACAGGTCGACTCTCTGCTTTTGCATGTTCAATTAGTTCTTTCCAAATAATCAGATCTCCATATTTTTTATAATTTTCTTTTTTGTCAGCGTCTTCAAAGCCTGGAGGGATACAAAGGTTGTAGCGGCGCTCACCTTCTTCATATATTTTTATAAGGTCTTCTGGATTAAACCCATCACCAATACTATCACCAAAAATTTCGAAAATTTCTTTAGATATCGGATCTTCGGCCTTTAGATTGAACCCGTCGTAATACTCTTTTCTTTCCAGCTTGTCAGGGTAAAGATCAAACTTACGAACGATTATTTCCTTTAAGTTATTGAGTTCAATTTGCAAATCAGTTGCAAGTTCTGTACGAAATCTAATACCGGACTTCTCTACACTAGATGCTAAGGCTTCTATGTTCTTTTTGAAGTATTGTTTTGTGTATTGCAAAGCTTTAAGCTCGGCATCAATAACCATTCGCCGGTTGGAGAAGAATTCTTTACCCACTTGGTAAGGCATCCAGAGGCGATTCTTAAATGTCTCTAGAACGTGAAAAAATTGACGTCGCGCAATTGGAGTCATTTTATAAGCATTTAGTAGTGTATTTGTATCCAAAGAGATTATGGCGTCTGTCCAAAGGATACTTGAAATATCATTATCGTAGCCTATATGTGCGAAAAATTTAGATTGCACTATTGTAGTCCACTCCCTGTTAATACTTTTAGACTCTTCTAAAAACCGAGTATTAGTTTTCAGAGCTTTCGGCATTAAAAATCTTGCTTATCTTTATATTAGGGATGTATTTTGGATTGATTATTATCTGCTTGTATCTTGAGCAATCTTTAGAAACCATTTTGGTATAGACCTCATCCACAGTATTTTCTCTGAGAACCTCAGTGTCATGAAACTTATATTGAGGAGCAATCAAAATATCAAAATCGAGTTCTCGCTCCTGAGAGCACATACAAATGAGGTTAGCTAATTCCTTTGATACCCCGGCAAAGTGTCTGATTCTTAAATTGTCAGGTAGATCTTCAAAACTAAGCTCCAAGATAATTTGATCGGCTGAAATCTGATTCCACTCCAAAAACAGAGAACAGTATATTGCCTCCCCATAAATACCATTTGATATGGAAACCTCTTCTCTATCCGACTGAGTTAATTTTACTTGATAGAAACGGTCTGGTAGCACCATCTTCACCTTAAATTCAACCATAATTAGTTCCTCCGAGTCACGTAATTTTACAGTTCTTTTTTCAACTTACCACAACGAATTCCATTGTTTCATTACATTCTACTACAGTAAAAAGATTCCTTCCTTGTTAACGTGTATCGGATTAATAATTCAATTCACTGTGCAATTAAAGGCTGGGTGTCATTGATTCGTTCTAGCTGTTCGTACTCTAGCATAACGATACAGTATCTGAGAGAGGGAAGGAAGTGTTTGGAATAATGGATATAACTGATACTCTGGGGGTAAAGGATGACGAAATGGAAGAGATAAAATTACGCTTATCCCCTAATTCTCTTACATTATTGAAACATCATTGTGGTGAGAATAAAGAACTAATAAATTTCTGTTTAACTGAAGCATTGAAGTTGGCAATTATCAAAGTGGTCGTACCACCTCTGGAGATCAATGAAACTAATGAACTCTTAGTGGTTGACGATGTGAAATTAGAAGAACGAATCAAGGAGTATCTTCTGGCGCGTGAAAATGGACTTCCTTTACTTAATTACTATACTCGTAAAAATTGGGCCAAGAGAAAACTTACTATAAGAAAGTGAGTAAAAGAGGTGATCTGTAGAACAAAGTCGTTAGCTTATCAACAAAAGGAGCAGTTGCCGCGGCTGAACTGCATCCCGTCAAGTGGACAGTATAAATAATAAAAGTCAGTTAAGCGGCCTTGGTCCTGAATTCTATCGGACTGAGGCCGTTTAATTTTGCTTGTAATCGTTCGTAATTGTAAAAGTGAATGTAGGCCTTAATGTCTCTTTCAAGCCCCTCAAAAGTTCGGTACGAATGCAAATAATATTAGTTTCGTATTTTTTTTCGCTCGACCATAGGCGAGTACGTCTTATGGTCGCGGAGCTGAACCCTTGAATACGTTTGTCTTCTTCATACAATCTCCATAACTCACTTAAGTTCATAAATAAAACCTCTCCTTTAGAAGCTATAAAATCTAGTTTGCTTCTAAGGAGAGGTTTTAATAATCAGCGTGTTGAACTAGCGTTCTCCGATAGCGTAACGTCAATCTGAGTCAAACCACAATTCTCCATCATGACCAAGTGCAAAGTACAGCCGGATGTTGGGTCTATTTGTGAAACAGGTTTCGTACGATTTCCGCTACTTTCCCCTTCTTAAGCTGTTCCGGCGACACCGCTTTACCATCCAAAGTAACCGCAGGCCAGGATTCGATTCCATATTCCGCCGCTTTGGCTTGCATCTGCGACTTGGTGCCTGGGCTACCCGTGTTGTAAACGAAATTGGAGCATCGCGGGCAAGTCAACTCTCTGACTAGGGCTTCGAGTTCCTCCAATTGAGGGCTGCCGTCTTTAAAAATCTCGATCGTTTTGCTCATTAGCATCGTCTTTTCTTAATCTTTTTAACACGGGGCAATTGGGTTTGGGAGAAGGGTCAAAATGCGCAGGACGTTCGACCGCTTGCTCCAGCAGCGATTTGAAGCTCGCCAACCGGGTGATCTTTTCATTGATTTCCTTTATTTTTGCGATCGCTAGCGCCTGTATCTCCTCCGCTGGAAAGTAGCTCTCCTGATTGATCACCGCCAGAAGTTGCTTGATTTCATTCAACGAAAAACCGATATCTTGCGCTCTCTTGATCAACCTAATATCTTCGACAGCGGTTGTGGAATACATCCGATACCCCGACTCGCTTCTGGCCGGCTTTGGCAGCAACCCGCGCTTTTCGTAATATTTGACGGTTTCTAGGTTAACGTTCGCCGCTCCGGCCACTTGACTGATCGTGAGTCTATTCATCGCGCAACCTCCTCCCATTAATTATGATAAACCCCGGACTATGGTGCCGGGTCAAGCGATGAATTGCCCGAAGAAATAGATTTCCGTAATGAATCCGAAAAAACTTGCCATTACCTTTGATATGGCTCGCTGCGCATGATCTTAAATGAGAAAACGACAGCCTTCTGCGACTGCCGCTTCACTGTAATCGTTGAGCTATTGTTCCCGGCTAGTTCGATGGTGTCCGTTTAACCTGTAACGCTAGAAAAAAGAAACCATTGAGTATAACCAACAAAAAATGCATGAAGTAGGGGATATAACCAGGCAATATGTAGTGAACCGTTTTAATGTGGTCAATTATAAAGTAACTCCACATCATTTGATAAATCAAATTGCAAAGCAAGATGATATATGTTATTCGCCTATCTTCCATCCATTCTCTAGAACACAAGGCATATCCCATGGAGACTTGTATAAGACACCACAATAAACCTATCGGTACGAACCTCCAACCCCAAAAGTACTCTAATATTGGAGGGAAGTACAACAATCCCTGAAATACAGTCAATATTCCGAGAATTCGCAAGTTAGTGAAGTTGATGGCAAACCCTCCATCTCTGGTACACAGCATTAAATCATTCTCTGAATATCATACCATATATTGGAACTGACCTGCCATTAAGTTCAACGACGAACGGCGGCCGATCGTGTGGTCTCTCTGATGTGACACGCTGGACTGCTAAAGAATCTTTTCTCAAACCAGGAAAGAAAAACCACCCAAACTCGGGCGGTTTTCACAATATCCCCATTTAAGTAAAGTATCGCCAATCTAAGTTAATTCACAGTTGACTAGTCAAGATATCAACCTCTGAATAACAACTTAAAGACAAGATTTTACTTATTTAATCAGTTCTCCGTTCATGATTATTTTGAAATCTAGTTAATACGGTTATGAACAAGAGTGCGTTTATTCCAAGAAGAATAAACAAGTATAACGATGGAATTTTGGTTATTACCAATACCGCTGTGCCTGAGATAATCAGACCTAAATTCTCTTTTCTATACTTTTTGTAGTCTTCATTTTTATACTTAATCAACCTATAAGTAATTAGTATGTCAATAAGCACAACGACTAATACTGCAAAAACATATATCATCATACAACGTCCTCTCCAAATGGAATAAGGATTTGATAGCTATAAAAACTTCATAGCTATCAAATCCTAAATATTAATATTCTTGTGGATTACATGTTATTAACATAACCATACGCTTGCCCAATATGAGTTTCCATACTATTAAACTGATCGATTGCGACACCAGCAGCTGCTGCAGATGCTGCACCACCAGCGAGTGCACCAACTACGGTTCCCCACGTAACAATTGTTGTTCCTAAAGCAACTGCTAGCGAGGCTAGAGCAGCTTGATAGGCAGTGTAATCATTTGAAAACATATCAATATTAGACCGTGCTGAATCAAAGAATGTAACTGTAGGAGCAACTGTTTTAGATACATGAGAACCTGAAGCTTTCAGATTATCAGAATCAGCGGCAAAATCTACATCGCTGTAAGTCGCAAAAGTAAATTTCTTGTAGTCGCTAGTGCTATAATAGTGGGAATATGCAGCTACACCACCTGTAGCATTCAATGCTGTAATTCCGCTACTAAGGGCGTTACTATTATCCTCACCTGTTTCTAACAACTCACCGTCAACATAAATCTCTTTGTTTTTTGTTAATCGATAGTTTCTTGTTTCAGTACCATCTGCAAACTCAGCTTGGTACTCTTTAATGCTACTATATTTTGGTTCCAATGTGTAATCGTTAGTCTTTGTTACTGTAAAGAGAGTATCTTGGCCTTCTTTACTAAGTGTAATAGTAGTATTAGTGGTAACAGTACCGAGAAACTCATTATTAGCTGTGTAAAGATTTCTTGAAGTTTGAGTTGATTGAGTATCAGATTTCTCAGCAGCGAAACCAGTAGCAGCAAGTGATGTTGTGACTAAGCCGACAGCAAGAACCGTAGATAAACTCTTCTTGAATCCATTCATACCTTTTTTGAAACCTCCATACAAGTTATTTGCCTTACATTCCATAATATACCATAGGAATGAATGGAAATGTAATATTACAAATGAATTACAAAAATTAAAAAATTCTAACAAAAAGATTTGTTGACAAAACCGAATTGTCATTATTCACTTTATACCGGACTCAACTTTCATAGACACGATAAATAACCACTTCGTGTAGAAGTCGAGTCCTAATAAATATTCTTGGCTTAAAGCTTCGCTGAATACTTGGGGGCATCATCCAGAGTTGGCCTTAACAAGCAGCAATCTCGTATCGCTCTGCAACATTGCCATGACAGATGAATAAAACACCTAAATGATTATATTATCACCTTTAGAAATGAGCTGGAATAAAGCCCCTATCATTGAAGCACATAATGGATGGTCACACACATCAATCATCAGATTACCGAAGTATTGTATCCACCTTGACGATCAGGCAACAGCCTTCTCATGCTTGTTTTTGATATGCTGAATGCAAACCCTGTCATAATCGCCGGCTTATTGCGGAAGACTCCGTGATTGATCCTCTTCTGCTTGGTCATGATTTGTCTGGTACTGCTAGTTAGAACGTAACAAACAAGGACGAACACAGATTTCGCATTCGTCCTTTGATTATCTTTTTGAGCTATTGGATTTCTAACTGCTACAAGCCCGCAGATGTCTCCAGCATATATAAATCAGTAGTTCTTAATTACATTCAATGCTTTTAATTGTCTTTCGAGAAAATGAACCCAGTATGCTTTCTTATTCATCTCGACTTTAGGCACGATTCGTTCAAAAATCTCTAATATTCGAGCTCTACGTTTCACATCTGATTTTTGACCACTAAAAGAAAAACACTCCTCCCATTCATTGTCCCAGATATACTTCTGTGGTTCGATATCCGCTGGAATAGTATTAAGAAATACCATGCGAACTTCATCTTTCAGGTCCTGAGCTACCTTTTCTTTTATATGGTCAAGAATAAGCAGTGATGCTTCATCGTCTAGTTGAGTAACAAGAATAGATTGGCTTAGAAAATCGTTGAAGTGAGTCATAAAGCACATATGAAAATCGTCTAATGGTTTTAGTATCATATTTGAATTACCATAATGAGTCTCTTTATACCACAATCTTTTAGTAAGGGCTTTGGTTATCGCGTAATGGGGAGGGCGAGCGTCATCATATACTTCCTTTTGTATTCTTAAAAAATCTTCTCTTGCTTTTTGATAAACGGTATTGATAATACTAGCATCGTACCTAAGCTCTATTGGTTTCTCTAGCTGTGCTTCATGGACAGATTCAGCGACTGAGACTACTTTAGATACGAACTCCTCAGCGTCCTTGCGATTTTTGATAACTCTTGTCTTCCGTCTTGCACCTTCTTCGTACACATCATAGCGTAAAAACATGGTTCTTAGTGCATTTAACTCAGAGATATCATGCTGGTCCGTATTCATTTTTCGTAACGCTTGTTCTTGCAATTTTATCAACTCATGTTCTCTTTCCTGCTCATAGGTCTCTTCAGACCAATCATCCTTGTTTAATCTGTGATAGTGGCTGTAGCAGATAAGTATCTTTTTCTTCAGTGCAGTGTCTAATAAGTTCTTCAGTATTTTCTTTGTAACTTCGTTCATAGGATCATCAGAACGTTCTATTACAGCAATAACGTCAAAATGCGAATAGTTAATTAAAATACTTCCTTCCAACGAGCCGGTATCAGAATTACTGTGCCCATAGCCCACTATATCGTGAAGTGAAACTGTTGCATACTTGCCATTAAACTCTTGATTATATGGCACTTTCACTTTAGCTCTCTTCACCAATGGAGTAATCGATTTGCCAATATCAGATGAGTCTCGACTGAAAAAGAAGCGCAGCATGTTCCAAGCCTCTTGCAGGGAATAGACTCCATGATAACCTTTAATCGTATTAGAATTTTCTATTATACCGAACCCCGGAGAGCCTCCTATGGTTGTCTGCTTTGCTCGAGTTGTTTCTGCCTCTTTTAGAATGTTATAAACTCTTTTTTGTATATACTCGTAAATCATAGAGATAATTTTCCCTTTTGAATTCAAGGGATTAGTGTTACTGTCTAAATCATTCTCTAACTTTTGATGCATATATTCGATTAAAAAATCTCTTGTTGAAATACTGGTTACCTCTTCTTTGCGAGTTACATTCATATACCAATCTTCGATCATGGCATAAAGGGTGTTCCAAAAAGCATTTAACTCAATATCAAGCGATGACTTCGCATCTATTTTATATTGACCCAATACATGTCGAATAATAAATATATTCTGTTCATCTGCATTATTGAAAGCCTCTACGCATTCTTCAAGTAAGCCATCAGAAACAAGGCCTTGGCCACATTTAAGCGAGATATATTTTTTGATAAATGCTGCAAGAGCATCCTGTACTCTTGGAATAATCCATTCTTTATCATGAAACACGATCTTAAAATCATAGGTTAAATCATTCGAAAGCACATACTCCGTTGGGAATGTAGTCGTTCGATTGGCATTAATAACGGGGAAGTTAACGTTGTCTGGAAGGGAGCTGCAGCTTTTAATAATGGTGCTTTTTCCAGCTCCTGTCCTTGCCGCCAGAAGAATCTGATAATCGGATTTTTGTTCTTGCAAGCCTAATTCTTCTTCAATAGTCAGATGTTCAAATTCACGTCTGCCTATTTTGTAGGCAACTCGTTCAACTTGTGCATGGATGCGAGTAAAAGCCTCATCTTTAAGATCCATTTTTAATTTACTAGCCAATTGCAATTTAAATCCATTCTCGATTATGCGCTCAATCTGCTCCAACCTTAAAGTATTAAATGGAGTTTCATAAAGAAAATAATTAAAGGCAATTTTAAATAATCCAAATTCCTCTTTATTGATAACCCCAACAGTGCGTACACGCCCATCATCCCATCTAACGTCAATTGTGCCGTTCGACATGTATGTGTAGCGAATATCTCTAATCATTGCAGCGACCTCCCCATTGATGACTTAGTTGTCAGCCATGATCGTTTAATTCTGCCAAGGAAAAGTTATTCTCTACAATTCAACTGACACAATTTCAATATATTTTTGGCAGTTGAATAAAATAACTCAGTCTTATGATAAATTTGACGATACTTGTCTGTTCCTCGTACTACATCATTCTTAGGTGCATTGATTTTCTGTTTATAGTTAAGGCCAGTTTTCTAATTTGGTTCCCCAAACCTACCTTAGAAATTGAAAAACAAACGACCTCCGTCCCAAGAGATCACAGGACAAAGATCGTTCAATTGATTCAGACTTTTCCTACTTACCCTACTGTTACCTATCCTCTGGAACTCGCAATTCTTTGTTCGCGCTGCGGCCGCTCGTCAAGTTTTTGACTAACTCATTCACGTCCAGTCCCGAGACGCTCTTCAACATCTCTGGTGCGGTAGCCATCAGCGAAGTTACATAATTGCTGACACGAGCTGCGCCTTCGCCATGGCCCGTATCCACAACGGTCAACTTGTCGATGCCTTTAATCGGCTCTGCTACTTTGCCTGCCAGCTCCGGCAACATCTTGACGACGATATCAAGCACAGCCGCTTCCCCGAATTTCTCGAAGGCCTGCGCCAACTTTTCCTTCGCTTCGGCTTCCGCCAGGCCGCGCAGACGAATGACTTCGGCTTCCGCTGTACCTTTGGCGCGTTCAGCCTCCGCAATCGCCAGTCCTTCCAAACGCTTCTGTTCGGCATTCGCTCTCGCCTCCGCCTCGATGCGATATTGAAGTGCATCCGCTTCACGAAGCTTCTTGGCTTTATCGGCCTCGGCCGCTTGCTCGACGGAGTATCGCTCGGCATCCGCTTTCTTCTTTACTTCGGAGTCGTATTGCTTTTCCCTGCGGAGAATTTCCTTTGCCTCCAGGTCAATCTCGCGCTCTTTGCGAACAAGCTCGACTCGCATTTGTTCTTCCACGACGGATTGTTTAGCCCGAGCCTCTTGTACCGCGTAAGCCTGATCGGCTTCTGCCTTAGCGGTATCTTGCTCTTTTTTGAATGACGCTACTTTTAATTCCTTTTCTTTGCTCGCCTCAGCAATGTTCGTGTCGCGCAGCAATTCCGCCTTCTGGCCTTCCTCTTCCGCACGTGCTTTTTGAATTCTAGCGTCCCGTATCGCTTCCGCTTGCGCGATGTCCGCATCTCGTTTGACAACCGCAATTCGTGGTTTACCTAGCGCTTCCAGGTAACCGTGCTTGTCGCGCACATCCTTAATCGTGAAGGAGACGATGACCAGACCCATTTTCTTCAAATCACGCGCTGCAACGCCTTGCACCTCTTGGGCGAATTTATCCCGGTTGCGGTACACCTCTTCCACGGTCATAGATCCTAAAATCGCGCGCAGGTGACCTTCTAGCACCTCCTGTGCTTCCGATTTCAACGACTCAATTGGCTTGCCCATGAACTGCTCAGCTGCCGTCGCGATATCTTCGACCACGCCGCCGATTTTGATAATCGCGACGCCATCCGCCAGTACGGGCACGCCTTGCTCCGTGTACACCTCAGGGGTGGAGACATCCAGCTTGTGGGACAGCAAGGATAGATACTCGGCTTGTTGGAAGATCGGAATAATGAACGAGCCGCCTCCACGCACGATTTTTATTTTGCGCTGGGCCTCATCTGTTATGACATTGCTGCTGCCCAGGAACGAACCGGTCACTATCATCGCCTCGTCCGGACCAACCGTCTTGTATCTGGCCCAGAATGCCAACCCCAGCACCACCAATACACCTACTACAATTGCGGGAATCACCATATAATCGGGGATATTCATTGCGAAAAACTCCTCTCGTTTTTAAAATGTGTGGTTTCACTTCGACTTAAAGCTCAATACTTGCTACCTGGAGTACCCCCTCCTTCTCTTCAACTTCCACCACGACTACCTTGGCGCCGGCAGCAATACCGACTCCTTCGTAGCTTGATGCGATATGATGGGTGTAACTCGCCCCCACTCGAAGCGTCACCTCGCCGTAGCCTTGGGCAGGTACAGGCGTGAGCACTTCGGCGATGACTCCGACTAGCTCCATTACGGAGTAGCCGACCGAGTTCTCGCTTCGTTCCATGGGACGGATATATAGGAAGTAGAAGGCAAGCGTAAGCAATTGCGCGACTATGCACGCCAGCACCATCACGATGGCTGTACCGAGCCCGGTATATTCCTTCAATAAAAGTCCCGCTCCGCCAAAAGTCGTGATCCATCCCGCCACCGTCATCGGCTGCCACATCCGAATGCCATCCACCGACAGAAAATCCAATGCGCCGTCGAGCGCCACGCTTAACCAATCCCCGAGCACTACACTGACAAGTGCGAACAACACACCACCGAACAGGCAAGACAGGAATAACGTCTCCATTGTGCAAACCTCCACTTTTTATAGATCGTCCTTCCGAAATACAGCACTAGATAAGGATGGCTTCGATGACGAATGGCAGTGAAATCAGCCCTGTGACGAGGAACGGATTCATCCAATTGCATGCTTCGATGAATAGCGTCTCTAATGCTTCCATCCCACACCTCCTACGAGTAAGTTTCATGATAAAACATGGCTAGAAATCGTTGAATATCGTCATTCATCCGCCTCTTGACTTGCGGTGGAGGAAAATGTCCGCCTTCGTACACGATCGATCCGGCAAGATTGGGAATGACTTCCTTGGCTCGCTTCGCAACCTCCTCGCCCGGGAAGAAGAGATCTCGGCTACTCGCTAACACTAATGTAGGAGCACGATAGTAGAATAACTCCTCCGTGTCAACGAGCTTAGGCATGTTGCGTTCAAGCTTTACATATTGCAAAATCTCACCTAACACGCGACTCTCCTCATCGTCTATAGCGCCTATTGCCATGGCATCTGCAATTCGATTCAACGAAGCGGAGGAGCGGAACAGCCGGTAACCAAGCAGAGGGACCAGAACGTCGCGGATCATCCGGCCTGTGGGACCGGCGATCATACCGGCAGGATTAACGAGGATCGCGCAGGCGATCCTCTCCGGCATGCATGCCGCTAGTCGCAGTATGAGTCCGCCTCCATAGGAAGGACCAATGAAAGCAGATCGTTTCAGTCCGTAATGCGTCAAAATATCCGCCAGCCAATAGGCAAAACTGTTATCCTGCGCAGAGATCCTTCGCTCACTGCTTCGTCCTGGGTGCCCGATCGTGTCCGGTGCAATAATGCGATATTCCTGAAGCAATGGCCGGAACCAGGATAGCGTCATCGGGTTGAGGCAATTGCCGCCTTGCAGAATGACAAGAGGCTGCGCGTTCGGAGGACCCGATTCGAGCACGTGCGTTGCGCCGTAGCGCGTCTTTACATAGGTTCTTTCGAAAGGTACGGCAAGCTCCGTTAAATAGCTTTCGTAACTGCTCAGTAATGCTTCTTTCCCTTGTTGGCTTCGATAGATCGTTTCCATCACAATCCCCCTTCGACGAATTGAAAACAAAAAGAACCCGCCACCAACGGCGCTGTGTATAGACACAGCAATCCCTTGGTGACAGGCTCCTCCAGGAACAGCAATATTCAGCTATTCAATATGGACTCTGAAAAAAGACAAAAAGAGCCCTTGGTGACAGGCTCCTCCGGGTAAAACATGTATTCCGTTGTGCTTACTATGACAATATCATAACTCAAATCCCTGATTTTGTAAATGGGGAAATTCGTATTTTAAGCAGCCATCTCTCAGCAAGCTCCGGCGCACGCAAAGCAAGCGTCGGCACATCGTTGGCAATGTTCATGCTCATGCTGCTCACACGCGTTGCCGCAAGCTTCGCATACTTTAGCACAGAGGAGGCAAGCCTCCTTGTTATGGTACAAGTCTATATACCCTAATGTAGAGGAATCGATGCATACGATTAAGGTTTCCCGTGATCTCCATCAACATTTCTTTTGACAACCATTTTATAGGTATCAATAAATGCTGTGGGATCAGAATGGACCTGGTAGGAGTAGACGCCTCTATTCGTATGCAAATACAGAAGGCCCTCCTCCACCCCCATTCTTCTGTAGGACATGTCATAGACCTCGCTTAAAGGAAACTCTCGAGCGAACGTTACAATTTTGGCGGTGTACAAGGATAGGACACGGTTATGCAGGATGGTCGAAGGTCCCTCCGAAGACAGGTTTCGTTCAATCTTGTAATAAGGATGTTGAGCAATCAATACAGTCATCACGACCTCCTACTAAGCATCCTCTCTGATATGCTCTCGTACTTGCTTCAGTTCATCCTGCACGCTCTCTTTCCATAACGGGACGCCGGTTCGATAGGCCGCCCGCCCATTCAAGTGTCCTGCAACAGGCGAGGTCAGGAACACGAACACGATACCGAGCAGGATTTTCGCGCTGATATGATCCAGATAGAACATGAAATAGAAGAATGATCCGCTCAAGATGATGAGGACGCCAAGAGTCGCACTCTTGGTCGCGGCATGCGACCTTAAATACACATCAGGAAGCCGAATAAGTCCGAAGGTGCTGATCGCACAGATGATTGCCCCGATCAAGATGAACAGTCCTAACGCATGTTCTCCGAAAGCTTGAATTGTCTCCATATTAGAGCACCTCGCCTCTCTCGAGATAACGTGCAAAAGCAATTGTCCCTATGAACGTCAGGATGCCGATGAGCAGGACGATATCCATATAAGTCGTTGTTCGAAGCCATGCGCATACGATGGTAATCATAGCAAGCAGAACAATGCCGATCGTGTCTAATGCCGCAATCCGATCGGAAATTGAAGGTCCCTTCAGCAGTCTATACATACAGCCCAATATCGAGAGTGACAATACGGCCAAGGATAAGATCAACCACGTATCCATCATGTTCTGGTCACCTCCATAATCGCTTTCTCGAATGTGCACTTGATCTGCCTCGACAACAAGTCGGCATCCTGGATATCCATGGCATGAATATATAACGTCCGGTTATCATCGGACACATCCAATGTGAGCGTACCGGGAGTCAGACAGATCAGGCAGGCAAGAAGCGTGATTTCCCAATCCGACTTCAGCTCTGTCTCATACGCGAAGATACCGGGTTGTATAGCCAGCTTTGGCTGCAGAATTTGCTTGAGCACGACCAGGCTGGAATGCAGCAGTTCTTTGTTGAACAACAGGAATAGCTTCATTAAAGCCCATACGCGGTACAAATAAAACTCATACGTCCAAAAGCGGCGAAGCAGCATCAAACATATGAGCCCCACCAGAAACCCGACGATAAACTGTACAACGGACCATTCATTATTCAGGAACATCCAAACGAACGCAAGAATGAAATTCAATAAAATCTGCAGGGCCATCTCATCTACTCCTTTAGCACGGCGTCCACGTATTGCATCGGAAGAATCAAGGTGCTGCCGGCATCAGCGACAAGATTATACACTGCCTCTGATCCAAGCCCCATTCCGATTACCAATAGGCTTAATCCGACGGACGGCATGATCAGCTTGCGATTCAGCATCGGCGACTGCTCCTGAAGCGGCTTTTCTTCTCCCCAAAAAGCTTGCATGAATATACGAATTAAGGAATACAACACAATCAGACTCGAACCAAGCGCAACGGCCGTCAGTCCAAAATAGCCCTCTCTTAGTCCGGCCTGGATGAGCAGCAGCTTGCCTGCGAAGCCGCTGAACGGTGGGATTCCCGCTATAGCTAGTGCCGTAATGAATACCATCGCGCCCATCAGCGGGTAGCGTCTGATCATGCCCCCCATTTGGCGCAAATCGGCTGTTCCCGCGACCTGAATGATCAGTCCGCCCAATAGGAACAGCAGCGCTTTGGCCAGCATGTCGTGCATGAGGTAGAACACCGCGCCCTCTAGACCTTCTTCGGAGGAGACCGCCAGACCCATAATAATAAGTCCTACGCTCACAACTACGTTATAGTTGATAATTTGCCGAATGTCATGGTACGCAACAGTGCCTATTGCACCTAATATCATCGTTGCGATGGCCATCCCCATCAGCCAGCTATGCGTCACTTCCGGATTGGAGTGGAAGATCAGCGTGAAGGTCCGAATGAGCGCATAGATCCCTACCTTCGTCAGCAGCGCGGCGAATAGTGCCGCTACGGCCGAAGGCGGCGCGCTATACGAACCCGGCAGCCAGAAGAAAAGGAACAGGCCCGCTTTTAATGCGAAGACGATCATGAACAGCAGCGCGATCACATTCAGGACGCCGGATTGACCTGCTTCCGCAACCTTGAGCGAGAGATCCGCCATGTTCAGCGTTCCGACAACGCCATACAGATACGCCACCGCCGCTACGAACAACGATGAGGACAATATGTTAATCAGCATATATTTCAAGGTTTCGCGCAGCTGCCGTCTGGTACCCCCGAGCACAATCAAGGCGTAGGAGGAGATCAGCATAACCTCGAAGCAGACGAACAGGTTGAACAGATCACCTGTCAGGAACGAGCCATAGATCCCGACCAGCAAAAATTGAAATAACGGATAGAAATAGTACCGTTCCCGCTCCACGCCGATTGTGCCGAACGCGAAGAACAAGCAAAAAGCACTTACGACCGAGGTTGTGAGCACGAGTAAAGCGCTGAGCATATCCGCTACAAATACAATGCCATAGGGCGGCATCCAACCGCCTATATGCAGCACATGAATGCCCGCGGATCGAACTTGCATCACGATGATGCCGGCAATCGCTATATTCATCAGAACGCTAACCGTACTGACCCAGCGCTGGATAACAAGGTATTGCTTCAGGAACAGCAGGATAACCGCCGTGCACAAGGGAAGGAGCAACGGAAGCACCAGCAGGTTATTCATCTTCTTTCCCCCTTAACAAGTCCATATTATCCGTCCCTAACTTCCTGTAAGCTTGGTAGGCCAGGACAAAAAACAGCGAGGTCACGCCGAAGCTAATGACAATCGAGGTTAGAATCAGCGCTTGAGGCAGCGGATCGACATACGAATTCGCTCCTTCTCCCAGTAAAGGCGCCGCTCCCGTCTTCAGGCGAGACATCGTCAGCAGAAGCAGATGAACGCCATGCGTCAGCAGCGAGGTGCCTAATATGATTCGCAGCAGACTCTTCGACAGAATCAGGTAGACGCCGACCATGAACAGCACCCCGACGGACATCGACATATACAGCTCCATGGCTATTTATCCCTCCCTATTGTCAGAATGATGGTCATCGTGATGCCGATTACCGTCAGATATACGCCAAGGTCGAACAGCACCGCTGTCGCCAGCTCTGTTTTGCCCAGCAGCGGCAGATTGAAGTAACCGAACGAATGGCTTAAGAACGGGGCATCGAATAAGAAAGAGCCGGCTCCCGTTAGAATGGCAATAAGCAATCCGACAGCGGTAAGTCGCTTGAAGTCCCATGGTATGACTTCCCGGATGGTAGCCATGCCGAAAGCCATCGTAAGCAGGATGAGCGCCGCGGCTGTCATTAACGCACCGATAAACCCGCCGCCTGGATGATGATGACCCGTGAAGAACAAGTACACCGCAAAGACCAAAATGATGAAGATGGCAACCTTCGAAACCGTCCGCAGAATGACGTCATTGCTCGGTAGCCGGTCCTTGTTAAGCCTGTTCGCGAAATCAAGCTTACGTACAGCTTCCGGCCGATCCGAGGCCAGATTCAAGCGGATCAGAGCGTACACGCCAAGCGAAGCAATACCGAGCACTACGATTTCGAGCATGGTGTCGAACCCGCGGAAGTCGACCAAGATGACATTGACGACGTTTTTACCCCCGGCCAATACATAGCTGTTCCGCAGGTAATAATCCGAGATGGATTCGAACAGCTTGCTGCCGCTCGCGCTTAGCGCAACCAGTGTCATAATGACACCTACCCCGGCCGAGATCGCCAGTTTGACGATCCTTGTACGAGGCTTGGTCTGCTCCTTTTCAAGTTTCGGCAGGTGATAGAAGCACAACAGGAACAGCGCTACCGATACCGTCTCCACGATCATCTGCGTCAAGGCCAGATCAGGCGCGCGGAAGATGACGAAAAACAAGGTCACCATATATCCCGCGGCACCTGTCAGGATGATGGCTTTCATCCTTGAATTCACGAATGGGATGGCGATTACCGAGAGGATCAGAACCAGATTGATCACGATTTCATAAAGCGAAACCGGAGCGAATCGGTCCATATTGACGGATATCGCACCATAGTGATACAGTCCCCACCCCAGCGAGAGAATCAAAAAGACAAAAATATAGATGACGTAATGCCGCAACGATCCCGTCATATAACGATTGGTCATTCGTAACGAGCCTTGATGAAGCAGCTTGATGCCAGCATCATAGGTCAGATTTAGCGAGACTCGACGGAACAGCGGCTCATGAAGCACGCTTAATCTCGGATGAAGCTTATAGATCAACATCCCTGCCACTGCCACGCCCATCGTCATGAAGAGCTCCGGCGTCCAGCCATGCCACATGTGGATCGACACATAGAATCGATCGCCGGGCAGCAGCAGCGCGGGATGGATCGCAGCCATCGCAGGCTCGATCAGCGTATAGGACAACAGGTTAGGGAATAGACCGAACACCACGGCTAACGCAGCGAGAACCACAGGCGACAGCAGCAGGCCGATCGGAGCTTCATGGGGCTTTTTCTCCAGCTGCTCGAATTGCGGGCGACCCGTGAACGTACGGAACACGACCATCATGCTGTATCCGAACGTGAAGACGCTGGCAACCCAAGCTAAGACCGGGAATAGACGTAGCAGCGTCTGACTGTCGAATCGATCCAGTTCGGTAATGCCCAGCACGGCGGTGAAGAACATTTCTTTGCTTAAGAATCCATTGAACGGCGGGAGACCCGCCATCGAGAACGTCCCGATCACCGCGATCGTGAACGTAATCGGCATGATCGAGAGCAGCCCGCCGAGCTTGCGGATGTCCCTTGTTCCCGTCTCGTGATCCACAATGCCGACGACCATGAACAAGGCTCCCTTAAATACGGCATGATTGATGAGATGGAAGATGGCCGCCATCGTGGCTTTGGCATAGAACACCGAATCGCTGCCATCTGTATAAAATGCAGCCGCCGAGCCCAATCCTAGCAGGCTCATGATAAGTCCCAGTTGACTAATCGTAGAGAATGCCAGAATGGCCTTGAGATCCGTCTGCTTGAGCGCTTGGAACGACCCATATATTAAAGTCACAATTCCGCAGACGGAAATGAGCCAGAACCAAAGCGCCTCTCCCGCGAAAACGGGGCTGAATCGGGCAACCAGATATAAGCCTGCCTTGACCATCGTAGCCGAATGGAGATAAGCACTTACCGGGGTAGGTGCTTCCATTGCATCCGGCAGCCAGATGTGGAATGGAAACTGCGCCGATTTGGTGAAGGCCCCCAGCAAAATGAGAACGAGTGCGGGAAGGAACAACGTATGATCGTTAACCGAGCCTGCGTTGTTAATGATTTCTCTCAGGCTGAATGTCCCTGTCATAATATAGAAGAGGACGAATCCGGCTAACATCGCAAGTCCGCCAAGTACCGTGATCAGCATCGATTTCAAGGCTCCGTAACGGGATTTCTCCCTGTTATGCCAGAACGCGATCAGCAGGAATGAGGAAATGCTGGTGATCTCCCAGAATCCGTACAGGATAATCAAATTGTCTGCCAGAACGACACCGAGCATGGCTCCCATAAATAACAGCAAGTAGACATAAAAATTGCGCAGCGCTTCCTTCTTCCGATCCAAATAATAGATCGAGTACAGGACGACTAACGAACCGATGCCGCTAATAAGAAGGGAAAATAAAAGTCCCAGCCCATCAAGGAATACGGTAAATCGTATATTCAGCGACGGGATCCATGGAATCGACCCCGAGAGCTCCTCCCCGGCCTGTACCGAGGCCATACAGCTTATAAAATAGACAAACAAGAGCACGGGGATCGGGAGTATGATCCAACCGGTATGAAAACGTAATGACGGTTTCCTCATAACGGTTAGCGCCGCGGCGTAAAGAAATGGCAGTAGAATGGCCATGTGCAATAAGGACACGTTCTAAGTCAACCTCCTCCATAAATGATGATAATGACACGTAGTTTCTCCATTTGTTCCAAAAAAACACAAAAGGAGCCCGCTGTTGGCAGGCTCCTCCGAGAAAAACATATACACTTGGTTAACTGTCAGAATCATACCGTTATCTCTTCAAGTTGTCAATCTCCGGAGAGATTGATCAGGAATGAAATCTGCCCAAGAAGGGAATCACTCCTCCTAGAAGGAGTGTTCTCGCATGCTGATCAAAAAAGCCTTAATTTGCTTGTCTATATTCGCTATGATCCTAGTGCTAGCTGGCCTCTTCCATGCAAGGCTGCAGAAGGAGCAACAGGATATCCTCGTCTCCCCTTTACTGGGTAGAACTTACTCGATGCTTGCTGCCCCACAAGTGGATCAGAATCGAATTCGACCGTTCCAGCCAAGGGAGTATGTGCGGATTATTCGGAAGAGCAGGGATTCGTAAGTTTTTTTTCCATCACAGTTACTACAAGGATGTGATTGAGATACTCTTCAGTCTCATGGTACTATTCATAATCCCCTGGATCCTGGGCATCTATCTCATCCAACGTGACAATAAGCTCCTTATCATGTATGGACCTATAGCTTCCGCCATCGCTTTTATTCATAATGAAATCGGTCTGCACTTTGAATGGTGGAGCTTACACCCGAAGGATATGGAATTAATGATTGCCTTGATTTCCAATATTGGCGTATATCCTGTATCTGGATGCTTCATGCTCTACTTTCTCCGGCAGAATAAGGCCTACTTAAGTGTTTTCATCTTTGCTGCGATACTTACAACATTGGTGTACACATTTTCCCTCCTAAATAAAGTACAATTTCATCACGGTTGGAATATTGGCTGGACGTTTCTATCGTATCTAACTGCCAATACACTTCTTTATTTTTATTATTTGCTGTACCAAAACAAGGTAAAAATAGCCCGCTGATGGCCAGCTCCTCCAAGTGTCCTTGCATATTGAATCAAGCTTCTATTCGTTAGTAAAAGCAGACCTGGTCAAGGGGGATTGGTGATTCGTTCTTATTTGAGATCGAGTTATCAGCGCTAACTCTCTTTGTCTTTGCTAGACTTTTTATTTTGTCTATATCTCATAATGGCAAGCGGGAGATTTAACACTCCAATAATAAAACAAGAAAAAATAGGTATTAATTGAGGTACGGTAGGATAATTCGGTTGGCCGTCTCCTACAGGTCCTGTTTTGGGTTGATGGCTATCCCACAACCCATACAACAGACCAATAACAGGTATCAGAATACAAACAGCGCTAGTAACGATATGGAGCACGTGTTTATTCAAGCCTACACCTCCGCTACAGATCATTTCGCATCATTGTCGTGCCTCACGCCTTAGCTTTATCCCCCGCACCAAGGCCCAGCTTCAGCACGAGCGGCTTGATCGTCAGCCCCTGGACCAAGAGCGAGAAGAGCACGACGCTGAACGTCAAGACAAGCACATCGTCCCGGCCTTCGAAGGAGCTGGGCAAGCTAAGTGCCAAGGCGATGGACAAACTTCCCTTCAATCCGCCCCAGTTGAGTATGGCTTTCCAACTCCCAGGGAAATTCCTCAGGAAGGCTACGCTCGCGTACAAGGCTATCGTTCGACCGAGCAGCACAATCAGAATCGCCGCTGCGATCAGCAGCCATTTGTCCGAGAAGTCGACATGCTTGATCTCAAGGCCGATCATGAGGAAGATGAGCGAGTTAGCGATTAAGGTTACGACGTCCCAGAACGAATGAATGTTCATCTGGGTTGTCTCGGACATCCCGATCCTCGCGCCGTAGCTGCCGAATATAAGGCCGCTGACGACAACCGCGATAACGCCGGATACATGGAAATGCTCCGCGATGAAGAAACTGCCGAAGAACAGCAGCATCGAGAAGCCGATCTCGAGCGGATAATCGTCATAGAACCGAATCAGCTGCGAGAAGAGGTAGCCGAGAACGCCTCCAATCGCGATACCTCCCACCGCGAATTTGAGGAACAGCCATAAACCGCTGCCAATCCCCGCCCACCCCATCTCCATATACGACAACAGATAGATGGAGGAAATTTGGAACAGCACAACGGCAATACCGTCATTGAACAGCGATTCGCCTTCGATGATGGTAACGACCGACTTCGGGACACCTAGCGACTTGAAGATCGAGATGACGCTAATCGGATCCGTAGCGCTCATGAGCGCCGCGAACGTAAAGGCTACTACGATAGGAAGATCGAGCACATAATAGGAAGCACCTGCAATCAGGAGAAACGACAGAAGCGTCCCCCCGAAGGCCAGCGCAAGAACCGGCTTGCTCTGTGCTCTTAAGTGCGAGAACGGCAGCTTCAAGGTCGCGTCTCCTAACAGAATAGGCAAGAACAGCGAAATAATGACCGCTTGGAACACATGCGACTGGGTAATATACGTCTCCGCCTCCTCTAAGAACGGGATGTTGGTGACGCCGAGCAACAGCCCGACGATCACCAAGGCGATGGAGTATGGCTGATTGAGCTTCTTGGCCAGCGCAATGACGAACATGGAGACGGCGAGCAAAATCAATAATTGAATAAACGTCTCGTTGAAGTGATGCATACGGTACGACCTCCCTCTCTGTGTATGACGGACGTGCGCGGTTTGAGCCCCGCCATTCCGCTTATATTTAATAAGATTGCCCTCCCATGTTTTGCTTCATCAGACGTTCCCTTCCGAAAAAAGACAAAAAGAGCCCGCTGATGGCAGGCTCCTCCGGTCAAGCAATCGTTATACAAATGTGAACTCATTATAAACGTACATCCTAAATTTGTAAATGGTCTGCGATGAGGGCTCGCTCGGTTCATCGTTCCTTATCGGCCTCGAGCTGACGTTCCAGCCATATCTTCCTCCGCTGCCAAAGCCGCTTCTTGATGACGATCCATATGCCGATCACCGAGAGAGTCGAAAATATAGTCAGCCCCGCCCCGCCTGAAATGGCGAATAGTTTGCCGTATCTGGCGGCGACGAGCATGGTCACGCACGCAAGAAAAACAAATGATAGCTGTTCATCGCATTTTTGGTATACGTTAAATTTGCGGGTCGCTACCCATAGAATTTGTTTCTTCTCGTTTTCGGATAGTGCTTCAAAGCGGAACGGCTGTTCGTAAGAGGGTGATACTGCCTGGTGAGCCGTTCGTTTCAAGTTCGCTCCCCCTTTGCCGCGTCGGACTATGCGCTTGCTAATTCGCCCATGCGGGTAACCGCCTTAATATGAACGGAACATAGAACGAATCATCAAGTAAACGCTGTGCGCCTCATCGTTCTCTTGCAGCGATGCGCCATACTGTGCCCGCATATGGGCCAACAGCTCTTGATAGTGACGAACCTTCTCTTGTGGAGAGAAAGCGGAGTCTCTCACGGCCACAACTATTTCACGGTATTGTTCAAGTGTTCGCCTCACAACAGATACGTTCCCCTTTATTAATCGCTTCTTAGCGTTTATTTATATGGAACAGCCAACTGATTAACCGACACGATCGCATCGTTTTTCTTCGCAGGCACGCGCCAGTGCCGTTCATGTCCTGGCAAATCATCGAACCATTCGGCCTCGTCGGGACAGTCTAACACCATAAATTTACCGTATTCGTTATCCCGCGACTGATGATACTTGAGGTACGCTTTGCTATTCTCAATGGCCAGAATTTCGATCTTCCCGGACGTGTGGCTCATGGAAAGACGGACTCGTTTGCCCAATCCCGACGTTCTTGCTTTGGCCTCCTCTACGATGCGGTAGACGCGTTCCAGTGGCAGGACGAACTCCCGATTGCCCGCTACGGGACGGTTAACGAAGAAATAGTACGGCGTCACGCCCGCCCAAGACAGCCGGTCAAGCAGCTCCGCCAGCACGAGCGGATCGTCATTGATGCCTTTGAGTACGGGTGTTTGGTTAACCACGATCGCGCCGGCGTCGTGCAGCGCGCGAAAAGCGCGTTTCGCTTCGGCCGTTATTTCACGAGGATGATTAATATGGGCCATGACATAAATGCGCTTCTCTTCCGTTGAGTGTGTGCGAATGACATCCAGCAGCTCTGCATCCTCGTAGATGCGCATCGGATTAAATACGGGGATTTTAGAGCCGAGCCGGATGATCTTGACATGGTCGATTGCCCTTAATTGCTCGATAATGAGGTGAAGCTTGGCGGTTGCAAGTATTAAGCTGTCGCCACCGGTCAACAGGACGTTGTTGATTTCCGGCGTCGAGGCAATGTATTCGATCCCGGGCGTCACATCGGATAGCGCTTCTTTCACGTCATTGCGGAATAACCGCTTGCGGAAGCAATATCGGCAATACGCGCCGCATACCTCGGACACGATCAGCAGGGCGGTCGTCGAATACTTGTGCTGGCAGCCCGGCACGACATAGTTCGTGTCTTCGTCCGAAGCATCCCAGCGTCCGTACTCCTGTAATTCCCCCTCGTTCGGAATGACCAGCTTCCGAATCGGGTCATGCGGGTCGTCCCAATCGATCAAGTTCAAGTAATAGTCGTTGACCCGGAACACGAACTTGTCCGTAATGGGCTTTAGTACCGCCTTTTCACTCTCAGATAACTTCTCGATCTTGCCCACGTCCATGATGTACTTTACCTTCTGCTTCTGCACAACCATCTCTCCTTTGTCCCCAAAATCGAGTGTAGAGGGAGCCGTATTGTCACAAGCTAACAAGCCTCCGCCAGCAGGGTCAAAACAAACAGAAAGAGACCCTGAAAAAGGGTCTCTGGTTGAATCGATCAATTGAAGAGATAGACCCATCTACTGCTGACGAGGTTAGCTGACGGACTCGGGTAAGATGGTACCCTACATTCGAACGGAATGATTCGCCCCAATTGACTGGTTCCCCCGCTTTTCGGCCTATAGCCGAAAACTAAGCGTAGGCCTATTGTAAGCGCTTATGTACCAAAAGTCAAAGTAGATGTGTATATTACTTTATAAATTTTGGCGCGAGAAGCTCAACGAAGCGCTGCAAAAAATCGCATAGGCGAGCGACCTAGTAATGCGAGTTTAGTGCCTTCTTCTCGTTATCCTCTTCCGTTCAACTATGACGTATTTGTCTCCTATTTACAAAAAAACCGAGCAAAGACCAGGAAAAAAGCCTGGTGCTCGGCGGTTGGTGTTGCGATTACATCAGACCTTATTGTGAAGCATTGCAAGCCTATTGCCTTGACAGGGCTGTTGCGGATGATCAAATAATTGGCTTAATGTGTTCTGTATTTTCATTTTCCAGTAGGCGCTCCACCCGCATGCGAAACTGCATTTCCTTCGCCCGACGCGCCCGATCTTCTTCCGTCAGCGCTTTATGCAGCGAAACGCACATGCCGACCATAATAAATGCGAACGGTAGTGCCGCCGCGATTGAAGCGGTTTGCAGCCCATTCAAGCCGCCGCTGATCAACAGCACCATCGCAATGCAAGACTGTAAGACGCCCCAAATGATCTTTATTTTGTTGGACGGATTGAGGCTTCCATTCGATGAGAGCATGCCCAGGACGAAAGTGGCCGAATCGGCGGAGGTGACGAAGAAGGTAATGATCAGCAGCGTCGCGACACCTGCGATAATCGTGCCGAGCGGAAGCTGCTCCAATGTCAGGAACAAGGCGGTCGTGACATCGTTTTGCACAGCCAACGCCAACTCAACGTGATTGAACATCTCCAGCTGCAGTCCTGTTCCACCGAATACGGAGAACCATAGGAATCCAAACGCGCTCGGAACGAGCAGCACGCCGAGGATAAATTCCTTGATCGTGCGACCTTTTGAGACGCGCGCGATGAACGTGCCGACGAACGGCGCCCATGCGATCCACCAAGCCCAATAAAATAGTGTCCAAGCCCCTATCCATGTGCCTTGCGTGAATGGCGTAAGACGCAAGCTCATGGCGATCAGATTTTGTACATAACTGCCCAAAGATACGGTGAACGTATCGAAAATAAAGGACGTCGGTCCCATCACCAGCACGAACAAGAGCAGAATGACCGCAATGAGCAGATTCGTATTGCTCAGCAGCCGAATGCCTTTATCCAGACCGGTTGTCGCGGAGAGCAGGAACAGCACGGTCACGATCACGATAATCGCGATTTGCGACGCCGTCGAAATCGAGAGGCCGAACAGATGGTGCAATCCGCCGTTGATCTGCAGCGTCCCAAGTCCCAGCGAGGTCGCGACGCCGAACGCGGTCGCGATGACGGCCAGCATATCGATCACCTTGCCGATCGGTCCGGAAGTCCGCTTCTCCCCAAGCAGCGGAATGAACGTTGTGCTGATCAAGCCTTTGTAGCCTTTGCGGAATTGGAAATACGCCAGCGACAACGAGATGACCGTATACACGGCCCACGGATGCAGCCCCCAATGAAAGAACACATACCGCATCGCAAGGCGCGCGGCTTCCGGCGTTCCTCCCTGGGCGCCCTCCGGTGGCTCCATATAGTGGGACAACGGCTCGGCTACTCCCCAGAAGACAAGACCGATCCCCATTCCCGCGCTGAAGAGCATCGCGAACCAGGAAACGGTCGAATATTCCGGCTCGTCGTCATCCGCGCCGAGCTTGATGCTCCCGAAGCGGCTAAACGCCAAGTACAGGGCAAAGATGAGGAAGGCCAAAGTCGCCATCAGATAAAACCATCCGAACTGCCCGATCGAGAATTGAAACACCTTGTCGGCGGCTGCAGATAATTGATCCGGTGCTAAGGCTCCTAATAGGACGAAAACAATGATGATAAGCAACGATATGGCAAAAACCAATTGAACCCCTCCAGTTATAGAATCATGTTCGAATCCCCTGCCTGCAATGGAGGACTAACGTGTATTAAGGCGGGAACAGTGCGATAAATGCAACTATAATGATTACCGTCACTCCCAGTGCGGGCGATGGCCTGCGCGAGTGGTAACGCATCATCGGAAACATCAAACTATCGACCGCAAGCGACCACCATAAATTCCAGTTGCTATTATTAGTGATATATCCAAGACGCAGCGCAAACCATTCCACCGCCACATACAGCAGAATCCATTTCGCATTATGGGCAAGCTGCCCCCATAGTTTGTCCGGATAGCTGGATAAGAAAATCAAGGCGCTCCCCGGATAAATGACCAGCAAGTGGGCAATTCATTGAGCTTGTCGTTGAGTAAGCTTCCTCTGAAATTCCACAGCTTATCTTCGCCGTAAACAAATAGATATAACGCCGCGCATAACGCGACGTACAGCATCGTTGGATAGTAGTTTTTCCAGTGTTTCCTATCCCCCCATCTCCAGACTGCCATTATCGTCCAAGCGACGGTCATTAAATGCATGGCAGCCTTAACCCCCTTCCTGTGTTCTCGAACTGACAAACGCAGTCACGTTAACTAAAGTCTTTCCCAAAACAACCTTATTATCTCAGACCACACAGAAGTCCGAGACGATCGGCGATCGTCCCGGACTTCATTTCCCATGCCAACTTAGCTCTCTCATACTACTTCTCCAGCATCTTCGCCCAAAAGCCGCCTCGAAAATGCCTCGGCTCGTGCGAAATGACGAACGCCTTTGGCGCATCGGCTTCTATGCGTTCCAGCAGCTTACGTTCGTTGCTTCGCTTAACGAGCACCTGCATCACGAGACGATGACCGTTTCGCCCTTCACCGACCCACGTGGTAACACCATAGCCGTATTGCCTCAACTTGTCCGGCAAAGCCGTATGAACCGAGTCGGCGATGACCTGAACGACGGAATAGCCCAGCGCTAGCTTCTCTTCGATTCGGCTTCCAAGGTAGACCCCTAGCCCGAACCCGATGCAATAGGCGGCCATATGGATCGGACTGGATAGATTCTGCAGAACTAGCTGAAGCCCCGCCAAATAAATGAATACCTCCACCATGGCGAATAAAGAGGCTGCGCCTCTCCTGCCTTTAATGACAAGAATGAGGCGCAGCGTGAAGATAGAGACATACGCGATATTAATGCCAAGGATCGAGAACGCGATCAGCGTCAAATTCATTGAGCGCCACGCGCAGCGATATATTCGGGGCGCGGTTGCTGCCCAGAATAAGGCCGAACGAGACGGTTCTCCACGCTGTTGTAGACCAAGAAGACGTTGCTTCGCGGATAGGGCGAAATATTGCTGGCCGACCCGTGCATGACATTGCAGTCGAACAGCAGCACAGAGCCTGCCTTGCCTACCGGCATGTCGATGCCGTAATTCTGCGCGAGGAAAGTCAAGCTTTCCTGATCCGGCACGCCATACTCTTGCTTGCGCAGCGACTGCTTGAAATGGTTCTCCGGCGTCCGTCCAACGCAGGAGACGAACTTGTTATGCGAGCCCGGCATCACCATGAGCGGACCATTGTACGGATTGTTGTCCTCTAGGGCAATCGAGCAGCTAAGGGCGCGCATCGCCGGCATCCCATCCTCGACATGCCAAGTCTCGAAGTCAGAATGCCAGTAAAATTCTTTGCCGGTAAATCCCGGCTTGAAATTAATCCGCGATTGGTGAATATAAGTTTTCGACCCCAGTAGATATTCCATAATCGCCGTAAGCTTCGGATGGGCGGACAAGCCGCGGAATACCGGATTGTGATCGTGCACAGCAAAGATCGAGCGAACCTCGTCGCTTCCAGGCTCGCGAATGACGTGTTCGGCCTCGCCTTCGCGATACTGCTTCTGCAGACGTTTGAGTTCCGCTTTCCAGTCCTCTACCTCCGCGGGCGAGAAGAAATTCTCCAGGAACAAATACCCGTTCCGCTCATAGAAAGAGGACTGCTCTTGCGTCAAAGGGCTATCCGTCGACCATTTGCTGTAAACGATGGGGTCCGATCGGCGCAAAATACTGGGTTCCTGAGCAACTCGAGACGGATACCGATCGGCAGGGGCTTGGGTAATCGTATGTTCGACTGTCATGTGCGTGAACATCTCCTCTTCGATTGGAATATTAGTTGTTGACCAGCGGATATACGCCTTCGCTGTCGTGAACCTCGCTGCCGGTCAGCGGCGGATTGAATACGCACACCATACGCAGCTGGCTGGTTGCGCGCAGCAAGTGCTTCTCATGGCCGTCGAGCGCGTACAGCGTTCCGGACCGAATCGGATACGTCTGCCCGCCGACCACTTCGATTTCTCCTTCCCCCTCGATGCAATAGACCGCCTCCACATGGTTCTTATACCAAATCAGCGTTTCCGTCCCTGCCTTGATCAACGTGTCGTGAAGCGAGAAGCCCATGCCGTCCTTCTTCAGCAGCAATCTGCGCGCATTCCAGGTTTCCGTGTCGATATCGTCCTTCGTATCCACCACGTCGTTCAGATGTTTCACAATCACGGTTATTCATCTCCTTTACGAGTAAGGTCTTGCCGTGCTTACACGCTTGCCTTGCCGGGCGTCGTCCGCTCGCCGACCCCGAGCAGGCTCTGCAGCGCCGCCTCAATTCGCTCCAGTCCTTTGGCGAGGACATCCTCCTCGATCGTCAGCGGCGGCATCAATTTCGCGACCTCGTCCCTAGGACCGGATGTCTCGAGTATGACGCCCCGTTCGAACGCCGCCTTGCTGAGCGCGGAAGCCTGCGAAGCATCTCGGAAGACGAGCCCCTGGATGAGCCCTTTGCCCCGCACCTCGGCAATCGCCTTTGGATAGGCCGCCGCCATGCGATGCAGAAATCGCGTAATCGTATGGGATTTGGCGGTGACGGCACGCTCCAATTCGGTCGTACGCCAGAATTCCAACGCTTCCGTCGCAGCGACGAATCCGAGATTATTACCGCGGAAGGTGCCGTTATGCTCACCCGGATTCCATACGTCATGCTCCGGCTTTATAAGGGTCAGCGCCATCGGCAGCCCATAGCCTCCGATCGACTTGGATAAGCAGACAATATCGGGACGGATACCCGCTTCCTCGAAGCTGAAAAAGGTACCGGTGCGGCCACAGCCCATCTGCACGTCATCCACAATAAGGAGTATGGCATGCTCGCGGCAGATCGCTTCGACTTGCCGAAGCCACTTGGCGCTGGCCTCGTTCAAGCCTCCTTCGCCCTGCAGCGTCTCCAGCATAATCGCGGCTGGATGATCGATGCCGCTGCCGGGATCTTGAAGCAGCCGCTCCAGCATGACGGTCGTATCTATCAACGGTCCGAAATATTTGTCGTACGGCAGGAAAGTCGTGCCTCCTAACGCCACGCCAGCCCCTTTGCGCTTGAACGAATTGCCGGTCGCGGCCAGTGACCCCAGAGACATGCCGTGGAAGGCGTTCGTAAAGCAAATGACATTCGTGCGGCCCGTCACCTTGCGGGCAATCTTGAGCGCGCTTTCGACCGCGTTGGTGCCCGTCGGTCCCGGAAACATCACCTTGTATTCGAGTCCTCGCGGCTTCAAGATAATGTCATGAAACCGCAGCAGGAAGGATTCCTTGGCCTCCGTCGCCATATCCAAGCTGTGCGTGACGCCGTCCTGCAGCAAATAATCGATGAGCTTCGTCCGGATACGCGGGTTGTTATGGCCGTAATTCAACGCGCCGGCCCCGGCGAAGAAATCGATGTAACCGTTGCCGCTTCGGTCCCACAGCCATGCGTTGCTTGCTTTCGTAAAGACGGTCTTGAAGCTGCGGCAGTAGCTTCTTACCTCGGATTCCATCTTGTCGAATACATCCAACACCGGCATTAAAGAGTCAGCTTGTTTCATTCGATAACCCCCTTCTTCATCGTCAAAGGCCCTACCCGGTACAACAATTCCGCATCGTGCGTCTCCCCTTCCGGGAATAAGCTCGGCGCATAATGCTCGGTTACGATGCATGCGGTCTCATAATCTGCGGCCAGCCGTAGAAATAAACCTCGGGATGCCGCATTATTGGGTCCCACCGTCGCTTCGAGACAACGGATGTCGGCGTTTTCCTTCCGCCGTAGAAGCTTTTGGAGCAGTCTTCGGCCAATTGCATTCCCCCGATAGGAGACGTCTACGCCGATCTGCCAAATAAACAGCGTATCGGGCTGCTCCGGCTTCCGGTAGCCGATCGCGAAGCCGACCAGCCTCCCGTCCACGCAGGCCACCGCGCAGGTTGACGGAAACATATCGCACATCATCAAATAGGCGTAAGCCGAATTCCAATCCAGTCCGCCGGATTCCCGGACGAGCCGCCAGATGGCGGCGCCGTCCTCTACTTGCGGCTTTCGAAACGTCACTTGCGTTGATAGTGTGATGTTCATTGCGGCCTCCTTTCCTTGGACACCAAATTGGATGAAAGCGCTATCCGAACCGGCTGAGAAACGACCTTAGCCGCTCGCTTCGGGGCTGCCCGAAAATATCGGCCGGGGTGCCCTGCTCGACGATCCGGCCCTCCGCGCCGAAGACGACACGGTCGGCGATATCTCGGGCGAAGTCCATTTCATGCGTAATGAGCATCATCGCCATGTCGCTGTCTCGGGCAATTTCCTTCATGACCGCCAGCACTTCGCCGACCAGCTCGGGGTCGAGCGCGGAGGTCACCTCGTCGAACACCATCACCTTCGGCTGCATCACCAGCGCGCGGGCAATCGCGACCCGCTGCTTCTGGCCGCCGGATAGCCGGGACGGAAATTCGCTCAGCTTGCTGTCCAGCCCCACTTTGCCCAGCATCGTCACCGCCCGCTCGTGCGCCTCCTCCTTCGATAAGCCGAGGACCGAGCGCGGGGCGAGCGTGACGTTATCGATCACACTCATATGGGGAAATAGATTAAAATGCTGAAACACCATGCCGATATTGCCGCGCAGCCGTCTAAGATGCCGGTCATTTGCCGGAACCGTCTTCCCGGATGGCATACGCATCTCCCACAGCGACTCCCCTTCGACGAGAATCCTGCCGCTCGTAGGCTTTTCAAGCGTGGCGAGCATGCGGCCGAGCGTCGTTTTGCCCGAGCCGCTTGGTCCGATCAGCGCGAGCTTCTCGCCTGGTTGGAGCGTCAGATCGATTCCTTTAATGACCTCAAGCTCGCCATAGCGTTTCGTAACCTGCTCATATTGGACCAACGGGGGCGCCTTGGCGTCCGCTACCGGCCGTTCGGGCTTCTCCGCCGCTGACGGCTCGGCAAGTTGTTGATTCATCGTGCGATTCCACCTCCTTATCCGGCATATCGCCGCTTCATGATTTTTTCCATCCGGCTCACGCCGAACGAGAGAACCAGGCTGAGCAGCAAGAAGAGAATGCCGGCAATCGTATAAGGCTCGAACACCCGATACGTAATCGAAGCCGTATTCTTGGCGCTTAGCAGAACCTCGACGAGTGTAATCGCTGACAGCGTCGGTGTTTCCTTCACGATGACGATCAAGTAATTGCCCATCATCGGGATGACCGGCGGGATGGCCTGCGGCAGAATGACGCTGAACCAGGTCTTGACGCGAGATAAGTTAAGCGCCTTGGCCGCTTCCCACTGCCCGCGCGGAACCGCTTCAATGCCGGACCGGTACACCTCGGATAGATACGTCCCGTAATGCAGCCCAAGCCCCAGCACGCCGGTCGCGAAAGCCGAGAACGATAACGGCGTCAGCATCGGCAGACTATAATACAAGAAGAACAATTGCACGAGCAGCGGCGTGCTGCGGATGAATTCCACGATCGAACGGATGACCCATCTCACCGGACCCCAACGCGAGCGGGCGAACATGGCCAGCACTAATCCGATGACGACGGCTAGCCCGAAACCGGCAAGTGCCGCTCCGATCGTGTTGCGAAAAGCTTTTAGCAAGCCTGGCAGTATCTCGGCCGCGTAACTCCAATCCCACATCCTCCATCACCTCCATGCCGTAAACTTGCGCTCCAGGATGCGGATGGCCATCGTGATGCAAGCGGCGAGCAGGAAGTAGATACCAAGCAGCATTCCGAAAATATACGGCGTCCATATGTAGTAATTATTACGAAGGATCATCGCCTCATAAGTTAGATCGGCTAGCGTGATGAAATAAATCAACGAGGTGGCTTTCAATAACTCAATCATCAAGTTCCCCATCGGGGGGAGCATGCGGACGAACGCTTGAGGAAACACAACGCGCCATAGCCGCTGGGATTGCGATAAATTCAACACGATTGAAGCCTCATATTGCCCCTTCGGAACGGCGGCGACAGAGCCGCGCACGATCTCCGCTCCGTATGCGCCGATATTCAGGCCGATCGCCAGAACGGCCGAAAGCAGCTTGGAAAGCTCGATGCCGGCGAACGGAAGAGCGAAATACATCCAGAACAACAACACAAGCAAGGAAACCGCCCGAAATAATTGGATATATAAGCGACAAATCGCACGAACGAATGCAAACCTTGACCCGCTACCAAGTCCCGCCAGGAGCGACATGAGCAAGGCCACGCCCGCCGATAAGAGAGCGACCTTCAGCGTCACGCCGGCACCACGCGCGAACATCGGTATCCATTCCGTCCACGGTATGCTCATCTTAGCTGCCGCACAGCTCCGCCGCCGTCGCGTCCCCTGGCAGCTCCTGTTCCGTGAAGCCGAATTTCTTCAGGATTTCCAGCAGTTCGCCCGACTCCTTCATCTTCGCAAGCTCTGCATTAAAGGCATCCCTGAGCGCCGCATCCTCCATCCGGAAAGCGGTGGCCCCGTAACCTCGCACGCTCTTACCGTCCACAACGGGCTGCTCGAAGTCCATGACCCGCTCGATGCTGCCATCCTTGGCGCCGTCGAGGCGCGATTGCAGCGCCGGCCCGGTCATCGTCATGGCATCCGCCCGTCCCGATTGCAGCGCGCTGACCGCCGCGTCCTGATCGGGCACGATGACCATCTGATTGTCGGCTACGCCGGATGCCTTCAGGTAGCCGATCTCGACCGCTCCAGCCATGACGGCGACCTTCACATCCGGTTGATCCGCGATGGCTTTGTAACTCGTCAGCTTGAGCGGATTGCCCTCTTTAACCGCCAATCCTTCGCCGATACTGTACTCCGGGTCGGCAAATAGCACGGTCTTGCAGCGGTCCGGGTTGATGAACATGCCCGCCGTGATGAGATCAAAGCGGCTGGCCTGCAGTCCCGCAATCAGCGAGGAGAATTCCGTCAGCTCGCCGCGAATGTCTTCGACGCCGATCCGCTTCAGCACGACTCTGGCGATTTCTACGGCTTCGCCGGTCAATTCGCCTTCCGCCGTTTTGTAAGCATACGGATTTTCGTTCGCGAATCCGACCGTTGCATAGCCATCGCTCTTCAATTGTGCTAGCGTGTCGTTCATTTGAGCCGATGCGCTCTTGCCGCCTGTCACATTTAATGCGGTCTCGGCGGTCTGCTCTCCGCATGCGCCGAGCAACAGCATCGGTATTACGAGGAGAGGCATCCATTTCACCTTCACCCATTCCCACAACCTTTCGCTTGTTTTTTGAACACTTAAAAGGCTATCATCATTTGGGCGGCGGGTCATTTCCAGAATTTACTGATAATTCAGCGTATTATAGGCTCAAATTGGCAGAGCGGACCTCACCGGACATCTCCTCCTTTTTCCTCCCGATTCCTTCCAAATGGTAGGAGAAACCAGGGTTTACACCCTGTCAAATATATGTTACATAAGAAAAACTTATAATTAAATATCGTATTCAATTCGAAAGTGCAAATAAAATATTCTTATAATTGGTCTATCACATCCATGCGCCATCTAAAAGTCATTATTACTAGTTCTGGTCGGGGTGACACTGCTGCGGAACCCTGGCCGCAAATTGATCTCCCAAATGAGCGTTGCGGCGGTCATCATGATTCCCATTGGAACGACGATCGTGCAGCCGATCGCGGACGAGAATTTAGGTAAAGCGGTGAGTTCTACGGCGTTCTTCGTCGGAGCGCTGGTCTTACTTAAGATTCTCCAATACCGCTTCAATTGGATGGAGGGGCTGTTGTCTGGCAAAGTCGTGGTTGTGATTGATAATGGGGTTTTGCAAAGCAAGAACCTGCGGGCGATCCGGATGACGATCAGTTCGAGGAACATTTGCATCAGAACGAGATTAGCTGAATTATCGACGTCCTGAGCGTGACCGTAGAGCCCAACGGACAGATCGGGTATGAACTGATGCCGCACGACCTGTAACCTTTCTGCATGCTCTGCCCCCGAATCCATCGACCTCTGATACGCTGTTCGACGAAGTTCGACGTACCGGTCATTCGACACCGGTTGACCTTTGCTTGTAATAACAATTCACATGCCAGCATCAAATAACGTTATATATCTGGTCAAAGGGAACCCCGAAACACTTGCAAGACGCGTGCACCTCACGTTCCCATTTTTCCTGATAGTGCGCAAACGGCAGCCGATCTGATGCCGTTTGAATGATTAGTCTTAATCCAGGCCCTATTTCGAATACATATCTGAGAAAGGAGGTATTCGATATGGTGATTACGCCAGATTTACCAAGATTACCGTTTTCCGAAAGAAACGGAGT
Organism: Paenibacillus phyllosphaerae; assembly: GCF_014192105.1. Taxonomy (GTDB): domain Bacteria; phylum Bacillota; class Bacilli; order Paenibacillales; family Paenibacillaceae; genus Paenibacillus_Z; species Paenibacillus_Z phyllosphaerae. The sequence continues at coordinate 1,428 of NZ_JACHXK010000019.1, read as the reverse complement.
CAAATTTTTTGAACTTATCGCCGAGCCTGTAAAACAAGAGCTTTTACCTGGGTTCTTCATTAACGCTTTTGGATATAACGGCAGTTCTCCAGGACCCACAATCATTGTTTATCCAGGCGATTATGTACAGATCCGAGTGCACAATAAACTCTCGGAACCAACAAGTGTCCACTGGCATGGCTTAGATGTTCCTAATGTTATGGACGGAGTACCGGAAGCTGAACCCTCTCCCAAAATTCAGCCAGGATCCTATTTTGATTATCATTTTAAAATCGTAAATCCTCCTGGCACGCATATGTACCACACCCATTTTCATTCAGTAAAACAAGAGATGATGGGATTAGGGGGGGCTTTTATCATCGCCGACCCGAACGAATACAGAACCAAAATTCACAGAGATTACTTTATCATGCTCCAGGAATTTAAGGTTAAAGGCTTAGAGAAGGGTGAAGTCAGAGAAGGGGTCTATGAATTGGACCCTTATTCGGATAATTTTAATTTCTTTACGATGAATGGTCGATGCTTCCCACACACGACACCTTTGGAGGTGCGATACGGCGAACTTGTACGAATACGAATAGGAAATTTAATGATGAACGCCCATCCGATTCATATGCATGGACAGCAATTTGTTGTCACTTCGACAGATGGAAATTCACTTGCCCCACAGAAAAGATATCTTAAAAATACGATTTTGGTCGGTTCAGGAGAAACCTATGATGTTGAATTTATTGCTCATAATCCAGGGACCTGGATCTTTCATTGCCATATTCCACACCACATGGCAAACAATTTCACTGAAAAATTAGGCGGAATGACAACTACGATTAGATATGTTTAGTTTAGGCCCCCCTTTACAACGAGGATCGTAATGGTTCTTTACCCCTACCATGGGACAAAAAGAAACTGCTTACGCGGTGGCAGCCCCCTCCTGGATTACTGAGTACCCGCCTTTTAAACTCATGTTTGTGCACAATCTCGACAGAAACTTGCGCAATCATGGCAGTGCTTCTATAGCATAATCCTCACTGGTGAACATCGAACAGAACTTTACTGTCTCCCATTTGAACGAGTCCTTGACCCTCTCCTCCAGGCTCCACTTCTTTCGAGTGATTTCCTTAGGCTCTCTGAAGGGCTCGGTTGTTTGGAGCGATGGGTCCATTATCTACTCAAGATCTTTATTCTGATATGGCATCCTCGTAGGCATGGGGAGAAGCCCGAACGATTAATGGATTCCTAATGACTCTAATAGAGGGAGATAAATATACACGATGGAACTAGAATTATTGATAACGCGATACTTCAACGACAAACAACAAACAAGCAGCCGACCTTCTGAACTGCACCCCAATTGTTAGACAGTGTCTAACAATTGGAGGTGCAGTTTTTTTGTCCAAGTTTAATTTAGAGTTGAAAATGGAGGCCATT
>NZ_JACHXK010000018.1 GCF_014192105.1 Paenibacillus phyllosphaerae | reverse complement strand
CAAAATTAAAAGGTATGAGTCCGATACAATACCGGACTCATACCTTACGAGTAGCTTAACGATAGTGTCTAGCTTTTGGGGGTCAGTTCATTCTGACCGGCTGCCGTCATTGGTTTTTGAGCTATCGTCTCCAGTTAGCTTAACGGTTAAGGGGAACTGTCGTTTCGACAAGCTACTCTCAGTTCACCAGTTACTTAATGGTCATCAGCGACAATTACATTAGCAAGGTGCTCTTTGATACCTTCTAGTTCTAGAAGCAGTTCTCGTCTAATCGAAGGACCTTCTTCTTTTTTTCTTGCAATTGTAAGGTATTTTGCCATGTATCTAACTTTATACTTAATAATTCTTTTTTTAAGTAACATGTCTTCTATCCCAGGATAATTTCTAGCATCAAAGGAATGAACCAACATACGTTCATCTGGCTTATAGGTGTCAATTTCGTCAATCATTCTCTGATATATGCCTATAACTTGTAAGGAATCTTCATAAAATGTTTTGGATACACTGTGCACCTTATAGTCCATTTTAATGCCTCCATCTAAATTGATTAGAATCGCTATTTCACTTTACAACACTACCTAAAACCTTACTTAGAAACATACTACCCTTAAGCTATATGATAAATGGAGCAATCTACCTTTGAGAACCTTAAATACGATGATTTGAACTTCCCCGATAGTCATCTATTCGCGGCAACCTTTTCTTGGTGTGTTTGTTGAAGTATCGTTCTTCGATAGATTAAAACTAAATTTATACGTCCAGCTTATATTTCTTATATAGTGAACCCTTCTTAAAAACAAAAAGCCTTTCGCACATAGCACATTTCCAAACATCAATACTAGGCGAAATCAAATCTGACGCTGATTCAGCCCCCATTAATCGCCAATACTCTTCGTCAGTATAAACACGTAGTTGCACTTCGTTTGGCACGGATGTATTGGAGAGCAAATTTCCGCAGTCACAAAGGTATTTCCCCATTGACCTTAGCCCCTATTCTATAAACTTTAATCGAAGTATCCTATACAATACTACCACATATTGGAACTATCCTGCCCGTTAGCTTAACGCCGGCTGCTGTTAGCTTATTTGAGCGACTAATATAATCATTGAAATTTCTCGAACTCATTTTTCAACCAAATCTGATTCTGCTGAGCAACATATAGTTCAAGTCGTATCAGATGTTCTACCAGTTCGGCCTTTGTGGACTGCATATAACGCTGTCTAACGCGCTCTAGGTCACGGTTAATCTTGATCTGCTTGAATGAGTCCATATCGTCCAAGAGCTGTTTTACAGCCCTTTTACGCGGCTTATATGGCTTGGCAGTTCGGTGCTGAACGAAATAATCATGAAGTTCACTATTTTTACGGATCGTATTAGGGTGAATGCCTTCACCATCCGGATCTAACTCCCGAGTTAGTTCCGATACAGTACGATAAGAAACGGGATTATTATCTTTTACAAGCTTATCGATGGCATTGATTCCTAACTCTACGGATCTGTTTTTTCGTTGCTCGTATCTGACCTGAAGCCAAGATAACTCATTATTTACGGGCGATTCTGATTTCTGGCGCATGTTTTTCATCCTTCTGGTATCTTTCAATTAATTGTATCTCTTTGAGCTCATTTCGAGCGCGGTTCTTAGTTATCTTCATCTTTTGAGCTTCAAGTGGCAATCCAAGTTTTTCAAATCGCTTCTCACTTTCATCTGCCCAATCGTAAAGAACCGTTATTTCATCTTTAAACTCTGGCCGCGGAACCTTTGCTGCACAACCGATACATGCCATTTTTGTAGGGCAAACCGAATCGATCGTACAGATCCCTCCTACTACCTTTGAAAGGGTACCTACTTTCTCACGGTAGTCATCAAATAATTCTTGAAGTTCCTCTGGCCCTCTTAATATCCCCTTCTGAATATCGATTTGAGTAATCCAACTTTCATGGAGACTATTAATTGAATCGGAAATTTGCTGGGATGTGGGAGCTGAGTAGTATGCAGTTACCTCAACATCCTTCTGATGGAGGAGCGATTTGACGATATCCAGCGGAAGCTTTTCGCTTTGAACGGCATGCGTTGCAAATGCATGACGAAATAAGTGGGATTTCACGATTACCTGATTGCCTTCAGCTGTTTGAATGATGATGCCGTGTAGTAAGAATCTTAAAATAGCATTGATAGTGAACACATTGATATGCCTAGACTGATACTGAAAAATATACTTTTTAGTGTCCAGAAGATGTTTCCGGCTTTCTACATCGAACTCAACATCAGGAATTCCATCATTACCGTATGACTCTTTTAGCATCTTAACAATTTCAGTCATAAACTTAAAAACATCTTCAGGCATGTAGTAATTCTCAGCCTCTTCTCGTCCCTTGGGAGTGAGACGGAAGATGTAATTTTTCCTGGGTGGTGAGGCACTTTTATCGACGGTTATTATACAGCACTCTTTGTCATAGCTGATTTGTAGCAATTCATTTATTCTGGCTCCTGAAGACGTAATAATGTCCAAAGCAAAGCGAGCAAACATACAGGCTGCATAAATCGGTTCAATGTTGATGAATACCTTATTTGTGTTACGCTGCTTCTTTGTAAGATACAAACCCTGGATTAATAAGCCAGGATTGCGCGGGAGAAACGGGGCTGTAGTCTTACCATCCTCATTCACATCATACCCCCAGTGGTTAAGGTATTCCATTACTTTGGCCCGATGTTCCTCACCTGTATATTGGGTATCCCATTGACCTAATAATCTTAGTCGCAGGAGGTCTAAAAACCAGGGGCCTTCCCCGGCAGAGCCATCATCGAGTTTTTCGGCTTTAATGTACTCCAGGAAATAATCCTTATCATTCGGCTCACGATATTGGTTTTTTCCTTCAATCTCGTGTTCATAGCTCGAGATATCCCAGAGCGTGAAGTGCCATCTTTCATTTGCGTACTCCGATTCATCATAATAAAAATCAACTGGTAGCGTCAGGTTGTCGTCTTTAACGGATTGAACAGCCTTACGATAGGCCTCACGCAGCCGGCTAACTTGATTCCACCTCAAATGGCCAATGGCTCTTATTTCAGGCAGTAGAGGTGTCACGGCAGATGTATCTTCTTTTCTTTTGTTCTTAGCGTTGGTAATTGCCTTGGTTCGAACACTAAAATCACGATTATCGAACGGCAGTACCGGCAATTGATATTGAGCAAGGTCCTGCTGAATTTCATCCGTGAACTGTGTTCCAATCCACTTCTTAAGATTAAACATAAATGTATTGTACAGCGTGAGAATACTCTGACGTTGTCTATCCGAGTGTTCCTGAAGGATCTGGCCAGTTACATACATTTCGACGTGAGAGGGCAATAAGTCCTCGACTTTGCTTAACTTAAAGTGATTGAATAGGTCACGGAACCGTGCATTTAAAACCGAGGTTATGTTCATGATTGAGGATGGGGTTAATCTTCGATCTGTTAAGCATAACAACGCCAGACCAAAATGATCTGCCCATGGATTTCCTAGACATTGCTTTGCAAAATATTTGAGATTCTTCTCCTCGACCTGTTCCCAATAATAATTACCGTTAGGATCGGTTAAAAACAGGATTCTGTCAGGGAGCTTACCGAATAAAAGCTTAGCCCATGCTTTATCTTGAAATTCGACTGGTAGTTCCATGCTGTTCACTAATCATTCATTCCTTCATAAAAGTCAGTTAGCCATTCAGAGTCGTCAGAGGTAAGAATCTCCACTAACTCGGTCGGCTCTTTATTTAGTTGTTCAGGCGTTGAACCATTCTTAACTGATTTAAGATACGCTTTTTCACGTTTCAAGTAATTTTCTTGCATTTGTTCATGTAAGTCACGGAACTTCTGCTCGTCATAATAATGCTCATACACGGTCAAAGTTTCAGGATCACGCCACTTCATATATTCTATTAATTGTTTCTTTTTGCTCTCAATGTCAGCACCTGAACTCGCGTTTTCATAAATCCCACGCAGTATTGAGGTTACAAACCAATGTCGGGCTTTATGAGGATTTAACTTAATTCCAGCACTAATAGTTACCCGAGTCCAATTCGAGTAGAATGCTGAATATGTGTAAGCTGTGCCTCGTGTGGATAAGAATAAAGGCGCTGAATCAGGTAAGTCCTGAAATTTGACTTGGTTGGGTGCGGATTGTCTCCTCTCTGTGTTGACGTATCGTATAAGCAATTTCAATGTCTCAGGAGAGATTCGAATGAACTTTATTCTTTTCTTGAAGCTACCCTTATTAATCGCAGCTAACTCATGAATATCTGAACGCTTGCGATAGTCACCAACTGTTAATTCTAATATTTCTGATATTCTTGCGCCTGTCTCAAACATGAATCGAGAAATGACCTCATCCCGAAGACGCCAGTTTTCAAGGCTTCCTGCGTGATAAATGCGATATGGTAAATCCCAGTCTCCTATAATTTCTGGAACCCATTCTTCGTTAATGACTTTGAAATAAGAATCAGTTCGCCCACGAAACGATAGAGGCTCTTCAGTACCGGCAGCTTGTGGCATCCTAGGTCTATTCTGGCGTGCTCCAGGTAGTTCACCATAGTTATCTTCCCACTCTAAATCCACCAAAGGGTTTTCATAAGGATACATTTTCATACGTAACATGCTCCTGTAAAAACCCTTGATCGCAGCTAAGAACAACTGGACTGTTTTTGAACTTTTACTCGTCATGTAAATACCTTCATGATTTTCCCTGCCGCGAACTTTACAATGCATCTCCTGTATTAAATATTGTCTTACAGCTTCCTTAACGCCTTTGGGTTCACCATTCCATTGAACGATGGCCCCCTTATAGCTGCTTTTCTTTTCAATCCAATAGAAGAACGGCTTAAGGGTGTTTAGATATGCTAAAACTGAACTCTCATTTATTCGCTTTATCTGATCGTGATAATACTCGGTCAACGGAATAAAGGGCTCCTTCTTACAATCGTAAACAATCAGCCTGTATTTACTGGTCACTCCTTTGGGACAAAATACATGAAAATAGGATCCCACTTGCCCTCACCGCCACAATCATTTTTGCCACAAAAAAAGGACCTCCTACACTCTCTTTTGTGGATGTCCATATATAATGTGTAACACTATATGAAAATACAGTAGATTCATAGCTTGGTCAACAAAACTTACATTTTAATATTACGTAGTATTTTATACATATGTCTATTCGGCGAAAAGAACCGCTCCCATAATTTATGCTAGATACTTACGTATTAATTGTTTTTGATAAAATGCATTTAATATTCTACCCTTTTCGGGCGGAATACCTCGTAATTCATCCCAAGTTTCATAGATTTCTTCAAGGGTCTTCGTTCCTCCTGTAATGCTAACATATTCAATTTCAATTAGTGGGAATTCCGATTTGATATTATCTATCAGTTCATGGACATGTTCACGGTTTTTCGCAAAAACAAGACCTTCAAACTTGGACTTGCTTTTTCTACTTCCGTACTTACCGTACCAAAAATGCACATTGTACATCATGCTATTCCCCGCCTCCTTCATAAAGGAATAAACCACATACAGAAGTATACTACAAACAAACGTTCCCGTAAAAGCGACGGGAGTAGAAAAAGAACGGCCTAAAAGCCGTTCTATCGCACGTAGGTCCGGAAGCTTCGCTCAACGGTCTGGGTCACCATCTCACGACCTCGTTCCTCGCGGAAATCGAGCTTGTAATATACCGGGAATCGTTTACTGACATCCGTCTGGATTAACTCAGGCGGCGATACGAATATCAACTGAAAACGCAGCTGCTTGGCGACTTCAAATATAGGATCAAGTACATGCGCAGACACCGCATTCGCAAACGGGTTATCGCAGATGAGCGTCGTCCAGTGCTCGTCCGTTGCTGCCTTCATCGACAAGAGCATCATCATCACGATGGTGCGTGCTGCCAGCTTCTGTCCACCACTGCCGTCAGCCTTCGTCTCCGAACCTTGATTAATCGTTCGCCAGCTTGAATAGTATTCATTACGCGGTCTTCCGTATGTGAGTGCATTGTCTGTGCTCATGTTGTAGACCAGGAGGTTCGGATAGCTTCGACCAAGAGCTGCTAGCAAAATCTCTTCGTCGCCGACCCATTTGCGGATTGCATCATCGAGCTTTTTACTGCCCTCATCAATTGTTTCGAATTCCTGAACAATATGGGTGATCGCCGATATAAAATGGTCGCGTAGCGGCACTTCGCAGTCCTCGGGCCGCCGCGGCAGGACATCGCGTTCAAGCTTCACGAGAGGGAATGGTCCAAACTCATTTTTAACCGTCATTTTATTGACCATGTAACGAATCTGATCACTGATGGCTACTGCTTTCATCGCAGCGCGGGAGGCCCAGAAATCCTGTGCCCGCTCTGCTTTTTCTTTCTCTTGGCCCAACTTCACTACCCCGTCCTCACTGAACCGGATCATCCGGCGAAGAGTCTCCTCTACATTTGCACTCGATTTCGTTTCCAACTGGTTCAGGCTTTTTGAGAGATCTCTTTTGAATGCCGCATCCCAAGTCTTCAAATCGATATTATCACAGATAATCCGAAGACTCTTATTCAACACTTCGCGCTGACTGCGCCGATCACCAGTAAGGCTTTCCTTTCTACGTTTCCACTCGTCCGCTATTTGAGCAGGCGACGAACGAACAGCAGTTAACTCAGTATCATCAAAGACCAATTCGCCGCCATCTCCAACCAGCGCGGAAATCGCAGCTTCGGCAAGACTGTACTTTCGTGAATCCTCTTCTAAGGTCGACAGGTCAGATCGCAATACTATCTGTCCTTCTAGCATGGATGTTAACGATAATTCAATCGTTCGTGCTTTACTGTCGAGCTCTTCTGCAAGCCAAGGGTCGGCTGCTAGACGGTGCTTTTCCTTAATATCTTCGGCCTTTTCTTTAAGTGCACTTTCTCTCGAATTAAGATCTGCCTGCAGGCCGTACAGTTCTTCTTTCCGAGGGTCAATTTTATTTTTAATTTCTCGAACACGCAATTCGCACCGAACCTGACGCTGATCCAAAACGGACATCGGTTCTGTACTAACGGAGGAGTTCCGCCAGTCCGCGCGCTGTAGTTCGCATGCCTGCGCGTGAATTTGCTCCCGTTCAGCATATTGTTTTTCTCGCTCATGCAGTATTGCCAATTCTACATTTTGATTTTCTTGTGACTTTCGCATGATCTCATGATTAGAGATGGCATTCATTACGGGAAGAAATAGCCCTGCATTGAGCTCAGGAAACACATCAGAATCCACAAACCTATCCCATGGGACTGGTAAGGTGGCATCGGATAGCACAGTTGTCAGATTCTTTACGGTGTCCTCCGCCCTTACAATCCAGTTCTGATAGGCCACACGCCAGCTTTCTCGCTTTTCGTAAATATCTTGCTCCGCAGCTGTCCGGATAACCTTCTCTTTTTCCGCGTCTACGAGTGCTTCCTCGAGTTCTATCGCCCGCTTCCGACGCTCGCTTTCTTCTTTCCATTCATCAATGTAACGCTTAACTTCGTCGAGACCGGTCTGAGCCTGTTGCATTTCACCTTCAGCCTTTCGCTGCTCAGCTTCCGCCATATCAATTCTTTCTTGTGCCCGCTCCAGTTGACCACGTAAAGCTGTGAGTGTCCGCTTGCTTGCCTCAACTTCGACAGCAAGCCGTTCAGCTTCAGACCTTAAGTCGGCAGCAAGGCCCAATTTCAGTAAATGGGATAAGTCCTCCAACATTTTACCGCTATGTTCTACCGACTTCTCACTTTCGTATAGGGTATCTAGTAACTCTCGTAGACGTTGTTCACCACTCTCACGCCATTGCCTAAAAGCTACCGCATCGAGCGAAAGAATGTCACTATTGCCTGCAGCCAGTACGTAGGAAGTGGGGGGTTCATCGTTGATCATTTGATCGCGAATGAATATTGGAACCGGCGCTTGAACCTGCGGTACGAGGCGCTTTAGGTCCAAATTAGCCCGGTGCCACGTTTTCGACGTCACCACGAGCCCAAATGGCAGTAAAGGGTGTAGACCAAGCTGTGCGATGCGCTCATCATTAGGCATTTGAGATAGCAGTTCCGTGCCGTAATACACTTCCATTAGAGGCTTTAACGCTTCGTAAACCCGTTTGAGATCGTTATTAGCTACCCAATACGTTTCTTCTGACAATGACACGTCAATACGAGCTGCCCAAACCGCCTCTTGGGCTCTCTGCAGTTGTACATTCTGCTGTGCATGGATATCCTTTAACTTCATGTTAGCTGCTTCAGCAAACGGACGGTCGAATGTTTCAAACGGTTGTTGGACAATCGACAACAAATGATTTAACAGTTTACCTTCGGCAGCCTCTCGCTTCGTGATCTCTGCAGTAAGATTAGCTGCTTCCTTCTCTGCATAATCCAAAGCAGCGGTAGCTATAGACTCGCTTATTTTAAGATCATTCAAGGCATGAATTGCCTGATGGACTTCCGATCGAGCACGTTCCTGCCTATGCTTTGCTTCTTGACATGTCTGGTTTACTATTGCATACAGCGCCTCTGCATCTGTTTCAGCGAGGGAACCAAACCCTTCAATAATCTGCTTCTGTCGGACAGTAAATTTATCCCTAGACCGTTGAAGTTCAACTTGCGCCGCCGTAATGTTGGAAACTGCCTCGATGGACTTCCTGACGGATGTCCCCGCCACCCGATAATCCTCATTGAGTCGACGCTCAAGCTGTTGATACTTCCCGGCCTCATCTGCGAACGATGTGGATAAATCCGACCATGATGCCTCGAGTCTAATCCTTGATGCCTCAAGCTCTTTGGCAATTTCTTTCGCATCGCTGCTATCGGTAAGGACTCTTATCTGATCCTTTACGCCCTCTAAATCAGCGTGATGATCGCTCCACTTACGCAATTGGACAGCGAACCGTGCATCTGAAGACTCCACCTCGGCGGCAGCGTGTTCGGCTAAGAGTTGGGTATAATCCTTCGATTTTTCTGCTATCGTGAGATGGAGCTGTTCGATCATTCGTGCCAGGCGAGCATACCTTAGGTTGTCCTGTTCGTATCGCAGCGTACGGATCTGCTTTTCAACCTTCTTAAGTTGAGCGGAGATCACAGCTTGTTTCTCTTCTGACTGAGAGATCAGAAACTGCAGCGCTGCAAGCAGACGTTTTCCCTGCAGCTCATGTGCGGCTTCCTCATTCTCTCTAATCACCGATTTCTCTGCTTCAACTACGAGGGGTTCAGCCTCACTGAGAAATTCCCGATGAGCACTCTCTCGGCTAATTAGGACCGGCAGATTTTTAGCTATGCTCGCTTGACTCTTAAATATGTCGACCAAATCATCATCTGTGTCGTTCTGACGAATCCGGTGGCTCGCCATTGGTATAACCTTCTTGCGAACTAATGAGTAGTCGTCTTCGGCTCCTTCAAAATACTTGCCGACGCCCGCTTCGTATTTATTGATCTCTTTCATCACATCCCAATCCCGAGGATCAATACTATACATGCGCAGCGTGTCATGGTAACGTTTCGTTTGCTCAAAAGTTTCAAAGCCGTTTGGTTTAAGCCAGCTGTCCATATCAGTCAGTGTGGTACTCTCTGACCCCTTCTTGAAAGGCAAGAATGCAAATAGCATGCTGTCGCCGATGTCTAATTCCTTCGTGTACATCAAGAAACGAGACTTAATTTCAAAATCATTGTCATCTTCGGAGCGGGATGCGATTCTTTCTGCGGTGTACACGCCTCCGGCAATCAGGTACCGTTTCTCTTTGCCATCGAGCTCCCACTCCATCGCGACATGAAAGGTATAGGGCTGGAACTTTTCCCTTTCATTAAAGAAAAACTGTTGATATCGCCGATTGTCTTTCTCTCCCCATGAAGTGCCGGGCTTCATCACTTGAAACATCGTCTGTAGCAGAACGCCTTTACCACCGCTGTTAATGAAACTGATCAGTGCATGACACGCTTCTTGGTCATTATGGAAATCAAAAATTTCATCGTCGTACTGTTTACGCATCCCATCATATTTTAGGCCTGCGATGCGGAGACGGTTGATCCGTGGCACTGTTCTTCCCCCTCTCGTCCCTCAGCTTTATCGTGCTCCATCAGCGCCTTAACCTCCGCGTAGCGGTCGCTGTCGCCGTATAAATACTCGAGCCGGTCAACCAGCTCTTGTCGTGGAAAAACCTTTGGCAATTCATCACGGTCAAGTATATGTACGAGACCTTCTTCTTCCAGTAATTTGAATCCGCTGCGAATCAGGCCAAGCCGTGTCCGTCGATTTGGTCGGCTACTTGCAGAAGGGTCCGGATCTGCATTCCTCCACAACTCGACCATTTCTCGTATCGCAATCCCGCTGCGCCGCTCGACTGCTGCCCCATCCGCTTTCAAAATGTCTGTCCACCGATCCACGAGGACTGATACTAATCGTTCTATCGCAAAAAAGGTGTGCCCTTCGCGGAATGACCGAATCTTTGCTGCCTGGTTACGGTCAATCTCTGCTAAGTACACCATGAGAATGATCGAAATACAGTAGAAGTACTTTTTGTTCTCTACTTCTTTATGGCGACTTTTCAGGTGTGTAAAATGGGTTGCAAACACGCTGCCGCTCGCTCTAGTGACCAAGTGGATTCGCGCTGACGTTTCGATAACCTGTGTACCGGATTCAGATGCTAGCAGCTTCACAGCTTCTCGCACTTCAGCCTGAAAATACAAGCTATACAGCTCGTCACTCTTCTCCACCACTCTCTTCTGCAGCAGGTTGAAGTAAATGCCTGAGGCTCGTTTTACCGCTTCATAATCCATGTGAATCGCGCTCCTTCAGCACTAATTTAAGCGGTGTGATCCGCATCCCGTTCCAATCAATTGGCTGTGCTTCCCGGTCGTACACGCTCGCCATCGTTTTTCCTTCCAGTGCCTTGAAGCGATGGTCCATCCGTATCAGATGGTGGAGAAGTTTAAGGCGCTCGTCGTTAGGCATCGTTCCGGGATTCAGTGCCTCAATAACAAGCGGCTTCCGTGTAAAGAGCATCCACATCTCACGTGCCGCAGGATCAGCAAGCCAGCGATTCTGTACATCCGCATCTTCTTCTTTTAATGCCGAGATGGAACATTCGCCGACCTGCAGTAGCTCGTCAATTACAGGTGCCCATGCCGTTGCAACTGCATCCCAATCGATCACCCGCTTCTTCAAGCGATCGTCTTGCTCCGAATCAATATCCTCTAAGTCCTCTTCATCCATTGCATCATCAAGCGAAATCTCCTGCTCACCCCATAGCCAATCTAGCGGGAGTATGAACTCGTTGTGTGGCGAGAATAGCGGGGCAAGCAGCGCCTCAAGCGTCTCCTCTTTGTGAATGCCTCTGTGTGCAATCCATTCCTCAAATACGTGTTCAGAAAATGAAAGTGCTCCTCTCTCCCAGAAGAGCGCAGGATTCTCGCTCTTAAGTCGAATTTCTGTGGCAATGCTTTGTACCACCAGGCGTGCAAACCTGTCATGTTGCTGCCTTGAGACCTCTACCTTCTGGCGAAGCAGCAATAGGTCGTTCATTCCCTCAAGACGATCCTGATGTTGCTGAAGACGATCTATGAGCGCAAGAATATTCCGGAATTCCTTCTTTTCCGTCTCGAACTGCTGATTAATTGCTGCTTGATTATCCTCTCGCTGTTTATTTTCGGTGAGCACGAGCACTTTCGGATCGTTTGCTACCTGCCGTTGAAACAATTGTTCATCCAAAATGAGGCGGCGAACCCGCGCGAGTAGCAAGTCCAAGCTGCTGGCTGCTTTTTTGAAGTTGCCGTTCTTGATGAGCTGCAGACTATAGAGCTGTTCAATGGAGATAGAAAACTCCTCCGATATCTCCCGGCTCACGAAAATGATTTCTTGCGCTTCCTCGGTCAACTTATAAATCAAAAGTCCGCGGGGCAGGTCGGAGAATAGCTCGTCCATAGTCACATAACGGAATTCGCTGCTCTCCCATTCCCGCGTTTGCTCGTTATAGACCAATGATTCAAATGGCTTATTCAGTTGCTCCGCTCCTTGATGGATTAGACCTGCGGCGATCCGGTGCAGCTCATGCTCGTTTGCTGTAAGACCCATCTCCTGCACAGTATCCGCAACGATCTGTTCAATATCGCGTCTGCTTCGGTCTTCACGGTCATTGAGCTCACGATAAAACAACTCTAAGATGACACGGAGCAAGATACCTTGTGCATACGGAGCCAAAGAGCCAATCTCCATTCCGCGACCGAGAGAGAACAAAGGATTTAGCTTCCTCATTCGTTGGCCAAATCCGTCCCATACCTCATTCATCTTCCGCCCTCCTTCGCGCACCGATTACGCGTGGCCATGACTCCACCGTTAGAAATTCCTGCGCGAGCCGCAGGTCCCGCTTCCACAGATCACATACAATTCCGCAGGTATATTCATCCCTTAATTCTGCTAGAAACGCTTCGAGATGCTGCTCCTTTTTCTCCTGTTTGCAGGGTCTCGCCTCACTGTCATATGTGCATAAGTCTTGATAAATCTCTTTTGCCAGACGGATATCCGCCTCGGGGTATCGTGCTTTCAGCCGCAAGAATATACCGTATCCTTCCGGATCCATGTCGCCAGCATATTGGATCAAATGCCCGCTTGCAGGGAAGATGTCGTAGTAGAATAAAAAACTTTTCTCGATATGCTTGCCGCCCCCATAAATGACCATATCGATGTCGTCTGGCATGAGCATGCGACATGTGTGATAAAAGCCAAGGTTCTCCACTATCAAGATTCCGCGAACGGTAGCAAGCTCTGTGCCAGGCCGCAGCCAAAATGCGAACGGCTCGCCGAGTGCCCGTGTCTTTAGCTGCGTCAATGTCACTCCTGTGCGCGACAGCAGCTGCTTTCCGCCCTCAGAGAAGAATTTCTCATCGCCAAACAGCTCCAAACAACGCTCCTCCACACTGACGATTTGCCTCGTATCGGCGAGCTGTAGGAATTTGTAGAGCCGGCTGATATGCTTCCATTCTTCCTCTGTCTGCCACTCGGGATGCCGCTGATAGCCAGAGATGTCGATCCGGTCAGCTAAGCGCATTAACGCGAGCGGGTCCCACAGAGTTGTATATGAACTTGGCATGAGCCATGCTTGTAAAGGCAGTGGCGGAGTTCGGCCGTTTGTTTCCTTAGGTCGGATGGCCTGCATATCTCCCGCCTGTAGAAGCTCAGTGATCACCTGATGGTAAAGTCGGTACTGCTCCGCGCTGCCGTCTGTCAGTTCACGCTGCAGGGTGGTCGTATTCAATTTGGTCTTTATGTTACGCTGCTTTGATCTTACCTGTGACTTAATCTCGTTAAGACCCAAAGACGAACCTCCTTCAAAATTACTGAATTTCTAGATTATAGGTATTATAGCATAGGTCCCCTTCTTTTCTTTGCTAGTAAAAATAGAAATGATGGTATTATCGCTACCCGCGCTCCAGGTGTTACGGTCGAGAGGAGTCTTTCGCAGTTATCGCATGCTTCACGTATGTAGGAGGGAAACAAAACAAGGCCATCATCAATATATGATGATGGCCTTGTTTTCTGTATCGCGGGCACATTGACAACCAGACTTATCCATAGGATAATGAATGTCCAACTACGATTGGAATAGGAACTGGTGTAAGTCCAGTGCTCTTCAAATTTGCGATTCGGGTGCTAGAGAATCCGATGCTTAACGGTCTTATTGCAGGCCTACAAAGTGCGGCAATCTCCTACCTGCTACTGCTTGTCTTTACGAAAGGGTTGGTGCTTATGAGCATAATCGTAATTCTGTTGTCTCTGGTTGCTTGTGGAGAGTTGGTGTAACGAATAGCACAATAACAATATAAGCTATAAGCCGGAGGCAACAAACCAAAATCATTCGTCCATTATGGACGTTTTTTTTGTTCTACACTATCGAATGGTCCTAATAATAAGGATTACTATAGTGACAAGCAGCCGTTCATTTGTCTTGAACGACTGCTTTATTTTCGTCTGTCTGAGGGCTGGTATTGGATCGTCTCAATTGGCAATGTCAAAAACGCAATTGGTTTACCACTTGCTTTAGCGATAGTCTGGCCACAACTTCCTTTAAGATTTGAACCTAAATTGCACCTCAAACTCCGAGCGATTCATGAAGTTCCAGGAACAACTTAAGGTTGCCGCCGATCCTCGCTGCTACCCCTTTTCCCACCAAGTTGCGGAAGCTTACGCCGGACGCGGGAAATAACCCCTGTTCCCTCACATAATCCAAAAAGGCTTTAGCAATTGGATGCGTACTTCTGAGGCTCCCGTCGGAAGCACTTGCGAATCATCCGACATGGCTAGTGTCACAATCAAACGTCTTTTGATTTGGGTCGTTATTATTCAATTCCCACTTTCATTCAAAAAAGCCAGTCAACTGTCTCGCTGGCCAATCAGGACAAACAACTTGTATTGTCAGCTGCCGCGGCGACAAACTTCTCCCTGGGTCGATGAACAGAGCACAATAACTGAAAACATAATTAAAAGAACCCCCAAACCTATTATTTCGTGGTTTGGAGGTTCTTTATTCTTGATTAAATTTACAAATGGGTGTAATAATGCTCCCGGCCACCTGGCGAATTATGACATTTCATTCGGAGCACGCGGCTCTGGTTCGTTCTTCGGTGAGCGGTCCAGGCGATATGTTCATTCTAGTACTTTTAGTTCAGTCGGTTTTTGCTTTGGCCTACGTTGTCCCATGTACCAGCATATACCAATTGTGATATATTTTTAATAAAACTTGTAGGAGAACAGAAGAATGCCGATAAATATTGATATCGAATTAATTGAGGATTTTAGAGATGTTGTCAATGACAATCCTTTTTTTCGTTACAAATACAAAAATATTGACGGTAAGAATAAATTAAACGCAATTTGTTCTGCTATGGATTGGATAACCGTAACCGCAGATGGATTATGCAATATAGAACCCTCACCAAAAATAGGGATTGGCTATGATCACTTAGAAACACTTAATCTGATGCAATATATAATTTCAATCGATGTCTTAGTTGATGCCATTATTCAATTACACCGTGCCTTAATCACCCCATATCCTCTAAAAAATGATAAATCTATATTTTCTCAGTCTAAATTAAATGACGATACATACTTCAAACATATACGTGCTGTTTTTGGAACTCATCCGGTGAACTTAGATAGTATTGATGGTGTAAAACCAAACACAGAGGAAAGGTTTTTTGCTAGTTGGCCGGCCAAAGCTCCAGGCCATGGTGACTTCATGGTATACGTTTATTCCAACAACCCAGATAAATCAGAAAAACTAAATCCGATATCAATTAACATTGAGCAGCTAAATAGATACGCTGAATTACGGTATCAACTTCTAATTCCACTTAAAGGATTTATAGATTCCTTTATGGATAATCATACAGAAACGAAGAAGACAGAACCGATACCAAAAACCTATTCTGATCCCATCGATTTTGCTGATAACTTGATCAAAGAATCTATTGATCGATTTGGACCTAAATATGGACATCACCATAAGCTTGCTTTTATCCGTAGATTGCTGTCAATTGGAATCAGTCCATCAGCTGATTCCAATACAACAAAGCTTGTTGCCAATTACAAGTCGAGTTTGATTAAAAATCTGAATAACATTCATGATGACCTTCAAAAAATGGATATCCAACACAACTGGGATTATTCAGCATGCGGTTATGAATTTGAAAAAATTGGCAGTTATTTTGCTGCTGGAAATCCAATCGGAATGATGCTTTTTGAGGAATTAGCAAATACAGGTCCTCTACCCCGATATTTAATTGATTCTAATAAAGACGAACAACAATTGATCTTGGAATCATATTTACATCATGCTTGCATTGAGAATGCAGCTACTCCAGTAAACTTTAAGTTTTTTCAAAGTATAAAAATTACAGTGGAGTAACAGCCCATGCAAGGGGTTTGGGAAAACATCGATTTCCAAAAGGAGTCTTATCAAAGTTGAAGGCGCTGCAGTATTTAGTTAAATTCAACTAGCGACGAGCCCCAAGCATGCAGCAACTCCATATTTATCGCCCATTCGGCAATGTGCTCAAGTTCTTGTCATTGACGTATGACAAGAACTTGAGCACATAAAAATAAAGACCCGCTTGATTAGCGGATCTCATTGTACGTATGTTCTTGTCATCCGACAGTGAGCGCGCATAAAAAAAGAGCCCCATTACTTAATGGGCGCTCCATTATCATTCTGATATCGAGGTTACAATACCGTCGTCTAAATATATGAACTTGTAATTATTATATACCCACTGTTCACTTTCCCCGTAAGCAGTGGTTGTTCGGTTGATTTCTTTCGGATTTCCCCATTTCGAATTGCGCACTTCATTCGCAGTCATGCCTATAGCCGGTGATGGGCTCTCTATCGGTGCATACGTTGATGACGAGATGTATTCATTAACACTTGTATAATCGGACCCGTCGCTACGCTCAAGACCTTATTGTTCTTCATCCAATAGCGGGTACCATCGACCACTAGTGCAGATCCTTCAACAGTAGCTGTAGCTTTATATACCTTCACTTTAGGGTCGTTAGGATGGTAGACGGAATAGACCGTTAATCCATCAAAAATGACTTGTGAGATGCCGTATTCGTCACCCCAAGTTCCCCGGAATTTATCTGGTATAGCAATCTTCTGCAAGTAAGTACTAGCACTTTTATACCCCTTTGAGTTCTGTAGATAGGATTTGGCCTGACCAAGTTTCCCTTCTTCGTACAATCTAACACCTTGTATATAGTTCAACTCAGTTAGTCGTTTATTGGTATCTTTGTAACCGTCTGTTTGGTTTAACATACCTATAGCAGATACATAATCTTTACTAGCAATTCGAGTCATTGCCAATTGGTAAAGTGCCTCGGAGTAAATAGCTTTACTGTCTTTATAGCCTAAGATTTCTTTGAATACCTTAACGGCTTCATCGTAGTTTTTCTTAACTTGAAATTCCTTGCCCATAAGATATTTAACTTCCTTAATTTTCAATGCACTGTCTTTATAGTCCTTGATCTCCTCAAACACTTTACCAGAATCAATGTATTTCTTTGAGGCCATTAATTTGCCTGCCATGAGGTACTTGGTTTCAAGGATCTTTTGAGGACTATCCTTGTATTCCTCGATATCTAGAAATAAACGAAGAGCACCTTCATAATTTTCGTGAGAAGCCCTTTTGACTGCTGCACCATACTTGCTCTCCAATAATAAGGATGCAGAATCTTTATAGTCGTCAAGACTTTCAAATGCCTCAATTGCCTTATCAAACTCATTATTTTCCAATGCTTCTTGGGCGCCATTATATTTTACTAATGGGGGTAGGTAAATTATCAGCACAGTAATAATGACTAGACAAAGTGCTCCCATCCCCCCAATAATAAACCGCTTCTTGGATCTATTTATCGGAGGATTATCCAGTTGAGGCGATTTCTGTTCGAGATGGTCATTATCTGACGCAGAATTCTCATCTATTTCGGATTTCTCAACAGTCGAATCCTGATTAGCAAAAAGTAGTACTTCTTCTTTCTCTTGCGTAGTATGAGTAGGTAGTACCCTTTCACCGCAATGATTACAGAACTTACTTTCAAGAGGTAGTGTCTTGCCACAGCTCGTGCACTCCATTGTTGTACCATCCTTTTGTTACTTAAATTGTGATAAGCAGTACCATGTATATCGGCATCATATTTAGAATTTTGAAGAACCTGCTATTTTACTACTATGCATTGTCCCTGTGAAACACAGGCCAAGCGTCCGCTGTGCTTGCGGGTCTGATGCTGCGTACAGAAGAAACCGCAGCGCTGCTGCTAGCAGCTGTCTATTAATATGAAGTCAAGATAATTGGGATCAGTGTTGCTGGCCCCTTTTCTTACCTTGCTCCTTATGCCTCCTATCTTGATACAAACCCCTCTTTGGCCTTTCTAGAGCTTCGTGATGGCAGAGACCGCGGCAATGCCTCCAAGTTCTTGTCATCGACCCATGACAAGAACTTGGGTACATAAATAAAAAACTCCGCATATTTAGCGGAGTCGATTGTACGTATGTTTTTGTCATCCGACAGTCATACTTCTTCTCCATAAAGTTTAAGTGCGTGTTGAAGCTGTTCTTTCAAGATACCCCGTAGTGCAAAGACTTAGCAAAATTGATCATAACTAGCTTGCCTGCAACGGTCTGTAGACAGGAGCCATCCATCCTACCTTACCCGCCATTCATTCCTTGATACGAGATGACCGGAAAGCCAGCGGCGCAGATGACGTCGATATCTCGATAGAGGTTCTCGGGGAAACTTGAAATTCTTCCGCAAACGTGGACGCAGAGATCACTTCGTTGTTCAACAGTTTGTAGATCATAGCGATCAATCGTTCTAATTTCATTGCTGCCCCCTCTCCCCTCCATCAGCCTACATCCAGCCTACGATTCGGCAATAGGTTATCATGAGCGCTATATGGACCTGCGACACTGCCGGCCATTCCACGCCTAGTTCAACCAATATAGCATGCGATTTCTTGGATTGATGAACGAGCTCCTGCCGCTTGGATGCATAGTCTGGACTTAGTTCAAGCAGAACCTTCTCCCAGGCCTGACTGATTTCATTCGTCTGTCCCGTGTCCATGTGATTCCGATTGACGGCTTCAGCTTCACGCAGCAGTTTGTCGACGGGCTCTAATCGGATTTGGCCATCGCCTACTGATTGGTTGATATATTGTGCAGCCTGCCGGTAACTGATCGACCTTGGGTGCGTGACATGTAGAACCGGATCGTTAATTCCGCGGGAGACGATCGCAGCTACTGAGGCACTTGCATAATCGATAAACGAGAAGTCCAGCATTTTGGCTGGTGAATCGGGCATTCTGCCAAGCTGCATCCAAGCGCGCATCAGACCATAAAAGGCGTTATCGCCGATATTGCGCTGGAATCGCCCTGTGCCACTATGGAACACCAGATTGCCGAGCCGCACGACGACAGCCGCATGCCCCTTCTTACGGTGCTCGAGCACTCGTAATTCTGCTTGTTTTTTCGTATCCATATAATAATTGCCCGATATACCGTCATCCGGAAAAGTGTAATCCGTGAATAACAGATCTCGAGTGTTCGGATCGACAGCCGCAGCGACACTCATCGTAGACATATAGTAGAAAGCTTTGCTTCTGCCAGCTGCAGCTAACTGCAGCATGTGCTCCGTACCGGTTACATTAACACGTTCGAACTGTTCACGGAAGCCGTAATGTTGGGTTTTGGCTGCACTATGGATGATGCAATCGACTTCTTCTGCAAGCTTCTCATATACAGCATCTTCCAGCCCAAGCCGATGGAGTTCCAGATCTCCCGCAATGACGACGACTCGATTCGAATACGCTGAGAACGGCGTGTCAAAATAAAAACTCCAGCATTCCGCAGCCTTTGCCACTGCCTCCTTATCATTCATAGCCCGTACGAGCAGACGGATTCGACTGTTCGTCCTCCTCAGCAGATCATGCAGCAGATGGATTCCGAAGTAGCCCGTTGCACCAGTCAGCAGAATTTCGTTGAACGATACACCTTCACCACGCTGGTTCTTCAGATCCGCCAAGACCCGAGCCTTGTAATGGCGAAGCTCTTTCTTTAATGTCGAGAGGCTGACGGCTGCAGGAAACACGTCTTTGGATTCTGGATTGACCGATTTGCTTTTGCTTTTGACCCGAATATGCGTTCTTAATTCAGCTGCGCTCTGGTATTCGAATAGATCATTGATCCGAATCTCGAACCGATCAGATAGTTGAGCAACAACCCGAATCGCCTTGATCGAATCGCCGCCGTTCTCGAAGAACCGATCGTGAATACCGATCCTTGCGCCAAGTACAGCTTGAAAAGAATCCACGATAAGAGACTCCATCCAGTCTCGCGGTTGATCTGCTGCCTGTCGATCGGCCTTACTCGACCATACCGCACTTGCGAGCTCTCTGAGCTGTTTTCGATCTATCTTGCCGTTAGCTGTCAGTGGAATAGCCGTAAACTTCAAGAAAAGCGAAGGCCGCATATATTCCGGAAGCCGCTCCTCACAATATTGCATCCATTCTTTCTGCGATATCTCTCGATCTGCTGCATATCCGGCACACAGCACTTTATTCTGGCCGATATCGGTATGATCGAATACGATTGCGCTGCTCACTTCAGGATGTTCACTGATCACCCGCTGTACCTCTGCAGGTTCAACACGATTGCCGCGAATCTTCACTTGTTCATCGATTCTTCCGAGAAATTCTAACGTACCATCTGGACGCCATTTCGCCCTGTCACCAGTACGGTACATGCGTTCACCAGGAGAGAATGGGTTCTGGACAAAAGCGCGCTGCGTCTGCTCTGGCAGTTGCCAATACCCAAGAGACAGCCCTGCTCCAGCAATACACAGTTCCCCAGCAAGGCCGATTGGCATTAGCTGATGATCCGCGCTAAGGATATAGATCCGGCTGCCGGCGACAGGACGGCCAATTGGGATATTCGACTCGTCATCTTGCACGAGATGGCAGCTGGCGACAACGGTATTCTCTGTCGGGCCATAATTGTTGTACACCTCATAACGCTGCGGCACGAACGAATTCAGCTTATCGCCGGCAGTGAGCAGGAGGCGCAGCGATCGATTCTCCTGCGTCATGAACGATTCCGAGATTTGGGTCGGCAAGAAGGTCACCGTAATTCCAGCAGCTTCGTAATACGCATTTAGCTCAGGAATGTCCAGTTTCAGCAATTCCGGTATGACATGAAGGGCTGCGCCTGCGATTAGATACGGGAAGATCTCCAAGATCGATGCATCGAAGCCGAGTGAAGCATACTGTGTGCTTCTATCCTCTGCGCCAATCCGATAGAACTGACGGTGCCATTCTACCGCGTTGACGAATGAACGCTCTCCGATCATGACCCCTTTGGGATGACCCGTCGAACCAGAGGTGAAAATGAGATAGGCCAGATCCCCTACCTCCCGCCGGACTAGCACATCCGAGTCGTTCTGCTCCTGGAGGAGCGCCTCATATGTTATTGCAAGTGTTCCCTGCTCGAACACACATCCATCTAGCAGATCATCGGCAATGATCACAGCCGCTGCGCCTGCTTCCTTCACGATCCGTTCCATTCGCTGCTTAGGAAGTATTCTGTCGATAGGCAGATACACCGTACCACTTTTCATGATACCAATCGCGGTGATGATCGCTTCGATGGAGCGATCCATAACCATAGCCACGATACATCCACGACCGATGTCTTGCCGCATTAACGCGCGTGCCACCCGGTTGGCGTATTTATGAAGTTCATCATAAGTCAGGCTGTCCTTCCCGTATACGACCGCTGTACGTCTTGCATGCGCACTGAAGCTATTCTCCAACAGTTCAAGTACTGTTCGGCCGCAGGCATACGGCTGCTCTGGCGGATTGAATGCGTGCAGCGCACTCGTCTCATCTGCCGAAATCCATTCCATCTGCGCAAGCCGAGCGGACGGATCCACAGTTGCCGCATGGAGAAGGTTCATGAAATGAGCCGACATCGCAGCGACGGTCCTGCGTTCGAACAACCCTGCATCGTATTCGAAATGAAACGCAAGTTCATCGCTCGTCGTTTCCGCCTCGACGAGCAAATCGAACTTTGCCCGGTGAATACCTGCACGATCACGCCGGAATCGTTGAGCCTTCTCTCCTGTCGTCGCATCTGACGCAAGCACGAACATCGTAGCGAACAAGGGATTGCGGCCAGGTTCACGAGAAGCAGCCGCATGGCTGACGAGCAGTTCGAACGGGTAATCCTGATTCTCCAGCGCATTGGCAATATTAGCCCTTGTCTCTTCCAGGAATACGTTGAACGGTTTCTCCCCTAATGGATAACTGCGTATCGCCAGCGTATTAACGAGCATGCCGATCGTATCCTGAAACGCGGGATTACGGCGTCCGGCAGCTGGCGTGCCAACGACGAGATCAGACTGTGACGTGTACTTGGACAGCCACACGTTATAGACGGCGAACAACAGCATGAATAACGTGCTTGAATGGTCTTCCGCCAATCGATTCAATTTGTCTGCTGCATGACGATCCAGGCTTACGGTCACACGTCCTCCATCACCGTTCCGTAGGGAAGGCCGTGGGAAATCCAGCGGAAGCTCTATAACCGGCACTTCTATCTCATATTGACTCAGCCAATAGGCCTCCTGCTGCTTGAACGAATCGCTCTTTACTTGCTCGTGCTGCCAGAGCGCTGCCTCCCTGAGCTGAACGATTGGCCGATCCAATGCCTGACCGCCATCGTAAATCACCATCAATTGGTTCATGAAAAGATCGACGGATACACCATCTGCGATAATATGGTGCATGTCGAGCAGCAGCTTATCAGGCGCTCCGGACGACATTCGGATAAGCTTCGCACGCAGTAATGGCGCTTGTGCGAGATCGAAAGGGCGAATGAAGGTGCGGACTGCAGCTTCCAGATCCGCTTCGCGGTCGATTGTCTCCTCTTGCAGAGTTAATTCAGCCGCACTGTGTATCCGTTGAACGGGCTGCTCTTCCTCGATATGGAAGCTGGTACGGAACGCTTCATGCCTGGCGATCATTTCCTGCAACGACGATTCCAGCCTTTGCCGATCTGGTCTTGGCTCATTTGAAGACGCTATCCAGCTCCAAACCATTGGCATATTATAGGCAGGGCTCTCCTGATGTTGGTGATGGGCAAGGAATAAGTTCCGTTGTGAATAGGCAATCGGATAAGTGGCGTTATTGAAGTTGGGTGCATGAAGAGCGGGCCTAGTGTCGATTGCCACAACCGGAGTTGAGTCGCCCGCTTCCATCAACGGCAGCGCCTCACCTGCAATGTCCTCTACAGTGGCTACAAGCCGGCGTACAGTTGGTTGTTCGAATAGGATACGTACTGGCAGCTTCATACCCAAAGCTTGATTCATCGCGGCGATCAGCCGCATCGCGATCAAGGAATGACCGCCAAGCTTGAAGAAATTGTCGTCGATTCCGATCGGCTCCGTCCCTAGCGTCTCCTGCCAGAGCTCGAGCAGCCGCAACTCCATTTCGGTACATGCTGCCTTCAGATCATCCGCTCGACTATCATTCACCTCAATATCCGGCAGCGCATTGATGTCGATCTTCCCATTCATTGACAATGGCATTCGATCCAGCTGCATACAAGCATGTGGAACCATATGGACCGGCAATCCAGCACCAGCATGAATAGTCATCTCCGACGAATGAACGTTCCGGTCAGCTGTATAGTAGAGCAGCAGCTCCATAGACATTCCAAGCTGCTTGACCCGGACTACAGCCTCTCGAATAGCTTCGTGCCTCATCATCCAATGTTCGATCTCGGCAATTTCAATCCGGTAACCGCGAATCTTCACCTGACGATCCTGCCGCCCTAGAAACTCGATCGCACCGTCAGAGCGCCACCTTGCCATATCGCCCGTCTTATACACCCGTTCTTGGTCTCGGAATGGACTTACAATAAACTTATCCGCTGTCAAAGCCGGCTTGTTGCGATAGCCTTGAGCTACGCCATCTCCGCCGACCCACAGCTCACCTACTTCACCGACATCGAGCAGCTGACCGGCATTCCCAACGATGTAGGCCGTAGAATTGCTGACGGGATACCCGATCGGAATCGAATCTTCATAATCCTCGTCGATCGTAAAACAGGTCGAGAACGTCGCATTCTCCGTCGGTCCGTAAACGTTGATGAGACGGGTACGTTGGCATCTCTCCCTGACTGCCTTGGCCACCTGCGGCAGAACGACATCTCCCCCGACGAGCAATGCCCGAAGCGGGGCGAACAGCTCTGCCCGCTCTGCGGCCAGTTGATGGAACAAAGGACTTGTCAGCAGCATAATCGTAATACCATGAGTGGCGATAAGCTGCTGCATGCTGTCCGCAGCGAGCAGATCGTATTTATCCGCAAGTACCAACGTGCCCCCGTTAAGCAGTGCGCCCCATATTTCGAATGTCGAGGCATCGAATCCTATCGCACCGGCTTGCAGAATCTTGTCTTGCCCAGGATGGAAATCAATATAATTGGCACCTCTAACCAACCGCACAACGCCGCGGTGTTCGATCATTACCCCTTTAGGCATACCAGTCGATCCAGAAGTATACATCACGTACGCTAAGGCATTCGCGTCTGTCTCAACCATAGCTGCCCGCATCGAATCGCTTGCCGTCTCCTGCTCACAGCTTTCCTCTGTCCGTACAATTCCGATCGGCAGCGTGCTGACCCTGGCCGCATACATAGAGGTGGTGAGCATACGTGCTGCTCCTGCATCCTCCAGCATGTAACGAATACGTTCGTCCGGCAGCTCCGGATCCAAAGGCATATATGCACCGCCTGCCATAAGTACGGCGAGTACGCTGACAATATAATCCAAGGAACGCGGAAGCATGATCCCAACGATCATACCGCTTCGGACCCCTTGCTCATGTAAAACGCCAGCCAGCAGCCTCGCACGGCTCTCGAGCTCCCCATAAGTAAGAGACAGCGATCCATGGACAACGGCTGTCTGCTGTGTGAACAGCTGCACCTGTTCGGCGAATAGAGATGGGATACTCGCGGTATTCGGGTAATCGACTGCGGTATCATTGAACCCCTGCACCCGTTGTTGCCGTCTCACTAAGCTCGGCAGTCTGCAGGAATCGACAGCTGTATCGCTGTACGACTCAGCTGTCCACGCAGCCAGCGCCTTCAAGTCATCCGCCAACAACGTAATCGTCTCTTGGCTGAATCGGTCAGCTGCATAATCGAAGCGGAAGATCAGCTGTCCATCCTTCTCCTCGCCTTCCAGCAGCAGATCGAACTTAGGGTCCTGATCCGGTGCAGGCAACCGTGTCACCGATTGGCCAGACAAGGCCAACGTCATTGGACCGGCATTCTGCCAAACAAACACCGTATCGAATAGCTGTTCCGGAGCGGTTTCCTCCTCTTGGCGAATATGCCTGACGAGACGCTCATAGGGATAGAGCTGATGCTCGTAAGCTTCCAATAAAGTCCGATTCGTTCGTCCTATCCATTCTGTAAGTGTCATACCGTCTTCAAACTGGCCGCGAATGGCCAGCGTACTGACGAACATCCCCACCTGCTGCTGTATTTCCGCATGATGGCGGGAGGCCGCCGCTGTCCCGATGACCATATCGGATTGTCCAGTTCTTCGGTGCCACAGCAATTGGTACAGCCCGAATAAGGTGGCGAATAAGGTCGACCTCTGCGAGTCTGACCACATCTTTAACTGAGAACTGATATCTGTGCTTAGATGGAATTCATAACGACCCATCCCTCTTGGCTGAGAGGGTGAGACGTTCTTGTCATAAGGCAGCCGGAGCGGTACTATTGGCTCGGCATATATTTGATGCCAGTAGGCTGCCTCCTTCTCTCCTGGCGTTGAATCGAGATATTGCTGTTCCCACTCTGCATAATCGACATAAGAACCAGCAACGGGAACAAGCTGTTCACCTGCATAGAGCCGTGACCATTCATCCAGCAAGACCGACATCGACTTACCGTCGGAGACGATATGATGGACATCCAGCAGCAACAAGCATTCCGCTTCATGTACCAGTACTGCGGCATGCAGCAATGGGGCTTGCGTGAGATCGAATGGCCGAACAAAATCACGCCTATACTGTTCGCTGCTCCCGTCCCAATCCTGTGGATCGACAGGCATAAGGTTGAGAATAGCCTGTGCCGATTCCTGCACGCGCTGAGTCGGAATCCCTTCGATGACGGTAAAGGATGTGCGAAGTGAATCATGCCGTTCGATCAACTTCTGTAAGGACTGCTGAAGACGAGCAACATCTACAGGTCCGTCGATGCGCCAGCACATCGGAATATTGTAGGCAGTACTCTCAGGTACAAGCTGCTGCTCAACGAACATACGCATTTGCGCCGAAGAGAGCAGGTAGCGGTCCTTCACCGTGGCAGGCGCTAACTGCTGCTCTGCTGGCCCTTCCGTCTGAGCTAGCTGCAAAGCAAGCACAATAGCGGCCTCATTTACCGATGGATAATCGAATAGCGTCTTGATCGAAAAGGGTACGCCGAATGTTCGCCTAATCTGAGCTACTAACGCCATGGCCAGAATGGAATGTCCGCCGCATAAGAAGAAGTTGCTCTTGCTGTCGATCTCTTCTTTACGGAGCACTTGCCGCCATAAGGTCAGCAGTGCATCTTCCAGCTGAGTTAGCTTCTCACCTGATTCCTTGTGCTGGTAAGGCGTTGTAGACGGCTCGGTATCTGGTGCCGCCAGCAGCAGAGCACTTCGGTCGATTTTGCCATTGCTCGTAAGCGGCATACGTTCCAACCGAATGAATTGAGCTGGCACCATATAATCCGGCAGTTCTGCACGTAATTGGTCAGCAAGCGCCGCAGTAGTCACACCGGGTTCTGCGACATAATACGCTGACAATTCTTGGTCTGTCTCTCGTCCTTGCGTGAGTACAACGGCTTCACGAACACCGGATAAGCGGAGCAAGTGATGCTCGACTTCCGCCAGTTCAATCCGGAAGCCACGGATCTTCACCTGATGATCTGCTCTCCCGAGGAACTCGATCGCACCATTACGGTCCCTCCTTGCCAGATCGCCTGTCTTATACAACCGCTCACCTGCACGGAATGGACTGCTGATAAACTTCTGTGCGGTCAATTCCTGCTCCCCTAGATATCCACGCGCAACGCCGTCCCCGCCAACCCATAGCTCACCTACAGCCCCGATCGGGAGCTCTTGTCCTGAATCATCCACGATATAGGCTGTTGCGTTGCTTATTGGCCAACCAATTGGAATCGATGCCTCGGGCAGCTGGCTTCGATCAACTGGATAATACGTCGAGAACGTCGTATTCTCTGTCGGTCCGTATCCATTCACGAGTCTCAGGTTCGGACATGCATGCAAGACAGCCAATGCTTTCAATGGCTGGACTATATCGCCGCCAACGATCAGATCGTCCAGCGCTTGAAACAAGCTTGGGTCATCAAGCACCAGTTGGTGGAATAACGGAGCGGTCAACCACATCATCGTGATGCGATGCCGTGAAAGTACGCTTGCTAGGTTCGCGGTATCCAGCAGGTGATGCTTGTTAGCCAGTACCAGGCAAGCGCCGTTCAGAAGCGCACCCCATATCTCGAATGTTGAAGCGTCGAAGCCCGGTGAACCTGTCTGCAGCAGCCGGTCGATCCCTGGGCGAAAGGTGACATAGTTGGTGTTGACGACCAGCCTGATGATACTGCGATGCTCGATCATGACCCCTTTCGGACGGCCGGTTGAGCCAGATGTATACATGACATAAGCCAGCGCGCTGCCCTTGTTCGCACCTTCTGCATCAGATCTATCTATAACCTGCGTACGATCCTCATAGGCGGACATTGTTCGCGTTATTCCATCGCCTGTTTCTAGTATCTGATCGAACGAACCGTTTATGTCGAAGGAAATATCATCAGTAAGCATGATTTCACCTGTATAATCTGCTAATTGACCTGTATTTCCGGAAGAAGTCAACAAGAGCTTGGCACCACTCTCCAGCAGGATGGTTCGAATTCGCGCCTCAGGCAGCTCCGGATCTATCGGCACATATGCGCCTCCAGCCATCAACACAGCGAGCAGACTCGCAATCCAGTCGAAGGAACGGTCGAGCAGTACTCCTACCAGCTGCTCCCTCGCAATCCCCCGGTCAACAAGCTTGTGGGCGAACTGAGCGGCACGTTCGTGAAGCGCATCATACGAATACGATTTGTTCTGGGCATCCACAACTGCTGTGAACGAGCCGAACTGTGCCAACCGCTGTGCGAACAGTTCGTGAATCGCTGCATCCTTGGGGTAGTCTGTCGTCGTTTCGTTCCATTCACCCCCCTTGTGGTGATCGAACAGCAATAATTCGGAATGGTCTATAGAATCGCTCAAGCTGTACACCTCATCTGTCAAATTTCATTGGTGATACGCGGAATAAACAATACGAGAACCGACAATACAAGTGCACCGATCCCATTGGCAGCCATTAATATCGGAATCGTCCATATGCCGGCTAAGTAACCATTAAGCACAAAGGTCAATGGAATGACTGCAAAGCAGACGGTTTTCAATATCGCAAAAAAACGTCCTTTCATCTCATCCGGTACGCCATGCTGAAACAGCATCATCGACATCCCGTTGACAATCGCAAGGCAGACCCCAAAGATAAAGACACCTGCGACCAGCACGATCATGACAGTGAACGATCCCATGCCAGCTAAGATGAGACTCA
The DNA here is from genome assembly GCF_014192105.1 of Paenibacillus phyllosphaerae. Classification (GTDB taxonomy): domain Bacteria; phylum Bacillota; class Bacilli; order Paenibacillales; family Paenibacillaceae; genus Paenibacillus_Z; species Paenibacillus_Z phyllosphaerae. The sequence continues at coordinate 141,581 of NZ_JACHXK010000018.1, read as the reverse complement.
TCAGCGCGAGTACGGCAAAGTACATGCTATATATACGCCTGAATTTCTTCAACATACTGAACAATACAAAGGCTGCAAGCGAACCTGCTGACATTGCAATTTCTAATACAGCCACCCATGCGATATCGCGATGAAGTACATCCTTCACAAGAAGAGGAATGAAGATCAGAATTGGTGAGACGAAGAAGTCAAGCAGCGTAAATAGAACGAGCAAGCTGGAAATCGATCTATGTTTTCGGATATAAGTGAACCCGCTGCGGAATTGCGTGGCATACGATTCTGCCGAATCAGGCTGATCATTAGCAGAGGCGGCAGCATTTAAGTTCGTGCGAATCCCAGCGATCATGATCAATGAGAAGAGGAACGTGCCAGCGTTGAATAGAAATACCCCGCCCTGCCCGAGCTGGAAGAATAGAACAGAGACGCACAACGCCCCGGCTATACTCGACAGTTCGACGACGGATGCTTCGAAGGCAGAGGCCGAAGCTAGGTGACGTTCACTGGTTAATTGCAGAAGGGAGCTGCTGGAAGCAGCTTCAAACAACGGGATGAGTGCTGCCACGAGAAAACAGCCCGTATACACTAGAAACAGCGGCGTATAATCCAGCACAAAAGCCGCACCTAGTCCTGCGAACAGGAGACAACGCAGCGCGTCAGCTGCAATCATACAAGTCTTGCGGTTGAACCGATCGACCAGAGGTCCCATAAGCGGCCCGAACAGGACTACCGGCAGGAATGTCAGAGCCATCATGATACCCAAATGAACATTCCCGTTATCCTGGCCCTTGGTAAGGAGCCACCAAGCGAGTGAGATGACAAACACCTTGTCACCGAGTCCGGAGACGAAACGGCCGATATACAATTTTCTGAAGTCACGAAACAAATAAAAAGGATGATCCGAAAACGCCCGCAAGTTATTCATTGTCCGAACATCTGTCCTCTCGATAAATTAATCTCTTCACGATTCCCGCTATTGCTTCACCTTCGATGAGGCAATCATAATCCATTAGACAAAATTCGACGAAAAATCTTATTCCCCTGCTAATAGTCCCATTTACAATCGAACATCATGATACATACATGACGGTGTCGTTATCGCCTATATGCCACTATACATATGCGCAGCGGCTGTCGGCATACAACAAAACAAGCCCACACATGTTCTGCGGGGCTTGCTCTCTCATTTGGCTGCATTAGACTCCGATGGCGTGAAACGAGATAGAAGATCCGTTGGAGGATGGGCCAGTCACAAGGTTTAACCGCCGACGTGTGACTGAGCGTCCTTGACCTCCGGGATCGCATTGCGCGCCGGGAGCTCTCGGGGTGGAATTGCGCTTGATCGTTTCGAAGCGGCAAGGCGAGGAACTAAATCGGCTCAAGCCCTTGATACTACTGATTTTGTAATATGGTGATACACACCTTATACTGAACCGTTTCCTTTACATGGTATTTTGTACATTACTTATGACCAGGTGACTGACATCTGCCCTGCCCACAATGCTTTAACTACCATTAACATGGTACGATTAGAAAGGCTTGATGAAACACAGCTTATATCGCGCTCGGCCACCCCATTGTGGTGTTGCCGCGGCAATGTACTCAAGTTGTCACTTTTCGGCAATGTACTAAAGTTCTTGTCATTTACGTATGACAATAACTTGTCATCCGACATCGACCGACTTAGTCGAGAGAGATTGTGATCGGTTGGATTCTTTCTAGAATTACTTTATTCTAATAACTACCTTTCCTTTGGCCCGTCCGCTCTCCAGGTAGTTAAATGCTTGCTCGGTATCTGACAACCACCCCTTGGACAGGCGTAACGAAGGAATAAGAGGGCATAGACCCGTTGAGACATGGGAGTGAAAACCTCCAGGGGCGGCGTGGAGCATGCGTGCAGTATATGGAAGGATATGGGGTTAAAACCTCCCCCTCTATTTCCTGACGCCTTCATGTTGTCTCGGTCTTCAACAGTAGTCCTAAACTATCATTCTGCATTTCTGTCAAAGGCGAAATCCTGCGAATAAGCGAGCATTCGTGAGAAAACTAAATCGTACCGAGGGAGATTAATGCCTGTGGCCAATTTGCTCCGCGATAATTAGCAATAGGGATCCATCGACGAGAATGGCAGTTGGAGGATGGGCGTTGACGATTGCTACTTATCGTTATCAGGAAATAACGCCTTGCACAATGCAGACAGATTCCGCCGCATGCGTCGGCGCCGGCGCAGACAAGTTCGCCGTTCTTCAGCTGGACGAGAAGCTCGATTAACAATCTAATTGAGAATCATCTTCGTTTGGGTTAAACAATACATGTTTTTGTCACCAATCGGCAAACGATATAAGTTATTGTCATTCACTTTTGACAAGAACTTATATCGTTAAAATAAAAAAAGCCGCAACTACGCGACTTTAAGCATATATGTTCTTGTCACCCGACAGCACCCATACAATGGACACGTTAAAAAGTGTCCATTGTATGGGTACCAGTTTAAAGCTCTTTCGACGTTGCTGACTATTTTGATGTAAGCTATGTTATTTGTGTCCCTTGCCCTTGCCGTTATTGCCCTTGTCCGATTGGCGATCCTGCAATGGCGCCGGCTCGGTGCTTTGATCATTCGCGGTCAGATCGATGCCGTAATCTGATGCGAAGACCATATGCGTCCCCACCAGTACATCGGAAGTATTCTCATCCAGGTTAAAGACGCGGGCCCCGCGCAGCCGGTTTCTCTCCTCACCAGAGAGGCCGTATGCTCCGAATCCGGTGCTTCCTGAATAGCCAAGCAATACGCCAAAGTAGTTTCCATGATACGTGTTCACATGATCATGCCCGCAGAAGACGCCTTTGACGTCTCCCCTGGCTAATAACGCGGAGAACAAGCCGCTGTTGAACGGCCCCGGACACTCCTCCTCGTTCCGTTCCCCTACGATTTGATGCTTCGCGACCGCACGATCGTGATCCTCGGCCGTTCTTCCGTCCACGCTATCGAACCACATATAACGGTGCTCCCACAGCGGAATATGGATGAACATGAGCGAAGGTACTTTGTGGCCCCACTGCTGCTCCAGCTTCCTCGACGTCTCATAATACCAGCTTACCTGGTCGAATCGCAACCAATCCCAGGTGGGATAACCAGTAAAATCCTGACCTGCAATCGTACTCGGGGCATATCTGCCGCTGTCGAGCAGCCAAATATTAAACGCGGCCTTCTGGTTATTAGAAGAGCGGATGAGCAGACTCGAATTACCTGTACCCGTAATTCCCCTCTCGCCGGCTTGATTCAAATTATACGGGAACGACATGTAGTGCTTCAGCATATCTTCCTCGTTAAGACCGCCTTCCGGCGTAGAATCTTCGTCATGGTTGCCGAAAGTGACCGCCCACTTGACGCCCCTTTTCTCCATTGGCTCGATAATGTTGTTCATCGCTTGCTTCATTTCGGTTGCCGAGGCACATCCGCCGGTAATGTTGTCCCCGTTCAAGACGACAAAATCGGGCTTCTCCGCATCCAGCACCTTTTCCATAAGCTCCACGGTCCGCCGGTCGATATGTTCGTCATCCTGCGTATCGTTGAACTGCACAATCTTAAACTTCCCATCGCGGTTGAACTGCAGTTTATCGTTTGGTTTCGCTGAGCTGATCTGACCTTCCTTGCCATTTCCAAGAACTTCCGTCGGAAAACCCGTTGTAGCGAGCGTAAGCGCGAGCGCGCCCGCCCCACCGATTTGCAAGAATTCCAACCTGCTTAGTTTCTTGCCGTCCTTTTCAAGATCCATACTCGACAACCTCCCTCAGCTCTTCGTCTATGAAACTATCCAACTATATATAATCTATGTCATAGAGCGGTTAAGCTGCTCTAAAGGATCTGTAAATTCCGGGAGCAGGAACAAAAAAGAAGACTCCTGCGAACAGGAGCCCTCTCTCATTCTGGTGACCGAAAATAAAGTTGTTTACCGAAGGTTCATTGTGAACTTTAACGATAAACGGCGGCCGATTGAGTGGCCGGCCGCCGCTGTGTGATTCAACTAAAGTTTCCCATTAACTTAGCGCCAACAGGCTACAAATTCAATTTTTTAGTCTATACGCGCCAGCTTCCAGCTTTTATCTTTCTCAGCAAATAGGTAGCGCCGTATTGTCTCTGTCTGACTTTCTCTATCAAGGTGTTTAATTCTGAGTATTATTATTGGACTGGCTTCTTCAACTTCCACAAAATCGTTCCATTTAAGTTTACTGTGCTCCTGATCGATGGAGACCTGAGTAAATTCAACGATGTTGTTTCTAATATCCCATGTCCAGCGAGAACGATCCTCAATTAAGGAATATCGAATCGATTCAGCCGTTTCAAAGTCGTCCTCCTCAAGTGCAGTAAGATATTTAGTCACTACTCGTTTCAAGTCTGGAGGGATATCTTTATCAAAGCTCAGATGTTTCAATGAAATGATGTTATCCAGATACATCTTAGGAGTTCGATCGGGATTGGTTTGAACAATGCTTTCAGGGGCACCGGGTAAGTATGCGCTCCCAGGTACGATCTTCGGAGGAGTAGCCTCTACTTCAGTTGTTAAAGAAGGTAGATTTGTCATAGAGAGTTTTTTTGCTGCAGCATCTCGTTCCGGGTAATTAATACTTAAGATAATCCAAGATTCATTTGTTTTCTTAAATGTTACTTGTATGGTGTCAATATTTTCCTCATAGTGTATTTTTCCGCTCACAACCACAATGCATTCATTTGGGTCTAGCTTCTCTTCAATAGAAAAGCCTCTTTTATCATGGGCAGATATTGGTGTCCCTAATGTTTGTTCTACTTTTACTAATAATTCTTTCAGAAGTTTTCGATGAGCAGCTACGCATGTATTGCTTTTTTCTTCTGCATACGCTTGAGTGCATGAAGCGGACAAAAAAAGCACAAGTGTTAAAGATTGAATGTATCTCACTTGATGACCCTCCAACATGTTTTGGTTATATTACCCAAAATTAATTGAAGTATGCTGCCCGTTACTTCAATGAAAAAAGCAGCCGATCACATGACCAGCTGCACAGGGTCTAATTCAGTTAATTTCCCCCGTTAGCCGAGTCCTTCTGCTAAAATTTCAAATTCGCTTGCAGATTAATTTGTTTTCTACGTTACATCTACCCATCTTCTGACCACTTCTTTTAGCAGTTCACTTTTTGCTTCGACATCTCTTATATCGGAAAATTTTATGCTGGCCCTGTCATTTGCTGCCCATTCCATAAGCCCTTGCACATCTTCGAAATGAGGCTTTAAGTTTACGCTTTCCTTTGCTTTGGCTCCTCGGTGAAGCACAAGTCTAAAAAAACCGTTACCATGAAGGTTAAATGTTACTCTATCGTCATTATGAAAACAGAAACTTGGTGCATTCCATTTCACATGTTCAGATAGCTCCTTATCAATACTTAAGATGATTCTACGAACTTCCTCAATCTCATTTTTTAATGGATGTTCAAGTTTCTGAAGGTATTCTTCTACTTGTTGTGAACCTGAAAGTTTCGCCATTCTGACCACTTCCTATTTATTTGATCGTAATAACAATCGATTTCGAACGACTACAACCTCTATTCGTTAGAGGCAGGCACAGTCAGCTTAATATTATTACAATTTATGATTAAGAGTTTCTTTTCGATTGCTATCTTGGATTCAACAAGTTATTTATGCCTGCGTTAATCTCCCTTTAGCCAAACATGTAGCGCAGGCGCCGCACCACAGATGATGAAAATGGATTAGCGGATCAGGCCATACTACTAATACGGCTGGGAGAGGAAGGTCGATGAACTATGGTGCCTTAGAGCCCATCCTTTAGTCTGACTCCAACGACCACGGTGCATCACAGATTGTCGCTCCCTTTCGGGAAGCACTCATGGGAGATTAATCCTACTCTGGTTGCTGCACCAGCCCTCATTTTACTTCAGCCTTATAAGTACTCTGGTATCTTAGTTTTTCAATTCATTTCAGGCTCAGCCTTTTTTTTGAAACATTCAGCTGGGTCTAGTTTGTTTATTTTCGGGATTTTCGCGGATTTAATTTTCATGGGAGTTCAATGAAAAGAAGCAGCTGCCGCGGTGGCAAACTGCTCCTGGGTCGTTGAACTAAAGTCTCCCGTTAACTCAATGAAACTAGTATCTGCTATTTCTTCAATAGCGGCGGATTGTTCTGTGAAGTCCCGATACTTAATTAATCATAAACCATCCGTAACCGGCAAAAACAGTTATCGCTATACATAAGATTACCGCCCACACAATTGCATGGCTCATTGCCTATCTCCCCCAATGCTATATTAGTCCATGTAGGTTCGACATAATTCCCAATTTCCTGCCCTTGAAATAGAAAAGGCCGCTCATTTAAGCGACACAACGACGATCTTTGACAATTAATCTGCTTGTCACACCTTGTAATGGTTTGCATACAGCCTATTAAGCTCTAGATTGAGCCCGCTCAAACAGATCCGTGACCCATTTACTGAGTAATGCTCCAACTAAATAAAACATAAAAAGTTGCAGGTAATTAGATTGGTACAACCGAAAAAGCCCAATATAAGAAAGCAGTGGCTTAAATAAAAAGGCAAAACCAATTGACAACACTAGAAAGTAAAAATAGTAGTTCTTCCTATGTTTTAAAGTCCACTGATACGTTAGCATATAGGCAACCGGAATAAGTGAAGCGTCCAATCCAATACTTAAAGGCAGAAAGGGAATAAATTTATAAGGATATTCCCACATTTTGTTTGTTGTGGCATACATATCCGAATAAATGGCGATGACATGGACTGCAAAACCATAAAATCCAACTCTGAATGCTTTCTTTCTATCCAAACAAAATACCAACACCAACAACGGGATCAAAAATATGAGCAGAACAGCCCAAAACTGCCATGTATCAAAATTCGAGTAGCTCTTCCAGTATTCTGACCAGTCATTTTTTAGTGAATAAATCCTGTTTACTAAATCATCGAGGGCTTCTTTTTGTTGCTCTGGCATTGAAATACCTTCTTTCAAGCATGGTTTGAAGATATTTTACCCTTCTAGAATTTGGAATATACAGGTCTCTTAGTTCATTGGAGCTTAAACGATTACGATAGCACTCTTCAACAAAAAAGAGAACCTCATTTAAGGTCCCCTTCTTGGATTTCAATTCGATTATCACTTCGCGAATGATCGTGTCGAACGCCTGGTGAAGTCGGAGTTTCTTTATAACAAAGAATTTCAAAATGTGGATCACTTTAAGCAAGAACTTGCAGCTTATATCGACTACTACAATAACAAACGGATTAAGACAAAATTAAAAGGCATGAGTCCGATACAATACCGGACTCATACCTTACGAGTAGCTTAACGAATGTGTTTAACTTTTGGGGGTCATGTCACTCCTAGGCCTGCTTCTTCGCGTGCTCTTTGTTCCAAATTTTCTTCTGCATGACCAGCGTGACAATCGCGATGATGCCGGATAAGGCGAGGCTGATAAAGAATCCCCACCAGATGTTCGATTCCAACACGACGCCAATGACCGCCGCTAGCAGCAGCGCGAGTCCAATGGTCGAGAACATCTTATCCTTCGCCTTCAGTTGGAGTACCTTGAGCGCGGAGACAATAATAAAGCCCCAGTTATACATCTGCATACTGCCCGCTGCCGTCGTAATGTAGGCGTATATCTTACCTGGAAGCAGCAGCGCCGTCACGATGGATACTGAAATCCCCATCGTCGCGAGTGTCAGCGAAGGCAGCGGAAGCTCTCGGAACTTCAACTTGCGTTCGAACAGCTTCAGCGCGTCGCAATCTTTCGCCAACGTCGGAAAACCATACCGCGTTGCCCTGATTGCTTGTGTTAATAAGCTCCTTCACTGGATTTATGCCCTCCTAGTGAAGAAAGAAAGCTTTGTCGACTTAGCCTAGCTAGTATATTTATCATCCAAATGAAAAACCTTCCAACAACATAAGGGAAGGTTCTTTAGTGCACCTACTTTTTAGTATTCAGTCATCCCATTCTTAATTTAAGAGAAAAAAGAACCTGTTTCACATGCTCGCTGCCTGCTGCTTGATATGGAAGTTTAGCCCCTGCTTGGACGAGGCTTTCCGCAACCTCGGCATAATTCCCGTCAGGATTTAGAATATGAAGCGATCCCCATATACAACTGTTCAATGGAGTTCCCCCGAATTCATTTAAGACATCCACAGAGGCACCATGGTCTATGAGCAGCTGTACGATCTTATCATTACCTTGTCCCGCCGCATGATGAAGGGCGGTCGCAGCACGTTCACTTCGGCGAGCATCGACATGAAAACCAACTTCGAGCATGAGTTGAACGGCATCCGTTTGATTATTCCATGCCGCATCCGCAATGACGCTCTGCTCTTCCGGCTGAAGAGATTGGACAATGCCCGGATATTCCTTTAATAGGCTACCGACGGTACTTCGATCTGCCCGCATACAGGCAATCAGCAATCTCTGCTCAACTGAACTATAGGACAACATAAGTTCTGTGATTTCTTCATGACCTAGCCGCTCCGCGAAAAAGAGTGGTCTCATAGCTCGGCCGATCTTGTATTCATAAATATGACCTCCTGGAGCGGTGAAGTCCCCTTTCCCAACCTGTGCCTGTAAGGAGTTCGGATCTTCCTTCAACATACGGCGGATAAGCTCGATGTCCCCTAGCTTACAAGCCATAAAAATATCCGTTTGCGCGCCACGTTGCATGAGATGCCTGCACCGCTCCAGGTTGTTCACAGCATATTGAGCAGGAGTACCGTTGTGGTCTAAATCTCGCCTATCAATATCAGCACCGTGATTCAGCAGGAAATCGATGATCTCCGGTGAACCGGCATAATGCAAAGGAACCTGCCCATCCGGCCCACGCAGATTGACGATGTCCGGCTCCTCTTCCACCATTTCCCGAAGAGCATCCAGCATTCCCAGTGCAGCCGCAGCATGCGGATCCACATTGGCTCCCCTTTCGATAAGATAACGGGATAAGTCGTAATGATCATGGTGCAGAACGCCGAAGCCTCCCGCCCACCAGCTGCTCTTGGCATTGATATTCGCCCCATACTCCAGCAATACGTCAACCATCTTACGGTCTCCCCTATTTGCGGCACTTACAATCGCAGGCGTATCAAAAGCAAACCAAGGTTCGTCGATTTTTACAGCCAGCAACGGATGCAGTTGCAGTAATCGCTCTACAGCTTCCGGGTCGTTACCGCTAACACCTTGTTTAAATTGTTCAATGATACTCCTATCTAGCTCATCATCTGAATTCACCAAATGGTTCTTCTTATCGGTCATATTTCGTTTACTCCTCCTAGCATGCTAGTTCGAGGCTTGTTATAAAGATACTTGATAATGATCAATACTATCTTCGATGGCTTTTCTTCCAATACCTTTTCAAAATAGTAGCTCTGCACAAAATTTCAGCTGCTATTAATTCAAGTCGCTTAATAGCCCGTGCATTCCAGGGTCCGGGATTGTATGGAACTACAAATTAAAAACGGCTGCAGTTCTAGCAGCCGTTTTTGGCGGATTGTTCTTTGACATTAGCCTTTTTACTGCATCGGTTCAAATCCATTCTTCAAGCTGATATTGGAGAACTTGGCATAGTTCAACTGGTCGAGGTCGTTGGCAACATCATTGCTATCGACGGCGAAGCCAACATATATCTTCTTCTTCATAGGGATGGTCCTCTCGCCGATCGGGCTCCACGACTGGCCGTCCAAGGAACCATAGGCATAAAAGGTGTCTCCTTTACGGCCCAGCTTAAGCCAATACCCCTGCTCTACTCCGTTCAGCTTAAACGGAATGTCCGCCACCAGTTGTATACCCGCCTTGGATGCATTGGCTACACTATCCAGCGTTTCCGTCATTTCGTTGATGCTGCCGCCCTTGGTATCCCTTCCTGCCAGATATGCGGACCAGGGGTAAGATTTTGATATTTTCACCCAGGAGAGCCCCAGTGCCGCTGCAGCGCTACGATCCGTCAGATCATCGCGAACCATCAGACCTGTGAAGGCGTGGTTATCGACGGAGCCGATTTCATCCAGCCGCACGGTAAACTCCAGATCCCCGGACATCTCCTGATAGACAAATTGGAAGTCGTCCTTGGTTGCGTCCGCCTCTTTTGAATTTTCCACGGCGCCTTCACGTTCCCCAAGCTTGCCGCTGCCTTTGACCGTAATCACACCGTCTATCAGACTCGCGGAGCCTTTGACATCCGGACTGCCGATATCCGCTGATTTCCAGCCTGTTTCAACGGACAGTTTACGCTCAGAGTTAATATGGATCTGCGCAGCAGTGGTTTGGGTAGCGTTGCCCTCCGCATCAATAACCCTTGCAGAGATAAAGTGGGAAGCGTCTTGTAGCCCTTGAATGGTATACACATATTTGCCGCCGCGAAGCTTGGCATCACCCAAATATTGCGAACCATTGTAGACCTCTACCTTACTGATTTTGTGCCCATACTTGGAGGAAGCCTTGATCTCCACCGATACTTCTTTGCCTAGGTCATACTGAGCATTGTTCGCAGGAGAAGCAAGCTTAGCCTCGGGATTTTCGGCGATATGCTCCATATCCACCAGTCCGTTCATATATAGCTCAAGCCAGGAGTAGCCGTTATTCGTAATGGTTTTGTAGGCGTCAGGATCCTCCCAGATACCTTGCTCCTTCTCCCAATTGTCGGCTATGCCGTTCAGGTTTGTATCGAAATCAGAAGGGCGCTGCTCCTCGATCATCCCAAAGTCCGATACATATCCCCCAACCTCATTCTCCGTGTTGATGTACCGACCTAAGCCTTGTTTCACTTCCGCAACGATCCTGGCATCGATGGCATCCCGTCGTGGATAGGTTGCTCCGACCCGCGTAAGGATATCTGTCAGCAGATTTTCGTCAGCAGCCTTCACCCCGTTGCGCACATACTCATCGAATCCTTGATTGGTCACGCCATGATTCTTTCCTGTGCTATCTGCAGAGAGGTAAGGCTCCGTTTTATATAAGGTTTGGTTCGGCCCCTCTATATCGCCTGAATTCTTAACTAGTCTGGAGGAGCCGTCTAACCAGCCTGTTAGCGTATTGTTGATCCGGTTCCCGTTAATATAGAAGCCACCGAGCTTACCGGCCTCCCCTGCGTCGATGACCCTGTCGGTTACATTGTCCCGCGTTCCCGGTCCAGCGATTTCGATGTTGTTCATGAAGTTCGTAAAGTTGAAGCCGCCGCCATAAATGGTGTTAAAGCCCCAGTTGTAGATGACGTTATTCGAAAATTGCACGACTGCAACATGTTCTGCATCCGCTTTACCGGCATAACCGCCGCCAAGTCTCGGGTTACGTGAGGTATGACTCGCATAGAGATTATGGTGGAAGGTGGTTTTGTCCCCTCCTGCAATCCCGCCATAGCCATGTCGGCCCTTGGAATGCCCCGACAAGGTTAAGCTCTCCGAGATGATGGACCATTGAATGGTGCCATTCTCGCCCCGGTAGGTTGAGAGGGTCTCGTCCGTATTCCAACTGAAGGAAGCGTGGTCGATAATAAACTGCTTGTTATCCCTTCCCCACAGAGCGTCCATGGAATCACTGCCGTTGAAGACATTTGTGGCACCTGGTCGGAAAGACATATAGCGGATGATGATATTCTCGGAGTTGCTGATATTGGTGTCCCAGCCGGCTAGGGTAATGCCGCTACCCGGTGCAGTTTGTCCGGCAATGGTCAGATTCTTGATGTTGCTCAGTCTTAGGGAGTTCTTCAACTCAATGGTGCCCGACACGTGGAACACGATGGTACGTCCTTCTTTAGGGGTTGATTCGACCCCATAACGGAGAGAGCCTTCAATGGGATTTTCACCTGAACCATAGTCCATTAGGTTGCTTACGATGTACACATCACCGCCCCGGCCGCCGCTCGTGTAAGCCCCGCCTCCTTCTGCGCCGGGGAAAGCCAGCACTTGCGCATCCTTCGATTGGACTTCCTCCGCTTGTATTGTGGCCGTAACACCGGGTAAAATCAAACTAGGTGAAAGCGCTATCGAAAGACAGGAAATGACGGTGATTGCTCTTTTCATACGGGGACTCATACGTTTCATCTGTTGCTTCGTATATCAGGATCCTGCTTGACTAGAGCAGCTAACCCGTTGTCATCTAGCACAGTCCTGCTATACTTCCTCCCTTCGATTACATGTTGGTTGGCGGCATAGAAATGAGGTAATCTGTTGTCTGAATGCGTTTGCAAGACAAATTTTGAGTAGCTATACGATGGTTGCACAACTGCTCTAGCTGCTTTCATCTGATATGTTATAGCATCTGCAGCTTTTGTACCTGCCAATAAAGATTGTTTTTTGTGCCAATTATTGCATGATGGTTTATTACCCAAAAGAATATGTACAGGCAGATTGTTGGAAGTCATTATCAACTACCATGTAAACTAACTCGGGCGGACAGGGGGACTCTGTTATGTCAATCCGTTACCAACACCGAAATCAGCCATTTCATTCCTTTCTCTCAACCGATAACACATATCCCCTTCATCTGCACAAGAATGTGGAGCTGGCCATGGTTATCTCCGGGCAAATTCGGATCACCACTAACCAACAGGAATATGTCCTGTCGGAGGGGGACGTGGCTATTGTTTTCCCAAACCAACCTCACGGATACCGAACAGACAAGCATAGCCGGATTTTATTGGCCTTGTTTGACCCCGTTTTTATCGGAGATTATGCTGACGATCTTGTTACCCATGTGCCGGACCATCCGGTTGTCCCCCAGAGCCAGGCCCCCCCTCACCTCACACAACTTCTTCACACTTTACATGACTTGTATGAGGCCCGTGGAGACAACCGACTGATCAAGGCTTATACCTCTGTGGTGATGGGCAACCTATTCCCGCTGTTATCTCTTAAGCGCAGGGAAATCAATAAAGATTTGGCAATGGTACAGAAGCTACTGGTTTATCTGGACACGCACTTTCTGGAACCTATATCGCTTGACGCACTGTCCAAAGAGCTGGGTATCAGCAAGTTTATGGTCTCACGTATATTCTCCGAGCAGCTTCACATCTCATTTCGCGATTACGTAAACGGCCGCCGGGCCGCACTCGCCCAAGCGATGCTGCAATCCACGTCCCATCAAGTCACCGATATCGCTTTCGATTGCGGCTTCAACAGCCTGCGTTCCTTTTACCGGGCATTTAAGAAGGAATATGGGGTCACCCCTAATGAGTTCCGTCGAAATGGACAAGAGTTCACGCACGCTTAGACAAGAATCAATCGGATTCGTTCAACAAAATCTTTGCGTTAATTCATACATGATCTGTCATCATTTCCGAACAGCGGTGCCTTACACAAGCTTGGTTAAGCAGACAAAATAAGCGCATGCCCAATCCGGGGCTGCGCTTATTCGTTCTTCATCGCTATTTCGTCGCAGTTATCATAATTCATTGCCACAATCGTCGCTTGATTGCCGCCATTGCGTTTCGATATATACATCGCATTATCCGCAGAACGAACCCATTCGGCAGCCGTCACTTCTTGGGTCTGATCGAGGATGGCTATACCGATGCTGGATGTGACGCGAATTTCTTTATCATCTAGCCAAAATGGCGATGCCAGTTCTTCGCACAGGAAATCCGCGACTTCGCGGACATGCTGCTCAGAGACCGCCGGATAGAGGATAACGCCGAATTCGTCTCCGCCTAACCTGGCACATGTCCCTTCCGCCTCGATGAGCGGCGAGAGCCGTGCAGCAATGTGACTAAGCAGAAGATCGCCTACTTGGTGACCGTATTGGTCATTAACCGGCTTGAATCCGTCGAGGTCAAAATAATACAAAGCGGCCTTTTGATTCTGCTCTTGGGCACGGCGTATCGTACCGTGAAGCTCCTCCGAGAAAGCCCTGCGGTTCAGGAGCGGGGTCAACGTGTCATGACGGGCCATATATTCCGTCTGCTCGAGTGTGCCATTCACTTGCATGAGCAGCTTCTCCCGCTCCGCCACGAGCAAGATTTGACGCATCACGAGCGCTCCGACAACCACCACCAAGCCGAGCTTATAGATCAAGTCGCTGGAACGAAAAAGCGGATTGATGGTCAGGATCATTAATCCGAAGTACGGCAGCACGTAACTAATCCGTTTGTCGGGATTCAAACGGACGATCTTGTCCTCACGTCGGGTTACTAAAGCGGAACGTCCGGCGAGCAGCGCGGCGAAAGAGGCCAAGCTCCAAAGCGGTCCAATTAAGGAATTAACCTCGTAGCCGTAAATATCGCTAACAATTAGAAAGTACGTATCGCCTGCGATACAGCTTAAGGAACCCATGATAAGCCAAAATTGAGCCGACCGGCTTACTTGGATCTCCCCTTTATATTTCCACATAATAATGGCGAATAACATGAGAATGTCCATTAGGGGGTACGTCAAGTTAACGATTAATACAAGTGCGCTACTCATCTCGGATTGCGCGTAGATTGGCTTAATCACATACGTCCAGCTGAGCAGAAACAGCGTCGTCATGATGGTGATCGCGTCCGCTAGATAGCGGATCCTTTTGCCAAAATGAAACCCTATCGAGAACAACGAAATGACAAGAAAAAGATAGCCCGTAACATAGAACAGATCCGCCGCGCGAACATCCATCACGTTCAGCCCTACAGTCCAGTTATCAAACGCGTTTATGAAATGCGCGATTGCATTGAAGAAAAGTCCACAAATGATGTAGACCCAGAATCTTCGCTGCTTCCCCGTATGTCGGCGAATAACGGGCAATAGGAACGCGATGACAATCAAAGGTGCGCCTATGAGCATGAGATAAGGTAGAATGCTGCTGCGAGGCAGAAGAACAGCCGCGAAACATTGGATAAGCAAATAACATCCTATGAATACAAAAAGATGAGAGGGTATGCGATGGCGTTGCTGCATGAAACGTGTTCCCCCTTCTTCAATAGCGAACGCTAAATAGGCTCATTCGTTCACTATTATAGAGATTGGTTTCCAATCATGTCCATAACCAATTACAGGGAAAAATGCTTATAATAAGGAGTCTAGTTCTTGTCATCCGACACTTTTTCGCTGGCTCTATCTACCTTTCTTCCGCACTCCCCATCAGGGAGTTTCAACGCGCCACTGAGGTGAATTTCGTGCCGCAATTTATTTTTTATCCGATGCTCTTTACGTGGTTTATCCTTCTATTCCCGGATAAAAGAAGCTTATTCACAAAAATCATGCACTACATCCTGTTCGTATCGATCATGGTGTGGTTTATTTACTTTACAGCAAAATATTCGGACATCTACAAATTCCTTGGAGGGACGGAATTCTCGAGACTTGCTAACGGGTATGTGAGAAATTTTCTTCAATTTGCGGGATGCCATCTCTATATCTCTTGGTTCTTCAAGAAGGAAATCGTTGCGGAGGAATAGATCGATGTATGTCATCGAAAGGATAATTCTCGGAAGCATATGGGGCGTAACCCTGATTTCAATTTTTTTCGTGCCGAAGCAGCTGATCCGCAAAGCCTCTTTCATTTACTTCTTTACGCAGTTGCCTGCTTGGCTCCTCGGCCTGCTTGTCGTAGAGATCGGTTGGATCCAATATCCGGTTAGGGAAATGCACAAGGCAAATGCCACGAGCTTTTCCTTTGAGTTTTTGATCCTTCCGGTTATATGTGTATTCTTCAATATTTATTATCCTAAGGATAGCCGCCTCTCGATCAAGTTATTGTACTATATCACGACCATGGGCGCATTCACCTTGGCGGAGTATTTCATTGAAAAGTACACGCTGCTGATTAAGTATTTGCAATGGGACTGGTACGACACATTTTTATCGATGGTGATTATGGTTTATGCGGTTCGGTCCGTATACAAATGGTTCTTTCGGGAAGTTAAGCCGCTTTCCTTATAGTTTAGTGTTAATTGAAGACGCTGCCCCGCCAACTATAATCAGATCGGGTTCATATAGGTATATCCAATCTCTTAAACACTTCAGTTGCCAATTGCATTAATTCTAATTCTGCCTCAGGGCCCTCGCGCAAGACCTCATGGTCCTGCGCGTTTGATATGCCGCAGGGAGGCCAACGCGAGAAGCGTTAGCCCCACCCTCTTGTTAAAGGTGTGCTAACGTCAAAAGACCGCCCATCGGACGGCCCTTGGCCTTACGTCAAATTGTCGTGCATCGTCGTAAGCAGCCGATGCGTGCCATCACAGCTGTATTCCCAGAACATGATACCGGCCAACCCGTTGTTATTGATGAAACCGCATTTGTGCCGAATCGATTCTTCGTCGTCGTAAGAGATTAGGCTGTTGCCATTAAATAAAAACGGCGCGCAGGCTTCCTCGTCCCAATGCCGGGTATAGCCGTTCTTGCCGATGTACGCGGCGACCAGCTCTGTGAAATCGGGTCCGTATCCGCCGGTCGTTTCCGCCATCTGGTATAATCCCTGGTTACGGTCCGGTACCCCCTTCCATATCCGAGAATAGAAAGCGGCTCCGATCACGAGCTTCTCGCGCGGGACACCGGCTCTTATGAATAGTTCGACGGAAGCCTCGACGCTGATTCGAAACAGGTCCCCGGTCGGCGTATACAGATTCGTATGGTGTCCCGTTAAATTCTGAAATCCGCCACGCATATCGTAGGTCATCAACTGAACAAAATCCAGATACCGCTGGACCTCATGCATCTCCGTCCCATCCACATAATAGCTGTCAGCGCCCGCAGCGATCGTCAGCAGGTAATGTCGGCCTTCTAACGTTCCATGTTGGTCCAGCGCTTCCCGCATCGTCTGGATGAGCAGCGTAAAATTCTTCTTATCGTTGGGACTTGCCGCAATGCCTGCCACCCCGTAGCACGGGTACTCCCAGTCCAGGTCAATGCCGTCGAACGGATGCTCCCGAAGAATGCGAAGCGCGGCCTCGGCCATGCGCGCTCTTCCCGCTTCGGTCGAAGCCGCTTCGGAGAAACCCCCTGCGCTCCAGCCGCCAACAGACAGCAAAATCTTAAGCTCCGGATGGTCGCGCTTGAGTAACTGGAGATGCCCTAGATGACCTAAGTGTTCAACGCAGATCGCATCCTCCCTTACATGACCAAACGCAATGTTCAGATGCGTCAACTTCCGGCAGTCCTCCGCGGTCACCTCCTGCAGCTTGTCGCCGCTCACATAGCCAGCCACGATATATGTCCGCTTATTCATCTCTCTTTCCTCCTTCAGCTCCATTGGCCGTAATGAGAGTCAGGATCCTGAGCGCTTCCTTCCCCGCTCCGATGCGATACCCCGAAGACCGATAGCGAATCGCGTGCCCGCCATCCAAGACGAAGAGATAGGGATATCCCGCTTCGCTTACCGACGGCAGCGCCTCGAATGTGGAATCTCGGACAAATCGAACGCGTGACGGCAAGCCGGGAAATCCGCTGTGCGTAAGCGAAGACACCCATTCCCGGTCGCCGATGATGAGAATGACCGGCATGCATAGCTCCTCGAGCGGCTCCGCAAGTTCCGCCAGCTCACGCAGCAGATGCTTCGTCGGCTCGCGCTCGGGCTCGATCCATGCCACGATCGCGCATTGGATGCCGACCAGTTCTCCAAGTGTTTGACCACTCCCGTCCGGCACCGTAAGTTTGGCGGCCATATTCAACGTACCCAACCGAGGAATGGCTGCCGCATCCTGCCTAAACGTGAGCGTTACGTCCGTTCGTTCGCCCTTTTGAACCGTGAAGTACGTCCATCTTGCGAGCACGGAGCCATCCTTGTGGCGAACGCCTGTCGTCAGCCGATACGCGCCAGGTTCTACCTCGAACGGCCGCTCATACACATCGCTTGTGCTGTGCGGGTATAGCAGCGTTTTATAGATCCCTTTTTCCAGACGGGCAAAGGTAAAGTTCTCCATATAGGAAGCCTCCGGTGCGGAAGAATCGGCTGCAGGATCACGAAGGAAGAGCAGCAGACCCGATCCCTGAGCTGTCTCGCTCGGAGAGGCACCCTCTAGGAAAGTCGCACCCATGAAGCATGCGTCTTCCCAACCACCGCGCTGCCAAAACTGCGGCTTCAGCTCGCTCGGATGCAGCCGCGCCGGAATGCCCAAGCTTCGACAAGCCGACACGAACACGATTGCTCGGGTGATGGGATCACCTTTCATCAGCTTATACGCCCCCACTGGATTGCCCTTGCCCTTTAGGTTCGGCATATCTTCCCACAGCTCGAACGCTTCGCCCAGCCATGAGGCAAGGGCCTGGGGATCGGCCTGGTACGTCACTTGCTGCTCTCCTCCGAACGCCTCCTGAAAGAAGCGCTTATAGGGCACGATCATCTCGTGCAGCACGCGAGGGCACAGGACGTAAGGGACGAACAGCTCATCGGCCAGCTCGCCGCGTACCGCCAGCGACTGGAACAGATGATCGTCTAATGTTGGGGTGAACGTATCCGCAAGATCTTTCTCATTCAAGCTCTCGAGAAGGCGTAGCGGCCACTCCCCATAACTTGCGGCGCTCCCGCTCAGGAAGGCGGCGATTTCTTGGCTGTTTCCACGCGCCTTGCGCAGCAGGTTCCATACCCGTTCTTCTGAAAATCCCTTAGACTGCGCGAGATGCCTCGCTTCCGTTTCACCAAGGAACGTCGCCTCATAAGCAGCTCTGATCGCGCTGCCCTCTTCCAGACGCCGGTTATGCCGCTCCATCTGCTTCCCATCTATTGGCTCTGCTTCCACCCCTTCGAGCTCTGGTGGCGGTACAATTTCGATATCCCGAGAATCGCAAGGCTGCTCGCTACTGTCGATCACGATCTCGATTACGGTTGTAATAGCACCGCCTTCACGCTTCGTTTCCCCCCATTGGCCACCTTGAACCGCTCGGATAACGAGATCGCCATAGCCGCTCTTGAATGCCGCTTCACCCCGTTCGTTCGTCTTGAGCGAGGCAATGGGATAGAACTCCGCGAAATTATAGAGTTCGAAATACACGTCCGCTCCAACAACGGGCATGCCTTGCGCATTCTTCACGCGGACGGTCACCGTCCGCGCTTGCGCGTAATTCTCTAGCAGATTGATCTCGGTAAACCATTCCGCGGCGAGCGTAATGTCCTCCGGGCCCGAATAGTCGGCTAAAATTCGCGTATTGACGAGCATGGCGCGCCTTGCAGGCGGAGTGAACCACCCTTGATTGAGTCGGGCCTCCGGTTCGCATGCGCCGAAATAATACCAGTTCCCGTCTGCCCAGGCTTCTACCCACGCATGATTATCGTCGCAGTGTGCCCAGCGCGGAGTGTAAACTTGCCTCGCAGGAATACCGATACTCCGCAGCGCCGCGACCGCGAGCGTCGATTCCTCGCCGCAACGGCCGCGTGCATTGCGGATCATCGTAAGCGGCGACATCGTCCGCAGATCGCTGCCGATGTACGTCGCCTTCTCGTGGCACCAATAATTCGTCTCAAGGATAGCATCCGCCATAGAGAGCGAGGCCGTGCGGGGAGCCAGCATATCGTGCAGCATGCCGCGCGAGTCCTCGATATTCTCCGTATTGACCCGGTAAGGGAGAACGAAATGCAGGAAGAGGCCATCCGGAACGCGCGCCCCCCAGGGCATCTTACGGCGAATCGCGAGCGTCCGGCGGACATGACTAAGGAATAATTCGCCATTATAGTCGGCCATGTCATTAATCGGCATATACGCATACAAGTATTTCATTGCCCACAACTCTTCCTCGGTCAGCGGCTCATCAAATACGCCCAGCAGTTCCTGCGCCCTAGCCTTAGCGGCCGCCGCTTTGATCCGGAATTTACGCTCGGTCCGCTCCAAAGCGGTTGTATCCAGTCCGAATACAGCGGACTTGCTTGCGGTCATACGATCGTCTCCCTCCATAGCTTTCCCTCCGAAATCGCGGTTTTCCTGAACCTGTTCTCGCTCAAAAGTGGATCCACCCGGTTGTCACTCTAATTTTGGAAGCGTTTCCTTTACTGCTATGTTCAAACCGCCGTTTTGTTGGTATCATGTAAACATTCATGCAGCATGGAATTGAAAAGGAGGCAGACTGGATAAGAATGACCTACTTTAAATCCAAGCTTTTCGTCAAATACATATCGTCCTACATGTTTATCCTGCTGATCCCCTTGCTGTTTCTGACCCTGTTTGTCTACCGCAACGCCGTAACGAATCTTCGCTCCGAAATTGAACAGTCTTCCCTAGCGCAGTTGACCCAAGCGAAGGTCATCATCGATGGGCGGATGAAGGAGCTTGGCGAGATCGCCTCCCGCATCTCTTACGACGAGCGCCTTACTCCCTATCGGGTGCACGATCCCATCACCAGCGGTGAGGCCATCCAGGCACTCGACCAATACAAAGCAACAAGCTCCATCATCGGCGAGCTGTACCTGTATTTTCATGGCGACCAGAAAATTTACTCAAGCATTGGCTTGAATAATTATGAGGTATTTGCGAAGAACACCCTCTTCCGCAATTGGGACAAGGAAACGCTCTTCATGGATCTGAATGAGACCAAGTTCCCAACGATGCGCCCGGCCGACATGGTCAGCAATCCAAACGGGCGGCAAGATTCGATGCTCGCCTACCTGAATCCGATTACGCCCAACAATCCGAATCCGCACGGCACGGTCATGTATCTGATTAAGGAATCCGAGTTAACAAGCCTGATCGATTTGATTCTCGGCAACTATAAGGGACTGACCTATATCCTTGACAACAAGGGTCGAGTCCTGGTCGGCAACAGACAAGGCGAAGAACTGGGCGACACAGAACTGCATTCGCTGTTTGATTCGCTTTCTCCCGGCATTCATGACCGGAAAATCGGCGGAAAAGCTCATTCCATCATCTCCGTTAAGTCGGATCATAATGGCTTTAGCTACGTAACGATGATGCCGAGCGCCCAATTCTTCAGCAGCGTGCTCCATGTGCGCAGCTTCATCATGATGCTGTTCTTCATCGTGGTCATTGCCGGCGCCGCGATTGCGGTGCTCTTGGCGCGAGCCCAGTATCAACCGATTTCGATGCTGGTGGAGTTCGCAGCGTCCAAGTCGCATGCCGCTCGCTCCAATAACGAACCATTACCGTCGAAGAAAGGTGGCAACGAGCTGGACCATATACGCAACGCTCTGCAAACGTACAGCTCGAGGATCGATTTGCAGGAGCCGTTCGCCCGGAACCACTTTCTGTCGCTGCTGCTCAAGTACGGTAATGCCCAGAGCCTGACTCCGGAGCTGTTGGATGCGTTCAATCTCGCGTTTGATCGCTCACACCATTTTGTCATGGTGCTCGGCTGGCAGCTGAGCGATGACGACGAGCCGCGGTCGCGCCGGGAAAGGAGCGAGATGCTCGCCCAGCTGGAATTTCCGGAGCTTGCCGCCTACGGCTACGGCGTTGAGCTGTCTCAGCCGGATCAATTCGGCCTCATCATCAGCTTCAATCAAGGCTATGAGGCAGATGCCTTCGTGCAGGTGAGCCGGATCGTGGAAGCGGTTCGCGGCACGATGCTGGAGACGTTCGATTTCATCCCTAGCATCGGAGTCGGCTCCTGCTATGCAAGCCCGGATCAGCTGAACCAGTCCTTTATCGAAGCTTGCTCGGCCTTTGAGCTGCGGCTATCGACAGGCAATGGCACCGTCACTTATTTCGAGAAGCTTTCCTATGCGTCGGAGCAGGATGTCTGGATCCCGGGCGGCACGCTGATGAAACTGTCGCAAAGCTTGAAGCAAGGAAGTTACGACGTAACCGCCCAGATCATCCGAGAGGCTGTATCAAACCTGCAATCGTCCGGTCTCTCCGCATTGCTCGTTCGCTGCATTGGGGCCGACCTGCTCAATACCATGCTTAAGACGGCCTCGGAGCTGGGGCATCACAGCCTAGTTCAAGGAATCGCGCCAAACATGCTCTACAGCAGCTCCCTGGATGAGCTCGAGCGAGGACTCCTCCGGCTGGCCGCTAAGATCTGCAAGCAGGTCGAGCAACGTACCCAGAAGGAAGAGCAGTCGGTCATCGAACGGATCGCCGCTTATATCGACACGCACTACTGCGATATGAATCTAAGCTTAGAGACGATCGCTTTCGAGTTTGGCATCTCGCCTTCCCATCTCAGTCGATCCTTTAAGGAGAAGACAGGCGTTAACTTCCTCACGTACATCTGGAAGAAACGGATGGAGCAGGTCAAGCATCAGCTAGAAACGACTAGTGATCCGCTCAAAGATATTATTGTGAAGGTAGGCTACTTGGACACGCCGAATTTCATCCGCAAATTCAAGAAGGAAACCGGGTGCACGCCAGGCCAGTATCGAAAAATGCACGGGCAAGGCTTTCGTGCCGGGGCCGTACTGGATGTAGACGACGAGTAACGAGGGAAGCCAACTGCCGGCCTAGAGGGTCCGATCGGTTGGCTTCCTTTGTCATTGCCGCTATTCGTTTGTCTTATCGGTTATCGATCGTATGCGCCTTGGTAGAGCTCGGCAATCCGGTCGCCGCCCATCTGCTTGATTTGCGCGACGTATTTGTCCCAATTGGCTAGCGGTTCCTGGCCCGTGACGAACTTGGCTTCCATTTGCTGCACATAGGTATTGAGATCGGACAGCAGTGCCGTCGCCTCGCTTTGTTCCTCTGTCGTCAGATAGACATTGCGGAACGGCGCCTTGCCAATCGGTGTCAGCTTCGCGGCGTTTTCCTTGTCAATCCACGCATCGAAGTCGCTTCTGAGCCCGTTGTTCAGCTCGCTCAAGTTGACTCCCGGCGTGAGGATCCCGAAGTTCGGGGTAATCTTCCCGCGATACTCCTCACGGTCGCCGCCTCCCGGAACCGGCAGCCATTCCTTCTCGTGCGCGTCTTTGTTCTTGTATTTCCACAACAGGTTCTCCGGCCCTTGGTTAAAGAGCGTCGAGCCTTCGTAGCCGTACAGGTAATCGACCCAGCGCATGGTTGCTTCCGGATTCGGGTTATTGCTCGAGATCGCGAACGTGCCGTTGGCAGAGATGCCTGGATGCTTGCCGTAGACGGGCGACCCTGTAATCTCGCTGGCAACCGGAGTCATGAGCGGATTATCGCCGCTTGGCTCACCGCCAAGCGTGAAGTACGGGAAGTAATCGTTGAATACCCCAATTTGGTTGTTCTGTCCTTTGGCCTTCTTCTGGTCCGGCGTTTGAGAGAATGTCTCATGATCGAGCAGCTCTTCGTTCCATAGCCGGTTCATGAACGTCAGGTAACCTTTGTAGCCTTCCTCCTGCGGTGAATAATGCACTTTGCCTTCTTTATCCGCATAAATGACCTCATCGTACATGCCCCAGAACCCGAAGAAATACATACGCAGATCGTCTAGCTTGACCGAGGTGAGCGGAATTTCGTCCTTTTTTCCGTTACCGTTAGGATCTTCCTCTTTCACGCGCTTTAAGAAGCTGTACAGCTCCTCGGTCGTCTTCGGCAGCTCTGTGACGTTCAAGGCTTGTAAGAATTTCCCGTTGTACCACATCGGCGAACGGTACCACACCGCGGAGAGATCGATGTACGGCAATGCGTAGATATGGCCGTCCGGCGTCGTGAACGACTTGCGGATGT
The DNA here is from genome assembly GCF_014192105.1 of Paenibacillus phyllosphaerae. GTDB lineage: Bacteria > Bacillota > Bacilli > Paenibacillales > Paenibacillaceae > Paenibacillus_Z > Paenibacillus_Z phyllosphaerae. The sequence continues at coordinate 118,068 of NZ_JACHXK010000018.1, read as the reverse complement.
CAGGATTGTCGTCGAATATTTTCTTGATGTTGGGCGCGTAGCCCTCATCGATGTATTTCTCCAGCGGGATAAGCACGCCCTGCGAGCCGTAAGTAACCTGCTCGGCCGGTTTCAGATCAGCCGCATAGAAGACGTCTGGCAAGTCGCCGCTTGCAAAGACGAGGTTCTTCTTGGAAGCGAAGCTGTCGATCGGCGCGAGCTGAAATTTGAACTTCATGCCGGATAACTTCTCCATCTCTTGGAGTACCGGCATCGTGTTCCAGTCCGCTACCCCCGCATCCTGCGACATCATCGTAAGGGTGAGCGGTTCCTCCACGATCGGGAAACCTTCTTTCTTAACGCCTTCCGTCCCCGTGTCTTCCTTGCCGGTATCCGTACCCGCTTCCGTGTTCGGCTGGTTCTTCTCTTCGTTATTGGTCGAGCTGCAAGCGGCCAACATGGATGCGGTCAGGGTCAGACAAAGCAAAATGGATGACGCTTTTCGAAGATTTTGCATGCGAACCTCTCCCTTTAATTTGGTTATGGATAACGATCAGCCCTTAACGGAACCAATCATAACACCTTGGACGAAATAACGCTGAAGGAACGGATAAATCAGGATAACCGGTACCGTCGCCACGATGATGACGGCGTATTTGACCAAGGCCGCGACCTCTGCCTTCGTATTCATCGCTGCAGCCGTGGAGGCGTCGATCGCCCCGCCGCCCTGAGCGCCCATCTCCTGCAGGACCAGAATCTGGCGCAGGATAAGCTGAAGCGGGTATTTGGCGGAATCATTCAAGTAAATGAGCGCCGAGAAATAGCTGTTCCAGTTGCCTACGCCATAAAAGAGCGCCATTACGGCTATGATGGGCATCGACAAAGGCAGCACGATCCTCACGAATAGATGCATGTTCGTAGAGCCGTCGATCTGTGCCGCCTCCTGAAGCTCGATTGGAATGGAGCTTTGGAAGAACGTACGCGAGACGATAATGTTCCAGATGGAGACGGCTGACGGAATGATCAGTGCCCACATCGTATCGACCATGCCTAGCCCTTTCACGAGCAGATACGTTGGCACAAGGCCGCCGCCGAAAAACATGGTCACCATGAACATGCCGGTGAAGAAGCCGCGTCCGACGAAGTCCCGCCGGCTGAGCGCATAGGCGGCTGGCAGCGTGACGAGCAAATTGACTACCGTGCCGACCAGCGTATAGAGAATCGTGTTACCGTAGCCCCTCCATATATTCGCATTCTCGAATACCCTTTGGTACCCGTCGAACGTGATGCCCTTTGGCCACAGCCACATTTCGCCGGATGCGACGGTCTTCGGATCGCTGATCGATGCGCTGACGATATACGCCACGGGATAAAACACGATCAGGAACGCTAAGAAAACGTATACATAATTGCAGATTAAAAAGATTCGGTCGCGCCGCGTTTCTTTAATGCCGCTTGTCATGTGCACCCTCCTACCACAAACTGTTCTCGCTCGTTCGGCGAACGATTCCGTTCACGAGCAGCAGGAGTGCCGCATTGACGACGGAGTTGAACAAGCCGATCGCCGTCGAGAAGCTGTACTGGGCGTCCTCGAGACCGGAGCGGTAGACGAAGGTTGAGATGACGTCGGAGGCTTCCATATTGAGCGGATTTTGAAGCAATAATATCTTCTCAAACCCGACGCCGAACAAGCTGCCCATGTTCAAAATCAAGAGAATGGTCATCGTCGGTACCAGCACGGGGATGTTAATATGGCGTACGCGCTGGAAGCGCGAAGCCCCGTCGATGACTGCCGCTTCGTGCAGACTTGGATCTACGCCAGCCAGGGCGGCCAAGTAGATGATCGTCCCCCAGCCCGCACTTTGCCACACGCCCGAAAATACGTACATCGTCTTGAACCAACGGGGATCGGTCAGGAATGCCGGACTGTCGAAACCGAGTGCCTCGACGAGCCGTACCACCATACCCGTGGAGGGCGACAGAAAGGTGATGATCATCCCTGCCATGACGACGACGGATATGAAGTGCGGCGCATACGTGACCGTCTGAGCCATCTTTTTGAAGAACCCTTGCCGTACTTCGTTGAAGGCCAGCGCCAGGATGATCGGAATCGGGAAGCCGATTGCCAGCTCGTATAAGCTGATGCTCAGCGTGTTCCAGATCAGATCCCAGAAATAATAGGAATGAAAGAAGCGTTCGAAGTGATCGAAGCCGATCCAAGGGCTTCCCATCACCCCTTTGGTAGGTATGTAATTCTTGAAGGCAATCTGGATGCCGTACATCGGTCCGTAGCAGAAAATGAGAAAGTAGAAAAACGCAGGTGCAATAAGAATGTACAATTCCCAGTTCCGTACGATTCGCTTCCATAGCGTCCGGTTCCCCATATGTCGGTGGGCCGTCGCTGCGCCGCCTGATAGGCCGGCATTCGTTTCCCGCATACAATCTCCCCTTCCTGACCTTAACGATAGGCGAGCTTGTAAGGCATGTAAATATGTCGTTTCCGCATTCGCTTGAAACCGCTTAACTTCACGGCTCAAGCGGCTTTGACAATTCTTCATGACAAGCGGACAATATGTTGTTTTTGACTGCCTTTGCGCTGATTTTGGGTCTGAAATCAAATTTGGCCAATTGATGAAAATCCCATTTTATCTTCTGAAAGCCGGAGGATTTCTACACTTTATCCATTTCCAACTCGCTTCCCTATGCACAACTGCTCAAAGAATCTTATTGCCTTGCTAGCATAGTCGCGGCGCTGGTTCTCCGTGGCCACAAATATTTATCTCTCCGATGATCAAATAAAATAGGGAGTAGCTATCACTGCAGCCCTCCCTAGTTCAATTAACCAAATACACTATTATTTTAAGTTTTTTGTTATGGGGGCTAGCGTTTATCAGCCAACTCCTCCATCAAGCTTTCAATAAATACAGTAACATTCATGCTGTCGCTAACATCTGTTCCCCGCTTCCGCACTGACAGCTTTGATGTATTCATTTCATTCTCACCAACAATGGCCATATAGGGGGTCTTTTGCAGTTGGGCTTCCCGAATCTTGTAGCCTAGCTTCTCATTTCGGCTGTCGACCTCAATTCGGATTCCCGCTTCAGCAAGTGCTTGTTTAACGTTATAAGCATACTCCACATACCGCTCCGAAACCGGCAAGATTCTCACTTGTACCGGTGCTAGCCATAACGGGAAAGCACCTGCATAATGCTCGGTTAGAATTCCGATAAAGCGGTCTATAGAGCCATAAACGGCGCGGTGAATGACAACAGGACGATGCTTGCCGTTATCTTCACCAATATAGCTAAGATCAAATTTCTCCGGCATCTGGAAATCCAACTGGATCGTACCACACTGCCAACTTCGTTTAAGGGCATCTTGAATGTGAAAGTCGATCTTCGGCCCATAAAAGGCTCCGTCCCCTTCATTGAGCCTGTATGATACACCACGCTTTGTAAGTACACTACGAAGGGACTCTTCGGCTTGCGTCCAAAGCTCATCGGACCCCATCGAATCCTCTGGACGAGTCGATAGCTCAATCTCATACGAGAAGCCAAAAATACTGTAAATGTAGTCGATCAGGTCAATGACACGACTAATTTCTTCTTCAATCTGGTCCGGTAGTACAAAGAGATGCGCGTCGTCCTGGCAGAAGGTACGCACCCGAGTCATACCGCCAAGAGCGCCAGAGAACTCGTGACGGTGCACCTGTCCAAATTCAGACAGTCGAATCGGAAGTTCCCTATAGGAATGGCGCCGGTCCTTATAAATAAGCATATGTCCTGGGCAGTTCATTGGCTTAAGGGCGTAAGTTGTGTCGTCCACATTCGTGAAATACATATTATCCTTATAATGATCCCAATGACCGGATTGCTCCCAGATCCGGTTATTCATCATGAGTGGCGTTCGGACTTCCTTGTACTCTAGTTTTCGTTGAACCTTACGCGCGAAGTCTTCAAGCTCCGTGCGTATAATCATTCCATTTGGAAGATAGAACGGCATGCCTGGCGCTTCCTCTGAGAACATGAATAGCTCTAGCTCTTTAGCGATTTTACGATGATCGCGTTTTCGAGCTTCCTCTAGCATGTGCAGATGTTCGTCAAGTGCGGGCTTCTTTGCAAACGCTGTGCCGTATATCCGTTGTAGCATTTTGTTGCTTGAATTACCTCGCCAATATGCACCAGCCACGCTCAACAGCTTGAACGCCTTGATCCACCCAGTGGACGGTAAATGCGGTCCACGGCATAAATCTGTGAACTCGCCTTGCGAATACAGCGTGATTACCGAATCCTCTGGTAAAGCATGTAGGAGCTCCACCTTATATGTCTCAACACGCTCTGTAAACAGAGATCGTGCATCCTCTCGACTAATGACGTGACGAGAGAACGACAAGTTCTCTTGCACTATTCTTTGCATTTCCCGCTCAATGCCCACTAGATCATCTGAAGATAACGGTCTATTCATCTCTACGTCGTAATAATAGCCGCCTTCGATAACTGGTCCGATTGCAAGCTTAACAGCTTGCTCTCCATATAGACGTTTTAATGCCTGCGCTAATACATGCGCTGTAGAGTGACGCAGAATCTCCAAACCCTCAGGTGATTCCAATGTTATGATCTCAACGTGACTATCCGGGGCAATCGTCTGGTTCAGATCCATGCGCGTGCCATTGATTTTCCCCGCAATTGCTTGTTTTGCTAGTCCCTTACCAATCGACTCCGCGACTTGTGCAAGGGTCGTGGTTTGATTAAACCTCCTGCTTGTTCCATCTGGCATCGTTACATGAATCTGTTCCATGATTAAGCCTCCATTTCTCGTAAATTGGAATTATTGAACGCAAAAAAACGCCTCTCATCCAGCAAGGGACGAGTGCGTTCAACTCGTGGTTCCACCCTAATTCGATCTTCGACTCGCTTCATGCACAAGAGTTTCCTCGGTGCTGGCGGCTTCAGATCCTTCATTAGCATCCGTTAACGGGGACGATGCGGCGGCTTATAATGACGCACCCTTTTGGAAGGGAGTGGGTTCCAAGCCGCGGCTACAAAGGGGTAACTCCACATTCGACAACTGAAGAGGCTCGCAGCAATCGCCTCTCTCTCTGGTCAGTCCGATAAGGGAATCATGTCTTTGATAATGGCCGTATGAATATGGTCCTTATCTTACACAGTGTGCTAAATAAAAGTCAAGAATATTCGCAGCTCGGTTTTCGGAGGCGATACAATGGGGACACGCGATGCTGCAAACCTATGATTTGCTGAACGTTCCGATGGGCGGCGGTCGGTTCAGGAACAAAGTATAGGCCTGCGATTTCTTTCGCCGTAACCGTAATCACGAGTCCTCCTACATTATCCTGTATGTCCTTACATGTCCCACCGCACACTATTCAACCACGAAAAGTCTAACCGCTTCTTTATTTTCTTGAGCATCTTACAAGTTAGAATGGTATAAAGCAGAAAAAACGGAATATCAAATTGTCGAATAGAAACGAGCAATGATATAATTTTGTTAATTCATATCGAAAGAAGGCGAAACATGCAGTTACCTCTCAAGCTAGATGCACGTACATATTCAACTGCAATTGCCTTGTATATGATAGCGTTTTATGTGTGGAATTTCTCATTCGATCCGACTTCGCGCATATGGTCGATAGGATGCAATGCGTTCTCGACCATGGGTTCGTTAACGGCAGCCGTCTGGCTAGTCGTGGGAAGTCGGAATTTGGCTCAGCCCGATAGGCGCTTCTGGCTTCTCGTAGCTTTCGGCTCATGCTGCTATTTTGGCGGGGATGCGACGTGGTTTTTGATTCAGGTGGCGCTAGTAAGCAAAGTCCCTTCACCCGGCTTGCCTGATGTTCTTTACCTATTGAGCACGTTAGCCTATATTCTTGCGATTGGATATAAAATTGTCACGCGTAGATTCGAATTCCGATTAGCTCCCTTATTCGATATCGCGATTATGATGACTGTGGCCATTAGTTTAAGTAGGGAATTCATTGTCAAGCCGATTTTCCTGCAGGACGGCAATACTTTCACACCATCGGTCCTTATCTCTCTTATTTACATTACAAGTGATCTAGTCCTACTTTTCGGTGCGCTCGCCTTGTATTGGGTGCTGGATCGTATCCACGGCAAGCAGTCTTTGCTTTATATCATTTTCGGCATGGCGCTTCAAATCGCGGCAGACTCGGTGTATTACTCTCCCTTCGCGAATTCAAACGAGTGGGTTTACGCGGTAATCGATCCTCTATACACGCTGTCCCTCTTACTCATTTCGCTCGGGGGCTACGTGAGCCGCATTCCGGAATCCAAGAATGGCACACCTCAGATTTGCAATAATCGTAACGAAGCGGTACGTATGGCCTTACCCTACACGATGATCGTGATGATGTTGATCATCTTGCTTCTTCAGCAGGAGCGGGTAAGCATTGTGATGTGGGGATTCGCCTCTTCAATTTTATTGATTGTTCTCCGCCAATTCAACAGCTATCGCTTCAAACTGAAGGTCGCATCGGAAGAAGTGCGAAGTATCCGTAATTATTTAGATTCATTCGTTAACCATACGCTAGATGCAATCCATGTGACGGATCAGCACGGAAACGTACTGCGAATTAATCATGCTTTCGAAGAACTATATGGTTGGAGAGCGGCTGAAATTTTGGGTAAGCCTCTCAATAACATACCCGATTCGTTGAGAGAGGAATACGAGAACATTCTTAGGGCGGTCCGTCGAAATGAATCCGTTCCGGATTACGAGACGGTCAGATATACGAAGAGCGGCACCCTCGTCGACGTCAGTATTACAACCACCCCAATCCTCGACGACAAGGATGAGGTCGTTGCCACCGCTTCGATCACGCGGAACATTAGCGCCCGTAAAAAATCCGAGGAAGCGTTGCTGCAATCCGAGAAACTTTCAGTCATCGGTCAGTTGGCCGCAGGCGTGGCCTATGAGATCCGCAATCCATTAACGACGCTAAAGGGCTTTATTCAGCTTCAGCAACGTGGCATTATCATTTCTGATCCCAATCTGAGTCTAATGCTTGCCGAGTTGGATCGGATAAACTTGATCGTCAGTGAATTTCTCGTTTTGGCCAAACCACAGGCCACCGATTTCCGAATGGTAAACATCCAGGCAATTCTAGCCGAGATCGACGTGCTGCTGCAGCCGCAGGCCATAATGCAGAATATTCAAATCTCTATTGCCCCCCCGGTCGCAATACCTTCCGTATACGGGGAGAGCAATCAGTTGAAGCAAGTCTTTATCAATATTCTCAAAAATGCAATGGAGGCGATGCCATGCGGCGGTAACGTATGCATTGAGCTGCGTGCAGATTCATCCTGCCTCCTCATTCGCTTCAGCGATCAAGGCTGCGGAATTCCGCAGGAATCTATAACCCAGCTCGGCGATCCTTTTTTTACGAACAAAGAAAACGGAACCGGACTTGGTCTCATGGTCAGCAAGCAAATAATTGCTAACCATAAAGGGTCGATCACCTTCGATAGTACGCTGGGAGAGGGAACAACTGTGGATATTCGTCTTCCTATCATACAGTTACCATCCAATTAATAACCCGCTAGTTATGCTCAAATGCCGGCAAGTCACTCTACAAGATGTTGACAAGCCGGTTTTTTAACAGTTTGGGGGAGAGATTAACCGCTTCACTTCAAACACTAGGCAATTTACCGTATGAGACCCGTTCCGCGGATCTTAATATCAACTTTTACGCTAAATTGAATTTCGGGATATAGTTTCTGCCATGCTGCCCACTCCCCCTTCGGATCATGTCTGGTTGCCCGGTAACGGAGTCCAAAGCCGATCGGGTCGGTGTCGGCCTTCTGCATTTTGATCAACAGCTTCTTGTCGCGTTTAGGATCATGACCGCATCCCAGATGGGTGGTTCAAGCGCCTCACCATAGCGGCGCTGCAGTACCCCGCGATTGAAGTTAAGTAGCATGTCGCGCTTGCGGAAGAGCATCGGCCCGAGCACTTGGATCCATGCTCTGCATGCCGATTGGCGGACGTCTCTTTGACCGCATCGGTGCACGCCCGATCGTAATCACCGGCACGCTGTTCATCTCCGCGGCGCTGCTCATCATGTCACAGATTACGCTCGACCGTCCGTTATTCGTCATAATGCTGAACCTATTCCTGCTCGGCTGCGGGATGGGGCTCTCGATGATGACGATGAATACCTATATTCTTAATACTGCGCCCAAGGATCTGGTCGGCCGCGTAACGCCACTCACCAACTCGGCCCAACAGGTTATCGTCTCCTTTGCGGTCGCTGGGCTGACCGGCTATCTGTCCACGCACAGCGCTGCTGTCATGGCGGACTACAAAGGGCCGAATCCGCTTGAAGCTGCCATCGGTGCGTTCGGCGATACCTTCCTGCTGACATCGGGCTTCGCAATCGTCGGTTTCGTGCTCAGTCTGTTCATCCGCCGCGTCAAACCAGCTGTGCAGAAGGGCGGATCTAGCGAAGTGACGGCGGAGGAGAGCATGCTAGCCGGGCACTAGTTTCCCTCACGTTTTGTTGCTGTAGACTGTCGAGAAAAATCTCGGCAGTCTTTTTCGTCAAGCCTTGGCCGAACTCATCAACTATACCAATGACCTCGTGGCCGGGAATACCGAACCATCCCAGGTCACCCCCGTTGTCACGACTCGTTTCGTTGATGGTAAGCCGAAATGCCAAAGAGACCTGATGCGTAATCAGATCTCTAAGCTCTTCGTCATACCTTTCTCCTGGACCAAAGGACAACCGGAATAAGAAGCAAGGCAAGGAATCCTCCTGCCAGCGAGAGTGTCGAATAGCTGGAATGTGCCACTACCATGCCGGACAAAGCACCTCCGGATGCCCCCGCGAGCGCGATCAGTACGTCCACCGTTCCTTGCGTTTTGGCGCGAGTCGCTGGCGTCGTGGCATCGACAATTGCTGCCGTCCCGCTGATAAGTCCGAAATTCCACCCTAGACCAAGCAGCGCGAGCGCAAGAATCAGTAGCACCATGGAGTCACCCGGTGCGAATGCTGCGAGTAATCCGGCCAAGAGCAAGGTCACCCCGGACGCATAGGACATCGGTTTCCGGCCATATTTATCGACGAGAATACCGGTCAGCAGAGAAGGCAGATACATCGCGGCAACATGAATCCCGATCACCATGCCAACTTGACCAAGTCCATGACCGTGATGTTTCATGTGAACCGGTGTCATGGTCATAATGCCGATCATCACAATCTGGGTTAACACCATCACCGACGCGCCGACGATGATCCCCCGTCTATTCACACTCGCTTCCGAAGTTTGCGATTGCATTTGGTTGCTCGGGCCTTCTTGTGCACGCTGTGCGTCTGCAATCGCTTTGGCCACGAGTAATGGATCTGGCCGCAGGAAGATGAGCAATACGATTCCTGCCACTAGATAAGCAGAAGCCGCCAGCATGAATGGTCCAGATAAGGCGGGAGCACCGAGTGAAGTCGCTATTCCACCTGTAACATTGACGAGATTCGGTCCGGCAACCGCGCCAAAAGTCGTGAAGACCATGGCGGTACTAATCGATTTGGCCCGCTGCGTTGGAAGGGCCAGATCCGTGCCGGCATATCTCGCCTGCAAGTTGGTAGCCGTTCCTGCTCCATAGACCAGCAGGGATACGAAGAGCAGCGCGATACTATTGAAGACAGCTGCCAGGACGACGCCTAGAGCACCGATTCCGCCGGCTAAAAAACCCGCAGCAAGTCCCACACGACGTCCCGATCGTTGCGATAGACGACCGACGATGAGTGCGGCCGCAGCGGAACCTAACGTAAACAGGGCGGTCGGAACGCCAGCGTAACTGTCTGTACCGAGCATATCTTGCGCCAACAGCGCCCCTACCGTAATTCCAGCAGCCAATCCCGCACCGCCAAACATTTGCGAAGCAATCACGATTATCATCGTTCTTCTATACAGCTGACGCTGTTTCTCAGGAGAATCTACGTATGATCTCAGTGATTCTCCCGTGCCTTCTACTGCTTCTTTGACGAATGCCTTATCGTTCGACATGTATCTCTCCCCTTACGCTGTAACCCATCAGTTGCTCTATCATCTGGTATGTGCCATCATAACACGGCACAAAAAAGCCATACAATATTATAATTGTATGGCAAACAATATTAAGATGAATATTGTTCACGAAGCAATCGTTGAAGAATCGATAATCCTTCCTCCAGCTCTTCCGCGGCTTCCGGCGCACAGACGGCAATTCTGACAGCCCGCTCTGGAGCACTATTACCCACGACAAATCGATCCGCCGCATACACTTGTACGCCCTGCTGCGCGGCCAACTTCTCGAACTCCGCACCCGTGATGTCACCCGGCAGCAACAGCCAGCGGAAGATGCCGGTATCGACGCCAAGACACGTATAGCCTGCCAGATGCCGGTTTACGATCTGGTTTCTACGAATCGCTTGCTCCCGATGTCCCTCTATTAAGCTCTCGAATTGATTCGATACAATCGTACGCGCTGCAAGTTCGGCGAATAACGGCGATACGGATACGTTGAGATTGTAGAGAGCCTTGACAATAGGCTCCTTATAGATACTAGGCACAGCCACGTATGCGAGTCGCAATCCCGGTGCAATCGATTTGGACAAACTTGCGATGTAGATCGTTTGTTCCGGTGCGAACGAGCCGACCGCCGGAAGCGGCCGTTCGCACATGAGGCTGTACGCCGCATCTTCGATAATGAACTGATTATAGGTTCGGGCAACGTCTGCCATTCGTTTGCGAGTCTCCACGGACATCGTGCTGGCTGTCGGATTATGATAATCCGGTATCAAGTAGATACCTTTAATATTGTCATTCCTGCATGCATATTCGAAGGCAGCTGGGCTCATGACATCGTTCTCGGATTTGATCGGTACGATCTGAATACTGAGCATCGCTGCCGCTGTTTTTAAGCCCGGGTAAGTATGAGGATCCGCACCTATGCGATCTCCCGGCTTACATAGACCCGCAAGAGTAGCCGCAATCGCATTTTGACCTCCATTAGCCAATAAAATACGATCGACCGTCGTTTCAAGGCTACACCGTCGGAGGAGCTTCATCGCTGCGTCCTTTTTCCAGTGGGTATCGCCTGAACGGCCATAACCGAACCATTTTTCATAATCCGGCTCATGCAGCATACTTCTCAGTTGGAGAAGCAGCGGCTCGTAGGAATCTTGGTCTGGCAGCGTGGCTCCCATCTCGATCAGATGCTGAGGCTTCGTATCTTCAAGTAAATAGGCATTCGATAACGCATCATACGAAACGAATGTTCCGCTGCCGACTGCCGCGCTTAACAAACCTTTTAATTCGCACATCTTGAACGCTTTGGAGATCGTGCTTAAATTCAAGTCCAAGAAATCTGCCAACTCGCGCTGCGAGGGGAGTCTGGTTCCCGGCACTAGAACGCCGGTTAGAATATCTTGCTGTAATTGCCGTGCGAGTACTTTATAAATCGGTTTTTGGGATTTATCAATTATCGGCTTCCAGGTCATAGGGTAATTGTCGAATGAATTAATCGGCATAATGGGTATCCTTTATTGTGTTTCTTGTTTTAATCACGCTCTGTTTATTATAACCTCATCTCTTTCATATTGCCCGCTCCGCCAATCACATCGGCTAGTATCTGCATTTCCAACAAAAAAAGCCGCTATTACGCGGCTTTTAAGTAGATATTATTTGGTCATCAGACATTTAATTCAGTTCAGCAAGCTTTGCGTCAATCAAGGAAAGCACATAGTTGCGATCTTCTTCATTATTTTCAAAGTCAATGCCATCGACGTTAATTTTGAGAATAGGGGATGAGTTGTATTGCGCAAAATACTCGGTATAATACTTATTCAGCTTTTCCCAATAGCCGCGTTCCACGATCTGCTCATACTCTCGTCCGCGTTTTTGAATGCGTTGAATTGCGCCGTCTACCGACAATTCCAGGTAGACCATCAGTTTTGGGGCTTTGCAATGTTCAATCATATTTTCGAACAAGTCAATGTACAGGTTAAACTCTTCGGTCGTCATCTCCCCATTGTCATGAAGCATGCGAGCAAAGATCAAATCTCCATAGATGGAACGATCCAAGGCTGCATTCTCGACTCGCGAAGCTTCTTTAATATGGCGGAACCGCTGATTCAAGAAAAAAATCTGAAGGCTGAAGCTATATCGCTCACGGTCATAGTAGAACTTGTCCAAAAGCGGGTTATCTACAACGGGTTCATCAAAAGGCGTAAGCCCTCTCTCTTTGACCAGAATATCCATCAGCGTACTCTTCCCTGCGCCTACTACCGCGTCAATAACAACCATATCCCATCTTCCTTCCTGAAGTTTCCCAAGATAGTTGGAAAATTGCATTGTAATGGCCTCCAATAGAGGATGATTTATAACTGTCAACCTTATAGATTCCTATATTTTGAAAAAAAATTGCCGGACAATAACACAAGATATAGAACAATCATTAAACTTTACAACTGTATATTGTGCTTGTCAATGGAATTCCCACAAACAAGATGCTAGTTTTGTCGAGGGGCCGTTAAGTGTGATTGACATCACACCTTATTGAAGAACCCGCGTATATAATAAAGCCATGGAGGAACGGCCTCCACGCAGTTCATGTTACTTGCGAATAAGGAGAATCGTTATGCGAGAGTGTTTATTTCACTTTAAACTCATTAAAGGCGGAGTCGCGAAGGAATACCGTACGATCGTAATGGTTCCAGACAACAGGCACCCTGAGATCTCGGATTTTATTGAGGCATTTGAAGAATCCGGCTATAAGGTCGAACTGGAAAACGAGCGTGAATTGATCTTCCGCTCGGTGGAAGGCGGAAATCCTTATAAGCTTGACATTACAAAAATAGAGCTCAAAGGCGAAAAACAAGATACGCCATACCATGACGGTGAGCTGCATGCATTGATTAACACCTTAATCCAGCGGAATTGGTGACTGACCGCGGATTGCTGACGTGTTGTCATCTTGGCCATGCGCACATGATTAAAAAAGCCGCATCTGAGCGGCTTTTTAGCATTTAATCACTTGTATCCGTCAGCTGGTCTCAAACTTCGTTCGCACGTCTTCTGGCAGCTTACGCTTCATGTGCTCGGGGAGATGATCGTAGCAATACGTCATCTTGTGCCGATTCAAGTTATGGATATGTCCAAGGATATCCCACTCCGCATACGTGAGATGAGCCCCGCATTTGATGCAATAGCGTTCCAGCTTTGCATTCGGTTGACTACTGCTTGCCGCGCTCGACTCTGGCGGAGGAGCATCTAGTAAATGTCGGAGTGCCGGGTTGCTCCCCCAATCCTTCTCCGCTTGATAATGAGGTGCAAGATCGCGCCAGCCCATCTCCCACGTGTCGAGCGCTTCGCGAATCGCTTCATTGGTCGCCTGGTCGACCTTGTTGGTCACATGCTTACCGTCTACGATCTCGGCAAAGCCAATGCCGTCTCGGAAGTAAGCGCCGATGGTTACGCGGGCGACTACCTTTACATAACCGTGAGGGATATTGATTTCTACCTCTCGTATTTCCAGATTCCAACGGCTGCCGGTCGCTTGCTCTACACGATCGGTATAGGCTTGATTCGGGATGTAGGCCCTGCCGTTATCTTCCCGCTTCTTGACCGTTCCTTGGGGGAAGCGGGCCTTAATCTTCTCCATAACCTCCTTATAATTCAGCTCCTCCATACATCTCTCCCTCCCTATTTCAGATTGACCTTGTTGAATTTTGCAATGTAACTATCGAAGAGACCATATACGCGCTGAGCAAGCTTCACCCGATCTGGAAGATCCTTTAAGAGCATCTTGAAGTACTCTACGCCGGAATCCGTAATCTCGTAAAAGCGATTATAGCGATTGTCCGTTTCCCATTCCCGTTGTACATGACCGCTTTCCGCAAGCGCTCGAAGACGTTGACTGAAATAAGCATCGTTCACACCAACACCATCTAATGTCTTGGTGATGTATTGTTCCATCTCACTGTGATACCGTCTTCCATCCATCAGGTAGGAAAGCACGATAAAATCGATAACCTGTTGCACCTTAACGACATGGCCAAGTGTTTCGTTTTTCTCAATGGGATTTTCATTACGAGGCATTCCAATCAGCTCCGTTCTTCTGGTCATTGTAAGCAGATGACGCCAAACAAGCTCATTAGCAGGAAGTTACGATCGCGATTGCACTCCCCTTTCGATAGGGAGGGGGAACCAAACATACATTCCCATGTCCAGATTATACCACAACAACCAGTTCTATCAATATACTTGTTTCCACCTTTAATCGTTATCCTCTTTTCACCATTCTTCGCTTCTTATGTATTAATCCCATTGATACCATGTTTTCTACGTCATCTGTATTTAGATCCGAATCTAGAAATTTATCATCGTCTCTTCTACGATATCCGTGTTTATTTTTTGGTGTTTTCTTTATTTAGTCGAAAATTTGCTCTTCTACTGTTTTATCCGGACCAAATTACACGATCGACCACCGGGGGGGCCGCCACGCGCTGCGCGAAAACCGTATATCAATGGGGGGAAATCAAAAGAAGTTAAGTAAGCAGGAAGGTGAAAATCATAGAGAAGGAATGAGAGAAAGAAGGATATATCGAGAAGTAGCAAAGTACATATAAGGTAGAAGAAATCGTATGCATAACTAGAGATGCTAGGCCGGACGAAAATTACGAGTGATAGAACGCACAAGTCGAAGATAGGCAGTGAAGCGCGCCGCGGCCGGGTATAATGGCCTTTGTAAGAGTGGAAACAAGTATATTGTATGAAAGTAGATGCATGATCAAATGCTGCGTCCAAATAAAAAGACCCGCTTCATTAGCGGATCCGGTTTAATGACGATGCAACGTAAAGAGGAAGCAGGTCCCCTGTTCGCTCGATTGTACATCGATCGTTTCGTTTAGTAGCGTAAGAATTTCCTTGGCCAGAGATAATCCGAGGCCTGTACCTTGCCCCGCGTGAGATTTGTCCGACTTATAGAACCGGTCGAAGACGAAAGGCAGTTCCTCTTCGCGAATGCCTTGCCCGGTATCGCATACCGAGACGGTAATAACCTCTTGATTCCAACTCGCGTCTAACGTGACTGTACCTTCGGACGCCGTATATTTCAGCGCATTATCAAGCAGAATCGTGAGTACTTGTTCAATGCGGTCCGCGTGGCCATAGCAATCAGGCATGTTCCATGCCTCATCCGTTATACACAGCTTTATATCCAGGTCCTCCGCAAGTATCGAGAACCGGCTATGTATACTTTCGATAATCGGTCTAGCACTTGTTGCGGACTTCTCAATAGCGGCCGAGCCTGACTGAAGGCGGGACAGCTCGAGCATATCGTCAATCAGACGCTGCAAACGGCGTGATTCTAGCTGAATGGAATGATAATAGCGCTCCTTCTCTTGTTCATCGTGAAGCATCCGGTCGCCTAAAGTCTCGCTCATCGCCCGAATGGAAGCGAGCGGCGTTCGCAGCTCATGCGTTACGTTCGCCACATAGTCTCGTCTTGCCTGCTCCAGCTTAACGGCCGCATTGCGATTCTGCTCAAGCCGTGAAGCCAAAATGTTGAATGAAGAAGCAAGCTCCCCTAGCTCTCCGTATCCGTTATCCGGAACCCGCTCGTCATAATTCCCTTTGGCCATAGCCTCAGAGGAGGCTGTCATTAATTTGATCGGCAGAATCATTGGCTTAATGACCCGGTACAAAATGTACAAGGTCAAGACGAGGACAAGCAACGCAGCCAGCATGAAAGTGACCATAAAGCCCCACATCGCACTGGTCAGCTCCGACACCGGCTTGATGAGGAAAAGTCCGCCGATCAGCTTTCCGTCCTGCCATATCGGCTGCCCGACAAGAATCGATTGATCGTCCATCCCGTTCAACTTCGTAATCGTCGCCACTTGCCCTCCGCCAATAATTTCGCTGACATAGGGCTCAACAGCTGTGCGGATATCATTCTCGATTCGCGGCAAACCGGCCGGCAAATCGTTTTCCGACGGAGTCGATCTGCCGAATACCTCTATCTCGCGGGCATTCAAGTCATATGCCTTGATGATGAAGCCTTCCTTCAGCAGATGCGTGGAGGCCTGACCCGTGGCCCCGATCGTCTCCGCAATCGATTCCATTTGTGGCTGCAGCTCGCTCAGTTTGTTATGGAGAAAGTAAGATTGAAGCGCATATTTTCCGACCCCTGTGCAGATGATGAACGCCAAGATCAGTACAAGCGATATATGTAGAAAAAGCTTTCGCAGAAGCGATCGTTTCATTCGTGCACCTCGAATTTATAGCCAACGCCATAGATCGATTTGAGACTCCAGCCGATGGGATCAACGGGCAGCTTGCTCCTTAGCCGCTTGATATGGGTATCAACGGCACGCGTGTCGCCGAGATAATCGAAGCCCCATACGGAAGACAGAATCTGTTCCCGACTCAGCACTTTTCCGGCGTTGGTTGCGAGCAGGTACAGAATCTCGATCTCCTTTGGCGTTGCCGTCACCAACTGCCTATCCACGTATAACTCATACCCATCACGATTAATACGCAATTGACCTCTCTCATAGACGGCTTGGGGAGACGTTGCCGCCTCCTTCGGAGCAACTCTGCGCAGAATCGTCTTGATCCGAACGACGACCTCCCGCGGAGAAAAAGGCTTAACGATATAATCATCCGCTCCGATCACAAGACCGTCGATCCGATCATGCTCTTCCCCCTTGGCCGTCAGCAGAATAATCGGCACCTGGCTTTCCTTCCTGATCTCTTTGCATACCTCTGTTCCGAATAACTCCGGCATCATGATGTCCAATACAATGAGGTCTGGTTTTTCCTCGCGGGCGAGCGTCAGCGCCTCTTTGCCGGAGTATGCCGAAGTATACGACATGCCGTCCGCCTTCAAGTAGGTGCCGATCGTGTCATGTACGGCCTGGTTATCGTCGCAGATCAGAATATGAATCCGTTTGGACATCGTAATCCTTCCTTCGCACAACTTGATTTTCCCCCTATCGTACCATAATCAACCATTCTTTATTCCGCCCTATTTGCGCCACATTGTTCTGCTACAATCCTATCTATCCCGCACAACAAAGGAGAAAAACCCATGAGCATGAGACAAAAAGCGATCCCTTGTTTGATTGCAGTCACCTTAACCGCAGGGCTTACAGCCTGCGATTCTAATTCCTCGAATTCCGGTTCGACTTCGAATACTGCAGTAACAACAGCCGTAAGCAAGGACAATTCGAAAGCGGATCTGATCGGCGAATATACGCAAGATAATTCAAGTTTGACGTTTAACGATAAGGCTTGGAAATACGATGCCGAGAACGACGTGTACTGGCAGATCGGCATTTCCTATGGTTCCGCGACGGAGACGAAGGATTATGAAACAATGGCGATTTATGTTCCCGGCGCTTATATGAATGCCACGGCGAACGGTGACGGAACGTATACATGCTCGATTAACGAGAGCGCGACAATCAATGGTTATACGGCGAATACGGCGCCTATCGTGTTCCCCGTGAATACAGCCGGATATTCGGCTCAGAAGGCTGCTACCGAATATAGCTACAATGGACTTTCCAGCTATATGGATGCCGGATTCATCTACGTGTATTCCGGGATGCGCGGCCGTAACAACGGCTATGACGACAGCGGAAATCTGACTTACAGCGGCGGCGCGCCTTGGGGCGTGACCGATTTGAAAGCGGCAGTCCGTTATCTTCGGTTTAATGAAGCTTCTCTGCCTGGCAATACGGACTCCATCTTCGTATTCGGACATAGCGGCGGCGGCGCCCAGAGCAGCGTAATGGGAGCCAGCGGAGACAGCAGCCTTTATTATGATTATCTGAAATCAATCGGCGCGGCCATGTACGATGCGAACGGCAATTATATCAGCGATGCCATTAACGGCGTTATGGCGTGGTGCCCGATCACGAGCCTTGACTATGCGGATGAAGCTTACGAATGGAATATGGGACAATATGTGACTGCGGGAACGCGAGCAGACAGCACGTGGACTTCTGCGTTATCGGATGATTTGGCTGGAGCATTCGCTTCTTATTTGAACGAACTTGGACTTAAGGATGAGAATGGCAATGTTCTTACTTTGGAACAAACGACAGATGGCATTTATTCGGCCGGAAGCTATTATGATTACCTTCTCTCTGTCATTGAGAGTTCGCTTAACAACTTCTTAAGCGATACGGCCTTCCCTTACACCAAGTCTTCCGGAGGCTTCATGGGAGATGGCGGATTCGCGGGCGGCGGTGCTCCAGGCGGCGAAATGCCTGAAGGCGGTATGCCAGAAGGCGGTATGCCAGAAGGAGACATGCCGGAAGGCGGTTTCCCTGAGGGCGGCGGTCAAGCTGAATCCGGGGAATCTACCACATACAATACGGCGACGGATTATATTCATTCTCTAAATTCGGATACGGAATGGGTAACTTACGATGCTGCAACCCATACAGCCAAGATCACCAGCATTGCCGCATTCGCACAGCATCTGAAGAATGCTTCCAAGAACGTAGCCGCATTCGATGATTTGGAACGTGGCCAAGCAGAGAACATGGTGTTCGGTAACGACGAGAGTGACGCTCTCCACTTTGACGCTGTATTGGCCGAACTTCTCGAGGCTAATCAAGAGAAATACGCGGCCTTCTCTGACTGGAACTCTTCTCTCGTGACAGCTTACTCCAAAGACCTCGAAGCGATCGACAAGCTGGGGAACAGCTCTGAGTACCGCCAGAATATGTACAATCCGATGTACTTCCTTGACGATTATTACGAAGGCTATCAAAGCTCCACGGTAGCCACTCACTGGCGTATTCGCACGGGAATCGAACAAGGAGATACTGCGCTTACGGTTGAGACGAATCTGGCACTCGCCTTGAAGAGCGATAGCGACGTGAAGGACGTCGACTTCGAAACCGTATGGGGACAAGGCCATACGACGGCTGAACGCACCGGTAACAATACGGATAACTTTATTGAGTGGGTTAATGAATCTGTAAAATAAGAAGACAAAAGACGCCTTTTTTACGGCGTCTTTTTGTTTTGCTGTTTTTGAAAAGCGAATTTAACCTCCGGAAATCGATTATCCGGCCCTTTCATTAAGATTCCGTCTTGATTTTTCAGATACATATCGAAGAAATCCAGCATATAGGCATTGATCACGGAGTTCGCTCTCTCAGGCGCAATCTTTCCCGTAATGCCCAGCATGTTGAAAATCGGAGAAATGAACTGTACGTCGGCAAAATTGAAATGTTCCGTATCATCGATATAGAGGACTTCTCCCCCTACGTCGACCGTTTCACGCATCCGTTTAAGCTCCAACTTTTTATCTTCGGTTACTTGATCCTCCCACTCTCTTGTTGAGCCCATACGGTTAAGCTCTGCATCCGTGTAGACCCGGTTATCCGATACCCTTTTCAAGTTATCGAAGTAGCTTTCCGAGTTGATGAACAAAAACGGTTTTCGCAGATTATCTCTGTCACGCAGACGATACAGTCCTCCATCCAAGTCGATGCCAGCCGCGATTCGAGAATCGTAAGAAGCGTCATAGGCCGTCGCCCCGCCGATGGAATGACCGAACACCCCGACATGATTGAGATCAATCTTCCCCTTGAGACGACTTGGAAGCTGCCCCGATTGGATAAGCTCGAATTGGTCCAGCGTAAACGCCACATCGTCGGTTAGAACTTTTCCCAACTTGTCACGATTTCCTCTACTTGTCCGGTAATCTTGGTCGGGTGAGAATAAGTCGTTGGTTGTGCTGGTCGTGATTCGTCCGTCCGGAAACTCGGTTGCAAATGTATTGTAGGTGTGGTCGATCACCGCCACGATATAGCCATGACTCGCGAGATTCTCGGCTTGCGACGTGTGGAGGAACCTGGAAGAGCCATTGCCGGGATTCGCAAGGATCAGTGGATAAGTTGTCTGTTCCGAAGAGACTTCGGCCCCCGTATATGCATGACTGGATACGTACTTCATGTGTTGAAAAGTAAACCCGGGAAGGCCATAATCCGCGGCCATGTATTGCAAAATTGGGGTATCGGGAACAAAGGGAGCGTATCTGCCGGTGCCAGCTTGAGCCGGATACCATACCTGAACCATTAATTCTCTCTTGCCATCATTGGCTTCGTTGAAAATCTCTTCCCTATCGGTATCCACCAAATGAAACGTTTGCGTTCCTACCTTAAATTCGCCTGTCGGTTCAGGTAGTTGGAATACCGGGAAAGCATACATGAGACTCGCTGTGAACACCAGCATAATTGCTATGGCGGAATAAGCTGTACCCATTATGAATCGAGGGACTTTTTTAGGGCCGTTTTTTGTGAAATAGCTATAACCTGATAGGGCTAAAAAAACGATCGTTATGCAGTAGAGGAAAATTAGTTGAAGTCTGTATCCTTCCGTAGTCCAATGCATGAGCAGTAAAAGCGTGGCGATCCCGCTTCCGACGAATACTGGAATTCTACGCCGTCCTTTTTTTAATAGGACCATTAATGCAAGCAAACTGATGTTGGACAATAAAAACAACAGTTCAAACAGCCTCATCTCGATTCTCCTTTCACTACTTAGTCTAAAGACGATTTTGAAAACCAAAAAGTTCCAGTTTTTGTTGTTCGTTTAATACCGGCGGCGCAGAAAAAACATAAAAAACCAGCCGCACTAATTTTAAGCGCGCTGGTTTTTCGGTATTAGAACAAACATTTACAGTTGCATGATATCCCCCTCGTTCGAAAGCGATGAATCGCTCTCCAGTCGAATGGAACGGTATTCCCCTGGCGTGACGCCGGTTAGCTGCTTGAACCGGCGTATGAAGCTGGACACATTGTTGTATCCGACTTCCTCGGCAACGGCTTTCAATTGCAGCGAGGTCGAGGTCAACAGCACTTTGGCTTTTTCCATCCGAAGGCTGGTCGTATATTCCAATAGCGTCTGTCCTGTCCGGTCTTTGAAAAATTGACCCAGGTTGGGAAGCGCAACGCCGAAGTGCTCCGCCATCCCCTGCAGGGTGAATTCGCAGCGATCGGCATGCGCTTGAATATAGTCCATGATGGATTCGATCGAGCGCGCGTCTAGCGCAGCTTCCTTCGTACCTAGAACCTGCTGGTTCTCGAAGGCGCTGCACAGGTCGGAGCTAATCGTATGAATGAGGTTCTCGAACTCGTCGATCGTCTCCAACCGCTCCAAAGCGAAGATGTTCGGGTAACGCTCCGGACCGTGTTCCTCCTGAAGTCCCAGCTCTCTCCACACGCCATTAATCAATCGGATCATCTCGAAGCACAAGCCTCTGGCCACAATAAGAGGAGGCTGAATCTCCTTGATAAAGGTGACGATCAATGCTAGATGGCCTTGAATTTTATTCGTATCGCCTTCTCGAATGGCGCTTTGCAGACCTGCCATCTCGGAATGAGGATATTCCACCTGCGGACAAGAATGGAGCGGAATCCGCTCGTAATCGATCACCCTGTTCACGCCTTGAACGAAACGATAGCCGATTGCGGTCTGCGCCTCCAAGTAAGACTTCGGAATATCCGATATAACCACCTCGGATCCGACGCCAACCGTTACCGGTGCTTGCAATGTTTGGCTTAACGTATCGCGGAAAGCCTGCAGGCATACTTCCGTCTCGGAATCTCCCCCCTCCACTCTTGCCATCATGACCACGTACTTGCCGGGCTCCATATGTTCGATCCCGAACACCGAACAGGTATCCGGGAATAACCGGCACATCGCTTCAATGCTTGGCGCACGCTTCGTATCGGAATGAGCGGGAAGCTGGACGATCATTATTCGCACCTTATGATTCGCAAGCGCGATCGGGAATCCGATCTCTTGACCGTATTCGAGCATATCCTCCGTCTCTTCGTACTCTCCCTTCAGCAAGGAAAGAAACAGATGGCTTCTAGCGGCAAGCGCTCTGTTCTTCACCCTTTCATCCAGTTCTTTATTATGATGAGCCAGATGGTTGAGCGCATCGCGTACGGTATCCAGTTCGTTGCGATTCCTCGCCCGATTGGCCAAGACCTGAATACTATCCCGCCGCAGCTGATAGATCGGCTTATAGTTCATGCGCATCCCGATGTAGATCGCCGCGCCTCCCAGCAGCGCTAGAGCGATCACGCCATAAATATACCATTCTTGCGCTTGCGAGACCCTCGCCATCACCTCATTGACGGGGAGCAGCGTTACGTATTTCCAGCCGGACTGTTCGGATTGCATCGAGAACATATAGTACTGGCTGCCGTCCATCATGACTTGCTGATAATCTTCCAAAGGCGACTGGGTTATCAGGCGTGCGACGGATTCCTCCGACGGGCCGTTCGCGGACGTCATTCCGGTTACGAGCTGATTGGTCTGGTCGAACATCCATGCGGATCCTGCCGCGGTATGATAAGCGGACATCAAGCGATGGACGGCTTCTTCCTCGATCAGATATACGAGCGTCCCTTCTGACTGATTCTTGGTCGGGAACAGCGGGACGAACATCCGTACATAGTTGTCCCCGGAGATTTCGTCCTTTTTCGTAGGCAGAACGGCAGGAGACTGAAGATCTTGCAGATGGGCGACGAGCTGGGTTTCCGACAGGTCGTCGAATGTATAGATTTGCTTCGCCAGAACGGGAATGCTGTAGATGCCGTTGCTGGTAAAGACAGCATTTTCATCTTTATAGTACAGCCATATCTCGTGGATAAACGGGCTCAATCGTTGAAAGCGTTTGAGTTCGCGGGTAATCCCCCACGCTTTATAGCCCCAATGATCCGATATCCGATATTGCGTCAGACTATTATCTTCCGTCAAGAGTTGATGGGTCATGTCATCGATCCACTTTAACTGGTCATCCATCAGGTAGCGCACTTTGTCGAGGCTGTTCAGATTGCCGGAGATCACTTCATCCTGCAGTTTATTGACGAACACATTGTTGACGACGAGCGTTAATACGGTGATCGGGATGAGCAATATGACCAGATACGAGGCTAAATACTTAATGAAGAACCGGTATTCATTGGCCCGCATGTTCTCCCCCCTTGGCAACCTGAAAATAGGTGCAGGCTGGCAACGAATTAATCGTTGTCCAACCTGCTTTAATGGTCTATCTGCTTTGATAACGGTCATACGCGGCTTGGTGAATCGCGATCGCCCTTTCGATATTCATCTTCTTCAACGTTCCCAGATAGGCGTCGAATTTGTCCAGAGGTTCATTGCCCATAATGAATTTCAAGACCATTTCCTTCATATAGGTATCCGCTTCGCTCATGATGTTGCTGATTTCTTGACTCTCCTCTCCTTTGAACAGGAGCGGCGGAAGCAGCAGGCTCTTGTCCGCATTGAACCAACGCTCATTGGCTTCGCCTGCTTCGGGGTACTGTAATTCGAAGGCAGCCCAGGCATCGTAGCTCATCACCTTCACCATGCCGGAAGTCGGATAGGCATACCGCGAGACCGCTACTCTGGACTCGTAGGTTGGATCGTTCATGACGGCATCGGAAAATTTCTTCTTGCCGTTCTCCACGACGTAGCTCTTCCCTTCGATCCCCCAATTCTGAAGATCGCTTCCTTCCGGGCCGATCATGAAGTCGAGCAGCTTGATGACCGTCTCCAAATCCTTCGCTTGCGAGCTGACGACGGCTCCTTCAAGCGGAACATACTGGGCGAGCTGTCCCGCCGAGCTGTAGTCTTTGCCAGCCGGTCCGATTGGCGGAGCGGTGCCGACCAGCTTGAATGCCGGCAAGGTGCCTTGCAGCTGATTCTTGTACGTATTGATTCCGGTAATCGTTCCTCCATACGCGCCGACGACGTTGTTGGAGAATTTGGCTTCGAACCCTTTCTTGTCCGTGGCCGCGAATTCGCTGTCGATGAGCCCTTCTTCGTACCATTTGCGCATCGTCGCAAGGTAATCTTTGAAGGCGGGATCATACGGGCCGTAGGTCACTTTCCCTGTCTGCGGATGAATCTGGAACGTGGTAAGCAGGCCGTAAGCCGTGCTGAATGCGCTTACACTTCCCATCCCATTTTGATCGCCAAGCGGGATCTCGTCCTCTTTATCGCCGTTTCCGTTCATATCATTATCCTTAAACGCTTTCAAAGCCGCGTACCATTCATCGATCGTCGATGGCATCGGCAGTCCGACCTGATCCAGCCAATCCTGACGGATCATTAATCCGCTCCAGGCGTTGCGCCGAAGATCCAGATTCACCTGCGGGAATTTGGCGATGGTGCCGTCATCCAGCATCACCTGTTTCTTGATCTCCGGATGTTCATCGAGCAGCTTCTTATAATTCGGAGCGTATTGATCAATGAGCTCATTCAGCCGAATGGCAACGCCATCCTCCACCAGTTTGGCCACGCCGCCCGGATAACCGCCAGGAACGTAGATGATGTCGGGGTAGGTGCCGGAAGCCAGCATAATATTGAACTGCGAGAGATTGCTCGTATCATTATCTTGAAAATCAATGGTCGTTTGCGTTCGTTTCTGAATTTCCTTGTAGGCTTCGACATCTCCGTACCCGGAAAGCTCCGGAATCTTGCTGCTGAATTTGCCGTTCCAGAGGAAGCTTACGGTCTTCTGTCCGCCATTGCTCTCGCTTGCTTCGTTGGACGCCGGATCGGACGAGTTGCTGCATCCGGCGATCAGAGACGCGGCCATAAGGACAGCTACGGATATTTTACCATATTCTTGAATTCGCATGGCATATTCCCCCTATCAAAATGATCTTTCCGTTACCCTTTAAGCGCCCCGACCATGACGCCTTTCGCAAAATACTTTTGAATAAACGGATATAAAATCAAAATCGGAACGGTAGCCACGATGATCGTGGCATACTTGACGACTTCGCCAAGGAACGGATCCCCCGTGCTCGTGGACAGGTTCGTCGTATCCGTCGTGCTGTTCTCGATGAGAATCTCGCGCAGCACGAGCTGCAGCGGGAAGAGCTCCCGGTCTCGCAAATAAATGAGCGCGCCGGTCCATGCATTCCAGTGCCCTACCCCATAGAACAGCACCATGACGGCAAGTAGCGGGACCGACAGGGGAAGAATAATCTGGGCGAACACCCTCAGATCGGAAGCGCCGTCGATCTTGGCGGCCTCCTCCAGCTCGTACGGGATGGATTGGAAAGAGGTCCGCATGATGATGAGGTTCCAGGTTGCGATTAACCCGGGTACGATGAGCGCCCATCGCGTATCCAGCATGCCGAGGTTCTTGATCAGGATATAGCCGGGAATAAGACCTCCGCTGAAGAACATCGTGACGACAACCATCATCATCATATATTTTTTCCAGTACAAATCCCTTCGGGACAAGACGAACGCGAACAATGCGGTGAACAGTACATTCAGCAGCGTCCCGACCACGACATAGAAGATCGTGTTCTTATAACCGCTGATGATCATCGGATTCTTGAGCACCAGCTTATACGCATCGATAAAGAAGCCCTGCGGACGCCACAGTATCCCGCTATGCTTGACCAGCTCGGACGGAACGCTTAGCGACGCGAACACAACGTAGAGGAAGGGATACAGCGTAACGAGCATCAACCCGCACAGGAATACGATGTTGCATAAGTCGAATATTTTATCGCCTATACTGCGTCTGATCATGTTCTCCCTCCTGACTTACCATAGACTCGTTTCGTTGACCTTCCTGCTTATTCGGTTCGCCAGAATCAGAAGCATGAAGTTCACGACCGAGTTGAACAGACTGACGGCCGTGCTGTAGCTGTAATCCGCTTCCAACAATCCCCGGCGATAGACAAAGCTCGATATGACGTCCGCCGTCTCGTAAGTTTGGGAATTATACAGCAGGATGATTTTTTCGAATCCCACGTCCATCATACCGCCAATGCGCAGAATCAACAAAATGATGATCGTCGGCATAATGCCCGGTAACGTAACGTGAAGCATCTGCTTCCAGCGGTTCGCCCCATCGATCTTCGCCGCGTCGTATAACTGCGAATCGATGGACGTTAGCGCCGCCAAATAAATGATCGAGCCCCAGCCGATCCCTTGCCAGATGCCCGAGCCGATGAAGATGGTCCGGAAGAGCGAAGGATCGAGGAGCAGGTTCTGCGCTTCGAGGCCGAACCAGCCCAAGATCAAGTTGAACAAGCCCCCCTTGCGGGAGAAATCCACGATCATTCCGCAGATGACAACGATCGAGACGAAATGAGGCAGATATGTAACCGTTTGCACGGAACGTTTGAAAAAAGCGTGTTTGACCTCGTTGAGCAACAGCGCCAAGATGATCGGAGCGGGGAAGGCAAAGAGCAGCTCATATAGATTGATGAGCAGCGTATTCCTCAGCAATCTCCAAAAGTAGAAACTTTGGAAAAACTCCGTAAAATGCTGAAAACCGACCCACGGACTGCCCATGATCCCTTTAACCGGGGAATAATCCTTAAACGCGATAATAATTCCGTACATCGGAATGTAGCTGAAGATGAAGTAATACGCGACGCCGAATAGACCGATGAAATACAAATATTTATTCTTCCGGAAATCCTTGCGCAGCATCGCCAAGTACGGAGGGAGCGAGGTTGACGCTCGCTTCCCGCCTTTGTTTTCATTCATAGACAGGTCCAATTCCGGCATGATTGATTTCACCTCCCCTTAGGCTCGTGCGTAAGCAAAACGACTATACCATCCGTGCTTCAACTGCTTCAATGCCCATTACTTATGTGCAGAATTTATGGAACGAAAATCAATTGCGAGCTTTATGCCTGAACGATCGTGTACACTTCGCCTTTGCGAGTAGGGAATTCGACGTACGGTCCATTTTGATTCACCTGGACCTGCTTTCCGTCAGATCCGGTAACCTTAACCCTATTCTCGGTGAACATACGGAAGGTCACGCCGTACTCAGACCGTATGGCTGCATGCTGAAGCTTGCGCTCCGCCCAGTTGAGATCAATGACGAATCCTCCTCTTGCGCGCAGTCCGGTTACGCTGCCCGACGTCCATATTCCCGGCACGGCCGGCAGCAGATGGACGTACCCCAGATGACTTTGCAGGAGCATCTCGACGATCCCCGCGATTGCTCCGAAGTTGCCGTCGATTTGGAAAGGCGGATGATTATCGAACAAATTCGGCAAGGTGGATTTGCGCAGCAATTCCTTCGTATGCGCATAGGCCTGTTCGCCGTCCAGCAACCGTGCCCAGAAATTAATGATCCAAGCGCGGCTCCATCCGGTATGGCCTCCTCCATTCTCCAAACGGCGATTCAACGTTATTCGGGCTCCCTCAGCCAGCTCCGGCGTCAAGCCCGGGCTGATCGTCGATCCCGGATGCAGCCCGAACAAGTGGGAGATGTGGCGATGGCCCGGATCCATCTCGTCGTAATCCGCCAACCATTCTTGCAGCTGACCGTGCCGGCCGAGCTTCATGGCGGGCAGTCGGTTCTTAACCGCCGTCCATTGCTCGCGCAGGTCCTCGTCGGCATTCAACCGTTCGCTGGCTTCGATGCAGGCTTCCAGAAGCTCCGTCACGATTTGCGTATCCATCGCTGGCCCGTAGCATAACGTACCGGCTTCGCCGTTCGGCAGCCGATACCGATTCTCGGGCGATACGGATGGGCTCGTGACCAAATAACCTTCCGGACTCTCCACGAGGAAATCGATAAAGAACAGCGCCGAATCTTTCAACGTCTCATAGGCTCGCTTCAAGTTCCGTTCATCCGGATTGAATTTGTAATGCTCCCACAGATGCAGCGTGAGCCATGCGCCGCCCATCACCCACATCGTCGCGGGCGGATAGATATCTTGTGGCGCTGTATCGGCCCATATGTCCGTATTATGATGGGCGACAAAGCCCCTGCAGCCGTACATCGACTGCGCCGTGACCCTGCCGTTCTCCCGCATGCGTTCGATCAGATCGAAGAGCGGTTCATGACACTCCGGCAGGTTACAGGATTCCGCAGGCCAATAATTCATCTGCGTATTGATATTGATCGTGTACTTGCTGTCCCACGGCGGCGTCATGGAGTCGTTCCATATCCCCTGCAAGTTAGCCGGCAAGGCACCGGGACGGCTGCATGCAATGAGCAGGTATCTGCCGAAGTGAAAATATAACGTGTATAACCCGGCATCATCGGCACCTTGCTTGACGTTCTCCAATCGTTGGGACACGGGCCATAATTCATGTTCACCGCCGTTTGGCTCAGCGAGTTCGAATCTTACGCGCCGGAACAATTGCTGGTAATCCTCGACATGTTGGTCGCGCAAAGCAGCATACGACTGCTGCGCCGCTTGATTCAGCAAGTCATAGCAACGCTGTTCCGGATTCGTTTGGCGAAAAGCGGTGGTAACGGCAAGGATGAGCGTGACGCGATCCGCTTGTTCGACCATGAGATGTTCGCCGATGACCCGAACCTTTCCCCCGGTTGGAATCGCCTTGACTGCAGCGGTATAGCTGCCGGTGTCTATGCCTCCGCACGGGTTGGTCATGACGACCGTATCCGTCCCGTAACGGTAAGAGGTATCCATATGCCTTCCTTTCTTCCGTTCGAATCTCGCCCTGAAGTTCAGCGCTCCCGGCTGGTCGGCTTCGAGCCGGATGACCATCACCTGATGCGGAAAGCTGCAGAACACTTCCCGGCGGAAGTTCACCTCTCCATAGGCATACGTCGTGACCGCAACCGCCCGGTCGAGATCCAATTCCCGGCGATAGTCGCGAAGCATACCTGCGGGATGCGTGAATTCCAGCATCAGCTCTCCAGCCGTCAAGTAATGACGCTGACTGCGCGGCGTTCCTGAACATGCAGCCTCGGCCAACTGATGCGCTTCTTTCAGCTTCCCGTCAAAGAGGAGCTTGCGGAGCAGCGGCAAATGGTCCAGCGTGTCGGGATTGTTCCGATTCCTTGGTCCGCCTGACCAGATGGAATCTTCGTTGAATTGGATTTGCTCTTGATCGACCGTTCCGTAGACCATGCCGCCAAGCGATCCGTTCCCTACCGGCAGTGCTTCATCCCAGATTTGGGCGGGCGCATCGTACCACATTATCGTTTCGGACTTCAAGGACATCCCCTCCCCTTCTGCTTTCGATTTGGGTATACAAGCGCATCCACCAATTGATAACGACATGGTTGGCAGGTTGCGACTAACCATTGCCGATGCGGTTATTTGGATGCACGACGACTATAGCACCCGATAGATAGCGCTTACAATGTACAAGAATTATGTGCAGTTTTTATGGGCACATCAAGAAAGTCGCAAGAAAATAGCAGGTTTCTGAGCCGTTGATTATCAAAAACGAGCTGATGTCATATGGACGTTAGCGCTCCCGTTCGAGCGCGGTGCCGTCGATGATCCAGAACAACGCACAGCAAAAAACCGATTACGGTCTGTGGACGATAATCGGTTCGCCTGTCTTCTCTTAATTCGTCAATCGTTCGATCTCGAGCGCGGCCAGCAGCAGCGGACCGATCCCCATATAATGGTCGGAGACGACCGGCTCGGAGATGTAATAGTCGAAGGTGCCGTTCCGATCATGACTGAGACCGGCGCCTTGGCAGATCCGGTGCAGATGGACGCCCCGCTCGTCCTCGGTCACCAACTCCCTGACGATGCCTTCCCACCCTTTTAGCATCGGTGCGCGGAAGACGCCGCTTAAGTAGCCGAGCCGTAATCCTTTGGCCATCGCGTAAACGAACATGATCGAACCCGAAGCTTCGAGGTAGTTGCCCTTCCGCGCGCCTTGATCCAACACCTGGTACCAGAGGCCGCTCGCCGGATCCTGCACGCGAACGAGCGCATGGCACATCCGTTCGAACAAGCCGATGATCGTGCCCCGTTTGGGATGCGCTACTGGGAAATGCTCCAGACAATCCACCATCGCCATCGCGTACCAACCCATCGCCCTGCTCCAGAAATTCGAAGCCTGCCCGGTCACCGAATCCGCCCAGTCCTGTTCGATCGCTTCATCCCACGCATGATAGAGCAGCCCGGTGCGTTTATCCCGGGTCTTACTTTCCACAAGGATGAGCTGGTGCGCCGTCTCGTCCATTAGCTCTGGCCGATCGAACGTCCGAGCATATTCAGCCAGGAAGGGCGACGCCATGTACAGGCCGTCGAGCCACATTTGGAACGGGTAAACCTTCTTGTGCCAGAAGCCGCCTGCCGTGGTGCGGGGCTGACTGATCAGCTGCGCGGCCAGCGTATGCGCTGCCTTGGCGTATCGCTCGTCGCCCGTGCGTTCGTACTGCATGAACAGATTCTTGCCTTGGTTAATCTGGTCGAGATTGTATTCCTCCAGCGTATAGGTCGAGATCGACCCGTCCTCCGCGATGAAGTGGTCCATATGGCGATGCATGAACGAATAATAGCGTTCGTCGTTCAATTGCTTGCCCGCCCGTCCCATTGCCATGAGCAGCATGCCCGGGACATACGCCCACCGCTCGAGCGGGTAGTCGTGATAGCCGTCTTCGCGGCACTGATCCAAGATGGTGTCGGCGATCCTCTGCGGCCAGCTCTTGACCGCAACCAGTTGATTCGCTTCCGTCATTAGGCATTCCCTCCATGACCCAATTGTTCGCGCAGCCATGCATAGGCCGCTGTTCCGTGTATCTCATGCCCGCCTTCGAAAAAATCCGCTCCGAGCGCATCCGGCGCGCCGGATGCCGAATATTCCGCCTGCAGCTCGCGATAGGCCTGAACGGCCGGTTCGTGCGGGAAGACGCGGTCGGCGTCGCCGGACTCGATGAACAATCCTCTCGGCGCGACCAATCCCAATAGTTCGGGCATCTCCGCTACAGGCAAGATACCGGGAATATAGTTATCCAGACAATGATTGCGGTCCAGGATGCTCGCTTCGAACAAGCTCGCGTAGCCGCTGACGACAACGGAGCGGATTCTCGCGTCGAGCGCCGCCGTGAAGCCCGCGACCAGCCCGCCGCCGGAGATGCCCATGATTCCGATTCGCGAAGGATCCACATCCGAACGGCGTTCCAAATAATCGATCACGCGCGACGTCTCGCGAATCCGAAGTCCCGCCAGCGTTCGCCCTGCCATCAGCAGGTGGGCCGCCAGCTTGAAGCAGGACGACTTGCCCGGCCCTTCCCGCCTGTCTTCCTCAAGTCTCCGGTCGCCGAAGCCGATCAGCTCCGGCGCCGCCACGACGAATCCTTGCAAGGCGAGCTCGACGGCGAAGTCCTTGTGCAGGCCCGGATTGTCGCCCCGCTCGCTGCCATCGGGCTCCAACCCGACAATCTCGCGGCTTCCATAGCCATGGCCGTGCAAGGCGATGACCGCAGGCGTCCGCTCGTCGGCCGGACGAGCGGGGATCAGCACGTAGATGGCCATCGCCAGTCCCTCCACTGTGCGGATCTCAATCCGCTCGCGCACGTAGCCGCTGCACGTGGTCCGCTCCAAGAGGCGCGGCGCCAGTTCCGGCGCTTCGTCCGGGAAATGGCCGAGCAATCGCCCGAATTCCGCAGTGAGGAAGGCGCGCCGTGCCGCCCGATCTTGTGACGCATGTTCATTTCTTCTACCTTCCGCCTGCCGCATCAGCGACGTTAAATAGTGTTCAAGCCTCTCCACCGCGCATCCTCCTTCTTCTCCCAGATTGGTCAGTATCCTTCCGGATGCCAGCCATCCAGAATGGGGAGAATTCGAAATTGGGCAGCTTCTTCCGCCGTCAATTGGCGAGACCAGTCCACCCGCTTGTGCGTGCCGCCGCCAATTCCGGTGCTGCCATATTCCTCGTAACGGCTCGTCGTCTCGCGTTCGGGCTGTCCCCAATTGTGCCAACCCTCCGGCGTAATGGAACCGTCGATCTTCGTCCGGATGAAGGCCACATGGGCGAACGGGCGCCACGGTCTGCCGAGGTACACGTCGCTGACGCCTTCGCCGCCCGTAATCTCGCAATCGAGGAATACATATCCGAATGCGGTTCCCTCCGGCGTTGAAGCGGCCGTGATATAACCTCTCGAGCGCTTCGAATGCAGCTGGCAGCGGTCGAATACGGCTGTTGCCGGTCCGAAGATATAATCGACATCGCCTTCGATATAACATTCGCCATAATATTGCTTGCCGTTGCCCGTATACAGCGTGTCTTGATCGCCCATAAGCCGCACGCGGCGGAACACCGCCTGATCGGCGTCGACGAATGCGGCTACCGCCTGGCCTGTTCCGGGGCCGGAATCGTTGCGCACGGTCATATTCTCAACCGTGAATCGGCTTGCGAAAATATTCAGCGTCCCTGTCCGGAACGTGCCGAGAGGTGCGCCGTCCGGTCCGAGCGTGTGGGCATTGTCCGACCAGGTGAGAACCGTCCGGTCGCGGTCCTCGCCCAGCAGCAAGATCGGTGGCGCGGAAGCAGGCACCGTCACTTTCTCTTCGTAGATGCCCGGTCGGATACGGATCGTAACGGGCTCCTGGACATCGCGAGCGACCGAATCGACCGCCTCTTGCAAGCGGCGAAAATCGGCTTCGCCTTGAGCGGATACGGTAATGAGCATAATGGGGCTCCTTTCCAAGCTGAGCAAACTTATTTATACTGATGGTACTAAAACGATTCTACGATCGAACGAAGATGGAGGCACGACATGCCCGCAGCGACCGAGCCTAATCCCAAATATCATCTCGAAGGCGGCAAGCTGAGTATCCAGCACATGAAACGCACCGGCGTAACGGCGATGCCGCGTCCTCACAGCCATGCCGCGATCGAGCTCTACTATTTGCTCGAAGGCGAGCGAGTCTACTTCGTCGACAGCGAAGTTGTAACCGTTCGCAAGGGCGAGCTGATTCTGATCGCCGAGCATGAGATCCATGCGACGGCCAGCTCCGAGATGGCCATATTCGAGCGGATCTTAATTAATTACGACAAGACGGTCCTGCCTCCTGCTCTGCAGGAAGCCGATCTGTTGCCGTCAGGCAAACGCTTCCGCGTATTCCCGCTATCGCTCCGCGAGCAGGACGAAGTGCAACGGCTGCTGGGCCGCATGCTGGAAGAATGCCACCAATCGAGGCCGTACTATGAGGCGTGCTGCTTGTCACTGCTTGCCGAACTTATCATTCTGCTCAGCCGTGCCGAGCAGGCGGACACGAGCGGTGTCGCCCGTTACTCGCTGCATGCCAAAGTGTCGGAGATCGCCGCCTACATGCGCGAGCATTACCGCGAAGCGCTGACGCTCGAAGATACGGCAAAGCATTTCTATTTAAGCAGCTCGTATCTCAGCCGAATCTTCCACCGGCTGACCGGGTTTCATTTTCGCGAATATATCATCCATATCCGCGTTCGCGAAGCCCAGCAGCTGCTGGCCCATTCCCGGCAGAAGATTCAGGATATCGCTTTCGCCGTGGGCTTCGAGCATCTGTCGCATTTCAATAAGACGTTCAAGAAGGCGACCGGCCAGACGCCTCTGCAATACCGCAAGCAAGCCAAGTCCGGTCATTCCCGCGTCAATGGCAGCCATACGCCGTTAAGTTGACAACCGGATGTGAGCTAACAGCCCCTGCTACTCCCGCCGATCTTCCGGTTCAATCATCTCCGCCAGCGTACAATGGGTAAGTTGAACTTCCGGCAAGACGGCTGTTCGCAGCTTGAGCCGCGCAAGCTTCAGCTGGTCGGCATTGCGTCCGACGACGCCGCGGACGGTCTCGGCCTCGAATCCGTCCACCGTAAGCCGGCTTAGCGGCAGTTCCGGCAGTCCGTTGATGAGCAGCGCCGTCTCCGCTCCGACGCATGACAGATCCCGCAGCGTAATATCGCGGAAGACGGGCGTTTCTTCCGATACGGCATGCTTCGCCTCCTCATAGCCTTCCGATCCTTCGACGCCGGCGTAGAACAGATGGAACGATACCGCTTCCCGCTGGATGCCGTGCATCCGAATCCGTTCCATGACGATATCTTCGACGATGCCGCCGCGTCCCCTCGCGCTCTTGAACCGCAGCCCGATGTCCGTATTCATGAATTGGCAATCCGATGCCCGTACAGCCCTTACGCCGCCCGACATCTCGCTCCCGATCACGATGCCGCCGTGACCATGATAGACGGTGCAATGACGGATCGTAACATACTCCGTCGGCAGCGCCCTTCTGCGGCCTTCTTCGTCTTTGCCCGACTTGAGGCAGATGGCGTCATCGCCGACGTCGAACGTACTGTGCTCGACGAGCGCGTGGCGGCACGAATCCAGATCGAGTCCGTCGCCATTCTGCGAATACCAAGGGTTGCGCACGTTCAGGTTCCGTACCGTTACCTGCTCGCAGCTATGCAGATGTAGGCACCAAGCCGGCGAGTTCTGGAAGGTCGGTCCCTCGAGCCTCACCCGCTTGCTGCCGCGGATGCTGAGCAGCGCGGGACGCAGGAACGTCCTTGCCGGCAAGTAGACATCGGGCTCGTTCACGCCTTGCTCCCGCAAGGAACGGACGAGCGCTTCGCCGTTCATCGCTTCCGTCGACGGCCACCACATGTCCCCCGCCTCATTCAGCACGCCGCCCGACTTAACGAGCTCGCTCCACTGATTGACCGTCAACTTGAACCGTTTGACCGGCCGCCAGCCTTGGCCGCCCCCGTCGTAGACGCCGCCTCCCGTGAACGCGATGTCCTCCAGATCTTCGCCATCGAGCGGCGCCTGGCAGCGGATGGCCGTCTCACCTTCATACTGCGATTCGGTGAGCGGGTACAATTCCGGCTCAGGTTCGAACAAAATGAGCGCGCCCTCTTCGGCATGGAGTCTCAGGCGGCTGCGGAGACGAAGCGGCCCGCTCCGCCAGATTCCCGGAGGAATGACGACCGTTCCGCCGCCTGCCTCGCTGCATGTATCGATCGCTTGCTGGAGCGCTTCCGTGCAGAGCGCGAGCGGGTCCGGCGCAGGCACGAACGCATGCAGATGGAAGGTGCGGTCCGGGATGACGGGCAGTTCCGGCGTCGGATACGTTGCTTGTTGTGCGATCATTGTTTGCCCCTCCTCCTAGCTGTCAATCGGTTCATAGCTGAACCAGTCGAAGTCTGCTGCTCGCGTATGCGCCGATTCGTCTCCTGCCGCATACATGCCGATATAGGCGCCGGTGAACCCGCCGGCCCGATCGGTGCTCAGAATGGTGCCGTCGGCCGCCTCGACGAGCGGCTGCCATGACGCAGATTCGGACTCGCGCCAGTAGAAGCTGTACCGCTGCCCGTGCGCCTCCGCTCTCAGCACCAGCGTATCGCCGGCGTATGGAACCGCGCCAAGGATGGATTCGGTCCCGTCCTTGCGCTCGATCAGCCGGATGGCCGATATTCCGTCCGCGTTGCCATACTCGATCCTGAACTGATAGTCCGCATTCTGGAGCAGGACAAGCCCTGCCCTATCGCCTGGCTGCTGCGGCGCGAAGCGCATCGCGGTCTCGGCGCGGAAGCTCATATGCTGCTGTCTTCGCCCGATGAAGGACGGATTCTCATGACGCTCGATCGATTCGTTCTTCAGCTTCAGACGGAGCGACCCCGGCTGTTCGGTCAGGCTCCAGAATTCGCCGCGAGGCGTGCGCATGAAGTTCCAGACCGGCGCAAGCTCGGGCTGATCGAAGTCGTCTCTTACCGGCAGCTGCGCCACAGGCGTCTGAGGCAAATTCGGCGCTTCCGCCTCCAGCTCGACGATCCCTTTGCCCGGATTGACGACCGGCCATTCGCGCTCCCAGGCGACCGGCACCAGGAACGTCTCGCGTCCCAAGTTGCGATAATAGCCGCCGTACGGCCTCGAAGCGAGGCACAGCATCCACCAATCTCCGTTCTGCGTCTCGATCAGTTCGCCGTGGCCGACATTGACGATCGGATAATTGCGGCCGAGATGACGATGCGTTAGAATCGGGTTTCCTTTGTAGCCCTCGTAAGGTCCTGCGACCGATTCGCTGCGGGCGATCGTAATCGCATGGGTATGGCCGGTGCCGCCCTCCGCGATCAGCAGATAGTACCACTTCCCGATTTTGTACAGATGCGGGCCTTCCTGGGCATGCGCTACTTTGAGCGCCCCTTGCCAGATGCTCGTCTTCGGCCCGATCAGCCGGCCGCTAGCGATATCCAGCTCTTGCAGCCAGATATCCATATGCTTCGGATACTGCTGCCCTTCCGGCGGCACCCGGTTCCCCGTGTAGTAGACCTTCCCGTCTTCGTCGAAGAACAGCGAAGGATCGATGCCCGGCGCATCGTCCAGCCACACCGGATCCGACCAGCTGCCCGCCGGATCGGTCGCCGTCACATAGAAGTTATGGCATTCCTTCTCGTTATCCACGAATGTCGTAATCATATAATAGAGGCCGTTATGATAGCGCAGCGTCGGCGCCCAGATTCCCCGCGACGGCAAGATGCCGTCCAGATTCAGCTGCGACGGCCGGTCCAGCACATGGCCGATCTGGCGCCAATTCACGAGATCCTTGCTGTGGAAGATCGGCACCCCAGGGTAAAACTCAAAGCTGGACGTGACGAGATAATAGTCGTCTCCAACGCGGATTGCGGACGGATCCGGATAGAAGCCTGGCAGAACGGGATTGCGAAACGTAGCCACTCTTATTTCCCCCTTGACACGGATTTGGATCGAATCGTAAGCCGAGTATAGTTCAACTACAAATCAGAACGTTAGCGCAAACCTGCTTATTTTTCGTATTTTTATACTTTCATGTCCTCATTGCCCGCCTTTCTTGAATAGCAGGTTAACAGGATCAGGAAAACCCGCTATAGTAGTATTCATATAAAGGAGCGATGGCGATGTTCAAAGAGAGGCAGCTGCAAATCCGTTTTTTCATCAGCTTAAGCTTGATCTCGATCTGTTCGGTGCTAGTGCTGGCGACGGCTTTGTACTTCTGGTTCAGGGAGAAAACGATCGACCATGTCAACCAAACAAATGAAAGCGTTCTCTTGAATACAGAAACCGTCTTTACGAAATACATGGATATGGTGCAGAAATATACGATGGGCTTCTATGGCAATCCGAATATAAACACGGTGATGCAAAGCGGGGATAACAGCTGGAGCGATCAGCTGTACGGGGCGCTCAGCCAGGTCCGGGGAACGCTATCGGTCAACGCCTTTCTCGAGAACGCTTATATTATGGGCAGCTCCGAGCCGGTGATGATGTTCGAGAACAACCCGCTGGACGAGACGGCCAAACAGGAATTGTTCAAGCTTGTCTCGGGGAGCGTTATCAAGCAGTCCCCTTTCGTCTGGAACGCGGCGCGCAACGACGGGACCCGCGAATCGGTCATGGTCGCCTTCTATAACGACCGCGCCTTCGATAGCAGCGCGTACAACGGGGCCATCGCGCTCACGGTTAATCTGCGCAAGCTGCAGGCGAATCTGTTCACGGACGAAGGCGGCGACGATACGCGTTATGCCGTTGCGAATCGTGACGGAACGGTCCTGATGCAGAATGGGGCCGCGAACACTGCTTTCGACGAAGAGATGCTGCAGCGCATCGCCGAGGGCACAAGCAAATCCGGCACGCTCGTGTGGGAATCCGAGGAGAGCGGCAAGCTGCTGATCACGTACAGACAGGCGCAAACCGGCGGCCTTTGGTTTCTGTCGGAGACTTCCTATCAGAACAGCATCCGCGATATATCCAATGCGCTCCGGTTCATGACCGTTCTATGCCTCTCGTTAATGGCCGCGGCGGCGGCCGTGGCGGCCTTCGTCTCCCATCGCCTGTATAAGCCGATCGGGACGTTATTCGGCAGCATCCGGAGTCTTCCCGGTGAACGCGCCGCCTTCGCGCATGGCACCGGCTTCGAGGAAGCAAGCCGCGAGCTCGACCGGTTCGCAGAGCAGTACAAGGCGCTGAAGCGCGAGAACGAAGATGGCGCCCTGCTTCGCTGGCTAACGTCGCCTGAACGGGCTGGCGAACAGCAGCCTGCTGCGCTTCCGCGGATGCGGGAAGGGGCCGATCATACGGCATTCTGCGTCGCCGTCCTTCAGCTGACCCGGATGGATTCGGCTGGCGTCCTCCAAGGTGAAACTTGGTCGGAGCTCGTCAGGAGTCTGCCCCAGATCGCGGAGCGGCTGTTCAACGGGACGGTCTCCTGCCGCGCGTTCTTCCCGCACCGCGAAGCCGCCGTGCTGATCGTCAGCGAGACGGAACCCGGCAGTCTTGCCCAGCCTAACGCGTATCGTGAACATTGGGAGCAGCTCGTCTACCAAGTCCGGTCATGGCCGGGCGTATCGTCCTGTTGCATCGGAGTTAGCAGCGCATCCACCGACTCCGGGCGGTTGAAGCAGCTATACGAGGAAGCGAGCGATTGCCTGCAGGTGTTGAAATTTCAGTACCGGGTACCGGTCGGTTACGCGGAAGACCTGCAGCATGCGAGCCGCGAACCACTGCCCGACAATGTAGCGGAATCCGTCCTGCAGGTCATTCGCAATCAGGAACACGAGCTGATTCCAAGAGCGGTCGAGCGTCTATTGGCTGCAGCCGGCGCCTGCCGAGCCGAACAAGCGGCCATCGCCTTGTCGAGACTGGCGGGAGATCTGGAACGAATCGCGGAATCCGGCATGACGGAGAGAGCCGCGCGTCGCGATGTCGTGGAGCACTATCAGCAGATTTGGCGGATGAGGACTTACGAGGAACTGCGGGCATGGCTCGAGCAGCTCTGCGCCCAGGCCTACGAACGGATGAAAGAACTGAACACGGTCCACACCAGACACGTAGCCGATGAAGCGATCGCCTACATTCGCGCGCATTACGGCAACCCGGCTCTCTCCCTGAACAGTCTTGCGGAGAAACTAGCGATCAGCCCTTCGTATCTGAGCAAACTGATTACGGAAGCGACGGGGGCAAGTTTCCCCGACTTCGTCAATTGGGTGCGGCTCGAACATGCGCGAGACATCCTGACGACGGAGCTTGAGCTGGACATCAAGGAAGTGGCGGAACGGTCAGGCTATAACAGCAGCACCTACTTTACGACGTTATTCAAAAAGCGTTATGGCGTCACCCCGTCCAAATGGCGGTTGAGCCATATTTTGCAGCAGCGTAATTAATCCCATTGCCTCCCCCACCCCTCTCCCCGTCAGCTTCGGCTTTCGGGGGTTTTTGTTGTTCATTAAGGCTTAAAAAGGCTGTAACTACGGCCTTTTTAAGCTTTTTTACTTTTTTTAAGCTGCTTCAAGGGGCGTTAATTAAGCGTTTTCACTTTGTGATGGCGCTTACATTGCGGCGACGATATGCTCAAATCAAAAAAGGAGTGTGTCCCCGATGTCCGAAGAAGCCTTGCGGCTGGAACGAACGGCCAGGCGCAAAAGACGGTTCAATACCCTGCGCAGCGACTATCCTCTATTCCTGCTGGCGCTGCCCGGCGTGATCGTGCTCATCTTGTTCGCGTACTTGCCGATGAGCGGCCTCATCCTCGTATTCAAAAATTACAATTACAACGGCGGCATATTCGGCAGCCCTTGGGCGGGATTCGATAATTTCGACTTCTTCTTCTCGAGTCTGGACAGCGCGATCCGCGCGACGCGCAATACGGTCATGCTGAACGTCCTGTACATGCTGACCGGCACGTTCTTCTCGGTAGCGATCGCCATTATCTTGAACGAGCTCAGGAGCAAAGGATTCATTAAAGTGACCCAGAGCGTCATGTTCTTCCCGCATTTTATTTCGTGGATCGTCATCGGCGCGATTCTGTTCTCCCTGTTGGATTTCGATAAGGGACTGGTGAACCGTCTGCTCGAGTGGACCGGACTTGCACCTGTCGACTGGTACGCCCATCCGTGGCTGTTCGTCATCGTGCTCGTGCTCGCCAACATCTGGAAGAGCGCCGGCTATGGCGCCATCATCTACTACGCCGTGCTCCAGGGGATCGACACTTCCTATTATGAAGCGGCCAGAATTGACGGCGCTTCCAGGATGCAGCTCATCACGCGCATTACGCTGCCGCTGCTCATCCCATCCATTATTCTGCTGACGCTGCTCAGTATCGGCGGCATGCTCAAGGGCGATCTCAGCATGATTATGGGCGTTACCTTCCTGAATCCGCTGCTGCTGCCGACGACCGATATTATCGACGTGTACGTCTACCGGACGGCGATCCGTTCGGGCGAATTCGGCTTCGCCTCGGCCATCACGCTCTATCAGTCCGTTTTCGGACTTGTGCTTGTTCTGATCGCGAACAAGCTGGCCGGCTGGTACGACAAGGAAAGTAAACTATTCTAGGAGACATGTGAGATGCCCAATCAAGAGAACCGAACGCTTATCGCCTTCTTTTATCTATGTATCGGCGTATTCGCCCTGATCTGCCTGGCACCCTTCGTGCTTGCCGTCTCCGGCTCCCTGTCGACGGAATCGCGGCTGGCCGCGGAAGGCTACTCCTTCCTCCCCCGTGGGTTCACGCTGGAGACGTACACTTTCATGTTCGGATCCAAAGCCGAGCAAATTCTGCGGGCGTATATGACTTCCGTTATCGTCACCGTGCTCGGGACGGTGTGCGCCGTGCTCGTCACGACCGCCTTTGCGTATGTCATCACGGCTAAGGGCTTCCGCTTCCGGAATTCCTTCGCGTTTCTCGCTTATTTCACGATGCTGTTCAGCGGGGGCACGCTGCCTTGGTATATTTTGTGCACCAAATACTATCATCTCGACGATACGCTGGCCGGTCTCTTCGTCCCTTATCTGATGAACGTATTCTTGATGTATCTGCAGGCGAACTACTTCAAGAGCATTCCGCACGAGGTGATCGAATCCGCGCAGATGGACGGCGCGGGACACTTCCGCATCTTCTTCCGCATTATGCTGCCGCTCGGCCAGGTCGGTCTCGTGACGATCTCGCTCTTCTACGCGCTGCAGTTCTGGAACGATTTCTACCTGCCGCTGATGCTCGTCTCGGACGAGAAGCTGTATACGATCCAATACATGATGTATTACATGATGGCCAACATTCAATATCTCGCATCGGGTACCAATGCGCAGATCAGCGGAGTGACGATCGCGCCGCCGCTCGAATCGGCCAAGATGGCGATGACATGCCTGACCGTGCTGCCGATCGCGGTGCTGTATCCGTTCCTGCAGCGGTATTTTGTCCGCGGTATTATCGTCGGTTCCGTAAAAGGCTGACGAACGAAGCTTGTCCACGGTATGATGGTAAAGGTGACCGGAGCGATACGGATCAGGCATACCTTCATGCCGCTTGACAATAGAAGCAAGATCATACGAATCGGAGGGTTATGACATGGTCAAAACAAGGGTCTGGTTAGGTTCGGCATTATCGGCAATGCTTCTGTTATCCGCGTGCAGCAACAACAACGGCGGTTCGGCGGGAGAGCAGACGGCACCGGAAGAGACGGCCGCGAACGGCAGCAATGAAAGCGCTCCGGAGGGCTTGAAGCCGGCTAAGCTGAAGATCGTGCTGTACGGCGAGGAATCCAACCGGATGAAGGAATTGTCCAAAGCGGAGTTCAATGACATCATCAAAAAAGAAATCAATGCCGAGGTGGAATTCCAGTTCCTGCCCTGGACCGAATACGGCGGCGGCAAGACCGATCTCATGCTGTCGACCGGCGAGGATTTCGCCACGTACACCGACACGAACTACATGGTCAAATCGGTGGCCAAAGGATTGTACGCCGATTTGACGCCGTATATGGACGGCGCGGCTGCCGCGGATACGAAGAACACGGTCGATGAAGCCTCTTTCAAAGCGTTCCAACTCGGAGGCAAGCAGTACGCGGTACCGGTAGGCAACAAGCCGAACTCGGCGGAATTCTACAGCGTCTTGGCCCGTCAAGATTTGCTCGAGGAGGTCGGCATGAGCGCAATTACTTCCCTGGCCGAGCTGGAGCAGTTCTACGATAAGGTGCATGAGAAGCATCCGGATCTGGTCGGCTACGCGGCAACCGACGCCCGCAGATTACTGATGTACGAATATACGGACAAGAATCTGTATTGGCTGAACGACTTCCTGGCGGTGGACGAAGCGGCTAAGGACGATCAGATCATCAGCTGGTTCGAGAGCGAGGAATTCAAGGCATACGCCGAGATTATGCGAGGCTGGTATTCGAAGGGCATTATTCCGAAATACGCGGCGACCAACTCGCCTCAGCTCCAATCCGACTGGAACTCCGGCAAGGCGATGTTCTGGGCTGGAACCGCGGCACGTCCGTTCGAAGGCGCGGCCGCCATCACGCAGGCCGTTCCTACCGCGAAGCTGACGAACTATTTTCTAAGCAAAGATCTGCCGAATATTAGCCGGGGCACGTACAGCACCGCCTGGTTCGTATCGGCCAATGCCGCCGATCCTGAGCGTTATGTAATGTTCTTCAACCTGCT
Source organism: Paenibacillus phyllosphaerae (assembly GCF_014192105.1). Classification (GTDB taxonomy): domain Bacteria; phylum Bacillota; class Bacilli; order Paenibacillales; family Paenibacillaceae; genus Paenibacillus_Z; species Paenibacillus_Z phyllosphaerae. The sequence goes on along the minus strand of NZ_JACHXK010000018.1, from coordinate 75,864 downwards.
GCAGAAGAATCAGGAATTGTATGATCTGTTCGCCTACGGTCTTAAGGATACAGACTACACGATTGATGAGAACGGCCGTCTGACGCGCAACACGACCGATGAGCTGATCCCGGATTGGCTGCTCATGAATAAAAATTTCATGCGCTTCGATAAGTCGGTTCCGGACGACTTCATTGCGCAGTACAAATCGTGGGACGACGGCGCCATCATCTCCAAGGCGGCCGGCTTCAACTTCGACAATACGCCTGTGAAGAACGAAGAAACGAAAATGAACGGCGTCTTCTCCGAGTTCTTGGCGCCGATCGCGAGCGGGTTCCTGGATTACGAATCGAACTTCCCGAAAGCGCTTGAGAAGCTGAAGACGGCCGGCCTGGACAAATACATCGCCGAGTATCAGAAGCAGTTCTCCGAATGGTATAAGGCGAATCAGCCGTAAGCGAGAATGACGAATAGAAAAAAAGAAAGCCGGCGACTTATGCGCAAGTGCATAAGTCGCCGGCATTTTCCCCGTTCTCATCCATTCGGATGCAATCAGCGGATACCGTTGTATGACAATTGTTGGACATAGGAGCCGTCATTTTCGCGGATCTGATAAGCGATTCTGATCTACCGCAATTCACGGATCGAGAAGATATCCCGGAAGTCGTTCATATGCTCATGATGTTGGTACACGAAGCGATCAATGTCCAACTCGATATCTAGCGGTAGCTCTTCATGAATCTGCTCAAGCGTTGCGTATAGGTTGTCGATCTCTTCCTTGCTCAGCTTCTCGAGCTTGAAGTAGGCTAACGAAACATGCGGTACATAATCACCGTTCTCCGGAAATAGCTTATTCATCCGGTTGTACAAATCCATTAATATCGTATAGTCCCGTTCGGAAGCAGGCGCGTATTTGACGCTCGCCACATCTTTTCCGTTCGTGCTTGCGCCCAAGGAGCGCATTCGGATGGACTGTCCGCCGTATTGTTCGGCGATGAGCCGAAATGCTGCAGCAATTTCACCTTCGCGTTTATCGACATCCGCTAGAACCGCTTGAACTCCGCCCGGTGTATTGTTCTCATTGCTGAAACAATGGATGGTGAGGTGAAAAGTTTCGGGCAGAAGCGGGACAAGACGACTCCCGAGTTCCCTCAGCAACCGTGTCTGTGCGGCTTGGCACGCTTCTCGATCGGGCAGAGATAATCGGATGACGGATGTGCTGCCGCGAAAATGATTCATTTGTCCATCCTTCGTAATCTTCTTCGGCAGACTATTCGAGATGACCCATTCCTCCGGCCGCTGGCTCATATCCCGAATCCGCTTCTGTTCTAGAAAAGATACATAGGTTTCGTAATCGGAAGTTACATGCGTTAGATCATTCACGTCGGGTACCCCTCTTCCCTTACCAAATTTCCCTTAAAAAATACCATATAGCCTAGTCTTTGTGTTTTAATTCATTGTGAAGTGAGGTTGGGAGATTAGCTTCTGATAACCGCCGTTGAAATAACAAAAAAGACCCGCTTGATTAGCGGATCTCAAATTGTAACCATCATTTGCCGACCTTCTTTGGTTCTCGCGGCCAGATGAAGTACGTCACCGTTATTAAGAGATCGATTCCGACGATGATCGACCACAGCCGAAGCACGCCTCGAATCGCTTCTGTCCGCTGCGGATCATCAATGTAGAGAATAAGTCCGTACAGCATCCCGGCACCGATAGCAAAAGCGATCACATGCCGGATCCAGCCCTTGAAATAATGACGGGCGTGGTCCATCCCGTACCGTTTGGCTGGTTTATCCCCTTGCTTGGTGACATAATAGCGGAACCGTTCATCCGCCCACTTAATCATGCTTGATCCGAAAGCGAGCGAGACGCCGATATAGACGCCAGCGAGGGCGTGCGCGACGGTTGCGGTGGCTCCCCGGTGAAGATCGATGCTCGTCGTGACGAGCAGGAAGATGTCGATGACAGGGGTTAACGCCAGGAAGAACAGCCCCAGTTTCTTGCGTCCGAACTTATAACGGGCAATAAGTCCAATAAGAATGACGACCCAGAAGAGGACTTCGCTTGCGGCGATGGCCCAAGCAACCAGACTCATGTTCATTCCCCTTTCTCCTCAATTTTCATGGAAGGATAAGGAAATTATAGCACCTCGTGTTTAAACTGTACAAAGAGAAAATCAGTTGGAACGGATGAAATCAAATACGGCCCGCTTCTCCATCTTTTAATGAAGAAGCGGGCCAAGATCCGAGATAGCCGGTATTAAGTTTTGAATAATTAGTTCTACCATCATTTAATCGTAATGCGGAAGTAATAGTCTTTGGCCATCTGTTTGGTCACGTCTTCGTGGGCCATCTTGATGCTATAAGGAAGGCGGATCTTATCGCCGATCACGAAGTCCGTATACGTACCCGCTTTTGTTTTGAGCAGCTTCGTTTCGCTCGTCAGCACGGTCTGGTCCTTATTGAGCATTTCCATCACGATGACAGGCGGACGCGATACATCCTTGGTTAACGTGTAAGCGAAGTCTAAATTAATGCCGCCCAAAAAGTACGCGCTGTTCATCGACGTAATAAAATCATGTTTCCCTTCGGTCGTCAAAATCTCGACCGCATCGTTTTTAATAAGCGGATAATCTTCTTGCGGCACCGTGATGGCGATCGTATTATTCTGTCCGTCCCATTTCGCCTCATAGCCAAGCGACTCGCTGACCAATCGAAGCGGCACATACGTTTTGCCATTGTACGTGATTGGAGCATCCGCTGGCGTGCCGATCATGCGTCCTTCCAAAAGCAGCGTAATATGCGGGGCCAACTGAGCTTTAATCTGAGTACCTGCCGCCGCCCATACGGTGGCGGGCACGAGTAGGCCGGCTGCGATAATAATCCCCGTCATCCAACGTTTCTTCATGTTTCGTCCCCCTATGACTTCAGCATTTGCAACATGTACTATTTTCGTTGAATCTTCCAATCCGTCCCAGAGACTTTCTAGCTAATTTCACAGACAATAAATGACAGAATCGAGTTTTCTGTGTCAAATTATGGCGAATTATGCAATCTGGACGCAAAGATGGGCTAAGTTCGATATCGACCCTTAGCCCATCTTCGTTACGTATTTAATTTGCGGTAGTAATGACTTTTGGCAGCATTCTCATGTTGCCGACCATCTCGGACTTGCATAGCGGACATCGTGGTTCGGTTACGAATGCCATGCTCTTTCTCATCCAGCAACCGCATTTGATGTCGCTGCACTCCCACACGTCCGTCTCATATAACGGACTTTCCTTGGCTTGATATTTTCGATCTAGTCTACTATGGCTCATCGTAGATACTACCCCATGATCTGATTAGATTGTTAGTCGACGAAACGAAACGCATATCTTACCCTCCGGATCAAAATACTTCTGACTGTCTGCTAAAATTACACTTTACGAGAACGTAATTTGATTTACGACGTATTCGCACTCTCCATCGGGAACCGTTAGATTAACGTTCGTATAGATGGGGGCTAGCAGCAATTGCCTGCCAATTGGAGATAAGAACGAAATATGGCCAGCATCCACTTCCGAGTTGTCGGGAAAACAAATTTTATAACTCTCCAGCGTGTTTAACTGAGTATTCATTATGGTTACGGTGCTATCAATAATGACAAAATTTAAGCGGAAACCCGAATCATGCGTTAAAAAGAAAAGAAGTTTTTCTAATCGATGCACATAGCGCTCCATAAGGATTGCGACGGACCTACGTTCCTCGTAACCGGCTGGCAATGGAAAATGATCTAAAAAATCAGTTTTTGATTCTTCTAAACGAACAAGCTGCTGTAAGATTCGATCTCTCATATCAAAGTTATTCATGTTGGCCTCCTTGCGTTTACTTGAACCATGCAGCGCGCATTCTTTTCCAATCCAAAGATGCAATAGCGTAAAACTGCCGGCTTCGCTTGAACACCCCCTAGCTATGCGAATGACTATACATTAAATGTAAAATTCTCTAATCAAGCACAAAGGCATTCCGACCGGAAAAATAGTCGGAATGCCTTTGTTTACCTGATTCACGTTCAACGTATAGCTTACGCTCATTATGGCATCGCACTTGTTAAATGTCAACAAAAGTGGATACTGTTACCTTGTGCTACTGCTGAACGAAGAACCACTGTTCGGAGGACCACGCGGTATCGGACGGTACGGTCGTTCGGTCACAAGTTACGTATCCGAGCTGCGTTTCGTTATTGATGTAGCTATTATTCGACGCGCTCTTGATCGATTTGGCCGTAGTCGTGGCGGACGAGCTCGCGATTGTCCAGTGGCTCGTGGCGTCGCTTGCCGCAATGGCCGTACTCTCGACGTTGGTTGCTCCGTTCTTAATATGGATGTATTCCCCTGTCGCTTTATTGCGGATCCGCGTATAGCCATTATAGGTTTCCAAGCTCCACAAATAGGCATCCCCGGCGCCGTTGCCGTAATTGACCCTTGTTCCGCCATCGTAGAGGAACTGGATATCCTTCCAACGGTTTTGGATTTTATAATACGTAACCGCACCGCCGGTCGGAGTTGCGGACAGCACGGCATCGCCGAAGCCCGAAGTATCCGTCCAGTTCATGATCGTGCCGTTCCAGACGAGCTGGCTATCGCGGGTGCCGCCGTTATCGTCGTCGTTGATTCCGATATCGAAGCCGATCGTCGCCCCGCTGGTCGGCGCAATGCCCAGATTGCTCCAAGGGATCGCGAGCTCGACGCTGTAACCGCCTGCTATTGGCGCCCAGCCGTGCAGCACGCCTGAAGTATTGTTGTTTTTCTCGAAGAGAGCGGCGTTATTATACCCTTTCATAAATTGACGATCATTGGCTTCATAGGCGGTAGTATGATTATGACCGGGATCGATGTAGATCTCTACGGAATCGTCCTCCCAGCTGTTCGCCGAATCCTTATATAGATTGCCGTCAAGCACCTTGACTCCGACATACAGGTAGCTGTTATTCCACATGACGTCGTAAGCAGCGGTATTGTTCGGCGTACCGCTTAGCCCCTTGCTTACGCTCGTATCCACAGTCCAACCGGATTCATTGAGGTTGCCGTCAACCGTAATCGCGCTCGTGACGTTAAGCGCTGTTACCGTGGAAGATGGCGAGGCCGGCGGGTTGCTTGCAATCATGTTGACGACCGTGGCGTGAGCAGGCTTGAGCGTGCCGTTATGGCGGACGATTCCGAAGAAGTCTTCAGGGTCGGTAACGTCGGTGCCCAAATCCTTATAAGCGTACATCAAGTACGGACCGCCTGCGAATGGGAACGACTTCCAGATCTCGTAGGCGTCCTCCATATATTGCGCTTGCTGCGCCTCGGTAACGCCGTTCGTCGCGCTTGTCGGATACCCGTTCTCGGTTACCCACAGTTTTTTGTGCCCGTCTCCGTTGGCAGCCATGACATCGTATAATTCAGGCGTCTTTAACAGCCAGTTCCAGTTGGTCATTACCGTCGGGTCATTCGGCCAGGTGTAGGGATGTACGCCTAAGGCATCGAAATAATTTTTTCCTCCATTTGCGTAAATGCCCGTGACATAATCCAACATGGACCAATGCGTGCCGTTAGTCGCAGCCGGAGCAAGCCCCGTTGTCACCACGGTCACGGTCTCTCCCAATTGGGAAGCGGCCTGGCGAATGCCGTTCGCCCCCGGAATCAGAATCTTCGTGACATAATTCGCTGGCGAGAAGCCTTGGATATTCGCTTCGTTCCACATTTCATAGGCCGTGATCCCTTTCGGGATGTAGCGAAGGCCGAGGTTATACACGAAGTTGCGGAAATCGGTCGGGTTCATCGTAGACGGCGAACCTGCCCACCCGGTAAGATGCGAGACAACGGGGAGAATGCTTAAGCCTTTCGCGAGCGCGGCATCCACAACCCGGTCCGTCTGAGACCAGTTATAGGATCCGGAGCCGCCGGACTGAACATAGGCCCAGCTGAAGTCAAATCGGATATATTTAGCCCCTGTGGCCGCAATGCCGTTCAACCAGGCGTTCATGTCCGCTTCGCTCATCGTAAGAATCGAATACCCCGTAGCGAACCCGAAATTCGGATTCGCGGCGGCAGCCTCGGCTCTATTCGGGACAAATGAAAAGAAGGACAGGCAAAGAACGATAGCGAGAAACCAACCCGAAATGCGTCTAAACATCAAACCAACTCCTTCGTATATGGATGATGCCGCTTCCGAAGAAAAGGGGCCTCCCGCTGACAGCTGCAAAAGCCATTCGCCCAAGAGACCCCTTCATGTTATTCGACTACCACCTTCGACAATACATCTGCATCGAACTTGGATGCTGCCTGCTCCAGCAGCGCTTTAACGTCGGCATCCTTGTTGATGAACACTTCCTGCATCACGTTGGTGATGACCGCATAGTAATCCTGCGCGTTATATGCGGGCTCCGGCTTGCCTTTGGTCAGTGCGACAACATCGGGATCCGTCACATACACCGTCTCCGGATACTCCGCGTACAAGGCTTGCATCTTCTTGCCGAACTCCGAATTGGGATCAAAGTATTCGGCCACTGGCGGCGCTTTAATTTTGCCTTCCGCCTTTCGTGCCTCAAGGTCCTTACGAACCGCTTCAATGCCGGAATCCGAGAAGAAGTCCATCGTTACGAAATCGAATGCGGCTTGTTGGACTTCCGGCGCTTCCTGCGGATTGATGATAAAATAGTTGCCGCCAAGGACGCCTACATGCTCGCCGCCCGCTTCCATTGCCGGCATCGGCAGTAGCAGCAGATCGTCCTTGTTCATGCCGCCGTTGTTGACCGCGTCTTCGATCCTGCCGCTATCGCCCAGCACAATCGCGGCGCGGCCTTGCTTAAACAAGTTATAGGTATCTCCGTAGTTCAATGCCCAATTCTCCGGAAGCACGTTCGCTTCCCATCTCAGCTTCTTCAAGAATTCCATCGCCTTCACGCCTGCTTCCGACTGGAAGGTGGACACAACCTTGCCGCCCTCAACCTTCTGGGCTTCGCCGCCGGCTTGATACAGGAAATTCGTCCAGTTCCAGCCGCCTTCGGGCCCTTTGGCCATGCTCGCGAAACCTGCAATGCCTTTATCCGGGTCAGCCGTGGCCTTCGCTGCTTCGTACAGATCATCCCAGGTCCAGTCTGGCGTCGGCAGCGGAACGTTCTTCGCTTCGAACAATTTCTTGTTGATCATGACCATGAAGATATAGGCCGAATCCGGCAGCGCATACTGCTTGCCGTCAAACTCGAACGCGCTCGTGAGCGTCGGGTTGAGATCGTTGGCATGTTGATAATTAGCCATGAACGACGTCAAGTCCGCTGCCCAGCCGCGTCCCACCAGCGTATTGCCTTCCGTTGCGAAGGTGTTGAAGAAGGACGGCGCTTGCTTGGCTGCCATCTTAATGCCGATTTCTTGCGGCGCGTATTGCCAATCGTTCTTCTCGACCGTGACATGGGGATACAGCGCTTTGAACCGCTCGATCCGATCATCGATTACGCTCATCGCAACCGGATTGTCCGGTTTTGCATATTGCGCGGTAATGGTTACTTCCTTAGGCGCTTCCGTTTCGGATGCCGGAGGGGCTGAGCTCTCTTCATTGTTCTTCGAATCGTTGGCCGGTTGATTGCCTGCTTGGTTACCCGCATTGTTGCCTGAGCATGCGCTGATCAGCAATAGAAGCGCCAGCATAACCGTAACCGCTGCCAAACCTCTCTTCTTCATCTTCCATTTCCCCTTCCTCTATGCCAATAGGTAACTTCATCCTCATCTTAATACCAAGCCTTCCGCCTTGCGATGATACATCCTCGGTAGATGATGACAGATCCACCGGACCCGTTCATCAACCTTTCACGCCCGACAAATTCAATCCGTGCACGATATTTTTCTGGAAAATAGCGAAAAAGAGAAGAGGCGGCGCCATAATGATCGTCAGCACGCTGAATTTGATATTCATCGGCATATTCATCGATGAAATGATATTCTTATAGACCAGCGGAGCAATCGGCAGCTTCTCCGGCGTCGAGATGACGAGCGAAGGCCAATACCAATCGTTCCAGGTGTTCGTGAACGTGAGGATCATTAACGTCGCGAATACCGGCTTCGACAGCGGAAGCGCCAATTGGAAGAAGCAGCGAAGCTCCGAAGCTCCGTCGATTCGGGCGGCTTCGAACAGCTCCTTATGAATACCGTCGAAGAAACTCTTCACTAGCATGATCGAGAAGGCATTCGCGCCGCCCGCCAGCCAGAAAGCCCAGTAGGAATCGATCAGGCCTAGATTCTGCAAGTTAAGAAAGCTCGGAATCAGGTACGTAGCCGAAGGAATCATCAATGTGCTCATGAAGAACATCGTCAGGGCTCGGCGGAACGGCAGCTTCATCTGCGACATGCTGAACGCGGCCAGACCGATCACGGTCAGCGGAATCAAAACATTCCCGGCGTAGAGCAAGGCCGTATTAGCGAAGGCCCGTCCGAGATCGATGTACCGGAATCCCTCCATATAATTCTCGAACATCAGTTGCTTCGGGAAGAACGACGGCGGATAGGTGAATACCTCCTGCCGTGTCTTGAGCGAAGAGAAGATCGTCGTGCCGAAAGGATAGAGCATCGTCAAGGCCAAGGCAGCCAGCGCCAGCAGCATAACCCCATACCCGATTTTGACCTGCGGCTTCCGAAAATCGGTATCGGACATGATCGACCGTTCACGGCTTTCTTTGCTCATGCGCGCTTGCTCCTTCCTTGAATGGAATACAGAATGATCGACACGGTCGTCATGACGACGAACATGATCACGCCCATCGCGGACGCTTTCCCGAAATTAAGATTCACGAAAGCCTCATTGGTGATGAGGTACATATAAGTCAGCGTCGCGTTGTTCGGACCGCCTCCCGTCAAGGCCACATGCGTCATGAATCCTTGCGAAGTTCCGATAATTTGCAGAATGAACAAGAGTACGTACAAATGCCGGATCCCCGGAATCGTAATATGCCGAATGCGTTGAAGTACGCCGGCACCGTCGATTTCTGCCGCTTCGTACAGGTCTTTCGGAATGCCGATGATGCCGGCCAGATAGATCAACGTAGCGGTTCCGAAGCTTTGCCACGACTCGGTAATGACGATGGAAATCATGGCCAGCCCCTTATCCGTGAGCCACATCACCTTGTCGATCCCGAACCAGGACAAGATCTGATTGAGCGGACCGAGCGGATCATACAGGTATTGCCACATGCCATATAAGACGACGGCGGGCACGATATTCGGCAAGTAGACGATAAGCCGCATGGACCCCTGAAACCACCTGAGCTCGGACAAGGCAATGGCCACGACGCTCGGAATCCAATATCCGATCAGAAGACCGAGCAGCATGTAATACAGCGTGTTCCGAGCCGCCAACGCGACAACGCCGCTCTGGAAAATTTCGCGGTAATGAGCGAGACCCACGAACAGGTTTCCTTTGACGAAATCGACGTTCATGAAGCTGAAGTATATCCCTTTGGCGATCGGCAGCCACAGGAACACGCAAAACACGACGATGGCGGGCAGTAAAAAAATAAATCCCCATGCATAATCCCGAAATCGTTTGACGATCCGTTTTTCTGCATGAAGATTTGTCGGTTGGACGGTTGGTATCGCCGACATAGCAAGTTCCTCCTCTTTTCTTTATGTACTCCATTGTAAGGAGAATCGGAGAAGCTTCCCATGACGACTTCTATGGTAATGATGACGTTTCCTCATGAATATCAGGCAGGCTCGCCCTCAGACCGGATAAGGGGAAGCTTGATCGTGGCGATCGTACCGCCCTCTTCCCGAATTGAATACGACAGCCCGAATTCGGGACCGAACCGCAACTGGACGCGCATATGAACGTTGCGAATCCCGAAGCCTTGATCCTTGTCCGCGGTCCCAGCCAGCAGAGCTTCGATCTTGGCGAGGTTGACGGGCCGGAACCCGTTATCTTCCACCCGGATGATTAAGTGGTCCTCCTCCGCGCCGATTCGGATCCACAATTCACCTTCGCCATCCATCTTGCCGATGCCGTGGATGATCGCATTTTCCACCAGAGGCTGGATGATGACCTTGGGCACCAGATACTCCAGGACATCTTCTTCCACCAACGTGCGGAATTGGAAGGAGTGATTATATCGCTTCTCTTGCAGATGCAAATAGGCTTCCATATGCGTAATCTCTTCCCGTAAAGGAATGATTTCCTTGCCTTTGCTCAGACCGATCCGCAGCACGATCGACAAATCCCGCACCATCCCGGCCACTTCCGGTACCCCTCCGCGAAGGCCGAACCAATAGATCGAATCGAGCGTGTTATATAACAAGTGAGGGGTGATCTGGGAATGCATCAGCGTAAGCTCGGATTCCTTCTGCTTGATCTCCATCACGTATTTTTCCTTCACCAATTGATTGAGCCGTTCCATCATGTTGTAGAATGCCCGGAACAAGAACCCGATTTCATCCTGCCGCTTCACCTCTTTGCTTTCTACCGGCACGATGCCCGGCTCGAAGGAGCGGGTTAATCGAACGAGGCGAGACACGGGACGGAGGATCGACCTGCCGAACAAGAAGAGAAAGGCCGATAGGACGATAAAATAACCCAAAGCGGCAATCTGGATAATCTGCTGCAATTTGCGGTGGGTTCCGATCAGCGAATCAAGCGGAATTTGATAGACAAGCCGCGTGCCGTAGGCGGAACTATCGGTGAACAGATACATGGTGTCGTCCGTCACCCGGATGTTATCCATCAATTGCTTTCCCCCCTCCGGCACAAAATAAGAGGAAGCGATGGAACTCGAACCGGCGAGCACATTGCCGTTCGTATTGGTCAGATAAACCTCTGTCGATTTCGGCAAAGACCGGGCATTGAGCTCTGCCTGCAGCTCCGACTCCATCTCGGTCGCGACAAACACGCCGAACGCGCGGTTGTCGTAGTCGGATATGTCGACCACGGCCCGTAAATAAGCAATCGTTGTCGCAGGTTCCCGCTGAAAGCCGAACCCGTTCACGAACTGAACCGCGCCTGCCCCTCCGTGATCGAGCGCCTGCTGCAGCCAGGGCTGTATGGTAGACGGCTTGATGAAAAAAACGCCGTTCGACGATATTTCGGTGTTGGGCGCGAAGGAATAGTCCTGTGGGTTATCGGTCAATAGGAAGAGCGAGAATTTGACCCCCCTCGAGGAGTCCATGAGCAATTTTTCCGTAGACATGTAGGTGTTTACCCGATCGCGAAGCAGAAGTTCCTTCTGAGCGCTCCAACGTTGAACCTGTTGGGTCGACATGATGGATACCATCGTTGCATCGACGGCATCCAAACGCCGGTTGATCGTGGCATGATTTTGCCGATTGAGCTCCAGCAAGGCTGCGCCGGCCTGTTCCTGAATGGCGATGGAGGCCCGGCTGTTCGCGAACCAGAAGATGAAGAGGGACGGTAGAATCAGGAATGCAATGACAAACCTGAGCGCGCGATTCATCAACTTTTGATCTTTTATCGTCTTTAGCATGCTGCCCCCCAATACTTGCTCTGACCCGAGCGTTTCTCTTATCCGCGTACGGCGCTTGGACTTTTGCCGTAATACCGCTTGAATACCCTGCTGAAGTGTTCAGGCGACTCATACCCGACTTCGTCCGCGATTTCATAGCGTTTCTTCTGCGTATGGAGCAATAGCTGCATGGCCCCCTCCATCCGAAGCCTTGTGACGAAGTCCCATACCGTCTCATCCGTCACGAGCTTGAATAAGCAGCTAAGATAATTGGGGCTTAAGTGCACTTCTTCGGCAATATCCTGGATCTTCAAGCCCTTGTCTTGGTAATGCGAACGAATATAAGCCGTCGCCTTCTTGACGAAAGCTTGATCCTGGTTCGTCATGGCGACGCGAATCAGCCTGGCCGCCGCTAACAAATAATCGGTCATCCGTTTCTTGAGCTCCGGGCCGGACATCGGAAACCGGAAGTAAGTGAGCGGGTCCAGCGCTTTATAGCCGTCACCTACGATCGTATGCATGTCGAGCAGCGAGGAATAGACCCGGTAGGCGACGCTGAGCGGTATGCCCGCCGTTGAATCTCCGGTCTCGAAGACAGGCGCCATGTCTTCGATGAACCGGTGTATCGGTTCTTCGCTCTCGCCTCCCTTGCGGCCGAGTTCAAGCCACTCCGCGAGCAAGTTCGTTTTCTCTTGCCAGTTCACTTTCACTTGCGCTTCCCGAAGCGTGAAATCTTCGGAATAGAACACGCGCTGACTACCGTACAGCCCATGCCATTTGGCTGCATCCGACGCTGCGGAGTAACAACCGGTCAGGGAGCTTAGGCCATGCTTGAACGGACTGATGCCGACGATCGCGTCCAGATGCAAATAATCGCTTACATTCTCGGCTAATGCCTTGCCCATCACATTCAGCTTCGTCATCCGTTCCGTGCGGGTCAACGAACGTTCCGGATCCTTGAGTTGCAGAATGATATTGATTCGGTTCCCCTGACCGTAGTAAGCGACGGCGTTCAGATCTTTCAGCGTTTCCTCCGCGATATTAACGGCCGCATATTTCAACAGATTGCGGTCGCGAAGGGAAAAGGCTTTATCCCCCCAGAGCAAATCGATGACCGCAACCGCAAATTCCGGCCCATGCAGCTGTACGCCGATCTGCTCGAATATAAATTCGTAATCGTCCGTTTGCTCGAGCGGACCGGCAAGCATTTCATTGAGTATGTAAGTGCGAAGGGAGGCCATGCCGGACATGGAGAACTTGAGCTTAAGCGAATCTTCGAGCAGCAGATGATATTTTTCATGGCGTTTCGCCAGTTCCCGCCTGACAACGCTTGTCAAATGCTCAAGCAGCACCGGTTTGATCAAATAGTCTCGCGCGCCAAGCCGAATGCACTTTTGCGCATACTCGAACTCGTCATGGGCGGATATGACCACGACCGGAATATTCGGTTGCTCCGACAAAATCGATTCCATCAGCTCAATGCCGCTCATCCCGTCCATCTGAATATCGGTGAGCACCAGGTCCACGGATTCCATGCGCAGATAGTCCAATGCTTCGTAGCCGTTGTACGCCGTTAGCACTTGGGACACTGGCAGATCCGCCTGCTCCAGCAGTTCCTTAATGCTCTGGCATACGATCGCCTCGTCGTCCACGACCATAATCGTATACATCCTGATCCCCTCTTTCTTCATCCATTATCTAATACATTCAGGGAAGCGTTTGCATTTCCTTTTATTCATCGACAAATGTAGAAAAAAAGGGGCGCTCCGAAAGTTGATTTTCGGGAGACTGCCCCTTACGGAATTATGGCAACAACTTCATGGCATGGAATAGAGCGCTGCTCTTCTCCGCTCCGATCCCGCTGCCCCATTCGATATATCCTTTGCGGTCTTGACCATCATTGTCGTTCACGAGGAAGGAAAAGCCCAATATCGTGTCGTCTGGCCCTATAGGGGTGATCTCCGACCAAGGCAATGCCAATTCATAGACGGTCAACTTGGAAGCTTCGTCCCGTTTGACCTGAATCTGAGCGTTCCCGATCAGGCCAGGCTGCTCGCCTAATCCGCCTGACCATCTGTACAACTGCGGGCCTTCCGGGGTTAGCGCCAATCCGAGCTCGGACCAACGCTGTTGTTCGCCGGGAGCGCCTTGCGACAAGGCGATCTGTACGCTGTCCCCCATCCAGATTCTGCCGGCCGTCTCGGATTGCGCCTGTGTATCGTCCTTAATATTGGCGGCGAGATACAGATATTCCTCATCGTAGGCCAAGCGAACCTCGCCGCTCAGATCGTCGGCGCCCCCGTATGCATTGATGCGCACGGTTCCGTCCTTCGCGAGGTCAGCCAGCGGCACTCCCGCATCGGCATCGGCCTCTCCGTCGATGACATAGCTTCCCCTCGGAATGCCTATGAGAGCTGCGGGGTCTACGCCGATCAAAGTGCCTTCATGCGAGTAAGGCGCCTCGCCTTCCGCATACAGCGTCAAACTCAGCGCAGCGGGATTGTTCAGAACGAGCCCGTTAACCGGAATGTCCAGATGACCTTCAGAGCGGGCGGCGACCGTCAGTCCCCTGTTATCCGTTCCCGAGCTTTCTCCGATACGCCATTGAATCGAGTTCAGCTTATAGTCCTTCGACTGGCGGTTGGTGATGCTGATTCTGACCGCATCTCCGTCATCGCTGCGAACATGGCGAATATGATAAGCCAACGGTTCGATCATATCGATCTCGCTCGTAACGAGACCAATCGGCTTATCGTTGGAATAAATGGTTCCGGTGACGCGTTGGCTGTTGGGAATGGACGGCAAGCTTACGGTCGCCTGCGCGGCTTCGCCGGCTTTTACAGTCAACGGAACGGAAACCCCGTTGATTTCGAATCGGCCTTTCAACGCTTTCGTCCCTTGCAACGTATTATCGACAGTCAAGGTCACGTGGACCTGTTCGCCGGGAATTCCGCCTTCATTGCTAATGGCGAATCGGTCGTTCAGGGAGACGCTCTCCACCTTCCCTTTCACATAAACCGGCATGCCGGATAGAGTGAGATACACCTTGCCGTCAGCGTCCGGCTTAAGTTCGGTCATAACGCCCATAATGTCCGTGACGGTCAAGCTCGATCGGGTGTGCAGAGCGACTTGCATCGTCTCCTCCGACCACATTACGCGGACGGTATCCTTCTCTTTCCCTTTTTCTTGCTCGAACCGGTAGCTATAGAGTCCCTTGGTTACAGGATCTTTCCCGGCGAAATTCAACCCGTCCAGCTCCCGCGTCATGATGGCAAACGCCGTATAGGCCGGCTTCGGGGCATATTTGCCCAGGGCGCTGTCCGCATTCCGGACAATACCGAAATTATGTTCGTTATAATTGGGATCCAGGCCGTCGTTCATAAAATCATACCAGAATACTTTATCGATTCCGCTGGCCAGCGACTGGGCGTTGGCGCGCACGATATAGGAAGCCTGCGTCTCTTCGCTTATGCCGCGCGAATCCAGCTGTGTCGGCCAACCCAGCTCCGAAGCCCAGATCGGCTTGGACTTCCCGTTGTTATAAGTCCGGATCAATTGATCGAGCCGGGTCACGTCCAGCTCTATGGTTTCCGGCGATATCGGATACCGGTAAGGATGGATGGATACGACATCCATATAATCCAGCCCGCCGAGCTTGAACAGCTCTTCAAGCCAATCCCACGGCATGTTAGCCGTAGCGGGGCCGACAACGGTTACGTTCGGATCGGCTGCCTTAAGCGTCAAATACGTTTCTTTCAGCAGCTTGTAATAATATTCGGGCAAAGAGTCCGCAGGTCCGTCGCCGCGATCGCCGAACTCGATGTTGAATTCGTTGTAAACTTCGACCCATCGCGTGTCCGGGAATGCGTTCAGCACGGCTGTCCCGTAGCTAGCGAACCCTTGACGGCCTTGGTCGGTATAAGGCGTGCTGTTCTGATCATAATGAGGGTTGGTGTACGATAGCAGGACGAACGGATCAGTCCCGTGCTTCCGAAGCTCTTGCTCGTAGTTGTTGAACTTGCCGTCAAAGCTGTATACGCCCTTCGCCTGTTCGACCGCCCCCCAGTCCATCTCATCGCGAATCGCGCTGAAGCCTGCGGCCTTGATAAGCGGAATCATATCCGTATTCCAGCTCTGACCAAAATGGGTGGCCACGGCAAAAGGCGAATCCGCATCCGTCACCTTCGCTTGCGGAATAATCGTAAACGTGTTTTCGGCGGAGCCTTGCAGCGTATCGCCCTTCCACGCTTCCGCATGGAAGTGGTAATAGCCGGTCGCGAGCTTCGGCAAGCTGATTGCCGTAGACGCTTGAGTAATATTCACTTCCGAAGAGGCGACCTGTTTCCCCCAGAAGTCGGTCACCGTCCATATCAGCCGGTTTCCGGGATCGCTTTCAATCGTGAACGAAGCGGGGCTTCCCGAGAATACATTTCCAAGGACAGACTGCCTGATCACGACGGGTTCAGAGTCGGTGAGAGCGGTAATTTGATCGAAGAATACCGTACCGGAAGTCAATCCTTCCTTCAAGGCGCTTCGATTCAGCAGCAGCATCACATTCTGGGCGGGACCGTGCCATACGCCGTCATTCGCGCCGCCCCAATGCGATGCATTCACGCCTGCATCAAGCGATTCCGCCGTTAAAGTCTGCCATTCGCCGCCGTCCTGAAGCTTCAGCTGCTGCTGATGCCATTGGCCGGTTTGATCCATCACCCGCAGGACGAGAGCGCTTAGCTCCCGCGATTTCACCTGAAGGCGAAACTCATCCAAATCCAGCGAGGGCAGCGGCTTCAGGATGGACACATATTCGCCGCCTCCGGCAAAGTCTCCGACAAGCTTACCTGAGCCAGACCCCGCATAAACTTCCGTATGATCGACTTGAAATTCGCCTTTAGCCCCTGGGAACTCGGATCCGTTGCCGAACGCCCATCCCTCATCCGCCGACTCGAATGTACTGACCTGGAATTCAGATGGAGCTCGATCCTGTGCAAAAACGGTTTGGCTCGGTTGGCCTGCGTCTCCCCATAAGGATGCCGCAAGCATTAACGCGACCAGTACCGACAGACTCTTGAAGCGCCTTCTCGTCATACCTTTCGCTCCTCTCATATTTCCCTACTCATATGCAATGGAAAATTCGCAAAGTTGCGATGCCTGCTAGCTGCCCGTTCATCACCTCCCCTATCTATTCGCTGCGGAGTTGCGCCCGGAAATGATAGGAGCCCGATCCCGCTTCCAATCTCAATTCCGCTTCGGAAGCGTGCAGGACACGAATCCCATCTGCCGATTCAAGCGACATACCCGATTCGGTGATCCGATCTGTCCGTACGTCCGGAAGGATGATGGTTGCCGTCGTATTCGGCGGAATATCGGCGTCCAGCTCCAAGATGCCGGTATCCCCCATTGACCAGTAAGAGCGGATCGTACCGTACATCGACGCATAGACGGCTTCCGCATTCGTCAAACCCGGACCGGGCCGGGGACGGATCCGGATCCGCTTATAGCCAGGGACTTCCGGTTCTTGATCGAGTCCTGCCAGTGCGCGGTATAACCAGTCCCCCACTGCCCCAAACGCGTAATGGTTGAAGGAATTCATCTCTTCGCTCCACATCGTGCCGTCGGGCTTAATGCCGTCCCAATGTTCCCAGACCGTCGTCGCTCCTTTCGTTACGGAATAAAGCCATGAAGGATATTCCCGCTGCAGAACGAGTTCGCAGGCGAGGTCGTGATAGCCGAATCGCGATAGCACATGGCAGATGTAAGGCGTTCCCACAAACCCGGTCGTCAGATGCACCTGCTTATCCCGTATATGCGCGGCCAGCCATTGCGCCGCCCGTGGTCGGTCCGCTTCGGCCAGCAAGTCGAACATGAGCGCAATCACATGAGCCGTCTGCGTCGGGGAGGCGATTCTCCCGCTCGGCGTCACGAATTCGCTGCGGAAAGCTTCGACAACATTGCGATGCAAATCCTCATATTTTCGAGCATCGTCCAAGAAGCCGAGCGCCGTTGCCGCATTCGCGAGCAGACGCGTGGAATGCGCGTAGTAAGCGGTTGCAATAAGGTCCTTCGGCGTGGAGCCGATCGGTCTCCCGTCGGTGCCATCAAGCGCCAGCCAATCGCCAAAGTGGAACCCGGTATTCCACAAAAACCTGTCGTCGCCCTGCGCGTAAACATACTCCACCCAGGCTTTCATGCTTGGATACTGATCGCGGAGCATTCGTTCGTCCCCATAACATTGATATAAGGTCCAAGGACAGATCACCGCAGCGTCGCTCCACGCCGATGAATTGTATCCGCAGAAAGGCAAATCCGGCACGACATGCGGCACGCCGCCATCCGGAAGCTGATCCAGCGCGAGGTCTTTGAGCCACTTCGTGAAGAACGGGGCCACATTGTACTGAAAAGCAGCCGTCCGGATGAATACTTGCGCGTCGCCTGTCCAGCCGAGCCGTTCGTCTCGCTGCGGGCAATCCGTCGGGATCTCCAGGAAATTGCCGCGCTGCCCCCATACGATATTGCGCTGCAGCTGATTGAGCAGTTCATCGGAGCAAGAGAATCTGCCGGTCTGCTCCATATCGGTGTGGATTACGCAGCCCTCAAAGATCCCGCCGACACTCTCGAGCGACCATTCGGCGGAAGGCCAGCCTTCGACGGCAACATATCGGAAGCCTTGAAAACTGAATAGCGGCTCGAATGATTCCTGACCCTCTCCTTTGCAAATATAGCGGACTTCCTGGAGGGCAGTGCGAAGATTGAGGGTGTAGAAATTGCCTGCTTCATCCAGCACCTCGGCATGCCTTAAGGTGATCGTGCATCCTGGACTGGCGGTAACCCGAAAACGCATCCAGCCGACCATGTTCTGCCCCATATCCAATACCTTTTCGCCTCGAGGCGTCACGAACGCGGCTATGGGATGCAGCTTCTCGATCATCCGAACCGGCTCGTTCTCTTGGGCGGCCAATCGATCCATATCGTATGAGGGAAGAGAAACCCGACTCCAATCTGCCGCTTCGAAGCGAGGCGTACTCCAACCCTCAGGCTCTGCCCTGGCGTCGAACCATTCGCCAAAATAGAGCTCCGACTTCAGGAGGCCGCCTCTGCCGCATTGCCATGTCCCGTCGGTGGCGACGAGCTCCTCCCGCCCATCCGCGTAAGTAAGGTGAAGCTGCGCAAGCAGCGCCCGTTCTTCCCCGTAAAACCGGTTGGCGCCTTCCCATCCCAGATAACCCATATACCAGCCGTTTCCTAGTATGGCTCCGATTGCATTACCACCTGGCTGCACCAAGTGCGTTATGTCATAGGTCTGATACTGAAGGCGCTTGCGGTAACTGGTCCACCCTGGCGCGAGCAGGCTGTCATCCACCTGTCGACCGTTCACATACAATTTGTACACGCCAAGCGCCGTTGCATATAATCTGGCTTTTGCGAGCTGCCCTTGCACGTTGAAAGCCTTGCGCAAATAATCTGGCGTTTCACCCGCCTTGCCGTCGATGTTCGGAGGCGTAATCCATACGCCGCGCCATTCGCCGATGCCGCCTAATGCCATCTCCCAATACGCCGCATCAGACCATGCCGATTCCCGATCAGCCTGGTCCCACACCTTAACGCGGTACCAATATCGGGTACGCGGCTTGGGTTCTACTCCTCCGTACTCGACATGTACGGATTGATCGCTCTCCACCTTGCCTGAATCCCACATCGGTTCTAGAAAATCCGCCGATTCGTCAACCTGAATCTGGTAAGCTGACTGCAGAATCCCCCTTCCCGAGGCGGCAAGCTTCCAGCTTAGCCGAGGACGTACGGTCTCCAGGCCGATCGGATTCGTTCGGTATTCACAACGCAAATCGTGCGCCTTCAGCTCCTTCATGCCGTTCCTCCGCTATCCAGACATAACACCCAATCGTTGTCTCTGCCGCTTGCCGGAGCGGTGAATCGGCGAATGCCCTCATTCGGGCATCGGCCAGCGACGACGTAGCTGCCGTCCCTCGGATTGAACCAACTGGCTTCCGCGGATTGCCCTTCGATCTTGCCCATGACCACATTCACGTACAAGCCATTCGGGCAATAAATATAAGCATAGTCGCGCCCCCGCGCTGCGACCCGGTAGCTGATTCCTTCCAGATTACCCGAGATCAAGGATTGATCCGGAACCAGGTCCAGCAAATTGCGGGATTGAAACAATGCTGCGACATGCCGCATCTGCTCGGCTCCCGGCCGATGAAGCGCCTCCTTCCAGCTCATGATGAAGAACGTTCCAGGCTCATTAAACTTCACCGTTGCGTAATGCCCATCACACATGGACCACACCGAATGGTGGCCGTAGGTATGGCCGAACGCGCCTGACAACATGGCGTAATAAGCGGCCTTGCGAACATCGACCGCATCGAAGTATCCGTTCTCCGGCTTGAAGCCGATGGGCAAATCTTCGTAGCATGGCTCAGCGTCCAGCACGGGTTTGACCGGAAGCCGCTCATAATCGGCGAGAACGAGTTGATAATTGGTCAGCTTCGTGTCCAGATGCCCGGATTGGACCATGTTGAAGTCGAGCCAAGGCTCCTCATGAAGTTGTCTGGAGGAGCTGTCGGGCCCCGTCGGATGGAAGGTAATCAGATGGGCTCCCCCATCACCTTCCTTTATTCCCCTCGCCATACTGGCAATAATTTCAAAATGGCGCCGCGTATGTAAGGGGCGGTCTCCGCCAAGCACCCAAACGAGGCCCGGCACGGATTTGTACCTCTCGCCGATCCACTTCCCGTACGTAAAGGCATTTTCCACCGTGAAAATTTCCGCGCCGTCGTCGAAAGGCCATTTATGAAACCGATTGCCCCACGTCGGGAGCAAGGCGACATACATGCTAAGCGCATTCGCCTGATCGATGATGTAATCGACATGCGCCCAGTACGAATAATCCCCCGACACATCCGGCAGCTCCGGATCAGGGTGGCCGTTATCGCCCAGCAGCAGCGGATGGCGCCCATATATATTCCCCGTCGGATCCGATTGGTCAAGCTCGGCCAATGCCACCGCTTGCACGATCGTGAAGCCCTGCTCTGCCCGAGTCCGCAAGTAATAGTCGGCTTCTTCCTTATCTAATCTCGCAAACAACTCCCAAGCGGTATCCCCCAGCCAATAGAACGGCGAGTTGTCCGTTTTGACGATAAATCTCCCATTAGCGCTGACTTTCAACTGTTGAAGCGCATTCTCCACGTTCATGCCCCCTTGACCGCTATTCTTCTTCAACCTTACCATTGCGCTTGGCTTCGAAGCCATTTCCAATCCTCATCCGTTTGTGATGTATTCAACGAATCTGCGCGGAACGGAGCGTTGCGAAGACAGCGCAAAAAAGTCAACCAGAACGCTCTGGTTGACTTGATCATACGAATTCGGCTTCTTCCGCCAGGAATAAATCGAATTCCACCCTTTACGATTTCCGTATCGGACAGCGACTATACAAAAAAAAGCCGCAGATGCGCGGCTTTTCTTAATAACACTTCTCTTTTCTATTAGACGTCTATGGTTTGGATAAGCCCTTTCAGCTTGTCGGCCGAACGGTGCAGCAGCGTTTTCTCTTCCTCGGTAATCTCTAGCTCCAGCACCTCGCGAACCCCGTTTCGATCGACGATGCAAG
The DNA here is from genome assembly GCF_014192105.1 of Paenibacillus phyllosphaerae. Classification (GTDB taxonomy): domain Bacteria; phylum Bacillota; class Bacilli; order Paenibacillales; family Paenibacillaceae; genus Paenibacillus_Z; species Paenibacillus_Z phyllosphaerae. The sequence goes on along the minus strand of NZ_JACHXK010000018.1, from coordinate 54,794 downwards.
GCACGCCCAGATAAACATCCGATACGCCGTGGTAGTCTTTCAGCAGCGTCGATACGTTCAGTACCGCTCCTTCGTCGCGAAGAATCGCCGTGCAAATGCGGTCGAGCGCGAGCGCAATCGCATAGTAGGTTGCGCCTTTCGCCTGGATGATCTCATACGCCGCATCACGGGTATTTAAGAAGATTTGTTCTTTTTGCTCATCGGAGAGCTTCAACCGTGTGCCCGCAATGTTGGCCAGACTCCATAGCGGAAGCTCGGAATCCCCATGCTCCCCAATAATGTGGGCGTGCACGCTGCGCGGGTCGATGTCCAGCTCCTCCCCGATCAAATAACGGAAGCGTGCGCTGTCGAGCAGCGTACCGGAACCGATAATGCGCTCAACCGGCCACTGCGATTTTTTCCAGGAGAAGTAGCTCATTATGTCGACCGGGTTCGAGGCAATCAGAATAATTCCGTCTTGATTATACTTGAGCACCTCGGTCATGATGCTCTCGAAGATCCCGACATTGCGTTTGAGCAGATCGATCCGCGTTTCCCCTTGCCGCTGCGCAGCGCCAGCCGTAATGACGATGATATCGGCTCCCCGGCAGTCCTCGTAGTCCCCGGCCCACACTTTGGTTTTCCCGAGAAACGGCAAGCCGTGATTCATGTCGATCGCGTCGCCGACCGCTTTGTTCTTATTCGCGTCGATTAACACCAGTTCGTCCGCTCTTTCGCGGAGCAGCAGCGTGTAAGCTGTCGTAGCGCCGACGGCCCCGACACCGATAACGACGATTTTCGTTTTGTTCTTTTCCATAAGTAACACTCTCCCATTCATTTGGTTAATTAATCCGATCCTACTCTTCCAAGTACGGTTTATTAACGTAGTAGTACATATAAGCCATTAGAATTGAACCGCCGATCAAGTTTCCTAACGTAACCGGTATAAGGTTGTGCAGCACGCCTCCAAGCGATATCGTACCCGGATGGTTAAGCACGAGCGCTATGGCGAAGGTGCACATGTTCGCGATGCTATGTTCATAACCCGAGATGAAGAAGCAGAATACGAACAGCATCATGGCGAACATCTTGGGCCCATCGCCCTTCAGCGCCATCGGGATAAAGAACGCCAAGCAGACCAGCCAGTTACACAGGATTGCCCGGAAAAACAGCTGCATCGTCGGCAGATGCATTTTCTTCTCGACGACGCTAAGCAGAAAAGCGTTCACCGATTCGTCCGCGAACAGCCCTGTCGTGTAGATCATGAAAGCGAAGAAGGCCGCCCCGATCATATTGCCGACGTAACTCAATCCCCACAGCTGAACGACTTGAGACCACTTCAGTTTGCGAAGGAAAGCCGCGTACGTATAGTAGAACGTGTTGCCCGTGAACAGATCGCCTCCCCCGTAAGCGATCAGAATGATCGCTGCGCCGAACGTCAGCGCGGCCATCGGGTACGTAAAGGGCGAATGTTCGTTGTAAAAAAAACTTCCGGTCTTGAAAGCGACGATGACGCCAAACCCGATAAACATGCTGGCTAACGCCGATCTTGCGATATAACGGACTCGGCTTTGCTTGAATACCTTGAACTTTTTGAGCGCCAGCTGCTCGACCGACCGCAGCGCTTCGACTTCCATAGGCCTTCCCTCGTTTCTATGCTTATCTGCCAGATAACCGACAGCCATTCATACCCGTTGCGAAATTGAATCAATCGGACTTCCTGTGATTAATTTGCCCAACGCGCCGATTCAAGGTCCCAAGAGTTGTGATCCAGCTCATATGTAAAAGTTACCATGAATTTCTAGAAGGCGATGTGATCAAAATCACACGAGTAATATATGCTTACCCGTAACAGTAAAAGACTTCACCCTGCTTGACCATTGCGCTCAAGAAAAACTTGAACACGATCAAATGGGTGAAGTCTATTGGCACGCATTAAACGGTGAATCTACCGATCAAGGATTGCAGCTCCTCCGCCATATGGGACAACGAGGCGGCGGATGCTTGGATTTCCTCCATCGACGCCAGCTGCTCTTCCGTCGCGGCGGATGCATTCTGGGCGCCGCCTGCCGCTTGTTCGGCTGACGCCGAAATCGATTGAATCGTACTCAACATGCGAGACGAATCTTGGGTCATCTGCGCCGCTGACCTATTGATCTGCTCGATCTGCTTCGATACGGCATGAACGGACTGGTGAATGTCGCGGAATACCTCATATGCTTGCAGGACAGCGGCCGCCCCTTGAGTGACCTCCCCATTAACGGACTGGACGACGTTCATCATGAGCTGGGTTTCGCGCTGCGAGTCGCGGATAATTCCGCTGATTTCATGAGCGGAGCGCGCTGATTGCTCAGCCAGCTTCTTAACCTCATGCGCGACGACCTCAAAACCTTTGCCATGCTCCCCGGCCCGCGCCGACTCGATGGCCGCATTCAGGGCAAGCAGATTCGTCTGCGCCGCAATTTCGGCGATAACGTCTACGCAACCGCCGATTGCGGAGGAACGCTCGTGCAGCCGGACCATCGCTTCATTGAGGGTCGTTACCTTTCCGCTAACATCTTCCATATGATGGTTCGCCTGCTCGACGACATACCATCCTTTTTCCGCCCGCTGCGCAGCTTGCTGCGAATTCTCCGTTACCTCAACGGCATACTGGTTGACGCTTGCAAGCTCGCCGGTCAGTGAATGCATCATCGTGAGCCCGGCTGCCGTTTCGGCGCTTTGCGCATCGGCGACTGCTGCTGCTTGTTGGACGGTTACGGCGATATGCTCGGTCGCTTTACCGGTTTGATCCGCGCTGGCTGCCAGCTGAACCGAGGATGCCGCAACCTGGTCGGATGTTTCGCCGATGCGGAGCAGCATGTCCCGAAGTTTCTCAAGCATCCGGTTAAAAGAGCCAGCCAGACGGCCGATCTCATCTTTGCTCTTCGTGTGAATCGTGCGCGTCAAGTCCCCTTCGCCATCCGCAATATCCTTCAATTGCCGTTCCATCCACTTCAACGGACGAAGGAGATGGCTTAGGATGACGAAGCAAAGGATGACTGCGATCACGCTGCCGATTCCCGCAAAGAGGAAGATCATCGTGGTCGTGGAAGAGACATACTTCTCGATAACGGCTATTTTCGGTCCCACTAGCCACATGCCGATGGTCTTACCTTGCTCGTCCTGGAGCGGAACATAGTAGGTTAAGTAATCCGTCCCCACAATCTGCGCTTTGCCCAGATAGGGCTCATTCTGCTGAAGTACCTGCTCGGCAATGTGCGGTTCCGCCTTCGTTCCGATGACGCGCTTGCCTTCCTGCATAATATTGGTCGATACGCGGGTATCGCCGAGAAAGAGGGTTACCGCGCCGCCGGTGATTTGGCTCATTTGGTCCGGGAATTCAGCGTTATCGTTCATCCGCGTCGTCCCTTTATACAGCACGCCGTCCTTCTCGGACCATGATCCGGGATATTTCTGGTCCATCCAATTGTAACCTAGCTGTGAGACTGCCTTTACCCGATCCGAATAAACTTGGTGCATCGATTCCTTGATTTGATATTGGGTTACAGCCGCAATAATAACAAGCAGCATGACGATAATGAAAAGCGTCATTAAGACTAATTTGGCGCGCAGCGAACGCGTGATGTACGTCATGGTGTTGATCCCCTCGCTCTATGATGAATATCCTTAGTCTAGTTGAAATGGATCGTCTACGATGTGAGTTTTGTCACACCAAGGGAGCGAAGTGATGTTGAGTCCATTACCTTCCGACAGCAAAAAAAGACGCTTACTCCTCATGGAGCAAACGCCTTTCATGCTGCCTCATCGTACATACGCTGCCTTATTCGGCCAGGAGATGTCCGTACGTACCATCCTTGCGGCGATAGACGACTTCCATTCGGTTGGTCTCCCGGTTATGGAACAAGTGGAAGGAATGGTCCGTCATGTTCATTTGCAGAATCGCTTCCTGGATGTCGACCGGCTTCATGTCGATTCGCTTCACTTTCATGATCGGGAAATCATCATCAGCTTCCTCCACGGCAACGGGAACCGCTCTTCCTTGCTGCAGGTGATGCGCAAGTGCCCGGCTTTGAGCTCTAAGTTTGCGGCGCGCGCGTTCTTTGTATTTGCGTAAGATCCGCTCTATTTTGTCGGCAACCTCGTCAATGGCGGCGTACATATCAACATGCCTGACCTCCGCACGGAATACCATGCTGTGATAAGGGATCGTCACCTCTACGGCGTTCTCCTGCTTATGTCCTTGTACGGAGAGCGATACGTGAATGGACACCGGTTCGTCGAACCAAGTTTGCGCGGGCCCGATTTTTCGGTCTGCGTATTCTTGAAGTGCCGGAGTTACCGTAAGGTGTTTGCCATGTACGTGGATGGATGTCATGATGAAGTCCTCCTTCATGTAAGAAGCTCACTTGCATGGTTTTATTATAGAGCGGCCCTATCTGGTTGAATGTGATGCATCTCACATCTGACTTGGAAGAATATGGTTATAATCCAACGCCAAAAAGCCGCCCTCCTTAATCGGATGACGGCATTCCGAATCCCCCGCGACAGGGCTCGTATCCGGATGATCTGGCGCTCGCACGCCCACACGATTGCTAATCACGTTCCGATGCTTACGGCATGCTTCTCGTAATATCTAGCGATCTCGACTAGCATGCCGCCCAAACGTTCCACGTCGGGCACGATAACCCGGCGCACGCCTTCCTCCTTCAAGCCCGTGGCCGTAACCTTCCCGACGGCGACGGCCAACACGTTCGCGTCGAATTGCCGAATAAGGTCTTCATGCGCTCCGATTTCGCGGGCATATTCGAATAAATACGCAATTTGCGCACGAGTCGTGAAACATACGGCGTCTACTTCGCCAGCCTGAATCTCGCGCAGAGCGTCGGACAGCGTTCCCGGTTCAGGCGGTTGATAGTGGTAGGGAAGGGAGAGCGTAAGCTTGCTTACGCCCCGTGACCGCACGAAGTCGGCGATTTCGGAATGGGCTTGCCCATGCAATTGGATCCATACGCGTTTACCGTTCAAATCGACTTGGGCTAGTTTGTCGGCGACGCTGCGAAGCGACCCATCGTCCGCGATGACCTCCGGCTGAACGCCCAGATTTTTCAAAAATGCGAATGTTCGATAACCTCGGCTGGCTACGTTCGCGGTACGCAGCAGGTCCGTAAAGGCTGCTAGAAGGCCAAGCGATTCCGCGCGCTCGCGAAGGTAAGCAAACCCGATGCCGGTCGTAAAAACGAGCCAGTCCGCGCCGGTCGCAACCAAACGCCGGATATCTTCGTCGACCGCGGTCTCGTCCGCGTAGGTTAAGCCCTGCAGCGGACGCACGACCGGAACGCCTCCGTGCTTTCGGATGAGCTCGGACATTTCGTCTATTTTTTGCGAGCCCGCGATTAAGATTTTTCTCCCGTTCAATTGGGCCATGAACGCTACTCCTTCCTTAACTTCCGTTATTCTTCCATGCCGACGTATACTTCGCCATCGCGAATATCCACGAGGAAACTTCGCACCTTGCCTTCATCTGGAGGGAGCACGCAACCGTCCGGCAGCCCGATCTTCCAATCGCAAATCGGATCGTACAGCACTTCGCCCGCTACGATGCCTTCCACGATCGTACCGCCCTTCGGACCCGGACTGCGGTTCTCCAAGGCGTACAGTTTGCCCTCCGTCGTTCGGAATACCGCGATTTGCTGGTCGTTCAAGCGAACGACGCGGCCTAGACGCATCGGGAACAGCTCTACCGAACCGACATGATAATACCGCATGTTCGTATCGCTCCTATCTAATCTTCGTTATTATTCATGATGCGCCGGTACCTTGATCTCCTCGAACAGCTGCTCTTTCAGCTTGCGGTTGTCCAGAATATCCCGCCATGGTTCCTTTACCTGTTCCAACGCCAGATCGATCCTGGCGTTCAGCTCTTCCCGCTTCTCCGCGTTGTCCACCACGGTCGCGATAACGTTTTCCAATCCGGTCCGTTCCAGCCAATCGCTCGTGCGTTCCAGATATTTCGCGGTTTCCCGGTAGTACTGGATGAATGCTCCGACGATACCCATGACTTCGTCGTCGGTCTTTACCTTGCAGAGCAAGTCGGCCAGACGGGCTTTGATGCCTCCGTTGCCTCCGACGTAAATTTCCCATGCGCCTTCGTTGCCGACGATTCCGAGGTCTTTCGTCGCGGATTCCGCGCAATTGCGCGGGCAGCCATTGACGGCCATTTTGAATTTCGCGGGCATGTCCAGCCGCTCGAACTTCTTTTCCAGCCGAACGCCCATATCGATGGAGTCTTTCGTGCCGAACCGGCAGAATTGAGAGCCGACGCATGTTTTGACGGTGCGCAACGCCTTCGCGTAAGCGTAGCCCGACGGCATGCCCAGCTCTTCCCAAACTTTCGGCACGTCCTCGCGTTTGATGCCCAAGAGATCTAGCCGTTGTCCACCCGTTACTTTCACGAGTTTGACCTTGTATTTCACGGCTACGTCCGCGATAAGACGCAGGTCCTCCGGCGTCGTGACCCCGCCGTACATTCTGGGGATGACGCCGAAAGTGCCGTCTTTCTGAATATTGGCGTGCATCCGTTCGTTGACGAAGCGCGCGTCGCGTTCGTCTACATGTTCAGAAGGCCAGATCATCCCTAAGTAATAGTTGAGCGCAGGTCGGCACTTCGAGCAGCCTTCCTCGTTCTCCCAGCCGAGCGCGTATCGGACTTCCTTCGAGGTGATGAGCCCCTTCTCCTTAATATTGCGGACTACTTCGTCTTTACTGAGCGTCGTGCAGGCGCATATCCCTTCTTTTTTGGCCGCGGCCGAATCATACTTGTCGCCCAGGACGTGCTTCAAGATTTGCTCGACGACCGGGCGGCAGCCTCCACAGGACCGGGAAGCACCGGTGGACATTTTGATTTCCTCGACCGTCGTGAATCCCTGCTCCTGAATGACATCGACGATCCGCTTCTTGGTCACCCCGTTACAGCCGCAGACGATTTCTTCGTCCGCGATATCCGCGACCGTATTGCCGGAAGCGGCTTCGACCGCCCCCATCAGCGCGCCGTGAATGGCATCCGTCATGACTGTGCCTGTTCGGATCCATTGCTGAAGCCGCGTAGATTCCTTGCCGTCGCCGATTAGAACTCCGCCTACAATGCGGCCGCCGCGCAGCAAGATCTTCTTGTAGATGCGTCGCCACTCGTCATGCATGCGCACGATCGCCAGGTCCGGCGCATCCATGAATTCGCCGGCCGAGAAGACGTCGATTCCCGAAATCTTGAGTTGTGTGGAGACGACGGTACCTTCGTACGGCTTGGTCTCCACGCTGCACAGATGCTTCGCGAGAACCCCGCCCTGTTCGAAGAGCGGAGCGACCAGTCCGTAGCTCACGCCCCGGTGTTCGTTGCATTCGCCGACCGCATAGATGTCCGACACTGACGTGCGCATGAAATCATCTACCACGATACCTCGGTTCACTTCGAGTCCGCTCGCCTTGGCGAGTTCGGCATTGGGTACAATACCGGCGGCCATGACGACGAATTCCGCCTCGAGCGTCGTTCCATCATTGAATTGCAGGCCCGATACGCGTTCGTCTCCCAGGAAAGCCGTCGTTTTCTTGCCCATCGCGAACTTTAAGCCTTGTCCTTCTAACTCAGCCTGCAGCATGAGCGATGCGGTCCGGTCCAGCTGACGTTCCATGAGTTCCTCGAATAAGTGGACGACGGTGACGTCCATGCCTAATTTCAACAGACCTTTAGCAGCTTCGAGGCCCAGCAGTCCGCCGCCGATTACCGCGGCCTTCCGGTACACGTCCGCGGCGCGAACCATTCGTTCGCAATCGTCTATGTCGCGAAATCCGACAATGCCCTGCTTATCCGAGCCGGGCACGTTCAGGCGGAACGGCCGTGAACCGGTAGCCAGAATCAATTTGTCAAACCCGGTTTGCACGCCGCTATCGGTTACCACCTGTTTGTGTGCAAGGTCGATCCGCATGACCGTCGCTCCGGTATGCAGCGCGATGCCGTTATCCTTGTACCACTGCCAATCGTTAAGAATGATGTCCTCGATCGCTTTGCTCTTCTCGAGCACGTAAGAAAGCTGTATCCGGTTGTAATTCGGATAAGGCTCCGCCCCGAATATCGTGATCTTATATTTGTTCGGTGCGAGCTTCAGAATGTTCTCCACCGTATTGATGCCCGCCATGCCATTGCCGACGACGACCAGATGTTCGCGTTCCAACATTCATTTCTCCTCGCATTTGAGCATTTGGCCTTTAATATTCGACGATTGGCAGCAAACCATACCTTCATCCTTCTCGTGGGATCATTTCCATTCGATGGACGACTATCGAGAATATGGACAGTCTGTTGCTTCGTAAAGAAGTGGCGGCTTACCGATACTAACTGGGTACTCGAGACCAAGGGAGGACATCTTATGATCGCATGGGAAGGTTTCAAGTCGGGGAGCTGGCGGGAGGAAGTGGACATCCGACAGTTTATTCAGCTGAATTATGAGCCATACGACGGCGATGACGGGTTTCTTGCCCAGCCGACCGCGTCTTCGAGGCAATTATGGGAGCAATTCATGTCCCTGGCCAAACAAGAGCGTGAGAGAGGCGGAGTCCTCGGGATGGATACGAAGGTTGTCTCCACCATCACTTCGCATGGCCCCGGATACTTGAACAAGGAACTGGAGCGAATCGTGGGGATGCAGACAGACGAGCCGTTCAAGCGGGCGCTTCAGCCGTTCGGCGGCATACGGATGGCCAAGAGCGCATGTGAAGCTTACGGTTACAAACTCGACGAAGAGATCGAGCGCGTCTTCTCCACCTATCGCAAAACGCATAATCAAGGTGTATTCGATGCCTATACGCCGGCCATGTCGCTCGCGAGAAAGGCCGGAATTATAACGGGGCTGCCCGATGCCTACGGTCGTGGACGGATCATTGGCGATTACCGGCGAGTGGCCCTCTACGGCATCGATTTTCTCAAGAAGAGCAAACAGGAAGAATTGTCGTTATACAACGAGCGGCCTATGACGGATGAAGTCATTCGCGCCAGGGAAGAGATCGCGGAGCAGATTCGTGCCCTGCAGGAACTGCAGGAAATGGCGGAAGGTTACGGATTCGACATTTCGAAGCCGGCAAACACGGCGCAAGAAGCCTTCCAATGGCTTTATTTTGGCTACTTGGCCGCGATTAAGGAACAGAACGGCGCAGCGATGAGCCTCGGCAGGACGTCGACTTTCCTTGATATTTATGTCGAACGGGATCTCAAGCGCGGCACGCTCTCCGAACAAGATGCGCAAGAACTCGTCGATCATTTCGTCATGAAGCTGAGAATGGTCAAATTCGCGCGTACGCCGGAGTATAATCAGTTGTTTAGCGGCGATCCGACCTGGGTGACGGAATCGTTGGCCGGCATGGGGCTGGACGGAAGGGCGCTCGTCACGAAGACCACGTTCCGCTTCCTTCACACGCTCGAGACGCTCGGTCCTTCGCCTGAGCCGAACTTGACGGTTCTTTGGTCGACAAGGCTCCCGGAAGCATTCAAAATGTACTGCGCGCGAATGACGATCAAAACGAGTTCTATTCAATACGAGAACGACGATCTCATGCGGACATATTTTGGGGACGATTACGGAATCGCCTGCTGCGTGTCCGCGATGCGCATCGGCAAGCAGATGCAATTCTTTGGCGCGCGCGCCAACTTGGCCAAAGCGCTGCTGTACGCCATCAACGGAGGCGTAGATGAGTTGCTGAAGGTGCAAGTCGCGCCGCCGTTCAGCCCCCTATTGTCCGACACGCTGGATTATGACGAGGTCATGACCGCCTTTGACCACATCATGGAATGGCTGGCCGAGCTGTATATCAACACGTTGAACGTCATTCATTTCATGCATGACCGCTACTGTTATGAACGGATCGAGATGGCGCTTCACGACCAGGACACGATGCGTACGATGGCAACCGGTATCGCGGGTCTGTCCGTCGTAGCGGATTCGCTCAGCGCGATCAAATATGCCCGCGTCAAGCCGATTCGGGACGAAAAAGGCGTAGCCGTCGATTTCTTGATCGAAGGCGAATACCCCTCTTACGGGAACAACGACGACCGCGCTGACGAAATCGCGGTTGATCTGGTTAAGCGGTTCATGAAGAAGCTGAAAAAACATTCGACCTACCGTAATTCACGAACGACGATGTCGGTGCTGACAATTACGTCGAATGTCGTATACGGGAAGCTGACAGGCAATACGCCGGATGGAAGAAAGCAAGGCGAACCGTTCGCGCCAGGCGCCAATCCGATGCACGGCAGGGATACGAAAGGCGCGATCGCTTCGCTCGCGTCAGTGGCGAAACTGCCCTACGAATACGCGTTGGACGGCATCTCCAACACGTTCTCCATCGTTCCGGGCGCGCTCGGCAAGAACGACGGGGAACGCGAGCGCAATCTAACCGCCATTCTGGACGGATACATGTCCAAAGACGGACATCACTTGAACATTAACGTATTCGACAAACAAATGCTGCTCGATGCTATGGAGCATCCCGAACAGTATCCGCAGTTAACGGTCCGCGTGTCCGGATATGCGGTCAACTTCATCAAATTGACGAAAGAACAGCAGCTTGACGTCATTAACCGTACGTTCCACGGCAAAATTTAGATTGGAGGTTCTCCTATGGATGCAAGCCAAGGAAGAATCCATTCCATCGAGACGTCCGGCATGGTAGACGGGCCGGGAATCCGGTACGTCGTCTTCATGCAAGGATGTCTGCTGCGCTGCCAGTATTGCCATAATCCGGATACGTGGACAATCGGCAAAGGCGGTCATAACATGACGGTGGATGAACTGGTCCGCGACATTCAAGCCTACTTGCCCTTTATGAAATATTCCGGAGGCGGAGTGACGGTAAGCGGCGGCGAGCCGCTGCTCCAAGCGGATTTCCTGCTCGCGTTCTTCCAAGCTTTGAAGCGGGAATACGGCATTCATACGGCGATCGATTCTTCGGGCGGTTGTTTTACGACGCACGGCCATTTCTTCGAGACGCTTAAGCAGCTTATCCGGTATACGGACCTCGTACTGCTCGACCTGAAGCAAATCGATCCGAAGAAACATCTTGCCCTGACCGGCAAGCCGAATGACCATATTTTGGAGTTCGCCAGGTTCCTATCCGACAACCGCGTTCCCGTCTGGGTCCGTCATGTGCTCGTACCGGGGGTGTCTGATGACGAAACCGATTTGAAGGGGCTTGCGGCATTCATCCGAACATTGAACAACGTACAACGGATTGAAGTATTGCCTTATCATGAAATGGGGAAGTATAAATACGAACAGCTCGGTATCGACTACCCACTCCTCGATACGAAGCCACCGGACGATATAACCGTACAGCGGGCCAAAGAAATATTAGGCGCGCACTGACGATACAAACAAAAGCAGCCTGCATCGGCTGCTTTTTGTCTTTTTCTATGACCGCACCTCTTAATGTGCGGGACGTGTCGTATTACCGGTGAATGGCTTCTCTTCCCCGCCGCCGCGTTTATTGCCTTTCACGAAGCGAGTTGCGTTCTTGCGAAGGAATGGCAGAAGGTAGTAATCGATCCCGAATCGGCCGGCGTTAGCGCCCGCGATCATCACGATGCCGCCGAGAAGAATGAGCCATGGATTCGTGCTTACCGTACCGGCGAACAGGAACATGAAGTTCATCAGCAGACCGAAGAATGCAGCCGCGGCCGTTAGACCGCCTACGATCAAGCCCAAACCGACAAGCGTTTCGCCAAGCGGAATCGCGAGATTAATTAACTTGACGTTCGGCAGCGCGACATGCTCCAGGAAATTCGTGAAGGTCGGGTAAATAAGTTCATTCGTAGCCCGGTCTACGACGGGTTTAGCGATCGCCCCTTGAAGAAAGCCCGCGGCGTCAAAGCCGCCTTTCAATTTATCGATGCCGTGCGTCAACCACTCGTATCCGAGATAGAGACGAAGCAAGGCCAACAAACCGGCTGCATATTTGTTTTCGCGAAGTAATTTGATCAACATATAGAACACGCTCCTTAATATAAGTGAATTATTTCACAAACTTCTTAGGAAGTTTCTCATGTCATCCGGTTTCCCTGCGACATGAGCTGCGCGGCGCTTGTTGTTGTCTTCCATGGCTTTATTATATGCCCTCTTCGCTACACAGGATGTGATGCACGTCACACTTTCTTATTCCATTGAACCTTATCCGTTCAACGATATCCCCTGTGCACCCCGCTTTATGCTAGTAATTACTCGTTGATATCACTATATAGGAGCAAGTATGATAGGTTTATCGCGGTTCGAGTAAGCGGTTTATTAACGTTGAGGTGACAGATGTGAACAAACACGAAGGAAGCAATATTCACCCCGACGTTTTCAAGCTCATGGTTGATAAAATGCGTCACGGGGTTGTCCTAACTGATCCTAATAAATTGATTATTTATGTTAATCCGGCTTTTACGGAGCTGACAGGCTATTCGCTTGCAGAGTTGTCCGGCAAAAACCCGGGCATTCTCCGTTCAGGCAAACACGATAAATCCTTTTATGACCATCTATGGAATGAAGTCTATACCAACGGTCATTGGCAAGGTGAAATATGGAACCGGCGGAAAGATGGCGAGCTTATAGCCGAATGGCAAAACATATACTCCTTACTCGACGAGTCAGGTCAAGTGCAATACTTCGCTTCCATTTTCACCGATATCTCGGAGAATAAGCGGCTGGAGTCGGCTTTGAAACGAGGCATGTATATCGATGGTCTCACCGGCGTTAACAATCGCAGATACTTTAATGAAAAAATCGAACAAAAAATAAAAGAATCCATCCAAAGCAACCAATCCATCACGTTGATGATGATTGATATCGACTTTTTCAAACGGTACAATGACCACTACGGTCATCTCCAAGGAGATCAATGTCTCATCCAGGTCGCTTCCGCACTATCTTCCTGTTTGCAAACCGGAGAAAAGCTTTCTCGCTTCGGAGGCGAAGAGTTTGTCCTTTTCCTACCCGGACTTGACCAACAAAGCTTGCTGGAAGCAACCAACCGATTCTTGAACGGCGTTCGGCAACTGAAACTTCCTCACGAAGACTCTCCTGTCTTGGATACGGTCACCGTTAGTATCGGGGCTGCGTTTATTACGCCTGATCAATCGTTATCCCAAACGGAAGTATTGGAACTCGCTGACCAAGCCTTATATCAGGCAAAAGAAAAAGGTAGAAACCGTGCGATAAGCATCAATTACAAGCTCCAGTAAGAGCGGCTCAATGGTTTTCAATGTGATTGAAGCAAAACAAGGCGAAGAAACCTAAGTCTCGATGCGGATTTAGGTTTCTTTGTTCTGTGTGCGGATTGCCACGCTAAGTTGTTTCATTCCTTGTTACGATTCGGGTCAACGGATTCTGAATAGATGTCAGCGTACGTTTTTGAATCTTGGATGAGATCGTCGCAGAATGCGGCTACGTCTCTGCCCGTCACTTCGAGCACGCCTTTCCCTCTCGCCGCCCCTTCTTCAAAAAGATCGACAATCCCCGAGAGTAATCCCGTCCCTTCGGTTAGCTCTACAGGACCGACCTTGAAGAAATAGTTTTGAATCTCTTTATAAACGACCTGATAATCTTGCGGGAGCGCTTTGACGCGCGCCACATGGGCCCGCCATTCTTTTTTGCCTTGGATAATATCGTGAATGCTCATGGTACTCCCCCTATTTTTTACCTAGTTTTTTGGCAATATTATGGTTGAGTTGTTCGCGCCACTTATCGCGATAAGACTTTGCCCCTTGTTCCCCGGCCAATGCCGAACAGAAGCCTTTGATGTCGTCTCCCAATACGTCGCGGACACGCTGTCCCTCCGCCGCCGTTTCTTCGAGCAGGCCAAGCACGCCGTCAAGAATGGGCATAAGGTTGCGCCCGGTGAAATCGGCGTTCGGCCAAAGATAGGCATTAATCTGTTCCCATGCCGCTTGGTAATCAGCCGGCAGCTTCTTGGCTCGCGCTTCAAAGGATTTCATTTCTTTCGTCATGTCGCTGCCTGTGATCTTTTCCCAAAAGTTCATGATTGGATCTCCTTTAACTCGTTCATTTTGGATGACACGAACTCCCATTTGTCCCAGAACCTCTGCAACTCCTCGCGTCCCGCGTCGTTCAACGCGAAAAACTTTCGCGGAGGTCCCATGTCGGACGGTTTCTTGGCGACTTCCACCAATTTGTTTTTCTCAAGCCGGATCAGAATGGTGTACACCGTTCCTTCGACAACATCAGCGAAACCAAGAGCATTCAGCTGCCGCGTTATTTCATAACCATATGTTTCTTTCCGGCTTATTATTTCAAGGACACAACCCTCAAGCACGCCTTTGAGCATTTCCGTTAAGTTTTCCAACACGATCACCCTTTGCTATTCTGTACGACTGGTATGCAGTGTTACTTACTACTGCTATAAAGTATCACGCAGTAGCGTGCTGTGTCAATATCAGGAGCTCAAAATGGTCTAACGCGCATTTTTCGATAGGTAGGAACATCATCGTTTCCGGCATTCACATTGGATAATCCGATTAACCACATATCATATCATTGGTAACCGAACCTGAAACACACGACTGCTTAGTGAAGTTCTCATGGCATAAATAGTGATCTCGCCCGGCGCAAACATGCTTAACGACCTCGGCTTCCCCAGTTGTCGCAAACTTGGAAAACATCTTGATTTTCCCTACCACACTCCTAGAACTAACCCCATCCCAACCCAAACAGATTATGGTATTATTCTGTGAACACAGATTTCACGAGGTGGTAGAAATGCCTGTTTTCGAAACTATTTTCAAAGAAATCAAAACGCCTATGGCGATCCTGAAACGCGATTATAGGGGCTTGTACGTTGAACGGTGTAACGATGCTTTCACTCAACTTGTCGGCTATACAGAGGCTGAGCTCACAAGGCTGAAGCTCGACGCGTTATTTCAAGCATGGAGCGAATCTTCTCTTACGGAGAAGCTGACCCCCTATACATTAAGAACCAAACAGAATCAAAAAATTCACGTCAAGATCTCTTGCCGAAAAAACAGTTCCAGTTCGCAGCCTACATGGATTTGCACGGCTCATGACGAGAGCGCTAAGTTATGGATTCAAGCACAGATGCAACGGCATACGGTACTAATCTCAGGGATTATTAACGCGAAGAATATGTTCGAAAGAGCGGACAAAAAGCTCCCTTACTTCTTGTTGGGGCAAGATATTGCGCTATTAGACAGGTCGATCATGTCCATTATTCACGAGGAAGAACAAGGGCGCGTACTTGAAGCCATTCGGCGCGCAGTGCTTGACCGACGTTCGGAGAGCCTCAGTATCCGCACCAAATGGCTAGGCAATGAAGAAAGTTTGGAAGTGACTTTTTCCCCCTTCTACCACAGCGATAACACCTTAAATCAATTTGCGTACGTCGTTACCGATTTTAGCTCCAAAGAGGATAATCCCTCCGTGAAGCTGAAGATCATGATGGCAAGGTGTAACTTATCGGCTGTAGATTTATCGGAATCGACTGGAATATCCGTTCAGACGATATCAAAGCTTAGGAATGGCAGAATCCACAAGCCCCAACGTTTAACGGCACTGTTATTAGCGTCCGAACTTGGCGTCAAACCTCAGGATATTTGGGAATGAACGAGGAGCTCGCTTGAAGAAGCTTATTTTAGTGAAACGATCCGCCTCCGTGCTTTCTTCGGTAGTCGCTAGGCGACACGCCATTGCGCTTCTTGAATGCTTTGCTGAACTGATAGACGTCGGAGTAACCGCAGGCTCTCGCGATATCCGTGACGGACTCGCCCGTGAATCGCAGGCGGCGGACGGCATGCTCGTTGCGAAGCTGATCCAGGTACTCCTTGGGGCTGCACCCGTACTGGGCAGCGAAGGTTCTGCGCAGATAGACGGGAGAGAACCCGGTCTGCTCCGCCAATTCGGTGATGCGGAACTCCGTGGCGTACCCCGTGTCCAACTTTTCCTTAAACTTACGAAGCGCCACCGCAATTCCTTCTTCGCCATTGTGCCTCCCCCCGGCTTCCGCCGCCTCGTGCGCCTCTTGTACCAATCGATACCAGATCGACTTTACCCGTGCCTCCCGCACGGAATCCCCAGGTACCCATTCTCTCTCCGCTTCCCGGAACAGTCCGCCGATCTTCCCCACACGATCACTCGGCAATGGCAAAAGAAAAGGCAGCCGCAGCCGTTCCATGGGCTCCGGTCCCTCCCATCCTTGCTCATTCTTCGTTAGCGATGCGCACTCGAATAGCACCATCGTCATCCGAAGGGGATGCGCCTCGGACGACTTCATGTAGAGGGGCAATCCGGGCCAAAGGTACACCAAGGTGCCCCCTTCGACCTCCTGATCCCCCTCCTCGGAGCGAAAAATCCCCTTCCCGCTGTAGATGTAATAAAAGGTATGGCCGGACACGGTCTGCCGAATGTCCTCCCAGCCTGGCAGCGCCGGCTTGGCCAGCACCCAATGGATATGCACCGCCATATTGCCCACAGCATATTCCATACGTCTTCCTCCATCCAATCATTTGTATCATTTATGATAAATGATTAGGATCCTTTTTGCCATTGTCCCTCGAATGCAAGCGATGCTAAACTCCGATCATACAGGGCATTAATTCGAGATGACCCGCAGAAAAAGTATGGGAGATGATGATTGTGATCCGCACGTTTCAGCAGCATCGACTTCGGCAGGGCCAATTGCTTGACGGATTATGGGATTTCGTTTTTGACAAGGATAACCGGGGATTAGCTGAAGGATGGCAGACGAAATTCCCATCCAGTCACGATCGCGTACCGGTGCCGGCCTGTTGGAATAACGAACTGGGCAAGTTCGATTATGAAGGGGTCGCTTGGTACCGCACTTGGATTACGCTTGAGGAAAGCAGCCATCTGCGTCTCCTGTTCCACGCCGTGCTGGGACATGCCGATGTGTACTTGGACGGGAACCATCTGGGTTATCATTACGGCGGTTATACCCCTTTTGACTTCACGGTCCCTAACGCGACTGCCGGCGTACACGAGCTTATCGTCCGCACGGACAGCACGCTGACGCTCAATACGATTCCCTACCATATCGTGGACTGGTTCCATTACGGCGGAATCATCAGACCGGTAGAAGTACAGCTCTTGTCCGATGTCTCGATCGAGGCGATGCGCATCACGTATGACATGACCGGCGATTCCAGTGCGGATGTCCGGACCACGCTTACGCTCCGCTCCCTGTCGGATACGCCTGTCGAAGCGCCCGTAACCCTCTATCGGAACGGGGAGATCTTCTATTCTGAAACCGTTTACCTTCCTGCCAAAGAAAGCTTGGAACTCAACGTGGAGCAAGCCTGGTCGGGACTTAAGCGGTGGGAACAGGAGGATCCCGAACTCTATATGATCAGAGCGGTGGCCGGTCAAGACGACCTGACGGACCGCATCGGATTCCGCACCGTGGAGACGAGAAACAAGAAAATTTTGCTCAACGGCAAAGAGCTCTATCTGCAGGGCGTTAACCGCCACGAGGAACACCCGGAATGGGGCTTCGCTTTCCCCAACAAATTAATGACCAAGGATCTGGATATCATTCTTCAGATGGGCTGCAATACCGTACGCGGATCCCATTACCCGCAGAGCGAATACTGGCTCGATCTGCTGGATGAGCAAGGCGTGATCTTCTGGGGCGAGATCCCGATCTGGGGCGCCGCGTTCCCGGCTGAGCACACGGACGACCCGCTCTTCGTGCAACGCGCGTTAACGATGATGGATGAGATGATTAAGCGGGATCTGCACCATCCTTCGATTCTGTTCTGGTCCGTCCATAATGAAATCGATACCCGATCCAAGCAGGCCTATGATTTGTCCGTCCAGCTGACGGAGCTCGTTCGGAGCAAGGACCAGTCAAGACTTGTCGCCTATGCCACCATGCACCCTATGACAGACATTTGCCTCGGACTGTTCGACGTGATCGGGATTAACTATTATGGCGGGTGGTATTTCGGACATGTCGAGTTCGAGGAGATGCTCGTGAAATTCCATGAGCGCTGCAAGGAATATGGCGCCGAGCACACCCCTGTGCTGATGACCGAATTCGGCGGAGCAGGCGTATATGGCGATTCCGGCTGGGAACCCCGTCTATTCAGCGAGGACTACCAAGCCGAATTGCTCAGCAAGTCCCTGAAGCTCTTCCGCTCCGACGCGAAGATCAGCGGTACATACGTGTGGCAGTTCGCCGATACAAGGGCCGACCTGCAGAGCCGCCGCCCTCACTTCAGGGACCGCGCGCGCTCCTTCAACAACAAAGGTCTGGTCAACGAATATCGCAAACCTAAGCTCGCCTATCGCGTGGTCAAAGGGATCTATAAAGGCCAGAACGATCCGTACGACTGGGGCTCCACGCTGTAATGTCCTTACGCAAGGGCTATCTCTAGCGGGATAGCCCCTCCAATGAAACAACGTCATTCCATATCGATTCATACCATTAGTTCGAATGGGGAGGGCAATTGTTTATGTCCATGTACAAGGGAAAGCGTAGTCGATTGGCAGCTATCGTTATTATTCCGGCCCTGATGGCCAGTACGCTCGCGGCGTGCAGCGAAGGAGGATCGACGGGCTCAACGGGATCCGCTTCCGAAGAACAACAATCGGGAGAGCAGTCGCAATCATTGACCAAATTAACGTACTGGGTGGAATTGTTTCCGGATGCGGCCGCCATTATGAAGAGTTACGGCGAGGTCACCGCATGGAAGGAAATCGAGGCCAGAACCGGCGTCCAGCTTGAATTCCAGCACCCGGCGCAAGGTCAACTCGCGGAGCAGTTTAACTTGCTTGTGGCGTCGAACAAGCTGCCTGACGTCGTTGATTTTGGATGGAACAGTTACCCTGGCGGCGCGCAGAAAGCGATCCGGGACAAGAAAATCGTCCCCTTGAATGATTACTTGGAGGATGCTCCCAATCTTAAAGCGCTATTGGACGCGAATCCGGAATGGCGCAAGATGGCCTCGACGGACGATGGGAATATCATCGGCTTCCCTTTCATTCGCGAAGATGTTACGCAGCAAGTTTTCCTGGGACCAGCGATTCGCCAAGACTGGCTGGATAAATTAAACCTATCCTCGCCGACGACGATTGACGAATGGTACACGGTTTTGAAAGCGTTTAAAGAACGGGACCCTAACGGCAATGGCGAAGCGGACGAAATTCCGATCCTTATTCCAGCGGGAGAATTGGCTTTCGCGGGCGCTTTCGGGACGCCTAACGATTTCTTCCGGGAGCAGGATACCGTCAAGTACGGCCCAATTGAACCTGGCTTCAAGGACTACCTGGCCACCATGAACCGGTGGTACGACGAAGGCTTGCTCGACAAGGACTTCGCGACGACGGACAGCAAAATGAGAGATGCGAAGATCACCGGCAATCAGGTCGGATCGACCGTGTTGTTCCTCAATGGCGGCATCGGCAAATACATGGACTTAATGGCCAAGAGCCAACCGGAATTCAAGATTGTCGGCACCACCTATCCGACCTTGAATGCTGGCGACAAGCCGGTGTTCGGATACATTGACAATCCCGTTACCGGCATCTTCGCCGCGATCACCGGAAGTAACAAGAATGTGGACGAAACCGTGAAGTTCCTGGATTATTTGTACAGCGAAGAAGGCAAGCTCATCATGAATTTCGGCAAAGAAGGCGAAACGTACACGTTAGTGGACGGACAGCCAAAGTATACGGACGCTGTATTGAACAATCCGAACGGACTGCCGATCTCCCAATCCTTCCGATCGCATATTATGGGAGCGACATCTGGTCCTTTTGTCCAAGATGTACGCCACACGCAGCAGTACACGACCAAGCCGGAACAAAAGGAAGCGATGGCCTTGTGGTCAGCCCCGACGCATGAGAATAGGATGCCTCCCGTCAGCATCGCCGCTCAAGACAGCAGCCGATATGCCTCGATCATGACCGACGTGAATACGTACAAGGATGAAATGATGCTGAAGTTTATTACCGGCGCCGAGTCGCTGGATAAATTCGACGACTATGTCAAGGCGTTAAAAGCGTTAGGAATCGAAGAAGCGATCCAAATTCAGCAAGCCGCCTTAGAACGGTACAACGATCGATAAACATCGCCAATTCCGGAATATGCGCTGGCCGATAGCTGTCCGTATTCCGGACATCCGGGAGGGATCATTCCGTGCCTGAGTTAGACAAGAACGTGTCGCAAGCCGCCGCCAGAATACCCGTGGAAAGCAAATGGAGTTTCATAAGAAAAGACCTCATACGCAATCGCATGATTTACCTGATGCTTCTGCCCGTCATCGCCTATTACGCCCTTTTCCATTACGGACCGATGTATGGTCTGCTCATTGCCTTCAAGGATTATGGCATAGCCGATGGCGTATGGCGCAGTCCTTGGGTCGGGTTTACGCACTTTCAACACTTTTTTGAAAACCCTTACTTCTGGCGGCTGATTCGCAATACCTTCATGATCAATATCTATGAATTGCTGTTTGCCTTCCCTGCTCCGATCATCCTGGCGCTGTTGCTCAATGAAATATGACAACTCGTCTTCAAACGGGTCGTGCAGACAATCAGCTATCTCCCCCACTTTATCTCGATCGTGGTCGTGGTGGGCATGCTCGTCGATTTCGTTGCGCGCGATGGGCTCATTAATAACATCCTCGGATGGTTCGGGATCGAGCCGATTGCCTTCTTGCAGGAGCCGGGCTGGTTTCGTTCCATGTTTATCTCCTCCGGGATCTGGCAAGGGATCGGATGGGGTTCGATTATTTATCTCGCCGCGATGTCGACGATTGACCCTTCCCTGTACGACGCGGCACGTATCGATGGCGCGAACCGTTGGAAGCAAACGTTGCATGTGACCCTTCCAGGCATTATGCCAACGATCATCATCCTGCTGATCCTGAATATCGGGTCGATGCTTTCCGTCGGGAGCGAAAAAATCATTCTGATGTACAACCCGCTGACCTATGAAACGGCCGACGTGATTTCCACCTATGTATACAGAAAAGGGATTCTCGGCGCCGACTTCGGGTATTCCGCTGCCGTAGGCTTGTTCAATTCGATCGTCAGCTTCATTCTGCTGGCGCTCGCCAATACGATTAGCAAGCGGGTAAGCGAGCACAGGCTGTGGTAAAGGGGGGAAACGACAATTGACGTATCGACGTTCTCGCGGTGAAACGGTGTTTTCGTGGTTTAACCTATTTTTTATGCTGTCGCTTTGTTTCGTTACGCTGTATCCGTTCCTCTATATCCTCTTCGCCTCACTGAGCGATCCAGCCGAGATGGCCCGGTTTCGCGGCATGCTGTTCTACCCGCAAGGGTTCAGCTTGGATGCCTATAAGGCGGTATTGGACAATCCCATGGTTACGACAGGTTACCGGAACACGCTGTTCTATGTTATCGCAGGTACAAGCATCAACTTGATCATGACTACCCTCGGCGCGTACGCGCTTTCCCGTCGTAACGTTTATTTCAATAATACGATCATGCTTATTATCATCATCACCATGGTGTTCAACGGGGGCCTGATTCCCTCTTTCCTGCTGGTGAACAATCTCGGCATGCTGAATACGCCTTGGGCGCTTCTTTTGCCCGGAGCCATCAGCTCGTTTAACTTAATCATTATGCGAACCGCATTCCAGGGGATCCCCGTAGGATTGGAGGAATCCGCGCGCATCGACGGGGCGAATGACTGGACGATTCTGAGCCGTATCATCATCCCTCTATCGATGCCCGTGATTGCCGTCATGATCTTATGGTACGCCGTCGGACATTGGAATTCGTATTTCAGCGCGCTCATCTATCTGCGCGATCGGGAATTGTTCCCGCTTCAGCTGGTGCTCAGGGAGATTCTGATCTCGAACAGCACGGACAGCATGACGACCGGATCCGGCGCCGGCGATCGGATGGATATCGGGGTGACGATCAAGTACGCGACGATCATCGTATCAACACTACCGATCTTGGTCCTCTATCCGTTTCTGCAAAAATACTTTGTGCATGGGGTGTTGATTGGCGCGTTAAAAGAGTAAAGAACATTCGCGCCTAACCTAGGTATCCGTTACAATAGGGGCCCATTATCGAAGCGTAACACACAAAACAGCGATGCGCCTTTCGGGGCGATCGCTGTTTTAATGCGTTCGGTTGTACAGGCATTAATCGCGTATAGAAAGCTTCGCCGTCATCCACCTCTTCCAGATCCCATAACGCTCCTTGTTCTGCTGCGAGACGCTTGCCGCGCGCAGGCGGCGATGGTATAACCCCATTGGAATGCGGTAAAGCTGCCGCAGCTCCATTACCCGAACCAGCATTTGGATATCTTCATATAACCTGCCGCCGTAAGGGTCATCGGTCAGCCATCCGCCCAGCTTGCGCAGGAGAGCCGTCCGGTACATTCTGGGCGCAAGCGGCACAGGACGATCTAGCAGGTGATGGATCGTCGGCGTATCACATGCACGGGCGATGCCTCGCAGGACAAGCTGTTTATTATGCCGTTCCAGCCATTCGATCTGATCGGCATAAATGGCGCCGGCTTCAGGATTCGCCAGCGCTCCACGCGCAAGCGTCTCCAGGGCATCGACGCACAGCCAGTCATCGGCATCGAGCTCCAGCAGCCATCGCCCTCGCGCGCAAGCGAGCGCCGTATTCAGCGCGGCGGCTTTGCCCAAGTTGGACGGATGAGACAGCATTCGGATTCTTGTGTCTTGCAGCAATGGATTGCTCTTCAGCACCATGTCCGTAGCATCGTTAGAGCCGTCATCGACGAGAATGAGCTCCCAATCCGGATAGGTCTGGATAAGGACGCTGCGAACAGCCCACAGCATATAATCGGACGCATTATACATGCATAGGACGACTGAGATGACAGGTTCTCGTTCTTGAGCAACTGCTTGGCGCTCTCCAGCGAGAATCGGGGCCAGCAATGCCCATTCCCGGTCAAGTTGCATCCAACTGGGCGTTCGCTGCGCCGCTTGATACAGCGGGAGACCTTTCAAGACGGGCCAATTCCACGATCGCTTTAGCTGCAGCATACGTTCATGAAAGATATAGGAAGGAAAAGGGAGCTGGGTCATGGTCTGAAAGCCGCCGTCATCACGATTCAGAACGGCTTCGGTTCTCCAGACAAGCGGAAGCGGAGGAAGCAAGCGATCGGCCTGGACTCCGTTCACGGATTCCTTCTGGGCAATGAAGCCGGCATCCGATGGTTCTAACTGCTGCAATGATTGCTTAAGAGCAGCTCGGAAGCCCGGCAGTACAGTGTCGCCTGCACCTAGGACGATGAAGAACGGCTCCCCCGATGTGCAAAGGATCCGGTTCAGGGCATCCGCATCCTCTTGGTCAAGCCGAACAATAAGGCTGTCCGGCCATTCCGACTTGACCGATGACGCCGTGTGATTCGATGAACGCGAATCGGTACCGCTGCGTATCAAGAATAGCATACGCGTTAAGGCAGTATCCGCACATAATTGATATTCGGCGTTAATACAGTCACCAGACCGGATACCGGACTGTAGACACTTTGGATGGCTTCAATGATCAGGCTGCCCTCCGTCACGTTGGCCAGTCGGCCGGTCAGGAACTGCCCTTCCTGATAGCTTTCTACATTGCGGCCAATGAACGTTCTCATCAGATCGGAAAAATCCATCTCTAATCCCCTCCACCATGTTCTAATCAACTAAACGAATTGATCTTCGCTATGCGGACGACCAGTATAGCGCCAGTCGACTCCTGAAGCTCGACGAAATCCTCGCCAACCGCAATCAATACGCCGGTAACAGTCCCTACGGGCGTATCAATCGTCACCTGAGCGCCGATCCGTTGCTGCAGCTGGCTCCGGATGGACTGCTCTTCCGAGGTCAATTCCCCCACCTCGGAGGTCAAACTTCCGACAGTCGAGCGCATTTCACCAAGCTCGATCCGATTCCGATGGATAGCCGCTTCGATGAGGGCCACTCGATCTGTCAAACTGCCGATCGCAGCGCCAAGCGCATCAACGGATTGCTGCAACAGGCTAACAGGGGAGGTGCGGACCCGGTTTAGCGAACGAGCCCTTCTTTTACGGCGCAAACGCGATTTCTTTTTCTTGCATACTGAACAGCAGCATTTTTTTGCATGGGCAAACTTGGACATGAGCAGCTTCTCTCCTTCATTAGGTTAGTCGCATTGCAATTCCATCGTTACCGAACGGAGTGTATAACCTGCTTTGGCGAACGCCCTCAGGGAGGCTTCGTTATCCGCTTTGATCTGTGCCACGATCGTCACGGGGCCGAATCTGGAACGGCATTGTTCTGCTGCCAGGCGGAGCATCCTTGACCCCAGCCCTTGCCCGCGCAACATAGGCGCTACCGTAATGCTGATAAGAACCGTAGAATCCGTCAGCTTCTCCAGCCGAAAACTTCCTGCCGGCTTATCCCCTTCCAATGCAATACAGATGAGTTGATCGCTGCTAGCCAGCGTCATTTCCAGCCAGCGCACATGCGTAGCCCAATCGATCGGATCACTGTTGAATGACTGTTGCCTGACCGTTTCTTCATTGCGCCAGGCAAACAGCATCGCCGCATCACCGTTGTGGGCCAGACGTACCTGCAGCACCTGAATTCTCCTTCCCGCGCCTCTCGATTTCTTACTTCTCACTTCTCACTCCAGCATTATAGCTGCTCCCATCGGATTGGCGTGCCAGCGTTGATCGACTGAACGGATTTCCTCCCAAGCACAAGCTCGTAATACTTCGGAGCCAGCCCCAGGCCAGGCCGGATGATTCGGATATTCTCTCGGGTAAAAGGTTCGCCAGGCTGTATGTTCCGTGCGGCATAGATCGAACGCCTGAATATAAGCGAGCTTCGCTCCTTTTCCGTCGGTCCGAACGCAATCGTCCCTAGGGCCTCCCAGGCGGTCGCGCACGACTGGGTCAGCTGCAACATCTCGTCGGGCTCAAGCGAGAAAGCTGCATCGACACCGCCATCCGACCGGGATAAAGTAAAATGCTTCTCCACTACGCTGGCCCCAAGCGCTACACTGGCTGCCGCCGCACCGAAACCAAGCGTATGGTCGGACAATCCGACCGGACAGTCGAACAGCCGGCTCAAATGCGGGATTGTCAGAAGGTTGCACTCCGCAGCAGGCGCCGGGTAGCTGCTTGTGCATTTAAGCAGGATAAGCCCGCCTTGACCTGAATCTGGATCGGGAGCAGCCTCCCGGTATGCGTTCACGGCTTCTTCGAGCTCGGCTATTGTCGCCATCCCCGTCGACATTATGACCGGTTTTCCCGTTGCCGCGACCTTACGGATAAGCGGCAGATCGTTATTCTCGAACGAGGCGATTTTGTAGCAGGGCACATCCAGCGTCTCGAGGAAATCAACGGCCGACTCGTCAAATGGCGAACTGAAGACGATTAAGCCGAGCTGCCGTCCGTATTCAATGATCCGCTCATGCCATTCCCACGGCGTACAGGCCTGAGCGTATAGCTCATAGAGCGACCACCCATGCCATAAACTGTCTGCATCATGAATGCGGAACTCCCCTGATTGGACGTTAAGCGTCATCGTATCTGCCGTGTACGTCTGAAGTTTCAGCGCGTGCGCGCCTGATCGGGCTGCCTGCTCGACAATCGCCAAGGCGCGGTCAAGCGACTGATTATGATTGCCCGACATCTCTGCGATCATAAAAGGCGGATGGCCCGCACCGATCGTTCTGCCGGCAATCGTGACATCATTCATCAGCATTTCCCTCCTATTCGTTCATGAAATGCTGCACAAGTTCCGCGACCCTGCCTTCGCAGCCGTCCATGAGCGCGCTGGCTTGAACGGACATAGCCGCAGTTGCTGCCGGATCGGCGATCAGCGCGTGCAATGCAGCCCTTAGCTGCTTACTGCTGACAAATTGGTGCCAGCCAAGATGAATCGCGGCCTTGCGTCTATGCAAATAATGGCCAATTCCGTACTGATTGGCAGCTGCCGTTATGACAATCGACGGTAAACCCAGATAACAACGTTCCCAGGAAGTCGAGCCAGCCGAGCCGATGCCAAGATCCGCTCGAACCATCAGCTCCGCCATCCGTTCTGTATGCTCATGGAATTCGACATGGCCCACCGCTGCGCAAAGTTCCTTCACTTCCTCCTTGCGCGGATTGGAAGCTCCGGCCACAACGTCGATATGCAGCGTGGAGAACGCGGCGTCCTCCAGCGCTTGAACTGCTGCCGCGGTCAAGTTGCATGGATCGCTCCCGCCGAAGCTGACTAGCACGCGAAGGATCGTACCGTCTCTGCTCCTTGCCCTGCCGGAAGCACGCCGAAATTCTTGACGCAGCAATGAATACGCGGGGCCAAGCAATAGCTTGCAATGCGCGGGTACGCTTAATCGCTGAAGAGCTGTGTCCTTCTCATCAAAAACGCTGGTATTCATCAGTACATCGCAGCCATGCAAACGAGATACCGAATCATCCATGACCGCAAGTTTGCGAACATGAGGTCTTATCGCAATCTCCCAATCCAATCCGAGACCATAATGGTCAACGAGCAGCCACTCGGCTTGCTCCGAACGCTTCAAGACATCGATCGTCGCGATCGCATCCGCCTGCCAATCGATCGATTCGGAATCCCCTGGCAGCTGGACGCTCTCGAAGCCGCGTGCATTCAACATTCGCAACCAGTGTTCAGGCAGGCTCCTGCTCAGAAACCGGCATGTCATACCCGAAGCGCTCAGGTGTTCCGCAAGCGCTAAACATCGCATCATATGACCCGCTCCGATGGTCGCCGATGCATCGACACGTATCCACATCATCGTCAACCCTTCAATCCCTCTCGACTGATTTCTGTTCAACATGTGCATTGATGGCCGGCCAGCTGCTTTCTAGTTCCAATAAGCCAGTAACATCGCTCATCGTGAACAATGGATTGGCCGGGTATAAGCGCTCAATAATCTGCCGCACCAACCGATAGTCGTCAACGGTATCCACGGTCCAGCGATGATGGCTGAAGTCTTGACTGCCGAGCACCGGTATCAAACGGAACCGTTCCGGGCGGTTAACGATAAAGGGGGTGACATGTTCCCTCTCCGCCGGCGATTCCGCTTGCTCGTAAGCTCGCTGCAGAGCTGCGAAGGAGAACACCTCCGTATCCAATCCGCGCGGATAGGAACGTACCAGCGTATTCGAGCAATAATCGCATGCCGGCATCGCTGAGAAGTAACTCGATATCACATCATCGATAATCTGCGGGTCCAACAGCGGACAGTCGGCCGTCAGGCGGACGATGACATCGGCTTGGGCGTAATGGGCTGCCTCATAATACCTCGTTAGCACATCATTCTCGGATCCCCTGAAGCATTCGACGCCGATGGAGCGGCAAAATTGGATAATGCGCTCGTCCTCTGGCTGGCGGGTTGTCGCAACAATGATACGGTCGATCCGTTGGGAGCGGCCGATTCGCTCCAACTCAATCTGAAGCAGGGGCTTGCCTAACACCGGGAGAAGCACTTTCCCGGGGAGTCTGGTTGATCCCATACGGGCTTGCACGATCGCTGCCACCTTCATGCGCTCACCTCCTCGTTTTACGCCGAATAATAAGCCAGCACTTTATGAACGGCTGTTATGACGTCGTTGACATCGCGCCGCGTCATCCGGGGGAACAGCGGGAGAGTAATCATATCTTCATGCACCCGCTCCGCTATCGGGCACAGTCCCTGGCGATAACCGAGATCGCGATAATACGGGTGCAAGTAAACAGGCACATAATGAACGTTCACGGCGATGTTCTCGGCGCGCAGCGCATGATAGATTTCCTCTCGGCCCGCGCGAAGCTCCGTTCGGTTCAGACGCAGCACATAGAGATGCCAGGACGATTCGCATTCCGGCGATTCGTAAGGAATGGTCACGCCTTTCGCGTGCATGAAGGCTTCATCGTACATTTGCCTGTACCGACGGCGCAGACGCAGGAACCGTTCAGCCTTCTTGAGTTGGCTTGCGCCAAGCGCAGCCTGAACATCCGTCAGCCGATAATTGAAGCCAAGGGACTGCATCTCGTAGTACCACTCCCCCTGCGGACGCTCCATTCGGGACGGATTTCTCGTGATGCCATGTACCCGGAACTCTTTCAGCTTCTCATACAATTCAGGGTCGTCGGTGGTGATCACTCCGCCTTCACCGGTCGTAATATGCTTGACAGGATGAAAGCTGAACATCGTCATGCTAGCGCTGCCGCTGCCGATGCGCCTGCCCATATAGGAAGCGCCGAACGCATGCGCAGCATCTTCAATGACAATGAGTCCGTTCTCCTTCGCCAATTGCATGATCGCCTGCATATCGGCGGGTTGACCGGTGTAATGGACGGGGATTAACGCCTTGGTCCTGTTCGTAATGAGCCGCTTAACCGAGTCCGGGTCGATGTTATACGTCCGCTCATCGATATCCGCGAACACCGGCGTTCCTCCGGCATATCGAATACAATTGGCCGTTGCCGCAAAAGTAATCGGCGTCGTAATGACCTCGTCGCCTTCGCCAATCCCCGCAGCTACGCAGGCTGCATGAAGGGCGGCGGTTCCGCTGGAGAAAGCAACTGCATATTGCGCGCCGGTATAACGAGCGAGTTCATGTTCGAACCGGTCGACCGCCGGCCCTGTCGTCACGAAATCGCTGAGGAGCGTAACGACAACTGCCCGAATATCGTCCAGTCCGATCCATTGCCTGCCGTAAGGCAGAAGGGTACGCCTGACTGGTTTGCCTCCCAAGCTCGCCAGCTGACTCTTATGAGACATTCTTCATCACTATCCCTTAAAGGTCGTTCGGCCCTATAACAGGCCCTTTGGGTATCCGCTGCAGTAATTTATCATCAATGAACAACGCCTGAGGCAGGAGTTCCGCATCGACCGGTCCGACAAGCAGCCGTCTAAGCCCGCTTTCCATCTTGTACAGCTCGGGACCGGCACCTTTTACGATCAGCCCTTCCGAGTTGGGCAGTAATGTGCAGCATTGCGACGCAGACTTCCCCTCGCTTGGACTTGTCGTAATCGGATTCCCCAATGGTATCCGGGTGATGAGCCGGTCATCTAGCTGAATAACTTGCTCCCAGCGGAATCCATGCTGCTGGAACAGCTGCACCGTAGCGAAACGTCTGCGGCAGCCGTGCTGAAGGAGATACACATCGGCATGCGCAGCACCCTTGAAGAGCAGCCCTTCGCGGAACAGCTGATCACGCGGTTCATCCGGACATCCGCATAAACGATTCAGAAGCATCCGCAACTTGCGGCCCGACATGCGAACGGGATAACTGTGGCCGACGAAGGCCGCTGCCTTCGCTGCCGCGTCCTGCCGAATGAGCGGATCGGTCATCAGCTGTTGGACGAGGGTGACCAGCCGGTCTGTTGTTGCTGCCACATACGGAATTAGCTGCTCATAATACGGGTATTCGCGCTCAGGCTCATGATCGAGAAAGACGACCACCGGTTTGCCGTATAGCATGGCCTCAAGCCCTACCGTGGAGTTATTCATAATGACCAGATCGACATGCGGCAGCACATCGTACAGCTGCAGCGATAATGGGAACTGCTTTACGTTCGGAAGCATATCGGCTAGATGCATGTAGGCCTGTGCATATCCCTTCTTGACTTCCCATGGATGAGGTTTGACGATGATTTCCACCTGTCCCAAGGAAGCCAGCTGCTTTACCGCCTCTTGAACGGCAGACTTGTCGGTTAGCGGCTGGGTAGCCAGCAGAATCTTAAACGTACCGGCCTTGCACGACGTCTGCTTCAAGAACGTTTCTTCCGGTTTGTAGCCATCGGTGAAGATGGCATCATACCTCGGATGGCCGATAACTTCGATCGACTCTGGACGTACGCCCCTACCTGTATACCATTCCGACTCATATTGGCCATAGACCGCCTGCTTGGTTGCGAACGCAGGCAGGAATGCTTCTTCCCCCATAATGACGCCATGCTGCAGACAGACGGACGGAATGCCTCTGGCTGCCCCCTTCAGAACAACGGCGCGGCTGATGAGGTCCTCCGTCGTACCGGCGAGAAAACAGCTTACCGGGTTGGCATCGAGCATCCTTTCGGTTGCGGCTAACGCCTTGATCGTGAGGGGAATTTCCTGAAGTACTTTCTCCTTGAAGTACGGATTTCCGAATATCGGGTGTCCGGAGAATGTATTGAACAGGTTCTCGGCCTTACGGATCGAACGCTCGATCAGATCCGCCGTATCCGGTTCATAGTGGGCAAGCGTTACGATCGGAATCCCCATGTACGGTTTGCCTCGGGATAGCAGCAAAGTCGTCTCTGGGGCAAAATGCTGCAGAAATACGTCAGGCGAAAAACGGTGATACGTACCGTTGATGAGAATTTTGCCGCGTGGCTGCTTCTTAGGCGTACGTTTGATCGCATCGACATAGCGATCGAACAGTGGCTGAATCTGCCCGATATCGGATATTTCATGACGGAGCACGGTATTGAAGTCTGGCTCGCTCATAAGCGCTCTGCTTTGTTCATCCAGGTAACGATAGAAGTTAGCCAGGAGCGGAAGCGGAATGCCATGATGGGCAAGTTCGCCGAAACCATCGATATAATCCGCGAACAGGGACCAATAATGGTTCAGATAGAGGCGGCTCATATGCGTCTCCCAGACTGCAGGGCGCGTAAATGCTCGCGAAGCTCCTTGCATGTTCGTTGCTCTGGCAGCAGTTGGACGAAGCGCGATTGTTGATTGGCCAACAGTTGATTATGAAAGGAATGCTCCGTCATATAATTGTCGTCGAGCACCTCGTCGATCGGATGGAACGGCCAGAAATGATTGAGCCTCCAGAAGAACCGGGCATCCCCGATACGATAAAATTCCGGGTTCTCATCCCAATACGTGCCCCATCGTTCATGAAGCACGGAAAGTACCGATCGGCGATGCATAATCGAGCAATGGTCGACCGCGCAAGATGCGAGCCAGTTGATTCGCCCTGCTGGCCGATGCACGGACTTCGTTATCGTGCCGTCATCCTTCACATGTCTTGTTATCGATGCGGAATAGACAATGTTCGCTTCGGGATGCTGGTCGAGATATTCGCTCATTCTCGCAAGCCGATTCGGGCGGTATACGTTATCGTCTGTCGCATAGGTAATATAATCGCCGGTCGCAAGCGGCAGTGCCTGATTGATGAGAGCGGCATACCGCACTTTGGCTGCCCGTTCTTCCAAGGTCGCGATATCGCTGCGGATGTAACGGATCCGGGGATCCTGCAGATACGAGGAGATTACATGGGCTGTCGGTAGGTCAGAATTGTCGTCCATCAGGAAGAGTTCGAAATCCGAATGGGTTTGCGCCAGAATTCCTTCGATCGCCTTGCCGACATAAGCCGGCTTATTGTAGCTCGTCATTATGACAGAAACCGTGCTCAGCGTTTGTTCCTCCCTTCCTGGATCTTTTGACTATTGTTCAGAATATTCAACTCCGCGCGACATGCTTACAATTAGGCTTGTAATATCCATATATTGGGTGTTGAGGCAAGGACCTAGACATGAAAAATAGAGCCTGCACATCTCGTGCAAGCCCCCACCCCACTGCATAGCTCAATCAAGTTTATGTTCCGTACACGCGAACCTCGACCAGCTCCGCATACGGCGAGCCGTTCGTTTCCTCGACGACGATGCGCAGCGCATGCGTCTCCATCCGCGATTCCAACGTAATACGGTTCGTTCGGCGACGATTGTTGCGTTGCGCGTGAATCAGCTGCCATTCGCCGTCAACGTGCGCTTCCAACCGGTAATTCCGGGCCAGCTCCGGGATGATATTGAACGGCGTCCTATGGTGGTGAAGATTGATCAAATCTTCGTTCACCTCGTCATTCCACGAAAGCAGAATTTCTTCCGCCGTAATCGGCGTTGCCCATTCCAACATCAGCCACTGCTCCGTTCCCGAGGCAAACGGCTCCGAGACCCACAGATGCGGACCGCCATAAGGTCGCTTATAGCCATCGATTGCTTTGTCCGGCGCGTAAGCTTTCGTCTCCGATCGTACCCGGAAGCAGAACGGCCGGCGGACGAGCTTCTTCATGCTCCATTCGACGATCGGCTGGTTCGGGTCGTGATCCTCCAATTCCTGCACCGCATGAGGCGCTGCCCCTCGTTCGAAGGCCAGCACACCGGTATATGGCCGTTCCGCTTGATAGAGCGCAACATGGCTATTGGCGCGTACGATGACGAAGGCGTTCTGGCTGCGGTCCGGCTGCCAAGCCAGCTGGAAGGGAACCCACTGACGGTCCCCCTTCGCAACGTGTTTGAATGACTTCATGACGGACCGGTGCGGCACGTAATTCTCAAGCAGCCCGGTCTCCCATAGCTCTACCGTAATGACGGTATCCGTCTCCACATCGACCAGCAGCTCAATGCCATCCATCGCAGGTTCGACCGGGAATAGAATACCTGCGTCATGCGTTAGCGGATAGCGCCGGCCGCCCTCTTCGACCGCAATCCGGGCAAGAGAAGACGAGGCTGTTACGGAAGCATGCCGTGCCAGATCGGCAACATCCGCATTCGCAAGTCCGATAATCGAGGCGTCTTGTCTCAGCATCGTCTGTTGGAGCAGATCCAGCTCCTGCTCGTAAAGTCCTCTCGGCGATAGTCCCTTCTCCGCGCACAAGGCCGCAGCTGTACCGGCTGCTTCCCCCATCACCGCGCAAGTCGCCATCACGCGTGTCGTCCCGAAGGCGACGTGCGTCGCGCTCACATTTCGCCCCGCGAACAGCAGGTTATTCACGTTCACCGAGTACAGCGAACGGTATGGAATATGGTAAATGCCGTCGGCATGCATATGTTTCGACCCGCTTTCGGTCGCGTACATTCCTTGCGGCGGATGCAGGTCGATCGACCAGCCGCCGAACGCGATCCGGTCCTCGAACTGGCGCTGGCCGATGATATCGTTCTGATTCAGCACATAATCGCCGACGAACCGCCGATATTCCCTTTTGCCCGGCATCGAACCGACCCATTCGAGCGTCATGTTGGCCGCGTCGAACTGCCCTGAATTTTTGATATAATCCCAGATGCCGTAGATCACGGACCACAATTCGTCGCGAATCCGCTCATTGTCGTGGACGGTATCCAGCTCGCCGCCCCACTCGATCCACCAATAGTGACAGCCGGAGTCGCCGCTGCGTATGACGCGCTTCAGCGGAATCGGCGTCTGCGTAATATCTTTGGCGAAACTTGGCGGAACGAACTTCACCGGACTGCCCGCATCCTTCGTGTAGAACAGCAGGGTGCTGCCAAGCGTAATATCGTCGGCTGTCTCCGGCGCCCACGCTTCGCCATATTCATGGGCAGCTTCGCGGCCCAGACGATACTTCGCACCGGCAAGAAATCCGATCAATCCATCGCCCGTGCAATCGAGGAATAGCTCGCTCTCATAGCGGATCCGGCGCTCGGAACCCATCATCCACCCGGTGACGGCATGAATCCGGCGATCTTGCTCATCCCCGTCCGCTTCCACTTCGTGTACGTCCGTATTGAGGAACAGCCGGATATTCGGCTCGGCCCTCACGGTCTCCAGAATAATAAGATCCCATAAATATGGGTTGCCTTCCGGATTGCGATATTGATTCTCCACGAACATCTCGCCCATAATGCCTGTCTCCCGGGCATAGCGGTTCGTTCCGTGCGCGGTCGCGCCGCATACCCAGACGCGGACTTCGCTGCTGGAATTACCGCCGAGCACCGGTCGGTTATGGACGAGCGAGACCGTCCTGCCGAGCCTTGCTGCCGCTACCGCGGCGCAGACGCCGGACAACCCTCCGCCGACGACCGTAATATCCGATTGCACCGTTTCCATTTTCATCGCGATCACCCTTTTACCGCAGAATTGGTTAAACCTTGAATAATGTAGCGCTGGCCGATGACGAACACGGCGATCATCGGCACAATGCCGGCGGAAGCGGCCGCCATCATCCCGTTATAGTCGACCGTATTTTCCAGAATGAAATTTTGCAGCCCGAGCGGCACGGTGTACAAGTCCTCGTCGATCAAGAATACGAGCGCATTCTCGTAATCATTCCATTGCCAGGAGAAATCGATAATCGCCAGCGTCGCGAGCGCCGGCTTTGCCAGCGGCAGAATGAGCCGGAAGAAGATCCGGAAGTGACCAGCCCCGTCGATGAACGCCGATTCGGTAATTTCATTCGGAATCGTCAGGAAGAACTGACGCAGCATGAAGACGCCGAAGATCGTGAACATGCCCGGCAGAATCAATGCCCAATGCGTGTTGTAGATGCCTGCCCAATCGAACATAAGGAATTTCGGCACGAACAGCACCTGCGGCGGCACCATCATCATCGACAGGTACAGCATGAACAGCGGATTGCGGCCTTTGAACGAAATTCGGGCGAAGCCGTATGCCGCGAAAGCGGACAGGAACGTGGCCGTTACCATGCCGACGATCGCGATCTTGAGCGAATTCAGATAGTAGGTGCCGAAGCTCTTCGGTCCCGTCCAGACTTTGACGTGATGTTCGAAGGTTGGATGCGGCGGGATCCACTTGATCGGATATTCGAACACCTCGGCAGGCGTTTTGAGCGATGTACTGATCATCCATAAGAACGGAATGACCATGACGACCGCAAGCAGCAGCATGACGATCGTAATGAACAGTTTGGTGAGCGCGCCTTCGGACAGCTTCTGTTTGATGGCCATCGTATGATGTCTTCCTCTCTTCGTCTTAGTAGTGAACCCAGCGTTTCTGTCCGACCCATTGCAGCGCCGTGATGATCAGGATGACGATGAACAAGGCCCACGAGAGCGTTGAGGCGTAGCCCATGTCGTAATAACGGAACGCATTCTGGTAGACGTACAGCGACAGAATCGTCGTGCTGCTGCCGGGTCCGCCTTGCGTGATCGCCTGGATGATGCCGAACGTCTTGATCGTCATGATCAGACCGGTGATGAGCAGCAGGAAGGTGGTGGGACTGACGAGCGGCCAGATGATGGAGCGCAAGATCTGTCCCGGTCTCGCGCCGTCCATCTTCGCCGCCTCGAGCAGCTCTTGAGATACCTCCTGAAGCGCGGCCAAATAAATGATCATGTTGTAGCCGAGCAAGAACCAGATCCAGATGATATCGATGGCGAACATCGACGATGTCGTCGTCGACAGCCAGCCGGGCGGATTATCGACCCCGATGCTGCGCAGCAGCCCGTTGATCGGACCTTGCTTCGGATGGAACAACAGCATCCAGACGAAGGCGACCGCGACGCCGCTCGTAATGTACGGCATGAAGTACAGCCCGCGCAGCAGCTTCTTCAAGTAAATCTTCTGGTTCAGCACGACCGCGACCAGAAAACCGAGCACGACCGATACCGGGACGGCGAGCAGGAAGAGCGCCGTGTTCTTCATCGACTTGTAGAACATGTCATCCTTCAGCAGGCGGACGATATTATCCAGCCCTACGAACTTGACGTTCGGATTCATCAGCTTGTAATCCGTGAACATCAAGCCCAGCGAATACGCGGCCGGTATCAAGAAAAATAACAGCACTCCGAGCATGCTGGGCCCGATAAATACGTAACCGAGCATCCGTTGTCTTCTCATCCAGTTGTTGTTCATGCCATTCGATCCTCGCTTCATAAGTGTGATACGTCCAGTGTAGCAACGGCGCAAGCGGTCGATAAGGAACAAAACTACGGGATTGATCGTCCAATTTGACGCAAAAAAACGAGCGATAACAGGAGGAAAACATACGGTGCCATCAAATCGTTCTATTCCGAGCTGTTCGAATGCGAACGAACAAAAAGACCGGCGCATCGACGCGCCAGTCCCTTCTTAAGCCTTCCTTATTCGCTTACTTGTTCTGCTGCAGGTATTCATTGTGACGCTTCACCATGGCGGCCAGCGTGTCGTCGGCCGACTGCTCGCCGAGGAAATATTTCTCGTATTCCTGCTGACGCATATCCATGACCTCTTGCGGCAGGTTGCGCACGAACGAAGGCGTTGGGTTCTCGAACATGACGTACATTAAGGAGTCCTTGTCATAAGTGTCGGCTTTGCCGCCAAGCATGCTGTCGAGCGCGGCTTGTTGGTCCGCATCCTTCGAAGCCGGCAGACGGCCGCCTACTGCCATAGGCGCCATACCGCCGTCGGCATACCATTTCAGGAATTCCCATGCTTCCGATTGATGTTTGGACTTGGCGTTGATCGAGATGTAGTCGCCTAAGCCGCCGCGCGTCATATAATCGGCCTGATTCGCGGCAAGCCGCGGCACCGGCGCGAAAGCGATCGTGAAATCGCGCGGGAAATCGGTGAAGTTGTTCGAGCTGCGCAGCAGCCAGGCCCCGATGTTCAGCATCGGCGCTTTGCCGCTCAGAAACTCCTGCTCGACCGGCATCTTGGAAGTGAGCTGCTCGCCGAGCGGAGGCGTCGTCTTGTCGTCTTGCATCATTCCGTTTAACGTCTCCAGCCATTGCTTCACCTGCAGGTGGTCGAGATTGGACGAACCGTCCGCCTTCGTGTAGCCGTTCTTCGACAGCACGGAATCGATCGGGTCGACGTAAGGCTCCGTATGCTGGATGAAGCCGTAGCCATCGCCGTCCTTCAGCTTCTTCGCATAGTCGCGCAGCTCATCCCATGTCCAGTCCTTCGGAATCGGCAGACCGGCCGCATCCAGCGCCTCTTTGTTCAAGGCGACGAAGAATGCGCTTTTCGTCGTCGGCACCCCGTAGAATTTTCCGTCAATCTTCCAGCCGCTCGCGTCCGCGCCCATTTTCTCGTCGATATTGTAGTCGCTGTACTGGCTTAGATCCGCGGCAAGTCCCGCATCGATGCGCTTCTGCGTTTGCGTCAGCGTATAGTTCACGTATAAGTCCACGCCCTGCCCCGTCATCATCGCCGTGTCCAGCTTCAGGTTGCCTTCGTCGTCGTTGACGTAACGAACGTACTCGATTTGTATGTCGGGATGCTCCGCATTCCAGGCATCGACGACCGCTTGCGGCCCCGCTTCGGGCGGAACGCCGCCCCACATCGTCAGCTTCACCGGATCTGCCGCCGCCGCGGTATTCGTCTTCGTCTCCGAGCCAGTATTCGGTGAGCCTGCGCTGCCACCGTTATTCCCGTTGCTGCCGTTTTCCGAAGAACATCCTGCCATAACGCCCATTGCGAGAACGAGCGAAGCCATACCCGTAAACAACCCTTTCTTTCTCACTAAAGACGACCTCCTTCGATTTGTCTGGTTCATGTGGTGAGTGGTGCAAATCAAGGATAGCAAGAGAACGGGTACGGCCTGAAGTAACAAAATCACGTTTCGGATGGAACGAATCCCTGCACTTTGTAAGCGCTAACGCGTTCCATTGCGATCGAAATCGTTCTATCCGCGACAACTCGCCCCACCGCACAGAGACGGCGAAAGCCGGATCACCTGGACATCCGGTATTGGCTGGGCGTCGTGCCGGTGAACCGTTTGAATATCTTAATGAAATAGTTGTCGTTCATGAACCCGACCTGCTGGCCGACCGAACTGACCGGCCAATCCGTCGTGCGCAGGAATTCGATCGCCTTCTCGATGCGGATGCGGTGCAAATAATGAATCAGCGTCTCGCCGGTCTTCTTCTTGAACAGGGCGCTGACATAATTCTCGCCCATCGTCACATGGCGCGCCAGCGAAGTCAGCGTGATCTCTTCCTGATAGTGGTCGTCGATGTATTGGATCATTTTCTTCACCTCGGGATGCGTAATCTTCTCCCGTGCGGATACAGGCTGTGCAGGCTGAATCTGAGCGGATTCGAGCGCTAGGCGATTGGACGGCGGTTTCGCGGCGGTCAGTTCCGCGCTGATCTTCGTCAGCGTCTCGCGTAAGTCCTTCACGCTCATCGACAGCTTGAGGACGTAATTGGACGCGCCGAATTCCATCGCCTGCCGCATCGATTCGAAGTCGCCCATACAGGTGAGCATGACGAACTTCGAGCCGATACCCGCTTTGCGCGTCTCCTTCAGCAAGGTGAGTCCGTCCATCTTGGGCATGACGATATCGCACAAGACGAGGTCCGGCGGGTCGATCCGGATCATCTCCAGCGCCTCCTCGCCGTTCCCGGCTTCTCCGGCAAGCGTGAATCCCATCTCTTCCCAGCGAATAATCTCCTTCACCGACTCACGGACGAACGTTTCGTCTTCGACCAGAAGCACTTTCCACATGGCGGTCTCTCCTATTCTCCTCTAGTTCGTTCGCAGATCACTTTCATTCGGCGGATTCGTGTTCGAGGCATACGGCTTGGACAGCAGGCACGGCATAATCATTCGGAACATCGTCCCTTGGTCGAGCTGCTGGGTCTCTAAGGTTCCTTTCGCCTTGAACAGCAGCCGCAGCCGTTCGCTCACGTTCGCGAGCCCGATGCCCGGCCGTTTGCGCCCAATCTCCTGGTTAAGTTTCGCTTGTTCGATGCCGATGCCGTTGTCCTCCACTTCCAGCACGAGCTGCTCGCCGTCCAACGCCGGATTCGGCTCCGTATACGCGCGAATGAGAATCCGCCCGCCTTCGACCGTTGCGATACCGTGCCGGATCGCATTATCTACCAGCGGCTGCAGGCTGAGCTTCGGCACGAGCGCGAACTCGATTTCGTCCTCGCAGCTGAATTCGACCTCGAAGCTGTTGCTGTAGCGGACTTGCTGAATGTAGATGAACGCTTTCGTCAGCGCGATTTCGTCCCGCAGATGGATCAGATCGACGTCCGCGTTCAAGCTCGTCTCTAGCAGTTTGCCCAGCGAGATGCAGATTTCCACGATCTCCTCGTTCTTGCTGCGCAGGCCGATCCACTTCATCGTATTGAGCGTATTGAGCAGGAAGTGGGGATTCACCTGCGCGAGGAGCATTTGAAAATGAACCGCGTCCCGCTGCCTTTCCTCCGCCTTCAGCCGATGGATGAGCCCGTTCATATCAAGCATCATCTGGTTGAACGTCTGGGTGAGTTCGAGCACTTCGCCCTTGTAATTCTTCTCCGGCAGCCGGATCCGCAAGTCCTTGCTCACGGCCTCCCTCATCTTCTTCTGCATATGGGACAACGGCCTCGTGAACGCATGCGAGATCATGAACGCGACAACGATGAAAGCGGCCGTAATGATATAGAACGTGACGTAATACCGCTGCTTCAAGCCGTCCATCTCGTTGAACAGGACGCTAAGCGGGATTTGGTTCACCATATACCAATCGAGCGAAGGTAAGTAACTGTAGTTGACGAGCGCATCATGATGCGTGTCCTTCCAATAGCCGTTGCCGGGCTGATTCGTCACTTGCCCGATCGCCGCTTCGGACAATGCCATATCGTGAGCGAGGCTAGCGATAACCTCGCCTTTGCGCGAAATGATAAAATACGCCTGATCGTTCGCGGACTTCTGCAGCATCGATTGGAACCAGAAGGAAAAGTCGATGCTGATTCGCGCCCAGCCGTACGTCTGGTTCCGGTTGTCCTTCAGCGTCGCGTACAACGACAACAGGGTCGGACTCTTCGAGATGTCCCGTGACGTGTAGTTATCATCGTCCGATACCCAGAAATAGGAGGCACCCGTGCTGCGCATCGACACGAAGGACGGCGTATTCATGATTTGCTCGTAATCGAGCGTCACTCTTGGCTGATAGGACGTATAGACATGCCCGTCATCGTCCAGCAGCGTGAAGTAGACGGATGGATTATAGAGAAAAAAGCTGTTGTTCAAGTTCTTGAACTTGGTCTCCATCAGCCGCTTGTTCTCGAGCGCGTTCCGCTTGTCTGGCTGCTGCAGCGCGTTCCTGACATCAAGGTCTTGCTCCAAGAAGATGAGCGTCTTGAACGCGATGCTCAGCTGATCCTCCAGCGACCGGTGCAAATTATCGAGCTGCTCATGGCTTTGCCCGCTGATTTTGTTCTGCATCAGGCTTTCGATATTCCGGTAGTTATGAATATTGAGGATGCTGAACGGCAACAGAATGATGAGCGCGAATACGGCGAACAGCCGATACTTGAGCTTGTGGGGAACGAGGTAACCGAGCCAGCTCCGCATGAGCCTCCCCCTTTTTTCGATGGTAACGTTATTATATCACCGTCCCAGGACAGCGGGTCGCAGCACGGCAAAATGCGTGATTTTGTAGGGGGAAGGCTGGAGCAAGAACGTGAAAATGTTCTATTGACATGATCGTAGGCGAAGGTGGAGTTGAAGTTGGTGATACAGATTCGCGCGCTTCTCGGAAGAAAAAGCGGTGCTACGAACAATTGTCCATAACACCGCTCCGGCCTTGCTTTAAATGGTCAAAGAGCATTCCTCTCTCGTTCACCATCCCGATCATCGGCGAGGCTTACATCACCGCTCGTACCAATACCCCGTAATCCCTCCGCGCAGCCTCATCAACGCTTCCAGGAAGAAATAGTCGCCCCAAATCACGAAGTCGTCCGGCGATACGCCGCCCCTGACGGAATAGGAACCGTGACGGAGAAATCCCTCCTCTTCGGAATGGCCAGCGGTGAAGTAGCTTTGGACCAGCGAGGCCATCGATCGCTCAGCCGCATGGCGAAATAAGACCCGGTCCAGGCAATCCGGCATCAGCTCAACCAACTCCAGCAAACCGCAGGCCGTGATCGCCGAAGCCGAGCTGTCACGCGGCGTGCCGCTCTCTTGCGGAGCGTCGAAATCCCAATATGCGACCTGATCTTCCGGCAAATGGGCGATGAAATTACGAGCTAGCCGTCTGGCCGTATCAAGATACGCTTCATCGCGAAAATAACGAAAAGCCAAGGCAAACCCGTACACACCCCACGCTTGGCCGCGCGTCCACGTCGATCCGTCCTGATAGCCTTGCTGCGTCCCGCCGCGCAGCGCTTCGCCGGTCTCCGGATGAAAATAAAACGTGTGATACGACGAATCGTCTCCCCTGACCAAGAACCGTCTGCTCTTCTC
Organism: Paenibacillus phyllosphaerae; assembly: GCF_014192105.1. GTDB lineage: Bacteria > Bacillota > Bacilli > Paenibacillales > Paenibacillaceae > Paenibacillus_Z > Paenibacillus_Z phyllosphaerae. Next base: position 13,895 of record NZ_JACHXK010000018.1, on the reverse strand, counting down.
GGCCTGCACGCGGGCAATATCCGCGTAGCGCTTGTCGCCCGTCTGCTCGGCAGCCCAATAGAGCAGCGGCAAATTCATCAGGCAGTCTATGATGATGCGTCCGCCGTTGACCGGATCGCCTTCCGCTCCCCAGGCTTGAATAAGCTGCGTATTAGGCCGCCATCTGGTAAGCAACCAGTCGGCCGCATCCAACGCCGTGCGCCGCGAGGCTTCATCCTTCGTGATAATCCATTGCGCCTTGGTCGACAACGAGTACAGGAAGCCGATGTCGTGATGATCGATATATGTGCGCTTGGCCAGACGTTCGGATAATGAAGCGGTGCTTGATAGCGCCGCCTCACGGAATGCCGGGTCGCGGCTATATTCGTAACTCAGCCATAAGATCCCCGGCCAGAAGCCCTCCGTCCAGCTCGAATGCCCGGTCAGTTGATAGTTCCGCTCCCCATTGCTGACATAGGGGAATTGGTCCCCGAACCGGGCGATATTCGCCCGCGTCGTCAGCAAGGTTTGCTCAATTGCATCTGTCCAGTTCATACAATCCTCCTCATAACTTGCACGCCAACTCCAAACGGCACGTATAGGTTTCGGGCAGGTTCGCGGCATGAAGGGCAAGCCGATAAACCGTCTCCCCTTGGATGCTGTCGCTTGTGATCTTAAGTTCTTCCACGCTCGCCGATAACGCCGATGGATCGAACCGCAAGATAACCGCTCCCCGTTCACCCTGCCAGCATATGGTCCCGCTCCCCAGTTCCGGCGGATGCCAGCTGATGAAATGCTCCGAGATTCTGCGCTCCCCAACGTCAGCAGCTGGTTCAAATACGAAACGATCCGTCAGGATCAGAACACCCGTCGCGTCGTCATGGCCGCCTCTCCAATCGAACGTCCGTCGAAAGGAGCGAATCCCCGCTTCCTTGTCGTAAGCTTGCGTCACGTCTAGCTCGAAGCGAACCGTTCCTTCCTGGGACTCGTATGCCGTGACGACTGCCCGATGATGTTCACCGGCCTGCTGAAGACAGCCGTTAATGACGGGTACCGAGTGCCCCGCCGAAGATGGCTGCAGGAGCGAATACCGTTCCGGGCCAAAATAATCCCGCGTATACACGCCCATGCCAAGATCCGCGAGCAGCGATTCGCCCGCCGCATGAAGAATGAAATGACCGAGATCGTTATGATTGTGCGGCTCGCCGTTATGTCCGCCTTTGGCCGAGAACGCAATCAATCCGTTCGGCGTTGCCCGCTTCACGACGAGCCAGTCTGCGCTGGGAAAATAGAAGCTCCCTTCCCGATTGCCTGCATGCGAATCGTTCCGCTGCGTCCATAGCAGATTGCGGACAACATGCGGCCACCGGTAACAGTGGTCGTCATGGAAGGACATCCCCCCTGCCATCTCGGGCGGCGCGATCCCAATCCTGCGGATTAATCGGCTGATCAACCCTGTCGGCAACGCGACATAAGGCCGGCAGTCCGAATAGTTGACGCACAAGCCTCCGCTCAGCATGACGGCCGAAGGGAATTCGGCGATTCGCTTGATTTTGTCCGAAGCGAGCTGATCTACGGTCCCGCCGGTAAATTCGTACAGCATCTCGGCCCAATAGACGTAATACCCAAACCCGTAGCGCCAATACGATAAGCCTTCGATACAGCAGCCGTCTTCCCCATACCCTTCGAGGAAGCTGTCCATGGCGCTGGCGACCAGATGCTGGATGCCTGCAAGCCGCTCGCGGTCATCGATGAGGAGCAAAGCCGCCATGCCCGCGGCCCCTGCGCATACGGCTGACCAATTGTTCGTCTTCGAGCTCCAGTGGAAGCGGCTTGCCCGCTCGAACGCGGGCTGGAACACGCGCCGTTCGATTTCTGCCCTCACCCGATCCGTTACCTGGACGTGCAATCGGTCGCCAATGAAATACAGCATCTCGGCCAAAGCATGCGCCGTCTCGGCCGCGAACAGATCCACGACGCGATCCGGCGAGAGACCGGCATCTCTTGCGCCCGAATCAGACGGTAGATGAGCCGGCACGGCCCATGCGTATTCGCCGCATATCTCCCAGACAAGATTCTCCAGCGCTTCGATATAGACGTCCGTATCATCCAGAACCGTGGCGAGCGTCAGCGCAAGCAACCTCCCTCTTCGGTCAAAATACGGCTGCTCGTAGTCCTTGCGCGAGCCGGTAACGTGAATGGATTGAAAGGCGGCGAAGGAAAGCGGCGGGATCGGCTCTTGCACCGCCCGGTTCGCTTCTATCCGAATTTCGCGCAGCAAGCCTTGCAAGCTCGAATCCTCCTGAAGCTCCCGCCTTCTCGTGGGGAACAGCTCTCCCCCGGCGATCCCTGAAGGCCGCACTTGTACGGCAAGAATCGCATCTCTCAGCTGTCGGAACGCGATCATTCGGTCACGGGCTCCTCTTCCGGAGCTTGCTGATTTTCCTGCGTTTCCTGCGTTTCTTGCGACTCTTGGGTCTCCTCAGACGCTTGAACCGGCTCAATCTCTTGCGATTCTTGCATCTGCTCCGTCGGCTGCTGCTGCAGTAAATAATGCGCATCCCGCAGCAGAATTTGCGCGGTTTCAGCCGTAATATGCTTGCCGTTCTGCGCTTCTACATGGTTGATGAAAGCCGCCAAGCTGCCCTGCTGAAGCTTCTGACTCAGCGCATTGGCGATGCCTTCATTATCAATCCAGCCTTGCGCCTTGAATTGCTCCACGAGAGACAGCATCGACTGTACACTGGTTGTGATCTGAAAAGTTATGGTCTGCGCGGCTTCATTCCCGGCCGCATCCGTGCCTTGGACAAGAAAACTGTGCGTCCCGAGTGATAGAGAATACAGCGGGATCGGCGTGCTTACATCGACATCTTGGCCGTCCAGCCAGAAGCGGAGCGGCGCTGAGGCCGCTCCCGACAAAGCATCGGACAAGGTGAAAGAGGGAATGATCGATTCGAAGTCGGTGAACGACTGGCCATCGCTGATTCCCGCAGCCGTAATGGTCGGCGCCGACGCGTCGATGCGAACATCGATGGACTGCACAGCTTCCGCATTCCCGGCCACATCGAAGGAACGGTACATCAGCTCGTGTTCCCCGTCATTCGCTAGCACGATCGGTGCCGAATAAGCTGTCCATGTCGTGCCGCCGTCCAGACTGTATTCCGTGCGCGCCACGCCAGAAGTGGCATCGTTGCCCTGCAACGTAACGGTTACCGGGCTTCCGTACCACCCCTCCGCCCCATCCGGCTGCACCGGATCGAGCGAAGCCGATGTCGAAGGCGCCGCCTGATCGATCTTAAGCGTCAGCTCGCGGGCCGTCTCCACATTCCCGCTCATATCCGTCGAACGGTAGTGCAGCTTCTGCTCGCCGCCGTCATGATCGAACGCAAGCGGACTGCTGTAAGAATGCCAGCTGCTCTCGCTATCCAGACGATATTCGGTTTGTACAAGAACGGAAGATTTGGCGCCGGGATTAAGCTGGACGGAAACTGGATGCACATACCAGCCGTTCTCGCCGTCCGGCGACGCAGGCGTCACGACTGCCTCGGTCTGCGGTTTGCGAAGCTGCGTCACGACGATATCGTCGAAGATGAGATTCGCGAATCCGCCGGCATAGAACCCGATTTGCCCCGTCAGATTATGTCCCGGGTCTGTTGCTTTCAACTTCAGCGCGCCATTGACGTATAGAGCGATATCGGCGCCGTTCACGATGAGCCGGACGGTGTATTCCGTGTCCGGTGCGAGATCCTCGTAGGACAAGTCGGATTTCTTCACGGTCGCCCACGTTTTGTTGTATAGAATCCACTGCGAAGCGCCATCTACCGTTTTCCGGTAACCGATCCGGTCGCCGCTGCCTGACGCAAGCCGGTCGAAGATATAGAATGTCGCGGCGCTCGGAATGACGCTTGGCGTCTTCAGCTTGAACGTCAATTCATAATTCGCGAACGTTCTCGGCGAAGTTGCCGACGCCCCGTTCAGCAGCCGGTACTTCTTGTTGCCGCCTTCATTGATGATGCTCCGGTTCGGATCGACGGGCCAGCCGCCTCCGCCATTCTCGAAGTTCGTCTGCAGCAGAATGTCCGATACGATAACCGTACTAGCGGCCGTTGCCTGCGGGTTATCCAGCGACGTTACGGTGATGACCGTCTCGCCCGGCGCAACGGCTGTGACCAGACCGTTCGCATCGACGACGGCTGCCGCCGGATTGCTCGACGTCCAGTTGACTTCCCGGTTCACGGCATCGCTCGGATCGAAGCTTGCTTGAAGCTGCAGCTGCTCGTCGGCTCCGATATTCACGCTTCCGTAATTCAACGTAAGTCCGGCGACTCGGGTGGACGGAACGGCGAACTTAATGTTGTCGAAGAGCAAATAGTCGTAGCCGCCCGCATAGAAACCGACCGTGCCCGTCGGGTTGAAGGTCGAATCGGTCGCTTTCAGCTTCAGGACATCATTGACGTACAGGCTTAACTCGCCGCCTTTGACCAGCAGCTTTACGTCATACTCCGTGTCCGGGGCCAAGTCCTGGTAAGGGAAAGACGTCTCCTTGACGGTCGCCCATGCTTTATTGTAGAGCAGCCACTTCGACGTGCCGTCCTCCAGTTTGCGGTAACCGATTCGGCCGCCTCCGCCTGTACCCAGCCGGTCAAAGATATAGAACGTGCCGTTCGTTGGCGTAACCGCCGGCGTTTTCAATTTGAACGTCAGCTCGTAATTCGAGTATTCGTTGGGCGAAACGGCCGTCGCCCCTTTCAGCACCTTATACTTGTGGTCGCCGTCCACGTCGACGATCGTACGGTTCGGATCGGTAGGCCAGCTGTTGCGTCCGTTCTCGAAGTCGGTATATTCGTAGATCCCGTCGCCGACTTCGACCGTAACCTGCACGACAACCGTAAACGACGGATTCTCGTCGGAAGTGACGGTGATTGTCGCCTCGCCGACTTCCATGCCTCTGAGTACGCCTTTCGCGTCGACCTTGACGACGGACGAGTCGCTCGTCGCGAAATTCAGCTTGCCGTTCGTCGCATTCCATGGCAGCACGGCCGTATGCAGCTCATAGGATTTGCCGATGCCGATCGTCACCTGCTCGTCGTAGGCATGAACCGCCTGCACCGGAATAAAGTCCGGCGCAAGAACCGGGCCTGCTTTGCCCACGATGCCGATGTCGCTGAACGGAATCGCCCGGAAGCCCGGGATTTGATTGAATACGGCCGCATCCGCCTTCAGGTTGAAGTCGCCCGAGGACAAGCTGACGAAGCCCGGATCGGTCGCCGTGACCCAGTTATTGGCGTACTGGAGCAGATTGAATTTGTCATACGCGCCTTGCGCATTCGTCGTACTGCTGCGCGGAACGCTCGGATTGTAGATGACATTGTTCTGGAACGTGTTCGTGGTCGGGTAGTACCGGTCCTCCGTGAAGAAATCGGCCAGCTCGGGATATTTCACCAAGTACGGCGTGCCCACGAAGTTGTCGTTCTGCGCGAACAACGCCTGCCATTTCGGCATGTAGTTTTTGGCGATTTGGCCTTCCGGATTGTCGCCGAGGTACAGATCCGCATAATCGTACGGCACCTCGCTGTCGACGAAGATGTTATTGCGTGCCTTGATGTGGGCGCCGCCATTGTTGCGGATCGCGGAGTTCCCCATCCGGTAGAAAATATTCTCGTCGATCGTCAGCCCCATCGTGAAGTTATCCGGATAGATCCCTTCGACGCCGGCCTTGCTCATGCCGATATCGTGAAAGAAGTTGCGCTTGATCACCGTTCCCCGCTGCTGCGGCGTCTCTCCGGCGTTCATGTAGATTGCGCCGAGATCGGAGAACATTTTGCACACGTCATAGATATTGTTGTATTCGACCGTATGGTCGTTGCCGAAGATCAGAATGCCCGGATGCGGCGCATCGTGAATTTCGCTGTGCGATACCCGGTTGCCTACGCCGGTCAGGATGACGGCTGGATTGTACGCCTTGTGATAATAGGCAAAATCATGCAAGTGCGAGCTCTCCACGTAGTTGTTCCCCGGAACGAGCGTCGTCCGGCTTCCGCCGTTCAGAATGACCGCCGTGCCGCCGATATGGTGGATATGGGTGTTCACGACGCCGTGATTCGTGCCGGTTGCCGTCGCGAAATCGTTGTACAGCCAGCGGCTCTGCGTATTGATCTGCACCCCGCCGTTCGAGAAATTGCGAATCTCCGAATGCTGAACGACCACGTGGTCGCCGCCCATAATCACGACCGCGGAATCCCGGCCGTTCTCGAGCGTCAGATTGTCGAACGTCACATAGGAGACGCCAACCGCGTTAATCATCGGGGTCTTCAGCCTCGTCACCGCGATATCCGGGTTCTGCTGCGCAAACGAAGCGGTCGGCAGGAAGTACAGCAGCCCTTGCGCCCGGTCAATGTAATACTCGCCCGGCATGTCGATCTCTTCCAACAAGTTCTGCGCGAAGTGAAAATCCGGATACCAGTTCTTGAATAGTCCGCTCATCTCGCCGTAACGCAGCGTAATCCGCTTATTCACCGTGTCGATCGAAGCGATTTTGTTGTACGACCATTCCCAGCTGTAGCCGAAAATGCCGTCCAGCCAAATATCGTCCGCATTCGTCCAGTATTGCGGCCGGTCGTACGTGTAGCTGAACGTGCCCCCGCGATCCTGCAGATCCGCATCCTTGCGCGTCGGCCCGGCGTCGATAATGTCGCCCATCTGCACCGTGCCGGTGTTCGGCCAGCGCGCGAGCGTCATGCCTTCCCCTTCGATATACAGTTCCATCGGCGGCACCTGGCTGACGTCGTTCGCCTTATAGTAGCCGTGCCGGCTCATGACGCCGTAATCGGTAATGCCATGGCTCTGCAGATCCGCTACCAGCACCTTCGACCGTGCATCGTCGCTGATGATTCGGCTGAGCACTTGCGGATCGGTCACCGGCGCGAACCAACTTTTGTCGAGCTGTTGGCTGCCAGTCAATGTAACGCTCTCGCCAGGATAAGCCTTGTAGGTAATCGGCTTATCCGCGGTACCCGAATCTTGCGCGAGCAGCTCGAAGGAAGCCGTCCGCTCATATTCGCCGCCTCGTATGTAGACGGTCACGCCCCCATCGGGCAGTCCCTGCCCGTTCTTCAGCAGGCGAATGGCATCGCGCGCTTTCTCCAACGTTAGGAAAGGCGCCTCTAGTGTCCCTGGATTGTAATCGCTTCCATCCTTGGCCACAACAAATGTCGCTCCAGTTGAACCGATGTCGGCCGAAGCGGCCGGCAGCGCGAACCCGTTCAGAAGTAAACCGAGTATGACAAGCAGCAGCAAGGCTTTGCTTTTAATCATGATCTCCATCCCTTCATGCATGAGGTGTGAAGCGAAGGCGAACCGTCAAGAGACTGCCCCTCTATCTCTTGACGCGTCTCGCCTTTAACCTTTGACAGAGCCGATCATCGTCCCTTTCTCGAAGTAACGGAGCAAGAACGGATACATAACGAGGACCGGCAGCGCGGATACGACGACCGTCGCCATCTTCAGGCTTTCCGGCGCGGGCGGCGTCTGATTGACGGCGGTCGTGAACGGATCGAGCTCGTTCTCGATCAGAATTTGCCGGACGATTTGTTGCAGCACGTATTTGGATTGATCAGTCACGTACAGCAGATTATCCATGAACGCGTTGATATGATGGACGAGCGACCAGAGGCCGATCGTCACGAGCGCCGGCATGGACAGCGGCAGAATGATCCGGGCAAGAATGCTTAAGTCGCGCGCTCCGTCAATCCGGGCGGCCTCCACGAGCGCGCTCGGGATCGACCGGAAGAAGGAAATCATGACGAGCACGTTGAATGCGTTCGCCGCGGTCGGCAGCACGTATGCCCAGCGCGTATTCAAGAGATGAAGCTCCTTCATCAGCATATAATGCGGGACGATCCCGCCGTCGAAGATCATCGTGAACAGCAGCAGCATGATGAACAGCTTCTTAAGCGGGAATTCCGCGCGTGACAACGGATAAGCGGCGCAGACGGTGACGAGCAGCGTCAGCGACGTGCCGACGACCATCCGGTACAGCGTGTTGCCGTAGCCGGACCAGATGAACGGATAATCGAGCAGCTGCCGGTAAGACTCGAGCGTCGGCTTGCTCGGGAACCAGTGGAAGCCGGCGCGCAGCGCTTCGCCGCGGTCGCTGAGCGATACGGCAACCACGTGAATGAACGGATAGACGACGATGACGGCCAGCAGCGACAGCGCGATATAGATGAGGCTGACGGCGATCCGGTCCGGCCAGTTTTTGGACGATATCATGATGCGTTTCCTCCTACCATAAGCCGCTCTCCCCTTTGCTCAATTTGCGCACCGCGAGGTTCGCACCCAGAATGAGCACGAGGCCGACGACGGATTTGAATAAGCCGATTGCCGTCGTGTAGCTGTATTGGAATTGCTGCAGACCGACCCGGTACACGTAGGTGTCGATGACGTCCCCGGTTTCGTAGTTGATCGGATTGAGCAGGTTGATGATTTGCTCGAAATTCGCGCTTAGGAAGCCGCCGAGACTCAATATGAACATGATCGATACCGTCGGCATAATGGACGGTATATTGATATGGAACATCCGCTGCCACCGGTTCGCGCCGTCGATGATGGCCGATTCCTGCTGCTCGGGATGGATCCCGGATAACGCCGCGAAATAGATGATCGAGCCCCAGCCGATATCCTTCAGAATGGCCGAGACGACGACGATCGGGCGGAAGTAATCCTTGTTGCCCATGAAGAACACGGGCTTCGCGCCGAACCATCCGGCGATATCGGCGACTACGCCGGTCGTCGGCGACAGGAAGTAAATGACCAGGCCGGACATGATGACCCACGACACGAAATGCGGCAGATACATCGTCGTTTGCACGAACCGCTGGAAGACGCGGGAACGAAGTTCGTTCAGCAATAGGGCCAGTATGATTGGCGCGGGGAACGCGAACAGAAGCAGCATGAGATTAAGCAGCAGCGTGTTCTTGAGCAGCCGGTAGAAATCCGCGGATTGGAACAACGCCTCGAAATGCTTGAACCCGACCCAGGGACTTCCCCATATGCCGTCGATCACGCGAAAATCCTTGAATGCGATAATGAGTCCATAGATCGGCCCGTATTTGAACACGGCAAAGAACGCGAACGCGAACAGATAGAGCGCGAACAGCTCCTTATGCTTGATGATGGTCTTCACGGTTCCACTTCCTTAAGCAAGCGCCGCTGTCCGTCCATGACCATGCCGCCCGGTTTGGACGCCTAGGCAACATGGATCCGCAGGTTGAGGGGAGCTTACGGACTCCCCCGCCGCTTTTCGGTACGGAGCGCTTCGCAGACTTTTTTTCCCATTAGTTTTTGCCAGTTATCGCCAGTTAGCGCCGGTTATTGCTTAAACTGCTTCACGTACAGGTCATTCGCTTCTTTCGTCAGCTCATCGCCGCCTTTGGCCTTCCACTCCGCCACGTATTTGTCCCAGTCGGTGAGCGGAATTTCGCCGCTGATGAATTGGGCGAAATATTTTTGCGTCAGCGCCGTCAGCTCCTGCTTGTATTTGCCGTCCGAAGGCAGCGCCGCGAACAGCAGCGAGTCCGTCCAGCTCGGCGAGGTCGAGAAGCTGCGTACCACATCGTTCAGCTTCGGATTGGAATACTTCTCCCGATAAGCGCGGGTCGTGATGTTGCCGAGCGAGAACAACCGGATGCCGAGCGCGTCGCGCTGCTCCTGCTTCTCGAATTCCGGCAGGAACTTGGTCGCGCCCGTTGTCGCGCCGCTCTCCGCGAAGTCCCAATGCTTCCCTTTCTCGCCCATGCTCGTCATGTTGATCGTTTCTTCATCATTGCTCTCGGCATTGAGAATTTCGAAGATTTTGGCCAGCTTCTCCGGATCTTCCTTCACTTGCCGGCCGAGGACGACGAAGTTGCTCTTCGTTCCCCAATCCCAGCTGCCGCTGCCTCCCGGACCTTGCGGATTCTTGCCGAGCACGAGCTGCGCTTCCGGATTAATCGCCTTCATCCCGGTAATCGTCGCGCCGTCTTCGAGCGCCGCCTTGCCGATCTGTTCTTCAATCGTGCCGATCCGTCCGTTATAGAGCTTCTTGCGGTACGAATCTTGCGTGTCGGTGATGAATTCCGGATCGATGACGCCATCCTTATACCACTGAGCCAGCTTCGCGACCGCGTCCTTCGCTTCGTTGCGGATCGAGCCGTTCACAAGCTGACCGTTCTGCTCCTGCCACATCGTCGGCTCGATGCCGAACGCGCCGAATATCGAATAGAAGCCGGTGCTCCATGTCGAGGTTGCCGTGCCGGTCAGGCCGTACGTATCTTGTTTGCCGTTGCCGTCCGGATCGTTCTTGGCGAACGCGTAGGCGGCCTTCTCGAATTCGTCGAGCGTTTCCGGGATTTTCGTGATGCCGACTTTATCGAGCCAATCTTTCCGGTACAGCATCGCAAGATCATACGGCTTCAGATCGATGAACATCGGGATGGCCCACAGCTTATCGTCGAAGGTGACGGTCTGGAACAACGCGTTAGCGCTTTCAACATCTTTGGCGTACTCGGGCATTTTTTCCTTAAGCATCGTCGGGTCGATATCCATCAGCACGCCTTGCGACTGATAAGCCGATACGTTCGCCGGATCACCGAGCATGAACAGGTCCGGCACTTCGCCGGAAGCGATGCTGGCGTCGGTCACTTTGACCGGCTTGATCTTGACGTTGAATTTCTTCTCCAGCCATTGTTGCACAGGCGAATTTTCCACGACCGCGTTCGCCTGGAAATGGATCCCCCACGAAATTTCCACCGGCTCGGCGGCGACATTCTCCGATTTCGTTCCATTAGATTCGTTCGCTTGATTCGTCGCGTCGGCTGAATTCGTCTGATTCGCCTCCGGTTTATTATTGTTGGTATTATCTGCGCAGCCACTGAGCAATCCGGCGACCATCGTGGCGGCCAGAACGGCGAGCGCGGTCGGTTTTAATTTGTGTGCCATGCGAATCTCCCCCTGCATGCATAATAGATTGCGCGTTCCCGCAAGCGTCTGCCCCGGCCGGGAATTGGGAACGTTTACATCTTTAACGATATACGAGGCGCTCCTCCGGGCACAATCGTTTCATTCCATTCCCGTTATGTTTTTCCGTTTTCGAGCCGATTTTGGCCTTTATGTTATTCGTTTTTTCGTATGTTTTTCGCCTTTTGCCATTCTCCGGCCCAGAACGCTGTGCTATAATCTCGGTTGTAAGCGCTCACATCATTGTGGAGGAGGAGACGGCTTGTCCAACCTCAGAATGTTTCGGAATCGCTCGTTATTCGTCAAGCTGCTGTTGTCCATGACGGCGATCGTCGTCGTCACGGTCATCCTGATCTCCTCGCTGACGTATACGATATCCGCCAATTCGAGCGTCCAGAATTCCATCGCGTACAACCGGTCTGTGCTGGACCAACAGCGGGAGCTCATCAACAAGGAACTGCTCGAGATGCAGAATATTGCATCCAGTATCATGATGACGCAATCCTACCTGTTCCATACCATTAATGAGAAGCTCAGTGTCGGATCGCTGATCGACTTGACGCGCATTCTCGAAGAGCAGCGAAAACTCAGTCCTTACATCGATTCGATCTACCTCGTATACGGCAAGCTGGATCTCGTGCTGACTTCGCGTTCCGATATGAAAATGTCGCGCCTCTCGTCCTTCGATGACCGCAGCTGGCTGCCGGAGATGGAGCGGACTGCCGGAAGCCGCACCGTCTGGCTCACCGGCCGAAGCGACGGATTGTCGTCGGAAGACGGAGCGCTCGCTACGAGCTTAATGCAGAAAATGCCGCTCATCGGCCCCGTCGAAGGCGCCGTCGTGATCAATATGAAGCTGGATGCGCTATTTTCCGATTTCCTGAGCCATTACCATAATAAACGGGGCTCGACGGTCGTCCTGGGACCGAACGATGAGCTGCTGTATGGTGAAACGGACGAGGCTGCCTCGCTCATATCCCAATTGGATGCCGCCGCGCTGTCCTCGGATATCAGCGACTCCTACGTCGATGACCGGGATCGGATCATCACGTTCACGACAACCGCCACGACCGGTTGGAAATTCGTTAACGTCACGAGCAAGTCCGTCCTGCTGGAAGGGCTTGGCCGAATTAAGACGATCGTGGCCGCGGTCGCGATTCTCTATGTCGCCGGCGCGATCCTGCTATCGTTCTATATCTCGAGAAGACTGTATCGTCCGCTAAAGACCGTGATGGCTTATATTGGCGGGACTCCGACTGTACTCGATGAGCCAAGGGCCGGCGAGTCTGCGCAAGCCGATGACGCCGAGGTGTCCGCCGCAGATGAAGCGAGCTTCATCCGGCAGTCGTTCGAGCGGCTGACCAGCAGCCGGGATGCGATGCGAAGCGAGAAAGACCGCGTAGAATCGCTGCTCCGCGTTAACCGGTCGGCGATCAAGGAGAAATATTTGAGCGAACTAATCAAGGGCCGGGTTCATGGATCGGATACTGGCGGCCAAGATGAAGAAGCCGCGGGCCTGCTGGGCTTGCAGCTCGACTTCTCGCGGTTCGCGGTCCTCACCTTCGAGCTCGAGGAGACGCCGCTGCTGGATGAGTCGGCCGACAAGCTGCATTTTCATCTGTTCCAATACGGGTTGATCGAGGAGTTCCGCGGCGAAATCGACGGCGAAATTTTTGCGAGGTCGGACGACCGAACGGTCATTCTGCTGACCGTGGCCGAAGCGCAAGACGGGCTGCCGGAAGAGGTTGCCGGGAAACTGCTTGCCCATCTGCAGAGCCGGTATGGCATGACCGCTACGATCGGCCTCAGCCGCATCTCCTCCGGCGTGCATGCCCTTCAGTCCGCGTACGAGGAATCGGTCGAGGCGCTTAATCTCAAGATGTACGTCGGCAAGGGCGAGATCATCCCTTACGCGATCGTCAGCAGCTGGAAGCAGGATGAGGAACGTTACTATTATCCGTACGAGCTGGAAGGCAAGCTTCTTCAATCGCTGCTGCAACTGGATGAAGATGAATGCGCGGATTGCATCCGCCGAATAACGCAGGAAGTGAAGGACCGCCGGCTGAGCCGCGCCAACGTACAACAGCTCTTCTTCCATCTGAGCGGAGAGATCGTGAAGTCGCTCGTGCAGACGGGAGCAGACATGACCGCCGTGCTCGGCGACCGCCCTTTCGCGCTGTACGGCGTCAAGACGCTGCAGGAGATGGAACGGAGCCTGCAAGAGCTGTGCGGACGCATTATCGCCTACCAGCGGGACAAACGGATGCGGATGAACGACGTGACGTTATCGCTCGCGATCGATTTCATGGATCAGCACTTCAACAACAACATTACGGTCGACACGGTGGCCGCCCATGTGCAGCGCAGCACCTCGTTCCTCAGCCGCATCTTCAAGGAAGCGACCGGCTCGACGATCAACGACTATTTGATTCATCTTCGCATCAAGCGGGCGTGCGAGCTGCTGCTGCAGCCCAAATATACGCTCGAGGATATTTGCCGCGAGATCGGCTATTCCAACGTCAGCTACTTCAATAAGGTGTTCAAGTCGCGGACCGGGTTTACGCCGGGGCAGTACCGGTTGCAGGAGGGCGCAAAGCGGCAAAGCGGCTTGTAAGGTTAAAGGGCTTTTGCCCTTCATATCCCCTTACTTCCGCCTCCCCCACCCCTCCATCGGAGGGGATGCAAGCTTATGCTTCCGAAGTGAGTTTTCCGTCGGAAAACTTGTAGCCACGGCCCAAGCGCTTGCTTCCGAAGCCAGTTTTCCTCTGGAAAACTCTTAGCACACCCAAAATGAGCGTGACTCGTAACGCGGCCGTCTTCGATGTATCCTTCGTATTATTAGGTCAGCCAGAGTTTTCTGGTTGGCCTATTTTTATAGGCATCTTACGATGGTGGTAGCCGGGAGAACGGATGTGTCCTTG
>NZ_JACHXK010000017.1 GCF_014192105.1 Paenibacillus phyllosphaerae | reverse complement strand
TGTATTAGGCACGCCGCCAGCGTTCGTCCTGAGCCAGGATCAAACTCTCCATAAAAGAAGTGCTTGTGACTCATTACTTAACTAGCTATAAAACATATCGCTCATTGTTCAGTTTTCAAGGAACAAGTGATGATTGACTTGAACGGCTGATAAGACGTTCAGCATTCATCAGTTTTAATCGCTTGTCCGTGTCGCTCTCGCGGCCGGAATTAGAATATAACACATTCGAAGCGATCATTGCAAGTGTTTTTTTGAAATTCTTTTTTTGTTAACCGTTTGTGTGTTTCGCGGCAACGAGATATAGAATACACCTTACGCAAACAAATGTCTACTTGAAATTTATTACATTTGTTAAAAAGCATTTCGTGTGATTTCGCATACGCCCCCGGAACCGACACAAAGAGGCAACTGGCCGTGCGGGGCACCAGTCGCCTCTCCTTCCTTCTATATTACCTAGCGCAATATCTCCGGGAGCGTATAACCGTTAAGCTTGCTCTGCTTCACCGCTATCAGGTAAGGCCCTGCCCGAAGCAGGCTTTGCACGCCGCCTTGCCCCGTCGCTGCTGTGAAGATCCGCTGTCCGCTGCGCAAATCAAAGGCGATTAGCGTACCGTCTTCATACATCTGGTACAACCCTCTGCCGATTATCGTCGCCCTATAATGAGGCGTCTTTTCGTTATCCCATACTTTATGCTCACCAGTATCCAATCGCACGGCGGATACGCGGCCCGTAGTCGGGTCCTCCATAATCAGTTGGTTATATGCGATCTCCCCTGTGGGGTACACCCGCTTCGGCTGAATGATGGATCGAATCGGTTTGGTCCGCAAGGCCGCTTCACCGAGATTGTAAGCTTCGATCGTATCTCCCCACAGAATATACAGCGTACTGCCATTGACGATAGACGTTGGGACAAATTTAACGCTGAAGGCATCATTCGAAGCTAAGCTATGGCGAAAAACATAACTTGCGCCGACTTTCCCCGTCTTGGGATCGATCGCACTATAGGTGAAGGTCAGGTTTATGGGATCGCCGGGGAAAGGCTGCGGGATGACCGCGGCAAGCAGTTCCCCTTGGCCGGCCGAGACAGGCAGGCGATGTCCGCGGAGCGTCCACAGCTTCTTGCCCGTTGCCCGGTCATAGGCGAAGACCTCACCCAATGCCGCGGCACCAGGCAGCTTCCTTTCACCTAACAGCAGGTTATTCATAAGTTGCAGCTGCGTCGGCACTTCCGTCCCCTTCAGCTCTGCCGTCTCCCAGATCAGCTTGCCGGATTGTCGTCCGAAGGCTTGTATCCGGTCGCCTCGCAATACATAAAGGTAATCGAGCAGAAGAATGCGGTCCCCTGGCTGGAACGGGCCGGTCTTGGCCGACCAGTTCAGCTTCCCTTGGCTATTGACGCTTACCAGCTGACCGCTGCGTGTCACGGTATATATAGTGTTATCCGCCGCGTAGAAGTAGGGCAGCAAATTGCTGCCGAATTTCCACAGCCGCTCCCCGGTCTTGGCATGCAACGCCAGCATCTGACCGGACTTGTAGGCAACAATGATGCCGCTTCCCGGAAGAACCGCCGTCTTTGCCTCGCCAAAATCCGGTTCCCCCTTCTTTAACTCCGGCCCGGCGGACATGGACCAACTGGGGGAACTAACAGCGGCTGCGCCAGCCGAAACGCAATATTGGAGCATCATCGTCACCAGAAGCGCCACGATCGTCACGACTGTCCATCGGTTAGCCGCCAAGAACGAACGTCGTCTTGTCACACTCATTCACTAGTCTCCTTCTCGTGCTTACGCCTTAATCGCAGGTACGATCAGAACAATCGCCCCGTACAATTACCGACGTTTTCAATAAAAAGGAAGTTGCAGGCAAGCACGCCAATGAAGAAAACAAAGAGCGCAATCGATAAGAAATGTGCGATTCCTGGCCATGCTACAATGTAGCCACAGACAGGTAAGGCTTCAAAACCCATTACGAAGGGACGTTGATGTAAGAATGGCGAAATTAACACCTTATATTTTTTCCGAGGATGCTCGGGCTCAAGCCGAATTCTACACGCAAGCACTGGGCGGGGAGATCCAAAGCCTTATGACGTTCGGCCAAACGCCGGGCACGCCTGAAGCGGTTAAGGATAAAGTTATGCATATGAGCTTCATCGCCGGCGGCATTCAGTTCTTCATGTCCGACTCGCCGTTCGGTCCGATTACGCGCGGAACCGGCATGCACCTTAGCTTAGAGTTCGCAACCGATGAGGCAGCCCATGAAGCATTCGATAAGCTTGCGGATGGCGGCAACGTGAAAGATCCGCTGAAGAAGCAATTCTGGGGTTCGCTGTTCGGGGTCATCGAGGACAAATTCGGCGTGCTGTGGCAAGTGACGACGCCACATGAAGCTGCGGCTCAAGCGTAAGTAATTACGTACTAAGTTAATCAGCCGCCACAAGCATGCTGATAGCCCCTGCAATAGGAAGAGCCGATCTTAGCCTAGCGCTTGGATCGGCTTTTTATGATAGATGCGGTGTCTGCACCGCTTGAGCGTTATGGCGACTCCTGATCCTTCTCCTTCCATGGCGGGTCTCCATTCTTATGCAGCCGTTGGTTGTATTGGTAGATCAGAAAGGGAATCGCCCCGGCTAAAATCGTACAGAAGAATACGCTGCCGGACGGAACGAACCCTGCCAGCTTCTCGAGCACGCTCTACTCCCCCTCGCTTTGGTTGATGTTCCCGAGACGGCGAATGTTGACCTTGGCCTGAACTTCGATCTTCGCATCCGAGAACAGATTCTCTCCTTCATCCCAATTGTCCTTGAGCTTGAGCCAGCTGCGATAATGGTTCTGCCTCAGATAGGAGAGCAGCCCGATCGCATCCGTATTATATTCCTTCTGCAGGGCGGTGATCGTCTCGTAGCATACCGCTTCGATTTTCTTGGCGAACGCTTCCTCCATCGCAGTAATGGTACTCAGCTTGGCAACATCCAGATTTCGGATGGATTTGCCCAACGCACCTTCCGCTCTGACCTTGATGACAAACCGGAAGCTGTCGCCATCGGGATAGGCATGAATCTCGCTTTTTGCCCGCTCCACCTCGAAATCAACGATCTGCTCGTCCATCTGCGTCTCAACCACGCCGCCCTTGATTTGCTGACGCATAAAATTGAGCCCCTGCGTCTCTTCGCCGGATAAAAAACCCACGAAAGCATGATCTCCGCCGAACAGCGCCGCTCCGACCAGCGAAATGCCGTCTTCATAATGGCTGATTTTCTGAATCGTGAAGCTGATGTCCTTCAGAATCTGCTCATGAATGTCGCCGATACGCGATGGCGGCAGCATGTAGTTGCTCTTGAAGTTATTCTTGAGCGTCGATTCAATATAAGCGAGAGGATATTTTTCATTCTGGGACTTAATATTGAAGATGTCGCTTGCCTTGCCGTCCGTAATGAGCACTTTGACATCCCGCCGCATCTCGTTATCGCGAAGGAAGAAGTCCAGCAGATCCGCCAAATCTGCCGATTTGCCTTTCACGACGTCCTTGGATAACACGATAATCGCCAGATGCTCAAAGTAGGGCGTGCGGCTTGTCTTCGTTGCAAGCCTTGCGGTAAGCGCCATGATGGAGCGCTCGCTCGCACTGATATTAAAGTAAGACTCGCCTCCACCTCCGCTTTCATTCCCCCCGCTCCGCAGACCTGCAGGGACAATGATCTGATAGGTTCCCTTAAATTGCTGAGCAGAAGACTCTTCGTTCGCTTCCTCCCCCTTCTTCTTGACCAGGTCAATCGCCACGCCGGTGACGAAGCCCCTTTCGTCAATCTCCACGCGATCCCAACAACCGGATAGCAGCGTTAAGGCGCAGACGGCGATCAAGCATTTCCCCCCGTGGATCCGCTTGCCCATGAACGCTTCACCTTCCTTTTCGCAAACGGATAAAGGATCGCCAAGAGGATGATCAAGCCATATCCGATATAGCTAATGAACGAACCGTATTTGGCGAACGCGATGACATTCTTCGGCATCATGCCGATGTAATAGATGATAGGCGCCAGCAGAATCACCCAATGGATCCGCTTGCCCTTCTTGAAGACGGAGTAACCCGCGTGCATCGCCATGTCAAAAGCCATCGTGCAGGAGTTGAATATGGTCATGATCCATATGGTGAAAAAGACCGATTCCATCCGTTCGAAAAACTCGCCGGGAATCTTCACTTCCTTGGCCAGCTCGATTGCGGGGTATCCGATCTCCTGGAGGCCGGCCTGCGAGAAAATACCGACGCACGCCAGATAGATCCCCATATACAGCACGACCGGTATGGCAACGCCGAAGACGGCTGCCTTCGGAGCATCCTTGGGCCGCTTCATCATCGTCGAATAAAAAAGGATCGATTCGAAGCCGAGCATCGTGAACCCGCTCTCTTGCGCGCCTGTCAACAGAGGACCCGGCTTGGTGACGAAAACCGGCTTCAGTTCCTGCCATACGATAATAGTATTGCTTAAGAAAAGAACAACCATCGTAAGGACAACGACAAACGGCAAGAACAAGGTATTGAGCCGGATGATGCCGATTCGCGATCCCGAGACGGCGTAGCATACGATCAGCAGAAACGTAAGCCCAATGGCTTCCGAGGGCGTGCGCTCGAAAAGATAGGTTTTCGAAATGTTGGCGATGGCCCTGACCTCGTAAGAGGCGTACATAGCATAATAAAACATGACAACGATCATAAGCCCCGCCGCTATCGGCTTCGTTATCAGTTTGCCGATGAAATCGTAGAAGGTCTCGTTCCCCAGCAACACCCCGTATTTGCCGAGGATAAACGCAAGCAGCATGCCAAAGCAGCCCGCCAGCGCGATGGAGATCCACCCGTCCGAAGATTCCGTAGTGCCCGCAAGCACACGGGGCAGCGTCAGAATGCCTACCCCGATAATCATGGACGTTACGGTAATCGTCATCTCAGGGGCAGATATGCGGTTATCGTCGTATTGTCGCCTACTCATGGAACCACCACTATTTTCGCTTCATTCGTATACTGTCTCGCGTCTGCAGCATACGTGGACGGTCTTTCAAATATTCAACCGGGGCGCGCAGTATGATATCCTTCCAGTCGCCCCAGAATAGCGGCGCGAACGGCGTAGAGTACGGGATACCGAAGCTGTACAGATTCACAAAGTGAATATTGATCATAATGTACGACAGGATAATGCCGTACAGGCCAAAAAAGGCGGCCGCGATCATAATCGCAAACCGAACCATGCGCAGGGAAATGGCAAACGAATACGACGGGAAGGAGAACGACGAAATGGCGGTTACGGCAACGACGATGACCATAACCGGACTGACAATGCCTGCCGAAACAGCCGCCTCCCCGATAACGAGGCCGCCTACGATACCGATCGTCTGTCCGATCGGCTTCGGCAGCCGGATTCCGGCTTCCCTCAACAGTTCAAGCGTAATCTCCATGATGAACGCCTCGACGACGGCCGGGAACGGCACCCCTTCTCTTGCGCCGGCAATCGAAAAAGCCAGCTTCGACGGAATCATACCGTGATGGAATTCCAGCAGGGAAATATACAACGCAGGCAGAAAGGTCGCCAGAAACGCCGCGCCTAATCGCATAATGCGCGTCAGCGTCGCAATCAGCCAGTTCTGATAATAGTCCTCCGGCGATTGCAAATTAGAAGAGAACGTAATCGGCAGCACGAGCGCGAACGGATCCCCGTCTACGAGAATGCCGATCCTTCCCTGGAGCAGACCGCCGGTCACCTTGTCCGGACGCTCGGTATTGGCGATAAGCGGGAAGGGGCTGAGAAAGCTGTCCGACATCCATTGCTCGATCGTCCCCGAACCTTCTACGTCATCGATCTCAATGCTTTCGATCCGCCGCTTCGCTTCCTCGACCAGATCCGGATGAACGATGCCTTCAATGTACATCATGACAACGGTTCTTCGGGCTCGTTCCCCTAGCTTGTAGGTGATCAACCGCAAATTGGGTTCTCGCAGCCTGCGCCGGATAAGGGATGTGTTCGTGCGGATATCCTCGACGAAGCCCTCCCGCGGTCCACGGATGATCGACTCTGTCTGCGGTTCTTCCACGCTGCGGCTATTCCAGCCCGAGCTGCCGATGATAATTGCCGTGGCAAGGCCTTCGATCAACAGAACGCTGTCACCGCTGAGCAGCGAACCGATCGAGTCTTCATAGGTCTCGTTCTCGCCAATATCGAACGAAGTAAGCACCTCATCCACCACGAGGGTAGCAATCTTATTGGCCGAGTCCACCTGCTGCTCCGTGAAATGGTGCAGCAAGGGGTCGATCACTTGATTTTGGATGAGCGCTTTGTCCACGAGGCCATCGATACAGATGATCGCGCACGCATGCCGGTTCACGCCAATCTTGAACGACCGTACGACGAGGTCCTCCGGTGCCTTCAGGATGCCGGCAATCCGGTCAAGATTGGCATTGATGCTCGACACGAGCGGGATGGCTTCCCGATCATTGTTCTGTTGTCTCTTGTGCTTCCCTTGCTGATAGCGATGGCGGCTATTGCGCCTGCCGCTGCGATAAAACATGGTAACCACCCTTATCCAGTTCCTTCTTCATAGGGTGGCTACTCCCATGGCAAATCATGCATGGCCGTCTTAAACGCCGACAGGCCCATGGCCATACGAGGTAAAACGGCTGACGCCTTCCTATTCAAAAAACACTTCATCCCGCGGGATAAAGTGTTCTCTAACGAAAAACATGATAAAGGGCCGCCTCCAAGCCGATGGAATGACTTGAAGACGACCCTATTCGCTTGCGCTTAATCTTAGTAAGCCGTCCAGCCTGCGTCCGCCGTAACGACCGTTCCGTTCACGAAGCTGGAATCGTCGGAAGCGAGGAATAGCGCAACCTTCGCGATTTCTTCCGGCTCGCCCGTACGCGGGTTGAGGCCCATGCCGGTCATGGCGCGTTCCATGCCGAACGGATTCGGCGCATTAATCGACGTGCTGATGTTCGTGGCCACGCCGCCTGGCGCGATCGCGTTACAGCGGATGCCTTCCTTGGCGTACTGGAAGCCGACGTTCTTCGTCAGACCGACAACCGCGTGCTTGGCTGCCGTATACGCGGCACCGGCGCGGGAGCCGAACAGACCGCCTGCGGAAGCAACGTTAACGATGACCCCGCCCTTCTTCTCCAGGAAGATCGGCAGTACTTTGCGAATCGCGCGCATGGGGCCCGTCGTATTCACGGCGAAGACGCGTTCCCACAGCTCGTCTGTCAGATCGGCAGCCGGAACGAAGTTATCCATTATGCCGGCATTGTTCACGAGGATGTCGACCGTACCGAATTCTTTTACTGTATCGTCGATCAGCGATTGAACGTCTTCTTCCTTCGCAACGTTAGCCACAAGCGCGAGCGCCTTGCCGCCGCTTGCTTCGATGCCGGATACGACCGCTTGCGCCGCCTCCAAACGAAGATCGGCTACAACGACCGATGCGCCTTCCGCCGCGAACAACTCGGCGATCGCTTTGCCCATGCCAGATGCCGCGCCTGTTACGACTGCTACTTTACCGGATAGTTTCATGTGAGTTCCTCCATTAATAGAAGATTCATATTTGCGGTCAGCCTCTGCTTTGCTTGCGGCTGTCTAAAGGAAATAACCAACAAGTGTTCAGTACAGAACATCTGTTAGCTGTAGTATAATCAATGCGTGAAAGGGATTACAATCAGTAAAAACACCGCTTTTGTAAGGTAACGAACAGATCCGGAGAAACTGTACACTAATTGACAAAGGACCGTGAATTATGTCCCCCAAAGAGAAAGAACCAAAACTCGACCGCCGCGTCGTCCGCAGCCGAGCCGCGCTGAAAGAATCGCTTCTGGCGCTCATGGCACTGAAGCCCTTCGCTTCCATCTCTATTACAGAGATTGTAGAGCACGCCAATTATAACCGCGGCACCTTCTACGCCAACTACGAGAGCAAAGAGGCGCTCCTTGATGACATGATCGCGGACCTGATCGAGAAGCTGCTTCAGTCGTACCGCGCGCCTTACGAGAAGGTCGAAGTGTTCCATATTAACGAGCTGCCCGCGAGCTCGGTCATGCTGTTCAAGCACTTCCACGACCATGCGTCCGTCTATACCGTATTGATGAAAAGCGACGTGCTGCCTCATTTGCGCGAACGAATGTTTATGGCATTAAAGAATATTTCCATGAAGGAACTGAGTTATCCGAATCGTGGAATCGACGAGGAACTCATGGCGACCTTCTCCATCCATGCCTTGCTCGGGCTCGTATTCCATTGGGTGGAGAGCGGATTCAAGCATTCCCCCGAGTACATGCAGCAGGAATTGGTGAAGATCATCAACTGGCGGCCAACCACGGTGAAACCGAATCTGCCACCTTCGGATAAGGGGTAAGGGGACGTTACGGGCTGCTGTCGGGTCGGTGCTGTGAAGCGAGGGCTGGATCCGCTTCTATCCGGACTAGCCTTTCATTTTTACCATTTACATCCATCCAGTGTTATGTTATCTTAATTCCATCGTTATAGAAATAACAAACCTAGCAAAGGTGAAGCCCATGACCGAACTTCCTACAGATGTACAACAAGCCGTTAAAGTTTATAAAGCGCTCGGCGAGCCGACCCGTCTCAAAATCGCGATGCTGCTGACTGAGGAGCAGAATCTATGCTGCTCCGCCATCGGAAGCAAGCTGGAGTCCGTAGCGGGATCAACCTTGTCCCATCATCTTAAGCAGCTGACGGACAGCGGCTTATTGAAGATGCGCAAAGACGGCACGTATATCTACTACAGCGTCAATCGGGAAGTTGCCGTGAAGTACGCCCCTTTCCTGCTGGAGTAATTTTTTTGTTTGTTATTTCTATAAACTTAGAAATATAGAATTATGGGGTGTGGAAAGGAGCAACCGTAACATGTCCAACGCATGGAAAATTTACATGCTCGCTGCAGTCAGCTTCCTGGTCGGAACATCAGAGTTCATTATCGCCGGCATTCTCGACAAAGTGGCAGCCGATATCGGCGTGTCCGTATCGGCCGCAGGCCAGCTCATTACGGTATTCTCCTTGGCTTATGCTTTCGGCACACCGTTCCTGATGGCATTCACCGCTAGGATGGAGCGGCGCAAGCTCTTGCTCTACGCGCTAGCGCTATTCGTTGTCGGCAATGGCGTCACCGTCTTGTTCCCCGGCTTCGAATTCCTGGTCGGGTCCCGCGTTCTGCTCGCTCTTAGCACTGGCGTCTTCGTCGTCACCGCGCTGACCGTCGCCTCCAAGCTTGCGCCGGCGGACCGTCAAGGCAGCGCGATCGCCACCTTGGTCATGGGCTTCAGCACCGCGCTCATCATCGGCGTCCCGCTCGGCCGCGTCATCGCCGCCTCCTATGACTGGCGCATGATCTTCGCCGGTATCGGCGTACTCGGCCTATTGGCGATGCTGCTCATCGCATACACCATCCCTCGCACGGACGGAGAAGCCCCGGTACCGATCCGGCAACAGTTGGCGCTCCTTAGCCAGCCGCGCATCGTCATCGCCCTGTCCATCACCTTCTTCTGGATTGCGGGCTATGCCATTGCTTACACGTACATTTCCCCCTTCCTGCTCGAGGTGACGGGCATGACGGAACAAGGCGTCAGCGCCGGCCTGTTCGCATTTGGCATCGCCAGTCTGATCGGGTCCAAATTCGGCGGCTTCAGCACCGACCGGTTCGGCGTTCCGCGGACGTTGATCGGCGGGATGGTCGTTCACGCCTTCGCACTCATCCTGCTCTCCTTGTTCGCGCATTCCGCGACAGCGATGATCCCGCTGCTCGTCCTCTGGTCTTTCGCGGCTTGGTCGTCGGGTCCGACGCAGCAATACCACCTGCTCTCGCTCGCCCCCGAAGCCTCCGGCATTATGCTTAGCCTGAACAGCTCCGTGCTGCAGTTGGCCATGGCGGCCGGCGCAGGCATCGGCGGAATCGTGGTCGAACAGACTTCTCTGCTGGCGATCAGTTGGATCGGCGCTGCAGGTGTATTCATCGCTGCCGTGACGGCCGCCTTGTCGCTCGGTCTCTCCTTCAGCCGATCGCGCCGCGGAGGAACAGGACGCAACGTACAGAAGAACAGCGCTTGATCCATTCCATTCTAGGCTGCCCGCTCCTGCTCTTCAGGGATGGGCAGCCTTGTCCGTAATCGCTGTCCCGCGAAGAAGAACGGGAACGCCGCGAAGGTAATGAGCATCAACAGGCCGAAGATAATCGGTCCTTGGTCAAAACCAAGCGAATGCAGCAGAAGGCCTCCCAGCCAAGCACCGCCGCTCTGGCCGATAAAAGCAAGTCCGCTTGCGCCATAGTACGTCCCGCGCGAATCCGCAGGCGCAATCTCGCCGATCAGCACATCGCCGATGACGAAGCTGAGTATCTCGCCCACCGTAAACACGACCACCGACAACGCAAGCAGCGGCAGCTGATCGAATAGCCCGAAGCCGAACAGTCCGAGGCCGAAGAACAGGCAGCCTACGGTCAAGGCCGTCATGGAGGAGAAGCGCCGCATCATGGTCACGAGCGGATATTGAAGCAACAGAACGGATACGGCGTTCACCATGAACAAGAAGGAATAGGTCTTCACGTTGTCGTGGCCAAGGAACTGCGAGAGCGTCGTATCCAGATGTCCATAGGCATTTGCCACGAAGGCGTTGCCGATCAGAAAGCAGAGAAACACCCGGTCGGTGAACACGATCCGGGCCATCGCCCGCATCGAGACCGGCTCACCCTGCGCCTTACGGCGTTGCCCTGCCTCGCGATTCATGCGGCTTAAAGCAACGAGCACGAGCACATAGGCCAGATAAATCCCGCTGCAAATCGCGAAGGGCAGCAGCGAAGACGTGCCTCCGGCACCGAGCTGCAGGCCAAGCAGAGGACCGACTGCCCCGCCGACATTAATGGCAAAATAGCGCGCATGGAAAACGGCAGCCCGCTTCTCCGTCTTCGTCACGTCGACCAGCAGCGCTTTGGCCGTGGGCTCGAATACATTGCGGAACAACCCATTGCAAGCACTAAGCAGGAAGAACTGCCATGGCGCTTCCGCGAATGCAAAGCCGATGAACACCAGACTCCACAGCGTCATCGCCGTGATCATAACGGGAAAGCGGCCGAGTCGATCGGACAACAAGCCGCCGATAAAGCTGCTGCATGTCCCGGCCAGCATGCTGGTCGCTAGGATGTCCCCGATCGTCGCGGGATTCATGCCTTTGACCTCGCCCAAATAGATGCCTAAGAAAGGTATCGTCATGAAAAACCCGGTCCTGGCTAGAAATGTGCCGATAATAATCGCCCAAGCGACAGGATGGAAGTCCGGCGCCCGCAGGCGCCGCCGTGCTGAATGCTGATTCGTCATAAGTCGCGGCCTCTTCTCTAACCCCTTCGTTCACCGATTCAGGGTGCAATAGCTCCATTATACGAAACGTGCCCGCAACAAAAAGGGTCGAAATCGCTGCAGCATGTTCCCCTTTTGTCAGCATAGGGCTTGTCAGTTCAATGGAAACCTTGCGCGCGTCGTCGGTACGATTCGCATAGACTGGTGCCACAGCACGGCAAAAAGCCCTTCCTGCAGCAAGACAGGAAGGGCTTAATTTTATTTATAAGCAGGCAGCCAGCTGCCGTGCGCTTCGATCAGATCGTCGCACATCGAGACGATATCGTCGATCGACAGCTCTGCGGACGTATGCGGATCGAGCAGCGCCGCGTGGTAAATATGTTCCTTCTTGCCCGTCAACGCCGCTTCGATCGTCAGCAGCTGCGTGTTGATGTTCGTCCGGTTGAGCGCGGCCAGCTGCGGCGGGAGATCGCCTACATAGGTCGGCGTCACGCCTGAAGCATCGACCAGACACGGCACTTCGACGCAGGCTTCCTTCGGCAAGTTCGTAATGAGCCCGGTATTGAGCACGTTGCCCCCGATCTTGAACGGCTTGTTCGTCACCATCGCCTCCATAATATACGAAGCGTATTCGTGGCTGCGGCGATGTTCGAGATTGCCATTGGCGAGCAGCGATTCCCGCATCGACTCCCAGCCTTTGATCTGCTCGATGCAGCGGCGCGGGTATTCATCGAGCGGAATGTTGAAGCGATCGATCAGCTCCGGATAATTGCGTTTGATGAAATACGGATGATACTCGGCATTATGCTCCGATGACTCGGTCACGTAGTAGCCGAAGCGCTGCATAAGTTCGAAGCGCACCATATCGTGGTGCTTCTCCTTCTGCTTCTCCGCCGCGCGCCGTTTGATCTCCGGATAGAGGTCGACGCCGTCCTTCTTGGCCTCGAGCAGCCATGCCATATGGTTGATGCCCGCGATCTTGGCCTCGACGCCTTCGCTCTCCATCCCGAGCGATTCGAACAGATGCGGCACGCACACTTGCACGCTGTGGCACAAGCCGACCGTCTTCACGCCGCCGACGCTCGCGAGCACATTCGTCAGCACCGCCATCGGATTCGTATAGTTCAGGAACCATGCGTCCGGGCACACTTCCTGTATATCTTTCGCAAAATCGAGCACGACCGGAATCGTCCGCAGATTGCGGAAAATCCCGCCGATGCCGAGCGTATCTGCAATCGTCTGACGCAGGCCGTATTTCTTCGGAATTTCGAAATCGGTGATGGTGCAAGGATCATATCCGCCGACTTGAATCGCGTTAATGACGAACTTGGCGCCCCGCAGCGCTTCCTTGCGGTCGGTATACGTGCGGATCGTACAGCTGCTGCCCGACGTCTTAAGAATATTGTTCAGCAGCTGCTCGGATTCCCGCAGCCGGCCGTGGTCAATATCGAACAAAGCAAGCTCGAAGCCTTGCAGCGCCGGAGTAAGCATGACGTCGCCGAGCACATTTTTCACGAAAACCGTACTACCTGCCCCAAGAAACGTAATTTTGGACATATGAAGTTTCCCCTCCAATTGGTCATGTGCAATATACCCTTACTATAGCGTCACGGCGAGAAGAGCAACATGGAGCAACCCCACCATTACCTGTCATAATGCCAGATTGCGCGCGCTTCCATCTTCCGAAAGGCCGAATCCGCTTGTTATAATACGAGTAACAAGGAGGGATGAGCGTATGCTGCGCGTCGATATTAGCCGTCTGGATCAAGCGCTGCAAGGCCAGCTGGATCTGAATGTGCTCTTCCATGGCAAAGAGGAATGCGAGCCGCTGCATAGCTGGGGACCGGGCTTGCGCGATTCGTATATCATCCATTACATCCACAGCGGCCGGGGCGTATTCCGAATGAATGGCCAGACCTACGCCTTGACCGCCGGCGAAGGCTTCCTCATCCCGCCCGGAGCGATCGTGCATTATGAAGCAGACGAACGCGAACCGTGGGTATATACATGGATCGGTTTTCGGGGGATGCAGGCCAAGGCGCTCTTAAGTTCGGCGGGTCTTGATGCGGATAGCCCGATCTTCCGCACCGGGGATCGCGCGTTCTTCGAATGCCTTCACGAGGAACTCATCGCCGCAAGCCAGCGCCGCGGCAGCGGATTGTTCTTCCAAAGTCTGCTGTTCCGCTTCCTCGCCGAACTGGTGGAGTGCGCGGAGGCGCCGGTGCGCGGACCCGCTTCGCCGTCCAAGGAAGCGTACGTACGCAAGGCGAGTGAATGGATCGAGCATAACTACAGCCAGAAAATAACCGTGCTGGAGATCGCCCGCTATGTGGGACTGAACCGCACCTATCTGTCGAGCTTGTTCCAGGAGCAGTATGGCGTCTCGCTGCAGACGTATCTGCTGCACTACCGGATGAATCGGGCGGCGGCGCTGCTGCGCAACCGGGAGCTGTCGATCAGCGATATTTCGCGCTCCGTCGGTTATACGGATCCGTTCCTGTTCTCCAAGATGTTCAAAAAGGTAATCGGCATGTCGCCTACCGCTTCTCGCGCACAAGCGACGTAACTGAATGCCTTATACAAAAAATGTAAATTATATTGACAGCATCCGGAGCTTGGGATTATATTTTATTTATCGGTCAATAAATAGCGTAAAGGAATGTAGCCATGACACCCAAAGATACAGCAGCCCAGAACCGGAAGGAACAAATTCTCGAAGCCGCGGCCGCTCTGTTCGCAGAGTTCGGCTATTACAAGACGACAACCGCCGAGGTCGCCCGCAAGGTCGGCGTGACCCAGCCGTATGTGTTCCACTTCTTCAAATCGAAGGAGGAGCTCTACCTGGCCGTTCTGAAGCAGGCCACCGATCGCATTGTCCATGCGTTCACGATAACCGAAGCGCCGCCCGAGCAGCTGCCTGAAGCCATGGGCGAGGCATTCTTCGAGCTGCTCTCCAATTACCGCAATGAGATTCTGCTCGCCATGATGGCGCACGCCACGCCTGAACCGGCTGTACGCGAGTTCACGCGCAGCGTGTTCGATCAGGTCTACGACCGCGTCAAGCAGCGCTTCGAGAATGCCGGGATTCCGGATGCAGGTCGCAAGACGAGCATCTTCATCGGACACGGGCTGATGTGCGCACTCGCCGAATCGATCCAGCTGCCGAAGCTGCTGCATTGGGAGCAATAGTAGAGAGGGAATAGTGGCAAAGCGCTTCATACCACGCTTTGCTATTCTATTGGCTTTTTATTTATTAAGTGATAAATAAATTAATATTAACCTTACCTTGCGGCTTCACGGGCTTTATACGCCCCTTATTTATTTATTAATAAATAAAACTAAAATGAAGGAGTTGATTTTATGTTCACCGCTTCACGTATTCGACTCATGGTCATCACCTGCGCGGCGCTCTTCATGGCGATGCTCGACAATTTGGTGCTCGGCGTCGCTCTGCCCTCCATTCAGCAATCGTTCGATGCCAGTCTGACCGATCTGCAATGGTTCATGAACGCGTACACGCTCGCTTTCGCTGTCTTGCTCATCCCGTTCAGCGTTCTTGGCGAACGACTCGGCCGCAAACGAATGTTCCTGACCGGCGTAGTCCTCTTCACACTCGGTTCCGCCTTCTCCGGCTTAAGCGAAAGCTCGATCCAGCTCATTCTCTCCCGCGCCTTGCAAGGCATTGGCGGCGCGGCGGTCGTCCCGCTCAGCTTAACGCTCGTGAACGCCGCATTCCCCGCCAACATGCGGGCGGCCGCACTCGGCATCTGGTCCGGCATCTCCGGCCTCGGTCTGTCCATCGGACCGCTGATCGGCGGACTCATCGTGGAAGGCGCCCCGTGGCAGCTCATCTTCTGGGTGAATGTCCCCGTCGGCCTGTTCGCCTTCATACTCGGCTGCTTCTGGCTTACGGAATCCAAGGGAAGACGCAAGCCCATGGATCCGCTCGGCATTCTGCTGCTCGCCTCCGGCCTGTTCGGTATCGTCTACGGTTTAGAGCAGGGGAACGAAGAAGGCTGGGGTTCCGCGCTCGTGGTCAGCTGCCTCGCAGGCGGATTGCTGCTGTTGCTCTTCTTCTATCTATGGGAACGCACCCGCAAGCAGCCATTCGTCCAGTTCGATATGTTCCGCAGCGGCCGTTATTCCGCCTATATTTTCGCAGGCTTCTGGATGAATGCCGGCATATTCGGCGCCATCTTCCTGCTGACGCTATTCCTGCAGCAGGGACAGGGGTACTCCGCGCTCGAGGCCGGCGTACGGACGATGGCTTGGACGGGGTGCACGATGCTATTCGCTCCTCTGGCCGGATTCGCCGTCAACAAATTCGGCAACCGCAAGCTGCTGTCGCTCGGCCTGTTGTTCCAGGCCGTGGCGCTAGTCGGGTTCGCATGGCTGATTATCGCGCAAGGCGTCGATTTCCCCTTCCTCTACCAAGCGCCGCTCATGATGCTGGCCGGTACCGGCATGGGACTTAGCTTCACGCCGCTGTCGCATGGCGTGCTCTCCTCGGTGCCCGAGACGTCAGCCGGCGAAGCCAGCGGTATCAATAACGCCTCGCGTGAGCTGGGCGGCGTGTTCGGCATTGCGATCAGCGGGCTCATTTTGGAAATCGGCGATCCCATCCAGTCGGCAGCAGACTTCGGCACGCATATCACGCCTGCCCTGTTGGCCGGTGCGGGCATGCTCCTCTTGGGACTCGTCAGCGTGCTCGCATTCGCGCGCGCCAGCTCCACGTCATCGCTGCGGCCGTCCGGCTCCGTACAACCGGCTGAGGAGATGCCATAATGCAGCGTTAGCCCTCGGATGCCCGGCTGCAACATATTTCACTCTAACCCCGCCCATACTAAGGAGGATATGGGACTAAGGAGTGCAGCAGATGGACACGGTTCAATCCCAGGAGAACATCGAGATATCGGGGGAATTCCATAAGCGCATATCCGATACGAATCGGGATTTTGCCCACTATTGGTTCGAGCACACCCTATGGCATTGGGACTTCTGGTTATCGCTCGCATTAGCCGTTCTCCCCTGGCTGCTGTGGATCATGTTCCGAAGAAGAGAAAGCCAAGCAAGATTACTCTTGGCTGGCTTCACGATGCTGATCATCTCCTCCTGGCTTGATTTTCTCGGTATTATAGCAGGGTCGTGGTTCTATACCGGCAAGCTGCTGCCGACCATCCCATCCTACGTTCCATGGGATTTCTGCCTGCTTCCGGTGACCGTTATGTTCGTCCTGCAAATTAAGCCTCGCGGATTACCTTGGTTGAAAGGCATCGTATTCGCGGTCTTAACGGCATTCGGCGGCGAAACGCTCTTCCAATGGCTCGGCTTCTACGTGCCGCTTCATTGGAATCAGCTGTATTCGCTGCCCATCTATGTCGCGCTCTATCTGATCTGCCATCGCATCGCGAATATGTCCACCTTCGATCCGCTGACGGGTTAATCCATATGCCCCCACGTCAAAAAAAGCAGGCAAAGCGATCACTCGCCTTGCCTGCTTCTTGCTTCAAACGCTTATATGAGCGGATAATGGCATGCCACCTGCCGGTCGCCTTCGAGCGTCCGAAGCAGCGGCTCTTCGGAGCGGCAGCGCGCTTGGACGAACGGGCAGCGCGTATGGAAGCGGCAGCCCGACGGCGGATTCGCGGGGGAAGGTACGTCTCCCTGCAGGATGATCCGCTCTCGCTTGCGGCCCGGCGTCGGCGTCGGTATCGCCGACATCAGGACCGCCGTATACGGATGGAGCGGTTTGGCGAACAACCCGTCGGTTGGCGATACCTCGACTATTTTGCCCAGATACATGACCCCGACCCGGCTCGAAATATGCCGCACCACATTAAGGCCGTGCGCGATGAACAGATAAGTCAGCCCCAAGTCCTTTTGCAACTTCATCATCAGGTTGAGCACCTGAGATTGGACGGATACGTCGAGCGCCGATACGGCTTCGTCCGCCACGATGAACTTCGGCTCAAGCGCGAGCGCCCTTGCAATGCCGATCCGCTGGCGCTGGCCACCCGAGAACTCGTGCGGATACCGGTTGCGCCGCGAGACGTCGAGGCCGACGAGCTCCATCAGCTCGCATACCCGGTCATCGATCTGCTTGGCGCTCATGCGTCGATGGAGCCGCAGCGGTTCGCCGATCAAGTCGCTGACCAGAAATCGGGGATTCAAGGAACCCATCGGGTCCTGGAAAATAATCTGCATCTCCTGTCGCAGCTGACGCAGCTCTCTGCTGCCCGCAGCATGGATGTTCTGACCTTGGAACAGCACCTCGCCTCCGGTCGCTCCCTTCAGATTGAGCATCACGCGGCCCAATGTCGACTTGCCGCAGCCGGATTCGCCTACCAATCCGAACGTCTCCCCTTCGCGAATGCCGAACGATACGTCGTCGACCGCCTTCACATTCCCGGTCACCCGGCTAAGCAAACCGCTTCGGATCGGAAAATACTTTTTTACGTGGCGCGCTTCCACTAGGAACTTCTCCGTTGTCATGACGCTCATCGCTTACGCCCCCTCTTTCGGAACTTCGTCCAGCCAGCATGCGGCGCGGTGTCCGCGTTCATCCGCCATAAGCGGCGGCTCTTCGCGCAGGCAGCGCTCCATCACATGCGGGCAGCGAGGATGGAACCGGCAGCCGGAAGGCAGTTCGTTAATGCTCGGGATGCTGCCTTTAATGGTATAGAGCTCTCCGCCCCGCTCGCCTTCGATCCCCGGGATGGAACGAAGCAATCCGATCGTATACGGATGACGCGGCTGCTCGAACACTTCGTCCACCGCTCCCTCTTCGACGATCGCGCCGGCGTACATAACTGCAATCCGGTCGGCGATCTCGGCCGCTACGCCCATGTCGTGCGTGATAAGCAGAATGGAGGTGTTCAGCTCGCGCTTGAGCTTCGCCAGCAGATCAAGGATCTGCGCTTGCACGGTAACGTCGAGCGCCGTGGTCGGCTCGTCGGCGATCAGCAATTCCGGGTCGCACGCCAACGCCATCGCAATAACGACGCGTTGGCACATCCCGCCGGACATCTCGTGCGGGTACTGCCGGGCACGAATCTCCGGGCTTGGAATGCCGACTAGCCGCAGCATCTCGACCGCTTTGTTCCAAGCGGCCTTGTCGCTCATATGCTTATGGATTCGGAGCGTCTCGGCGATCTGATCGCCGACCGAGAAGACCGGATTGAGCGCCGACATCGGATCCTGGAAGATCATCGACATCTTGCTGCCGCGGATTCGCATCATATCCGTCTGTTTCTTCGCAGCCAGATTATCGCCCTTGAACAACACCTCGCCGCTCTCGATGAAGCCGCCGGCATAGTCGATGAGCCGCATAATCGCAAGCGACGTGACGCTCTTGCCGCTGCCCGATTCGCCCACGATGCAGAGCGTCTGTCCTTCCTGGATGGCGAGCGAGACGCGGTCCGTCGCCTTCACGAAACCGCGCTCCGTATGGAAACCGGTGGTCAGATTGCGGACTTCAAGCAGATTCTGCGTCATTTGCCCAACCCCTTCCGCGGTTTGAACGCCTTCTTGCGCGGATCCAGCGCGTCGCGCAAGCCATCGCCAATGAAGTTAACCGAAAGCACGACAATCAGGATGCATAACCCCGGGTAGACCGCCTGGATCGGATCCACCAGCATGAACTCCCGCGAGTTCGACAGCATCAATCCCCAGCTCGTATCCGGCGGCTGAACGCCTAGGCCGAGGTACGACAACGCGGATTCGCTCAAGATTGCCCCGCCAACCATCAACGTCGCATTGACGATTATCGGAGCCGAAGCATTGCGCAGCAGGTGGCGGATGATGATGCCCCAATCGGATACCCCGATCGCGCGCGCCGCTTCGACGTATTGCATCTCGCGCAGCTGCAGGAAGGTGCCCCGCACGAGACGGGCAACGCCCATCCACCCGGTGAATCCGAGAATCAGAATCATGTACCAGAACTTCGATCCGAATATGGTCAGGATAAGAATATTCAAAAATAAGAGCGGAATCGCGTTCATCACATCGACGAAACGCATGAAGATCGTATCGACCCAACCTCCAAAATAGCCGGAGACCGCGCCGATGAATGTGCCAATGACGACAGCGACAATGGCAACGCTGAAGCCGACGAGCAGCGAGATCTGACTGCTGTAGATCAGACGGGAGAAAATATCGCGCCCGAGCTCATCCGTCCCCAAAAGATGGCCCTCGCTGCCGGCGGGCAAATTCGGGAACATCATATCGATCTGCGCGGGGTCGTACGGCGCAATCCATCTCGCGCCTACGGCGCTTAGGACGAATAGGGTTACAATGACCAATCCCGCCATCGCGAACGGATTGCGGGAGAACTTCTTCCACCCGGTCTTCCAGAGCCCCGGCGGACGTTCGCTGACCGCCCGCTTAACGCCTTTGACCGTAACTGGCGCTGCCGTATCACTCATGCGCTGGCACCCCCCTTACGCCCTAGCTTCACTCTCGGATCGACGACCGCGTACAGAATGTCCGCAATCAGGTTCCCGATAATAACGAAGAACGCAATCAGGATCGTAGTGGCCATCAGCACGGAGTATTCGCGCTGCGTAGCCATCTGAACGAACATTCGTCCCATGCCCGGCCAGTTGAACACGTTCTCGGTCAACGCGGCGCCCGCGACGAGAATCGGCAGGTCCAGCCCCAATACGGTAATGACCGGAATCAGCGCATTGCGAAGCGCATGGCGGAATACAACTCTTCTCTCTCCAAGACCTTTGGCTCGCGCGGTGCGGATATAATCCTGATCCAGCACCTCTAGCATGCTTGATCGCGCATATTTGACATAACCCGCCAGGAAGCCAAGCGTCAGCACCGATACAGGGAGCACCATATGCATAAGCAAATCTCCAATGTCGCCTTCTTTCCCCATCGACCACATGTCTGACAACGGCAGCAGGTCCCATTTGAGCGCGAACAGCTCCTGCAAAATGATGCCGAACCAGAAGGATGGCATAGCAAACCCGACATAGGCGATAAACGAAGCCGTCTGGTCGGAGAACCCATACTCTCTCGTACTGTTGTAAATCCCCCATGGGATTGCAATGATCAGGGACAGCAGCCAGGCGGCGCCCATCAGGATCATCGTATTGCCGACCGTCGGCCATATTAAGTCTCCGACAGGCAGATTGTTCTTGAAGGTATAGCCCAGATCGCCCCGCAGCAAATCACCCAGCCAATCAAAATACTGCACCGGCAGCGGACGGTCCAGACCGAGGTTAGCCGCTTGCCGCTCTGCCGCTTCCGGCGAAAGGTTCGGCGACAAGTAAATTTGCTTCGGACCGCCGGGAGCCGCATGAATGAGAATGAACGTGACGACCGTGATAAGCAGCATTACTAGAATCGATTGCAGCGTACGGCGGATCAGATACTCGGTCATTATGCTTCCTCCTTCTCAATATGAAAGGGGAAGGGCCTATGGGACCTTCCCCTCGGTCAGTTCATGATGATGGCTGTATACGATTATTCCGCGGCGATCCACCAGTTGATGGCATGGAAGAAGTAACCGTATGCGAGCGAGGATTCAGGACGATCTTCTTCCGCATACTTGATCGTCTTCTTATGCGCTTCCGGCAGACCGTATTGATAGAGGAACACGTAAGGAAGATCCGTCGAGATTTCTTTGCCGGCTTCGGCGTAGATTTCTTTGCGCTTCGCTTGATCCGCCGTCGAGTAACCGTCGATCCACAGCTTGTCGAGCTTCTCGTTCTTGTACCAGCCTACGTTCTGACCGGCAGGCGGGAAGTACGCGGAGGAGAAGATGCTCTCGTTGCTGGACGGATCCGGGCTGTTCAGCGACCAGGAGAGCAGAATCGCTTCGAATTTGCCCGGCGTAACGTTCTGATCGATCCATGCCGCGAAGTCGATCGCCTTCGTCTTCACTTCGATGCCTACATCCTTCAGGTTCTGTTGAATGACGGCAGCGACTTGCTCGCGTCGGCTGTTGCCGGCGTTGTACTGCAGCTCGAAGGAGAACTTCACGCCATCCTTCGCCAAGATCCCGTCGGAGCCTGCCACCCAACCGTCTTCGGCGAGGAGCGCTTTGGCTTTCTCGGCGTCATAGTTGTATGCCGTCGCCGCGTCACCCGGGTCAGCCCACGTGCCTGGCAGGAATGGCGCGTTAAGCGGCGTGCCCGTTCCTTTGAGAATATTGTCGACCATGCCTTGGCGGTTGATCGCATAAGCGACCGCTTGACGCGTCTTCATTCCTTTGAACGGCGATACTTTGCTCGCGAAGTTATCGTCCTTGAAGTTGAATGCCAAGTATTCGTACTGCGGCCCTGGCGCGAGAATGACATTGAGGCCTTCATTCGCCTTGACCGTCTCGAGCATCGGCAGCGGCACGGCTTGCGTCAG
Organism: Paenibacillus phyllosphaerae; assembly: GCF_014192105.1. Taxonomy (GTDB): domain Bacteria; phylum Bacillota; class Bacilli; order Paenibacillales; family Paenibacillaceae; genus Paenibacillus_Z; species Paenibacillus_Z phyllosphaerae. Next base: position 155,012 of record NZ_JACHXK010000017.1, on the reverse strand, counting down.
GTCAACGTCGCCTTTGATAAGCGCCTGGATTTCCGTGTTCTGGTCCGCGTAGATTTTGTACGTAATCTTCTGGATATGCGGCTTCTTCGAGCCCCAGTAGTTCGGATCGGCATCAAGCGTAATGTATTGGCCGTTCTTCCACTCCGTCCATTTCCAAGGACCGTTCGTAACCGTCTTGGCCGGGTCGGAACCGTACGGGTTCTTCTGCAGCTCCGGAAGCGGCACGTCCTTCAGCACATGCGCAGGGGCGATAGCTACCGGAAGCGAGTACAGGAACGGCGAGTAGATTTGTTTCAGCTTGATCGCGACGGTCTGCGCGTCGATCTTCGTCATCGTGTCGATCTTGTCGTAGCTGCTGATGCCCGGGGAAGCGGACTCAGGATTGCGAATCGTATCAAAAGTGAAGATCACGTCGTCCGCCGTTACCGGCGTGCCGTCGTTCCACTTCGCTTCGACTTTCAATTTGATGGTGTACGTCAGGCCATCTTCGCTGACGGCAGGCAGTTCCGCTGCCAAGGACCACGGCTCGGCCACAATGTCGCCGCCGCGATTGTAATCGTACAAGTTCGCATAGAGGAATGAGCCGATATCGCCGGATGCGGTATCGGAAACGTAGATCGGGTTGACCGATATAATATCCGAGAATGAACTGATCACGAGGTTACCGCCGTCTACAGGCGTATTGGGGTCAGGCGCGGTGGTGTCTTCCGTAGTTGGCGTGTTCGTTGTCGTGTTCGCTGGCTCCGTGGTGTTCGTCGTCGTGTTGCCGCCGTTATTGTTGTTTCCGCTGCAACCGGCCAGCAACGTTCCGGCAAGTGCCATGATCGTCAAGCAAATGGTCACCTTGTTCGGCTTCTTCATCGTCCCACTCCCTCTACTGTCTCATTAGTTTGAATAGAAAGACTTTTCAAAACATAACTCAACTTCCAGTAACGACCGTGCCAGACATGTCACTCACTCGCACTTATATGTAATTATATCTAACACCCAGATCCCCTAGCACCTCCACGGATTTTAATAAATATGATTATTACATTAAAAATTATAAATAGATAGTGAAATTTTTACAATATCCTTATTAAAAAATGTTATTTTCATCTGAATACGTTAAATATATTAACATTTAACGACGTTTAATATCTCGAAAAACCCGAACATTAAATCCCCCATTCTTCCAATTATGTTAGTGTATTTCGTGAAAGCGCTTTATTTAAAAGATGGATTATGGGATGCTGCTGTCACATTTCCGAATATGGGCACAATCGAAGTCAATCGTTGGCGAAAGTTGAAGAAATGTCGAATCAGCTTGATATATCTCGCTTTTGGCTAGTACATAATCCCTAGGAGCAACTAGACTTCCGCACCTCCCTGCCTGATGGGGACCGAGGCGCAATCCGAATTCTCGGCAGACATGCCTTAAACCTGACACACATCTCCCTATTACGCCATCGTTTCGACCGCTAATATGTATTTATTGGTAATTAATGTATTTCAATCTTGTTATTACCCCAAATCCCGGAAGCCGAAACAGGCCGTTCCTTCGCGAGGACAAAGAAAAGACGCTGTCATCAGGCAGCGTCTTCAACGGTTACTTGTTCGGCTTGCTGCCCAGCGCTGCGGCAACCAAGTCCCCCAGCTTGTGAAAATAGTTAAAGTCCTTATAGCCGTACTCCTTGGCCCTGATCGGGGAGGAGAGATAGAGCACGCCTTGCGCTTGTCCGGATCGGAGAAGCGGTACCAGCATGACCGAATGCCAGACCGGTTCTTCGCTCGCCGCATGCTCATACGACAACTCCCAGTCGATCAAATAAACGCCGGTCTGCGTCCTTCTGACTTGATCCGCTAGCGCCCGGTTATACTTCGGCCGCTCCAGCCAACCGTCCTTATCCCGACTCCGAGCATAGACGCGCTCACTCTGCTCGCGCTCTTCTCCGCTGCCGATCACGACCAGACTCATATCGGCTTCGAGAATGTCCATTATCCGGCCGAGCATGCGGTAGATCGTCTCCTCCAAGTTGAGCGGTTCATTCAGCAGCTGAATAAACTCGAGCAAGGCGAGCACATTGCGCTGATCCACGGCGAGGTTGCCGGTAACGATACCCGCAAGCTTATCGACCCGCTTCACCGCCGTCCGCATCGATTGATCCCAGATGCTGACCCGGTTCCGCCCGCTCTCCTTCGCATGATACAGCGCCTGGTCGGCACGCTCCTTCAGCTCCTCCCAGTGCATGCCTTGCGCCGGGTAGGACGCCGCTCCGACACTGACCGTAAGCGGGGCTGCCGATCCCAGCAGCTTCGCCTCCTCCACATTCGCCCGAATCCGCTGCGCTACTTCCAGCGCTTCGTCCGCTGTCGTATCGGGGAGCAGGAAGATAAACTCTTCTCCGCCGTAGCGGCAGCATATATCATCTTCCCGCACGCTTTCGCGGAACAGCCTGCCGACCTCGCGCAGAATATCGTCGCCGCGCTTATGGCCGTAATTATCGTTCACGCTCTTGAACCGGTCGATATCCGACAACAGAACGGCAAAGTTTCTCCCGTCCCTTATACTCGCTTCCACCAAGTTCTTCTGTACGGTCTCGAAATATTTGCGGGTATACGTACCGGTCAGCTTATCGATCGACGAAACGATCTGAAGCTTATCGTTCTCAATCGACAAGAGCCCCATCTGCGCCAACTGGCGCACCTGCGTATAGCTCTGCTGTTGGAAGCGGTGAAGGACCGAATGGGACTGCAGATAGAGGTATCCCCGCGGCGCAGCCGCATGATTCTCCCGCCTATCCCATTGCATATTATGCTCCCTCCGGCCCTGGCCGTAGATCGGCACGCACATCACGGCCCGAATACCTTGCGGCAGTCGAACCCCCGTATAACCGAGCTGCTCACCGAATAACGTTGCGGCGTAGAAGCCGCGCTGCTGCTCCTTGGCGATCTCCATCATATGTTCCTGCGGCATCGCCTCCGCGCCCACCAGCTTATAGCTGGCGCCATCTTCATTCGGGATGAGGAAACAGCCGCCGTCCGCTTGCGTCAACTCGCAAGCGGTCTCTATGATCGCCCGCAGATTCCGCTCATAACGGTCGCTCTGGCTGCTGAGCAGCCAACCGATCGCGGCCATATCGCGGCGGGTCCGCTCGGCGGCATCCTCTCTGGACTCGGCCCACACCGCTTCCTTCAGTCCGGCGAAATAATCCCGTTCGCCCATCGTCCCGCTTGAAACCGGCAACTGTTGCGGTGATCGTTCTGCCCCATCATCGCCTTCCTTCATCCGGCCCGCAATCCGAAGCAGCCGCTCGCGCGGCCAATACCGTCCATGCGCTTGGAGGAAGGAAGGCCGCAACGGCTCCGGCACCTTCTCCGTCAGCTGATACAATTCATCTAATCCCAGCACGTAACTTGCGCGCGCCTGCTCCAGTTCGCCCAGCGATTCATAGATAACGCCAAGGGCCATCCGCGCTTTCCACGCGATGGATTCCGCGTACGCCTCTTTGCAGCCCGCTATCGCCTGTTCTAGCTTGGCCATGCCGAGCGGCCCGCTCTCGTACCTGCCCTCGAGCCAAAGCAATTCCGCTTCTAATCGCGTGGAGCTTGCCCGAACCGAGAGGCCGGCGCTTTCCGCCAACAGCGTCCCTGCTTCCGCCGGCTTGCCGAGATCCAGCAGCAACTCTGCGCAATGATGGAGGAAGTAACGGAACATTCGCACATACTTGCTCCCGCGCAAAGTCTGCAGCAACTGCTCCAGCTGCCCCCATTCGATCTGCCGGTCGCGCTGCGAAGCCGCCAGAAACATCAGCAGCGTGCAGTACATTTTCTCCGTTTCATGATACTCCCGGCACTCCCGCAACCCTTCGGCCGCGGAGGACAACGCCTTATCGAAGTCCCCCATCTCATAGTAGAAATAAGCAGAGCGCTCATGGAATTCCGGCATCACCCAAGACGAATCCGGCCCCTGGCTGCTCGTCAGTTCCGCCGATCGCTGCAAGTATTTGTACGCCTTCTGATAGTCGCTAAGCTGCGTATAGAGGTGAAGGCCGCTGATGGACAGCCCTATCATCCGCAGCGTGAAATCATATTCGACCGCCAACGTCTCCGCCAGCTTCAAATATTCGAGCGCCTCGCCGTACTTATCCTCGCTTACGCTAATCTCCAGCAGATTGCTGTAATGGGTAACCGCATGCGGCGAGCCGGAACGCAGCGCCCCCTCGAGGGCCGACTCGAAGTACTGCCGGGCGAGCGCCAGATCGTCGTGGTGCAACACCGCGATAACGCCCAAATTCGTCAACGTATTCGCATAATCCTCGAGCTTGTCCAAGGATCGGAACAGCTCTACGCTCGTCAGGAAGGACTCCTCGGCCTCCCGGTACTTGGTCTGATGCATGAAGAAAATGCCCCTGGCTTTGAACAGCTTGGCCATCTGCTCCGGATAGCGCGCTTCATCCTCGGGGGTTATCCGCTCCTCGAGACTGGCGAGCCGCTCTTGATACGTCTTGGCATCGGCTACACGGATGTAGAGCGACACCGCCTCCAAGAGCCCTTTCTTATAATCGGCGGCCAGCGACAGCTCGATCGCGCTCGTCAGCAGCGTCTCGATCGGCAGCCGTTCGTTCCTACGCAAATACAGATCGGCCATCAGACATTTGATATCGACCTCCATGCCGATGTCCGCAAGTTCCAGCGCGAACCGCAGCGATTGCTCGAAGCGCTCCAGCGCGCGGTCATTGTCGCCTTGGCCGAGATACACCACTCCCATCAGATGCAAGGCGCGCATCCTGGCGGCTGTATCGCCCAGTTCCTCCGCCACCCAGAGTCCCGTCTGCAGATAAAGGAGCGCCTGTTCCCGCATGTAATAGTTCAGGAAGTAATCGACCACTTCGAAAATAAGCGCAAGCGCGGCGGCATAATCCCGCAGCTGCAGCAGATGATGCAGACGCTCCAGGCGGATCTTGTTGTCGCCCTCATAGACAGGATGTCCGAGCTCCTCCGCGCATCGCCGGTGAAGGACCGTTCTGCGCGAAGCAGGCAGACGATTGTAGACGGCTTTCTTCACGAGGTTCGAATGAAATCCGAAGCAATCGCCATATTCCGCGTCATGTCGCTCAATCAGTTGCAGCGATAACAGCTCTTGCAACCCGCAAGAGGTGTGAGAGCTATCGTTCAATCGTTCGAGCAAGGGCAGCGGCACGTCCCCTTGGAAGACGGCTATGACATCCAGCAGCTCCGCCCCCGCGTGGCCAAGCAATGCAACCTGCTTCATGATGGCGTCATCCACGCTGAGCGGCAGCGGCAGCACCGAATAATCGCCCCGGCTGTCGAAGTCGGTGCTCCATCGGCCGAAATCGTTCACGTACAGCTTCTTCTCCATGTGGAGCGCAAGCAGTATATGTTTAATGAAGGCCGGATTCCCTTGGCTCTCCTGATAGATCCGCTGCGTGAACTTGGGCGCCGCACGGTCCATTCCGAGCAGCGATTTGATCATTAGCCCGGTTTCTTCCTCACTGAACCGTCTCAAGCGGACTAGTTCGGCCATACCGGCGGTCTGCCAGCGCCTGAAGTAGTACAGCGATTCGCTTGCGTCCGCTTGTACGTCATGATCGCGGTAAGCAAACACGAGGAATAACGGAAGGGAGGCCATCTGGCTCATCACATAATCGAGCCATTCAAGCGTCGGGGGGTCCAGCAGATGCGCGTCATCAATAAGGAAAAGCGCCCGCTTGCCGCCCAGCATATCTTTCAGAAAGTGGGTTAATCTGATCCGAAGGCGAATCCGCTCCTTGTCGCCTGCCAGCGACGCACTCGGCTGGAAGCCTTGCAGCTTCGGTTCGTCCGGGATCAGCTTCACGAGCTCGGCGCCATATTGCTCTAGCATTGTCGCAGACGCCTGCTGGGTCAATTGCCGCAAGATCGGCACGATCGCGGCGTAGGACAGCCCGTCGGTCTCCGCGTTCCCGCTCTTGAAGATCAGCGTCCGTTCCAGAAGCAGGTGCGCGCTAAGCTCCTCGAGCATCCGACTCTTCCCGATCCCCGCTTCCCCCGTGATCAGCGCTGCCCTTGGCTGCAGCTGTCCGCACCATGCCCGTTCGAGGCTCGCCATCAGCTGCACCTGCTGGTCCTGTTCACCAATCAGGGGAAACCGGTTAACGAAGCGTTCCGCGTACTCTGTCCGAACGAGCGGGTAGTGTGTCCCCATGGCGGCATTAATGGCTTGCACCACTTCATACAGCTGCGCATAGCGGTCCTCCGGATCTTCCTCGGTCAGTTTACGGGCAATGTCGAGCAGAGCAACCATCTGCAATGCGCGCTCAGCGCCGCTCCGCAGCCATCCTGCCTTCTCCTTCTCCAGCCGCTGCGCCACGTCGGCGCTTCCCCGGCTGTCCGGAACCAACATGTGCAAGAGCAGCACGCCTAGCGCGAAATAATCCGTCTTCACGTTATCGGTGTAAGAGATGTACCATTCCGGCGCGCGATTGAGACTGTGTATTCCCCTCTTGGGATACAGCGCCTTCTCCAGCACCTCCGTCAGGACAACGCCTTGGAATTTCACGACCTCCCCCTCATCCGACGGCTGCACGACCAAGTCGTCCGCATCGATATGGCCATGGATATAGCCGCGGCCATGCAAGTAGGTCAGCATATGGCAGACTTGGATAAACAGCGGCACGACTTGCGCCGGGTCGTTGCCTTCCATCGCTTGCAGCAACGGTGTCCCCGTCACATATTCATAAGCGCAGAAGTAAAGTTCCTCAGGCGGAGAAGCCCCGTCGATTACATTCACCGCGCCGAAATCGTACAGCTGCGGAATTCCAGGATACCGGAGCGAGGAAAGCCCGAGCAGATCTTGGTAAAGCTGCCCGATCCGCATCGGCAGCAAATGGGGAGCGATCACCCGGAGGAGCACGCGGCGTTCCTCCTGTTCCAGGTCCGTTGCTAGGAAGAGTGTTTCGGCCACGTCTGCGGGGACGCTCTGCAGGTTAGCATATCGATTGTTAATGGCTTGCATCCGCACTCACCTCGAATACTGCGCAATAATGGGGGAAACGGTCATCGCCTTACATCAGCGGCAAGAACACGTTTGATGTTTAGCATTTCTGATGCCAAGCGGCATTGGTAAAAAGGACGCTCTCTAGCGCGAAACGGCCGAGCTATCCATAGGGACGGCTCACGTCTCGTTCCGGAGAAATAGAAGCTTACGTATAAGCGCGAACCTTATACGTAAACTTCTATTTCCGTAAGCGCGTTAAGACAGACAAACGAATCCAATAAGTAAGTAAATGCCATTATACCATGCCTGTCCGTGAAACAAAAAAACCGGCCGCCGGCTGCAATAGGCGACAAGCGCTCGGAGCAAACAAAAAAAGCCCAGCCTGAGCGTTCAGACCGGACTTCGTATGGTTCGCAATATGTCAATCGCGCCTTAGCTCAGCTGATGCGTAGAGTCCTGCACCGCTGCCGGTTTCTTCCCGGGGCTCGTATTGACCAATACGGGCAAATTCTTCATATCACTTCTCATCGGGGACTGACACTGCGGACAAGTCGGCTCTGCCGCAAACGCAAAATCATCCCTCATCCAGCCATTACAGCTTTCGCTGGTGCAAGCCCAGATGGCGGTATCCTGCATCGGTACTTCTTCGACAAGTTTCTTCCGTGAATAATACATCGAACGAACCCTCCTTAGTCGAATTCATGGGCAAGGCGAGAAGAAGCGGCGAAAGAAACGATACTCTTGTGTAGGAGCAGTTATCTTACGCATGGATACAAGTGGCGTGAGAGGTCAAAAAGAAACTGCCCTCAACTCGCGTCAAGGGCAGTGTTCGGTTCGCAGTAAGGAATTACTACAGTTTTACAACGTTCTCGGCTTGTGGACCACGGTTGCCTTGAACAACGTTGAACTCAACGCGTTGGCCTTCGTCGAGGGTTTTGAAACCTTCGCCTGTGATTGCGCTGAAGTGAACGAATACATCGTTGCCGCCTTCAACTTCGATGAAACCGAAGCCTTTCTCTGCGTTGAACCATTTCACTGTACCTTGTTGCATTGTTGATTACCTCCACTTGTTAAATGTTATACATGACCATTCTATTTTCTGTTAAAAAATAAAATTCACATATTGGACAAGGTTATTCGTACAAAATAATAACCTTCTACAATATGCGAATCAGGTCAAAATTTCGATTACTGCTATCGTAGCATAGTTGGCGGTTTTTCGCAATGAATTTCCAGACCAGGATGTATGCAGAATTCCCCGATCTTACGATCGCGAGCGCAAGCCAATCCATTTGCTGAATGCGCATCCCCAATCCTTCGATTGCGAACGCAAACCGAACCGTTTTGCTGAATGCCGCATTCCCAATCTTACGATTGTGAACGCAAGCCAGTCAGTAGTTCTCAAACCATTTCCCTGATGTTTAATTCTTGTTCCAGCCGCAGGTCGATCAGTACGCCGTATCGACTGACAAGAGGTTGTAAAGGAGCACTTGAACTGACATATACAATTTTACCCGGGGAACCGTCATTTAATACCACCGATTTGCCAATATGAAGCTCCATGATGTGTTTGATGAACAAATTCAAGATATTCCGTTGGAAACTTCCGAGCTTCCCCTCCCACATCAGCGTCATCACTTCATAGTAAGGGAGCGCCGCTTTGTACACCCGATTGGAAGTCATCGCATGGAAAACATCGGCGACCGCGACGATCTTGCTGAACAGATGAATCTGCTCCGCTCTGACCCCATCGGGATACCCGGTGCCATCCTCACGCTCATGATGCTGCAGCGCCACAAGCGCAATCACTTCATCGACCGCTTCGTCCTTCAGCAGCCGGTAGCCGATCTTGGCATGCTCTTTCATCGCATCGAACTCTTCGGCCGTCAACCGCCCCGGCTTCAAGAGGATCTCCGAGGCGACGAGCGACTTGCCGATATCATGAACCGACGCCGACATCGACAGGCGAATTAATTCCTGCCCCCGGATGCCCAGCCAACGGCCGATCATGGAAGCGATTACGCCAACGGCAAAAGTATGGCGGTACGTGTACTCGTCTTTATCGTGCAGGAAGCGGAGCATGTCCAGCAAATTCGCATGCCGGCTCGTCAGATCCATCACCTTCGGCAGGACGCGGTCCTTGACCCAATCGATCGGCAAGCTGCCTTCGGCCTGTACCTTGCCGAAGATCTCCTTGATCTCCATGACGGCCTCGAGAATCTGCGTCTCATCCGCAAGCTTCAGATCGGTCACGTCGTCGGTTCCGAGCGTAATGCCGTTGGCTCGAAGCAGATCGGCATGCTTCGCTTTCAGTACGGTTCCTGAAGGCAGCAGAAGCGTTCCCTTGCTCGTAAATATGTCTCTGCGTACCCGGTAACCGATAAAAGCATGCTGATCCGAGTGTGCCATCGCAATCCCTTCCTTTGTCCTTATCCATAACCTTCATATAGCCTGCCCAGGAAGAGCTGCGACTAAGCGCACCATCCCAAGCAAGCCCCGTTGAACGGTTATACATATAATCGTATCAAATCATACATCTGCGGGAGAGCCGCCTGCTGATCTGCAAGACCTGCCTCGAAGACCACCTTCGGCATCCCATATACGATGCAGGAACATTCCGCCTCGACCAGCACATGTCCCTTATTGGCCTTCACGTCTTGGCACCCTTCTAATCCATCGTTGCCCATCCCGGTCAGTACGGCCGTAAGCAGCCGGTCTCCGTAGTGCACAGCGGCAGAGGCTAGCGTCACGTCGACGGAAGGTTTGTACAGCTTATCGCTCTCGGACTCCAGATGGAGAACATAGCGGCCGATTCCCGCTTTCGCAATGACCGTCTGGAAACCAGCAGGCGCGATATAGATGATGCCCGGCTTCACCACATCCCCTTCCTCCGCTTCCTTAACGCTCAGCTGGCAAAAGCCGTCGAACCGGTCGGCTAGCGGCTTCGTAAAGCCGGGCGGCATATGCTGCACGACGATTACGGCAGCCGAAAAGTCCGCCGGAAACCGGGGGAGAATCGTCTGCAGCGCGGAGGGTCCTCCCGTCGACGTGCCGATGACGACCAGGTCGATGCTGCCGGATTTGACAGACGGCACTGGCTTCGGCGGCAGGCTTACCGGCTTCATCTCGGCATTGGGCAGCCGTGCGGATGCCGCCGCCTTCACCCGCTGCAAGAACTCCCGGATATGGTCCGGCGACACCGGGTCCTGCAGCAGCGTCGACTTCAAGAAGAAGTCGACGGCACCCAGCTCCAGCGCCCGGAGCGAAGCGACCGTACCTTCGCCCGTCTGCGTCGACAGCATCACGACGGGACACGGGGTACGCAGCATGATTTGCTCCAGCGCCGCGATGCCGTCCACCTCGGGCATTTCGATATCCATCGTAATGACGTCGGGCTTGAACCGGGCGGCCTTCTCTACGGCCTCTTCGCCATTACGCGCGATGCCGACGACATAGAATTGAGGATCCTGCTCGAACAACAAACCGATTGCCCGGCGCATGAAGGCCGAGTCGTCGACGATAAGCACTCCGTATTGTTTCATAGGACGCCCCTTGCCTTGCGGTAATAGAATGTATTCGAACGGTTGATCGCCGTAAAATCCAGCTCTTGGCCGCGGATCGTCTCCGCATGGCCGAGGAACAAGTAACCGCCGTCATGCAGTTGACCATAGAAGCTGTGCAGCACGCGCGCAATCGTCGCCGCATCGAAGTAGATTAATACATTCCTGCAGAATAGCATGTCCATGAAAGGCAGCCTCTGAATCGAACCGGCATCCAGGAGATTAAGCTGATAGAAGTGAACCCGCTCCCGGATTCTTGCCTGAATCTGATACCAATCGTCCTCAAGCGTAAAATAACGGTTCTTGAGCACCTCCGGCGTGCGCCGGAAACAAAGCGAGTTGCGGTGATAGCGGCCGCGCTTCGCGTTCTCGAGCACCTTGCTGTTAATATCGGAAGCATGGACGGTAATGCGATGAAGCGGTATGCCCGCAGCGTCGAAAGCCATGACCATGCTGTACGGTTCCTCCCCCGTCGAGCAAGCCGCGCTCCATATATGGAGATGCGGTTTCACGGCGAGCGCTTCGCGCGCCAGCTCCACAAGCTCCTGCAGTTGCTGCTCCTCTCGGAAAAAATACGTCTCGTTGATCGTCACCGCGATGACGAACTTCTCCCATTCCGCCGCATGCCGATCCTTCAACAGTTCGGTATATTCCCATAGGGATATCCCCAACTCCTGCAGCCTGCCTTCGACCTTGGAAGCGAGCATGGGGAGATTGTCCAAATAATTCATGCCGCAGTGCGCATACACCATTTGCGCCAGCTGCTTCAACCGAGTATCTTGATGCTCATTCAGTTCAATCGCCATTGTTCTCCTCCACAGGGGGCAGAGGCCGCAAACCTGAAGGTCTGCGGCATCCTCTCCACCTTAAATGATGATGCGTTCCGGCGCGAACTCGTCAAGCGCCTTGACGACTTGGCCCGAGGTCTCATGCAGTTCCGCCATCTGATCCAACATGCGCTGGATATCGCGCACGCTATCCGAGGATCCGCCTTTCGTCGAACCGAGCTTGTGCAGCTTCTGAACCGCGGCACTCTGTGCTTGGACAGCGTTCGAAGCCTCCTTGGACATGGCCCGGATCTGATCAACCGACCGGACGATATCGCGGCCATGTTTGACCTGCTCTCGGGTTGCCGACGTGACTTGCTTCACTTGCTCGCGAGCGTTAACGACTCCGGCTACGATCTCCCGGACACCGACGGCCTGCTCCTTCGTCGCCTGCGTAACGGCTGCCGCCTGCTTCGTGACCTGACTCGTTGCAAGGACAATATCCGAACTCTGCTTGGCCAACTCTTTGGTCGCGACCGTGATCTGGCGTACCTGCTCTCGCGCATTCACGACGCCGGCTACGACTTCTTGGACGCCGATTGCCTGCTCCTTCACCGCTTGCGTGACTAATGCGGCTTGCTCGGTCACTTGTTCCATCTGGCTCGTCATGGATACGCCTTGCTTGGCTTGACTCACCATGGACGACGTCACCTGACGAACTTGTTCACGCGCGTTGGCAACGCCCTTGACGATCTCTTCGATGCCAAGCGCCTGCTCCTTCGTCGCTTGCGTCACCATCACGGCTTGCTTCGTCACGTTGTCGACGGCACGCACGATTTCATTCCCTTGCTTGGCTTGCTCAGCGGTCGCAACGGTAATCTGACGCACCTGCTCACGCGCATTGGCAATGCCAAGGATAATTTCCTCCATACCGCTTGCTTGCTCGCGAACCGCAGTCGTGACCATTGCCGCTTGCTTCGTCACACTCTCGACGGCACCGGTTACCGTGCGGCCATGACCCGCCTGCTCGGTCATCGCGACCGTGATCTGACGTACCTGTTCCCGCGCATTCACAATGCCGCGAAGCACGGAATCGACGTTCTCCGTCTGCTCCTTCGTCGCCTGCGTGACCAGATCGGATTGCTTCTTCACATTGTCCATCGCTTGCACGATATCACGGCTTTGCTTGGCCTGCTCCACCGTCGCGACAGTGACCTGGCGCACCTGCTCGCGGGCATTGCCGATGCCTTTAATGATTTCCTGCACGCCGATCGTCTGCTCTTTCATCGCCTGCGTCACCCTCTCGGCTTGAGACGTTACGTTCTCGACCGTCGTTACGACCTGCTGGCTCTGCTTCGCCTGTTGAAGCGTGGCTGTCGTGACCTGCTTCACTTGATCTCTCGCATTGCCGACACCTTGAATAATTTCTTGGACGCCGGAGGCTTGCTCTCTCATCGCCAGCGTCACCATGTCCGCTTGGCCGCTCACTTCGCCGATGGCGCGAACGATCTGTTCGCTTCCCTTAGCCTGCTCCGTCGTTGCCGTCGTGATCTGGCGGATCTCTCTTGTAATGCTTTCAACCCCGACGACGATCTTCTCGATCGCGCTGCCCGTGTTCTCCGCCAGCTTGTTGCCTTGCTCCACCTTCATGGTTCCGGTCTCGATCGCTTTGATCGCATTGGTCGTCTCGCCCTGGATTCCCTTAATGAGCGCAGCGATTTCCTTCGTCGCCTTGGCGCTGCGCTCAGCCAGCTTGCGAACCTCGTCGGCGACGACGGCAAAACCTTTGCCATGCTCGCCTGCGCGGGCTGCTTCGATCGCTGCATTGAGCGCGAGCAAATTCGTCTGTTCGGCGATGTCATCGATCACTTCGATGATGCTGCCGATTTCATCTGAACTTTTGCCCAGGTTCCCCATGACGCTCGCCGCCTGCTGCACGACCTCGGAGATCTCCTTCATGCCCAGGATCGACTGCGTCACCGCGCGTTGTCCTTCTCTGGCATCCACCTGCACTTGGTCGGTCAGCACATTGACGTTCTGCGCATTGCCCGCAACCTGCTCGATCGAAGCGGCCATCTCTTGGATCGCGGCCGAAGTGTCGGTCGCCGAACGTTGAAGACGCTCCGCGTTGCCGGCTACCCCTTGAATAGAGCGGCCCATCTGTTCGATCGACGCCGAGATTTGCTCGACGGAGCTCGCCGTGCTCTCCGAATTACCCGCGACTTGCTGGATCGAAGCGACCAGGTCCTGCATGGAAGATGTCGATTCGTAAGCCGAATTCGTCAAGCTGACCGCGTTCTGCGCCACGCCTTCGATCGATTTGCCCATCTGCTCAATAGAGGCGGAGATCTGCTCCACCGAACTGGCGGTACTCTCGGCATTGCCCGCGACTTGCTGGATCGAGGCAACCATCTCTTGAATGGCATGGGAGGTTTCATCGGTCGAGCCATTCAAGCTCACCGCGTTCTGCGCCACGCCTTTGACGGAAGCAGCCAACTCCTCGATCGCTGCCGAGATCTCTTCCACAGAGCCTGTCGTGCTCTTGCTGTTGCCCGCCACCTGCGTAATCGATGCGACGAGCTCTTCGACAACCGCGGTCGTTTCTTCGGCGGAACCGGTCAGGCTGACCGCGTTCTCGGCTACGCCTTTGACCGACTTGCCCATCTGCTCGATGGAAGCGGAGATTTGCTCCACCGAACTGGCCGTGCTGGCACTGTTGCCCGCTACCTGTTGAATGGAAGCGACCATCTCCTGAATCGCGGCTGCCGTCTCCTCCGTCGAAGCCGTGAGGCTGACGGCATTGCCCGCCACGCCTCTGACCGAATGCCCCATCTCCTCGATCGAGGCGGAAATTTCCTCCACGGATGCCGACGTGCTCTCGGAGTTGGCCGCGACCTGGCGGATGGATTCCACCAATTCCTTCACCGTTCCGGTCGTCTGCTCGGCGGATGCGGTCATTTTATCGGCATTCGCCGCTACGCCGCTGATCGATTTGGCCATCTGTTCGATGGAAGCGGAGATCTGCTCGACCGAGGCTGCCGTGCTCTCGGAGTTGCCCGCGACTTGCTGGACGGATGCCGCCATCTCTTGAATGGCTGCCGAAGTTTCTTCCGCCGATGCCGTTAGGCTGTCAGCCGTTCCGGACACGCCTGTGATCGATTTGCCCATCTCTTCGATGGAAGCCGAAATCTCTTCCACGGATCTGCTCGTGCTGTCGCTGTTGCCGGCCACCTGCTCAATGGAAGCGACCATTTCGGTCAGCGCATGGGACGTCTCTTCCGTTGATTGGTTCAAGCTCCCCAATGTCTTATGGACGCTATCGAAAGACCCCGTCAGTCCTTCCAACTGTTCGCTTGTCGCTTCAGCTGTGGCAGCCTGCTCGCGAACGCCGTCGCCGATCATCTGCTTCAACTGCCCGACGTCCTTCAGCTTGCTGTGGATCAGTTTGGCATGTTCAGCGGCAATCGTCAGTCTCCGGAACGTCACGGATTCCTTCATAAACTTAAGACCCATCTTTTCTTTGAAACTCATGATGTCGTATCCCCCTGTGATGGTATGAACTGTTGCTTACCTGTTGTGTGGTTAAACGTTAACGTTCGATCTATGTCAGGCATTCCGCTAGGATGCGCCTTCTTCGATATAAACCGGTTTGGTCTGTCCGGCCAGTTGGAATATGCCCGTTACATCCAGGATCAGCGCCACGCTGCCATCCCCTAGAATGGTCGCGCCCGAAACGCCGTCTATCTTGCCGATATAGGATCCGGTCGACTTGACGACAATCTCCTGATTGCCGATCAACTCGTCGACAATCAGACCGATTCGCTTCTCGGCGATCCCGACGATGACGACGAATACGTTATCGCGGGTACGCGGTTTTCTTGGAATATGGAATTGATCGTGCAGCCAGAGGAGCGGAATGACCTTCTCGCGATTCTTCACGACCGGCTGCCCTTTCAGCGAATAGATATCCCGCTTGTCATAACGGACAATCTCGACTACGCTGCCCATCGGGAGGGCGAAGGTCGACGTATTCAATTTCACCAGCAGCCCTCTTAGAATCGCCAGCGTCAGCGGCAGCTTGATGATGAAGGTCGTGCCTTGCCCCTGCGTAGTCTGTACATCGATTAGGCCGTTCAGCTTCTCAATGTGGTTGCGCACGATATCCATCCCGACGCCGCGGCCGGATACATCGCTGATCGTGCTCGCGGTAGAGAAGCCCGGAAGGAACACCAGCTCGATGCACTCCTGATCGGTAAGCGCGTCAGCCGCCTGTTGGCTTAGCAGTCCCTTGCGTACCGCCGATTGCTTCATCCGTACCGGATCAATTCCCGCCCCATCGTCCTCGACGGTCAGCACGACCTGATTCTCCTGATGCGCGGCGCTGATGCGGACCGTGCCGACAAGCGGCTTGCCCATCGCTAGGCGCTGCTCCTTGCTCTCGATTCCATGGTCAATCGCATTGCGCAGCAGATGGATAAGCGGATCGCCGATCTCCTCGATCACCGTCCGGTCGAGCTCCGTCTCCTCGCCTTCCATTACAAGATGAATCTCTTTCCGCAGCGTTTGCGACAGATCGCGCACCATGCGGGGGAAGCGATTGAACAACTGGCCGATCGGCAGCATTCTCGTCTTCATGACGCTTTCCTGCAACTCCCCGATAACGCGGGTGAAGTGGTTCGCCACCTGCTCGAGCACGTCGATATTCTCATCGCTCGGATACGCATCGCGCAGCCGGTTCCCCAGCTGGATAATGCGGGTCTGGTCGATGACCAGTTCGCCGACGAGATTCATCATGTTCTCGATCCGGTCCACGCCCACGCGAATCGTCTGGCTCAGCCGCTTCGCGTCCTGCTCTTTGCCCGCGGGCGATGCGGACGCGCTCTGCTCGACAATCGGCGCAAGCGCCGATTCCGTTTCTTGCGCTCGCAGCATATCGCACCGAAAGCCCGAGATATGCGTCTGCTCCACGTCCATCAGATTACTGATCTGACGCTGCAGTTCTTCCCCGTCAAAAGCCGAGGCGACCAGGAAGCAGATTTCCCTTGCTTCCATGCTCTCCGTCAACTCCGGGTGGACCGCCACTACGAACCCGCCTGCGTTCAGCCGCTCGGCGATGACATGGCCGCGCACCTGCTTCATCTCGCACAGTTCGGATAGCATTACCCGGCACAGGAAAGCGCCCATGCCGTCAAGCTCCGCCTGCAATAACGCCGCGGCATGCTCTTCGTTCCATTCGAAGGGATGCTCGCCTGCTTCGGCAACTCCCGGGTTATGAACCGCGACCGGCTTCTCTTGGCCCCCGTCCCCGAGGGAACGCAGCTCGGCGACGATCGCGTCCGTTGCAGTATGAGAGGTCCGATCCGCTTCAATATCTTCCTTCAGCAGCCGGAGCGTGTCCAAGCATTGGAACAGTACATTCACCGCTTCGGTCGTGACCGGTAGCTTGCCATGACGGATCTGATCCAGCACATTCTCCATTTCGTGCGTCAGCTGCTTCATCTCATTGAATCCCATGGCCGCCGACGAGCCTTTGAGCGTATGGGCTACCCGGAAGATACTCTGAATATTCTTGTCGGTATATCCTGCCGTCTCTAGCGCCAAGATCTCGATCTCCAGCTTCTCCAGCTCCTCGTTCACCTCGGAGAGGAATGCCTCCATCATTTCTTTACGGTCAAACAATGTCTTCCCCCCTTACCCCGCCAATACTTGTTCGATATTTAACACGCACGTAATCTCTTCCTGAACCAGCCCGATCCCCTGCATAAAATGGCGGTCGACCGCCGAGGACGTATCGGAGGTCGGCTGAATCTCGGTAAAGGTGGTCACCTGTTCCACCGCATCCACCACGATTCCGACCAGCTCGTCCTTGTACTTGGCCACGACGATCCGGGTATGCTTGCTGTTGTCGGCCGGCTCCATCTTAAACCGTCTGCGCAAGTTAATGACCGGCAGAATCTTGCCCCGCAAATTCGTGACGCCCTCGAGAAAAGGCTGACTCTTGGGAACCGCCGTAATGGCTTGCATCTTAATGATTTCATAGACTTCGGATATATGAATGCCATAGCGCTCTTGACCCAGCGCGATGACAACGTATTGCAATTCTTGCTCCGTCTCCACGTTAACTTCCCTCCTCCATGAGGTCGTTGCTCTCTTCATGTATTCACTATACAAGGCCAAGCTCCGCCGGAAACCGAAAACCATGCGCGGTATCGCGCAATTAAATTGCGCGGTCCCCGCAAGCGGGCCGCTACCCAGGTTCGTAAACGCAAAACAACCTCCCGGGCCTTCATAGGCGGGAGGTTGTTCATCTCTTGCTTGGTTATTTACAGGAAGTCGTCGGACAGCAGGATTTTCAGCTCCTTCGCCTTCACGACGGCCTCCACGCGAGACTTCACCTGAAGCCTCTGGAAGATTTGCGTTAACCCGTACTCGAGCGATCGCTGGCTCATCAGCATCGTATCGGCAATTTCGCGATTGCTTTTGCCTTTGGCGAGGTGCTTCAGAATCTCGATGTCCTTCGCCGTAATCGAGGCGGTTGCCTCCGGCTTATCGGCGGAACCGGCTGCCGCCGTGCCGCGCCGCAGCTCCTTGAGCAAGCCAAGCGGAAGCACCACCTCGCCGCGCAGCGCGCAGCGTATGGCGGTCACCAGCTGATCTTGCGTCGCCGTCTTGGAGACGAAGCCGGATACCCCGCTGTCCATGAACAGATTGAAATGCGGCGTTATATCATACCCGGTATAAATGAGAATGACTGCGTTCGGAGTCGTCTGCAGCACTTCCTTGGCCAATTCCAGGCCGTTCATCTGCGGCATATATAAATCAAACAGCATCACATCGAATCGGCCATCCGGAATGATCGACAACGCCTCCGAAGCGGATGTGCTGATCGTGACATCGATATCGCCGGCTTTCTCCAGCATGGCGCGCGTCCCTTCCATGACGGACGGATGATCATCGACGATTAATACTCGTATCAAGCCCACATACCCCTTTATGTCCATAAAGTTGGAAAATGAATAGAAATTGAAAGACCAGGCCGCAGATCCGGCTCAATCCGCACCGTACCGTTCAGGCTGCGCGCGCGCTCTTGGATGCCGCTCAGACCCATGCTGCCGTTTGCAGCCGTAGTCACATGCTTCATGCCGATTCCGTTATCGGCGTACAAGAGCCGCAGCGAATCGCCGTCATCCACGAGCTGAAAACGAACCACCGACGCGTTCGAATGCTTCGAGGCATTGGCGAGCAGTTCCTGTACGATACGGTAAATGCTTAGCGCAAGCTCATCGTTCAATTGATCGCGGATCCGGACCGCTTCGAATTCCACCGTGTAATCCGAACGGAGCTGGGTAATCTCGAACAGCTGCTGGAGCGAAGGCACCAGGCCAAGTTCCTTCAAAAGCGGCGGCCGCAATTCGTTGCACGTCAGACGAATCTGATAGACGACATCGAGCAGCCCTTCCCTGATCCGCTCCAGCTCATCACGGCTGTTCTCGTTCAATCCTCCTTCGGAGAGGAGCATATCCAGCTTCCGGTACCAGATAATTTGTTCCTGAAGCGCCGAGTCATGCAGATCTTGCGCAAGCGACTTGCGTTCCTTCTCCGATAAGGTGAATAGGAACCGGGAGAACCACGCCGGTACCTGCTGATTCTCCTTGGTCTGCTTCAGCTCTGCCGTAAGATCCTCGATCATTTTGAAATTATCGTAGATGTTGTTCACGTAACGGATCATCGTCTTCAACCATACTAGCTTCGATTCGTGCTGCGACCGCATCGGAAGCCGGCTCAGATACAGTACGTGCTCCTGATTGTGAAAGTTGCCGATGTATACGTAATGTCCCTCCTCGCAATCGTTCAGTTCACCGATCTCGCGATTGGGGTTATTTTCTTCAAGGTACCGGCACAGCTGGTGGGGATAGCTTTCCTTCTCCACGATGCAGCGTCCTGCTCCGTCAAGGGTTAGCAGCTGCACCTGTTCCACCGCCAGAACCTCCTGTATTTCTTGGAGCAGCCGCTGCTCCAGCTCGTGGACGGACATAATGGAGAACAGATCCTTGGAGAACCGGTCCAAGCGTATTTGAAGCCGTTGGAAACGTTCCTCGCTCTCCTTCAGCCGAAGCTCGGCCAGATGCTTCTCCTCTTCCATCCTCTTGCGCGCCGTAATGTCCCTCACGACGGACAGATAGGCGAAATCCCCATTGAAGGAAATCGGCGAACTCGTCACCTCGATATCCAAGCCGCTGCCGTCCAGACGAAGAAGGCGCAATTCCGTTAATTCAGCCCGGTTGCCTTGCTCCAATTGGCGCATGCGTTCATGCGTACTCGCTTTATAGGTGTTATCGATCAATCCGAAAACGTCGTATCCGATCAGTTCCTCTTTCGAGGAGGCACCTAACAGACGAATGGCCGCAGGATTGATGAAAGCTAGCTTTTTGTCTTTCACGACCATAACGGCATCCGGCGAAAGCTCGAACAGCTGCCTGTACCGTTCCTCGCTTTCCTTAAGCGCGAGTTCGGCCTGTTTGCGTTCGCTGATATCATGAAAGATATACTCCTCCGTCTCGGTCTCCGGCTCGTAGCCCTTACGCGCTTCGATCAGGATGAGTCGGCCGTCTAGGCGCCTGATTTTCATCTCGAAGGGTTTATCCAGTTCAAGCGTCTCCAGAGCGTCCGCGGTCATGCCATCCGGCAAGAAATATTCGATCGGGCAGGCCAACGCTTCCTGAGGGGTTGCAGCTCCAAGCAGTTCTGCCGCCGCCTTGTTCAAAAAGACGAGCTTGCCGTTGCGGACGGCCCCAATCGCTTGCGGCGAGTATTCCACTAGCGAGCGATAGCGTCTCTCGCTCTCTTCAAGCAACTTCTCCTTGTACACCTTGGCGGAGATGTCGCGCGCGACGACCACGATGCTCACGACCTTGCCGTCCTTATCGAATATAGGGGCGCCTTTAAGTTCCATATCGACCAAATGTCCCTGTTTGTGCACATACCGCAAGCGGATCTCATGCGCAAGCCCTGTTGCGACTACCTTCGCGATCGCCTCTCGGGCTACCGGCGCATCCTCGGCGTAGACATATTGGTAGGGCTGACTGGCCATGAATTCATCCGCAGCATAACCGAGCACGTGGCCTAGCGAAGGCGAAATGAAGATTGCGCCGCCCTGAGCGCTTACGATCGAGATCACATCCGACATATGCTCCGTGAGCAGATGAAACAACCGAATCGATTCCTTCAGCTGGCACTCCAGATGACGCTGCTCGGTAATATCGCGGCAAATGGCATAAATGCCTTGAAGCTCCCCATTCAGAATAATCGGGGCGCAAGTGACCGACCATAACAGCGAGACGCCGTGAATCGGCGTCGACAGCACTTCCACGCTCGGGGAGTGCCCTGATCGGGCAGCCGCGAACATCTCCTCGATCTTAGGAAGTTCGCTGTCCAGCAGGAACTGGCAGATCGGCGCCCCCAACAGCTCTTCTTCAGTCGCGCCGAACAGCGCTACGGTATCCTTATTGATTGCTTTTAGATTTCCCTCCAAGTCGAATTCCATGACAAGATCCCGGTTGTTCTCGAATAACGAGCGGTATCTTCGCTCTTGCAGCGCTATTTCCTGCTCCTTCCGCTTACGGATGGTAATATCCACAACGATGGATTCGTAATAATTCGCCTTCCCTTCTTCCTCAATGGGAACCGTCCGGATCTGAAGCCACTTCAATTCGCCGGCCTTCGTGCGAATTCGATATTCGCATATACTTGGCAAGTGCGCACGCGCATCCTCCCTCGCTTGATGAAGTACCGGCAGGTCCTCCGGAATAATCAGCTTCGTCCAATTGGGCGCATGCCAAAAATGCTCCGGCGGATATCCCGTAATCGCCAGAATGCTTGGCGAAACAGAGATCGTATTATGAAGAATATCGTTAGAGACAATGGCGATATCGAGCGTCTCCATTAAATGATCCAGACGGCTTAAGTATCTCTGCCCGTCTGTGAACGGCAGTTTCTCCATCGCCGATTCCCCCCTCTAGATTTGAAGTTCGTCTTGCAACACTGATGACTAGCATCCCCGATGATCATGCTGAATCATCATTATACATGCATCCTGCAGCCGATTATAACCGGGAATGGATGTCATGCCTGCCAGATCCGATAGGCAAACCCCACAGTCCCCACCGTGCATCATGCACAGCCCTCCGACGGATATTTGGGTGGCATCGTGCATTTTTCCTCCCTTGGATTGAAAAGTAGGCGTCGGCCGTTTTATAGTAAGACCTATCATAGGGCTGCTCTACGTACCGCCGCATGTACCTCGGGCAGGCGAAGCGGCTGCTCGGACACGGTCGAATCTGGCAGAGGGGAATGAAGCTCGTACATATGGAGAAGGAACACGAACGACACTACGCCGCGCTATCCTGGGCGATGTTCAAGACAGGCGTGCTTGGCTACGGAGGCGGACCGTCCGTTATACCGCTCATCCGATACGAAGCGGTCACGCGATACCGCTGGCTGGGGGATGACGAATTCGCCGAAATTCTGGCGCTCGCCAACGCGCTTCCCGGACCGATCGCTACGAAGATGGCGGCCTATCTAGGCTACCGCAAGCAAGGGACGCTGGGCGCGGTCGTCGCCGTCCTCGCGCATATCATGCCATCGGCCATCGCGATGGTCGCCTTGCTCTCAGCGGTCAATTACTTGCGGGATAACCCGATTATTCAAGGCATGATCGCCGCGGTTATTCCGGTCATCGCCGTGATGCTCGGCGTTATGGCGTACGAATTCGCGCAGCGGGCCGTCAAAGGCTTGGGCAAATATGCGGGCTTCGGCTTCTTCCTGATCGCTTTCTTGCTGCTGCAGGTGATCGACATTCAAGATGCGGTCGCCATCGCGTTGTTCCTCGGCTACGGCGCGGTGCATTTCAAACTGCTCGCCTGGTGGAAGCAGCGCAAAACCAAGGGCAAAGGCGAACGCGTGAATGAGACGGGAGGAGGCGAGTAATCATGATGGATTGGCTTGAACTGCTGCTCGGCTTCTTCGTCGCTAACGTGCTCGGCTATGGGGGCGGACCCGCTTCGATTCCGCTTATGTATCACGAGATCGTCGACCGTTACCAGTGGACGACAGATGAACAATTCTCGAATATTCTCGCTCTGGGCAATGCGCTCCCGGGACCGATCGCCACGAAGATTGCCGCCTTCGTCGGCTATGACCAACTCGGGGTAATCGGGATGATCATCGCGCTTGCCGCAACGGTCGTCCCTTCGGCCGTCGCGCTCATCTTCCTGCTGAACTTGCTGCAGAAGCACCGCACGTCGCCGGTCGTTAAAGGAATGACGCTGCTCGTGCAGCCGATCATCGCGATCATGATGGTGCTGCTCACCTGGCAGATGGGTTCGACCGCCTTCGAATCGGCAGGCATATGGCAATCGCTCGCGATCGCTGCCGTCGCATACTGGCTGATGGAGCGTAAGAAAGTCCATCCGGCGATCGTTATCTGTATCGCATTCGTGTACGGCGGCCTCGTGCTGTCGCATGTCATTATATGAACGACGAGAACCGCCTTCTTCGCGAGGGCGGTTTTCGTTGTATTTTTATCCATTGGATTGTATATTTATTTAATCTGTTGTATAAAAATACGCATCGGTCTAGATAGGCCGGAGTTAAGGAGGATCCCTCATGCATATGATTCAGCTTGCCGACCTAACGTCGGAGCAGCTGGAAGCCATTCTCGAGCTCGCCGACCAGCTTTCAGCCCATCCGGGACAGCGGTTGCTCGCGGGAAGAACGTTCATCCTGTTCTTCCCGGAGACGAGCCTCCGGACCCGGGTGACGTTCGAGCGAGGAATCGCCGCTCTCGGCGGACATTCCATCCTCTTCCCCCCTGCTTCCCTCGACAAACGGGAGGCGCTACGCGACGTCGCCGGCTATCTCGCCAATTGGGCAGACGGTCTTATCGTCCGGCATCCCCATCATGAACGTATTGCAGAGCTTGCCGCCGTTTCATCCATCCCTGTGGTGAATGCGATGAGCAGCGAAGGCCATCCTTGCGAGATTCTCGCCGACCTGTATGCCCTTCGCGCCTTGCGGCCGCATTACCGGTCGCTGCGTTATACCTTCGTCGGACCAGTGGGCAACATCAGCCGTTCCTGGATGGAAGCAGCCGAAGTGCTGGGCCTCGACTTCCACCATGTATGCGTGCAGGGCGAACGGCTAGGCGAAGACCGGCCATTCTATACGTTCCATACCGAACTGGATCCGGCCCTTGCAGGAAGCGACGTCATCCTGACCGATTCGCTTCCCGGTTATTTGCGCTACGACGACTATATCTCGCGTTATCAAATTACGTCGGAGCGGCTGCGGCTAGCCGCGCAGGATGTGCTGCTCATTCCGTGTCCGCCCTTCTATCGCGGCGAAGAGGTCAGCGATTGCGCGATCGCGTCCGACGCGTTCGTCGGCTATTCGTTCAAGGCAAGCTTGCTGCCTGTCCAACAGGCGATCCTGTTATATAGCTTGGGCCTCTCCGCGGAAGACGTGGCAGGTGGACGGCCGGTCGTTCATGCTTAACCCGTGAGGCAGCATTCGGGAGGCGGCAATATTCCTCCTGAACCGAACAAATAACCAAAAAGCCCGCGTCTTCGCTCGGAAGACGCGGGCTTTTTGGGTTAGGCTTAGACCGTGGACGGTTCCATGTCGGGAGTCGCTTCCCGCTTGGCGGTCCGGGCAGCCTGTACACGGTTTTTGGCATAAGGGATAATCATCGGCGTGCCGTAGAGCGGATCCGGCATGATCTCGCACTTGAGGGAGAAGACCGTCTCGATCAGCCGCGCATCG
Organism: Paenibacillus phyllosphaerae; assembly: GCF_014192105.1. Taxonomy (GTDB): domain Bacteria; phylum Bacillota; class Bacilli; order Paenibacillales; family Paenibacillaceae; genus Paenibacillus_Z; species Paenibacillus_Z phyllosphaerae. The sequence continues at coordinate 130,887 of NZ_JACHXK010000017.1, read as the reverse complement.
ATGACATCCTCCGGTTTGCCCTGAGCCTCCACCTTCCCTTGGCGTATCGCGACGATATGGTCCGCATAGCGGCAGGCGAGATTAATATCGTGCAGCACCATCACGATCGTATGCTGATGCTGTACGTTCATCTCATGGAGCAGGTCCAGCACCTCGATCTGATGCGTGAGGTCGAGATAAGTCGTCGGCTCGTCAAGCAGAATGATCGGCGTGCCCTGCGCGAGCGTCATGGCGATCCAGGCCCGCTGGCGCTGACCGCCGGAGAGCGAATCGACCGCTCGGTCGGCAAGCCCGCTCATCCCCGTCGCTTCGAGCGCCGACGCGACGGCCGCTTCGTCCTCCGGCGACCACTGCTTCATCCAGCTTTGATAAGGGTAGCGCCCTTGCTTGACCAACTGCAATACCGTTAAACCCTCCGGCGCCGTCGGTCCCTGTGGCAGAATCGCCAGCTTGCGCGCGACATCCTTCGTCGACATGCCCGCAATATCGTGGCCCTCCAGTAAGACGGAGCCGCGCTGCGGCTTGAGCAGCCGGGCCATCGAGCGCAGCAGCGTCGATTTGCCGCAGCCGTTGCTGCCGATAAAGACGGTGATCTTCCCCTTGGGCAGCGACAAGTTCAAATCTTCGAAGATATAAGCGCCGCCATAAGACAGGCCGAGACCTTGGGCTTCTAATGTACGCATGGATGTACCTCCTGTCTTAATATCGGTTCCGATTCCGGTACAGCAAGAACATAAAGAACGGTGCCCCGATCGCCGCCGTGAACACCCCTGCCGGCACATCGTTCGGCAGGAAGGCCGTGCGCGCGACCAGATCGGCCGCAAGCAGCAGGAGCGCGCCGATCAGCGCGCTGACGGGCAGCACGCTTCCGAAGGAAGCGCCGACCAGCTTGCGCGCCATGTGGGGCGCCATTAGTCCGATGAAACCGATCGCGCCGCCGATCGCGACGGCCGAACCGGCCAACGCCACGCTAAGCACCAACAAGACCAAACGTTGGCGCTGTATCTGGGCACCCGCGCTGCTGGCGACCTCGTCGCCAAGCGCTTGAATATTGACGTTGCGCGCCTGCACCCAAGTAAGCGGAAGCAAGACAAGCACCCAGGGCAGCAGAGTCATCACGTCTTTGTCCCACGAAGCGCCGTAGATGCTCCCCGTCATGAAGGTGAGCGAGCGGTCGGCCAGCTGCAAGGGTCCTGCAATGATCAGCATGTAAGATACCGACTTGATCGCAGCCGAGACGCCGATGCCGATCAGCACCAGGCGGAGCGGCGAGACCCCGTCCTTCCATGCCAGTACGTACAACAGCCCGCTAACGGCAAAGGCGCCGAAGATGGCCGCCACCGGCATCCAGTGAATCGAGAGGGTGTCGGTGAAGAAGAAGATGAACAGCACGGCGCCGAACGAAGCTCCTTCGGTCACGCCCGTCACGTCCGGCGAAGCAAGCGGATTGCGGATAACGCCCTGCAAGACCGCGCCTGCGACGGCGAGCGACGCGCCGACCAACACGGCGATGACGACCCGCGGAAGCCGCAACTTCTCCACGATGACTTCCTCCATCGGAACTCCGTTGCCGAGCAGTACTTTTAGCACATCCAGCGGCGCGATATATTGACTGCCGACTCCTGTACTGATTAGGATAGCGGCCAAGCAGAGAACGAACAAAATCCCCGTTACCCACAGAGTTCTGGTCTCAACGAGCAAGGACAGCTTGCCTGCCCGAATCGATATAAGTTTGCGCATGGGTCAGGTTCGCCTGCCTTTCCTTGCGATGTAGACGAAGAAGGGGACGCCTAAGATCGCGGTCATGACGCCGACCGGCACTTCCTTCGGCATGGCGATATATCGCGAGCCCAGATCCGCGCTGACGAGCAGAACGGCGCCGAGGATCGCGCAATACGGGAGAATCCAACGATAGTCCGTGCCGATCCAGTACCGCACGATATGCGGAATGATAATGCCGACGAAAGCGATCGGCCCCGCCACGGCGACCGATCCACCTGCCAGCAGGATGACCGCGACCGCGGAGAACAGCTTGATGTGGCCCGTGCGCTGGCCGAGTCCCTGCGCGACGTCGTCGCCCATGGCCAGCACGTTCAGATGCCGCGCGAGCAGCAGCGCCACCGCCATGCCGACCCCCATATAAGGCCATACCGCCTGCAATTGCGGCAGATCGCGCCCGGCCACCGAACCGACGAGCCAGACGAGCACTTGATCGAACATTTTGCCGTCGGACAGCATCAATCCCTGGGTCAAGGAAGCGAAAAAGGCAGCCATCGCCGCCCCGGCAAGCGTAATTTTCACCGGCGTCATCCCGTCCCGGCCAATGCTGCCAAGGAAAAATACGATGCCGCCGCTAATCGCGGCTCCGATCAAGGCGACCCAGGTAAAGGCCTGCAGGCCCGAGACGCCAAGCCAACCCGAAGCCAAAATGATAAAAAACGCGGCGCCCGAGTTTACGCCGAGCGTGCTCGGGGACGCAATCGGGTTGCGCGTCATCACCTGCATCACGGCGCCGGCAACGGCCAGGCAGGCACCGACCGATGCGGCGATGAGCGCCCTCGGCACGCGCGTCGTGCGTATAATGAGATGCTGCGTATTCCCGTCATAATGGACGAAAGAATTCCAAACGGCACGCAGCGGAATATCGGTCACGCCGAAGGCGATGCTGCATAGGACGGCGATCGCTAACACCAAGGCGGAAAAGACCAAGCCGATAACTTTCATCAGGTTCACGTTCTTCCATAGAATGTAAGGATAAAATCCCCTTAATACCAGTGTCTGCTAGGTTCATGTTGAATTGTAGAGGATGCACTATGAAGTGTCAACGATTTTGAGAATCGTTCTCACTTTTTAATTGACACGATGTTCAGTGACACTTATAGTAGTTGAGGGCATTGATAACGCTTCTCACACCAGACATCATTTAGGGGGATGAAAGTTTCATGGTAACCACACATAAGAGGAACCACACCCTGCTTCTTGGCCTCATGGCGCTGATCTTGGTCGTCGTCTTGGCCGGTTGCGGAGCGAAGAACAACGAAGGCGGCAATGCGGAGCCAGCGGGCAATGCAGCAGCCAATAATACAACCGCGGCAGGCGAATCGACCGACGCGGCAACGGCGGAAGAGCCGCAATCGCGGGTCGTGAAGCATGCGATGGGCGAGACGACCATTACCGGTACGCCGATGAAAGTCGTCGTTCTGACGAATGAAGGAACTGAAGCCCTGCTGGCGCTTGGCGTTAAGCCGGTAGGCGCGGTGAAATCGTGGACGGGCGATCCGTGGTACGAGCATATCGCGGCGGAGATGGAAGGCGTAACCGAGGTTGGCGAAGAGAGCCAGCCGAACCTTGAGGTGATTGCGGGTCTGCAACCGGATCTCATCATCGGGAACAAGATGCGTCAAGAGAAAGTATACGAACAGCTGAAAGCGATCGCGCCGACCGTCATGTCCGAAGATCTGCGCGGCGAGTGGCAGAACAACTTCAAGCTGTATGCCGAGGCGCTCGGCAAAACCGCCGAAGGCGAAGCGCTGCTGGCGGCCTTCGATGAGCGTATCGCGGACTTCAAGTCGAAAGCCGGCGATAAAGTGAACGAAACGGTATCCGTTGTCCGGTTCATGGATGGCAAGACGCGCGTGTACCACACGAATACCTTCTCGGGCCTGCTCTTCGGTAAACTCGGCCTTGCCCGCACGGAGATGACGAAGAATGCGAAGGATGCATTCGTCGATGAAATTACGAAGGAACGTCTGCCGGAAGCCGACGCCGACCGCCTCTTCTACTTCACGTACGAGACAGGCGACGGCAAAGCGAACGCAACCGAGACGGAATGGACCGGCGACCCGCTCTGGCAGGGACTGAGCGCCGTGAAGAACGGCAAAGCCTACAAAGTGAGCGACGCGATCTGGAACACGGCCGGCGGCATCAAAGCAGCCAACCTGATGCTCGACGAGCTGTACACGATCTACGAGCTTCAGCAATAAGATATGCCAAACAGCCTCTCATCCGACATGAGGGGCTGTTTTGGTTTTATGGCGAAGTGAGTCTGGTGGCAGCCCGGCTCGTTCTACGTCCACGCCCAGAAGAACCCGTCACGATCCCAGGCGACCTTGCCGCGATGAAGCTTGCGGAATGCGCTCTTCACATCCTTGGCGAGAGACGCGTTACCGGCTTCGTTCACGAACACGAATTGCTCCCCGAAGTTGGCCTTTACATAAGCGATGGCATCGCTCTGGGCCAGCGTCCCTTTGAATTGAATTTCATCGACCATCCACTGTGCGACCTGCTGTGCGGTTATTTCCATAATTGTGCCTCCCCAATCGGTTATCGTCCTCTTCTATAGAGGACGGCAGCTTAACGATACGAACCGTTATTCTACCCCAAAATAGGCGGCCCGTCTGCTGTATTCACCGATTTTCTATGACTTCCTCCCCCCATATTCCCTTCGATAGCTGCTAATGAAGGTATAGATCCAGTAGTAAAGCGTCGCATTCACCGCCGCGGGCAAGTAGAGGACGAATAGCGCAATATGAAATTCGAACTGCAGCACGAGCACGAACAGCGTGACCAGCAGAAGTGCGGCCAGCACGTGCAGGATGTACCGCACCACCACGGCCGCGGCCGTGTCCGGTTCAATCCACCGATGGATCAAGTACGAGACGCCAAGCCCGTACCCGAGCGTCACTCCCCAGCTAATGATAAACACGATGAAAGCGCCCCCCTCCAGAAGCGCAACACCCACGATTAACGCATTCAGTAACGACGACAGGAACGAAGCGATCGCTGCCGCAAGAATGGAATACTCCCTCTTTGCCATCCTTTTGCCCCTCCTCCTCAAGCTTAAGCCGCCTGTGGCGATCCCACCCGCAGGCCGTTATACCGCCATCTTAAACAAGGGCGGCGCTTCGCGGCAGTTCTAACTTTAGTAGTACCTCGCCGCATGGAAGGGAAGAGGGCGCCCGCCGCAAGGGTTTGCATAAGCAGCTTGCCTAGGCCGAAGCTTGACTTTGCGTTTCTATTAATAATAAAGTAAGGGAATACGGTTGCTGCGATAAACGGATCTGTTGAACGGGAAAAAGGAGATATGACAATGACTTGGGATATTAAAGTAGGCAAACAGTACGTGGATGCTCTCGGAATCGAGATGCGCATTGTCGCTATCGAGGACGGTTCGGTCTATTATGCAACCCAACTGGACGAGAACGTACGCGACTTGCCAGTCGAGATTTTCCAGATTGCAATTACGGCAGAGATTAAGTCATCGACCGATAAATAGGCACGCTACACGCCGGCTGTTCGCTCTTATGCGAATAGCCGGCTTTTTATTGCAAGCAGCGCCTGGGATAGCGGTTCGCGGTTCATTTTCTGAGTCTCCTCCTTCTCCAAGAAAAAAGAGCACTGCGCCTATAAGCGCAATGCCCTTCACCGTTCATGCTGCCCGGCATGCTATTCCTGCTGCCAGACATCGTGGTACTCCTTATGCCTGCGGAACGAGGCATGCGCGTACGAGCACGCCGGTATAATCTTCTTGCCGTTCTCGCGAGCATAGGAGACGACCCGCTGCACCAGCTGCTCCGCAATGCCTTGGCCGCGAAGCGACTCGGCGACATACGTATGGTCGATGACCAGCGTGTTCTCACCCGGCTGCGCATAGGTGATCTCCGCAATCGGCGCGCCATCCTCGCGGATGTAGAACCCATTGCCCTCCTGCACGATATCCCTCATCTGCAACGCCTCCTTGTCTGCCTTAGCTAGCGATGCACTCCATCATACCCTCGTTAGCCTCCTGCAATACATGTACCATACAGCATTCGGGCGCTTGCCATTCCTTACGGACGAGCCATGGGCAGCTCGATCGTGACCTTCGTGCCGATCCGCTCCTTGCTCTCGATCAGCAGCCGGCCGCCATAGTTGTCCAGAATCCGCTTGCTGACCACAAGCCCAAGGCCTGTCCCCGTATCCTTCATCGTGAAGAAGGGGACGAAAATTTTCTTCAGCGTATCGGGCGACATGCCCCTGCCGTTATCTTCGATCCGAAGCTGGATACGATCGCCGGCATAGGAAGACACGATCGTCAGCTGGCCTCGTCGTTCCAGCGCCTCGAGCCCATTCTTCGCCAGATTCAGCACGATTTGTTTGAACTGGTCCTTGGAAAACATCACATAGAGCGGTTCCTGCGCCATCAGGACGCGAACGTCCGCATTATGGAGCCGGGCCTCCGATTCGATGATCGGCAGAATCTCGCTGAGCACGGGTTGGATGGCGAAGACCTCCTTGGAGGGCACGGTCGGCTTCCCGATGATGAGCAGCTCGCTTACGATGCTGTTAATCCGGTTGATCTCCGTCTGAATCAGGGAGAAGTAATATTGGTCGCGCTCCCCTTGATACTTCTCGCTCAGCAGGTCGATGAAGCCTTTAATCCCCGTCAGCGGATTGCGGATCTCATGCGCCGTCCCTGCCGCGATCGTCCCGATCATCCGGAGCTTATCTCCCTCGATCTGTTCCAGCTCCTTGGCCAAGCGCCGCTTCATGAGAACCGTATTGACCAGGAAGTAGACCACGTTCAGCAGCGCAAAGGCGCCAGCGCCGAAGAAGCCGGTCGGCCACATGACAGAGGCCTGATAATCCTGTTCCAGCACGACTTCCACGCGCCATGGAACCGCCTCCAACTGGAGGGAGGAAGAGACGGTAGGAACTCCTGAGGTTATTTTCTTCGTCTGCATCAGAATACGGCCGGAACGGTCGGTAATACGCAGCGTCTCCTCATGGAGGATCTGACGCAGGCCATCCTCAAGCTTCTCGACTTGCACCGTTCCAACCACAACGTAGAGCACCTTGCCCTCTTCGCTGATGACCGGAGAGGCGATCGAAACGATATAGCGTCCGGTCACGCGGCCAAAATGCGGCTCCGAAACTTGCGTTAAGCCCGTCAGCAGCGCCAGCGAGAAATAAGCGCGGTCCGATTGGTTCACCGATTGCTCCAGGCTGCCAGTCGTGGCGATTACATTGCCGTCCCGGTCCACGACATAGAAGTTGGAAAACCGCGAATCCATCTGCTGGCTGGCGACCAACATCCGCTTGGTCACGGGGGACTCGGGCGATTCGCTGCTCAAGTAGATGGCCATGCTCTCCAGCCGGCCGATCGTCTCGCTGAAGAAGTTCTCGACATATAACCCATGTACGCCGGTTAGCGCATGAGCCTCTTCCTTCAAGTCCGTATTCGATCGGCTCTTAAGCACCTGGAACAGAATGAGGCTGAATACGATGAGCGGGATGATCACGATAAGAACATACAGCGTCCAATTCGGACGTCTTGTGTAACGTATTGAAGTGTTCGTCAATGCACTTAATGCTCCTTAAATGCTTTTGCAAATCAGATATTCCTAGTTTATCCGTATCATAGCAGTTGGTCACGCCGTCTTCAACACATAGAACTGATTATGCGTGATCTTGAAAGACAGCTTCCCGTTGCTCTCGCCTGGGGTTCCGGCGACCTTCACCGCCTGCCCGCCTGCGGGAATCAGCCGGAAAGTAGTCGTATCCGCAAGTTCCACTACCGCTTCATGCGCCTTGGCGTCCCACGCGACCGTCCCTTTGCCGACCAGCCACTCCCGCAGCGGCATCCATCCGTGTTCGCGCTGGAAGGCCGTCACGGCGGCCTCGGCCTGCTGATGCAGCGACGGCGTCCATGCCTTGTGCCATTTGTCCGCCCCGAAGCGGAAGGTAACGGGCTTCGTCTCCTCGTTCATGACGGCGAACCGGTAGCCTTTGGCCTTGTAATATTCAATAATCGCCGGCAGCGCCTTCACGGACTGCTCGTGACCTGCTCCATCGTGCAGCAAAAGCGTCACTTCTTTCGCAAGCTTCGTCTGCTTGACCATCCGGATGATCTCCTCCGCCGGCACATTCGACCGTTTCGAATCCCCCGAATCCACGTTCCAGTCCATAATGCGGAAGCCCGCTTCCCCTAGATATTGAAAATAGAAAGCATCGAAGTTCGTGTACGTGCCCCCCGGCGCCCGCAGCAGCGTCACTTGCTTGCCGGTCAGGCGGGTGAGAATGTCGTCGGTCTTCTTCACCTGAGTCCAGAAGCCCATAAAGCTATGGTACAATTCCTCGTATTTATGATTATAGGTATGATTGCCGAGGCCATGCCCCTCTCGGACGATGCGCTTCACCACTTCCGGAGCGCGCTCGGCCGATTGGCCAAGCACGAAGAACGTGGCCTTCACCTTGTACTTCGCGAGCAGATCGAGGACTTCGGGCGTCCACTTGCTCGGCCCGTCATCGAAGGTCAGATAGACGACTTTGTCCGGCACGTTGGATGCAAGCTTACTCGAAGCGGCTTCTTGGACTTTCGCTTCCGGGACGGCCGAGGTATTCGGAGTGGAGGCGATCTTCGGAGCGGCAGAGGCATTCGGGTCTGCTGGAGTTTCGGCAGCCGTTGGCATTGCAGCGGGAATCGTTCGCACGTTCCCGTATGCCTGAACAAGCGACGATGCAATGCCCGCTTGCGCGGCGGTAATGGCGGCATTAGGCCGCTTCGTTACGGCGTTATCCGCCTCTATATCAGGTGCAGCTGTCCCCTGTGCGTGCGCATGGGCCATCGCGCCTCCGCCATCGGTCAACTCCAGCTTCATCATCCCCATGAGCAGCAGCATGACAACCGCCACGGCGGCTATGCGTTTCCAAGCTACGTTCATCCTTTTCTTCATCCTCTCCGGCTATCGCCTTCATTGATGGCGCAGCAAGTTTCAAGCGTGCCTTGCGGTGAACTTGATAGAGTATATGGAAGAGTACGAGAAAGTAGGACTGTTTTTGAGCCTTTGTTAAAAACTGCTCCGGGCTGAATATTCTCAACATTTATCCATCTGTGGATATTTAAAATTGTGGATATGTTAATACGATCAGCAAACATTGTTCACATCAGGCAAATTTTACGTGTGGATGATGTTGATAACTCTGTGGATAACTGTGGATAAGCTGTGAGGAAGTTCACAAAGGGGTACATTGTGCGCTAGTTACCAGGTTCACCATAACACAGAAACTGGAATCTAATAGAAACTTCTGGATCTACCAAACGGCGATCCTATTAGAATCTGCCTCCCTGGTTAGGAGAATGAAGTTGATCCGGCAAGTGAACCGGATGCTGCGGGATAACCCTATAACCCCGTGTGGATAAGTTGAAACGCGACTCTGTATGCCTAGCGGCTGCATCTGTCATGATTACGGCTTACCGGTCGATCGCCTGACCGTCCTGATCGTAATAAGTGTAATGGAATTCGTAGCTGTGGTCCGTAGATTCGGGCAGGTCGATCCACGTGACGGCCTTTTCGCGGACTTTGAAATCCTGTATGATCTCGTGTTCGTTGACCCCAAGCCTCATGCGGGCAATCATGTTGCCTTCCGTCGTAATGACCATGAAACGGAATGGAATATCAGTCTCAGCCGGAGATGGAAAATAAAACAACTCGAACGTCTCACCGCACCGCAATGGCGATCGCGATAATCACAGCCAAGATGTAGATCAGCTTGCTTCTCTTACTCGCCATGAAGCACCTCCCGTATGCCGCCCACCGTTTGGTTTCCAATTTTTAGACGAAAGAGGCTTCGCGAATGTTGCACGATCCCCTGTTCAAAAAAGGGTCATACGCGCGCCACAAATCTGTTAGAACTCCCGCCCCGACCCGGTTGCGATGCCTAGCGCAGATCGGCTACTGTTAAGAGGTAACCAAACTGCCAAAGGAGCCATAACGATGACTTCGAACCGGAACGCCGCTGCCCCTGCGGACAAGCCGCGCAATTACACCACGTTGATCGTCACGCTGTCGATCGCGATTAACGTGTTGGTCGCCGTCCTGTTCTTCCTGCCCGGATATGACGGGGAGGTCGGCTTCAATATTTATTTGCTGCCGATGCTCAATGCGATCTTCAACAGCTTCACCTTCGTGTTCTTGCTTGCCGCGCTGTATTTTATTATGAAGAAGAATATTACGCTGCATAAACGGTTTATCTTTGCGGCGTTCACCTCTACGACGCTATTCCTGATTTCGTATGTCACTTATCACGGCCTGTCGGAATCGACTTCCTACGGCGGGACCGGCATTCTGCGCGGGATCTACTTCTTCATCCTGATCACCCACATCCTGCTGGCGATCGTGATCGTCCCGCTCGCGCTCATCTCGACGGCGCGGGGCCTCAACATGCAGGTGGAGCGGCATAAGAAGATCGTCCGCTGGACGATGCCTCTATGGCTGTACGTATCGCTTACGGGCGTTATCGTGTATCTGATGATTTCGCCGTACTACGGACAATAACCTTTGACTTGCGACCTGACGGATGGTGCTACGTGCATCATCCGTTTTTTTCGTGCTGTCCGCTTCTTCTCCAAATTTCTCTCGCCATGATGTCACAGAATGCACGGTTCCCTCCGTCTTGTTAGTGAGTAAGACGCAAGCGCCTGATCGGCGCGCTAACTTTAAGGAGGAACTACCCATGACAAAACGTCCATCCCTGCACGCAGCCAGCTATACGGCCATGAAGAATTTCGCCGAGCAAGTCGCCAACACGGAGCTCGATAAGAAGCTGATCGAGCTGATCAAAATCCGCGCCTCCCAGCTGAACGGCTGCGCCTTCTGCCTGGATATGCACGCGAAGGACGCCCGCGCGATCGGCGAGAGCGAACAGCGGATCTACACCGTCTCCGCATGGCGGGATACGCCTTTCTTCTCCGAAGCCGAGCAGGCGGTGCTGGCGCTGACCGAGGCCGTGACGCTCGTATCTGAGAAGCATGTGCCGGATGCCGTCTATGAAGAAGCGGCCCGCCACTTCGACAACCGCCAGCTGAGCGAGATTCTAATGACGATCATCACGATCAACGGTTGGAACCGAATCGCGATTACAACAGGCATGATGCCGAGCTAACGAGCACCGGCACGCACTGGAGCCCACGCGCCAATAGGCGGCTTCCCCATTGCATGGTCTGCAATGGAGAAGCCGCCTTTTCTTCATACGTCCTTCAAGTGAGCCGGGGATCCGCTCGTCTGCCCGCGTCCCCCGTACAAGCAGCAGACCGCGAGCATAATGCCGAAGACCGCCATGCCCACGGCGCCTGTCATGACGACGAGCGGAATGGACAGCCACTGCGCAGCCGCGCCGAACAGCAGGGTGGCCAACATGGCAAGCGCAGCCTCGATGAGGCCCAGCAGACTGCCGACCCGCCCCATGACTTCCACCGGCACATTCGCCTGATAGAAGGTCGCGAAGCCCGAGTTGACGAAGGCCAGCCAGAAGGCCAGCACGACAAACCCGACGGCTGCGGCCATGAACGAATGCGAGAACGCGTAGATGAGATAGCCTAAGCAGACGCCTAGCGTTCCGATCCCGACCATGAACGTTGGCGCAGCCCTCTTCACGACGAGCGTATTGATGAAGGCACCGATCATAATGCCCGCGCCTGCGGTGCTGACGAGCAAGCCGTACTCGCTGTCGGTCAAACCGAGCACCTGCTTGGAGAAGGCCACCTCCAGCGAATCCATCGCCGAGGCAATGACAACCAGAATGAGGCTGTACAGGAACCAGATCGTCATGACGTAGACCTGCTTGCGGCCGAAAGCGATCACGAGCCTTAAGTCCGTCTTCACCACCGACCAGGACAACTTGGCCGCCTGCTCGCCACCCTGAGGCGTACCTTCCACATTGGGCAGCAGCATCAGGACGAGGCCCGAGAGCAACATTGCCACAGCCGTTACGTAGATCGCCGCGCTCGGCGGACCGACGAGGAACAGCAGTCCCGCAGCCGCCGGACCGGTCAGGAACGCGCCGGAATGGATGAAGCTCTGAATCGAGTTGTAGCGCGGGCGTTGGTCGCCGGGAATAAGCTTAGTCACATAAGCCATCGAGGCCGGACCGAAGATCGAGCCCGCGGCGCTCACGAGGAAGACGAGGACGAAGACCTGCCACATCGACGTACATAGCGGCATGAACACGATCAGCGCCGCCCGAATCAGATCCAGGGCCACCATCAGCCTGCGCTTGTTCATTCGGTCGATCAGGCTGCCGGACCACAGATTCGTGCACAGCGTGGCCAGAGGCTTAATGACATAGAGGGCCGAGATCGCAAGCGGCGAACTTGTCATGTCCAGCAGCATCAGATTCAGCGCGATCAGGTATATCCACGCCCCGATATTCGTAACGCCGACGCTGATCAGCAAGATTGAAGGGTATTTCCATGTATCGAGCCACGTACTCAGCCGCATTGCACCACCCCTGTCATCATTCATTCGCACTCGCACATGGTTATTAGTGGAAAATACTAACAGCGATTCGGCAGCCTGTAAAGAGGGATTTCTCCCTTCTCAGATTGGAGAATGGTGCCGATAGGCAAAAAGCGCTTGCCGGCATGGAGCCAGCAAACGCTTCTATCGAAAACCCGATTCGCTTAAGGCAGACAAAGCTCCACGCTCGTCCCTTCGCCAATGCGGCTCTCCACGGACATCGTGCCCTGATGAGCAGCGATGATTTTGCGGACGATCATCAAGCCAAGGCCGTTGCCGTCCGGCTTGGTCGTCAAGAACGGCTCTCCGAGCCGCTTCTGCACCTCTTCGCTCATCCCGCTCCCCTCGTCCGTGAACCGGATATGTTGGCGGTCCTCCCGCACATCGAGCTCAATTTGAATCTTCCCGCCATAAGGCATCGCTTCCTGGGCATTGCGCAGGATGTTCAGGAACACCTGCTTGATCTGATTCCGGTCGCAAAGGATCGGCTTGTCCCCGCGCATCTCGGTCGTGATGGCAAGGCCGTTCATTGCCGCCTGGATACCGAAGATCCGCAGTACCTCATCAAGGATGACCACGCAGCTCTCCTCCTTGAATTGCGCGGCCTGCGGCTTGCCGAGAATCATGAACTCGCCGACGATGAGATTCATACGTTCGAGCTCCGACATGACCAGATCGTGATGCGCCAGCTTCCCGCCCGCGTATTGGAGCAGTCCCTTCACCACAGTCAGCGGATTGCGCACCTCATGGGCGATGCTGACGGCCAGGCGGCCGGCGAAGACCAGCTTCTCCGTATTGCGGAGCACCTCTTCGGTCGTCTTCAGCTCCGTAATATCGCGCAGGCTGCCGACTACGCGAATGAGCATTCCCTGCTCATCATGGATCGGGACCACATCGAGCAAATAATGCTTCGCCGCGCCTGCGGTCCGCAGCTTGAGCTCAGCGCCGACCACTTCATTCCCGCTCCGCATCACACGTTCAAAATAGTTCGCCACAAGACCGATTTCGAATACGCTGGAGCCGACCCCAGCTTCAATCAAGCCATGCTCGAACAAATTCGCGATGGGCGCGTTCATCTCGATGACGTGGCCCTCCGCATCCGTGATGATCAATCCGTAATAGTTCGTATTGACGAGCACCTGATTCAGAATTTGAAGCTGCGTATTCTGCTTCCGCAATTGAATCTCCCGCTCAATGGAATCCGTTACCGTCGCCAGCAACACGCCTAAGTACGAATGGGCGAGATCCAGGCTCGTCATGATCGAGATGGCGCCGACCGGCCGCTTCCCTCCTTCCGCCATGATGGGAATCGCCCAGCATGCCATCCCTTGAATCACCTCATGGTGATGTTCCTGCCCCTGCAAGCATAAGGGCTGCCTAAGCATAAGGCATAACGCGGGTGCGTTGGGGCCCATTTGCGTCTTGCCGAACTGTACGCCCGGGACGATGCCGAGCGTGCGGACGGTATTCAGAATGGCGGAATTGCCCCCCATATCGAGAACATATCCCTCCGCGTCGAAAATACAGATGAGCATGGGACTGCCCGTTAACGCCGCGAGAAACTTCTCGACGAAGAACGTCGTCACTTCGATAAACTCACTATATTGGATCAGCCGCGCCTGCAGCTCCTCTTCCGTCAAATACCCGCTGAATCCCGGCACCTCGGCCGGATCCATGCCTTCCTCGTAACAACGCTGCTTCCACTGCGTGATAAGCTCGCTCAGCGTCAGTGTCATGCCAATCTCCCCCTGCCAGCCTTCCTAAACCTAACCTATAATGCGATCTTCATATATTCGACTTTATAGGCCATCAATCCTTTGCTTGGCGGTCACTGGTATTTATATCCACGCAAAAAACCCCATACCTTCTAGGCATGAGGGCTTTGTAGAAAGACGGTGAAGATTCGCGAATTGCGGCTTGCGCGGCATGAAGCCGCACGGGAAGAACCATCACCTCGGCTTGTCCGCCTTCGGCGGTTACCAGCCGAAGTCCAGCGGCTGCCCCGACTCCGCGACGGTCTTGATATTGCTTAGGATCATCCACCAATGCGATTTGGCATTGTTCAGCGAAGGATGTTCGGCAGGCGTCCATTCATCGTTCACGAGCGTCAGTTTCGTCGTATTCCCGACCGCCTCAAGCGTGAAGGTGACGCGGGACTGGAGCTCCTCATGATTGTCGTAGTAGGAAGGACCCGGATGTTCGCAATAACTCAGCTCCTGAGCCGGCTTCACAGCCAAGAGCGTGCCGTATACATGAACCGTCTGATCTCCGTCATTGCCAGGCCCGACGTAAGCGTACGGCGCGCCTTCCTCGAACGTAGATTCGATCACGCAGCCGAAGAACGTTTTCTTCGTCCCCTCCGGCGAGACGAGCACCTCCCATACCTTCTCCGGCGAAGCGCCGATATAGAACTCATAGCGTAACTCCATTAGTAGCAGCTCCTTCTTTATCCAAAGTGATGGCAAGACACGCTGACTGGCCTCAATTCTATGCTAGTATGAGAATAGCACGCCCCATTTTAGCAAGTATTGTAAAAAGGCGACAAAAGCCAGAAGGAGTGATCGATTCGTGCATCACCAAGCCGAACGCCCAAGCATGGGCGTCCTTCAGCTCCAGGAGGGCGAGAAGCAGTTCACCCTCTCCCGATATGCCCCATCGCCTGCCGCAGCCGCCTTCATCAAGCACTATTGGATCGTCAGCTGGGATCTGACCGGCAAACCTCCCTATCTGCAAAGCGTGATCCCCAACCCTAACGTCAATCTCGTGATCGAACGCGGACGCTCCGGCGTCTTCGCGCCCACGACAGCCAAATTCGGCCATTTGGTCCAAGGCAAAGGCTGTGTGTTCGGCATTAAGTTCAAGCCGGGCTGCTTCTTTCCCTTCATCAATAAGCCGGTCTCCGGCCTCATCGGGGAGCCCCTGCCGGTAGACAAGCTGCTCGGCGCCGATTCGCGAGAACTGGAGGAAGATCTGCTGTCACTGCCTTCGGAATCGCTCATGGTGGATCGGATGGAAGCGCTGCTGGCGCCGCGCCTGCCCGAGCCGGATCCGCAGGCCAGCTTCCTCAGCCAGCTGATCGGGCAGATAAGCGGTGACCGCGGCATCACGAAGGTAGAGCAGATTTGCGAACGGTACGACATGAACATTCGCAAGCTGCAACGGCTGTTCGACCAATATGTCGGCGTACCGCCGAAGTGGGTCATCAAGCTGTATCGGCTGCAGAACGCGGCAGAGGCGATCGACCGGGGCAGCCAGCCGGATCTGCTGCAGCTTGCCTTCGAGCTCGGTTACTACGATCAATCCCACTTCATTAAAGACTTCAAGGCGATCCTGGGCATAACGCCGGACGAATATATGAGGAAAGGGATTGCGAGCCATTAAATCCTTGCAGTTTACTCAAATTTGAGTATACTAACGAAGTAATCAAATTTGAGTAGTCACAAGAGAGGTCATTCGACGTGGAAGCGAAAAAAAACGGCAGTATGGGACTCGTCATTGCGGGGCTCATGTTAGGCTTGTTCATGTCGGCGCTCGATCAGACGATCGTATCGACGGCCATGACCCAAATTATTGCCAAACTCGGCGGATTCGATAAGTTTGTCTGGGTATATTCGGCCTACATGATTGCGATGGTCGTCTGTTCCCCGATCTTCGGCAAGCTGTCGGATATGTATGGGCGCAAGCGGTTCTTCCTCGCGGGCCTGTTCGTGTTCATGGCAGGCTCCATTCTGTGCGGAACGGCGCAGAACATGGAACAGCTCATTATTTACCGGGCCATTCAAGGCATCGGCGGCGGCGCGGTCACCCCGATCGTATTCGCGATTATTTTCGATCTGTTCCCGCCCGAGAAGCGCGGCAAGATGATGGGCCTCTTCGGCGCCGTCTTCGGCATCTCGAACGTGTTCGGCCCGATCATGGGCGGCGCGATTACCGACAGCATCAGCTGGCGGTGGATTTTTTACATCAACGTGCCGATCGCCGTATTGTCGTTCATATTCATCCTGAAGGCGTATCATGAGTCGACAAACCATAAGAAGCAGAACATCGACTGGGCCGGAGCCATCACGCTCGCTGCCGCGGTGCTCTGCCTCATGTTCGGCCTGGAGCTTGGCGGCAGCGACGGCTGGGCTTGGTCGTCGTGGAATACGATCGGCTTGTTCGTTGCCTCAGCGGTACTGACCGCCATATTCGTCGCGTGCGAGCGCCGGGCGAAGGATCCCATCATCGCCTTCAAGCTGTTTAAGGACAACGTGTTCACGAGCAGCATGATGATCTCCTTGCTGTACGGCGCAGCGATGATCGGCACGGCAACCTATATCCCGATCTTCATTCAAGGCGTGTTCCATAAGACGGCGACGGAGACGAGCACCGTCCTGACCCCGATGCTGATCGGCGTCGTGCTGAGCAGCCAGGTCGGCGGGCGGATTGCCGGCAAGCTGCGTTATCGCACCGTTATGATATTCTCCGCGTTGGTGTTATTCATCGGCCTGTCGCTGCTCGGCTTTGTCATGGACGCCTCGACGAGCCGCCTGTACATTACCCTGTTCATGATCGTCACTGGCCTTGGCATCGGCGTCTCCTTCTCGCTCCTGAGCATCTCGACGCTTGGTTCGGTACCGCCCCAGTATAAGGGCTCCGCTTCATCGCTCATTACCTTCTTCCGGACGATCGGCTCGGCCCTCGGCGTCACGGTGTTCGGCGCGATGCAGAAGCATGTATTCCAGGATGGGCTGAACGCGTTGCCGAATGTGGATCCGCAGCTAGCGGAGCAGATTAAAGGCGGCCAGGCGCTGCTGGACCCGACGATCCAGACGCAGATGGGCTTGTCCCAAGACGTCATCAACGTCCTGCTCGGCAACCTGGCCGATTCGATTCTGTTCCTCTTCCAGTGGTCGGTCATTCTGCCGGCCGGCGCCCTCATCTTCGCGCTGCTGATGGGACGCGCGGGCCTCGAAGCCCGCGGCGACAAGCAAGGCGCGAAGCCTGCGCCGACAGCCGGAGGGCATTAGGCGATTATGGCGATGAAGCTGTTGATTCTCGGCTTGCTGATGGAACGGGATTTGCACCCGTACGAAATCCGCAAGATCATCAAGTCGCGCAACTGGGACGAAAGCTTCAAGCTGCGTGACGGCTCGCTCTATTATGCGGTCGATCAGCTGCGAGCGAGCGGGCACATCGAGCCCGCCGAGGTGGTGCAGGTGCCGGGCGAGAAACGTCCGGACAAGGTCATCTACCATATCACGGAGAAAGGCGTTGCCGCCTTCCAGGAGCTGCTCATTGCGCAGTTCAAGCAAATCTCCTACCCGCAGCATCCGGTGTTCTCCGGACTTCCGTTCGTTCGTTATGCCGAACCGGCGAAGGTCGAGCCCTTCTTGGCCGAGCATCTGGAGGCCGGCCGCAAGCGGATCGACCGGCTCAAGCTTGTGCTAGAGCGGAAGGCGCATTACCTCCCCCGGGGTTCGACGCTCATGATCGAGGGCTTCATCGCGTTCGGCGAGACCGAATGCGACTGGATCGAGCGGCTGCTGGAGGAAGCGAAAGCCGGTACGCTCTTCACCGGTCCGAAGCTGACGCTCGAAGAGATCGAGGCGTACTTGCAGCAGTTCCCGGACTAGCCCGTTGAATCGTAGAGAGCAAGGCTTAGCAGGCCCATCGCCTGCTGAGCCTTTTTTGCGTCCGGACTGCTGCGGCGGTTGAAGAACGCTTCCCTTGCTAAATCATACTAATTACAACGAAAACGCATAATATAACCGGACTACAAACTCTAATTATATTTAGTTATACTTAAATATATTAAAACACTATAAAACAGATGAGTGATATGTTACGATAGTTGACATGTTAACCACTAACGTAACTGGGGGCGTTCACATTGAAGAAAAGTTGGATTCTTGGTCTTGCGGGGTGAAAGACCTGACCGATAAAGAGATCAAGAAAGTCGCCATCGGCCAACCGGAATCGGTGCCGGCCGGCCAGTATGCCAAAGAGACGTTGACCGCGCGCAAAGTGTGGGATACGCTTGAGAATAAACTCGTCTACGCGAAGGATGTTCGGCAAGTGCTGACCTACGTAGAGACAGGCAACGTCGACGCGGGCTTCGTCTACAAGACGGATGCGCTCACTTCCAAGAAAGTGAAGAACGCCATTAACGTGCTCCCTAGCGTTCACGCGCCAACCCTTTATCCCGCCGGCGTACTGAAGGAATCCGAGCACGCGGCCGAAGCAACCGCCTTCTATACCTATCCGCAATCCAAGGAAGCCAATACGGTCTTCAAGAAGTACGGCTTCAAACTGCGTTAATCTCGCTACGTCAGGAATGATCGCTTGGACTGGACCACTTTTCTCGAACCGATAACCCTTTCCGTACAAATCTCCATCATCGCCAGCATCATCGTCTTTATCGTTTCGTTAGCCGTTGCCTACAAGATGTCGCGGGCTCGTTTCTTCGGCAAAAGCATCGTGGAGACCTTACTTCTCTTGCCGCTGGTACTGCCGCCAACCGTCGTCGGTCTCATCCTGCTCGTCCTGCTTGGCCGGCGCAGCTGGATCGGCCGAGCTTATGAAGCGCTGTTCCATGGCCCGATCCTATTCACATGGGGGGCCGCCACCATTGCCGCCGTCATCGTCGCCTTCCCGCTGGCCTACCGGTCGATGAAAGCCGGCTTCGACGGCGTGGACAACGACCTGGAGGATTCCGCCCGAGCAATCGGAGCGAGCGAATGGCAAGTGTTCCGATTCATCTCGGTTCCGCTAGCCAAACGGGCGCTGACGTCGGCGTACATCCTCGGATTCTGCCGGGGACTGGGCGAATTCGGCGCGACGCTGATGATTGCGGGGAATATTCCGGGGAAGACGCAGACCATTCCGACGGCCATCTACGTGGCCGCGGACGGCGGAAGCATGTCGATGGCCTGGGCATGGTGCGGGGTTATGCTGCTGCTGTCGTTCGTCATGCTGCTGCTCTCCAACCGGATTACGAAAGACGACTAACCAGATGAAGCGGCTGTCGCCATCTAGATTGGCGGCGACGTTTCGTTTGGCGCAATAGCAGCTTGCGTATCCACGCGAAAAAGCCCGTTCTCGTTAGGATCTAACCTAACGTGAGCGGGCTTTGGCTGCTTATGGGCTATCGGCGGGTGAACGCTACTGGTTCGCTACGTCATACGGTTCGTAGTGCACATGCACTTCATACACTTCGTCCGAGGAGCTTTTCAGCGCCTCTTCCACTTTCGTGGCCACATCGTGCGCTTGCTGGAAGCCGAGATCCGCATCGATGAACAGAATGACGTCCACGACCGCGTTGCTCCCGTAGCTCCTCGCTCGAATATTCTTCACGCCTTCCACGCCGTCCACGTCCAGCACGACTTGCTTGAACGATTCGATCGTCTCTTCATTGAATCCATCCGACAGATGGTGCGAAGCTTCCCTGAAGATCTCCCAGGCGGTTCGGCAGATGACGATCCCCACCGCTATCGCGGCGAGCGGATCCAGCCAGGGCAGCCGGAACTGGGAGCCGATAATGCCCACGACCGTCCCGATACTGACGATGGCATCGGACAGATTATCTTTGGCCGCGGCCATGACGGCTTGGCTCTTGATTCGCGTCGCCAACCGCTTGTTGTACCGATACACGGCGAACATGACGGCCGCGCAGACGATGCCCGTCCATGCCGCGATCAGATCAGGTGCTTCCCCTCCGGCATGCGTCATCTTGGTGACGGCTTCATACAGCACCTGCAGCCCGACTGCCATCATGATGAAGGAGGCGATGAGCGAAGCTATCGTTTCCGACTTCCAATGACCGTAGGGATGGTCGCTGTCCGCAGGCTTTTGGGCCAACCTCAACCCGATCAGCACCGCTATGGAAGCCACAATATCCGTCGCATTATTGAGTCCGTCCGCCCTGAGGGCCTCCGAACCGGCGACTACGCCGATCAAGAGTTTCAGTCCAGACAGTATGATATAAGCGATGATGCTGACGATGGCCCCGCGTTCCCCCAGCTTCAGATCCTCGTATCGCTGTTGATCCATAATAACCGTTCCAATCCTTTCCCACAGCAAGAAGTCCAACTTATCGTAACAACCGATGTTCATGTGGGTCTAGAGAAACGTTTTGTCATTGGGGGAAAAAAGTAAACGCGGACAAACTAAGTTTTATCAGGCAATATCTATTGCCCTGCTGCAACTATTGGGGCAGAGGGAATTGCCGCCTATTGCGAAACAAAAACACCTCTCTCGAGGTGTTTGACTTGAACTGTAGACTCCTGAGCGTAGCAGCATGACACTTTTCTTAATGCAACTACAACGCCGCAAGGATGACCTCACTTTTTCGCGGCGGCTTGCCTTTTGATCAACTCATCCACCTTCGATTTCATGGACCGGATCGTCGTTTTCTTATATTGAATACCGAGTCGCAGTACCTTGGCCTGCTCTCGGCGGGATAAGGTTTTGAACCGAGGGTCCTGTTTCAAAAAGGAACGGATGATCGACCACCCGTTGCCGCTCGTCTGATCCATATCGGCGGAAGGCAGTTCGTGAGGAAGCTTACGTTTGCGAAGCTGGTGCCATAAGGCGGTCATGGTCGAAGCGATCTTGCCTTCATCCACCAGACAGGGAACCGTTTTTTTATTCGAGAACCTTCTGTAGTGCTCCAAGTGGTTACTTCCGTTTACAACCACGTAACCGCCGTCTTTTCGGCTTTTTCTGACGATCATCAGCTGCATGCAATCTTGCGCGACTTTGCGGAGTTCTTTGCTGCGTTTCGTTGCTTTGTCGGTCATCGCGGACTTTAGTTTGTGTAAAGGGAGATACTGCACCATATATCTCATCTTGGCTGCACCTCATTTGATGTATGGTTACTGTAGTGTATGCCGTCATTTTTTCAAAAGTACTTCCTGCCCGCACTTCTCTAATAAGGATACCGGTTTGGAGAAATACTTTGTTACAGAGTAAGACGGGAGGTGAACGATATCCATGAGCACAAAAGCCAAACCAGACAAAAACAACCCGAAGCATTCGCCGTCGCGTTCGAACAATCCGAACGATCAAGGTAAAAACCCGGCTCAACAGTAATAGCCAACCTCAAAGAGCCCGCCGTCCTGTTGCCCAGGATTGGCGGGCTCTTTGAGGCCGACTGAATGACAGACTACTTGACCCCATCCGAACTATACGAGTCCGAATAGGAGGTCGGCTTCTCCTTGGCCCACACATCGGCGTAGGACGGGTCGGCCTCGAATTGGCGCAGCGCGTAAGAGCAGGAAGGAATGATCTTGCGGCCCCGTTCCCGCGCCTCCTCCACCACGAAGTCGAGCAGCTGCTTGGCCAGTCCTCGGCCGCGATAGTAACCGTCCACAAAAGTATGGTCAATCACCCACGTGTCCACGTCTACCAGGCGATACGTAATCTCGCCGACGATCCCGCCTACGCCCTGCAGCACGTAGCTGTTGCCCTGCTTGTGGGCGACGATCTCTTCCTCCGGGCGAGTCTGCGTCTGTTCACGCTCTATCATCATTCATGCACCTCCGGCATCGGTTCGTTCTACCAAGCGCCGCTTGTCCATGCAAGCGGCTCACTTGTCTTTACCCCAGAATGCCGGCGCTAAAGCCGATAGCCGATATCCGAAGGCGATAAAAACAGACGCGTTTGCGGATCGGATCGCCGGACGCTCTCTTTTTTCACGGATAGGGATGGGATAAACAGGGAAAATAGCGGAAGACGGCGAATGATTCCCGTTAGGCAGGAACAGTCGGCTGATTGCCGGCATTTTGCTGAAACGCTTACGGCCCTATGCCGTATATTCAGAGTTATGGCTCGTCCTGCTAGCTGCGCAAGTACGCCATACGCATGGGACAAGCACGAATCTCACCACACGCACACAAGGAGGAGCCAAGATGAAGCCGTCATTCAAGCATTCGCACCCTATGATGAACAACTGGTCGGTCTATCTGCTCCTGCTGTCCTTCGTCGTGCTGGTAATTCCGCTGAACACGTCCCATCCGCAGCCGGCCTCCCTCCATATGATCAGCTTTGCGGGGAGCGGCCATGCCTACGACGTCAGCGCGGCGAACCCGCCGCCATGGAACAAGTCGTTCCCGCCGCCGGCGGCACGGCTGTTCCGATCGATGCAGATCAGCCTGCCGAACCTCATCGGATCGCATACGGCATGGCTGGGCAATAGTATCCCGCTGCTGGTCAAGCATGAACGGCTCGATCCGATCAAATATACGTCCAATTACGTGGATGCAGTTCCCTTCTAACGCACATTAGCCTACAAGAAGGGACATGATTATGAAATCGATACGTATTGCGGGGTTTTTCTTTACCGCGCTTCTTTGTTTAGCCATAGTCGCCATTACATCGCCAACGATTACAAGCGGCATTAAGCTCGGCCTCGACCTGAAAGGCGGCTTCGAGATTCTGTATGAAGCGCAGCCTGTCGAAGAAGGCGGCACGATCACGAAGGAAGCGCTGCGCGAGACGGCCAAAAGCCTGGAGAAACGCGCCAACGCTTACGGGGTTGCCGAGCCTGAAGTAACGACCGAAGGCGAGAACCGGATCCGCGCCCGGATCGCGGGCGTATCGGACGAGCAGACCGTGCGGGAGATGATGAAGAAACCCGCCGAGCTGACCTTCCGCGGTCCTGACGGCACGAAAGAGATGCTCGGCAGCGATTTCGTGGAAGGAGCCGCACAGGTTGCCTTCGACGAAATGAACCAGCCGATGATTCTGATCGAGGTGAAAGACAAAGCGAAGCTTGCGGCCGTAACCGAGAAGCTGCTCGGCCAGCCGCTCGCCATCTATCTCGATGAGACGGAGCTGTCCGCGCCGATCGTCCGCGCCGTGCTGCCGGACGGCAAAGCGACCATATCCGGCGATTACACGCTCGATGAAGCCAATGAGCTGGCCGATGTCATTAATCTCGGCGCCCTGCCGCTCAAGCTGACGGAGAAGTACACGCAATCGGTTGGCGCGAGCCTCGGCCAGCAGTCGCTCGAGAAGACGCTGCTCGCCGGCGTTATCGCTTCCGTACTGATTCTGCTGTTCATGCTCATCGTGTACCGTATGCCGGGCCTCATCGCCAGCATTACGCTCATTATTTATAACTGGGGCATCCTGCTGCTCTACTATTGGATGCAGGCAACCGTAACGCTGCCGGGCATCGCGGCGTTCGTGCTCGGTGTCGGCATGGCCGTCGACGCCAATATCATTACCGCCGAGCGGATCCGCGAGGAGATGCGCACCGGCAAATCGCTGCTGTCATCCCTGAAGTCCGGCTCTAAGAACTCGTTCCGCACGATTCTCGACGCGAACATTACGACCATCGTAGCGGCAGGCGTGCTCTATTTTGTAGGGACCGGCGCGATTCAAGGCTTTGCGCTGACGCTGATCCTCAGCAACATTCTCAGCATGGCGACGAACGTGTATTTCTCGCGGTTCCTGCTGGCGCTGCTCGTACGGACCGGCTTGTTCATGAAGCCGAGTTATTACGGCGTGAAAGAATCGGATATCGTCTCCCTCTCCGCCAAAGACAAGCCGGCCGAATCCTTCTACAAAATCTATGATTTCGTGAAAAGGCGGAATTTCTTCTTCGCCCTTTCCGGCGGCGTAACCGCTGTAGGCCTGGTCATGCTGCTGCTCTTCCAATTCAATTACGGCGTCGACTTCAAGGCCGGCACGAGCCTCGATATTATCGTCGGCCAGAAGATCACCCAGCAGGAAGCATCGGATATCATCGAAGAAGCAGGTTTCACGCCATCCTCCATTACGGTGGGCGGGGATAACCAGGAGCGCGTCTCCGTCCGGTTCGAAGAGGTGCTAAGCTCGGATGAGGGCGAAGTCGCCGCCATTCTGGCGAAGTTCACCGAGAAGTACGGCGAGGCGGTCTCCGGCGAGGAGAATACGGTCGATCCGGGTATCGCGCAAGAGCTCGGCATCAAGGCCATCTATGCGATCCTGTTCGCAAGCTTAGGGATCATCGCGTTCGTCGCGTTCCGCTTCGAATGGCGCTTCGCCGTAGCCGGCGTTATCGCGCTGTTCCATGACGTGTTCTTCGTCGTCAGTATCTTCTCGATCTTCCGGCTAGAGGTGAACCTGACGTTCATCGCGGCGATTCTGACGATCATCGGTTACTCGATCAATGACACGATCGTCATTTTCGACCGCATCCGGGAGAACTTGCGTTTTGCCAAAATCAAAACGTTCGAGGATCTGGCCCATCTCGTCAACACGAGTATCTCGCAGACGCTGACCAGATCCATCAATACGGGTCTGATGGTCCTCGGGGCATCATTCATCCTGCTGCTCGTCGGCAGCGATTCGATCCAGCTCTTCTCGCTGGCGATGACGATCGGCCTCATGGTCGGCATGTATTCGACGATCTATATCGCCAGCTCCATCTGGCTGCTGCTCAAGCGCAATTCCATGAATAAAGCCGCCGCAGCCAAAGCGAATCCTGAGCCAGGCGACGCATCGGCTTAACGCAAGCAACAACAAGGGCCTTCCGTAACGGGGGCCCTTGTTTGTTATGTCGGAATATCTCGGCGTCTGCGGTCTATTCGGCGATCTGAAGCCACAATGCGATTGCGGCGAGCACCAAGCAGAGCGGCGAATAGAAGCGCGTGTCCCAATGGGCGAATGTTGTGCCTCGTCTCGTCTTGAACAGTCCTACCCAGCGAAAATCCCCGATCGTCCGCAGCGCGAATACCGCGCCCAGCAGCCATCCGCCCCATTCATATGCCCATGCGGGCAGGAACGTAGGCAGCACATCGCCAATCCCAAGCAGGACGCACGCCGCTAGCGCCAACAAGACCGCAACCGCAAGCGTCTCCGGCATCCTCGGCACGAATAACGGATTGCCGCCGCTCGACGGCAAGGCCGCAGCCGCGCCGCTAGTCCCGCCGAATGCCCAATACACATGAACGCCGCTTACGATCAGCAATATACCGCCTGCAACAATGGAGAGCAGCACACTCATCTTAATCCCCCTTCGCTTCGATAATGACATCCCGGACCAACCGGATCCAATCCTCCATCCGCGCGACTTGCTCCTGCCCTTTATGCCTTTCGTGCCACCCGAGATAAAAATGGTACAGCACCACGGAGCGGCGCATCGCCTCCTCCGCGGACAGTCCTTTCTTCCGTAGCAGAGCAGCCATGAAGTCCATGCGTTTCTGCTCAAGGCCATCGATCAGTTCCTTATACCGCGCCTCCCGCTCGCCTAACCGGCGCAGATGGTACATAAAGTCGTGGCCTTTCGTCGTGGCGAACATGACGCGCAGGACGTGCTGAATCGCTTCGTCCGCGTCGGGTCCGCTCTCCGCTTGGGTAATGACCGCATGGGTATAACGTTCGACCCACGCCTCGATGATCGCCGAGATGAACGCCTCCCGGCTGTCGAAATACCAATAGAAGCTGCTCTTGCTGCAATGCAGCTCGCGCGCCATCTTCTCGATCGGAAGCTGATCGGCTCCCCCTTGGGCAAAATATTCTGCCCCTTTCCGGATCCACGCTTCCTTGGTCACAACGACTTTCGGCATTCTCTTCCGCCTCTCTTCTGTACGCTACCGTATAGAAAAATTGTACAGCATCCACCCTTGTCCGCACAACTCTTTTCTGTACGCTACCGTTCAGAAAAAGAAAAATACGCCGGATCAGCCTTGTTTCACTTCGTGTTCCTCCCTTCACCTGCTATAATAAGTACGTATGTTCTGTATCTAATCTTTCTCGTAGGAGATTACGTCATTATGAGACCCCCTTATACGATTGACGATACGCAATGGGAGCAGCTCGTCGCGCAGGTCGGCGAGCTATTCGATGACCTGACGATAAAGCGCGGCTTCCAATTCTATAAGCAAGAACGCGTCCAGCAGCTGGCCCTTCCCGGCGAACGGGAGGTCGAAGCGACCATCGAAGGCAGCGAGCATGAGCGTTACGAAGTGACGATCAACCTCGATGAGCTGAGCGAAAGCCGCTGCGAATGCCCGGCCGGCGGCCGTTGCAAGCATGTCATCGCGGCGCTGCTGCAATATGCGAACCTGCAAGGGCGCATGGTGAACGCGATCGTGAATGCCAAGTCGAATGCAGGCTTCGCGGCCGCGCGTGGCGCGGCGGAAGCCAAGGCCAAACAAAAGGTAGAAGCGGCCTCGAAGTTCTCGGATCAGGCGAGCAGCCTTGCCGAGCTGCCGATTGCGCAGTGGCATGAGCTGATGGCCAGCGTCATCGCGCCGCTCGATAGCCAGACCCGCAACAGCCAGTACGCGCAGGAAGCGCTGACCGCGCTCATTGCGGTCAAACCTGACTTGCCCCCGGTGCTGACTCCATTGTTCGACCTGCATATCCGCCTGCATGTGCTGGTTCAGCTTACGCGTCCGTCGCAGAACCAGAGCCAGACGCAATGGCATACGACCGGCTTCTATATGGGCTTCCATACGCATGTCGCAGCCGCCGAAGTGCAGGAAGGCATCGTCGCCTGCTTCGGTCAGCCGCTGCCGCTTGCCGAACATCCGGCATACTGGCAGCAGGCGATGGATACGGCGGTCTATATGCGCAGGCTGATGCTGACGGATACGCCCTCGCACCCTTACTTCTCCGATCTGTATATCGAGCTATGGCGCCGTTGGATCGAGCCGCAGCTCAGCGATACGCAAGTGGTGGCCGAGGAGCTGCGGCAGCTGGAAGCAGCCGAAGACGAGCTTGGCCAGACGCTCTCCCGCGCCTCCTGGGTGATGGCGCGGAGCTGGATGCATTTTTACCTGCTGCAGGATGAATCGGCCTGGGCACTGATGCGAGGGACGAAGGCAAGGCTGTCCGTGGAGAGCCTGCTCCGCTTCCCTTATGAGCTCGTCGCCCGGGAACAGTGGACGCGCCTGACGTCTTGGCTCGCGCAGCTCGGTCCGCTGCTCAACATTCATCGCATCGAATCCTTGAGCGTGTATTCGCAATTCTGGGATCAAGCGACTGAGCACGACCCGGAGGCAGAGGAACGGATGTGGGAAGCGCTGACCGGCATGCTGCCGCTTGCCCGTAAGCTGTATGAGGACAAGCTGATCGAATTCGAACGGTGGAAACCATGGATCGACCTGCAGCTCAGTTCCGGCCGCGAGCCGCTCAGCTTCAAGGTCAGCGAGTTGGCCCCGATCGAGAAGAATGCGCCCGAGCTGCTCCTGCCCTTCTACCATCAAGCGGTAGAGCGATACGTCGCGCAGAAGAACCGCGACGGCTACAAGGCCGCCGTCAAGCTGCTCAAGCGGCTGGCCAAACTGTATAAGAAGCTGAAGCAGGACGATCGCTTCGAGCATTACATCAGCAGCTTCGCAGACCGGAACAGCCGCCTGCGCGCCTTGCAGGAAGAGCTGCGGAAAGGAAAGCTGATCCCATGAGCAAATTCGTAGAAACCATGCATGTTCACTTGACGATGACGGCGTACGGCGACGCTCTTATGTACGGCACGCTGAATACGTACAGCTTCGTCCCCGGCATGCTGCTGAAGCACCGGCTGTTCGCCTGGCATGAGCCCTCCCTGTACGGAACGGGGCTTGAGCTGCAGCAGACGCCGGATCTCGAGCTTGTCGTGCTGCCCGCGGAGCAGGTCATCCCGTTCTTCGCCGGTCCGGAGCTGCTCGCCCACGTGGAATGGCAGTGGGCCGGGCAAGCCGAACTGCTGAAGCAATTGGCTCCCCATCTGCTGACGGCGATCGAGGAAAGGCAATACATGCCGAGCTTCCAGGCCTTCAAGAGGGGGAAATTGCAGTGGATGTGGGATGAGCAGCTGCTGCCCGCAGAAGCCGGCAAACTCATGCGGCAAGTCGGGGAAGACCTGGAATTGCGGGAGGGCCTGGAGGCTGCATTCTCGGCGTCGGTGTTCGAGCGCTACTACGCCACCGAAGAAGAGGCCGCCGATCTGCGCCGCGAGCATCCGCTGCTGTATGCGCCGGACCGTGTCGTCCTCTCCGGGATGGATTACAAGACATGGCTCGTCGCGGTAGGCTGGCTGACCGATGTGGCGCCGTTCCGGCCTCTCCTCCAGCTGCTCGAGCCGAACGAAGAGCTCGAACAAACGGATTGGGAGCTGCAGCTCGTCCTGCAGGATAAGTCGGACCTGGCGCACATCGTGCCGATTCGGTTAGGCGAAGACGGGCAAGCCTATGGCAGTTGGCCATCGAATTGGGAGATTGCGGTTGCCGAACGATCGGCCGGCTGGCTGGACCATCTGCGGGCAAGCCTTTCTCCCGCTCGTCTATCCGGCGGACGCCGGGATGTGTTCGGAGGTTCGCTGACGGCCGAGGATGCGTGGCATTTTCTCACCGTGGACAGCAACCGGCTATTGGCCAGCGGTTGGCAGGTGCTGCTCCCCGCTTGGTGGGAAGCGGCCAGCAAGAAGAAACCGAAGGTCGTGGCGAAAGTCAAACCAGAGGAAGGGAGCGCCGAGGCAGGCGGAGGCGTGAAGTCGTTGTTCGGCTTGAACTCGCTGATCGACTTCAACTGGCGTATCGCGATCGGCGACACGGAGCTGACCGAAGAGGAGTTCGAGGCGCTGCTGGCGCGCAACGAGCGGCTCGTCCAGTTCCGCGGCCAATGGGTCGCGCTCGATCCGGTGCTGCTCGCCAATATCCGCCAAGCGATGGCCCGCGTCGACCGCTCGAAGGGACTTACCTTCCAAGAAGCGCTCCAGCTGCAGCTGGTCGGTCCGACCGTGTTCCGGCGCGCGGCGAAGCAAGACGAGGCGGAGGAAGATGAGGAAGAGAAGGTCGAGCTTGAGATCGAGCTGAACGACCATCTCTCGCAGCTCATCCATCAGCTGACTTCGCAATCCGACTGGCCGGAACTGCCGATCCCTGCGGGGCTGCAAGCGAGCTTGCGCTCGTATCAGCAGGACGGCTTCGCTTGGCTCTCCTTCCTGCGCCGGTTCGGCATGGGCGCGTGTCTCGCGGACGATATGGGTCTGGGCAAGACCGTGCAGCTCATCACGTACCTGCTCCATGTGAAGGAGACGACGCCGGCAGAATCGGACACCTTCCCTTCGCTCGTTATTTGTCCAACCTCCGTGCTCGGCAACTGGCAGAAAGAGATCAGCCGCTTCGCGCCGTCGCTTAGGGTGATGCTCCACTATGGCCCGCGGCGGCTGAACGACGAAGCGTTCTCTGCGGCGGCGGGGGAGGCCGACGTCGTGCTCACTTCCTTCGCCACGTCAGCGCTCGACCAAGAGCTGCTGCGTCAATACACATGGGGCGCGATCTGCCTCGACGAAGCGCAGAACATTAAGAATGCGGGGACGCGCCAATCGATGGCGGTACGCAGCTTCCCGGCCAAGCACCGGATCGCGCTGACCGGTACGCCGATCGAGAACCGGCTGTCCGAGCTGTGGTCGATCTACGACTTCATTAATCCGGGATTCCTCGGGACGGCCCGCGCCTTCCAGGACAATTACGCGACTGCTATCGAGAAGGAGCAGGACGAACAGAAGACGGCCGATCTGCAGAAGCTCGTGAAGCCGTTCATGCTGCGGCGGAAGAAGAAGGACCCGAACATCCAGCTCGATCTGCCGGAGAAGAACGAGATGAAGACCTATCTGCATCTCACCGCGGAGCAAAGCGCCTTGTACGACCAAGCGGTCAAAGATCTGCTCGACCGCGTCCGTCAGCTCGAAGGCATCGAGCGCAAAGGCGCGATTCTCGCGGCGCTGACGCAGCTCAAGCAGCTATGCGACCATCCGGTGCTGCTGACGAAGGAAGCGCTCAGCGAGCTGGATGCCGATGGCGGCGAGACGCTTGACATCGAATCGCTGATCGCGAGATCCTCCAAGCTGGAGCGGCTCGTCGCGATGGTGCGGGAGCTTCGCGAAGAAGGCGAGCGCTGCCTTATTTTCACCCAATATATCGGAATGGGTAAGATTCTCCAGGCGGTATTCGAGCATGAACTCGAGGAGCCGGTCCTCTACCTGCACGGCGGCACCTCCAAGACGGCGCGCGACCGGATGATCGAGCAGTTCCAATCGCGCACGCTGCCAGCGAAAGAGCAGCCGAACGTGTTCATCCTGTCCATCAAGGCCGGCGGCGTAGGCCTCAATCTGACGGCGGCGAACCACGTGTTCCATTTTGACCGGTGGTGGAATCCGGCTGTCGAGAACCAGGCGACCGACCGCGCTTACCGGATGGGACAGACCCGCGACGTGCAGGTGCACAAGTTCATTGCCCTCGGCACGCTCGAGGAGCGAATCGACGAGATGCTCGAGAGCAAGCAGCAGCTGAGCGACAACGTCATCACGAGCTCGGAGGCTTGGATTACGGAGCTGTCGACCGATGCGCTGCAAGATCTGTTCACGCTGCGCCGGGATTGGGGCGGCTGATCGGGTGGCATAGCAAGATGAATATAAATAGCGGCAGTCTAGGACATGAACGAATGTCACGCCTAGACTGCCGCTTGTTTGTTTAGCCGCTATGTTGTTCGCCTCAGACCGTTAAATCGTTTTCTGATTTGCGAGCCATAGTTTGTTGCACAGCCGCTCGAAGAACAGCCGCCAAAGCGGCAATGACCATCGAAGCCAACATAATGCCAAGCCCGAGTGCCGTAAGCCCGGGAGCGTCATCTTCCTGCGCGATGAGAGCCAGGAATGGCAAGATCCCCACATAGACAAGGCTAATTGTAATCGCGCAAGATTGTATGGTCTTTAGAGATCGTGCCGATAATTCCGAGAAAGCTTCGTTCTTCTCTATATAGCCTAACAGTCGGAAAGCCTGATACAAGGCAACGAAGAATGGGATTGCAGATGCATACATGCCTGCGATGACGGGATATACCCAATATGCTGGATAGCTTTCGGACGCTTCAATCGAGAACGAAGGCAAACCTAATAGGCAGAGCCCAAGAACCGGTATCCCCATAAGGATAACCGTTATTTTTAACAAGAGCGTCGATCCCCGTACCAAATCACGCACCCCGCTTACGATATTTTCAAGTTGAGAATAGCATCATTTTTATTGTTTTACAATATATTTTATTCGTTGTACGGAGTTTTATTATTGTTATACTCTATTTTCAACCGCTATACCGTATTGGTTTTGCGATTTTCACATGTGTGAGCGCCGGATAGGATTCATTTTCAAACGGGAATTTTTCGGGCAAGTTTAGGTGTGTTTAAACCAAAAAGAACTGGCCCTTAATTGCGGCCAGTTCCTGATAGATGGAGCTTGAATCTTCCTATACGAGCTTCTTGGCGCGGCTTTTCCCGAACAGGTAAACGGTATAGGCGCTGCTCACTGCAGACAGGCCGAGCAGCATCCCTGCCACGAAATCGTGCATAGGCACATAACGCGACACCAGCAAGTAGGCAAGGAACAGGATCGGACCGACAACTTGAATCCTATTTTTCATCAGGAATTCCTCCTTAAATTTGGGGTGATTAGGTGTTATTAGTGTGTATATCTTTATATACAGTATAATCACAGTAAGCACACCTCGTCAATCCTTAATGAGGAAATAATTCCCACAAAGTGGCAGACCCTAGTTCGACCTTCATTCTATGGCCCCAATATATACGGAATTAACTCTTCAAGGTCATCGATCACCAGATCCGCCTCGACTGCATTCGAAGATCCGCCGTTGCGCTTCCATGCCGCCTTCATCCCCACCGCCCGACTTGCCCGGATATCGTTCTCCGGATGGTCACCTACGAAGAGGGCCTCGACTGCCTCGACTCCAAGGCCGGATAAGGCCCGGACGAAAATAGCCGGGTCAGGTTTGCGCAGTCCCTCCCACTCCGAGATCAGCACGGCATCGAACAAGTGACTGATGCCGAGCGATTCGAAATTGTTGGATTGGAACTGGCCGAATCCATTGGAAACCAATGCTATTCTGACGCCGCTGTTCCGCAATACGGTGAGCATAAGGATCAAATTGGGGAAGCCCACGCAGTGCTTGCGGAAACCCGTAACGTAATCGTCCAGCAGTTCGTCCCATTCTACTTCGGGAATCGAGAACTCATCGATGAGCTGCCGATACACGTTATCTTTCCAGACATAACCGTTATTATCGAGCGCGACGAAGCGTTCTACGAAGTCTTCCTTGGCAACAACTTGTAGGGGCGAATAGCGTTCATACTGGTCTCGAACGAATCGCACGAGCGAAGTATTACGGTCCAATAAGGTACCGTCCAAATCAAAGAGCACTGCTTTAAACCTCATCCTAATGAGCGCCTCCATTCCTCTGATGGTTATGGAATTCGCTGTCACTATTTGCATTCCTTGTTCATTGTTGCTTCATGCCCTTGTCCCATGACAAAAAAGAGCAGCTTGCCTCGCGGCAAGCTGCTCCATGTTGGGTGATGCCTACAGCCGTTTGGCGTACGCATTCAACTGTTCGGACATGTGGCGAATCTCTTCCATGAACGTCGAGATTTCCTGAATTGATGCTCCCTGCTCCTGGCCGACGGACGCCATGCGCTCAATGGAGGCGCCGATCTGCTGCGTCATGTCTTTCATCGCCGAGAGCGTCTTGCGGATCTCATTCGTCGAATGGACCGTCTCGTTGGCCAGCTTGCGGATCTCCCCGGCGACGATCCCGAAACCTCTGCCCTTCTCCCCGGCGTGGGCCGCTTCGATGGCTGCGTTCAGCCCGAGCAAATTCGACTGGTCCGCCACGTTCTTAATGATCGTCACGACCTCATCCGTGTTTTTCACGTTCACGCCGGCCTGTTGGGACAAGGCAACCAGCTGCTGGGTAAACCCCGTTAATACGGTCGCCCCTTTCGCCACCTGCGCGATTCGCTCATTCGCTTGAGCGATAGCCTCCTCGATCTGATCGGCGAGCGCGAATAACTCCGTCTGTCGGCGAAGCTGCACGGCGAGGCCGCCAATGACCTGGCCCTGTTCATCGTAGAGCGGCGAAGCCGTGCCGATGAAGGCAAAACCGTAGAATTCGGCGGGTACCTCAGCCCGCAGCGCTTGCCGGCCGCGGATGGCCGCCGTAAGCGGCTCTTCCGGATGCAGTTGCTGTCCCACCTGAATGTTCAGATTGATGTTCTCGCCAGGAAAATAAGCGATGAACTGCTCCAGATTGCATACTGCGATCGATAAGTCAGCAGGAATCGCCGCCTTCAAGACCGGGATCGCCGCTATGAGGCTGTCCAACGAATGGTTATGCATGACCTTCATTTTTCTTCAACCCCCATTCACGATAAGCTGGCAATTAATCAGCATGCACGTTAGATTTATTCTTCTAATTATCGGCATGGAATAATCCGCTATTTATAGAACAGAGGACCTATTTGTAGGTAGACGTTGGTACCAAGGTGGGCCGATAGCCGTAATTCCGGAGTCGCTCCTCAAGTTGCGGTCAGCTGATGATTATTCCATCGTCACATTCGCGGTAAAATCTTTGAGCTGCTGCTTGAATGCTTCCAGCATCGCCTTGCGCTCGGCGTAGTCTTCACCCGTCGATTCTTCCCACAGCTCCAGGTCCGCTCCTTGCTCGATGACCTCGATGGCCTTCGCGCTTACTTCGGGCAACAGCGCGGCATGCTCTAGCTGCGCACCTGCAAGGCCCAGGTAGACGTAACAGACCATCTCCGGGTCCTCATCCTCCAGCTCCATCTCGTACGACTCCAGCACGCCGCTCGTCGCCTCGATGACGGACAATCCCTGCGCTAGCAAGGCGTTGAACTCATCGCGTACATCGCACGTCATATCGTTATCGAAAATCCCCGGTCCCCATGCACCCATCTATCCATTCTCCATTCTGTGCGTTGATCGCATTGCTGCTAGTATAACCTTCTCCCTACCAAGTGCCAACTCCCGCGCAGTGTTAGCTTTAGCGGATCGCCCGCGTCCATGGTACAATTATCGCAACTACGCTCGTTACCAAGGAGAACCACGAATGAAACTGAACATGACGACTCATCCCTATCGGCTCGAACAGGGTTACGAACTCGGCTATGGCCCAAGCGCCTTCCCAACCCTAGCGGAAATGATCCTTGCTTTTCGTGAACCGGAGCAGGATGTAATTTTCGACTACATCAATTGGGATAACAATCTCGATCCGCATAAGGATCAATTAATCCAAGAAGCGCTATACGACTATCACAACGAACTGATTCACGATCCGGACGGCACCGTCAGCCAGCGTGTGAAAGAGGTCTTGCTCCAACATTACGCTCCGGACCGCGATCCCCAGAAGAATACCGCTTTGATGGATCAATTACTCGCTCACTACAAGCAAGTTCCGCTAGACGAGTTGAACGAAGAGCTTACGCGCAAGATCGGAGCTGTTATTCATGGTCATCGCGCCATATACACGTTGGAAGACCAAGATGCGGACACCCAGTCCTTCATCAACGATCGCCTCGCCCACACCAACACGACCTGGCTGCTGCCCTATGAGCGCCCGGTCTATCTGAAGAACATCCTCTGGTACCGCGTCAATACGAAGGAAGATATTCTGACCGCCTTCGAGAAAACCGATTCTTGGTTTACTTGCGCCATCGTCAATCCTGGCCAACCTGTCGAGGACTACACCTATTTCCTAAACTACACCGAAGAACATGACGGCATGGCGCTCTACATCTCCACGCGAACGCCGGACCACTTCCGCAGCGTCGTCCTTCCGAAGCTTCAAGCGCTATTACCGGATCTAGGGATCGTCCAATAAA
Organism: Paenibacillus phyllosphaerae; assembly: GCF_014192105.1. GTDB lineage: Bacteria > Bacillota > Bacilli > Paenibacillales > Paenibacillaceae > Paenibacillus_Z > Paenibacillus_Z phyllosphaerae. The sequence goes on along the minus strand of NZ_JACHXK010000017.1, from coordinate 95,973 downwards.
CGAAACGATTACCACATTGCGGCACCAAGGTAGCTGGCCAGATCGACCAGCTGCCTGCCTCTGTCCGATCGTTAGAAACGCGCACCTACGGCTAGCATAATACGCCTATGAAATGGATAAACTTTTCCTAAATCAACCAAGGATGGGGTATGTTTGCACATTGCATTAACGATATGGGCTTTACTTGCGGCTTGGAAATGGGCGGATTGGGGACGGTGGAAGGAGTTTCTTCCGACCATATACTATATGGTGAGCATGAACTTGCTCTATCAATACATTGCGCATAACATCTATCATCTGTGGCATCACGAGCGGAATATTCCGAGCGAACTCATTACGGATAATTTATACAGCTTTATCGTTTTCCCATGTACGATCATGCTTTTCCTGTCTAACTTTCCAGTAAGGAAAGCCGCCATACTAGGTCACTTCATGAAATGGATCATAACCTACTCTTTACTGGAATGGATCGGCAAAGAAAATGGTTTTATGACTTACCATCATGGGTGGTCTTGGACCTGGTCATTGCTGTTTAATTGCATGATGTTCCCTATGCTCCGTCTTCATCATGTGCGCCCACTCTATGCAATCGGAATATCCCCTATCGTTATTTTCATCCTGTTGCTGATTTTCTATTTCTAAAAAAAGAAGCACCCCTACGACGCCCGGGATGCTTCTTCCTCCACGTTATCGACGGCACGCAGCGCCGCTTGCTTCTCTTCCCACACGAACACGACGCCGCTCGTCGGCAGCACCCAGCTGCTAAGCTGGATCTTCGTCAGATCGTTCGGCAGGCTCTCGACGATCTCGTCCTGGTCGAAGAACGGCACGGCCGATACGTTCATCTGCTCCAGTTGATTCGAGAACAGGATGTCGACGCCGTAGGTCGGCTCCGAGATGACGAGGATGAACTGTTTCTTCGCCTTCATCTGCGGCATCCGGAAATTCACCTTCAGCCGGTTATAAGAGCCGTCCTCCGCGAACTTAGCCTCTTGCGCATCCAGTCTTAGCACGAAGCCGCCGTTCTCATGGATGACCCCTTTGACCTTCAGCTTAACGCCGTTGACCTCCATCGCGAACTGCATGGAACGTTCGACGAACTCCGTGAGCTTAGCCTCTTCCATCGCACGCATCTGCTGAATCTGCGCCTCGTGGAGGAACAGGTTCTCGCGGAACACGATCCGGCTGTTCTTGAAGTAGCTCTCGAGCTGCTGCTCGTTATAGCTGAATCCGACGAGCAGCTCGTCTTCCAACCGAATGACGTTCTTCTCATACGACAGATCCTCGATCACCCACACATAGTCGGAGGCGGGGAACAGGTCTCTCGCCCCCTGATCGAGATCGCGCATCTTGTCTTCCGGCGTATAAAAAATATAGTACTTGAAGTTCCGCCGAAAATTCCGGCTCTTCGACAGATACGGCACGAACAAGGTGGAGTAGAGCATCTCGCCTTCGTCCTTGCCGACGAGCGACTGCGCCGTATTCTTCAGGAATTCCTTGCGGTTGTCCTCGCTGAATTGCGTGAGCACTTCTTCCTTCATAAGCAGCGTCTCGGCAATCGACTCCTGCACGACCTTGCTCTGATGCGTCCGCATCAAATACTCGAACAAAATATTGAAGATGATGAGCGGAATAATCGCCCCCATCAAGGAATTGAAGAAATCGTTCACGAAGTCCTCGAACGTGTACGAGCCGAAGATGTTGCGGACGAAGACGAGAATGACCGCGATCAGCAGCATAATGATGAGGAACAGAATCGTGTAGTCCTTCAGGCTTTTCTCGAATAGTCGCTTATTGCGTTCCACGTGCAAGTCCCCTACGTCAGAGTGATGTAGCCATAAACAGCATCGGTGTCGCCTTTGACCTTGGCCCAGAACTGGTTGCCGTAGTCAAAATGCCACCATTCTTTATGGTAGTTGGTAAATCCAACCTCTGTCAACACATGGTAGAGTAAGCGGCGCAGTTCCCGGTAACGGCCGCCTTGCGCGACATCATGCGTCTCGTAGTACGACGTATTGGAACGATCCGTGAAATCGTCGAAGGGCGAGCCCATATCAAGCTCACGGCCATCCGCATCGGCCAGGCCCAGATCAATCGATCCTCCCGTCAGATGGGGAGACGGATTCCGCGGATCGGTGTTCGGCAACGACACATATTGCGCGACCAGCCGGTCGAGCGCCTCGCCCGTTACCGACGGATGCTCCCGCATCAGCTTCGCCTTGAAATCGTCATACAGATAACGCTGCACCGCAAGCGGACGCCAGCCGTCATACAGCACCAGCTTGTACGCCGCAGGCAAAAGCTCCAGCGCTTGCAGCAGCCGCTGCGCCGCGCCTTCGCGCAGCCATACATCATCCAACGCGCGCGGAATGCCGCACTGCTGGTAATACGGACGGACGATCATTCGCTCCGAAACGCAAGAAAGAGAGATGAGCGGCTCATCTCTCTCCTCGATGCGAATGGATTGCCAGCCGTCCATGCCCGGGAATTCCGGTATCGGATTCAGCTCTAACTTCACGGCCATCCACCTTTTCGCTTTAGTTTTTGGTCCCTAGCTTGCCGCCGCCCTTGCCTTGCAGCGCCAGGATGTTCGAGTCGTAGGAGAGCGTCAATTGCGCGTTCTCTCTATGGCGCTTCAGCGCGAGCGTAATGAGCTGGCTCGTCATCTGCGTGAACGACTTCCCGACCGGCTCCCACAGATAGAACGCCAGCGATCCCGGGATCGTATTGATCTCGTTCACGTAGACGCTGCCGTTATCCTTGTCGATCAGGAAGTCGATGCGGGATACGCCGTTACAGCCGAGCTCAAGGAACGTGCGCTTCGCCAGCTCCTTCACCTGCTGCGTCATCTCGTCGGAGATTTCCGCCGGCACCTTGCGGTTCGTGCTGGTCATCCCTTTGGAGCCGCCTTTGGACTGGCTCATATATTTGTCCTGGTAGCTCAGGATCTCGTCGGACTTGAGCACTTCCTCGCAGATCGACGTCTCGACTTCTTCGTGATCGCCGATAACCGAGCAGTTGACCTCGGTCAGGTTCTGCACCATCTGTTCGATAAGCACCTTGTTCGAATACATCAGCGCGTCGGTCACCGCATCGATCAGCTCTTCGCGGTTCGCGGCTTTCTTGATGCCGACGCTCGAACCGAGGTTCGCCGGCTTCACGATCACCGGGTAAGTGAGTTCAGCCTCGACGCGGTTGATACAAGCTTCTTGCTCGACATCCCACGATCTCGAGTAGAACCAGACGTAGTTGACGGATGGAATGCCTGCGCCGCGGATGACCGTCTTCATGACGATCTTATCCATGCCGACCGCAGATGCCAGCACGTTACAGCCGACGTATGGAATCTGGTTCAGCTCCAAGTGTCCTTGCAGCGCGCCGTCTTCGCCCAGCGTACCGTGCGTGACCGGGAAGGCCACGTCGATCTCGGCGATGACTTTCTTATTCCCTTTGCCGAACAGCGTCGGCTTCGGATTGATCAGCTGGTGCACGCCTTTGGACTCGGTGTGCAGGATGACATGGTGGCTGTTCTTCAGCAGGTCAGGAATGTTCTTGAACGCATCGACCGACGTGAGGGAAGGACCGGTGTACCATTTGCCGTCCTTCGTGATGTAGATCGGAATCGGCTCGTATTTGTTCGTATCCAAGGCATGCAGCGCTTGAAGGCCGGAAATGATCGATACTTCGTGTTCGACGGACATGCCGCCGAATAGGACCCCTACGCGAATTTTCATCTGTTAGCCCTCGCTATTCGTTATAGTTATCCGGAAGGTCGTTCTCGAGCAGCACAATGCATCCCGGCTCGGTCACCTGGTTCATATGCTGCAGCGCTTCCTTCAGATTCTTCGTTACCTTATACTTCGACTCCGGGTAGCCTGCCTTGACGAAAGCATCCTGCAGCGGCTTCGTCTGCGACTGCCCGACGAGCAGGACGTAATCGCATACCTCGGCGGCTTTGGTGCCGAAGGCGAAGTTCAGTTCATATTCCTTGTCGCCGAGCTCGATCATCCCCGGCGTGATCAGGATCTTCTTACCTTCCATCTGGGACAGCACCGTGAGCGCTGCCTTGGAGCCGACCGGATTGGAGTTGAAGCTGTCGTCGAGGATCGTCACCGGTCCGTTCTTCTTCAGCTCCAGACGATGTTTCACCGGACGCACCTTGCGCACGTACGTTGCCAGCTTCGTCAGCGGCACGCCAAGTTCGCTGCCGACCGCGATGCTCACGAGGAGGTTATAGACGTTGTGCTCGCCGAGCAGCACGGTCTGGAATTCCTGCTCTTCGCCGGTGCTCTTCTTGGTGACCTTGAAGAACGTGCCGTCCCGCGTGTAGCGAATGTCGCTCGCGCGATAGTCCAGCTGTGCCGAATGAATGCCGTACGTGGCCACTCTGGCTTTGATATTCGCGACCTTCAGCTGCGCCGCGACATTCTCGTCATCGATATTGAGGAACGCGATGCCGTCGGCCGGAAGGGCCTCCGCCAACTCGAATTTGGTCTTCTTGATCGTATCGAGCGTCTTGAACGTCTCCAGATGCTGCTCGCCGATCGCCGTGATGATCCCGTATTTGGGGCTGACCAGGTCGCAGATCTCCTTGATGTCGCCGCGCTGCTTGGCGCCCATCTCGCTGACGAAATATTCATGCGTCGGCGTCAGCATCGAGCGCACGGTGCGCGTCACGCCCATCGGCGTGTTGTAGCTCTCCGGCGTAATAAGGACGTTGAACCCTTGCGAGAGCACGGTGCCCAGGAAGTGCTTCACGCTCGTTTTGCCGAACGAACCGGTAATGCCGATCACTTCGAGCTGGCGGTACTGATGAATCTTCTTCTTCGCGTCATTCAGATAATAGAGACTAATGCGATGCTCCACCGGGAGCATGACCGTATTGCTGATCAGGATGACGAAGAAAGGCACGATCGTCGCCGCGAACATGAGCGCATAGCCGAGTTCAAGCTGCAGCAGCAGGCTTAATCCGATTACTATAGCGAGCACGGCCGTTGCGGTCAGCAATCTTTTGACCCGGGCGGTATAGACGAGCTTCTTCTTCTCGATCTCCTTCGGGGCGGTCATAAACAAAATAAAATATGAAGCCATCCACGCGAGGGAGCCCCATACTTCCGAACCTGCTATAACGAGGATCAGCCCGATCAGCGGAAGAATCTCCGCGATGCGGACCGTCTTGCCGATATTGCCTTTGTACCACTTCCAGAACCGCTCGTTGCGGTATGAATTCAGCTGCAGCATATGCACGCTGCGAAGCAGCTTCTTCTGTGCATAGAGCAGCCACGCGACAACAGCGATGATATGCAGAATAGTTGTCATAAGCTCCCCCGTTTGTCCTTCTCCAAGAACTTGTTTACGATAATGGCGAATTCCTGCGGCCGTTCCAAATAGGAGAAATGCCCCGTCTTCAGCACGACAAGTCCTGCATCCGGCATCAGCTTCTCCATCGTCTTCCCGTGTTCAACCGGCGTCGCCGTATCCGTCTCCCCGAATATGAGCAGCACCGGCGCCTTAATCTGCGGCATCACATGCTTCAAGTCCGTATTCACGACTCGCACCAAAATCTGCTGCAGCACGCCGGAGGCGTTCTTGTAGTCGGTCGAGCCCGTCCGCGCCTTCCAGTAGTTCAGCACGCGGTCGCGGAACAGATGCAGTCCCGGGATGCGCAAGATGTTCTTAACCGCCTTGTACGTGTAAACCTTCACATAATACTGCAGTTTGCGCTTGGGCTTAATGCCCGCGGTATTCGTCAGCACGAGCTTCTTCACGTCGTACTTGGACGCATATTCGATGCTGATCCGTCCGCCGAAGGAATGACCGAGCAGAATCGGGCGCTTAATTCCCATGGCCTGTATGAACTTGTGGAGGAATTCCACGTATTCGGTATTGCCCCACACCTCGCGCGGCTCTTGACTCTTGCCGAAGCCCGGGAAATCGATCGAATATACTTTGAAATGCTGTGCGAGATTCGCGTGGACGGCGGCAAACGTGTTCAACTCGGCGCCCCATCCATGCAGCAGCAGCACTTCCTGTCCCTCACCGGCTACCTGATAATTTATGTTCAAACCGTCGATCGTAATTTGCACTGCATCAACATCCTTTGTGTGAATAAATAATAACATTCTACCATAGGTTTCAAGCCATCATCAATGAAAAGCGCCCGCGCCCCTAATTACTTACTATGCCCGGTACAAGCGCGGTTAGACCAGCGGGCAAGCCCATAATGGCCAGCACGCGAGCCGATGGTTATAGTTTCGTGGGAAGGAACGCTTTTCGGTGCCGCCTGATCAAAAAATACAGGCAGCCTTCTCGCATACTGCGGTCATTCGCTATATACCACCGACAGCCCAACAAAAAACCAACCCCAAGAGAGGGTTGGTTGATTCGAGCTCTTATTAAATAGATACTAACTCTTTTTCGCGACCTTCTCAATCGCCACCAGACGATTGTTCACCGCGATCAGCGTCAGGCTGTCGCTAACCGGCAGGATGTCCGGGTACGACTGCTGCGCATTGTTCACGGCAATGATGAAGCGCGGCTTGCCGAGATTGTCCAAGGCGTAGACGTTGCCGACATTGGAGCCGACGTAGACATTGCCCTTCGCGTCGGTTCTCATCGTATCGGCCCTGAGGCCTTGGCCGGAAGCCCGCTCCATTTTTCCCAGCTGATACGTCCATTGGAACGCGCCCGTGCTCAGCCAGCTGTCCGTAACCATCTCCTGCGTCTCGTTCACCCGGTAGATTCCGCCGCGTCCATCCTGATTGGCCATTTGGCTGGCGATAATCGAAGGTTGATAGACGGCCTTCAGACCTGTCTCGGCCATCTCATAGAGCCTAACGGGATAGGCGCCGTAATCGTTCGAGGACGTCGACTGAAGGAGGTAGCCGTCCTTCGTCACCAGGTAGGTGTTGCGCAGATCCTGGAGCCCATAGTCGCGCGCCCACAGCAGGCTGCCGTCCAGGTTAAGCGCCAGCATCGTGCCGCCCAGGCGGACGTAGAGCCGGTCTTGGCCGTCCGCGAACAGGTCGTCCACCGCGGTGAGATCGATCTCGCCGCTGTCCGTCGACACCTTGCCAAGTGTCCAGTTCGTACTGCCATCCGGATTCAAGGAGACGAGGCCTTGGTTCGTGGCTAGCACGAAATGTCCTTGCGTATCGCCTGCCGCCCGCAGACGGAACTGGCCTTGGGCATCTACCTCGGCGCTGGTCAGCCGATCGCCAAGCTTATAGACGCTGAGCGTGCCGTCGCTGTTGAAGCGCGTCACCTGGGTGACGTAGATGGCATGGTCCATTTTGGCATACGCCACTTTATAGAACGCGCCATCGCTGCCGATGACCGGATCAAGCTCGCTGTCCCACAAGCTAGGATGCTTCCAGACCGCATTGCCTGTCGCAGGCTGGATGGCCTTCAACTCGTCGGTCGTCTGCACATAGACCAACCCTCCCGGTCCTGCATACAGCTCATAGTGCTGATACGGATTCGAATCCCGCACCGTCCACTTCATCTTATAGTCCGCGCTGTTCTGGAGTACCCAGTGGGTGCCGCTATCATTTAGAATCCCCAGCTTCTGCGTGCGCGCGAGCGGGCTTGCGGCAGTCGTCGCTCCCACACCGATCAGGCCTACCATCGATACGAGCAGCAGCTTCGCGATCGTTCTCATCATCGTGTTCACCTTTATTCTTGGAGTTGCTTCTAGTGTACACGAATAGGTCCTATGAACTAAATAGTGGATTATTGGAACGGATTTTGGCTGCGGGAACCCATGCCCCTAAGATTGCGGACTAGGACCTAATCCCCTCTACCAGCGAATCTGCCGAATCACCGCCAACATCGCTTCCTTGCTCGCCGAATCAATCGGCCATGACGCAATATCCGCAAGGATTCGCTCGCGGCTCGCATAACCTTTGGCTACGCCGTTCAGCCGCGCGGCCAGCGTCGAGTGTACCAGCTCATCGTGCTCCGGGTACAGCTTGCTCAGCTTCTCTATGGCGTCCGGATAACGCTTCAAATAATATTTTTGATGCTTGTCTTCCGCAAGGTAGAATGCCGCAAACGGCGCGACCTCCGTGGCCGCCCCTGTCACGTTCAACCCTTCTGCCGCACGCTTCTGTAAGGCAGCCTTAATCACGGCCAACTGCGCTTCATTCCGATACAGCGCCATCGACCAATATTGCCGCCCTTTGTACCCGTTAATGTTATCCGGGTTATGGCTGTTCCAGAACAGCTCCAGCAGCTCCGCAAGCGGAAGCAGCGCCGGAATATAATCGACCTCGACGACCTCGGAATGATCGCCCATCTGGCGGTAGGTCGGATCCGGTGCCGTGCCTCCGGCGAAGCCGACGCGCGTGCGCTGAACGCCCGGCAATTGCCCGAACAGCGCCTCCGGTCCCCAGAAGCAGCCCATTCCAAGCGTAATCGTTTCGTGCTTACCTTCGGTATAAGCACATTGGGGCATTCGGCCACTCTTGTATTCTACGTGTGGTTGCTCGCTCATCATCGGCCTCCTCCTCGCTTTGCGTCTTTCTCTAAGCATACCAAACCCGCCTGCATCCGAGGAAATCCGCCCGTACCTTGCAGCAGGAATCCTTCCTGCAAATGCCTGTTTCCCACGCCCTTTACGAAAGATGAAAAATAACGCCTACTGTGCTACAATACTGGAATTGCAATTGGCTCGTATTTTAGGGAGGTTTATTGGAACGCCATGCTTATTATTGGTATCGCAGGCGGCACCGGCTCTGGCAAAACGACGGTCGCACGCTCCGTTATTGACCGTCAAGGCTCAGAGCTCGTCACGTTCATCTCACAGGATAATTACTATAAAGACCATTCGGAACTTAGTATGGCCGAACGCGAAACGATCAACTATGATCACCCCTTCGCCTTTGATAACGAACTGCTGGTCGAGCATCTAACGCTCCTCAAGGCAGGCCGGACGGCTTATGCGCCGGTCTATGATTTCACCGTTCACGCCCGTTCCACGACGGAGACCGTCGAGCTCGCGCCGAACAATATCGTCATTCTCGAAGGGCTGCACGTGCTCTCCGACGAGAAACTGCGTCCTCTGCTCGACATTAAGGTATTCGTCGACACCGATCCGGACGTTCGCATCCTGCGCCGCGTGCTCCGCGATATCGAAGAGCGTGGCCGAACGATTCAATCGATTCACGACCAGTACCTGAAGACGGTTAAGCCGATGCACGAGGCGTTCATCGAGCCGTCCAAGAAGTACGCGGACCTCATCATTCCCGAAGGCGGGCAGAACGAGGTCGGCATTCAGCTGCTGTCCATTCTGACCGAGAAATATATGAACGGCAACGAGTAGCAATAGGTTCGGGTAAGAAAGGCGCCGTCCCCGGCAACCACATGAAAGGCTATGCCATTCCATTCGTCTGAGGCACGAAGGATTGGCGTAGCTTTTTTGCCGTTTGGACGTAACATTTACGCTTGCCAATCGTTTCCGATATAATGAGACACGAGACAAGCAGCACAGGTGGTGCGTTAACGGATGGACCTTGAGAAGAAACCCGAGAAGAAAAGAGCTGCCCGCAACCGCACGCTTCTGTTACAGACAGGCGAGCAGCAGGGCTACCAAGAGCGTCTGATTGCCTTGGATCGCCTAGCGGCGCCAGACGAAATCATGAATAAGACCATTCATCAGGATCTATTCGAAGCGCTCGACTACTTGCCCGAGCAGTTCGTGGATCTGCTTTTCATCGATCCGCCCTATAATTTGACCAAACGTTTCAACGGCAAGACCTTCACGCGCATGGAGCATGAAGCGTACACCGAGTGGTTGGAATCGTGGTTCTCGAAGCTGGTCCGGATTCTGAAGCCGGATGCTTCGGTCTATATCTGCGGCGACTGGCGTTCGAGCCATTCCATCTATGAGGTCGCGTCGAAATATTTGCAGATTCATAACCGGATTACGTGGGAACGGGAGAAGGGCCGCGGGGCCTTAGCGAATTGGAAGAATGCTTCCGAGGATATCTGGTTCTGCACCAAGTCCAGTTCGTACAAGTTCTACGTCGACCGGGTCAAAATGAAGCGGAAAGTCGTTGCCCCTTACCGCAGCGCGGACGGCAAGCCGAAGGACTGGGACGACGATGAAGACGGCGGCCGATACCGCCTCACCCATCCGTCCAACGTCTGGACGGACCTGACCGTGCCGTTCTGGTCGATGCCGGAGAATACCGATCACCCGACGCAGAAGCCGGAGAAGTTGCTCGCCAAGATCATCCTGGCCAGCTCCGATGAGCAGGATGTCGTCTTCGACCCATTCCTCGGCTCAGGCACGACTTCCGTTGTCGCCAAGAAGCTGAACCGCCGCTATGTCGGGATCGAGCGCGATGAGACGTTCTGCTGCCTGGCAGAGAAGCGTCTGGAGCTGGCGGAGAACGATGCCACCATCCAAGGCTACTCGGAAGGCGTCTTCTGGGAGCGGAATTCGCTGCAGGAGCAGACGAGGGCGGAGAAGAAGTGAGGAAAGCGGCGAAGCGACGCCCAGATCAAACAAAGAAGAGGGCCGCGCATCGCTGCCGCCCTCTTCCGTCCTAGCTATGAGTCAAGAAATGATTCCGGCCTAAGGCCGGCTACCGAACCGCCCGCTTCGCGCCCGCTACAAGTAAGGGTATGCTCAGCACGAATGCGCCGGTCGCGAGCCAGATCGGCAGCTCGGGCGCAAGCGTATACGCCCAACCGCCGATGATGCCGGACGGAGATACGGCGAGGAGCACGAGCACCGACAGAATCGCGAACATCTTCGCTCGCCGCTCGTCGTCGATGGCGTTGGCTACGGCAGCTTCGAGATAGGGAGCCGTAATCATCGTCGCCCCGGCCGACAGCACCGTACTCGCGGCGATCCAGCCCATGGCACCCGCCGGCGCGAGCGCGAGCATGCCGTTCGAGACGGCCGATAAGACAAATCCCCACAGCATCGTGCGATTCGTAAGCCGCTCCGGTATGCGCGGCATGACCAGCCACAGCACGAGCAGCATCACGACCGAGGAGCCGGCCGGCACGAGCGAGATCAAGCCCTCATCCATGCCGAGGCCATCCGCCAAGTATAACGAGAGATACGTCCCCTTAATGGTCATTTGGAAATTGAATAAGATGTAGACCCCGAACATAAGCAGCAGGCCGCGGTCGGCCAAGACGGCCCGCATCGTCGTCATATAATCCTGCAAGCTTGCGCGCAGACCGAGTTCTCGCGCCTCCCGCTTCTTCCGCAGACCCATCTCCGTCTCGTGCGTCGTATAATGACGTCCGAGGAATTGTGCCGTCATGAAGACAAAGGCCAGCACGTACATGATTCGGACGCCCGTGACCATGCCGTACTCATGAACGATCAGCCCGCCGAGCGGCGCGAACAGACCGCCTACGACGCCGATCACCTGCAGCAATGTAAATACGTATGTACGCTCTCTCGGCTCCGTATCTTCGACAAGCAAACAGTAGAATGCCGTATGGGGAACGCGCTGAAAGCCATTAATGAGCGCCGCGGCAATGAAGAACCAAATATTCTGGGATACGGCCCACAACAAGGTGCCGACCGACCAACTGAGAAGATCGAACGTGAGCAGCGCAGCCTTCCGCCCCATCCGGTCGGTCAGATAGCCGCTAATAAATGACGAGAACACCTGGACTACCAACGTCAGCGTCGTCACCCATCCGATCTGCGTCTCACTGAGGCCGAGCTCGTGCATATAGATGGTGGCATACGTGGCAAACATGCTGTAAGGGATTAGAAACAGCGGTTCGAACGCGAGACAGCCTCTGCTGTTGCCCTTCAATCGCGGGAAAAAGGTACGCATGAAACGAAGATCCTCCTATGGGGTCTATATGCTGTATATGATGGATATGATGATCGCCATGACTGTATTATAAATCCCATCCCCGCGCCGACAAATATAAGATAATCGCGTAAATATGCGCAATTCGTGCTAGGTTATGAAGCTTATTGTTCCTGAGCCATCCATGCCTGCAGCGACGGCAGCAGACGCTTCGCATCCTCGTAGCCCTGCCGATACAAGGCATCGAGCTTCTTGCTATCCCGCTCCATGCGACCGACGACGAGCGGCTCCTGCGGCCGGATCACGAAGGTCGTGCCCTTGCTCTCCTGCTCATCGATGTAGGCGAGCGTACTGTTATAGGTCTCATGCCGCTTCAGCATCCTATCGACGAAGGCCGGATACTTGCCGTACGCACGCCGGATCGCGAAAGCGAAGCGGTTCGGCGATTTGCGGTACTCGCGGTTGCGCGTGAGCACCAGCACATTGCGCTTGTTGCCGTCCTGCTGCGACTTGCGCAGCGGAATCGGGTCCGAGATCCCGCCATCGAGCAGCTGTCTGCCCGCATGCTCCACGATCGGCGCGATGAACGGCAGCGAGCTGGACGCCCGCAGGATGTGGAGCACGTCGAAATCCGGCTCGCTTTTCTTATAATACACGGTCTCGCCGGTCCGGCAGTCCGTCGTCCCGATGACGAATTCTTCTGTACTGGCTTCTAAAGCCTTATAGTCGAACGGAACGAGCTTATTCGGGATCTCGTCGAACACAAAATCCATGCCGAACAGCTGCCCTTTCTTGAGCAGATTGCCCCATGAAATGTACCGCGAATCCTTCACCCACTCGACATTGACCGTCCGGTTGCGCCCCTGCTGCCGGGACAGATAGCTCGCCGCCATGCACGCCCCCGCCGAGACGCCGATCGTATACGGGAAGTACACGCCTTGTTCCGAGAAATATTCGAGTACGCCGGCGGTATATACCCCGCGCATGCCGCCGCCTTCCAATACCAAACCAATCGATTCCATCTTCTATCTCCTTCCGAACACCCGTCCAATAACCAACCTTATCATTGTACCTACCAACCAAGTTCAGCGTCAATTTGCCCGCTGCCTTGTTGACGCAGGGTAAACTCCGCGCCTGTCGTTACAATTTCTTTACGAGAGCTTGATATTTTATTAATACGGGACCGATAGACTTGTCCTTGGGTTTATTCTCCACGTCACTAAGGAGGGAAATCAACGAATCAGGACGGGATTGAACAAGACCCGCTTGGCAGCAGGAAGCATCTGAACCTACTAAACAGGAGCGTGTGAAACTTGGGTAACCGAAGACTGAAGCGGTGGACATCCGTTGTAACGTTGGCCAGCATGATGGCCGGCATGGTCGTTCCGGCTAGCTATGCCGCCGACAATGATACAGGTACAGCAGCAGCCGTTAACTATGCTAGCGTACCGAAGCTGCTCATTACGGAGATTGTGCCTGATAGCGAGAATGTGCAATCTTCCGATGCTTACGAATTCCTTGAAATCTATAATAACTCGACGCAGCCGATTAACCTCAAAGACTATCAGCTCATTTATCACTACGGCACGACGAATAATGAGTGGACACCCACCTCAGGCCGCGATGTCATCATCGAAGCCAAACAATCCGTTGTCCTCTGGGTTATGAATACCAACAATTTGTCAAATAAGGACCTAACGGCCGACCAGTTCAACGCCAATTACGGGACAAGCCTCATCGAGAATGTAAACTTATTCCGTTATGATGGCGGCGGCGGAATGCACTACAGCAGCCCGCGCGATTTTATCCTGAAAGACGGCGACGGGACAACCATCGTTACCGCCTCTTACGAGAACGACGATCAGACTCAGAAAAACAAAGGAATCTTCTATCACTATCCGCTGAATGGATCGGCAATGATGACGATCTCCAGCGCAGGTTTAAATGCCGCAACTCCAGGGACAGTCGAGCCGGATCAAGCACCTCCGGTCGCATCGGATGAAGCTTCTTCTCCGCCGGTCGAACCGCAGCCGGCGCTGACGATCTCGCATACCGCTTTCGCAGAAGCCATCGACGATACCGACCTTGTGATTGCCGCGACGATCGAAGGCGAAGCAGGCGCCGAAGCGGTATCCGGCACGCTCTATTATGCGATTGGGGACCAAAGCGACTACACGCCGCTGACCATGACGCATAAGGAAGGGGCAAGCTATGAGGCTACCATTCCGCATAGCGCGTTCACCAGTGATCAGCTGCGCTATTATATTGAAGCCACTGACGGTGCGAATACGGCGAAATCCACGGAGTACACGGTGGTTATCCGTCCAAGCTTCGACTACACGCTCGTTCCGCCGCTCCTCATTACGGAGCTTGTGCCGGATTCGACTAATGTGGACGGCAGCGACGGCTATGAATTCGTTGAAGTCTACAACAATACCGACCAGACGATTGACCTGACTGACTACAAGCTGATCTATCGTCATACGGACACGAACGAAGATGAGGAATGGTCGTTGGGCAGCAACCCGATCCTTATTCCTTCGCAGCAGACGATCGCCATTTGGGTGATGAACGGCAAGAACGCAGCCAAAACTGCAGCCGACTTCAATACCCTCTACGGCAGCAGCCTAGTCGAGGGCATCAATCTGTTCCGGGTTAGCAACGATGGCATGTCCAACGGAGGACTGCGCAAACTGATCCTCAAGGACGCCCGCGGCTATGAGGTCAGTTCTGCCTTTTATGAGAGTGATACTCAGACTATCGCCAACAAAGGCATTCATTACACCTACCCGGACAATGGATCCTCCGAGATGGTTCTGTTGACGGCAGGCACAGAAGCCGCAACGCCAGGGACAGTAGCCGATAAGCAGGTCCCTCAGCGTCCGGTTACCCTGCCTCCGGTGACGGAGGAGAATCAACCGCCGGTTATTACCCATACGCCGGTTACCGCCGCCGACACGGAAGAGCATATTACGATCGATGCGGTAATCACCAATCCGGAGAACGCAACCGATGGCGCTGCCGATGCCGTGACAGCCAAGGTATTTTACAAGACGGCTTCCCAGAGTACGTACAGCGCGGTCGAGATGACGGTCTCGGCAGGCAACGAGTACCGTGGAATCATTCCGCGCGAAGCGCTGACTGAAGCCTCATTGCAGTATTACATCGAGGCCAAGGATGCCGCTAACACGGTGAAGTCCGAAACCTATGCGATTGCCATCGACCTGCCGGACTTTGACTTCGCGAAAGTTCCTGCGCTGCTGGTCACGGAACTTGTCCCGAACAGCACGAATGTCGACGGTGCAGACGGTTACGAGTTCATCGAGATTTACAATAACACGGACAAGCCCGTGAACTTCAAGGATTACAAGGTGTATTACCGGTATACCGACTCCGGTCCTGACGCCGATATCGTATGGCCTACCGACCGCGAAGATCTGATTATCCCGTCCAAAGGTACCTTCGTGTTCTGGGTCATCAACAGCAAGAACAAAGCGAAGACGGTTGCGGACTTCAACGCACAGTATCATACCAACCTCGTGGAAAACGTGAATATCGCAAAAGTCTACAGCGATGGCATGGCGAACGGCTCCAAACGCGGTGTCATGATCGGGACGAACACCCATGCGGAGCTATCCGCAGCGTACTATGACGGTGCCGTCGCGAACGAGACAAAAGATAATATGGGGATTTTGTACAAGTATCCCTTGAATGGCACGACCTCGATGCTGAAATACAGCACGGGCACTACTTTCGCAACACCAGGCACTCTCGAAGCCGGCCAAGCGCCGCAAATCGGCCTCACGGTTGCAGAGGATGCGACCAGCCCTAAATTCAAAGACCTGACCGGTGTCTCCTCTGCCGACCAAGCGAACAACCTGGAATTGGTCGCCGAAGCGACCGACGACCGCTTAGTGACTACGATGGCGCTCTACTACAAGACCGACAACCAGGCATCGTACGCCAAGCGCTATCTGTACCCGAGCTATGACGATACACTCTACCACCATACGATCTATTCGCCGGAGCTGATCGGGCGCTCCTACGTGGACTATTATTATGAGATTTCGGATGGCGCGAACACCATCACGACCGAGGCGAACCGCATCGCGATTACCGGCGGCAACTCCCGTGCCGATGTGCGCCTGAATGTCGCAGACGGCGATATCCTGAGCGGAACGCCAATCATTAAAGGAACGGCCGAGCAAGCCGGACCGGAGACGTTGACGATGAAGGTGGACGGCAAGGATGTATCGGCTGCGGCCTATCCGGCAGTGGAAGATACGGCTTACTTCGCCTTTGACGCGAACAGCGTGAACTACTACTTCAAGAACGGCGTCACGATCGGCCAAGAGATTCTGTATACATTCATGGATCCGATCAACAGCTACACGACGCTGTCGGTACCGATTGACGCCGACCGCCTCCAAGAAGGCGACAATGTCATCGCGATCCGCGCGGGTACGAAGTCCTCGCCATTCGATGACCGGGCAGAAGAGAACAAGGACGATTTCACGGTCAAAAACGTACGGCTCGTCCTGTCGAACGGCACCGTATTGTATGATCCGGCCTTCAGCAATCCGGAGACCGAGATTAAAATGGGCGATAGCAGCGGCCGTTATCCGGCGCTCGATTTCCATTTCACGCTGCCGCTAGACAAACTGACCGCCAAAGCTTACGCGCTCGATACGAAAGCGCTAGCCGATGGCGACCACACGATTACGGTCTCCAGCGCGCAATACGGCGAGGTGTCCGCCAAGGTGAAGGTAGACAATACCGCGCCGACGGTCGTGCCGTCCGTTCAGAACGGCAAAACCTATCGCGGAGCGTTCAGCCTTGATGCCCAGGTAAGCGACGCGCTTGCTGGCGTTGACCAGGTGGAAGCGACGCTCGATGGCGAGCCGATAGAGCTGCCGTATGCGACCTCCTCGTCCAAGCTTGCCGCGGGCAGTCACAGCTTTGTGATCCAGGCAACGGACAAGATCGGCAATGCCGCGAGCAAGACCGTGGCCTTCGAGGTCCCGGATGAGAACCCGCTCCCGGCCGAGCTGGTGAAGCCGGTAGTCGACGCTGCGGATGTTAATCGCCAAGCGACGCTTTCCGTTAAAGTGACCGATCCGACGAAGGATGCGATGAATGTCTCCTTCTACAAAGGTTACAACTTCGACGCGAATACGAAGAGCGGCTTCGCCGCCTTCAAGAACGCGAACGAGGTCGAGCCGCCGAAGGTGAAGATCCCAGCCGGCGAACAAGCGTTCACGGCGGACGATTACGCCTTGATCGGCAAAGAGGACGGCGAGTATCTGATCACGGATTCGGACGATCAGTTCCCTTACCAACGCTTTGAAGTGACGCTCGATTCGTCCGTTAAAGCAACGGACAATGTCCAGCTCGCGTGGAAGGGCAAGTCGCTGGAAGGCCGCAAAGTCAGTCTGTACGCGTGGAACCCGACAAGCGCGAAGTGGGACATGCTGGACCATTTTGTCGCGGGAACGGCCGACTTTGAACTGACTGCCCAAGTGAAAGCCGGCACCTATGCCGAAGACCAGAAGATCCAAGTGATGGTGCAGGACGAACTTCCGGTCTCGCAGGAGCCGTATGACTTCTCCTTCGTCTGGATGTCCGATACGCAGTATTACTCGGAGAGCTATCCGGAGATCTACCAGCAGAACGTGCAGTGGATCGTCGATCAACAAAAGGACATGAACATTCAATACGTCATCCATACCGGCGATATTGTCGACGAAGCGGACCAGGAATATCAGTGGATCGAAGCCGACAAGGACATGAAGGTGTTAGAAGACGCGAAGATCCCTTACGGCGTTCTGGCCGGCAACCATGACGTCACGCATCAGACCGGCGACTATTCGCACTACTGGCAATGGTTTGGCGAGGATCGTTTCAAAGTCCAGCCGACTTTTGGCGAATCGTATCAGAATAACCGCGGCCACTATGATCTCGTGTCGGCCGGCGGCGTAGACTTCATTATCGTCTACATGGGCTGGAACATCGGCGACGCCGAGATCGATTGGGTGAACGAAGTGGTCCAGCAGCATCCGGACCGCAAAGCCATTCTCGCTTTCCATGAATACCTGCTCGTGTCCGGCAACCGCGCGCCGATTGCCGATGAGATCTATGAGCGCGTCGTCATCCCGAACAAGAACGTATTCGCGACGCTCTCCGGCCATTATCATGATGCGGAGACGCTGGTGGACGAAATTGACGACAACGGCGACGGTACGCCGGACCGCAAGGTGTATCAGATGCTGGCGGACTATCAGGGCGCAGAGAAGGGCGGCCTTGGTTATATGCGCCTGCTGCAATTCGATACGAAGAACGACAAAGTGTACGTGAAGACGTACTCGCCGCTCTTGGACGACTACAACTATTACGATCCGAAAGAAGCGCCAGGGAAGGACGAATTCGAACTCAACGTCGATCTGTCGACGATGACCAAGCGCGTCGCGACGGACTATATGAGCATTAAGGTCTATACGGACCAGCTGATCGGACAAACTCGTGCGGCAAGCGGCAAGCAGGCTTCCGTCACATGGTCGGACCTGGAAGCCGATACGTATTATCAATGGTATGCCGTAGCCGAGGATGCGAACAGCGGCAGCAGCTTGTCGCCGATCTGGGGCTTCACGACAGGCACAAGCAATAGCAGCGGCGGTAACTATCCGGGCGGCTCCGGTACGACGACGTCGGAAGAGCCTTCCACTTCTACGCCGACCGATGGCGCGAATGCCAACGTTACGGTAAGCCCGCAGGCGGACGGGTCGTACAGCGTCGATCAGACGATGCTCGACACCGCGGCGCAAGCCGGGCAGAGTACGATTCAAATTACGCTTAATGGCGCCAATGCAAGCGAAAGCCAGCTTACCCTGCAGTTGAACGGAACAGGGCTCGCGAAGGTGAAGGACAAGGGAGCGACGCTTCAGATCAGCACCCCTGCCTTGACGCTTCATATTCCGGCGTCCTCCCTGCCGAGCGGCCTCGAAGGCGCAGACACGATTACGCTTTCCATGAACACGGCAGCAGACGGCTCCTTGAAGACGATCCTGAACCAAGCAACGAGTAACGGAAGTCCGCTCCGCGCGACGGATATCGTATTCACGTTCACGCTCCAAGCAGCGGATAACGGACAACAAGCCGAGCTGCACCAGTTCGCAGGTCCAATCCGCATCGAACGGATACTGTCGGACGAAGAACTCAAGTCCATCGATCCCGACTATGCGGGCGTCTACTACATGAACGGCGACGAAGCGCAGTACATGGGCGGCACGATAAACGGCAATGTCTTAACGTTTACGACCGATCATTTCTCCTCGTTCGCGCTGATGGAATACCGGAAGAACTTCACCGACATGGCTGGCAACTGGGCGGCTGAATATGTCGGCAAGCTGGCCGCGAAGCATCTGGTCACGGGCATCGATGCCGACCGCTTCGGTCCGAATCTGGCCGTAACCCGCGCTGAATTCGCTACGATCGCAGTGCGTGCGCTCGGCTATGAGACAACGGCAGCGAGCAGCGCTTCCGCCTTTACCGATGTGGTGCCGACTGCTTATTACGCGGACTATGTCGCCCAAGCGGCAGAGATCGGCATCATCCAAGGCAGCGACGGCAAATTCCGTCCGACGGATACGATCACTCGCGAGGAAGCGAGCGTGATCCTTATCCGTCTGTATGAAGCCATGCTGAAGCAAGATACGCCGAATCCTTCCGCAAGCGCAAACTTTACGGACATGGCCAAGGCATCCCCTTGGTCGGTGCAAGCCATCGCGCAGGCTCAGGCTCTGGGGCTGGTGAACGGCAAAGGCGCCGGACAGTTCGATCCGGCCGGGACGGTCACGCGTGCCGAGACCGCCAAAATGATCTACATGCTGGTCGATTTAAGCACAACCCCATAAAGCAGTAAGGGTGGTTCCCGTTAAGGTTCCTCTCCTATGCAAGCAAGCCCCCTTAGCTTCGAGCACGAAGTTAAGGGGGCTTGCTGCTGATGGATGTATTTTTCGCACAGGACGTACCTGCACGCGAGACGTCTAAGCGTCCTCCTCCAGCCGTCTCGGCCAGAACATGCCCAGTCCGCCCAGGCCTACCAGCGCGAGCAGGATGTACCATCCGAACGAACCGCCCAGCATTTGCTGCGCGCTCACATACAGGATCGTTAAGCAGAACAGACAAATGACGGTGTCCCTCGTATAGACCCAGATGCAGCCTGCCACCGTCCGCGTCTTGCCAAGCTTCTCGCCGCTGCGCCCGGCCTCGCCTACCTGCAAGACAGTGAGCTGGATCGCGCGGAAGACGATATAACAACCGATGATGATGCCGATGATTGCCAATACGCTGATCATTACGTTTATCTCCTTGCCATGGTTAGTTCCTTTCATCTTAACCCCGCAAGTCAAAAAATGGTATCAACTCATTTTCCTATTTTCGTAGCGCGCCGCGCGCCAGGCAGGTATACTCGCAAATGGACCGAATCGTTTCAAAGCGACGGCCATTGTGTTAGTCTTGGTCTAGAGGTGAATCGCACGTGGGAAAACGACATATTATGCTGCCTGATTCGCTGGACGCCCTCTTTATCCGATTGGAAGAAATCATTCTGGCGAATTCCGGCGAAAGCGACTTTGAAGAGATTTTCAAGCTCATCCTCGCTAAGGTGTGGGATGAGCAGCAAGGGCTCAATTTACTCCGCGATCATGCGGACGAATCAGCCACCATCCATGCGGTCAATACGCTGCTCGGCGAGCTGAGCAGCCACTGGACAGGCATTCTGACCGAGACGCATACGAAATTAAGCCCGCAGCATCTGGCGGTATGCGTGGGACTGCTCCTTCCTTTCCGCCTAACCAGCTACCGGTTCGAGGCGCTGGACGCCTTCTTCGAATATATCGTGTCACGTACGGCCAAGGGCTCGAAGGGACAGTTCTTCACGCCGCGGCATGTGGTCGATTTCTGCATCCGGATGACGAACCCGAAGGCAGGCGAGTCGGTGCTCGACCCGGCTTGCGGGTCCGGCGCCTTCCTGCTCCACGCCTTCAATTATGTGAAAGGCGCGAGCGACCAGCAGTGGGGCTTCGATTATGACGACAAGGCGGTCCGCGTCGCCCGAGCGCTGCTCTATATCGGCGGTATCGAGCATCCGAAGATTCATAAGATGAACAGTCTAGTATCGCCGCATTTTCAGGAACAGGTGCTGTTCCACTCGCTAAGCGAACATATGACGACGATCGAGGACGTGCTTCGGATAGACGAGGCTCCGGAAGCGTTCGACGTCATATTGACCAACCCGCCGTTCGCCGGCGAAATTACGGAGAAGGAAATCTTAAGCTCCTATTACAGCTCGCGGGGCAAAACGCGCATCGAGCGCGACACGCTGTTCCTCGAGCGCTGCGTCCAACTACTGAAGCCGGGCGGACGGATGGCGATTATCCTCCCGAACAGCAAATTCGGCGCCAGGGAATTCGCCGATGTGCGGCGCTGGCTGCTGCAGCATGTCCGGATCGTAGGCGTCGTCGGCTTGCCGAACTCGAGCTTCATGCCCCATACCTCGGTGAAGACGAGCATTCTGTTCGTCCAGAAGCGCAAAACTCCGCTTGCGAGCATACCGGCGGAATCGATCTTCTTCGGCATTAGCGAGAAGTCCGGCAAGGATACGCGGGGCACGTTGGAATTCGTCACAAGCGACAATCCAAGCTGGGATAGCCTGGACCATGATCTCCGCGAGATCGAAGAACAGTTCAAGCAGTTCCTGCAGCAAGAACAGATGGGGTGGTGAGTATACAATGGCGATCACAACGGTCAAAAGCACGCATGCGCTCGATGAAGGCTGGATCCTTACGCCGGAGCGCTATCACCCCGGACGCCGGATGTCCATCAAGCAGTCGGCCCAAGGCGTCGTCCTGGGCGATCTGATCGACGTATCCAGCAAGGCCATCTCGGCCAAGGCGCTCGAGAAGCACCCGCAGCAAGTCTACGTGCTCGATACGGGCGATGCGATAGAAGGAAGGATACGCGGCGACAAGGAGCTCGCCTCCTCCCTCAACAGCCAGAAGAAGCTGCTGCAGCCCGGCGATGTCATCATCTCCCGCCTGCGGCCTTATCTGCGCCAGGTCGGCTTCGTCGACCGTCAGCTAGTGGAGAAATTCCAGACCGACACGCTGTTCGCGTGTTCGACCGAGTTCTACGTCCTGCGTCCGAAGAAAGCCGGCGATCCGCTCGCGTTCCTCGTGCCTTACCTGCTGTCTGAGCCAATTCAGACGATCTTCGCCAATGCCGTGGAGGGCAGCCAGCATCCGCGGTTCAACGAAGACGTGCTGCTCTCGCTGCTCGTGCCGGAGACGATCGTGGAGGAGCGCGACCATCTGTCCCAGCTGGTGACGACGGCG
This sequence comes from Paenibacillus phyllosphaerae, assembly GCF_014192105.1. Lineage (GTDB taxonomy): Bacteria > Bacillota > Bacilli > Paenibacillales > Paenibacillaceae > Paenibacillus_Z > Paenibacillus_Z phyllosphaerae. The sequence goes on along the minus strand of NZ_JACHXK010000017.1, from coordinate 73,793 downwards.
ATCAGCAGTTACCGCGTCTACGAGCATACGATGCAGGCCAACATCAACATGATGAACCGTTCGATGAACAAAATGCTGCTGTAGCCGGCTAAGGCACGCGACAAACATAAAGGGGCTCTCGCGTTATGACGCGAAAGCCCCTTCTTATTCCATTCCATCGCCTAGCGGTCGCCCGCTATTCGGCTGTTTTTCCTTGCTGCTGATTTTTGCGGAATCGCTTGATCTGCTGGTCGGAAGACATTAAGATCGGCAAGTTTTTCTCGCTGCTGACCATAAGGGAATTACATTGCGAACAGACGGGTGTATCCTTGAACGAGAAGCTATCCCGAATCCATCCTTTGCATTCCGGATTCGTGCAGGACCAGATCATCGTCATTTCCTCCGGCAAATTCTCCAGTGGTCGTCTCCAATTCACAAGAATGCCCCCTCAATCGGATTTACAAAACTGGCTTGCCTGACTTCATCCTAAAAGAAAATCCCTAAACCATGCGGCTTAGGGATTGTCATTGCAGTTCTACAGTTTTACAACGTTCTCTGCTTGTGGACCACGGTTGCCTTGAACAACGTTGAACTCAACGCGTTGGCCTTCGTCAAGGGACTTGAAGCCTTCGCCTTGGATCGCGCTGAAATGCACGAATACGTCGTTGCCGCCTTCAACTTCGATGAAGCCGAAACCTTTCTCCGCGTTAAACCATTTTACTGTTCCTGTTTGCATGTAGAAACACCTCCAAAAAATTTACATGACCTTTTTATTCGAGATACAAACAAAAAAATTCACATATTGCACAAGGTTAATTAAACCGCTATCAAAACATCAACCCTCTGCAATATGTGAATTCAGGTCAAAATCTCAATAAACCAAGATTAACACACCTGATAACAAATAGCAAACAAGCAAGTTCTTCCTCTGGCTAGAAATCGATCAATTTTCTCACAAAAAAGGGATTATCCCACAATGTTGAAGGATAATTCGGGATAATCCCCCGCTGCAAACAACTCGCTTCTGCTCTAGGTACGCCTGTTATTCCGCAGGTTCCGGCTCCAGGAACAGATGCTGATATTTCTCATAGTCCGATTTTTTGCATTCCATCGTAATACGCGTGCCATTCGCCTCGTATTCCGTCGCCTGCACATGCGCATTCGCGTTGAAGTAGGCCACCAGGCGGCCCTCCGCGAACGGAATGATCACTTCGCACTTGACGTAATCTTGGAATACATGGGCCTTCACGACATCGATCAATTCCTCAAGCCCCGCCCGCTCCTTCACGGAGAGGTAGACTTGATTGCCGTTGACTTGCGGATAACGCTCGCCGGTCAGGTCGGTCTTGTTGTACGCGTATACCATCGGAATATGGTCGGCGCCCAGTTCCTTCAAGGTCGAATTGGTCACCTCGATCATCCGTTCATACTCCAGATTCGCGTAATCGACGACCTGGATGAGCAGGTCCGCCTCCGCGACTTCTTCGAGCGTGGAACGGAACGCCTTGACCAGGTGATGCGGCAGCTGGCTGACGAAACCGACCGTATCGGTGAGCAAGAACGACTTGTTGTCCGGCAGCTCGATGCTGCGCACCGACGTCTCGAGCGTCGCGAACAGCATGTCTTTAGCGAGCACCTGTTTGTTCGAGTCCGGCATATAGCGGTCCAGAATCGCATTCATGAGGCTCGATTTGCCCGCGTTCGTATAACCGACGAGACAGACGACCGGAACGCCCGTCTTCTGCCGCTGCTTGCGCTGTACTTGACGGCGGGCAACCAGTTTCTCGAGCTCCGCCTGCAGCGCCGAGATCCGGTCCTCGATGCGGCGGCGGTCCAGCTCCAGCTTCGTCTCGCCCGTCCCTTTGTTCTTCATGCCCGAGCCGCCGCCCTGACGGCCGAGTGATTCGCGTAGGCCCACCAACCTTGGCAGCATATACTGCAGGCGGGCAACTTCGACCTGAAGCTGAGCTTCGCGCGTCTGCGCGCGTTCGGCGAAGATGTCGAGGATGAGAATGGTGCGGTCGATGACTCGTTTTTGCAGCGCGCCCTCTAGATTGCGGATTTGCGAAGGCGACAGCTCATCGTTGAAAATAACGGTCGAAGCATCGAGTCCTTCCGCCAATCCGAGCAGCTCGTCAACCTTCCCCGATCCAAGGTAATGCGAGCTATTGAGCTTGGGCAAATTCTGCGTCAGTTCCGCGACGACTTCGATGTTGCAAGCCTCGGCCAGATTGCGCAGCTCTTCCATCGAGTACGCGAAATCCGGGCGGTCCTGTAAATTAACGCCTACGATGACGGCTTTATTATTCGTTGGTTCCATATGGGAATTCCCCCTTCAAGGTGTGAAATAAATAGCAAAAAACGCACGGTCAGCCTTGGCCTGTGCGTTCGATGAGAGGAACTCAGTTATCTCTCCGCAAAGCTTGTGGAGCTGCATGCACGCTCGCTTGCTTCACGGACAAGAGGTCATTCTCGGATGAGTGCCGATGAAAGACGCCTGCTCCAATAAGAGGCAAACAGTCCTTCCCGCGCATCCGAAAGGTGTATTAAAGGTACACGAGATCTATATCCGATCATCTCGTGAGGGGTATTGGCATGAACAGCCGTTACTGCCAATTCCGCGACAGTCGGCGTCTATGCCTTTGAAATTCAAGCACGTAGAGCTCCGAAGCTTACGGGTTCTTGAACTTCTTCGGAATGAAACTTACCGTTGTCAGTTGCCTGGCAAAGTCCGTTTCACCTTGAAATTCAAGTCGCGCAGCTTCAACGCTTGCGGGGGGCTTGGATTTCTCCGGAATGAAACTTACCGTTGCCAGATGCCTGGCAAAGTCCGTTTCACCTTGGGTTACCTTTAATGGGCAGACCTATCCTGAGTCCTCTGCACACAGGCAGAGTCTTGGCGCTATTCAATTAGGCGCGCAAAGAGCGAACTCGGATAAAGTCTATCACACGTAACCCTCCGTTCTACAATAAAGTACGTTCATTCTAACATAGCCGTCTGCCACTTAGCAAACAATTGGTAATTAATTGGGCGATATCGGAAATCCGCCCCCTACACAAATATGTCAGCTCAATTGGGTAATAGTAAGTATACGCCAAGGGCAAGCCAATACGCGGCCTGCCCCGGTACACAGAGGTACAAGCCCGTTGTTGCTTGCTCCATGCAACCTAGTTTATCGTCAGCTCGTCAAAAAGGAAGTACCACTCACGAATGAGTACGAACGATGCTTCCCTTCTATCTCAAGCAAAGGTGGTGTTCGTCCTGTTTACGACACGAACAATCTGCAAGGGGGCGGCGGCGCTAACGCTCGCCCTATCCCTGATCTTGTCAGGCTGCGGCAAGGAGAACAACTCCTCCGCGCAGCTTCCTACGCCGGCCGCGGAGGGAGGCACCTCGAACGGGAACACGAATGTTGCCCCTGAGGACAACGACGCAACGACGCCGAACAATTCGTCGTCATCCGGTAATACGTCTCCCGCCACGAATGAGCCTGCCGAACAAAGCGGTTCGGCGGCGGAGAATCCCGCGCAACGCGCGCTTGCGATCAGTACGGTAACCGCGCTGCGCCTTGCCGATGCCAAGACCGGCTGGGCGACCGGCGACGGCCAGATCGCCAGAACCGATGATGGCGGCGCGCACTGGGAAGTGCAGCGGATGGGCGACGGGCCGGTCGTTCAGCTGTTCGCGCTCAGCAGCTCGAAGGTATGGGCAACGCTCGGAAGCGCGGACGGCAAGAGCGCGAAGCTGATCCAGTCCACCGATGGCGGCAAGACGTGGACGGAAGCCGGCACCGTGCCGAACCAGGCTTACTTGCATTTCACCGACGATCGGACGGCTTTCAGCGGCAACTATATGACAACGGACGGAGGCGCCAATTGGCAAGCCTTGAACGTTCCGGATCAAGTCGCAGGCGACGTCTATTTCCATGATCTGAACAACGGCTGGGCCGTGCAGTCCGGGAAGGGCAAATATTCGCTCATGCATAGCGCGGACGGCGGCAAGACGTGGAAGGCTCAGCTGACCAAGACCGGCGTGGAGGCGGAGACGCTCGGCACGGTCATTCGTTCCACGGGCAAGGACGATGCCTGGATCGAGATTATCGGCGGATCCGGCATGTCGCAGACCTCCTACGCGCTGTTCCATACGTCCGATGGCGGCAAGAACTGGCTGCCCGCCATCGTCAAGCATGGCGCAGGCTCCGGCCCCGCTCCCGGCTTCACGATGGAAGACGACAAGTATCCGAGCGGCACCGGCAACGGCCCAGGTGCCTTGTACGTTGTTGATCCGAAGACGGCATTCGCGGGCGGCCGCTGCTCGGCGTGCGACAAACCGAATTCGATCTCGGTCACGACGGACGGCGGCAAGACGTGGACCGCGAGCAAAGAAGAATTCGCCGGTTTCGGCACGCAATACATCGCTGCCGCCGACGCGAAACATGTTTGGTTGGTGACCACGGACGCCGAAGCACCGTCGGTCATGTACACCTCAGCCGATGGCGGCAAGACGTGGAGCAAGGCGTTCACGTTCGACAAGCCGAAGGCGGATTGAGAACCGAACAAGCGTGAACTAAAAACCTCAATGCTTCATCTCCCGAGGGGAGAAGCATTGAGGTTTTTGTCATTGGCATACCGTATGTCGTCGATCGTCTCCACGTCAGGGATGTTCGTCAAGCCGACGTCGCCTTCAGCGCAGCCTTGCGGATCCGCTTCATGCAGTCGAGGTGATGCTGCTCCTCCCGCAGGTGGAACAAGAACATGCCCCGTACAAATTTGACCCGCAGGAACGATTCGGCGATCGGGTCGTTCAGCTTGCCGTCGGAGGCGAGGATGATCTCTTCCGTTTGCGCTTGCAATCTGCTCACTATCTCGATGTAGGAAGGCGGCTCCTCGGTCCAGGTATACGGGCTTGTCCCTTTGCGGAACAGGTCGTAGTAGGATTGCGGTACCCGTCTGTGCTCGCTGATCTTCGGGAAAATGCCGTTGTCCCAAGCCACGAGGATATGGCCCAAATTCCATCTGATGCTGTTGTTCATGCCCTCTGGCACGATGTCGATGATATCCCGAGGTGTGGTGTCTGCCCAAGCAATCGTCTGGTTACGCAATTCGCGAAACTGTGTGAAAAACTTACTTTCCCCCATACCTATGGCGCCTCCCATCAGATCCATGCAGATTGAAGTTGACCCGATTATAGCACTTGCGGCTGGAGGAAAATACCGAATCCTGTCGGATGCCTACAAAAGAAAAGCAGCTGCCCATCCGGTCTGCAAAATCCGCCTCCAGACTACAGATTTCAACATACTTCCGCGCTTGTATGCCATCTCCGGTAAGGCAACAGCAACCGCCGAATGGCGCCCGGCATGACCTCAGCATGCTCGAATCGCCTGGTGATTCAATCAAGTATAGGGCCTCGCTGGAGGCTGGTTATACGCAATGTTTAAAAAGCAAAGTACATTCTATACTTCGCCCGGTAAACCGCGCCGTCATTTCACGTTATAATCATGCTCGTGAAAGGAGGATTGTTCCGCAATTGAGTTGTAAGCGCTTAACTATAGGGACTTTTTCATTATTTATCCAAGGGGAGGAATGCTATACATGAGTCGTACGCTTAGAAAAACGGTTGCGGGCTTGCTCACGGCGGCGCTGCTTGTTCCGTCCGGCTGGCTCGCTCCGGCTGCGGCAGCCGCAGCGCCCGATATCCCGGTCATGCTGTACCACCGCGTTGTCGCCAATGCTACCGATGATTGGACGCATACCAGCGAAGCCAATTTCAAGCAGCAGATGAAATACTTAAGCGACAATGGTTATGACACATTGTCCGCGCAGCAGTACGTCGATATTCTCGAGGGGGACGAAGCGGCGCCGGATAAGCCGATTCTGCTGACCTTCGATGACGCGACGCCGGATTTCGTGACGACGGCCCTGCCGGTGCTGAAGCAGTACGGCATGCAATCGGTGCAGTTCGTCGTCAGCGATTGGATCGACGGCGGATACAGCATGACGACCGCGCAATTGCAGACCCTTGCCTCCGAGCCTAGCGTCAGCTTGCAGAACCATTCGAAGACGCATAACGGCGCGAATGACAATGCGGCCGGGGAGATATGGACTGCCGCGATTACCGAAGAGCAAGCGACAACGGAGATTACGGCTGCTAACGATTATTTGAAGGGGATTACGGGTGAAGATCCCGTCCTGCTGGCTTACCCTTACGGCGCTTACAACGCGAATGCAGAAGCGGCCGCAGCAGCGAATGGCCTCAAGTATGCCTTCAAAGTCGGCTATCCGAATCAGGGCAGCTATGCGATGGGACGCCACTATATGCAGCGCGGCACGACGCTGAGCCAATTCGCGGCCATGGTGGGCGGACCCGCTCCTGCAGTACCGTCGGAACCGTCGCAAGACGCAACGGTCGTATATCACGAGACGTTCGCGGACGGCCAAGGCAAAGCGGTCCGTTCAGGCAGCGCCGCGCTGACGCCGGTAACGGGTAAAGCATTCGACGGCAATGACGACGGCGCGGCGCTGTACGTCAGCAACCGGACGAACAACTGGGATGCCGTAGACTTCAAGTTCGCCGACGTTGGCCTTGAGAACGGCACTACATACACGGTGACGGTTACCGGTTATGTGGACGCGGATGCGTCCGTGCCTGCCGGTTCCCAAGCCTATCTGCAGACGGTGAACAGCTACAGTTTCTTGGCCGGCGCGGATTTCGCGGCGGGTTCGGCTTTTACGCTGACAAAAGAGTTCACGGTCGATACGAGCAAGGATACGGCGCTGCGCATTCAATCGAGCGCAGACGGCGCGGCGGTCCCGTTCTACATCGGCGATGTCCGCATTACGGAGAAAGTCGCTTCCGGCGGCGGAGACGAAGAGGAAGAAACGCCTCGCGATCCGGCGCTGCCTTTCAACACCATTACGTTCGAGGATCAGGCCACAGGCGGATTCGTGGGCCGGGCAGGCACGGAGACGTTGACGGTCTCGAATGAGGCGAACCATACCGACGGCGGCGTGTATGCGCTGAAGGTCGAGAACCGTACCAATACGTGGCACGGCCCGGCGCTGCGCGTGGAGAAATACGTGGACAAAGGCTACGAGTACAAGATCTCGGCCTGGGTGAAGCTGATCTCCCCAGCCAGCTCGCAGCTGCAGCTGTCCACGCAAGTCGGCAGCACGAGCCCGAGCTACAACAACTTGATCGCCAAGACTATCAATACCGACGACGGCTGGGTCCAGTATGAAGGCACCTACCGGTATACGAATGTCGGCGACGAGTACCTGACCATCTATGTGGAGAGCTCCAACAACAGCACGGCCTCCTTCTACATCGACGACGTCAGCTTCGAGCGAACGGGCGCGGGTCCGGTCGAGATCGAGAAGGATTTGACGCCGATCAAGAATGCCTACGCGGACGACTTCCTCATCGGCAATGCGGTATCCGCGGCCGATCTCGAGGGCGTGCGGCTGGAACTGCTGAACATGCACCATAACGTCGTCACGGCCGAGAACGCCATGAAGCCGGACGGCATGCAGCCGACGAAAGGCAACTTCACCTTCTCCGCGGCGGATACGATCGTCGACAAAGCGCTCGATGAAGGCCTGCAGGTCCATGGCCACGTGCTCGTGTGGCATCAGCAGACGCCGGCGTGGATGAATACGGCGACCGGCGAGAACGGCACGACGCCGCTCAGCCGCGAAGAAGCGCTCGCCAACTTGAGAACGCACATCAAGACCGTCATGGAACATTACGGCGACAAAGTCATCTCGTGGGATGTCGTCAACGAAGCGATGATCGATAATCCGCCGAACCCGACCGATTGGCAAGGCGCGCTGCGCAAAGCGGCGTGGTACAACGCGATCGGGCCGGATTATGTCGAGCAAGCGTTCCTTGCGGCACGCGAAGTGCTCGATGCCCATCCGGACTGGGAGATTAAGCTGTATTACAACGACTACAACGAAGACAATCAGAACAAGGCGCAAGCCATTGCCAGCATGGTCGAAGAATTGAACGACCGCTATGCCGAAGCGCATCCAGGCAAGCTGCTCGTCGACGGAATCGGCATGCAGGCGCACTACAACGTCAACACGAACCCGGACAACGTGAAGCTGTCCTTGGAGAAATTCATCGACTTGGGCGTGGAAGTCAGCGTGACTGAGCTGGACATTCAAGCCGGCAGCAACGGCGAGCTGACCGACAAGCAAGCCGTAGCGCAAGGCTATCTGTACGCGCAGCTGATGAAGCTGTACCAAGCGCATGCGGACCATATCGAACGCGTCACCTTCTGGGGGCTGAACGATGCGACAAGCTGGCGCTCGGCGAACAACCCGCTGCTGTTCGACCGGGATCTGCAAGCGAAGCCAGCTTACTATGGCGTCATCGACCCGGACAAATTTATCGAGGAGCACCCGCCCGCTACGTCCACGGCCAACCAATCGACCGCCAAATTCGGAACGCCAGTTGTAGACGGCACGATTGACGCCGCTTGGAGCAGCGCGCCGGAGATTGCGGTGAACCGGTACCAGCTGGCTTGGCAAGGCGCGACAGGCACGGCCCGGACACTCTGGGACAACGACAACCTGTACGTGCTCATCCAGGTGAGCGACGCGCAGCTAGATAAGAGCAACGCGAACGCGTGGGAGCAGGATTCGGTCGAGATTTTCGTGGATCAAAACAATGCGAAAACGTCGTTCTACCAAGACGACGACGGCCAATACCGCGTCAACTTCGACAACGAGACGTCCTTTAACCCGGCCCGCATCGCGGAAGGGTTCGCCTCGGCTACGAAGGTAAGCGGCACGAACTATACCGTCGAAGCGGCAATCCCGCTGAGCGCCTTAACGCCGGCGAACGACGCGAAGCTCGGCTTCGACGTCCAGATCAATGACGCGAAGGACGGCGCGCGCCAAAGCGTGGCCGCATGGAACGACACGACCGGCAGCGGCTACATGGACACATCCGTCTATGGCGTACTGACGTTGACTGGAAAAGAGACGGAGCCTCCATCCGCCCCTGCCGCGCCTACAGGCTTGACCGCAGCAACCGTCAACGACACGTCCGCAAGGCTGAGTTGGACCGACTCGTCGCACGAATCGGTCACCTATAGCGTCCATCGCGCCACGGCTTCCGAAGGTCCGTTTACCGAGGTCGTTGCCGACCTGAACGCTTCGGAGTGGACGGATACGGGACTGCAGCCGGGAACGGCTTACTACTATCAGGTGAAAGCCGTCAGCGGTGAATTGGTATCGGAGGCCAGCACGACCGTCTCCGCGCGCACCTTGCTGGCCCCTGTCGCGAATCTGACGGCGTCCGCGCAGAACCATAAAGTCATTCACTTGCAATGGGATGATGTTCAGCCGTCGGCCTCCTATGCGGTGTACCGTTCGCTGACGGAAGACGGAGAATATTCGGAACTTGCGACCGGGCTTAGCGCATCGCAGTATGTCGACAATGCCGTCCAGCCTTCCACGACGTACTATTACCAGGTTGTTGCCGACACCGCGGACAATCACAGCGCGCCGGCAAGCGCGCATGCGACGACAGCCGCGAAGCCGAGCAGCCCAAGCTCCGGCCTCTATCCGACGCCAAGCGTGAATCCGAACGAAGAACCCAATGTAAGTCCCGGGACGAACGGATCGGTGACCATCGAGCCTCCGGTGAAGAAAGACAACGCGGGTCGCGTTACCGGGAACGTATCTGCCGATACGCTTAACAAAGCGTTGGAGCAAGCAGGTCCTTCTGCCGGCGGCAAGAAACAGGTTGCCATTGACGTACCGAAGCAAGCGGACGCCACTGCCTACGAGCTGCAGTTGCCCGCTTCGAGCCTGAACGGCCAAACAACCTACGAGCTGACGATCCATACCGAACACGGAACGGTTGCGGTTCCGAGCAATATGCTGTCTAACATGACGGACGAAGTTGAGCAAGTGTCGATCCGGATCGCCGCAGCTTCAACCGACGGTCTGGATGCCGCCGTTCGCGAGCAAATTGGCGATCGCCCTGTCTTGGAACTGCACCTATTGGCCGGCGATAAGGCGCTCGCCTGGAACAACCCGGACGCACCGGTGACCGTCTCCGTGCCGTATACGCCGACAGCCGAGGAATTGCGTAATCCGGATGCGATCGTCGTCTGGTACATCGCCGGCGACGGCACCGTGACCGCGATTCCGAACGGGCGCTATGATGCTGCGACCGGAACCGTCGTCTTCCAGACGACCCACTTCAGCACGTATGCGGTCGCTTCCGCGACAACCGCATTCGGTGATCTGCAGACCGTGCCGTGGGCGCAACAAGCGATCGAATCCATGGCCGCGCGTGCCGTGATCAAAGGCACATCGGCGGACGGCTTCTCGCCGAACGCTTCGATCACGCGTGCCGACTTCATCGCGCTGCTCGTCCGCGCGCTGGAGCTTAAAGGCACAGGCAACGGCGAGGCGACGTTCAGCGATGTGCCGCAATCCGCGTATTATTACGAGGAACTGGCCATCGCCCAAGAACTCGGAATCGCTACCGGCACGGGAGACACCGCGTTCCAGCCGGGAAGCGGCGTCACCCGCCAGGATATGATGGTGCTGACGACCCGCGCGCTCGCCGCGGCGGGCAAGCAAGTCGCACCTGGCGGATCGTTGGACGCATTCGCCGATGCGGCGAGCGTCTCCGGTTACGCCAAAGCGAGCGCCGCAGCGCTCGTGCAAGCCGGCATCGTCACCGGCAAGAACGGCAAGCTTGCGCCGAGCGACACGCTCACGCGCGCGGAAGCCGCGGTCATTCTGTACCGCGTGTGGAAGCTGTAGGCCGGACCTACTTATAAGAGAATCTCGTCATTAACTTTTCGTCCCTGTCGCTTCCCGCAAGGAAGTGGCAGGGACGAATTTCGTTTTCGGTCTACTTGCTACAAAGGCGTCAGACAGAAGACCCCCATAGAAGGGAGACGCTTCCCCGATCTCGAAGTAACTTCTACGACATAACCGTAATAGGGGGCGCTGAAGTTGGAGAAAGGTAGAAGAGAAGACGTGCTGGAGGCGTATCCTTGCTTCTTAGCGATTCCGCCGGAAGATTGGGCGCAGGCCGAGATGCTTTCGCTTCCCCCCTCAACGCTCCACCCGATTCGTGAAGGCCATCGGTTCCAGCATGCCCTTTTTGTTGTCGAGGGCCGGATCCGAATTTATCGAACAACGGCGGAAGGCCGGGAGATTACCTTGTACCGGGTTGGCAGAGGGCAATGCTGCGTCCTGATGATGGCCAGCATTCTAGGCGACGTGCCTTATGAGGCTTCCGTCGCCATTGAGCAAGAGGTTAACGTTCTGCTGCTGCCCGTACCCGTATTCACCAACTGGATGGCAGCGCACGTCTCCCTGCGCCGCTTCATCTACCAGCAGTTCACCGACCGTATGCTGAAGGTCACCCAGCTGCTCGAAAGCGTATCCTTCCAGCCTATGCCTGTCCGCATTGCCGCTTACTTGCTTCATGCGGCCGCTTCGGGCGATTCCAATGCGATCCGAATCACCCATGAACAGCTCGCCATCGATCTGGGGACAGCCCGAGAGGTCGTGTCCCGCACGCTCAAGAAAATGGCTAGGGAAGGCGCCCTGTCGTTATCGAGAGGGACGATCACCATCGTGAACCCCGGTTATTTACAAGAGATCTGCCAGCCACAGTGACTTTGTCACGGAAGTCCTTTGCTCTTATTCGTACAATAAGGTCGAACGTACAGAGCAAAGGAGGATCCCTATGGATCATTATTACGACCGCGCCAATTTGAGGCGCATACCGGAGCTGATCGCGCTCGCCCCGCAAGCAGCTTCATCTTTTTTGGCTTTCGAGAGGGATGTCTATGACTCTGCCGGGTCCGTCGATCCGCTCACGAAAGAACTGATCGCCGTCGCCGTCGCTCATGTCGTCGGTTGTCCGTACTGTATCGATGTGCATGTCAAAAAGTATCAGTCGCTCGGAGGATCGCCTGCCGCAGCGATGGAGGCCGTCCTGGTTGCTGCCTCTACGCGGGCGGGGGCGGTTCTTAGTCACGCCACCCATATGTTGCACGCATTCGAGACAACGACTCCTGCGACTAGCCCTGACCCCAAGCAAGACAATTCTTCCCCGGATTGCTTTTGCTAGCATACCCTGTTCCTATCATTCGCGCAGCGCAAAAACCCGACCTTCAACCGGTCGGGTTCTTCAATCATGCGCGGTGATCCGCAGCTTTGTTAACCGCAATAGACGCTCGAAGAGCCTTCTGGATTTAGACGCGCTTAAATTCGATCCATTCGATCTGCATGCCCGGCTTCACATGCTCAAGCTTCAGCTCATACAGACCCGCTTCCAGCTCGATTGTGAGCAGCCGCTGATGGACCCATTTGCCCTCGGTGCCGTTCGTCTGGATGGTCGTCACCAGCTGCCCGTTCAGAGCTGCATTGCAAGCGCTCTGCGCCCACAGGCTGTCGGCAGACATGACTTTGGCCACGATCCGGAATCGGCCGCCTTGCTCCACGTTCAGGTAGGCGGTAAGGTCATCAGCACCCAGCTTCACTCGTCCCTCTTCCGCGATGGCTTGCGCACCCTCAGGCGCGAGCGCCTTGTCCCCCGCGAATGCAGGCACGCTGTCTTCGTCGTCCGCTCCTCTGAAGAATACCGGCGCCTGCATGAGGAATTGGCAAATGTTCTTCGCGCATTGCTGCAGTTCCCCGCGGGTTAAGGAACCGTCTTCCAGCGACCGGTTCGTATTGTCGTCCATGACGTTCACTTCCGCGCCGTAGTTCGGGACGACCATATACAGATCGTTCTGCGCGCGAACCATTGCGCTCGTGTTGCGCACGTCCGATACGCCGCCCTCTACAGGATCGTTCATTCTTGCCCACCAGTCCGTCATGACGATGCCCTGGAAACCCCATTCCTTACGCAGAATCGTCGTGTTCAGATCGTAATTGGAGGCTGACCAATGCCCGTTGATCGGGTTATAGGCCGTCATGATGCAATTGGCGCCGCCTTCGCGCACCGCAAGCTCGAAGCCCTTCAGATAGATCTCCCTTAGCGCGCGTTCGGACACGACCGCATCCACCTGATTGCGGTGCTTCTCCTGATTGTTGCACGCGAAATGCTTCAGCGTCGCATTCGAGCCGCCTTTCATAATGCCGCGAACGCAAGCTGCCGCGAATATCCCCGTCACGAGCGGATCCTCCGAGAAATATTCGAAGTTACGCCCGTTCAGCGGGCTGCGCCGGATATTCATGCCGGGTCCGAGCAGCGTATCCACCTGATTGCGAACCAACTCCCGCCCTTCCATCACATACAGCTCTTCGATTAACGCCGCATTCCAAGTCGCCGCCAGCAGCGTGCCGATCGGAACCTGCGTCGCCTTATGCCCGCTGTCCATCCGAATGCCGGACGGGCCATCCGCCGTACAGCCGGTCGGAATGCCGAAATCGAGCAACCGCTCGCTTAAGCCCCCGAAAGCCGATGCCGTCCCCGGCGTCACGAGCGGACTGCTCATCCCCTCGCCTCTGACGATCGTGGCGAGATCTTCGTCGCTCAATTGCGCGATGAAGGTCTCCATGCTGACTTTCCCTTCTTGGACATCCTTCAGCTTGTAGCCGAGATCCCCTGTCGGAGTCAACGTTGCAGGTAGATTCTCCTCGATCCGGGCCGCCAAATCCACCGTTCGCCGAGGCGCCTCCGCGTATGTTAATTCATACGAACCGTCCGGCTTGCGGGCGCCCGGCTTCATGCGCGTGAACGCCTCTATCGGCGCCATCGCTTCCTGCAGCTGCTGCACGACTTGAAGCTCCTCGACCACATATCCTTCCTGCCCAGCTACCGCAACGGGCTCAAGCTGCCGGACGCTATTGCCCGCATACAGACGATAGGTCCCCGCTTCCAGCACATAAGCAGACGGATAACCGGTCGCGCCGCCATCATCATAAGATGCCAGCGATTGCACGGCGCAACGAAGCGTCAGCACTTGGGATTCGCCAGGCTGGAGCAGATCGGTCTTCGCGAATGCCGCGAGCGCTTTGGCCGGCTTCCCGAGCTTGCCTTGCGGCGCTTCCACATACAGCTGCGCGACCTCTTGGCCGGCGAATACGCTGCCCGTATTGGTCACTTTGACATCGATTACAAGGAACGGCTGCTCTCCCTCGCTGATTACCTTCGCTTCGGACGGCTCCAACTTGAATTCGGTATACGATAATCCATAGCCGAATTCGAATTGCACCTTCTCCGGGCTGAACGTCTCGAAGTAGCGATACCCGACATAGATGTCCTCTTGGTAGAGGTTCTTGCTGTCGCTGCCGTAGTTCGCGGTGGACGGATAATCCTCGATGGAATAGGCGATGGTATCGGTCAACTTCCCGCTTGGCGTCACTTCGCCGGCCAATACATCGGCAATGGCGTTGCCGCCTTCCATGCCGCCCTGCCACGCATAGATGACGCACGGCACCGCGCAGCCTTCCTCGTTCAGCCAGCTCATGTCGATAATGTTCGCGACGTTAAGCACGACTACGGTGTGCTCGAAGCGGGCGGTTACCTGCTTCAGGAGCGCTTTTTCGTCGGCTGTTAGTCGGTAGCTGCCCTCGGCGTTCGCGTTATCCTGATCTTCTCCGGCGGTGCGGCCGATGACCACGATCGCCTTGTCGGACTTGCTTCTAGCCGCGGCGGCCAGCTCGTCGCTTACCGGCATTTCCTTCTGATGCCAAGGCTCGGCCGCCCAGCCCCCGCCGCCGTTATCGAACGGATTTGGCTCCAGCCACGCCTCATAGACCGACGCAAGCTCCTCATTGACCGTGACCCCCTGCTTGCTCCGAAGGCCGTCGATCAGATTCGTCGTGTAGGCGACATGCACGCTGCCGCCCGATCCTGTGCCGCTGCGATAGTAGTTGAATTGCGTCCTGCCGAAAATCGCGACCTTCTCGCCGGTGCGAAAAGGCAGCACTTGTCCCTCATTCTTCAACAATACCGCGCCCTCGGCCGCTGCTTTACGACTGAATGCTGCGAACCCTTCTAATGGCACGCCGATCTGTTTGCTGCTCTCCACGATGTTTCCTCCCGTTCCTCTCTTCGCCGATGCGTACAGCTGTTATCTATCGGCTTCCTCTTGGAAAATCAAGTAAGGCTATTATACACCAGCAAGCGCCGCGAATGAAAAGGATTACAATAGATTGCGCACGTATATCTCGGTAAAAATTTACAATACTAAAGAAGGAGAAGCCGCATGAAAGTCTAATAGAACAATAGCAATCATCCGATCACTTGGGGAGGTTCCACCTATGGGCCGAGTCGTGCATTTTGAGATTCACGTGGATAACATGGAACGGGCGCAGAAATTTTACGGCGAAGTATTCGGCTGGACGTTTCAGGACTGGACCGAATATGCGGGCATGCCTTATTACGGCGCAGTAACGGGCGATGACCAAGAGATGGGCATCAACGGCGCTCTCGTGAAACGCCAAGGGCCGCCGCCGGCGCCCGGTCAGCCGATGAACGGCTTCGCCTGTACGATGGGCGTGGCGGACTACGATGCGACGGAAGCGAAGATTCTCGAGCAAGGCGGCATCGTGGCGCTGCCCAAATACGCGCTGCCCGGCATGGCGTGGCAGGGCTACTACATCGACACCGAAGGCAATGTGATCGGCATTCATCAGCCGGACGAGAACGCCAAGTAACTTGCCATACAGCTGTCTCCGTTAACAATCGGGGGCAGCTTTTTTCATTTGGCGCAGCGGCTTCGCTTGGTCCTTATGCATGGAACGATCGGCTTCCGCCCCAATTTACATCCCGGCCAACATCCGCCTGCCCGCGTTAACGATCCACTAACAATTCGCGTATATACTGAATCTATCAGCAGGCTCTTCAATCCTAACGGAAAGGAATGTGTACACGATGGGAATTCACGCTTATTTTCTGTCCCTCACCGATTTGGAGCGGATTATCCGCTGCCCCGGCCGATTCAAGTTTCAAGAGCACAGCGTAGCCGCGCATTCCTGGAAGGTCGTCCAATATGCCAAGACGCTGGCCGACATCGAAGAAAGCAAAGGCGTCACCGTGGATTGGAAGAAGCTTTATGAGATTACGAGCAGTCACGATTACGGCGAGATTTTCATCGGGGATATCAAAACGCCGGTGAAGCACTACTCGCTCGAGCTCCGGGCCATGCTGCAGCAAGTCGAGGAAGGCATGGTCGCCCATTTCATCGACGAGCATATTCCCGCCGAATTGCAGCCGATCTTCCGCAGGCAGCTGCGCGAAGGGAAGGACGACTCCGTGGAAGGGCAGATCCTCGAGGTCGCGGACAAACTCGACCAGATCTATGAAGCGTTCGCCGAGCTGCAGCGCGGCAATATCGAGAAAGAGTTCATCGTCATGTACCGCAATGCGCTGATCAAGATCAAAGGCATCCAGCTCCATTGCGTGGACTACTTCCTCCAGCATATCCTGCCGGATATGGTCCGTGAAGGGTCACGTTCTCCGATCGATATCGAGCAGATCACGAAGGAAGCGTTGGCGTCGTAACACGCTGATTGCGACGAATGCTCAGCCTCATAGATAGATGTCGCATGCATCACCCCGCAATATAAAAGCCAGCCTCCTCAGGCTGGCTTACATAGATGAGAGCGTTGGCAGCGTGCTATGGCGCTGCTTATTCGCGGTTCCCCGCCGTATTAGTCGCGCAGCAGCGCATTGGCGATCAGCATATCGAACTTGCGGACATCGACGCCTTTTTGCAGCCGCACCTTAATATGTCCCGCCCGCGTCCACAGCTCGACCTCCGCATTGAAATCGAGAAACCCGCCGGCATTCTCCGTCGACCACATGTTGATCGAGGAATACGGCAGCGAATAGAGCTCCACCTTCTTCCCCGTCAGTCCCTGCGCATCCCGCACGATCAGCCGCTTATTCGTAAACACGGCCGAATCCCGGAACGTCTTGTACGCGGCCACCGCCACTTCCCCTGCCACCAACAACGCATTCACATCGTGCGGAATCGGACACTCCGATACCAACGTCCATTCCAATATCGCATGCGTAGACATCT
The DNA here is from genome assembly GCF_014192105.1 of Paenibacillus phyllosphaerae. Classification (GTDB taxonomy): domain Bacteria; phylum Bacillota; class Bacilli; order Paenibacillales; family Paenibacillaceae; genus Paenibacillus_Z; species Paenibacillus_Z phyllosphaerae. The sequence continues at coordinate 56,793 of NZ_JACHXK010000017.1, read as the reverse complement.
GCCTATCTCCTCCTGTTCTCTCGTCAGCAACTCATCCTATTCGCACGCATACGCGGAATATGCCTTTTCGTTAGCCGGCCAGGTTCCGTTGCCGACGGAGCCATTGCAACAAACCTGCAAAAACATGCAGGAAAACGCACATTCGTAGTTTTCGCCCAGGTTTGGCTATATGATGGAAATGAAAGGAGGAACAACATTGAAAATCATATTCGAAGCGGATTCCGGGATGGCCTTGCAGGTCGCGAAAGTGACGACCCATCCGGCTGAAAAAGAGCTCTGGGGCCAGCTTACGCATGCGATACATAGCGCGGAGAGGAAGATCGTCGTTATCGATGCGAGGAATGACCGGAAGGTGGAAGTACCGCTGAGCACGATCGCCGTTATCCAGTCCGAGGACCGGATGTGCAGCGTACGGCTGATCACGGGCGAAATGTATTTGCTCGGCAAACGATTGAAGGTTGTGGAGGAAGACTTGGGCTCGGCCGCGTTTATGAAAATCAACAACCAAACGATCATTAATATGAGTTACATTACGGCGTTCTCCTCGACCGATCAGGCAAGGGTCGAAGTCGTGCTGCATGACCAATCCAGCTACTTTGTAAGTCGTCACTATATGAAAACATTTAAGGAGAGATTATCATGATTCAGCACTTTAAGCAGTCTTTCTTTCAAGTCTTTACGATTACGTCCTTGTGGGTAACCTTGCTGTTGACGTGGTTTTACAAGGATCAGCCGATCGATATCTTATATCTGTGGAATGTAGCCGGCATTGCCGTTATTTTCGCCGCGCTGTACGGGGTGATGTACAACGCGCTCTGGAATCACTTCACGCTAAGGCCGCTCTGGAATATTATCATTGCCTCCGTCTTGAACAGCGCCGGCGGACTTGCGTGCGTGTGGCTGTTCTCCAAGGAGATGTTCGAGCGCGTCAGCCCTTGGTGGCCGGGTATGCTTCTATTGACTGTTATCCTTCATACGGTGGCCTTCTACTTCTATGCCAAGGCAGACAGCAAGAAGAAAGCCGACGAGCTGAATAAACTTATAAAATAATTACGGCTTGGGAAATTGCAAAAATCCACAACCTCATGCGGTTGTGGATTTACATGGTGGAGGGATGTGAATCCCTTCTGGACTAAACGATCCGTTCGGCTACAATTTGGTCGATCTCACTCTTAAGCAGCAGGTATCGATGAACATTTCTCATGATAGGAACTTTGGTCAAATTATTTTTGTCCACGAATACTTTCATTTGGTCTTTGGAGAGACCAAGTAACTTGCCTGCCTCCATAACGGTTAATACAACTTCGTTGCTCGTTGCGTTAAACGTCTTTTTCACCTTTAGATTCCAGTCTTCGAATGCGTCCATCTATGATTTCCTCTCTGATTCCTAATCGATCGGAATACTTCATTATATCATGACTCAGGCAACGACAGATTATTAATAAAATGATCTTCCGAACATGACGCACAACACAAAAGCCAGCCCTCTCGGCTGGCTTTCAAGTTCGGCAGGACCTCTGCCCTGACCCATTCCATTGCAAAATGCCATGCGTCCCGCACAACTCCATGTGCGGCTCGCTGGTTACTTCTTATCGTTCTTGCCCTCGAGCGCGGCCTTCAGGGCATCCGCCAGCCCGCCGGTCAGCGATACCTTATCGCTGTACTGCTCGACCATGCGCTTCTGCTGGTGTTTGTTGACCCGCCCGCCGCCAGCTTTGTCCTCCAGCATCTCGATGACATTACAAGGGCGGCACTGCGCGTATTTGCCCGCTTTGCCGGTATGGATCTCCATCTTCTTGCGGCATTGCGGACAACGTTTGTTCGACAGCGCGGGCTCGGCCGCGCGGCGGAAACCGCATTCGCGATCTTGGCACACGAACGACTTCCCGCGTTTGCCCTTGACCTCCACCATCCGCTTCCCGCATTCCGGGCAGTGCGCATGAGACAGGTTGTGCGGCTTATACTCCGTCGCATCCTGCTTCACCTCACTGACCCACGCCGCGGCCTTCTCGCGGATGCCGGCCATGAACTTCTTCGCATCGCCTTGCCCTTTGGCAATGCGCTCGAGCTCCCGTTCCCACCCCGCGGTCAGCTCCGGACTGCGAAGCTCCTTCGAGGCCAGCTCGATCAGCTGCTTGCCTTTGCCGGTCGGCACCATCCGATTGCCTTGACGATCGATCGTCTGCGATGCCAACAGCTTCTCGATAATATCCGCGCGCGTGGCCGGGGTGCCTAGCCCGTATTTCTCCATCTTGGACAGCAATCCCGCTTCCGTATAACGTGCCGGCGGCTGCGTCTTCCCTTCCCGGAACCTGCTCTGCTTCAGCGTTAGCGACTGCCCGGAAGCGAGCGAAGGCAGAAGCTGTCCGCCTGCCTCCCGTGCCGTCCCTCTGCTGCCGTCCGCCGCTGCCTCGCCGCTGCCATCGTCCTCGCCATCGGACCAGTCAGCCTCCTGCGCGCCGCCGTACGCTTCCTTCCAACCCGCTTCCTTCAGTACGTTGCCTTTGGCATAGAAGCGGTCTTCGCCGATCCGGATGACCACGCTGGTCTCGTCATATCGGCAAGGCGGGCTGAACATCGCCAGGAACCGTCTGACGATCAATTCATGCAGCTTCCGCTCTTCGGGGCTGAGCGCGGACAGGTTCACATATTGCTCCGTCGGAATAATGGCATGGTGATCGCTCACCTTGCTGTCGTCGACGATCCGCTTCGTGACCGCGAGCGGCGCCCGAAGCAGCTTACGCGCCAACGCCGCATAAGGCCCGACCGCAATGCTTTCCATGCGGCCTTTCAACGTCGGAACCATATCGGATGACAAATAACGCGAGTCCGTCCGCGGATACGTCACCAGTTTATGCTGCTCGTACAGCCGCTGCAGCACGTTCGACGTCTGCTTCGCCGAGAAGCCGAGCCGCTTGTTCGCATCGCGCTGCAGCTCGGTCAGATCGTACGCCTGCGGATGAGGCTCGCTCCGCTCTGCCGTCCGCAGCCGTTCGACGACCGCCGGCTTGCCCTTCGTGCGGGCAACGACGGCTTCCGCCTCCGCCTGCGTCCACAGTCTTCCGTCTTGTCCTTCCTCGCTGCGCCATGCGGCCTGGAAGCCTTCGCCGGCGAACTCCGCGGACACCGTCCAGAAGGGCTTCGGCACGAAGCCGCTAATCTCGCGCTCGCGTTCCATCAGCATCCCGAGCGTCGGCGTCTGCACCCGGCCTGCCGATAGCTGCGCATTGTGCTTGCTGGTCAAGGCCCGCGTGACGTTCAGGCCGACGAGCCAATCGGCTTCCGCCCGGCATACGGCAGAAGCGTACAGCCGGTCATATTCGCGGCCCGGCTTCAGCGACGCGAAGCCGTCCTTGATCGCCTTATCCGTCTGCGACGAAATCCAGAGCCGCTTGAACGGCTTCTTCCAATGCGCCAGTTCCATAATCCAGCGGGCAACGAGCTCGCCTTCCCGTCCTGCGTCCGTGGCGATGATCAGCTCGCCGATATCGGGCCGCTTGCATAATTGGAGGACGGCCTTGAACTGACCGGATGTCTCCTTCAGCGGCTTGAGCGTCATGCGGTCCGGCATGATGGGCAGATCCTCGAGATTCCAGGTCTTGTACTTCGGATCGTAATCCTCCGGCTCGGCGAGGCCGACGAGATGGCCGAGCGCCCACGTTACGACATAGGACGGGCCTTCAATGTAGCTTTTGTTCTTATTCGTACAGCCGAGCACGCGCGCGAGTTCCCGCGCGACGCTGGGCTTTTCCGCCAATACGAGCGATTTCATCTGTTCTTCCCCCTGCGATTGTCATACTCCCATTATCGAATATTCGCGAAAGCAATGTCAAAAAAACCGCGCCTCCGCCAATTGGCGGAAGCGCGGCGAAACTTCGGGCATAGCCGGTGTGCTTCTGCAAGTTCGCAAGCGCCGCCTACTCCTTCACGGCGCCCAGCATAATGCCGGAGACGAAGTATTTTTGCAGGAAGGGATACACGATCAGCATCGGCACCATCGCGATGAACACCTTCGCCGAGTTCAGCGTCCGGTTCGACAGCTCCGACAGCTTCTTGTATTGCTCCGGAGTCAGATTGGTGCCGACCGGAATGTTGACGACCAGCTGCTGGATATACGTCTGGAGCGGATATTTGGCCGCCGTATTCATCAGCACCAGCCCGTTGAAGAACTCGTTCCAGTGGTACACGCTCAGGAACAGCGCCACGGCCGCAAGCACGGGGATCGAACAAGGGATATACACCCGGAACAGCACCGCCCAAGGGCCCGCGCCGTCCACGACCGCTGCCTCATTCAGCTCCTTCGGCAAGTTGCGGAAGAAGTTCATGATCAGGATGACGTCGAATACCGGTACGCCGCCGCCCAGCACCAACGCCCAGATCGAATCGATCAGATGGTAGTTCTGAATGGTGAGATACCACGGGATGAGCCCTCCGTTGAACAGCATGCAGAAGACCAGGATCCACATGAACGTATTGCGCATCTTGAACTCCCGATTCGGCCTTGCCAGAGGATAGGCCATTAAGACGGTGATGAGCAGGGAGAACGATGTGCCGAGCACCGTGCGCTGGATCGAGATCCAGAACGCGTTGAAGAATAAAGGGTCGCTCATAATTTCCTTATACGGCGACAAGGAGAACCCGATCGGATACAGCGTCACCAAGCCCGCGTTGGCGGCGGATTTCTCGGAGATGGATACGCAGAAGGTATACCACAGCGGGTATAAGCAGCTGATGAGCAGAAGCCCCATGACGATGAGATTGACGATATCAAACGTCCGCGAGCCTAACGTTATATTTCTGACCAATGCAGCGCCCTCCCTTTAGAATACCGTGTAATCGGCATATCGGTATGCCAGACGGTAAGATATGAATATCAGCACGAAACTAATGACGGATTTGAACAGGCCAGCCGCCGTCGCCAGCGAGAATTGCAGATTCTGCAAGCCCAGCCGGTACACCCATGTATCCAGAATATCGCCGGTCGAATACACCAATGGATTGTACAGGTTGTACACTTGATCGAAGCCGGCATTCAGCACGTTGCCCAAGCTTAGGACGCCTAGCAGAACTACGGTGGTCGTCAGCGCGGGAAGCGTCACATGCCGGATCAGCTGCCAGCGGTTCGCACCGTCAATCGCGGCCGCCTCATACAGATTGGGATTAATCCCTGTCAGCGCCGCCAAATATATAATCGCGTTGAAGCCAAACTCCTTCCACACGTCGGTGCCGATAATCAGCTGCCGGAAGATGCCCGCATCCGCCATGAAGAGCTGAGGATCGTAGCCGAACATGCCGAAGACCGTGTTGACCACGCCATAGTAGCCGAAGATCCCGATGACAATCGTGGACATGATAACCCAGGACAGAAAGTGCGGCAGGTACACGACGGTCTGCACCAGCTTCTTATAACGCAAGCTGCGAAGTTCGTTAAGCAAGATCGCGAAGATGAGCGGAACGAGCAGGTTAAGGACGATTTTGCCAACCGCGATAATGAGGGTATTCACGATGACCGTCTTGCTGTCATTCAGCTGGAACATGTACTTGAAGTTCTCTAGCCCGACCCACTCGGACCCGAGCAATCCCGCTCCCGGATTGTAATTCTGGAAGGCCATCACAATGCCGAACATCGGCACGATGCTGAACATGACCAGCCAGACCATACCCGGCAGCAGCATGAAATAATAGTGCTTTTGGTAGCCCATCTTTTTCATCGTAAGCCAACCTCCCGTACTCCAACAGGACTGTCAACGCTTACAGAGGACGCCTTCATACGCCGGCGCCCTCCGCAAGCTGTCCGCATGATTACTTCTTCAGCAGCTCCGCGACTTCCGCCGTGATCTCGTCTCCGCCTTGCGACTTCCAATCCTTCACGAATTTATCGAAGGAATCGATAGACGCTTGGCCCAGGATGATCTTCAGCACGGTCTCGTCTTCCATCTTCTTCAGGTTCGCCCACTTGGTCTCCATCGTCTCGGTCTGGTTGTAGGTGACGCTGTAGACTTTCTTATCGATCGGAATCGTCGTGAATGGACGGTCGCCGATCATGATCGAATACATGCGCTGGAAGTCGCCGAAGTTCGTCGTGTTGAAGTTGCTGACATTCAGATCGTCATACGGAGGCTTAATGACGTCCTTGACCTTCTTGGCGTCCGCATACATCAATTTGTACAGGCTGTTCGGCTTGTTATAGTCCTCCGGATCTGTCTCGCCCTTCAGGACCTTGAGCAGCTCGACGTATTCGTATTCCGTCTCATTGGCTGCGGCCATGACGTTGCGAAGCGGATACCAGCCCACGCTCACGGACAGATCGAAGGTCGCCTCATCGCGCACGAGGGCATTGTTCATGATGAGGATCGCTTTGACGACGTCCGGCTTGGCTTTTTTGCTAATAATGGTGTACGTGCTGCCCGTCGTCTTCATATGGGAATTCCACTTCCCATCGTCGGTATACACCGGATAGGCCTGCCAGTTCGCCGTCGGGTCGTTCTTGAAGGAGTCCCCGTTGCCGTAGCCGCCGTTCCACCATGGACCGAAGAAGATGCCCGCCTGATTGGCATTGATCGGATCGCCCACGTTGTCGCGCGTGCCGACCTCCGGATCGATCAGCCCTTTCTTGTACCAGTCCGCCAGCAAGGCCAGCGTTTGTTTCGTCTCGTCCGTCGTCGTTCCGTACGTGACCGATCCGTCGCCATTATCGATCCAGTAGCCCGGATACGCGTCCTTCGCGCCAAAGACCGGATCAAAGCCGCCCATATTGTTGGAGGATACGAGGAACGTGGAGTATGGGAACGTATTTTTGGAAGGGCCGGCGATCCCGATCGTTTTGTCCCCGCCAAGCTTATTATCGATGAAGGCTTTCGCCGTCGTTTCAATTTCCGCTAATGTCTTCGGCACCGGCAGCTGCAGCTTATCGAGCCAATCCTTGCGGACCCACATGATATGCACGCCGTCGGTATCGACCGTAATGTTCGGGAGCGATACCATCTTGCCTTTATAGCTGGCATTCTCCATGGCACGGCCTTCGGTACTCGCCATGATGTCCCTTACCTGCGAAGATTGGTACTGCTCGAACAGATCGGTAATGTCATACAAGAGCCCCGAGCTGGCCGCCTTGGTCATGAAAGAACGGTCGTCGACCACCATGCCGTCCGGCAGCTTGCCCGATGCGATCGTCAGGCTCACCTTCTGCTTGAAATCGTTGCCCGTGGCAGCGGTCCAATCCACGATGACGTTAATGTTGTACTTTTCCTTCAGGTAGCGCGTGTACTGGTTGTTGCTTACGCTGTCGCCTTCCGGCAGCGTCTTGTCCGTCGGGTCCACCACCATGCCGATGTGAACGTCAACGGGTTCGGGGAATTTGGAGAAGGCCAAGTCGTCTCCCGTCAGTGCGGGGGTCTCCGCATTCGTGCCTTTGTTCGCGTTAGCGTTCGAATTGGAGTTTGAAGACGCTTTCAAATCATTCGATGAATTCGTTGCCTTATTCGATGAATCATTGGAAGACGTACAAGCCGACAAACTTGCACCAAGCAATACGACCGAAAGCAGCGCTGCCACATTCCTTCTCATCTAATCCCTCCCCTTATTCCCTTGCCCTCTCATTGTACCTAGGAAGCGGACAAAAAAAGTCCGATGGATGTGCCGTGTTTTGTGAAGATTCGCAAGGGTTAAGGGGGATAGTTGTTCGATCGATTGGAATCAATCGTCCCCCTTGTGGAGTTGGGCCCGGAATTCGGAAGGCAAGAGGGAGGTCTGTTCATAGAATCGCTGGGAAAAATATTTGGAGTCGCTATAGCCTACGGCATGCGCCACCCACGTAATCGACTGGTTCGTCTCGGAGAGCAGCCGCTCGGCCGCCCGGATCCGCTCCTGCCGGACGTAATCGTTGAACGTCGAACCCGTCAGCTTCTTGAAGCATTGGCTAAAATAGCTTCGGCTCATGTGCACATGGTCCGCGACCGTCTCGGCATGCAGCGTATTCGACACCTGCTCGCGAATGAACAGTACCGCCTTTAGGATGCTGATCGTCGTATTGGCGTAATCCGTAGAAGCCGCAACCCGTGCGTAGATACGCCTCCTGTAGTCCCGCAGCCATTCGATGACCGACCGGACGTCCTCGACAGCAGACCCGAGTTCGGCATCCAGCGCGATTACCGTCTCGATCGGGGACAGCATACGCATGAACAGCCCCTCCAGGCGGCGGAAGGGAACGTCCGCTTCTATCGTCTGTTTGCATAAGCGCTGGAAAATCGATTCATTATAGAGCCAGTAGTGCGTACGCCACTCCTGCTCCAGCACGCACCACGAGTCTTCCTCCGGTGTGCAGCTAACTGCCTCTGATGCATGCGACGGCGCAGATACCGCAGGGGACTTCGCGATCGGATGCGACGGCGCAGCAGGCTGAGATTCGCCTATCATTTGTTGCTGAATACGTGCCAGTATCTGCTCATCGTCCTCGGATTCCAGCCGCACCTTGGATATGTAATCGAGCACGCCCATCCGGTAAGCCGACTGCACATTCTCGAATTCTTCGTGAAACGATAGAATCACGCAGCGCAGGCGCGGGAACCGCTGCCGGGTGACTTGCAGCAGCTCCATGCCGGACATGACGGGCATCGAGAGATCCACGAACATAAGATCTACCTCATGCTGCTCCATGAACTCCAGCGCTTTCGCGCCGTTGGCCGCTTCTCCAACGACCGTCATATCGTGCTTCGCCCAGGGCATGATCGAGATCAAACCTTTGCGCGCAAGCTTGTCATCGTCCACGATCAATACGCGAATCATAGCATTCTCTCCTTTCTAGGTTGGAGAAAAGGAAGGTGTAACGTAACCGTCGTCCCTTGGTTCGGACTGCTTTGTATATCCATACGGGCTTTGTAGCCGTAGCATGATTCCAGCATGGACTTCACGTACCGAAGCCCAATCCCCCAGCCCGTCTGTTGTTGATCCGGCGTGTCGCGCTGCAGGAAGGCCAGCGTTTCGTCGCTCAGCCCTTTGCCGTCATCGCGGATCATGATACGCACCGCCTGCTCATTGTCATCCGGCGTTACGTGAATTTCCAGCTTACCGTTATCGTCAAGCCCATGGCAGACCGCATTCTCTACGATAGGCTGCAAGATGAACCTCGCCACGGAACTATCGAGATAATCCCCTTCCGCGATGTCCAGCTTCACCTCGAAGTCATAGCGCATCTGCTGCAGCTCCAGATAGGTTCGGATGACCTCTATTTCTGACCGGAACGTAGCGCTCTCCCCGGACTTCCCCAAGTTGTAGCTCAACAGGAAAATTAGCGAGGAGACGAACTTCTCGATCTCCGCCTGCTTGTGCATCACCGCCAGCCAGCGCACCGAGTTGAGCGTATTCATGAGAAAATGCGGGTTGATCTGGTAGGCCAGCTTCTCGATCTCCAGCTGATGCCGGTCCTTTTCCTTCTGCCCCATATCCACGATCAGCTGCTGGATCTGCCGCTTCATAATATTGAATTGATCGAAGATCCGGTCGAACTCATCGATCCCCGTGTGATATTGACTGGTGCGCATGTATCCTTTGCCGAACGTCCTCATCTCCTTCTCGATCAACCGGAACGGCCGGTTAATCAGCCGCCGCAAGACCAGCGTGAGCAGCACCATCATCAGGAGGCCCAAGCCGAGAATCCACACCATATGGTTCTTCCACGTATAGAGTTCGTGATTGTAGTAGGAGACGGGCAGCAGCAGCGTGACATCGTACCCGTAATCGCCGGTCATGCGGTTCCATACATAATCGCCCTTCATGCCCGATTGCCCGCTTAACCGAAGATGCTCCCCCGGCGCATACGCCGATGAAGAACTGCTGTACGTTACAACGCCCACCAGATCGGTGAAGACCAGCGTATATGGCATGTTCAAATCTTCTGTAAGCGATTTCATTTCTGTGGTGAGATCCGACTTCGCTTCCACATAAATGACCAGCTGCGTGCCGTCCGAGAAGGTCACTTCCCTCGTCACCGAGATCACCTGATCATCGCTGAACCGGCATAGCGATTTGTGCGGAGACTGGTACTTCAATTCCCCCATACCCGCAACATCCGGCAACGCTTGCAGCGTGAAGTCTTCGCGCAGCGGCAGATTCGAATACGCGGCCTGTCCACCGTCGGGATTATAATACATCACCAGCTCCATCGCCGGGTTGGAGAACGTAATCAATCCGATATTGTAGGAAATATCGCGCGAGAGCAGCCGCTCGCTGTACGTATCCTCCGCCTGGACGTACGTTTCCATCAGATGGCCCACCGTCCCTTCGGGCATCATCTGCTGGGTCACCTGAAGCAAGCTGTTGTACATTTGATTGAGCTTCGTCGTTTGCTGATGGAGATCGAACGCCATCGAAGTCTTGATTTTGTCGCGCTGCATCGTATAGATCGCATTGTAAGAGACCGCCGCCATCAAGATCGCGCAGCCCGCGAAGCCGACGGTCAGCAGCACCATGATTCGTTTGCGGAGCGAGGAGAGCTCGAACCGATCACGCAGCCTGTACCACCAGGCATCCCTCTTCATCCGTACCGTTCCAGCAGCCTTCATCGAGCGTGTGCTCCGCACCTCTACCACCCCACAGTGAGTATGGAACAATATTCTCTGTTTGGGGGATTTCTCCTTCTTGATGCGGTATAAAAGTATCGTCTGTGGAGGCGCTATGCACGAACCTATCGGCACGCAGAAAGGCCGCCCGCGAAGGCGGCCTAACCCATCCTGCTATGGAGGCATTGCATCTAGTAGGCTAACTGCATGTAATACAGATTCGTTACGCTATCTTTCGTAATCGTATGCATGCCCGCAGCAAGAGAGACGCGCACAACACCGCCTGTCATCGGGTAACTCGTGCCATCGATTTTGATTTTGGTCCCGTCTGGCGAGTTGAACACCAAGGTTAACGTCGAAGCTGCGTTCGTCGTAAAAGCAATGCTGGTCGAACTCTCGAGTTTCAAACATTGTGTGAGCGTTAAGCCGTTGTAGGATACGGTCCCTTTGGAAGTCGACAGCGTGCCCTGAATGTTGAAGAAGTCGCTTGCCGTTCCATTCAAGGTGAAGTTATGGACGTATTGTGGTTCGGTACCTGGATCTGGCGTAGGGTCCGGAGTCGGATCTGTAGGATCTGTAGGATCAGTCGGGTCAGTCGGGTCAGTCGGATTCGAGTTCCCGCCAACAGACACAAGTTTGGTCGCGTAACTTCTAATTTTGGACATTAGCGCGTCATTGTTGGCATACGAGGCGTCATCTACCGCGTCATCGAATTGCCATTGAAAATCCCCGTTATTCAGGCGTCCGGCTTCTGCCGTCACGATCGTTTCCACCGAACCGGCCGGATCCACATCCGCTGCGTTCACGCCCATATCGACGCTCGTATCGAAATTGTTATACGCCGTTCCGCCGACCAACGCTTTGTACGAACCAGGAACGGTCTCCGTTCTCGAAGCAGCCAGGTAGGCATCGAATGAAGTCGCATTGGCCGCAGCCGTTCCGGCATTGGAGTTCGCATAGATCAGACTGTTGGCATCCGCAATGATATTGTTGAACGCTTTAATCATACCCCCGTTTTCACCCGAGAACGTCCCTTCCCCTAGAGCGTCAGTCCCTTGCAAAGAACTCATCATCGGATTCTTGGCGTGTCTGAAATAATTGGATTCGACGAAAGCCGAAGCTCCCATGGTTACGCCTACGCCATACTTGGAGTTACCGTCATAGAAGTTATTATAAATGTGAACGGAGGCCACTCGGATGCGCGGATGACGCGAATCCGAATGATCGAACCAGTTATGGTGGAAGGTAACGAAAAATTGGGCCGACTCGCTCAAGCCTACCAGAGAAGCTTTGCCCGAATCCCAGTAGTGGTTATACGAGATCGTAATATAGGTCGATCCTTTCTTCATATCCGTGGATCCGTCGCCTTTGGCCTGGTCCGCATCTCCTCCTGCCGTCCCATAGAATAGATCGTTGTTATGCAGCCATACGTTCACATTGCCGGTATCTAGCGAAATGCCGTCGTCCGGGAAGAGCATGAATCCCAGGTTGCGCACTTCCACATCGCCCACATACCGAAGCAGCATCCCCCAGCCGTAAGCGTAAGCATCGTCCCCGATCCCTTCGAGCGTCATATTCATCTCGGCATAATTGCTTTTGCCTTTGACTTCAAGATAACCGCTGCTGTTCAGCTGCCCGCTCAGATCGTCACCCGTCACTTGGCCGATGAATCGAATGGCAAGCGGAGTCGTATCATACCCTTTCTGTCTCAAACTCAAAATTTCGCCAAGGCCCACAGCGGTTTGCAGCCCGCCGGAGCTGCTAATTTTCACGGCTAGCGTAACTGTTTTGGCCGTCGCAGAGGTGACATAGACAACTTGAGCACCGCTCTTGAGCGTTCCATTATCGTTGTAGGCACCTGAACCGGTTCCGTAGGTCGAAGCCGACGAAAAAGCGAATCCGGACCGGTCATGGGCCGCTACGGCTATTTCCCCCGTAACCGCGCTGGCCGTTGAACCGCCAGACAGTTTGGCTTCGACTTTCAGCACGTAATTCCCCGCCGCAAGCCCTACAGCATCGGCTCTCCAATGAGAGGGATACTTACGAATAAGCTCGTTATCGATTTGTTGATACTGGGCATCCGCTGCGCTGGCAGGCTTCACGTAGACATTGTACCCCTCCGCATTGCTGACAGGCGCCCATTCCACATAGGCGCTTTCATTCCAACCTCCACTGTCCGTTATCGTAACGCCGGCAGCATGGGCTACTCCCGTATTGCCCACTCCGCAAAACATTAAGGTGACTGCAAGTGACATCATAAGCACCGTGTGTATGAGGCTGATTGCTTTTTTCTTCAATTGGATCCCTCCTAAAATGTGTTTGATCGGTTTGACTGAAGACGCTTACATAAAGTCGCGGCTACTTCCCTCCCTTATCGCTGCATGTTCTTGCCGGTGAAACACCCTAAGCTTAACAGCGCCATAACAGGTTCCGAAACAATCATTACTTCATAATCATCTGCGTCCCCCGCTACTCGCAACGTATCTGAGTTGATGATTATTGCTGTCCCTGCAACCGTGTGATTGTACTCATAATTGAATAGTATAATAAGGAGGAAAAACACATGAACAAGGTGATCGAGATGGAGCGAAGAGTAACTAAATTCGGGAAAAGCCTTGGCCTTACAATGGACGAGGCATTGAAACAACTCGGACTTGAAGCAGGCGATACGGTAACCATCGACGTGAACGAAGAGAATGGCGAAATCATCATTCGCAGAGCTCGTAAAGTTAGGCTGCCAGCGGGAATCAGTCATGACTTCCTTGATACATTGTCTCAAGTTATGGAAGAATACGATGACACATTAAAAGGCTTGAAGGATCGTTAATATGAGCAACTTGGGCAAAAGCATCCCTTTTAGAACGCAAACAACGCACCGCCTTTACGGCGCTCGTTATTTTCCTTCGCTACAATGGATACCATTTGGTCATGAATCAACAACACGCCGAGGATTTGACGGTCGACATGGTTAATCATCATTATCCCTTTCAAGAATACGTGAACATAGCCAAACGTAGCAAAACCCCGACCATATGCGGTCGGGGTTTTGCTGGTGGAGTTTCTTCAACAAACTAGCTCGTCTCCAATTTGACTTCTACATCAGTTCACCTGATGGTGAACGTTCGCTTTCACAATACGATAAAACAACTTGATCTTATGCGGCGCGGAATATACCTTTTCTCTAAAGTAGGAGAACGCCGAACGGCTTCCCCGCTTCGTATTGCACTCCATGCAAGCAGCGATTAAGTTTCGGGGGAGATCCGAGCCGCCTTTGCTTGAGGGAATAATGTGATCGACTGTCTTGCCGGGACGCCCGCACCACAAGCAGGTGTAATGATCCCGCTTAAGCGCAGCTTTGCGATAGTCACGAAATAAAAAGGGATTGTATAATAATTGGATCGTCTCTTCGTCGATCCATACGGCTCGCGCTCTATTAACTTCCCTCCACGCCCGATCGAGCACGCATGGGGTAAGTGGTTGTCCATCTATATTGAGAACGTTGATCATAATTTTATCGCCTCCTAGGTTAACGATCGTTCATAACCACTGCTAACAAAGTATAGGAGATTGTGAGATTCGTGGTTATGTATGACGTAAACCTGAAGAAGTATCGCATATGTATATAGATCGACGCTGAGAAATAGCAAAACCCAGTCCTCACGCGGACTGGGTTTTCATGGTGGAGGCGAGGGGATTTGAACCCCTGTCCGAAGACAACGCCACATAGGCATCTACGGGTGTAGTCACAGTTTTGATGTCACCTGTGGGAGCGCCCCGTAACCGGCTATCCTACAGGTCAGCCTGATTGTCGTCTTCAGCTAGCCCCAGGCGGAGACTAGACAGCGTATCCCACTAAATGTGAGCCCCTATCCTGGCACATGGGCGATGCAAGGTAGAAGCACGCGTGCAGTTTCTTAGGCTGCTACAGCGTAGGAAGTATTACGGTTGCCGTTTAATAGGCTTTAGCGTTGATGAAGTGGACGCGTCCCCACTACCCGCAACCCATGCTCGTACTATCCCCGTCGAATCCATAAACGCCCCCATATCGCATAAACGGCGTCGTCTGAGCTTACACGCTCATGTTCCGTTTAGCAGGTACAGCGCTCATCTCGACAATCAAGCGAGCATAAGCTGTCTTGCATTGCATTCCTTGCTGACGCTTCGTGCTTATCTCGCATGTCGCGTCGTCCTTGCTTAGTTAGTATAGCACATCGTCTGCACGATTGTATCCTCGAGATTCTGGTTACACTGGCGGTACGCTGGCATCATTGCCAATGGACCGTTCAGCTTACCCATCGCTCCGATTAACGTGCGACCTTCTGCTTCTCACGCAGCGCGCGTTGGATATCCCGCTGGGCATCTTTCTTCGCCGCGCTTTCGCGTTTGTCGTATTGTTTCTTACCTTTACCGAGCCCGATCAGCAGCTTGGCGTAACCGTTGCGCACATAAATCTTCAGCGGCACGATGGCGTAGCCTTCCTGCTTCGATTGCCCGAGCAGTTTGTGAATCTGTACCTTGTGAAGCAACAGCTTACGCGCACGAGTCGGATCCGTTGGGTTGTGGCGGTTGCCTTGATCAAACGGACTGATGTGCATGTTGTGAATGTACATCTCCCCGTTGCGAATCGTCGCGAACGCGTCGCTGATATTCGCTTTACCCGCGCGGACGGATTTAATCTCCGTGCCGGTCAGCACCATGCCCGCTTCATACGTATCCTCGATGAAATAGTCATGGGAAGCCTTCTTATTCTGAGCCAGTTGCTTGTTCTCGTTCGTCTTCTTGCCCATGCTAGTCACCTCGCCTTGTCTGCTCTTCTAACTTTACCCCATGAGGCAGCCGTTATAACCAATCAGGCACGCCGCCAAAAAGGCATTATTAGGAATCTATTGTAACAACTTCTCCGTACGAAAGCAAGCTGTCCCCATACGGACCTACAACCCCTCCTCAATGAAAAAAAGGCGAGCATCACGTACCCGCAATGCCCGCCCTTCACTTCAAACCGGCAGCCTAGCCATCGGCCCTACTTCCGGTTCTTCCGGACGAAAGCAGCCGTGCCGTTCCCGCCGGATTTCTTCTTCTTGCGCGGACGGCCGCTTCCGCCGCCATTACCGACTTCTCCATTCGGGCTGCCGCCAGACGATTCGCTTACTATAGACGAAAAATCTCCCGTCGGCACGGCGCCCGGCGCGTTCGGATTGAATACGCCGCCCTTGGTCGCCTTCTTGCGGCGCGAATTACCTCCGCCGCCTGGAGCGCCAACGTCGCCACCGCCACGCGGGCCATTGGTGTTGCCGCCGCTGCGCGGTCCGCCGTTACCGGCTCCTTGACCGCTTTGGCCGCCGCCACGTGGACCGCCGCTGCGGTTGCCGCCGGAACGGTTACCGCCGCCGGAACGGCTCTTCCGTTGGCCGCCCGGGCCGTTGAAGTGCTCGTACTCGCCTTCATCGATAATGCCGCCGGTGCCGAGGATCGGCAGGCCCCACATATCGGTGCGGACGCCGCCTTTGCGCTTGCCGCCGCCGGAACGCGAACCCCCGCTGCGGTTGCCATCAGCAGCAGCGCCGCCCTGATCGGCTGCTCCTTCGCTTACGCCGAGGATCTTATCGAGATTATAATCATCCTCCGGCTTCCAACCTGGACGCTGCTCGCTATCATTGCGACGTCCCGGAATGAAGACGGTGCTCTGGCCTTTGCGCTGCCCTTGTCCGCCTTGACCTTGGCCTCCGCGGCCGCCTTGACGGTTGCCGCCCTGGCCAACTTGAACGCCTTGTCCCTGACCGCCTTGTCCCTGGCGCCCGCCACGTCCGCCGCGATCCGACGAGCCTTCTGCCGCCACGCGGTCATCGCCGCGTCTGCGTCTGCCGCCGCGTCCATCGTCGCGCCCGGCGCTGCGGTCATCCGAACGCCCGCCGTTACGATCGCCGCGACCGCGACCGGACTGTTGCCCGCGTCCGCCGCGTCCTGCCTTCAATGCCCTCTCGAAGTTAGGATCGGTATTGATGGAGCCTGTGTCCACCAGCACGAAGTCGATCGTATGCTCATCCATATTGACGTTCTCGACCCGAATACGCACATCGTCCCCGATTCGGAAAATCCGGGATGTACGTTCGCCGATCAGCACCATATGCTGCTCATGGAAGTGGTAGAAGTCATCGTGCATGTCGCTCAGACGAATCAAGCCTTCGACCGTATTCTCGAGTTCGATGAAGAACCCGAAGCTGGTGACGCTGCTAATGATACCGTCGAATTCCTCGCCGATCTTATCGAGCATGTACTCGGCTTTCTTCAGCTTCTCGGTATCCCGTTCGGCCTCGACCGCCACGCGCTCGCGCTCCGACGATTGCTGCGCAATATCCGGCATGCGCTGATTGAGCGCATCGAGCCGCTCCGGCGTCAGCGTGCCGCCGTTCTCGAATACCTCGCGCATAACGCGGTGAATGACCAAGTCCGGATAACGCCGGATCGGCGACGTGAAGTGCGAGTAGAACTCGGCCGCAAGACCGAAGTGGCCCATGCTCTCCGCCTCATAACGCGCCTGCTTCATCGAACGGAGCATCATCGTCGAGATGACCGTCTGCTCCTTCTTGCCGTGGATCTCATCGAGCAGCGTCTGCAGCGAGCGCGGATGAATCTTGTTGCCTTTGCCTTTGATCTGATAACCGAAATTCGCCGCGAATTGCACGAACGTCATCAGTTTCTCCGAGTCCGGGTTCTCGTGAATCCGGTACAGGAACGGCACCTTCAGCCAGAAGAAATGCTCGGCTACCGTCTCGTTCGCCGCCAGCATGAACTCCTCGATAATCTGCTCGGCGATCGAGCGCTCGCGCTTGATAATGTCGGTCGGCTTGCCCTCGGAATCGACGAGGACTTTCGCTTCCACGAAGTCGAAGTCGATCGCCCCGCGCTGCATTCGCATCGAGCGAAGGCGCATCGCGAGATCCTCCATCAGCTTGAACGTATCGACCAGCTCGGCGTAACGTTCGGTTACTTCCGGATCTTCGTTCTGCAGGATTTTGCGCACATTCGAATACGTCATCCGTTCCTTCGTGCGAATCACGCTCGTGAACACGTCATGGCGTACCCGCTTCAACGTCGTCGCGTCGAATTCCATCTCGCATGACATCGTCAAGCGGTCGACCTGCGGATTAAGCGAGCAGATACCGTTCGACAACCGATGCGGCAGCATCGGGATAACCCGATCCACCAGATACACCGAGCATCCGCGGCGATACGCCTCTTGGTCCAGCGAGGAATTCTCCGTCACGTAATAGCCGACGTCCGCGATATGGACGCCGAGCAGATAGTTGCCGTTCGGCAAACGCTCGACGTTAACCGCATCGTCCAGGTCCTTCGCGTCTTCGCCGTCGATCGTCACGATAACGCGGTCGCGCAGGTCGCGGCGTCCTTGGCTTACGATCTCTTCTTCGGTGATCGTGTCCGGCGCAGCCTCGGCTTCCATCATCACATCGTGCGGGAAGCTCTCCGGCAGTTGATGCTTGCGGATGATCGAGAGAATATCGACGCCCGGATCATCCTTATGGCCGAGAATCTCGAGGATCTCGCCTTGAGCAGCCGAACGCCCTTCCGGATACGAGACGATTTTGACGACGACTTTCTGCCCGGAGACCGCCCCCAGGTACTCGCCTTTAGGGATAAAAATATCGCGGTTAATCCGCTTGTCGTCCGGAACGACGAATCCGTACGCCTCATGATTCTCGAACGTGCCGACCACCTGGGTCACCGCACGCTCCACGACGCGGACGACCTCGCCTTCCATGCGGCCGCCGCCCTCGCTCTTGGACGTAATGCGCACCAGCACGATATCGCCGTTCATGGCGGTCTTCAAATCGTTCGCATGCAAATACACATCCGGATGACCCTTCTCATCCGGAATAAGGAATGCGAATCCCTTCGCATGCGCTTGAACGCGGCCGCGCAGCAAATTCATGCGCTCCGGGACACCATAGCGTTCCGTCCGTGAGCGGAGCACTTTGCCCTCGTTCTCAAGCTTGTTGAGCAGGATAAGGAATTCCTTGAAGGACTGTGCGTCTCCTCCGCCCAGTTCGGCCTCCAGTTCCTGATATGTCAACGGCTTATAAGCCGTATCCCGCATAAAATCAAGCAGTTCTTGCTCCGTTATCATAATGCCTCCACTCGCGCGCCGCCATCTGAAGCGAAGCCTCAATGCAGCATCAGGATGATAGATTTACATATAGATTCAGTATACACGAAAAAGGATAGTGCCATCCGCTTGGCGCGAAAATATTTACCAATCTGCACACCCTTGCGCAAAGCGGTGAAATCTCCCCTTTTAAGCGTACCAAACCCGCCTCGAATCTATACCTCTCCTTCACACAGACAACCCTTCGCCTAAACAGCAAAAAGAGCGCCCCGGGCAGTACATTAACGCTGCCGCCGGGGAACGCTCCTTCAATTCCTTTACTTGCTCACCGTTTTATTGTAGGTCGCAATCTTCTCCGTGATCGCCGCCGCGGCATCATCCAGCGCCGCCTTCGGCGTCTTCTGCCCGCTGAACGCTTCCTCGATCGCCGTCTCGACCAGCTGACGCGCCTCTGGGAATACGCCCATTACCGCGCCTTGCGTTGCCGGCATCGCCTTCGTCGCGTGCAATTGATCAATCGCCGTCTGGAACTGCGGGTACTTGGCGAGGTTATCTTTGACGATCTGTTCGTCGTACGCTTTGGTCGTGATCGGGAAGTAGCCGGTGTTGATATGCCACTTCGCCTGCGTCGCAGGTTCGGCCAGATACTTCATGAACGTCCAAGCCGCTTGCTGCTCCGCTTCCGGCTTGTTGTTCAGAATCCACAGGCTCGCGCCGCCCACGACCACGCCGCCGTCGCCGCTTGCGGCAGGCTTAGGCAGGAACGCGGTGCCGACTTCGAATTTGTCGCCGACGCCGTCGACGATGCCGCGAAGGCTTGCCGTCGAATCGAGCGTCATGGCCACTTGGCCAGCGATGAACGCTTTCTTCGTATCGTCGGTTTTACGGCCCAGGTTGAGCATGGTCTTGTTGTCGATGAGCGATTTCCACCACTCCAGCGTCTTCACGCCAGCGTCCGTATTCACCAAGGAAGCCGTTGCCGCCGCTGTACGGCCGTTGCCGTTGTCCACATAGTCCGCGCCCTGGTTCGCGAACAGCTGCTCCATGAACCAGCCGTAGATGGCGAAGGAGCCGCCGGTCACGCCGTCTTTCGTCAGCTTCTTGGCCGCTTCCGCCACCTCTTCGAACGTTGCTGGCGGCTTCTCCGGATCCAGGCCCGCATTTTTGAACAGCGTCTTATTGTAGTAGAGGATCGGGTTCGAAGTATTGAACGGCATCGAGTATTGCTTGCCGTCGAACGTATAGTAGTTTGCGATATTCGGCTCCAAGTCTGCGAGACTATAGCCTTCGCCGTCGATGAATTGCTGCACCGGCGTGACCGCGCCCGAGTCGATCATGAACCGGGAGCCGATCTCGTACACCTGGATGAGGGACGGGCCGGACTTGTCATCCATCGACGCTTTCATCTTGTTCAAGCTCTCGTCGTACGTGCCTTGGTACACCTCTTCGACGACGATATCCTGTTGGGACGCGTTAAAATCCGTCACCAGCTGCGTTGCGGCCTTGCCCAGCTCTCCGCCCATGGAGTGCCACCAGACGACCTTCACCGGCTCCTTGCTTGTCTCCGCCGCAGGTGCCGCTCCTTCATTGATCGAACCCTCTGCTGTCTGTGAAGCTGCTTCCGTCGCTTGATCGACATTGACCTCTCCAGCCGTATTCTCGCTGTTGGTTCCGCATGCGGACACGGTCATCATTGCTGCCGTCACTGCCGTCAGGAGCACTGCTTTGCGCTTCATTCCTTGCATAATGGTCGATTCCCCTTCTCTACACAGATTTTATATGTATGGCACACCCGGTATGGGCGGATCCAACGCGTAGATACGCTACCCTTTCACCGCGCCAGCCGTAATGCCTTGAACCAGCTGCTTCAGCCCAAGCACCAGGAAGATGAGGGAAGGCAACAGAACGAGCGATACCCCGGCAAGCACGATGTTCCAAGCGGTGAATTCTTCGAACTGCAGCATGCTGATGCCGATCTGCACGGTGCGCATCTCCGGCGTACTGGTCACCAGCAGCGGCCACAGGTACATGTTCCACGCATTCAGGAAGGCATAGACAGCAAGCGAAGCAAGCGCCGGACGGGACAATGGCATGACGATTCGGGCCAAATAGCGCCAATGTCCGCAGCCGTCAATCACCGCGGCCTCGAACAATTCCTTCGGCAGCTGAAGGAAGAACTGCCGGAGCAGGAATACGCCGAAGGCCGAAGCCAAGAACGGCATGATGAGGCCCGGGTAGCTGTCGAGCCACCCTAACGACTTGACCGTCATGTAGTTCGGGATGATCGTCACTTCCCATGGGATCATCATCGTCGACAGGAACAAGCCGAACCAGAACGCGCGGAAACGCATCTTCACGAATGTGAACGCATAAGCCGCAAGAGATGCCGTCAGCACCTGTCCGACGGTTATGGCTGCCGCTATGAAGAAGCTGTTGCGGATGAACGCCCCGATCGGCACAAGATCCACGACCGACCGGATCGCGCTGAAGTCGAGGTGCGACGGGAACATCCGCGGTGGATACTGACTGGATTCCTCAGGCGACATGACCGCTGAGGCGAAGGCATAATAGACCGGATATATGAGGACAAGCGCCAGCACGATAAGCGCGATATACATAAAAGCAGCAGACCAGCCGTGTCTAATCGTCATTGGTAATGCACCTTCTTTTCGAGCACCAGGAATTGAATGAGCGTCAGGATCAGCAGCAGCATGAACAGGACGAGCGACATCGCGCTGCCGGTACCGAGCTGGTAGTTGACGAACGCTTCTTTGTAAATCGAGTAGACGAATACTTCCGTTGATCCGGCAGGTCCGCCTTTGGTCAGGATGTGGCTCTGTCCGAAAGATTGGAACGCGTGCATGATCGATACGACCGTCAGGAAGAATAGCACGGGCGAGAGCAGCGGTAGCTTGATACGGACGAACAACGTGACCGGCCCAGCCCCATCGATTGTTGCGCTCTCCAGAATGTCTTCCCGAATGCTCTGCAAGCCGCTATGCAGCATGATGTAGTTGAACCCCGAGTTCATCCAGACCGTCATGATCGAGATCGAGATGAGCGCCCACTTCGGATCGGTTAACCATTGGATCGGTGCCAGACCGGCCAGCGACAGCCAGTAGTTGAGCATGCCCATCGTCGGATGGAACAGCATCATCCAGATGACGGCCGCCGTTCCGATCGACAGCGCAACCGGCATGGAGAAGACGAGCTGGAATGCCCGCATCCCTCTGCGAGGGCGGCTCGTCAATGCGGCCAACACTAGTCCGAGCACCAGTCCAGGTATAACGGTATATAAGGTGAATAGCCCGGTTACGCGCAAGCTATTCCAGAATGCGTCTGATGTAAGGAGTGCGGTGAAGTTCTCGAAGCCCACATAGGCGGCAATCCGTCCTCGCGGATCGGTCAAATGCAGACTAAGGTACATCGACTTACCAAGCGGATAGAATAGAAACACGGCAAATAACAGAAGCGACGGCACAAGCATCGCATAACCGATCACATTCTCCCGCAGCTGCATCCGTCTTCGCGATGTCTGTCTGACTGCGAGCTTTCGCCTCCCCGCTTGGCGCCAAGAAGCTGGCAGCCTGCCTTCCGAGGGTTGCATGAACATCATCCCTTCTCCGCCTGATGCTCCCTATTCTAGTGCCCGAGTGTTACGGACATGTCATCCCCAGGATAAGGAATTGTTCCTTTCATCTCCCAAATTTGCACCATGTTCATATTCATCTTGTAAACGACGCGCAAGCGTGGACGCCAAAAATCCCGCGATCATCGGCTAAGGCGCCGACAATTGCGGGATTCGTCTAAACAAATAAAAAAAGCGGGAACGCGTCCCGCTTTTACACCTATCTTATTTCACGAGGTAGGCAACGACCAGGGAGAGAATGAAGAACCCTGCAGCCAGACCAATCGTAAGCCGCTGAAGGAACAGATCCAGACCGCGAGCTTTATTCTTCCCGAACAGATGCTCTGCACCACCGGAGATGGCACCTGAAAGGCCCGCGCTTTTCCCTTTCTGCAGCAATACAACTGCGATCAAGCCAAGCGAGAAAATGACCAGCAAAATTTTGAAGAAAATATCCACAGTTCCACCTCCAACGCAAGAAGCATCAGCATTTGCCGTAGCCGATATCCCGTAGAGGATTCAGCCTATAGACAGCATGTACATTGTATCATAGGAGATATGGAACTTTCAACTTAAGCCGGCCTTGTTGTCAGCAAAAAATTTACAAATATCCGTTCTCGCGGAAAAACTCTAGGCAGATTTTCGCGCTCTCGAGCGAAGAAGACGCAAATTCCTCCTGCTCCACGATCATGTACTGAATGCCGACTTCCTCGGCGATGTTCAGCACGCTCTTCAGATCGACGACGCCTTTGCCGACTTCGGTATCGCGGCGTCCTTGCCCGAAATCCTTGAAGTGCGCGAGAGGCACTCTGCCTGCGTAGCGTTGCACGTAATCGACCGGCTTATACCCGCCCATATGTACCCAGCCCAGGTCGAACTCCGCGATCAAATATTCGGCAGGGACGGTCTCCAGCAGATGATCGATAATCGTCTTGTCGTCGACCAGCTTGAATTCAAAATCATGATTGTGATAGCCGAACTTCAAACCCGCTTCCGTGACCTGCTTGCCGGCTTTCTGCAGCGTTTCCGCCAGGTGCTTCACGTCGTCCGCGGTAGGCGTCTCCGGCAGCGGTGCCCAAGGCACGATGATGTATTGAATGCCAATTTCCTTGGCTGTTGCAATCTGCTTGTCCAGATCGGCAGCCATGTTCTCCGGCTCGCCGAAATTCAGGCCCACATGCGCCGAAGGCGCTTCCAATCCAAGCTCTTCGATCAGCGCTTTGATCTCGTGCGCCGGCGTGTTGTAGTATCCTGCAAATTCAATTGCTTTGTAGCCCATATCGGCTACCTTGCGAATCGTACCCAGAAAATCCTTCTCCGTCTGATCACGCAGCGTATACAGCTGCAAGCCTACGATCGGCTTCGCCATCCAATACCACCCCTACGGCAAGATTAAGGTTCCAACCACTACTAAGTAAAAGTAAAAAAGGAGAGAAGCTGTGCAACGGTTGCACGCCTCTCTCCTTATTATAGCGGATGTCCTACCCGAAACATTGCTGCTTTTGGGGACATTCTTTTGTCATCTTGGCTTTGCCGCTTTTAGAAGCCTCCTGCAAGCCTGACCGACTTCAAGCTTACTTGAAGTTTTTCAGGTTGTAGAACGCGCTCTTGCCAGCGTATTGCGCTGTCGAACCGAGTTGGTCCTCGATGCGAAGCAATTGGTTGTACTTCGCTACGCGGTCCGTACGGGACGGAGCGCCTGTTTTGATTTGGCCAGCGTTCGTAGCAACCGCGATGTCCGCGATTGTGTTATCTTCGGACTCGCCGGAACGGTGGGAGATAACTGCTGTGTAACCAGCGCGTTTAGCCATTTCGATCGCGTCGAATGTCTCGGTAAGCGAACCGATTTGGTTAACTTTAACGAGGATCGAGTTGCCGATGCCTTTTTCGATACCTGTGGACAGACGCTCAGTGTTCGTAACGAACAGGTCGTCACCAACGAGTTGAACTTTGCCGCCGAGTTTCTCAGTAAGGAGTTTCCAACCTTCCCAGTCGTCTTCGGAGCAGCCGTCTTCGATTGTGATGATTGGGTATTTGTCAGCCCACGAAGCAAGCAGGTCTACGAACTCAGCTGGCGTGAAGGATCTGCCTTCGCCTTCGAGGTGGTATTTGCCGTCTTTGAAGAACTCAGTGGAAGCAACGTCCATGCCCAGGAATACGTCAACGCCTGGCTTGTAGCCTGCGCGCTCGATCGCGGAGATGATCGTTGTGATTGCTTCTTCGTTGGATCCAAGGTTAGGAGCAAAGCCGCCTTCGTCGCCAACTGCAGTGTTCAGGCCTTTTTCTTTCAGAACCGATTTCAGGTTGTGGAAGATTTCAGCGCCGATGCGGAGCGCTTCGCGGAAGCTCTCTGCGCCAACTGGCAGAACCATGAACTCTTGAACGTCGATGTTGTTGTCAGCGTGCTCGCCGCCGTTAACGATGTTCATCATTGGAACTGGCAGAACTTTAGCGTTGAATCCGCCCAGGTAGGTGTAAAGTGGAACGCTCAGCGCGTCAGCTGCTGCTTGAGCAACTGCCATCGATACAGCCAGGATTGCGTTAGCGCCCAGCTTGCCTTTGTTAGGCGTGCCGTCGATTTCGATCATTTTACGGTCGATCAGCACTTGGTCCAGTGCGTCCAGGCCGATGATTTCAGGAGCGATGATTGTGTTTACGTTGTCAACGGCTTTCAGAACGCCTTTGCCGAGGTAACGGGATTTGTCGCCGTCGCGAAGCTCAACAGCTTCGTAAGCGCCAGTGGATGCGCCGGATGGAACGATTGCACGGCCTTTGCCGCCGGACTCCAGGTGAACTTCTACTTCTACCGTAGGGTTACCACGGGAGTCAAGCACTTCGCGTGCGTATACGTCAGTAATGATAGACATTGAATAGAACACTCCTTTAGTAAATTATTCAAACGAATCTATAGTAAACCATATTGCGGCTCTGGGACAAGCGCCCGGTGCCGTCTTTACTTAACCTTGAATGAGCGTCGTGCCCGTCATCTCTTCCGGTTTCGACAGACCGAGCAGATCCAGCATCGTCGGAGCGATGTCGGCCAGGATGCCGCCTTCGCGCAAAGCGCCCTGCTTCGTTACGATGAATGGAACCGGGTTTGTCGTGTGCGCCGTGAATGGACGTCCGTTCGGGTCGATGACCATATCCGCATTGCCGTGGTCCGCCGTGATGAGGCATACGCCGCCTTTAGCCAGCACCGCTTCCACGACTTGGCCTAAGCACTCGTCCGTCGCTTCAACCGCCTTGATCGTTGGCTCCAGCATGCCGGAGTGGCCAACCATGTCCGGGTTCGCGAAGTTAAGGATGATAGCGTCATGCTTGTCGGCTTCGATCTCGGCTACCGCTGCAGCTGCCACTTCGTAAGCGCTCATCTCCGGCTTCAGGTCATAAGTAGCAACCTTCGGCGAATTGATGAGAATGCGCGTCTCGCCCGGAAGCTCGACATCGCGGCCGCCGCTGAAGAAGAACGTGACGTGCGGGTATTTCTCGGTCTCGGCGATACGCAGCTGCTTCTTGCCATTCTGCACGAGCACTTCGCCCAACGTGTTATCAAGGTTCTTCGGTTTGTACGCAACATAGCCGCCTACGGTTTCGCTGAACAGCGTCAGACAGACGAAGTACAGGTTCGCAGGTACTTGGTCTCCGCGATCGAAACCGCGGAAGTCGCTGTTCGTGAACACTTGGGACAGCTGGATGGCACGGTCAGGACGGAAGTTGAAGAAGATGACCGCATCTTCGGACTCGACGAGCGCAACCGGCTTGCCTTCTTCGCCTACGATAACCGTAGGCAGGACGAATTCGTCGAATACCGATTTCTCGTACGATTCGACGACGGCTTGGATCGGGTTCGTGTACTGCGGGCCTTCGCCGTATACCATGGCGCGGTACGATTTCTCGGTACGCTCCCAGCGCTTATCGCGGTCCATCGCGTAGTAGCGGCCTTGTACGGTCGCGATTTGGCCTACGCCGATTTCTTCGATCTTCGCTTGCAGCTGCTCGAGGTAGCCTTTGGCGCTGTCCGGCGCAACGTCGCGGCCGTCCAGGAACGCATGGATGTATACGTCCTTCAGTTCACTCTTCTTCGCAAGCTCAAGCAGCGCGAATACATGCGCGATGTGGCTGTGAACGCCGCCGTCGGACAGCAATCCGTACAGATGGAGCTTCTTGCCGTTCTTCTTCGCATGATCGACTGCGCCTTGCAGCGTCTCGTTGTCGTAGAACTCGCCTTCGCGAATCGATTTGCTGATCCGCGTCAGGTCTTGGTATACCACGCGGCCGGCACCGATATTCAGGTGGCCTACCTCGGAGTTGCCCATTTGGCCTTCAGGAAGACCAACGGCTTCGCCGCACGCCGTGAGCGTCGTATGCGGGTATGTGTTCCAATAACGGTCGTAGTTCGGCTTGTTCGCCTGCGCGACCGCATTGCCTGTTACGTCATTCCGCAGGCCGAAGCCGTCGAGAATGATGAGCGCAACTGGTTTAGGTGCCGTCATCTTACTTCGCCCCCTCGACCAGCTGGATGTAGGAAGCCGGCTCCAAGCTCGCTCCGCCTACAAGTGCGCCGTCGATGTTTGGCTGTGCCATGTACTCCGCGATGTTGTTCGGCTTCACGCTGCCGCCGTATTGAATACGGACAGCCGCTGCAGTCGCCGCATCATAGAGTCCCTCGACTACGCCGCGAATATAAGCGATAACGTCTTCCGCGTCTGCGGAAGTAGAAGATTTGCCAGTGCCGATTGCCCAGATTGGCTCATAAGCGATGACCACTTCAGCCGCTTGCGCTGCCGACAGGCCTTGGAAAGCCGCTTCCGTTTGCACTTTGCAAACGTCTTTCGTCTGATCCGCTTCGCGCTCTTCGAGCTTCTCGCCTACGCAGACGATCGGCGTCAGACCGTGCTTGAATGCCGCTTGGACTTTCTTGTTCACGATCTCGTCGGTTTCCGCGAAGTATGCACGGCGCTCCGAGTGGCCGATGATAACGTATTGCACGCCAAGATCTTTCAGCATAACGCCGCTGATCTCGCCTGTGTATGCTCCGTTATCTTCGAAGTGAAGGTTCTGTGCTCCGATGGCAATGCTCGTTCCTTTGGCAGCCTCTACAAGCGCCGGCAGCGTCGTGTATGGCGCGCAGATGACGGACTCAACGCCGTCAACTTCTGCTTTGCCTTTCACGTCTGCGAAGAACGATACCGCCTCGGATACCGTTTTGAACATTTTCCAGTTACCTGCAATAATCGGTTTCCGCATGCTCTTATCGCTCCTAACAGGCTGATTGGTTTGCGATCATAATCGGAGATTGTGAACGCAGCATTCAGCCAAAAATTATTATTTATCGTTCAGGGCAACTACGCCTGGGAGTGCTTTGCCTTCCATGAACTCGAGGGAAGCGCCGCCGCCAGTGGAGATGAAGTCCATTTTGTCAGCCAGTTGGAACTTCTCAGCCGCTGCAGCCGAATCGCCGCCGCCGATAACCGTGTAACCGGAAGTCTCCGCGCATGCACGTGCAACAGCTTGCGTACCGTGGGAGAATGGCTCGATCTCGAATACGCCCATTGGTCCGTTCCATACGACCAGCTTGGAGTTCTTGATCACGTCAGCATAGATTTCACGCGTCTTCGGACCAATGTCGATGCCTTCCCACTCTGCAGGAATGCCTTCTACGCCAACGATTTGCGTGTTTGCGTTCTTGCTGAAGTCGTCTGCAACCACGATGTCGACTGGAATCAGGAAGTTCTTGCCGAGGGATTTTGCTTTCTCGATGAACTCGAGTGCCAGATCCAGCTTGCTGTTGTCAACGAGCGACTTACCGATTTCATGGCCTTGCGCCTTGAAGAAGGTGTAGGACAGGCCGCCGCCGATGATGATGTTGTCCGCGATCTCGATCATTTTGTTGATGACGTCGATTTTATCTTTAACCTTGGAGCCGCCGACGATAGCTGTGAAAGGACGCTCTGGGTTGTTAAGCGCTTTGCCGAGCACGTCGAGTTCTTTCTCCATGAGAAGACCCGCTACAGCTGGCAGATGGTGTGCGATACCTTCCGTCGAAGCGTGGGCACGGTGAGCAGCGCCGAATGCGTCGTTGACGAACAGGTCAGCAAGCTCTGCGAATTGCTTCGCCAGCTCTGGATCGTTCTTCTCTTCGCCTTCGTAGAAACGAACGTTCTCGAGCAGCAGCACGTCGCCGTTGTTCAGCGCAGCTACTTGTGCTTTCACTTCTTCGCCAACCGCTTCGCTTGCCTTCACAACCGGTTTGCCCAGCAGTTCGGACAGACGCACAGCTTGTGCGGACAGACGCAGTTCTTCTACCACTTGGCCTTGTGGACGGCCCATGTGGCTTGCTAGAATGACTTTCGCGCCTTGCTCGATCAGGAAATTGATCGTCGGAAGCGTCTCGCGGATCCGTTTGTCATCCGTGATTGCTCCATTCTCAACAGGTACGTTGAAGTCAACGCGTACGAACACGCGCTTTCCTGCAACCTCGACATCGCGTACACTTTTCTTGTTCATCGGTGTTTCCCTCCCGGTATGTTGACCCCGATCCCATACGGCTTCGAAGTCCGATATCTATATCCACGCTCCACTTGCCTATCCTATATCTCAAACACCCGCTTCTCGTAAGATGCAAGCGAGTCTCTATTGTCGTACTTAAGTATGTGCTCGAAACTGTAGCGAAGGAGCTGTCTCAAGCGAGCAGCTCCTTCGTCACTATTTCGTGCGTGGAACGAATGTCATCCGCGTTTCTTCTTCAAGACGCGCGGAATCGTTCGCTTCCCCATTAGTCTTCTTACAGACCTTTGGACGCGATATATGCAGCCAGGTCTACGACGCGGTTGGAATAGCCCCACTCGTTGTCGTACCAGGAAATAACTTTAACCATGTTGCCTTCAACAACCATAGTCGACAGCGCGTCGATTGTGGAGGAAGCTGGGTCACCGTTGTAGTCGCTCGATACAAGCGGCTCTTCGGAGAAGTTAAGGATGCCTTTCAGAGGGCCTTCAGCTGCTTCTTTCAAAGCATTGTTTACTTCTTCAACTGTAACGTTAACTTTCAGTTCAGCTACCAGGTCAGTAACGGAAACGTTAGGCGTAGGAACACGCATAGCCATACCGTTCAGTTTGCCTTTAAGCTCTGGCAGTACCAGGGAAACTGCTTTAGCAGCGCCTGTGGAAGAAGGAATGATGTTCTCAGCTGCTGCACGAGCACGGCGCAGGTCTTTGTGTGGAACGTCAAGTACGGATTGGTCGTTCGTGTACGAGTGAATTGTAGTCATCATACCTTTAACGATACCGAATTTGTCGTTAAGCACTTTTGCGAAAGGCGCCAGACAGTTCGTTGTGCAAGAAGCGTTGGAGATTACAGTGTGAGCGGAAGCATCGTATTGCTCTTCGTTAACGCCCATAACCACTGTGATGTCTTCGTTTGTTGCTGGAGCGGAGATGATAACTTTTTTAGCGCCGCCTTTAAGGTGAAGCTCAGCTTTTTCTTTCGCTGTGAAGATACCAGTCGATTCAACGACGATCTCTGCACCAACGGAAGCCCAAGGAAGGTTCTCTGGGTTACGCTCAGCGAATACTTTGATTTCTTTGCCGTTTACGATCAGTGCGCCTTCTTTAGCTTCTACAGTGCCTTCGAATTTGCCGTGAGTCGTGTCATATTTAAGAAGATGTGCAAGTGTGTTAGTGTCTGTCAGATCGTTGACTGCAACGATTTCGACGTTCGGGTTGTTGAAAGATGCGCGGAACACGTTACGGCCGATACGGCCAAATCCGTTAATACCTACTTTTACCATGGTTGATTGCCTCCTAAAGGTAATTTTCAATATATCTCAAGACCGTTCTGAGAGCGGTCAAGATCACGCTTGTTTCTCTTCCTCATCCAACTGCGCTACGATCCCGAGTGCAGCTCCTTCATCCGTTACCAGCACGTCATCACGGCCGAACCGCATAATCGCCGCAATCGCTTCGGCTTTACTGCTTCCTCCCGCGATCGCAATGACGACCTCCGTTGCCATAATGTCTTCCAGTCGCAGCCCAATGGTAGGCATGCGATGAACAACAGCGCCGTTCCGGTCAAAATAATACCCGAACGCTTCTGCATGCGCCCCTTCGGCCTTCAAGGCTTCAATGAACGATCCATCAACCCGCCGTCTGCGTGCCATAACCATAGCGTCCCCGATCCCGTGCACGACAATGCGGGCACTTCGGATGACTTCGACGATCTCGCGGACGTTCGGTTCCTGCATCAGCGTTGTATACGCTTCTTCACCCAGATGGTCCGGCACATGGAGCAACCGGTATTGGGCGCCTGTACGCTTAGCCATCGTGGAGGCTAACGTGTTGGCCTGGTAATCGAGACTCTCGCCAAGTCCGCCCCTTGCAGGTACGAACCAGTTGCCTTTCAGCGGCGTCTGCGTCGTCAATTGATTGGCGACCTGCGCAAGCGTGGTTCCGCCCGTAATCGCGACAACATCGTCCTTCTCCATATACTTCCGGAGTACGGCACATCCAGCAAGTCCAAGCTCCCGCTTCGTATGCGGCAGCGAATCGGAATCGCCAGGTACGACGATCACCTGCTTGAGTCCATACCGCTTCCGAATCCGTTCTTCCAGATCGGACAAGCCGAACATCTGCTTGTAGAGCGGCTCCATCTCATCGAGCAGTCGCTGACCGGCTTCCGTAATACGCATGCCAGCCGCTTCGATATGCAGCAAACCTTGCGTCTTCAGAAAATCCGTCTCTGCCCGCAGCACGCGTTCCGTCATCTCCAGCGAAGCAGCCAACGTTCGGCGGCCGATCATATCGGAGAGCATTACTTGGCGCAGGATGAGATATCTCTTCTTTAGAACAACAAGTAGATCCGGCAGGAGCTTTTGTTGTATTTCGATGAGAGACTGCATTATGCCCACACCCACTCCATCATTGCCGAATTGGAACCCATTCACACCAGGGACATGAATTGTCCCGCCTGTTCTTTTTTAGTCCCACCGTTATTGTACTCCAAACTTTTCATGCAAGCAAGCCGCGTCTTTCATTTGTAACCGATTACCGACACGATTTACTCAAATTTTTCTTTTAAAGTCGACTTGCTTTTTCCTGATGAATCAGTTACACTAATCTTCGCTGCACAATAAGCGCCCGTGGTCCAATGGATATGACGTAGGCCTCCGGAGCCTGAGATCGAGGTTCGATCCCTCGCGGGCGCGCCATACTTACACACAACAATCGGCTAACGCCGATTTTTTTGTTTTTTCGGTTTGACCTTTTTTGACTTTTAACCCGCCATCCGTTATGATGAGGTTAGATTTCAGCATCCGCCTCATGCTTAAGAAGCGTGAGTGCCGGCTATAACTTACTTATAACCACAATTAGGGAGGGACTTGGACATGAATTTCGTACCTATGGTTATTGAGCAGAGCAACCGCGGTGAGCGCGCATACGATATC
This sequence comes from Paenibacillus phyllosphaerae, assembly GCF_014192105.1. GTDB lineage: Bacteria > Bacillota > Bacilli > Paenibacillales > Paenibacillaceae > Paenibacillus_Z > Paenibacillus_Z phyllosphaerae. The sequence continues at coordinate 25,045 of NZ_JACHXK010000017.1, read as the reverse complement.
TACTCCCGCCTGCTGAAGGACCGCATCATCTTTCTTGGCACGCCGGTGAACGACGTGGTCGCCAATTCCATCATTGCACAAATGCTGTTTCTGGCAGCGGATGATCCCGAGAAGGACATCTCGCTCTATATCAACAGCCCTGGCGGTTCTGTCTCGGCAGGTCTCGCCATCTTCGATACGATGCAATACATTAAGCCCGACGTCTCCACGATCTGCGTAGGCTTGGCCGCTTCCATGGGCGCCTTCCTGCTGGCAGCAGGCGCCAAAGGCAAACGTTTCGCGTTGCCGAACGCCGAAGTGATGATTCACCAGCCGCTGGGCGGCGCGCAAGGTCAAGCGAGCGACATCGAGATTCGCGCGAAGCACATTCTGAAGACTCGCGATACGCTGAACCGCATCCTGTCGGAGCGTACGGGTCAGCCGCTTGAGAAGATCGAGCGCGACACCGACCGCGATTACTTCATGAGCGCGCAGGAAGCTAGCGTATACGGCCTCGTGGATAAAGTCATCGAGAAGCTTAATTAAGCCTTCCAACGCACAGTTATACTTGCTTGTAACGTCAATAAGTCAGCTTGCTTGGATGCAGGCTGACTTTTTGCGTTCCATGAACTCCTCTATTATGACTCCGCCTCACCTCAATTATCACACATTCCTCCATTTGTCAACACAAATTCAACTGATTCAAATCTTAACGACGCTGTGTAGTTTTCATGTTACGATATACTAAATAGTTCCAATTCCATTGCTACACCCGACTATCAAATCTAATAATTACGGAGTTGCTTGGTTATGAATCGATCCCAGTCTACGGCTAATGCGCATAACTTCATAGAACACGAGTCCGAGAACTCACTTTATGGCGAGTATCCGTCCGGTTTCGGCGCTTCCTTCGCACGAGAATCGGATGATGCGCCACAAGAGAAGATGAACGTTTACCTGCCGATGCAGGATAAGTCGCTTCTGCTCCGTCCATTAAGCGATACCCATCTGCTGGAGGTCTATCATGAGGCCAAAGCGATGCGTCTTTCCAGCGAATTCATTGCCCTGATCGAACAGGCCATCGTTCAACGCGGCATCCAGTTGAAGGACGACCTGTAAGCCTCTTATTGCTGGCCTCCTGCCAGCAGCGCCGAATGCACGCACAAAAGAAAAGGCAGATGCCTCGTGGCATCTGCCTTTTGTCATGCGCATTATTGCATTTCGTACGAAACCGTCACATCGGTCGAGACCGTAATTTCGCCTGCTTGGACCGACGATGTCGCTTTGTCTGCCGTTGCGGCCTCCATCATGACGTTGCCTTGGAAGATCGGCGAACTGCTTACATTGCCTTGCGTGATATTGACTACTTGCTTCACGCTTCTACCTGCTGCCTTAGCCAGCGTCTCCGCCTTCACCTTCGCGTTCGCCATTGCTTTCTCCATTGCTTGCAGTTCGTATTGTTCCTGCTTCTCCGTATCGAAGCGAACACCGTCAATCCGATTCGCCCCCGCTGCCGACAAGTTATCCAACATAGCGCCGATCTGGGTCAGATCGCGAACGGTAACCTCAACCATATTCGTCGCCGTATAGCTGACCACTTTGCTAGTACCGTCCTTCTCGTTGTACTGATACTGCGGCTGTACGTAGAAACTCGTCGTCTGCACGTCCTTTTTCGACAGCTTGTATGTGGTGTACAGCATTTGGTCGATGGCCGCGAAGGCTTTCGCATTCAGTGACTGCGCTTCCTTCGCCGTGGTCGCTCTCGTCTCGACGCCTAGCGTAATATAAGCCACATCCGGAGTCACTTTAATCTGGCCCTGACCCGCTACCGTAATGATGCCCCGCTGAGCCGCTACCGTCTCCGCTGCTTGTACGCTTGGCGCAGGACTGCTCACGCCAACGATTGCGCCGATGCCGATTGCCGCCGCTAGTGCCGGCACGAGCAGAATGGCGACTTTCTTCCCTTTGCTGCCGTTACTGTTTTGCCCCACATGCTCCCGCAGTTCTGACCCTAATTTGCGCATGGAATCACCCTTTTCACCGTTTGACCTCTTGACGCTCGTCTTCCTAGTATTGTTGCATTCGTCTTAACTTAATCTTTAGGAAAATGAAAAAGATCCATCGCAAACCAATCACTTCGGTGAATGCTGCATTCCCTATCTTCCGATAGTGAACGCAAACCAATCACTTACGGTGAATGCTGCATTCCCTATCTTCCGATAGTGAACGCAAACCAATCACTTCGGTGAATGCTGCATTCCCTGTCTCCCGACAGTGAACGCAAACCAATCACCGGGAATAGCAAAAAAGCCCTCCTAAGAGGACTTTCCACAGAATGAAACGCATCGCACCGCTAATTACAACGCGATTGCCGTCTCACTATGCTGCATTATTGGTTCTCCAGCTCTTCCTTGCTGACCAAATTGACTAAAGCGGTTACAGCCTGATCGGCATCCGAACCTTCTGCGCTGATCGTCACCTCTGTACCGGAGCTGATGGCCAGGCTCATAATACCCATAATCGATTTCGCGTTCACTTTCTTATCGTCCTTCTCCACGAAGACCTCAGACGAGAACTTATTCGCTTCTTGTACGAAAAGTGCCGCCGGTCTTGCATGGAGACCTGTTTTGAGACGAACGACAACCGGGTGCCTTGTCATCGAAACTACCCCCTATACGAAATTCAATCGTGCGATTCACGAGTGCAAAACGTCATTTTATTCAACATTATATCACTTTTCTTGCATGTACACTAGTCTTACGCCTAGCTGCCACGCAACTTTTCCGCAAGCTCATCGATTTTGCGCAACCGATGATTAACGCCCGACTTGCTCACCTTGCCTTTGAGCATCTCGCCGACTTCCTTCAAGTTCATGTCGGGATGCAGCAGACGAATCTCCGCCACCTCGCGAAGCTTATCCGGCAGGCTGTCGAGGCCTACTTGACGCTGAAGCAACTTTATATTATCGATTTGCCGCACAGCGGCGCCAATCGTTTTATTCAAATTCGCCGTCTCGCAATTGACGATCCGGTTCACGGAATTGCGCATATCGCGCATAATGCGGACATCCTCAAACTTGAACAGGGCTTGGTGAGCGCCAATGATATTGAGCAGCTCAATGATCTTCTCGCCCTCTTTCATGTAGAAAATGTACCCTTTCTTCCGCTCAATGCAACGAGCGTTCAAATCGAACTTGTTCGCAAGCCCGACAAGCGCCTCGCAATGCTCCTCATACATGCAGGCAATCTCTAGATGATAGGAGGAACCTTCCGGGTTGTTGACCGATCCGCCAGCCAGGAACGCACCGCGCAAGTAGGAGCGCTTACAGCACGATTTGCGAATCATTTCCTTGTCGATTCCTTGATTGAACATAAAGCCTTGAGATACGATATTGAGCTCGCTCAAAATTTCTTGAACACCTACGGGAATGCGCACAATATACACATTGTTCTTCTTCAGACGCATTTTCTTCCGGACAAGCAGCTCTGTATGTACCGCGAACCGCTTCTTGATCAGCGAATAGATCCGTCTTGCGATCGCTGCATTCTCGGTCGAGATATCAAGAATGACCTTTCGACTGGAGAGCGAAACAGAGCCATTCATTCGGATGAGGGCTGATAGTTCCGCCATTTCACAGCACGGGTCCGCTTCGATCAGGGTTAATTCTTTTTTGGTCTGCGCTGCAAAAGACATCTGCTATTCTCACCTCTTCCGGCTCATCCAGTTCTCGACGAGCTGATAAATATGATGGCTTAACCTCGCTGCGTCATGCCGCAAGTAAGTCCGGAACAGTACCAGCCTATCGGCAATGACCTGATAGCCCCGCCGCTGTACTTCCTCTAGATCGAGGTGTACGGCCTGCGCGCCCATCTCGGCATATTTCTCCTGCACCTGCGGAGGGATTTCACCATCATTCACAATGATGTAATCAAACAAGTGATGCCCGATATGCGCGTGCACCGCATCCAGATGGTCGCTCACGGAATAATTGTCCGTCTCGCCGGGCTGTGTCATCACGTTGCAGACGAACAGCTTCACGGCATCCGATGCGACGATCGATTCCGCCAGCTTAGGGACCAGCAAATTCGGAATAATACTTGTATAAAGGCTGCCGGGCCCAATCAGGATCGCGTCCGCTTCACGGATCGCCTCGACCGCTTCCTCGAGCGGCTCCACATGCTCCGGCTCGATAAATACGCGCTTGATCGCCTGACCTGCCTTCGGAATATTCGACTCTCCGGATACGATCGAACCGTCCGCCATCTCCGCATGGAGCACAATTGCCTGGCCGGCCGCCGGCAGGACGCGCCCACGAACGGCTAGCACGCGGCTTAGCTCGCGAATGCCGGTTACAAAATCGCCAGAGATATCCGTCATCGCAGCGAGCATCAGATTCCCTAGGCTATGCCCGGCAAGCCCTGTACCGCTATTGAAGCGATACTGCAGCATGTTCCCCAGCAGCGGTTCGACATCGGCCAAGGCAATAAGGACGTTGCGGATATCGCCGGGCGGCGGCATCTGCAACTCGTTGCGCAAGATCCCCGAGCTTCCCCCATCATCTGCTACGGTAACGATCGCGGTAATATCAAGCGGTTTTTCCTTTAGACCGCGCAGCATGACGGACAAACCCGTACCGCCGCCAATGACGACGATACGAGGCAAACGTTCTTCTTTCGCAGCTCGTTTTTGCTTCATCCGCTCACCTCTAATGCCGGTCGCGATCGGAATCGCGATGGCTCACTCGTACGGTCTCGGTATCGCTCGCGCCAAGCATACGGCCGAGGTATTCTGCGATAGCGACCGAGCGGTGTTTGCCGCCTGTACAGCCGATACCGATCACGACCTGGCTCTTGCCTTCCTTGCGATACTGCGGAATCAGGAATTGGAGCATATCGAGCAGCTTCGTCAGGAACGTCTGGGTTTCCGGCCATTTCATGACGTAATCGTACACTTCCGCATCCTGCCCCGTATTCGGGCGCAGATGCTCCACATAGTGCGGATTCGGAAGAAAGCGAACGTCATAGATAAGATCCGCGTCGATCGGAATGCCGTACTTGAAGCCGAAGGATGTGATGTTTACCGAGATCGAGCTCTGGTCCGCATTGGTGAAATGCGACATGATCCGATCCTTCAGCTGCAGCGGTTTGAGCGTGCTCGTATCGATCACTTGCGTCGCCATGCCCTTCAAATCTTCAAGCAGACGGCGCTCGTGCTGTATGCCCTCGAGCGGCAGACCTTCCGGCGCGAGCGGATGCCGCCTGCGGCTTTCTTTGTAACGCTGGACGAGAACGCCGTCGGTCGCATCCAGGAACAGAATTTCATAGCCGATCGTATAATGATCCTTCAAGTAGCTTAGCGATTCCGACAACGCCGTGAAGAATTCGCGGCCGCGCAAGTCGATCACGAGCGCAACTTTGCCGATCTTGCCGTTCGACTGCTCGATCAGCTCAGCAAACTTCGGGATAAGCACCGGGGGCAAGTTGTCGACGCAGAAAAAGCCGAGGTCCTCGAGGCTCTGCACCGCGATTGTTTTACCCGCGCCGGACATCCCTGTAATGATGACCAGTCTCGCCATCGCTGTTCCCGCTTCCATCGTCGATCCCTCCTAAGTTAACCATCATCCAAATTCACGATGCGTACCGTACTTGTATGAAGAATGAATAAGAACCAAATCTATATCCGCTGCAGCAGTTCCTCGTTCTAGGAACGAATAATCAGACCCGCTGCGCCTACAACGCCTGCGTTATTGCCCAAGATAGCAGGCACGATCTCGACGCCCTCAACCGCAACTTCCGGCGTTGCCTTCTGGAACACTTCACGAATTTGCTCGAACAGGAACTCGCCTGCCTTGGATACGCCGCCGCCGATGATGAAGCGCTGCGGGTTAAGTACGACTGCGACCGCTGCCATCGATTTGCCCAGGTAGAATGCAGCGCGCGCCACGATCCGGCTTGCCACTTCGTCGCCGGCTTTGGCTGCGTCGATGACGTCTTTAGCCATAATATTCGGCACGAACGAGAGCGATGTCCGGTCACCGCGTTCTACGGCGTCTTTTGCCATGCGAATAATGCCTGTCGCCGACGATACCGTCTCCAGGCAGCCCATTTTGCCGCAGCCGCATTGGATCGCTTCGAGGTCAGGAACGATGGACATATGGCCAAGCTCGCCAGCCATGCCGTTGAACCCTTCTACGATACGGCCGCCGATGATAATGCCGCCGCCTACGCCTGTTCCGAGCGTGTAGCATACGCAGTGGTCTACGCCGCGTCCTGCGCCAGCCCATGCTTCGCCGAGCGCCGCTACGTTCGCATCATTGTTGACGAGTACTTTTTTGCCAAGACGCTCCTCGAGGAATGCCTTCAGCGGTACATTGCGGAAGCCCAGGTTCGGGGAGAATTTGATAATACCGTTCGGAATGTCGAGAAATCCGGCAACTCCGATGCCGACGCCTTCTACTTGATCCCAGCTGTAAGGGGATTGCTCCACGATAAGACGCGCGTAATTGGCAATGTTGTTGCAAATCGCGTCCGAGCCCTTCTCCGTTTCGGTCGGGCCTTCATACGTATGAAGCAGCTCACCGTTCAAATCGCAAATACCCACTTTAATCGCTGTGCCGCCGATATCGACGCCTACTACAATCTTCTCAGACATGAATAAAGCCACCTCTACTATAATGGTTGGGGTGCTGCTTTCCCCACTATAAGTTACGCCCTTTCAGGCGGTCAAGCATCTCGCAGGGATACATTCCGATGAATCTGCCCGCAGCATTCGGACGTGAAACGACGCTGCCTGTCATCCGGGCAGCGTCAACGTAAAGCCTTCGGGCAAGCGTAACCCTCCCGCTTCGAACGCAGCGTCAGAAGGATCGATTAGAGCGATTGGCTCCAATCGTGAACGGCATGCCCTTCCAGATACTTCTCGCAATCGAGCGCCGCCATACAGCCGCTTCCCGCTGCCGTAATGGCCTGCCGATACTTTGTATCCTGCACATCGCCGCATGCGAAGATGCCCGGAATACTCGTCTCGCTCGTTCCCGGCTTCGTAATCAGATAGCCGGTCTCGTCAACCTCCAACTGTCTGCCGAGAAACTTCGTGTTCGGAGTATGGCCGATCGCGATGAAGACGCCGCTTGCTTCAATGACTTCCTCTTGACCGCTCTCGTTATTGCGTACCTTAAGCCCCGTAACGCCCATCGGTCCTGCTACAACTTCGAGCGGCGTCCGGTTCAGCGACCAAGTCACCTTGCTGTTCTCACGGGCGCGGTCCTGCATAATCTTCGAGGCGCGCATCTCTTGACGGCGATGGACAAGCACCACTTCGGATGCGAAGCGCGTCAGGAAGTTCGCCTCCTCCATCGCCGAGTCGCCGCCGCCGACGACGATGATCTTCTTCCCGCGGAAGAAGAAACCGTCGCAGGTTGCGCAAGTGCTGACGCCGCGTCCTACGTTCTCGCGCTCGTTCGGAATCCCCAAATATTTGGCCGATGCGCCGGTCGATATGATGAGCGCCTCTGCTTGCAGTTCGCCTTGGCCTTCTACCTGAAGCGTGAACGGCCGTTTCGACGTGTCGACGGAATTCACCCATCCGGTGCGGAACTCCGCGCCGAAGCGCTCTGCTTGCTTCCGCATATTCGCCATGAGATCAGGTCCCATAATCCCCTCGGGGAAACCCGGGAAGTTCTCGACCTCTGTCGTCGTCGTCAATTGTCCGCCGGGCTCAGGTCCTTCAATTACGAGCGGTTTCATGTTGGCCCGCGCCAGATAGATGGCGGCCGTTAATCCGGCTGGACCTGTTCCAATAATAATCGCTTTATACATCGAAGTAGCCTCCTTTGCATTCGGTTCTTTGAGGGACGTTCCTGCTGCAGATTGCCTCTCTTAAACGGTAAAGCCTTATCCCTTGAACCACGGGGAATCCTGCTCAGCAGGATTATGATTCGTTACTCGTTTCGGAGAGTGCGGGGAAGACCATTTTCATTTTCTCCTTAATCCCGCAAATTTCATCAATTCGTTTGGCGCATTTGCTTACCGTGGCAATCGAAGTGCCGTAACGCTGCGATACTTCATGATACGAAATCGTTCTGCGGTGCATTTTCGCCGTCAAATATTCGAGCGCAGCTGCCCAAGCTTCCACTTTGCCGAGCTTCGGCACATCGGGATACACCCTCGACAGGAATTCGATCCACAAGGTCAAGAGATCATGCTGCTGCACCAAATCGTACTGCTTATTCATCCGGCTAAGCGCGGCCTCGAGCACATCTTGCCACTTCTCTTCCCAGACCGGAAGGCGCGACGGCATTCGGCTATGCTCGATGATCGTCTCCTGCCCTTCGAGAATCGCATTCAGCGATTCGTGAACACCCATCGAACGCAAGACGAAGATCGCGATCCGCTTCAGATAGTCGTCTTCCTGCGCCTCCTGAATAAAGGACTTGAGCGCGTCTTTCACTTCATTGTCCGCAATCATGCCGAGCGCTTGAATCACTTGCAGCTTCGTGCTCCGATCGCCGTGGCGCAGCGCCCAGAAGAACGACGAACGCACGAGCGGATCCCGCTTCAGGTGATCCGGCAGCGCCTCGCTCGACTTCTCCCATAGCTTGAACTGCTCTTCGAACGGCAGATGGTAGTGATAGCTGGCCGTGGCCATCTCACCGCCGCCCCGAACGCGTTCCACCAGCTCGAGATAATAGTCAGGCACGTTCGACTTCGGATCCAGCTTACCGGCTTGTATCCAGTGCCGCTCCGCTTCATCCATCCGACCCATGTTCCATGCCGCTACAGCCGTATAGTGGTACAAGCAGGCATCGGCGCGCAGAGCGCCTTCCCGCATCAGCCGGGCAAAATGACGGTACGCTTCGCCGTGCTCGCCCAAGATGCCCATCGTGGTCGCCATCTTGAACACATGCTCCTGGTGGAAAGGCACCATTTTGCACAGCTGCACAACGAGCGGACGAAGCGCCTCCTCATTGCTCTCATGCTGATAGAAAATCGCCAAATTGCACAGCGCGTGCAAATTGCCGGGTTCAATCGCGAGCACTTCTTGGATCGCTGCCATCGCCTTGTCGAAGATGCCCATGTAATAATAGGCCAACGCCAAATTGTTGCGTGCTGCAAGGAATTCCCCATTCTTCTCGACAATGCTCTCGAGCAGGCGGACCGCCTCCACGAACTTGCCTTCCTCCAGCATCGCCCTTGCCTGGTCATGCTCGAAATAACCTTCGCGCGCCTTGACCGACGCAAGCTTCATTGGACGCTCCAACTCATAATGAAGCAGCTCCATCATCTCTTCGGCTTCCTCCAGGAACTGGCCTTCGGCGTCCAGCTCCAGATAGCGGATGAGCGCATCCTCGGCGGATTCATACTGCTCCATGTTGGCAAAATTGTTCGCCATATAGAAATGGCATTCCGTCATTTCCGGATCGAGTTCATCGACAACGCGTTTCAAGACACGGTTGGATTCCTCGTAATTGCCCATCTCCGATAGAATCCCTGCCATATTGCAATGGTTAACCGGATTGTCCGGCTCGTACTCCACCGCGCGGCGGAAATACTTCAGTGCCTTGTCATAATGATATCGATCCAGCGAGCGCACGGCTCGCTCGAAAAAGAACGTCGCGTCCCAATGAACCGGTATCACATTCGTTTTATGACTACCTGAAGCCGCACGTTTCCTCTCTTTCATTCGCAAGGCACCTCCCCGGTACATCATCAAAGTTGCTACGATTATACCATAGCACGGCCTATCCATACACGAAAGAATAATGTGGCAAAAACGCGGACGTAGCCCGTCGTTCCAAAGCCCGCATCACTGCAAGCCCTCCTCTTCGCAAGCACATGTCTTGCTGAAGTGAAGCCTTGCAGCCTGCTGCCTGATACGCATAGTGGCTCGTCCGCGATTTTCTGTAGTGCTTCATAGCGGTGTTCTTGCGGCGATAACTGCCGCTTAGATACCCGCGTTTTTGAATAGCGTACTGATTGATCCGCCCTCGATAATGATGCGGACAGTCTCAGCAAGAATCGGTGCGACAGACAATACCGTGAACCGGTCCGAACGATTGTCCGGCAGGGCGATAGAGTCGGTAACGACAACTTCCTTAATATTCGGATGGTCCAATCGCTGTAGGGCAGGACCCGAGAACAGCGGGTGGGTCGCACAGACGTATACGTCATGCGCTCCGCGCTCCTTCAGTCCTTCTACCACGTTGACGATGGTTGTACCGGTATCAATCAAGTCCTCGATGATGATCGGCGTCTGGCCTTCAACGTCGCCAATAACGTGCGTGATGATGGACTCGTTATGGGCCGGGCGCTTCTTGATCATGATTGCAAACGGCGCATCAAGATAGTTGGCGAGCTTCTCGGCCGTCGAAGCGCGTCCCGCATCCGGGGATACGACGACCGGATTCGGAATGTCCTTCAGTTTCAAGTAGTCGCTGATCAAGTCAAGACCGGTCAGATGATCGACTGGGATGTTGAAGAAGCCCTGGATAGCTGGAGCATGAAGGTCGATCGTCACGACACGCGTAGCGCCGACCGTGCTCAGAACGTCCGCAAGCATTTTCGCCGAGATCGGCTCGCGCGGTGCTGCTTTGCGTTCTTGACGTGCATAGCCGTAGTAAGGCACAACAATATTCACCGTGCGCGCCGATGCGCGTTTTGCGGCGTCAATCATGACTAGCAGCTCGACAAAATGATCATTGATCGGATGCGAGAACGATTGTACAAGGAACACGTCGCAGTTACGGATCGTTTCCTCGTAGTGAACATAAATCTCGCCGCTTTTGAAACGGGACACTTTAATTTTACCGAGACCAATGCCGAGTTCGGCAGCGATATTCTCGGCAAGCTTCGGATTCGACGAACCCGAAAAAATTCGCACCTTGTCGCTAAACATGATACCCTCCTGAGCGATTAGACCACTTAATTTACTTAATTTGCATGTTATTAAACGTAGCTTTGTTTCGACATTCTCCATTATACATGGAATTCATAATAATTCAAAAATCGACCATGATTCGTTTTCGGCCCTCATACGTAGCCAGCTGCGTAAATCCGACTTCTTTCAGCACCATACGCGCTTCATCTAAATATTGTCCGAGCCGTTCCGGCTGATGCGCATCGGAGCCGATCGTCAGCGGAATGCCGAGCGCAAGCGCGTTCTCAAGCATTCTGCGGCTCGGGAACATCTCCGCCACCGGCATTCTTAGGCCGGAGGCATTCAGCTCGATGGCCAGATTGTTCGCCTTCACTGCCGCGAGCGCCGCGTCCTCTAGATGGGTAACATCGGCATCCGGCTTGAAGCCGAAGCGCTTAATCACGTCGATATGGCCGATATAATCATAGAATCCGGTTGCGCATGCTTTCTGGACCGCATCATAGTATTGCTCATAGACCGCCAGTTTGTCTTTGCCTTCCCACTCATGCGTCTGGCGGAAGTCAGAAATGTCCCATGTCCCGAGGAAATGAACCGAGCCGATGACATAGTCCCAGGGATACGCCTTCACGATCCGTTCAATCGCTTCCTCGGAGCCTTCGATATAGTCTCCCTCTAAGCCGACGCGAATATCAATCTGGCCTTTATATTTTTCTTTCAGCGAGAAAGCCTCTTCCACGTATCGCGGCAGCTCTTCCATGGCCATTGCCATCTCGGGATAATAAGTCGCCGGATCCACGTGCAGGAGCGGCATATGATCGGATAATCCAAGCTGATCAAGACCGATGGCGACGCCCTGCTTCACGTACTCCTCTAGCGTCCCGACCGCATGGCCGCAGCGTACATGATGCGTATGGTAGTCGATTTTCATAGGCAAATGACCCCCTTCAATTCAGTTACAGGTAAAGCTTTAAGTGAGCACAGGAAGCTTTATTCTTGCGTCGCTGCTTGTTGCCAAAGCACGCCCATCTACCTCTAGACGCACGTAAAACCGAGCTTGCGCGTAATTGCGGGCTCGGCTTGCGTTCTAAGGCTTTGGTTATTTGGCTTGGCTTTGAGCGTACTCCGATTTCTGCTTGCCATGACGGCGGCCTAGTTCGGCGAGCACGTCGTCGAGCGGCAGCCCCCGCTCGCGTAACAGCACCATCAGGTGGAAGATGAGGTCGCTCGTCTCGTAACGAAGCTCGTCCAGATCCGCATTCTTCGCCGCGATAATGACTTCGGACGCTTCCTCGCCGACCTTCTTCAGAATCTTATCGACGCCATGTTCGAATAGATAAGTCGTATAGGCGCCTTCCGGGCGCTCGGCTTGACGCGATGCAATGACGCTCTCCAGTTGATTCAGCACAGCGAACCGATCGGCTTGCGCCGCAGCCGTCGCGGCCTGAACCGCTTCGCTCTCCATGGCGTTGTAGAAGCAGCTGTAGCTGCCGGTATGGCAAGCCGGGCCTTGCTGCTCCACGCGCACGAGCAGCGTATCTCCGTCGCAGTCATACGACATCGATACAATGCGCTGCGTATGGCCGCTCGTCGCGCCTTTATTCCACAGCTCGTTGCGCGAACGGCTCCAGAACCAGGTCGTGCCCGATTCCAGCGACTTCGCCAAGGATTCCTTATTCATATACGCAAGCATCAGCACTTCTTTGCTGCCGCTGTCCTGCACGACGGCCGGCACAAGGCCGCTTGCGTCCCATTTGATTTGCTGCACCAGCGTTTCGACGTTCTGACTCATCGAACCTCGACTCCTTTTTTGCGCAGATCGTCCTTCACATCCGCGATCGTCAGTTCCTTATAGTGAAAAATAGTAGCCGCCAGGCCCGCATCCGCGCGGCCCGCTTCGAACACGTCGGCAAAATGTTCGACTCTTCCCGCCCCGCCGGAGGCAATGACCGGGATCCCGAGCGAATCCGATACCGCACGGGTCAGCTTGATGTCGAAGCCATCCTTCGTGCCGTCCGCATCCATGCTCGTGAGCAGAATCTCGCCTGCGCCAAGGCGCTCGACCTCTTGCGCCCAAGCGAGCGCCTTGATGCCCGTCGCTTTGCGTCCGCCGTGCGTATACACTTCCCACTCGCCCCATTCCGGGTTGAAGCGTGCATCGATCGCGACGACGATGCATTGCGAGCCGAACTTCCTCGCCCCGTCCTTCACGAGCGTGGGATTCACGACAGCGGCCGTGTTGATGCCAATCTTGTCCGCGCCGGCGCGCAGCAGCCGCTTCATGTCGTCGACATGGGCAATGCCCCCGCCCACCGTGAACGGAATCGTGATCTCGCCTGCAGTCTTGCGCACGACATCGACCATCGTGGCGCGGCCTTCGTGCGAAGCCGATATATCCAGGAATACGAGCTCGTCTGCGCCTTCTTTATCGTAAGTGGACGCCAGCTCCACCGGGTCGCCCGCATCGCGCAGATTGACGAAATTAACACCTTTGACCACGCGTCCGTCCTTGACGTCCAGGCATGGAATAATCCGTTTGGCCAGCATAACGCGGCCACCTCCTATTCGACAGCTGCATGCCCGCTTCTCCTGATTGCGCGAGCGAGCATGCAGCTTTCATCTTGCTGCTTGGTACTTTAACGCGTCCCGGTTAAGGCGAGGAAGTTGCGCAGCAGCTGCGTGCCGAGCTCCCCGCTCTTCTCCGGATGGAACTGCATGCCGTATACATTGTCGTGCCCGACGATCGCCGTCACCGGCTGATAATAGTCGGTTGTAGCGAGCAGATCGCCTGCGCGCCCCGGTTTCGCATGGAAGGAATGGACGAAGTATACGTGCCCTTCTTCAAGTCCGGTGAACAACGGGCTCTCCTGCTCAAAGCGGAGTTTGTTCCAGCCCATATGCGGAATCTTGTAGTCCCCTTGGAATCGAATGACCGCCCCCGGCAGCAGTGCAAGCCCCTCGTTCACGCCGTGCTCTTCGCTCTGCTCGAACAATAGCTGCATGCCGAGACAAATGCCGAGGAGCGGCTTGCCGGACGCCGCATAGCGTTTGGTCACCGCATCCATTCCCGTGCTGCGCAAGTTCTCCATTGCGTCGCCGAAGGCCCCTACGCCAGGAAGAATCGCGCCGTCTGCGGCCATGATTTCCTGCTCGTCAGACGTGACGACCGCCTCGTACCCGAGACGCTCGACGGCCTTGCTCACGCTATGGAGATTGCCCATGCCGTAATCGATGATCGCGATCATCCTACAGCACTCCTTTCGTCGAAGGCACTCCTTGTACGCGTGGATCGATGCTTGTCGCTTCGTCAAGCGCACGTCCAAGCGCCTTGAATACTGCCTCGATCATATGATGGGTGTTCTGCCCGTAGTGCACGATAACGTGAAGCGTCAGCCGCGCTTCAAGCGCCAGCTTCCAGAGGAACTCATGAACGAGCTCAGTAGAGAAGCTGCCGACCTGCTGGGAAGGATATTGCGCGCGATACTCGAAATGCGGACGTCCCGAGATGTCGATCACGACCTGCGCGAGTGCCTCATCCATCGGCACGAAGACGGAAGCGTAGCGCTTAATGCCGCGTTTGTCGCCCAGTCCTTCCAGGATAGTCTGGCCCAGACAGATACCGATGTCTTCTACCGTGTGGTGGTCATCGATATCGACGTCGCCGCGGGCATCCACGGTCAGATCGAACTGTCCGTGCTTGGTGAACAGATCCAGCATGTGGTTCAGGAAAGGCACATCCGTCTCGATATTCGACGTACCCGTGCCGTCGATTGCGAATGCGAGCTTAATGTCGGTCTCGTTCGTCTTGCGCGCCACCTCGGCTGCGCGAATCACGTTGTCTGCCATGTTCTTGGGCCCTTCTTTCTCTCATATGAAAAATAATTGCACGTTCGTCTCTTAGTTGCCTTCCCGCTCCAGGCGGATTTCGATCGCGCGGGCATGCGCTTCGAGCCCCTCGTGGCGGGCCAGCGTCATAATCTTCTCCCCGTTCGCGAGCAGCGCGTCCTTGCTGTAGTAGATAAGGCTCGATTTCTTCACGAAATCATCCACGTTCACCGGGGAGGAGAAGCGCGCCGTGCCGTTCGTCGGAAGGATGTGGTTCGGTCCCGCAAAATAGTCGCCAACCGGTTCCGAGCTGTACGGTCCGACAAAGATCGCTCCCGCATTCTCGATCCGGCCGAGGATCGACATCGGCTCGTTAACCATAACCTCCAGATGCTCCGGCGCCATCCGATTCACCGCTTCAATCGCTTCATTAAGCGTATCCGCCAGCAATACCGCGCCGTTCGCTTCAATGGATGCACGGGCAATGTCGGCTTTCGGCAGCGTCGCCAGCTGCTTCTCTACCTCAGCGGCCACCGCCTCGCCTAGCTTCGCCGACGTTGTGACCAGAATCGCCGAAGCCATCTCGTCATGCTCGGCCTGCGAGAGCAGATCCGCCGCTACGTAAGCGGCATCGGCCGTATCATCGGCCAACACGACGATCTCGCTCGGTCCGGCAATGCTATCGATATCGACTGCGCCGAATACGGCGCGCTTCGCAAGCGCCACGAAGATATTGCCCGGGCCGGTAATTTTATCGACCGGCGCAATCGTCGCCGTTCCGTAAGCCAGCGCTGCTATTGCCTGCGCGCCGCCGACGCGGTACATCTCTTGGACGCCCGCTTCCGCTGCCGCGACGAGAATGTACGGATCGATACCCGCCTTGCCGCCTGTAGCCGGCGGCGTAACCATGACGATCTCGGGAACCCCTGCCACTTGCGCCGGAATGACGTTCATCAGCACGGAGGACGGGTAAGCCGCTTTGCCGCCGGGTACATAGACGCCGACTCGTTTGAGCGGACGTAGAATCTGACCGAGCATCGTACCGTCCGGCTGTACATCCACCCAGGACTGGCGCATCTGCTTCTCATGGAAGGAACGGATATTGGCCGCCGCCTCGCGGATCGCGACCAGGAAGTCCGCTTCCACATGGTTGTAGGCTTCCTGAATTTCCGCCTCGGTAACGCGTAACTGAGCCGCCTCCAGTTTCACCCGGTCGAACTTCTCCGTATAATCGAGCAGCGCGGCGTCGCCCTTCGTGCGCACCCCTTCGACGATCTGGCTGACCGCCTCGTTCTGCTCTGGTGTTCCATATTCGACTTCGCGTGTTAAGCCGAAGTCCTTCGCACGCAGCGTACGCATGCGTATCGCCCCCTTAAGCTAGCTTCTATGCGATAAAAGTCATGCCGCAGCTAACCCATCGGTTCGCCAGCGGCATCCTCATCTTTTCCCTTATACGCCGGCCTTCGCGCCAATCGTCTGCTGCAGCTTGTCGCACAAGCTCTGGATCGCTTCGTTCTTCATCCGGTAGCTGACCCGGTTCGCGATCAGACGGCTCGTAATGCCGAAGATCGACTCCATCTCGACCAACCCGTTCTCGCGCAGCGTCTGCCCGGTCTCGACCATATCGACGATCCGGTCGGCCAGCCCGATCATCGGCGCAAGCTCGATCGATCCGTTGAGCTTGATTACCTCAACCTGCTGTCCTTGCTCGCGGAAATACTGCGACGCCACGTTCGGATATTTGGTCGCGACGCGCGGATTAATGACCGGCTTCCAGTCCGGCAATGCGATGACCGACATACGGCACTTCGCGATGCCGAGATCCAGCAGCTCATAGACGTCCCGGTTCTCTTCCATCAGCACATCCTTGCCTACGACGCCGATATCCGCTACCCCGTATTCCACATACGTCGGAACATCCACAGGCTTCGCCATAATGAAAGACATGCCCGCCTCCGGCAGCTCGATAATCAGCTTGCGCGTATCGTCAAAGTCGCTAGGGATAGGCAATCCCGCTTCCCGGAACAGCTTCGATGCTTGTTTATAGATCCGTCCCTTGGGCATGGCGACCTTCAATAAATCGTTCCTGCTCGTCTCGATCGTCATCTGTTACGCGCCTCCTTGCTGCACGAACGGTACGAAAGCCGTATAGACCGTTCCTTTATGCGTCCATGACTGCTGATCCGCGGCAAGCTGCGCCGTTTGATCCGTCTCTGCGATGCTCATCTTCTCTGTTACAACGATAGTCCCTTCCGAGCGGAGACGCTGCGCTTCAGCCAGCGCCTTCGCTCGGCCGGATGCATCATAACCGATCAGTACGCGCTCGGTACCGCTCTCGGCATCATCGCCGATCAATTCCAAGATTCGGGTCGTCTTGAGCGCGAAGCCGGTAGCAGGCGCCGGACGGCCGAATTGTTGAATCAGGTTATCATAACGGCCACCGCTAACGACAGGGAAGCCTAGATCGGCCGCATAACCCTCGAAAGTCATGCCGGTGTAATAGGAGAAGTCGCCGATCATCGTCAGATCGATCAGCACGTACTCGCTAACGCCGTAAGCCTTCAGTACATCCCACATCTCGCATAGATGTTGGATCGACGCTTGGGCCGTCGCATCGCGGCTAACTTGCAGCGCCTGATCGCAGATCTCCTGTCCGCCGCGCAGGCGCAGAATGCCTTCCAGCTCGCGCTGTACGGGTTCTGACAGTTGAAGCGACTTCAGACGCTCCCTGTAGCCGACATGATCGCGGCTGAGCAGGCAAGACTTCAGCCCATCCTGGGCATCCGTCAAGCCATGCAGCGTTTCCTGGAACAATCCGTTCAGGAAGCCGACGTGACCGATCGCGATTTTGAAACGATCCACGCCTGCCGCCTTGAGCGAAGCAATCGCAAGCGCCACAACTTCGGCATCGGCTTCTGGCGAAGGATCGCCGACGAGCTCTACGCCTGTCTGGAAGAACTCTGCTTCGCGCCCTGCCTCTTCCTCAATAGCCCGGAACACATTGGCATGGTAAGACAGGCGAAGCGGAAACTCCGCGCCTTTCAACAAAGAAGCAACGACCCGTGCGATCGGCGCCGTCATGTCGGAACGAAGCACCAGCGTCGTGCCGCGCTTGTTCAGCAGCTTAAACAGCTTCTCGTCGGACGTCGAACTTGCGACCCCGACCGTATCGTAATATTCCATCGTTGGCGTAATAATCTGCTCATAGCCCCAAGATTGCATGCAAGCGAGCGCTTGGCGTTCAATCTGGCGCAGCTTCGCGCCTGCATGAGGCAAATAATCTTTAACTCCGATCGGTTTCTCGAACACCTTCGGTTTGGACATTGTCTATTCACCTACATATACTTTAGTGAGTTAATGTACTACCATGTTACCATACTGCCAAAATAAAGTGATTAGTCGTTATAGTACCACGCTACCCATTTTCCGTCAAGATTGCTTCCGCACCTGCCGTACCAATAATGGTCATGTCTTCCGCGCCGCCTCTCCAATTCATGCTGCCATCATAAAATAAAGGACAAACGCGGATGGAGCTAACGCTGCCTCCTTGCTTGTCCTCATTCTTCCCGCTTGATCACGACTTTAAGGCCATTCAGCCCCATAGACTTGGGTTACCCCTTGCCTGCACGAATCAACTGAATCGGATTACCCCCGACGAAATCCCCCGGCGCGACATCCTTATGGACAACGGAGCCCGCCGCTACGACGGCGCCGTCTCCAATGGTCACACCCGGCAGAATCGTCGAGTTCGCGCCGATCATGACGCCCGAGCCGATCAACACATCGCCTAACCGGTATTCGCCGATCAGGTACTCATGCGTCAATATGGTTGTGTTATACCCGATGATCGTGTTATCGCCCACGCGAATCCGCTCGGGGAAGAAGACATCGACCATCACCATCAGCGCGAACGCCGTATGCTTGCCTACCTTCATCCCGAGCATGTTCCGGTAGATCCAATTCTTCACCGGGAGTGACGGGCAATACCGGGAGATTTGGATAAAAACAAAATTTTTCACCGCCTTGAAGCGGCTCACCGTATGGTACACCTGCCACAGCGCATTTGGGCCTTCGACCGGATAGCGCTCTACGTTACGCAAGCGACTCCCTCTCCAGTCCGATCAGCTCGTACAAGTCTCGCATATCGTGGATGATATGCTTAGCGCCGCTCTCCCGCAGAAGTTCCTCGCCTTTCAACGACCATGCAACGCCGACCGGAATACAACCCGCCGCAGCGGCTGCTTGTATATCCACGATGCTGTCGCCTACCATGAGCGTGGTGGACGGATCGGCGCCGAATGCCTCGATACCTTTCAGTACCGGCTCCGGATGCGGTTTCGGATTCGTCACATCGTCGATCGTGACGATCGCATGCGGGGCTACGTAATCGTAGATACCGACATAGCGAAGCCCTTTCTCCGTCGTCAGCCTGATCTTCGTCGTAACGATTCCTTGCTGAATGCCCGCTTCATGGAGACGCTTCATCACTTCGACCACTTGGGGAAATGGCTTAACCAGCTCATCATGGGTACGCAGGTTGAACTCCCGGTACAGAGAGATGAGATGCGACACTTCCTCCTGCTTGGAGAACAGCTGCATCTGCGCCGTCAGCGGCTGTCCCATGCTCGGAATAATGTGATCGCGGCCGAATCCTTCCGGCACGACGCCCTGAAGCGCATGCAGGAAGGATTGGATAATCAATTCGTTCGTATCGAGAATGGTGCCATCCAGGTCGTAGAGCACCGTTGTAATAGATCTTGTCATTCTTCTGCTACTCCTTCGTATTCAGATCCGTCTCATCGTTCGCTTTGTTCGTCCGATCCGCATGCTGAGCTGCTGCCGCATCGGAAGAAGCTGCTTCAGCGCCGGCAGGCATACCGGTTTTGGTCGAGATGATTGGATCGAGGTACCGCGCTTTGGCCAGACCCGTCTGACGGCGGATGATGATCAGCGCGATAGCCCCGATCACGAGGAACAGCGCCAGAAGCTGCGAAATCCGTATATTCCCGTATGCTGGATCCAGATAACCTTGTTCGAAACCAAGAACCGTCATCGGCGACCACAGCGCATCCACGAAGGAAGCGAGCCAGCTTGGTCCATTGAAACCTAAGCTGTCCGTCCGCAGTGCTTCAATAAAGAAGCGACCAATCGAATACCAGATAAAGTAGCTAAACAGCAGTTCGCCTGCACGGAGGAATGGACGGCGACGCAACACCATCAGCACGATAATGCCTACTAAGCTCCACAAAGATTCATACAAGAAGGTTGGATGATGGAAGACGCCTTCCACATTCATTTGATTCACGATCCAGCCCGGCAGATGCAGCGTATCGCGCAGGAAGCTTTCTTCTGCAGGACCTCCGTATGCTTCTTGGTTGACGAAGTTACCCCAACGTCCGATCATTTGACCAGCGAGCAGGCCAGGCGCGCATATATCCGCAATTCGCCAGAAATTGTAGCCTTTATAACGGAAATAAATGAATCCGCATATAAACGCGCCGATCAGCGCGCCATAAATTGCGATACCGCCATTCCACACCGCAAATACGGAGGGAAGGTCATTCTTATATTCGTCCCACTTGAAGGCGACGAAGTAGATGCGAGCGCCAATAATCGCTGACGGCACGCCGAACAGCAGCAAATCCATGAAGAATTCGGGGGATAGGCCGAACCTCTTGCCTTCCTGCACCGCGAGCAGCAAGCCGACGAGCGCTGCCGTCCCCAGGATAATGCCATACCAATGGACCGGGATAGGCCCCAGGTTGAAAGCTATCGATTCCATCTTTAGCGTGAACATGAATGAGGGGCTCCTTTATCAATCAAAATCGTCCGATTCGTCTGCGATCGTCTCCGTCAACTTATTCGTAAACTGCAAGGCAGCGTTGTAGCCCATCCGCTTGAGACGGAAATTCATCGCGGCCACTTCGATAATGACGGCAAGGTTACGTCCAGGACGTACGGGAACCGTGACGATCGGGATATCCGTATCGATAATACGCGTAGTCTCTTCATCCAGGCCCAGACGGTCATATTGCTTATCGGCCTGCCAGTTCTCAAGTCGAATAACGACGCTAATCCGCTTGTTATTCCGCACAGCGCCTGCACCGAACAGCGTCATTACATTAATAATGCCAAGACCCCGGATCTCGAGCAAATGGCGAATCAGCTCCGGAGCTGTGCCGTGCAACTGGCCATCGGAAGTTTGGCGGATCTCAACCGCGTCATCGGCAACCAGTCGATGGCTGCGTTTGACCAGCTCTAGCGCCGTCTCGCTCTTACCAATACCACTGCCGCCCGTAATGAGCATGCCAACGCCATAGACGTCAACGAGTACGCCGTGAATGGTAGCGGAAGGTGCAAGCTTGCGTTCCAGGAAGTTCGTGATCCGGCTGGAAATAATCGTAGTTGCCACGGTGCTCCGCAGCACCGGAATTTCCTTGCGGTTCGACTCCTCGATTAGTTCCTTTGGCGCTTCCAGACCTCTTGTAATGATGAAGCAAGGTGTCTCGTCATGGCATAGACGCTCAATGCGATCCAACCGCTCTTCGCCGTTCAGCGTCTCCATGAACGCCAGCTCAGTCTTACCTAGAATCTGTACCCGTTCACTCGGGAAATAGTGAAAATATCCTGCCATCTCCAAGCCTGGACGATATAAATCATCAACCGTAATGCTTCGGCGCAGTCCGTCTTCTCCGCTCACAATTTCGAGTTGAAACTGCTGGACAAGATCAGACACCTTTACTTTCTTCGCCATCGGTCAGCCTCCTTCACCAAAGCTGCTGCTGCATCTAGCCCACAGTGCCTATGTAGTTTTCCAATGTCTTCATCCTATCGAAAAACAGCACCGAACGCAATGTTCCCGTTACCTGCTTGTCGTGTTACAATTATCGTTTCCCCAATTTAAAGAAGATGTACGAAGCCGCCCACATTATCTTTTGCATACAAGCGCAAAAAAGCAGCCATCCCGTCATCAGGATGGCTGCTTGTCGTCGGCAATTGCCGGATCTATTAGTTCTCGAATACGTTCAGTTCGGACTCTTTGTCGAACACATGAACTTTGTTCATGTCGAACGCAAGCTTAACGTTTGTGCCTTCTTTCAGACCGGAGCGGCCGTCAACACGCGCGATTACCGTGTCTTTACCGAGACCGTTCAGGTACAGGTACATTTCGTGACCGAGGTTCTCGGAAACTTCAACGTGTGCTGTAACGACAGTGTTTGGCGAAGCTTCCAGGAATACTGGCTCTTCATGAAGATCTTCCGGACGGATGCCCAGGATGATCTCTTTGCCAGCGTAGCCTTTTTCGCGAAGCAGTTGTGCTTTGCCTTCCGGCACGACTACGTCTACGCCTGTCGATTTGAAGCGAGTTACTCCGCCTTGCTCAGACAGCGTACCTGTAATGAAGTTCATTGTAGGCGATCCGATGAAGCCTGCAACGAAGATGTTTAATGGATGGTTGTACAGCTCTTCTGGAGAAGCTGCTTGTTGGATGATACCGTCTTTCATAACGACGATACGGTCACCCATCGTCATTGCTTCGATCTGGTCATGCGTTACATAGATAACAGTAGTTTCCAGACGCTTAGCCAGTTTGGAGATTTCCGCGCGCATTTGACCGCGAAGTTTCGCGTCCAAGTTGGAGAGCGGTTCGTCCATCAAGAATACTTGCGGCTCACGTACGATCGCACGGCCGAGGGCAACACGCTGACGTTGACCACCGGAAAGCGCTTTAGGTTTACGGTCAAGCAGATGTTCGATATCTAGAATTTTAGCGGCTTCACGAACGCGTTTGTCGATTTCCGCTTTTTTGAATTTACGAAGTTTAAGGCCGAATGCCATGTTTTGGTACACGTTCATGTGCGGGTACAGGGCGTAGGATTGGAATACCATCGCGATGTCGCGGTCTTTTGGCGCAACGTCGTTCACGAGGCGGTCGCCAATGAACAATTTACCTTCGGAAATTTCTTCGAGACCTGCGATCATACGAAGAGTCGTCGATTTACCGCAACCGGATGGACCGACAAGAACGAGGAACTCCTTGTCCTTAATATCAAGGTTAACGTCTTTAACCGATGCGTTATCCGAACCTGCATATTTTTTGTAAATATGTTCTAAGCGTACACCTGCCATTTGTATTTCCCCCTAACAAATAGTTGTTCTTAACTACACTTATCTTATCTCACAGGCTCAAATGTGACTATGCACAAACTTTACAAAAATCCTACTTCCTTTTCGTCACTTTGTACAATAGCAGGACGATCTTGACGAGTACGGCATCTCCAAACTGACGCACATCGAGTTCGGTCTCCTGCTTCAGCTTGTCCAGCCTGTAGAGAAGCGTATTG
The DNA here is from genome assembly GCF_014192105.1 of Paenibacillus phyllosphaerae. Taxonomy (GTDB): domain Bacteria; phylum Bacillota; class Bacilli; order Paenibacillales; family Paenibacillaceae; genus Paenibacillus_Z; species Paenibacillus_Z phyllosphaerae. Next base: position 2,024 of record NZ_JACHXK010000017.1, on the reverse strand, counting down.
CGATGAATGTATAGCTTCTTAGCCGTTTCGCTCACATTACAATCTAAAGAGAAGAAGGTCTCCAGCGTCGTTAAAATTTCCGGCTCCAGAAATACATCCGTCCGCTTAAGCGCTTGTTCCATGAATTTTAACCGCTGCGGCTCGGGGATTGTGCTCAGCAGCCATTCTAATTGAAGCAGCCATGGCAAATGAATATTAGAACCGACATGGAAGGCCCGTCCCAATTGAATTGTTTCCCGAAGTTGCCCCGCTGCTGCCACAAGATCTTTGGTCGGTTGAATCGGCTGCAGGACCGCAAGGTGGCAATCGCCAATCCATTCGCTAGCCAGCATGTCATGAAGACCCGAAGCAATGGAAGCTAGACTTTCCTCCTCCGACTCTTCTTCTTCCTCTTCACGTTCTTCTGTCTGCGCTTCTCGAATAAGGGAGACCGGGCCAAGAATCAGCCATTCCTGCTCTTTAAGCGGTATAAGCAAGATATCCTCCGACAGGAAGGTTCGAAGCAGCTTCTCTAATTCGCTATATCCTGTACGGCTCGCTTCGGCCTGATCACTAATAAGCAAGAAAGGAATCATTGTCGTATACATGCGATTACGTCGAATCAACCGTTCCGGAATTACCGAAGTATGTTCTCCTGTTGTGAGTTGCTGATCGATCCAGCCGCCAAGCTCTCTAACCGTACGCTCGGCATCGGTTAGTCCTGCATACATCGCGGGCTCAGCAGTCCCGGCTATCTGCGTTAAAGTAAACGAGACGAGATTAATCTCCGTGGTCGTCAGACCGCTTCGATCGATCTCCAACACGTCGAGGTTTCTTCCGTCTGCGCTAAGCGCAAACCAAAGCCGGCCATCGCGCAGCGGCAAGCATTCTCCGAGTGTAAACGCATTCTTATTCGGTTGAAAAGAACCTTCCTCCACCTCAAGGGCGGCCTCATTCCAATCTTGAATCGGGATCTGTAACTGATGTACAGGGCGTGCAAGCACACGTTCCAATTGCTCGATCCAGTTCGCTTTACTCATCATTCGCCCCTATCCAAGAGCGACAGCTCTTTGTTTTTAGGACATTGTACCATACATTGACATCGAATTCAGCGAATCAAACCAGTGTGTACAGGATCTAAGGTCATTTCAGATAAAAAAACAAAAAAACCTGTGGAATAATCCACAGGTTTTCATTTCAAAAACATGGTGAGCCATGTAGGACTCGAACCTACGACACCCTGATTAAAAGTCAGGTGCTCTACCAACTGAGCTAATGGCTCTAATATAAAACTGGTGGAGGATGATGGATTCGAACCACCGAACTCGTCAGAGAACAGATTTACAGTCTGCTGCGTTTGGCCACTTCGCTAATCCTCCATGCAATCATGAGGCTTATCCCCACAATAAATGGTGGCTCGGGACGGAATCGAACCGCCGACACGAGGATTTTCAGTCCTCTGCTCTACCAACTGAGCTACCGAGCCAAACTATTTAATTAAATGGCGGAGCCGACGGGATTCGAACCCGCGGTCTCCTGCGTGACAGGCAGGCATGTTAGGCCTCTACACCACGGCTCCGCATTAACTAAAATGGTGGAGGCTGACGGGATCGAACCGCCGACCCTCTGCTTGTAAGGCAGATGCTCTCCCAGCTGAGCTAAGCCTCCATATGTGTGGTAGCGGCGAAGGGACTCGAACCCCCGACCCTCCGGGTATGAACCGAATGCTCTAGCCAGCTGAGCTACACCGCCACAATTCAATCATACTTTCAGGTGAACAGCGTCGCCAAACGCCGCTGTAACTTCAGAAACTAGCTGCACTTGGCAGGTTCATTTCATTCGTCACACCCTGAAAACTGGATACGAAACTTACACCTTTAGCTAGGTTTTTTCGAAGACATTCCTCCGAAGCAAGCGTATGCTTCCGAAGTGAACATTCTCCGAATGTTCTTAGGATAAGCCCTCGACCGATTAGTATTCGTCAGCTGCATGCATTGCTGCACTTCCACCTCGAACCTATCAACCTGGTCGTCTTCCAGGGGTCT
>NZ_JACHXK010000016.1 GCF_014192105.1 Paenibacillus phyllosphaerae | reverse complement strand
TTAATGGTTACTTCCATTATACAACATTAACGCGGTGTCGTGTTAAATTCATTGAGCATAAGAAAGGCTGTCGAGACTTTCTCGACAGCCTGAAGCCATTCCTTCTGCCAGGAATGGCTTGTTCCTCTCTTAACCATAGAAAAAGGCCTGCCCGCAGGCAGACCCGAGTTATAACCCTATTTCATTCCAGTGCCTGATCGATGGAGAACGGTATCCCGGACCAAGCCTTCTTGGATGTCCAATCTGCTTGCCCATGCCAGAACGGGTGCTCCGAGGGAAGGCCGAGCGGCAAGAACACCGTCGCGCACAAATACAGGCTGCCGGTGGATATATACCCTTCTCCAATATCCTCCTGATCGCCGCAGAAGCCGATCCTCAGCCAGCCATCCCGATCGAAGGTGCCGGGCGCCTCGATCATGCGGCGGATAACGGAAGTGAGGGCGCAGCGGACTTGGTTGGGCGCAATCTCCGCGGGCAGCCATTCTTGAAGCGCGGCCTGCGACAGCAGCTGAAAGGCGCCGAACCGGTACGCCAGCGAGCGCCCGATCGGAGGAAACGTCCCTTCGGGAGAGATCAGCCTCTCCTGCTGCGCCGCATGGCGAGCCGCCCGGCGGATGACGTCCGGCGTTAATCGGGACCACTCCGGAAACTTCGGTCCGATTGTCCGCAGAATATCGACGAGCATCGGTTGAATGACGAAGGCGTTATAGTAATCCCAATGGTGCGCCGGGCCATCCCCATAGACGCCGTCGCCCAAGTACCATTCCTCATGCTTCTTCAGCGCATAATCGATGCGCATCGGATCCCAATCGTCGCCGAGCAGATAGATCGCCGTCTCGGTCATCGCGGCGAACAACAGCCAGTTGCTATAAAATGGTTTTCTGGACCGAGTCGACTTCAAGCTATGGATCAGATTGCGCTTCACTCGTTCATCCAGCTGGCCGAGCAGCGCATTCGGTGCCCGGATGAGCGCATGGGCCAAGAATGCGGCATCGACAATCGGTTGCTCGCCGATCGCGAAATTCATGACATCCGGCGATACCGGATCCGTTGCCGCGTCAATGGCTTCTCTCGCCAAATGAGCCATCTTGCTGCGAAGCTCTTCTTCCTTACCGGACAAGCCATCTTGCTCCAGCCAAGGCGCCATCCCGGCCAGCAAACGTCCGAGCGCTTCCAAGTATGTATATCCGCCGCGATCATCCCGTTTGGCTTGAACGGGCATTCGTTGCTTCAGCTCTCGATTCGCAAGCGCCTCCAACACGGGACTTGCGATCTGCAGCATCCACGCTAACCATTGCTCTCGATCCATTGTCTCATGAACCACACGACGGCCTCCTGACTCCCGAATGATTGTACCTCCTCATTATAACCCCGCCAGAATGATGATTTGTTGTGCGATAATGTAGCTTAATTGCGCTGCAACTTCAGATGCAGCAACGGGAAGGGCCGGCCGGATCCATCCGTATCCGAACGGCCGGTCTTCACGAAACGATGCTTGGAGTAAAAGGCATAGGCTCCCTCGTTCTGCTCATTCACGTCGACTTCGAGCGGGAGTCCCTTGATGCTCTCCGCATGCCGGATCAGTGCGCTGCCAATCCCCCGTCCATGATAATCGGGATCGACGAACAGCATCTCGATCCGCATGTCGGCGAGCCCCATGAAGCCGACCGGAGTCCCGTCCTCCCCTCGCGTTACCCACAATTCGACCGCGCTTAGCGCATGTTCCCGCACCAGGCTGCGGTAGAATTGGATATCCGCCTCCGCCAGAAAGCCGTGGGTGGCCCGCACCGCACGTTCCCAGATGGCGGTGAGCAATTCATGTTCCTCCTGATCGGCTCGTGACAACGACCACCCGGCTTCCGAAGATTGCCCTGTCACGTACAAACAGGTGGGAATGTCCCGGTTGCGCGGATTCCTAAACTCCGTTTCGAGCCTCATCCCAAGCTTCTCGGCGACTCTCCTCGACTGAAGGTGGTCGACGGGCATATTCGCGCATATCCGGCTCAAGCCCAAGCGAAGAAACCCGTATTGAAGAAGCGACTCCGCAGCCTCCGGTCCATAACCATGCCCCCATTGGCTGGCATGGATGATATACCCCAAATCCCATTCCGGCTTCCCGTTAATCGGCATTAAGACCAGGCCCGCATCTCCCACATAGGCGCCATTCTGTTTGGCGAATACGCCTAGCCGACCGTAACCTTCCTGGTACCGCGCAATATTGCGCGACAGCCAATCGCGGCACTGTTCCAAGGTGAACGGCGCGGGCCAGAAACGCATGGTCTCGGCGTCCGACAACAACTCGTTCAGCCTCGTAAGGTCGTCCCAGACATAGGCGCGCAAGGTCAGACGCTCCGTCTCCAAAAATAGACTCATGTTGTTACCTCCATTCGTTATTGCTGCTCGTCATAGTCGATTGAATAGGCGTCGACCAGTTGAAGCAGCGCTTCCCGGATATTTCCTTCGAAACGTCCGCCGTGATAACAGATCAGCTCCTCGATCTCATAGTCGAGCAGCCGTCGGACGGACATCACGGCCTCGGCCAAGTCCAACGCATAGTGAGGATTGGCGATCGCGAGCCGCCCCTCTTCAATGACGGCGGCGTCACCTGCAATCAGCGTTCGCTGCTCAGGCAGATAGAGGGAAATATGTCCGGGCATGTGACCGGGTGTGTGAATAATCTCGACGCCGCCGCACCAGGGCAGCCGCTCCCCGCTCGTCACGATTCGGTCGACGCCGGCCGGTTCGACCGCGCGAAGCAGGTTCATGAACGCTTCGGCTTGTTCTTTTGCGCTTGCGGGCAGCTCGTCGTAGGAGGCCAGCGCCTGCGTCAGCCGCAGCGATTGCCTTGTACCGTTCAGATACGGCACCTCCGATTCGTGCGAGACGATCTCGATATGCGGATACTGCCGTTTCAACTCCGCAAGCGAACCGATGTGGTCCATATCGTGATGGGTGACGATCAGGCGGTTAACTGTCGCTAGCGTCGTCCCATGCTGCTCCGCCGCGGCTTGAAGCAACGGAACAAATTCCGGATATCCGCAGTCGACCAGAATGGTATCTTGCGCGTCTTGAATGAGCACGGGCGATATGGCGTGACGCTCTCCGCCGTGTGTGAATGCAATGTCCAGCACGTGTACTTTTGCCATATGGTAATTCTCCTTTTCTTTCTCGTTCTCGAGAGTGCCAATTATGCGGCCACAATCCCCCTCGCAGCAAAGCGCTAGTATGGAAAGTCGTCCCATTGAATCGGCGTAACCGTGTTGTGCAGCCAATCTTCGCGCAGAATCGCATACCCGATGGAATCATGGAGCTGACCGTCCGCTGATGGCCAAGCTTGACGGTGGACCGCTTCCTTCACGAAGCCAGCGTGATGTAAGACTTTGCGCATGGCATGGTTATCGAATCGCGTATGTCCTTCCAGCCGGGGTTTATCTTCATAGGTGGTGAACACGTATTCCACCAGCAACCGTAAGGCCGCCAAGCCATAGCCGCGTCCCCGGTAGCGTTCCGCGATCCGAAGGTCGAACATGGGGGTGGGGTCGCCAAGTTCAAACACGCGGACAAGGCCGACCCGTTGTTCCCCTTCATCGACCGCCCAGAACGTCTTTTTCCCCTCGTCGGAATGGTATCGGCCATTGGCAATCTGTTCTCTTACGGTCTCTTCCGTTAGCTTGGCCACGCCGTGAAACGGCCAGGATTCCCCTGTCAGGAATGCAATCAGATCCTCAGTCTCTGTAACCGGGCAAAACTCTCGTAAATGTAAGCTCATGTCATACTCCTTTTCATCATTTCGCGTTCGTTACATTAAATGGTAACAAAACCTGCTTATTCCGCCAATAGTCCGTTCGGGTATTACCGGAGAAACTGTCATTGGCTGCCGGTAACGTCATCCTCTTGTAAGGATACGTTTGCCCCTTTTTGCCATAACGGAAAAGCACCCCTAATAGTAGGACAACTATTGGAGGCGGACTTCAGCGTTCCGTATTCACCTTCTTTTGTCTTCGACACGGTTAACTAACTGCTTCTGTCCACGCGGAACGCGTGATTGCCGGCTCCTACCGTATAAACCGCATAATCCCCTTCCACCCGAGTCCACGATTGCCTGTCGGAATCGAATGGATACCGATCGCTGCCATGGCGAATCCTCATCGGACCGTCGGCGGGTACGTAAACATCCGCCGTGGCATTAGGGGGGATGGTAATCGTAAGCGCAAGTTCCGTGCGGGAGACCTGCCAGCTTGATATCACCATGCCTCGAACCGTGTGGACTTGCGCGCTTGCGTGCTCCATGTCTTCAGGTAAGTAAGGCTTGATTTTGATTCTTCTATATCCCGGCTCAAGCGGCGAAATGCCGGCGAGGTACTTATAGAACCATGTGCCCAGCCCGCCAGCCAGAAAGGCGTGGTTATTGGAAGAGCGGTTATCGGCAAAACTCTCGAATGCCGTGGTCGAATCGTATTCCTTAATCCAATAGCCCCAGCACCCTGGATTCGTATTGGTGACGAGGCCGTAGGCAATGTCATTCCTTCCGTTCTCCGCCAATGCGGCCAGAATGGCCGTGGCGCCCAGGCACCCCACCGTCATCGTCTTCCGGGTCTGAATATCTTCCGCGAGACTGTTGGCCACGGCGGCCTTGCATTCGTCTGGCACGAATCCCAGGTACAGCGCAAGGGCATTAGCCGTTTGGGTATTCGTGTCATAATAGCTGCCGTTCCTCAAGAATGCGGCATTGATGCCATCCCGTACGCTCAGCGCCAATCGTGCGTAGACTGCGGCATCTTCGGAATGGACTAGCTCTTCCGCGATCCGGGCCATCAATGCCAGACACCGGTAGTAGTAAGCCGTTGCCAGATAGGACTTGGAGATATCGGCCGCGCTGCCGAACCAGTCGCCGAACAGGAGGCTGTTGTGCAGGAGGTACCCGCTCTCCAGATGATGGCGGAAGGAATTCAGGCAGTTCTGCATCATCGCGTAGTGTTTCGATAAGAAGGCCTTATCGCCATAGGCCATGTAATAGTCCCACGGGATGAAAATGACCGCGGCCGCCCATGGCATATCAAGCGCGTACTCATGGCCTTCGCTCGGACAAATGAGGGGCACGATGCCGTTCTCCAATTGGCTGTCGGCGATATCGTCGAACCATTTGTCATAGAAGGCCGCCATGTCGAAATTGTAGCAATCCGCCTCGGAATGGCAGTGGGCATCACCTAGCCAGCCCTGCCTCTCTCGGGTTGGGCAGTCGTAGGGAACGGACACGAGGTTGGAGCGGAATGACCATACCGCGCCATGCTGCAGCCTGCTCAGCAGCTCGTTTGCGCAAGTGAATTCGGAGCCGTTCAGAATATCGCTATGAATCACCTTGGCCGTAATCCGATCTTCCGTCAGATTTCCCGGATAGCCGGAAACCTCGACGTATCTGAAGCCATGGCAGGAGAACGCCGGCTGATAGCTCTCTTCCCCATCGCCGCTTAACCTATATTCGTCATACTGTGACTGCGGGTCAGCCAGCCAGCCGGCCTCTATGCTGCCGGAATTAATCGTACCATCGGGGTTCAGCCCTTCCGCGTAACGAACGGTCACTTGCGTGCCCGCTTCGCCGTTCACCGTCAGGCTGATCGTCCCGAACAAATTTTGGCCGAAATCGACGACGTACGTGCGTTCTGCAAGCCGGGTCACGGAAACGGGCTCGATGGCTTGAATAGCTCGTATGGGCTGCAGCTGCGCGGTTAGCAGCAGGGGACCGGTGTCGGGAATCGGCCTGCCCCATAAGGAATCGTCGTAGCCGGGCATATCCCACCCTGCCGGGGCGAGCCTGGCGTCATAGGTTTCCCCCTTGCCCTCGGTTATGCTGCCACCTGCATAGCGCAAGGCGACGTATGGGCCTTTCTTGAGCCTTTTCCACGATTGGTCGCTGACGATCACTTCCGAGATGCCGTCGGCATACCGCAGGTCGAGATGGAAGATGACCTTGCGCGCATGCATCAATCCGATGGCATTCTCCCCAGGGCGGATAAGCTCCGTCACGTCGAACGTACGGTACAAGCCCCGTTTGAAGTGGGTCTGACCCGGACTGATCAGATCCTCGCCCACTTTCACGCCATTGATTCGCAGCTCGTAAGCATTCGCTTTGCTGCCGGTGGCGCCGACATATACCCTTGCCGATACAAGGGGAGCCAAGCTCTTGGTCGTAAAGGCTTTGCGCTCATAGTAGATGGCCGTTGGGCCGTTCGGGTATTCGCAGTTCAACCATCCGCACTGCCAGTCTTCGGCACGGAACATCCCGGTCTCGAAGTAAGTCGCCTCGCTCCACGGCGATTCCTCGCCATCCCGGTCCCATATTTTCACCTTCCACCAGTAGCGGGTTTTGGAGCCCAGCGCGGAACCGCCGTAGCTCACGGCATATTGTGCATCGGATTCAATCGTTCCGCTGTCCCACCTGTCGCCAATATGCCGGTCGAGCATCGAGCGGTCCGAAGCGACAAGGATCCGGTAGGCGCTTTGCATCGCGTTCGGTTTGTCGCTCTCCAGCTCCCAGCTTAGTTTCGGCTGCGGTTTGTCGACTCCCAAGGGCCTCGTCATATACTCGCATCGCAGATTGGCAAGCCTTCCTGCCGAGACGTCCGTAGTCGCATGAATCATTGCACGATCCCCCGTTTCTATCCGTTTTCAACCTTGAACGATACCGATTGCATCGGCCGATAACGCGTCATTCATCACGCAATGATAAGCGAAGATATACATGCCTGCCGACCAGGCCTGATTCGCCATGCCAGAAGGCATGCCGCTGCGGCCGTTCAGCCATTCGTTAAATTCCCACTCCTGCCGCTTCCCGATCTGATTGGCCTTCGCGAGGTTTTCCAATTCCTCCAGAGCAAAAGCCTTCTTGCCGGCTTTCATCAGCGCCGCGACATAAAACCCGCCGATGAACGGCCACACGCCCCCGTTATGGTATTGGTAGGGAAGGTTAAGATGCGCATTCCGGTAGTACTCTCGCCAATCTTTGTCCCCGGGCATGGTCGGCGGGTAGTTGGCCATGATCGGATAGGGCCGGTTCATCCCCGTTTCGATGAAGTGGTCGATAATGGAAGCCATTCGCGCCTCGTCCGCGATCCCGAATAGGATGGCTAAGCTGTTGCCGAGCGCATCGCAGTGGTAGCCGAAATCCCGGAACGAGACGTACGGCAAATAGAACTTGCCGAACCAATACGTTTCGCTGCTCATTCGGATGACCCGCAGCCATTCCTGACAATAGCCGTTCTCCCGGACGATTCGGGACCTCTCTTCCGCATCGCCCGGCCAGAGCAGTACATTCAGCTTGCGCTTCACGTCATCCGCCTTCCGCAGGCTTTCCCCGTCGTCTTCTCCGCACAGTCGTTGAATGCCGGCGAATTCGAGGAGCGCCTTGTAATACAGGACATTGTCGTACAGCACGTTTCCGCGGTTGGCATACAAGTCCCCCCAATCCGCGGCCTCCTGAATTTCCAGCAAACCGCAATTGTTGCTGTCCTGGTAGTCCAGCCAGAGCATCGCTTGGCGAATGGAATCCAGATGCTTTCGCAGAAAATCCGCATCCTTATAGCGCATGTAATAAACGCCATGGCCGATGACATACCAGGGATTGCTGTCTACGGCGCCCTGGTTGGCTTCGATGCCGGGCTTGTCGACATCGACGGATAACGGAATCATGCCAAGCCTGGACTGATAATCGGCAAGCGTGTCGAGCGTAACCCGGAACGATTGTTGAAAGTCCGGGTTATCGACAAGTGATGCACCCAGGAACGTGATCATGCTGTCTCTGGCAAATACCTGATTGTACCCCACGGCTTGCGCCGAGGCCTTAACGCCGATCGCATGCATGCACCGCTCGACGACTTGGATGGATTGCCGATAGGCTTCTTCAATTATGCTCATACAGCTCGACTCCTTCGTATGGCCAAGATAACCGGACTTCTTCCGGCCGGTTTAATGGGCGTTCTCATGAAGCGCGCGAATGACCAACTGCGGATAATAGACGCCTCTGCGTTCCGTGAATTGGATGGCGGCTACGCCCGTATGCTCGAACGAGAAACTGCCTACCGGGAAAGGCCGGACGCCGAGCAAGAAGTTCAGCAGGATGCCCAGCGAACCGCCATGGCCGAAGACGGCAACGGACAGCCCTTTGGCGTTCTCTTCCGGAACGAAACCGCCCATCCGGCTGTGAATGCCGATCCCGCTCAGTTCCTTTAGAAAAGGGGGAATGATTCTGGCGCACATGTCGTAGTACCCTTCCCCCATATCGGTTTTCCACGTCTCCTCGGCGTATGCGCCTCCGGTCTGCCGCTGCATCTGCTCGAAGACCGTGCTGGGCAGCTGCTCCAACTCGCGATTGGGCATCCACTCGTAGAGATAGGGCAGTATACGGATATCCGTCTTACGCCCGGCCAGGACGATTTCGGCCGTTTGCAGCGCCCGTCCATAGGGGGAGGAGAACGCATAGTCATAGGATTCGTGCTTGAGCGCCTCCCCGGTAGCTTCGGCTTGCGGAATACCGAATGCCTCCGATAGACACCCTTCTACGGGCTGTTCAGGGCATACGAAAGGATCTCCTGCCATATGTCCATGACGGATGAAGGTAAGTTTCATAGCACATACTCTCCTTTTCGATAGGAATACTGATGTCTAGCCGCAAGAAAGGCAATGAATGAAGTTTCAGCCCTCCACCCATTGCCGGTTGTCAACGTCTCCCGATCGCCTCGCTACGTGCCCGATAACTGGCTCTCGTATTGCTTATGCATCTTCGTCATGTATGCCTCTACCTGCTCGGCACCGGCTGCGTCAAGATCTCTCACGAACTTGGCGAACTCTGCCTCGAACTCCGCCTCGGATTTGGCCAGAATCACGGAGAATGCGTTCTCGTACAGACGCTTGTCAACAGCCTGCTGTTTGTTCAAGGTATCCATATCCGCGTCGGCCATGAGATCTCCGATCGTCGTGGCGTCGTACCAATAAGGACTAAGCGCCGTGTCCCTTTGCTGCGCTCTCGTATCGTTTGTCGCGATCGGATCGTCCTTCAAAATCCAGTAAGTTCCCCAGCTGGTTCTGCCGAGATCGGATCCTACAAGCCTGGCGTAATGGGCCATCCCGGTTTCTTGCTCGATGTTCACCTGCTTCTCGCCGGCCAGCCAGCGGTCAAGGTAAGACTGCTTCAGCGTCGGCTTGCCATCGACCATCTCCCACTGAATCCCTTCCGGTCCGTTCATCGCGAGGAAATTGCCCTCCTCCGTCGTCAAGTAATTGAGCAGCTTCATCGCCGCTTCCGGATCTTTGCATTTATCGGTAATGATAATCGCTCCGTTGCCTTTCTTGCTGACGGAGAATACGGCCGGTTTGTCGCCGGACGGGAACTTGAAGACGACGTTCTGGAAATACATCTTCTCGGCGTTAGGCAGCTTAGCGTCGGTATAAGTCTTCAGCACGTCGTAGGTCTGGTTCCAGCCGCCAATGTGAGCGGCGACACGAGCGGGATACAGTTTGGACTTCTGCCAGGTAGCATAGTCTTGCGTGAAAGCTTCGGGATCGATTAACCCTTCGCGATACAGCTTATTGTAGAACTGAAGCACCTCTTGCGCCCATGGTGCCTTGGCCCAGTATGTGATGGAATCGTCCGGTGCGATGTACAGTTTGGAATCGGCCGGCGAGCCCGCCATGGCAATCATGCCGAAGTAAGGGGAGCCCCAGTTGCGGTTGTACCCGCTGAGCGGATACATCGTTTGTCCGTCAGGCGTCTTCGGGTACTTTTCTTTCACGGCTTTCAAATAGTTGTACACGTCGTCGGCCGTCTCCATCTTCGGGGAACCGAGCGCCTCATAAATGTCCGTCCTCACCTGCAGGCTGTACCCGAATCCTGGCGGCGTTGCGCCTTCCGGCAGGTAAGAGTTCGTCAAGTGATAAATATTGCCGTCGCTCTGCTTGAGCAAATTAAGCGCGGAACCGTACTTCTTCTTCAGATCCCCGCCGTACGTCTCGATCAAATCGTTGAGCGGGATGGCGATTTTGTCGGCGATAACGCGGGCGGGATCGGAGAGCATAATGATATCCGGATAATCGCCGCTGGCTAGCGTCACATTCAATTTATCTTTGCCGACTCCGGAGTAGACGTCCCACTTCAGCTTGATGTTCAGCTTCTCTTCCAATGCCTTCGCTACCGGATTCTCCTCCCAGAACGGGTCACCCGTAGGGAAATTCGGCGTGCCTCCGGCGGAGTTCACAATCGACAATACGATGGGTTCCTCCTTCGTTTGCGTCTGCCCCCCATCATTCGATGAGACAACAGGTTCATTGGCCGAGTTGTTGTTGTTGCTGCATGCGCCAAGCACCGTAAAACAGACCATGGCCGCGGCGAGCGTGCTGATGATTTTGGATTGGCGTTTCATTCCGTTCATCCCTACCTTCGACTTTTTTTATCCTTTGACGGCACCAATCGTAAGTCCGCCGACAAAGTAACGCTGCAAAAACGGATAGATCAACATAATAGGCACCGTCGTGATGGTGATTGTCGCCATCTTAATGACCTCCGGCGTCAAGATCGATCCGGCTTGCTCCAGCCTAGCCGCTTGCGCAGGGTCCGTGGATTGAATTTGGGTCTCCATGAGGATTTTGACAAGCACCCCTTGGAGCGTGGCCAGATCACTCGAGCCCGAAGTGAACATGTACGTGTCGAACCAAGCGGTCCACTGCTGGACGCCGATCATTAAGGCGATCGTTGCCAGGACGGGCGTTGACATGGGAAGAATGATGCTCCACAAGGTTCGCAATTCGGATGCACCGTCGATCCTGGCCGATTCGGCTAAGGAAGCAGGCAGGTCCTCGAAGAACTGCCTCATTACCATCACGTTCCATACATTGATCGCCGTCGGGATGATGTACACGAGAAAACGATTGTACAGGTGCAGGCTTTTGAAGAGCATAAACTCCGGGATCAAGCCCCCAGAGAAATACATCGTGAAGATGAAGAAGAACAACATGCTTCTGCGCAGGAGCAGTTCGCGGTTAGCTAACAAGTAAGCCAGAATCGCCGTGCACAGCAACCCAAGAAGCGTACCCAGTACCGTTCTGGCGATGCTGATATACGTTGCATGCACTAGGCTGCTTTCATTGAAAATGGCCACGTACGCTTCAACCGAAAATTTGCGCGGCCAAAAATAGATGCTTCCTCTCATCGCATCCCTTGCCTCGTTGAAGGACACCACGAAGATGTTCCAGAAAGGAAATGCGGTTACGAATCCAACGAACAACAGGAATAGATAATTGAACAGATGAAATGCCCGTTCTCCCAAGGTTTGTTTCATGTCGAGCCCTCCATGACTCCTCGTCTCTGGCCCATTCTGCCTAGAAGATTCCCATTCTCAGGAATTTCCTGCATGCATAATTGCATAGCAGCAGCAGACCAAGTCCAACTGCGCTTTTGAATAATCCGACGGCCGCTCCGTAGGAGTAAGCGGCTTGCTGCAAGCCGTATTTCAGCACATACGTGTCCAGCACCTCGGAATGCGGCATATTCATCGGGTTTTGAAGAAACAGCTGCTGGTCTAGCCCGGCATTCAAGATGTAGCCTACACCGAAGGTGAAAAGCAGGATAATGGTAGGCAGGATTGTAGGCAGCGTAATATGGGTGATTTGCTTTAGCTTGCCAGCCCCGTCGATCATGGCCGACTCATACATCTGTTTATCGATCGATGTAATCGCGGCGATATAGATGATCGAATTCCACCCTACGTTCTTCCACACATTGAGTCCGGTTACGAGCGGCCAGAAATGATCCACCTCCCCAAGAAAATTGATCGGATCGTCGATCAGCTTCAGATTCAGCAAAAAAGAATTGACCGGCGCCTGCTCATCGATGGAGAAAATCGTCATCGCCATCCCCGCTACCACCACCCAAGAGATAAAGTGGGGCAAATAGGAAACGGTCTGAATGAACTTCTTGAACAGCGCGTTCCGAAGCTCGCAGATCAGAATGGCAAACACTATGGCCGCTACCGTGGAAAAAATAAGATTCAAGGTACTGATGACGAGGGTGTTGCGCATCACGACCGCGAAATCGGGGCTATTGAAAAAAGCGTTAAAGTAAGTGAAACCGACCCAATCTCCGCCAAAGGGCGTACGATACGAGAATTCCCGGAAGGCAAGCAGGGCGCCGTACATAGGCACATACTTAAAGATCAGCATGTAAGCAACAAACGGAATAAGAAGCAGGAGATATACCTTTTGCCTCTTTAATTTTGTGCGTAAACGGTGATTGTAGCTACCTGCTCCCTCGTCCGGTTTCCAACGGAACACTTTTGATTCTCTCAGGCGAATCCTCTCCCTAGCTCATGGTTATCCTCCTGCAGGTGACTTGTAATCCGGTATGTCCGACGTCGTTCATACTTCAATTATGGTGGGCGAGCGCGCTCTCTTCAATTTAAGGATTCATCGATTGATTGATAGATCCGTATACTTTGAGGCTGTAAAGAACCATACATACCAAACTTTTCGATAGATTACAAAACATTGGCCGTATATCGGCAACAAAAAAGCAGGGCATTCACGAGCTAGTGCAATTATCCCGAGAAAGAAACCCTGCTTATGGCAGTCAGCGCGCTTGCTGAGTAGCGCGATATGAAATTATCGTAAGGCGGCCTCTATTACCGCACCCGATGGTCACCGACGGAGAACGACAGCTCTACGATAGTCCCCGGATGTCCCTGGCGAACATGGATGCGGGCATTGCGGTAGTAAAGCTTAAGGCGCATGAACGTGTTCGTGACGCCGTACCCCACCTTGATGGCTGAAGTCTCACCATTGTTCAAGCTTTCCATGTAGGAGCCAAAGCTTTCCTTGGCGCCCATCCCGTCATCTTGAATCATGATCGCAATACGATCTTCCTGTTGGCGAATATCCACCATGATATGGAGGGCTTGTCCATGGATCCTGCCGTGAATGATGCTGTTCTCCACGAACGGCTGAAGCGTCATTTTACAGATCGCCAGGTCCTCCAGCCCCGGATCGACATGAACCGCCAGCATGATCTGATCGCTCAGACAGCAATTCTGCAGCGCGACGTAATGCTCGATCAGCTGAATCTCGGATTTCATCGCGATAAGATCTTTACCTTGGCTGAGCGCGATTTTGTAGAAGTCGCTCAGCAGATCGATGATTTGAACGATTTTATGTTCGCTTTTTCGGAAAGCCATCCATCTTACGGCCGATAGCAGGTTATACAGGAAATGCGGGTTCATCTGCATCTGCAAGTATTTGATTTCGCTTTCGACCTTCTGCCGTTCCGTCTTCGCGACATCGGCCGTAAGTCCATCGATCGTCTGCGCCATATGGCATAAGGTATGATCGAGGGCGGCGATTTCGCGAATGTAGGTACGATCCGGCGAGAGGCGCAGACGCCCCTTCTCGATGGCTTTCATTTTGCCGGCAAGCTTCTCGATGGCCGATGCGAATCGGGTGGAGAACACGATCGCCAACGCCACGCCGAATAGGATGAAAAATAGGGTGCATATCAAAACGTACTTGGCAATCGATCGCTTCTCTTTGCCTAGTTCATAGGCATCGTAAAGGATAACTGCCGTCAAAGCCCCATTGACTTTACCGTAATAGGAATAATAATCGTCTTGCCCCTGCTTCAACGTGGAATAGACTTGGTCGCTCTGCATATGCTTGTTCACGCCGGCCAGCGTTTCCGGGCTAAGCTGAATATCCGGGTTGGAGCTGAATACGGTTCTCCCTTCACTCAGCAGGTACATCAAGTATTTGGCATTCGGATCCCCTTTGTACAAGTTGCTCAATCGCTCCAAATTCATCTCGATGGCCAGAATTCCGCCGGGCAGATTGATATTGATGTACTTCAGCAAGAGAATGCTCGTACCTCCGCCCTCCTTCTCATACGTAACCCAAACGTTTTTCCCGCGAGCGTCGATCGCCTTTTTCATCAGATCCTGCCGGCTAAAGCTTTCGATGCTTCTAATATTTTTGCCATCCGTAATAAGTTCAGGATCCATTTTGTAGATGGTAATGCTTCGTATGTCGATATTCGTCGCGACATAGTTTTCGAATCGGTTGTTTATGCCGATAAACTGGTGGAATAGCGTGTAATCGACATTCCCGCCATAGGCAGACAGGAAGAGGTTCGCGACCGTAGAGTCGGAATAGATGTCGCTGGCAATCAATTCGCAGCTTTCCATAATGTTCGCAAGGCCATTGAGCGCCTGGGACGTGGCATAATGCATAAACTCTTCGTTTTGTTTATTAACGGTCTGGTTAAGGCGGCCGTATAAGATGGAACTGATGGTCGCGGAACAGATGAGGACGGTGAGGATATTGAAGGCGAGTATAAGGTGAAAGAATTTGAAGCCGTCGTTCTTTATGCGGAATCGTAGTCTATCCATGGTCCGGTACGCTCCATTAACGTTTGCAGGTTTACTTGAATTTGTTCCGATATTCCCCCGGTGTCATTTTCATGTAGTTTTTGAACACGATGCTAAAGTAGGTGCTGTTCTCGTACCCCACCATCTCGCCGACCTCGTGGACTTTATAACGAGTCTCCTTCAGCAACTCTTTGGCCTTGGACAGACGAAGGTTCGTCAAGTATTCCTGGATGCTGATTCGCATCTTATTCTTGAATATGATTCTTAGGTAGTTGGGACTCAAATAGACCCTTTCCGATAAGGAGCTGAGCGTGATCGGATGCCGGTACTCCTGATTTAGAATCGTCAAGATTTCGTTGATGATGTAGTCGTCTTTATTTTGCTTTTTTCTGCACATATAGGAAGCAACGGACGTCAGCGTCTTACTGGCTAATTGAAGGATGTCCGGGATCGTCTTAGCGCTGATGATCTGCTCGTACAGCTCCCTTTCTTCTCCCGCCATTCTGTCGAGATTCTCTCCCACGTCTGCCAATTGCTTGGAGAGGTTGGAGAATAGCAAAATAATGAGGCTTTGAACGCGGACGAGGGGGTGATCGGAAATAACCTGCAGTTCATGTACCAGCTTACGAAGCTCGTCCTCGACGTTCTCACCCTTCATTACAAGGTCAATCAGCTGCGCGATGGCCGCTTGAAGGTCGTAAGGCCCCGCTTGCAACGAGATGGCTTCCGAATCGTGACAGCCAGAATAATGAACGAGATGACCATATCCCAGCTTTACCTTGCGGCTAGCGGCGAAGCTCGATTGCTTGAACGCTTGGTGTAAATCATCCAGATTGGCGAAGAGATCGCTCACGCCAATCATATACTTACAGTTGATTTCTTCAGACACGAGCCGCATTCCTTCTGCGATATCGGCGATAATCTTCGTTCCTTCCTCTCCTACCGGCACGAGGGTATGTAGCAGAACTATGATCCTGTTCCCCGATATTTTCATAACTAGCGCATGCTTCGAGCTGCTGATTCTTTCCAATTGGTGCATGACCACATGGAGCAAATTCGTGTTCTGGAACAGATCCGACTCCACACCGAAATCAAGTTCGACCACGGCTAACTTATACATGCCGATCATGCTCAGCTTCAGATCGTTCGCATGCATGGACAATGATTTCATATCGCGGGCGTTCTTGCCCGTTACGATTAATTCCTCCAGGAACTTGGTTTGCAAATAACGGAGGTTATCGTTAAACTGCTCGACCATCTTGTTATGCGCGATACTCGTGAGCTTCTCGTCGACCAACATCGATGTCGCTTTCTTAATGACGCTGATTAACTCCTCCTGCTTGAGCGGCTTGATCAGATAACTGCACGCTCGCACTTCCATCGCCTCCTGAAGAAGGCGGACGTCTTCGTGTCCGCTGGAGAAGATGAATTTGGTCTGCGGGAAAAATTTCATAATATATTGCGCCATCTCAATACCGCTCATGCCCGGCATCATCACGTCGCTGATGATGATATCAGGTACGATCGCTTTCGCTTTTTCCAATCCATCCAAGCCGTTGTACGCCGTTTCCACCTGCCGGATCCCAAGCACGTCCCAGTCGATATAATTCTGCAAGGCATGTCGTTCGAAATCGTTATCTTCCACAATCAACAGTTTGACCATTGGGCAGCATACCTTTTCTTAGGAAGTGTCATTCCTTCATCGTAACGCAGTTCTGTTAACTTTATATTTGGTCATTGTGGATGGCAGGTAAATAGGCCTCTGGCACTGATATGCGTTCTAGAAGCGAATATGAAGATCGACCCGCGTAAGCAGCTCCCTGATCCGCGACAGCTCAAAATATTCGACTGGCACTTCGCCTGCGGCATACCGTCGGTGCTTATTGAAATAACCGAAGTACAGCTTTCTGAAGATGGCTTGCAATTCATCAAGCTCGAACAGCTTCACTTGCTGGACCGTTCCCCCTACTTCGATACTCAGTTCGGCATCCACGCTTAACGAACAATGAATGACCCCGGAAAACGACGTCTTCAGCAGGCTAGCGCCGATCCAATACTGTCCCTCTGCCGGGTTGCCACCCTTCGTCACCTGCACAGTCAGCGCTGATGTGAACGCTCGATTACGAAAGGGAGCGTTGCGAATATAGACCGGATTCGTAATCGCCACATTGCCGGCTGCATCATAACATTTGGCAACCAGATAGCTGTCTTCACGGACGGTCAGCCTCTCCTTCTGGTCAAACACGTCCTGGACGATGTCATATTCCTTCCACACCTTGCCACCTAGGATGAGCTCCATTTTACGCAATGGCGCCTCGTAACAGCGGTAGGCTTCGACCTGGACGATAAAGGCCTCATCCGCTTCGTAATTCAGGACCGCGCCCGGGAGATGACCATTCACGTCCAGAAGGACGATGGGACCTGTGGAGACGATGTTCCGTCCTGCTTTTATCGATGTACATAAGGCATCCAGATTGAACGCCTCCAGATAGGTATACGTTTTGAACGCCAGATGCTTCGACTGATTCGAGTCGAAGGTATGATCCGTTTCGGCCACCCCAGGCATGTAATATCCGTTGTTCAACACCTCATACCATAGGTTCTGGTAATGCACATGGTCGCTGTCGTAGCCCATGATCACCATTGCGTCGATCGATCCCGCCAATATCTCGAAACCTAGCGTTGCCGCGATATTGGAGATGAATTCCTCTCCCTGGTACCACCAGCTCGTCGAGTGAGCCGCGACCGCAACGGAGTTCGCGCCCCGCTCTTGTTGAAGCGCCTCATAGGGATAGAGGATGTCGTACTTCGGCTCGTCGCCTATCTTGGTGAACAGCCAGGGGTCCCATGCCCGGTCGTAATGCTTGCTGTAGGGAGGCCTCTGATCATAGTTCAAGAGAAACATATGCCCGTATCGGCATTTGACGATTTCGTTGCCAATATCCAGGATGAAATGGTCATTACCGGCTTCGGCAATAATCGAGGCGTACTTCTCCCTGTAGGGAACCTGATCAGCGGGGATATGCCCATCCCGATCTTGAAGATGAGTCTCCAGATCATAGGGCGATCCTGCAAAAAAGATGTTGAAATCTTCGCCCTTCATGATGGTCGAGGCTTGTTCAAGATTCCCGTCAGCCGACCTTACATTGCGAGAAACGTGGGAATGAGCATCGAAGGAATAGAGACCGAGGCTTCGCGTGTCAATAATCGGCTTTAATGTGACGTTCAGCACGACATCCTCCTCATCAACGGTGAGCTCTTCCTTCGCCGGCCAATACAGCTTTCCCTTATAGACTTCGATCCGATATCGGCCGGGCGCAAGTTCCAATTCGAATTGTCCGTTGCCATATACGGTAGCAATTGTATCGCCATCTGCAAGCGCAGTAGCGGTTTGCTTAAGAGCAATGACTTTCATTTTGCAAGAGACCGAATCTTGATTATCGTTGTACGCATACACGTATAATTTCATCGTATTTCTCCTTCGCGCTATGATCTATTCATTCATTATAAAACCGCGAAACTTAGGCCTTCCATTCAAAAATCGATCGAAACATCCATCTATCATTCACACTTCTGCTCCGGATTTGCGATTCATCTCAACATTTTCGATAGATCTGAACATGGAGTAGATAAGGGGTCTCCGTCAGTACAATGGAATAACCAACAGCAAAAAGACCGCTCCCACCCGGAGCGGCCCTCACCTTTGCTGCTTGTTATGCGATTACTGCCAATTCATAATTTGCCTTGCCATGATCGTCAGGTCGACGATGTCGATCTTGCCGTCTTGGTTAAGATCGGATGCCTTCACGGACTCCCAGTCCGGATCCGCATTCGTCTTGCCGTAAGCTCGGGCCATCATGGCCAAGTCGCCGACGCTTAAGCTGCCGTCGTTATTGTTGTCGCCCGGGACGTTTACGACGACCGAAGCTTGGAAAGACTTCAATGCCTGATCCAGCGCCGAGATCGCCTGCGCTACCTGTTCGCCGGTTGCCGCATGATCCGCGAATACGGTCTTCGCTTGGTCGATAGCCGCTTGGAGCAGCGCCTTCGAACCGACAGGATAATTACCGATCTTGCTGCCTTCTACGGCAGCGTCATGAATCTGTTGCGCGTTGGCAATCAACGCTTCCAGCGCCGCCTTGTCGACCACGGCAGCGATCGCAACCGACAGGGACCGCTCAGGAAGACTCGATTCCGTACCTTCGCCATTCGCCTTCGTTACGGCCACCGTAATCGCCGCGCTGCCTTCCGCGCTTGCCCGTGCTTTGAACGTCAGCTTAATCAGCTTGCCGTTCGGGTCCGTCTGCCCTTCGCCGACATGCACGCCAAGGATGCGAAGCTGACCCGGCTGCGTTACCGCATGCTCCACGACGAGAAACTTCGACTCGTCGGCCGAGTTTACGCCGACGAATTCGAGCTGATCGGCATTGAAGCTGACCCTAATATCTTGGGCATATACGTCTTCATCAACAGCAGCCAATCCGTATTCGATATCGAACGCATGGCCGCCAGCCGTCACCTTCGCCGGTCCGCTAAGCTGAGCGGATGGAACGCTCGATACTTCCTCCATTGCGTAGCCATATTCCTGCTGCGGCTGCCATTGGTCGCTACCCGAGAAAATGTTGCCGACCGTATAAACAGCGGCCTCCTCGGTTGTCAGCTGTCTCGCCCACGTGTATCTGCTCTTCGGATCGGCGCCCGGGCCGTAGCTGGCATATTCCCCGTAACGCGCCGTGCGTTCGTTATTCACGTTGCCCCAGTTATTCCAACCCGTTGGCGCGATATGCCCGCCCAGGTAGCTGTTGATATAGATGACGTTGGCGTCTCCGCGCCATGGGCGGCCAAGCGCGACGCCGGTTACGCCTTCCTCCGCCGTAATCCTGCTGTTCAAGAACACGTAGCCGGTCTTGCCCGCCCCGGTGGAAGCCGCAGTCACGTAACCGCCGCCGACACTGTGGATAATGCTGTTATCGAATAAGGCGGTCGCGTTGCCGAAGATAAAATCGACCGTTCCCTCGATGTAGCTATCCATATAATAGTGACGTCCATTGTTCGCATACAGCGTATCTTGATGGCCCCGCAGGCTGACATCGCGGAACGTCAGCCGGTCCGCATTCGCATACAGCGCAACCGCTTGGCCTGCGCTGATGCCCGCGTCGTTCTGAATCGTCAGATGCTCGCCCGTGAATCCGCTGCCCTGCACGCGGAAGCTGTAGCTGTTCGACGTGCCGAGCGGATTGCCGTTCGCGTCCAAGGTGCTGGCGGCGTCGCCGTAGACGAGCACCGTCCCTTCCCTGCTTTCGCCGATCATGCGGACGTTCGTCTTCGACGAAGAGAGATCCAATTTCTCGCGATACGTGCCGTTCTTGATCTTGATGATCGTCGGTGCGGAGCTGTTATTCGGCACGGCGTTGATCGCATCCTGCACTTTCGTATATTGGCCGGTGCCATCCGCTGCAACGGTCAGGACAGTCGCAGGAACTTCGCCGACAATCGCCGAAGAAACACCCTCTCCTGCTTCGTTCGCCGCCGCGACCACGTAATAATAGGTCTGGCCATTCGTTAATCCCGTATCGGTAAAGTTGCTGTCCGTCAGATCCTGAGCAACCGCCGTGAAGGGTCCTGCAGGGGTTTCGCCGCGTTTGACCGTATAAGATGTTGCCCCGGCAACCGGATTCCAGCTCAGCGTGATTTTCCCGTCGTCAGGAACGGCGCTCAGACCAACCGGCGCAGCTGGCGTGCCGTCGTTAGCGGCCAGTCGAACGCCGGCTGCCCGCGAATCCAGGCTGCGCGTCGCTTCATTCGCCGCGGTTACCTTGTAATAGTGCGCCGATCCAGGGGCTAACCCCGTATCCGTATACGTTGTACCCGTAACGTTGTCCGCAATTAGCGTGTAAGGGCCTGCGACCGAATCGGCACGTTGCACCTGATAGAAGGAAGCACCGGTTACGTTCTCCCATTGCAAGTCGACGGTGTGCGTTGCCGGACTAACCGTGACGACCGGCGTGTTCAGATTCGCTGCCGGCGTGACCGCAACCGAAGCGGAATTGTCGCCCTCCCCGCCGATGCTGGATGCGGATACCGCATAGTAATAGGTCGTTCCATTGTCCAATCCGCCAGCTCGGAATGTGGTCGCCGTGACTTCCGAAGCTACCGTCTCGAAGGGGCCTTCCGGATTCGCGCTTCGCTTGACGGAATAGTGAATCGCATTGTCGACGCTCTGCCAGGCCAAGTCAGCCTGCGCGCTGCGGGGTGAGGCCGCAAGGCCAACTGGCGCTTCGGGCTTCACGGCCGCAGTCGACGGCGTCACGACGGCTTGATTGGACGCAGGGCTCTCGCCCGTAGCGCCAACGGCCGTTACCACGTAGTAGTAGGTGACGTCGTTCTCTACCGTCTCATCGATATACGTCACGTCGGTTACGCCGGAAGCGACCGTCTCGTAAGGTCCGCCGTCCGTCGTCCCTCTCTTGATCGTATACGTAGAGGCGCCTTCGGCAGCCGTCCAGCCCAGCTGCACTTTGCCGTTGCCGGGTACGGCGGACAGACCGTTCGGACTTTCTACCGGCTCGACATAAACTTTGAGGTTATCGTAATAGATCGTGCCTTTGCCCGTGCCAGGCGTCTTGGCCGAGATCCGGCCGATCCCTGTTGTCCGAAGGTCGGACTCGAGCGGCGCATTGTCTTCCACCAGTTTGTTGTCGATATAGATGTCGGCCGTTTGGGCGGCGACATTCGCGACCACTTTCAAGGCATACCACTGGTTATTCGCGGGCGGATCGATGAGCTTGTAGTCCGCGCCGTTCTTCTTATAGATCAGCGTATAATTCGATTCCGCGGCAGGCGCGGTCGGCTTGCGGAGCTGGAGCGACAGCGCCGTCTTGGTGCCGTTCTCGTCCTGCAGGTTCAGGACCGTAGACGTTCCCGGCCAGCCCGGCGAGGTTATGTCGACTTCCAGTACAAACTTACCGGTCTGCGGCGCGAACTTCCGGAAGAGCTCCGAGCTGCCGACGCCATTGTCATAGAGAATTAAAGCTTGGTCGGACGAGTTGCCGGTCGTACCTGTAGGAACTTCGGCTGCCGCCACTTTGTGGTCGGCATCTTGCGGATTCGGCAGGAACGTAAACCCGGTCGGCGTAGTGCCCAGCTCCGTATCTTCGAAATCCTCATCAATATAGTAGACCGTCTCCGGCGTGCCAGTTGGCGTCGCTTCGACGATGGCCGAGTTAAAGCTCGTGCCTTTCGAATTCTGAGCCGTCACGTAATAGTAATAGGCTTTGCCCGGGATGAGGTTGTTGTCCGCGTAGGCGGTTGCGGTTACCCCTGCCGCGATCTGCGCGAAAGGTCCGCTCGGAATCTCGCTGCGGTGCACATTGTAGCCTTCCGCCGGGGCAACTTGGTGCCAGGACAGGTTAACGGCCTTGTCGGCCGCTTCAGCTTTCACTTCGGTCGGCGCCAGCGGGAAGTCCGCGTCCAAGGCATGAACCGCGGCTTGCGAGAAGACCGACGTATTGTATTTATCCACGTCGTCATCCGCTTTGGAGGCATCCGCCGCCAATCCGAAGTAGACCGTCTCCCCCATCGGAATCTCGGTCGCATCGACGACGGACCAATCGGCGCCATTCTCGGACACGAGAGACGTGAACTGATTGCCTAACCGGACCAGCTTCACCCAGTAAGGGGTGTTCAGAAAAGCTTCCGGTTCCACCCGCGTCACCTTATCGCCGTCGTTCAACCGCTGCAGCGCGATGCTTTTCTTGCCGTATTTGACGAAAGACATCATGAGCGACGCGAATTTGGCGGATGGCGCGAGGCTGTCCCGGATCATGACGCCGGCTTCCGCCTCGTCGTCCGTCCCCGTAATGCGCTCGACGCGTGCGACGACTTCGCCGTTGCCGGTCAGCTTTTGATACGCATAATGGAACCGGTCTACGGTGCCGTCGATATCTCCCGCGGACTTCACCGTTACGTCAGAGGCCGTCTCGCCGAGTTGCGTATGGCCTTTGATGCCAGGCGAACCGATATCAGCAGACTTCCAAGGCTCCGTGCTGCCTTTCTTGTTCACATGAATGCCCACGTTGCTCGATTGCGTAGAGGTGCCCGTATCATCGATTGCCCGTACGGTTAAGTAATAGCTTCCGTCCTGCACATTCTTCCATTCGTACGAATAGGGAGCTGTGGCGTCTTCGCCGAGCTTAAGATCGTTCAAGAAGAACTCCACCTTCGCTACGGATCCGTCAGGATCAGCGGCCGTGGCTTCGATGTTAACGGTCGAGCCCTCCGTCACCGTGGTATGGTCAGCCGGAGATACGATGGCCGCCTCAGGGTTGAGCGAACCATTGCCTACGATTCCGTTCAAATAGTGCTCGAGATTCGTATAACCGGATGCATGGATGCCATTGCGGTCGGCAGCATCGATCGGGTTCAAGCCATTGGCTGTTTCCCAATCATTCGGCATGCCGTCATGGTCGTCGTCCGCGAGCGTCGACACGTTCTCCGGGAATTCGAGATAGCCGCCGACTTCTTTCTGCGAATTGATATGCCGGCCTCCGCGGTCCTTCACTTCTTGCACGACCCTCGCGTCGATCGCATCCCGCTTCGGCAAGATCGCACCCGCTGATGCGAGCACCTTCTCGTAAGCCGCTTCCGCGCTGTCCGGAACGGGCGGATTCGGCATCTGAACAGGCTCGGTCAGCACCGATTCGGGATTGGCGACATCGCCGACGCCTTTCCAATTGTCCGCCGTAACTTCCGGAGAGCCATCCATTACGTTGCCGTCAATGAAGATTCGCGTATCCGCGCTTACGCCCACGAAGACTTGGTCGCGTACGGAACGATACGTACTCGGGCCATATTTGTAATAGTTGTTGCGCAGGTTGTAGTTGCCTTGTTCGCCGCCATAGGACGAGAAGAAACCCCAGTCATAGATGGTATTGTTGTACATGTCCGTCGGAAAATCGGGCGAACCGGCGAACCGCGGATTGCGGCTGACATTATGGGCGATCAGATTATGATGGAACGAGGCGTTATTGCCGCCCCAAATACCGGCATACCCGTGCCTGCCCTTCTGATGGGAGGTCATCAGCATGCTCTCGGAGATAATGGAGTATTGGACCGTCGTGTTTTCGTTGACGTACATGCTGAGTACTTCGTCGACCGACCAGCTGAACGAGCTATGGTCGATGATAATATCTTTATGGTAGCGGCCGCCGAAGGCATCGTCTTCGCTCGGATACCGATCCCCCAACCGGAAACGCATATACCGGACGATGATGTTATCCGCTTCGAAGTAGGTCGCGTAGTCCGAGACCGTTACGCCATCTCCAGGCGCCGTCTGTCCGGCGATCGTCAGGTTGGAGCCCGTTATTTTGAGCGGCGACTGCAGATGAATGGTGCCTCCTACCCGGAAGACGACGGTCGTATTGCTCCTGCTGACCGCTTCCCGCAGCGAGCCCGGTCCGGAATCGGCCAATGTCGTCACTTCGTATACCTCTCCGCCCCGGCCGCCGGTCGTGTACATGCCTCCTCCTTCGGCGCCTGGGAATGCAGGCAATGCGAGCGTCGCCGCAGACTGCGTCGTATCAGCTGAAGTTATGCCGGCAAACATCGTGGAGACCATGGATACTGCCAAAGCCACAGGTAAGATCTTTCTCAACAGCTTCAGTCCTCCTTAAGTTCGAATGGTGTTCTACCGTTCCATAAGCCGTAAATCCATTGAGGCGTACGTGCATCACCCCTTTCAATCAGCTTCGCGGACAGTCTGTCATGTAAGCGTCACCATTTTCTTCAATCGTGACCCCGCTTCAACGCTCGCCCGAACAAACCGCCTTATCCGGATCGATAAGACGGCCTGTGCCAGGTCTAGAAGGCGCTTATTGCTGGACCTTCAGATACGCTTCCTTGTATTCTTCGATCATCTTCGCGCCGCCGGCGTCTTTCCATTGCTCGATTGCCGCTTGCCAACCGGCTTCGTCGATCTCGCCCATGATAAATTTCGTCTGGGCGTCAGTTATCATCTGCTCCAGATCGGCGCCGCGATCGGTGTACGTGGCCGACAGCAGCGTAAGGGCCGGGTTCGCGACCACATGCTTCTCGTTCTCGATGACGACGTCATTGTTCTTCTTGAAGAGCGGCGTCTGCTGCATCGGTTTGTCCATGTTGTAGGATTCGCCACGCTGGAGCAGCACGTCCCGGTATGGTTTGACTTCCTTGGCATCCGCTTCTTTGTCCAGCGGAATCGTGAAGTCGCCTTCCACCTTGTAATGCGTGCCTTCGATCCCTTTGTTGATGAGATAGACCATTTCCTTATCGAGCAGCTGGTCGAGGAAGGTCAGCACCCGTTTCAATTCTTCCTCGGACTTAACGGAAGATTTCGGGATTGCCAATATGCCCGCATTGCCGTTCTCCCCAGGAACCCGTACCCCCTCAGGGCCTTCCAAGCCAACGGCATCCATCACCGCTGTCGGCACGACCTTCTCGAGATTCGTCTGCATCGACTGCGCATTGCCGCCGGAGATACGGATCGCTACGCGGCCGGATTCGTAGGCCTTATCGATAACGGACACATCACTCACCGCAAAATCCTGATTGATCAGCTGTTCCTCGTAGAGCCGGTTGAACAGCTTCATCGTTGCCAAGAATTCGTCCGTCATGAACTCAGGGGTGAAGTTGCCCTGATCATCGACCTTCCATTTGTTCGGCCCGCCTTGCGAAACGCTAAGCCGGGTTAAGGTCGAAGCAACGCCTTGATTGTAGTTCTTGTCGAGCATCATGCCGTACGTGTCCTTCTTCCCGTTCTGATCCGGATCGCCTTCCGCCACCGCCTTCATGACGTTGTACCACTCGTCGAGCGTCTTCGGAACCGTCAGGCTCTTCGCGTCGAACCAGTCCTTGCGGTACTGGAGAACCGCACGGCCGACCGGGCGGAAGACCGGAAGACCGTACAGCTTACCGTCCACCTTGATATTGTTGTAATACGTCTCCGGCTGCGCGGACAAATTCGTGTAATCCTTCAGATAGGGGCCGATCTCCCAGAACACGTCGTTCTGCATCGAGCTGATAATATTCGGCACGTAGCTAACCTTTACGATCTCGGGCAATTCGTCCGAAGCGATCATCACGTTGATCTTGTCGTCGTAGCCCGAAGTCGGAATCCATTGAAACCGCAATTTCGAATTGGTGTACTTCTCGAGCGCCAGCTCGAACGGATTGTCTTCCGCCGGCGCCTCGCCGGGGAGGTGTGCGGCAATCGTGAGTTCAAGCGGCTCGGCCTGTTCGGCAGGCGCCGGATTGTCAGCAACCGGTTGATTCGCGTTCGCTTCTTGCTGGCCGTTATTATTGGAACTGCATGCGGACAATACGGTGGTGACGAGCATCGCGCTTCCCATCAAGAGCGCCCATTTTTTTGTCATATATACCCCTCCAAGTTTGAATGATCTATGGAAAATCCATGCACCCGATTCTATGGGGGATGGAATTCATAGCGTAGCCGCGCTGCAACTCTAACCCTTGACCGATCCTAGCATGACCCCTTTGGCAAAATGCTTCTGGAGAAACGGGTACACCAGCAAGATCGGCACGGTCGCGAACACGATAACGGCCATGCGGATCGTCAGCGGCTGAATCTCCGTCTGCTCGATCGAAGTGTCGCCGATGCTGCTCTGGGACAGAATGACGATCTGTCTGAGCAGCACTTGGATCGGATACAGCTTGTTGTCGTTAATGTAGAGAATGGCATTGAAGAATTGATTCCAGTGGCCGACGGCATAGAACAGGCCGAAGGTAGCCATCGCCGGCAGCGAGAGCGGAAGCACGATCCGGAACAGCACCCCCACGTCGTTGCAGCCGTCGATCCGGGCCGAATCTTCCAGGCCGTCGGGAATCTGCTGGAAGAAATTTTTGAGCACGATCAGATTGAAGGCGCTGATCGCCCCGGGGAGCATCAAGGACCACAACGTGTTGGTCAGGTGAAGTTCCTTGACGACGAAATACGTCGGGATCATTCCCCCACTGAACAGCATCGTGATGAGCACGCCGAGCAGGATCGTCTGTCTGCCGCGCAGGTGGGTTTTCGCGAGCGGATACGCCATCAGCGAGGTGAACAGCAAGTTGATCAGCGTTCCCACGACCGTGATATAGATGGATACCAACATGCTGCGGAAGAGCGTGTCGGTGGAGAAAATGTACCGGTAGGCCGCGAGCGACCACTCTTTGGGCCAGAGGATTAATCCGCCCTTGGCCACCTCTGCCGGACTCGTGAACGAGATGGCCGTTACGTAGACGAACGGCAGGACGCACAAGAGCGCGATTATGAGCAGCAAGAAGCCGTTCAACAGATCGAATATCCGGTTGCCTATCGTTTTATCTTGCGTCATCATGAGATTCTCCTTTCTTTAAGCGCTGACTGCATCAATAGATACCTTCTTCCCCGAATCGCTTCGCCAGCCAGTTCGAGCCCAAGACAAGGACGAGACCGACGATCGATTTGAATAACCCAACCGCCGCACTGTAACTGTATTGCGCCTGCGTCATCCCTTTGGTGTACACATAAGTATCGAATACCTCGCCCACCTCGCGGTTGGTCGGGGTCAGCATGAGGAAAATCTGTTCGAACCCGGAGTCCAGGAAATTACCTAATCGAAGAATGAACAAGATGATAATCGTGCTGCGAATCGCCGGAAGCGTAATATGCCATAGTTGGCGCCAACGTCCTGCCCCGTCGATCCTCGCCGCTTCATATTGCTGCAAGTCCACGCCAGCCAGCGCGGCAAGGAAGATGACCGTTCCCCACCCGACTTCTTTCCAGATCGACTGGGAGATGATCATTGTCCGGAACCACTCCGGTTCTAGGAGGAAAGCAATTTTCTCACCAATCAAGCGATACAGAAGCTCATTGATAATCCCGTTCTCGGTCGTGAAGAGCATATAGAAGATACCGACGACGACGACCCACGAGACGAAGTGAGGGATATAGACTAGCGTCTGGACGAAGTTCTTGAATCTCGCATGCCGGACTTCATTCATCATGAGCGCCAGAATGATCGGCAGCGGGAAGAAGAATGCCAGGTTATAGATGGCCAAGATGACGGTGTTCTTGAACAGCATGCCGAACTGCGGCTCCGAGAAGAAGCGCTCGAAATGCTTGAAGCCCACCCATGGACTGCCGAGAAAACCGGTATAAGGCTTATAGTCTTGGAACGCCATCAGCAGCCCGTACATCGGCACATACTTGAAAATAAGGAAATACAGCACGCCGGGAAGGAGCATGAGGTACAGCCACTTATCCCGGATGAGATCCTTCAGCAGGTAGCCCGGCTTGCCCTTGGGGGCATTGACTGAGGACGGGCCTGCCGAAGCAACCATATCTTGCTTCATCTACGCAACCTCCTATTTCGTTCTGTCCCCATTATTAGGTCCTGGCAGCATGACCGCCTATAGTCCTGCGGCAACCAACTGCCCTTGAGCTGCCTGTTCCCGCCGAAGTAGTCGTGAGGCAACCTTGCGATGTACCTCGTGAAACTATTGCTTGTGATAATCCCTGTTGAAGTAAAAAAGCGCCACCGGGATTACTCCCAGTACCGCCTTATGTGTTCTTTAGCTCTGATTGTATCGTGAGAAGCCGCTCCATGCTTTGGCATACGCTAATGGCTGGGTAAGCACTTTGCCATACATTTGACGATCATCCTGCAGGTAAGAAGCGAGGCTATGTTGATGAAGGCTATTGATTTCTAACAGCCATACTTTAAGATTAGGGTCTACCGTAGCATCAATTCCAACATCGCCAAAAGATCCAAACATGCTATCAAGGATTTGACAAGTTAAGGTGCAGATCTGTATCATATCCTCTTCTTTTCGAGCCGCCTCTTCCTCGTTAAGGCCATAAACCGTTCGCAGCGCATCTCTGCCTAACCCGATCGAGCTCACATCATTCGTATAGAACCTGCCTTCTTTTCCGTAACGTGCAATGATACCTGAACAGGCCCATTCTTGATTGCCGTTTTTTTGCATGACCACCCTGAAATCGATATTTTTATTCTGATACGTCATGGCTACGGACTGTTGAATTAAATACCTTTTCCCTTTGTGCAAATTCCGCAGAAACAGCCACGCCTTATTTAAGCTGCTGATCGAAGTCTTCCTCTTGTTTTTATTCATATAAAGCCATCCATTCGAAGTCTTCGCTAGTTTGGCGATGCCCTGCGCCTTTGCGCCTTTCGTCGGCTTTAGATAGACCGAACCGTACAAAGCCACCATTTGGTGCAGTGTTTGGGGACGGTCTAATAGTTTGGTATGCGGGAGATGGTTCGATATAAGAGGATTAGCGCGTAATGACTCCCAGAACTCCCACTTATTCAAGAAGTAAGGGTTAAAGATCCTTCGATTCGTATGAATGATTAAATCGTCATAAAGCCTGTTCTTGCTAACCCCTATTCTTCGCCACGTCACATGAGGGTAGGGAAATATGCCTTGTACCCATGGAGATGCATCCCAATCCGCATTGGGATTAAAATAAACGCCACTTATGGTCTTGTTCCGAGGGTTTATGCCATCCAAGGAGCATAAATAGATCAGCCCCTTAATCTCCTGATAGTTTGCTAAGTATCCCCGATATCTTTCCATCAGCCGCGGAGTAAGTCCTCTCTTGGCTATCAAGAGTGCGATTACGGGTCCAAGATGCAAATTTGTCCCATCAATAACCATTTCGTAGGGAACGGTATCAGGAATCGTAAAATCATTATTCATTTGGACTGGCAGTCCGATGCTATTCTGCGGCAGTCCGTCGTCAATAATCACATTAACCTCTTTCGTCCACGATCCAACGTGAAGGACGAACGAAGAAGGAAAGGTGACGTACCCAGGAGGAAGCATGATTTGATTCGGCTTCAGCTCGGGAATCCGTTTAATAAACAACCCGATTCACCCACCTTCTTTGTCAAAGATACTGACCAATATATGTCTCTTCCCGGTATAGGTATGGATGTTCACCTACAGCAGCTCCTAATGCCTAATTTCCATTGAAACCCAATCCAACATTCGTCTAGCTCAATAAGTTATGTCTAGACCTCAGGACGGCAGAAATGATCATACGACAGCCACGGTCATGTCTGAGGTTTGCTTATGAGTCAGATATAAAGAAGGGATGGGGAAACATGGGCGTTAGGTTTTCGCGGGAAGAAGCCCTGGCAAATGAAATTACGGCAGGGTTAAATCAAGCGTTGGATACCGCTATCGCGCAATTAACGCAAGAAGATGCTCAAAACGCTCAGCAAGTTGAGGAAGGCGTTGAATCTGTCAATGACCTGCTTGGAGAACTGGATGTAACGGTATCCAGCCCGGAAGAACAGCAGATGTTCGCACAGCAGCCTCCGTTGTTACTGGAAATCACCCCGCCGCCTCTTCCGACGGGCCCCTTTCCTCAAACGCAAACTCCAGCTCAGCCCGCTCAACAGTTCAATTTTTTGGGCCAAGAAGTTGAGGACGATGATGACGAAGTCGTGGCTCAGAGAATAACGGAACGTCTAATCATCGCCCGTTTCCAAATTCCGCAATTTAGATTGGGCCTAATGAGAATCAGCAAAACCATTCGAATTCCAGCAAAAAGGAAAACCGTACAGATCGGCCCATTCCGTAAATCGCTTACCCTTCCCGGTGTCAGTAGATGTGTCGGCAGACGCGGACTAGGGCAGCTTTGTTTATCCATTCCCAGTATTTCAAAAACCTTTTCCATCGGTCCCTATCGAAAACAGATTCAACTAGGACCTATTAATCAACAAGTCTCTACCTCATTCCCTAACATTGAGATCGCTGATTCCACCCAAATTTTTTACGTGGATGTCTCTTATCCCTCGATATTCGGCGGGGTTCGGAATGTCAAACAACTGATAACCGAATCGTTCAACGAAGCTAAAGATGCGGCGATTCAGCAATTATTGTTCTTTGTGGCCTTCGCGGCTTCTAGTGGAGGTGCATCGCTTGCAGCTGGCATTCAGGTCGCCTTCACGACATTCCAGAACACATTCACGGCGAGCATAAAAAGGAGACTTGGCGATTTAAACGTTGATATAGCAGGACCTGGATTTACGACGGAAAGCATTGGAGAATTTAAGCCGTTTTTTCTGTATGGCAGATAAAGCGGATTGCGATAGATAAAAATTTATACAGAGGGGTGTAAGTAATGGGAGCTAACTTTTCTCAAGGACCCGCAGGACCGTCTGGACCTCCGGGAATACAAGGACCGCCAGGGCCTGCAGGATTGCAAGGACCGCCAGGACCTGCAGGACCTCAAGGATTGCAAGGGCCGCCGGGGCCAGCGGGATTACCGGGACCGCCGGCACCTCTGGGGTTAGAGGGTCCGCTATCGGCATTCAAAGCACGCGCTGCTTTCAATCAACCATTAACGGCATTCACTACAATCGTCGTCTCCTACACCACGGAAGCTTTCGATATTAACACCGAGCTGGAATTTGTCAATAACACGAGATTTGTTCCGAAGCAAAGCGGCCTATATTCCATTACCGCAAGCGCTCATTATTCTCCGGCTAACGCAAATGCCGTAAGTTCCGTATTACTAACCATTTTCGTAAATAACGTTGCAATCGCTACAGGAACCGCCGTGTTCTCACCTGGAGGAGGAGCTGTTATCGGGGAGGTCAATACGCTTGCCCAGTTGATTACAGGAGACGTGGTTCAGGTTACTGCGGTATCGAATGCGAATGGCCAACTATTCTTAGGTAATGGAACACGATTTGAAGGATTCAGAGTGCCTTTCTCCTAGTGTTCGACGGATACTTGGTTGTTGCGTTAAATGAGAATAGCCCACATCTATCACAGATGTGGGCTATTCTCATGTGAAAATATGTATAACTCCTTGGAGACAGCTTCGTCTAAGTCTGATTTACCTTCCCATAAGCCTCTTCATACTCCCGGGTCATCCGGTCGCCGCCGGCTTGCCGCCACTTCGCTAGCTCCGCCTGCCAGCCCGCTTCGTCCAGGTGGCCCATGATGAATCGGGTCACGGCGTCGCTGATGAGGATCTCCAATTCCTTGCCCCGCTCTTCATTCGTCGCCGATTCGAGCGTTAAGGCCGGGTTCGGCACGATATAGTTGTTATACGTCGCTCCGATAAGCTGGTTCTTGACGTATAACTCAGGCTGGCGGACAGGCTCGATGGACATATGGTCTTCGTCCAGGTAGAGCAGCGCGTCCCGGTAAGGTTTGACCTCCTTGAGACTCAAGGTACGGTCCAACACTTCGGTGTAGCCATCCTTCGCCGACCAATGGCGGTTCTCCACGCCTTGCGCGATGACGGTCTGCATCTGCGGTTCGAGCAGCATGTCGAGGAACTTCAGGATTCGCCTAACCTCGCTCTCCGACTTCACCGCGTCCTTCGGGATAGCCAGAAAACCCGCATTCCCGGGCTCTCCCGGCAGCCGCACGCCACCTGGACCGGCAAGAGGAGCGGCATCCACGATGCCTCCGGGAATCGACTTCGTCAGCTTATCCTGCCAGGTCTGGGCATTCCCGCCGCTTACGATGATGCCGGCGCGCCCGGAGTCATAGATCTTCGCCGTCTCGATCGTATCCACTAGCGTGAAGTCGAGATTGATGAGCTTCTCCTCGTACAAACGCCGGAACAGCTTCATCGTGTTCAAGAAAGGCTCCGTCATGAATTCCGGCGTGAAGCGACCGTTCTCCACCATCCACTTGTTGGGCCCGCCTTGGGAGACCGAGATCCGCGTCAACAGGGAGCTGGCGTCCTGGTTGTATCGTTTCTCGAGCACCATGCCGTACGTATCGTTCTTCCCGTTCCGATCCGGGTCATCCAAGGTAAGCGCCCGGACGACTTGATACCAGTCCTCGAGCGTCACCGGAACTTCTAAGCCCAGCCGGTCGAACCAGTCCTTCCGGTACTGAATGACGGCGCGTCCGAGATCGCGGAACAACGGGATGCCATAGATTTTGCCGCTGACGGCGATGTAGTCATAGTAACGCCGATCTGGCGCGGACAAATTCGGGTAGTCCTGCAGGAGCGGGCCGAGCTCCCAGAATTGGCCGGCCTTCAAGGAAGACAGATACGTCGGGGAGTTGCTCAGCTTGATCAGCTTCGGCAGCTCCCCGGAAGCGATCATCAACCGGACCTTGTCATCGTAGGCGGACAAAGGAATCCACTGAATCTGCAGATCGGTCCCGGTATACGCTTCAATGGCTTGCTCAACCGCATTATTGTTCGGAGGGAGCTCTCCCACCAAGCCCGCGCCTATAGAAACATAGAATCGCTCGGCGCGAGGCGCTTCATCGGCGCTGCTCTTGGACATGCAGGAAGTCATGAGCATGGAAACTAGCAGGAGCGTGAGCAGGACGGGCGACCCTTTCATCATACCGTGCTCTCCTTCGTAATCTGGTCTCGGTATTGTCCCGGAGTTATGCTGTACATCTTCTTATAGCCGCGAATAAAAGAGCTGACATTGTTGTAGTGAAGCTTCTCGCTGATCTCCGATACTTTGAGTTCGGTTGTCTCCAACATGACCTTGGCCATCTTCATCCGGTAGTCCATCAAGTATTCGCTGAACGGAATGCCGATCTCCCGCTTGAAGATGCGGCTCAGGTAGACCGGATGGTAATTCAGGATTTGGGAGCATGCTTCCAAGGTAATATCCTGGTCGTATTGCTCCTGTATCAACTTCAACAGTCTGTCCGCGATCTTCATGTATTGGGAATCGGACTTCTCCGATAGCACCCGGATCATTGGCTGGAACAATTGGGACTCGAACCAATGAATGATCTCCTCGCGGGTCTGCAGATGCAGCAGCCGCTTGACCGCGCCTTTCTCTTCCAACACCTTTTTCAGCGTAATTCCCTGTTCCTGGACGATCTGCAGCAGTCTCGATACCAACTGAAGGAGCAGCATCTGATGCTCATATAAGCTGCCGTTCTTGTGCAACAAGGCATTCAGGTATTGCTGGAAGACGTCGGAAGCCTGATTCGGCTGCAGTTCCCTGATCGCATACGCCAATCGCTCCTCCAGCACCTTCAGATGGGAGAATTCGTAATGTTCCGTCCCTCGGCTATTCTCGATATCGCCATAATGAACGATGATCTCCGGCCCAAGGTTAATTCGCGCTTGCAGCGCCGTAAGACTCTCTCCGTAAGCTTGGACCGTGTCCGTAAGGCGAGTGAACGGATTGCTAATGCCAACGCTTACATTTAGTTGGAGCACGTCCTCCACGTTCCGCTTGATGCACTCTGCCCACGCATAGAAACGTTGTCTAACTTCGTCCGTCTCTTCCAGGTCGGCTCCGATCAACGTCACTTGGGACTGATTAATCGTAATCGGCGTGAAGCGATTCGCAGCCGGGACCACTTCTTGGACGATATTGCTGACGGCATACAGGAGCAGCTCGCGGTCTTCTTCGCTATACCTGGTTTCCTGCAGATTATCGATTTGCAGCGCAAGGACGCCGAGCCGTTTCCATTCCCCGGGAAATACTCCTATTGCCGATCGGAACAAATAATCGTTCTCCGTGATCTGGCCCGTGAACAGCTTGAGCACGAAGAAATCCTTCAAGTGACTGGTCTGTCCGAGCAGCTGTTGCTCGATACGTTCTCTCGAGACGGCCAAAGACTGCATGCTATGCTGAATGAACGCCAGTTCATCGCGCTTGGCCGGGACGGACGGATCTTTGTCGCTGACGTCAAGCCCTCTCGCAACCTCGAATAAACGGCCGATAGGGCGATACATTCTGCGGCTGCCGTACAAGGCGGCTGCCAATACGATGAACACGATGAGTGCGCAGACCAATATCGTCAAATCGGCGATTTTCTGCGTTTCCTTCTTAAGCTCCCCGATCGATACGACGGATACATACGTCCAACTATTGAAATCGGAAGCCCGGTACAGGACGGCTACCTCTTCGCCGCCTCGCTTCATATTGAATAGCCCGGAACGTTGCTCCGGATTCGAGGTAAGCCGCTCGCTAACCGCGCGATGAATGGTTTCGTCCGGTTCATCGTTCGCTTGAAGACCAAGAATATCCGTGCCGGACTGGTCCAGGACATAGCTTCGGTATTTCGTATCCGGAAATGTAAGCGCATTCTGAATTTCGGACGAAACAACGCGAAGAACGAGCAAACCTTGCGGCCGGTTCGTCTGCGGAAGGATCGGGATCTTATGCACCAACGTAACGGACTGCACGGGTTCCGCGAAATCGCCGTTCGAGGACGCCAATCCGGCTTGCCAGAAGATACTCCGAGGTTCACTGGCATAACCAAGGAATTCGTCGTGACCTTCGAATTGCTGCAGCGGCTTTAATGCATTCAAATTAAGTACCCAATTCCGATTCAAGTTCACCAGATAGGCTTGCGTGATAACCACATCGCTCGACTGCAAATTATATAGTTCCTTGGTAAGCTCCCGGACGGACTCAAAGTCGGAAGAGGTATACGAGACATTCATGGATGCTTGCACCAGCGACGAGTTCGCCAGCTGGGTCGCCGACTTCTCGATCGACTTCAGCATCTGCTCCACGCGCATCTGCGTCTGCGCCAGCCACTGCATATTGGCATCCTTTACTTTGCTCTCGATGTCCCCGGAAGCGATGGAGTAAGACAGGATCCCGATCAAAATCGAAGGAAGTATACCTAACAATAAGCTGTATGACAATAAACGCAGCATATATTTCCTCAAGCCGGATTCCTCCCGGATGCCTTCCTTGGAGCGGAGGCCGAATACGCTTCAGATAACCTTCCCCCATCTTCTCCGTACGAGGGATTACAAGCAATATACCTGATGAAACTTCTTGGTTGTCCGCCGTATATCTGAGGATCGGATTGTTCCGATTATCGGGACACAACGCGAATAACGCTAATTTCCAGTAAAGGGGGAATGTCCCTCTTAAAGGTATCCCTCCGCATACGGACCGTCAATAGTTATATCCGCTTATTTTGGGACAAACGCAAAAGGAAGCCGAACGCCCCGTTCAGCTTCCTCAAGTTATTGTACCTGCAAGAACCGCCAGCTAATTGCAGAGTTGCTTAAAGTCCTCTAATGAGATCCGATCATATATGGACTTGAGCAGCGCTATGCGCACGAATCAGTCTGGAGATTACGGCTGCCGCCTCGGCGCGGGTAACGTTGCCCTTCGGATCGAAACGCCCGTCCGGCTTGCCGGTCAGGAGGCCTGCTGCTGCCAAGGCATTCGCAGCTTCTCTTGCCCATGTGGCGACGCTGTCACCATCGGCGAAGGTAACCTTTGCTACATCAATCAGTTCGTATCCGCTGGATGTCGCGTAATTGTACACCATAGCCGCTAACTGCTCGCGCGTGAGGTTGTCGTTCGGGCCGAATCGGCCTTGCCCCATTCCGCTAATAATGCCGCTTCCCGCCGCCCAATTCACCGCTGCCGTATACCAGCGTCCCTCCGGCACATCGGTAAACACAGGCGCTGCATACTCGCTATCCTCGATCCCCTCCAGATTAGCCAATACCCGCGCGAACATCGCCCGCGTCATGGTCGCCTCAGGATGGAATAGATTCATGCCGGTCCCTTCGAACAGCCCGCGTGCCGTTACGAAGGTAATGTCGCCTGCTGCCCAATGAGCCTCGGAGACATCATCGAAGGCCTTGCCGTTAGGGGTCTCTGCATTGGTACCGTCAGCGTCTTCATGGGAAACGTCCGTCTGGTCGTCCTTGTCATCCTCAGGTACGGTAATGACCGGATCCGCAACAGGAGACGAAGGCGATGCCCCAGCAGAGATGACTAAGCTGAGCGCTTGCGTATCGCTGCCGGCGACATTGCTCGCTTGGACCGTGAACCCGAATGTGCCTTTCTTGGTCGGCTTGCCGCTGATTAAGCCTTCTTCCGTCAGGCTCAATCCGTTAGGCAGCGCGCCGTCTATAACCGACCATGAGATAGTTCCGTTACCGGTCGCCGCAAGGGTTTGACTATAGGATCGGCCCACTTTGCCGCCGGTCAAGGCAGTCGTCGTAATGTTCGGCATGGCGCCGATTGGCGGCTCCGGCGAGTCTTTCCGCGCGATCTCCTCCGCGTTGTACATGAAGATGAATCTCTCATTCGTCGAGACATTCGGAATATCGGCGATCTGCGACAGCGTCTTCGTCCCAAGACGCAGGGTCAGCACCGCATCGCTCCCTGTTCCGGCCGCATGTTGATACACAATCCGGTTCTCATACTTGGGCGAGACGAGGAAGAATGGACCGACTCCGGTGGAACGCAGCAGAAACTTTTCGCTCTCGCCGATCGTCGTCGCATCGGCTCGAATCACGTTGTAGCTCTCGACCAACTCCTCCTTGACCGACAGATAGGCGCCGGACTTGACCAGACGAACCGAGTACGTACCGTCATTGTTGGCGATTAATTGGTAGAAAGGCGCCTTCTCCTTCATCACGCTCGTAACCAGCTCGCCGTTCTCGTTCACGTCATAATAAGAGTTCAGCGTCTCGGCGACGCGTTGACCGTCCACCATGCTCCAATTCCGTTGGTATAGAGGCTCCCATCTCGTACGCATCTGAAAATACGTTCCGCTTGCGTTCGCAGGTTCCCCGTTATAATGCGTCAGCGTACCGAAGTTCAAGTTATCGAAATGGACCATGCCCTGCGGGCGCATCGCTGCCGCAGCCTTCGCGGTCCAGGTCAGATCGGCGCCGCCTGCCTTGTTGAACAGCGCCAGCGCCTGCTCGAACACAGGACGAAGCTCTCCTCGGTTCAGCCCGTTGTTCTCTCTGTCGAACCCGGCTCCGTAATAACCCCTGCTCGTATCGCCGAACACGTTCGGCATCGAGTCAAAAGGTACATCCTCGCCGTACAGCTCCTTCGAGAACAGATTATATTTCGCCGTATATTCGAAAGCCTTCGCTAGCCGGTTATCGTACAAGGCATACAAATCCTCGTCCTGATTGTAGGCGATCAGGCAGATCTCAGCCATGTACCCCAAGGCGAGCATCGCGTGGGCCTGATCGCGGCCGGTCTCCATCGTCTGGCCCGAATCATTCACATAGGCGAAGATCGATCCGTTCACGTGAATGTCCTGGTAGAGGGCCATCGCGCGATCGAAGATTTCCGTCTTGTCGCATAACACGCCGATCGCCATCATGCTGACGAGTGCCGCCGCGTCCCAGTTGCCGTTGGCGAGCATAGGAGCGGCCGCGTCCTGAATTACGGGATAGACCACGTTGATCATCATGTCCTGCAGTGCCTTGAAGTCGTCATCGCTGTATCCGCTGTAGCCGCCGTCGTAATAGCGGATGATCTCCGCCGCGCTGGCATACTTGTAAGCATTGATGCCGGCGCCCAATATGCGGTCCCTGCCATCGATTACCTTCAACGCTTGCGCCCATTGGGTGAGAATATCGGCCGCTTTCGCCGCGTATTGCTCCTCGCCCGTAATGACCCACTGCAAGGCATTGAAGTACGCCGCATTGCCGCCCTTCTCGAAATATCCGATGTTCGCCGAATCCGACGGAGCGCCGCCGCGTCCGACGTTCGAGAAGACGGTCGTCACGAAATCGGGACTGGCGACGCCATAGGAAACGCTATTGAGCAGCCGCTGGTAATCGGAGTACCACGGCTCTTCCTTCGCCTCAACATGGCGTTTCATGCTAGCCAAATCGTCTTCGGACAACAAGATGCCCGGGTGGCTGAAAATAAGGACCTTCACGTCCGTCTTCGCTTCATACCCGCTTCCGTCATAAGCAACGATATAGTTGTGACTGCCGGCGCCCAAGTCCGTCATCGTCGCGCGCATGAAGCCATCGACAAAACCGATCCCCGCATCGCTGCCGTCGACGCTGTAATGGGCAGGGTTCGTATCGCCGTTCACGGGAAGCCAGAACAATTCGGCGTCTGATCCCGATACCTCCTGGCTCACCTCCAGCAGATCCTTGCCCGGTACCTCTTCGAAATAAAACCGGTATTCCTGATCAAGAGCCGCCGTTCCACTGCTCTGCATGGCGTCGTCTTGCATGGTCACGTAGAACCGGTTGAAGCCCGCGTCGTCTCTCATGGTGGATAGATGCGACCAGATCCGGTAATAACCCGCCTTCGCATAGTGGTCGACATAGAATCGTTCGTTCCAGTTCGGGATATCGGCCGACGCCTTGACCTCGAACGTCCTGTCTGTGCTGGTGCCGCTAGTATCGCCGCTCAGAATATTGAAGTAACGATGCGTATTGCTAAGGAATTCTTCCGCCGTATAATAATTCTGGATCGTCAGATATTTGCCGGTATCCAAAGCCTTGATGGCATACGCCGTCTTGGTAGCTCCGACCTCCGGCTCCTCATGATCCACGGTGGCGAAGTAGTCTTGGACATACAGCGCGAACGTGGAAGCTTCCGCGTCATCGGCCGCAAGCGACAGCTTTTCCGAGACGGGGTCAACTTTCACATACTTGCCGGCTTCGTTCCTCATCTTGAATATCATGGCCGCGGTCTTGCCGTTATCATAATAATTCCCCATGTCGGGGGCCGAAATCTGGACAGGCAGCTCCGCCTCCTCGAACGGTTGACCCAACGTCACGGATAAGGCTGGACCGGGATAGCCCAATGTATTCCGCGAAGCATACATCTCGCTGGCGGACACCGCGCTATCGTCCACGCGGGTTGTCGTTAGATGGACAGTGACCGTGGTTCTTCCGTTACTGAGCGCGCTGCGGAAGATCGCGGACAGGTCGACGGACAGATTCTCCTCCCCGGTTGACGTCACGTTTTGCGTAACGACCGGCGATTCCGCGATATCTTGGGGACGGTTATTATAGGTCAGATTGTTGACCGTCCAATCCTCGCCGGAGTCTCGCAAGGCCGATTCGCTTTCCGTGAATACGAGCTCATTGGGCGCATGCGTTTTGCGGAAGTTCAACATCACCTTCATCCCGTCAATCGGATAACGTTCCGTATCGATAGCGCCTAGATCGAACTTGAGATAGACATGCCGGAATTTGCCGTATATCAATTTATTCGCGTTCAGGGCGATCCCCACACTGTCTCCTTGCGCGTTGAAGTTGGATACGAACGCATCCTGTACCGCCGGGTAGGAACTTGTCTCAGCCGCAGCCGCAACATGCGCCCCTAGGAAAAAGGTAACCAACGGCGTACATACGAGCGATACGCATAGCAATAGCGATAAGACCTGTTTCAATTGCTTTGACATGAATGCTCTCCTCTCTGG
The DNA here is from genome assembly GCF_014192105.1 of Paenibacillus phyllosphaerae. Classification (GTDB taxonomy): domain Bacteria; phylum Bacillota; class Bacilli; order Paenibacillales; family Paenibacillaceae; genus Paenibacillus_Z; species Paenibacillus_Z phyllosphaerae. Next base: position 137,666 of record NZ_JACHXK010000016.1, on the reverse strand, counting down.
CATGGCCTAACCAATAGCTGCATGCTGCGATAAACGGCAAGCTCTCTCCGCCTACTCACGAAATGTAACCGTTACCATAACTGGACGTCCCCCTTTATGCCCGGCGAGTGTAAGGAAGATGTTTCCCTTGCCTTAAGATTAACAACTCGTTCTCTCGTTCGGAATGAAGTTTTTTAAGCTTCCTGTGCAGGTATTTAAGATGTTTGTTCGCGTTCATACAAAAAACCACTCTCTGTCCCAGACAGAGAGCGGTCGTTCTCACAACACTACCTTTATTCGACCAATACGGTTAGCGTAACCCGCTCCAATTCCGGCAGCAGTTCTTCGTCCTCCCGCATATCGAGAACAGGAGTACCGTCGACACGAAAATGGAGCGGACTGATGCTGGCATGGCGGAATCCGCCGGTCACGCCGCAAGCATGATAGACATTGTACCAATCGCCGTATCGGTCTTGGACGAACATGTTATGGCCAGGTCCGTATTGATCCGGCAGACTATTCGAATGCATGACGGGGTAATTAGATTTCGTCCAGGATGCCGGATTCATCGGATCCGCTTCAGCGGACATCGCGAGCAGACCGACGGTATAATTCGGACTGACGTTCGAACCGGAATACGCCATATACAGCGTGTCGCCTCGCTTAAGCACGAACGGCCCCTCCGCAACACCGGAAGCTATGCCGCCATTCCGATCCCATCCGTACTCATTCCGGGCTATTTGCACCGGCTCGCTAGTAAGCTGCCATGGCTTTGCGGGGTCTACGGCAGCAAGATAAAGCGACGCCCTTTCCTGCTGCTCCCCGAACCATTTGGGCTCCGACCAGCAGACATAGGACTTACCGTTATGCTCAAAATAGGTCATATCGAGCGAGATACTGTGCTCCCGCTTGGCCAGATCCGTTAAAGCCTTCCCGTGTCGGTCAAGAACTCGTCTTGGCGTATCCCAATGTTCCGGGATCATGGGATCTTCACCCTTAAGCAGGGCCATATGGGCTTGAACGCCATGCCATTCATTATTGACGCTGATGGCCAGCAAACTGTACAGCTTACCGCCGATGACGTGAAGCTCCGGTGCCCAATGCTGTCCATGACGCTCGCCGTCAGGGACGTTACCGTCCCACAAGAGCACCTCTTCTGACCGTCCGTCTTCCAGACCTTCCAGCGTATCTGCCGAGCGGATATGGATTTTCCGCTGACCATCGTCATCCGTGGCGATAAAATAATAGCGTCCCTTCCAATGAAGCACATACGGATCCGGCCTGGTGCGCATCATCGGATAAGGAAACCTTTTCCGGACAACTCTCGCTCGGAGCGTGTATTCGCCTGGCTTCGACAAATCCAGCTCGGCCGTCTCAGCCTCGTCCAGGGTAAGTCTCTTAAGCGCGCTGCTCCCGTCCGAATATCTCGCCGTTACCCGAACGGTATCGAGATTCAGAGTAGAATCACCGGCACACAGCCGAATCGTAGGGACATCGATGGCAATATTGCGGACACGCCCAAGCTTATTGCGAAGATAGGCGGCTTCCGAAGAAGTTAGAGCCATGCATTGCGCTGCTTCAACGTCGTCACCAAGTGGCACTTGGCAAAGCATCACGGGATTCATCTCACCCGACCGCGGCGGATCCAGATGGATGAAATTTTGCGTGGTCGTATAGCTGGATTCACCGCTCTCCTCGATCCAACTGATCCGATAACGCAGCGTTTCCGCATCAAGCTGGCAAGAGAAATCCATGATCGCCGATTCGGTTAGTCTCAGTCTTCCTTTTTCTTCATATCGGACCAAGTCTTGCGTCTCGAAATAAAGCAGTTCGCCTGGACGATTCTCCTGTCCCTGATGATTCAGAGGGATAGCCAAGATCCCGAAGCCATGATCGGCCAATCGGAACATCCGGGGCTGCTCGAGCAATTGCGTTTCACCGGCAACCGATCGGCTGTAATCGGCTGCGGCGAAGAGAACGCCATAGTTGCTGTTCAGTGCCTCATAGTCGTTGCCATTCTTACTCAAGGCCAGATGGAGACTCTTGGCGACAAAAAGACTGCGTACATTGGGGTCGGCATCAGGCTTGCGCGTATACCCGGCCAGCCAATAGCAATTCGAGCCCATCATGCGGACACTGAACGAATAGGTCCGGCTGGATGCCGTTGCAGTCAATTGAAATTCAGCGCTCATCCCTTCCCACGGCGCCACTAGATTCCCTTGAGGATCCACTGCGCCGGGCAAGGACGACTGCCAGACCGCGGGTTCTCCTTCTATGTCCGTCGGCAAAACGGTACCGGGTATGAGATAATAAGGCAGCAGCATGGCTCATTTCCCCCATTGGTCCAGGATCGCTACGTATTCTTGCTTGGTGATCGGCAAGATCGAACCATGACGTTTCTTCAAACTGCCGAACGAATACGTATCCGGTGCGAGTTTCTTCCAACTGGAGCCCGTCGTATCCCCGATATCGGTTGTCACGATCGGCAGATAGCCGTCCTTCGTGGCGTACTGATCGACCAGCAGCCCCCATTGGTCTTCGCCGTTGAATTTGAAAAATTCCGGCCCCTCGACATCTCTCCCCGTCAGCTTGAGCCCGATTGATTCCAGCGTTGAGATCACTTCCCAATCGCCCATTAAGCGGTCGCTCGCCTCAATCGTAATCTGACCGTCGCCGGAGGCCCGATAATACTTGCCGCCCGCCTTCATGATGGTCGTATCGATAATCGTGCGCTGCTCCCCTCGCGTAATATACTGCACGGCAGGCGTGAACGTACGGAAGTCCCGCGTCTTGCTGCAGTAGATGTGCATTCCCCGGCCTTCCCCTTCGGCAGCCTCTCTCCCGGAGGCCCAGAATACCAGATAATCCTCTTCCGCCTCGTCATAGATTGCCTCCGGCGCCCAGGCACAGCCGGTCTCTATCGGAGCAACCTCAACCGTGCGAGGCTCGGACCAGTTCACCAGATCGGACGATTCCCAGATGACGAGCGAACGGCTTCCCGTAATCGTCGTCTGGCTCCAGTCGCCGCCGCGGTGATAGATGCTAAGGTCGGTCGCGAGCAGATAGAACCGGCTGCCATCCGCGCTTCTGAGCAGATAAGGATCCCGAACTCCCCGCTCCCCGACGTTGGAACGCAATACCGGTTGCTGGTTATTCAAATCGTGCCAGTGCAGCCCGTCCTGGCTCAGCGCAAAATAGATTTGCTCGCCATCCTCCTGTTCGCCGATGAAGTGGATGAACAAATAGCCGAATAAGGTATCGTTCTCGCTTGCCCGTTGCTCCGTCATATCCTCGCCATACCCCTTTCAAAGTTCGCCTTAGCTACGACCCGGCCGGTCTAAATCTTCCGGAACTTGCTCGGCGTCACACCGACGTGTTTCTTGAACAGTTTGTTGAAGTAAAAATAGTCCTTGTACCCCACCTGCTGCACGATCTCTTGCACAGATAGCCTCGGTTCGGCCAGCAGCTCTTTGGCGCGTTGAAGCCGTTTGCCGGTAATATACTCGGAGTAGCCGGTCCCCGTCTTTTTCTTGATCAGCGAACTTAAGTATCCGACACTCATGGAAAAATGCTTCGCCACGTCCCCCAGAATAAGGTCTTCCGAATACCGGCTATCGATATAAGCCATGATCTCCTTCACCTGGTCGTTCGACAGCACGATCTCCATATCGGCTTGCGATTCGAACACCTCCTCGAGCGAACGGAACAGCTTCGGGTAGGAACCATAGTGACGGGCCACGTGATCATAGGTCAGATATTCGATGTTCTGCGTCACGTTCCCAGAACCGTAATATTTGTGAATTAGGGAGACCAGCTGATTGTAGATGCCGGTCACTTGGTCAATGAGCAGATCTTGGCGGCAGCAGCTATGACCGATGGCTTCCAGGAGGTCTTTGGCGCGCGTCGCCCGCTGCTCTTTGACGGCGAGCTCCAACTGAAGAATATCCCCTGTCAGCTCTGGCGCGGGCGTGCGGTCCTTATAGCTTACGGCTCTCGAATCCGGACTGCATAGGGAACTGAATAACGCGATATCCGCTTCCTGATAGCTCTTCGACAAAGAATCCGAGGAGCAAAACCTGGAGCTGATCCCGATATGGAGCGCATCCGATAAGTGAAGCGTAATAAAATCCAAAATCGTAATCGGCGCGCCCGATTCGTCGTAATTGACGAGCAGCGTCGTTTGGTTCGGGCCGGTTCGGAAGGACAAATATTCGATCCCCTCGACCGTCACGGATAGTTGATCGATATTCGTAACGGTGGCATAGGGGAATTGGCAGCTGATGAATCGGTAATGGGGATGCTCGAAGCGATAGCCTTTACCCGCCAAGAAAGCCCCGATCGTCATTTTGCTGTCCGGATCGAGCAGGTCGAACAGGTCGTTCAGGAACGAATCGGGCTCTGCGCGCAGCCTCCGCTTGTCATCCAGCATCTCTTTCAGCCGCGACATCGTGTCTTGCAGCGCGCCTCGTTCGACTTGCTTCAATAGATAATCGAATGCGCCCAACTTCAGCGCTTGCTGGGCATATTGAAACTCGGAATAGCCGCTGACGAAGATTACGGACGTATCCAGACCGCGTTTGCGGATTTCTTCGAGCAGCTCGATTCCGTCCAGACCCGGCATGCGAATATCCGATACGACGACATCGGGGGCATTCTGTTCGATCAGCGCAATCGCCGTCAAGCCGTCATGCGCCTCCCCGACTACCGTAAAGCCCAGTTCTTCCCAGTTAATGAGCTTCGATAGGCCATAAGCTACCCAAGGTTCGTCATCGACGATAAGCACCCGATACATGACCTCATCCCCCTCCGAACGATTCATTCATTTGATCCGGGAATGTCACCGTGACCGTCGTTCCCTCATTCAGCCGGCTGGTTAACGTCATATCCGCCGCGTCCCCATAGAAAAGTTTAATCCGCCGATAAATATTGAGCATGCCGATTCCTTGACCGGATTCTTCGTGCATACCATCACGCTCGTCATAACGGACAAGCTGACCTGTAAGCTCCTGCAGCCTGACGCCGTCCATGCCGATCCCGTTATCCCGGATCGACACTTGGATCCGCTGATCCGCCATCCGATACACGTCGATCCACACCATACCGGGACCGACTTTACGCTCCAAGCCATGGAATACGGCATTCTCTACGAGCGGCTGGAGAAGCATCTTGAGCGCACTGACGTTCAGCAGCTGTTCCTCCACGTCAAACTGGAATCTAAATCTGCCCCGAAACCGGAAATCGGTAATGCGGGCGTATTCTTGCACATGGGCGATCTCATCCTGCAGCGTTACGACGTTGCCGGCCTTCACCGCATACCGGAACATCTTGGAGAGCGACTCGGAGATGTCGGCAATGTCCTGCACGCCATGATAGAAGGCAACGGCGCGGATGCTTTCCAATGTATTGTATAAGAAATGGGGATTAATCTGATTGCGAAACGCCGATACTTCCATCTGTTTCTTGGTCAGCTCGACTTCGTACATTCGCTTTTGTGCGGCTTGAACTTCATCGCTGAGCACGCTGATTTCATCCAGCATTTTGTTCAGATTCGTCCCGAGCACGCCGACTTCATTATCCAGCGCCACCTGGAACCGGCTGCTTCCCCCTTGCTTGGGATAGGTTTTGACGAAATCCAGCAAAGCTCGGATCGGCTTCAGAATCCGGTTCGAGAACAGGACCAGGAACAGTTGGAACAGGACGAACATGACGAGATAGGTCGTGATATTAAATCGCTTGATCGTATCCAAATCCGCCAGCAGTTCGTCCTTGGGAATTACGCTGACCAGCTTCCAGTTGGAGCGGGGCAGCGTAAACGTCTGCACGATATAGTCGGAATCTCGACTCCAATCGTCCACCTGAAAGGACTCCCCGCCTTCCACGCTGCCCGCGCCCGCAATCGTTCGGTTCTCCGCATCCAGCAGCCGAACCTGCGCGTTCGGCGTAATGGCAGCGCTTGCTAGAATCGGCGAGAGATTGGTGACGTCCATGTAGAAGCGGCCGATCCCTTTGAGCTCCGTAACGATCCCGTTACTATCGATGCCGTAGACAGGCGTCGTAATCGCATAGAAGTGTTCGGTTGGCCGGGTGTCCAGCTCCAATAGCCCCGAATATGTTAATTCCTTGACAAGCGTAATGTCTGCCAAGTTATCGCCTTCGCCGAACCGGGCAAGCTGCTTGCCTGCCGTGTCGTACAATTGGATCCCTCGAATGTTCGTCTTCATCGAATTGGTGTTGTCGAACATGGACAGAACCTCCCGGTGGTCCAATATTCGCGTCATTTCATCCTCCGTATTCAAGTACGACTGTACGGTCGGACTATAGAATAAGAAGGTGGAGATCCCCTTGATATCCGCATCGAAGCTGTTCATTTTCTCTATGACTTGCTGCGAGATCGTCTCCACCGATTCCGTGACCTTCCGTTCGATAATTTGTTTCGCAATCCGGTCCTGGATGGTGAAGGCAATGAGCAAGATCATGAGCATGATCAAGATGAGGTACAGAATCTGTCTGGTCAAGCTGCGCTTCCGGAACCGATTGAGCAACGTGCATCCTACCTTTCGTGATCGTCTTCTTCCGTTATACCAGAAGCCCCTCATCTTGGAAATGCTTTCATCCCATATCCTTACGCATGCCTCGCCTTAAGCGCAACGTCAAAAGCTGCCGTGACGATGCGGCAGCTTCAAACGCGCGTACGGATTAACCCTTCACGGAGCCGAGCAGCACGCCTTTCACGAAGAAGCGCTGCGCGAACGGATACATCGCAATCATCGGGAGGGAGGCGATGACCATGGCGGCCAGCTCCAGCGTCCGGGCGGTTACCTTTCCCCCGCCATTCGCCTTGGCGAACAATTCGGCCACTTCCGGGGACGAACCTGCCGCCGTGGCAGCCAGCTGCTCGACGGCCGCATTGGATTGAATGAGCTTCAAGATCAAGTATTGCAGCGTCTGCAGATCGGTCGACTGCGTAAAATACAAGGTCGCCCCGTAATCGTTCCATACCCCGACCGCCGTAAAGACGGACAAGGCAGCGAGCACCGGCTTGGACAGCGGCATGACGATGCGGAGGAAGATCGTAAATTCGCTGGCGCCGTCCATTTTCGCCGATTCGAAGAGCGACTCCGGTATTGCCTTGAAATTCGCATTGAATATAATGACATTCCAGAACCCGCCGAAGAGGGCTGGAAGAATATAGACCCAGTACGTATCATACAGGCCGAGCCAATTCATTAGCATGAAAGACGGGATTAGACCTCCGCTGAAATACATGCTCGTAAATCCGATCACCATATACCACATTCGTCCTTTGAGATAAGGACGCGAGAATGCATAAGCGAACATCGCCGTATAGAACACGGATACGACCGTGACGATCACCGTCCGCGACGCCGTAATCCAAGCGGCCTTCATAATCCCGGGGTCCGCCAGCACCGTCTGCCAGCTTGCCCACGTGAATTCGCGCGGCCACGCGAAGATCGGCCCCCGCTGCAAGTCCGCCCCGTCGTTCAAGGAGCTGATGACGGAGAACCAGAAGGGATACAGCGTCAGCAGCATAATGATGACCATAATAACGACATTCGTGAGCGTAAAGACGCGGTCGCCGACGCTTTTGCCTCCTACCATTTTCTTCACCTCTGAATGTTTTTGTGAGTAGCCCTGTTTCGCAAAGAAACAGAGCGAGCAAAAACTCGCTTCGAAAGCATGTGCTAGGTTTTGGGAGCAGCCCTGTTTCGCAAAGAAACAGGTCGAGCAAAAACTCGCTTCGAAAGCATGCGCTAGGTTTTGGGAGTAGCCCTGTTTCGCAAAGAAACAGAGCGAGCAAAAACTCGCTTCGAAAGCATGTGCTAAGGTTTTGGGAGCAGCCCTGTTTCGCAAAGAAACAGGTCGAGCAAAAACTCGCTTCGAAAGCATGTGCCAAGTTTGCTAGAAAAGCCCGGAACGCGTGAGCTTCTTCGACAACGTATTGGCGCCTAGCAGCAGCGCGAGCGCGAATACGGATTTCATCAAGCCAATCGCCGTTGCCTGCGCGAATTGGAAGTTCAACAGTCCCGTCCGGTACACGTAAGTATCGATGACTTCGCTGGCCGGCAGATTGAGCGTATTCTGCAGGACGAAGATTTGCGTAAAGTTGTTGTTCAGCATGCCGCTGACCGCAAAAATGATCAGAATCATCAAGGTCGGCACAATGCCGGGTATCGTAATGTGCAGCATCCGTTTGAACCGCCCCGCGCCGTCTATGGCGGCAGCCTCGTGCAGCGACTGGTCGATCCCGGCCATGGCGGCCAAATAGAGAATGGCTCCCCAGCCGATATCTTTCAGCAGGGCGGTGACGATCGCGATTCCCCAGAAGTAACCCGGTTCCGCGAGGAACGGAATCGGTTTATCGATCAATCCAAGCTGAAGCAACAGGAAGTTAACGACGCCGGATTCCGGATTCAGCAAGGTTATGAATAAGCCTCCGAAGATGACCCACGACAAGAAGTGAGGCAGATATGTCACGGTTTGGATGAAGGATTTGAACTTGGGATGCTGGATTTCATTGAGCAAGAGCGCGAACAATAGCGTAACCGGAATACCGATCAACTGCCCGAGTAAGTTAATGCCGAGCGTATTTTGGACCATCGGCCAAAACTGGAAGCTCTCGAATATCATCATGAAGTTCTGAAAGTTGTTCCATTCGCTGGTGAAGATGCCCTTGATTCCCATAATGGGATCGAACGATTTGAACGCCATAAGCAGCCCGAATAGCGGCGTAATATCGAATAGGAGGATCAGTGCGATCGCTGGCAGCAGCATGACTTTCAGTTCGAGCTGCGTCCGGAAGTCATGGCCAATCTTGAAGGCTCGGCTCTTCTTTTTCTTGTTCTGCATCGTATCCCTCCGATAACAAGCGGCAGTGCCAAAGCGCGTACGGCACCTTGGCACTGCGTACGAATTGGCGGTCCGTTAGGAATTAACGCCCGTAAGCGTAACGCCGAGATCTTTGGCTTGCTTTTGCACCTGCTCGTTTATTTTGGCGTCGATGGCTTCCATGCCGAGTTGCTTGATCTTGCTAATCAGCTCCTCATAGAGCGCATTGAAAGCATTCTGATCTTTCGCCATGACGATTTTGGAAATTTGTGCTTCCCTGTATACTTTGATTTGCTCTTGGTCGTTGAACAATTTGCTGCCCGACGCAATGAAGTCCGCCGGCAGGCTAAGCGGGGAATTATCGTAGAGCACGGTTTCCGGCGATTTGCCGAATGCCGTCTGAACTTGCATCGCCGTGAGCCCATCCGCGCCCGTTTTTTCGGTCGGCGCCTGCGTCTTGGAGTCATGCCAGGCAATATGGTGGAACGGCCAGAAGGCGAATACGCCTGTCTTCGCGAAATCGGCGCTTGCCTGTCGGCCGGCGTCCGTCTGTACGACCAGCCCCTTCTCGTTCAGCGTGTAGTCACTGCCCTCGAAACCGTAATAATGCAGGCGCAAGCCTTCGTCGCTGCTCATGAAGCTAAGCCAACGCGCGATTTTCTCCGGATATTTGGTCGACTTGGCGATATACGTCTGCATCCAGCCGCCGCCGGCTTTCAGGCTTTTGCCCATGACGGGTTTCGTGCCCTCGCTCGATAGAATCGGGCCTGGAGATACCCAGAAATCCTGGTCGCTGAAGCCTGTATTGGCCGTGTTGCCGATGAAGCTGAATACCCGCCCGGACATAACGGCTGACTTCACCGCGGTCGTGTCCATCGTCAGCTGGCCGGATTCGATATAGCCGGCATTCATCGCTTGATTCAAGAAGCTCAGCGCATGCTTCGTCTCGGGCGCGAGCAGACGGTCGCGGTATACGCCATCTTTGTCCACCGGCATGACGCCGAACATATTCTGGAGATCGGCCAAAGTCGTATCTTGATATCCCTTCCCGTCTACCTGAAGCGGAATCACCGGAGCTCCGTCTACCTTCAGATCCATCTCCTTGATCTTCTTGTAGGCTGCGAGCAGGCCTTCTTCGGTTTGAATATCCTCTAGCTTGAGCCCGGCTTCGTTCAGCAGTTTCTCGTTCACCATAATGGCGCCGTTCGAGCGATAGTTGACGCCGTCCTCATAATATGGATCCGAAGGCGGGTACTGCTTACGTGCATCTTCGGAACCCATATGACTCGGATAAGCGTACCAGCCGCCGTCACGCTCCGTAATGACCTGCTTGATATCGGCCGGGAAGTCGGTCAGCAGATGCGACTGCGGATCATACTTCGTAAGGAACTCCTGCAGATCCCACACCTTTCCTGCCTGAATCAGCTTCTTCGCGAGCACGTCGTTCGTAATCGTCATCACGTCCGGCAATGCCGCGGAGGAGACCAGCATCAAGCTAAGCTTGGTATCCGCATCTTGAGCCGGAATATTAAAGTCGAACGCGAGGCCAGTTTTCTCGGTGATAGCCCCCTGGACCGTATTCGGATCGGTGCTCCACGTCATCGGCGGCGTCCAGAAGCTAACGGAGGAGAACCATACGGCTTTATCCGTAGACTGCGTGTCGCCGGAATCACCGGTATTTTGAGAAGCGGAAGCGTTGGTCCCCTTGTTTGCGCTTACATTTCCCTGCGAGTTGGAGTTGTTCCCCGAACAGCCGGCTAATGCAAACATGCATGTCAGAGACAATACCGCTAAGCTTTTCATGCTTTTGAACCTTGTCACATGACGACCTCCCTTTTATTTCGTTCAAGCACCTTCAGTATATAAGGCGGCGGGCAAACATCATATGGACTATTTTTTTATTTTTGGTGTTATATTTGCTCGCCACGGCTGCCTCTCGTAAGTCTCCCCCGCTTCAATTGTCCGCACGGGATTGCTATACTGATAAGGACTAGAAACCGATCCATGCGGAGGACATGATGAACTACTTGTTCGAGCCTGTTCCGTTAGGCAACCGACCGTTACTGTATGGTCCAACCACCCGTTCGACGGCATCCTACCCAGGGTTCTATCATTGGCATCAATGCTGCGAGATGCTCTACATACATGAAGGCAACGGATTCGTTATCGTCAATCAGAAGACTTACGAGATGAAGCCGGGGAGGCTGTTCTTCTTCCAGCCCTTCCAGCTGCATAAGGTCTACGCCAGCGTAAGCGAGGACATGCCTTACGTCCGGACGATGATGTTCTTCGATCCACATTACTTTCATCGGGCGTTGCTTCCGTTTCGTGCCCGTCATGCCCTATTCGAACGCCTGTGGAAAAGCGCGCAAGCCGAGCCGCTCGATCTGGAGCCGCGAATCGGCTATCTGGAGCAGGTGTTTGCCATGTACAATGACATATCCCAAGCAAGCCGAGGCATCAGCGACGAGGACGACATGACGATGCTGCTGCTCCATATGATGGAGGCCGCAATAGCTGATGGCGGGAGGCAGAAAGGCGCTGCGGTCGAGGTTCGTCCCTTCTCGTATGTCGAGCGAATCATGGGCTGGATTGAAGATCATTACGCCGAAGAAATTCATCTGGAGGATATCGCCGACCAGCTGCACCTCTCCAAATTTTATATCTCCCGGCTGTTCCAGCAGGAGACCGGCGGCAGCCTATCCGAATATATTACGGCAAGGCGCATCAAGCAAGCGTGCCGGCTGCTGCAGAACTCCGATCATTCCGTCGAACGGATCGCGGAAGAGGTCGGGTATCCGAACGTCTCGTATTTCATCCGGTTGTTCAAAAAGGTAATCGGCATCACGCCGCTCAAATACCGGACCGCAGCCAGGCAGCTGGAATAACAAGAGGAGCCTTGCCTATTCCGGGACATCCCATCCCGGGTCAGCTAGACTCCTCTTGTTCGTTCATCGCGCAGAAATATGGCTTCTACCACAGATACAGGTCGTTGCCTTTCAGCTTGAAGATCGCTTCCATAAAATAATAATCGCCATAGATGATCGGCTGATGGTGGACTTTATTATGATACGAAGCGGAACCGCGCTGAACGATCGCGTCCGACGCTTGCGTCCAGTCGCAGCGTTCATCGACGACACGGAGCAATTTGACCGCCGCGTCCAGATAGAGCCGCTGCTCGTATGCGCCGACGACCTTCGCGATCTCGATTAACCCGCATGCCGCGACCACGGCCGCCGTATCGTCTTCTAGCTTCGGCTCCGCCGGCTGTCGGAAATCGACCGGTATGACGCCGTCTTCCGGCATATTCGCGATAAAATAATGCGCAATGCGTTTGGCCGTCTGCAGATATTCGTCCTTCCGCGTATGCGTGTAACTCATCATATAGCCGTACAATCCCCAAGCCTGGCCTCTCGTCCACGAGGATCCTTCCTCATACCCTTGACCGCCATACGTACGAACGACGCCGCCATGCTCAGGATCGAATTCCACGATATGATTGACCGATCCATCCGGCCGGACGAAGGCGTCCATCGCCGTATCGGCATGCTTCATCGCGATCTGCTTGAATCGGGGATCCCCCGTTTCTTCCGAGGCCCAATAGAGAAGCGGAATATTCAGCATGCAATCGATAATCGCCCAGCCCCTCGTGTCGCCTTCCTCCAGATCGTTCCATGCCCGGATGAACCCGCCGGCCATGTTGAACCGCCCAGCCAACAAGTTCGCGGCATGCAGGGACCGCCTGCGCGATACCGGATTCTTCGTCACTCTGTAGTTCGCGACGCTAGTCGGCAGCCACATGAACCCGACATCATGATGCAGCCCATAGAATTCCTCGAAACAGCGATCCAGCATCTCCTCCGAGATCGCGGCGATCGTCTTGTATGCCTCTCGGCCGGTCTCGTGATGCATCAGCCACATCATGCCGCCCCAGAAACCGTTGGTCCACCAGTTGATGCCGTCCGCCAAATCCCCCGACGGATTGTGGGCAGCGCGGTCATCGTGCGTGCCGTCAACCGTAGTATACGGGATTTTGTGCCGGGATTTCTCGCTGACCCATTCCATCTTCGCCGTCAGTCTGCCGATGACGTCGTGCAGCCATTGTTGATCTTTCGTTTGCAGCATAGTCAAATTCCAACCCTTCGTATCGTCGATTTAAGCGTTCTAATTGCACTTCCAATGATTCGATTATAGCCCTGCACGAGGAACGAAAGTTGCCGTAAACAGACCAGAAATGTTCCTTTCTTGCGCTGTGAACGAACGGAATGGGCCTTTGACAATAGAAGAACCCGCTCCTATTGAGGGAGCAGGTTCATGAACCTCCTATGCGTTATGGTCGCTGATCGTGAGGCACCGTCACTTCGGCCGTAGCCGTCGTTTGATTGCCTGCTTGGTCAGTGGCGGTATAAGTGACCGTATAGACCCTTGATTTCTCGGCACGCAACTGGAACGAGGCCGCTTCCGTACCGAAGTCTGCGATAATATCTCCCATACCGCTGTCTGGTTGGTTGTACGTAATCGAAGTCAGCACGACGGATGCAAGGCCGGAACCCGCATCGGTTGCCTCTATCGAAGCCTGGACCGTCACCATATCGTGATTCGCCGGCCAGATTGAAGAGGGATCTAGCGTAAAGGAAAGCAAAGGCGCCGTCTTGTCGATCTTGAGGCTCACGGTATGCGGCTGTTCTTGATTACCTGCTCTGTCTTCGCTCCAGTACGTCAACGTATGCATGCCATCGTCGGTCAACGTGACGATATTCCCCGTCTGAGGCGCCCCGCCGTTGATGGTGTAGTACGTGGCCGCTGCCCCGGATTCCGAATCCGCAACTGCGAGGCGAACCGTCGCGTCCGAATTGACCCATCCTTGAGGCGCATCGTCCGTCGTAACCGGAGGCGTCACGTCCTGCGCCTTCACGGCGCCATGCAGCCTCACCTCCGCCATATTGCCGAACCAGGAACTTGAATTGAAAATCCGTATATAACGGTAAGCTCCCGCACCGTTAGCCTTGAGCCATTGCCAATCCGGCGATGATACCGCTGCCGGGGTTAGCGTGGTCCATGTCGCATTATCGTTGGAACCTTGAACAACCGCCCCTTTCATACGGCTGGACAAGTTATTGTCTTGTCTGGCCAGCAATTCTACGCCTGTAAGCGCCAGCTGGTTTGCCCTCCTTGAAATCGAACGTAATATAGCTCCCCGCACCCGATCCGTTTAACCGGAAGTCCGAAGCCGTGCTTGCATTGCCGTCGAACAAGTAATTGACCTGCTGCAAGGTTTGGGCTGGGGTTCTGCCTGCCGTGGAATCGATCAGGTTGGCTAGACCGGTCACATTGTCGATCAGATCGGATTCATTCGATAAGAAGAGCTTGGAACGATCGGTCGTAAAATAAGCTGTATCGCCGCTATGCCCGTCTCTCGTCTTGTAATCGACGGAGAACGTAATCGCTCCCGTTGCCGTGCCTGGATTCAGAGTCACCGTCGCGATCCAGTTCAGCTGATCCTGCGTACTGACGGCTGCCGGGTGACCTTGAATCGTCACCGCCACGTCTTGAATCGCTTCCTTCGCCTTCACGGTTAATCGGACCGTGTCGCCGAGCACGATGCGGCCGTTCACGCTTTGGTCCGAGCGAATCGACACCGATTCGAGCTTATTGCCCACCTCGTAACGCTCGCCATAGATCCTGAATTCGGATAACTCCAGCAAATTCTGAATCTTATTATGGAGCACATCCGGCTGCGGGTGGATCATCTCGACTTTGAAGAGCCGGTATCGTTCATCCCGATGCGCCTCATCCACCGCAAGCGTGACGAGATCATCGCTGAAGGCAGACTCCTCCGGGGTCAGACGCGTCCAGTGGATGCCGTCATTGGAGCCGAATACCGCCGAACCGGCCATCCGGTCCGTGAAATTCATCCTGCCCTGCATGGCGAAGGCATCGGCCGATACTTTGAAATTCGGACCAAAATCAACAGTGTGATACAAGTTCGGATATGGTGCTAGCGAATAGACGGCATAGGAGTTCGAGTTCCCATCGACCAAATGCGAGATCGACGTACCTAAGGTCGAGGCATCAACCAGGCTCGAATAATCGATGCTGCCGTCATCGGACAATAGCGGAGTCAACAATTGAAGCTGATCCGCTTCACGCTTAAGCATGAGCAATTGTTCATAGAACGCGGCATCGGACGCAAACTGCACCTGACTCAGCGTTGCTTCATGAGCAGCCGTGAAAGTGTCCAGCGAAGCGGAAACGTAGTCGGCATCCGGGTCGTAGTTGGCCATCGCAGCCGTTATTGCGGCGGTACGGTCTTCGGTTACGATCATGTCGACCTTCTTCGTCACTGACGTCGTCCCGTCATTAGCTTCTGCGATAAAGGAATACGTGCCTGCCTGCGCCGGCTGCCAATAGAATACACCGCTGTTCTCGTCTAACTGCGCACCGTCCGGCTGGTTGGTTATCCGGTACTTCAGCACTTCCGATGCGTTGGCATCCGTTGCGGAGAAGTCGAGGGTGACGGGCGCACCAATGTAAGCAGGAACCGTCAGATCCGCATTCCCGCCCGTGAACACGGGAGGCGTCAGCTGCGTACCCGCTTGAACGTGGAAGTGATCGACATCGACGACGGTCCCGCTCTCCCCTTGGACCTTCATGTAGACAAGGCTATAATCGTTATCCAGTTGCCCATAACTGACGTGATTAATGCCCATGTCGAACGTTATATACTGCCACTGACCTTTCGTATCCGGCAGTGACAGCGAATGGTAAGGCGCGGATTCGGCCTCCTTGCTCAGCGTCAGTACAGCGGCGCCGTTCGTACGGAATCTGAGGCCGATGACGCGAGCGTTCGACCGATCGGCAAAAGACAGATTCTGCACTGCGATTCGGCTGCCATCCCCGTTTGGTTGAAACTCGACATAGTCGGTATCACCCTCCCGGCGCAAGGAGCTGTTCCCATCCAATGCCGTATACCGCTCCTCAATCTGGACGAGCGCCGCATCCGTCTGTTCCTTCGGAACATATTGGGCGCCTTCGGACTCCGCCTCTTGCGGAATATAGAGCCAGAAGTCCCCGCCGCCATCGACGCTTTCCCAAGCTTGCGCGAGCGCGCCTTTATAATAGTAATTCGAAGGGGTTCGCTTCTCGAACGCCTCATAGAAGTAGGGCGCTTGCTCCGCGACGTTCACGCCTCTCTCATAGGCGTAGTAATAATACAGATCCCAGAAAAGCGCCGTCGTCGTGCGGCCTCGATACAGATCCGACAGCCGGTGATAGATGCCCCTTACCGTTCCGTCCGGGGAAATCGCATAAGGTACCGGCACCCAAGGCGTATCATAGCCAAGCATATACTGCCAAAAATAATCGGCTGCCTTCAGGATCCGGTCATCGAGGAACTCGTACGGGCCAACCGCATTTTCATTCGTGGACACGGTTCCCGCTGCCGGGTCGACCTTGGTGCCCTGGGCAAGCATCATCCGCGAGATCACGGCCGCGTTCACGAGATCGCCTGCCCCGTGCGCCTGGTCTCTGCCCATCTCGACATGCTGCACGACGGGCGCGCCTAATTTCTCCCCGGTCGCCGCGTTGGTATCAATAAGCCGGAACAATTGCTTGATGGACCCATTGAACCCTTGATCCTGTGCGCTCTTATTCACGGTAAACCACTCGACGCGCTGGTCGTAGCCTTCCTGGTTATCGGTAAAGATATAGCCGGCCATTGCCCCTAAGAGCGCATAGTTGTTCTGGTTCATAAACCAGTTATTATCGGATTGGAAGGTCTGAATGACCGGATTGATGAGATGATTCATGAAATTGGCCGTATCTGCCTCCGTCCATGCCAATGCCGGGGTCTGGTAACTGGTGTAGCGCAAGATCTCGGCTGCCGTCGCCATCCGGTTAAGCGGGAAGCCGGCATGAATATGCGCATCGGTGTAGTACGCGTATTTGGCCGGATCCATCTGGGACCAGATCCGAATGATATGCATCGCATTCGCCCGGTAGATCTCGTCGGCGGTGATGACATACATCAAGGCTTGCGTATACGCCTTCAATCCATCGGCGATGAATCTCGATTGGACGCTCGTACTGTTGAACGTGTCGACGGCAGGCTTCGTTGGATCGGCTGCACTCTCGTTGCTGGATGTTACGGTCTTCGCGGCCGCCGCCGATTGCGTCATGGCTTTGTAGTAGGAGAACCATGGCTCCTTCTGCGCGAGCACCTGCGTTCTCATGTTCTCCAGGATTTCCTTCGTCAGACCAATGCCCGGATGGGTAAAACCATTCGTGACGGTCTCATAGATTACGACCTGGCCGCCCGTCATTGCGGCTGTGCCTTCCTCCGCAGCCGAGACGAAGCCGATCGGCAACAACGCCGCCAACATATTCATAACGACGACCATAGACAGCAGCCGCCTCAAATTGTGCCAAGCATGAGTGTGACGATTCATCATTGTCCTCCTTCAATTTCGGTGGATGCGATAAGGATACGATATCGACCATGGATGCTTCAGTAAGCGCCTAATTTACCGTGACGCTCGAGCTGCCGTTGTACAGATAACCGCTGTCGTTGCCTCCGCCGTTCACATTCCCGCTCAAGGTACCGTTAGACGAATTGCTGCTTATGGAGATCCCGTATCCACCGTTGTTCGTAACCGTATTCACGCTTACGATAAAATTCTAGATTCCTTTGTACTAAACCCTAATAGCCTCCTTCCTTAAACTAGTAAGCGTTTACAACCAAGACTATAGCAAAACCGTTGTTTTACTTGGATGCTGTTTTTCATGTTTCTTGTGCGGTTTTTTAAGGAAAGGGTTCCTGTCTGGTGAGGAACTTTCCCATTGTAAATACGTAGACATCTATACGTTACATTTAGAAATGGAGGGGTCCAATGGGTTTTGACTTCTATATCATTATCGGAGCCACAGGATGCATTACCATCTTAACGCTAGCCGTATTGCTAAAAATGATTGTCAATAAAAAGTGGCTGCCTAGTAATAATTACACCCCATTTGACTATATAACGGCCCAATCAAACGTCGAATTTCATGATGAAAAAGAAGAAAAAAATGATGATGATGACAAAGGTGACGATACAAACAAAAATTCATTCCGCTTAAAGTAACTCATTGAATACATAATTCCCGTTAGAGCAAAGAAAGGGAGCCGACTTTCTGGCCGGCTCCCTGGCTACAATTCATTAACTGAAGGTGTTCCAACCTTCGTTTTATGCTTTTAAACGCTGTATGTCTTGTCTAGGGGGAAAACCAAACATACGGGAATATTCCCGACTGAATTGCGATGGACTTTCATAACCAACTCGAAATGCGACATCACCGGCATCTGCTGATTCGGTTAATAACAGGCGACGAGCTTCCTGGAGCCTCAGTTGTTTTTGAAACTGAACAGGACTCATGGCTGTTATCTCTTTGAAGTGCCTGTGAAGCGACGAGACACTCATACTCGCTTTTTCCGCTAGCTCTTCAATTCGAAAAGATTTATCAAAGTTATTCGTGATATGTTCGATAACCTCATTTATTTGATGGGCAGAACTACCCTCTATTGCAAGTTGTTCGAGCCTAACTCCATGCTGACCTTGCAAAACCCTGTACAGGATCTCCTTGATAAATAACGGCGCAAGTATGGGTATGTCCTTTGGATTATCCAGCAACTGCGCCAACCTGATGACAGCATCCAATAGAGACGGCTCCATTTGACTAACAAACATACCTCGCTTTGCATGTTCTTTCGATCCGCCCTGGATTTCAGAATCACGTAAAATCTCTAAAATTTGATTCGCCGTAAATTCAAGTATGAAACCCAAATATGGAATATCGGGAGACGCTTCGGTGACTTGAGCAATAACAGGCAAGTGAACGGATGAAATAAGGTAATCCGCAGGATTGTACTTGAAGCAATCTTCCCCCAACCAGACCTCTTTTGCGCCTTGAACTACAATGCAAAAGGAAGGTTTGTAGACTCCATGTCGTGGTACAGAACCATTAGAATCGCGTACGAAAACTAATGATGGAATAGGAGTCGTGTGAACACCCTCGTTTTTTGCGTGGCGATTGATAATTTTGGCAAGTTCATTTTGCTGCATAGTGATTTTTTCAGACATTTAATCTTCCTCGTTCCGTCATAATTATAGTTCAATTATAGTCCATTTTTTTGGGCACATAAGCAGTTGTGAGAGGATTAGGCAAACATTTGACAAGATCGTGATAACGGCCCCTTTTTCATTAGGTGCATAATAAAACTGTAAAAAGCTTTCTGCCACGCAGTTACATCGAGTTCATATACACATAATAACTTAAAGCAATGGAGGATTTTTATGCAAAAAGTAGTTTTGAACAATGGCGTTGAGATGCCTATACTCGGTTTCGGTGTCTTTCAGATTGCGGATCCAAATGAATGCGAACAAAGCGTTTATGACGCTATTGTTGCAGGCTATCGTCTTATTGATACGGCTGCCTCTTATATGAATGAAGAAGCCGTAGGCAAAGCAGTCAAACGAAGCGGTGTAGCAAGAGAGGACTTATTCATCACGACAAAGCTTTGGGTGCAGGATGCGGGATATGAGCGCACCAAAGAGGCATTTGACAAATCACTTCAAAAATTGCAGTTAGATTACTTGGATTTGTATTTGATTCATCAGCCGTATGGCGATGTCCACGGTTCTTGGCGCGCTATGGAGGAGTTGTATCGGGAAGGAAAGGTGCGTGCAATCGGGGTTAGTAATTTCCACGAAGACCGCCTAATCGATTTGATTATTCATAATGAAATTGTTCCTGCCGTTAATCAGGTAGAAACGCATCCTTTCAACCAGCAAATCGAAAATGCAACATTCATAAAAGCAAACAATGTTCAGATCGAGTCATGGGCCCCTTTTGCGGAAGGAAAAAACGACTTGTTCCAAAATGAGGTATTGGTATCCATAGCTCAAAGGTATAATAAATCTGTCGCTCAAGTGGTTTTACGTTGGCTGACACAAAGAGACGTTGTTGTAATTCCAAAGTCTGTTCGTAAAGAAAGAATTGTTGAAAACTTCAACATCTTTGACTTTGAATTAAGCCAGCAGGATATGGAGTCGATTGCTGCGTTGGATACGAAAGAGAGCCTGTTCTTCTCCCATCGTGATCCTGCAATGGTGAAATGGATTGGTGAACGTAAACTTGATCTTTAATCGATAGCAAGCATAGGGCTGCAGCTACTAACTAGTTGCAGCCTTTTTGCATTCTTAGCTCTGTAAAGCCATACTGATTCATCCCTTGTATGAACTCAATCGGAATGAATCTTTTGACCTGATCCAAACACGAAGTGGACCTATTGTTGTCCATCCAGAACTGAGAGCTGCCGTAAGACCATCACCGCTTTCATATCCAACCATTTTTATCCCAGGGAAATACCTTGAAATCATTGGGGCAATATCCGACCAAATCTTTATATTGCTGTTTGAAAAAACATTCGATATCCCTATTGCATTGGCACTCAAGTTAGCAATGAATCCTGATCGTTCACCATTGTACTCGTGTAAAAAGATCTTCACATCTTTTCGCTCTAATAGCGTTGGTTTTAATACTTCTTGCAATCCGCTTGCGTAAGTCCACTTTGCAAAATCTTCTTCGGTTGATACCACGGCCCATTCCGTGTGAACAGGATCACCGCCGGCAACCGGGTCATGACAAATCCATTCTGCATCAAATAATACTTCAAAACCGTATGGCACCATATTAAGATTAGCAAAACTATCTTTAATACTGATTACTTCTCTATTACCGATAAAGTTATTAACTTCATCACTTGTGACCTGCCTACTTGAAGTAATGATATCAGGGTATAGTTCGGGGGCTTTAGAAAGCAGTCCCCAAATACGTTCACTTGAAATTGGAGTTAATCCGTGTGTCTCACAAACAATCCCGCACCATATAATATTATTTAATACCGCATAATCTACGTCAGTCAATTAAATCCCCCTCTCGTGATTATTGTACGAAATGCCGATAGCTTCATCTATTGGTTCATTTGGTTATACTGCCCTTACGCGAACCCTTGTTTTTTGATCAGTCTTGTTTATATCTTGCTTTCAGCATACTGGAGCCGATTCCACCGACAACCATCAGTATCAAAGAACCGAAGTTCCACAAGAACGCCCCGCCGTACAAAGTAAGCTCCAGCGGGGTTACCTTGTTAAGAACGAGGATAACGAGTTTGATCATTAATAACACGACGCCTACTAATACGAATACATCAAATAGTGATTTCATTTTCGGGTAAGCCAATTGCTTGCTTTCTTTGATCACCGTTCTTGTCAACTCCTCGTCACTCTTTAGTAACTCATCGATAATATCAATTCTTTGAAGAAAATTTCGACTCCGCTACAAGAATCACTGGATATAGAATGATTAAGATTCCAGTTAAATAAATCGATTGCTTAAATTTTTCCAAAAACAATTCATGAGACCAACCATCTTCACCTATTATCCAATAAGCGATCTGGTTAGATACAGAGATCCCATCGTTAGCCTCGGGAATTAAACTCTGAGTGTAGTTTTGGGCAAGACAAACAAGAGCTAACAGCGATATACCAGCAGCCAATGCGACCCCCTTTGAGAAAGAGTATAAGACACCAGCTTTTCTTAGAGCAACGATCGAGATAGCAACAAATATGATGCAGACAGACAAAAATATCATCTTACGCCTCCGAACTCTTTTCCTTAGACGTTTCCAATAATTGTTATGTTGCGTTAATCTCCCTTGCCGTCCTAAAATCACAGTGTTTGTTTATTTAAATAAGGTTGCGGCATCATGAGAATCAAGCATTTCTACAGCACATCGCTCAAGTAACGTAGTCATTTTACGATACAACGATCCACCTAAGCTTAACCGTCGAACTCCCAGTTCCTTTAAGTTGTCGCAATCCGTAAGTTCAGGAAGCGCCATGACATTAAGCGGTACAGACGTGGAGGAGGCAATCACTCCAATTTCTTCCTTATTCTTTAGTCCGGGGACGAAGATTCCGGACGCACCACTCTCTACATATTGTTTAGATCGGGTCAGTGTCTCGTTAAGCGGATCTGGATGATGGAGAAGATAGGGATCGGTCCTTGCGTTAATAAAAAAGTCTCCGAAACCGCTGTTATCTAGGGCGCTTCTTATTTTGGCAAGAAGAGCGCATTGTTCCGACAGTGGTTTCAGCCCCGTAGAAGCTTTCAACGAGTCCTCGATATTAATTCCCACTCCTCCGAGATTCGCCACCTTCAAAACGTTGCTGACAATTGCCTCATCATTAGGTCCATAGCCGGACTCAATATCAGCTGAGACGGGGACTTGGACATGATTAACAATTCGTTGAATCACGGCAAGCTGCAATTCGAAGTCAATCGCTTCCCCGTCCGAATACCCTAAGCTAGAGGCTATCCCCCAACTCGTTGTCCCAATCGCTTTGAAACCCGCCTTTTCGAGAACGAGTGCTGATGTTAAATCCCATGCGTTCCCAAGCAACAACACTTCATTCAATTCGTGTAGCCTTTGAAACTCTTTCATTCTGCTCATACTCTCTTCCTCCCGATATATCATATTAGGACTCCTAATGCTAATAAAAATAATACCATATATTGGTACAAAATTGCCTTTTAGCTTAATGCTTGTCCATTTTGCCTCGCGATCCGGGCGCCAAAGGACTTATCCGTACCAACCCTTAGCACTTCATCTGTATATTTGTTTATTTCGATTCTTGTAATTGGGACACCATTGAGTTTCAAGAAAACCGCTTCTTCCAAAGTTGCTGGACTTTTGGAGGAACCTTGATACAAAAAAATCCCCAATGCCACGATGACGACTATAAATACGGATACAATCACTTTTGGCTTGCTCAATAATCTAGCCCCTTTCATGTATCCACTGTGACATGATTGAGCTATGGTCTCCTATTAGGTTAATGTTAAAATCTTGGATAATACAAAAAGTACTAACTCAACAACTACCAATAATCCACTTAAAAGAATCGGGATAAGCGAGCTTAAAGCTGATTTCCAAATATTAATACGACCAAGTCCAAAGACACTCATTAATAAGGAGAATATAGCTACCCAAAGTATTATTATATGACCCTTAAGCGGCAAAACAGAGGGAACAGAGGTGAATCCCAATAAATAAAAACCACCCCAACATAAAATCGAGAAAAAAAGGGGATAGATGTTAATTTCCTTTTTCATATTCATCTCCGTTTCTACTCCTCTTATAAACTCCCCTTAGACGAGAAAACGGCAGCTCGGATAGCCGGCTGCCCTTCTGTATGAAAGTCTCCCGTTCAGCTGCCGCGGCGGCAAACTGCTTCTGGATCGTTGAACTAAAGTTTCCCGTTAGCTTAACCTCGTCTGATGGTATCTCTGAAGATTAACAATCACTTGTTATTCTAACTGATTTACAAAATTAGTCCCATAAGCGCTAGTATGCTCCCATCCCGTTTCCGTTTCTAAATGGAATTGAACCCACGAGAGACCAGTAAATCTTGGATTGTTGTGAAAACCTTCAAACGATAGTAGAACCTCAGATGGATTCTCAAGATCATTTGTTATTAAAGGACTGTAGACGGTCCAGGCAGTACCAAGCGTATTAATAATCTGAAGTGTTTGGAAAACTGCTGCCTCCATAGTCATATCATCATTTAATTTACTTACAAACGTTGCTCCTAAAAGTGACGGCTCCCTCTTAGATCTTTCAAATTGTTTCGACACAGTTAAGTGACCTATTCTCTTTTCAATCTGATTAATAAGACGAACAGCTTTTTCCTCATTCTTAACCTTAAAAAAGGCATTCCAGATTATTAGAAATTTCATGCGCACTCCTATACTTTTGTAGATTTTTAACCAACTATAATACGTATTAATACGCCGTTAGCCCGATAGCTCAACGACAGAAGAGCAGCTGCGCGGCGGCAAACTGCTCCTGGACGTTGAACTAAAGTTCCCAGATAGTTGAACGGATTATCTGCAGGTCCTTAATAAATCAGGTCTTCTCTGGCTTCAATCCCATGCAATTCGCAATAAGCTCTATACTTATTAAGAACGGTATAAATATCGTCTTGACCAACAATTTCATCATTCTCATCAAAGTACTGAAGAGCTCCTCCTAATATAAACAGAGTTACTACTTCTTCGTTTTCTGTTACAAGGGTATGAATGTCACCAGGCGGCTCGAAGATAAAGGTTCCCGGTTCAGCAACCCATTCTCGCCCTTCATATCTCCATTTCCCCTGAATATTATAACCAATTACCGATCCACCAGTGTGTCTATGTCTTCCCAAAACCTGATTACACTTAATTTTAAATAAGTAAATCCATGTTCCGGTATTTAGATCAAAACGTAATGGTTTGAAGTAGCAAGAGTGATTCTCAGTGAACGGGACCCAAGGTAAATCCTCAATGTTCACAATACGCTCTGGCAACTGAAATCTCTCTGCGAGTTTTATTACTGATTCTTCAATTAGGGGATTCATTAGTAGCACCTTCATTCAATTTGGTTAGTTCATATTATTCGATAACCACCCTTATTTCACCTTTATTCCCAATACCTTCAATCACGTTAAACTGCCCTTTAGCTTAATGAAGACAGGGAGCAGCTGCCGCGGCAACCTACTCCCTGGTTTGATTCTACTATCGTTCCCAGTTAGCCACACATGCAGCGCAGGCGCCGCACCACAGATGATGAAAATGGGTTAGCGAATCTGGCCATACTACTAATACGGCTGGGAGAGGAAGGTCGATGAACTATGGTGCCTTAGAGCCCATCCTTTAGTCTGACTCCAACGACCACGGTGCATCACAGATTGTCGCTCCCTTTCGGGAAGCACTCATGGGAGATTAATCCTACTCTGGTTGCTGCACCAGCCCTCATTTTTCTTCAGCCTTATAAGTCCTCTGGTATCTTAGTTTTACAATTCATTTCAGGCTCAGCCTTATTTTTTTTGAAACATTCGGCTGGATCTAGTTTGTTTTTGTCTTTTTCGGGTTTTTCGCGGATTTAATTTTCATGGGAGCTTAACAAAAAATGGCAATGCTTCCGA
Source organism: Paenibacillus phyllosphaerae (assembly GCF_014192105.1). GTDB lineage: Bacteria > Bacillota > Bacilli > Paenibacillales > Paenibacillaceae > Paenibacillus_Z > Paenibacillus_Z phyllosphaerae. Next base: position 112,776 of record NZ_JACHXK010000016.1, on the reverse strand, counting down.
ACATACTCAACTGTTTCTTCATGGGATAGCCTCTTCAAAAGGGCTTCTGATTCCACAAGTATTATCTCATCAATTTCTTTATCAATTGGTTTTAAATCATTTTGATTTCCGATAAACTCGACAAGAAACATAGTTGTCTCTTGGTGTGTATAACCAATTCGTTTTCTTATGTCTTCATTAAAATTAAACGTTATTTTCTCAGGGAGTTCCTGTTTAACAACGTATTTATCGGTCCCAGTTTCCTCAATTAATTCGCGTAGAACCGTATCCTCTAAGCTTAAGTCCCCTTCTTCTACTCCGCCTTTAGGAAAGTCCCAAACTCCAGATGGGTCCCCAAAAGTATTCAAAACTTTATGAACTAAAATGAATTTATTCCCTTGATACGCTATAGCGCCTACCGCATTTCGAACGGTCTGATAATGCGAAATATCCCCATGCAGTTCAATGTTGCATTCGGTATTCTCAATAACAATCTTGTTTAGTGCGGTGGGTTGAAATAATGGTGGACTCCATAATTTTTCAAGTGAAATCCCTCTAAAATAAGCCATTATAACTTTAAGTGCAATTGCATGAGTAACGATTAGAACATTACAGCCCCTATGTTTAGCAATAATATCTAGTACTGTTGGAATGATTCTATTTTGTAACTGTGAAAAGGATTCTCCGCTATTTGTAGGTTGATACAAATGTGGTGTATTCCAAAAGGCTTTATGTTCATCAGGAAAGACATTCTCAATATATGATCTTTTTTGTCCTTCCCAGGAGCCCAAACTGATCTCTTTTAAGCTATCACATGAAAAAATTTCAATTTTCCGTTCTTCTCGAATTATTTCGGCAGTAAGGTAGGTCCTTGGACTAGGGCTAGAATATATTCCATCGAATTCAATTTCCTTGAGAGATGTACCTAACCATTTTGCTTGACGCTTTCCTAAATTGGTTAATGGTGAATCTTTATGGCCCTGCAGAATTCCTTCAACATTCCATTCCGTTTCTCCATGACGAGTTATATATAGTATCGTCTTCATAAGAAGGGCATCTCCTTTACGTGTTCCATCAAAAGGCGAATTCCATATTAAGGATTCGTGATACAGAATGGTTTTTCCTCCGCAAAACCGTGTTTATTTCACATAACTCCGCTTGCTTAACAACAGGGAGAATGTCCCTTCCTAATACAAGGATTTATTCCATTATCCTGCCCGTTAGTTCAACAAAGACAGCCGATCGTGCGACCGGCTGTCATCATGGATTTATTCAGTTATCGTCTCCCGTCATCAAGGCTTCTTATTCGTATCCACCTTTTGGCTCAGGTAATGTCTTATATTCGTCTTTTTCTTTTACAATGTCTAATACAAAATTTCGTAAATCTTCAAAGTGCTTTGCATCATCCGATAACTCGCAGTACTCACTTGACCACTGTATTGTCTGCTCATTGCCATTAATCCTAATTTTCCATACGTCATCACCTGATGGTTCTCGTGAACAGCTCATGTCGTCAACAAAATCTTTTGACCCCAGAACGTTTATTATCTTCATTTTCTCATAAATATTTAACATCTCTTCTTGTGTAAAATTAATCTTTGCTTCTGCAGTACCAGCTACTATTAGGTCTTTAATAACAACGCCGTTAAAAGAATCAATTACGTTTTTGCTTCCGATACCAAACTGGACAGAGAAGGCAAAATCATCGGGTATTTCTTTAGGCATCTTGTTCGTAGTATTACACCCAACGAAAACCAATGCAAATACGATGAATAATGCTACTAATCTCATGAATCCCCCCATTTTTGGAGTTTATGCCTTTACACATTAGACGAGCGTTCTCTTTAATTGTTGCGTTATCCCGCCCTTTAGTTTAACGATAAACGGCGGCCGATTGAGTGGCCGGCCGCCGCTTTGTTTATGATTGAGCTATAGTTTTTTTCCTTTAGCTTAATCTTCTTCCGATACTACTTAAAAATAAAAGGCATTGAATGTCTTATGGCATTCGCCCTTATAAAGTTTTTTATCGGTAAATTTCCGCGCATTCCGCGCTTGTAGGCTGGTAAAAACAATGATTTTTCCAAGTACCCGCGAGCGGTTGACCATACCACATTGCGGGGCAAGCTTGAGACGTTGGCCCCCACGGGTTGAAATACCACAGCGAGTATTTTGAAGGCCATTCTCGCCAGCCTTTTATGGTCTGTTCAGCTAGTCGCCGCTCTCGTTCCCGTGACTTCTGATAAAAATCGGGTTCTAATATGGCGTCGAACATGGCATCGCCATTCATATAATGATAAATAACATCATTAATATTGTTGACGTTCTTGAAGTCCGAACACCTGACTACGGCCCGATTAATCACGACAGCGCCAACCGTTAACATCCCCTTTTCGCCTTCCGCCTGTGCCTCGCCCCTCATAAGCCGCGCCAACAAATCAACGTCAGACGACGTATACCTAACCCTCGCACCCATGGCAAAACCCCCTTTAACTGGTTAACACACTATATTCACATTTTGGGCAAAATGTCCTTTGGCGTGCGGGGCGGATCTCATGTGTGCCAGAGTGTCAAAACTTAAAAATACAGCCGATCGTTTGGTCGGCTGCCGCTGTGTAATGGTTGAACTCCTCGTTAGCTTAATCGCTTAGTCGAGTTTGATATACTTATCAAAGCGGTAGAGAATTAAGCGTACTGAAGATAATACTTATACTTTACGAGAATAGTAAGCTACATCGGTAACTCTGCCGCGTAAATTCGATTCAGGCAACACCGCTATCAAAGTAAATCCGAGTTTTTCAATTAACTTTATTGACTTCATGTTTTTATTATCTATAGTAGCAAATAGGCGTTTAAGGTCTAATGTGCTTTTACAATGCTCAATGACTGCTGAAACCGCTTCATACGCAAAACCGCATCCCCAATGCTCCCTCATGAAGCGATAACCAATTTCACCAAGATAACCTTCTGCTATTTCTGGAATCATTACAGCACTCTAGGATTTATGCAATTTCATATAACTCATCCGTTCAGCTATTCTGACCGTAGTTCAATAAAATGAACGCTCCCGCCAGTCGCGGCGAACGACCGCAGATCAGATTCGACCCTTACGATCCCCGTTTCATTTTCCGAGGAGAGGTACAAATAGGTTGGATCTGCAAAAACGAGCGGGATCATGAATTGCCCTGCACCTCCTCCCTCCGCGTTGTAAGCCCTTATGGACAGCACCACGCCGTTCGATCCCGGACCGGCGCCCGACCAGGTCGGACCCGGCGAACGCATAGGTTTCCACTGAGCCGTCCGTGACCGTAAACAGATTTTGGGCGTATACGGTCATAGGACCACTATCTCCGGTGCGAGTATACGTTTCAAGCAGCACATTTGCTTAGTTCCCGGATTGGTTAGCTGCGGTAATCACCATACCAGCCATCCGGCCCGGTCCTATATTGGCGATTAAGCCAGTATCCCACTTCATCTCGACTCCTCCTTCTAAGTCATGCTTCACTATCTTATGCCGCATGAACGGTATAGGGACAGGCACTTGCGAAGCGGTGTTGACTCAAGCGATGCGTATTTCATGCCCAAGTCCGAACTGTTCCATTAGCAGCAAAAAGAAGCCGCAGTAAACGCGGCAGCCCCCGTAAGTGGCCGAGTTTATTGCAGCATGAATCTACTCTTTCACCGATCCTAACGTAATCCCATGGATAAAGAACCGCTGCAAGAACGGATAGACCAGGAGTACAGGGATCATCGCGATGAAGATCTTGGCGGCATTCAATGTCTGGTTGGACAGCTCGTTCAGCCGTTTATACTGATCCTCGGTCATGTTGGCGGTATCGATGACGACCACCAGTTGCTGAATGTAAGTCTGCAGTGGATAGTGCTCCTCACCGGACGTTAAGACGAGACCATGGAAAAACTCATTCCAGTGATACACAATCGTAAACAGCGTCACCGTTGCAAGGACCGGCACAGCAAGCGGCACATACAGCGTGAACAACATTCGCCACGGACCTGCTCCATCTACAAGAGCCGCTTCATCCAGTTCCTTCGGCAAATTGCGGAAGTAGTTGACAATTAGAATCACATTGAACACGGGTACGCCGCCGCCTAGAACGAGCGCCCAGATGGTATTATATAGCCCCAACGCCTTGATCGTCATATACCATGGGATTAACCCCCCATTGAACAACAGTGTGAAGACGAGTATCCACATCAATGCGTTCCTTAGCCGGAAGTCCCGCGCGCTCCGTGACAGCGGATAGGCCATCATGGTCGTGATGATCATCGTGATGGACGCCCCAAGCACCACCCGCTGAATGGAGATCCAGAAGGAGTGAAAGAAGCTGCTGTCATTCATGATTTGCTTGTACGAGTTCCAATTGAAACCGACCGGCCACAGCCATACCTGACCGGCTGACGCGGCGGATTTTTCACTGAGCGAGACGGCAAGCGTGTACCAGAGCGGTAATAAGCACAGGAACGAGATGAGGAGGAGCACGATCACAAGCGTCCAGTCGAATAGTCTTGTTTGTATAGTCGCATCTTTGGTCATGAGACGACTCCTTCCTTAGAAAATACGATAGTTCGCAAATTTTGAAGCCAAGGCATACGAAACGACGATGAGCACGAAGCTGATCACGGACTTCAGCAATCCCACCGCTGTCGCAAGACCGTATTGCATATTCAGCAGCCCTTCCCGATACACCCATGTATCGATAATATCGCCGGTGGAGTATAACATTGGATTGTACAGATTAAAAATTTGATCAAAGCCCGCATTCAGCACGTTGCCCAGACTGAGGACGGCGAGCAGCACAATGGTCGTTCGAAGCCCTGGCAAGGTGACATGCCAGATACGTCGCAGCCGGGCAGCCCCATCGATTGATGCCGCTTCATAAAGGGAAGGGTTAATTCCGGTCAGAGCCGCCAGATAGATGATGGTATTGAAACCGAATTCCTTCCACACATCACTACCGACGACAATGAACGGGAACAGATCGGCACGTGCGAAGAATAGCACGGGGTCGATATCGAACAGCTTCAGCAGCGTATTCACGGGACCTGTGTAGGAGAAAATATCCAGCAAAATGCCGGATAGAATAACCCAAGAGAGAAAATGCGGCAAATATACGACCGTCTGGATCCAACGCTTCATCACCGCGAAGCGGAGCTCGTTCAGCATAATAGCGAAGATCAGCGGCACGATGAGATTGCCTGCGATTTTCATAACGGCAATGGTGAGCGTATTCGAGAAGATAACCGCGGTGTCATTCAGCGAGAACATATACTCGAAATTCTCCAGGCCAATCCATTCAGAATGAAAGAATCCCTTGCCAGGATTGAAGTCCTCAAAGGCGATCACGATGCCAAACATCGGGATGATATTAATCAGTAATAGCCAGATGAAACCAGGCAGTAACATGATGTAGTAATGCTTCGTAAACCCCGTATTGCGCATTCAGCCGAACCTCCCTCGATCGGCCGGCAGTCCAAAGGCGCCGGATAGTCCGGCGCCTCTGCCAGCAGTATTATTGGTTATATGCCTTCACTTCTTCGGTGATTTTGTCTCCACCCTGTTTTTTCCAATCGCTTACGAATTTATCGAATTGGTCCAGCGGTGCTGCCCCCATAATAATCTTCATGAAGGTCTCGTCCTCTAGTTTCTTGAGGTTCGACCAGCGGCTCTCCATCGTCTTCGTCTGCGAATACAGCACGCTGTACACTTTGTTGTAGTTCTGCTCCAAGGGGGACGACCCTACCAGCAGGGAATAGATTCGGCTCCAAGTACCCGTATCCGCTTGAGGATCCCAATGCTGGATGTCCATGTTGTCATAAGGTTCTTTCTTTACCTTCTTCACGTTCTGAATATCGGCTGCTAGCAACTTGTATCCCGGATCAGTGAAGTCCTCTGGTTTCTTCGTACCAGCCAGCACTTCTTTAAGCGCTTTAGCAGAATACTCGCTCTCATCCGTATAAGACATCGGCACGCGAAGCGGATAATACCCGACAGGAACGCTGATATCGAACTTGGCTTCATCGCGCACGAGCAAGTTCAGCATCTTGATCACTGCTTCAGGGTGCTCGTAGCCTTTACGGACAACGACGAATGACGTAGATGGCGCCCCCATCCGGGAATTGAACTGTCCGTCTGCATCCAGAGGGAGCAAGTAAGCTTGCCAGTTCGCCGAAGGGTCATTCTTTATCGCATCCGGCAGTGGACCATAGCCCATCCACCATGGAGCGAAGAATATGCCTGCCTTCCCGCCCGTCACCGGCTCGTAAGCGCTTTTGCGAATGCCGATTTCTTTATCGATCAGCCCTTTGGCGTATAGATCACGCAGCTTGCCGAGCGCTTCCTTCGTCTCCGGCAGGATAGAACCATAGACCGGATCACCTGACTCGTTCTCTAACCAGAAGCCCGGATACGACTTGAACGCGCCGAAGATCGGGTCCAATCCGAACGTATTATTGGTCGATTCCAGGAAGTTCGTGTACAGCCTCCCGCCATTCTGCTGCCCGGCAATGCCGATCGTATCCTTCTTGCCGTTACCGTCCGGGTCCTGTTCGACGAAAGCAGCGGCTACTTTCTCCAGCTCCTCGATCGTCTTCGGCGGTGTAAGACCCAGCTTGTCGAGCCAATCTTTACGAATCCACATCTCATGCACGCCGTCGGACTGCACCTGGATGCTTGGGATCGCGTACATTTTGCCATCGAAGGTGACTGACTTATCGGATTGGCCGTTCGTCTTGGCCATAAAATTCTTCATTGCCGGAGAGGCATACTTGTCGAATATGTCGGTCAAATCCTCCAGTTGACCAGACTTCACCATCTTCCGCAGCTGCGTGTCCTTTACAACGAGTGCATCGGGCAGGTCACTGCTCGAGATGGCCAGGTTCACCTTCTGGTCGTAGTTAGTGCCGGATGCCGCCTGCCAGATCACCTTCGTATCCACATTCAAGTTGTCCAGAATATGGCGCGAGTACTGGTTCTTCTCCGGCGTGTCGCCTGCAGGCAAGCTCTTGTCCGATGGATCGACCGCTTTGCCGTAAGTGAGCGTAATCGTCTCCGAGTACTTGCCGAATGGATCAGAAGGTTGCTCGCTCTCATCCGTCTGATGCGTCGTCTCTTCCTCGGTACTGCTGCTTGGCGTATTGACCTTATTACCTTCAGATTGACTACAAGCGCTTAAGACGACGAGCATCAGAGCCATCGCAATCGAGATCTTTTTCTTAATCATAGCAACGTTCCCCCTTTGATTGAGCGTTCCTTCACTGTAAGCAAGTTCAATATATCACGGTTGGAAGCGCTTCATAGATAGAGCGGGAGACGAAGCGCAGGGGGTGAAATGAACGTCATTGGTATAGATCGATCATCCCACCCCCTTCTTGCGGTCATCCCTCTACCCTTGCCGGTGTCGCTGCCGATATTCGCTAGGCAGCATGCCCGTCTGTTCCCGGAAGGAGCGGCTGAAATATTTGTCATCGGCGTAGCCGGTATGCTCCGCCACCCACTGGATCGGATACGAGGTTTTCTCGAGATACTCCCGCGCTTTGTCCATCCGCGCTTTGCGCAAGAATTCATTGAATGAACAACCGACCAGCTCCTTGAAGCATTGGTTAAAATAGCTTCGGCTCAAGTTCACTCGCCTGGCGACCTCGATCGCAAAGACGGGCTGCTCCAGCTCATCATGGACGATTCTAATAGCAGCCATGATGCTGCCACTCACTTCCGGGCTTAGCTGCAGCCTGCCGGAGATGGATAGCGCGGTCTGCCGAAAATCCGCTAACCAGCTGATGGCCTCCTGCCAGGTATAAAACCTTTGGGGTAGCGTGATGTGAGCAAGGTTAACGGTACGGTAAATCCGATTCCAATCCACCGTACAACCATAGAGCAACTGGATGAGCGTCGGAATCCGCAGCCTCAGGTCCCGCAATTGAATAATCAGATCATTGAAACTCGCTTCATCCTGCAGCCAACGGAACGAATGAAGCGACACCCTCGCTAGTTCGATATCCTCCTGACCGGGAGCTGGCTGCTCCTCACTCAGCTGCTGAAGGGAAAGTTCGATTGGGTCGGACTCGGTACCATCACATGCGTAGAAAAGCTCCTGCTGCCGATATTGGGCCAGTCGCTGCTCCATCGCTGACCGAGATTCTCCAGCCGCATTCCTAATGTGGATCATCCGCCAGGCCGATCGATCCATTCCATCCGGGTATGGCGGTACTCGTACCGCTTCCACAACGGACGCAATCAATGAATCACTTTTAGCCCAAAGCCACATCCAGACTTGCGGATCCACCCCCGCTCCCCAGTTTCCTGCGCTGTCCGCAACCGTTCGAATGCTGGATGGATCTGTTAGATCCTGAATCGCAAGCAGGGCATAGACATCGTCGTCCATACACACATCGCTTGTCACCGGCATTCCTTCTTCTTCCCGATTCTGTCTGCGTTCCACAATTCTCGCCCGAATCCGCCCAAGCACCTCTTCGAACTTCTCGATCTCGAGCTGTATCTTGGCGATATAATCGATGACCCCCATACGAAGTGCTTCCTGAATATATTCGAAGTCCTGATGCAGCGTCAGAACGGCGACCGCAAGATCGGGATATCGCTCGCGCACGATTCGAATTAATTCAATCCCAGACATGACCGGCATCGCCAGGTCGGTCAGGAGCAGTTCCACCTGGTTGGCGGCCAGAAACTCGAGCGCCTTCTCACCATTGGCGGCTTCTCCGACGACTTGCATGCCGAAGGATGCCCAAGGCATGGAAGAGATTAGCCCCCGGCGCACCAGATTATCATCATCAACGACAAGTACACGAATCAACATATCTCATTGGCCTCCTTCATCGGCAGACGGATGACGATTTGCGTTCCTTCGCCCAATTCACTTTTCACGAACAAACTTGCCTTGCCCTCATAATGGAACTCCAGCATTCGTTTCACATAGTTCATGCCGATGCCCATTCCGACACGATGTCTGTCCGTCTGCTCACCGGCCAGCAATGCTGCAATCTTCTCTTCGGGAATCCCGCCGCCATTATCGATAATCACAATCTCCAGATGGCCGTTCATGCTCACCTCGACGTCAATCCTCCCGTCATCACTCAGGCCATGATAGAGTGCATTCTCCACCAGCGGCTGCAAGACGAATCGTGGGACAGGCACATTCAGCAGCGTATCATCGACATTCAGTCGGACATCGAACTGAAAATTATAGCGAATCTGCTGAAGAATGAGATATTGCTTGAGCGAGTCGATCTCCTCCTGAATGGTGGAGAACCGGTCTCCTTTTCGGAGATTATAGTACAGCAGCTTGTTCAACGAGGTAATGAGGCGATCGATCTCCGGCTGACCGTTCATGACCGCAAGCCAGTGGGCGGTATCCAGCGTATTCATCAGAAAATGAGGGTTAATCTGGTAGAGGAGCTTCTCAATCTCTAGATCCGCCCTTCGCTTCTCCTTGCGTTCCACCTCCGCGAACAGCTCCGCGATTTGAGACTTCATCGTTTGGAATTGCTTGAGCAGCACCTCAAATTCGGGTATGTTCGTCTGCATCATGACCGCATTAAAGTTGCTGTTGGCCATCCATTTCATCTCTTTGTTGAATCGGGAGAGCGGCCGGTAGACCATTTTCCACAACAGCCAGCCAATTAATAAGCTGATCGCAAAGAATAGCAGCGCTAGTGCAAGCATTTGCATCATCCATTCATTCTTCTCCCGGTTGTAATCGGACTTGGAGATAAGCGACACGACACTCCAGCCCTGGCTGCTAATCTCGCGGTACCAGTAGTATCCCGAAGCAGCCCCCGCTGCCTCTTTTGTAGATGCTCCTTCGAAAAGTCCATTCGTCGGGTATGCTTTCAGTTCGCTATATGAAATTCGGCCGTTGTTATCCAGTATCATATGGTAAGCATGCTTGCTCACATCATCGAGATCGAGAATGCTCTGCGTCAGCTTGAAGCCGGATTCAATGTAGACGTAGGCGTCATCCCGCTCCGGCAGTTCGACCTTGCGTAAGGCGGAGAGCACATATTGATCGTTGAACCGGTCCTTACTGATGTGCGGTCCATAATAAGTAATTCCGTAATAGGAAGCCAGAACGGGAAGCTGCTGGATATCGAAACCGTCTTTCACGCCATAATTCTCGAACAGAAAGGTGCCGTCATCGTGAAAATAGTACATCGTCAAGCCAATATTGGGATTGGTGAAAGTAACCAGATTCAGTTGGTTTTTGATCTGGTTGGTTAAGAAACTGCGCTCATAGGGCTGCTTGGCCGTGATGAACTGTTCCAGCTGTTGACCGATGCTCCCTTCGAATGACAGCTGCTGGGAGACGTGGTTCAGGTTACTCAGCGTGTTGTCGAGCGATAGTCGCAACTGCTTCAGATTGCTTTGAATACCAGACGTCAGCTTCTTGTCCAGAATAGAAGAGATGGTATTGTAGGAGGCATAGCAGGTCAAAATGAAAGGGATGAGCGTTGCGGCAGTAAACAGCAGCAGAATCCGGTTCTTCAACGTTATGCGGGACTTGCGTTCATGCTCGGGCTTCATGTTCATGAGAACCATCTCCATCGCAGCAATAGTGGAAGTTGCCTGAAGTCAGGAAGAGTCCCTGAAGCTTCCTTCAGGGACTCTAGGTCGTTATCGAACTATTGGCGCATCCAGACGCTCATCTCGCCAGCTTGACGATTGCCCCAAAGGAAGTACGGGATCGCCTTGAAACGAACGGCCGTTGTCTCCTTGGAGAGCGGACGGTATAGTTGCCCCTCCGGCCATGCGGTGTCATCCGTTACCAGACCGTCACCTTCCACGACAACGCAGCCGCCCAGAAGTTCCGCATCCAGATAATCACTCAGATTCGGTTCATTCGAGAGCGAAAGCGAAGTCAACGGCTTACCGTTATCCGCTTCTTCCAGACAGTAGACGAGCGGTCCGCGTTGGATCGCTGCCCTGCCTGCATCTGCCCGTATAGCCGGATGAGCGGCAATGAGCGTCGTCTCCATCGGCAGCAGCCACTCCGCCAGGTCTCCTTCTGTCCAGATGCGATTCACTTTTGCATAGCCTTTGTCCACATCATAAGACTGTGCCTCTCCGTTCACGTTCAACAAGGGCTGCCCCTTCTGGAACCATGCCGGAATACGCAGCGCCAGCTCAAATTCTGCGTTGTTCCCGCCTTCCGGCAGCGATACTTGGAACTCGACTCGGCCTTCCCATGGGAGCGCTGCACGCTGACGCAGTCTCACCTTGCCGCAAGCGAGCTCGAATGTCGCTTCGCTTCCAATATATAAGTGGGTGAAGACGGTCTTGCCGTCGTGGGACACATCATAGATGTACTCATTCAGCGAGCTGAGCAGACGGGCGACATTGGGCGGACAGCAGGAGCAGCCGAACCATTTTTGCCGAACCGGCTTCACATGGCGTCGATCCGGGTTATGAAGGCTGGCGTCCGGCCACACTTCAAGCGGATTAACGTAGAAGAAATGCTGGCCGTCCTTGGACATACTGCCGAGCACATTGTTGAATAATGCGCGTTCCATCACATCTGCATATTCACTCTTCATGTCCAGACGGAGCATCCGTCGTGCCCAGAAAATGAGGCCGATCGAAGCGCAGGTCTCGGCATAGACGGTGTCGTTCGGAAGATCGTAGTCGAAGGTGAAGGCTTCCCCGAGATGGGTCGCACCGATACCGCCGGTAATATACATCTGCTTGCCCGTTGTATTCGCCCACAACCGCTCACAAGCCACGCGTAGCTTCGCATCCCCCGTCAACCGTGCAAGATCAGCCATCGCCGTGTACATATACACCGCACGAACCGAGTGACCGACCGCAACCGTCTGTTCCCTTACGGGAAGATGGCTTTGATAGACCTCAAGATTAGGCGTCCCTTGGTTCCAAATGCTCGTCCGGCCGCGGCGTTCCCATTCTTCCACGAAATAGCTGGGCTTGGTGCCACGCTCGTCAATGAAATAGCGGCTTAAGTTCAAGTATCGCGCTTCTCCTGTTAACTCGTGCAGCTTAACTAAAGCCAATTCAATTTCTTGATGCCCGCAATAAGCGCGGATTTGGTCCGGCTGCGTGCCGAACGTCCTATTGATGAGATCAACGAAACGACAGGCGATGTCCAGCAGCTTCCGCTTACCTGTCGCCTGATAATAAGCAACTGCAGCTTCGATCATATGGCCCGCACAATATAACTCATGCGCCTCGTACATATTCGACCATTCTCTTCCAGGCTCTTGAATCGTGAAATAGGTGTTCACGTAACCGTTCTCGTGCTGCGCTTGGCCAATCAGATCAATCGCTTCGTCGGCGATATGCTCCAGCTCAGGATCGGGATGGCGGCGAAGCGAGTAAGCCACAGCCTCCAGCCATTTGTACAAATCGCTATCCTGAAAAATCCAGCCGCCGAACTCTCCTTCCATATGTCCAGCCGCGATCTTGAAATTCTGAATGGCATAGCTAGGCTCCGCGTTCTCAATTCGGTCATTGAGCGCTTCCCATTGATAAGGAATCACCGTGTTGCGAACAAGCTCCGTATAACGGTTCCAAAATTCATCCTGAATCTGAATGTCCATCTTCTGCATGATTACACCTCAAAACTATAGAATTTGACTCTGTATAAGTTCGAGTATATTCTCTTAATTAGTGATTAAATAGAATCGGATTGAGCTTTTTCCTATACAAATTCACACAAGCATAAGGAGGAAATCTGGTGCGTGAGGAGACTTTCGTAGAATTACAGACGCCGCCGCTCCCCTATTACTGGGAATCCGGATGCACGGTCTTCCGGACACATGACCGTCACCCGAACCGCAGGCAATTCGGCCTGTTCGACCTGCTCTTCGTCGTCAGCGGAACGCTGCATATTGGAGAAAACGGGAAGGAGTGGTCGCTTGCTGAAGGAGACACACTGCTGCTCCTGCCAGAAGGGGAGCACTATTCGGTCAAGCCTTGCGAGCGGGAAACCGTGTTTTACTGGGTGCATTTCGAGCACGCGCTCTGGCGAGAAGGTCGCCTTGCACAAGAGGACGCCGTAACAAAACCTTTACGATCACCCTTTGATGCCCCGAAGGCGATTCGTATCCCCAAACAATCGAGGCTGCCCCACCCTGCGGTAGCATTCGATACGCTGCAGCGACTGATTGATCTCCCCATCGGCGAGTTTTTCTGGGAGAAGCAATATCTGCTGATGCGGCTTCTCGCCTTGTTGGAAGATAAGGGATTCGGCGTAACCAGTACTCCGGCCACGCGATTGGCGGAGAAAGCAGCCTCATACCTGCAGCAGAACTACCGGGATGACATTACCAATGAGTCATTAGCCGAGGTCTTCCACTTCCATCCCAATTACGTCGTTCGCTGCATGAAGATGAGATACGGCATCACCCCAAGCCAATACTTGCTTCAATTTCGTATGGAACGGGCGAAGCAGCTTCTGATCTCGACAGATTGGTCCGTGGACCGAATCGCCGAAGAAATCGGATTTCAATACTCGACGCATTTCATCGCCTGCTTCAAGCGCAGCGCAGGAATCACGCCACTTCGCTTCAGGAAGCAGCATTGGGATTGACTGTATCACGCTTGCAAATTATCCATCATTAATGGTTCTATTGCCCATGGCCAAACGGTCGGCATTTCACGAGGTAAGAAACTACGGGAGCCAATTGCCAGCTGCCGCTATACAAGTACCACTTCAGGTATAAGTGCCCTGACCAGTGATATTACCGGCCGATTCGCCTGATACTTAATTGCGCCCCTCTTTATAGCAAAAAAGGCTGCAGACGAGGTCTCCCCCTTCTGCAGCCTTTCCCATCCATATCACTTCGACTCGCCCGATGTTCTGAACTCCTGCGGCAGCTTCCCGTATTGCTTCTTGAACATATCGCTGAACTGCCTGGCGTTGTTGTAGCCGACTTCTTCGGCGATCTGGTACACCATCAGATCGGACTGAAGGAGGAGCTTAACGGCCTGCTTCATGCGCACCTCGGTGAGATACTGCTTGAAGTTCATCCCCGTATGTTTCTTGAAGAAGCTGCTGAAGTAATACGGATTCATGAAGATCTTGGAGGCCGCCCCTTCGAGGGTGATATTCTCCCGATAGCGGTTCTCGATATAAGTCTTCACCGTCGTCAGCTGTTGGCCTTCCTTGCCTCCCGTCTCCAGGCGCAGGGCAAAGCCGTTCGCGATGTCCCGCATGTACGTCTTCAGCTGGGCGTACTTAGCGAAACTCTGCATCGCGTCCAAATGCTGCTGCAGTTCGGTCTCATCTAGCACGATCCCGATCTCCGCCAAGCCCTCCGCCCAATCCGTGACGGTCCCGCTCGCAGCCATGATCGACTTCTCTCGGCTGCCGCCGGCGTGAAGCTCGATCTTCTCGAACAGCGACTCACATGCCGCTCGCATCAGCTCCAAGTCTTTTTTCAGAAACGATTGCAGCACATGCCCCCTCGCTTCTCCCAGCTCTTTGGCGGATACGAGGCTCTCCCAATTCTCTTCCGCCCAGCGTATGACGGCCCCGCCTTCCGCGAAGAAAGTGCGGTTCAACGCTTCCGCCGCCGTCTGGTAGGAGCTGCGAATGCCCTCGATGCCAAGCTGATCCTCCCCGACTCCGACCGACAAGGCGATCTTGAGGAAATTCGCCGCATGCAGGCTGATCTCCGCAGCCAGCTCTTTCATGGACATTGCCTGGCTATGGTTCACAATGGCGCAGATCCGGTCTCCCTTTCGGACCAGCACGCCTGCGGCGAAGCTCGTCATCAGCTCCTCGGCCATATTGCTAATGGCAAACAGCAGCAGGCGCCGCTCATGCTCGCCCCAGCGGACATCCGACTTCTGCAGCTCGGGCTCCAGCAGCAAGACGGTGTAGCATTCGTATTCGCACCCGGAACCGAGCATGCGCAGCTTCTCCTGCGCCTCCTCCTTCCGGATGTCGCCGTCGATCAGGCGATCGAACAATTCCTCGAGCTGGGTTTTGCGATCCTTGTGCTCGTATTGGGCCAGTTTGTGCTTCGTCTCGCGCTCCGCGGACTCCTCTTGCAGCAGCGACAAGGCACGCCTGACCGCCGACAGCAGCAGTTCCTTCTCGATCGGCTTCACCAGATAGTCGACGGCTCCCAGCGCCAGCGCTTCCTTCGCGTAAGCGAATTCCTGATAGGCGCTGATGAAGATCACTTTCGTGCCGAGGCCTAGCCGCCCGATCTCCTTCAACACTTCGATGCCCGTACCGTCCGGCATGCTTATGTCTGTAATGACCAGCGACGGACGCTCCCGCTGCACCAGCTCCATCAGCCCTCGTCCCGTCCATGCCTCGCCTATGATTCGGATGCCGAGCTCCTCCCAGGGGATCAGTTTCTTAAGGCCCCTGATGATGATCGGTTCATCGTCAGCCAGAACGACATTAATCATGGCCCGCTCCCCTCTCTTCGGTAAGGCAAATATAGCCGTACGGAAGTCCCGATATTCGGCTTGCTGCTCACATGTACGCCATAGTCTGGCCCGTATAGCGCGACTAACCGGTCATGCACATTTTTGACGCCAATGCCGCCATTGCCATGTTGTTCCGAACGAATATCGTCGCAAGTCCCGTCGATGGGATTGCCGCTGAGCTTCGCGCTCAGCAGTTCCAGCTTGTCGCGGTCCATTCCGACTCCGTCATCATCGACGGTAATGACCAGCTTATCTTCCTCGATATCGGCGGAGATCCGGATCGTCCCTTTGCTCGTCTTCGGCATAATGCCGTGATAGATCGCATTCTCTACGAGCGGCTGGATCGATAATTTGGGCAGCGCGCAGCTGAGCAGGTCCCCGCCGATTCGAATATCCATCGCCAGCCGATGCTCGCCATACCGCAGCTCCATCAATTTGAAGTACTGCTCGATGTTCGTTCTCTCGTCGAGAAGGGAGACCGTCTCCTCCCCGTAATCGAGCACGTATTTCAATTGCCGGGACAGGGCGAGGATCATGTCCGCCACTTCCTCATCGTCATTGGCGACCGCGCTCATGCGGATTACTTCCAACGTATTGTACAGGTAATGCGGTCGGATCTGGCTTTTCAAGGCGGTCAGCTCGGCCTGCTTCTGTTTGATCTGCGCCACGTATACCTCGTCAATATAGCTTTTCAACCGGTCGGTCATCTTATTGAAACCCCGGGCGAGCATGCCGATCTCGTCGGGACTCCTCACCTGGACTTGCGTATTGAAATCCCCTGATTCTACTTTGGCCATATGGCGTATAATGACGCGGATCGGGTTCGACAAGTTATTGGAGAACCAGACCGCCACGATGATCAGCGAGACGATCGAGAGCGCGACGACTAGGGTAATGGTGCCTTTGATGCTATCGATCTTGCGGAACAACTCATCCTTGTTCACCTCGCCGATGACGCGCCATCCCCCATTCGGAAGATCCTGCGTTACATATTGAAATGCGCCGGACTCAGAAGCATGGAAGCTTTGTCCAATTCGGTCGGTTTTGTTGCTGAATAAGATCCAGCCGTTCTGATCGACCACGTACATGCCGTCATGCCGGTCTACGGTCAACCGCTCGAAGATATCTTCGAACGCATCAAGCGAGATATCCATGTACAAGCTGCCGACGACTTTGCCGTCCAGTCCGGCGCTGCCGACCACATCGATCAGATTGCGCGCGAACGTGAGGACGCTGGTGCCCGAATTCAAGTAATAATCCTGATGATGCGTCGGAATCATCACCAGCTGGTTCGGCTGCTCCAATAGCGCCATTCGCCATGCCGGAGGCGGGAAGTCGGCGCGGAAGTCGATTATGCCTCCGTTCCGGTTCATATCGCGGTAACTGCCGTCCGGGAACACGAAGGCCGCGCTGCGTATATGCACATCCGTGGCTACGACGGTCTGCAGCAGATCGTCCACGGCCGCGGCGATCTCATTCTCGTTCTTGGACGTTCCCGGCGCGATGCGTCTTGCTAATTGCCCGACGCCGCCCTGTTGGCCGTACGAATACATCAGCTTGGAGATATTATTGTATTTGGTATAGAACTCATCCACGTTATTGCCCGCATTCATCACCATCTGCTCGAAATTATTGATGGAATACCGCTCCATATAATTGCCGAACGTATTGAGCGAGAAGTAGCTTACGGCGAGCAGCGGTATGAGCCCGACGATAATGAAGGAAAGCGCGAACTTCGCAAAAATGCTTTTTCGCAGCCGGTTCAGTCTGAATGCGCTCAACGTTAGATAGCCTCCTTCATTGCCGGTGACGCATACGGATCACGTTCATTGTCCTATCATCATACCATTACCAAACCAGGCATGACCATGCTCCTTAAGGGTGCTCCCGGTAGACGAAATAATCGAAGTCCGCGTGCTGCATCGTCCCGTTCAAATCCTGCGCGCACACCCCTGCGAACGCGCCGGTGAAGGAGAGCTTATTCTTATATTCGTCCGCGAGCAGGCCCGTATATAACTCGGGGCCGATCGGCTGCCAGCTCAAGCCGTCCGGCGAGAAGCTGAATTGCAACTTATCCTGGTCGAACGACGCTTTCAGGTAGACTCGCTCCCAGCCAGTTACAACCTTCGCATCCAACTCGTCCATCTGACCTTGATCGCTGACGATGACGTTCAGATGTTTGCCGAGTTCCTCATCGTGACTGATTCGCAAATAGTAGTGGTCCTGGTCGTCATAATAAAGCACGAGTCCGGCCATCTGATTGAAGTTCGCGGGTTCGAACGCCACGCATGTCTCGACCTCGCAGCGGAAGCTCTGGACGCGCCTTGCGGCCATGCTCTGCCGATGAAGCGAATACAAGGATTCCCGCCCTCTAAGGCGCAGATATCCCGGACGCTCCGTCAGGCTGAGCCATGAAGGATCCGCAGGCGTACGAAGGGTGTGCCAGTGGACGCTAAGTTTCGTCTCATCGAAATCATCCCGCTCGGGTTCCACGGGGAACGGATGAGCAGGAAGCGCCGGCGCCGGCAACTGCAGCTCAGGCAGTCTGCCGCCCGAGGCCAGTCGCAGCCAGCCGTCTTCGGTCCAGCTCAGCTTCTGAATCGAGGTCTCCCGGCCAAGCGGGCTTAGTCCGCTCCCGTCTGGCAGCTGTCTGCTGCATATATGCACCATGTACCACTCGCCGCCCTGCGTCTCGATGAGCGAACCATGCCCCGCTTTCTGCAGCGGATGTTCGGGATGTCCTTTGGTCGTCAGGATCGGATAGTGCGGATCAATTTCGTACGGCCCTTCCACCGACCGGGCACGCATCAGCGTCGCCGCGTGATTGATGCCTGTGCCGCCTTCCGCGACGAGCAGATAATAATAGCCGTCCTTCTTGTATACCATCGGACCTTCCGTAACGCCAATATTCGTCCCTTGGGTCACCAGCTTGACCGGTCCCGTCAGCTTCTGCTCTCTTGGATCGTACTCCTGCATGATGATGCCGGCAAAGCGGTTCTTGCCTTTGCGGAAATCCCACTGCATATTGAACAGATATTTGCGGCCATCCGAGTCATGGAACAAGAAATGGTCGAAGCCGCTGGAATTGAGATAGATCGGCTCGGACCATGGTCCTTCGATGGAAGGCGCCGTGACGACATAATTATGAAGGTCTTTATAGACGCCCTTGCGGCCGACCACATTGGTGAAGCAGAGATAATACGTCCCCTCGTCATAGCTAAGGGAAGGGGCCCAGATTCCGCCAGAGCTTGGAATTCCCCTCAAAGTCAATTGACTCTCGCGGGTCAGCACATGCGTTAGAGGTCTCCAATGGACGAGATCCTTGGAGTGGTGAATGAGCACGCCCGGGAACCATTCGAAGGTCGAGGTAGCGATATAATAATCATCGCCTACCCGGATGGCCGAAGCGTCAGGGTTAAAGCCGCGTAAGATCGGATTGTGGATCATCATTTGGAGCTCCTTCCGAATTCTCGTGATTTAATGGTGAACAGCATTCGAACGGTATACGGAAAAGCCGCACCTGAACGCCAGGAGCGGCCCCTCGCCTTACCCTTTCGTAGCGCCTGCAGCGATCCCTTTGACGAAATACTTTTGCAGGGCGATGAACACGATCAGAACGGGCACGATGGACATCGTCGTACCGGCGAATACCAGGTCCCACTGCGAGGCAAGCTCGCCGACGAATCGGAAGATCTCGACGATCAGCGTCCGTTGATCGGAATGGAGCACCAGACTCGGCATAAGGAAGTCGTTCCAGATCCCGAGGCCCTGAAGCACGACCATACTTGCGGTACATGGACCGAGCAGCGGGAACACGATCTGCCAGAACGTCCGCACCCGGGTGCAGCCGTCGATCGCCGCGGCTTCCTCGATCTCGGCCGGAATGCCTTTGATGAAGCTGGTGTAGAGCAGGACGCCCATGCCGACAGACCCGGAGATATAGATTAGGATCGGAGCCGTCAACGTGCCGTATAACCCCAGCGTCTTCATCTCTTTGAACAGCGGAATCATGTACACTTGGAACGGGATCATCATCCCGGCCAGGAAATAGACGTACACGGCATTCGTCCACTTCTTCCCGGTGCGTTCAATCGCATAAGCGGCCATCGGGATAATCCCGATCATGCACACGATGGATACGACGGTCAGGATCAAGCTGTTCAACATCGCCTTCGGAAAGTCCGTCTCCGTGAGCAGATACTTGAAGCTGTCCAGATATAGACCGGATGGCAGCGACATGGCGTTGCGCAGAATCTCCCCGTTCGTCTTGAACGCCGATATCAAGCTGAAGAAGACGGGAAAGAAGAACAGGACGGCCAGTACGAGAGCCGCGATGAACATGATGATTTCGATGCGAAGTTTGACTTTGTCCATGTTACATCTGCACCTCCCGTTTGCGAAGCAGCTTGATCTGAATCAGCGACACGATCAGGATTAAGACGAACAACATAAGCGACAGCGCGGTTCCGTAGCCTTGGCGGAGTTCGCCGAAGCCGACTTTATAGACGATGTACGTAAGCGTCTCAGTCGCGAAGCCTGGGCCGCCGTCCGTCATAACCGCGATCTGGTCGAAAATCTTCAGCGCGCCGATCATGGATAACATGACGCTAACGGTCATAGCGCTCGCCAAGAGAGGGAACGTAATATGGCGGAATCGCTGCCAGCGGTTAGCCCCGTCGATTGCGGCCGCTTCGTTCAGTTCCGGCGGTATGCCTTGAAGCCCCGCCAAGTAAATAATCATATAGTAGCCCGAGCCCTTCCAGACGGTGGTGATGATGATGGCCAGGAGCGCATAATTCGGATTGCCTAGCCAATCGATCTTCCAATCGCTTAAGCCGATCCGGTCGAGCAGCTGGGAGATTACGCCAAAGTTAAAGTTGAAGATGATCGCCCATACGAAACCCATGACGATCCCGCTAAGCAGCACGGGAAAATAGAAAATGCTGCGGAACAGGCTTTTGAACCAGCGCACCTGGTCCACCAGGATGGCGAGAATAAGAGCGGCAATGTTCTCAAGAACGACTAACGAGAGGGACAATATCAACGTATTCTTCAGTGCGTTGTAGACGCGTTCGCTGCGGAACATCTCTACGAAATTGTCGAAGCCGATATAACGGATTTCATCGCTGACTCCGTCCCAGCTCGTGAAGCTGAGGTTGACGCTGTTCAAGGTCGGATAGATGACGAATGCGGTATATAGGATAAAAGCAGGTAGAATAAACCAAATCGAATAGGAAAGCCGTTTTCTCTTTTTGGCTGTCCCTTGTGCCGTAACGGGTATCGTTTCTGTGTTAGCCATACGCTCACTCCTAAAGCCTGCTTCTCTCCTCGAACGATAAGAAAGTACAAGTTTCACCTTGAAATAGAAAATTTTATTTCGCGGCCGCGTTCGCCTTCACGTTGGCATCCCACTCCGCATCGGCTTTCTTCATGTAGTCCGCGCTAAAGTCGCCTTTGGTCAGCCACTCCTGCGCCAGCTTGTAGAACCAGTTTCTCCATTGCGTCGGCATCTGGGCTTCGCCCCAGAAAGCGTTGATCTGCATGGACTTGATCGTGTTCGGGTCGTTCATCACTTCCAGCACGCGGTTCATCTGCGGCGAAGCCTCATACGTGATGGTTTCCTTCGTCGTCGGAATGCCGTTGACCGCCTGCACGAACTTCGTATATTGCTCCTTCGAGAAGAAGAACTTCACGAATTCGGTAATGGCCGCTTGCTTGTCCGCATCCTCGTTCGCCGCGGTCGAGATCGCCCAGCCTTGCAGATTGTTCGTGCCGTTGACGATGATTCTGCCTTTGCGATCCGGAACCGGGTACCAGCCGAACTCGAAGCTCGGATCGGCTTGCGAGATCTGCGCGAACATCCAAGGTCCGGAGAATAATTGAGCCGCTTTGCCCGTCACCAGCATCGAGGCCGTCTGGTTATCCGCCGTGCTTGCCCAACCTTGCTCCACATAGCCTTTGGTGAACAGCTCCGTAAAGTCAGTCATCGCCTGCATCGGGCCTGCATCCGTGAAGCTGACTTCACCCTTGGTTCGCTTGGCATTCCAATTCGGGTCGTCGGCGAGCATATCGTCCATGAAGAACTTGTTGATCCAGAATCCCCAGTGGAAAATATCTTTGCCGCCGAAGGTCAACGGCGTGATGCCGCTAGTCTTCAGCTTCTCTTGGATGGCGAGGAATTCGTCGTACGTCTTCGGCTCTGCCGATACCCCGGCATCCTCATACGCCTTCTTGCTGTAGATGATGCCGTGCGGGAAAGCCCCTACGATCGGTGCAGTATAATGTTTGTCATTCAGCGTTGGCGCATCCGCGACCAGATCGAGCCATTCCTGCGGAAGTTCCGCGATCTTGCCCGCTTCCGCGAATAATTGGGTATCGCGCATCTCGATCAGGTCCGGGAACTCGCCCACGGCTTCCTTCGTCTTGAGCCAATCCAGGTAGGCCATCGATCCGCCCTCGGACAGGTCGTTGATCTTGATGTTCGGATTAGCCTTGGTGAATGCCGCGACCGCGTCCGCCATCGCCTGTTTCGTAGCCGGATCTCCCGTCGCGCCGATGGAGAACTTGACTTCTTTGTTCGCCGGTTCGTTAGATGAAGCACCGTTCGAATTGGCCGTCGTGCCGGCATTGTTGTTGCCGCAAGCCGACAGGATGAGCGAGAGCGCCATGACGCTGATAACGGATAATGCCATTGTTTTGGTGTGCATGGTCATTGCTGGGTGAGCCTCCCTTTATGTGTCGCTTCATTCGTTAGAAGGAGCAGTGCGGGATGAATGTGCACCGCTTTCATTTCCGTGTCTTAAAGGTATCATAGACCCAAATCGCTTAGTATGCTGTTTTTTAAGCTTGATATGCGGGAATTTAAGAAGTTGATCGGGGTCAAAATGAATAGAAAAAAGGCCGCTCTGACGGGAGCGGCCTTCGACTTGCGGGCTCGTATAAATGCAACATATCGAGCCGATCGCCCGACCATGTGATCGGTACGCCTTAATAGCCAGTTCGCGCCACCTTCGCAGTCGTTGCACCTTAATCTAATAATTGAATTGCAATTAGACCAAGGTAGAAGATCTGACCGTTAGCCTGGATTCCAAGAACCGAAAGAACCCAACTTTGCAGAATGGCAAGGTTGGGTTCTTTTTTGATTGGATCGTTACGGAAGGGTTCAGGGCGCATAAAGCTTCCGGAAGGATAGCGGGGTCATCCCGATCTGACGTTTGAAGCAGCTGGAGAAATACGGCGCATAATGAAACCCCACCTGCTCGCCGACTTTGGCGATCGGCCATTCGGTCTTGATCAGCAGCAGCTTGGCCTGCTCTAGGCGATACTGCAGCAGGTATTCCATCGGCGTGCATTGATAGGTTTCCTTCATGCACCGGACAATGTAATTCGAGTGAAAATGAAGCGACTCGGCCAATGTCTCATTGGTCAAGTCCTGCTGATAATGGCGGCGCAGAAAGGCCTCTGTCCGCTCGGCCAGCTTGACGACCGAACTTGCGGCGGAATCGTCCTGCTCTTCCTCTTCGAGCAGCTGGATCAAATCCATGAACCGCTGCTGTTCCTTCCAATAGGCCGTTGCGCCATTCGCGGTCGTCTGCTCGTGCATCAGCTCGAGCAGACGCACAATGCTGGCGAACTGCCGCGGCGCCGAATGCTGCGGCAGTTTGAGGTAGTAAGGATTCGCCCATGCATGCCGGATCGGGAGAGAAGCACGGGGATCGCTTACCTCGCGATATGTGCCGTGATACTCAAAATGGATCCAATAAAAGATCGTCTCTTCCGCGCAAACGGCCGTCGTGTAATGATACCGATCGGGAAGGAGCAGCAGCGACTGGCCTTGGCGGACTTGCCATTGCTTCTCGTCTTCACCCATGAAGAGCGTCCCTTGAAGGACAAACAGGAGATCAAACACGCCGAGATTGCGTCGATTCGGATGCTGCTGTCCCGGTTCGTAATGCGTCTGTCCAATCGTGATGTAATACGGCATCGGCGGGAGCTCGAACAGAATCTTATTCATTTAAACTCCCTTTCTTTTTGTGTGAAATATTATAAGAAATTAGGTGGATTCGTTCGTAGAAACCGATTATTTACAAGGATACACTGGTGGAAGTGAACAATCAAATTTCATATATTGGAGCGATGAAATTCATGGTGGAAACTTCTGCGCAAGCCGCGAGCCAGACGATCCTGTTGGACGGGTTATTCAAGAGTTCGCAAGAAACGGGAAGAGACTATTTGCTGCGTATGGATGTGGATCGCCTGGCGGCGCCGTGTTATGAGGCGGCCAAGCTGCAGCCGAAGAAGGAACGCTATGGCGGTTGGGAGTCGACGCCGATCGCGGGTCACTCCATCGGACACTGGTTGTCCGCTTCCGCCGCAATGGTTGCCGTCACGGGGGACGACGTGCTGCAACAGCGGCTGAATCAGGCCATCGACGAGCTGGCCTTCGTTCAATCGCATGATCCGGATGGATATGTCAGCGGATTCCCGCGCGACTGCTTCGATCGCGTTTTTGATGGCAATGGCGATTTTGAAGTGCATAACTTCGGTTTGGGCGGTTCTTGGGTACCGTGGTATAGCATCCACAAAATTTATGCCGGTCTGATTGATGCCTACAAGCTGACGGGGAGCCAGAAGGCGCTCGAGGTCGTCATCAAGCTGGCCGAATGGGCCAAACAAGGCACCGACCGGCTGACGGAGGAGCAATTCCAACGCATGCTGATCTGCGAACATGGCGGCATGAACGAAGCGATGGCGGATCTCTACCTCA
The DNA here is from genome assembly GCF_014192105.1 of Paenibacillus phyllosphaerae. Classification (GTDB taxonomy): domain Bacteria; phylum Bacillota; class Bacilli; order Paenibacillales; family Paenibacillaceae; genus Paenibacillus_Z; species Paenibacillus_Z phyllosphaerae. The sequence goes on along the minus strand of NZ_JACHXK010000016.1, from coordinate 88,600 downwards.
TCACGGGGAACCGCGATTATTTGGCGCTAGCGGTCCGTTTTTGCCACCAGGCTATTCTGGAGCCGCTCTCCCGCGGCGTAGACGAACTGGAAGGCAAGCATGCAAATACGCAGATTCCGAAAGTGATCGGAGCGGCCAAGCTTTATACGATCACCGGGGAAGAGAAGTACCGGAAGATGGCCGAATTCTTCTGGCAAGAGGTAACGCGGGGCCGTTCCTATATCATTGGCGGCAACAGCATTTTCGAGCATTTTCGCAAAAAAGATTCGGAGAAACTGGGCGTGGAGACGGCAGAGACGTGCAACACCTACAATATGCTCAAGCTGACCCGACTCTTGTTCCAATGGTCGCCGAATGCCGAATATATGGATTTCTACGAGCGGGCGCTGTACAACCATATCCTGGCTTCGCAGGATCCAGACTCCGGCGCGAAAATGTATTTCATCTCCACCGAGCCTGGCCACTTCAAGGTGTACGGAACCGATGACCATTCTTTCTGGTGCTGCACCGGGACAGGCATGGAAAACCCGGCCTTATATACGCGCGATATCTACTTCGCCGATCGCGACGCGGTTTACGTCAACTTGTTCATCAGCTCTAAGGCCGTCTTGCAGGACGGGAAACTTGTGCTGCGTCAGGAAACGGATTTCCCGCGCTCGAACGAGACGCGCATTACGCTAGAGGAAGCCGGCGGCGAACGTATGAAACTTCGTATTCGCATCCCGTATTGGGCTGCCGGAGCGGTTACGGCCGTCGTTGGCGATACCGAGACTTACTCCAGCTCGGAGCAAGGGTATTTGGAGATTGATCGGGTCTGGAATACGGGCGACGTCATCGCCGTCACGCTGCCGATGGATCTTCATGTCTACCGTTCGAAGGAAGACGCGAAGAAGGTGGGCTTCATGTACGGACCGGTCGTGCTTGCCGGCGCATTGGGCCGAGATCATTTCCCGGCGTGCGATATCGTCGACAATCATCTTAAGCTGCACCAGCATCCGCTCATTGACGTCCCGATTCTGGTCACGGACGAGGACGATGTGAAGAAGTGGATTATGCCGGTAGAGGGAAAACCGCTGACCTTCGTAACGGACGCCATCGGCGAACCGGGCAGCCAGCGTATTACGCTGATCCCGTTCTACGAGCTTCATCATCAGCGCTACACCATCTATTGGACGCTCATGAACAAAGAACAATACGGGAGCTATGTGGATCACGAGAAAGCGGAGCGGCAGCGGCTCCATGCGATAACGGTCGATGCCGTGAGTCCCCATGAGCAGCAGTCGGAAGTCGAGCATGGCATTGCGTCACAGGAGTCGAAATCGGGCTACTCCGCTCATGCGCAGCAAGGTTATCGCATCGCGGAGAGCGGCGGTTACTTCAGTTACCGCATGAAGGTCGTGCCTGGCCGGCCGATGGCCCTTCAAGTGACTTACTACGGCAGTGACGGCCCAATCCATCATGATCGGGGACTTCAACAACGGGAATTCGATATTCTGATCAATGAACACGTCATCGCTCGCCAGAAGCTGGAAGCTCAGCATCCGGAGCAGCTGTTCGACGTGCAGTACGATATCCCGGAAGAGCTCTTTAGCGGCGTCGAACAGGTGGAAGTGAAGTTCGCTTCGACGGATGGCGGAGTTGCCGGCGGCGTGTTCGGCATTCGGGTGATTGATCGGCTGAAGTCGGAGCAGTGGAGCAACGACGCGAGCAGTAATTAAGGGAATTCGTAAACCGATGACCGTCAGATGACGGACATCGGTTTTTTTATCCTTTTCTCATCCGGAACACCGTGCGGAATGTTTCGGGAATTCATAGTTGATATGATCCGTGGTTGTCTGCATGCTCCTTAGCTGCGGTATAATTTTCTCCGGAGCTTCGAAGCTAGTCACTTCATCCAGCGTATGACCCGACAACTCATAAATATCGACCGCGAGTTTGTCCGTAACCATGTCGGCAAGCTGAAGCTGAGCCGGAACGACTACATCCTAGGCGTTTACGACTTTAACGATTACGTCACCGCTTGCCTCTTCCACGCTCGCCGAGTAGTACAGCGGCTCAATGACAGGCACGAGATGCTCCGTCTCGCTAACCAACTCGCCATCGAGGAAAGTACGGATCTTCCGGCCTTCCACCCGCACTTCCAGCTCGTCTTCCACGTCAAGCTCAATCGACAGCAGGTTTTGCGTCAGGCACGATCTCGTCCCGCTGGACATGGCATGAATCATCGATTCCGTATTAGTGAAGCTCCCGACCTCCCACATCGTGCAATTCGCTTCATCCAGATGGCCGAAGTACAGAATGAATCCTCGGATGCCCTTCTTCTTCGTCGCTTTCGCGCGGAACGAGTAGTTCGTCCAGTTCGTGTCGCCCACGACCGCTTTGCGACCAAGTTGCATTTTCATTTCGCATGACTATCGCAATAATGCAAGATTTCTTGTAGATTTTCTCGCCGAGGTTTAAAGGCCCGCTCTCTGAGCACCCGAATCACATGCCTTCGAGACGGCCATTTATGTTCTTCATCTACCGCCGTTTTGTTGAACTAGCGTCTCCTGTTAAGCTAAATCTATAATTCCCATCATATATAACTGAATGTTTATATTAATGTTTACTTATATAAGAACCTGCGTATATAATACAACTATCCAAACCGATACTTGAAGAAGAAAGGGGAATTCGTGATGAATACAATTGATGAATTGTCTGAGTGTATGAAACTCCTCTCGGATAAGACGCGGTTAACCATAATGGCCTTGCTGAAAGAGAAGGAAATGTGCGTTTGTGACATTGTCGATATTTTGCAAACCACACAACCCAATATAAGCCAACACTTAAGAAAGTTAAAACTTGGCGGACTTGTCAATGAAACCAGGCGAAGCCAATGGATTTATTATTCCTTGAATATCGAAGATAAACCTCATTTGTACAGCATCATGCAGCAACTCCCTTCCATGAAAGAAGAGATTTCTGCACGGGAAGGTATTAAATGTGACTGATCGGGAGGTACCATGTTAGCTATTGCATCAGTTATTTTCCTAGTGACGTTGGTATTTGTCATTTGGCAGCCAAAAGGGCTTAACATCGGATGGTCTGCTGCTGGCGGTGCCATTATTGCCTTGCTATTCGGTGTCGTAAATTTCACCGACGTATGGGACGTTACGCAAATTGTATGGAACGCAACGCTTGCGTTCGTGGCCGTTATCCTGATCTCTTTAATTCTCGATGAAATTGGATTCTTTGAATGGGCTGCTTTACATATGGCCCGGTTTGCCGGAGGAAACGGAAGGCGAATGTACGTGTACGTGATCTTGCTTGGCGCAGCTGTGGCGGCGTTTTTTGCGAATGACGGAGCAGCACTAATTTTGACTCCGATCGTGCTCGCAATGGTTAGAGCCCTGAAGTTTGATGACCGAATGATTTTACCGTTTATCATGGCCAGCGGTTTTATCTCGGATACAGCATCGTTGCCATTAGTGGTTAGTAACCTAGTCAACATCGTATCGTCTGATTTCTTCGGGATTACTTTTGTTGATTATGCCAGTCGCATGATCGTCCCTACTCTTTTCTCAGTTGTGGCGAGCTTGTTCGTTCTGTTCTTTTACTTCCGTAAAAACATTCCAACGGACTATGACCTGAAACAGCTGAAGAAGCCGAAAGATGCAATTAGAGACATGCGGTTGTTCCGACTTTCATGGATTGTACTTGGAGTGCTTTTGGTCGCGTACATGTTGAGTGAATTCATCCATGTGCCGGTTTCCATTATCGCAGGTATAGCGGCAATTGTGTTCTTGTTCTTTGCAAGACAGAGTCATGTGATTCACACATGGAAGTTGGCAAAGGGCGCGCCTTGGGCTGTTGTTGTATTCTCCATCGGCATGTACGTGGTTGTATACGGACTGCGTAATGTTGGTTTAACAGACGAATTGGGGAAAGTATTCCAGTGGGTTAGTGAGCAAGGCTTATTCGTCTCCACGGTCGGTGCTGGTTTTATCGCGGCCATTCTGTCCTCCATCATGAATAACATGCCTACAGTTATGATCGATGCGCTAGCGATAAAAGGAACACAGACAGAAGGCATCGTTAGAGAATCATTAATTTATGCCAATGTCATTGGTTCTGATCTAGGACCAAAAATCACACCGATCGGGTCACTTGCAACACTGCTATGGCTCCATGTTCTTGCTCAAAAGGGCGTGAAAATCGGCTGGGGTTATTACTTTAAGGTTGGCATCATGTTGACCGTTCCGACGCTTCTCATCACCCTTATTGGTTTGTATTTATGGTTGTTGGTGATCGATTCCGTTACGATGAACATCTGGATCATCATCGCAGCGATTGCAGTTATAGCGGGTCTTACTTTGTTTATCTTCAATAAGCTTCAATCCGGTAAGAACAGTAAAAGCAATGCCGTTAATTAACCATTTCAAATATAAGGAGAACTTATTTATGGAGAAGAAACCACTCGTTTATTTTTTGTGCACGGGAAATTCTTGCCGCAGTCAAATCGCTGATGGCTTCCTGAAAGAGCTCGGTGGAGATAAATACGAAGTAAAGAGCGCGGGTCTCGAAGCGCATGGTTTGAACCCTCGTGCTGTTGCAACGATGAAGGAAGCTGGCATCGATATTACAAGCCATACTTCCGACGTAATTGACCCTGAGATTCTCAATCGTGCCGATTACGTTATTACACTTTGCGGTCACGCTGACGAGCACTGCCCGGTTATCTCGAATAAAAACGTAGTGAAATGGCATTGGGGCTTTGATGATCCTGCAAAGGCAACGGGAACTGAGGAAGAGATCACAGCTAAGTTCCGTGAAGTGCGAGATTCGATTAAACGTCGTATCAGTGCTTTCGTTGAGACTGGTAAATAATAATCATAATGGGGCGCACAATCTTTTCAGATGTGCTCCGATCTTGAACACCACTTGCTGCTATGCCGTACAGGACAAGGTGTGGGTTTATTTATTCAAACGAATATAAGGGGAACGATAACATGCAAAAGAATTATCAAAGCCTCGTTGAAGATAAAATCTTTTTCGGAGGGGCTGCTGATGTCGAGGATATGTTTAAAAATGAGGGTATTGAAGTCGTTGTAGATTTACGAGGAGAAGCAACCGAATGCGCATATCCAAACGAGAACTTAAAGTGGATTCAGGTGCCGCTCGGGGACAATGCAGATGGTCCGCAAGATCAATTGTTTAAACAAGCCATAGAACACGTTGTAGAGGCATACAAGAGTGGTAAGAAAGTGGGATTCCATTGTGGCGGCGGCAGCGGCAGAACCGGTGCTGTTGCGGCAGGAACGCTGATTGAGTTGGGAAACAGCCAATCCATTGATGAGGCTGAAGCCCTAGCAAAGTCTATCCGACCAAAAGTTAATATCAAGCCTCCACAACGTGAGGCGTTGGGAAAGCTGTATAAGTAAAGTTAAACAAAGCGGAGAGCTCCAATTGGGCTCTCCGCTTTGTAGTTAGCAGCAACGAACTGGCCGGGTATCATGCTTTCTCTTTCTTGTCCTGTCACTCTTAAGAGCAAGTAGATGGGCCACAGGAAGGTGTATTAATTTCTTGATTCGTAGTCCCACAGCAACTACTTGGGGAAGCTACAATCAAGGGCTTGATTGAAAGTTTCTTTGGTTTTGGGCCGCAACAGTTATCGTTTTCAGTAACGGCTAGTAAGGACTTCGGAACTGAGCAAACACCAGTTTCAGGGAGGTGGAGTTTTACCTCACGAGCGGCATCAAAATCCCCCGCTAAAGCAGCCACAACACTGCGAACCTGTTCATAACCTGTAGCAAGTAAGAATGTTGGTGCGCGGCCGTAGCTCTTAGAACCCACAATATAGAAATTCTTCTCAGGTTGGCGAAGCTCAGCTTCACCGTGTGGACGAACAGTGCCGCAGCTATGGATATTGGGGTCTATTAAGTCAGCCAATAGTGGTACGGATTCGATAGCTGAGTCCGCAGCGTAGCGCAGTTCTCGGAGAAAGGAAAAATCCGGTCTAGCCCCTGTTGCCACGATAATCTCATCAAGTTTATCAATCGAATATTCTCGATCTAACATCGATCCCTGAAGTGAGAGCGTGGATGTCTCTTCACTTTTCCTAATCTGATCAATGAGGAATGGTGTGTGCACCAGAACATTCCCGTTCCGTACATATTGGTTTGCACGTGTTCCAAGCTCGCCCCGTGCAGGTAAACCATCGTTTTCTCCACCGCCGAAGGCCTCCGCGACGGACTGCTTTCTTAGTACCCAATGGATCGTGGTTTCTGGAACTTCCAGTTTCAGTTCGTGAAGGAGCGTAAGCGACTGAATAGCGGAGTGCCCACTACCTACAACCACAATATTTTTACCGGCATATCGTTCTTTGCTCGAGCCTAAAATGTCCGGAATACCATAGGTGATGTGAAGCCTGTTTTCCTTTTCACCGTCAGCCGCAATACCGCTTGCGTTAATTGGATTTGGAGTAAGCCAAGTTCCTGTTGCATCAATTACCGCCGAAGCTTCTAAACGAAGGGATTGACCTTGCTTCTCATATTTAACAATGAAAGGGGCCTGTTCGCGACCAGCAGTCTTCATCTTATCGAAGCCTTTACGGTGAATAGCTTTCACGGTCGAGTCGAGATTGATGAAGGGCTTGATTTGTTCCAATTGGGATAGCGGCTCCAAGTATTGATTAACTAGTTCCTCACCAGTGGGCATTAGCTCTTCCGGCGGCATGTTCCATCCTGTTTCCAATAAAAGTTCCTTTGCAGCAGAATCGATATTGAATTCCCAGGGAGAAAACATTCTTACATGCTGCCAACTGAGCACAGACGCTCCAACAGAGGCTCCTCTTTCAAACAGCACAAAGGGCATATTTCTTTTTACAAGCTGGGCTGCTGCTGCTAATGCCACTGGACCGCCGCCAATGATTGCTGTTGGTAATTGGTTCAACATTTCTTCATCCTCCTTAATTAAAACAGGCTTAATATTTGTAATTCGCAATTATAAGTCGAAAAGAAAACCTCCCTTACTTTGGAGGTGTACAGCAAGAAGACGTTGATTTCTGCATAGCGTCATTAAAGAGTTTGATGGACCGTATAACTGTCTCTCTTTCGAATTCTGTCATGGTGGAGAGAACGCTATGAAGCTGAGTATTTACAGTAAGATTAATGTTATTCTCGATCCCAAGCCCTTCAGGAGTTAAGGACAAGATATTTATGCGATTGTCGGCTGGATGGGGAGTTTTCTTGACAAATCCCTTATCCACCAAGGTTTTGACCTGTCTGCTAAAGGTTGTGATGTCCATTCCTAAAGCGCCTGCGATTTCCTGCATCGAGGGTTGGTGCTGCCGGTTGATCTCATACAAGATATGACTTTGGACGGGAGAAATCTCTTGACCACAGCAGTTATCGCAGCACTGCTCATTCAATAATCCAAAGTTTCTCGAAAGCAGCTGAAACAAATTTCGTACGTTTTCCATTGTCATAACCTCCTGATACAGTTATAGCACTAATATTTGCAAAATGCAAATGTTTGTGTATAATCGAGCCAAGAAATTTATTGATCTTGGGAGGGCATTGTATGTTAGATCTTATTATTATTGGAGCAGGTCCATATGGTATATCAGTTGCCGCACATGCAGTTGCAAGTAACTTGTCGTATAAGTTGCTGGGGTATCCCATGGATTTCTGGGAAAACCAAATGCCGCAGAATATGTTCATTCGGACACCACATGACCTAGCGAGTTTTTCGGATCCAGAGGGCCGCTATACCTTCAAAATTCCAAGGATTACCCCGAACACTGGTTTCGCACACTCTTGGATACACAAGCTTTGAGGAATTCCGAGGAAAAGATACGGTCGTAATCGGAAGTGGACAGAGTGCATGGGAAGCTGCGGCACTTCTTCACCAAGTGAATTCTAACGTACAGATCGTATTTCGAAAGAGTGCTCCTGTTTACGGCGGCAATCGCACCCAAGAAGTTATCCTTAGGCAGATCGGTAACATTTTCTTCAAGCTGCCGCATTTTCTGAAGAAGAAGTTGAGACAAATCGCAGACATGACGGTGCCAATCGCTCACTTTCTTAAACCTTATGTGGATGGCAAGGTCCCTCAGATAAGCAGTACATCAATTGAGCGCGCTGTCGCTTTAGATAATCGAGTGCAGTTAGAGCTTTCTAACGGGGATCGCATAATTGCAGATCATGTTATTGTTGCCACTGGATTTATTATTAATTTTGATAAACTGCCTTTCTTGGATACGGAGCTTAAATCAGCAATTGTTAGAGAAACAGGCAGCATTGAATATCCCCGTTTAAACGAACATTTCGAAAGCAGTATAAGCGGACTTTATTTTGCGGGACCGCTGTCTTCACGTAGTCACGGTCCTACATTCCGATTTATACTGGGGTTGGGAAAAACCTCAAAAACCATTATTAATTCGATTCGTCGGAGGTAATTGTATGTCGGCACTCACAGTTAGAATGGCAAACGCTCAAGATCTGCAGACGATCCTGGACATTTACAATCAAGGTATAGAAGATCGTATAGCCACACTGGAGATGGATACGAAAGATCTTGAATACATGACTACTTGGTTTAGTAACCACGGTGATCGTTATTCGGTTCTTGTGGCTGAGCATAATGATTCCATTATTGGCTGGGCGGCACTGAATAGGTATTCTCCGCGCGCGGCATATGATGGTGTTGCTGACTTGTCCATTTACATTGAAAGAGCTCACAGAGGCAAAGGAATCGGTCAAAGGCTACTTCGGGAGTTAGAAGAGACGGCAGAACGGAATGGCTTTTACAAAATTGTTCTCTTTACTTTTTCTTATAATGGTCTGGGGCAAGGGTTGTATCGGAAACAAGGGTACCGTGAAGTCGGTGTATTTCAAAAACAGGGCATTTTGGACGGAGAGTTCGTTGACGTTATGGCAATGGAGAAGTTGATAAATTAGTTTTTAATTAGGGGAAATATACGTGATCGACTGCGCGAATCGCTTGAAGATGCCGATTTGGATCTCGTTCAGCAGCTGCGCCAGAATGATCGGCGCCGGGAAGCCGAAGACGAGGTTGTAACAGCTGATGAGGACCGTGTTCCGGAGGATCCGGCCAAAGTCCGGCGACTGGAAGAACAGAAACTTGAAATATTCCAATCCGACCCACGGACTCCCCCAGATGCCTTTGACCGGACTGAAATCCTTGAACGCCAGTTGAATGCCGGAATAACATGAAGAACAAATATTTGTTTTTGCGGTACTCCTTCCAAATGGACCCGCGCCTTCCAGCCGATCGCCCATACGCGCTGTTTACGCTTTTTTCATTTTTCCTAATATTCAAAAGGATCCCGCTACGAACGACCCGCCGGCCAGACAGATAGATTCGCTTGCCGGACGGAACCGGGATGAGGACTTGCTCGATATGATGCATACCTGGTTTGAAATAGATCGTCGTGTAGCTGCTATCTTGCAGCTTCGCTTGCACATCCTCAATGCGGTGGATGCCGGGCTCAATGACGGCGACTTCCGGATCCGTCGGGTCGGGCCGTCTGCGCTCGAGCGCCTTGGCGAACAAATGCAAATTATTGAACCTTCCGCCGTTAATCTCGACCGACAGCTTCCGGGGCTCGCGGAGCGTAAACCGGATACGCCGTTCTTCCATCACTTCTGCCGTGATAGCAGCCGATAAGGGGCGGATCGCCACGTGATGCACCGTTTCCCGATGGCATACGACTTCGACCTCGACAATGCCCGAGAAATCGAATTGGACCATAGCGGCTTCCCTTAGCTGATGCATGTCCACCTTAACGAGCAGGACGTCCAGTTCCTTCCACTCTCCGCCCTCCGTCCGCACGAATACCGAGTAATCCCGATTCCTCGGCAATGGGGCTGGTATAGGGTAAGTTATGACTTGCGAGATCTTCTCCAGCAACGTATAGCCTCCTCTATGCACGCTTGCCACAAACGCATTCCCTCTCATTCTAATCAGGCGATCTTCCCCTTCCTATCGCAATAATGCGAGATTTCTTGTAAAAAAATAAGCCGTGAGGGATCTCACGACTCATAGGGATGAAATTGTTATTTACCTACTACTCGACCATTGTCTTGGACAGCAATGGGGTAAGGGCTCTTGCACGTGCTAATATGCAAAAAAATGCGCCGACTCCCGAAGGAATCAGCGCATTACCGTGTCCATCTAGAATTATAAAGGTCAAACTTCCCCGCTTCAATAGAACATTGCTGCCAGTAGTAGGATATCTTGGCTGTATTGGATCATTGTCTAAGCTATTCCAACTAGCGATGAACCCGAAAAGGAAAGTACTGGCTCGCGTTGTCATAGCAAATCTGCTGCACAATCGCGCCAAGCTGTTGCCGGTCGTCCGGGTACTCGCCTTTGACGACCCATTCGCCGAGCAAATTACATAGGATGCGCCGGAAATACTCGTGCCGGGTAAAAGAGAGAAAACTGCGCGAATCCGTCAGCATGCCGACGAAACGGCTGAGCATGCCCAATTCGGCCAGCGACTTCATCTGCGCGATCATGCCTTCTTTGGTATCGTTGAACCACCAGCCCGAACCGAACTGGATTTTGCCGGCGATGCCCCCGCCCTGGAAGTTGCCGATCATCGAACCGATGACATGGTTGTGAGCGGGATTAAGCGAATACAGAATGGTCTTCGGCAGACCGCCCGCGGTCTCGACCGCGTCCAGCAACCGGGATAACGGTCGGGCCATTACCCCGTCATTCACCGAATCATATCCGGCATCCACGCCGATACGATTCAATGCCGGCGTATTGTTATTGCGAAGCACGTTCATATGGTATTGCATGACCCACCCGCGCTTCGCATATTGCCGGCCCAAATAGACGAGAAGCGAGGTTTTGTAGAGCTGTTCCTCCTGAAGGCTTACCGTCTCCCCGGCAAGCGCCTTAGCGAATGCTGCAGCTGCCTCGGCTTCCGTACCCGCTGCATAAGGGACTTCGTTTAAGCCATGATCGGACACTCTGCACTGGGCGGCATGGAAGTAGTCGACCCGGCGCTCAAGCGCTGCCAATAAGGCTGCGTAGTCGGTAATAGCTAGGCCCGTCACCTGTTCCAGCTTCGCGATCCAAGGCAGGAAGCCTGATCCGTTAATCTCCAGCCCTTTGTCCGGACGGAACGATGGAAGCACGGCGACATGGAAGGTTGGATCCTCCTGGATCATGCGATGATATTCGAGCGAGTCGGTCGGATCGTCCGTGGTGCAAATGACGCGTACGTCGGACTTCGTAATAAAGTCCCTCGTGGCAAACCCGTCCCCGGCAAGCATCGCATTGGCCTGCTCCCAGATTCGCGGCGCCGTATCCGCATTCAAAGGCTCTTCAATGCCGAAGTACCGTCTCAGCTCAAGATGCGTCCAATGATATAACGGATTCCCGATCAGCAGCGGAACGGTCCGCGCATACGCCAGAAATTTCTCATAATCGTCCGCGTCGCCGGTGATCAGCGCTTCGTCAATCCCGTTCGCCCGCATGGCTCTCCACTTGTAGTGGTCCCCGTACAGCCATACCTCCGTCAGGTTCCGGTATCGCTTATTCTCGAGAATTTCTTGCGGACTCAGATGACAGTGATAATCGATGATCGGCATCTGCTTGGCATAATCGTGATACAATGCCTGCGCGACCGGACTTTCGAGCAGAAAGTGATCGTCCATAAAAGCATTACCCAAGCTTCATTCCCTCCTCTGGCATCGTATTATTGCTCGATTCTGATCGCTTCCTGCTGCGCTCTCAAGCACAGTTCCGCCGCCATGAAGGCATGCTCCTGCGTCATCGCGTTCTCCGTCCGGTTCAGGCAATCCAGAATGAGCTGCCCGAAGTACGGATAGCCGACCTGCCCACTGACATTGAAATGGTATTCGCCCGTTTGATTGACCAGATAGACGTGGTTGCCGGACCGTTCACGGGCGACATCGATATATTTGCGCAGCTCGATGTATCCTTCGGTGCCCAATATAATCGTACGTCCGTCCCCCCATGTGCCTAGACCGTCCGGCGTGAACCAATCGACCCGGAAATATTGCGTGGCCCCGTTGTCCCCCAGCAGGGTAGCATCGCCAAAGTCTTCAAGCTCAGGATAGTCAGGGTTGTTGTAGTTGGCGATTTTGCTGTGCAGCACCTCAGCCTTCTTACAGCCGGCATAATACAGGAATTGCTCGACCTGATGGCTGCCGATATCGCACAGAATGCCGCCATATTGTTCCCGCTCGAAGAACCAGTCCGGTCTGGACGGCGCGTTCAGGCGGTGCGGGCCGAATCCGGTGACTTGGAGCACGCGTCCGATCGCGCCTTGCTCGATAAGCTCGCCTGCGTAGACCGCAGATTCCACATGGATGCGTTCGCTGTAATAGACCGCGTATTTCTTGCCGGTTTCACGAACTTTGGCACGCGCCGATTCCAATTGCTCGAGCGTCGTGAACGGAGCTTTATCCGTAAAATAATCTTTGCCCGCGTCCATGACGCGAAGTCCCAGCGCGCAGCGCTCGGAAGTGATCGCCGCCCCGGCAACCAGATGCACTTGCGGATCGGCCAGAATCTCCTCTTCTGAAGCGGCGATCTTCACTTGCGGATAGGTGCGCGCGAACGCTTCCGCTCTTGCAGGGTCACGATCATAGACCCACTTCAAAGTTGCGCCCGCTTCGATCAGCCCGTTGACCATGCCATAAATGTGACCATGGTCGAGCGCTATAGCCGCGATCGTGAATTCGCCCGGGCCTACCACCGGGTTGGGCTTGCCTTTCGGCGCATAGGTCATGCCGTCGTTGTTCGTCATCGTCTTGTCCTCCATCTCGGTTATGAATTCCCTTTATAATTGCTGCCCGTCGTAATGGTGAGATCCGCGAAATTCTCGATGGCGGCACCCTTCTCATAAAAGCGGGGCGCATTATTCATTACACCTTCCCGCGTGTAGAACGGATCGTCCTTAGGCAGGGGAAGCGTGACCTTCTCTCCGGTGGTTGCGGATTTGTAAATGCTCATGATGAGTTCCAACGTATTGCGGCCGCTGACGCCGTCGATCAGCACCGGCTCCCCGGTCTCGATGGCATGCAGCACATTATCGATCTGCGCGGCGTGGCCTTCGTATGGCAGATCCTCCAGGTTATCGTAGTAGTGTTGGATTTTCTCCTCCAGCGATTGGTCCCGCTTCGGGAAGCCGTTCGGCAAAGACTCGGATGCCGTTACGCGCCATGGCGCCGAAATCCGGGCATTCTGCCCTTGGAAGATGAACTGCTGCTCTTCGCCATGATGGACGACCGAGCTCGTAATCTGACCCAAGCTGCCGTTCGGATACTTGAGCATCGCGATGGACAAGTCCTCCACTTCCGCGTTATCGTGGGCGACGTTGCTCATGAAGGCTTGAAGCTCGCTCGGCTGGCCGAGCATCCAGAGCAAGGCGTCGATATGATGAACCGCATGGTTCAGCGTTGGTCCGCCGCCCTCTTTCTCCCACGTCCCGCGCCACCACAAGTCGTAATAGCAGTGGCCCCGCCACCAGAACGAATCGATCTGGGCATGAAGAATTTTGCCGGCGAGCCCGCTATCCAGCACATGCTTTAATTTCATGATCGGATTCCGGAACCGGTTCTGGGCGACGACGGACAACACTTTCCCGCTTCTCTCCGCCACTTCGATCATCGCGTCGCATTCTTCAAGCGACGAAGCCATCGGCTTCTCGACGATGACATGGCTGCCCGCATTCAAGAAATCGATCGTAACCGGCGCATGGACGAACGGAGGCATACACACCGACACAAGGTCGATCTCCCGGTCGAGCAGCTCCTTGTAATCTTTGACGATTACCGCATCCAGTCCGAATTGCTCCCGCTTCGCTTCCGCTTTCTCGGGATACAGGTCGCATAAGGCCACGATGGTACAGCGTTCCTTGAATTGCAGATAACTTTCGATATGCGCGGACGAAATCGCTCCCGCACCGATAATAGCTACTTTGATCATGGCTGTTCCTCCCAGGGAATGAAGTTCATAGTGAAATCATAGCCGAGACGGCGATGCAATTGTGTTTCGATATTGGGTAGAAATAACGCTAGGTTGCGGTTTTTATTCTCTCGGTCCCGTTGAACGCGCACGACTGCTCCGATATAGTGGTACTAGAGCCAGACCGCATACAAGACCAGGTGAAGGGGCGAGTTTCTTGCCGGTTTCGATGAGTTACAGCGATGTTCCCATGTATTTTGCCTATCATCGCACAAGCGTAAATAACGAGCATAGGGAGACGTTTCATTCCCATCTTGGCGTCGAGATCTTGCTGATTCATGAGGGCAAGGGCACCATGATCGTGAACAACAACCGCTATGAGATCAAGCCGGGCATGCTCTGTATCTTCCAGCCTCTGCAACTCCATCATCTGACGTTGGACTACGCTGGCGGCCAGAGCTTCGAACGGTCCATGGCCATATTCGAGCCGACCATGTTCGCGGATTATTTTGACAAGTGGCCTGCGCTGCATGACTTTTATGCCTTCATTTGTTCCGGGCAGCTTCCTTACCCTTGCCTGTACGAGTTGCAAGACCTTACCTTGCTGGACCATTTGTTTCGGAATATGAACGAGCGCATGCCAACGCTGCCGGAGGCGGACAAACAGGAGGAAATCTCCCTGTTCCTGGTTAACCTGTACCGGCTGCTGAAACAGGAATGGGAGCGTCGGAACCAGCATGCGGCCGTCTATCAGACTCGCCGGAAGACGCATCAGGTCGAGAATATTCTAAGTTGGATCGAAGCCAACTACGCCGTTCCGTACCGGCTCAACGAGATGTCTCAGTCGCTGCATATCTCGCCATTCCACTTGTCCCATCTCTTCAAAGAAGCCACCGGGATCACGATCACGGAATATATCGCGACGCGGCGCATCCATCAATCCGTTCGGCTGTTGACCACGACGAATAAGCCCGTCTCGCAGATTGCCGAAGAGATCGGGTTTGTGAACAGCTCTTATTTTTGCAAATTGTTCAAATCGCAGCTCGGGGTAACCCCCCATCAATACCGCAAGAAGTGGACGCCGCATTGATTTACAGACCGCTCCTGTCGCTTGCGCGAAAAAGAAGCCAACACATCCGAATCTCTCGGATGTGTTGGCTTTCTGCGTTTATGTCTTCGTTTACAACGATTCCTTAATCACCTGCTTATAGTACCTCACAGAGAGGAAGCCGAAGATCGAATACAGTCCCGTATACAAGGCCATGACGATCAACGTTGGCGTGACGAGTTCGGTTCCGAATAAGAACCAGCCCGATTTGACCGCAAAGTAGCTGTGCGACAACCCGACAATAAGCGGAATGCCGAAATTAAACAGCTGCTTATACATAATCCCCCGCAGCAGATTGCTTTGGCTGAAGCCAAGCTTGCGCAAGATCGTATAATTCGGCTTCTCTTCCTCGCTCTCATCCATCTGTTTGAAGTACAGGATACAGCCTGACGTGATCAGGAACGTAAGGCCAAGGAACGCGACGATGAACATAATCAAACCCATGTTCATCCGCCCGTTCATCAAGATCTCGTATTGCGAGAATGAAGAGAGCGAGTCGTCCTTATTCGTGTCCGCGAAAATTTGCTGCGCCTCTTTCACCTGCGATTGATCCTTAAGGTCTACGCCGTAATACGCCTGCAGATCCTTCTTCTGCGCTTCGTCTTGCAGGTCTTGCCGAAGCTGCTTGTACACGCTGTCATCGACGATCGCGGTCGGGATGCCTCCGCTGTATCGATAAGCCAAGACGCTTCTTTCCTTCGTCTCGATAAGCTGTTGGTGAACCATGCCGCTTCGTCCGATGAAGTCGAATTCACCGGTTTCTTTCATCGCCAAGAAGTTCTGGAGCGCCCCGCTGTAACCCATGAAGATCGCTTCGCTGGGCGCAAGCTCGATACCGTCGACCATCGTCTCGCTGAGCACGGGCGCGATGAAGGTGTGGTCCTCATCCGAGAGAAGCGCGGAAGACGTGAGCGTTGATATATCCATCTCAACGAATATGGGCTCTCTATGAATCACCGTGTAGGCAATCTTGCTGGCATCCAGCTCCGCAAGGAACCGGTCTTTTTCTGCCGCATTGGCGAACGTGAAATCATTCGGAACATCGCTCTGCGATTGCGTCTCGGCGGAGTAGTATGAAATATAGCTGAGCGAGAGCAACCCGATCGCAAGCGCCGATACAGTCGTAATGACCGTGAGCAGCAGCGCGTTCGACTTCATGCGGAACATGATGGAAGACAGGGACAGCACTTCTCCGATAGACAAGTATCCGTTCTTGCTTTTGCGGATCGCGTTGAAGATAAAGCTGACCGACCCTTTGTAGAATAAGTAGGAACCGACGATGACCGCTGCTAGAATGAAGATCATGGCCATCATCAGCTCGCTCATATCCGTGAATCGGCCGGTGAACAAGCCCGCCGAAATATAATAGCCGAGCAGGATGAACGCGATGCCGAGAATGCCGACGACGATTTCGACCGCGGACATTTTCTGGACCGGCTTCTGGGATACGGACACGACCCGGAACAGAGACAGGATCGTCTGCCCTTTGATGAACGTGTAGTTCATCAGCATGATGAGCAGATAGATGGCCGCGAACACGATGACCGTCTGCAGCAGCGCTTCCGGCGAGAATCGCAAGGCCGCGATCTCGTCGATGCCGACGATTCGGAACAGAATCATCAGGATCAGCCTGGAGACGGCGAATCCCGCCGCAATGCCGATCACCATCGCACCAAAGTAAAGAATCAAATTCTCGGCGGTTAGGATCTTGAATATGCGTCCCTTCGTGAGACCGAT
The DNA here is from genome assembly GCF_014192105.1 of Paenibacillus phyllosphaerae. GTDB lineage: Bacteria > Bacillota > Bacilli > Paenibacillales > Paenibacillaceae > Paenibacillus_Z > Paenibacillus_Z phyllosphaerae. The sequence goes on along the minus strand of NZ_JACHXK010000016.1, from coordinate 71,799 downwards.
CAATTGGAATAAGCCGATCTCCTTGCTTCTGCGCTTTATAAAGATCGTGTTCGCATACAGCAGGAAGACCGCGACGATCGCAACCAGCAGCACGGAAGCCGCGCCAAGCGCCGCCGCGCCTTTGACCGAGCCCTTGGCCTCATCCATGGCCGGATCATACTGAAGCGTGACGAAGGAGAAGTACAGCCCGACGCTGAATATAAGCGCGAATACATAGAGATAGTAATTCTTCATGTTCTTCTTCAAGTTCCGAATAATGATCGTGCTTAGGCTCACCCTTGAACACCGCCCAGCACGCCTTGCGTCTTCATAATATCGCTGAGGAGCGATTGCCGGGATTCCTCGCCTTTATGAAGTTGGGTATAAATCTGGCCATCCTTAATAAACACGATACGGCTGCAGTAGCTCGCCGCCACGGGATCGTGCGTGACCATAATAATCGTCGCCGCATGCTTCCCATTCATGCTGCTCAGCTTGTTCAACAGGTCGGAGGCCGACTTCGAATCGAGCGCTCCCGTCGGTTCGTCCGCAAATATAATGCTCGGATCATGCACGAAAGCTCTCGCCGCGGATGTCCGCTGCTTTTGGCCTCCCGAGATCTCGCTTGGATATTTGTCGGCAAGCTCGTAGATTCCGAGTTCGGTTGCGATCTGCTTGAATTTCTCAAGCGCTTCCCGCTTGGACACCTTCTGAACCGATAAGGGCAGGAGCACGTTCTCCTTCACGGTCAGCGTATCGAGCAGATTGTACTCCTGGAAGATAAAACCGAGATGGTTTTTGCGAAATTCAGCCAGTTCTTTCTCCTTCATGCCCGTGAATTGCTTGCCCTCAATCTCGATGGTCCCCTCACTGAGCTTATCGATCGAGGACAGCACGTTCAGCAGGGTCGTCTTACCGGAACCCGAAGCGCCCATGATGCCCACGAATTCGCCTTTATGAACTTGAAGATCAATGCCCTTCAATACTTCCTGCTTATTGAATTTGTTGCCGTATATTTTGCGGATTTTGTTCGCCTCTAGAATGACCATGGCCCTCGCTCCTTTACTCTAATGACCCCATCATACCGTTAACGAACGATGTTTTCCTTCGATTGCCCGAACAAAATCAAAAAGCATGTGACATTGTTGTCACATGCCCGTCATTTGGTCAAAATCGTTCGGTACGGGGAACGCGAGCCGGAACGTCGAGCCCTTCCCATAAACGGATTCCACTTCAATGCGAATATGAAGCGACTCGGCTGCTTTGTGCGCCAGATACAACCCCATTCCCGTAGCCGCGCTATCTTGATGCAGCACGGTCGACGTGAATCCCCGATCGAATATGCGCGGCAAATCCTTCGCGCTGATCCCGCGGCCGTAATCCTGAACCATCAGCATCACATGTCCTTCTTCATGGAAGCTCCTCACCTCAATGTCGGAAGCTTCACTGTATTTGACCGCATTCGTGAGGATCTGCCTCACGATGAAACCGAGCCACTTCGCATCGGTCAGCACGTGGTCCGCCTCCAGAGAGAGGTCAAAGCCGATCCCTTTTTGGATGCACCAGGATCTCAAATCCTTGATTTCCTTATGAATAACCGGCTCCAACCACGTATCCTCGATATACAGATCGTTCTCAATGAAGGGAATCCGCTTCAGATGCAGCTGCTGGTCGAGCAAAAGGTGAATTCGCAGCCATTCGTAGTTAAGCCGGGACTTGAGCGGTTCTTCGGCCAAGCGATCGATCATCAGCTGCATGGCGGTTAGCGGCGTCTTCACTTCATGGATCCAGGACAACAGCTCGTCCTTTTCTTGTTCGAGCAAGAGCATATGGCCGGATGCTTCTTTCTTGTTGCGGAGGCTGTGCGTGGACATCGCCTCCTCCACAATCCGCTCGAAGGGGCTCTCGGCCATGCGCAGGGCAGCCGGGTCGTAGGCATGCTCCATCGCCTCTACCTGCTTGTAAAACTTCGTTTCTTGCTGATATCTCACCATGATGAAGACGAGACAGACCATGGATGACAGCAGCGTAATATACAAGATGGGCATGAGCGGTATCGAAGTGTCGATGAAGGCGACGAACACAATCAGCAGATGCAGGAATAGCAAAAGGAGCAGCCAGCTTCGCCTCTCGACGAGATATCGGCCGATCATAACCCCGCCTCTTCCGTTGCCATGTACCCTTGGCCGACCTTCGTCTCGATGAAGGCGCCGAGTCCGATGATGTCCAGCTTCTTGCGCAGCCGGTTGACATTGACGGTCAGCGTGTTGTCGCTCACGAACTGTTCATTGTCCCATAAACTAGCCATCAGTTCCTCGCGGCTGACAATGATGTTTTTGCGCTCCATGAGATGTTTCAGGATGAACATCTCGTTCTTGGTCAGCTCTACCGTTCCCGTGTCATTGGTAATCGTATTCTTCACATATTCGACGGCGGCGCCCCGCCAGGTTTTCAACTGAACCGGCTCGGCATTGTAATTGTACGCGCGGCGCAGGGTTGCCTGGATCTTGGCGATCAACACATCAAAGTGAAACGGCTTCTGCACGAAGTCGTCGGCGCCAAGCTGCATGGACATGACCATGTCCGTCGGATGATCGCGGGACGAGAGGAAGATGATCGGCACATTCGAATGCGAACGGATCATCCGGCACCAATGGAAGCCGTCAAACTTCGGCAATTGGATGTCAATGATGACGAGATCGGGTCCCGCCTCCGCAAACTCCTGCATGACGCGATCGAACTGCCCGATCCCGTATATCTCATAAGACCATTGGGACAAACGCTCCTTGATTTCATGAAACAGAGTCGCGTCATCCTCAATCAGCATAATTTTGAACATTAATCAGGTCACCACTTTTTCCACCGGAATTGTCCTATACAAGTGTATACGAAACCTTGGTGGGATTAAAGGGTTGTCCGCATTACCGGAGCCAGACGCTCACGTATTCCAGCAAATCCGATTGCAGCGTAACCGGCGTATGCACCTGCCAATGGTTCAGGACCGCAATATGGATGTAGGCGCACCAACCGGTCACGAGCACGAACAGAACGAGCTCGACCTTTCGTTTGCTCGCGGATAATGCCTTCGATCCCGCATAGAAAATGGCGGCATATAGCATAAGGCTCAAGGCTGTGCTCAGCATGCATCATTCCCCTTCCGGTTCTTCGAGCGACTTGAAGGACTTATTGCTGACCCCGATTCGTTCAAGCTTGAAATCCACCGTAAGCTTGAGGTCGGCAGACGCAAATTCCTGATCCCAGTTTTGTTTCATCCGCTTCCACTGCTTCGGATATTTGCGGTGAACCGCCCCAGCAAACCCGAGCACATCCACCTTGTCGCGCTTGCAAGCCTCCCAAGCCGCCATGATGATGCCGTTGATTTCCTTTTGGATGCTGCCTTCCATTCGCTTAATTACCTTCGGATCCTGCAAGTTATCGGTGCAGACCGTTTCCTCCAGCATACCCGCCGACTTCACGTGAACCTCCATCTGCAAGTGGCCGTCCACTATATGCGGCTTTACCTTCGTCTGGGAACGCGTCAGCGTAACGGCGGAATTCATCCCCCCTTGCTGATCCGAGCCGCCTCCGCAATTAAAAGAAATCGAAGCTTGGTTCACTTCGTCGGTCAGGAACGACACGCCGAACGATTCCCGCTGCGAGAACCAACCGTAGAACCGGTCGGATTTGAAGACGGCCAGTCTGCCGAGCTTCAGCCGCGATGGCTGATTGGTCTCGCCCATTTGATTCACCGCATCCACGTTGGGCGAGCCGCTGACCAGGATTTCCGGCATAACGCCGGCTCGGGCGTCCCCGACGATATTCATCGCGAACTTGTACAATTTGACGTGCGGCAGCAGCGAGTAGCTCCTACTCTCGTTGCTAATGATTTGTTGAACGCCTTGGCCGGAGATCGGCTGTATGCTCATCAGCTGACGAAGGATGCGGACGGGACTGCCTTCGGTAATAAGCATGCTGACCGTCTCCCGCGAGTTCGGAAGCCGGAAATAGACATCGATAAGGGAGCTCAGTCCGTAACGGGCCGCCCGTTCGCTTACGACCAGAATCCGGTTATGCGCAAAATACAATTGGCGGGGACTTTCGAGCTTGCTTTTGGCTACCGCTTCCCGAATCGTCCTGGCTTTGGTCGAATGGACGGTGATCGGCGAGATGCCGCCGGCACCTCCGCCTGAGAGCGTGGATATCGCCGAGGGAATGATGAGTTGATACGATACGATCCAATTGTCGCCGATTTTGTCCACGCTCGTCGCAGCCGTGATCCCGAGCTCATTCAGCTCCGTTCGATCCCAGCATCCGGTCAGAAGCATGCAGAGCATTACGCTTGCCAGGAGCCGCGCACCTTGCTTACGCATATTATCCGCTCCCTTCCACACGCTTGGACCATAGGGAAGAAACCACGAGAACAACGCCAATGACAAGAGGCAGCACGATGTTGGACGCGAACAGATCGGGCGTGCCCAACATTAACGTAAACCGGTGGAACTCCGCCGTATTCGCCCAGGAATATTGCGAAGTCAGCAAGATCAATAAACCGAGCAGCAGAATAAACAACCGTTCCGTTTCCAACTTGAACGCCGATATGAAGCAGTGAGCCGCCCCGAATAAAAAGACGGCTAATTTCACGTACATGGTCATGATCCAGAGCGAGATGAACACGATTTCGAGGCGCTCCAAGAAACTGCCGATCTCGACCAAGCTCACGATGACGAAGCTCGGGAAGGTAAGCATTTGCGTAATCTTGTTGCCGAATGTGGCCATGGCAACGATCACGGTAATCAGAATGCCGGAGCCGGCCATCATGACGCCGACGATTCCCGTACGGATGAGCGGAGAATTCTTCCTCAGGTATGGGCCGAGGATCAATAGAAGCGAAACTTCCGAGAGCCAGGCCAATGTCAATAGCGCCCCGTGCATGAACGACATCGGCGTACCTTCCCAGATGGGCAGCAGATTCCTGATCTCTATATTTTCCCCAATCAGGAACAGCCCCATGAACATCAGCACGACCGAAATAAAGAAGATCACGATATTGACGCGGACGATCGTTTCGATACCTTGAATGACGGCGTAGACAACGACAAGCATAATGATGATCTTAAGCAGCAGCTCGGGCGTGTTCGGCATGATTTCTTCGGAGATGAAGTTCGTGAACTCGCGCAGCGTCACGGCTGCCGTCGTCATATAGTAACGCGTCAAGTAGAGACCGAGCAGCGCCGCAACCAACCGGCCGCAGCGCTGCTCAATCCATTGCAGGAACGGGGCGTCCTGATACTGACGGCATACGATGCCGACGAGGATGGCAAGACCGACGCTTATGACCATGCCTGCCAACACCGACAGCCAGGCATTCTGCCCCGCTACTCCGACGACGGCGCCGGGGACGAGCAAGATGCCGGTGGGCACGATCGCGAACATGATCAAGGCCGACGCTTGTAAGGAAGTGATTTTCTCATTCATTCCGATTCCCCTCCTGTAGCGTGATCGGCATCCGGCGGTGCCGGCTTCTGACCCGGAGCTTGCCGCCTGCTGGATTGCGGATCCGATATAAGACGCGGACGGGTCGTCATCGCCCACTTCGGCACGCGGATGAAGACGTCCTTCAGATTCTTGACGGATACCGGCGAGATCGGCAGCAGGAACGGAATGCCGAACGAACGAAGGCCGGCCATATGGATAAGCAGGAACATCAGGCCCGACATAATCCCGAACAGGCCGAATGTTCCCCCCAGAATCATCATGCCGAACCGGATGAGACGGGAAGCCGTCGCCATACTGAGCGAAGGGATGACGAAGTTCGAAATCGCCGTGAACGATACGACGATGACCATTGCCGCCGAGACCAATCCCGCCTGGACGGCGGCCTGGCCGATTACGAGCGCGCCGACGATGGAGATCGCGGAGCCGATTGCCCGCGGCATGCGAACGCCTGCCTCGCGGAGCACTTCGAAGGTCAACTCCATAATGAACGCCTCGACCAGCGCGGGGAACGGGGTGCCCTCCCGCTGCGCGGCCAGACTGATCAGCAGCGTAGTCGGAAGCATTTCCTGATGGAACGTCGAAATCGCAATATAGAGCGACGGCAGCAGCATCGAGACGAAGAAGGAACCATAGCGAATGATGCGCAAGAAGGAAGCGATGTCGAAACGCTGATAGTAGTCCTCGCTCGACTGGAAGAATCGATTAAAGGTAACCGGCGCAAGCAAGACGAATGGGGTGCCGTCCACGAGAATGGCGATCTGCCCCTCCAGAATGCCGCCGACGATGGAGTCCGGCCGTTCCATGTTCAGCAGGGTCGGGAATGGCGTGAAGGTCCGATCTTGAATGAATTCTTCGATATACCCGCTCTCCAGTATGCTGTCGGTATCGATCGACTCCAACCGCTTTTGGATCTCATCGACGATTTTGGCATTGGCAATGTCCTCAATGTAGGAAACGACGACATCGGTCTGCGTCACTTGGCCGATCTTGAATTGGACAAACCTCAGCTTCGACGATTTGATCTTGCGCCGAATCAACGAGATGTTCGTCCCCAGATCCTCGGTGAATCCTTCCTTCGGGCCGCGGATAACCGTCTGCGAACTGGGCTCCTCGACGCTCCGTTTGGCCCCTCCGGGGGTCTGGGCCGCAAGGGCAGACGTGCAGCCGTCGATCAGCAGGACCGTATAGCCGTCCAGCAATGCGGTCAACATCTCTTCGCTGGTAGACAACTCGGCAATGCGGCCGACGGATACCACCTTCTCCTTCAGAAACCGGAAGTAACCGTCACAATTCAGCGGCTTCTGATCACCCAGATCGGGTGCATCCATAAGGGTGTGGATAATGCGGCCGTTCACCGTGTCCATACTGACCAGACCTTCGATATACACCACGCCTACCGATACGGAATCCGTGCCTGAAGGCGTGAACATTCGCGTAACGGTATCCGGGCTATTGCCGAGCTCGGAGTTGATCCAGTTCAGGGCAACTTTCAGCTGCTTCGGAATCGCGGTCGTCATAGGCGCTCTCTCATTCGATGTTTTTTCATATGCATGATCAGCAGCAACAGGATTGGAATGGCGATCTGGAAGATCGGGAAATGGTATTTCAGATTGTATTTGAACCCGATCCATACTTGCGCCATATGGCTCTGGAACAAGAAGGAGCCGATATAAATGACGGCGCCGATCGGTAGGATCATAACTCGGCGCTTCACCTTAAATAAGGTGGAGGCCGTAAGGACGGCCGCGAGGAAATAAGTCGTTTGCTTGACGAACACGCCGGCAAACAATAGCAACGCCACAAAAGGGTCCATCCGCTCGATCAACTCCGTAATTTGCAAGTAACTCGTCCCCAGCATGAACGGCATCGTGCTTACCGTCGAGAGTGGCCCCAGGCTGCTGATAATCGAGATATTGGTAATCAGGATGAACAGCCCGGAGAATGCATAACTCAATATGGAGACTTTGGACATCGGCCGTTCGCCATTATAAAAGCTCCATAGCATCAGGAAGACGACCATTTCGCCGAACGGGAACGAAATGACGCCGGGAATCGCCGCTTTCACGACGGGCTTAATCCCCTTCTCAAGCATCGGCTGCAGCCTGCTCAAATCCATCAGTTCACTGCTCGTCAACATGATGATGAGCGTGATATAGATGAGGAGAATGATCGGCAGCAGAATCTCCGTAAGCCGAAAGAAAACTTCTACCCCTTGATAAACGGCATAGCCCGATAAGAGAACCAGTATGAGCATGATCGCGAACAGCGGAGTATTCGGGAGCATGTAAATAATCATCAGATCCCCGTATTCCCGTACGTTTCGAACCGACTTGTAGCAGAAATAAAGGATATACGTAAACGCAAGCGCCGTTCCGACATACCGCCCAAGATAACTCTTTAGAATTTCCACAAGGTTTTTGCGGGGCTCCATATGTTGGATAGGCAGCGTTACGAATGCCAGCAGCGCAAGACCCGCGATCATCGCGATGAGCGTGGCCATCCATGCATCGCGGTCAGCGTCGCTGGCGAGCAGGAATAACGATGTGCTGCCGATTTGGAATAAGATGATCAGTGCGGTAAGTTGAAAAGTACTCGTACGCTCCATGCCATTGTTCGCCCCTTTCCATGATGGGTGTACGCTCCTTACCGTTACTTTTGCCAATTGCATCCATCCTTATGTATGCTAGTCGAGTTTCGCCTCCCCACCTCTCCATCGGAGGGGCCTCGGCCCTCTGCACACCCCCAATCAGCGTGGTTGTTACAGTCAAAAAAGACACCCGCAATGTGCAAGTGTCTGCGTATCGTTATGAACGACCGGTTACTCGGAGCCGGGAAGCTATCCTCTGCAGTACCATGGCAGCCTCGAAAGCGGCGCCTCTACCTCTGCCTCACACGGTCCGACCACTTCGCTGCCATCATCCCCTATCCACGTGCCCTCCGGGAATACGATGTTCCGGGCCGTTGCGCCCTTCTGGATGACGGGCGCAACCAGGATATTGTCGCCCAGCATGAACTGGTCCGTAATCGTCTCATAGCCTGCACTCGGGAAGACGTAAGCCATGTGCCGCATGATCGGCTCGCCCGTCGCCGCAGCGTGTCTGGCGAGCTCGGTAATCTCGTCGCCCATCCGGCAGTGAAGCTGTGCCGCTTCGATGCAAAGCGCAAGATGCGACTCGCCGAGCACCCGCCATGGAGCCGTCGAGAACTGCATCATCGGGAACAACGCCGAGCATTGGGCGTAGCGGACGAACAATTCGCCGTCCACCTGGAAATCCGGACGGATCAAATCCCCGTACTGGCCGCCGCCGACCATGTCCGGGCAGTTGAAGGCGTAGCCGATCAATCCTTGCGCAAGCCCGTTCGGGATCAGGCTCGCAAGTCCGTCCGTTCCCCAGCTGTGATTCTTGTCGGCCAGCCGCTGAACGAGCGGCTGACCGGCGAGCTTCCAACAAGCGCGGTATTCGTTGAAGGCATACCGAAGGCCGAGTCTTGCCCATATTTCGCACTGCTCGTTCGGCGTTGCCGGTCTCGCCCCGACGTCCGTCGCCTCATAGTACTGCGGGTCTCCGGCATCCAGCTTAAATCCATCGACGCCGTATTGGTCCATCAGCCGGTCCAGCACGCCCGTGAACCAGCTCATCGCTTCCTCATTCGATCCATCGAGAACCGCGCTGTAGCCGTTCCACCACTTGCGAATCACCGGCCTGCCGTCCGCTTCTCTGAGCAGGTATCCTTGTTCGTGCAGATAGCGGAACACTTCGCCGTCCGGACTAATGAACGGGCATACCCACAGCATGACGCGGAAACCAAGCGCATGAAGCTGCTCGATCATCGCCTTCGGATCGGGGAACCGGCCCGGATGAAAGACGAGCGTGCCATAGTCTTCATGCCAATTATCGTCGATCATCAGAATGCCCGGCGGCAATCCGCTGCCAATGATCGCTTCCGCGTATGCCAGAACCTTCTCTTGGGTCGGATGAATGCCCATCTCCATCCACGTATTGTACTGGGGAACGGCGAAGAACACTTCGTCGGGAAGCGTCCCGGACGCCGGGAAGTACGTCTTCGAGGCATAGCGGAAGGCATCGCGCAGATCATCGCCGCCCTGCTCGACCTTGATCGTCCCGGCCTTCCCCTCGACGACCAATTCGCTGCCTTCGAACGCAAAGCGGAATGGTTCCTCCGACCAGATGGATCTTCCTTTGTTCGATAGCAGCAAGGGGCAGGCCTGATTGTACGCAGCATCCCCGAACAGGTCTCTCTGATACGACCGGCTGCCGAATGGCATATGGATACCGTCGCCGACGGCCCCTCCCCACCACTGTTCGTTCTCCGTTAACGCGATTCGAATCATTTCGTTATGCATGATAGCCTCCTAAGGTCGAGAGTTGCGCTTTGGCGTACATCTACCAAGATCGTACAACTGAGCCGAAGGGAAGACAATCTTAAGATCGTGCGCTATACTAGTACAAAATTGACTTTATCTCAGCAGGAGATGATCAGATGCTTAAGCATTCTGCCTATGGATTCCGACACGATGATCATTCGATCTTGACGTTGGATTCGATCGGCTGGCAGGAAATTGACAGCCACGGCTATAACTTCGCAAGCGACGACAGACCCGACGCTGGGCATGTCATCTTTCAATATACGCTAAGCGGCCAAGGTGTTCTGGAATACGAGCAGAAGCGCATCGCCTTGCCGCAAGGCTCGGGTTTCCTGCTCAAAATTCCAAGCGCAAGCCGTTACTATTACGTTGAGCAGCCGGAACCATGGGAGGTGCTCTGGATCAATCTCCGAGGCGAAGAGGCCAGCCGAATTTGGGACATCGTCATGAAGCAGGAAGGCCCCGTCATCTGGCGAGATCCTGATTCGCCCTTGATTCAAGGGCTGTGGAAGCTGCTGCGAACGGTAGCGGAAGACAAGGTGACCGACAAGTACCGATTGTCCGTCTCCGTCTATGAATGGATGCTCACCTTAGTACGAACAAGCCAGGCGGCCGGCAAGGAACTAACGAACAAGTCGAGCGCGCTGATCGAGAAAGCCAAGCGGCTCATGAGGGAGCAGTACGCGCTGCCGCATACGCTCGACTCGATTGCCGAGCACTTGGAGATCAACAAATACCACTTCTGCCGGCTGTTCCAGAAGTCGGAGCAAACCTCGCCGCTCGCCTATTTGCGAGACCGCAGGGTCGAAGCCGCTATCGCGCTGCTGCGGACGACGGATTTGCCGATTCAGGAAATCGGTCAACGCTGCGGCTTCGAGAGCCCGAGTTATTTTGGCAAAGTGTTCCGTGCCTACATGTCCCTCACGCCAACCGAATATCGGCTAAGAGAACTGGAATTCCCTTATGATGCGATCTATTATGAGTAACGCGCGAATGGGTTTATATTGCAATCGGCATTGTTATCTTGTGCTTGTCATCCCAAGAGCCCTATGGTCCCACAATATATCTTCAACCATGGAGGCCTGATTCTCATCGCATGTAACGATCAGGATCACCTCTCCCTTTTTCCCTTTCTTGATTTGAAGCTGATTTTTGTTCCGTTTGATCAGGTAAATCGCCCAATTCAGCGCAACGCCTAGAACAAAACCGAGTAGTGCGCCGGCAATACCCCAAATAATGGGACCCCCTTGCCACACGAACCCCTTACTAGCCCCTATGGTTGAAAACATGAATGCGAAAATCATGCCTTTATCCATAAAGGACAGCCCATCCGCCCGGTGAATATTATCTAGAAGTCTCGGTTCTTTTTTACGCAGATCGAGCGTTGCCGCGTAAATCGTCGTTATGCCCTTTTCCTCCAGTTCCGTAATCGCGATTTCGAGTAAAGTGGAGTATTCGAATGTAGCCAGAATCTGCATCATGTTTTGTCTCCCGTGGTTATTAGATGTCCAACTGGCTGGTAATTTTCTTCCAAGTATTTTTTTTGTACATCATTGAACAGTTTGTTATTCTCGACGGTATTCGTATAAGCATCATAGATCGTAAAGAAGTAGTAGGAGGGAAAATACATGAGCCACTGCGCGTCGAGGACAGAAGAAGACTTGCTCACATCTCCCAATATTAGATAGTGGAGCGCCAGGATAAAATTCGAATGCCACATAATGACAATCGTGCTGACCAGAATAAATACAGCCAAAACGATACGATGGAGATACAATTGTCCGACGCTTGGGATTCCCATTGACCAGACGGCAGCTACCCATGGACTGCGTTTATCCAGGTAATTGATCTCGAGCGCTCCTATAGTAAACTCGTTGAACCGTCCGTTTTCCCTTTGGGCGAGAAGCGTAACTTTATTCAGATCGACAGCTGTTCGGTAACTGTCATAGATCGCGAATAAGTAAACCGGAATATACAATGACATAAATTTAGGATCCAATACGTCTCTGGCTGCTTGGAATTGACCGTTAAACGTAAGCACCATGGCTAAGTTCAAATGAATTTTTTGGTTAATGAACATCTCCCACAAAATTAACGCATACCCGCGCAAATACTTATTTAAGAGCAAATGTCCAAAACCAGGGAATGCCATGGACCAGCAGGCCAATGTATACGGGTTTCGCTTATGCAGTTGAGTAGTCCCCAACATGCTGACATGCGCGATATACCTTCTATTACGAAATCGGTTTCTGAAATTTTCCATGCCGCCTCCGGGTTTACCAATTTATCCTATGATTTCATATTGACCGAAAGGCTATTCATTCACTGCACGCCAATGTCAAAAAGGAAGCTCCTGCCGCGGCGGCAACCTGCTCCCGAACCAATCTCGTCCCCCAAGCACAAAAAAAGAGCGGCACACGTCGTGTGCCGCCATCAATAGCCAGTGCGAGCATAAATAAAACCGTTAAACCAGTGATTTTGCTTCGCACCTTATTATAGTATGAATGCAATCGTAAGGAGTAATAGATACATTTCGGAGGGGACATAGATCCCGCCTATGGATGCAGTACCTTGTAACTGACTTTCTTACGAACGCAACGCGGCGTCGGAGACGTACACATACCGCTCGAACCGCGCCAAGACATGGCTCTTCTGCGTCGGATACCGATCGTATAGATAGTCGACAAAATAACCGGGATGCTCCGAATTGCCGGCGAACATATCGTAATGAAGCGGAATGACGGTCTCGAAACCGGCTGCGACCGCGAGTTCTGCCGCTTCCCGATAATTCATGTTGCCAACGATATTCATTGCATTGCGGAACGGGTCGCGCCCATTGATCGGCACCATGCCGAGGTCGATCGATTCGGCTTGCAGCGCTTCGATCAATCCGGGATATACGATCGTGTCGCCGGCGTGATACAGGGTAACGCCATTAAGTTCCACCACATAACCGACGAAGCGGTGGTCCAGTTCATCATCGTATTCCAGCTCTTCATGGGCAGAAGGCAGCGGCTTGATCCGAAATCCGGGGCCGTTCCACCATTCATTCGACCGTGCCTGAATCAGCTTCTCGGGTTGAACGCCGAGCCGCAGCATCGGCTCCCGGCAGTATCCGGGAGCCATATAGAACGTGTCGCCGTGAGCCGCAGCCAATGCCGCGATCGTATCCGGATCCATATGATCCATATGGTCATGGGTAATCAACACATAGTGCGCATTCGTCATTTGCTCCGGCTTCAAAGGCGGCTCGAAAGCCCGATGCGGCGATGGCGTCAAGTACGGATCGATGTACAGGACCACATCCCCGCCTTTCACGACGACGCTGCATTGGCCGAGAAACCAAATCGCCAGCATACCGAACGGTACGCGGGTTTCGTCGATCTCCCTGATGAGCGCTTCCCCGATTCTCGTGAATGGTTTGTTCGTGTTCGTCATAAGCCAATCCCCCCATTGATGTGCAACTCGGTGCCGGTTACTTGGCTCGATTCATCGGACAAGAGATAGACGGCTCCATACGCAATGTCTTCAGGCGTCTGCATGCGGCCCGAAGGGATATGGGACGAGGCCTTCGTCTGCAAATCCTCCAGGCTTACGCCATTGTTCCGGTGAAGCTCGATCTCGCCTTCGGAGGCAACCCAGCCGACGGTAACCCAGTTCGAGCGGATACGATCCCTGCCATGATGGGCAGCGATGTGGCGGTTTAACGTCAGCATCGCCCCTTTCGAACAGGAATACGCGGCCAATTCTTTTGCTCCTTTGTAACCGTTCGTCGAACCCATATGGACGATAGAACCGCCGCCGGATTGCTGCATCGACTGAATGGCGTACATCGAACAGAAGAAGGCGCCCTTCAAGTTGACGGCAAAAATCGAATCGAACAGCTCCTCCGACGTATCCACCATGGTGCCTCGAGGGAAGATACCCGCGTTGTTGACCAGCCCGTCCACTCTGCCGTAGCGGTTCACCGTTTCGTGAATCAACTGCTTGCACGCCGCTTCGCGGCTGATGTCCCCTTGGACGAACAACGCCTCTGCATGATGAACGTCCTTGATCTCCTGGACGACGCTTGCGCCGTCCTGTTCATTCCTTCCCCCAAGCACAACTACAGCACCTTCTTGGGCGCACATTAGCGCGACTCCTTTGCCGATGCCCTTCGTGCCGCCCGTGATGACGATTACCTTGCCTTGAAGCCGGCTTCCCACGTTAGCCCTCCTTCCATTGCATACGCATGCCATACCATTACTTTCTTTTACCCGAAGCCCGATCCTCTGATAACCCGCTTCCGCACGCTATTGTTGTACGAGTCCCAGTCGGCCTAGATTACGATAGCTGATCGCCAGGCTATCGAACGGATCCCGGCGGCTCAGATCCTGTTCGACGACAAGCCATTCCGTCCCGATAGCCTCAGCCACTTCCGCGATTGCCGCAAAATCAAGAATCCCCTCGCCAACCTCAGCGTAGAACTGTTCTTCGCCCGGCTCCATGTCCTTGATATGAAGCAGCGGGCAGCGGTTGTGGAGCTTACTCAGATAAGCTGCCGGATCTTCTCCCCCGCGCCTCACCCAGTAGGTATCGATCTCCAGCTTTACGAATTCAGGATCGGTTTCCCGAAGCAGGATATCGAGGATGTACTCGCCGTCGATCTTCTTAAACTCCCAATCATGATTGTGATACAGGAATTGCTTGTCCAGCCGCCGGAAGGCTTCTCCAATCCGGTTCATCTCCCTTGCCTTGCGCAGAACGTCCTCCATAGAACCATCGAAGAGCATCGATACCGTCACGAACTTGCCGTTTACTTCATCCAGATAATTAGCGGTCTCCTCGATATCGAAATCAAGGCTGTTGAATCCGCCCCACGTATTGATCACCTGCAGCCCAAGGCGCTTCAGCAGCGCCTTCTGTTCCTGGACGGTCATGCCTTCCGGAGGCCTGCCGAGCTCTACGCCCCGATAGCCAATCCGAGCGGCTTTCTCCAGGGAGCCTGCATAGTCCTCCGCTAACTGCTTGTGAATCGTATAAGGCTGGAATGCGATCGGAAACGGTTTCATATCTGATCATCCTTTCTCTCGACTGAGAATGCAAGACTTTCTTCGTTATCGCTAGCTGTCCAGCTGATTATATTTAAGCCCAAGCGGCAGCGGCGCGGGACGGTCTGCCTTCGTATGGATAGGAACGTGCTGATTCGTCGTCGAAGCTTCGAATATCCCGAGCGATATGTCCAGCACATGCTCCGCCAATCGGCCGCTCGCCCGATGAGGCCGGCCGGTGCGAATCGCATACGCCATGTCCGCGACGCCTATTCCTCTGCTATCTTCCGTGAATCCGTGCGACAGCGGAAGCTCCTTCGTCTCGCCGCCGCGGGACTGGATGGTGATCAAGCTGCCAAGGCCCGGTACAGGACCGAAGAAGTTCGGATCGGGCACCGTCATATTCCCCTCTGTCCCGTAGATCTCCAATCTCGGCTTATAACCGAAGCTTTCTTTGGCTGCCTGCAAGCTTGCGACTGCGCCGCTGTGGAAGTCCAATACCGCCGTAACGTTGGTAGGCGCTTCGATCGGAACGGTATCCCCGTAGCGCGGCGACTTGAGATTCTCGATCGTCAGCTCTTGGCGGAGCTGCTGTGCCGAACCGGTCACTCTTCGCACCGAACCTAGCAGATGAACCAAGGCCGTCAAATAATAAGGTCCCATATCCATGATCGGATCGCCGCCAAGCTTGAAGAAATTGTGGAAGTTCGGATGCATCCCGTCTCCGGCATTCCCCATAATAATCGTCGCGTTAGCGGCATATGGGGTACCGATCCAACCATCATCGATGAGCTTGCGGCAGGTTTGCAGCGCGCCGCCCAAGAACGTATCGGGCGCACAGCCGACGAGCATACCTTTGGACTCGGCAAGCGTCAACACCTCATGCGCATCTTCCCGCGTCAGGGCAAAAGGTTTCTCGGTGTATACGTGCTTGCCGGCTTGGAGCGCCTTCAGGTTGATTGCGGCATGTACGGCTGGGGCGGTTAGATTGAGAACGATTTCAATTTCCGGATCGGCGAGCAGCTCGTCCACCGTACAAGCTGCAGGCACGTTGAACTCCTCCGCACGCTTCTTGGCCAGCTCCGTAACCAGATCGGCGCAAGCGGTCACATTCACGACGTGGTTGAACACTTGGGTCAAATTTTTCAAATAAATGCCGCTTATCATGCCGCAGCCTATGAGGCCTACATTCACTCTCTTCATCGCAATCCCCTATTCTCTTCAGATTAATAGCGTTCCGTTTACTATATTCTGAGGGGATGCCTTGTTATGCTTGCGCAGCGATTCGATGAACGAAATTTAGGCTAAACAAAAATAAACCGACCCCATCACTAGACAGGAATCGGTGGTTTGCACTCATGCTCTGCATGGTATTTATTCTTGGATAGCGGTATCGGCCGCAAGCTTCGTTACGACAACGGTAAAAATAAACATCGTCCCGTCCTTGCATATGGACAAGCCAAGTCCCGTTCCGCCAAGATTGTTCGTGACCGAATTGTCGATCTGAGTAAACGGCTGAAACAAGTGGCCCATCTTATCCGAGGAGATGCCGATACCGGTATCTTCCACGACAAATTCCAGCTGCACGCTAGCTCCCGCTTCGCGCCGCTTGTTCACATAGAGAAGCCGCCTATGAAACTAGCAGGTTTCCGGTCTAGGTCGCAATGGCCGCATCCATCAGTCCTTTGATATAACCTACGCCATAGAGCCGTCCGAGCAGCTCATAGCCGGGGTTCGAATTGTCCTCCCCTTCCATCGTCGGCACGTGGTCAGGTCTGCAAGGCCCGTCGAAGCCGACCTCCCGGTACGTCTTCATGGCTTCGAACATATTCGTCACGCCGTCGTCATGGAACGTTTCTTCGAATTTCTCCGGCGTACCGCGGACGTCCCGGAAATGGACGAAGAAGATTTTGTCCAAGGCAGCGAACCTGCGGATCACGTCGGGGATATGCTCTCCGGCCGTCGCGAGCGTCCCTTGGCAGAGCGTGATGCCGCTGTATTCGCTCGGCACCAGATCGATTGCCCGCTGCAGCGCATCCGCGCTGCGCAGAATACGGGAGACGCCGCGGATTGGCGTGATCGGCGGATCGTCGGGATGGAGCGCCAGCTTGACCTTCGCCTTCTCGGCGACCGGGACGATGCGCGTCAGGAAATAGTGCAGATTCTCCCATAGCTGCTCCTCGGTAACGATGCCCGCTTCGGTAAGCGGAGCGTCCTTCATCAGGGAATGATCATAGCTGGAGACGAGCGCCCCTCCGCGCGTCCGCGTCGTCGTGGACGTCCGGAACCAATTGAACTGTGCCATGAAGTTGTAGCACAATACCCCAATGCCCAGCTTCCCCAAATTGGTGATGAATTGCTGCATGACTTCAATCTCTTCATCGCGCCCCGGCAGTCCCAGCTTGATCTTGTTCGTTGGCGGCAGCGATTCAATAACCGCAAGATTGAAGCCGAAATCTTCGAACCGCTTCTTCATATGGAGCAGATTCATATAATCCCACGGCTTCCAACCGTTCTCTTCCCTTGGCAGAGGACCTACGGCGTGTTGAATGCCCATCTGTTTGGCCAGATGCCATAGCCGGGTCGGATGGGACGGGAAAAATTCAGCTAATTGCATGTCGCTTCGCGCCACCTTTCTACTTTTTGCTCAGTTTCTCCTCGGTTTCCTGCCCTTTCTCCACGATGTTCTCGTAAGCTTTCTCCAGCGACTGCTTGCCGAACATGACCGACTCCATCTCCGTCTGGTACGTCTTCACGAAGTCCTCCCAGCCCGGAGGCGCCGGGTAGAACGGCAGCGCTTTATCCAGCGCCGTGTTCAGCAGGTCTTTGCCGATCGTATCCATCTTCGTCATCGTCGGCTCCAGCTCTTTATAGATTTCCTCGTTGATCGGAATACCGCGCGTCATCCCGAGCGCTTGGCCGGCTTCCTTGTCGGAGATGAACCAACGCACGAACTGCTTCGCCTCCTCCTTATTCTTGGAGGAGCTGCTGACGCTTAAGAAAATCGTTGCCTGCGCCCAGCCGCCGCCGGACGGACCGGTCGGGTTGTTCACGACGCCTACCTTGCCGGGCAGCATCCCTTCCAGGACGCTGACGGAACCGACCGTCGCCGTCCGGGTCATGACAGTACCCGATGCCATCGGATCGGCCTTCGGATCGTTCTCCTTGAAGGCGCTTTGCACTTGCGCCGGCGGCACGATCTTATCTTTGCGGAATTGTTCGTACGTCTGCTGGAATTGGAACCACAAGTCTTTATCCAGATTGAACTTCACGCCATCGACCATGATCGGGTCTTTGCCCTGGGAAGTCTGATAGAATTGGAACCAATCCCAGCCCGCCGAGTTGTCGGCGATGCCGTACTTGCCCTCCGGCAGCTTGGCGCGCGCCTCCTTCGCGAAGGCGAAGTAATCGTCCCACGTCCAGTCTTTGGCCGGCAGCGTGATGCCCGCCGCTTCCAGATCGGCCTTGTTGTAGGCGAGACCGGTCCCGTTATGGCTGAGCGGAATCCCGTATAATTTGCCGTCGATCTTGAGTTTCTCGATCAGCTTGGAATCTACGATGCCGCTTAAGTCGATGTCGGACAAATCCTCCAGCAGTCCGCGTTTCGCGTAATCCTGAATATATGCGCCGTCCATCTGCAGCACATCGGTCATCGATTTCGAGGCGGCGAGCGTCGCCAGCTTCGTCCAGAAGGCATCCCAGGCCAGATATTCCGGCGTAAAGGTAACGTTCGTCGTCTGCTTGCTATATAGATCCAACGCCTTCAAGGTCGCTTGATGCCTCGCATCCGGTCCCCACCACATGATTTTCAGGTTGACCGGCTTGACCGCGCTGCCGCCGCTTCCTTCATCGTTGGCGTTCGGCGCGCCGCCTCCCTCCCCGTTATTGCCGCCGCTGCAGCCTGCCAGCGCCAGCGCAACGGTCAGCAGGGTTAGGCCCAGCCTCCATTTGCTCTTTTTACTTGCTTTGGTCATACCGCTCAATCCCCTTCCATTCTCGTAATTTCGTATTGTGACTACCCCTTAATGCCGGTAGTTGCAATCCCCTCGACAAAATGCTTCTGCGCCAGAAAAAACACGATGACGGACGGGAGCACGGATAGGAGCGACATGGCGAGCAGCTGGCCCCATTGAATCTCGAATTGGTCGATGAACATCCGAAGCCCGAGACCGACGGTATATTTCTCGATCGAGCTCAAATACAGCACCTGGCCGAAGAAGTCGTCCCAGCTCCATATAAAGGTGAAGATCGCAACGGTGACGAGCGCGGGCCGGATCAGCGGGAAGATGACGCGCAGGAAGATACCGTAGACGGAAGCGCCGTCGATCTTGGCCGCCTCGTCCAGCTCTCGCGGAATCCCGCGGATGAATTGCACGAGCAGGAAGACGAAGAATGCGCCGCCGCCGAAGAAGTGCGGCAGGACAAGCGGAATATAGCTGTCAACGAAACCCAAATTGTTATAAAAGATGTATTGCGGTACGATCGTCACCTGACCGGGCAGCATCATGGTCAACAGCAGAATCGAGAACCAGAAGCCGCGGAGCGCGAACTGCAGCCGGCCGAACCCGTAGGCGACGATCGCGCTGGTCAGCACGCCGCCCAGGACGCTCCAGAATTCCATGACTAACGTATTGACGAAGAAGGTCGTAAAGCTGTATTCGGCCGTCACCTGCCACCCTTTGATGTAATTGTCCCACATCGGCGTATCCGGCCAGAGCGACGGCAGCCCCATCTCCGTGTTCTTCTTGAGCGAGGCGCCGATCCACCAGATGACCGGATAGAGCATGATGAGCGACACCGCCGTCAACGTCAGGTGGCTCATCGGCCCCTTGGCATAAGCCCGATTCATCATTTCGAACGTCCCCCCTCCGCTTCGTAATACACCCAATATTTCGATAGCGCGAAGTTAAGCAGCGTAAGCGCCGCCACGATCACGAGCAGAATCCAGGCCAATGCGGAGGCGTACCCCATCTGATAGTTCTTGAACGCCTTCTCGAACAAGAACAGCGCGTACATGTAAGTCGAATTGGCGGGTCCCCCGTTCGTGATGATGAAAGCCGACGTGAACATCTGGAACGACCCGATGACGCCAAGCACCAGATTGAAGAACATGACCGGCGAGAGCATCGGCAGCGTAATGTGGAAGAACCGGCGCCATCTCGTCGCCCCGTCCACCGAGGCGGATTCATACAGATCGCTAGGAATCTGTTTCAGCCC
Source organism: Paenibacillus phyllosphaerae (assembly GCF_014192105.1). Taxonomy (GTDB): domain Bacteria; phylum Bacillota; class Bacilli; order Paenibacillales; family Paenibacillaceae; genus Paenibacillus_Z; species Paenibacillus_Z phyllosphaerae. The sequence goes on along the minus strand of NZ_JACHXK010000016.1, from coordinate 51,690 downwards.
CGCCAGGAAAATGACCATCGTCGAGCCAAACTGCCAGGCGTTCAGCAGCACCAACGTCAGAAGGGACGTATCGGGATTGGACAGCCAACCGACCGCCGGAATGCCGAACCAACTGAGGACATGGTTGATGTAGCCGTTCAGATCGAAGATATTCCGCCACAGCACGGATACGGCGATGCTGCCGCCGATCAGCGAAGGAAAGTAGATCGCCGTCCGATAAAAGCTGATTCCCCGGATGCTCTTATTGAGCAGGATCGCAACGAATAGCGAGAAGAACAGCTTCAGCGGAACGGACAACAGGACGAACGTGAACGTCACCTTGAGCGACTGGACGAAGATCCGGTCATTGAGGAAGATGTCTTCGTAGTTGCCGAGGCCGATCCAGGTTGGATCATCGAGCAGGGAATATTCCGTGAAGGATAGATAGAACGAGCGCAAGATCGGCCATAAGGTGAGCAGGAAAAACCCGATCAGCCATGGCGCGATGAACAGGTAGCCGGCAAGGTGCTGCCTGCCGGAGATGACGCTTCTGCGCGCTCGCGCTTTGGCCGGCAGGGTGACAACCGATGATTTTGAAGCCATTCGAACATGCTCCTTCCTCCGAACTTCAATTTAGATAGCGCTTACAACCGCTAGCATTAAATTATCAAACCGGAAGCGGCTTGCCCACGAGGCATTTTTTTGATTATGTTTGATTTTTTTAGTTGGCAAGCTGGAAGGAATCGCGGAATTCGCTTGGCGACAACCCTACCTTTCGCTTGAAAATTTGACTGAAGTAGCGCGAATCGTGATAACCTACCTGCTCGGCAACCTCGTAATTTTTCAGATAAGTTTGCTTCAGCAGCTTCTTCGCATGGCTGATGCGGATCTCGGTCAGATGCTCGATGAACGTCACGCCCATATGATTCTTGAATAAGGAGCTCAGATAGGCAGGCGTCAGGAATACCTTCTCGGCCACATAATGGAGCGTCGCTTTGTCATATTCGTTCTCCATAAACGTAAGCGCTTTCTTAATTAGGCTGCTGTTCATGCCCTCCTTGCTTGAACCCGTGTCCATGAGGCCTCGAATAAAATGCGCAGCGCATGCCTTGATTTCCTGGAGCGTTTCCATCCGGAGAATCGACAACAAATCTGGCCTTGCGGCACTTACTCGTTGGCATGATGACGCTTTCATTTGAAGTTCCAGACCGATCAAAAGCCGAAGTGTCGCATTCTTGACGTCGTTGCTGCGGAGCGGTCCTCGCTCCAATAACGCTTCATAATAAGCTTCGATCGCCGGTTCGATCGCTTCTGCCGCTTGCTCCTGCATCAAACTAAGCAGACTATTTTCTTGTTGTTCCGGATACTTGTCGACAACTGTATGTGGCTTTAGACCGCTGAAGAAGATCACTTGCCGTGTCCCGGCATAGAACTTATGCTCGAGCGCCGTTTGCGCCTGGCTTAAACTTTGGTGGAGATCGTGGAGGTGCTGGCATGGATTGCCGATTCCGATCGTAAGCGTGGACGAGGATGTGAGTGTGAGTGCGTGTGAAGGAAGGGTCGTGATTTCATGAAGACGTTCGAGAAAGGAACGGTTATCCCAAGAGAACAAAATGCCGATATCCCTGCCGAACGGATCCGGGAATACGGCGCAGCCTCCCTGCGCAATCCGTTCAAGCGCCTTGCAGATTTCAAGTAAATGGGCCTGCGGATAGGCCACAGCCCCCTCGCTTGCTCCGACTGCGCATAACGCCAAGGTCGGATAAGCGTAGTGATAATGATGGCCGAGCTGCTTCAGCCTGTCTCTGATTTGCTCGGAAGTCGCTTGCTCGCTGCGGATCAGCTCCGCTAGTGACAGTTCAGCGGGTGCGATCTCTCTGCCTATGACCCTCGCTGCGCTGCTTGTCGATACGCTCTTATTCAATCCCCATTCTCCTCTCATGCGAAAAGATGGCTTTTGAAAAATACGGGTGCCGTATTCACGTTATGGCTATCCGCCCGTGTATTGCTTGTAGAAATCCAGTCCGCGGATCAGCTTCTTCTCCGTCTGCTCCACATCCCCCGCCTTGATGAGATCCAGCAGCTCGGTGTGCGAATCCGGGAGGGTGTAGCCCGGATGGTCCTGGTTCGTGATGGAGATGAACCGCATGATCTTGGTCTTGATGCTGTTCCATATCTCCAGGAAAAGCGCGTTGCCGCTATGCTCGTAGAAGAAACCGTGAAAATCCATATCCCGCTCGACAAGACGGTAGGGATCCCCATCGTCCACCGAATTTCGCATCCCGATGACGATCGCTTCCAGCTTCTTGATGTCGCTCTCCGTCAGCGCTTTCATCGTCGCCCGCAGCGCATGCCCTTCGATCAGCTGCCGAAGCTCGTAGATATCGCGAATCTCTTGCGCGGTAATCTCCGAGACCACAGAGCCTTTGTTCGGCTTCCCCACGATGAGCATCTCCTGCTTCAGGCGCTCCATCGCTTCGCGAACCGGAGCTTGGCTGACATCGAATTGCCTGGCGATCTCGAGGACGATGAGACGGTGTCCCGGCGGCATATCCCCGCTCATGATCCGTTTCTTCAAGGCTAGATAAATATGCTCGCTTCGTGACACGGGCGGCAGCGCCAGGTGAGCGTTCTTCATCTTCGTCATATCCCCCCTGTACAGATCCGGTACTTGTATTGGCGGTGCGATTATCGATAATCGATAACTCGATACTAAGAGCAGTCCCTTTCTTTTGTCAACCAGTAAATTTTTAGGAGACCCAAGGCAAATTCGCTTCCGCTCGCAATCGAATAAAAACAAACAAAATCATAATTTTGCCCCGTCGCAGAACCGGCTGAGCCCTTTGTAAGATGGTCACGTAACCGCTGCAAGGGGTCAACACTCACTCGGATCGCCCAGTGACGGGGAGGCGCATATGAGGTTATCGAACAAGGTCGTATTCATCACGGATGCCGGCAGCGAATCCGGCCGCGCGCTCAGTCTGCGTCTGGCGCAGGATGGCGCTCATCTGGTCCTGAACAGCAAGGCAAATGATGCCGGAATACCGAATCTCGCCCAAGCCTGCCGCGCATTCGGTTCGCAGGTCGTGGTCGTTCGTGCCGATCTGCGCCATCGCGCCTCCATTGCAGGCGTGCTGGAGCAGGTCTCCGGTCAGCTCGGCTTCATCGACATTCTTCTTCATAATAACAGCTCCCACGAGCGGGCTAGCGTGGAAGACGGGTCGGAAGACGGATTCCTGCGCGTGCTCCGAGAGAATGCCAAGACCGCCTTCTGCTGCACGCAAGCGATCGGCGGGCAAATGGCGGATCGAGGCTCGGGAACCGTCCTGTACTTGGGTTCCATTCATGCCGAGAAGCCGAGCGGCGCCGCTTTCTCGTACAGCGTCTCGCAGGGCGCGATCCAGATGCTGGCCCAGGAGGCCGCTCTGTTCCTGGGACGGCATGGCGTGCAGGTCAATTATTTGCAATTGGGGCCCATGGACGATGCCGACCGGATGTTCGGCAGCACGATCTCTGCGCTGTACGACAATTATCGGCGCAAAATTCCCGGCGGGGCCGTGGGTACCTATGACGAATTGGCCAGCATCATAAGTTTTCTCGGCACAGGCGAAGCCCGCTGTCTGAATGGCGCCTGTCTTCGGTTAGACGGCGGGTTCCTGCTCCACTACATGGATCACAAAATGGCGAAGCCCGTCGGTGAGGAGGACAGTAAGACATGAGCCTGAGCGGAAAAACCGCGATCGTGACGGGTGCCGGGACCGGCATCGGCAAAGGCATCGCCCTCGCATTGGCGGCGCGCGGCACGAAGGTAAGCGTCCATTATAACGCAAGCGAAGCCGGCGCGCTGGATACGTGCAAGCAGATCGAAGCCTCGGGCGGCGAATGCCTCCTCATACAGGCAGACGTATCCAAGGAACAGGACATACGGCGCATGGTAGACGCAGCCGCTGCGCATTGGGGCGGCATCGATATTCTCGTGAACAACGCCGCGCTTCAACTCAACCAAGACTGGCGCGACTATACCGAGGACCAATTCGAACAGGTGATGGCAACCAATCTGAAAGGCTACTGGCAATGCATGCAGGCCGTCATTCCTTATATGAAAGTAAGTAAGTCCGGGCGCATCATTCTGATCTCTTCCATTCATGCCAAGCGGCCGACCGACTTTGACGTCGTGTACGCCATGACCAAGGGCGGAATCAAGATGCTCGGACGCGAGAGCGCGATCGAGCTTGCCCAATACGGCATTACCGTCAATACGGTCGAACCCGGAGCCGTCGACGTCGGCAAGTATCGACAATCCCACCGAGCTCCCGATCGGCGCAAATTTCCGCTCGGCCGCGTAGGACTCCCAGCCGACGTCGCTTCGCTGGTCTGTTATCTCGCCTCCGAGGAATCGTCCTTCATGACAGGGACCGCCATTCGGCTCGACGGGGCCGGCATGCTGATGTAACCGCACCACCCCACCACTACCTATAAAGGAGCAGATCCGATGCTGGAACAACAAACATTCGAGGGTACCTTGGCTCACGTCAATACCTTTTCTAAACCGTCGGAGCTCGTCATTACCGACATCCGTTTCGCCGACATCGCCGGCGCCCCGATGCACTGCAGCCTGATCAAGGTGTATACCAACCAAGGGCTTGTCGGCTTCGGCGAGGTGCGGGACGGCGCGGACAAAACGTTCGCCCTTATGCTCAAAAGCCGGCTGATCGGCGAGAATCCGTGCCATATCGACAAGCTGTTCCGGCGCATCAAGCAGTTCGGCGGCCATGCGCGTCAAGGCGGCGGCGTCAGCGGTCTGGAGATCGCGCTGTGGGATCTGGCCGGCAAAGCGTACAACATCCCGATCTATCAGATGCTCGGCGGTAAATTCCGCGACAAAATCCGGATGTACTGCGATACCGACGTCAACGGCAAGGACACCGGCAAAGCGATGGGCGAAGCCTTGAAGAAGCGGATGGAGATGGGCTTTACCTTCCTCAAGATGGATCTGGGCATCAACCAGATTATTCATGAGCCCGGTACGCTTAGCGCCCCGCTCGGCTTCATCGAAGAGATGCGCTCCCTGTCCAAGGCGTGGTACAACCGGAAAAATGCCAATCTGCCCGATCTTGAGCTGCGCAAGCTGCGGAGCCGGCTATACGATATCTATAACATCGCCCACCCTTTCACCGGCATTCATGTAACGGAGAAAGGCCTCGAGATGCTCGAGCAGTACGTCGCCGACGTGCGCTCGGTCATCGGCAGCGAGGTTCCGCTAGCCATCGACCATTTCGGCCATATCGGACTTCAAGACTGCATCAAGCTTGGACGCCGGATCGACAAGTACAATCTGGCTTGGATGGAAGACATGATTCCATGGCAGTATACCGACCAATATGCCCAGCTGGCACGCGCGGTCACGACGCCGATCTGCACCGGCGAGGATATTTATTTGAAGGAAAATTTCAAGCCCCTCCTCGCTTCCGGCGGCGTATCCGTCATCCATCCCGACGTGCTCTCGACGGGCGGTATCCTGGAGACGAAGAAAATCGGCGACCTTGCGCAGGAATATGGCGTAGCGATGGCCATCCACATGGCCGAAAGCCCGATCGCTTGTCTGGCCGCCGTGCACACGGCCGCGGCGACCGAGAACTTCCTGGCGCTGGAGTACCACTCGGTCGATATCGATTGGTGGGATGACATTATCGTCAGCAAGCTGCCGAAGCCGCTCGTGCAGAATGGCTACATCGCCGTCCCGGACGCGCCTGGCCTTGGCATCGAAGCGCTGAACGACGAAGTGATCGCTCAGCATCTGCACCCGGAGATCCCGGGACTGTGGGAAGAGACCGATTCGTGGAATCAACACTGGTCGCATGACCGCCTTTGGAGTTAATGAAGGCATGTACGAAAATGCCTAAAAACGGGCATAACCTATACGGAGGTGCGTATACATGAAATTCGATAATCCTGAGGATATCTTGCAATGGACGCCGCTATGGAAGGGCGAACGATTCCCGAACGGACGGCCGAAAGTGCCTGCCGACGTACTGCGCCGGCTTCGTCGCATCACGCTGGAGGAGGCTTGGGGACCGCTCTGGTCCAAAGGCTACCATGCCCAATTCGAAGGCGATCTCAAGATCATCCATCCGTCGAAAACGATGGTCGGGCGCGCCGTTACGGCGGTTATGGTGCCGAAGCGGCCGGATCTGCACGATACGCTGCTCAATTACGGCCATGAGCATGAAGGACGCAGAGGCTTTTTCAACCAGTGGGTAATCGATTCGCTCGAGGAAGACGATGTGGTCGTTGTCGACATGTTCGATAAGGTGTATCAAGGGACCTATGTGGGCGGCAATTTGTCGACGGCGATCTCCACCCGCACCAAGCAAGGAGGCGCCGTCATCTGGGGCGGCATCCGGGATAATCAGCAAATCGTCGAGATCGACAACATCAACGTGTATTATCGCGGCAGCGACCCGACGCCAATCATGGATGTCACGATGGTCGGCATGAATGTACCGACCCGCATCGGCCGTGCGGTATGTCTCCCCGGCGACGTCGTGCTCGGCACTCCCTCCGGCGTCATGTTCATTCCCGCTCATCTGGCTGAGCTGACGGTCGTTCATGCCGAGAAATCGCAGGTGCGCGATGTGTTCGGCTTCATCCGGCTGAAGGAGCAGGTCTACACGACTGCCCAGATCGATTCGACCTGGAGCGTCGCCATGTGGCAGGATTTCGTGAGCTGGTTCGAGCAAGACGAAGCCGCCGCCCCCTATCGCCATCTGACGTGGGATGACGAGCTGGCCCAAGCCCGCAAGACCGATACCGGCGGCCCTTCCAGCGATGTCCGTCATTAGAAGCTCGAACGAAGAAAGGAGTTTACTATGATCGAGAAAACTGCGCTTGGCCGAACCGGCCTTCAAGTGACAAGGCTAGGCTACGGCGCGATGGAAATACGGGGCCCCAGAGTATGGAGTGGCAGGCCGGTCTCCGATGAGGAATCGACGCGGATCTTGAATGCCGTGCTTGACGCCGGCATCAATTTCATCGACACGTCCTATGATTACGGGAGAAGCGAGGAATTGATCGGCAAGTTCATCAGCCACCGCAGAGCGGAATATTACTTGGCGACCAAGTGCGGCTGCACGCTGGTCGATCATGGCGACCATGACGAGACGCCGCACGTGTGGACGCGCGATAACCTGCTGCACAATATCGATACGAGCCTGCGCAGGCTTAAGACCGATTATGTCGACCTGATGCAGCTCCACGGACCTACCGTTCAACAGGCGGAAGACGGCGAATTAGTCGACGTGCTGAAGGAAATCCAGGCAACGGGCAAGGTACGCTGGATCGGGGTATCCTCCTACATGCCGAATTTGCCCGGATTCATTGCTCAGGACGCGTTCGATACGTACCAGATTCCCTACTCCGGGCTCGAACGCGAACACGAACCATGGATTGCGGCGGCAAGCGAGCGCGGAGCGGGCGTCATCGTCCGGGGAGGCGTCGGGCAAGGGGAGCCCGGTTATGGCCGCGGTTCGCAAGACCGCTGGTCGATCTGGGAACAGGCCAAGCTCGACGAGCTGCTCGGCGAGGGCGAGACGCGGACCGGATTCCTGCTCAGATTCACGCTTGCGAATCCTCATATGGACACGACTATTGTCGGCACGAAGAATCCGGAGCATCTGTCAGACAACCTGAGGCATGCCGCCAAAGGCAAGCTGCCGGATGATGTCTATACCGAAGCAAAGAAACGTCTGGACGCGATCGCGCCGAACGCGATTACGCCCCCGTAAGCATAAACGGCCTCCGCAGAAGCGACTTGTCGCAACCGCGGAGGCCTATTTTTCGCTTACAACCTCTCCTTCAGGATGATGGATGAGTTGCTGTTTCGCCAATACACTTTACGTATGCGCATCTGGTGTCTACCTTTGCTTCACCAAGTTCTCAGCCGTGCGGAATGCCAAGGCAAGAATCGTAAGGACCGGATTCACGCCGCCGTTGGTCACATGGACCGAACCGTCGCATACCCAGAGGTTGTCGTACCCGTGAACACGGCCTTCCGGATCCGTTATCGACGTCGCTGGGTCATGGCCCATGCGCAGGGTGCCCGCCTGATGCTGTCCGGCACTAAGTCCGCCTCCCGGTTCGCTCCGCCACACCTCGCGCGCGCCCGCGGCCCGGAGCCACTTCTCCGCTTGCTTGGCCAGCATGGCCGAAGCGCGAATGGACTCGGGGTGAACGCTTCCGGAGAGCTGAGCGACAGGGATCCCGAAGCGATCTTTGACAGACTGGGATAAACGCACTCTCGAGTCGGGAGTCGGAATTTCTTGAATCGGCCCCATAATTTGACCGGTACGCAAATAAGTATCCCGCATCGCCGATTTACCCGCGCTCCCCCATCGCGGAGCATGCGGCGCCAGCGCCCGATGCCAATGAATGAGCGGCAGACGGGTGAACTCGTTGGCCAGCAGCCCGCCCCCGATCACGCTTTCTTCGCCGCGATGGTCAAAGTGGAAAGTGGCAATGCTTACACCCGGGCCTAGACCGTCTTGAACCGGCTCATCGAAGATTCCGTAAGCCCCCGAATATACATGCCCTTGGAGATGTCTGCCTACTTGCCCGTAGCGGTTGCCGATCCCATCCGGCTCCGAGTCACTCGCCGAGTTCAGCAGAAGACGCGCACTCTCGATCGCGCCAGCGGCAACTACCACATGCGCTGCCCGTACTTGTTTCCGCTGAATCGATCCCTCCGATTGCTGTACAAGACGAACGCCTGTGGCATGCTTGCCGTCCTCCGTGCTAATAGACTCGACCATCGTATCGCAGATCAGGTCACAATTACCGGATGCGACAGCCCGTAAGAGCATCGTATTGTGCCCGCCATTCTTACTGTTGGTCGGACAAGCGAATCCTACGCATTGGCCGCATCGTCCGCAAGCCGGCCGGCCATCCCTGTCGACGGAGTTGATGAGAAGCGGTACGGGGCCCGCCTTCCATCCCAATTTCTCCGCCGCCAGGGCAAGACGTTCGGCTTCCAGCGTTCTCGGAAGAGGCGGCATCGGATAGGTGCGCATTCGCTCCCCGCGTCCAGGATGAGCATCACCATCGCCGGACACGCCGATTTCCCATTCGGCCCGCTCGTAATAAGGCTCAAGGTCTTCATAACGAATCGGCCAATCGCTAAGCGAGCTGCCCTCCGGTATTCCGTAACGGCTTGCCATACGGAAATCGTCCGGGTGGAAACGCCACGCCTGCGCACCGTATATGCGAGTGCCTCCGCCAAGCGTCATCGCGTTATTGTGATAATCGCCCTCATGCGGCCTCGTGATCCGTTCATTCCCGTCCGCGAGCAGGATCGTTCGCGGATTCCCTTCGAGCGTCGGTCCCGTGTTATGGCCATACTTACTGAAGCGATGGTTACGCAGATGATCGTTGCCGACTTGGCTGTAGGGCAGCCAGCTTCCGCGCTCGACGACCAGAACGCGAAGTCCCGACTCGGCCAATACAGCTGCCGCGACGGAGCCGCCAGCCCCCGCGCCTACGATGATCGCATCATACTGGTCGCGAAGCTGATCGAATCGCGTTTGCGGCAACTCAGTCTCCTGGACGGTTTGATGATTCTCCGATACGGGACCCGGCCGGAAGCCGATCATTGCCCATGATTTAGCCTCCCGATTCCCTCCCAATTCAGGACTACCGTAATACCCCTCCACAACGAAGCTTAATAGCGTATGGAAGAAATGTTTGGACGACACCGGCCAGTCCCGGAAGGAGTCCTGCTCCACCTCCTGCAGCAGACCGTCCTGCTCCTGAGAAGCAAGCTCCGGAAACTGCCGGCCATGGCGGGCTACCGCAGCCGCATCTAAAGCGCGAAGCCCGGGCACGATCACCGATCTCCATGTTGTCTCATCTTCCTCGGCGCGATTCTTCAAGTAGGTCAGGACGCCGACATCGGTCGCCGAAGGCCAGTCATCTTCCGGAATCATTCGATCAGAAACCGCTTTCAAAATCGGGTAAATCTCATTTAGAAAAACCATCTGGTCCCCATGCTTCATTCAACGCCCTCCGCCCGTTTGTTCTACTGCGTTCAACCGATAAATTCTATGCAGGATAAGTCTATTTCCATCTTATCCTTTATCTCTAATAATTCAAGCACTTCCCGTCTCTGATTACGACAAAGACAGCCGGTCTCACTAACACAGACCGGCTGCCTCTATGACTACCTTACGCTATTTTTTCGATTACGATTGAAGCGCTTACCGTTGGCGTCGTAACCCCGCCGCCACTGATACCATTCTGTAAAATGACCGTCCCCATTGAATCCATACGATTTAATGTTAGAATGCCGCCAGCCGCCAAGGTAGTTACAACTTGCCCTTGATAGGACTGGTTGCCTGAGCCAGAACCGTAGTTACTGCAAAGGACCAGAGACGGAGGCGTTGGCCCGGCGGCATCCGGGTCATAGAACAATCCGAACACGGTGTTGCCTTCTACCGGGAATACCTCCCAGCTTATATGATAAACGCCGGCTTGGTTAATGCTTATGGTCGTCGGCCCTGGGAATGAGATCGCTGTTGTATTGCTGATTGAATCTGTGAATGAAACGGCGCCGCCTTGGCCTCCCGCAACTAAGGCCGGAGCAATGGTTTGTTGTTCATCGCTGCAACGGAAAGCGATCTGCCCGACTCCGGCTGGACCTTGGGGACCTGCAGGTCCTTGCGGACCCGTTAAACCTTGGGGACCTTGAGGACCTGCCACACCTGGCAGCCCGCCCGGTCCGGTCGGCCCTGTATTCCCTTGCGGACCAATTGGGCCTTGGGGTCCAACAGGACCTATCGGCCCCTGTGGACCAATAGGTCCCACTACAGTTGGAGCTACAACTCTGACTTTCGGCGGCGGACACGATAACCTTATTTTTTTTATGACACGTACAATCGGTTTCTTTTTTCTTTTTTTCGGACGACAAACGACAACCGTTCTCTTTATGCATCTTTTTTTCTGACAACTCATTTCCAAACACCTCCCTGATGTTTGATTTAGCTTACGCGCATTATATGTCGATTGATTGGACAAATATCATATGAATAGTAGACTATAAACCATTATCATCAAAAATAGGCAAACGGAAGTAGAGAGCTTTCGTCTATAACGGATACTTCCAGCTAGCATATATTAATAGAGACAACTCAAGTCAACATCTTCTTTTTAGGTAATCCTATTTTTATGATTACCTATTTTTTATTGCTTCACTAGCAGCTGCCGCCATGGTACGATCTAAGCTGCTCTTCGTCCGTGAAACGTCAAAAAAGCCGAACCTCCGCGAGAAGGTTCGGCCTTTGACATTCGGGGATTAGACGCTTAGCACCAGCCTACCTCAGGCCAGTCGCTTCCATAGATGATCGGAAACAGATAAGCGATCGCAAAGCCGCTGTATACGACTTTTAGTCGAGCAGACGCAATGCGTTCTTTCATTTTTGCCCAAGCTCCGTTGTTCATCCATACCATCCTTTAGTAGAGTTTAGTGTTTTCATATTGAATTACCGCAAAGTAGGACATTATGAAACATTGTAAATAGTGCTCCATATCAACTGCACCATCTATAACCCTATTAACCTGCTCCCATATCACATATGCAAACGTTAATAATATCCTTCTCTAGCATTCTGATCCAACATCTGAAAATACTCTATCTGAACCATACCTCTACCCTTTTACGGCCCCGGCCGTAATGCCCTTAATGAAGGTGCGGCTCCCGATCAGGAACACGATCAGCACCGGCAGCGTAGCCATCGCAAGCGCGGCCATCCGCGCGCCGTAATCGGTCCGGTGCACGATGCCGAGCGTGGAGATGAACACGGGCAGCGTGAACGATTTGGCATTATTAATCGTGACCAGCGGCAGCAGGTAACTGTTCCACGACCATAGGAAGACCAAGGTGGACAAGGTAGCAATGCCCGGCTTGATGAGCGGCAGGGCGATATTCAAGAAAATTCTCGGCTCCGACGCTCCGTCGATGCGCGCGCACTCGAGAATCTCGCCCGGCACCGTATCGCGGATGAATTGAACCATGAAGAACGCGCCGAACGACCAGGCGCTCCACGTCAGAATGACCGGCATGAGCGTATTGCCGAAGCCCATATGGCGCATCTCGATAATATAGCCGATGAGGCCGACCTGAGCGGGCACCATCATCGTAATGATAATGAAGTAGTTCAGCGCATGCTTCAATTTGAAATGGAACTTGGCCACCGCATAGCCGATCAAGGTGCTCGTCAGAACGCCGAGCACGACGGAAGCGATCGAGACGGTCAGGCTGTTCGCGTACACGCGCAGAAAGTCGGTCTTGAAGACGGTCCGCAAATTATCGATCAGATAGTCCGACGGGATCAGCGGCAAGCCTTTGAAAATATTTTCCGAGTAGTAGGTCGACATCATGAGCATCACATAGAACGGGAATAGCGAAATGACCGTAATCGCAATGATGAATATCCACTTGACGATCTTCATGACTTCTCCCCTTTCCCCGCGCTGAGCCGGTAACTGAGAATGGAGAACAAGACGATAATGACGAAGAGCGTATAAGCGATCGCCGAACCGTAGCCGAATCGAGTTCCGGTAATGAACGAGTCATTGATGAACTTCCAGATGACGGTCAGCGCCGCGTTATCCGGTCCGCCCGACGTGCTCGCCGACCAGCCGCCGTACAGCAGTTTAGGTTCATCGAACAACTGCAGCCCTCCGATAATCGAGGTGACGATCAGGAACACCGTGATGTTCCGCAACATCGGCAGCGTAATTCGCGTGAAGGTGTGCAAGCCGGTGGAGCCGTCCACTTTGGCCGCTTCGTAAATATCCTGCGGAATCGCGGTCATGCCCGCCAGATAGATCGCCATGAAGTAGCCGAGGTTCCGCCAGATGATCATCAGCGCGATGATCGCTTTGGACATCCACGGATCCTGCAGCCAGTAGTACCCCTCCGTGACGAGCGAGAGCTTCATCAAGATCGCATTGACGATGCCGGTCTGCCAGTCGAACATGAACGAGAAGATGAATCCGATCGCCACGGGGGTCGTAATGTAGGGCAAGAAATTGATCGTCTGGAACAATAATCGGCCCTTCGTGAGATGAAAAATCAGATAAGCGAGCACCATGCCGAGCAGTATCATCAGCGGTACGGACATGAGCATCATGACGAACGTATTGTACAGCGATTTGTAGAAAAGCGGATCCTTCGTCAGGAGCGTGACGTAGTTGCGCAACCCGACGAACGTCTTGGCGCCGATCCCATTCCAATCGTGAAGACTAAGCCAGAACGAATAGACAAGCGGATAGAAATGAAACGTGAAGTAGAACGCAATGAACGGCAGGGCGAACAGATAAGGCCACACCTTGACCCCCGACCATCTCGCGGTACGCAGCCGGGATGCCGCTCCTTGCTTCACGGCCGTTTCCGTACTCATGGGCATCCTCCCTTCCAAAGTCGCAGCAAGCACCTGGCTTCATGGAATCGACAGCCCCCCGTCGCTCTAACAACAGGAGGTCTGTCCATTCCGCCCGCCGTCGGCAGCCGGACCGTAATCTCGTTTAATTAACCGTCGCTTCCGGCGCCAAGTTCTTCACGTCGTTCTTCAGCTTCTCGATAGCGGCAGCGGCCGTAATGCTCGTATCCTTCATCCAGAGCGGATACAGCGAACTGTAAGCGGTCTGCACCATGGCGTTGTATTTCGTCTGGTGATCGGCTTTGACCGTCGGGATGATCTCCTCGAGGAACGTCTTGTTCAGGTTCTGTCCGGCGAAGTACTTATCATAATCCGTGCCGGCCTCGATCCAATCCTTGTGGTTCTCGAAAAATGCCTTCGTTCCGGCCATATTGCCGAACTCCTTGTAGCTGACGGCCATTCCTTCATCCGACATGTAGGCGAAGTTGATATAGGCCCATGCGGCTTCCTTGTTCTTGCTGCCTTTGTACACGCCGACCGAAGTTCCGCCGTACGTATAGCTGCCTTCCGGAGCCGGTATGAGTCCCCAGCGGCCGATGCCGTCTTTATCGTTGGCGGCGATATTCCATTTGGCGCTCCAAGGCGCCATCGGGTAGAAGAGGTTATCTCCTTTGGCGAACGACGCATTCCAACCTGGCGTGTACGCTTCGTATTTGCCCAGCACGCCGGCGTCTCTCATCTTGAAGACGGTCTCCAGCGGCTTCTGCAGCCGGTCGGTCAAGTTGATCGTCGTGCCGTCGACGTACGGCTTGGAGTTCTGCTCCCGTATAACGCGATAAGCGTCATCGAAGCTCGCGAACATCGTCACCGCGCCGCCGCTGGCCGCGAGCACCTCTTTGCCTTTGGCAATAAACGTATCCCAATCGGTGAGCATCGCCGCGACTTCGGCAGGTTCTTCCGTACCCAGATATTGCTTCGCGAGGTCCCGACGGAAGGCCAGACCAGCCGGCGTTATCGATTGATCGACGCCGACGAGCTCACCCTTTGAGTTGGACAGGATGGACGGCAAGTAATCAAGCAGCTGATCCTTGGAGAAATTGTACGGCGCCGCCTCCAGGTTATCGAGCACATCGAGATCGAAAAGCTGGCCGCGGTAGTTCATCTCGCCGAGCAGCACGTCAGGCACGTCCGAACCCGACGCGATCCCGCTCTGCAGCTTCTGCATGTAGTCGTTGTTGTTGACGACCGTGTATTCGACTTTCACGTTCGGATACAGCTTGTTGAACTCCGGCACCATTCGCTGCAGGAACGCCTCGTCCCAGTCCCACACTTTAATGGTGCCTTTCAGGTCGGCAGCCGATGTTGCGCCGTCCGTCGCTCCCTCTTCAGCGGTATTGCCCTCCGTACCGGCGCCAGCCGAATTGCCTTCCTTTTTTCCGCCGTTGTTGCCGTTGCCGCTGCAGCCTGTCAGGACCAGCGCAAAGACCAGCCCGAGCGATACAAGCGTCGTCAGCCAGGATATGCGTTTCCGTTTCACGTGAACCCCTCCATTTGCGTGATGAATTCGCTTTCTACGATTATGATAGCGCTTTAATGGCCAGGCAGAAATAAACCGAAACGGTTATTTGCCTCACAATCCGGCTACCTGGCTTCAAGCGGTTCGCTCCGCCTCGGCGATATACGGGAGCCGAATCGTGACCGAGGTTCCTTCGCCTGAGATCGACTCGAAGGCGATGCCGTACGGCTCGCCGTAATGGAAGAGGATGCGCTCTTGTATATTCGCAAGACCGATCCCTTTCGTCTGTCCGGAATGGACGGGACTGCGCTTCCAATCCAGCGCCGACGGCCGGTCATCGATCCCGATTCCGTTATCCGCCACCGTTACGAACAAGTCGCTATCGTCTGCACGAGCTGTCACGGTGATGACCCCTTCCTCCTCCAGATCGAAGATACCGTGGAACAGCGCATTCTCCACCAGAGGCTGAATCATCAGCCGAAGCACGGCACATGAGCCAAGTTGCTCCGGAATTTCCCATTCGAGACGGAACCGTCCGGGATAGCGGTACTGCTGGATGCTGACGTATTTCTCGACCAGTTGCCGCTCTTGCGCAAGGGTGGAGAAGAACGCCTGCTCCCCGGTCTTGATCGTATCTTGCAGGATATCGATCAGCGCCTTCGTAATCGTGATCGTATCTTTGCTGCGCTCGGCGTGAGAGAGGTAGATGACGGTATTCAGCGTGTTGTAGATGAAATGCGGATTGATCTCGGAGAGAAGCAGATTGATCTGCATATTCCGCTTCATCTCCTCCTCCCTCATCGCCGATTTCATCCACGTATCGAGCTCATGCACCATTTGGTTAAAGCCCTCGCCGAGCACCTGCATCTCGTCCCCGCTCCGGATGTTCACGCTCGTGCGCAGCTCTCCGGCGGACACTCTGCGCATCGCGCGGGCCAGGACGGTGATCGGCCTGGTGAAATTCAAGATCAGCGGCAGCACCAAGAGCAGAATGAACAGCAATCCGGCTGCGGCGATGGCCAGGTGAAAAAGAAGCAGCGGACGGATGCTCTCGTACAGCTTGCGCTTCGAGATAAAAGCTTCCTGGCTCCACCCTTCGCTCATGGCGTCGTAACGAAGCGCGAGAAAGTCGCCGCTTGGCTGCAGACCTTGCCCGGGCGACGCAGCTTCCGTATCGTAGATAATCCGGCCATCCCCGCTTCGCAGCACGATGCGCTCGAAATCTTCCCGGCTCTCCTTGAACACCTTGGCGATCTCATTCTGCTTCATATCCATGACCAGGTAATACGGTTCGTCCTGCGTCTTGTCTTCCCAGTTCCGGTACGGGATGACGTAGCTGATCACGTCCTGCTCGCCATTGATATAGCTGAATTCGTGCACTTCGGAGAAGCGCGTCCCGCCGCTGCCGCTCTTGAACGGCGCGAACCACGCTTCCTGGAGGTACGCTTCATAGTAGCTGTCATACCCGCTGTAGTTCGAGAACACTTTGCCGTCATAGCGAATGATCATAATGTTGAGCAGGCTGGCGTCCAACGCGACGAAACGCTTCAGCTGCTTCATGACCGCCACTTGATCAAAATAGGCTTCCGCCATCGAAGCTTCGGGTTTACGGATGAGTTGGGTATTGATCTCATCATCGGCGATGATCGTCTCCGCGGTCTTGAACAGCCGGTCCTGCATGCGCGTGAGTGATGACGACGTCTGGGCAAGCTTCGTCATATTGTCCTTGACCGCTTGCTCCCGTACGATTCGGGCCATATTGGTAAAAACAATATAACTGCTGAGAATGAGGGACAACGAGACGACGAGCACGGTACTGCCCAAGATTTTGGTCCGAATCGTCATTTTCATTGCACGGTACCCTTGGCTTCCGCATAATCGAGCGGGGACATGCCGACAAGCTTGCTGAATACTTTGCTGAAATAATGGCTGCTCTTGTAGCCGACCTTCCCGGCAATCTCGTAGAGCCTGAATCGGCCGCTCTCGAGCAGCGATTTCGCCTTCTCGATTCGATACATCGTAATGTAGTCGAGCAGCGTCTGGCCGGTCTCCTGCTTGAACAAATGGCGCAGATGCTCGCCGCTGATGCCAAGATGAAGCGCAATCGACTCCGCGCTCAGTTCTTCCGCGTAATGGGCGGCAATATACTCCATCGTCTCCCGGATCTTGCGGCTGTACCCCTGATGTGTGCCGCTGGCAAATGCCTCTTCCAGCTTCCCATGCAACCACGCCCGTATGCCTGCCAACGTCCGCCATTGGTCCGTCCGGATGCCGCCCTCCTCCATGAGCTGCTTCAGTGCAGGCAGCCCGCGTTCAACCCGGAACGTATCCAGCGCGGAGGTCCATGCCTCGCACAGTTCGGATACCTCGCCAAGACTCCTCGTCCGAATTACGTGATCGAAGGAGGCATGAAGATAAGTTGCGATCGCCGCGGCATCCCCGCTGGCTATGGTCTCAGCAACCCTGTCTCGCGTGACCGCGACTTGCTCGCGGCGCATGGTGGAGCTGCGTGACGAACCGGGTTCGACGACAGCGGCATCATCGAACAGTACGCCTGCCGTCAGTTGTTCCATCGTTGCCTTGTGTATCCGCTGCAGATCGGCAAGACGATTAAACGGCTCGGAATAGGCAACGGCGATCCGGCGGGCCTTGCCGGTAGACTGCACATCACGCTGCACCATCACGGCGGCCTCGAGATTCCGCTCAGCCGCTTCCTTCTTGCTTGCGACCGGTTCGGCCGACAGCAAATAGCCGATTCGGCCCTTCTTCTTGTAGGCTAGCTCAATTTCGTGGAATGGCAGTCGTGGAATCTCGATGTTCGATAACGCTGGTACCTCAAGTCCCTCGAATACCGGCAATACCGACAAATGCCCTTCCGCCGACAACAGCACATAGGTAAACTCCCGGCCTTTGACGTTCACCTGCTCCACGGATGCCGCCTCAAGCTCTGCTGCCGGCGTATTACCCTCGGTCAGCTCTTTGAGATACTGCCGCAACATCATGGCGCTTCTCCTCCGCTCCTCTAAGGCAGCCGTCCTCACTTTGATCAACTCCCGGCGCAGGGTTTCCGGCTCGAGTTCGTGCTTGACCAAATATTCGGCAACGCCAATCGAGAGCGCCTCTTTGACATAATCGAACTCTTTGTACGAGGTGAGCAGAATAATCCGGCAGCGGTGTCCGGCGGCGATTACCCGCTTGCTGAATGAAATGCCATCCAGTTGGGGCATCCGGATATCCGCAATGATCAAATCAGGCTTGAGCTCGGCCACTTTGGTAAGCGCTTGCAATGGACGGGAGGACGAACCGACGATTCGAAAACCTTCCGACTCCCAATCCAGCATTTGCTTGAGATGCTCGATCGCCAGCACCTCATCGTCTACAATCATGACGGTTATTCGGTCCATGAATTCCCTCCATTACCAATATACCGTTACGATACCTGAGTTTGGGGACAGGAGCAATTCATTATTAACTGCGATCAGCGGATGCTCCTAGATACCATTTTTTTTGGTTTTATATCGTTTTTTCAACCTCTTTAGTGAAGTCGCGGCGTTGGCTCTTCCACTTTTGGATTTTTATAGTAATATCTAGTTACAACTACGAAACGGCACAATTCGCCTCTACTAATTCCCTACTATGAAAGGGGGTGAAACTGATGAAGATATTCAAAAAATCCATACTTGTCGCAGGCGTGCTGGCCGTGGCATTAAGCCTTCCCGTATCTGCTTTCGCGCAAGGATCGAAGTATGTGGATTTTGGAATCTGGAGAAATCAATGCGGGACCAGCACCTATTATTCGGATGCGGACGGTTATAGCGGGGTTGTGTATCTGTACGACGGCGGCGGCTGGAATTATAACGGCGGGTATAACAACGGGCAGCAATATTACTGCAAATTTGCGGGAACGGTGTACAAACCCTAATTATCATGAACCGAAGCGGATGATCTCGATGTAAGTTCCGCTTTATGACAGAGGAGCAGCTGCCATGTTGGCATACTGCTCCTCTGTGTGTATAACTTAAGCTCTCAGTCCAAACCTTGCACCGGCAACGCTAAGCATGCAGCCTTCGGGATATCCTCGAGTTTCTCATAGATCATCTTCCCCATCGCTTTCGCGGCATTCACCATTTGGTCGGCGCCTGCCGAAGGACCTCCTACCCTCACTACGGCATCGCAATGGCGGAGGAGCCTTTCGGATGACGGATGGAAGATGCGATTGAATATCTCGTCGCCAATGCCTGCGGAACCTGCAGTAGCGACCAGCGGCAGCGCATACCATTCCCCTAATACCGGCATATGTCCGGCTTCATAAAGATGCAGGGCTATTCGGTTCATGTACTGGACGTTTTGTTCGATTTTCTCCGGATCATCGCCGGTTCCCGACCGATACGGTCCTGCGACGAGAATATGCATGGGGCCGCGCTCTTTTTCATCGACTTCCTTCCGACCCAGCAGGCCGTGCAGCTCAGCGTATTGAAGCAGCAGAATGGTCTTGCCATCCCGAATTTCGCCGGTTCGGATCATCTCTAAGGCATGGTCGAACGGCAATTCCAACACTTCGATGTTTTCCTGCTCCTCGTCAAGTCCGCCACCCGTGCCCGATGCCATGGTCTCGTCGTACTCCCCGACATAGAAATGAACAATCTCCGTTACGGACCCTGGAGACATATACGCTTCTCCGACTTGTTGGACCTTCGTGAGCTTGTATCCGGTCTCTTCTTCCGTCTCGCGAATGATGCTGGCTTCCGGCGTCTCTTGATCCAGCAATCCCGCGCATGTTTCGATCAGCATTCCGGAAGGATTGTGATTCTTGTAAGTCGGCATCCGGAACTGGCGGGTCAGCACGACCGTTTGTTTGTCCCGATTATAGAGAAGAATGGTCGCGCCGTTGCCGCGATCGTAAACTTCGCGTTCCTGTTTTTCCCATTCCCCGTTCTCTTTTTGGTACTCGAACGAAACCTTCTTAAGCACATACCAATTGTCGGATAGCACTTCCTCGGTAATCTTGCGAATTCTAGGGTGATTGTCCATCTTGTCATTTCCTCCCTTTGTACAAACCATTTTCTTTCGAAACCCGCAGAGCGCCTTCCCGCTCCAGAATTTGCTCCACGTAGGCCTTAAAACGATCCAACGTCGCTCCCTGCAGTCGTGACCGCGCATTCATTGGCGTAGAGGTCATATATTCGATCAGGGGTTCTGATTCGGTAATGATCAGACTGTCTTCGTAGTGGAACGGTAGAATCTCATGGAAGAAAGGGGACAGCTGCTCGGCCGCATTGTCCATATGAAATCGCTCAATGACGCGATCCAGCACCTCCATCTCCGGGTCAAAATCCGTTCCCAGCCGCTCTACCTCCTGCAGGTGTCGCAAGCTCATCGTCGTCGTATAGCATTGACCGCCTTTTCGGAGAACGCGATGGATTTCCTTGATGGCTTGCGGGATGTTCTGCACATGGTAAAGCATATTGCTCGCGATCACTTTATCGAATTGCCCGTCATGGAAAGGGATGTCCTGCGCATCGATGACCAGGAATTTGAACTGGGGCAGCCCTTGAAGCCGGCTCCGCGCCTCATCCAACATCCCCTCGGAACGATCCGTTAACGTGATGCGCCAACTCTCCGGTATGCGATCGGCATTGCGCTGCCATAAGGAACCGTCCCCGCAGCCTACCTCGAGCACATGTACATCCGGCTCCGTCCCCAGTTGCTCGAAAACCCATCTGTGCCATCCGTGCCGATTGACGGAGAATCGATCATACAGGTGGATGCGCGATTGTAAGCGCGCGGCGCTCCGATACTGTTCTCCCCACTTCTGCTCCGTCTGCACGGCCTGAATAATATTCGCGAGATGATTCCAGCCCTTCTCGCCAGACCCTTCGCCCTCCTCCAATGCCCGTCGGATCGCCTTGACGACATTCTCGGTATGCATCATTTTTTGCCGCAGCACATCCAATTGAGCAAGAAGCGAGTCCCGAATTTCCCGTCCCGCGTCCCTCTCTGCGGCGAGAAGATGTCCGATCTCCTCGAGCGACAACCCCACATACTTTAGCGTCTGGATTTGCTGCAGCCGTCTAAGATCATTCACGTTGTATCTTCGCGCCGCACCTATTTGGTCCTCGCCTGGAATCAATAGTCCGATCTGGTCGTAATACCTTAAGGTCCGAAGCGTCAGCCCCGTCCACTTCGCCAACTGTCCCGTCGTGAAATAAGTCGTTTCGATTACGCCCTCCTCCTTCCGTTTGGAATGCTTGACTGGTTAAAGCTAGTATATCGGGTTACGTAACGTAACCTGCAAGCGTTATTTTTCAATTAAGAATTCGTCCGGACGCCAAGCGCCAACTCAAGGACTGCGAGCCGAACTCTTCCCGAGAGGAGAAGAATCTTGTATGTCCAACGTTTAGGGGTATAATAGACATAACATTGGCGAATGGAACGTTTTCTGACAGAAACCCGCATTCGCTTTACGCAATTAATTGGAGGATGTCATGTCGAAAATCAAAATTTTTGCAGGTACGTCGAACCCGTCCTTAACCGCTGAGATTTGCGCGAATCTCGGCGTCGAGCAAGGGGAAATCCAGCTCTCTCGCTTTAAGAGCGGCGAGATTTACGTTAGATATCTGGAACCGGTTCGTACGTGCGACGTCTTCATCGTTCAATCGCTCTCCCACCCGGTGAACGATAATTTGATCGAGCTATTGGTCATGATCGATGCGGCCAAACGAGCTTCCGCGAAAACCGTCAACGTGCTCATCCCATACTTTGGATATGCGAGACAACTGCAGAAGGTCGCGCCGCGCGACCCCATCTCCGCCAAGATGGTAGCCGACGTCTTGACCTCCGTAGGCGCGAATCGCGTAATCACGATGGATTTGCACGCGGACGCGATCCAAGGCTTCTTCAAAATCCCGGTCGACCACTTGACTACGCTTGATTTGATCACCAAGTATCTATCGGATGCCAACATACCGAACCCGATCGTCGTCTCACCGGACGCCGGACGCGCCAAAATCGCGGAGAAACTGGCGGAGAATCTCGACGCACCGTTCGCGATCATGCTTAAAGAACGTCAGAAGGTAAACCCTGTAGAAGAGCTGCATGTTATCGGGGACGTGCGCGGCAGAACTCCGATCGTGATCGAGGACCTTATCGATACCGGTCATACGGTACTCCGTGCCGTAGATGCGTTGAAGCGGCAAGGCTCTAACGAGGCCTACGTTTGCGTGGCGCACGGTTTGTTTTCCGGCGGCGCGCTGGACCAATTGCACGAAGCGCATATCCAGCAGATCGTCGTAACGAATACGATCGAGCAGACGCCGGAGCGGCACGCGAAGCTGCGCGTCCTCTCCTCTTCGCAGCTCCTTGCGAACGCGATTCGGATTATTTACGAAGGCGGATCGATCGATACCCTCTTGCATGCTCCCCGTTAACGCACCGGAACACGCGGACCTTCATCATCTAGTGGTGAGCCGCCCGAGTGTGGCACGCGGACAAAGAAGCTGTCCCATAAGGGTTCAATTTCACTCTTGTGAACCCTTAAATAGCTCGATTTGAACAAAAAAGTGACCGAGCGGGTCCTAAACCTGCCGGTCACTTTTGCTATTTTATCTGTTGCTGCTTTCTTCAGTAGATTGTAGGCAAGCGAAAGCCACCCAACCTCCAGGCTTTGAAATTTTGAGAAAGTTACCCCTAACGGAGAGGTCGCATGATTCTGGAGAAGCGATAGCGTTCGCCTTCGTGGGCGGATTCCTACCTTAACCCATTACATTCAAGGAATCCGGGAACAACAGCGATCGGAAGAACATGCGACCTCGCAGTGGATGCGGTAACCAAATAGTATATTTGAAAACGGGGGTATCCCAAGAGTCATCTTTTTGATGACTTTTGGGACACCCTCTTGCCATCACTACTCTTTGTTCTAGCGTTCTTATCGAATGAGTTCTAATTCTTTCACATCGGCTTTTGTGAACAAACCTAATCGCGGGGCGACAAGCGCTAAATAATCATTCGCGCTGATCGTAAACGAGATGTCCAATACCCCCGCGTTAAACACGATTTCATCGTTCTCCAATAAATTGGAGTCCACGACGAGTTGAAGTTCAGGGTTAAACGAGAATGGAGGGATGGCCCCGATCCCGCAGCCGGTTAATCGATTCGTCGTCTCTTTCGAAGCGAGAGTAACATCCTCGACACCAAGCGTTTTCTTGAGCAATTTGTGATGAACTCGTCGATCTCCGGGAATGACCGCTAAATAGTAACCAACGTCGCCTTTCCTTCTCGCCTCGATAACCATCGATTTTGCCGCCTCATGGAGAGGATGTCCCCTAAGCAGACTTCCTCTTGCCGTATTTCCTTCCGGTTCGTGGTTGATTACCCTGTACTCGATTCCGTTATCCTTCAAGACCCCGCAGATGCGCTCATAGATGGATATCCGTTCATAAGTAGCCAAAAAAAGACCTCCACTCTTCTTCATGGTTATGAAATTGAAACGGAATGCTCCTCCGTATAGTGCGCATCGGTGATCCTATTATTTTCATCCAGAACGACTACTGTCGGTCTGTGCTTTCTTGCCTGTTCTTCGGTCATTAACGCATAAGAAATAATGATCACGTTGTCCCCAGGCTGAACCAATCTCGCGGCAGCGCCATTCAAGCAAATGACACCGCTGCCTCTGGGCCCTACTATGGCGTAAGTCTCTAGCCTAGCGCCATTATTGATATTCACCACCTGGACTTTCTCGTTCTCATAGATATTGGACCGCTCCAGCAACTCTTCATCAATCGTAATGCTTCCGACATAATTGAGGTTAGCTTCGGTTACCGTCGCGCGATGAATCTTCGATTTATGCATTTCTCTAAACATCGTGAATTCCTCCGGCTCAAGAATTTGGCTTGTCATGGTTATGGGACGGGTATTATACCGGCGCATGCAATCGGGTTATGTACGTCCATTTGCTAGCAGCAAAGCGTCAGGGCAACAATATGCATGTTACTGCCTTTCGGCAGCATGAAACCGGCCAGCCTCTTGTCGCCCGTGATCGGAAGGAAGAGCCGAAATAGATTAGCCTTCTCCGCCCTTATGCTGCATTGGCCGTCCTCTCGCGCATACGTTTGTCCGCTAACGACGACAGAGGCAGGATCTATTTCATCAGATTTTGTAGCCATATCTGGCATAAGAACGGCTATCTTCTCTGACGTCCCGTCCTTGTAACGCAGCGTAATATCGCCTTTTGTATGGCCCCATTCCGAGCAACCCAGCAACAGGATTCCGCTATACGCCTTATCTGAAACCGAAATCTCCTGTTTGCCACATGTCACATTGTCCGGCTCTCCGGTTGAGAAGCACGGCAGCTGGAAGCTGTAATTCTCACCGGTTAACACGATGTGGTCATAGTCTCGATCGATGAGAAAAAATTCGTTCAGCCCCGTTAAGTCCGCATCATCAGCTTGCTCCAGGTCCAATGCGAAACCTTTATTGTTGTAATGGTCTTCCAGCGGGATATGATCAAAGCAGACATAAGTTTTCCTTGCAGACTGCGTTTGTTGTACAGTCGGATTCTCTTCCTTTACTTGTTCCCTTCGATAGAAACGGGTTACCAGCCGCTCTTCAATCCGGGCAGCCTCCTGGATTCTTTCGACCAATTCTTCCTGGACCGACTTTAAGTTGCCAATATACAAGGCTTTAATGAAGAGATTCTGAATGCTCTCCCAATATATAGCCATTGCGTATAGCTCATCACTCCAGATTCGGAATTCTTCGGTCTTATAGATCTCGCAATAGGATTTCAGCATCACGCCAAAATGCATCCTGCCCAGTATGGTCTGCTTAAAGTAGTTGTAGATGCCAGAAGCGCTCTCAATAGCGTCACGGTAAAAGGCATCCATGTCCTCATCCGATAGACGTGAAATATAATTCGAAAAATCCCGCATCCGTTCAATCATGCCGTTCTCTTGGATGCGCTTTAACCCCTGCTGAAGAATCGCCATGCGATCAGCCAGATCAGGTTGGCCCCCAATATGAACCTCTCCATAATGATTGGACGCTCTTGCGAGAACGTCAAACGATACCTTCTCTTTCGTTCTGTTGAAATAAGGATCCGCCAGCGTAATCTCTCGTGCTTGGACATCGATATCAATTGCAACGCAAGCATGATTGTTATGCGTCTTCCCAAAAAACGGATCCCACTCGCAATAGTATCCGTCAAAACCGATAATGACCGGGATGCCGCGACTTACATTTCGTTGAATAACCGGAATCATATCGGAGAAAGAAGCCGCTTTGAACTCAATATGAATCCCATGGTATTTTCGGAGATTATCTTTCTTCCGCTGTAAGTACTGATCCCCATTCACGGTTGATAGATCCAGGAAATCCCAGATATTGATGTACATCAACTCGTAGTCCCGGTTACAGTAAGCGGAAATCGTAGCAACGATATCATCGAAACAAGTCGGCAAATGGTTCATGCTGATCGCCAAGTCTTGACGGACTTGCAGTTCAATCATAATTCAACCCCCTATCCCCAAATTAGGTCTACTTGCGAGCTTAACAACGCTTCGGGCTGCATAATTACGGGCGCTTCGGGCTGCGTATTGTCGGAACAGCAAATCGCACAGGCGTAATGGTTCCCCCATGGCAATACATAGACATTGACATCCTTTAGTTGACCCCGCTCCACAACGCAGAATCGTTCGACTGCATCCTGATCCGGAAGAAACGTAAAGCTATGAAGCGGAATGCGCAGCCCGGATCCGCTTGCTTTCACATAGGCTTCCTTCATGGTCCACAGCCGATAAAACCGCGGAGTCCACTCCTCGATACTCAGCTCGGCAAGGGCCATATTCTCCTCCGGAGCGAAGAAACGCGCGGCCATATCCCGCTCCATCGGACGTATTTGCTCGATATCGATGCCTACTTCATTGTGATGGAACACCGCAATGACCCATTCCCCCGAATGGCTAAAATTAAAGAACGGGCCTTTTCCTGCTAAATACGGCTTGCCATAAGGACCCGTACAAAATCGGATATCCGTGTCATCCAGGCCGAATGAATCGCGCAGAACGCGGCACACGAGCAGCTCCGCCAATATCGAACGGTATTGGTCTGCCCGGGAACGGAACTTCTCGATCCGCTGTCTCCGCTCCGCGGAAATCCTGCTCAGCCCTTGCGCGAGCAAAGGCGGATCGATCTCATGCGGCACACGAGCGGCATAAACAAGCGGTTTCCACGCTTCGCTCATGAGTCTCTCCTCCATCAGACCGTCGACAAGGCGTTAAGATATTTCGCGAGTTTCTCGATCGTCTCATATCGGTACAGCAGCAGCGGTTCCGTGGAGAAACCCATGCTTTCCAGAATAATCTCGACTTTGGCTGCATGAATCGAGCTCCCGCCGAGCTCGAAGAAACTATCCTTAAGCCCCACATCCTGAGTGTCCAGCACCTTCTGCCATAACGCCTTCAGTTGGTCGACCAACTGAAGATCGATCCCCGGATTATCCGCTTCGGACGCAGTGGCCTTCATCGGAATTTCCGCCAGAGCACGCCGATCCAGCTTCCCGCTAGGCGTAAGCGGGAACTGTTCCACCCGCACCCAGTCGCCGGGCAGCATATGACGAAGCAGTCTGTCGGCTGCAAATAACGGCAGCGCGTCAATAACCCTCGGGTCAGTAGTTTCGATAAAAGCGCGAAGGAAAGGCTGGCCATTCGCGCTGACCTGATGCAGTACACAGACGCGCCTGATCCCTGGATAAGCCGCAAGGCAAGCTTCAATTTCCCCCAGCTCGATACGATGTCCGAGAAACTTGATCTGATGGTCCATTCGTCCGGCGTAAATCAAACTTCCATCCGGCATCACAACGCCTATATCGCCTGTTCGATACCATTTGTTCGCAGTCCGTCCTGGGAGGGCGCAGAAACGCGAGGCCGTCAGATCGGGAAGGTTGCAGTAGCCCTGCGTAACGACCGGCCCCCCAATGACGATTTCCCCCGTTATTCCAACGGGCTGCTCGCGTCCGTCCGGATTGACAATCGCTATCGATACCCCGTTAAAAGGCAAACCGATCTTGATTCGCCCCTCGCCGCTAATCTCAGCCGCGGTTGCCCATACGGTCGTCTCCGTCGGACCATACATGTTGAAGACGCTTGCGGAAGAAACCGACTTGAAGCTCTGTAGCAGTTCAACCGAAATCGATTCCCCGCCGACCAGAAGCATGTCAAGTGCGGCGAAGGATTCGCTCGCTTCATCGGCAAGCAGCATTCGTTGCAAGCGTGAAGGGGTCGTCTGGAACACGTTCACGCCATGGCGGGCCAATAGCCCATTCAACAGATCGGGACGCGCTGCTTCTTGGTCGTCGGCCAACACGACGGTAAGTCCCTTCCATAACGGAAGCAATGCCTCCAGCACAAAAATATCGAAGGAAACGCTTGCCGCGCTGAGCACACGGCTGTTAGCCGGGAACGGGATCCGTTCGGACACGCCCGCGAAGAAATACTGGACATTATCGGCCCCCACCATGACGCCCTTGGGCTGGCCCGTCGAACCGGAGGTATAGATGATATACGCCTGCTCCTGCCGGACGTTATGTCCGTCCAAGGAAGGCTCCGCTTCGGCCCCCGAAGCATCGATGATTTCTCCCGCCAGCAGCGGCGTAGCATCCGTTGGCAATTGGGACGCATTCGCCGCATCCGTCAGCACCAGCTTAGCGCCGCTGTCCTGAAACATATAGCGGATGCGCTCTGCCGGGTAGTCCGGGTCCAGCGGCACGTAAGCCGCCCCCGCCTGCCAGATGCCAAGCAATGCCGCCAACAATAACGGCGTACGCCCCATGTAGCAGGCGACCTTATCGTTAGGACCAACCTGCCGTCTTCGGAGCTCCTCTGCAATATAGCCCGCCCAGCGGCTCAGCTCGCCGTAGCTTACCTCCCGCTCTCCGCAAATAACGGCCGTTTGATGCGGATGAAGCGCCGCCTGGGCCGCAAACCCATCCATGAGGCGGCCGGTCGGCTGCTCGGCCTGATCGATCCGATCGAAATCCCGAAGAAGCTCCCGGTCGGCGGATGTGAGCAAATCGATTTCCCCGACAGACATATCCGGCTTGTCTGCGATCTGCGTCGCAATCGCCAGCAGATGCTCTTTCATGCGCTCGATCATTGCCGGCTCATATTCGTTTGCATTGAAGCGATACACGATTCTCATCTCTTCGCCAGGCACGACTATAATATTAAAGTCGAAATCAGCTTGCTCGAATTCCTCCTCCATCTGCAGAAGAAAACCAAGGTCATCCGTCCCGAAGTCTTGGGAATCCGCCAATACGGGATAATTCTCGAATAGAAACAGATGATCGAGCAGCTTTCTGCTGCCGGTATTTGCCGAGAACTTCGCGGCAAGCTCGAACAGGGGCAAATAGCTATGGCCGAGCGAAGCGCTCATTCGTTCTTGCACATTACGCAGCAACTCGCCTATGCGGACCTTGTCGGAGGCCTGGATGCGTACTGGAATCGTATTGATGAACAAGCCGACCATCTCCTCGACACCCTCCACCTCGGGCGGCCGGCCGGACACGACCGCGCCAAATACGACATCGTTCGTATTATTGTAGCGCTGCAGCAGAATCCCCCACATCGCTTGAAACAGCGTGTTCAAGGTCACGCCGTTCGCCCGGGCTACGTCATGCAGCCGTTCTGTCGTGAATCGGTCCAGCTGAAAGATCAGATCCTGCTGCCGATAGTTGTCCTTACCCGTCTGTTCCTTGGCCTCCCGCCAGCGGATCGGGAGCGCGGCGATCTGATCGTACCCTTCCAGCAGCCGCTCCCAATAGTCGAAGCTCTGCTGTTTCGAGCGCCGTTCCAGCCAATGGATGTAACGGCTGTATGGCTGCGGCTGCCGCTGCGCAGGATGCCTCCCGCTCTTCAACGCCGCATAAATGTGCAGCAGCTCTTGGCTTATCATCGGCACGCACCAAGCATCCATTAGAATGTGATGGAAGCTCCACAATAAGGTGAAGCGGCTGCTCTGCTGCCGGAAGACTCTGATCCGCATCAGGATCGAATCGGATGGCAAGAACCCCCTCTCCCTGTCCCGCCGCTTCATGCTGTCGATGTAGGCTACCTGCTCCTCATCGGTCATTGCGGTTAGATCCTCATAGACGCATTCTGCGTTCGATTCATTCGTGACAACCTGGAGAGGACGCGTTACCCGTTCATAAATGATTTGAGTCCGGAGAATATCATGCCGCCTGGCGAGCTCCCGAACGCTCTCACGCAGCAAGGCAGGGTCCAGCTCTCCCTCCCCGCGATAGGCATACTGGACGAAATAGGCTTTGTTATCCATGCCGGACCATGCGCTGTATACCATCGCCTCCTGCATAGGCGATAGCGGGTACATCTGGTGGACGGCGTTATAGTCGTCTGAAGAAACGGTTGATTGATTCATTGGCTGCTCTCCTAATCTTTTTTCGTATTGCGCCGCAGTAAGATAAGCTGCGCTTCCTCCGGCGACAGCGAGTCCAGCTGATTCATATCCCTTCTCGAATCGGCGGGTCTTCGGGTGCCTTCCTCGACCAGAGTCACAATATACTGCTCGCAGGAGCTCATCAATGCGCTCATCCGCTCATCCGCGCGCTCGGAAGGACTATAGACGACCTGAACCGACAGCTGGCCTCCCGCAATGACAGCAATGAATTCAAGCTGGTAATCCCGGGGGGCTTCCGGCCGCACGAGTCTGCCCATCGGCCAGTCCGACATCTCGAATAAGTCGTTTTCGAACTCCGATCCCAATTGCCCCAAGTAGTTAAAGCTGATCGGCGCACATCCATATTCCCGTTCCGTCGGAGCCGGTTCGGCATCCATATACCGCAAGACGCCGTATTTCCATCCGTTGGCCCCCGCCGGCCGGAATCGCGCTTGAACATCGCTCACATGCTTGCGCATATCCGAGCCAGGATCAACCTGGATTAGAAGCGGGTAGATCGACGTAAACCACCCTACCGTTCTGCTCACGTTCAACGCTTCATAACCGGCGTCCCTGCCATGTCCCTCCAGATCAACCGTGATGTTCCGCAGGCCGTATTGATCCCGGATGGCAAGCGCCATAGCCGTCAACAGCAGCTCATCCATGCGAGCTTGGTAACGCTCCGTCGACTGCTGCAGAAGCTTCCTCGTCGTCTCTTTATTCAAGGTAAACGAACGGGTCCGCACGTCGCCGCATTTGCCCTCATCCGCTTCTAACGGAGGGAGTGCAGACGAGTCTTGCCGCTGTTCCACTGTCCATTCGGGCAGCTTGTGGCCAAGCGCCTCCCGCTCGGACGGACGCAACCCGGCTGCCCACCTCGCGTATGAAACAGTCTTGCTCGGCATAACAATCTTCTGTCCGCCGCATGCCTGCTTGTAGGCCGCAGCCAGATCCTCGAGCAGAATACGCCATGATACCCCGTCCACGACGAGATGATGAGCGGCCAGCAGCAGGTGATCCCCTCCTGCCGAGCGGAACAAAGCTGCTTTGAACAAATGACCCTTGGCAAGATCGAAGCTCCCCTGTATCGCTGTTGCCTCTTCGTCGATTACGTCCCGGTCCGGCTCATCGCCGTAGATGCGCATATGAAGTATCGGCTGCGGTTGTGTTCCCAGGCTGCAGTAACGCGCGCGGATACGGCCATCTTCCAGCTCGAAGGCGCTTCGCAGCATGTCGTGATGAGCGACAAGCGCCTGCAGGGCCGCCTCCAGCGCTTCCTCTTGAAACGGCTTCCGGCTATACAGCATCACCGACTGGTTGTAATGGTTCAGCATGCCATGCCGCTCAAAGAAGCGAAGCTGGATTGGCGTCAGCGGCAGCTCGCCGTCTGCCTCGCCAGGCTCTTCCTGTTTGTCGGAACTGTGCACGGCCGATGCCATCGCCCGGACGGTACGCTGCAGCAATAAGGTGTGCAGATCTACGGCATATCCTTGCTTGTGCAGCCTCGCGGAAATTTGGATCGCTTTAATGGAATCCATCCCGGCAAAAGCGAGATTGTCATGTACGCCTAATTCTTCAAGGCCGAGCACCTCCTTGCAGACTGCCAACAGCCGCAGCTCCATTTCGCTGGCTTCGGTATCGGAGGTGTTGCCCGGCTGCGAAGGCTCCGGCAATTCGGACAATTCGATTTTCCCGTTCCGGGTAAGCGGGAAACGATCCAATCGGACATAGCCGTCAGGCAGCATATAATCCGGCAGCCATTGCTTCATCTCATCAGCAAGCCGTTGTTCGTCGAACGGCTCATCGGCCACGACATAAGCCACCAGACCCGACTGCCGGACTACGATCTTAGCGTCCCTTACGCCACTGCAGCTCCGCAGGCGGCTTTCAATTTCATCCTTCTCGATCCGGTAACCGTTCCGTTTGATCTGTTCGTCCGTTCGTCCCTCGTAGACCATGACGCCGTTCGCCAGCCGTCTGGCCAAATCGCCGGTGTGATACATCACTTCTCCGGGCCGGAACGGATCCGCGACGAACTTCTCGCCCGTAAGGGCATCCCGGTTCCAATAGCCCTTCGCCACGCCCAGTCCCCCGACATACAGCGCGCCGGTCATCCCGGCTGCTACATGCTCAAGGTTGTCGTTCAGCAAGTAGATGGCTGTATTGCCGCCAGGCCGGCCGATCGGCACCGCATCCCCTGCGTCCTTCCCGGGGTCGAAGGTATACGTCATACAACCAACCGTCGTTTCGGTCGGTCCATACTCGTTATAGAGGTGCAGATTACCGTCGTACTGAGCATGCGCAGCCTCCGCCAATTGCCAGGAAAGCTGCTCGCCGCCGACGATCATTTTCCGCACGGACGGAGCTTTCTCCAGTTGTGTCCATAGTTTGAGATGAGATGGCGTCAGCTTGATAATTTCGGATCGGTTATCCTGCGCCACCTGGAGCAGCGTAGTGGCCGGATCTTCGCCGTCGTACACGATAATAGATCCGCCCGTGACAAGCGGCAGGAAAATCGATGTTACCGTCAGGTCGAACGCAATGGACGAATACAGCGGGAAGGTCATACGTTCGCCCGATGTATAGATTCGGCTGGCCCAACCCAAGTAGTTGAGCAAATTCCGGTGCGAGATCACGACCCCCTTCGGTTGGCCGGTCGACCCGGATGTATAGATCAGATAAGCCGCTTGATCAGCGCCCGCGCTTGTCCGCTGTTCACTTGCGAGTCCTCCGCGGCCCACCCCGGCTTCGCTATCCGTCGGCGTTGTGTCTTCCACGGCAAGGATAACGGGACAAGCCAGACCGTCAGGAGCTAGCCCGGCGCCGCACACCAACGCTGCAAGCTGGCTATCCTCCACGATGAACCGCACCCTCTCGGTTGGCGTGGCGGGATCGATCGGAACGTAGGCAGCCCCCGCCTTGAGTATGCCGAGAATCGTTGCAACAAACTCCGGAGAACGGTTGAGCATGACGCCGTACCGCTTCGGCTGACCACTCTCGGGGACGGCGGCGGCCAGTCTTGCGGCGACGCGGTTCCCGGCCCGATTCAGCTCCTCATAGGTCATGCGGACCGCACCGCACTCGAGTGCGGTAGCGTCAGGAAATCGCATCGTTGTCGCTTCGAACCATTCGTGCACCGTATTAACGGAAGGCAGCGGCTCTTCGGTCGTATTCAAGCCGGCGATAAGAGACTGCTCCTCCTCCGTCAACAGGGAGATTTCCGCCAGAACGTATTCTTTCCCTCGACTGAGCTGGTCCAGGATATGGATGGTCCCGCTAATCCAAGAATCGGCTTCTATGCGGTCAATCCCGTGATCTCCGCCGAGCAGTTCGCCGGCGATCGAGTCGTTCTCTAATGAGAAGAGCAGCGTGAGACGATTATCATAGCTATAGGCCGTCTCCACGAAAGCGTCCACATGATGAAGCGGGGCGAAACCAACGCCAAACCGGTGGACATCGCGCAATTCGTCCTGATCAAGCCGCCGGTATTCGGCGGCCGCAGCAGGCGCTTGCGCATACGATTCTCTCATCTCGGACATAACGGCGTTCAAGTATGCGGGAACGGCCATGTCGGACATAGGCTCCAGCTTGAGAAATACGCTCGATTGCGGCCCGGCTCCGGCCTGACGCAGCTGCGGAATAGCAAGCCCGACCTGCTTCATCCCCGTCGATTTATGAACCGTAAGGCCAAAGGCAGCCGTCAGGAGCGCGAACAAAGCGTACGGATCATGCTTCGCAAGTTGGAGAAGCCGCTCTGTAAGCTCCTCCCGAAGTTGAAACGGTACGTTCAATCTTCCGGCGCTCGCCCGTTTAATATCCCATGCGGCTGCGCGCGACGCACCGTTCTTCCATGCATGCAGCTTATTCACCCAATATGACGGGCCGCCCGCGACTTGCTCGTTTATCGTAACCATTCCTATCCCCCTGTCGGCATTGAGCCGGATCCTTCCGCCCGTAACGGCTGAATGGATCCGGCGGCTAGCTTAGAACGTAAAATGATGCCGGAATGCGAGCTCCATATTTTCTTTCACGCCCGCCATATCGTATTTAAGGTCATTCAAGCTCACCCATAGCTGGTCAAGCGTCGCGGACGGAACGGCTGCGGCCAGCTCCAGCAGGCTCATATAATCCTTGAGCCATTCCGCGGCGGTCGACTCCAAATAAAGAGCCGTCCGGTAGGCTAACGACAGCATATACGAACCCTCTTGTTCGACCGCCTCCAGCATAAGGTCGAACTTGGCATGGGCGCCCGTCACCTCATAGCTGTCATTAATGGAGACATCGTGGAACCGGCGCTCGAGCTTTCGCTGCCCGTGCAGCACGAACATGACATCGAACAGCGGGTGGCGGCTCATATCCTGCCGTGCTTCCAGCCGGGATACCAGCTCCTCGAACGGATACTCCTGGTGCTCATACGCGCCCAGCGCCTGCTCCCGTACTTCCTGCAAGTAAGCCGCGAACGGCTTCTCGCCTGCCGGCTTGCCGCGCATCGCCAGCATGTTGATGAATACTCCTGCCATCGCTTCCGTATCCGCATGCGTCCGGCCTGCCACCGGCGTCCCTACGACCACGTCCGCTTGGCCCGACAGCTTCGACAGCAACACCTGAAGCGCGGCCAGCAGCACCATGTAAACCGTCGAGCCGCTCTCCGCCGCCAGCTGCTTCACCGCCGCCAGCGTCTGCTCGTCGACCTCCGCATGGACACGCCCGCCTTCTCCGCTCGGCTTCGCCGGCCTCGGCTTGTCCGCTGGCAAGTCCAGCACCGGCACGCCTTCCGCGAACTGCTCCAGCCAGTACGCCTCCGACCGGGCCAACTCCCCGCTCTGCAGCCGCGCTTGCTGCCATACCGCGTAATCCTTGTACTGCACTCGCGGCGCTTCCCCGGATACCCCCGCGTACAGCTGGCCCAGCTCCCGCGCCAATAGATCGAGCGTCACCCCGTCCGACACGATGTGATGCATGTCGAACACCAGGATATGGCGTTCCTCGCTTAACCGGATCAGACCCGCGCGCAGCAGCGGCGCTTCCTCCAGGCGGAACGGCTTCACGAAGCTCGTCGCCATTGCCCTCGCTTCGCTCTCGTCTGCTGCCGCAAGCTCCAGGAACTCCGGCTTCGCTTCCTCATGGATGCGCTGCGCCGGTTCTCCGTCCTGCCAGATAAAGGACGTACGCAGCACCTCATGCCGCTGCACCAACACTTCGAAGGCACCCTCGAGCCGCTTCGCGTCCAGCCTGCCGGATAGCTCCAGCACGCCCGGCGTATTGTAGCTGGTGCCTTCTTCCTCCAGCTTGTTCAGAATGTACAGCCGTTTCTGCGCCGAGGACAGCGGATAGACGTCCCGTACCGCTGCCGTCGGGATCGGAGACTCCCGGCGCTTCGCTCCGCGGCGGATCGCCTCGGCCATTCCCCGCACCGTCGGATGCTCGAACACCTCCCGCAGCGTCACTTCCGCTTCCATCTGCTGCCGCAGGCGGTTGGCCAGCGCCGTCGCTTTCAGCGAGTGCCCGCCAAGGGCGAAGAAATCGTCCGTCGCGCCGACGCGCTCATGGCCCAGCACCTCCGCGAACATCCCGGCCAACCGGCTCTCCAACTCGTCCGCAGGCTCCGCCGCCGCTTCGGCGCTTCCCAGCCGCTTGCCCTGCTCTCGCAGCGCCCGCCGGTCCGCCTTGCCGTTGGCCGTCAGCGGAATCGTCTCCACTTGCACGAACCGCTCCGGCGTCATGTATCCCGGCAAGCTTGCCTGCACATGCTCCCGCAGCTCTTGCACCGTCGTCTCGCAGAGCAGCACGATATATGCGGTCAATTCGCCATCTTCGCCCAGCACGATCGCGCCGCTTACCGCTTCATGCTCATGCAGCCGGTGCTCGATCTCCCCCGGCTCGATCCGATAGCCGCGTATTTTGATCTGATCGTCTGCGCGTCCCGCGTAGGCGATCGTTCCGTCCGGCAGCCAGCGCGCCAGATCGCCGCTGCGGTACATGCGCCCTTCCCGCAAGGGGCTCGCCACGAACCGCTCGGCCGTCAGCTCCGGCCGGTTCAGATAGCCACGTGCCAATCCGTCGCCGGCGATGTACAGCTCGCCCGTTACCCCTTCCGCAACCGGCTTCCGGCTGCTATCCAGGATGTAGATCTGCGTGTTGGCCGCCGGCACGCCGATCGGCACGGCCGCGCCCAAGTCCCGGCTCGGGTCATACCGATGCGTCATGCAGCCTACCGTCGCTTCCGTCGGACCGTATTCGTTGTAAATGTCGACGTTCCCGCCCAGATACGCCCATGCGCTGCGGGCTGCCTCCGTCTCCAGCTGCTCCCCGCCTACGATTAGCGCTCTCAGCCGTTCCGGAGCTTTCCGCGCCTGCGGGACCAGTTTCAAGTGCGCGGGCGTCAGCTTCAGCACATCCACCTCGTCGCTCTCCAGCACCTGCAGCAGCACGTGGCTCCGGTCTGCCCCTCCATACACCACGACCTCTCCCCCGCCGATCAACGGCGTGAAGATCGACGTAACCGTCAGATCGAACGTGAATGGCGTATACAACGGATAGGCGCCTTGCCCGTACGTCTTCTCCGACCAGCAGATATAATTCGTCAGCCCCTGGTGCGTCACCATCGTTCCCTTCGGCTTCCCGGTCGTGCCCGACGTATACAGGATGTACGCCAGCCTGTCGGCTGCTTCCACAACATCCTGCTCGACGCGGCATGCGACACTCCCGGCCTTCCGGGCCAACAACTCCTCCAGCGTATACGCTGCAGTGCCTGCATACTGGCCCCCGCTGCGGTCGGTCAACAGCAGCATCGCGCCGCTATCCTCTACCATGTAGGCGGTCCGCTCTGCCGGATGCTCCGGATCAAGCGGCACATAAGTTCCACCGGCTCTCATCGTGCCGAGAATCGCCACTACCGCCTCCGGCTCATGCCCGAACAGCAGTCCGACAATGCTTCCCGGACCGACGCCGTGCCGCCTGAGCGCCTGCGCCACCTGCGCCGTTCGCTGATCCAGCTCCCGGTACGTCAGTCCCGCGACCGCGCCAGCCTTGGTCAGCGCTGGACGATCCGGCGTGCGAAGGGCCTGCTCGCGGAACAACTCGTCCACCGTCTTGCTCTTCGGATAAGGCTGCTCCGTTTGGTTGAATGCCGCTAGCGTCCGCTCTTCCTCCGCCAGCAGCACCTGAAGGTCCGATATCCGGCTTGCCGGCTGCGCTCCCGCTTGCTGCAGCAGCTCATTCAGCCGCTGCAGCCACTTCCGCGCGGTCTCTTCCCGGAACAAGTCGGTGCTGTATTCCAGCATGAGCCGCAGCCGCCCGTCTTCCTCCGACGCCCCCAGCATGACATCCAGCTTCGCCCTCCGGTGTTCCATCTGGTAATCGCTGATGCGGATGCCGCCCATCTCCAGCTTGGCCCCGTCCATGTTCTGCATGACGAACATGACGTCGAACAGCGGATGGCGGCTCATGTCCCGCTTTGCCTCCAACCGGGCTACCAGCTCCTCGAACGGATACTCCTGGTGCTCATACGCGCCCAGCGCCTGCTCCCTCACTTCCTGCAAGTAAGCCGCAAACGACTTCTCGCCTGCCGGCTTGCCGCGCATCGCCAGCATGTTGATGAACACTCCCGCCATCGCTTCCGTATCTGCATGCGTCCGGCCTGCCACCGGCGTCCCTACGACCACGTCCGCTTGGCCCGACAGCTTCGACAGCAACACCTGAAGCGCGGCCAGCAGCACCATGTACACCGTCGAGCCGCTCTCCGCCGCCAGCTGCTTCACCGCCGCCAGCGTCTGCTCGTCGACCTCCGCATGGACACGCCCGCCTTCTCCGCTCGGCTTCGCCGGCCGCGGCTTGTCCCCCGGCAAGTCCAGCACCGGCACGCCTTCCGCGAACCGCTCCAGCCAATATGCCTCCGACCGGGCCAGCTCCCCGCTCTTCAGCCTCTCCTGCTGCCATACCGCGTAATCCTTGTACTGCACTCGCGGCGCTTCCCCGGATACCCCCGCGTACAGCTGGCCCAACTCCCGCGCCAATAGATCGAGCGTCACCCCGTCCGACACGATGTGATGCATGTCGAACACCAGAATATGGCGCTCCTCGCTCAATCGGATCAGACCCGCGCGCAGCAGCGGCGCTTCCTCCAGGCGGAACGGCTTCACGAAGCTCGCCGCCACCGCCCTCGCTTCACTCTCGTCTGCTGCCGCAAATTCCAGGAATTCCGGCTTCGCTTCCTCATGGATGCGCTGCGCCGGTTCTCCGTCCTGCCAGATAAAGGACGTACGCAGCACCTCATGCCGCTGCACCAGCGCTTCGAAGGCGCCCGCGAGCCGCTGCGCGTCCAGCCTGCCGGATAGCTCCAGCACGCCCGGCGTATTGTAGCTGGTGCCTTCTTCCTCCAGCTTGTTCAGAATGTACAGCCGTTTCTGCGCCGAGGACAGCGGATAGACGTCCCGTACCGCTGCCGTTGGGATCGGGGACTCCCGGCGCTTCGCTCCGCGGCGGATCGCCTCGGCCATTCTGCGTACCGTCGGATGCTCGAACACCTCCCGCAGCGTCACTTCCGCTTCCATCTGCTGCCGCAGGCGGTTGGCCAGCACCGTCGCTTTCAGCGAGTGCCCGCCAAGGGCGAAGAAATCGTCCGTCGCGCCTACGCGCTCATGGCCCAGCACCTCCGCGAACATCCCTGCTAGCCGGCTCTCCAACTCGTCCGCAGGCTCCGCCGCCGCTTCGGCGCTTCCCAGCCGCTTGCCCTGCTCTCGCAGCGCCCGCCTATCCGCCTTCCCGTTGGCCGTCAGCGGAATCGTCTCCACTTCCACGAACCGCTCCGGCGTCATGTATCCCGGCAAGCTTGCCTGAACATGCTCCCGCAGTTCTTGCACCGTCGTCTCGCGACTCAGCACGATATACGCGGTCAGTTCGCCCTCTTCGCCCAGCACGATCGCCCCGCTCACCGCTTCATGCTCATGCAGCCGATGCTCGATCTCTCCCGGCTCGATCCGATAGCCCCGAATTTTGATCTGATCGTCCGCGCGACCCGCGTAGACGATCGTTCCATCCGGCAGCCAGCGCGCCAGATCGCCGCTGCGGTACATGCGCCCTTCCCGCAAGGGGCTCGCCACGAACCGCTCGGCCGTCAGCTCCGGCCGGTTCAGATAGCCACGTGCCAATCCGTCGCCGGCGATGTACAGCTCGCCCGTTACCCCTTCCGCAACCGGCTTCCGGCTGCTATCCAGGATGTAGATCTGCGTGTTGGCCGCCGGCACGCCGATCGGCACGGCCGCGCCCAAGTCCCGGCTCGGGTCATACCGATGCGTCATGCAGCCTACCGTCGCTTCCGTCGGACCGTATTCGTTGTAAATGTCGACGTTCCCACCCAGATACGCCCATGCGCTGCGGGCTGCCTCCGTCTCCAGCTGCTCCCCGCCTACGATTAGCGCTCTCAGCCGTTCCGGAGCTTTCCGCGCCTGCGGGACCAGTTTCAAGTGCGCGGGCGTCAGCTTCAGCACATCCACCTCGTCGCTCTCCAGCACCTGCAGCAGCACGTGGCTCCGGTCTGCGCCTCCATACACCACGACCTCTCCCCCGCCGATCAACGGCGTGAAGATCGACGTGACCGTCAGATCGAATGTAAGTGGCGTATACAACGGATAGGCGCCTTGCCCGTACGTCTTCTCTGACCAGCAGATATAATTCGTCAACCCCTGGTGCGTCACCATCGTTCCCTTCGGTTTCCCGGTCGTGCCCGACGTATACAGGATGTACGCCAGCCTGTCGGCTGCCTCACCAATCTCCTGCCCGATGAGGCTAAGGCCGCTTTCGGCAGCTTCTTCCCCGTTGGCGTCCACAGTCTCCCGGGTCAACAGCTCCTCCAACGTATGCGCAGCAGTGCCTGCATACTGGCCACCTTTGCAGTCGGTCAGCAGCAGCATCGCGCCGCTGTCCTCCACCATGTAGGCGATCCGCTCTGCCGGATGTTCCGGATCAAGCGGCACATAAGTTCCACCGGCTCTCATCGTGCCGAGCATCGCCACTACCGCCTCCGGCTCATGCCCGAACAGCAGTCCGACAATGCTTCCCGGACCGACGCCGTGCCGCCTGAGCGCCAACGCCACCTGCTCCGTTCGCTGATCCAGCTCCCGGTACGTCATCCCCGCGCCAGCCTTGGTCAGCGCTAGACGATCCGGCGTACGAAGGGCCTGCTCGCGGAACAACTCGTCCACCGTCTTGCTCTTCGGATAAAGTTGCTCCGTTTGGTTGAATGCCGCAAGCGTCCGCTCTTCCTCCGCCAGCAGCACTTGCAGATCCGATATCCGGCTTGCCGGCTGCGCTCCCGCTTGCTGCAGCAGCTCATTCAGCCGCCGCAGCCACTTCCGCGCGGTCTCTTCCCGGAACAAATCGGTGCTGTATTCCAGCATGAGCCGCAGCCGCCCGGCGTCCTCCGACGCCTCCAGCATGACATCCAGCTTCGCCCTCCGGTATTCCATCGGGTAATCGCTGATACGGAGGCCGCCCATCTCCAGCTTGGCCCCGTCCATGTTCTGCATGACGAACATCACATCGAACAGTGGATGGCGGCTCATGTCCCGCCTTGCCTCTAGCCGGGCCACTAGCTCCTCGAACGGATACTCCTGGTGCTCATACGCGCCCAGCGCCTGCTCCCGTACTTCCTGCAAGTAAGCCGCGAACGGCTTCTCGCCCACTGGCTTGCCGCGCATCGCCAGCATGTTGATGAATACGCCCGCCATCGCTTCCGTATCCGCATGCGTCCGGCCTGCCACCGGCGTCCCTACGACCACGTCCGCTTGGCCCGACAGCTTCGACAGCAACACCTGAAGCGCGGCCAGCAGCACCATGTAAACCGTCGAGCCGCTCTCCGCCGCCAGCCGCTTCACCGCCGCCAGCGTCTGCTCGTCGACCTCCGCATGGACACGCCCGCCTTCTCCGCTTGGCTTCGCCGGCCTCGGCTTGTCCGCTGGCAAGTCCAGCACCGGCACGCCTTCCGCGAACCGCTCCAGCCAATATGCCTCCGACCGGGCCAGCTCCCCGCTCTTCAGCCGCGCTTGCTGCCATACCGCGTAATCCTTGTACTGCACGCGCGGCGCTTCCCCGGATACCCCCGCGTACAGCTGGCCCAACTCCCGCGCCAATAGATCGAGCGTCACCCCGTCCGACACGATGTGATGCATGTCGAACACCAGGATATGGCGTTCCTCGCTCAACCGGATCAGACCCGCGCGCAGCAGCGGCGCTTCCTCCAGGCGGAACGGCTTCACGAAGCTCGCCGCCATTGTCCTCGCTTCGCTCTCGCATGCTGCCGCAAGCTCCAGGAACTCCGGCTTCGCTTCCTCATGGACTCGCTGCACCGGTTCTCCATCCTGCCAGATAAAGGACGTACGCAGCACCTCATGCCGCCGCACCAGCGCTTCGAAGGCGCCCGCGAGCCGCTGCGCGTCCAGCCTGCCGGACAGCTCCAGCACGCCCGGCGTATTGTAGCTGGTGCCCGCTTCCTCCAGCTTGTTCAGAATGTACAGCCGTTTCTGCGCCGAGGACAGCGGATAGACGTCCCGTACCGCTGCCGTCGGGATCGGAGACTCCCGGCGTTTCGCGCCGCGGCGAATCGCCTCGGCCATTCTGCGTACCGTCGGATGCTCGAACACCTCCCGCAGCGTCACTTCCGCTTCCATCTGCTGCCGCAGGCGGTTAGCCAGCACCGTCGCTTTCAGCGAGTGCCCGCCAAGGGCGAAGAAATCGTCCGTCGCGCCGACGCGCTCATGGCCCAGCACCTCCGCGAACATCCCGGCCAGCCGGCTTTCCAACTCGTCCGCAGGCTCCGCCGCCGCTTCGGCGCTTCCCAGCCGCTGGCCCTGCTCCCGCAGCGCCCGCCGGTCCGCCTTCCCGTTGGCCGTCAGCGGAATCGTCTCCACTTGCACGAACCGCTCCGGCGTCATGTATGCCGGCAAGCTTGCCTGCACATGCTCCCGCAGCTCTTGCACCGTCGTCTCGCGACTCAGCACGATATACGCGGTCAGTTCGCCCTCTTCGCCCAGCACGATCGCGCCGCTTACCGCTTCATGCTCATGCAGCCGATGCTCGATTTCCCCCGGCTCGATCCGATAGCCCCGTATTTTGATCTGATCGTCTGCGCGTCCTGCGTAGGCGATCGTTCCGTCTGGCAGCCAGCGCGCCAGATCGCCGCTGCGGTACATGCGTCCTTCCCGCAAGGGGTTCGCCACGAACCGCTCGGCCGTCAGCTCCGGCCGGTTCAGATAGCCACGCGCCAATCCGTCGCCGGCGATGTACAGCTCGCCCGTTACGCCTTCCGCAACCGGCTTCCGGCTGCTATCCAGGATGTAGATTTGCGTATTGGCAATCGGTCTGCCGATGGGAACGCGCTCCGATCCGCCCGCCAAGTCCGCCGTATCGTAGGCCGTTACATCAATCGTCGCCTCCGTTGGTCCATAAAGATTATGAAGCTCCACGCCAAGGGTGTCCCGCAGCAGCCGATTGAACTTCTCGACATGCGCAACTTTCAGCTCTTCCCCGCTGGCGAATATCTGCTTCAGTGAAGCCGCATATGCAGTCCCCGAAACTTCCGACTCATCCAAGAAGGCATGAAGCATGGACGGGACAAAATGAATGTGGCTCACGCCATATCGCGCGATTGCCTGCGCAACTGCGGACGGGTCCTTCTCGTTGCCCGAATCAAGCACCGCGCAGGAGGCCCCCGCCATCATCCACCACAGAAGTTCCCATACCGAAACATCGAAGGTAAACGGCGTTTTGAACAAAATGACATCCGATTCGCTTAGGCGGTACTCGTTCTGCATCCAATACAATCGGTTCACCAGCGAACGATGCTCAATCATCACGCCCTTAGGCTGTCCTGTCGTCCCGGACGTGTAGATGACATAGGCCAGGTTAGACGGGGAAGCCTTGCCCGGCCGATCATTCTCCGCATGCCCCAGGGATTCTTCCAGCGCAAGGGGCTCTGCGCCGCTCGTTATGGACTCGACGCCCAGCTCCTCGATATTCAAGCCTGCTGCTTCGCCACAGCCGTTTCGCGTCAGCACGACTAATGCGCTGCTGTCCGCCATGATGTACGCCTTGCGCTCCAAGGGCAGCCCCGGATCGATGGGCAGATAAGCGCCGCCCGCCTTCATAATCCCCAGGATGCCGACAATCATAGCTGGCGAACGATGCATCATGACAGCGACGATCTTCTCCGGGCCTACTCCTTTCGCTCGCAGTACCTTCGCTACCCGTTCAGCCGCAGCGTCGAGCTCTCCATAGGTCAGCTGCATGCCTTCTCCCCTGATGGCCATGCGGCCTGGGGACTGTTTCGTTTGTTCCTCGAACAAATCAACGATCGTCCGCTCCTGCGGATACGCTGCTTCCGTAACCAAATGGGCCTGCTCAATCGCCTTGCGCTCCGCATCGGTCAGAATGGGAATATCCGTTACTTGACCGTTCGGATGCTGGATCACGAAGCCCGCGGCCTGCTGCCAATGGCCTTCGATCCGACGGATAAATTGTTCTTCGTATACGCCGGCATCGTATCTCATCCGAATCTCGATCTCAGTGCCCGGCGATACGACGATTTCCAGCGCATAGCCGGTCTGCTCGACGACTTCCACATGCCCGACCCGCTCGCCCAGATGTCCCTCGCTTGCACCG
The DNA here is from genome assembly GCF_014192105.1 of Paenibacillus phyllosphaerae. GTDB lineage: Bacteria > Bacillota > Bacilli > Paenibacillales > Paenibacillaceae > Paenibacillus_Z > Paenibacillus_Z phyllosphaerae. The sequence goes on along the minus strand of NZ_JACHXK010000016.1, from coordinate 8,664 downwards.
GCCTTGCCTGCAAGCTCACGGTCCACCGGATAATTCTCGAACACGAACAGATGGTTCAGCAGCTCGCGTTTCAATTCGCTCTGCGCCTGCACCTCATACAGCGGGAAGTAGTGATAAGCCGTCGATTCTCCCGCTTCCTTCTGCATCTGTCCGATCAGCTGTCCGAACGTTTGCCCTGCCTCCGTCCTTACCCGGACGGGAATCGTGTTGATAAACAAGCCGACCATCCGCTCGATCCCGTCTACCTCCGGGGGGCGTCCCGACACGACTGCACCGAACACCGCGTCGGCTGTACCGCTGTACCTCAGCAGCAACACCGACCAGAGCGCCTGGAGAACCGTATTCGCGGTCACCTGATGACGCTGCGCCAACTGGTTCAGCCCCTGGGTCATCTTCTCGTCCAGCTTGAAAACATGCTCGCACCGCCGCGAAGGCCCCTGCACGCTTCTCCGGGGGATACCGGCGGCTTGACTATAACCTTCCAGATGGGATCGCCAGTAGGAAAGCGCCTCCTCCTTGTCCTGACGCTGCAGCCAGCTTACATATCCGCTGTACGGAGGCACCGAGCCCAGTCTTGCATCCCGGCCGTGCAGCAGCGCTTCGTACAGGTCCAGCCATTCCTTCGACAACAGGCCGACGCACCAGCCGTCCATCAGAATATGATGATGGCTCCACAGTACCGCATGGCGATCTTCCGCCAAGCGGAACACCGTCACCCGGATCAGCATATCCGACCTCAGATCAAAGCCGGCCGCACGCTCGCGCGTCCTGTAATCCTCCATATGCCGAAGCTGCTCGGCTTGATCTAGGCCGCTCAGATCCACCACGGCAAAATCCGCCTGCCGCTCCTTTAATACGATTTGCAGATTTCGCTTGTCCCGGTCGTACTTGAATACGCTCCTCAGCGCCTCATGCCGGTCAACCAGGCGTTGGAAGCTTTGCTGCAGGATGGATACGGATATCCATCCTGTCAGCTCGAACGACATTTGAATGTAATACGCCTCCGAATGCGGGTCGTAGAGATGCTGGAACAGCATCCCTTCCTGCATCGGCGTCAATGGATAAATGTTGGCGATTTGCGCTTTATTCGACATATGTGCTCCTTCGACTACCAAGTCTACAAACAAGCGTAGCGTTCAGTTACCTCTTCGTCTGGCCCGTTAACGTTAGGATGCCGCCAAGCTCTTCGGCCAGATCATCCAGCTCCTCAATCGTCAGATCGTCGTACAATAGATCACCCGGAGTCAGTTCCGTCTCGCCGCGCTCCGCGCAGTGGTCAACGATGCGCTCCAGCTGCTGCCGGAAGCTTGTCAACAGGCGACGGATTTCCTCTTCCTCATAATCGGCTTGGCTGTAGGCGCATGCCATGGTCAGGCATCCGTCTTGCACCTTGCCGCTGACATCAAGCACGTAATCTCGCTTCATATCCGGACTGAACTCCGGTCCCGCCGCTTCGCCCGACAGCTCGAACCAGCCTTGTCCCTGCTGCAAATCCTCATCGTACTGTCCCATATAGTTGAAGCTAATCTCCGGTTCCAGCTGCCATGCTTCATTCGAACCAGACGCATCCTCCCGCATATACCGAAGCAAGCCGTAGCCGATCCCTTTGTTCGGCACCTTGCGCAGTCCGTCCTTGACCACCTTGATCTGGTACCCGACATCCTCCGGCTTCCGCATGTCCAACACGACCGGATACATCGCCGTGAACCAGCCCACCGTCCGGGTGATGTTCATCCCCTTCGCCAGACTCTCGCGGCCATGGCCCTCCAGATTGACCGCCACTTCCTCCTGCCCGCTCCATTCCCGGATCGCAAGGCCCAGTCCCGTCAGCAGCAGGTCGTTGATCTCCGTGTTGTATGCGCCGTGGCTCTGCTGCAGCAGCCGTTTCGTATACGTCTCGTCCAAGTCGACCGACAGCGTCCGGCTCTCCTTCAGTTTGCTCTCGAGGCTCGTCCTTCGCGGCAGCGCCGCCACTTTCTTCCGGTCCACTTCCCGCCAGTAAAGCAGCTCTCTGGCCGCTTCCTTGCTCTGCGCGTAGGCGTGCAGCTCCTTCGCCCAGGTCCGGAATGAATGACTCTTGGCTTGCAGCTCAATGCACTTCCCGGCCGCCGCCTGCTCGTACGCGGATGTCCAATCTTCGAAGAGGATCCGCCACGACACGCCATCCACCGCCAAATGGTGGACAACCAGCAGCAGATGATCCCCTTCATCCGTGCGGAACCAGCCCAGCTGGAACAACGGACCGTTCGCCAAATCCAGGCCGGCTTGGATGCGTCCGGCTTCCGCTTCGATCCGGGCCGATACGTTCTCCTGCCCTCTTAGATCCAGCGCCGTCAGGCGGTAAGGTTCGGACTCCATTCCGCGGTTGTAGGCGGTTGCCGTGCCGTCCGCTTCCCGCTTGAACACCATCCGCAGCACGTCGTGATGCTCCGTGAGCTTCCTCGCTGCGCTGTGCAGCGCTGCCTCCGCAAGCGCCTTGCGGCTGTACAACATAATCGACTGGTTCCGATGGTGCTCCTGCTCGTACCGCTTATCGAAGAACTGCCGTTGAATCGGCGTCAGTACCGCTTCTCCGGTGACGAGCTCATTTTCCCCTTCGGCTTGCCCCTTCTTCGCCCGCAGGCTCAGCTCCGCAATGGTCGGATAAGTGAACAGATCCTTGAGCTCCAACGTGTATCCCTGCTTGTTTAATCGTGAGGAGAACTGCAGCGCTTTGATCGAGTCTCCGCCCAGAGCGAAGAAATTGTCATGAATACCGACTTGATCATGGCCAAGCAGCTTGGACCAAATGTCAGCCATCTCCTGCTCGATAGCATTCTGCGGAGAGGCATACGCCGTCCCGCTGTCCACGTTGCCGAGCGGCTCGGGCAATGCCGAACGGTCAAGCTTGCCGTTCACGGTCATCGGCATGCGCTCCAGCACCGTATAACGGGCAGGCAGCATATATTCCGGCAAATAGCGAAGCAGATGCGCCCGCAGCTGTGCCACGTTGACCGAACCTGTCGTCCGCATATAGGCGCACAGTTCCTTCTCCCCGTCGGCAGCGGTACGCAAGATTACGGCCGCTTCCTTAACCGACTCATGCTCCAGCAGCCGGCTCTCGATCTCCCCAAGCTCGATCCGGTAGCCGCGGATCTTGACCTGCTCGTCCAATCGGCCCCCGTATTCCAGCTCGCCGTCTGGCAACCATCGTGCGCGGTCGCCGGTCCGGTAGAGCCGCTCTCCCGACACATGCGGGTTAGGCACGAACCGCTCTGCCGTCAGCTCCGGACGATTCAGATAGCCGCGCGCTACGCCCGCCCCGCCGATATAGAGCTCACCTGGTACGCCTACCGGCAGCAGCTGGCGGTCAGCTCCGAGCACATAGGCGGCCAAGGATGGAAGCGGAACGCCGATCGGCGAATCGCTTCGCGTCGTGTCTAACGGCGTCATCGGTCTAAATGTCGCATGCACCGTGATTTCGGTAATGCCATACATATTGACAAGCAGCGTCGCCTCGCCGTATTTGGCATACCAATCCTTCAACATCGAAGGGATGAGCGCTTCGCCGCCAAAAATAATATAGCGCAAGCCCAATCCGCAATCGCGGTGAGCGGTCTCTTCCTTTAACAGAGACTGAAATGCCGTCGGCGTCTGATTGAGCACCGTTACCTGCTCGCTAACGAGCAGCTCTCGGAATGCGGCCGGCGTCCGGACGGTCTCGTGCGGAACAATCACCAGCTTGCCGCCGAACAGCAGCGCGCCGTACATCTCCCATACGGAGAAGTCGAATCCGAAGGAATGGAACATCGTCCATACGTCATGCTCATTGAACTCGAACCACCGCTCCATGTCGGACTGACCAAAGAAGAGGCTTACGACATTGCGGTGCTCGATCATCACGCCTTTCGGCTGGCCGGTTGTCCCGGATGTATAGATCACGTAGGCCAGGCTGGACGGGACGGCCTTGCCCGCTCCGGCATGCTCCGCAGATTCAGCGCCTATCGCCTGACGATCGAACTCGGCCCCGTTAAGAATAGGTTCCACGCCCAGCTCCTCGACATGCACGCCGGCTATTTCGCCAGCTCCGCTTCGCGTCAGTACCGCTTGCGCGCCGCTGTCAGCCAGCATATAGGCCTTCCTTTCGACAGGCAGCTGCGGGTCGATTGGCAAATAAGCGCCTCCGGCCTTCATAATCCCCAAGATGCCGACGATCATGGCCGGCGATCGATCCATCATAATCGCGACGATCTTCTCCGGGCCAATGCCCTTCATTCGCAGTGCCTGCGCTACCTGCTCGGCTTGGGCATTCAGCTCCCGATAGGTCAGCTGCTCTCCCGCTCCCGTAACCGCGATACGGTCCGGCACCCGTTCCGACTGTTCGATGAAGAGGTCGATGAGAGTCTTGTCCTGCGGATACGATGCAGCCGGTCGCGGGCTATCCCCCAGGATAAGCTCGCGTTCCTGTTCGGTCAGCAGAGGAATGTCGGCCACCAGGGCATTCGGGCCGCTCGCAACGAAGCTCGCCGCCTGCTGCCAGTGACTCCCGATATTCCGAATCAGCTTCTCATCATACACGCCGGCATCGTACTTCAACCGGATCTCGATCTCCGTGCCCGGGGAGATCACGATTTCAAACTCGTAATTGGTCTGCTCGAACACCTCGACGCTGCCGATCCGTTCTCCGATATGCGCCTCGCTTGCTTCGCTTACGCCCGTAAGCTCCCGGTCCACCGGATAATTCTCGAATACGAACAGATGATTCAGCAGCTCACGCTTCAACTCGCTCTGCGCCTGTACTTCATACAGCGGGAAGTGGTGGTACGCCGTCGATTCTCCCGCTTCCTTCTGCAGCTGTCCGATCAGCTGTCCGAACGTCTGCCCTGCCTCCGTCCTTACCCGTACAGGAACCGTGTTGATGAACAGGCCGATCATCCGTTCAATGCCATCCACCTCCGGAGGACGTCCCGACACGACCGTGCCGAACACCACGTCGCCGGCACCGCTGTATCGCTGCAGCATGACCGACCAGAGCGCCTGGAGAACGGTGTTCACCGTCACCTGATGACGCTGCGCCAGCTGGTTCAGCCCCTGCGTCATCTGTTCATCTAGCTTGAATAGATGAACGGCTCTTTGCGAAGGCCCGGGCACGCTTTTGCGAGGCAGACTTGCAGCGCGAGTGTAGCCCTGCAGATAAGTCCGCCAATAATCCAGCGCGGTCTGCTTATCCTGCTGCTGCAGCCAGCGGATATACCCGCCGTATGGCGGCACCGGAATTAACTCCGGCTCCTTGCCGCGTAGCAGCGCTTCGTACATCTCCAGCCATTCTTTGGCCAATACCGCGATGCACCAGCCGTCCATCAGAATGTGGTGATGGCTCCACAGTATTGCATGGCGCTCTTCCGCCAAACGGAATACGGTAGCCCGAATGAGCCGATCCGAACTTAGATCGAAGCCTGCGGCGCGTTCATCCTTTTTGTAAGCTTCAAGCCGTCGACGCTGCTCCGCCTCATCCAGTTCAACCAGCTCAATCACCTTAAAATCAGCCTGGCATTGTTTCAGAACAATCTGCAGATTGCGCTTGTCCCTGCCATAATTAAATACCGACCGTAGAGCCTCATGCCGGTCAATCAGGCGTTGGAAGCTCCGGCCAAGGAGGTCCGCATGCAGCGATCCCCTGATTTCAAAGAACATCTGCGTGAAATAAGCTTCGGACTGCTGATCGAACAGATGCTGGAACAGCATGCCCTCCTGCATCGGCGTCAATGGGCCGACATCGGCGATATTCTTCGGTCCCAGCTCCTCCAGCTCTTCGATCGTCAACTCGTTATACAGCAAGTCGCCCGGGGTCAATTCGCTCTCCTCGCGCGCCACGCAGTGGTCGACGATGCGTTCCAGCTGCTTGCAATAAGCGGCCAGCAAAGAGGAGATTTCATCCTCCGCATAAGCTTCTTCGCTATAATTGCACGTCATCGTCAGCCGACCGCCCTGTACGACGCCGTTAAAATCAAGTACATGATCGCGTTCCATGTCCAGACTGTATTGCGGCCCCATCGCTTCGCCCGACAGCTCGATCCAGCCTTGTCCCTGCTGCAAATCCTCATCGTACTGTCCCATATAGTTGAAGCTAATCTCCGGTTCCAGCTGCCATGTTTCATTCGAACCAGACGCATCCTCACGCATATACCGAAGCAAGCCGTAGCCGATCCCTTTGTTCGGCACCTTGCGCAGTCCGTCCTTGACCACCTTGATCTGGTACCCGACATCCTCCGGTTTCCGCATATCCAGCACGACCGGATACATCGCCGTGAACCAGCCCACCGTCCGGGTGATATTCATCCCCTTCACCAGACTCTCGCGGCCATGGCCCTCCAGATTGACCGCCACTTCCTCCTGCCCGCTCCATTCCCGGATCGCAAGGCCCAGTCCCGTCAGCAGCAGGTCGTTGATCTCCGTGTTGTACGCGCCGTGGCTCTGCTGCAGCAGCCGTTTCGTGTACGTCTCGTCCAAGTCGACCGACAATGTCCGGCTCTCCTTCAGTTTGCTCGCGAGGCTCGTCCTTCGCGGCAGCGCCGCTACTTTCTTCCGGTCCACTTCCCGCCAGTAAGGCAGCTCTCTCGCCGCTTCCTTGCTCTGCGCGTAGGCGTGCAGCTCCTTCGCCCAGGTCCGGAACGAATGGCTCTTGGCTTGCAGCTCGATGCTCTTCCCGGCCGCCGCCTGCTCGTAAGCGGATGTCCAATCTTCGAAGAGGATCCGCCACGACACGCCGTCCACCGCCAAATGGTGGACAACCAGCAACAGATGATCCCCTGCGTCCGTGCGGAACCAGCCTAGCTGGAACAACGGACCGTTCGCCAAATCCAGGCCGGCTTGGATGCGTCCGGCTTCCGCTTCGATCCGGTCCGATACGTTCTCCTGCCCTCTCAGATCCAGCGCCGTCAGGCGATAAGGTTCGGACTCCATTCCACGGTTGTAGGCGGTTGCCGTGCCGTCCGCTTCCCGCTTGAACACCATCCGCAGCACGTCGTGATGCTCCGCGAGCTTCCTCGCTGCGCTGTGCAGCGCTGCCTCCGCAAGCGCCTTGCGGCTGTACAACATAATCGACTGGTTCCGATGGTGCTCCTGCTCGTACCGCTTATCGAAGAACAGCCGTTGAATCGGCGTCAGCACCGCTTCTCCGGTGACGAGCTCATTTTCCCCTTGGGCTTGCCCCTTCTTCACCCGCAGGCCCAGCTCCGCAATGGTCGGATAGTTAAAAATATGCTCCAGCTCAAGCGTAATTTTTAATTTATGCAACTTGGCCGCCATTTGCAGCGCTTTGATGGAGTCGCCGCCCAACGCGAAGAAATTGTCGTGAATGCCGACTTGCTCGCGGCCGAGCAGCTTGGTCCAAATCTCCGACAGCTCCTGCTCGATCTCCGTTCGCGGCGCAGCGTACGCCGTACCGCTCTCCACGTTCATTTGCGGCTCTGGCAGCGCGTTGCGGTCCAATTTGCCATTCACCGTCATCGGCAGCTTCTCCACCGACGTATAGTGCGACGGCAACATATACTCCGGCAGCTTCTCGGACAAATGCGACCGCAGCTCCACTACGTTCACCGAACCCGCCGTCCGCACATAGGCGCACAGTTCTTTCTCGCCTTCCGCATTGCTGCGGACCGTAACCGCTGCTTCCAGCACAGCTGGATGTTCCAGCAACCGGCTCTCGATCTCCCCAAGCTCGATCCGATAGCCACGCACCTTCACCTGCTCGTCCAGACGTCCCCCGTACTCCAGCTCGCCGGTTGGCAGCCATCTTCCGCGGTCACCCGTCCGGTACAGCCGCTCTCCAGGCGTATACGGGTCCGATACGAATCGATCCGCTGTCAGCTCTTCGCGGTTTCGGTATCCGCGTGCGAGACCTGGTCCGCCGATATATACCTCTCCGGGAACGCCCGGCAGCGACAATCGGCCGCCTTTGTCCAGGATCCGAATCCGGTTGACGAACGGACGCCCGACCGGCGATTCCTCCCGGCCTTCCAAGTCTGCCGCGTCCACCTGCCAGCAGGTCGAATCCACGCAGCATTCCGTCGGGCCGTAGACGTTGAACACCTTCGCCCCTTCTTTGCACTGTCTCATCAACGCCTGCGCCGTCGACGCCGTCAGCACATCGCCTCCGATCAGGAAGCGCCGCACCTCCAGCCGTTCCCCTGCCTCTGACAGCATCCGCGCATGAAGCGGTGTCCCGTCCGATACCCGTATGCCGTATCGCCGGTAATACTCCGCCAGCTTCGCCCCGTCGCGCCGTGCTTCCTCCGGCACCAGATGCAGCTCATGCCCCAGCAGCAGCGCCCCGAATATCTGCTGTACCGAAGCGTCGAATACATACGGCGCCACCAGCGCCACTGGCTGCGGCGTCTCGAACTCCCGGTACACGCGCTCCCACAGCCCCTGCACCAGTCGCACGACGCTGCGATGCTCGACCATAACTCCTTTCGGCTCTCCGGTCGTTCCCGAGGTGTAGATGATATACGCCAACCGATCCGATTCTCCGCGTCTTACTGACGGTGTCTCTCCTTCGGTAAGCGCCCAGGTGTCTGGCTGCGACAAATCGAGCACCGGCACGCCCAAGGACGCTCCATCCTTCGTCTGGCCGCAACTGACCAGCACCTTCGCCCCGCTGTCCTGCAGCATGTACTGCTTCCT
>NZ_JACHXK010000015.1 GCF_014192105.1 Paenibacillus phyllosphaerae | reverse complement strand
ATTAACTACGAAACCGGACAGGTGCATCACCGGGAAGAAGAGAAAGCGGATGTTGCGGCTTTTGTTCGCTTTCTTGAAGATCTTCTCTCTGCGTATCCATCTGGAAAAATGGCCTTGATCCTGGACAACAGCCGCATTCATCATGCTAAAACGTTACAACCGTTTCTCAAAAAACATCCTCGTTTACAATTGGTCTTTCTGCCGCCTTACAGCCCGAACCTTAATCCGGTGGAAGGCTTGTGGCTATGGCTCAAAGCTGATGTTGTTAATAACGTATTCTTTGAAAAATTCTATAGGATTAAGCTTCATGTAAGCCAATTTATAAATCGGATCAACAAGCATCCGATAGAAACCATCGATCGTCTGCTTGTCAGGTTATGATCTTAATTGCGGTCTATATAGCACCAAAAAATTCATAAAAGTTTTTGCCGTACTGTTCTATTAGTTGCTCATCTAGCCGAAACAAACACTGTAAAGTCTCGGGCATTTGGTATCCTTTAACCATCTTTTCCCCATATACTGTAGTTGGACAAATATCGAATAAAATCTTACTTTAGTTCTTTTATTATACAATTAATTCTTATGGTAGCGTATCAGCGTAATCTGCCCGTTAGCCATACATGCGGCGCTTGCGCCGCACCACAGATGATGAAAATGGGTTTGAAAATCTGTCAATACTGCTTCTATGGCTGGGAGAGGAAGGTCGATAAGCTATGGTGCCTTAGAGCCCATCCGTTAGTCTGACTCCAACGATCACGGTGCATCACAGATTGTCGCTCCCTTTTGGGAAGCACTCATGGGAGATTAATCCTACTCTGATTGTTGCACCAGCCTCTACTCGAATAAAGCCATGGAGAGGATATTTGTTTAGTGGAAGTGATCGTGGAACGAGCATGCGGTATGGTTATTCATAAGGACAATATTACAGCTTGCATTTTAACGTCTAAAGGGAAGGAGATCAGAACGTTTTCAACCAAAACAGCTTCTCTACTACAACTAATTGACTGGATTAAGCAACTCGAGTGTACTCATGTTGCGATGGAAAGCACAGGGGTATTCTGGAAACCGATTGTCAATTTGCTTGAAGCTGAATACATTGAATTTTTAGTCATGAATGCTCAGCATATGAAGGCACTTCCCGGACGTAAAACCGATGTTAAAGATTCAGAATGGATTGCAAAACTACTTCGTCACGGACTACTCAAAGCAAGTTTCATCCCAGATCGTAACCAACGGGAGCTTAGAGAACTCGTACGGTACCGTCGTAGTATTATTGAGGAAAGAGCTAGACAACACAACCGAATTCAGAAAGTGTTAGAGGGCGCTAATATTAAGCTTGGTTCCGTCGTCTCTGATATCATGCGCTTTTCTTCTCGCGATATGCTTCGTGCCATTGCGGAAGGAGAAGATGATCCTGCAAAGCTCGCGAGCCTTTCCAGACGTTCGATGAAACGGAAAAAGGAAGAACTCGAACTAGCTCTTCAAGGTTATGTAAATCCTCATCAACGCCTGATGATCAAGACCATATTAAATCACATTGATTTCTTAAGTGAGCAAATTGCGATCCTAGATCAGGAAGTAGCCTTACGTGTAACTCCCTTTCATGACTATGTCGAGCGATTAGATTCAATACCTGGCATAGCCACTCGGATGGCTGAGCAAATCTTGGCCGAGATTGGATCCGACATAGAGAAACAGTTTCCCAGTGCTTCTCATTTATGTTCATGGGCTGGGCTGGTCCCCGGACATAACGAAAGTGCAGGGAAAAGAAAATCTGCTAAAGCTAAAAACGGGAACAAATATCTGAAACCTGCACTAGTTGAAGCAGCCCATTCCGTTGCAGCCTCGAAAAACTATCTTGGTGCCATGTACAGACGTACGGCAGCACGAAAAAGTAAAAAACGAGCAGCTATTAATGTGGCCCATGCGATGTTGAGGATTACCTTCTACCTCTTAACTCGCAAAGAAATGTATGTGGATCTAGGCGAAGACTACTTTGACAAGCAGAAGCAGCAATCTATTGTAAAGTATGCCGTTCGACGGCTAGAGAACTTAGGATATTCAGTAAGTATTTCTGAAGTCTCTTAATCTCTCAAAGTTAATCTATATCTCTATATTCGAGCGCTGCCCCACTTAAAAAAGATAAAAACAGCGGTCTTCTTTTCTATTGTCATTTTACAGCAACCAAGATTTAATTTTCATGGGAGCTTAATGGGTTGTCTTCTGGTCATGCCAAAGAACTCCTGAAAATTCTCAGGAGTTACTTGGATTATTGGAATTTTAGATCGCCGTTACTGTCGTCTGAAACCTTAGAAACCGTAACATTAAACAACTATATTTTCTTTTGGCCTTCATTTTAACACAACTGATTAAACAACTTTATTTTCTTCTTGGTCCCAAATTACCCATCCAGATTAAACAACTTTATTTTCCGTTAAACAACTTTATTTCGAGTTAAACAACTTTATTTTCTCTCCCCAGTTGGTGTGTACATTTCACCCACCATCAAATTTGTAATGAAACTGTAATATTCCCTTCATATTCCTTTCATCTAAAGCCTATATAATGTACTCATGACCCCCCTTTATTATATATTCTCTCTTGCAGCCTACGGGATTTGACCGTAGGCCCTCTTTTTTTGTAAGGAATTATGAGAAAAATGAAAAAGCGCAGCCGAGGCTGCGCTTTTCTTACAAACCTTATCGTGCCCCCGCTGCTGCGGCTGCGTCCGCGAATTGGCGGGCCCGCTCCGTCAGCAGATCGAGTCTGCCGCTGCGCACCCAGTCCAAGTTGACCAGCTTGCTGCCCATGCCTACACCGCAAGCACCCGCTTTGAAGTAATCGGCGATGTTGTCCAGATCGACGCCGCCGGTGGCGAGCATTGGGATCTTGTCGAGCGGCGCCCGAATCTCCGCGAGATATTTGACGCCGAGCGACGCCATCGGGAACACCTTCACCGCTTCGGCGCCCGCTTTCCAAGCGCGCACGATCTCGGTCGGCGTCATACAGCCCGGCCATACCGGCACGCCATGCTCGTTGCCGTAGACAACGACGGACTCGTCGAGATTCGGCGAGATCAGATATTGCGCGCCTGCCGCGATCGCTTCCTTCGCCATGTCCAGGTCAAGCACGGTTCCCGCTCCGATTCCAGCCGCATGGCCGAACTTCTCGCGCCAACGGCTGATCATGCGCGTCGCACCGTCGGTGTTCATCGTAATCTCCATCATCGTAATGCCGCCGTCCAGCAGCGCCTGTGCCGCTTGGTCGGCGTATTGATCCTCGATCGCGCGGAAGATCGCCACGATCCTCGCCGCCTGCAGCTTATCCAGCATCTCACTCATCCAGGAACGCCTCCAGTAGCTTGTCTATTGTTACCGCTACTGGCTATTGTACCTGCGGACGCTGCGGCAGGGCAATGTTAATGTGAGCATACACGAATGCCGTGCGGCCTAAATCCAATATTCTCTTAGGAGTCTGAGGAACACATTCGGGAACGCCAACTCCCGCATATCCTCCGGTCCAATCCAACGGTAGTTAGAAGGTAGAGCTTCTGCAGCATGATCCCCCGAAACCGCAGCATCGCCGAACAGTCCTGCTGCCTCACGATCCGCACCATTTGGCTCATACGCTGCCGCCGTTTCGGCCGCAGCTTGGCTTGCGCCTCGTCCAACCCCGACGCCTGCATATGCAAACTCGTCCGTTTCTTCATCCAGCACGAACCCGTAATCCGCTCGATAGACCTGCACGTCCCACACGATATGGCTGAATACATGCTCCGCCTCGCCCCACCAACCGGTCGGCCTGACGAGCAGTTTCTCTTCCGCGGCCAATGTGCGACACAGCGCGTCCATTTGCATTTCGCGCACCGCAGCTGGCGGCAATGCGGCTGCCACTGAGCCGGCAGACTCGGCCATCAGCTCCGCCTGTTCCGCCGCTTTGGCCTTCGCGCCGCGCCCCTTCTTCTTGACCGTGTCGCTCTGCTGCGGATCCAGTACATGCGGCAGCTCCCACATTCGAGCCAGCAATCCCGTATCCGGGCGTTGGCGGACAAGTATCTTGCCCTCATGCGCGCCCGTACCGATCACGAGCGCTGCCAACCTTCTCTCTGGACGCGGCGGTTTCGCTTTCGTCTTAATCGGCAGCACATGCTCCTTGCCGGCAGCCCTTCCTTCGCAATGCGCCATGACCGGGCAGGTGAGGCAGCCCGGCGACTTCGGCGTACAGACGAGCGCTCCCAGCTCCATGAGGCCTTGGTTGAAATCGCCCGCTGCGCCGTCAGGAATGAGCGAGGCCGCAAGTTTCTCGATCCCGACTCTCGTAGCCGGCTTCGCGATATCCTCTTCCAGGCAAAAATATCTGGAGAGCACCCGCATCACATTGCCGTCTACCGCAGGCTCCGGGCGATTGAAGGCGATGCTCATAATGGCTCCGGTCGTATAGGGGCCGACACCGCGCAGCGCGGATACCAGTTCCTTGTTATCCGGCACGACGCCGCCATGCCGCTCGGCGACCTCTTGCGCGCCTGCCTGCAAATTCCGCGCGCGCGAATAGTAGCCAAGCCCCTCCCAGCACTTGAGCACTTCTTCTTCCGGTGCAGCCGCAAGCGCTGCTGCGGTCGGGAACTTGTCCATAAACCGGTTGTAGTACGGAATAACGGTATCGACGCGCGTCTGCTGCAGCATGACCTCCGACACCCAGATCCGATATGGATCGCGGTTCATCCGCCACGGCAGATCCCGCTTATTGGCGCGGTACCAAGCGAGCAGTTCCCGGCTAAAATATTGTGCTGCTTCTGTCATGGTTACACCTCACTCCCTTCCCTGTCGTTAACGCGGCTGATTACGTCCGTCTGATAAATCTGCCGGTAACGGCTTGGCGTCACGCCGTAATATTGACGGAAGAGGCGGGACAAATAATGGTTCTGCATGCCGACCGACGCGGCAATCTCGGTGACGCGAATATCGGTCTCCTGCAGCATTCGGCGCGCCGCCTCCAGACGCCGATTGTTGACGTATTGGATCGGCGAGCAGCCGGTCATCGTTTTGAAATAACCGATAAAATAATTCGGATGCAAATAGGCCAGTCTTGCCAGATCATCGACTACGATGTTCTCCGCCAAATGGTTCTCAATATAGTCGAACACGGGTTCCAGCTTGCCGGTCAAATCGTTATCCTCATCCGAATCGCAGAACGCGCACAGATCTAGATACGCCGCCACGATATCCAGGAAAGCGGCTCTCACGCGCAATTCCCTTGTGAACGCCTCCGAGTTAAACGTCTGGACAAGCCGAATGAACGACTGCTCCATGTCATCCGAACGCAGCGGAACAACGGACAGCGGGAATTCCTCGAACGGCACCGTCCCAGACGCAGGGCGGAAATTACACCAGAATATCTCGACAGGTTCGGCTTGATGATTCCCGAACCGCTGAATCATCCCGGCCGGCAACAGATACAAGCGCCCCGGCTCAAGGCTATAGCAGCGTCCATCCAGATCGAGCCAGCCTAAGCCGCTGCGAATATACCAGAACCGGTAATAGACCGGCAAATCTTCGCGGACGAAACCCTGCTCCCATTCCGAGATCGTTGCCATGGAGATATCGGCTTGAAAGCGATGGAAGTTATTTTGTAAGATGGTCTTGTATGTTGGATTCATTTCAGCTCCCAATCTATCTATGCAATAATCGATGTAGGCTACAATCAATTCGATGCTTTACTAGAGTCCAGCAACACCACATTCTATTATAATCGGTAACGGTTCAAAATGACATGACACTAATTGGCATGGCAGCTCCATTCCTTGGAGGACATGAATGTTTCACAATTGAAGGGACGATTATCTAATCATGCGCATATCCATTCACACGCCACGCGTCTTCCGTATAAAAGGCGGTCTCGTCGCCGCCTCCTTGGCGGGCTTGCTCTTGCTCTCCGCCTGCGGCAAAGCAGCTGAACCTGAACCGCTCACCGGACCTAGCGACACGCTGACGATCTATAGAGCGAATTGCGTCTCCTGCCACGGTACTGAACTGCAGGGCAAGATGGGCGAGACGACGAATTTAACCCAGGTCGGCAGCCGGCTGACCGAAGAAGAGATCAAGCACCAGATTGAGGCCGGTGGCGGCGCTATGCCTGCATTCAGCGAACGGCTGACCGAAGACGAAATCGGCCAGTTGGCCAGTTGGCTCGCCGAGCAAAAATAAAAAAAGGACCCACAACGCCTTAACGCTCACCTTCCTGACGAAGGAATGATCACGAGCTAGGCTTTACGGGTCCTCTTTATTCAGTTATCGCTTCAATAGGAATCACGACGCTTTACGCTGCCCGACAGTTCTTCTAACCGTTCGCCGAGCGGCCCCGAATACGTCCACCTACACGCGCCCATCTCCGGATGCATCGGGAAGCGATCGCCCCGCACGAGCGGCAGCCGGCCACCCCAGACATTCGTGTACACCCCATCGTAAGCAACCTCTTGGCCGCTGATGAAGGTCCACTTCGCGCGCGTTTCATTCAATACCGTAACATTAGGCATTTGCCCTATCCCCTTCCACATTCGAGTACATAATGGTTTATTCCCATTATGGTCTTTTGGTGACACATTCAACCAAATATTTATATTTGGGAATGACATGAGGAGGGGGGCATGTCGCGCATATCGGACGCGCAAACCAATCATTGCTCCAATGAATGCTTCACATCCGATGGGATGTGAAAACCAATCATTGCTGACTGAATGCTGAAGTGTCCTCGTCACTTCAAACCAATCATTGCCTTTAACTGAATGCTGAAGTGCCCATTGTCACTTCAAACCAATCAGTTCAGTTCTCCACAATAACGAAAGCCGAAGCAAACGGCCTTTCATGCGTGATCGTCACGTGAATCTTGGTGCTGCCTTGGTCATGGCCGAGTTTGTTCCATGCGCCCGCAGCCAGCGTAGCGCACGGCTTGCCGTTGTCATCGCGTCCGATCTCAATGTCCTGGAACGACAGCGAGCCGCCGATGCCGCAGCCGAGCGCCTTGGCGACCGCTTCCTTCGCCGCGAAGCGCCCTGCGATATATTCGAGCCTGCGCACGCCGCCTAAGCCGGCTGCTCGTTCTTGCTCGGCAGACGTCAGGATACGCCGGAGAAACCGTTCGCCAGCCTCCCCTTCGGCTATCGCTTTGATCCGCTCTAAATTTGTCATGTCGTGCCCAATGCCAACAATCACAAGCATGGCTCCTTAGCGCTTCATATAAAACAGATAGGGAAATAACGGCCTCCTAGCGGCTGCTATTTCCCTATTCGTGGATGGCATTAGATGCCTGGAATCGGTTCGCGCTTATGCGCGGTCTTCTTGTATTGCTTCTCCAGCTTCTCTCTTGCGGCATCGCTTACCGTCTTGCCTTCGAGATACGCGCTGTTCTCGTCGTACGTAATGCCGAGCTCGCTCTCATCCGTCTGGCCTTCCCATAGGCCGGCCGTCGGCGCCTTATCGAGCACGCTTTGCGGTACGCCAAGACTTGCCGCCAATTGGCGGACCTGACGTTTATTCAACGTGCTGAGCGGCGTAATGTCGACTGCGCCGTCGCCCCACTTCGTATAGAAGCCGGTGATTGCTTCGGATGCATGATCCGTACCGACGACAAGCAAATTCAACTCGAAAGCCAGCGCATATTGCGTGACCATGCGCGTGCGCGCCTTCACGTTACCCTTGCCGCCGCGGCTGATATGGCGGGAGATGCCGATCGCCTTCAGGCTGTGCTCAACCTCCAGCGCGATCTCATCTACCGCTTCCTGGATGTTCGTCTCGACCTTATGCTTCAGATTGAACGCTTCCGCTACTGCGTAGCTGTCGCTAATATCCACCTGCTCGCCATAAGGCTGGAACACGCCGAGGGTCATATACTCCTTGCCTGTCTCCTCGGATAGCTCGTCGGTCGCTTTCTTGCACAGCCCTGTCGCGACTGCGGAATCAATACCGCCGCTGATCGCGATCAAGAGGCCGGTCGTGCCGGATTTGCGCACATAGTCCTTCAAGAAATCGACGCGTTTGCGGATCTCGGTATCGGGGTCGATCTCGGGCTGAACGCCAAGGCGCTCAATAATCTCCTGCTGCAAGCTCATGACCATTCACCTCTTAACGGCAGAAACGATCGAATGCGGACGTCAGATCTGCTGCGATATCCGCCGCCGAACGATTCTCGATTTGGTGGCGCTCGATGAAGTGCACGAGTTCGCCGTCTTTCATCAGTGCGATCGAAGGGGAAGATGGCGGGTATGGCGCGAAGTATTCGCGTGCCTTAGCCGTTGCTTCCTTATCTTGACCTGCGAACACCGTGTACAGGTGGTCAGGCGTAATGTCGTGCTCGAGCGCTTGCGCAACGCCTGGGCGGCATTGGCCCGCCGCGCAGCCGCAAACGGAGTTGATGACGATAAGCGCAGTGCCTTTGGCGGACGGAACTTTCTCCTCTACGTCCTCCGGCGTGCGCAGCTCTTCGATTCCAAGACGAGTCAGGTCGTCGCGCATAGGTTGAACCATATCCAGCATATATCGCTCAAAAGACATTGACATAGTAGAACACTCCTTCATTTGACAGTCATTTATTACCCATTATACCGCCCGTCTAAAATGAAAGCAAAGAAAAAGCAACCGGCGCTTGGCGCTCCGATTGCTGATCATAACGTCTATTCTTCAACCGCTCTTGCCGCCTTGCGGCAGATCGTCGTTCTCGGCGGCTCCGTAACCGGTGTTCTTGTCCGGGTGCATGAAGATCCCGCCCTTAGGCGCAATGCCGCGTTCAAAATAATCCCGGTTCTCATCGGTCTGAAAGCCGATGTCCTTGAACGGATGCACCCATTCGTCACCGGCCATCACGGCAGGGTCGGTCTCGATCGACCAATTCTCAAGCGGCGACTGCGCGGAGACATAGTCATGATCGCCGATTACGACGCCGTGGCTATTGACGAACGGCGCCTCCGGACCGCGTCCGCTGCGGAATTCGGGCAGGAATTCAATCTCGAACGGATCAAGAGCCGGATCGTCTCCGCCGATTAGAGGATCCCGATCCTTCCGATTCTCTTCCATTTGCGGAACACCGTCCTTAAATAGAAGGGATATTCGGACCGTCCAGCTTCTTGTCGTAGCCTTCCTGCTCCGGTGCTTTTTGCTCGGTTCTGCGATTCGAAGCCGCGTTCACGTCCTCTTGGCTTGCGGCTTGCGTGCGTTTGTTATCCTGATTGTTGGCCATGTTCGCTTGGCACCCCCTTCCAACGGCTATTATGCGCTCGTGCAGGGGGAACTATGCTGAATGGTTTGCGTTCACAATCGGAAGATTGGGAATGCAGCATTCAGCAAGCAGCTCGATTGGTTTGCGTTCAGCGATCTATATTCATCTTTTCATCTTTAACTATTCACATGCCGGTCGAAAGTCACGATAAACGTCGTCCCTTGTCCTTCGGCTGACTCGACGCGGATCTTTCCGCCATGCCGCTCGACGATGCTCAGGCAGAGCGGCAGCCCCAGTCCCGTGCCGCTCGATTTGGTCGTGTAGAAAGGCTCGAACAATCGATCCACTTGCTCCTGCGGAATGCCGACGCCGGTATCGTTTATCCGCAGCTCTACCTGATCTGGCGATACCGTGGTGCTGATTCTCAGCTTCCCGTGCTGCTCCATCGCTTCCATCCCGTTGCGGGCGAGATTCAGAATGAGCTGCTTCATCTCCTTCGGATTGAGCATCAGCTGCGGCATGTGCTCGCTGAGCTCCAGCTGCACCTCAATGCCGCGCAGATTCGCATCCGCCCACAAGAGCGGCGCCAGCTCCTGGACGATGTCATGCAGCGAGCAGCTTTCCTTCTCGATCATCCGGTTCTGGGCAAGCGACAGAAAATCGTTAATGATGCTGTTCGCGCGGTCCAGCTCTTCGATGACGATCCGGAAGTATTCCTGCTGACTCTCCTGGCTGCGTTCGCGCATCAGCTGCACGAAGCCGCGGATAACCGCCATCGGGTTGCGGATCTCGTGCGTGATGCTGGCCGCCATCTGGCCGACCAAGCTAAGGCGCTCCATCCGGTCGACTTCGCTGCGCAGTCGGGTCAGCTCGGTCATGTCGTGTACGATAATTGCGGCGCCGACGATCTGGCCGTTCGTGTTATCGCGAACGCTAATGCCGGTATGCGCGTAGATCTTCGCTTGCTCCTGTATGTATTCCGTGGCCGCAGGCCGGCCGTTCAGCGCTTGGGCGAGCAACCGTGTCAGCGCTTTCCCGCCCTCGCGGTTCTCGAGCTTCTTGTACGATGCCCCGATGAGGCTAGCCTCCTCAGGCAAATCCTTTTTGAACAGTTCAATGGCCTGTCCGTTGAGATGCGTGATCAATCCGTTCTGGTCGACGAAGATCACGCCAAGCGGGTTGCCGTCTATCAACTGCTGAAGCTTCTGCATCTCGATTCGGTTGCTGTCGGACAATTCATTGACCTTCCGCTGCAGCTGCAGCCGCTCGATGAAGTTCTCGTTCATATAGATGCCGAACCATGCGGCAAGGTAATACAATACCGCATAAATAGCGAAATGCCAGACCGTGGAATGGCTGATTGTCGAATGAGCATGCGTTGCGGTGTGAATGGGATAAATGAGAAAAGCGGCTGCCTTGATCGCGATGACAAGGGATACCAGCAAGGACATGATGATATGGCGTTGTTTGCGCAAGGCTGCAGCGAAGGATGGCTTGCAACCGTATAGCACCGGCAGCAAAATCAGGAAAAATCCCGCAAGCTCGACCAGAGCCCAAGGCGCATGGCCGTAATGAATCAGCTTACCGGCCGCATAAACGGCGAACAGCAACGCCATGACCGCATGGCCGCCATACAAGGATCCGAGCAGCAGAGGGATAAACGTAAAACCCATATCGTAGCGATTCGCCCACGCGCACAACGCGCAGCTGACAATGACCGCACTAGCGGTCGCGACGATCAAGATGATCGTTCCATTGGTCCGCTTCTTCGATCGATCATACCAGACTTGATAGGCGAAAATGGGCATCAGAGCGACGATCATTTGCAAAAGGGTTTGCTTCCACACTAGGTCAGGCTCTCCCCCTTTTCAAGCGCATTGTTCCTATTAACTCCGATTAAAACATAGCTTTGAAAGGAATACAATGACCGTTTTCATGCGAGAAGTTACAATATCTTACACGGCGAGGAGCAGCGCGGTCTGCAGGAGGAACGTGAGGGACTGCCAAGCAGCTGGCCAGACAGGTTTGAAGCGTTCATTTTTCGGCAAGAAATGATATGATTGTAGCCGGCGGGCAAGACTAGCTTAGGCGGGATCAGCGGAATGCCCTCTACTATCTTATAAACTAGCAGGTGAACTTTTGATGCAAGCAGATGTCATTATTATTGGCGGAGGCTCCGCCGGATTGATGGCTGCGGTCGCCGCAAGCAAGCATGGCGCCAAGGTGGTCCTCGTCGACAAGGGCGACAAGCTGGGCCGGAAGCTCGGCATCTCCGGCGGCGGCAGATGCAATGTCACGAATAACAAAGAGCTCGATGAGCTGATCAAATATATCCCAGGCAACGGCAAATTCCTCTACAGCGCGCTAACGCAGTTCGGCAACAAGGACATTATCGCGTTCTTCGAGAAGCTGGGCATCCGGCTGAAGGAGGAGGATAACGGGCGGATGTTCCCGGTTACGGATAAGGCGAAGACCGTCGTGGATGCGCTCGTGAAGCAGGTACGCGCCCAAGGCGTCGATATCCGCGTCAACGCGCCGGTCAAGGAAGTGCTCTATTCGGAGGGTGGCGTCCGCGGCGTGCTGCTGCGTTCCGGCGAGACGATCCGTGCCAAGTCGGTCATTATCGCCTCCGGCGGCAAATCGGTGCCGCATACCGGATCGACCGGAGACGGCTACGCATGGGCGGAACAGGCCGGGCATACCATCACCGAGTTGTTCCCGACCGAGGTACCGGTTACCGTGAGCGAACCGTTCATCGCAAGCAAGGAGCTGCAGGGACTGTCGCTGCGCAATATAGCGCTCTCCGTCTGGAATCCGAAGGGCAAGAAGCTGGTCGAGCATGAAGGCGATATGATTTTCACCCACTTCGGCATCTCCGGGCCTGCGGTCTTGCGCTGCAGCCAATTCGTCGTGAAGGCGCTCAAGCAATTCGGCGCGCCTCATATCAGGATGACGATCGATCTGCTGCCGGACCTCAGCGCGGATGACATCTACGCGGAGACGCTCGCGATGGCCAAGCAGGACGCGAAGAAATGGATCAAGAACGTGCTGAGCGGCTATGTGCCCGACCGCATGCTCCCGCTCCTCTTGCAACAGGCAGGACTGTCGGAGCAGCTGACGTACGACAATATTCCGAAGCAGGCGTGGATGGACCTCGCAAAGCTGATCAAGAGCTTCCCGCTGCGGGCTTACGGCACGCTGTCGATCGAGGAAGCGTTCGTGACCGGCGGCGGCGTCAACCTTAAGGAGGTTGACCCGAAGACAATGGCCTCCAAGCTGATGCCGGGTTTATTCTTCTGCGGCGAGGTGCTCGACATCCACGGTTATACGGGCGGCTATAACATAACCGCGGCGTTCTCCACGGGTTACGCGGCAGGGCAGAACGCCGCGCAACTCAGCGTTTAGCCATTAAGGCTTTCGCACAAGCGTTGTCCATGGCGGCATCATATGTTGTAGTAATCCAACTGCAAAGGAGAATGAACAGATGTCCTGTAATTACCATCGTCCATTTTGCCCAACGGTAACCGTTTATGATCCGCCGCAACGCATTGAGCGCGACTTCTATCATCCGCAAGTCGTAAAGGTGATTCATCCGATCGAGATCGTCAACAAACACCATTGCGTACCTGTGTATGAGCACTGCTACCAAGTCATCGAGAAAGAAGAAGATATGTGCCACGGCCACGGCCACAAGAGCCACGGTCACAAGAGCCACGATCACATGAGTCACGGTCACATGAGCCATGGCCACAAAGGTTACGGTTACGAAGCAACGATTTCCAGCGTTCGTTCCAAAGCGAAAAAGCACAAATCGTCGAAATCCCGTTCCAGCAAACGCTAATGCACTAATCGCAGCCTAACTTTTGCGCGTTCGTCTATACAAATGGCAACACCCGGATCCTGCGCCTTCAAGGCGCAAGATCCGGGTGTTTGTCGTTGTGCGGCTTAAATATGAACATCGCCGGAGAAGAAGCCGTACGTCCCCGCATCCGGCAGGAAGGCATTCTCGTCCAGCCCGTCGTCATCCCGGTTGCGGAGATGGTTCGTCGCGTTCAGCTCCTCTTGCGCAACGAGATCCTCATTCACCAGATGAGCCGGTATCTGAATCGAATCCAGACTGTATGCGGTCTGCGTCAACACGCCTTCCTGAATGGGGGATTGGCCGGCAAGCACGCCTCCGTGCGATTGGGCGATCTCGAGCGCAGAGGTCAGATCGCTGCCATGTAGGTGGATATGAACCTCCTGCTCTCCCTGCAGATCGGGCTCGTAGCCGAGATCCTTCAAGGTGTCGGCCGCCAGCGCAGCCATCGGAGCGTCGGGAAAGCGGAACAGTAAGGCGGTATCATGTCGCATACGAGAGTAATTCCTTTCCGAGTAAAAGTTCCCTGCTACTTTAGCATATCGTACCCTGCCGCGGCCTCCTCCATGCACGGGACTCTAGGCAGACCGGTTCTTCTTGATTCGCAGCTGCAACAGCTCGGTCATCACTCTGCATAATCCCCAGACATAGAGAGCGGCAGCAACGCCAACCAGTGCGCCCAGCGCGCCGAAACTTTGAACGCCGGCAAGTGCGCCGATCAACAGCGCGGACGGCAAACTGAGCCACAATCGCAGCCGCTCGCCCGCGGCATGCTGCACCTTCTCTCCCCATCCGAGCCGGGCAACGAACGGATCGTGCAGGAAGCTCTCCCAACAGCTGTTCAGATACAGACCGACGATTACCGGCTGCCCGGCAACGACGAGCATTTTGATCACGACAGGATCGATTAGCGTAACGGCTGCGAGGCCAAGCCCTAGGAACTGCAGCAATCCGCGGCCAAAAGCGAATTGGCGCAGCAGCCCCTTCATCGCATTCCCCGCCAGTACAGCGCTAACGTCGCGACTGCGGAACAACCGCTGCGAACGCCGGAACAGCAGCGGCCGGTTATGCTTTGGCCTCGGCTTAATGACAACATCCGATTGCGAGAGCAACAGCGCCGTGCTCGCGAGCGCCGCCTCTCGCTCCAGACGGACATCGGACTCGAACGTGTCGACAGCCTGCAGTTTCATCCGGACAAGCAGCAAGAGCGCCGCACCGCCTATCGCCAGGGAAACTGCAGCCAGAGCCCAATAGCCTCCAGACAGCGCATAGGGGGCCATGAAGGTGAACGCCAGCGTAAGCGTAGCACCTGATTGCCGAACGTTCCTTCGCCACCCCCGATGTCGGCCGGCGACCAAGTTCATCCATACTGCCGCGATTAACGCCCACAACCAGAGATGAAGAACGAACAACAGGACGTTACCCCAAGCCTGCCCATGCGCCGCAACGAATAACGGCAAGAGCATGCCAACGATGAGCAAACTAAGCATGAACGTGAGACAAGCGCTATACAGGAAGCCGTAAATACGCAATTTCCTCATCCACTTCTTGCGTTGCAGGAGGAAGAGCACATCGGCCTCTTCCGTAAAGGTACGCAGTCTGCTGAACAGCACGAGAATAAGTATTGCCGCGCCTTGTCCGAGCGCCAACGGGATATGCATCAGCCATTCCGGCGGGTGCTGAAGCCATCCGATGAAGACTCCGCCGCCGATCAAGAGTGCCGGCACGAACAGATAGAGCAGCACGATCCAATCCACGACCGTCCGCCAGACACGCCACTGATCAACCCAATACTTCACCGCTCTTCGACGGAATAAGCTGCCCGCCTGCCACGGCGGCGGACGATCCGAGTCTCTCTGACTCTGCACCATAAGAGGACCCTCCTTCATGTCAGCGCCAAGAAACAATCGAACAGCGAGGCGTCCGCAGGTCGGCCGGCCTGTCTTCTCACGTCAGCGAGCGTGCCCGAAGCCACGACAGTCCCTTCATTAATAAGCACCAGCCGCTGGCAGATCCGCTCGGCTGTATCCAATACATGCGTGCACATGAGCACTCCCGCCCCGCGGCGGCGCTCCGCTTCCAGCAGCTCGAGGAAATCCCCCGTCGCTCTCGGGTCAAGCCCTACGAACGGCTCGTCCACCACATAGACGTCCGGCTCGAGCAGGAAACCGATAATCAGCATCATTTTCTGCTGCATCCCTTTGGAGAAGCCTGTCGGCAGCCGGTGGCGATCATTCACCATCCGGAATCGCTCGAGCAGCTCCATCGCCCGCTTCTCGAAGGTGTCTTCGTTCAACCCATACGCGCTGGCAGCCAGCTGCAGATGCTCCCATAAGGTCAAATAATCATAGAGTACCGGCTGTTCCGGCACATAAGCATAACGCCGATGTTCCCCCGCGAAAGCGATCGTTCCTTCAACATTGCGCAGCAGACCGAGCAGCGACTTGATGGTCGTGCTCTTACCCGCGCCGTTGGGACCGATCATCCCGACCAATTCACCCGACTCTACGTTAAAAGAGACATCGCGGATAACAGGCGCGCCGTGCTCATAGCCTGCTTGTCGGATATCTACCGTTAGTACGTCCATGTCTTCCGTCCCCCGTTCGTCGCTAGATATTTCTCTTCTATTCGCACATTATGATACGAACGGATTTATGGAAAAGTTTCCCTTTCTTAATCCTGAAACGTGTATGAAAAGAAAGACATCACAACCGACAAGCGTTAGCCGCCTGCAGCCGTGATGTCTTCCATAACCTCTTTATCGAATTTGGAACTTCTGCACCGTCGCCTGCAATTCCTTCGCGATGCGCGTCAGCTCCGTCGTATAGGCGCTGATCTGGCCCATAGCGGATGCCTGGCCTTGCGCACGGTCGGTAACCGAATTGAACGACTTCGACAGCTGCTTGGCGATAGAAGCCTGCTCGTTCACCGATGCGCTCACCTCTTGCGAGCTGGCAGACATCTGCTCGGCTACCGCAAGCGTCTCGTCGATCTGGAAGCTCATATCCTGGACCGCGCGTACGATCTTCGTGAATTGAGCGCCGGCCAACTTCACCGCATGGCTGGCTTCATTCACTTCGCCGATCTCCTTGTCCATTGCTTCGGCTGCCGCCTTCGTGCTCTCCTGAATCTCGCCGATCACTTCCACGATCATCGTCGAAGCATCCTGCGATTGCGCAGCCAGCTGGCGCACTTCTCCTGCTACGACCGCGAAGCCGCGGCCATGCTCGCCTGCACGGGCTGCCTCGATTCCGGCATTGAGCGCCAGAACGCCGGTCTGGCGGGCGATATTGTTGATTTTGTCGACCAGGCTGCCGATCTGTTCGTTGCGCTCTTCCAGATGCTTGATCAAGGTAGACAGATGATCCGTCGTAACGATGACCGCATCCATGCGCTCGCCTGCGTTCTCGATCGAGCGTTGACCTTGCTCGGCGTCGGATTTGGCATCACGGGACTTGTCGCTGACTTCGCCCGCAGATTCCGCTACGCGCTGAACGCCCGTTGCCATCTCTTCCATGGCGCGGGCCGTCTCCCCTGCGCTGTACCCCTGCTGCTCAGCGCCGACTGCCGCTTCCGCGATCGTCTCCTTAATGTTCGTCGCCGAAGCATTCGTGCTCTCCGCGCTCTCCGACAGCATGCTTGCCGCAACCGCCAGTTCGCTCGAATAATCCGCAGTCTTCAGCACGATCGTACGAAGATTGCCAACCATCTTGTTCGCGGCCATGGCAAGCTCGCCGAACTCGTCGTAACGATCTTCGGGGAGCGGCTCGCTGCTAAGCACGCCGTCGCCTACTTCAAGCATCCGGTCGCGCACCTTGCGCAGCGGCAGGATGATATTGCGCGTAAGTCCCAGGACGAGCAGTACCGCTACGAGCAGCGCGACGCCCGCGAACGCCATTGTGAACGTCTGTCCGGTGTTGGAGCTTCCGATCGCGTCACTGAGCATTTGCTCCGTGTTGGCGCCGTTCGCTTCGTCCAGCTGCTGGATAATCTCCTGATAGTCGCGGTATTGATCCGGCATGAACGTATTTTCCGGACCTGCCGCGGCCGCTTGCTGCGCCAGCGCTTGGTAGGTCTCTTCGATCTGGGTGATGAGCTGAATCTCTTTATCCCCGATCGCGTAGATCTTATAGGTTTCGATCTGCTCGCCCATCCACACGAACAGCTCGCTGCGTTCGGTGAGCAGCTCCTTCTTCTGAGCTTCATCTGTCGCCGTCAATACCATCAGTCCGATCAGTTCGAGCCGTTCCAAGCCGTACTTCATTTCATGTACGCTCTCCACCGCCTGCATCCGGTTATTGGCGAATACGATCATCTTATCCTCGGTATTCTCGCTGCCTTTGAATCCGCTCAGTTCCATTCCTATCATCAGTAGAATCATCAGAACAAATGCGAGCGAAATCTTCGTGCCGACCTTCATCTTCAACTTGAAACGATTCATCTTCGTCTCTCCTGCTCCCCTCTGGCTGCTTGTCTTTGAACCTCTATGAGAGATTATCGACACGGTGACGGAGAGTTGTTAGAGCAAAAAGACCACGCGCGGCAGGAAGATTTCTCCCGCTTCGCGTGGCCTTCGACGAAGTTAACGATAAGCTTTCAAAGATTCGTTCAGCCCTTGTGTCTGCGCATACACCTGCTGATAGATGGCGAACAATCCTGCGTACTGCTCTACCGCTGCCTCATTCGGCTCATAGACGGCCGCATGCTTCACGAACTGTGAAGCGCAAGCGTCCAGGCTATCGAACCAGCCGCAGCCGTACGCTGCGAGCATCGCCGCGCCAAGTCCCGGTCCTTGCTCATTCTCAAGTGCGATAACGTTCGCGTTGAAGATATCGGCTTGCATCTGCAGCCAGACCGGATTCTGCGCGCCGCCGCCGATCGAGATGACGCGATCGACCGTCTTGCCCGCCTTACGGAACATATCGACCGACTCATTGAGCGAGAACGTGATCCCTTCCATAACCGCGCGGGCAAAATGCTTGCGCTCATGCGAGCCGTCCACGCCGATGAAGCTCGCGCGGATGACCGAATCGGCATGCGGCGTGCGCTCGCCGACGAGGTAAGGCGTGAACAGCAGGCCATTGGAACCTGGCTTGATCGCCTCGATGCCGCTGAGCAGTTCGTCGTACGATTCGCCTTTGGCAAAGGTATTCTTGAACCAGCTCAGGCTGTAGCCGGCAGCTAGCGTTACGCCCATCGCATAGAAGGCGTCTTCCTTGCCGTGGTTGAAGAAGTGGACCTTACCGCCGAAGTCGCTTGCGCTATTCTTCTCGTAGGACAAGATAACGCCGGAGGTGCCGATGCTGCACATCGTCAGCCCTTCCTCCAGAATGCCGGCGCCGATTGCGCCGCAGGCATTGTCCGCGCCGCCTGCGAATACCTTCGTGGAAGCGGGCAGACCCGTATCATCCGCCGATTGCGGCAGCAGCGTGCCTACCAGTCCGTGCGACTCGACGAGCGGCGGGCAGAAGGAAGCCGGCAGACCGAACGCTTCCAGCACGGAAGCGCTCCAGCTTTTACCTGCTACATCGAGCAGCAGCGTGCCGGCCGCGTCCGAGTAGTCCATGTGGAGCTCGCCCGTCAGGCGATAACGGACATAATCCTTCGGCAGTAAGAACAGCTTGGACTTCTCGAAGTTCTCCGGCTCGTGCTGCTTCACCCACAGAATCTTCGGCAGCGTGAAGCCTTCGAGCGCCGGATTGCGCGTGATGGAGAGCAGCTGCTCGCCAAGCGTGAATTCGATCTCGCGGCATTGCGCCGTCGTCCGCGTGTCATTCCATAGAATGGCGTTGCGTACCGGATTGCCCGCTTCATCGAGCAGGACAAGACCGTGCATTTGGCCGGAGAAGCTAATACCTTCGATCGCATCGGCGTTGACGTTAGGCTGCGAAGTCAGCTCGCGCAGCGCCGCGATCGTGCCGTCGACCCAATCATCCGGACGCTGCTCGCTCCAGCCGGAATGCTCGTGGAAGAGCGGGTAGCTCTTCGACGCTTCGGCCACGATCGCACCGTTTTTATCGAGAAGGAGCGCCTTAACGGCGCTCGTTCCCAAGTCGATCCCAATTACATAAGACATGTGCGGGATCCCCCTCTTATACGCTGTAGATGATTTCGTTCAGAACGAGCTTGATGCGCTCTTGACGGCCGGACTCGTTGCGGATCGGGTTGTTCTGCAGCGCGTATTGCTCCAGCGTGTGCAGCGAAGCCTTGCCGGATACGATCTCTGCGCCGATGCCTTCTTTGAAGCTACGGTAGCGGTTGTCGACGATGCTGTCGAGCACTTTCTCTTCGATCAGCTTCGCTGCTGCTTTCAAGCCCCAAGCGTACGAATCCATACCTGCGATGTGCGCCAAGAAGAGATCCTCGTCTTCGAAGGAGCCGCGGCGTACTTTAGCGTCGAAGTTGATGCCGCCTTTGTTCAGGCCGCCAGCCTTAAGCACTTCGTACATCGTAAGCGTCGTGGAGTACAGGTCCGTCGGGAATTCGTCCGTATCCCAGCCGAGCAGCAGGTCGCCTTGGTTCGCGTCGAGGGAACCGAGCAGGCCGTTGATGGCAGCCGTGCGGATCTCGTGCTCGAACGTGTGGCCGGCCAGCGTCGCATGGTTCGCTTCCAGGTTCAGCTTGAAGAAGTCCTTGAGGCCGTACTTCTGCAGGAACGCGATCGTCGTTGCCGCATCGAAATCGTATTGATGCTTCGTTGGCTCTTTCGGCTTAGGCTCGATCAGGAATTGCGCGTCGAATCCGATTTCTTTGGCATAGTCGACACCCATATGCAGCAGGCGCGCCAGGTTATCCAGCTCGAACGCCATATCCGTGTTCAGCAGCGTCTCGTAGCCTTCGCGGCCGCCCCAGAAGACATAGTTCTCTGCGCCAAGGCGTTTGCCGATCTCAAGGGATTTCTTCAATTGCGCGCCAGCGTAAGCATAGACGTCCGCATTGCATGTTGTGCCTGCGCCGTGCACGAAGCGCGGGTTCGTGAACATGTTAGCCGTGTTCCACAGCAGTTTCTTGCCGGAAGACTTCATGTTGCTCTCCAGCAGATCGGCGATCACGTCGAGGTTCTTGTTCGTTTCTTGCAGCGTCTCGCCTTCCGGCGCGATATCGCGGTCATGGAACGCATAGTATGGAATGTTGATCTTCTCGAGGAACTCGAAGTTCGCTTCTACGCGAGCCTTAGCTTGGTCCAGCGCATCCGCGTTATCCCAGCCGCGCACCGATGTGCCAACGCCGAACGGATCTGCGCCGCCGTATGTGAATGTGTGCCAGTAAGCGACTGCGAAGCGGAGATGCTCTTCCATTGTTTTGCCCAGGACAACCTCGGATGGGTTGTAATGTTTGAACGCGAGCGGATTATCGGAGCCTTTGCCCTCGAATTGAATCTTGTTGATATTCTTAAAGTACGTCATGGAATAATGCCTCCCATATTTGGTTTAAGTGTATGGAGCAACGAGCAGCGGATACTATTGTAAACGCTCTCTTCGCTTGATCTGCACTTAGCATAACACGAATAAACTTAGTTTGTCTATTAAACAAACTAAGTTTTGTGTTAAAATACAGCTAACGAATTTTTCGTGTTACAATCCAGTGTGAACGAGCCAGGAACCCTTTAGTTGGCAGCAAAGGCCATACGGGCCTTCATTGTTATTTGCGCGCCAATTCCTTTCTATACACGCTTAACTCATGATTCTCTACGACAAGGCAGGAGCGAATTTGAAGATGAAACGCAAACCTACGGGCGATCTGGCCATGATCAAAAAAATAAATACCGCGATCGTGCTCGAAGCCGTGCTGAAGCACGCTCCCCTCTCGCGCGCCCAAATCTCCGAGCGGACCGGCCTCAATAAGGCTACCGTCTCGAGCCTCGTGCAGGATTTGATCGATGCCCATCTCGTGTTGGAGATTGGCCACGGCGAATCGAGCGGCGGGCGCAAGCCGGTCATGCTCCTCTTCAATGGCGCATGCGGCTATGCGATCGGCATCGATCTTGGCGTCAATTATATACGCGGCGTCCTCACGACGCTCGAGGGCGAGGTCGCCTTCGAGCAGGAGCTGCCGCTCAAGACTACCGAGCAGCAAGCCGTTCTCGACCAGCTATGCAGCTGCATCGCTTCGTTGCAAGCCCACATTCCGGAATGCCCGTACGGCCTGGTCGGCATCGGAATCGGCGTGCCGGGCATCGTCGACGATCAAGGGAACATCCTGTTCGCGCCGAATCTCGGCTGGAGCCAGGTGCCGCTGCAGCAGCTGATCGAAGAGAGGTTCGGCGTGCCGGTCACGATCGATAACGAAGCGAACGCCGGTGCGCAGGGCGAGCAGAAGTACGGCGCCGGCCGCGGTATCGCCCATCAAATCTATGTCTCCGTCGGGATCGGGATCGGGACGGGCATCATATTGAACAAAGAGCTGTATAAAGGCGCTTCCGGGTTCTCCGGCGAGCTCGGGCACCTGTCGATCGAACGCGGCGGACGAGCCTGCCGCTGCGGCAACCAAGGCTGTTGGGAGCTGTACGCTTCGGAGAATGCGCTCCTCGAGCAGGCGAGCAAGCTGGGCGCTGACGATCTGGAGACTCTGCTTGCGCGCGCGGAGCAGCAGGACGAAGCCGTGCTGCAATTGCTCCGGCAGATCGGGGAAGCGATGGGCGCCGGTATCGCGAACATCGTCAACGTCTTCAATCCGGACGTCGTCATCATCGGCAACCGGATGAGCCGCGCGCAAAACTGGATTGCGCCGTATGTGCAAGCCACGGTCGATCAGCGCACACTGTCGTATCACCGCGAGCGGCTTCGTGTCCTCTTCGCCGAGCTGCATGACCAGTCGGCGGTCAGAGGAGCGGCCTATTATGCGATTAGCAGCTTCTTTGGGAAAATAAAAGGCGCTGCCCTTTAATTAACCTCCCCCTTCCCCCTCCATTGGAGGGGAACCAGAGGGCCACGGCCCTACTGGGTACCCGTAAGGGGCGAGATTCGGAACGCGGCCGTCTTCGATGTGTTCTTTCGAGCGTGGAGACGCTTTTGTCCTTGCGGATTGCAATGGTTATGCAATCTGCTATGGACAAAGCTCTGTCTTCGAGCTTCGTTCGCGACTTTTATGCCTTATGGGTGTGACCTGCCGCTTGTTGCGACATGATGTTGCTCCGTGCTGACCCTCGCTTAAACGTCCACTGCGTGGACACGCTTTACGTTTGTGCTAGGTGGGGACCTGCTGCTTGAGTCGGCGTGATGCGGCTGCGAGCTGACTCTCGCTTGACGTTCACTGCGTGAACACGCTTTATGTTTGACTCAGGTTAAACCGCAACGAAGTATTCCAATGATTCTGGAGAAGCGCTAGCGTTCGCCTTTGTGAACGGATTCCACCCTCGACTTTCTAATCCAGGAATCCGAGAACAACAGCGATCGGAAGAACATTCGAATACGCAGTAAGTTCGGTTAACCCCAACAACAACACCAAAGGGCACTTCCCGCGATCTTCTACGGGAAGTGCCCTTCTTTATTGTTCCACGCCTGCGGATCGCGTACTTGGTGCCAGCTGCGGCGACTTGGCTTTCATGATCGACAGCTGCAACAGTCCGCCGAGCAGCATGAATGTCCCGGCGATGATCGACAGCGTCTCCAACGTGAAGACGTGCAATAGCGGACCGCTGGTTGCCATCATGAGCACCATGGCGCCCGTGAACATCGGCATGATGACGCCGTTCACCCGGCCGATGTAGTCGCCGGCCGTCCAGCGCAGCAGCATCGTGCTGATCGCCACCTGGATAATCGGGAAGAAGAAGCCCATGAGGAACTGAAGCGCGAGCGTAAGCGCCACGCTCGTCGAGAACCCGGTCCCGACCAGGCCGATCGCGTCTGCCAGCAGGGCGACTGCGAGCAGCTGCTGCGGCGACCACTTCCGGGCCAGTATCGCCACGCATACCCCGCCGACCAGCACTGCAGCGCCGTTAGCCATTTGCATGTACTGGACAAAGTCCTCGGTCTTGCTGAGCTTCTCGGTAACCACGAAGATCCCGAGCGTATTGGCCATGCCGCTAGCCAAGCCGACGAAGGCGAATGTACCGCCCAGCGTCAGCAGTACCTTGCTTTTCATCACATAGCGGAAGCCATCCTTCAGATCGTCTTGGAAGCTTCGCTTCTGTACTGCGGATGCTGCTTCCCGGTCATCCTTCGGCAATCGGATGAGAACCAGCGCGGAGAGCAGAAATGCCGCACCGGTGCAAACAAGCGAGGCTTCAATGCCGAGTCCCTTATAGATCAGGCTGCCGATCGCTGGACCTAACACCATGAACACGCCGATCAGCGTCTGCAGCATCGCCATCGCGCTTTGCTGCTGCTCCGGTTCCACATATCGCTTGAATAGCTTCATGCCGGATGGCTGCGAGAATTGCGACAATACCGCCGACACGAAGGTGGCAAAATAAACGGCCTCCCACGCCTGATACATAAGCGTTAATAGCACGACGAACACCGAGATGGACGAGAGCAGGTCACACCAGACCATCGTTCGTTTCGGCCGCCAACGATCCGCGAACGTGCCGCCGATGAACGAAAAGATAAAGATCGGCGCGAACTGCACGACCGAGATTAACGAGATGGCGACCGGATCTTGATTCGTCTGCTCGGATACGAACAGCAGCACCGCGAAGTTGCGTACCCAAATCCCGAGCTGAAGCATCATGTTCGACAGCAACACCGTCTGTACGAACCGGTTCCGCAGCAGGCTGCTTCGTCTCTCCTGCGGTCTTGCTTGCGTTGTCATGGCAATATCTCCTCCTCCTACTAAAAAAAATTAGACCCTTCTTCGCTTGTTGTAGCCTTCCGGCTCATAACTGCCCAGCTGCTCCCGCCATTTGTCCTCCAGTTTGCTAAGCTCTCTGCGGTATCCTTGCACGAGGTCCCGCCGTAACTCTCCCTCCGGCGTCATCATATCCTTGAAATCGTTGCGGATCTCGTCCCCAAGCTTGAGCTCCTCCAATACCTCATAGACGAATGCCGCGCCATCCGATGCATTCCAATCCTCCTGCAGCGCCTTATTCATGTGCGAATTCATGCGCAGCATGAACTCCTCCCGGGACTCAGCCGACTCCAACGAGCTGGATGAGGCAATGTACCGCTTGCCGCTCGCCGTATTCACGAATTGAAAGACGCCCATCACCCGCTTCTTCATCGCGTATTCCTGCTGTAGTTCTTTTCTGCGGTTCATCTACAACCAACTCCCTATTTTATAAACACAATATAACTTCGTTTGTTTATTTATAGACATAATCATAATTTATCTAGTTATTTAAAACAATACCCAAATAAAAAAGCCATCCTCAGCAATATAGCCAAGGATGGCTGATGCCATCTATACCGTCGTTCTCTCCACGAGCGCAAAAGGAATCTCGACCCGGCTTACCGGCGGCTCTTCTCCTAACAGGGAGACTTGCAGCATCCGGAACGCTTCCCGCCCCATCTCGTGCAGCTGATTATCGATTGTCGTAATGCCGAGCACATGCGCGATCGGCTGATTATCGAAGCCTAGGATCGCAAGATCATCGGGTACCCGGATGCCCAGCTTCGCTGCCTCTGCGATCATGCCCGCAGCGACTTGATCGCCGGTAACGAGCATCGCCGTCGGACGCTCTGCCATGCCATGCAACTGCCGTACGACCTGAGCGCCGTCCTCTATGCCATAGCAATCATAGAAAGTCCAATCTTCCCGATGCTGCTCGCCAATCTCGGTAATCGCATCCCAATACGCCTGTCGGCGCTGATCGCTGCTATGGCTGGCATAGCGGCTTAAGGCTAAGCCGATCCGGGTGTGTCCCTTGCTCATCACATGCCGTATACCCGCCCGGAAGGAGGCGTAATGATCAATGAATACCGACGGCAGCAGCCCCCCGGCATCTTCCCCGCACGCAACGATCGAGCCAAAAGCGGCGTACGGCACGATCTCGTCCCATCCGAGCGCCTTCGAGCATAAGATCAGCCCGTCGATTTGCTTCTCCTTGACCATATGAAGCGCGTTGCGTTCCTCTTCTTCCGCGTACCCGGTCTGGCAGAGGACAAGCCTGCAACCCGCTTGCAGCGCTTCATCCGAGATCCCTTCAACGAGTTTTGAGAAGTAGGGATGATTAATGGAGGGCAGCATGACGCCGATCATGTCGGTTCTTCCGCGCAGCAGATGGACCGCGTTCATATTGCGCGCGTAGTTCAAGCTGTTCATCGCCTGTTCGACAGCCAGCCGTTTCTCTTCCCTTACATAAGGATGTCCGTTCAATACCCGGGAGACGGTGCTGACGGAGACGCCGGCAAGCTTCGCGATATGCCGGATGTTAGCCATAGGCCTCACCTTCCGATTTTTTTGCCCGATAACGCTTGACATGAAAAGCGTTTCATAATTTACGCTGTATGAGCAATACCGATTCTAGATCAGCAGCGTGACGCGAGGGCGTTCCCTCGGCTGGCGTGATGCCGATTCTAGAATCACCTATTTGAATTAGATGTCAATTCACCAAGAAAGCAGGGATTCTACGTGTCCATGAATAAGCCTAAGCTCGTCCTGTTCGATATCGACGGTACGCTCCTTAACGACCGGCACGCGATACCCGACTCTACGAAGGCAGCAGTCCGCGTGCTCCAAGAGTCCGGTATTCAGACTGCTATTGCTACCGGCAGATCGCCTTCGCATTTCGAATGGATCCGGGAAGAACTGAACATCGACTCCTACGTATCCATCAACGGCCAGTATGTCGTCCATAAGGGCCGACCGATCTACGAGAATCCGATCTCGATCGAGCTTCTGCGCAACTTCGCCGCCTACGCGGAATCGACCGGACATGTCACCGCCTATTGCGGCAGCGGCGAGATTCGGGTCAGTACAGCTGCTCACCCGCTCATCCAAGCGGGCTTCTCATCCGTCAATCTTCCGTATCCTATCGTCGATCCGCTCTACTACGAGCAAGATCCCGTCTATCAAGGCAATCTGTTCATACCGGTGGCCCACCAGGCCCTCTACGAAGCACAGTTCCCCGAACTTCGGTTCATCCGTTGGCATGACGAAGCCGTCGATTTCCTGCCCATGGGCTGTTCCAAGGCAGCCGGCATTCCGTATTTGCTCGCCGCCGCAGGCGTTGACGCTTCCGAATGCGCCGCATTCGGCGATGGACTCAACGACGTGGAGATGCTGACTTTCGTGGGTCTCGGCATTGCGATGGGCAATGGCGTCCGCGAAGCCAAAGAAGCGGCGAAACATGTCACCGCTTCCTCGTCCGAAGACGGCATATGGGCCGCGCTTCACCTGCTCGGCATACCTCAGCCTACCGCCTAAGCGGTTAGGCTCGCCGATCCGGCGGCAGCAAGACGGCGAGCAATCCCGCCAGCGGCAGGAAGCTCGACCAGACCAGCACTTGATCGATCCCCCACAGATCCCCTGCCTTACCGAGCGCCACCGCTCCGATCGCCCCCATCCCGAAGGCCAGCCCCGTGATTAGACCGGAAGCCATGCCCACTTTACCCGGCAACAGCTCCTGCGCGTACACAACACTAACCGAGAATCCGGATAATAGAATGATGCCCAGTATAAAAATAATCGGATAAATCCAGCCTAGCGGCAAATAAGGAAGCATCAACGCGAACGGCGAAGATCCTGCAATGGAAAGAAGGATCATCCTTTTGCGGCCGAAGCGGTCTGCAAGGAGACCGCCGAAGAAAGTGCCGATCACGCCGCCGGCCATGAATAGGAAGATCGGGATCTGCGCCGCGGCAACGCTTAAGCCTTTATAATCGTGGAGATAGATCTGATAGAAGGTGCCGATTCCGGTGAAATACCATGATCTTGCGAACACGAGCACGATGAGCAGCGTCAGCGCGAACACCACCAGCCGATTGCTGTACACCGCCGCGTCAGTGGCCGCCCCTGCCGACTTCTTGACCGGCTTGCCATGCTGCGCCAACTGAAGACGATACCAAGGCACGACTCTTAACAAGATAAGGATGCCCGTGATTGCGAGCAGCGTCCCCCATATGACCCCCGGCTGACCAAGCGGCTCGAAGAGGAAGATGGTCATGACCGGCGCCAGCATGCTGCCTGAGTTGCCGCCGACCTGGTAGATGGACTGCGCAAGTCCGCGTCTCGTTCCTGCAGCGAAATAAACGACACGCGAACCTTCCGGGTGGAAGATCGCCGAACCGAGGCCGATGAATACGACGGCTGCGAGCAGCGTCCAGAAGGATGGCGCGACGCTAAGGCCCGCAACGCCGATTAAGCTCAAGCCCATACCGGCTGGC
Organism: Paenibacillus phyllosphaerae; assembly: GCF_014192105.1. Classification (GTDB taxonomy): domain Bacteria; phylum Bacillota; class Bacilli; order Paenibacillales; family Paenibacillaceae; genus Paenibacillus_Z; species Paenibacillus_Z phyllosphaerae. The sequence goes on along the minus strand of NZ_JACHXK010000015.1, from coordinate 152,470 downwards.
AGCATCCAGGGAGCCGGCTTTTTATCCGAGATGAGTCCGACCACCGGCTGCATGACCGACGACGTCATATTCAGCGCGAACGCGACCCAGCCGATCTGCGTCAAGGAGAGCTGAAGCGTCTCGCGAACGACCGGGAACAACGCGCTAACAACGGCCTGCATCGTGTCGTTGAGCAAATGGACCGAGCTGATCATGAACAAGATGGCGTACATCGTGCCGTGATGCATCGCCTTCGGTTTTGCCGAGGATAAAGCGGGATTCATCAACAATGCCCCTCTCGCAAAGCAGCTTCATCCGGGCAGCGCCCAAGTGAAGGCCTTATATTGAACAACATATCGCAAAGATAGCATAATGCTGCCGCCCCAACAATCCATAATATAGCATTGCTGATTTTCCGCAGGAAGGAGCGTTAATATCGGCTATCTTTATTCCTTAAGGGGACAATATGAGGAATGAAGGCTGGCATACAAGGAGGACGCCGCCGCGTACAGGGAGGCAAACAAGTGAGCGATGTGACGATGGATGATATCTATAATGCACAGAAGAAACTCGGGGAGTTGCGATGGGAGTATTGGAAATCCGAGGTCGTATTTTCTTTTCAATGGTGGCTGCTGCTCGTGACGACAATCCTGATGTTCGCGATCTGGTTCAAGCTTACGAACAAGGGCAACAGGCATGTGCTTGTCCTTTATGTATTCGTGACCGTGTTGCTCGCTACATCGCTCGATGTGCTTGGCGCGGAACTGATGCTGTGGGATTATCCCAAGATGCTGTTGCCCTGGGGAGCCAGATTGGCAAGTGTGGATTGTATGGTCGGACTTATCCTCAGTCTGCTGTATGAGAAGTTTACATCGTGGAGGAACTTCATCATCGCCGCCACCGTTACAAGTGCGTTCTTCGCGTTCATCATGGAGCCGCTCACGATCTGGCTCCACATCTATCTGCCGTATAACTGGAAATCGATATATTCCTTCCCGGTCTACATCGTTATGAGCTGCGGTATCAAGGCGTTCACGGATTTTGTGCTCCGCCCGGAATCTTCACCAGCCAGGTGAAACGCGATTGCCAAATTGTTAGATTGTTAGATGTCCCCGTACAGTGTCTTTCGCATGTTACCTTGCTACCGGTTCACTACGCCTACGCTAATGGCTTGATGCTGCCACAGCAGCTTGCGCACTTCATCGAGACGTTCGGGCTGACAGCGGATCAGCACGGTAACCTCCGGGAGCAGATTGGCGCTCGCCTCCCGCTTGGCCCCGGTCACGCGTACAATGATGAGATGAAGCGCCAAGCCGACAAGGAAACCGATACCTGACGCGATCAACCCCCATACGATTGGCCCCCATTCCAGAATAAAGCCGCGGCTCACGCCGATCACCGAGAACGCGGTAGCCGTTCCCATACCAAGCTCGAAACCGCCGGCCTTCCGGTCACGCGAACGAATCGGATCCATCGTATCATCGTTCGCGTCCAGGTCCATCGGAACGGCGACCATCTGCTCGCGCTCCATGCCTTTTTGCTCCAACAAGGAGAGCACCTGCTCGAGTTCAGTCGTTATTTGAAAGACACCTACGACAAGCATGCCTGTTCCTCCTTCCGCCAGATTAGCTCTTCACCAGTATCCTGATAGCGCTCGGCCAAATATTGCCGGCATTCCAGACGGAACAACCGATTATGATCCCCGGCTTGCAGATGGGCATGATAGATCGCCCCGCCCAGCACGGAAGGCATGAATAACAGCCAATGCGGATCCAGCATGGTCGTCGATAAAGCGATATTCCCGTTGATGAGCGCAAGTACAGCATCGTAGAGATGCGACTTGCCTACATAAATCCACCACCAGATGATGCCCCAGAAGGCCAGATCAATGCGGTGATTGTACAGCTGGCCGAGACCGGGGAAGAAGAAGGAGCAAACGGCCGCGACGACCGGCTTCTTCATTTCGATATACTGAAGGCAGACCCGGCTGATGTTGAAGGGGCGAATACGCGCGTTCTCCATCTCGGCCAGGCGAGCCAGCTTGTTCACTTCAAGCGAGGATCGATAGCTGTCGAACATGCCCCAGAAATAGATGATCAGATAGCCGTAGATCCACGTCGGATCGATTATGGCAGCTGCCCGGTCGAATTGTCCACAGAACGTGAACACCATCGCCTCGTTGATATGGGCAAGCGTGTTGATAATAACTTCCCCGACAGAGAGCAGCGCCCCGCGCAGATACATATTCAGTACAAAATGGCCGAAGCCGGGAAAAGAAGCGGAGATCCACAAAATAACATACGGATTATGCCGGGTAAGCATCGTAATGCCATTCGTCGAAATATAAGTCTGCGGCCGGCGCGGCGGGAAGTTTAGCTTCAAGCTCCGATCAGCCCTTCTACAGTTGGTTAACGAGTCGCATGCAACTCGCGATTAGTGTGTCATTATTTGTAATTAATATTCTGTTATTGGTAAGTACGAATTCAACTTATCGGGTCATAAAAAAAGCTTGACGATACCCACGCACGATCACGTGTTAATCGTCAAGCTCTGAACTACATGACAGGTGCAGCCACCCCGAACTGCGCTTGATGCAGCCGCGCATACGCGCCGCCCTTGGCGAGCAGTTCGTCATGCTTGCCGCTCTCGGCAATGCCCTGCTCGTTCACGACGAGAATACGGTCCGCATGTCGAATGGTCGCCAGACGGTGCGCGATGATCAGCGTCGTTCTGTTCTGGGCTAGCTCCGACAGCGCCTGCTGAATGATCGTCTCGGTCTCGGTATCGAGCGCCGAAGTCGCTTCGTCCAGGATGAGAATCGGCGGATTCTTCAGGAACATCCTCGCGATTGCCAGACGCTGCCGCTGACCGCCGGACAGCTTAAGCCCGCGCTCGCCGATGACCGTATTCAGTCCCTCCGGAAGCGAATCGATCATGTCGAGAAGATGCGCGCGCTGCGCCGCCTGGCGGATTTCCTCTTCGCTTGCGCCCAGACGGCCATACGCGATATTCTCCCGAATCGTGCCCGCGAACAGGAAGACGTCCTGCTGTACGATCCCGATCTGGGAACGCAGCGATCGCGTCGTCATGCTGCGGATGCTGGTTCCGTCAATCGTGATGTCGCCGCCATCTACCTCATAGAAGCGCGGAATAAGGGAGCATAACGTCGACTTGCCGGCACCCGAAGGCCCCACCAAGGCAATCGTCTCTCCTGCCTTGATCTTCAGATGAATGCCGCTCAGTACGTTCGAATGGCCCTCGTAGCTGAACGACACGTCTTGGAAGGCAATGTCGCCGCGAAGGTGGCCGGCATCGACCGCATTCGGAGCATCCTTCACGTCAGGCTCGGTATCGAGCAGTTGAACGAAACGTCTGAAGCCCGCCATGCCCTTCGGATAAGACTCCATGAGCGCATTGATTTTGTCGATCGGCTTAAGAAATATGTTCACGTACAGCAGGAACGCGACCAGCTGGCCATAGGACAACTCGCCTTTGTAGGCGAAATAAGCGCCGCAGACCAGTACGATCAGCGAGATGAGACGGGTCATCATGTAGATGCCCGAGGAGCTGAACGAGATGGCGAGATACGAGCGCAGCTTCGCGAGGCGGAATTTCTTATTGTTCACCTCGAACTGCTGCTGCTCGAACGCTTCATTCGTGAACGATTGCACGACGCGAATCCCCGATACGCTGTCCTCGACGCGCGAGTTAACGGCGGCGATCTGCTCGAACATCGTCGTAGCGGCGCTATCGAGCTTCCGGTTGAAGTAGACGATGATCCACACCAGGAACGGAACGACGATGAACGTAATGAGCGCAAGCTGCCAATTGACCGTCATCATAATTCCGAACGCGCCGGCGAACGTCATGAGCGCAATGAACGCATCTTCCGGCCCGTGGTGCGACATCTCTCCGATCTCGAACAGATCGTTCGTCATCCGGGACATCAGATTGCCGGTCTTGTTGTTATCGAAGAAGCGGAACGACAGCTTCTGCACATGATTGAACAGCTGCTGGCGCATATCGGTCTCGATATTAATGCCAAGCTTATGGCCCCAGTAGTTCACGACGAATTGCAGGCCCATGCTGATCAGATAGACGCCGAACAAGGCGGCCCCCGCCCATAGAATCATCGACCAGTCTCCAGTCGGCAGCAAGTCGTCGACCATCCACTGAACCGCGAGCGGGAAGGAGAGTTCCAGCAAGGCGGCTATGACCGCGCAGCTAAAGTCTAGCAGGAACAGTTTTTTGTAAGGTACATAATAAGAAGCAAAACGTCGAAGCACGAGAGAAGTCCTCCTGTTCTGGAAATTGTACGGCTATTTGTTTTCACCCTACCATCGATCGGCTGCAAGGGTCAATGGCGGAATCGGCGGCCATGAATCTTCTTCCATGTTCCACGTGAAAAATACACCGCAGTTCTAAGCGTCCACTTATAAAACTTGTATTTTGAAAAAAAAGACGCCTTCGTCCACCAGGACGAAAGCGCCTTGTTCGCCTTTAGCCGATTCCGTTCAACGTGAACGAATACGAGTACGGCCGATTAGCCTGCAGCGTATATTGCGGGTGCGTCTGAGCGCCCCAGCTATCGTCGCCGCCTACGCCCATTTGCTTGTGGTTGATGCGGATAACGGTCTTCTCGCGTTCCGGCAACAGGTGGACATGGTCGTACGCTTCCAGCTCGAACGGCGTGTAGCCGAGCACATTCCATTCGATCGGCTGATCGACGCCAGCGATGCGCAATCCTTTGCCGGCCGGCTCTTGAATGACCGCATGCCGCACGCCGGTATGATTCCCGCATTCCTGCGGCCGCAGATACGGCACGAACTGCTCGGATACGGTCGAACGGTGCAATCCGAGCTTCGCGCTCTTCTCGCGATCCCAATAACTCTCGTGCGGGCCGTTGCCGTACCATTCCATAAGCTCGAATGTCGGCGCCGCTGCCGTCAGCATGCCGATCTCCGGAATCTCCGGCAAGCCTTCACCCGGTACCAGCGTCAACTGCACTTCAATCTCGCCGCTTGCCGCGATCGTATAGCGGATCGAGCAAGTCGAGACGGGAACGGTCGGCAGGTCATAGCCGGCCTTGACGATGACGCGATCGGCGAGCGCTTCCCACGTCAAGCTGCGCAGCTGACGGTTAAGCGAAGCTTCGCGCCACGGCGCGCAACGCTCGTGGTGCTTGTTCCCGCGGTCGTTGTCGGTATACGCGCGCCAGAAGTTCGGAACGAGCGGCGACTGGAGCAACTCGGCCCCATCCTTCGTCAAGGATTGGAGCAGACCTTCCGTCAGGCTGAAGGAGGCCGTGAAGCCCTCCCCTTGAATAAGGAGCTTCTCTTCGCTTGCTTCCGCTGTAACGGCAGCGTCCGGATCCTTGCGCTCCGCTGCCTCAGCCACGCTGCTTGCAGCCTTAGCTTCAGCCGGCAGAATAAACTGCGCGAATGCAATCTCATGGCCCGCTTCCGCCCAAGCGCAGCTGTCCTTGAGCACGAGGCTGACCGTAAGGACACGCTCGGCTGCGGCATTCGTGGATGCCGGAAGAGCAATCGTCACTTCAGCCGTCTCGCCTGCAGCTGCCTCGACCGCCAGGCTGCCTTCCGCTGCAGCGATGCCGTTATCGGCGATCGTGTAGCGCAGCTCATAGCCCGACAGATCGATGAACAGGTTGCGGTTCTCCACGCGAATGCGTCCTTCGCCCTCGTAAGCGAAGAAGACGGTCTCGTAGCATTTTTTCACTTCGATCAGTTTAGGCGTTACTGCGCGGTCGGCGAGCACAAGACCATTGCCGCAGAAGTTGCCGTCATGCAGCGGCTCCCCGAAATCGCCGCCGTAGGCCATGTAGGTCTTGCCTTCTTCGGTCTGCTGCTCGATCGCTTGATCCACCCAATCCCAGATGAACCCGCCCTGCAGGATCGGATACTTGTGGAACAGGTCGGTGTAGATATGCAGCCCGCCGCAGGAGTTGCCCATCGCATGGCTGTACTCGCACAGGATGAACGGCTTCTTCGGGTCGCGCTGCGCATAGCGCTCGACATCCGCCGGCCTGGTATACATCTGGCTCTCGACATCCGAGGCGTCCTCGGAAGCGCGCCAGTGGAAGACGCCCTCATAATGGACAAGGCGTGTCGGATCCGCTTCGCGAAGGAAATCGTGCATCGCGATGAAGTTATCGCCGCCGAACGACTCGTTCCCGAGCGACCAGAGCACGATCGACGGATGGTTCTTGTCCCGCTGCAGCATCGAGTTCGCGCGGTCGATGACGTTGTTCCGCCATTCCGGACGGCTGCCGGGAACGGTGAAGTCGCCAAGCTCCTGCTGCATGTACTGCCAGCTGCCGTGCGTCTCCAGATTCGTCTCATCGATGACATACAGGCCGTACTCGTCGCACAGGTCGTACCAGTCCGGATGATTCGGATAATGCGACGTTCGTACCGCATTCACGTTGTACGCCTTCATCAGCTTCACGTCCGCGACCATCTCTTCGTAGCTGATGGCCCGTCCCGTGCGGGCGGAGAATTCGTGGCGATTGGCGCCCAGGAACAGAATTCGCTTGCCGTTAATCTGGAGCAAGCCATCCTTCAGTTCGAACTTGCGGAAGCCGACGCGGCAGCTGACGGCCTCGAGCAGCGCACCTGCGCCATCGCGAAGCGACAGGACGAGCGTATAGAGATTCGGCTGCTCGGCGCTCCACTTGAGCGGATCGGCCACAGGCACCGACGCCTCGATATCGAGTACCTCTTGGCCTCCGAGGGATACGGCGATCTCGACAGGCTTATCCCATACCGGCGCCTGCTCCGACGTATACAACTGCGCCTCAACCGTAAGCGTGCCGGACGTGCGGCCGTAATAATCCGTCACTTGGGCCTTGATGCCAAGCACGGCATCGCGGTATTGCTCGTCAAGATCGGTCGTGACGGTGAAATCGTACAGATGCGCTTCCGGCGTCGAATACAGATAGACGTCTCTGAAGATGCCGCTCATCCGCCAGAAATCCTGATCCTCGAGCCAGCTCGCGTCGCACCAGCGGTACACTTCGACGGCCAGCTTATTCTCGCCTTGCTGCAGATACGGCGTAATATCGAATTCGGCCGGCGTGAACGTATCTTCGCTATAACCGACAAGCTCGCCGTTCACCCACACGTAGAAGGCCGACTCGACGCCCTGGAAGCTCAGGTAGACCGGTTGTCCTTCCCATGCTTGCGGGATGGAGAACGTGCGGATATAAGAGCCGACCGGATTGTAGGTGGTCGGGGCAAAAGGCGGTTTCAGCTCCTCGGTTTTCTCCCAAGGATAGCGAATATTCGTATATTGCGGGTAGTCGTAGCCCTGCAGCTGCCAGTGGCCCGGCACCGCGATCTCGTTCCAGCTGCTGTAATCGTAGTCCGCCTCGTAGAATTGAACGATCCGTTCGCTCGGCGCCTTGGCAAAGGCGAACTTCCACTGGCCGTTGAGGCTTACGTAGTGCGACGAAGCTTGGCGGTTCCCGGCCAGAGCCTCATCCACGGAAGCATAGGGCATGAGCGTTGCATGCGCTTCCATTCTGTTTAAAGCGAACAGCTCCGGATTGTTGTTCCACTCGGGGTAGCCGTTCGCCGGCGGCGTATAGACGAATTTGCTTTTCTGCGCTTGAGTCGAATTGGACATAAAGACGATTGCACCTCGATTCATAGGGTTCGCTGGATCTTATACTGCTACTGTAGCGAACTTACCTCTGCTTCGTAAATGCAAGATTCGGGGTGCGGAATATTAAAAAAAGGCGCGTCCGCGCCGAGGTGCTCCATCATCAGCTCCCTTGCCTGCTTGAATCGGCCATTCTGCCACGAATGTAGGCGACAAGCAGCAATCCGAGCGGGATAACGAGCCCGAAGGTCAGATCGGAGAAAGGCACGTCCTTGTTCAGAACGTCGTTGTAATAGCTAATGTTCGGCGCGATTACATCGGCCAGCGAGAACAGGATGATGCCGACGGGAAGCGCCAGCGAACGTTGGTCTTTCAGCCGCAGCAAATGGGCGACCCCGGTATTAAAGGCATACATGAAGACGACCGCCTTGAAGAACACCGAGATCACCCAAATGACCGCTAGCAGCGCCTCCACCCGTTCCAGGAAATTGCCGATGCTGATCTTCTTCGCCAGCGCATAAGCCGGATACAAATGATGGGCCGAAATATAACTGCCGAGCACCAGGATACAAGCGGTTGCTACCATGGATACCGCCATTCCGCCAAGCCCTGCGGCGAGCAGAATATCCCTCTCCATATGTTTGTCCCGTTTGACATAAGGGAGAAGGAACAAGAAGGCGAACAGCTCCGTGAACGTCATCGTCGTCATAAAGACCGAGCCTTGCATAACCGGAAACCATCCTTTTCCCATGATGGGCTGGAGCTTGATCGGTTCCATATTCGGCATGGTCATCAGCAGGAAGGCAGCCACGAAGATAACGAAGATCGGCAGGAAGATCTCGCTCGTCCGGCCGATCGTTTCAATGCCGCCCCTGACGGAGAAGATCATGATGAGAACCAACAGGATGTGAATGCTCCACAGCGGCGTGTCGGTCATCATCTGGGACACCATGAAATCGCCGACTTCGCGCACCATCGTCGTCATGATGATCAGCGTGTAGCAGAGCAGAACGGCCCCAAGCGCACCGCCCGCCCAGCGCCCCAATAGTTTATTCATGATCTGGATGTAAGAGTCTCTTGGGAACTTGCGGGCAAGCAGGAGCATAATCGCCAATACCGCCAATCCCAGGACGATACCTACCAAACAGGAGATCCACGTATCTTGGCCCGCTACGCCCGCAATAGCCGAAGGGAGAATGAGAATACTGTCTCCGATGCTGGCCAGCAGAATGAGAATGGCGATTTGCTGGATGCTTACTTTTCCGTTGTCTAGCAACCGAGGGTCTCCTCCCATCAGCTATTGTGCGGACTTGAAGAACCAGTCGCTGACCGGGCGATACACAAGCTTCAATAGCTCGAACGGACTCGGGACGGGCACCTCCATGTACACCAAGATGCCCAGCAACATCCCGCATGCCAGCAAGGCGGCAACCGTTGCCGCCTCCTTCTTCAGCTTGCTCCGAAGCAAGGACAGCAGTTCCAGCGTTCCGAGCGATCCGGTCAGTACGAGATATATGATCATATTACGCATCCGGCCTACTCCTTGATATCGTTAATGAACGAATTCTTGGCTGTGCTGGTCCAGCGGATCTTGGCCTTGACTTGATAACGGACTTCCAGATCCGGAAACAGGTCGTCCCATTGATCTTTCATGCGATCCCATGCCTTGGGATCGGCGCGGTAGATCGCTTGGCTAAAGCCGAAATTGTCGACGCCGAATTTATGCTGCATCACGTCCACCGTTTTCTTGAGCAGCGAGAGCAGTCTTGCTTCCGAGAGATCCTCCAGCTGCTTGATTACGGCGGGATCCTCGAGATTGATCTTGCATTCGACATCGCTGACGTTCAGCCGATAGCTCAGCGCCAAATCAATGACGGGTTTACCGTTCTCGACCTTTCCTTTCATCTTCGTGTCGCTTCGAACGACTTCAAGCGCGATCCGCCCTCCGTCCGGGCAAGCCAAGTTGCCGACCGAGGATTTGATGTTGCCCGTAATATAGTTATAGCCTCTGCTCTCTTCCTCGTTCAGCCAGCCGATCAGCTTATCGCCGCGGAATACGGCTAGACCGGCCAGCTTCAATTTAACCGGCGCCTCGATCTTGCTGATGTTGTCCATACCTCCACCCGACTCTGCCTTCCCCCCGATGACGCGGACGCCGGTAATCACCGGGTTTGTCCCGTCGGCCGTAAGCGCTGTGACTAATTGATCCAGCGTGATCATCGTAGAGGGCGCCCAAGCCCTCGACGAGGCAATCAGCGAGTTATACAGCTTGGTGGCCGGGATTTTCTCCAGCTGAGTCATGACGTTCAAGACGTCTTTTGCCTTCCCGCCTTTGGCGATCAGGATCAGGAAATCGGTGCGTTCCTCCGAATCGCGGTATTGCAAATCCAACGCTTTGGCGATGCCCTCACGCGCGAGTTCCTCGCCGAGGACGAACACGCGGATGTGCGCGCCGTAGATCCGCCTCGGGCTGGTCTCCGTCATTTTCCGCGCGGCTTCGTGAACCGTCATTCCCTTTGCTTCGAATAGAGCTACCGGCGTCCCTTCGCTCCCGCCGGCTCGCGAGGCGACCTTCGAAGGATCGACGACTTGAACGGTCATGGAATAATCGTCTCCGCTCTTATCGATGCCCATCCCTAACTGAATGGCCAGCGTGTTCAGTTCGCGGCGGCTCCAGCAGCCCGCGAGCAGCACAAGCAGCAGCAGCGCGCTTATACGTAGGAGCAGCAGCGGCTTCATGCGGTATCTCCTCTGACAGGCGAGCTCTCGTCGCCCTGGCGGACCGGATTGTTACGGCCGAGCAGACTCGGCCTTTTTTTCATGAGCGGCCAAGGCAGACGGAATAACGTGTCCTTCTGGTCCTGCACGTAAAGCGGCGCAAAAGGCGTCATATACGGAATTCCGAAGGAGCGAAGGGTGCATAGATGGATAAAGAGGGCGATGATGCCGACTAACATGCCGTATAAGCCGAAGGAAGCCGCAAGTCCCATGAGTACGAAGCGGATCATGCGCACCGTGATCGACATGCTCACTTGAGGCAAAACATAGCTTGCGATCGCCGTAATGGACACGATGATGACCATGCCCGCCGATACGATTCCCGCTTCGACCGCCGCTTGGCCGATGACCAGCGTACCGACGATGGATACGGCTTGTCCGACCGTCCTTGGCATGCGTACCCCAGCCTCGCGGAGAATTTCATACGTCATCTCCATGAGCAGCGCTTCGATAAACGCCGGGAAAGGGACGCCCTCGCGCTGGGCGGCCAAGCTGATCAATAAGCCGGTCGGCAGCATCTCCTGATGGAAGGTGGTGACCGCGATGTAGAAGGATGGCGCCAGTAAGGCGATGAAGAAGGACATGAAGCGGATTAACCGCAGCAGCGTGCTGATATCCCAACGTTGGTAATAATCTTCCACCGATTGAAAGTACTGCACGAACAGTCCGGGTGCGAGCAGCACGAACGGCGTGCCATCGACGATGATCGCAACGCGCCCTTCGAGCAAGGCGGCGGCGACCGCATCGGGACGCTCCGTGTTGGTCAGCAGCGGGAACGGGGTGAGCGTTTTATCCTGAATCATCTCTTCGATATAGCCGCTCTCCAGTATGCCGTCGATCTCGATCCGGTCCAGCCTCGAGCGTACCTCGTCCACAAGACCTTCATTCACAATCCCGCATAGATACATCACGCCGACATTCGTTTTCGTCACGGCTCCGATCTGACGGACTTCGAGCCATAGATTCGGATCCTTCAGCCTTCTGCGGATTAACGCGGTATTGGTGCTGAAGCTTTCCGTGAACGCCTCCATCGGTCCCCGGATGACCGTCTGGGTGATGGGTTCCCCTACGCTGCGCTCCTCGATGCCTCCCATGCCGATGCGGAGACCTTCGGTGAGATGATCCAACAACAGGATGCAGCTGCCCGATAACAGCGCATGGAGCAGCGCATCGAAATCGGCGATCTTGTCGATATCGCCGGCCTCTAACACTTCTTGCATTAAATGCGTCAGCGCTTGACTTCCCCGTTCAACAGCTGCTTGTGACTGGTCTCTGTCGTAGGTTAGCAGCGGCTGGATCACGAAATCGGCGATCGCCTTCGTATCCGCCATGCCATCCATGTACATCACGGCACCGGCCCATAGGCCGCCCCACTTCAGCTCCTTGACGACGAGATCCGGGCTGTTGCCGATCGCGGCGCGGATCGCCATAATATTGGCGCCAAGTCCGGTATACAGCCCGTGCGACGAATCCCGCGCTTCCTCGTTCAATCGTATCGTCAATGCTTCAGACACCACCTGTCACAGCTAGACTCCGTTTGCTGTATTATGGCGCTTCAGCCAATTTTTTATGAGCAGTCAGGTTAAATCATCCAGCGGCTCCGGCGGGCTGATCTTCTCGAGCAGCGGTTCATTGAGCAGCGTCTTATGCATCCAGATTGCCGCCTGCGACCCGTCCCCCATCGCGATGACCGTCTGCTCGGAATGCGCGACGATATCGCCGGCTGCCCAGACGCCGGGCACGCTCGTCATTTTAGTCCTTGCGTCAACGAGAATATGGCGGTTGCGATGCAGCTGGATGCCCAGCTGATCGGCTAGCTCCGAGCGCACCTCATTGCCGCCGAACGCAACGAAGCCGACCAGCGCCTCGATCCGTTGTCCGTTCGCCAGATGGATCGCATGAAGCTGTTCCGGCGATTGCTTGGCCGCTTCGATCCGCTCGATCGCGGCGTTAACGGTCACAATGCCCTGCTCTTCCAGCTTGCGTGCCAGTGTTTCGTCAATCTCGCGGGATTCGTGGTTAATATAGATCAGCTGGTTTGTCCAATACCGGACGGTCAGCGCCATATAGGCTCCTGCTTTGCCGGAACCGAGTATAACCGTCTTGCGATCGGAAGCCTCGTACCCGTCGCAATCCGGACACACATAGAGGCTGCTACCCAGACAATCGGACAACCCTGGAATTTCCGGCAGCCGGTCGACAACGCCGGTCGCCAGCAGTAAGCGTCTGCCCGTAACCTGCTCGCCCGCTTGCGTCGTCAGCTTGAACCCGTCCGCGGTCTTCTCGGCCGATGCGGCTTTGCCGTTCAGGAAGTGAACGCCGTGCGCCTTCGCTTGCCATTTGCCGGCTTCCCGCAGCTCGGGTCCGCTTATACCTTCGGGCCATCCCAATATATTGTTGTACCTCCGGCATATGACCGAACGACCGTCTTCCGCATCGATCACGAGCGTGCTGCGGCGGTATCTGCCTAGCTGGATCGCGGCCTGCAAGCCGGCTAGGCCTCCCCCGACAATGATGCAATCATAGCTCATCGCTTATCGAACACTCCTTTTTAATCGGACTCGTTTCATTATGCAACAACTCATAACCTTCATTATCCCGCTTCCGACCTAGCTTAAACGAGAATCGGAATGATTTTCTCCCGCTAATCGCAGGAGAGGGAGTTTATTCCCTGTTGCGCAGCGGGTGTATGATGAAGGCAAGGAGATGACTGCAAATTGGAATATTCTTGGAAACGAAATCTGTTCGTCCTCTGGACCGGCGTGTTCTTTTGCAGTACGGCGTATTCAATCTCAATTCCGTTTATCCCGATCTTCCTGAGCACGGAGCTCGGGATCAACAACCATCTGGAGATGTGGTCCGGCTTTGCCTTCGGCATTACCTTCCTCGCCAGCGCCCTGATCGCCCCCTACTGGGGATCGCTCGCGGACAAATACGGCAGGAAGCCGATGCTGATGCGCTCCGGCTTCTCGCTGGCTGGGCTGTACGTGCTGACCTACTTCATCCACGACCCTTATTTATTCCTGCTGCTGCGGGTGTTCCAGGGGCTGCTTGCCGGCTACGTTCCGGCGGCGATCGCTCTGGTCGGGACCAATACGCCCGAGGAGAAAACAGGCTACGCCCTTGGCATTATGGCGACGGCCAGCGCCACCGGCGGCATTCTCGGCCCGCTCGTCGGCGGGGTGGCGAGCCATTATTTCGGCAACCGGGAGTCGTTCCTGCTCTCCGGCGCCGTCGTGCTTATCGCGGCGATCATCGCGACGCTGTTCGCCAAAGAGACGAACTACAACCGTTCCGGCGCGCGCTCGAGCGTCCGAGATGACCTCAAGCATGCCATGGAGAACAACGTCTTCATGGGTACCTTGCTCATGCTCGGCATCACCACCTTCTCGGTGATGCTCCTCGAACCGCTGCTCACTGTTTATATGCTGCAGCTCGGCGTGAAACAGGGAGATGCCTCGCTCACCTCGGGCGTCGTCTTCTCCGCGGTCGGGATCGCCACGCTGATCGCAGCGCCTCAATGGGGAAAGATCGGCGCGAAGATCGGCTATTCGAAAGTGCTGTTCATCGGACTCATCGGCGGCGGGATCGGCAATCTGCTTCAATTCTTCGTCACGCATTACGCGCAGTTCGGCGTGCTTCGCTTCGTCTATGGCTTGTTCTTCGCCGGCGTCTACCCGGCCCTGAACGCCACCATCGTCAAGGTGACGGAACCCGCCTTCCGCGGCCGCGCCTTCGGGCTTGGCCAATCCGCCAACCAGATGGCCACCATGCTCGGACCGATGATCGGCGGCGTGCTCGGCGGCTGGATCCCGATCAAGTGGGTATTCATCATCAACGGCGCGATGCTGCTCGGCGCCGCCGTGCTCATCCATCGCCGCCCCGGCGATACGCCAGCCGTCGGCGCGCTCCGCGCCGGCAACGGCGCTGCGGCGGTTAGTAAAAAAGGCTGATGGCTGCTGCCATCGGCCTTTTTTGCGCTGCGAATTTAGTCGCACCATTCCCACTACTGCCCGCCTCTTCGTCACTCCTCGCCTCTCTAGTCGCACCATTCCCACTACTGCCCGCCTCTTCGTCACTCCTCGCCTCTTTAGTCGCACCATTCCCACTACTGCCCGCCTCTTCGTCACTCCTCGCCTCTTTAGTCGCACCATTCCCACTACTGCAGCCTCTTGCCTCTTTAGTCGCACCATTCCAAATACAGCCCGCCAACTCACCTATCGCAGCCTATCAACCTCTCCTTAATGCAAAAGATCTCTCCGTTCCAACGAGAACGGAAAGATCTTCTACTTACAAGTCCTATTCAAATCGCAACGCATCGATCGGCTTCAGGTTCGACGCCTTATTCGCCGGGAACATCCCGAAGACGATCCCGATGAAGACCGAGAAACCGAACGCCAGACCCATGATCGGATACGATAGCTCGACGCCAAGGCTTGTCGTCTTGGAGACGAGGAGCGCGATTCCGACGCCGAAGCCGACGCCTAGCAAGCCGCCAAGACCGCTGAGCGCAATCGACTCGATGAGGAACTGGATCATAATATCCTTCTTCTTCGCGCCGATCGCTTTGCGGATGCCGATCTCGCGCGTCCGTTCCGTAACGGAGACGAGCATGATGTTCATGATCCCGATCCCGCCTACGAGCAAGGAGATACCGGCGATGCCGCCGAGGGCGATGGACAACGTATCGGAGATGCTGCTGAACGTTTCCAATACGTCAGCTTGGTTGAATACGCTGTACGCGTCTTCGTTCGCACGGAACTTTTTGTACAAGGCGTTCTCAAGTTCCGTCGTGACCGCGTCCATATCCGCGCCATCTTCCACCTTGATGTAGACGGTGCTGACGCCTTTGGACTTGAACAGCCGCTCCGAGTTAGTGACCGGAATCATGACGATATCGTCGTTCGAGCCGCTGAGCGAGGAGCCCTTGGAGGCAAGCACCCCGACAATTTTGTACCCGATCCCGTTAATCAGAAGCCGTTGTCCGATCGGACTGTCCGTTCCGAACAGATCCTCTGCCGTACCCGAACCGATGACCGCAATACGCTGCAGGAAGTCGAGATCGATCTGACTAATAAACCGGCCTGAGCTGACCTCATAATCCTGAGCGGTCGTATAATCCGGCGTTACCCCGACCACGCTCACGCTCGCGCTGGTCGTCTTGAACTTGACCGTTGCATTCTGCCGATTGGCCGGCGCGGATACTTCTACGCCTTCCAATTCGCTGAATTCGGCCGCTTCCTTATAATCAATCGTCGTTGTGCTGCCTCTGCCGTTGATGTTGACGGTCAAGGAATTCGTACCGAGGGAAGCTACCGAATCGGTAACCGACTTGGTCGCCCCTTGTCCGATCGACACGAGCGCGATGACGGCCGTAACGCCGATGATAATACCGAGCATCGTCAAGAGTGCTCTCATTTTGTTGCCGAGGATACTCTTGACGGCCATTCTAAACGCTTGCCCGATGTTCACGTCTGCCACCGCCTTCCTCGCTGATCCGCCCGTCCTGAATCCGGACGACCCGACCCGCTTGTTCCGCGATCGACAAATCATGCGTAATCAAAATAATCGTATGTCCTTGCGCGTTCAGTTCTTTAATCAGCCGCATGACTTCGACGCCCGTCTTCGTATCGAGCGCGCCTGTCGGTTCGTCCGCCAGCAGAATCGGCGGATTGCCGGCTAGTGCCCGCGCAATCGCGACACGCTGCTGCTGACCGCCGGACAGCTCATTCGGACGGTGTCCGCTTCGGCTGTCCAGACCAACCTTAGCCAGTGCGGCTAAGGCGTCCTCCTTGCGCTGCTTGGCTGGGACGCCCCGGTAGATGAGCGGCAGCTCGACATTCTCGAGCGCGGTCAGCTTGTTAAGCAAGTTAAAGTTCTGAAAGATAAACCCGATCTTGCGGTTACGAATCTCCGCCAAGCGGCTCTCGCGAAGCCGGCTGACTTCCTCCCCGTCCAGCCAATAGCTGCCCGTGGTCGGACCGTCGAGGCAGCCGATGACGTTCATTAGCGTCGACTTGCCTGAACCGGAAGGCCCGATAATCGCCAGCAGATCACCATGGTTAATCGTAAGCGAAATATCGCTGAGCGCGTGCACGATCTCGCCGCCCATTTTGTACTGCTTATTCAACTGTTCGATACGGATGAGCTCGGTTGGCTGCTTCTGTGCCGCATTCATCTATTGACCTCCTCCGCCTCCGCCAGTTGGACGTTGACCTCCACCACCGCCGCCTTGGAAGCCTCCGCCTCCGCCGCCAGACGGGAATCCGCCGGTCATGCCGCCCATGAGGCCGCCCATACCCATGCCGCCTTGCATTTGCTGCTCGGACGACGACGAGCTGGACACAACGGTCGGAACAACAACCGAATCGCCTTCGCTCAGACCGGAAACAATCTCGATGTAATCTTCATTGTGCAAACCGACTTCGATAAATTGCATATTCGCTCTGCCACCGCCGGCACCGCCTTGACGATTGCCGCCTGCCTGCGACGTGCCTTCAGCTGCATCAGCTTGGTCGCCTTCCGATGCCGTGCCTTGCGCTCCGCCTGCTTGACCGCCTTCCGGCGCTGTACCTTGCGCTCCGCCTGCTTGGCCGCCTTCTGGCGCCGTGCCTTGCGTTCCGCCTGCTTGACCGCCTTCTGGCGTCGTGCCTTGCGTTCCGCCTGCTTGGCCGCCTTCTGTCGAAGTGCCTTGCGCTGTGCCTGCTTGGCCACCCTCTGTCGCGGTGCCTTGAGCTGTGCCTGTTTGGCCGCCTTGACCTTGCCCGTTCCACTGAGGACGGTTCGCTTCATTCTCAGCGATTGCCGCAGACTGCTCGGCTGTCGGCAGGATAACCATGTAGCGGTCGCCCATCGATTGCACCGCGTCGATCGGCAGTAACAGCGCGTCATCCTTCTTGTCGATCGTGATGCTTGCTTCCGCCGACATCCCTGCCTTAAGCGTCGTGCTTGCGCCTTTATCCACCGTAACGGTTACGTCGAAGGAAGCGACGCCGTTGCTGGCCGTACCTTCTTTGGCAATCTCGGTTACCTTGCCCGTGAACGTCTCGTCAGACAGCGCTTCGACGGCAATCGTCGCGGTCTGGCCAATCTCAACCTGCGGAATATCAAGCTCGTCGACCGAGACGACCAATTCCATGTTGTCGTAATCGACGATCTCGCCGACGTCCGAGGTATTGTTGAGCTCATCGTCAACCGCGACATTCAACGTCGCCATTGTGCCGCCGATCGGCGCCGTAATGGTCGAAGATGCGCTCTTCTCCTGCAGTTCCGCGATCGAGGAGCGCGCCAGCTCGATATCCATCTTCTGCTGCTTCATCTGCAGATCGATTTTCTTCTGCTCTTCCTCCGTCGTGGCCGCCTTGTAGTTATCCTGCATCGTCGTCAGGTCCATCAGCTTCTTCTCGAGGCTGACCTGCTGCGACTTGATCTGGTCCGCGTTATCCTCGCCTTCAAGCACGACGAGCACATCGCCTGCTTTGACCATATCGCCTTCTTGCACGAGCACTTCGCTGACCGTGCCGGATTTGCCCGCTTTGAACGTCTCGCGGTTGGCGAGCGAAATGCTGCCGGATCCCGCTACCGCCACTTCGATCGAACCTTTGAATACCTTCGTCGTGTTGACGGCTGCCGCGACGGTCACCTCTTCTTTATCCCATACGTAATAGGCTGCAATCGAACCGCCTACGAGCACGATCCCCGCGCCTAGTAGCCACCATTTCTTCATTGCTTGTCCCCTGCCTCTCCGTTACCATTTGGCATTGTGCGCAGCTGTACCGTCTGAGCTGTCTCTCCATCGGGGTTGAGCCAGATCGTTACGATATCGTCTGCCTTCAGATCCGAGGTTGTCAGCTGCGAAGTCGCCGCCGACTGGGACTCACGATTGAACGACATGGAGAAAATGGCTGATTCCGACGAAAGCTTCACGGTCACTTGCTCTTCCGTGTACTCCATCTGGCCGAAGCCGCCACCGCCGCCGCGTCCGCCTTCAGGTCGAGTCTGTCCGTCCTGACCGGCCGGCATCTCCGGACTTTCGCCATCCGCCGGCGCTTCACCTTGCGGCGCAGTTCCATCCGTTGGAGGCTGACCGCCGCCAGGTCCGCCGCCTTGACCGCCGCCTTGCGGCATATCAGCAGGCTGCATTTTCGATTTCAGCACGACGATGGAGTCTGCCGTAACGCTGACGATCTTGCCCATGAGGTCAGCCGTGCGCTCGGGGGTCTGCGCGTTCGATTGCGCGGCATCGCCTGTAGTCGCTTGACCGCTTGCATTCGCTGTTCCTTGCCCGGTCTCCGACACGGCGTCCGTCGTTGCAGCAGTTTCATTCGTATTGGCCGTTTGTTCTGCGCTGTTGCCACAGCCGGCTAGCATGGCAGTCAGCAGTAGGGCTGCCGATGCGCTTTTCAAGTTCATTTGCTTAAGCACGTTCGTGGTTCCACCTCTCACACCTTTTATCTGTCCTCTAGCATAGCAGGGCAATATGAACGATCAGTGAACAGGCCTAACTGCCTAGAACGACAATTTTTACCGCCATTATCAGCTGTACGGCAAGGTGAAACGGCTGACGCCATCTTTGAAGGCACAGCGCGTTTCATTCCGGTGAAATAGAGGATGATTTATAAATATGAAACTTATAAATCCCTATATTTCATGCCAAAAAAGCGCGAGCTGCAAGCCCGCGCTTCCTGATGTTCTATACCGATGAAACTGCCATCGTTATCGTAAAAGTCGTCCCTTGCCCAAGCTCGCTCTCCACCTCGATACGTGCGTCGTGCAGATCCAGGATATGCTTGACGATCGACAAGCCGATCCCGGTCCCCAGCTTGCGGCTGCGCGCCTTATCTCCCTTGAAGAAGCGATCCCAGATCCGGTTCAAATCCTCCTGCGATATGCCTACGCCATGATCCCGCACCACGATGACCGTCGCGTCGTTCCGCTCCGCGAGCGTTACTTCCACCTCTCTGCCCGCAGGGGAATAGAAGATCGCGTTCTGCAGCAAATTCGCGAGCACCTGATCGAGCCGATCCGGATCGGCAACGGTGAAAATATCTTCGGCCGGGCTGTTCAAGCTGACGCTTACCCGCTGCGCCGCGAACATCGGCTCCATACGGGCAATCGTCTTGCGCGTCTGCTCCGACAAGTTAAACCGCACCTTCTCCAAGCGGAACTGGCCGGCTTCGATCCGGGCCATATCCAATAGATCGCCGACCAGCTTCATCATCCGGTCCGACGACTCCTTCATCATGTCAAAATAATGCCGCTGCCGCGCCGGCGGGATCGCCCCATCCTGAAGCGCCGTCAGGAAGCCGTTGATCGAGGTCAGCGGCGCGCGCAGATCATGCGACACATTGGCCAGGAATTCCCGCCGCTGCGTCTCCAGCGAGCCCAGCTCCTCCGCCATGTAATTGAGCGTCTTGCCAAGCTGGCCGATCTCGTCTTCGGTGTTCACCTCAACCTTGCGCGAGAAGTCGCCCTTGGCGTATTGAAGCGCCGTCTGGCTCATCGCCTTAAGCGGCCGCGCCAACCTTCGCCCTAGCACGAAATAGATCGCCACCGCCAGCGGAATCGTGATCAGCATGCTGAGGAAATACGGCTGTACGAACCGGTTCACGTCCCGTTCGAACTCGAAGGATAGGCTCACGATCACCTTTTCATCCATCGACTCCGCATTCGGGATGGACTTGGCCGTCAGCAGCACCTTCGTATGGTCCGAAGACGTCTCCTCCGATACCCGTTTGCCGCTTAGCGCATCCTGGACCACCTGAGGATCGAGCGGGATCGGCTTGCCCCGGTTGCCCAGCGAGTATAACAGCTGACCATCGGCGCCATATAGCTGATAGCTGCGTTCAGGCCCGCCCATTCCCCACTCGAGCGAATCCACGAGCGTCTCGCGGTCCCAGCCTTTGCCGTATCCGTACTTGATCCGCTCAATGATGTGGTCCTGCATTTGCTCCGAGCCGGCCCGAATGAAGTCGCGCAGATTGCTCTTGAAGATCGTCGCCGACAGCAGGCTGGATAGACCGAACGAGATGAAGGTGATCAGCATGAAGCTGAAGAACATTTTGGCGAAAATCGTTCTTGCCTTCATACGCCCCCCTCCCCGTACTTATATCCGATTCCGCGAATCGTCTCGATCGAACTGGATACCTCGCAGGCGCGCAACTTCTCCCGAATTCGCTTAATATGAACGTCCACCGTGCGCGGATCGCGGTCGTAATCGAAGCCCCACACCTGATCGAGCAATTGCTGCCGGGTGAACACCCGGTTACGGTTCGAGGCCAAATAGTACAGCAGCTCAATCTCCTTCGGCGCAAAGCCGACATTCTCGCCGCGAACGGTCAGCTGCAGATGGCGCATGTCGAAGACAAGCTCGTCCATCCGCACGATGTCCTCATGGTACAACGACGGATTGGTGCGCCGCAGCACCGCCCGGATCCGGGCCATCAGCTCCTTGGAATCGAACGGCTTCACCACGTAGTCGTCCACGCCTATCTCGAAACCTTTGAGCTTATCGTAACTTTCGCCTTTTCCGGAGAGCATAATGACCGGGGTTGCAAAATCCTTCCGGATTCGCTCGCATACCGCCCATCCGTCCATCTCCGGCATCATAATGTCCAATATGATCAAATCGGGCGTCTCGTCATAAACGAGCTCAAGCCCTTGTAAGCCATCATAGGCAGCGACAACTTCGTACCCTTCCAGCTCGGCATAAAGCCGAATGATCTCGCAAACATGCGGATCATCATCGATTGTAAGCAGCTTGATCGGTTTCATGCCTTGTCCCCTTCAATTTCAGTCGAGTCGTTTGGCTATAGTTTACCATGACATCATGAAGAATAAATGAACAAGCGTTGGCGATGAGCTGGAGGCCTGATGCGGGCCGATCAGGAGCGGAATGCAAACCAATCCAGAGCGGAACGCTGCATTCCCAAACTCCCGTTTGGGATCGCAAACCAATCCGTTAGCGGTATGCTGTATTCCCATGTCTGAAATTCAGCATACCGCTTATTTCCGAGGAAATAATCCTTCTTGTGACAAACCGCACGACTGCCGGATACGCTACATTGTTCGAAAAATGTTAACTTTTAGGAAGAAAAATCGGCCTTTGGTACACTTTCGCAACCTCGTCCGATACGGTAACGTAAAGGATAGAGCTGATTTTGGAACAATATTGAACTTCATCCAGATAACGAAGGGGGTTGCCCGTGATGGATACCGTTCATCAGCGGCTTATAGGTACGAAGGAGCGCGTGTTCCGGCTGCATAAAGCACAGCGCAGAAAGGAAGAGCTGCAGAAGCGGCTGCGTGAGCAAGAACGCCTCATTATGCAGCATGAGCTGAAACTTGAGGATGAAGAGGCCGATGTGAGCAAACTGATGCGCATGTCGCTGACCACTCTGTTCTACACCGTACTGCGCAGCAAGGATGAGCAGCTGAAGAAGGAGCGTCAGGAAGTGCTGACCGCGGCGCTGAAGCTGCAAGAGGCTAGACAACTGCACAGCGATACCGAATCCGATCTGCAACAGGCCAATAACGACATCAGCTATTACCGCAACGCCCCGCGCGAATATGACGAGTTAATGGAAGAGAAGGAAGCGCTCCTGCGTACCTCTCCCACCTTCACGTACGAGCTGGCTGAACTGGATGAATCGGTCGCAAGCAAAGCTGTTCAAGCCAAAGAGCTGCAGGAAGCCTGCTCTGCCGGACGCCGGGTGCTCAGTGCGCTGGAGGATGCTTCGGCTGCGCTTGCTAAGGCCCAAAGCTGGGGGAACTGGGATCTGTGGGGCGGAGGCGGCATGCTCAGCACGCATATCAAGCACAATCATATTGACGATGCGAGAAGCTATATACATAACGCGAACCACTTGATGGCATCGTTCCAAGACGAATTGGCCGATGTCAATCGCACCGCGGCGATCCGGATTGACGTGAGCGCTACGCTCAAGATGGCCGACTACTGGTTCGACGGATTAATTGCCGACTGGGTTGTGCAGGGACATATCAAGAACGCGAGCGAGCGCGTATCCGAAGCGCTCGGGCATGTACGCGGCATCCTAGCCGCGCTGGACACCGAGCTCGCCGCCGTACAGACGGACTTGGAAGGTTTGCGGACGAAGCGGATTTCGTGGATCGAAGGACGCGAGTTGGCTTAAACAGAAGAGAGAAGCCTGTGATGTACCAGGCTTCTCTTGATTCCTTACACTTGATACGCCATTAAGTTTATTAATATCTGAACAATCTAATTACTATCTGAAACTATAATTTTGTCTCCCTTTACTATAACCAAATTCCACCCCTCGTTTGAAACATAGTAATTTCCCTCTTTAATTGATACCACATTCCCTTTTATTGAGAATGAATTATCGTAGTTTTTTATCAGTTGCATTTCCCTCGTACTACTAGTAGTTATAACTCTAATATATTGTCCTGCATTTAATGACAGCAACGGTGCCAATATGCCTAACAATAATATAATAATCGATACTGTACTAACAATTGAAGGAATCCCCAACTGTTCCAACTTATTCAACAAAACAGTATATTTTTTGTTATCAGAATTTGAAGAAACTCTAGGTATCTCAGGTGACTCCTTATATCTCTTCAAGCTAATAATTAAAGTTATTAAAAAAGCAAGACATGTTAATACTGTCATATCTTTACCGTCAATTTTCACTTCAATAATTATTTTCAAAAGGTACATAAAAATAAGAACAATTAATTCAACAATGGGAAATGTTAAAAAAGCCCGAAAAATATACTTTTCGGTCCACTTTTTATTTAACAATGTAAATATAATACCAAGTAGAAATGATCCAACCGGCAGAAAAAGTTGAGCGTATATATCTTGTATTTTTAGAATTAAATCAAAGATGACAAAAACAAATAATCCATACAATGTCCCTGATATGCTTAACCGAGGATGAAATGGCGTTCTTATCATCCAAAAAATCATAATGGTTATAAATACAGGAACTGACCAGACAACTATAAAGGAAAAGCTTTTCTCGTAAATGTCCTCTCCATTTACAAAAAATACGGATAAGCAAATATGAAAAGCCACTAGGAAAATCAATATTGGAACGCTTTTACCCCAATTTTTTTGCTTAATTACAAATATTGAGGATATTAGAAAGACTACAATTATTATTATGAGCGAAGATATTATTGATACAGTGTAGAAGTTAATTGGCACAGGATGAACTATTATATTTAAGATTGAATAATATCCAGGTAAGTCACCTGAAAAATAATAGCCATATAAAAAAGAATATCCAATGGTGTAAAAGATCAGACCAAAAACTGATACTGCGAATGAGACCGCACTAATTATTCGACATATATCTAAAACGATTTTTATATGCTTATTCTTAAAAAAATCTATTAAGCGACTCACTAACGAGACTGCCATTTAATTAACCCCACGATCTTTAATCATAAATTCCAAGTTCTTCTCTGGATACAATTATAAATGGCGGTAACACCGAAAACCATAACGGTTTCCGGTGTTACCGCCATTTATTTAATTATTGCAGTCCTATTCCCGAACCCGTAGCCAGACCGCCATCTCGCCTTCGCCGCGGTTGCCCCACAGGCTGTACGGAACGGCTTTCACCGGGATACGGCCGGATTGCCGCTTCACCGGACGGTACAACTCGCCGCTCCAGGTGGATTGATCATCGCGGTAGCCTTCGCCTTCGAGCACGATCGCCCCGCCGAGCAAGCTGTCGTCGAAACGGGCGGTGAACGTCGCATCGGCCGGAATGGAGATGCCCGCGAGCTTATCGCCGTTATCCGTCTCTTCCAAGCAGTATACCAACGGCCCACGCTGCAGAGCGGCTTTGCCCGAATTGGCTCTCACCAGCGGGTTCGCCTCGATCAATTGCACATCCAGGGCAAGCGTCAGTTCCACCTTGTCGCCGTCAACCCATGCACGCGTGATATAAGCATAGCCTTTGTCGATCGTGTACGCATCCGCTGCAAGCGTCTCGCCGTTCACGCGAATCTCCGCCTTGCCTTCGCTCCAGCTTGGAATCCGCAGCGCAAGCGCGAAGTTTGCCGCCTCGGCAAGCGACAACGTAAGGGTGATGTCGCCATGCCATGGATAGTTCGTCTCCTGCTTCAGTTCCACGGCCGCTCCGCTGCCCAGCTTCACCTGAGCCGTGCTGCCGATATACAGATGCGTATAAACGGTATTGTCGTTAACGCCATAAATATACTCGCCGAGCGAGGAAAGGATACGCGCGACGTTCGGCGGGCAACAGGAGCAGCCGAACCATGGCTGGCGAACGGCCTTCACATGATGGCGTCCCGGATTCTTGCGGCTCGCTTCCGGCCAGACTTCTAGCGGATTGACGTAGAAGAAGTGTTTGCCATCCTGCTGCATGCTGCCGACGACGTTGTTATAGAGCGCCCGCTCCAGCACATCCGAGTAGGTGGAGTCGGCTTCAATCTGCAGCATCCGGTGCGCGAAGAAAATGAGGCCGATCGACGCGCAGGTCTCCGCATACACCGTATCGTTCGGCAGGTCGTAATCGAAGGAGAACGCTTCGCCGTGATGCGTCGACCCGATCCCGCCGGTGATGTACATTTGCTTGTTCACCATGTTGTCCCACAGCTTCTTGCAGGCTGCGAGCAGTGACTCATCGCCCGTAAGCGCTGCCAAATCGGCCATGGCCGTATACATATAGACCGCCCGAACCGAGTGTCCCACCGCTACTTCTTGCTCGCGTACCGGCACATGCGCTTGGTTGTATGCCGGATCCGGCTTGCGTGTCACTCCCGCTTGCCAATGCGACGTTCGGCCCCGCTTCTCCCACTCGGCAATGAGGAAATTCGGTTCCTGCCCGCGTTCGTTGATGAAGTATGCCGCCAGCTTCAAGTAACGCTCTTCACCGGTCGTCTTATACAACTTCACCAGCGCCAGCTCGATCTCCTGATGGCCGTCATAACCGCGCAGCTTGCCTGGTTCCGTACCGAAGACGGAATCGATGTAATCGGCGAAACGGCACATCGCATCCAGCAGTTTCCGTTTGCCCGTTCCGTCATAATAAGCGACCGCCGCTTCGATCATGTGGCCCGCGCAATACAGCTCGTGGCAATCGAACAGATTCGTCCACCGTTCTTCCGGTGCCTTGATCTGAAAATACGTATTGAGATAGCCGTCCGGCTGCTGGGCCTCGATGACGAGATCGATCGCGCCGTCGGCAATCGCTTCAAGTTCCGGATTCGGATGGACGTTCAGACTGTAGCCGACCGCCTCCAGCCATTTGGCCAAGTCGGAATCCTGGAAGACGAAGCCGTAGAAGCTGCCCTCTTCATGACCCGCCGCGATACGGAAGTTGCGGATCGCATGGCTCGGCTCTGCGCCTTCGATGCGGTCGTTCAGCGCATCCCATTGGTACGGAATCACCGTTTCACGGACTAGCTTCGTATATGCGGTCCAGTAAGCGTCTTCAAGACGGACCTGATTAAAAGAAACGGGTTGTGTTCGTTGCAAACCTGCTTGGATCAAAGCACATAACCACCCTTCGTTTTTTCAAAATATGATTCTTCACAATTGGGATTATATCGTTTATATTAGGGTTCAACTATGTCTAAACTAACCCTGTTTTTTCAAAATATGAACCTCGATTTCGCTCGCTTCGAAGGAGGTTGGACAAACCGATGAACAACCAATCCGATCCCGTTGTGTCCTTCCGTATGCCGCCGCTGCCGTTCTATGTCGAAAGCGGTAAGACGCTGTATACGATCGGCGAGCAGCATCCGAGCCGCCACCGGTTAGGAATGTTCGATCTGCTGCTCGTCCACTACGGCACGCTGCATATCGGCGAGGATAACCGCCAATGGGCGCTCACCGCCGGACAGACGCTTCTGCTGCTGCCGGAGCGCTATCATTATGCCGTTAAGCCATGCGAGGAGGAGACGCTCTTTTATTGGATCCATTTTGAGGCGATCGGCGACTGGACCGAATCCGCGGCGCAACAAGGATGGGCTCCGGCTCCGGCTCCGACGACTACAGCTCTGGAATCGGCGGCAGCCGGGATAGATGCTCCTTATGCGACGCCCTCTCCCTATACGATTAACGTCCCGAAACATACGTCGCTTGCGGCGCCGAAGCAGACGTTCGCCCAGCTCGACCGCCTGCTGCTGCTGCATCAGGAGCGGCGCTCGGAATCGTTCTGGGAACAGCAGCAGCTCTTCCAACAGCTGCTCCGCATGTTCGACGAAGGGCAGCGGACGACCTTCGCCTCGCCTGCGCTCGCCGTGGCCGAGCGCGTGGAAGCGTATATCAAGCAGCATTACGCCGATGAGATCAACAACGCGGTGCTCGGGGAGGCGCTTCATTTTCACCCCGGCTATCTCGTCCGCTGCATGAAAGAGATTTTTCACTGCACGCCCATGGACTATCTGCTCTATTACCGGATCGAGCGCGCCAAGCTGCTGCTGCTCAAGACGGAGCAGCCGATCGCGGTCATTGCCGAAGCGGTCGGCTTCCATCAGACGCCCTACTTCTCGGTCTGCTTCAAGAAACAGACCGGACTGTCGCCGCTGCAGTATCGGAAACAGTTCATGCATTAATCGTTAGCAGCATTTATATTTAGGGGAGAGAAGGGAATATGAAGCGTTGGAAGTTACGTAATAGGACAAGCATTCTGGTCACCCTCCTGCTAGCAGGGGTTCTTAGCGGATGCGGGGCAAAGGGGTCTGGGGGCACGAATGTTGCCTCAAGTCCGAATTCTGCTTCTGTCGAAGATCTGGAAGCCAAAATGGAGAAGGCGCAGCAAGAATATGAAGCAGCACTGGAGCTGCAGGACGCTCCGCTCTCCGATGAAGATTTCCGCAAGACTGAGGAGGAAAGAGCCGAGATCGAGTCTTGGATGAAGGAGAGCGCGGAATCCTCGCCGATGACCGAATTCATTTCCGTCATCTCCAAGGAAGACTTTGTGTTAGGCAATACGATCAACGAGGAGCTCACTTCCTATGAAGGAGGCAAGATTGAATTCAAAGACGGTTCAGTTGTGACCGTGGATTATATGCACTTTAAAGAGGGAAATAAGTTGTGGTATTCGTATGACTACGCTACGGTTCTCTTTTTTGACGAGAAAATGGTGAAAATTCAAGCCGAGACCACGTTAGACTTGGCAACGTTCCAAAATAGTTTTGGTATGATGGGAGGACTACCGGATGACGCGGTCATTGAAGAATTAGACAATGGTTTCGACATTGCTCTTGATCCTAGATTCGTTGATGCGAACATCGCCAAATTCCCCAATGAATGGGACTAATACAAAAGAAAGAGCTGTCCCGCCATCATCGCATGACGGCAGGCAGCTCTTCTTTTTCGCATACGAGGTCGGACTGCAGTCAGCCCCGGTGCCTCTCCTTGTAATCCTTCGGCGTCACGCCGACGATCTTCTTGAACAGCTTGTTGAAATAGACCGGATCGCTGTAGCCGACCAGTTGGGCGATCTCGTAGTTTTTCAGATGCGGGTGGTCAATCAGGAACTGCTTGGCCTTCTCGATGCGCAGCTGGATCAAATAATCCGTCAGCGTCATGTTCGCCTTCTCGCGGAACAGCCTGCTTAAGTAAGCCCCGCTCATTCCGACATGCTCGGCCAACCGCTCCAGTTCGAAGTTCTTATCGTACTCTTTCTCCAGCATCGCCTTCACGCTGTCGATCACGTAGTGCTGGTCCGCATCCGGCGCTGCCCCCGATACGCCCGCGCCCGCTAAAACCGTCGCCTCGGAAAGCTCTCGCTTCTCCTGCTTCATCCGGGACAACAGCTCGTAGAGCACCGTCTTGTCGATCGGCTTGAGCAGATAATCGCGTACGCCATGACGCAGCGCCGTCCGCGCATAATCGAATTCGCTGAATCCGCTCAGGACGACGATATTGAGTTGCTTGAACCTTTCGCGGACTCGCTCGATCAGCTTCAGCCCGTCCATGATCGGCATCTTGATGTCCGTTATTAACAGGTCGATCTCCGATTCGCCCAGCTTCGAGAGCGTCGCAAGCCCCTCGGCCGCGCTGCTGCAGGAGGCGATCACCTCGACCCCAAGGTCCATCTTGGACATGATCTTCTCCAGCCCAAGGCGGATGAACGCCTCGTCATCCACGATTACAATACGCATCCGCCACGCCTCCTCTTACACGAATTCTTTCATTTTACCGCACCGGTCGTCACGCCGGCAAAAATGTATTTTTGCAGCAGCAGGTACATCACCGCCGTCGGAATCATGATGATCAGAATCGCGGAGGATACCATCTGCCAGTCGCCGCTGTTTACCCCGAAGAATCGCATGAGCGAGGTCGAAACGACGATATGCTCCTGTTTCGGCAGATAGAGCATCGGGATGAACATGTCGTTGTAGATGCTGATCGTCTTCAAGATCACGATCGTCGCCGTAGCCGGAGCGAGCAGCGGGAAGATGATCGAACGGAAGATTTTGAACAACGACGCCCCTTCCAACATCGCGCTCTCGTCGAGCTCATACGGAATGTTGCGGATGAACTGCAAGAAGATGTAGATCATCATGATGTCCGCGCCGACGTAGAGCAGGATCGGACCGAGCATATTGTACGCGTCGACGAGCGGAATGCCCTTGATCGTCTTATAGTTGACCACTTGCGTCGTGACGCTCGGGATGATGGTCGCGAACAGGAACAGGCCGACGATGAGATTCTTGAAGCGGAACTCGAAACGCCCCACCGCATAGCAGAATGCCGCGCCGAGCAAAATGCTTAACACGAGCGTCAGCGCGAGAATGAACAGCGTGTTGCCGAATGCCCGCAGCATATTCGCCTGCTCGAACGCCTTGGCGAAGTTGGCGAAGTTCAGGAAGCTGTCCGGCAGCGAGAACGTCGTCTTATTCTGGAACTCCTCCTTGGTCTTGAAGGCATTGACGATAATGATATACGGCGGGAATACGACGGTGAATACGGCAAGGAGCAGCGAGATGTACTTGATCCCGTTCCAGAGGTTCGATTTGAGTTTCATGTTGATTAGTTCCCCCCTCTGTTCAGCAGGAAGCGCTGGATGGATAAGACGACCACGACGAAGAGCAGCAGTACGACGCTCATCGCCGAAGCGAGGCCGTAGTTGTTGAACTGGAACGCCGTCGAGATGATCTTCATCACGAACGTTTCGCTCGCTCCGGCAGGTCCCCCGTTAGTCAGGACGAACGGAAGATCGAATACCTCGAGCGCCCCGGTCACGGTCAAGAACAGGTTCAGCTCGATGATTTTGTAAATGTTCGGCAGCGTAATGTAGACGAATTGTTGCCATCCGTTCGCGCCGTCGATCGAAGCCGCCTCGTACAGATCCGAAGGAATCGACTGCAGCGCAGCCAGATAGATGACCATATTGAAGCCCATGAAGCGCCATAAGCCGATCGAAGCGAGCGTGTAGTTCACGAAGCCTTCGCTGCCTAGCCATGACGTCTGCGACAGGGAATCGAATCCGAGCGTGCCGAGGAACGTGTTGAGCGAGCCGTTCGTCGTATCGAACACGTAACCGAATAGATAGGCGACCGCCACGCCATTGAGGATGTAAGGCAGGAAGAGCAGCAGCCGGAAGAAATTCTTGCCGCGCAGCTTGCTGTTTAGAATAATCGCGAAATAGATCGCGAGGATGTTCTGAATGATCCCAACGACGAAATAAGCGAAGTTATGCTTGAATACGCCGAATATCTCGGGGTTGCTGAATACTTCTTTGTAATTGTCCCAGCCGATCCATGACTTGTCCGGGCTCATTCCGTCCCAATCCGTGAAGCTCAACCGGATCAGCTCAAGGGCGGGATAGTATGCGAACGTCAGCAGCAACAGCAGCGGGATCGCCACGAAGCCGACGATAATGATCTTTCTCTGTGTATGAAAAGGAAGCCTGTTAAACACAGTATCCCTCCTCCCTCCTGTATCGTTCTTCTACGGCACACAATGTTCGTTCATCGAGGCCAAAGCGAAGCCCCGCAGCGCGCGGGGCTTGCTTCGGTTCACAGCAGCGGAATGCTGCGTGTCTTACGTCACATGCAAATCATTCCTAGTAGAATGCTGCGTGCACTTTCCTATACGCAAACCAATTCCCCTTAGCATAATGCTGCGTGCACTTCCCTGCACACTACTTAGCAAGAGCGCTCTTTGCTTTCGCCCACTTCTCGTTATACTTGTCGAGCACTTTCTGCGGATCTTTCGACAGCACGAACTCCTGGACGAGCGCTTCCTGCTCGATTTGCGCTTTGTTCTGGATTTCGGTCGGCAGGCTGAGCGGCGGCACCGCTTCTACGTAAGTCGGGTTGTACGTATTGAACTCCTCAAGCTGCGCAAGTTTCGGCTTCTTGTTCTTCAGCGTCGGGATGAAACCTGCGAAGTCGTCGTAGCCGGATTCCTCGATCAGCCATTGCACGAACGCTTTGGCCGCAGCTACGTTGCCGTCTTTGTTGACGCCATAGAAGAAGTCCGGGTTAAGCGGAGCTTTGGCTTCGCCGGAGTTGTCAGACGGGAACGGGAAGAAGCCTACGTTCTCCGATGCCGCTCCGTTCTCGATGACCTGGTTGACGACCCAGTTGCCGAGCAGATACATGCCGAATTTGCCTTGCGCGATATCTTTCTTCGATTGCTCCCAGTTCGTGGAGTTGACGTCATTCTCCAGGTAGCCTTTCTCGTACAGCGTGCGCAGAATGCTGAACGACTGGCCATACACATTATCCATCGTATACGGCGTATCGGTCTCGGCGCGTTTATCCTGGTGATCGGCCGTCTTGCTGATCATCGTCGGCACATCATAGATCCAGGCGCCAAGCGGCCACTTGTCCTTGAAGTTGGAGGCGAGCGGCACGATGCCGGCAGCCTTCAGCTTCTCGGCGGCAGCGTAGAATTCATCGAGCGTCTTCGGTACTTCCGTCACGCCGGCTTTGGCGAATGCTTCCTTGTTGTACACGATGCCGACGGTGCTGTTGCCGGAGGAAATCCCGTACATTTTGCCGTCCACTTTCTTCAGGTCCTGATAGTACAGCTCATCGGAGAACTGAATATCGTCCAACGGCGCAAAATACTTCGGCAACTCGGCATTCGGAATGCCGCCTGCCAGCAAGACGACATCCGGGAAGCTGCCAGAGGCGATGCGGATCTTCAAATTCTTCTCGTAGTCGGTGATCGCTTCGAACTGGAGGTCAACCCCCGGGTACTTCTCCTCGAAACGCTTCTCGTAATCCGTATACTGCTTATCGATCATATCCGTACGGTTCGTCAGGAACACGACCTTGCCGGAGATTGCGCTATCCCCCGTCGCCTCTTCTGCCGGCGCGTTCGTGTTGGTCGCACCCGCATTATTGGATTTGGTCTCGGTGTTGTTCGTCGTACCTGCGTTGCCCCCGTTATTCGTCGGCTCGGCATTGTTGTTGCTGCCACATGCAGACAGTGTTGTTAGCATAACAGCAGATACTATAGCTAACGAAAACCATTTTTTCATCCTCTTTAACCCCCTGTACGAATGTTGATTGCGCTTACAAACCTAGTATAAATGACAATTCCGCACTAAAAAATGGTCTGTATTGCTTTTTCTAGTCTTGAATTTACCTAATCAAGAAAAATAAATATCAACCTACGACCAGACAGACGTGGACGGCCTCCCAATGAAAATCCGGTTAAATCCCGCTTACATCCCGTTAATTCCCTCAATGACCCTGCCTCCACCTAGCTTCCGAAGATCTGATTTCATTCTTTTCACGTTCAAATTCAAGTCTTTAATTGACAGTCGGTCATTTTGTTATTATGTTGTTATGTATTAGTTATTATTTTAAACGATCATCTATGGAATCGGAGGCGGTGTTATGAAACAGCTCGGAAGCTATGTTGCGGGGATGACCTGGGGCTGGACCGGTATACGCGGCACGTGGGATACGCCGGAGGCGGAGCAATCCATGAGGCTCATGAAAGAACGGCTGGGCGTGAACTGGACGGCCATTGCTTTCGGCGCGCTGCAGGACCATCCGCAATCGACCACGATCCCTTACTGGGAAGCGCCGGTCGTAACGGATGATGAAGTCCGATTTGCGATCCGCAAAGCCAAATCGCTCGGTCTTCAAGTATGTTTGAAGCCGGTCGTTAACTGTAAGGACGGCACATGGCGCGCGCATATCAACTTCTTCGACAAGGACGTTCCGTGCGAGCCGAAGTGGTCGGAATGGTTCGCTTCTTATGAAGCCTTCATCCTGCACTACGCCCAGATGGCGGAAGAAACGGGCTGCGAAATGTTCTGCATTGGATGCGAGATGGTGCAGACCGACCGCCGCGAACAGGAATGGCGGCAGTTGATCGCGAAAGTTCGCAGCGTTTATAGCGGCATCGTGACGTACAACTGCGACAAATACCAGGAAGATAACGTTGCATGGTGGGATGCGGTCGACGTCATCTCCTCGAGCGGCTACTATCCGATCGATAAGTGGGAAGAACAGCTGGACCGGATTGAAGCCGTCGTGAATCGGCATGGCAAACCGTTCTTCTTCATGGAAGCCGGCTGTCCGAACCGGGAGGGCTCGGAGTATCTTCCGAACGACTGGGGACTTCAAGGGGCGCATAACGAAGACATTCAAGCCCGCTTCTACGAAACCATGTTCGGCGCATGCGACAAGCGGGAATGGGTCGAAGGCTTCATGCTGTGGGATTGGCCGGCGAAGCTCTACTCGCCTGAAGATGCCAAGCGCGATACCGACTACTGCATGTATGCCAAGAAAGCCGAAAAAACCGTTCATGACTACTATGCCGGGAAGACGAATCAGGAGGTATCCATTTCACGATGACAACAACAGAACTTGCGCGCACGAATAACTGGCTCCCTCGCATCGAGCAAGAGCTTAAAGATAATATTTTAGCTTTCTGGATCAACCATACGATCGACGAGCAGCGCGGCGGGTTCATCGGCGAGCTGTCCACGGATCAGATCGTCAATCCGTCCGCGGACAAGAGCCTCGTCTTGAACGCCCGCATCCTATGGACCTTTGCCTCCGCGTTCCGTCTGTTCCCGGATGAGCGGTACTTGAAGATGGCAGAACGGGCTTATGCCTATTTGAAGGCGCATTTCTTCGATACGCAACACGGCGGTCTATACTGGTCCGTCACGGCCGAAGGCGCTCCTAGCGAGACGAAAAAACAGGTGTACGGGCAGGCGTTCGCGATCTACGCGTTCGCGGAGTACAACCGGGCGACCGGGCATCAGGAGGCGCTGAATGAAGCGATCGAGCTGTTCCGTCTTCTGGAGCAGCACAGCTACGATCCTGCCTACGGCGGGTATGTCGAAGCCTTGGCGCGGGATTGGCAGGAGACCGACGACTTAAGCTTGAGCGGCAAAGATCTGAACGAGAAGAAGTCGATGAATACGCATCTGCATGTCATGGAAGGGTACACGAATCTATACCGGGTATGGCAAGACGAGGCGCTTCACGCCAAACTTAAAGGCATCATCGAGCTGACGCTGGCGCATATCATCGACGACCGCTCCGCCCATTTCCACTTGTTCTTCGATGAACAATGGAACGTGAAATCCGATCATGTCTCCTACGGTCATGATATCGAGGGCAGCTGGCTGATCGTCGAAGCAGCCGAAGTGCTCGGCGATGAAGAACTGCTCGCCCGGGCCAAAGCGATCGCGATCCGGATGGCAGACGTAACGCTTAATGAAGGCGTCGATGAAGACGGCGGCCTTTGGAACGAAGCCGACTCTAGCGGCATCATCGACTCGCACAAGGATTGGTGGCCGCAGGCCGAAGCCGTCGTCGGATTCTTCAATGCCTACCAGCTGACCGGGGAAGAGCGCTATCTAGACGCTGCCCGGCAATCCTGGTCCTTCATTGAGGAACATCTCGTCGACAAGACGCACGGCGAGTGGTATTGGAGCGTTACCCATGATCGCGTGCCGAACTTGGCGGGGCCGAAGGTAAGCGCCTGGAAATGTCCGTACCATAACAGCCGCGCCTGCTTCGAGATGATCGAGCGGCTGCAGCACGGTTAAACGAACAAGAGCGTGGAGGAATCCCTAAGGGGACCCTTCACGCTCTTAATCATTTTTCGGACCACGCATCTAAGCTTGCTGCAAATACCGCTCCATCTGCGACGCCGGGTTGAGCACCGAGCTGCCGTGGCATACCTCCAGCCGTTTGGGCTGCAGCTGGCGCACGATCTGGCTGCTGCGCATCGCTTCTGCCATATCCGCCGTGAACATCGCCATCGGCTTGCGAAGCTGCCCTTTCTTCGCGGTGAACAGGTCCCCCGCGAGCAGAACGCCGTCCCCTTCATGATAGAACGCCACATGGCCAGGCGAATGTCCTGGCGTCCAGTGGATCGCCAGACTGCCGAATCGCGCCGAATTGCTGATGCTTGTATCTGGCAGCGGGCTTGCGATCCCTTTGGCCAGACTCGCGGCTGCCTTCTTCCGTCTTGGATATGCCGCCTCGCCTTCCATGAACGGCTTCTCGATCGCGTGCACATAGACAGGAACCGGATAGCGCTCGCGTATCTTCGGAATCGCCCCGACATGATCGGAATGCCCATGCGTTAGCACAATCGCCTTGAGCGGCCCTGCGTTCAACTTCTCGATAAACTTCATGATGCCGCCAGCCATCGACGGAATGCCCGCATCGACGAGGACGACGCCATCCTCTTCCACGACCACCCACACTTGCACCGGAATGATCATCCATATTTTCAAGCTCCAAATATGCTTCGAAATCTGCGTTATTTTCACGTTATCCACGCTCCGTTCTAATTCATAACCATTGGTTACTAACCGTTGGTTATAATATACCTAAGATGGCTGAACGGTGTCAATGGGCTGTTTCTTTACACGATACTTATTCTCGGAACACGATGACGAGAAGCGTTATTCGTCTTACTTCGCACAACGAAAAAGACGAAGAAGCCAGCTCCTTCGCCTTGTAACTGCGTCCCTTTATTCCGGTGCCATGTAACGGCCGACACGTCCGCCCGCTTCCTTCAATCCTGCTCCATCCTCCAACAGGAAGAAGGCATTCTCGCCTTCCGCGCCGATCCAAGCGAGACCCAGCAGCAACCCTTTGGCTGTATCCGCGGCGGCGTACAAGGCGAACTGTTCCGCATGAATCTCGCCCCCATCGTCGACGCGCCAAGTGCTCCCTTCATTGTAGACAGCCGGCATATCGTAATACGACAGTTGGTCACCTTGCTGAAGCACAAGGCTGGCCAGCATGTCATCACCTTGCCGCTCGAATTGGACCAAGTACAGGACCCGCTCCGTCTCGACATCTCCAACCTTGGCCGCGTATTGAACGGGGCGGTTTTTGGCTGTTGCGATCGTCTCGATTAACGCCTCCGTCGCTTGTTCCCCTTGTCCTTCCGTGCTTAATGCCGCGCTCGAATGACTCCACGCATCTGATGCGGTCAAGAAATACGTCGCATTCGGTTCCGCCGCGCCTTCCGTAACGGTATACACCGCCCCTGCCAAATGATCGAAGTTCGCCATCGTCTGCCGGCCATTCCCCTGTTCGTCCCCCGGCTGGTCATTCGCAAAGGCGATCGGCAATACCGATCCGCCCGGACCGATTGCATAAGCATACTTCTGAGCCGGAGTTACCGGCGTTTCTCCTTCCAACGTCAACAGCCGCTTGCCCGCTTCGTCCGCGAAAGCGTACTGCCCTTCCAATAGCACCTCGGGCTCCACCAGCTGCTCCGGTGCCGTAACCTGCTCAGGTTCGGTATTCGCATCAGGGCTGCCGCCCGTATCGTTCTGTTCCGCTTCCTTGTTATTAGCCGCGACTGTCGGCGGATCCTGCGGTTCCTTCGACTCGTTCTGCGTACAGCCAGCCAAGAGCAGCAGCAATATCAGCCCTACCATCCATCGTTTCAACGCGTATGACCTCCTCTAAACTTCACCGGTTTATTTTACCATTATTATTCCATAATGTCATATATTGGATGCTAAAAGCGCTGCAATTCCGGGCGCTAATCCATGTCAATCCGCGACTCGTACAAGTTCGTTTACTAAAAAGGGGGATTGGTGAATATATACCGAATAGTAGATAATTTTAAGCCAACAATGGTTCATACAAGGAGGATTTCCCTATGCAGCACCGCAACCCGTACCGATGGTGGAATATCGCCGCCGTCATCGCCGTTATTGCCGTCAATGCGATGGCCACGCTCTTGCCCCTGAACGGCAAAACCACCGGGGAGCTGTCGGATCAATACCCGGTGCTCATCACGCCGGCCGGTTACGCGTTCAGCATCTGGTCGCTCATCTATCTGCTGCTGATCGGTTTCGCGATCTATCAGGCGCGTCCACGTGCTTCGCGCCTGCCGACAGTAAGTCAGATCGGCCCCTGGTTTCTCCTCAGCAGCCTATTCAACATGGCGTGGATCTTTGCCTGGCATTATGAATATGTCACAGCCAGCGTATTCATTATGCTCGCCCTGCTCATCACGCTGATCGTGCTCTACACGCGCGTCGTAACCGCCACCTCTAAGCCGACGACCGGCGAGCGCTTTCTCGTTCAACTGCCTTTCCGCATCTATCTCGGTTGGATCTGCGTCGCCACGATCGTCAATATTTCCGTCGCGCTATACAAGGCGGGATGGAACGGCTTTGGCCTGTCGGAGGTGACGTGGACGATCATCCTGCTCATCTTCGGCACGCTGCTCGTCTTCGTCATGGGTACCCGGTATGCTGATCCTTACTTCATGCTCGTATTCGTCTGGGCGTATGTGGCGATTGCCTACAAACAGCAGGATTACAGCGCCGTGTCGACAACTGCGTTGATCTCGGCTGTCCTGATTCTCATCTATGCGATCGGAATTGCCTTACGCAAAGTTCGGGCGCTGAAGCTTAGATAGCTGCGCGTCAGGAAGCAAGGCTCTTCGCTTGCGGCGAAGAGCCTTTTTGCTGTCGTTACCGACGAATGCTGCATTCCTTGTCTTCCGACAAGCAACTTGAAACCAATCGTTACCGACGAATGCTGCATTCCTTGTCTTACGACAAGCAACGCAAACCAATCGTTACCGACGAATGCTGCATTCCTTGTCTTCCGACAAGCAACTTGAAACCAATCGTTATCGACGAATGCTGCATTCCTTGTCTTCCGACAAGCAACTTGAAACCAATCGTCGGAATCGTCGTAATTCCACAAAAAACAGAGCATAGGCGAGCATTCCTGGTGCTGGGCTTTACAAATCGAATATAATTCAATTTTCTGAATATTTACATAATTGTACGAGTCCCCTATAATAAAGCCAAGACATTCGGATACGGAACTTCAGCTTAAGGAGAAGCTAAGTTCCACAGCAGTTGCCTACCGAATGTTGACCTTCAAGGAAAGGGGATAGTCCATTGAAATAGGTAAGCGAAGCATGTCGAACCTTATCTAATCGCAAGACGAACCAGATGGTCGTCCATCGGTTAGCAACAACTTGAGAAAGGAGCACAACATAAGCTTTATCCGACATGTGGGAACTCATAGTCAAGCGCCACTGAAGTCAGGTCACTAAGTCATGGTCACTTAAGTCAGGTCACTAAGTCAGGTCACTAAGTCAGGTCACTAAGTCAGGTCACTAAGTCAAGGTATGAAGAACATATTGCCGCTTTACTGAATTTCGCTTCATGTGCGTGAAGGACGAAAGGTGCAGCTCGAGTGGTTGGAACGGAGCGTGTCAAAGTCAATTGAATTGGACTGGTTGTGTAAACAAGGGATTTCGGTTGTCTGCTGACAGCCGCAAATCCCTTTTTCCTGTGCGCAGCATCTTTGCAGCCGTGTCAGGTCGGACCGTTCATGTTGCCCCAATCGCGTGTGTATTGCGCGATTCCTTCTGTTGTCAGCGCATGCTCCCAGAGCGAAGGGATCAGCGCTTCCGGAATTGCCGCGATATGGGAGCTCGCGATGGCGACCTCTTCGACATCCTTGATCGTACGAAGGCTAGACGCAATAATTTCGGTCGAAAATCCGTAATTGTCCATCACCGTCCGCAGATCGCGGATCAGCTTGAGCCCCTCATTGCCGCCATCATCCAATTGTCCAACGAACGGACTAATGTAGGTTGCCCCTGACTTGGCCGCCATCAAGCCTTGCGCGACAGAGAAAATAAGCGTTACGTTCGTCTTGATCCCTTGACTAGCGAGCGTATGCATAGCTTCCAACCCTTCTTTCCGTCATCGGCAGCCTCACGACGACATTCGAACCCCATTCATTGATCGCCTCCGCTTCCTTCAATATATCCGAAGCTGACTTGGCGATCACTTCGGCGCTTATCGGCCCAGGGATAAGCGAGCTTATCTCCTCGATAATCACCTTGAAGTCTCTGCCTTCCTTGGCGATCAAAGATGGATCCGTCGTCACCCCGTCAACAAGGCCGAGCCGGGCGACCCGTTTAATCACCTCGACATTAGCCGTATCCAAATAAAACTTCATTCCTCACCCTCCTCCCTCACTTCGCACGAGTTCGACCATCTCCCCTAGTTTCTCACCAGCGGCTGGAGATCATGACCAAGTCTGCACAATAGTTGGAGTCGCATTGACGGAAGCTGCGTGAATGACGTAGTATGGATTTAATTTAATATATATCTAATTAGCTAGACAGCTAATTTAAGGAGCGACCCAACATGATGCAGCTTGACAAAATCGTCAGCTACCACAAAGCACTGGCCGATCCGACCCGCATGCGAATGCTTATCCTGTTGTCCGAAGGCGAGCTGACCGGCCTGGCTCTGGCAGGGAAGCTGTGCATCTCCCCGGCTACCGTGACCCATCACGCAGCCAAGCTTCGCGCGGTCAGTCTCGTTAACGAACGGCGGGAGAAGAACGCGATCTACTTCTCGCTCAATCACTATTTTCTGCAAGCCTATGCAAGTGCGATGTCCCAGCTTATTAACCAACGAGCAAGCGAAGAACCGAACGAGAACGAACCGATGGATGAGAAGAACGAGCGCTTGAAGCAATCTGTCCTTAAGAACTTCATGACTGCCGAAGGGAAGCTGAAGCATATTCCCTCCCAGCTCAAGAAGAAGCGGATTGTGCTGGAATATTTGGCCGAGAAGCTCGAGCCGGGCAAGTCTTACACGGAGAAGGAAATAAACCGGTTCATCGAACAGTTTCATCCGGATTACGCGACGATTCGCCGTGAATTCATCATGCATGCCTATCTGTTCAGGGAGCAAGAGATTTACGAGCGTAACCCGCGCGAAATGTGGGAGAAATGGGAGACGTTATCGTAGGCGCAGTACCTACCCGCCTTTGACCACCGAGATTAACAGGAACATCGGACGGCGGACCTCTTCCTGCCAAGCCGGGTTCTGTTCCAGCATCACTTGCGTCGGCGTCAGCTCCGAGAGCTTCGTAAGCGTGAAGCCCGCTTCAAGCAGCGCATTCACGTAAGTCGCCAAGGTACGATGATATTTGATGACGTCATGGTCCAGGAATCTCGCTTCGCGTGCGCCTTCATCGTGATACCGGTCAACCGGCCAGTGCAGCTTCTGCCCTTCCGGACCGTAATGCCAATCTTGCGCGGCAAGCGCGGTAAAGATCGGATGCTCGACCGAGAAGACGAATGCCCCGCCAGAAGTAAGCGTATCGTGCACCTTCCGGAACAGGACGTCAATGTCCGCCACATAGTGGATGGCCAGCGAGCTTAGGACCACATCGAACTGCTCCTCCGCGAAGGCAATATCCTCGATCGCCTGATGGACGTACGTAATATTCGGATCATCGGTCATAGTCCGGGCGCGCTCCAGCATGTTGCTCGACAGATCGACGCCAACGACCGACTGCGCCTGCTGCTCTCTTACATACCGGCAATGCCAGCCAAAGCCGCAGCCAAGGTCGAGCACCCGCTTCTGGCTCAGCTCCGGCAGCATGGCGCGAAAGGTCGTCCATTCCCCCGCCGCCTCCAGACCGCCAAGCGAGCGCGGCATCTCGCTGTATTTTGCGAAAAAGCCCCTATCGTCATATTTATTCTGCTTCATATGCTTTCCTCCGCTTCCATGTCGCGCTTTTCCTATACATCAATCGTTTACAACCCTTATCATAATGGAAAAACTTGAATTATCGGAGGTGCTTTCGATGCAAAAGTTCTCGATGGTCGCCAAATTTACGGCAAAAGCCGGCGAGCGCGATACCCTAGCTAATATCCTGTTGGAAGCCGCTCATGCGATGCATGCGATTCCTGCCTGTGAAACCTATGTCGTTCATCTATCGGAGACGGAACCCGATGTCCTGTGGGTGACCGAGATGTGGACAAGCGCCGAAGCCCATGCAGCTTCCCTCGCCCAGCCGGAGACGAGAGCAGCCATCGCGCAAGCCATGCCCTTGATTGCCGGCGTGGACGGCACGAGATTACGGCCAGTCGGCGGCAAAGGCTTTCAATTAGACGACACAGCCCATTGATTTCTGAAGCGACTTGCGCTAAGATGAACGAAAATTCAACATCACTGCGTCGAAGGACAATAGTACCTGATACCACTCACTTGCAGCGAGCCGGGGATTAGTGAAAGCCCGGTAAGGAGCATCAGGGAAACGGCGGTCCGGAGCAGTCAACAAGCAAAGTGGGCTTTTCGGCGCTGTGCCGAAAGTCAACTAGGGTGGAACCGCGGGTGCAACAGCTCTCGTCCCTAGGCATCGTAGACGATGCTTAGGAGACGGGGGCTTTTTTTATTATAAGCTTAAGGAGTGGACGAGAAGATGAGCACAAACCCTGCAATGGACAAAATCGTGGCGTTGGCCAAACATCGCGGCTTTATTTTTCCGGGATCGGAGATTTACGGCGGGCTGGCGAACACATGGGATTACGGTCCGCTCGGCGTCGAGCTGAAGAACAACATCAAGCGCATGTGGTGGAAAAAATTCATTCAGGAATCCCCCTACAATGTCGGTCTGGACGCCGCCATTCTGATGAATCCGCAAGCTTGGGTCGCCTCCGGGCATGTCGGCAACTTCAACGATCCGATGATCGACTGCAAGCAGTGCAAAGCCCGCCACCGCGCGGATAAGCTGATTGAAGAAGTACTGAACGAGAAGCAGATCGAGCTGATCGTCGACGGCATGTCGTTCGACCAGATGAAGGCGCTCATCGTGGAGCACCGCATCGTCTGTCCGGATTGCGGCAGCGCGGACTTCACCGACATCCGCCAGTTCAACCTGATGTTCAAAACATTCCAGGGCGTCACCGAGTCGAGCGCGAACGAGATTTATCTTCGTCCGGAGACGGCGCAGGGTATCTTCGTCAATTTCAAAAACGTCCAGCGCACGATGCGCAAGAAGCTCCCGTTCGGCATCGGCCAGATCGGCAAAAGCTTCCGCAACGAAATTACGCCGGGCAACTTCACGTTCCGTACGCGCGAGTTCGAACAGATGGAGCTGGAGTTCTTCTGCAAGCCGGGCGAAGACCTGAAATGGTTCGAATTCTGGCGCGGTTTCTGCCGGGATTGGCTGCTCTCGCTCGGCATGACCGAGGCGCATATCCGTCTGCGCGACCATGCCGACGATGAGCTGTCTCACTACAGCAATGCGACGACCGATATCGAGTACCGCTTCCCGTTCGGCTGGGGCGAGCTGTGGGGCATCGCTGACCGCACGGACTATGATCTGAAGCAGCATATGACGCATTCCGGCGAGGACTTCCATTACATCGACCAGGAGTCGAATGAACGTTATGTTCCTTATTGCATCGAGCCTTCGCTCGGCGCGGACCGCGTAACGCTGGCGTTCCTGATCGACGCGTATGAAGAGCAAGCGCTTGAAGGCGATGACAGCCGCGTCGTGCTGAAGCTGCATCCGGCCCTTGCGCCAATCAAAGCTGCGGTATTCCCGCTGTCGAAGAAGCTGACCGAAGGCGCGGCGAACGTCTTCGCCGACCTCGCTTCGGAATTCAACGTCGACTTCGATGACGCCGGCTCGATCGGCAAGCGTTATCGCAGACATGACGAGATCGGCACGCCGTTCTGCATCACCTACGACTTCGAATCCGAGACCGACCAGTCCGTTACGGTACGTGACCGCGACACGATGAGCCAAGTGCGCGTGCCGATCGCGGAGCTGAAAGGGTATATTGCAGAACGGATCAAGTTCTAGTCGGATTCAAGCAGCAGCAAAAAACAGCGGCAGGCTAAGGACCTTGCAAGTCCTAGCCTGCCGCTGTTTGTCATTTTAGCGGGAATATTACGAGGTCGTATCCGATCCCGAAGCTCCGGAAGCAACCGCTTCCTTCAGCAGCTCTACCGCCTTCAGCCGCTGCGGGTCTTCCTTCTCGTATTTGTCCGACAACAACGTGACGATGGTGTAAGCCGTCTTATCGTTCACGGTACCCATCACAGGGATGTTCTGTGCTTTCTGGAAGCGCTCGACCGCCTCCACCATCGCCTCATCATAGACGCCGCCGACCTCTCCAGGAAGGAATCCGAGCGCCTTCAGCATCTGCTCAGCCGTCTTCACCTGATCGCCGTAATCGCCCAGCTTCAAGTTAATGCCCGTCGGCAGCGCGGACAATAACGCGTAGCTTGGGGGACTGACCGGATTCGTCGGTTCGATCCCTTTCTTATGGATCCATTGTCCGTTAGGCGAGCGCCATTGCGCCTTCGTCAGCTTCAATACGGAGCCGTCTTTGAGCTGGCGGAACTGCTGAACGATGCCTTTGCCGTACGTTTTCTCCCCGACTACGGTTGCCCCGGCCGTATCCTTCAGCGCGGCCGTCAACACTTCGGAGGAGCTGGCGGAATGGCTGTCGACCAATACCGAGATCGGCAAGGTCCACGCTTTCTTCTGCTCGGATTTGTGCGTAACGACGCTCTTCTCGTCCTTGCTGACGACCTGCACGATGGTCTTGCCTTTAGGCACGAACCAGTTGGCGATATGGATCGTCGGATCGAGCAGTCCTCCGGGATTGCCCCGAAGATCGAGCAGAAGCGCCTTCATCCCCTTCTCCTGCAGCGCCTTCATCGCTTCATCGAACTCTTCGCCCGTCTTGTCCGCGAATCGGGTAATCGTAATCTCGCCGACGCCGTCCTCGCGCATCTCGTAGGAGACGGTCTTCACCGGTACCGAACCGCGTTCGACCGTAATCTTCAGCTCCTCGCCGGCCCGGAGCAGCGTCAGTGTTACCTCCGTCCCCTCTTCGCCGCGCACGAGCCCGAGCAGCTTATCGGACTCCATCCCCGCCGCTGCTTGGTCGTCCACCGCAACGATCGTATCGCCGGCCTTAATGCCTGCCTTCTCCGCGGGAGCGCCTTCGATCACCGTATCGATAATGAATTGCTTATCTTCCTCCCGTACTTCAACGCCGATGCCGACAAAGTGATCCTCATAGGATTGCATATACGACTCGCCCTCGTCGCCGGGCAAATAGACGGAATACGGATCCTCCAGCGAAGCGACCATCCCTTCCGTCGCCCCGTCGACGAGCTTCTTGGCCTCCGCGCCTTCCAGATAGCCGTTCATAATCTCTTTATAAGCGTAGCTCAGATTCTGAAATGCAGGTACCTTCAAGATCGGATGCTGCCACTCGACCGAATACCTGCCGCATAGAAAAGCAGCAATAATAACAACTGCAAAAATCCCGGCCTGCACGACGCGGCGCCGTTCCTTGGCTGCTTCCGCACCATATAAGTTCATCGTTCATCACTCCGCTTCCCATGCATGCTAATTCTCTCACTTTATCGCATTTGGACTGGTAGCCGCAACCTGGGCAGCATCCGCCGGCCATGACAAAACCGTGAATTGTTGCTTGTTCCCCTCCATGATTTGGGCTACACTTAAATGCAAACCTAGATAAAGAGGAGCGGAAGATCCACATGTACAAAATGATTGCTATTGATATCGATGACACCTTGCTAACCGATGAATTGGTCGTAACCGAAGGTACGAAAGCCGCGCTGAAGGCAGCAGCCGAACAAGGCGTATTCGTTACGCTGGCTACTGGCCGGATGTTCCCGTCCGCCCAGAAAATCGCTGCTCAGATCGAGCTGAACGTCCCGATCATCACGTATCAAGGCTCGCTAGTAAAGACGCTGTTCGACGAGCAGGTACTCTATGAGCGGAGCGTACCGAAGGATGCCGCCAAAGAATTGTTTGCCTTCTGCCAGGAGCATAACCTCCATCTCCAGCTGTATATCGATGATATCTTGTACGTGCAAGAGGACAACGAGAAAGCCCGCCGTTATTCCTTCCTTTCCAAAATCCCATGCGTCGTCGAGCCAGACTACGATACGCTGCTCGAGCAACCGTCCACGAAGATGCTCATTATCGACGATCCGGACTATCTCGACGAGATGGCAGCCAAGC
This sequence comes from Paenibacillus phyllosphaerae, assembly GCF_014192105.1. Lineage (GTDB taxonomy): Bacteria > Bacillota > Bacilli > Paenibacillales > Paenibacillaceae > Paenibacillus_Z > Paenibacillus_Z phyllosphaerae. Next base: position 107,809 of record NZ_JACHXK010000015.1, on the reverse strand, counting down.
TGGCGCCGCTGATCGGCGATCGCGTCCATATTACGAAATCGAAGCCGCATTACCTGGAATTCACGCACAAGGAAGGCACCAAAGGCCACGCTATCGCCTTCATGGCGGAGCATATCGGCTGTACGCTCGACGAAGTCATCGCGATCGGCGACTCGTGGAACGATCACGAGATGATCGAAGTCGCCGGCCTTGGCGTTGCGATGGGCAACGCGCTGCCGAAGCTGAAGGAGCTGGCCCAGTACGTGACCGGCACCAATAACGAAGAAGGCGTACGTCAAGTCATCGAGAAATTCGTGCTGCAACCAGCCGAGACGAACGCTTAAGCTTTTATTAACAAAAATCGCTCTTTGCTCTCTGGACCGCCGATAAGGCTGTCTCAGATGGCGAAGAGCGATTTTTCGCTTCATGCTGCTAATTGCCTATGGAGCTTGCAGCAAGCTAGTAGCGAGTCGGCGGCCGTTGTACTCACTCGTTCTTCGAACGAAGCGCAACTCGTTCCTTATAGGCCGCTATGGCTTCCTCCAGTAAGTGAATATCGTCCATTCCCAGGCTAACGGTCACATAATCCGCCCGTAACCCGCCGCTGCCCACCTCCAGCAGCAGCTGGTTATCATCCGTATCCAGACGCGCGCTGAGGGTGTCATGCTCGAGCAATGTAATCCATGCCATCTTGTACCCTCCTGTTCGATCTCGTATTCCGTATCCCAGGCTACTTCCATACCTATTCCCCGAATTCCTCTATCTAACTCCAACAACTTCCATGAAAAACCGCCCTCCTTATGAGCAAAGGAAGGCGGTACTTTTCATGCATCACAGGCAGAAAGCTTTATTCCAAAGTGTAACGAAGCACCTTCTCCTCGCTTCTGAGCAGGACGCGATGCTTGAAGAAGAGCGTATTCCCCTCTAACTTGGCGAACCACAGCTGATCGCCCGGATAATCGGCCTCGCTAGTCACCCAGGTGTCCAGAATCTCCTGTTCTTCCTCTGTCAGCAGCTTCTTGTACAGCTCGGTTGCCGTTCCCGTCTTCATGTTGTAGAGAATCAGCTTTCCTACCGTATAGGGACGGATTAGCAATACGTCTTGATCGGCATATTCGACGGTGAATACGTCCTGCAGCCCGAGGCGGCTGCCAATATCGAGCGACTGCACCGTAACGCCATCCGGCCGCACCCAATGCAGCTTGCCTTGATCGATCAATAGCAGGTTATTCCCTGCCTGGTCAATGCTCGCCGATGAGCGGAAACCATAGTAACTCGTTTTCGCTTCCCGCACGACTTTGCCATTATGGACAATAATCTTATAATAGTCCATTCCCAGATGCGGTTCGCCCCATGAGTCGCTAATCGTCACGAGCAGCGAAGCATTCGACAACTGCTTGAACGTCACGTAAACCAAATCTCTCGGCTTGAATGACGTCTGACCGGCTGCTTGGGGAAGTTGCCCCTGCTTGCTGATATATAGCGTACCGTTCTGTTTATCCACCCACACGCTGGTCGACTCATGCCGGCCTACCGCATAGCGTTCCTTATAATTCAAAACAACTGTTCTTGTCTGCGAGTTAAAGGATATGCCGCCCTGGAGCCGATCGCTAAGCTCGCGCAGCGCAATATAAGTCCCGCTTGCGGTTCTCTTCACGCTAGCGTAGTCACGAACGTGCTTCTTGCCGTTCACGATAACGGATCTCTGCCCCGTTGTATAGACAGCTTTCATGCCAGGATACAGCAGCGTAAAGGTGCCTGCCGAAGCGTTCTCTACGAGAGCTGCATCCCCAAAGATATGATTGACCTCCTTCACGTTCAAATAAGTGATACCGTCCCACTGCACCGCGCCCTGCTCGAAGGTGTATGTACCGTTCACGGATACGCGGATGTCCGGCGCCTTCTTCGTCAATCCGGCAGCGGTGGCCGTCTCCGAGACGTTCACACCCGCACAAGCCAGCGCAACCAAGGAAGCGGCGAGTACACTCTTTTGCAACAGACGTCTGCGTTTCATTCTTCACACTCCTCATCTTAGCAATCGCTTTCATTGTTCTTACCCGCAACTTTCTCAACGATAACGGTCCGTGGAAGGTTGCATTTATTTTGTTATTTTTTTACAAAATTTGCGATAACAAAAAAACTGTCCCGCTGCAGTGTACCTGCAGTAGAACAGCTTTATGTTTCGATCAAAACGGATTCTTTCGCGCGTAAAACCGTGAGGCTCGGCACGCCGCATTCCGCTACCTCGGTTACGATCGAGCGCTATAAGTCCGCAAGCACCTGATACCAGACGCCTTTGGCGGAATACAACAGGCTGCGCACTTCCTCCCAGCCGCCCAAGTAACTGATATCGAACAAGTCCTCCGGCGTCTGGAACTGCCCGGCCGTCTCCTTCGCCACTGTCTCTTCTACCGGGCGGAAGCCGTATTCGGCAAACACCTGCTGCGCCTCTGCGGTATGCAGATACGCGACGAATGCGTCGGCTACCTCACGGACGCCATGCTTGTCGGCATTCACGTCGACGACAGCGGCAGGATTCTCGATCAGAATCGTGGACTTCGGCACGACGATATCGTATTGAACCCCTTGCTTGATTCGGGCCAGCAGCTCATTCTCATACGTGATGATGACATCGCCGACGCCATATTCGAACGCCGCCATCGAAGCGCGGCCGCTTTTATCGAGCGACTCGACATTGCGATGAATCTGTTTCAAGAACGCTTTGGCATACTCGGGATCCTTCGTGCCCGTCTCTTGCTCGGACTGCTTCAGACCGGCGCCATACATCGCGTTGATGTCCCATTGCGCGCCGCCAGACGTCTTGGGATTCGGATAGAGCACCTTGACGCCATCCCGCGTCAGATCCGTCCATTCCTTAATCCCTTTGGGATTGCCTTCACGCGTCCCCATGACGACGATCGAATTCGTGATCATGCCGCCGTTCGGTGCATTGCGCCAATCTTCGGTAATAAAGCCGGCTTTCTGAATCTTGTCGATATCGCTCTCCATCGCGAGCAACGTCACATCCGCCTCGAAGCCGCCTGCTATCGCTCTAGCCTGCGTTCCCGAAGCCTCGTACGATTCCTGGAAAACAACCTTCTGTCCGGTCTTCTCCTGCCACTCTTCCTGGAACTTCGGCAGCAGCTCGCCGAAAGCATCCTTCGCGACGGAGTATGCGCCAATGACGAGCGTGACGTCGCCCGTTGGCTGCGCGGAGCCTGACGTATTCGTATCGGTGCCGCCGCTGCACGCCGTGGTAACAAGCATTGCCGCTAACGCCACAGCTGCGCCGACTCGTCTCCATCCTTTGGTTAGGGTAGGTCTCATCATGCACACAACACTTTCTATTAGACTAGATATGGATCGGCATCGGATCTTCCTTCAGCTTGTTCTCCATAATCCATGTATCGTTATCGTTGAACAGATAAGCCCGGTGAATCAGCACGTGTACGTCCTCGCCCGGCTGCAGCACATCCTTCTCCAGCGACCGGTACGTAATCAGCTTGATGTCGCCGACCTCGACCTCGACCATCCATTCGCTGCCGCGGAAGTGAAGATGCTTCACTTTGCCTTGGACCGTAGCGGATGGAATGCGGAACTCGCTGCGCTTGCCGATCTCGATGTACTCCGGACGGATGAGCGCTTGCGTGCCCGGCCAGTTCGCCGCCTCTTCGAAGCCGCGAAGGCGTTCCACCTGCTCCACCATCGTCGATTCGCCGATGAAGCTGGCGACGAATTGGGTCTGCGGGCTTTTATAGATATCCCATGGCGAGCCCTTCTGCTCGAGCTGCCCTTTATTGATGATCATAATCTCGTCCGCAACTTCGATCGCTTCATCCTGGTCATGCGTGACGAAGATCGAGGTGATGCCGACGCGCTCGATAAGCTCCTTCAGCCATGTGCGCAGCTCGCCGCGGATCTTCGCATCGATCGCCGCGAACGGTTCATCCAGCAGCAGAAGCTGCGGCTCCGGCGCCAGCGCTCTTGCAAATGCGACGCGCTGACGTTGACCGCCTGACAGCTGATGCGGGTAACGGTGCTCGAAACCTTTGAGCCCCGTAAGTTCTACGAGCGACATGACGCGCTCACGAATCTGATCCTTCGGCGTCTTCTTGACCTTAAGGCCGAATGCGACGTTATCATATACCGTCATATGCTTGAACAGCGCATAGTTCTGGAAGACGAAGCCGATCCCGCGCTCTTGCGGCGGCAGGTCATTCACTCGTTTGCCATGAAAAATGATATCCCCCGACGTCGGGCTCTCCAGACCGGCGAGCATACGGAGAATGGAAGTTTTACCTCCGCCCGAAGGGCCGAGCAGACCGATGAGATGCCCTTTGGCAATGTCGAAGCTTACATCGCGTACTGCATGAAAGTCACCGAACGTTTTGTTTAATCCGCGAACCTCGATATGCATCGTCTAATGCACTTCCTTTCTCTTCTTAGCCCATTCCATCAGGAGCAGCAAGCCCACCGAGAAGGCCGCCAGCACAAGTGCCACGCTGTTGGCCGCCAGCACGTTAAAGTTCTCTACATCCTGATAAACGAGCGTTGTCGCCGTCTGTGTTTTATTCATGATATTGCCGGATACGACCAGCACCGCGCCGAATTCGCCAAGCGATCTGGCAACGGTCAGTACGACGCCATAGATGACGCCCCACCGGATCGAAGGCCATGTGACATGCCAGAAGGTATACCACGAGTACGCGCCAAGCGTCGAAGCCGCCTCTTCCTGCTGCGCGCCGATCTCCTGCAGCACCGGCATGACTTCCCGCACCATCAGCGGGAAAGTGACGAACAGCGTCGCCAGAATCATGCCCGGCAGCGCGTACACGATCTTGAAGCCGATATCCTCGAACAATGCGCCGATAGCGGTGCTTGGACCAAGGATCAACACGATCATAAGTCCGCCGATAACGGGCGATACCGCATAGGGCAGATCGACCAGGCTGTTGAGCAGCTGCTTCAGCTTGCCGCCGATCCAGTTCGCGCGCACCAGATAGAGTGCGAGCATGACGCCGAATATCGTATTAAGCGCCGTTACGACCACGACGATAATGCCGGTCATCATGAGCGCATGCAAGGCTTGCGGGCGTGAGAGCGCCTCGATGAAACCATCCCAGCCCTCTGCCCACGCGCCCGTGAATATTTTGATAATCGGAATAATTAAAAGTATGAGGAAGACAAGGTACGTTAGCGAGACCCAGACCTTTTTCATTTGCCGAGCCTCCTCGATTGAACGAGGTTAACCGCCCATAGAATGACGAACGACAACGTCAACAGCATGACCGAGACGGCTGCTGCCCCTTGCGGATTGTCGCTCTCGATCTCGCCGAATATATAAACCGATGCGATTAGAGTCTTGCCCGGAATATTGCCGGCAACCAGTACAACGGCCCCGAACTCGGCAAGCGCGCGTGAGAATGCCAGCATCGCACCGCTCGATATCCCGGGAAGCATCGTTGGGAAAATCACTTGAAAGAATGCCCGCGTCTTCGACGCTCCGAGCGTGTATGCCGCCTCTTCCTCCGATTTATCCAGCTCTTCCAGCAGCGGCTGTACGGCGCGGATGACGAACGGGAAGGTGACGAATACCATGGCTACAACGATCGCCGGCTCATGGAACACGATATCGAAACCTAAGCCTTGCGCGAGTGAGCCTACCAGACTGTTCGGGCCCAGTAGCAGCAGAATCATAAGTCCGCCTACTGCGGTCGGCAGCGCGAACGGCAGATCCACCAAACTATTCAGAAGCCGCCGCCCGGGAAAACGATAGCGGATGAGCGACCAGCCAATCATCGTTCCAAGGAAAATATTAATGATCGTTGCGATAATCGCAAGCTTCAGCGTCAAGAGCACTGCCTTCCAGGCAAGCGGATCACTGACACTCTCCCAGAAGGGCCCCCAGCCTGAACGAAACGACTGGCCGTAGATACCGATGATCGGCAGAACGATGAGTAGAATGAAATACAGCATAATGGTCGTCCGAAAGCCGAAACTCCACCATCGGTTGCGAAACAAATTGTTCAAACCAGCTTACCTCCTGACGCTTTCCTCGTGGAATGGCGGATGAGCATAACTAATTCCTATAATTTTACTTGGTTTTAATATATTTTATCTGAATACTAGATATTCCGTCAATCCTTAATCAACTAATCTTATCAAGTTTATCGAGAATCTTGATATTCCTTGTCGGATAATTAGTTATATGCACATTTTTTGTCCCATGCCTGCTTAGATTAGCCAATTCCTGCGGAAACAAGGCATCGTTTCTGGAAAATGTTCGTCTCCTCTTATGCAGCAAAACAAAGACCCTTGACCAGAGCACCATAGCTCTCCATCAAGGGTCTTCCAACAGTGAAGCGAAAAGTCTACTCGCCTTCGATGAAATACTTCTCTTCGCCTAGCGTAATGACAGCCTGGCCTTGCGTCAGATCCGTCATCCAAGCGGCGAATTTCTCCGCCTCCGGCGCTTCCGGCAGACACGTAACGACGACGCGGTCGGTGAACTCGGTACCACCGACCCGCACGCCGCGCCCATGCAGCTCATTCTCCAGCTTACCGTACCACGTATAATCCACATCCACGATAACCTCGCGATGGAGCACTTGTACGATGCCTTCTGCCGCTTCCGTAGCTGCCACCGCTCCATCGGTATACGCCCGAATGAGTCCGCCTGCGCCGAGCATGATGCCCCCGAAATAACGGGTGACCACAATAACGACGTTCTTCAGCCCCTGATTCTTGATCACCTCAAGGATCGGCTTGCCTGCCGTTCCGCTCGGCTCTCCGTCATCGGACTGCTTCTGAATCTCATCCCGTTCCCCGATCATATAAGCCGAGCAGTTGTGCGTTGCGTTCCAGTTGAGTTTCTTGATCTCTTCAATGAACGCGATCGCTTCCTCCTCGCTCTGGACCGGCTTGCCGTAGCCGATGAAACGCGATTTCTTAATGACGATTTCTTTCTGTCCCTGCATGCGCAGCGTCTTGTACCGGTTCAACATGTTGATTCACGCTCCTTGCCGCTTGCGCCTTACCAATCCAGTCTTCTTAAGATTACAGGCGAGCTTCCAGCTCCGCTTTTTCTTTCTCGAAGCCTGGTTTGCCAAGCAGCGCGAACATATTGCGTTTGTAAGCCTCAACGCCCGGTTGGTCGAACGGATTCACGCCCAGCAGGTAGCCGCTGATGCCGCAAGCCTTCTCGAAGAAGTAAACCAGGTAGCCGAATGTGTACGGCGTCAGGTCTTGGATGTTGACGATGAAGTTCGGTACTTGGCCGTCCGTGTGGGCAAGCAGCGTGCCTTCGAATGCTTTTTTGTTAACGAAATCCATCGTCTTGCCTGTCAGGTAGTTTAGGCCGTCCAGGTCGTCCGCGTCGTGACCGATCGTGATTTGCTCCGCTACATTCTCGACTTGGATAACCGTCTCGAAGATGTTGCGGTTGCCTTCTTGAATGAATTGGCCCATCGAGTGCAGGTCCGTGGAGAAGTCTACGGATGCCGGATAGATGCCTTTGTAGTCTTTGCCTTCGCTCTCGCCGAAGAGTTGTTTCCACCACTCGGACACATAGTGCAGCGACGGCTCGTAGTTAACGAGGATCTCCGTTACTTTACCTTTGCGGTACAGCGCGTTACGTGCTGCTGCGTACTGGTACGCTTCGTTCTCCGCCAGGGATGGATTGCTGTACTCGGTTGCAGCGTCGGCTGCGCCCTTCATCATCGCTTCGATGTCGATGCCCGCAACCGCGATCGGCAGCAAGCCTACAGCTGTCAGTACTGAGTAACGGCCGCCTACGTCGTCCGGAATGATGAACGATTCGTAGCCCTCTTCCGTAGCAAGCGTCTTCAGTGCGCCTCTTGCTTTGTCCGTCGTCGCATAGATGCGTTTGCGAGCGGCCTCTTTGCCATACTTCGCTTCCAGTGCTTCGCGGAACACGCGGAATGCAAGCGCAGGCTCAGTCGTCGTGCCGGACTTGGAGATGACGTTGATGGACCAGTCGCGGCCTTCGAGCAGCTGCAGCAGGTGGTTCACATAGGTCGAGCTGATGTTGTTGCCCGCGAACAGCACTTGCGGCACTTTGCGCGCGTCTTTCGGCAGCAGGTTGAAGAACGAGTGGGACAGCGCTTCGATCGCTGCGCGAGCGCCCAGGTAGGAACCGCCGATACCGATTACGACAAGCACTTCGGAGTCGGATTGAATCTTGGAAGCCGCTTGCTGAATGCGCGCGAACTCTTCTTTGTCATAGTTGTGCGGCAGGTCGATCCAACCGAGGTAGTCGGAACCTACGCCCGTGCCGTTATGTAATTGCTCGTGAGCAACGCGAACCTGCTCGGAGAAATAATCGATCTCATGTTGGCCTACGAACGCCAACGCTTTGCTGTAGTCAAACTTAACCGCTTTAGACATAGTCAAGAACCTCCTATAAATGGATGAAGCGCAAGGCTTCATAATGTATGTTTAATTCCCATTGACAAAGCAACCTAAGAATAATAGATTTCGCTCCCAAAAACAAGCGCGCTCCCTAGCCCGTACCTTTTCCATGACGGATTATGATAAGATGGAAGAAGCACTTTAATGCGGTTATCAGGAGATGAGAGAACATGAACAAAATCGGCTTTATCGGCCTTGGCGTCATGGGTGCGCCGATGGCTGCCAATTTGCTGCGCAAAGGCTATCTCGTGACGGTATACAACCGTTCGGCAGGCAAGTCGGACGAGCTGGCCGCGCTGGGCGCTGAAGTCGTCGCAACTGCTGCGGACGCGGTACGCGGCGCGGAAGTCGTCATCACGATGATCAGCAATGACGATGCCATACGCGAAGTCTACTACGGCGCAAGCGGCATTATCGACGCGCTGGCACCAGGCACGATCGTCATGGATAGCAGTACGATCTCCCCGTCGCTAGCGAGAACGCTCGCAACTGATATCGCGGCGAAGCACAGCGACTTCCTGGACGCTCCCGTTACCGGCAGCAAGCCGGCGGCCGAGAGCGGCACGCTCGTCTTCATGATCGGCGGCGAAGAACGCGTGCTCGAGCAGACGCGCGACGTTATCATGGCCATGGCCCGTAAAATCATCTACATGGGACCAAGCGGCAGCGGACAGACCGCCAAGCTCGCCCATAACACGATGGTCGGCATTCATGCAGCCGCATTCGCCGAAGGGCTTGCGATCGCATCCAATGGCGGCATTGAAGCGGCCTCGTTCCTGGAACTCGTACAAGCCGGAGCGGCCAACAGCCGGTTCGCGGAGCTGAAGACGCCGAAGCTGCTCGAGCGCGACTTTAGCGTACAGTTCTCCTTGTCCCTCATGCTGAAGGACCTGCGTCTATCCTCGGCGTTATCCGACAGCTTACGCACGCCGACACCGGTGCTCGAAGCCGTGAAGAGCGTGTTCCAGGTTGGCGAATCGATGGGCCTTGGCGATCTCGACATGGCTGCCCTCGTCAACTGCTATGAAGAGTGGACGCACAAACGGTTCAGCGACTATACGCCGCAAGCAAGCGAAGCTGCTATAGCAGCTGTAGAGCCAGCGGTCTCCGATTCGGAAGATGATAAGTCCGATCGCCGCAAGAGCGAGCGCCTATCCTTACATATCCCGCTTAAGCTGTCCGTCTATCAGTGGGAGCAGGAAGGTTCCTTCTCCGGTCAACTGATCGATGGCGTGCTCCTGGACATCTCCGGCCACGGCGTGCAAATTTCGAGCGATCAGCCGCTAGAGACGGATATGTTCATCGTCATCCACTTCCCGCAAGCTTCGCAGCTGCCTCCGGTCACCGGACGTATTATCCGGATCGAGACGAACGGCACTCAGTTCCGTTACGGCTGCCTGCTCGCCGGCCTGGCACCTTACCAGCGCCTGCAGCTTGAGGAGTATATCAAGCGCCAGAACGTGACCGCCGACTAATCGACCTTGCGCCACGCTTCTTAAAAAGGCTGTTTCTTGCATCGCCCGTATCGGACGATGTTTAAGAAGCAGCCTTTTTGCATACCTGATGTTATTCTTGGATGTAGGAGCAGCAATAGTCCGTCACTGCGGTAACTTGCAGTTTGAACTTCGCGTTAGCCGGCACGGTAAATTCGCCTTCGCCGGAGATTGTGATCCACTCGGAGTCGCCTGGCAGCAGCACTTTCAGCTCGCCTGCTTGAATCTCCATAATTTCCTTCGTGTCGGTGCCAAACTCATAATCGCCTGGCAGCATGATGCCGAGCGTTTTTTTCGTGCCGTCCGGGAAAACCACGGTGCGGCTTGTTACTTTACCATCAAAATAAATATTGGCTTTCTTAACAGCGGTAACATTCTCGAATTGGGACATGAGTTCGACAGCTCCTTCATCGTAAGTAAGCGATATAAGTAGTAATGCTTTATTCTTCTAAAGCTTTCCTGCATTCCTGCACGGAAGAATCCACTTTTTAAAAAGCGGGACTCGCGGCCGCCTATAGGCAGCGCTAGCCCCGCTTCTATCCTTAAGCCTTGCGGTTAGGCGATTATGCTTAACTACAGCAGTGCTTTTACTTTGCTGACCACGTTCTCGACCGTGAAGCCGTACTCTTCCATCACCTTGTTGCCTGGTGCGGAAGCGCCGAACGTGTTGATGCCAAGGATCGCGCCTTTGTCGCCAACATAACGCTCCCAGCCGAATGGCGAAGCCATCTCGACAGCCAGGCGAGCTTTAACGTTAGGCAGCAGGACCGAATCTTTGTAAGCTTGGTCTTGTGCTTCGAACAGATCCCAGCTTGGCATGCTGATAACGCGTACTTGGATGCCTTCAGCAGCAAGTGCTTGTTGAGCAGCAACGGCCAAGGAAACTTCGGAACCTGTCGCGATGATTTGCGCTTGTGCTTCGCCTTGTGCGTCGGACACGACATAAGCACCTTTCTTGATGCCTTCGCGTGCGTTCACGTTCGTGCCTTCAAGAATTGGCAGGTTCTGACGCGTCAGAACGAGCGCAACCGGTCTCGATTGGTTCTCCATCGCGAATGCCCATGCAGCGGATGTTTCGTTCGCATCGCCCGGACGAATAACCGTTACGTCAGGGATGATACGCAGCGATGCAAGCTGTTCGATCGGCTCGTGCGTAGGACCGTCTTCGCCGACAGCGATCGAGTCATGCGTCAGCACGTAAACAACCGGCTGCTTCATCAGCGCGGACAGACGAACCGCTGGACGCAGGTAGTCCGTGAATACGAAGAACGTTGCGCCGTAGATGCGCAGACCGCCATGCAGGCTGATACCGTTCATCGCTGCAGCCATACCGAATTCGCGAACGCCGAAGTAGATGTTGCGGCCTTCGTAGTTGCCTGCTTTATAGACTGGCAGACCCTTCAGGTGCGTCATTGTCGAGCTCTCAAGGTCAGCGGAACCGCCCACCAGGTTCAGGACGTTCTTCGCCAGACCGTTCAGCGCGTTACCGGATGCAACGCGAGTCGATACCGGTTTGTCTTCCGTTGTGTAGACCGGAAGATCGCGGTCCCAACCTTCTGGAAGTTGGCCGGCTACAGCTGCTTCGAATTGCGCAGCAAGCTCTGGATGAGCCGCTTTGTACGCTGCGAATTGCTCTTCCCAAGCTGCGTTTGCTTTCTCGCCGTTGGCTTTCACTTCTGCGAAGTGAGCGGCCACATCAGCTGGAACCGTGAATGCTTCTTCATGCTCCCAAGCGTAGAATTGCTTCGTCAGCTTCGTCTCTTCGACGCCGAGCGGGGATCCGTGAGGACCAGCGTGGCCGCCTTTGCCGCCTTTGTTCGGGCTGCCGTAGCCGATAACCGTCTTCACTTCGATCAGTGTTGGACGGTTCAGGTCCGCTTGCGCTTCAGCAACAGCTTTCGCGATCGCTTCGAAGTCGTTGCCGTCTTCTACGCGCAGCACTTGCCAGCCGTAAGCTTCGAAACGGCCTTGCACGTTCTCGGAGAACGAGAGGTTCGCTTCGCCGTCAAGCGTAATATCGTTGGAATCATACAGCACAACGAGCTTGCCCAGTTTCAGGTGAGCCGCGAGCGAAGCCGCTTCGCTTGCTACGCCTTCCATCAGGTCGCCGTCGCCGCAGATTGCATAAGTGAAGTGGTCGATAACGTTGAAGTTATCTTTGTTGTATGTAGCGCCGAGCTGTGTTTCAGCCATTGCCATACCGACTGCCATCGCCACGCCTTGGCCCAGTGGACCCGTCGTTGCGTCTACGCCCGCTGTGTGGCCGAACTCTGGGTGACCCGGAGTCTTGGAGCCCCATTGACGGAAGCGTTGCAGCTCTTCGATTGGAAGATCATAGCCAGTCAGGTGAAGCAGGGAGTACAACAGCATCGAGCCGTGGCCCGCGGACAGTACGAAACGGTCGCGGTTGATCCAGGATGGATTCGATGGGTTGTGTTTCATAGCTTTTGCAAACAGGTGATAGCCCATAGGTGCAGCACCCATCGGCATGCCCGGATGTCCGGAATTTGCTTTCTCAATGGCATCGATCGCGAGTGTGCGGATCGTATCGACCGAAAGCTGATCGATTGTCTTTTGTGAAACTGTCATGACAAAAAACTCCTCCTATTCCTTACGTCCGAAAATAATCTCTCTTCTCTATTGCGCTTTAGCGCACTGGCTTTGAAATATTGTACCATTACGTTAGCGGGTTTTCCATCTTTTCATGCTGTGCAGCGACTTAAAACAATCGGAACCTGTCTTTTGCAGTAGATTACTGTCGACGCCGCTTGCCAAACTTGAGTGGTTTCGCTACTCGCATACGATGTACAAGTTCGCCCCTCATGATACCATCTGCCCGGAAAAAGATGCATGAAGAGTTGATGAAGAGACGATGAAGCATTTATTAATTATTCACAATTATTAGGTAATGTTCGGCTAGAAGACGCGCTTAGACGCGCCGAAAAAAGGACGCTTGCTCGCCCCTTTAAGGGCAAACGCAAACGTCCTTCTTCATGTTATGCGGCAACTGTCCGTTTATGAAGCCGTTAGTTAAACACGACCGTCTTATTCTGGTGGACCAGAATACGGTCTTCGATATGCCATTTCACGCCGCGGGCAAGAACGACGCGTTCGATCGTGCGTCCAATCCGCTTCAGGTCATCCACGTTGTCGCGATGGCTGACGCGCTGTACGTCTTGCTCGATGATCGGGCCGCCGTCTAGCTCCTCGGTCACGTAATGCGCGGTCGCGCCTATGATTTTGACGCCGCGCTGGTAAGCCTGCGCATAAGGCTTGCCGCCCACGAATGCCGGCAAGAAGGAATGATGAATGTTAATAATCCGGTTCGGGAATTGCTCGATGAACTTCGGTGTAATGATCTGCATGTAGCGGGCCAATACGATCAGATCCGCTTTGCCGGATACCGCCTCAAGCTGCTTGCGCTCCGCCTCTGCCTTCGTATCCGCCGTTACCGGAATATGAATGTACGGAATGCCGAACGATTCGACCAACTCGCGCATGTCCGGATGGTTGCTGATGACCATCGCGATCTCGGCATCCAGGTCGCCTGCCTGCCACTGCCATAGCAACTCGAGCAGACAGTGATCCTCTTTCGAGACGAAGATCGCCAGGCGCTTGCGGCGCGCCGCGCGGAAAATATTCCATTTCATATCGAAGCGATCCGCCACGCGTGCAAAATCTTCCTGCAGGATCGGCAGTTCTTTCTCCAGATCCTTCAAGTCGAACTCGAAGCGGATGAAGAACATGCCGCCTCCCGGGTCCATCGAATACTGATCGGATTGTACGATATTCGCGCCGTGCTGATATAGAAATTCGGATACAGCGGCCACGATGCCCGGACGATCCGGGCACGAGATTAGCATTCTTGCGCGGTTCTGCTTCTCTGGGCGCTGCGATGGCTGTTGATACGTGTTTTGCATAAACCAAAGTCTTCCTTCCGTAACGATTGAATCGTGTAATAGGTATTAAGCGTTCACGAGCAGCGATTTGCCGGCAAACCAAGCCGTAATCCGGTGGTTGATTGCCTCCTCCGACAGCTCGGGAAGAACGCGATGTTCCTGGACCAAATCAAACAGCCTGTCCATCGGCTCGCGCGGATCGGCTTTCTTGGCCTTGGCATCGGTCTTCAGTAAATCCCATGTCGCTAACACGAAGACGCGGGGATCGATTTCCTGTTTGCTGAAGAAATGGTGCAGGCGCTCGACGTCCGCGAAGAACTCGTCGCCGAAACGGTCGCTTGCCGCGCCGCGAAGCAGCGCGATCTCGGCTTCGTACATCGGACGAAGCGTTTTGTCGTTCGTGCCGATCCATGGCGTCTCGAGGATGAATGGACGGCCCTGAAGCGCTTCGTGGTGCACGATATTCTTGATCGCGTTGAAGCCGATCCAGCCTGCGCCAACCGGAGCATGGCGGTCTTTGCCCGCGCCGCGCGGGTTCTTGCTGTCGTTGACGTGAACAACGGCAACCCGGTTCAAACCGACGATGCGGTCGAACTGCTCGAGCACGCCGTCGATATCGTCGATCAGATCATAACCGGCATCGTGCATATGGCAAGTGTCCATGCAAACGGTCAGACGTTCATTATCGCGGACTTTCTCAATAATTCCGGCAATTTCCTCGAAACTGCGGCCGATTTCCGTCCCTTTGCCGGCCATGGTCTCGAGCGCGATGTTCACGTCCGTTTCCTTGGTGCCTTCCAGCACGATGTTCAGCCCTTCCGCGATGCGCGCAATGCCGTATTCGGCATCCTTGTCCGTATACGCGCCAGGGTGCAGCACGATATTCTTCACGCCGATCTTCGCCGTGCGGCGAATCTCTTCTTGCAGGAAGTTCACGGCCAAATCGAACGTATCTTCCTTATAAGAGCCGAGGTTGATAATGTACGGCGCGTGAACGACGATCTCGTCGATGCCCGCTTCCGCCATTGCCGCCCTGCCCTCTTCGATATAGAGACCCTCGATAGGTTTGCGCCGCGTGTTCTGCGGTGCGCCCGTATAAATCATGAACGAGTTGGAGCCGTAGGAGACGGCTTCCTTAGTTGCGGTCAACAGACCTTTATCTGAGAACGATACGTGAGAACCGATCTTAAGCAATGTTAATTCGCCCCTTTCCTATTCCACAGCATGTCCCAAACAACCGATCCGCATCCTTAGCGGCTACCGGTTGCAGGTTCCTGACAACCGACCCACGCATCCCCGTGGCTACCGGTTGCAGGTTCCTGACAACCGACCCACACATCCTCGTGGCTACCGGTTGCAGGTTCCTGACAACCGACCCACACATCCTCGTGGCTACCGGTTGCAGGTTGTTCATCCTATTTTACAAGGAACACCGAAATAAATCTAGGGATAGGCGGAAGTGCGGAACCCTGCTATGCGGCGGTGAAATCGGTTGCGGAAGGAATTGGCGGTGGCTTATAATGTTAGCAGCAAGGTGAACCGAATGACGTCGTTTTTAAGCTTCATCGTCTAATATTTCTATTGATTACCTACGCTCGGATCTCGGGCGGGGATATCCTTATATGAGGTGAACAACAAGCATGGGCAGTGCACCGGACTGGTTTATGTATTTTATCGTTTTCTGGGCGTTCGTCATGATCGGGTTTATGGCGATCGGCGGATATTTCATGTTCCGCAAGTTTCTGAAGGTTCTTCCGAAGCGTGACGGCAAGTCCAAGCTGGATTGGCAGAACTATTGGGTGGAGACCAGCCGGCATATGTGGCCGGAGGATTCCAAGCAGTTTCTCGATGATCTGGTGCAGCCTGTTCCCGGCCCATTCCGCGACATCGCCAAACATTCCATCGCGGCCAGCATCGGACAAGTTGCCGTGGAGAGCGGTGCCAATACCGTTACCCGCGACCACTGCATCGAAGGTTACATCAAGGCTACGCCGAAGCGCGACTACCGAAGTCTGATCACTTTCCTGGACAAGCTTGGCGTCGATTATTCCCCTTACAAGCATCTTTTTAATAAGTAACCTTGCCAGAACCGTCCGATAGGGCGGTTCTTTTTTTTGTGCGCTGAACTTTGGCCTAAATTGCTCCGGGGTTGTACTATTCCAAAATCGGGTAAACATAGGATAGGTACATCAAGGAGTGTGAAACCGATGAAGTCTACTAAACCGCAAACCCGCAAAGCTTCCCTATTCGCATTACTGTGCCTGTCCGCCCTGGTCGCCGGATGTGGTGCCAAAGAAGAACTTGACGCCCCTACCATCAGCCAAAACGTCGCAGCCTCTGTCTATGCATCCGATCGCGGAGCAGCCGCTTCTAGCATCGATGTTCCGATTCAGACGCGCGCCGTCTCTGCCGCCGCTGCCAGTTCGGAGAATGGCGACCCTTCCAACCGTTCGATTGTACGAACAACGCTGCCGGCAGCGCCCATTAATGAAGAACAAGAAAAGGCAACTGCCTCAGCCGATGCCGTAACGCCTTCGAATATAGAAAATCCAGCGGCATCTCAATCTCAAACAACCCGTTCAGCGGAAGCCGAGACCAAGCCTGCTGCTGCGCCTAAAGCGACAAGCACGGTTAAACAAGCCCCTTCTCAGAAAGCAGCCCAAAATCAGCAGACGAAATCGGCTGCTCAGGCGGCAGTACCGGCAGCTGACCCAACCCCGGTAAAGCCGGGCGAGCTCAAAGGCAGCGGTCTCTATATCGGAAGAATCGATACGCATTCGATCGAGATTCAAACTTCTTCCGGCGCTCTCGTGATTCAGTACGATGAAGAATCTTCGCAGCTGCTCGATAAAATCACGGAGCATGACAACGGCACTCCGGTTGATTTTACCTATACGCAGAAGGAAGTGACGGTGGAGGGCGAGAAGTATATCGAACGCTGGCTTACCAGCATTAAGGAACGATAGGCTTCACGCTTGGAAGGAGCACATGTATGAAAATTGCGGTAACGGGCGGCACCGGCTTTGTCGGCCGAGCACTGGTGGATGCTTTGGCTTCGCGCGGCGACGAGGTCTGGATCATTTCGCGCTCAGTCAAGCAAGCACCGTCCCCATCAAACGTGCATATTGTCACTTGGAATGAACTGAAGCAGAAGCCGCAGCGGTTGGAGGGTGTGGAGACGATCGTGAATCTCGCCGGCGAGTCGATCAATCAGCGTTGGTCGGCGGCTGCCAAGGAACGAATTCTCCGCTCGCGAGTCGATGCAGCTTCGCAAATCGCTGCACTTGTCGGCGCCTTGAAGCACAAACCTGCCGCTGTCGTCAACGCCTCAGGCATATCCATCTATGGAGCATCGGACACGGCTGTCTTCGATGAGACAAGCCCCGCTCATCTTACCGATTATCTCGGCGAAGTTACGGAACAATGGGAAGCGGCTGCCGATCGTATTCCCGTGGAACGCCTGGTGAAGGTTCGTGTCAGCCTCGTCCTCGGAACTAAAGGCGGCGCCTTCCCGTTGATGGCATTGCCTTATCGGATATTCGCCGGTGGCAGAGTCGGAAGCGGCAGCCAGTGGATGTCGTGGATCCATATCGAAGATATGACACGCTTGCTCCTATTTTGTATCGATCATCCGGAGATTAAGGGAGCTGTAAATGCAAGCGCTCCGAATCCGGTGACGAACGATCAATTCGGCAGAGCGGTAAGCCACGCGATGGGCAGACCGCATTGGTTCCCCGTACCGGCTGTCCTTCTCAAAACGGTGCTCGGCGAAATGTCCACCTTGCTGCTCGAAGGGCAACAAGTAATTCCAAGCAAGCTGCTCGGCAGCGGCTTCGATTTCCGCTACCCAACGATCGAAGCTGCGATGAACGAATTGGTTGGTCAACGACGCTAGGCCGGTATACGGAGCTAGCCCGTAATCCTTAGCAAATGAAATAGACTGCCATTTGTCTGGACGGTCTATTTCGTGTGCCTTCGGGGAGAAACCATCGCGTCTACCCCGTCCGAAGCACATACTTCGGCCCCTTTTCGCCCGCAAGCTGAACGACATCGCCATCGTTTAGCGCATAGCTTTTGTACGGGATCATGGCCTGCCCGTTAAGCGTGCTGCCATTGCGCGAGCCGACATCTTTGGCCGTCCACATATCATCGGCCTTCTGAATCTCCAAGTGAGTTCGGGAGATGCCTGGCGACGGATCGGTGTAATCGACGCCCTCCGTAGCACGCCCGATCATTACGCTGCCGCCAACCTCAATCTTACTGGATTGACCATCGGACTCCCGCATCAGCCAACGCTTCGCTACCACTGCTTGCTCCTCCTCGGTGCCGCCGCCTAGCCATACGGTAGCCTCATTATTAGAAATCATCTGCGTCATTGGCTGTTTATCGTCGGAGTAGACCGGTGCTGCCGCTGGCAGAAGAACTTGCTCGGCGCGCTCAACTCTTCCTTGCGGGAATGCGGCCGGCATGCCGGCAGAGTGCTGTAACACCGGAGCGGATGGGAACGTTGGCGCTGCGCTGACCATCCGGTCTTGATCTGCAGGCACAGACCAATCCATCGATTCCGGCTCTTCCGACGAAGCCCCGTAACGCTTCTTCCAGAAGAACATCGCCGCAGCCGCTAGTACAAGCGTAAGGCCGGCTGACAGAAGCATGCTTCTGTTCGTCCCGCTCGGCATATATAGGAACCGCCAGATGACCGCGGCTCCGATCACGAACCCCGCGCCGAAGATCCAACGCATTCTCGCCTTCTCCTCGTAAAGCGCCTCTTCTTCCTCTTCCGTCAGAATCGACGGTGCCGGCAGATCATCCTCAATATTGGACCGGGTATCCTTTAGCGCCAATGGAGCTACATGAACATGGGCAGTGTCCCTGGTTTCCCGTGATGGCGGTTCCAGAGTAAACCTCGGTTGACCGGCATTTCCTGTGTTTATATGTCTTGGCTCGGGAACGACGTCGGCAGCAAGCCTTCTCTCACTTTCAACTTCAGATGATACCTCCGCAGATTCCTTAGACGTCGCCCCACGCTCAACCGGAGGATGTACCGACTCGCCGATCAGTTGCAACAACACCTGCCGCAGCGTACGCCATGACATTTGATCGTCGCGCAAATATTGGAATACTCGCTTCATCCCCTCGCCATCCGGCTTCGAGACGCTCCCGAGCCATTTGACCGCCAGACTAAGCAAAGCATCGGAAACCTTGTTCATGCCATGATGGGCCGCCCCATTCGCGATCGGTACATAGCAGAGCGAGACATGCTCTAAGCGTTCCCCAACGAATATCGCATGCTCGTCGAGAAGGAAGCCTTCCGGTCTCAGCATATAATCTTTGCAATCATCCAACGTCTCCACGACGATAAGGAGCAGCGTGTAAAAATCGCGCATCGAGCAGGAACGCGTCTGTAGCCAATGCGTCAGCAGCTTACGGCCGGATAGCGGGTATCGGAATGTGATCATTCCGTCCCGGTCGGTCCAGTCCACATGGAGCAGGTGGGGCATCCTCAGATTCCCCTGCAGCATGCAGACCTCCACCTCATCCAGCTCGGATCGGGCAATCCCCGATGGCCGGTAGATGACCATCTCATGTTCATGATTCATCTCAAAATCAATGCGCAGCGCCTCGGCTGTCATTTCTCTTACCTCCTTATGAACGCCTAATGGCCCGTTATCGCTATGCCTTACGCTTCCTTCAAGCGAGGTACCACGCCGTCAGCGCGCCTGGCAATGCAGCCAACATGAATGGGAACTTCATCGTCTTGGCTGTGCTTAAGTGCATCAGCTGCCGTGCTCGATCCGGCATCCCGGAGCTGACCAGAATGGCAATTCCGTTCAGCACTCGCCGCCCGAAGGGCCGCAAGGCCAGGACGAGTATGACGCCAACCGCGCCTGCGTACAAAATGGCATACATAAGCGTCTGCAGCACGAGCAGCGGACCAACCCAGGCACCTAACGCGGCAAACAGCTTCACGTCGCCAGCGCCAATGCCTTTGAGCAAATAAAGCAGCATTAATGGAAGAAAGCCAGCGCCTGCACCGGTTAGAGCGGCAGTTGCACCGGATAATCCGCCCATGACCACATGATAGAGCAGGCCTGCTGCCAATGCCGGCAAGGTAAGCCAATTCGGAATTCTCATGCTCCTCACGTCGCTGATGAAAGCTGCCATCAACAGAAGCGCAGCGCCCAAGTTCGTTACCGCCAAACTCATGTCATTCTCTCCTCACTCGTTCTTGTCCGAATCTGCCTTCTGGACGACAAAATGCCGCGCGATGCTCGTCCCGTCTGAAGCTGTAAGAACAAGCTCCCAGACCCCAGGCGTCGTATTGCCTGAAACAAGCCAGGACCATTCCACGAGGCCATCCGCTCCCACCACTGCATCGCCGAGATGTTTGGCTTTGCTCGTGCCGCTCTTATATTGAACCGTGAGCGATACGGTGCTTCCAGGAGCAGTGCGTGCCGTCAAATGCGCTTGCCGTCCCGGGCGAAGCGGATCGGGCTCCAATGCTACAACCTGAAGCAGCGTGTTGGCTTCCGATCCGTCTGCTCCCCCTCTTGCTGCAGGAGTAGAATCGGCGAGCCATACGCGTTCCGTTGCCCGCTCCTTAAGAATTATGGATTGCTTCGTAAAAGGCAGGCCGAGAGGGAACACATAGTCCAATTCGACGGTCAGATATGCGTCTGAACCTCCTGCAAGATCAGGCAGGGACACGCCGCTGATCGATAGCCGCTCTGGATCAATGACGCCTTCATCGATCGTCTGACGCAGGAGCGGGTCCAGAACGGCTGAACCGATCGAGCTCGCAGCGGCATTCCCCGCTCCGGCCCAATCGCCTTGCAATACTGCAGCGAGCAGCGGACCTGCAGGGGCTGGCAGCGATTGCTCCAACACATCCGCGGCGAACTGGACAGCAGGATTGGAACCTGCTGAAGAAGTCGGCAGCAAGGATCCCGCCTGCTCTACGGCAAGCTGTGCCGGATACATTCCCGCTGCCGCTTGCCTGACCACCTGCGAAGCTGCGCCATGAACGGCCATTTGAACCATCGACAGCCGAATAAGGCATACGAACAGAATGATCGCCATCATGACGATCGGCATAATAAGCGATGCCTCAAGCGCGATGCTGCCGGACTCCCCCTTACGGCGGCGGTCAGCTGTAGGACATCCCGATCGTTTTGCTAGCTTCATAACGATTGCCGGCCACCTTTCCGCCCAACAAGCCAAGCTTGGTAAAGCTGTTCATGACCCCGGGCAGGAACCACAGATTAACTGTTGCATTCAGCTCGCCTGTCACGCCTGTCGTCATATTGGCCAGCGTCAGCCCCGTATTCTGCTCGATCATTGCAATGGTACGAGCCAGCTGCTCCTCCTTGTCGTGATGCATCAGCATAAATAATCTCAGGTAATCCCGGTACGTGACCTCGACCGGAATGTATTTGGAAAGCGGTGCCGAACCGGTGCGCGTAAAAGACAGCAAATCCTCCATCGTTTTCTCGAGCCCATACACTATCGCCGAAGCCAGCACGAGCAGCGGATGCCCTAACGATTTGCTGACCATCAGTCCCTCCATCGTGCGAATCGCCAGCCGCATCGCGAACAATTCGCCGAACGCGGCCGCAATATTGCCTGTCGGATTATGAAATCCATAGAGGATATACTCCGTCTCCTGATTGTTTAAGCTCATGGCATGCCCAAGTTCCCCAGGATCGGCGTTCATGAAGACCGCTCCCAGCTTCTGCGGCTCAAAGGTCGAGAAGCGGTTAATGACGTACTCATTGAGATAGACCGAATCCCGTGCACCATCGAGCAGATCCGCCATGCCCGTAAAAATCGAGCTCGCGTTCTCCATCGATTGAACGGCTTGCTCTTGGGGATCACCGGCCTGCAGCGCCGCCTCCGCTGCGGCCTGTGTTACCTCATTGAATGCCAGGTTGTTCTCGTAGCGATTCTTCACCTGATCGAAAACTTCCTGATGCTCATCTACCTGCGGGATCGTCGTGATCCCATGCAGCAGCTGGCGGATCTCGCCTAGTTTGGACTCGGCCTTCGCCTCCTGCTTCTTGCGCTCCTTATCCGCGGCTTGCCGCTGCTGCAGCTCCTGTGCGCGCGTCATAATGGCCGAACCCAACAAGCCGTATCGCTGCACGTATTGCTCATACGCCAACCGGAGCTGCGCCGCATTCTCTGTCAGCAGCGCCAAACTCCCGCTGGATGACAGCGCGATATTCATCGTGGACTGGAAACCCGCCGCCTCGGAATCGAAAGAGGCATAGGTGACCGTCTGCTCGGAAATTTCGCGCTTGTAGGACGCGAACCACTCGGCGCCGAGCAGCAATTGATCCGCTGACTGCCCCACTTCCTGCATGCCGGACACGTCCGCCTGCGAAGCCGAGGAGCTGGCCGCGCCAGGCACATTCGCTTTTGCCAACCGATCGTAGCCTGTTCCTGAATTCGTCTGCTCGCTCTGCTCTATAACCTGCTTCATCTGCTCATTCAGCCGATCGGCCTCGGCCAGTTCCTCGAGCGCCTTACGCTCCAGCTCCTGATGGCGCCGCAGCACCAGCGTGCTCTTATTGGCCAAATCGCTCGCCAGCGTCCGGGCATCCCTCCTGTAGCTCGCAATATGCGCCGCGAATGAAGGAGACTCGGGGTCCGTACGCTGCGACTCTGCTTGGACCCAAGCTCGATAGGTAGAATACTTCGCGACGATCTTCGCCACCGTATCGCCCGTGACCGCATGCTGAAGCTCATACGGGATAAACTCCGCAGGCTCTTCGGCCGCCTCGGCAGCTACCTTCTGCAGCTCCAATACGTTCTGCAGATGCAGCTCCCGCTTGTCATACAGCTTGCGAACCTGTTCGAGCATCTTGATCTGGGTCTGCGCTTCCTGGAGCGTCGAAGCCGCAGGTACGAAACGGGAGGCGATCTCCAAGGTAAAATCAATCGGCGCTTTGTATTTCATGTCCTCGAGAACTTGCCGTTCCATAATATCGTGCCGTCCCAGCGTCTCGTAGCTATTGATGTGCGAGGATTCGTAACGAACGTTCAACACCTGGAAAGCCTCATCGGAAGCTTCGCTCCAATTGCGCCGAGCCGCTTCGGCAAAAATATCGTTACGGTCGGTACCTCCGGCCCCGAACAGGCCGTAGCGCTTATACAGCATCCCGTCATAGGCGGACAGCGCGGAGCGTATTCCCGATTTGGCGGCAAGTTCGGTCTGCTTCTGGAAGGCGGCGATACGGGCATAATCGATCAACACGCTCATCACTAGGAAGATCGCCGATGTAGCGATAATGAGGTAAATGGACACCGAGCCATCTTCACTAAGCAGACTGCCGATCAACCGTCGCTTATGTATGGTTGGTTGGAATGTATCCCGCTTCAAGCTAATTCCTCCTGCCTACCTGCCGGTTCTTCTACTTCGCGGCTGCCGTCTTCTGCGTCAGCACTTCAGCCGCATTCGCCCGCTGAACGGACGCATCCGCGCGGTTGCTCCATTTGGCTGCGTAGTATCTGACCAGATCAACGGTGCGCATCAGTTCCGTCGGCTCCACGATCACTGCCCGGCTCTGCGTGCGCACCGAATCGAAACCGAAAGCTTCCAACAGCGGAACCGACAGTTCCTCCTCGAAGCCGGCACTCACCGTACGCAGGAGCGCCCGGTTGCGGTATGCCGCTTCGCCTTCATAAACGTCTGGCAAATGTGCCGTACCGTTCTTCAGCTTCTGCTCAGGCAGCGATTCCGTTTCCTCTTCTTCTTGCGACGGCGTCTCCGAAGCTCCGATCATAACGACCGTCTCAGCTCCATCGCCGCTGCCGCCAAGTTGGAATAATGATTGCAGCGCACTATCGTCGCCGACCCGCCAGTACAGACCGTCGTATTCGCCAACCGGGGCGATCCCGCTGCCGGGGTCCCGATGGCTGTTGCTCCATGCGAACGCCGTTCGTTCCGCCGACGTTGAAGCGACATAGTAAGCGGCAGCTTGTTGATAGACGTACATGCCGAACATCAGCATGGCGATGACCACCGTGAAGATGACCGGATACACCATCGACGATTCAAGCGAGAACTGCCCCGCTTCCTCGCGTCCCCAATCCTTCCACCAGCTGCGAATGCGTACGGCCAACTTCCTCATTTGTCGAAGATCTGATCGGCCTGTTCATCGGCTTTCCCCATCAAATTCTCGAGCAGCGCAATGATCCAATCCTTGAACAACAGCGCGATAATAATAACGACCGCGATGATCAGAATAATTTCCAACGTACCGAGACCGTCCTCTTCCTTCCATAATGCGCCAGCCTTCTTCTTCATCAACGTCAACATTGCCATACACTCCTTCATTGAATTGGGATAGATGCTGCCTTACAGGCCCATTAAGAGCACCGCAGGCGAAGCTACGAGAATCATTAATAGAACAAAAATACCGACAAGCGGGAACACCAGCTTCGAGGAAGCTTCCTCCCCGCGCGAACGAGCTACCGATTTGCGCTTCTCCCACAGGCTGTAGCTGAGCTCCTTGAGCGACAGCACCAGCTTGTCGCCGCCCCTGCGGTAATTGAGCAGCAGCGTCGTCGTGAACAGCGATACCTCTTGAACGGCGCATCTTCTGCTGAAACCTTCGATCGCGACCGAAAAAGACTCCCCGTTGCGGATCGCGTCGCATGTCTTCGCCAGCTCTTCCTGCAACGGGTTCGCACGATCCTCCGGCGGGCGTACCGCGCAGCGCATAAGCGCTCCCTGCACGGTCTCTCCGGCACCAAGCAGCAGCATCAGCTTGCTCAGCAACTCAGGCAGCGCGAGCAGCATATCTTGCTTGCGCGTTGCCGCTTTGCTGGCCGCATCCCGCCATTTGGCGAGCGGAAGGACGACGGCCAAGACGAAACCGATGAGCATGAAAGCCGATTCTTGTCCGGCTACGCTGAGCCAAGCGCCTCCGCAAGCGGCTGCATAACCATAACCGACGGCCGCGGCTACGTAGAGCTTCGAATCCTCAACGGTCCACTTCACCCCATGCAGCGACGTTAATTGGCCATGCAGACCGCTCAGCTGCGATTGAATCCGGTCGAACAAACCGTACTTCTCGAGCACATAGCGGGAAGGCAGCGTCATGAGCTGCTTGGCGAGCTCGCCTTTGCCCTTGCGGCCGGCCGCCTTACCTATCTGCACAGATTTGGCCTTTATGACAGCTCCAGACCATAGAACGGTCAACGCAAGGGCAATCCCCGTTTCCCACAAGACACACTACCTCCTCATCAGTCTTGTAAATGAAGACCTACACCTGGATCCGCATAATTCGCGCCATTAACCAATAGCAGAGCGCAAGGAGGATCAAAGCCCCAGTCAGGATCACGTAACCGATGCCGCTGTACAGCGGCTCCATATAATCCGGTGCCGCATAGCTGAGGAAGGCCATGAACACGAACGGCACCGCCATCATGATCCTTCCTTCAAAACGCTTCTGCGCCACCATGACCGCAATCTCCTGCTGAACATCCAGCTTCTCCCCAATGGTCTGGGATGTCCGCCGGATCACCTCGACCAAGTCTCCGCCGGTTCGCTTGCAGATGACGAACACGTCGACGAATTGAGAGATATCCTCGATCGCCGCTCGCTCCGCAAAATCGACCAGAATGTGCTCCAGCGGCTCTCCATAAGCCAATCGGGCATGGATGATCTCGAATTCCACCCGAATCTCTGCGGCAGGGTCAGGGTAAAGCAGCTGCAAATCGTCCCGGGCCGCAAGGAACGCATTCTCTACGGATCGTCCTGCCGCAAGCGAGGCGGTAAGCGAGTAGAGCGCTTCTTTGAATTGCAGCGTCAGCCGCGTCCGCTTGCTCTGCAGCAAGGCGTCACGGTAGCGACGCGGAGCTATTAATCCTGCTACCGCAGCAAGTACCGCCATAGCAAATGAATGATAGAAGAGATAAGCGGCCATCGCTATGAGCATCCCACCTACTGCTGCAGCCCGTATGAATTGGGCAGGGATGAGAGTCAAACTCGTGTATACGGGCAACTCGGCCTGCTTATCACGGATGACGGGTCCTGGCCATCCTAGCCAAGTCAGCAGCTCGGGAAGCTTTTGTTGCCGCTGCTTCATGCCAGCTCACCCGCCATTCCGGCCATGGCAAGCTTCCATGTGCGCTGCAGCCGATTACCGGTTTCCTTCAGCCCCCCGATCACCCGCCCTTCCCGCTCTCCCTCTTCTTCGAATTGATAGAGGCGAGACAGACGCACTTCACCGTCCTGAATCCCCGTAATCTCGCATATCTCGGTCACGCGGCGGCTGCGGTCACGCAACCGGGACAGATGGACCACAATATCGATGGCAGAGCTGATCTGGCTGCGGATAACCGGTACCGGCAGCTCTGCCCCGCTGAGCACCATCGTCTCGAGGCGAGCCATCATATCGCGGGCGCTGTTGGCGTGACCGGTACTGAGCGATCCATCATGCCCCGTATTCATGGCCTGCAGCATATCGATAGATTCGCCGCCTCGCACCTCTCCGACAACAATCCGATTCGGCCGCATCCGCAGCGAAGCCCGAATCAGCTCGCGCATCGGGATTTCCCCGCGCCCTTCGGTATTGGCATTGCGCGTCTCTAGCGACACCAAATTCGGAACAGCGCGAATCTGCAGCTCCGCGGAATCTTCAATCGTGACGATCCGCTCATCGGACGGGATGAACGCCGACAGCGCGTTAAGGAACGTCGTTTTCCCCGATCCGGTGCCTCCGCTTATAAAAATGTTGTATTTGGCCCTCACGAGTCGGCTTAGAAAATCGGCTGCCTCCTTCGTGATCGCCCCTAATTCGATCAGCTTGTCCATCGCGAGCGGCTGATCCGGAAACTTCCGAATCGTCATCGTTGGTCCCTTCAGCGCAACCGGCGGGAGCACGATATGGACACGTGAACCGTCTTTCAACCGCGCATCGACGATCGGCGACGACTCGTTGACCACCCGATTGACCCCGGCGACCACGCTCTGGATCAGATCCTCCAGCTTCTCCCGGCTTTCGAATGCGATCGGCTCTCTCGCCATCCGCCCATAGCGCTCGACGAAGATTTCGTCGTAATCGTTGATCATAATCTCCGTGACCGTCTTGTCATCCATGAGCGGCTGAAGCATATCGAGGCCGCGGAACGCATGGAACAGCCGACGGACGAGCAGCAGCTTCTCGGCAGCGGTATAGGGATGGCTTCTGCACCATTCGAATACCCGTTCTTCGATCAGTGCCCTGAACTCCCGGTCGCTCATCGCATGCTCCAGATCAAGCCGCGCGCGTATGTCCGACTTAAGAGCCTGTATGGTTGCTTCCAGCAGGAACACCTCCTTTGCCGAGCACCTGCAGACGATCCAGAATGCGGTCCACGGCGCTGCGGTAGAACGCATTGCCGCCATGCTCCGCTTCTTCGGCTTCCGGGTAAGGCAGCGTCCCTTCCAGACGCATGCCAGACTCGCTGTCCGCTTTCGTAAGCGGCGAGCGCGAAATGGCAATCACCCGGAACTTCGCCAAGAAGGCGTCATAATACTCGCTCCACCGCTGCTTCACATATTGAAGCGCAAGCTTGTTCTTCATCTGAGCTGCGGGATGATCAGCTGCCAGCCACAGCATCAGATCGGCTTGATGGAGGACTCCCGCCATTACATCGTCGATCCGATTGTCCGTGTCGATGACGATCAAGTCGTAAAGTCCGCACTCCGCTATAACGGCAATTAGCCGCTCGGTTAATTCCGTAGACATGGACAGCCGTTCCATCGCATGGGGGCTCGGGGGAAGATAGTCCATCTTCAGCCCCGCGTGCCGCCGTTTCAATTCCGCGAGTTTCTGTCCCGCCCGTTCAGGCTCCGCCTGAATCGTATACAACAGCTGAGACAGCTGATCCCCGGCCTCTTCCCCTCTGAACCAGGCGGCCGACCCATTCCATTGCTCCAGATTCAAGTAGAAAACATTCGCGCCTCGCGTTCCCGCCTGCTGCCCCAATCGAAGCGACAGCGTCGTGCGGCCGATTCCCGAAGCCGCGCTGCCGACTGCGGCAATGACCGTCCTTCTGCCTCCTCGCATCTCTGCAGGCAATGGCGCTTCGGTTCCGGACGCATAAACCGCGGTCAGCGCCTGCAGCAAGGACGGCAACGGCTGGAACTGAGTAACCTCCTGTCGGCTCATCGGCTGTCCGGCTCTGGAGATCAAGATAGCAAGCGGCGCTGAGCCAGCCGCTTCGCGTATCTCGCTTGCCATAGAGGAATGGACGGCAAGCAAATCCGCCGGATAGCCCGATTTCAAATACTGACGCAGCGAATTCACATTCGTAAAAGCGGTAAGCTGCCATTGCTCTCCATACGTTGAACGGCGGATATAGTCGGCTAACCGGTCCAGATAGGCGGTCTCCTTCACGGCTACCAGCAGCTGCAATTTTTTCATGATGGGACAACTCCTTCCTAGCTAACGGACGAATGAAAGACAAACAAAAAAAGCACCATAAACTACGCGAGAATGCGTAATTTACGGTGCTTCCGTAAGCAAAAATCGAACCGATATGAATGGCGGGAATAATTTGTACACAATTTACCATGGACATGTCGAACAAGTCAACCAGAATTTTCAAGTTCCATTGTCGTCTGCACGCGGAAATAAAACAGTTGCTAAATTAAATAAAGTTTATTACACTTGCGTAAGTAGAGATACATTAGTTATCAACTTCGATGTCTAGTCCTTATATGATTCATAAACCAAAGGAGCGATTCCAATGAGCGAATCCACTGCAACTACACAAGCTTTGACAGCAGAAGAAGTTATGAAAGCCCGTCAATCCGTCCGCTATTACAAGCGCGACGTTGTCATTCCAGACGAAACATTGAACGAAATCTTGACGCTGGCAGCGGCTGCGCCTTCTAGCTGGAACCTGCAGCAATGGCGTTTCGTCGTCGTCAAAGAACAAGCGAACAAAGACCGCTTACTGCCGATCGCTTATGGTCAAAAACAAGTGTCCGACGCGTCCGTCGTCGTCATCGTGCTTGGCGACCTGGAAGCGAACAAAACAGGCCACGAAATTTATGACGCTGCCGTTGCAGGCGGTTATGTATCCCAAGAAGTACGCGATAACCTCGTCGGTCAAATCGACGGCGCGTATAGCCATGCAAACGTTGCGCGCGATGAGGCGAACAAGAATGCAGGTCTGGCTTCGATGCAGCTCATGCTGGCTGCCAAAGCTAAAGGCTACGACACCGTTCCTATGGGCGGATTCGACAGCGCAGCACTCGTGAAAGAATTGAACGTTCCAGACCGTTACTTCCCGGTCATGATGATTCCGATCGGCGTAGCGGATCAGCCTGCGCGTCCATCCGGCCGTCTGCCATTGGATCAACTGGTCATCAACGAATCGTTCTAATCGATCTTAGCCGCTTTAACTTTAAGCCGTCTCTTACCCGAGGCGGCTTTTTTGCTTGCTATCTTATCCAGCCGCCCTGCCTCATGGCTTGCGTAACAGACCAAGAAGGCCGGCACACGGAGCGCCGACCTTCTCTTTTGCGTATGCGTTGCACCGCTTATTAATGGAATGCCACGTTATCGGACGCAGCCACTTGCGGAGTCGGGAACAGATAAAGCGCAGCCTGTTCGTCGAAAAATAAACCGATCTCGCGTTCAGCGCTCTCCGGCGAATCCGAGCCATGCACCACATTGCTGGCCACATCCATCGCGAAATCTCCGCGTATCGTCCCGGGTACGGCTTCAACCGGGTTCGTCTTGCCGATCACCGATCGCGCATTCGCTACGGCATGTTCGCCTTCGAGAATCATGGCGCATACTTCGCCGGAAGTCAGATAATCCACAAGCTCGCCGAAGAAAGGCTTCTCCTTGAGTTCGGCGTAATGACGCTCTGCCAGCGAGCGGTCGATATGCATCAGCTTGATCGCGGCCAGCCTGAACCCTTTTTGCTCGAACCTGTTCAGAATGCTGCCGGTCAACCCGCGTCTGACACCATCAGGTTTAATCATCACAAACGTGCGATCCATCTTGCGGTCATCCCCTTTCGATGAAACGGATTGAAGGTTGCTTCGAGCGTCTAGACAGTCAATCGACCGTGTATACGCTCCGTCCTAACCATTTTTCCATTTATCGCCACGGTTCATTCACATGGCCAGGGGAAACTTTCCAGAATTCCGCACATAACACGGTTTTACTTTTCCGTCATTGCCAAGAATGCTTCGACATCCTGTGACGTCAACGAGACCGCCCCGCGCCAGAACTCCGGCTCATCCAGGCGTACGCCAAGATGTTTAAGCGCCAGTTCCTCCACCGTCATGATGCCGGTATCCCGCAGCAAGGCCACATAACGATCGGCGAACGACGGACCTTCTTTCTTCGCGATCGCGTACAGACCGCAGCTGAACAGATAGCCGAACGTGTACGGATAGTTGTAGAACGGCACTTCGGTGATGTAAAAATGCAGCTTCGCCGCCCAGAAATGCGGATGCAGCTTGCCGAGCGCGCCGCTGAACGCTTCCTCCTGCGCCTCTTGCATCAGCTGGTTCAGTTCTTCTACGGTTACCATGCCGCTGCGGCGTTTCTCGTAGAAGCGCGTCTCGAACAGGAAACGGGCATGAATGTTCATGAAGAAGGCCGTCGAGCGCTGGATTTTGTCCTCGAGCATCGCCAGCTTCTCGTCCTCGTCCTTCGCCGCTTCGAGCGTCGCATCCGCAAGAATGAGCTCCGCAAACGTAGAAGCAGTCTCCGCCACGTTCATCGCATATTCTTGGGCAAGCGGCTTCAGGTCGTTCATGACGTGCTGGTGATAGGCGTGGCCCAGTTCATGCGCCAGCGTCGAGATATTGCTTGCCGTGCCGGAATAGGTCATGAAGATTCGGGTCTGCTCGCTGATCGGCAAGGACGTGCAGAATCCGCCCGGACGTTTGCCTGGACGATCCTCGGCTTCAATCCAGCCGTCGCGGAACGCCATTTCGGAGAAATCGGCTAGATCGGAGCTGAACTTGCGGAAAGAATCGAGAATAAGAGCCGCGCCTTCATCGTATGGAACCGTACGGGAAGCCGATCCGATCGGCGCATCCACGTCATGCCAATCCATCTTGTCGATGCCGAGCAGCTGGGCTTTGCGGTCCAAATAACGGACCAGATCCGCCTTGCCTTCATTCACGGCCGACCACATGGCATTCAGCGTCGCCTCGCTCATCCGGTTAATGGACAGCGGTTCCTTCAGTACGTCTTGCCAGCCGCGCTTCTCATACAGCTTCAGGCGGAAGCCCGACAACCGGTTCAACGCCTCGGCGCACAGCTCGGCCTGTTCGCCCCATACGCGCTCCCAATGGTCGAACCCTTCTTCGCGAACCGCGCGGTCGCCGTCGCTCAGCTTGTTGGCCATTTGACCTACGGAGAGCGTCTTGGCTTCGCCGTTCTTGTCCGTCGTATGGAATTGAGTGCGGGACACGATCGTATTATAGAACTCGCCCCAGCCATGGTAGCCGTCCACCGCCAGCTCGCCGGCGAGCGCCTCGAGCGCGGGAGCCAGCTTCTCCTTGGCATTGCTGCGGCGTTCTTGGAGAACGAAGGCAACCGGAGCGATATCCTCTTGCTTCAGCCAGCCGGACCATGTTTCCTCTGCGACTAGGGTGAGCTGCTCGTCGTACGACGTTAAGGCCGTATTGAATTTGGCGGAGATCGTTCTGACGCGGTCGTTCAGGCCGGCAGCCGCCGTATCCTTCATATTTTCGGCAAGCAGGCAGCCGACGAAAGCATCCGTCTGGCGCAGACGGATCAAGATGGACTGCACGAGCCCGGTCCATGCCGTGAGCTGCTCCGTCCCTGCGGATTGCTGCCCGCCTTTAACCGCCGCAAGCTCACTTGCGAGCGCGTCGATATCACGCTCCATGCCTTCCAGCTCAGCCTTAAACTCGGCCGAGTTCGAACCTCCTGCATAAATGACGTCAAGATTCCAAGTTTGCGGGTAGGACATCGTAATGCCTCCTTAAAAGTCAAATTTGTGAAGCACTTACATCCTTCACAACGTAAGTAAGTATGTACGTTGCATCGTCTCATGCATTGCGCATGCCACCGATGCGGTGTATAACTGAATTATACTGAAACGGGGAACCCTTTTTCCATCGTTATCATTGCCGACATGACCTATCGCTACAACCGGAAGTGACGGCAGTCCAAAGGAGCCTGAAGAACCTCATGTCCAGACCATTGCAAATTTCGCCCGAGACGGCGCTGCGCTTGTCCAAAGAATTGAACGTGCCGCTGGAGCACCTGATGCATATGCCCAAACATATCCTGATGCAGAAGCTCGCCGAGCTTGCCGCCAAATCCGCTTCCGATGAGGCCAAGAAAGAAGAGGATCCGTCTTGATCCCCTTCGAGCGGGCATGGCCCTACGATATTCAGATGAAGGACATCTACGTCCATTCCTGCCCTTTTTGCGGACAAGACAATGTGCTGCTGCCGCTTCGCCCGAGCGAACTGAAGGATATTCGTACGGGGAAGAAGCGCCTGCTCGTATTCCCTTGCTGCCACGGCCGCGTCACGGTCCTCGATGCCGATGAGGATTATTTGCTCACCGACACTCGGCTTCGCAAATAGCACTCATGTCTCAATGTCCACCACGTTGCTCGCTAACAAACATTGCCCAACGCTTCCCTGCAAGCCAAGTTCATTCATTCCGCTTCGTTCGGGGTAAAATGAGACAAGCCTGCTGTAAGCAAGATCTGAGGTGATCCCTATGCTACGCTTAGGACGGATCAGCATGGCGGCCGTATTACTCGGCGGATTACTCGCATTCGGTTCTCCGTCCGCGGACGCGAACGTCATCGACAGGTTCAAAGATATTTATAATGCGCCGGAGAAGCTCGACGAGCTGCAAAGCGAATTCGCCAAGGCGCAAGCCGCGCTGGATAAGGCGGAGGAGCAAGCGCAGGAATATGCACAGAAGCAGCTTGAGCTTGCCGAGCAGAATGAAGCCTACCGTCAGCAGAACGAAGCGCTTCTTCAGCAGAATCAAGAGCTTTTGCAGCGGCTGGATCAGCTCCAGAACGACCAGTCGGAGCGTACTCGCTTCTACCGCAAAATCGCGGCCTCCGTACTTGTCTTCGCCGGCATGGGGCTGCTCTATATCATCTCCGTACGTGTGTGGCGTTATCTGGCATGGCGCAGGCACCATCGTAACGCCGCGGACGGTGAAGGACAATGATGAAGGTGACCGCACCGGCCGCCGTCGGCCACGCGAAGATCGAGCTTGAGTCAAGCGATGCCATTCATGTCCTCCATCCGAGGTCTATTATCGCCTTTCAGGGCGCGCCTATGCTTCGGGAAGACAAATTTATGGACCTCGCCGGGATGTACCGCAAGCGCAAATGGATCCGCTCCCGCATTCAAGGCCCGTCCCAGTTCATTCTCGGGCTGCCGGCAGGCTGTACGCTGGAATCGATTCCGATTCCCGAAGGCGGCGATCTTCTGTTCGATTTCAAGCATGTGCTGTTCTATACCGAGGGCATGCAGATGAAGAGCCGGATACAGAAGATCAAGACGGCCTGGATCACGCATGAGTGGGTTCGGATGCGTTTCAGCGGACCTGGCGAGCTCGGCATTCTCGTCACCGGCGACTTGGCAGTCCTGCAGCTGGATCCCGAGCAGCCGCTCTATATTGAGAAGAGCTCGCTTGTCGCCTACCCTGAGCAGGCGAACGTCAAATTGTCCGTCTACGGCAACCAGCTGGCGAGTCAACACATGCATGTGCAATGGGAAATTACCGGCAAAGGCCCCGTGCTGATCCAGACCGGCTCCCGTGATCCGCAATTGGAGGACCAGCTGCAAGGCGACGGCGTGATCAAACGCATTCTTCGCGAATTACTACCGTTCGGCAGCATTTATATTAAATAACCCATATCCGTTCCGTCGTTCACTCGAGCAGACGCCAAAAAGACCGTCCCCGTACCGTGAAGTACGAGGACGGTCTTCTTATTTGCTAAGCATTCATGAGGTCCAAGCTCTCATAGGCAACGTCATAATCGGTTTCCTCACGAATGGCTTGCCATTGCTCCCGGCTTGCGCGAATCATGGCGGCATCCATGATGCGCTTGTCATTCACGACGCGGGAGAACCAACGAACCGCCTTGTTCCGGTCACCCGTACGCTTGTACAGCTCGCCGATGAGATACATCAGCTTCGCGTCGTTGACCGATTCGCCCTCGCGCTCGAACACTTCGATGTAGGAATTCAGGGCGAACTGGAGGAAACGCTGCTCCTGTTCCTTATTGCCGATGTACCGATGCAGCCAAGCTATATGGTGCAATAGTCCTGCCATCACACGCTCGCTAGTGCCGGCGATCTGAGCGCACAAGAGCGCCAGCTTATAGGTATCAAGCGCCTGCTCTAGCGTACGCTCGCCGCCATAATCGCGTTTGGTCCACATGGATCCCAGACGTTCGATGTAATGCTGCCGCTGTACTTCCGACAACTGGTTCATTCCGTTCTCTGTCGAAGCGAAACCACAATTCGGGCATACCCGAACGACATAGAAGTCCGGGTTGATGCCATTCTTATAATGCGCGCAGAAATCGCTATCCCGCTTCGAGCATCGCTTGAAGCTCGGACGTACACGCGAGGATTGGAATGTGGTTTCGCAGCAGATACACGTAATCGTTGTCAAGTAAAGCGGCTCCATGAGAGTCACGTCTCCCGTTCGTCTGTTGTGTTAACAAAATGATGGGCTGGTCCCGACAGCCGCTCGATCACGGCCTGCTGCAATCCCATCGGTAACTCGTTCTCTGCAAGAGCCCTTCTCATGCAATCGAGCCAAGCTTCCGCACGAGCAGGCGTAATCGGGAACGGCAAATGCCTCGCCCGCATCATCGGGTGGCCGAAGGCGTCCGAATAAAGGCTGGGTCCTCCGAAAAACTGCGTCAAAAACATATGTTGTCTTTCCATAACCGGATCGATATCTTCAGGAAACAACGGTCCCAAGAGAGGATGAGCTTTTACTTTAGGATAAAAGGCCTCCACTATCTTACGAAGCCCTTCACTTCCTCCGATAGCCTCATAAATCGTAGTTCCATAGTTGTTCATTGTCATGGTTCGTAACCTCTTTTCTTAGGTCTTTTGTAGTATAACATACATTTCAATCGTTGTGGGTCATCCTTACGATTCGAAACAAAAAAAATGCCCTCCAGTGAAGGGCATTCTGCGGCTTTATATACCTTCTACATTGTGAATGTTTCAGCTTTCGTAGTCCTCTTCACCTGGTGCGAGCAAGGACTCGCGAATGACATAGACGAAAGCGCAAACGAGGATGCCTGCGACAAAACTCATACATCATCACCCCAACGTTTGGTAGTAAATTAATTGTATCACAACAATTCAAGAATTACAGCACTTTTTTGCAAGCGTTTTCTATAATTTATTTTACCCACTTTTTACGAATTTTATGCCTCTTGATTCGAACGATTGTCATTGTTTGTCCCCCTTGGCTCATATATCAGTAGTGGAACTTGGACTACCCTTGTTTACGATGCAAAAGTTGTGGAGGGACAAACGTGCAGCGTGTCCGCTTTCTATTCCGCCCGCAAGTCATCCCGGCCTGGTCGGCTGTCTTGCTTGCACTGCTGCTGGCGATCTTCCCGGCAGCCTCGCTCGAAGCCTCCGTAAGGGGACTATCGATCTGGTGGCAGGTGCTGTTCCCGGCGTTATTCCCCTTCTTCGTTATCTCGGAAGTGCTGATCGGCGTCGGCATCGTCCATTTCTTCGGCACGCTGCTCGATCCGCTGATGCGGCCGCTCTTCCGCGTTCCCGGCAGCGGCGCGTTCGTCGTCACGATGGGCTACGCTTCCGGCTATCCGGTCGGCGCAAGGCTTACATCCCAGCTATGGGATCAAGGTCTCATTACGCGCGCGGAAGGTGAACGGCTTGTCGCCATCACCACGACTTCGGACCCCATCTTCCTGATCGGCGCAGTCTCCGTAGGCTTCTTCCATAATCCGGCGCTTGCCCCGGTCCTTGCAGCTTCCCATTATGGAGGCGCGCTCATTATCGGACTGCTGTTGCGTTTCTTCCATGACCGCAAGGATCCCGGGACACCTAAGCCTCCAGCCTCAACCTCAAAGTCGTCGCGTTTCAAACAAGCGGTCGATGCGATGCATCGGGCACGTTTGCTGGACGGACGCCCTTTAGGCGGGCTGCTGCAGGATTCCGTGCAGTCCGGACTCAAGCTGATGATCGTCGTCGGCGGCCTTGTCGTGTTCTTCTCCGTCGTGATGGAACTACTGACCAGCGTAGGCGTCATTAATGGACTGGCTGCCCTTATTCAAGGCATGATGCACCTTGTCGGCATGCCGACCATGCTTGCGGAAGCAGTCGTCAATGGCCTGTTCGAAGTTACGCTCGGCGCAAAGACGGCCGGAGCCGCTGCCGGCGGCGGACTTATCCATCAAGTGGCCATCGCCGCTTTCATCCTCTCCTGGGGCGGCATGTCGGTCCACGCGCAAGTCGTCAGCTTGCTGAGCCGGACTGCGCTGCGATATCGGCCTTTCCTGCTGGCTCGCCTGGTGCACGGCGTTATCGCGATCATTCTCGTCTATCTGCTGTGGGGCAGTCTTGCGCCAGCTTAGGTAACATTGTGTTTGGGAGCATTTTCCGCTATGATCGAGGTAACATTCGTTCGGAAGGGGCTTGTTTCTTTGAATTACGTCGTAGTGGACAGAGGCGATCAACTCTCGAAGCAGCTTGCTGCGCGGTTTCATGAACTCGCCGGCGCTAACGGAATGACACGTAACGAAGAGGCGCCGGAGCTCGTCATCTCCATCGGCGGCGACGGTACGCTGCTGCAGGCATTCCACAACTACAGCGACCGGATCGCGGATGTCGCCTTCGTCGGCGTACATACCGGACACCTCGGTTTCTTCGCCGATTGGAAGGCCGATGAGCTGGAGGAATTGATTCGCATGATGACCGAATCCGCTCCGCGCATTATTCGTTACCCGCTCGCCCAGATCGAGATCGAGACCTCGGAAGGCGTATCGACGCATCTTGTGTTGAATGAATTCACGATCAAAGGCGTCGACGGCACGCTCGTCGCCCAGATCGATATTAACGATGAACTGTTCGAGATGTTCCGCGGTGACGGCATTGTCGTATCCACCCCGTCAGGCAGCACGGCGTACAACAAGAGCTTGGGCGGCGCGATCATCCACCCCTCGCTAGAGGCGCTGCAGATCGCCGAGATCGCTTCGATCAACAACCGGGTCTATCGCACGTTGGGCTCTTCGGCGATTCTCCCGCAGCACCATCATTGCGACATTATCTCGCGCAAGCAGCAGCGGCTGCAGCTGTCCTTCGATCATATCAACATGACGAGCTCGGATATTCGCTCGATCCGTTGCAGCGTCGCAGGCCGCAAGGTGAGCTTCGCCCGCTATCGGCCGTTCCCATTCTGGACGCGGGTCCGAGAGGCGTTCCTCGGCTATGATGTGAAATAATGAAACAGAACCGAAAACTCGCGCCGATGCGCGCTTATCTCCAGGTCGTGAAGCCCTATAAGTGGCTGATCGGCCTGACGTTGCTTATAGGAGCGGTCAAATTCGCGATCCCGCTGACGCTGCCGCTATTTCTCAAATATGTCATCGATGATGTGCTGCTTGCCGATCTTCCTGCCGCGGAGAAAATCGAGAAGCTGATGAAGGCGATCGGGCTCGCCAGCCTCTTATTCGTCGTGATCCGTTATCCCATCGAATATTACCGGCAGTATTTTGCCCAGCTGACCAACAGCCGCATTCTATTCGATCTGCGCAGCAAGCTGCATGCGCATCTGCAGCGGCTCTCGCTCCGCTTCTACCAGAATCGCAAGTCGGGCGAGATCATCTCCCGCATGATTAACGATGCCGAGCAGACGAAGTCGCTTGTCGAGACCGGGCTTATGAACATATGGCTCGACATGTTCACGCTGACCGTGGCGCTGATCATCATGTTCCATATGAACGCCCCGCTTACGCTCGTGGCGATCGTCATACTTCCCTTCTACGCCTTTGCGGTGAAAAAGATGTACCGGCGGCTCCGCACCTATTCCAAAGCCCGCTCCCAAGCCCTCGCCGAGATGCAAGGCTATCTGACCGAGCATATGAACGGTGTGTCCGTCGTGAAGAGCTTCACGCTGGAACGGCATGAAGCCGGACAATTCAGGGAGCGCAATACCTCCTTCCTGGAACGGGCAGTCGCCTTGACCAGATGGAATGCCTTGACGCAGTCGATCATCAATACGCTGACCGAGATCGCCCCGCTGCTGGTGCTTGCTTACGGCGGCTATATGGTCGCGATGGACAACCTTACGCTAGGCGCCTTCGTAGCCTTCTATGGTTACCTCGATCGGCTCTACACGCCGCTGCGGCGATTAGTGAACGCTTCTACTGAACTGACGCAAGCATCCGCCTCGCTCGAACGCGTGATGGAGATGCTCGCCGAGGAGCCGGAGATCCAAGACGCGCCGGATGCGCGAGAGCTGCGGAATGTCCGCGGGGCGATCCAATTCCGGGATGTGTCTTTCCGATATACGCCCGATAGCGATTGGGTGCTGAAGAACATTAATCTGGACATCCAGCCCGGCCACACCGTGGCGCTCGTCGGCATGAGCGGCGGCGGCAAATCCTCCATTATCAGCCTGCTTGCGCGGTTCTATGACCATCAAGAAGGCACGATAACGATCGATGGACAGCCGATCCGGACGCTGACGCAGCACAGTTTGCGGGAACAGATCGGCATGGTGCTGCAGGACAATATTCTGTTCAGCGGCTCCGTCCGGGAGAACATCGCGCTAGGCAATCCCGCGGCCGATGAGGCGCAGATCGTCGCTGCGGCCCAGCAAGCGAGCGCGGATACGTTCATTAGCCAGCTGCCCGCCGGCTACGATACCGAAATCGGCGAGCGTGGCGTCAAGCTGTCCGGCGGCCAGAAGCAGCGGATCGCCATCGCCCGGGTGTTCCTGAAGAATCCGGCGATCCTCGTGCTCGATGAAGCCACGTCCGCGCTTGACCTGGAATCCGAGCATGCGATTCAGGAATCGCTTCGCGAGCTTGCCCATAACCGGACAACGCTCGTGGTCGCCCACCGGCTATCGACCATCACCCATGCCGATCAGATCGTCGTGATCGAACACGGCACGATCGTCGAGCAAGGTACCCACGACGAGCTCATGCAGCGCGAAGGCGCCTACGCAAGATTGTACAATGTGCAGCATCTGAGTTAAAAACAAGCCTATAATGTATAACAAACAGCCGTGAACGGTACGTTCACGGCTGTTTGTTATGTCTTATGGAATGAAGAATCTACTGCCATCATCGTAGTCGGCAGCAGTCTCGCCTCATCCTCCAGGTATTAATGCTGCTTATCCTTAAACAATACCTTTGCCGTCAGCAATCTAACCCCAGCGTATACGAGCATCAGGAGCGCGAAGGCGATCGCCTTGTGCAGTAGCGTAAACTGCATCGTTCCGCCAATAGAAACTTTATGCTGTAAATAATCCACGCTCTCATAAGCGTTCATCATATCCGGTACGTAATTCGTTGTCATATACATGCCAAGTAGAATATTCCCTACTGTCATGAGCAGAAGCGCAACCAATGCAAATACAATCGACTCAATGGCAATCCGCTTGGCCATCCATCCTTAGCCCCCTTTCATCCATCAATAATGACGATCTCACAAAAATACCCTCCCGGCTGGCGGGAGGGTATCGTCCATCTATGTCAATTCATGTTGTTAGCCGTTTCCCTTGGAGCCTGAATTACCCCTTGGAGGGCGCTGCTGCTGCGTCTCGGAAGCTGCCGCTACCGGCGCCTTCGCATGCGAGAACGGCGGGCGCTTGGAGCGTGGACGTTCCTGTCCGCCTCCGCCTTGCTGGCTGCGCTCTCCGCCGCCTCCGCCATGGGAGCGATGCTGGCGGCCGCCTTCCTTGTCCTGCCCGCGGTCTTTGTAGTACGGCTTGCGTCCTTCGGAGGAGCGCTCCTGACGTTCGCCGCGTTCCGGCCGATCGCCGCGATCTTGATGATCGGAGCGGTCATGGTCGCGCCCGCTGTCGCGGCGGCCTGCGCCATGCGATCTGCCGCCTTCCCGGCGCTGATGCTGCGGACGTTCGCGCTTCGTCGGCGTCTCCGCGGCAGCGCCCTCGGCTGACGCCGCGGTCTGCTCGGCAGCAGCCGGGATCACTTGGCGATACGCCGATTCCGCCGTGTCGCCGGCGCCGGTCAGGCGCTCGGAGATATCGATCTCGTCGAGGTATATATCTTCGCTCGCATCATCCTCGCGCTTGTCGCCTGTCTGCTTCAGCAGCACGAAGTAGGCGCAGCCGAAATTGCAATACTCGTTGATATAATCGGACATGCTCGAGAACGAGCTGCCGGAATTCGCTTTGGGATGGGTATCGCGGAAGAACCCTTTTAGCCGCAGTTGGTTGTAGCCCCAGTCCCCGATCACGTAATCGTAACGGTCCAGCACGTCGCTGTAACGGTTGCGGAATGCTTCGGGATTCCATCCGTTCTTATGATCGTACACGAGTTCATAGGTTCTGCCACCGATATGGATCAATGCTGCTCGTCACTCCTTCCTACAAGGTCACAGCTTTCGCCTCAGCGGCAGACTGTACCTGTTCATGCGCGTGGTAGGAGCTGCGTACGAGCGGCCCTGATTCAACGTGGCTGAATCCGCGCTTTAATCCTTCTTCCTTCAGCTTGGCGAACTCATCCGGATGCACATAGCGTACGATCGGCATATGGTTCGGCGTCGGCTGCAGGTATTGCCCGAGCGTCAGGATGTCGACGTCGACAGCGCGCAGATCGTCCATCGCCTGCAGCACCTCTTCGAACGTCTCTCCGCAGCCCAGCATGATGCTCGACTTCGTCGGAATCTTCGGCTTCATCTGTTTCGCACGCTGCAAGAGCTCGAGGGAGCGCGCATACTTCGCTTTGGCGCGAACGCGGTTCGACAGACGGGACACCGTCTCGATGTTATGGTTCAGGATGTTCGGATTCGCATCCATAACGACCTGCAGCGACTCCTCGTTCCCCATGAAATCCGGAATCAGCACTTCGATGCTGCATAGCGGCATACGTTCGCGAATCGCCTTAATCGTCTCCGCGAAGATCATCGCCCCGCCGTCCTTCAAGTCATCGCGCGCGACGGAAGTGACGACGCAGTGGCGCAGTCCCATCTGCTCGGCCGCCTCGGCAACACGCTTCGGCTCCTCCAGGTCAAGCTCGGTCGGCATCCCTGTCTTCACCGCGCAGAAGCGGCATGCGCGCGTGCAAATATCTCCAAGAATCATGAAAGTCGCCGTACGGTTCGCCCAGCACTCGTAAATGTTGGGACAACGCGCTTCCTCGCATACGGTATGCAGTTTCTTGGAGCCCATCATATCTTTAATTTCGGCATAGTTACCGCCGGTAGTTAGCTTTATCCGAAGCCAGTCCGGCTTTGGTAACGCCTGCTGTTTCGTCTTCATCGACAACCCTGCTTTCTTGTCCATACGTGTTATCCTGTCGCTTTATTATAATGTAGTTCAGGTCGATAGCGCAAAAAAGTTTTCATTTCCTTTATACGGCCGGATGTGACGGCCGTTGATCGGCTTTGTCCGTCGTTTGGATAAAAGCTCCGCAAATGCGTCAAGCTAGTTCAAGAACCTCTTGCAACTTCTTTGAACCCCATTCTCCTGCTTGAAGGAGGTGACTAGTGTTGAAATTCAGCCTGCTCCGCCGCACAGCTTTGCTTGCCTGTGCCATCAGCCTGCTGCCTCTGCCGCACGCGGCGCACTCCGCCTGGTCGGCGCCCAAGCAAGATAACGCGCATCAGCCTGCCGCAAGCGGTGGGGTTGCTGCAGCGGCTTCGGATCCGTTCCAGAAACGGCGTGAGCTGTACGAGTGGATGAGCGCTGCGACGAATATCCCTTGGTACCGCCTGGCGGCCATCGACCAGTATGAGCGTACGATCACCAAGGCCAGGCCCAAGTCGCGGACCCAGCTGGGCGAGTGGATCGGCATCTACATGACCGATGAACAGTGGACCGGCATTTTTAACCCCGACCGCAATGACGAGCTGCCCGCCACCATACAATGGTTCAGCGGAAACGGCAAAGACGGCGACGGGGACGGATTGGCCAAAAGGACGAGCGATACCGACCTGCTCTACTCGGTAGCCAGCCATATGATGCAATATGGACCGTCCGAGGACGATTTTGCGATTGCCGTCTGGCAATATTACCACAATACGAGGGCCGTCCAGCGTATCCGGCAATTCGCCAAAATGTACGCCGCGTTCGGCACGCTCGATCTGTTCGAGCATGCCTTCCCGCTCCCGATCGGCAGCCACTACTCCTATCGCGGCACATGGGGAACGAAGCGCAGCTGGGGCGGTTATCGCATCCATGAGGGAACCGATATCTTCGCCGATTACGGGATTCCGGTACGCAGCACCACCTACGGCGTCGTCGAGACGAAGGGATGGAACCCTTACGGCGGTTGGCGGATCGGTATCCGGGATCTGAACAATATTTATCACTACTACGCCCATATGTCCGGCTTCGACAAGACCGTTCATGTCGGTTCCGTCGTCAAGCCAGGGCAAACGATCGGCTGGGTAGGAAGTTCCGGTTACGGCAAGCCCGGCACCTCCGGCAAGTTCCCGCCGCATCTGCATTATGGCGTATACCGCGACCGCGGCCTGATCGAGTGGTCGTTCGATCCATACCCGCTGCTGCGACGGTGGGAGAACGAGGATGCGCGCAAAAAACGCAAGAAGCGTTAATGTCCGCAAAACGAAATGATAAAGGCGGGAATGCTGCCCTAACGCAGCCCCCGCCTTTTCACATGCCTATTCGCCTCCGGCTTCCGTCACATCCGTTTGAAAAGCATTCGTCGCCTCCGGCTCGCTTCCCGCATTAGACTGGACTTCTTCGGATTCGGTCTGCTCCGCATTGCCCGGCGTTTCTTCTTCCGA
Source organism: Paenibacillus phyllosphaerae (assembly GCF_014192105.1). Lineage (GTDB taxonomy): Bacteria > Bacillota > Bacilli > Paenibacillales > Paenibacillaceae > Paenibacillus_Z > Paenibacillus_Z phyllosphaerae. The sequence continues at coordinate 65,033 of NZ_JACHXK010000015.1, read as the reverse complement.
CCCTGGAGCCGTTCTCGACACGCCCTCATTGGTCGACGGGAGCGAGATGGCAGGCGCGCCTTGGGCGGAATCCCCGACCGGATTGCCTTTGTTGTCGTAGTAATACATCGGCACATCGCCGACGACCAGCAGATAAGAGATCGGGATCTCCGTCTCCACGAGCTCCGGCTTCGTATCGAACGGAATAATGATCGAGACTTCCGCGATAATCCGCATGTACACCTCGACGAGAATCATGTTGATCCCCGCTTCCTTCTGCCGGGTATTGAGGTCGACCTTCACCGAGCCCATCGGCTCGAATTTGACCGGCACCCGGGGACCGAACGAGGAGATGATCGCGCTCCCCAAAGCTTGCCCGACCGGCACATGCTCCGGAATGGCGCCCAGATCGTTCAACGTATCCTGCACCGTCTGCGTCGTCTCCGACCGAATGCGCATATGCTCGCCGTAATTGATCATGAAGCCGGAAATTTTGCCGGTGGAATTCGTCTTCCAATCGATCAGCTTCTCCGCGTCGGTCTCCGTGGCGACCTGTTCGGTTATCGCCTTATTGATCGCTTGCGTGGCGACCTGCTTCACGCGTACCGTTGCCACATTCATGAGCGGACCGCGCAAATTACGCTCGACGAAAACAAAGAACTGGAAAAAGAAAAACAGCGCGATCGCGACGATCAGCAGCCATACTTTGCCTCGGCTGAGGCGAATCGAGACGCGGCGGCGCCGGCTGCTGCGCCAGCCTCTTCTTCCCCATTTTGCCATGCAAGGGCAGCCCCCTTCTTAACCTCTTGTCCGCTTCCCCATCTATGCTTATGCGAGGTCCGTCCAAAAAAGAAGGAGCATCCCGCCTCTAACGCGGAATGCTTCTAAGACTGAATGCCCCTATGGATGAATGCTCCGCAAGCGGAATGCTCCTGTTCCTAATTACGCTTGCTGTATGTAACGAGCAAGTCTTACCGTGCGAGCATGCGCACGGCCTCGCCGATCTGCCACTCCAATGTATGCGGGTCGTACCACATCCATCGCTTATCGAGCATGTAGACCATCCCTTTGCCGACCGCCTTGTGGCTGCGCCACTGCTCGCTTGCCAACAGTTGGGCCAGCGTCGTGCTGGCATGCTCATTGTCGTTCACCACGACGAAGATCCGGTCGGTTTCCAGACGGCTCAGCTCCTCGATGGCGAGCTCTCCGCCCGAGAAACAGCTATCCTGCCTGATCAAATGCTCGATAGGCTTCGGCGGATGGAATCCAATCACATGATAGATCGTCTGGCCAACGTTGCGCGCGCCGAGGAAACTGATCTCCGTCCCGCTGACCGCCAGAATGAGCGCGGTCTCCCCTTTGCGGATCGCCCCAGCGGTCCGCTGCTTGGCTTGCTTGGCCTTCGCGGCATACCGGGCCAGCCAGCTCTTCGCTTCGCGCTGCTTCCCGAGCAGACGGGCAATCGCCCGCAGCCGCTCGAACACATCGTCCTCCCACGGCACGACCGCAACCGGCGCAAGCTTCGTCATCTTCTCCAGCTCCTGATGGGACCAATAATCCGGCGCAAGCACCAGATCCGGCTTCACCTCAGCCAGCCGGTTCGGATTGAAGTTGTAATCGCCGATCGTCGTGACCCCGGATAGCGCGTCGGCATAATTGCCGATCATCGCGTCGGTCGCGGCGACGGGCTTCATGCCGAGGGCCAGCATCTCGCCGGCATATTGCAGCGTAGCCACCTTGAGCGACTGGCGCATCGACTGAATGTAGCGTTTGGGCGATACGCCCACGGTCTGACGGAATCTGCGGTTGAAATAATATTCGTCGCGGTAGCCGACCAGCACCGCAATCTCGCGCAGCTTGCAATCCGATGTGAGCAGCAGCTCCTTGGCGCGCTGGATGCGAATATCGGTCAGATAGTCGATCGGGCTCTTGCCCGTCAGCTGCTTGAATAAATTCGTATATTGCCACCGGCCGATATTCGCTTCCTTCGCAAGGCGCTCGACCGTCAGCTCCTCCTGATAGGCGCGATGCAGAAGCTCGATGGAGCGTTCTACCGCCGCGCGCGTATCCGTCTTGACCGGCTGCTCGAGCAACTCCTGCTGGAACAGCGTGTAGAACAGTTCCTGGAACCGGATATGATTGCGGAACCGGTCAATCTCACGCACCGCTTCCTTGTCCGCGTACAGCTCCTGCAGCATCCCTAAGAGCTGCGGCTTATATTCCGTCAGACGAGCGTTGGCAGACCGGAGCAGCGTATCATCTTGAACGACCTTGCCGTCGTGTGCCCGATAGACATCGAACACCACCTCATACCAGCAAAGGTCAAGCTTGCCGCCGCCGCGAATCTCGGACCAAGAACCCGGCGAAGCGACAAAATAACTGCCGGGCATCATCCGATACGCCCTTCCGTCGAGCGTTAGCGTCCCATGCCCTTCGTATACCGCAAACAATTTATGTTTAGCTTCAAGGGAGGAACTCCCTGCCCATGAAGCCTCTTCGCTTCGCTTCTCAAGATCCGCCAGCGCAAAAAACATGGTATGAAGCGGCGGAACCTGATCCCACTGAAGTGCCACCCTCTATCGCCTCCATCCATTGATAATGATTATCATTATCTCATATATTGAAAAAAATTGTAAGCCCTCCAGCGATAGAAGTTGGAGGGCTTATCATTTGCAGGCGAATATTCGATTTTAGATGCGCCTTGAGCCGGTTTTATTACCGCCTAGCGCAAAGCGGAGCGCGCGATTGATGAGCGGCGGCAGCACCGATACATGGCCTTCGCCTTCGAACACCTTGAACTCCAGCTTAAAGCCCGCTTCGCGCAGCGGGGCCAGCCTTCTGGTCATCTCTTCGCCTTCGGCCAGCATATCCGGCAGCTCGTGCTCACCCAGCGCGATGAGAAGATTGACCTTTGCCGCGGCCGGCTCGTTCACGACAGCCTCTTCCATATAACGTTTGGCGTGCTCGACGACATTCCGCCGGTTCCACCAAATGGAAGGACTGCCTGCGACATAGGACTGGAACAGATGCGTTCTCGTGAACATCGTATACAGCGTGAACAGCCCGCCAAGCGAATGGCCGAGCAGCGTCTGGCGGTTCGGATGGATCGGATACGATCGTTCGACTTCCGGCTTGACAACCTGCTCCACGAAATCCAGGAACGCTTCGGCTCCGCCGGTCTCCGGCCAATCGCTGCCGTCCCTGCGCGGCGGCAGCTGAGAACGGTCCGTCTGCATCGTATAGTCGTAGAATCTCCCTTGCGAGCTGAACGGCAGATCGGTCTCGTAGCCAATCCCGACGATCACGACAGGATCGTAGCCGTGCGGCGGCTTCGTCTGCAAGCGAGCGGCTTCGACGATCGTGCCGATGACCGAATTGGCATCCAGCACATAGATAACCGGGTAACCGCCCTCAGGCTGCGGGCCTGTCGGCCTGGATAGATAGATCCGGTATTCGCGCGTACCGTCCAAAGAACGCATGAGACGCTGCTCCGTATGAGGGATAATCGCTTCTTGCGTCTTTACATGAGGCAGAACCATGGAATCTCTCCTTTATCGATAGCGTGGATGATCGTGAGGTGATGTGCGGAATGCTGCATGTCCATCCTTCCGGATGTACACGCAAACCAATCCGTGCGGAATGCTGCATGTCCATCCTCCCGGATGTACACGCAAACCAATCCGCATAATGAGACTGATTATCATTCACATAAACAATCCATTCATCATACCTATTCATCTCTTGTTTCGTCCATGGAGGATCAGGAAGATATTTTTGCACAATAGAGATAGTACGAACAAAAAAATACCTGCTGTAAGAGCCAGGTATCTCGCCATTTTACTAGGAAGATTGTTAGTGAAATGTATTTTTAAGGAATCTTAATGCAATTTTGTATGCCAGCATACAGTAAAGCTCCCCGCCCGTGCGGTAGAATGAAATCCAAGAGCAGCACTACAGGTTCTGTCTATGCAGCGTAATGAGCTTATTCTTAATCGTAACGATCTTCTCGTCCTGCAGCTCTTGCAGCAGCTTCGATACCGATTCTCGAATGGAACCTACCATATTAGCAAGCTGTTGATGGGTTAATTTGAATGGAATTTGCGTTCCGCCCTCTACCTCGATTCCTTTCTCATCCGCTAACCGGATGATCGCCTTCACCAAACGGGACTTCAAGTCCAGGAAGGTCAGATCGTAAATCTGGTCATTGGCTTTGCGAAGACGCTCCATGGTTTCTTCCAGCAGCTTCAAGCACATCTTCGGATTCGTCTCCATGAAATGGACGAAATCCCTGCGATTCAGCGAGTAGATGACGCTTGGTTCCACCACCTCAGCTGTAGCCGAACGTGTCAACCCTTTTTGCATCATGGCCATTTCGCCAAAGTAGTCGCCGTCATCGAGCAGCGCAAGCGTTATTTCCCGTGATTCGTCGATCCGGTAGATCTTGACCAAGCCCGTCTCGATGACGTAGCACTCTTCGCCGGCGTCGCCTTCCATGAAGAGCAGCGTCCCGCGGCTGTACTTTCTTTTTTTGAACAGCGGCTTAACCGATTGGATCTCGTCCTGCTCGTAGCCTTCGAAGAACGGCACATTCTTGATCAGATTGGCAAACATGACCATGTGTCTTAACCACGCTTTCTGCAACGTCTTGTATGTACATATAAATAATGGGAGCGATGAAGTCGAATCTGCAATGTGGGCACTTAGATTCGATGGAGCTAGTAGTGCAACCGACCATCATCCGTTCTTCGGAGGTGGTCTATTCTTTTTACGGGGGTATCACATAATGAACAAGCCAACCATCGCCGCAGAACTGATTATCGAACAACTCCAAATCTCGTCTAAGTGTTTCGAGGTCTGGAAGGAGCTTAATCTGTCTGCCGACATGCCGGATGCGGATGGAGACTCGGAAGCCATCTAAATCTAGCGATACCGGCACCGGGATCGGCATATATTCCGATGCATTTACTAGTGCTACAGATCTATTCTATTATACATCACGCAGACTTGCGAAATATAGTGCGCTTTCGAAGCAGCAAGACAAATGCCGGATGCCGCACGCCCCTCTCGTGTGTTTGTGCAATCACAGCCATCCCCATTCCCGGCAAACCTTCGCGGCATGATTCAGCCCTTCCCCGCCGCTTCCATAGCGGCATCAGATGAGTCTTGCTCCTCCTCACAAGCTTAGGCAGCTACTCGTGTCTGCCTGCATCTCTTTTCGATTAAACATACAAAGACGGGGATGCATGCATCCCCGCCCCGTGTTACTGCACATTACCCTGCTATTGCCATCCAAAAATCATTCTGGCCATCGCCACAAGATCTAACAGGTCGATGACGCCGTCGTTATTGAGATCGAACGCCTTCACGCTGTTCCAGCCTTCGTCCTCCGATTTCATGCCATAGGACTTCGCCATCATCGCCAGATCGCCGACGCTCACTTTGCTGTCTTCGTTATAGTCGCCCGGTACCTTCGTAATGACGGAAGCCTTGAATGCCGCAAGCGCGCTGCTCAGCTGCTCAGCTGCCTGCGTTACTTCCGCTTGCGTTGCGCCCGCATCGTCAGCAATGTGAACGGCACGGTCGATCGCTGCGGCAAGGGTAGCCTTGCTTCCGGCAGGATATTGGCCTACGCCGCCGCCTTCTACGGCTGCGTCATGCGTCTGCTCTGCCTGAGCGATCAGTGCCAGCAGCGCGGTCTTATCCACGGCGCCGATCTGCACGTTGTGCGAAGCCCCGGCTAACGTCGTCTCCGCGCCATTGCGGTCGGCAACGGTCAGCGCTTGCGCGGCAATCGCCGCGATGCCCGAAGCTGCGCCTGCCTTCACCTTGAACGTCAGCTTGAGCACCTGTTTATTCGGATTCGTATCGCCCAAATGGACGCCGAGCACCCGGATTTGACTGCCATCTGCCTTGTAGTCCGCAATCTGGAAGTGGTCTGGATCAAGCGACTCTACCGATACGAACTCGAAGCGATCGGTATCGAACGCGAAGGTCACGTCCTGCGCCGTAACTTCGCCTTCGAACCCGCTAATGCCATAGCTTAGCTCGATTGTTTGCCCGGCTTGCGCTTTGTCTGTTCCTGTTAATGCTGCGCCAGGCAATGAGCCTTCCACCGTCACGGTCGCAACGGCCAGGAATGCGCCATCAGCCGAAGCTGCGCTGATCTTGGCTGTCCCCGCTGCTACGCCGGTCACGCGGCCTGAAGAATCCACGCTTACAACAGACGGATTGCTGCTCGACCAGATGACGGTTTTATTCGTCGCATTCGCAGGCGCAACAGTTGCCGTAAGCTGCAGCTGCTCGCCGGCTTCCAAGCCGTGAGCTTCCGATTCCAGCGAAATGCCCGACACCGGAATGTCATCGCTTGGCGTCTCGATAGCCGGTACTCGCGCAGTCAAATTGTTATACTCGGTCTTCGTCACCGGAATAACCGTGCCGTGGCGCGGCGATGCCGGCAGATCGTAGTCCGCCGAGAGCGTCCATTGCCCCGAAGCGAGATCGGTCGTCTCGAACGGCACGTAACCCCGCCCGCCGAACTCGTCAATGAACATATACCATTTGTCCTCGGTATTCGATTTGAAGATCGTCGGTCCTTCGCCTTGGCCGATGACGCCTTTGCCGATTCCTTCCGTGATCAGCGTGAACGTATCGTCAAGCACCGAATCGCCTACTTCTTGGAAGACGAACTTGCCGTTCGGCGAACTGGTCGAATTGCCGCGCTCGTCTTTCGTGAAGCGATAGATCTTGCCGTCTTGCTCGATCATCGTCGTATCGATAACCGAATAACCGTAATCCATGTACACCTTCGGCTCCGAGAATGTGTAGAAGTCCCGAGTCGTCGCGTACATCATCTGTTGGTACGCGCTGCCTGTGTGGGCTTCGTCCTGATACAGCTTCGACGCCCAGAAGACGACGTACTCGCCTTTGGTGTCGTCGTAGAATACTTCAGGTGCCCATGTGTTGCCGGCTTCCTTCGGCGAAACCTCGACCATGCGTTGCTCCGACCAATTGATGAGGTCCGTGGATTCCCACACCATGATGGAAAGGCTGCCCGCATTCTGCGCGCGCGTCCAATCTCCGTTGCCGTAGATTTTCAGATCGGTTGCGATCAGGTAGAATTTATCCCCTTCCGGCGAGCGGATGATGAACGGATCGCGAAGGCCTTGCTCGCCAAGCTCGGAGGTAATGGCCGGCGCGCCGCCGTTCAGCTCTCGCCAATGCAGCGGGTCGTTGCCTTGGCTAAGCGCGAAGTAGATTTGCTCGCCGTTCGACTTGCCCTCGCCCGTGAAGTACGTGAAGGCATAGCCTTCGTAATCTTCCTGCTGCGGCAGCTCTTGCACGTTCGCAAGGAAACCTTTCGTAAGCACGCTGTCTCCCAGCGAAATGATAGCTGTAAGAGCGACTGTCCGATCACCGGCGCCATTGGCCGGTCTTGTAACTTCACCCGTTGAAGTAACGATGGACGGCTCTGCGGATGTCCATGTTATCGCGGAACCGTTGGCTCCTTTGATAGGCAGCGTCAGATTGCCGCGTACGTCATGGATGTTACGGACGATAAGCGCCTCGGCATCCAACCGTACCGCATCCGCGTTCGTCGGCTTATGCGTAACGGTGAAGACGAACGATTTGTCAATCGTACGTGTCCCGTCGGACAGCGTCGCCGTCAGCGTAACTTCTTGGTTGCCGGCTTCCGCTTCCGGACGCGTAACTTGCCCCGTGTTCGAAATGATAGCCGGTTGGCTGGACGTCCAGCTAATCGTCGTGTTGTAGCTGCCTTGCGCTGGCAGCTTCAAGCCCGTGCGAACGTCATTCTCGCTCGCATTGCCGTTAAGCAGCGAAGCGGCCAGGAGCTGATCGGCGGCAAGGCCTAACTGCAGCCCTTCGAGCTTGCTCTTCTTCGCGTCGGCTTGCTCATCCAGCTTCGCGACTTCTTGCGGCGTCAGCGCGCCGTCATAGACTTGGAAGTCGGCGATCATGCCGCCGAAGTACGGATCGGCCGAGTAGAACGATTTGCCGATGAAGCCGCTTCTGCCTGTCAGATTATTGATTTGCGACAAAGTGTATCCGCGCGTCGAGTCGCTGCCCACCTCTACGCCGTCGACGTACAGTTTGATCGTCTGGTTCTCGCCGGATACGACAACGGTAACGAGCTTCCACTGGCTGCTCGCAAGCGATCCGTTCGTCGCGTTCGCCCCCGCTTCATTGCTCCAACTCGTAATTCCCAGACCCGCGCGGGCCGAGCGGTCGCCGGAATTGCGTTTCGGCGTGGCGAACAAATATTTGTTGCTGTCTTGGCCAAGCGCGAAGATCCATTCCGCTTCGCGTTCGCCCTTCCAGTTGACGAGCGAGGATACGGTCACGTCGGTCAATCCGTCCAGCACGCCTTTCGGGAGCTCGACGTACGAATCGGTCGTTCCGCCCGTGAAGCTGAGCGCGCCCGCATCCGTCCGATGAATCCACTGGGCCTTAGCCGGGTTCACCCAAGTGCCGTCGAAATCGCCCTTCTGGTCGACGACCTTCGCGCCGTCAATCTGATTCATGTCGTAGTGAAGGATAAGCGATGCAGCGGTCGGTTCTTCCGTCGGGTTCTCCACTGCCACTTGCAGCGCCGCGATCTCTTCCGCGTTCAGCGCGCGGTTGTAGATGCGGAAGTCATCCATGCTGCCCTTGAACAGACTGTGCCCGTCGCGCGACGACTTGCCAAGCGCATTGAGCGTCGTCTCCATCAGCATTCTCGGTTCCATGTTGAACACCGAGCTGCGTGCCGCTTCCACGCCGTCGACATAAAGCACCGCGTCGAAATTATCCATCGTGACGGCCACATGGTGCCACTGTTTGGCCGCAAAACTCGTGCTGCGCAGCGCGTACTTGTAGCTCGAACCGAGCGTTGCCGTTTCGCTGCCGAATTTCTCCGTGAACGGCGTTACGATCGCGAATTCCAGATTACCGGTATCGCCATTCGTGCTCAGGTACATGGAATTGCGGTTTGCCGTTCTGCCCGTCGGGGAAGAGAAATCGAAGATGCGCTGATTCGCCAGATTCGCATCCATCTTCACCCAAGTGGCCATCGTCATTTTGTCCAGATTCAGATTCTGGATCAGGTTGGCCGGCAGATTCAAGTATCCCGTCGAACCGTCCAGCTTGAGCGCGCCGCCATTCTCGCCGATCTTGTCGTCTGTCGCGATCGAGGAAGCGCCGACAAGTTGGGCGTCATGACCGTTGCCGGATACGTCCTTCACCGTGCCGCCGTCCGTTACATCGCTCGGATTGAACGTATAGTGAACGACAGGTTGCTCGGAAGGCGCTGGGCCCGCTGGCGCATATTCGGCTTGAAGCGCGTCGTATTCGCTGCTCGTGATCGGAATGACCGTGCCGTGGCGCGGACCTGGCGGCAGCGCATAGGACGATTCCGTCAGCAGATTGTTCGCGAACTGCGTGCCATCCTCCAGATTCGTCGAGACGCGCACGTGGTACGGCCAGGAATCGAGGAACATATACCATTTGTCCTCGCTGAGATCCTTGAACACCGTAGGCCCTTCGTTGTTGCCCGCATGGCCGATCAAGCCTTGGTTGCCGCTCTTCGTGCTTGCGATCGGCTCGAACTGATAACCGTTAGCCGCAATGCCGTCTTTGTCCTGGAAAACGGAAGCCGCTTTCTCGTAATACAGCTTGTAGTTCACCTCGGACTTCGTAAACCGGTAGAGCGTGCCTTCATTCTCGATCATCGTCGTATCGATCGTCGGGAACGCTTCGTCCAAGTAGACCTTCGGCTCCGAGAACGTGTAGAAGTCTCTCGTCGTCGCATAGTACATGACGTTGTACTGCCCGGATGGGCTGCCGCTGGCGTATTTGCCATACGTATCGGCCACTTTCATCGAGGACGCCCAGAAGACGACGTACTGGCCGGACTTCTCGTCGTAGAACGCCTCAGGGGCCCATGTGTTGCCGCCCGCCTTCGGCGCGACTTCCACCATCCGCTGCTCGCTCCAGTTGACCAGATCGTCGGACTCCCAGATCATGATCGAATGGCTGCCCGTAATTTGCGCCTGATTGAAGTTGGTGCTCTCGCCCATCTTCAGGTCCGTCGCCAGCAGATAGAATTTATCGCCTTCCGCCGAACGGAGGATGTACGGATCGCGCAGCCCCTGTTCGCCCAACTTCGATTGGATGATCGATTGGCCGTTGTTCAGCGCCTTCCACTTCAGCGGATCCTGCGCCGTCGCGAACGAGATTTCCTCGCCGCCTTCGTATTCGCCCGTGAAGTAAGCGAAGAAATACGAATCATACGTCTTGGCAGCCGGCTTCTGCTTCACGCTCAGTTCGAACGTGCGCTTCACTTCTGCCGTGCCTTTGGTCACGGTTGCCGTCAGCGTCACCGCCGTATCGGCGTCCGGACGAGATACGCGGCCGAGATTATTCGCATCTGCCGCGGCTTCCGCCGTCCCTTTAATGATGGCCGGATGGCTGGATGCCCAGCTGATCGTAGAGCCGTTCGCGCCGGATGTCGCCAGCGTAATATTGCCCTTGATGTTCGATGCGTTCGGAATCGACAGCTTGCTTGCATCCGCTGCCGCACGCTGCGCATCCGAGAATTGCTTGAGCACCGTAACGTTGAACGTTTTGGCTATCTGCAAGCCTTGGTAGGATAGATTCGCCGTCAGAACGACCGGCACGTCCGCAGCATCAACGCCAGGACGCGTGACCGTGCCGTTGTTCGCCAACACCTGCGTGTTGCTAGACGACCATGCCAGGCTTACGCCATGTTTGGCTGCCGTTGGCAGCGCGAGGTTGCCTGTTACCTCGTTCGTGCTGTCTCCCGCCGCGAGATAATCACTCACGTTGAGCGACGCCGCAGCATCATCGACCATCAGCTGGTTCAGCTTCGGAATCGACGCGCTGGCTTCCGTCTGCAGCCCCGTCACTTCAGCATCCGTAAGCGCCCGGTTATACACGCGGAAATCGCTGACGCGCCCTTTGTAAAAAGGATCGTTGCCGAAGATCGACTTGCCGATAAAGCCCGAGAACGCGGCTGCCGGATCGATCAGCTCGGACAGCTTGACGCCGCCAGCCGTACCGGAGGCGACCTGCACGCCGTCCACGTAGAGCTTCATCGTATTGTCCGCTTCGTTCATGACGGTCGTAACGAGCTTCCACTGGTTCGCGGCAAGCGTGGCCGTCCCTTTCGTCAGCGTCTCATTGCGCCATCCCGCCTTGGAGATCCCCGTAACGACCGGCTTCGCCGAATTCGTCGAGTGGCGAGGGGTGACGAAGAAATATTTGTTGCCGGTTTCAATATTGCTGTTCACTGCGCCGAAGCCGAAGATCCAACGGTTATCGCCGTCATTGTCCCAATTCACCAAGGACGAGACCGTGACCGCATTCAGGCCGCCCAGCACATCTACCCCGCTGTCGTCCTTCGGAATCTCGATGTAGCCGCTCTTCGAGCTGGAACTGCCGCCGCTGAATTCCGCGAATCCGACATCTCCGCCCTGCACGATCTGGCCGTTCTCCGGATTGCGGAGAATGCCGTCCCAGCCGCGTTCGCTGCCGGACAAATCCGTCACGGTCGTCGTTCCCGCCGCCGTCTGCGCATTGCGCATATTGTAGTGAAGAATCATGCCCGAGGCGTCGGATTGAACCGCCGCCTCCGTAAGCGCTGCTTCCGCTATTTCTCCCGCTGCCGCTCTAGCTGGTTTCACATTGGAGAAGGAGCTAACGGTCACGAGCAATGACATCGCAAGTGATACGTATTTGCGTCCTTTCATGGTCTGACTCCTCCCTGAAACACCTGTCGTCTGTACCGCCTGTTATTCCGCCATATCTGCGGATGAATGAAGCTCTTGCTGCCTCTTCTCGCCTCCTCCTTTCCTCATGGGAATAGACTGTAACCCATTTCATGAAAGCCCTTACAATTTACCCTACTTAAACGTACCGAAATGTCGCTTTGTCCTCAATAGAATTTTTTATCCCAATGCTATAATTTTTTGTTCGCAGTTCCGGAAGCTCCATCATTCGTGTTCATTCGACACCAGCGGCAATCCGGCAGGTCAATTGCGAGGTGCTAAAGCCTGCTAGTAGAGGACCAATAGCATCAATCGCCAATGATCAAATCACCAATCATCATTGACCAATGACAAATAGGCTTAGCCTTGACTTTTCAGTCAAAGCATAAGCCTTATCTGCATCATTCGGAGCCCCGTCCGTTCAGCCTGCGGCCCCAAGTCAACGATCCGCCTCCGCAAGAATGGCCTCCGCGACCAACTGGCCGGACAAGCTCACCATCGGCGTCCCTCCGCCGGGATGCGTCGTGCCGCCGACGAACCACAGCCCATTGATATCGCTCTTGTTGGAGGGTCTGGCGAAGGTCTGATGCACGCCGTTGGAGGAGATCCCGTAGATCGCGCCGCGATGAGCCGAAGTGTCGCGTTGCAGCTGGTCTGGCGTATAGACGGCAAGCTGCTCGACCTGCTCCGTCAAGCCGGCCAACCCGCGCTGCTCGAGCAGCTGCAGCACATGCCGCTGATAATTCGCCCCCCGTTCCTCCCAGTCCCACGTCGAGGAGAGATAAGGCGCGTTCACGAGGATGAACAGGTTGCTATGCCCTTGCGGCGCCATGCCTGCTTCAGCGTAACCGGTATGGCACAGATAGATGGCCGGATCCTGCGGAGCTTGTTTGCGCTGAAAAATATCATAGAATTCCCGACCGTAATGTTTCGGGAAGAAGACGGTGTGATGGCCGAGCATGTCATAACGCTGCTTAACGCCAGCGAGCAGGACGAATCCGGACAGCGACGGCTCATAGCGATCGATCCGTTCCTGGGTCATGCCTCTCCGGTGCGATGGGGCAAGGAGCGTCTGATGAACGGTCAGGACGTCTCCGTTGGCCACCACGAGATCCGCCGGATAATACGCCTGGCTGCTCTCCACGCCATGTACCTGATTCCCCCGCACGACAATCCGCTCAGCCTTCGTATTCGTCACGATGTTCACGCCAAGCTCGCGCGCAAGCCGCTCGTACGCCTGGACAATCGCATACGTCCCGCCTTGGACGCCATAGACACCTAACATCGTCTCCACATGGGCAAGCATAGTGAAGATCGCAGGCGCTTGGGCAGGATCCGAGCCGACGTAAGTGGCATACCGGCCGAACAGGGCATGCGTATTCGGATGCTGAAAATATTTCATTAGCCGCTGCTGAAGCGTCGTCAACGGACGGATGCGGAACAACGAGGTCACAAGGCCGACATTGAACATATCCCGCGCGGAAATAAGCAGCCGGTTCATAAAATGCGCATCCGCCAGTTCGTAGAGAAGCTTCGCTTCCTTCAAGAACGGGCGCAAGTTCCTTGCATCGGCTGCGCTATAGCTAGCGATCTGCTGCTCCATGCGGGCGATATCCAAGCTTACGTCCACGCGGCTGCCATCGGCAAAATAATTGCGCGTTCCCGATTCGACCGGATAAAATCTCGCATAATCCTCAAACCGCCGGCCGACCGACCTGAACAGCCCTTCGAACGCATGCTTCATCGTAATCGTGCTCGGCCCGCGGTCGAAAGTATAAGCGCCCAGCTTTACGCGCTGCAGCTTCCCGCCCACGGCCGGCTGCTGCTCGAGCAGCGTCACCGCATAACCGCCATGGGCCAATCGGATGGCCGTGGCCAAGCCGCCCAATCCTCCGCCTATAACGACTGCCTGCTTCAATGAACCTTCCTCCCTTTCCATACATATCCTCGTTTGCTGGCCGCCCCCCGCCAGGATGCCCATGCAATCGCGGACAGCAGCACGACGCCGGGCGCCAGCAGCGCCGCATACCAGAACGGTTGTCCGTGCTTGCGGTCGACCGCAAGCTTAATCGCGATGCCGAGCAGCCAGCTCGCCGCGGCCGGTATCCAAGCAGCCTCAAGCACCATGCCCTTCCCAGCTCCGGGCCACACCTTCAGCAGCGGAAGAAGCAGCGTCAAAGCCGGCGGCAATACGAATAGCACAGTATATAGCAGGCAGACCGCAAGCAGCAGCCACCATTTGCGCCCGACGCCCGCGTAGATGTTCTTCTTGAATCCGTTCCATACGCCGGCTGCATCGCGATACATCCGCATGGAGACATGGCGCTCCAGATCGGCGAGCGTAACCGGATAACCGCTGCGCTTCATCTCCCTGGCCAGCGCCATGTCGTCCACGAGATGGTCCGGATGGGCGGCATGCCCGCCGCACGCGAGGTAACTGTCCCGATGAACCAGCATAAAGGCGCCGTGGGCCGCGACGAAATCGGGATTGCGCGAATGCCGCACGAGCCGGATCGGCAGATGAAGCGCGATCGTCACCTGCATGAGCGGAACGATCAGCCGCTCCAGCCATGTTCTTGTTACCTGGTGCGGAAAACCGGTGACGAGCCCGCTGCCTTGTTGGAGCGCCGTATCCATCGCACGGGCCAGCGCGCCGGGCGCAAGCCTGGCGTCGGCATCCAGGAACAGCCACCATTTGCCGCGCGCCGCCTCGGACAGCTGATGGCACGCGAACGCCTTGCCGATCCAGCCGTCAGGCGGGGTCTTGCCTGTCAGCACGCGCAGTCTAGGGTCATGCCCGTACAGGCCGCGCGCGATCCGGCCCGTTCCATCCGTCGATCGGTCGTCGAGCACAATGACCTCCAGCCAGGGAGACGTCTCCTGGAGGACGGAGGCCAGGCAATCGCCGATATGATAGGCTTCATCTCGCGCGGGGATAAGTACCGATAGCCGCGCACCAGCCGAATAAGCCTCCGGCGCCATGCCGCCGTCATTCCCTGCAGGCGCCAGCCAGCGGCTGCCATGCCCGGTTCCGCCCAGCTTGGGCAGACTGCTCAGATTGAAGACCGTGAACATCAGCTGCAGCGCCAATCCCGCGGTCAGGAGCCAGAGAATCTGCTCCATGCCGTAACCCTCCTTTTCCATGAACGGTACCATTCGCTGATGGAGCTCCCTTGCCGCAATACGGGAACGAAGCCGTTCAGTTTGCCGTCCGGGGCCGCAATGGCAAGCTCGCGATGCCGGTCCAGCTGGCTCTGCAGGCCGGCTTGCAAGAAGGCGATCGCTTCATCCCTGCCGTACTTGCGCCAATCAACCGTCACCGGTTCGCCGAACCAGATGGACGCATCCGCCCGTTGATGCAGGCAGTTCGAGTAGTAAGCCGTGACCGGAATGACCACCGTATCCGGCAATCGCTCCAGCAGATGGCACACGCCGCGCTGGAATCGCAGCGGCCGAAGCTCCGCATGCTGAATCTCGCCTTGCGGGAATACCCATACCCGACCGCCCGCCCGGAGCAGGCGCTGCGCATAGGACAGCGTCCTTGCGATGTCCTTCGGGCTGTACCGATTGACGGAGAACGCGCCGAGCCTCCGGAAGAAGGCAAAATCCTTCAACTGCGCTTCATCCATCATCATGTAATGCTCGCCCGCCGCATATGCGCTGAGGACATGGAACGCCAGCAGTCCATCCCACCAAGAGCTGTGATTCATCAAGTAGAGAACGGGCTTGCCTTCGAATAAAGGGTCGGGCGTTCCTTTCATGCTGTACGAATGAAAATGCCGCCTGAGCAAGAAACGCTCGTTGTAGCGAGCGAATAGTCGGCTAAACCAGACGTTTCTGCGGGCCGGCAGCATAGCGGATGAACGCTCCTTCCATGAGGAGGGCGCCGCAGGCGGCAATGGCGAGCGGCATCACGTAACCCTCCCGTAATCCAAGCAAGCCGAACATGAGCACCAATGCTTGCAGCAGCCGGCCTGCCTCCTTGCGCACCGGAGCAGGTACCGGCCTGATCGGATAGAGGAAGGAAGCCAGCGCCGCGATTACGAACCAACTGATGAAATTCTGGGCCGGCACGCCATAATAGCCAAGCGACGGATCGCCCTCCCATAACCAGAAGCCTCGCGCATAAGCGACCGGGTCCAGCACCAGATCCAGGATGAGCGCGATGCCGCCGACAAGCCCGGCTCGCAGCCATTTGCTGCCGACAGCCACCACCATGACTGCGCAAGCAATAATGCCGACCCAAGCCAGCGCAATGGCAACCGGAACGCCGGCCACCGATAATCCGAGAATAGTCGAGTATTGATAGGCGCCGAACGGATAACCGGTTGCGACGCCAATGCTTTCCAAGCCGAAGGTCACTAAGGCGACAAGGCCCGCCCGAACCCCGCTTACCTTAGCAGGCTCTCCGAGCTTCCGTTCGATCGATAACGCATAACAGGTGAATAAGACCAGGAACAAGCCATTGGAGAACGACAACCACTCCGGTACGCCGAACGTCAACATGAGCGCAAGCCCGCACGCATACCAGAAGACGAACAACCGGCGAAGCATTACGACACCGCTCCCGATTCCCGCAGTTCCGCCGCAATCCGATGCTTGCCGCGAAGCTCCGTCAACAGCTTCAGCTTCGTATAAGGGCTGACCACGGCGCGCTTGGTGAACACCTGGTACCGGTTGCGCTTCACTTCGCCCAGGATCGCGCCGTAATAGCTTGCGGCCAGCTCAATCGCGAAGGCGCTCGATTCCGGATACGTATGCAGCTCCTTCAGTCCTTCTCCGAACCATAGGGAAGCCAATCTTCCCAGCTCATCGATAACCGCACGGAACGGCGCATCGAGCTTCATCGCCTCGTAAGCTTCGATGGCGTAGCCGTGCTTCTCCAACAGCTCGAGCGGCACATAACGGCGGCCACGGCCCAAGTCCTCGCCGATATCGCGCACGATATTCACGATCTGCATCGCTTTGCCCAGCTGAATGCCTGCGCGTACCACATCCTCGTCCGACGCGTCATGGAGCACCGGCAGCAGCATCTCGCCGACCGTTCCCGCAACGAGATAGCAATAGGACTCCAATTCCTCTAACGTCGAATACTGGGTCATGACCAAATCCCGTCGCTGCCCCTGCATCTGCAGATAGAACGGTTCCTTCGTCACCGGGAAGTTCGCGAACAACCAGCGCAGCGCAGGCCAGATATAATGCCCCTCCACCTGATCGAGCGCGTTCAAGTGCGCTTCCAGCTCCGCCAGCGTATAAGGCGACTGCTCCGGCTCATCGACGGAATCGTCGATCATCCGGCAGAACGCATAGATGACGTGCACCGCTTCGCGCTTCGGGCTGGGCAGATAGCGGAACGCATGATAGAAACTCGCCGAACCGCGCTTCATCGCCGCTTCGCATTCCAAGAAGCATTCCGTTAATTTCATCGTTGCATCTCCTTTGTCAGATGTTCGGCCAGCAGCTTGGCGCCTTGCATGACGATCGGAACGCCGCCGCCCGGATGCACGGACGCGCCTGCCGCATACAAGTTATCGATCGGGTAAGGCACGATTTGAGGTCGAAAAATCGCCGATTGCGTCAAGCTCGGCGCAATTCCGAAGCTGCCTCCTTCATACAGGCCGTCCTGCCTGGCATCGTCAGGCGTACGGACTTTCATCCACCGTACGGCTGCCCGAAGTCCCGGGAAGCCTCGCTTCTCCGCTTCGGCCAATACATGCTCGGCAAGCTTAGGCCCTGCTTCCTCCCAACTGCGGCCAGGCGAAGTCGGAACCGGCACGAGCATATACATGACGCTGTGTCCGGCAGGAGCGGCGCTCGGATCGATTGCGGAAGGATAGAAGCAATAGAAGGAAGGCTTCTCCGGTATGCGATCTTTCAGGAAGATCGCCTCAAGCGATTCGCCAAGCGAATCAGGCAGGAAAAATTGATGGACCGCGGCTTCCTCCCATTGCCGGTCCAAGCCCAGATAGATGAGCAGACAGCCGGATGACGGCCGATAGGTCTTCCTCCCGGCGATCTTCCGGTCCGGCAGCAAACCGGATATGTGCGGGAAGTCCCCGTTATAGATCACATGCCGGTGCTTCACGGTCTTGCCCTCCACCTGCACGCCTTTACAACTCCCCTGCTCGATAACGAGCTTCTCCACTTCGCAGCCCCGCTTGATCGTCACCCCGCTTCGCGCCAGCGCCTCCTCCAGAATCGGAATCAAGCTCGCATAGCCGCCCTCCACATACCAAATGCCGAAGGCATGCTCCGCATAGGGAATAAGCGAGTATAAGCTTGGCGTCTGGAAGGGAGCGCCGCCCACATAGAGCGTCTGCAGCGAGAACGCGTCGACGAGCCGGCTATCCTTGAAGTAACGCACGGCAAGCTCGCGTACGCTCTGATACGCCTTCATTCTGGCCAGCAGCCGGATATTGCGAAGCTTGTAGAAGTCCCGTTTGCGCAGGAACGGCCGATCCAGGAAGGCTTCCTTGGAAGCGGCATATTGCACCTTCATGTCGCGCAGATAGCGCTCGAATCCTTCCCTTTCATCCGGAAAAATGCGCCCCAGCTCCTCCAGCTGCTTGGCGGTATCGCTGTATTTGTGCAGCACGGCGCCGTCCGCGTAATGAATGCGGTAGAGCGGATCGCAAGCCCTCAGCGGAATGCAATCGCGCGGGATGCCCGCTTCCTCCAGAATGCTAAGCAGCAGCTCGGGCAAGAGCACGATCGTCGGTCCTTGGTCGATCCGATAACCGCCGCCTTCCTCGAACGCCAGCCGACCGCCTAGCCGAGTCGATCGCTCATAAATGGTCACATCGGCACCTTGCCGCCTCAAGAGCAGCGCAGCGGTCAAGCCGCCGACGCCTCCGCCTACAATCCCTACGTCCATATCAAATCTTCTCTCCTCGCAATAGGCTTCGCGTCGTGATCAGCCGGCTCATTCGGCGGCTGCGGTCCTGCTCCATCAAGAGGCGCGTCGAGATGCGGGCCGATTCGAAAATCGTTGGCAACCCGCTGCCCGGATGCGTGCCGCCCCCGACCAGCCAGCAGTTGCCGACATCCTCGAACCGGTTATGCGGGCGCAGCAGCATCATTTGGTCCAGCGTATGGGCAAGATTGAAGGTCGCGCCGCGGTAGACATCGTGATCCACCTGCCAATCCAACGGCGTGATCGTGCGCTCCACCTCGATATCTTGCCGAATGCCCGCAAGTTCCGGCAGCTGCTCCATCCGCGAAATCATCTGCTCGCGAACCGCCTCCGCTTGTTCCTGCCAATCGACCGAACCCGTCAGATTCGGGACCGGCATTAGCGCATACAGCGCCGACTTGCCCGCTGGCGCGAGCGTCGGATCGGAGATGCCCGGGTTGTGAATATAGATCGAAGCGTCCTTGGACAGCACCTTCGTCTGCATAATGTCGCGCACATTGGCGCGGTAATCTTCGGCGAACAACACGTTATGATGCGGCAAATCCACTGCGCGGTTCACGCCGAGATACAGCATGTAGGTCGAGCAGGAGTATTTCTTCCTCGCGACCTTAACCGGCTTGTGCCTGCTCAAGTCCCGTTCGTCGAACAGACCGTGCATCGCCGTCCCATAGTCGGCATTGACGATGACATGATCGGCCGCTACTTTCTCGCCGTTCTCGAGCAGCACGCCTACCGCTCTTCCCCCGCGCACGAGAACCTGCTTGACGCCCGTGGACAGCATCACCCGCCCGCCATATTCCCGAATGACCTGATGCATCGCTTCGCAGATGCGGTTCACGCCGCCGATCGGATGGTGCAGGCCGAACTTATGCTCGAGATAAGAGAGAATCGTGAACGTGCCCGGACATTCCCACGGCGACATGCCGAGGTACTTGGCCTGGAACGTAAAGGCGAACTTCAACCGCTCGTCGTCAAAATACCGGGACAACCGGTCGTATACGCTATCGATCGCGTTAAGCCTCGGAAGAGCCGCGAACAGTTCCCTCGACATATAGTCGCTCAGTTTGCCGAACGGTCGCTGCAGCAGCGGGGACACCCGGTCGAATTTCTTCCCTTCCTCCGCCATGAAACGTTGGAACCCTGCGCCATTGCCCGGGAAGTGCTGCTCGATCAACGCTTCCGTATGCTCCGGATTGGCCGAAGGCGAGAACTGCAGCTCGCCGAATTGCAGCCGATACAACGGATCGAGCGTGACGAGCTTCACGTAGTCATAGAGCGAACGCCCAACCGACTGGAACAGTTCCTCCAGGAGCGAAGGATACATAAGGAAGGTCGGGCCGCGGTCAAAAAGATAATCGCCAAGCTGTAGACGGGATGTGCGCCCCCCAATGTAAGTCTGCTTCTCATAGATGGTCACGTCA
Source organism: Paenibacillus phyllosphaerae (assembly GCF_014192105.1). Taxonomy (GTDB): domain Bacteria; phylum Bacillota; class Bacilli; order Paenibacillales; family Paenibacillaceae; genus Paenibacillus_Z; species Paenibacillus_Z phyllosphaerae. Next base: position 44,937 of record NZ_JACHXK010000015.1, on the reverse strand, counting down.
TAGCCTTGGCCGGCAAGCAGCATCCCGGCAGCCAGCCCTCCCGGACCGGCGCCTATAATCGCAATGTTCCTGTTGCTCACCTGTTTGCCCCTTTCATCATGCGTTATTGCATATCCAATAACCTTATATCTACTAAAGGGTAGATTTTTTAGACAAAAAAAAGGGTTCCGCCATGCGGCTCATGTTGAATGCCCGCACAAATTCTTCCTAGCATTGAAACGTTAAAGATTATTGTTGTATAATTTATGTATAGCTTTTCTTAGAAAATTATACAAAATCAATATCATTAAGGCAAGGTATTTGTTCCCGCTCTCTTCGCGGTGCGGATTATGTATAATAGATTCGAGGTGAACGTACATGTACAGCATCAAGAAGGCGGCGGAGCTGGTCGATCTCCCTGTGGTCACCATCCGTGCCTGGGAGAATCGATACAAGATTATAGAACCCGTCCGCAGCGCCGGAGGGCATCGCATATATTCGGAGGCCGATATCGCCACATTGCTGTGGTTGAAGGAAGCCACGACCGAGAAGCACATGAAAATCGGCGAGGCCGTGGAACTGCTCAAGAACCGCATGAATGAGCGGCTCACTGTCCAGACCGCGGATTACTCGGCTTCGGCTTACGGCTATCACGAGCTGGCGGACAGTCTCTACGGCGAGCTGACCGAGTTCAATGCGCAGCGCTCGCACGAATTGATCGATCTTGCCTTCGCGATGCATGATTACGAAGAGGTGTTCCATCGGCTGCTGGCCCCTGTGCTGTATCGGATCGGCGAAGCCTGGGAGAACGGCGAGATCACGGTCGCCCAAGAACATTTTGCCTCCCAGCTGATCGAGCAGCGGTTCACCCAGATTATACGGATCCTGCCTACCCGTCCCGAGCTTCCACGCGTGCTGGCTTTCTGCCCGGAGGGCGAGCTGCATCATATGGGCCTCATCCTGTTCAGCCTGTTCCTGCGCAAAAAAGGGCTGGAGGTCATTTATCTGGGCGCGAATACACCCCTCGACGGACTGCTCCCGCTTATCGGCAAGAAGCAGATCGAAGCCGTCGCGATCTCGTTGACCGATTCGCGCCTCCTAACGGCCGTGAAGCAATGGATCGCCTCATGCCGCAGCGCCTTCCCGCATATGCTGTTCGTCCTTGGCGGACAAGGCACGAAGAAAGAAAGCGGCCAGCATCCGAACATCTTCCATCTGACCGGAGTCTTGTCCGATTGGGAGCAGTGGTGCCAGACCACGCTGCTGAAGAAGAGCAGGGTGCTGCCTAATTCATTGTGAGGCAAAGTTAACCGGCTAACGCAAGGAGAAGTACACAAAAAGGGCCTTCCCGTCCGCCATCACCCGATGACCAGGAAGACCCTCTATTCATCTGCTTGCCGCTTTCGGCAGCTTATCCGCGAATGACCCCGTAATCGAGATCGTTCTCCGGAATCTCATTCGCCTGACGCAACAGCACTTCGCATTTGCCGATCGCAAGTTCCACGAGCAGCTCCAGCTTGTCCTGGTCATCGAGGATGACCGGTACGAGAAAATAACGCCCTAGCCGTGCGAACTCGTGCTTGAACAGCTCCAGATTCCGCGAACCGTTCGCCGCCTGCATCCGCTGGAAGCGGCCGGCCATGACCAGCTGCGCGCCAGCCGCATCGTGCGCATGGAATCCGTTACGCTTCAGCTGCTCCTCGAGTTTGCCGTTGATATGAACCGTATAGCCTGGCGCCTCACCCGGAATTTCGCCCTCAATGATCGAGACGCGAATCTCTTCCCGGCTGTCCACCTGGCCGAACATGCCGCGCCATTCCCGGAAGATCTGCTCGGCGGCTTCCCGGTTCTTGAAGGCGAGCCCCAAGAGCGGCGGATTCGTGCCATCCGCGCCGAATACTACTGCCTTCCACTGCGCCTGATCCCACAATTGCGTATCGACGATGCTCGTGTCCATCATAATCCGCTCCACTCCACATCTTCCTTCCCGCTTCATTTAGTATTTGCGCGATTCCAATTCGCTGGCCGCCATCTCCTGGGTAAAAATATCCTCAGGCGGCACCATTCGCTTAGGCAGCATGCGGCCTGCCATAATCTCGCTGACCGCCTGCACCAGCTGCGGTCCGAGCAGCGGATTGCATTCCACGACCGCGTTGATCTTGCCTGCGACCATCTGCTCGAACGCTTTTCGCGTGCCGTCGACCGAGACGATAATGATATCTTCGCCCGGCTTCAGTCCGGCCTGCTCGATCGCCTTGAGCGCACCGATCGCCATGTCGTCGTTGTGCGCGAAGAGCACATCAGGCCATTGCTCCTTCGGTCCGCTCAAGAATTGGCTCATGACAACCTCGCCTTGCGTCGTGGTGAAGTCGGCCGGCATACTTTGCGCGATGACTAGATCGGTCTGGGAGGCGATCGTATCCCGGAATCCTCTTCCCCGGTCAATCGACGGCGTCGATCCGACGGTCCCCGCAAGTTCGGCAATTCGGACCGGCCCTTCGTGATTCCGCATCTTGTCGATGACGTATTTGGCCGCTTTGACGCCTTCCTCGTAGAAATCCGGACCGATCAGCGTCACGTACAGCGAGCTGTCGGTGACTTCTACCGCCCGGTCAAGCATGATGACGGGTATGCCCGCTTGTTTCACCTCCTGCAGAATGGCATCCCAGCCGGTCTGAATGACCGGCGCGATGACGATTACGTCGACCTGCTGGGCAACGAACGATCGGATGGCGGCGAACTGCCGCTTCTGCGATTGCTCCGCATTCTGAAGATGCAATTGGATGCCCGCTTCCTTCGCCGCTTCGACGATAGACGCCGTATTCGCCTCCCTCCACTTGCTCTCGGAGCCAAGCTGCGAGAATCCGACGACAATCGGATCCCCCGCATCCGGCACCACCGACTGCAGCGGTACCGGATGCACCTCGCTCGGCGCTTTTGTGGAATCGCTTACAATCGGAGCTGTAGGAGAAGCGCCGCCTGTACAGCCCTGCAGCAGCACGACCAACAGCATGAAACAATACCATCTCATATTCACAACCACAGATGTCAGCCCCCTGACAAACTTCATTTTGGCGTGAATTAAGTATAGATCATTTCGCGTCACTTCCCCATGTCTACGTTTGTTGAAATTTGGAGAAACGGCTTAAAATTTTCGACGCGCAAGTTCGTCCCCCGCCATCTCCTTCGTGAAAATGTCCTCCTGCGGCACCATCCGCTTGGGCAGCGTCCGCCCCGCCATAATTTCCTTCGCCGCCTGCATCAAGAGCGGCCCGAGCAGCGGATTGCACTCCACGACCGCGTTGATCTTGCCTTCGACCATCTGCTCGAACGCCTTGCGGGTACCGTCGATGGAGATGATGATCATATCCTCTCCAGGCTGCAGACCGGCTTCCTCGATCGCGCGTACGGCTCCGATCGCCATATCGTCATTGTGCGCGAACAGCACGGAAGGCTGCTCTTGCTTCGGGACTTCCAACAGCTTCTTCATGACCGCGTAGCCCTGATGCTCGGTGAAATCCGCCGGATCGCTCTGCGTAATCTTCAGATCCGGCCGCTCCTTAATGACGGATCGGAAACCCTCTCCCCGATCGATGGACGGGGTGGACCCCTTCGTCCCTTGCAGCTCCGCAATGCGAACCGGTCCCGGCTGGTTGCGCAGCTTATCGAGCAAATACTTGCCTGCCTTAACGCCCTCTTCGAAGAAGTCCGACCCGATGAAGGTGACATACAGCGCATTATCCTTTACATCGACGGCGCGGTCGATAATCACGACGGGAATGCCGGCTTGCTTCACCTCTTGCAAGATCGGCTCCCAGCCGGATTGTACGACAGGCGCGATGGCGATGATATCGACTTTCTGGCGGATGAATGAACGGATCGCCTCGAACTGTTTCTCCTGCGACTGTTCCGCGTTCTCCATGAGGAGCGTAATGCCCGCTTCCTCGGCGGCAGATTGGATGGAGGCGGTATTCGCCATGCGCCAGCTGCTCTCTGTGCCGAGCTGGGAGAACCCCAGCACAATCCGCGTTGGCGGCGGTCCGATCGTCCTGTACATTTCGCTCGTGATGCCGCGGATGGGATCGGCGGCTTGAGGGGCTGGCAATCGCTCCCCGCCTGCGCCGAAGCTGCAGCTCTGGAGCAGCAGCATAGTCAGCAGCGTCAGAAATAGGTGTACCGGCTTCAACATTGGACCTCCGATGGAATTAGGACTAGATTGGAACAACTGTAGAAACAGCTAGCGCCGTCAATGACGGCGCAGCATAACGTTTCATTTGCAGCTTGAACTCCTGAACGGTTCCTCACAAGCAGGCGCGTCAGGCCTTAATCGTCGTAGCCTTCCTTGCGCTGAGGACGCGTTGCAGTAGGATGAAGACGAACAGCAGCAGGCCAATGACGATTTTCGTCCACCACGAGCTTAACGTTCCTTCGAAGCTGATGATCGTCTGGATGACGCCTTGGATCAGGACGCCGAAGAACGTTCCTGCGATGAAGCCGACGCCGCCCGTGAGCAGCGTTCCGCCAATGACGACGGCCGCAATCGTATCCAGCTCCAGCCCGACCGCATGGAGGCCGTAACCAGACAGCATATAGAACGTGAACACGACGCCGGCGAGCGCGGAGCAGAAGCCGCTCAGCGTGTAGACCATGATTTTCGTCTGCGCAACCGGAAGCCCCATGAGGAGCGCGGATTGCTCGCTGCCGCCCAGCGCGTACACCGTACGGCCGAAGCGGGTGTAGTGTGCGATATAGATCGCAGCTGCGACGACGATTAGGGCGATGAGGACGCTGATCGAGATGAAGCTGTTGCCCGGCAGCGGGATCTTAGTCTGAGCGACCTTCGTGTAGAAGGCATTGTCGATCGTAATCGTGTTGATGCTGATGACGTAGCACAAGCCTCTAGCCAGGAACATCCCCGCAAGCGTGACGATGAACGGCTGAATCTTGAAGTAGTGGATAATCGCGCCCATGATGTAACCGAACACGGAACCCATCACGAGTACGAGCGGGATGACGACGACCGGCGGCCAGCCCAGGTTCTGCACGAGGCTCGCCGAGACCATCGTGGTCAGCGCGATGACCGACCCGACGGATAAGTCGATGCCTCCTGACAGAATTACGAAGGTCATGCCGACCGCCGTAATTATCAGGAACGAATTGTCGACCAGCAGATTCATGAGTACCTGTAGGGAGAAGAATCCGGTATAACGGAAGGAGCCGGCGATGAACATGAGTGCGAATAGTGCGAAAGTGACGAGTACGGGAACGTATTTGCGATTAAGAAGCACGGCGAACGACCTCCTTCTCTCCGGGATAATGCCGCGTCTTCCATCTGCGGACGAGCGACTGGCGGAATGCCTCCGATTGCACGAGGCAGACGGCAAGCACGACGAACGCCTTGACCACCAGCGTAATTTCCGGCGGTACGCCGATCATGTAGATCGTCGTTGTAAGCGTCTGGATGATGAGCGCGCCGATGACGGTGCCCATGAGGTAGAATCGGCCGCCGTTCAGCGACGTGCCGCCGATGACGACAGCCAGAATCGCATCGAGCTCATACCACAGTCCGGCATTATTGCCGTCGGCGCTCGATACGTTCGAGCTCAGCAAGAGGCCGGCAATGCCTGCGCACAAGCCGCAGAAGATGTAGACGGCCAGAATGACGACACTGGAGCGGACACCTGACAGTAAGCTCGCCTTCGGATTGCTGCCGACGGACTCGATGAACAGGCCAAGCGCCGTCCGGCGGGTTAAGAGCGAGGCAATAATGAGCATGAAGGCCACGACGAAGATGGAGAAAGGCAGCGTGGCGAGCGAGCCCGTGCCGATGTATTCATACGTGTCGCTGGATACGGTAATGATCTGGCCGCTGGTGACCAGCTGCGCGATACCCCGTCCGGCAACCATCAGGATGAGCGTTGCGATAATCGGCTGAATGCCTGCCCCGGTGACGAGGAAGCCGTTCCACAGGCCAAGCACGAGCGACAGACCGAGCGCAGCGGCAATGGCCGTCAGCACCAGGCTGAGCGAGCTTTGGTCGGCGCCTTTGCTGATCATCATGCACGCGACAGCGCCCGAGATCGCCACGATCGAACCGACGGACAGGTCGATGCCTTTGGTCGCGATTACGAGCGTCATGCCGATCGCGACCAGAATGAGCGGCGCGCCGAAGTTCAGAATGTCGATAAGGCTGCCGTACAGATGCCCCTCCCTCAGCACGATCTTGAAGAAGTCCGGCGAATAGATTAAGTTGAACAAGAGCAAGGCCGCAAGCATCGTGACGGGCCAGAACAAATGGTGTTTGAACAGCTGATTCTTCATCGTGTTATCCTCCTGCGATGGCCTGCATAATTTCTTGCTGGCTGATCTCTTCTTCCTGAATCTCCTTCACCTTGCGACGGTCGCGCAGCACGGCGATCCGGTCGCTCACCCGCGCAACTTCCTCGAGTTCCGAGGAGATGAACAGGAATGACATCCCCTGCTGCGACAAGTTAAGCACCAGCTTCTGGATCTCGGCCTTCGCGCCGACATCGATGCCCCGCGTCGGCTCGTCGAGAATGAGCAGCTTCGGATTCGTCAGCAGCCAGCGCGCCAGCAGCACTTTCTGCTGATTGCCGCCGCTTAAGTTCTTAATGAGATGCTCGGGATTCTTCGGGTTAATATTTAACGCCTTAATATACTCGTCCGCGATCTCATCCTGCTTCTTGCGCGGAATGCGGTTGAACCAGCCCCGCGTCGCTTGCAGCGCGAGAATAATGTTCTCCCGAATCGTCAGATCGTCGATGATTCCCTCCGTCTTGCGATTCTCCGAGCAGAACGCGATGCCGCGGTCGATCGCTTCGCGCGGGGAATGGACGCCTTGGCCTGCGCCATGGACGGTCAGTCCGCCTTGATCGGCCTTATCCGCGCCGAAGAACAAGCGCGCCGTCTCCGTGCGTCCCGAGCCGAGCAGCCCGGCAAGACCGACGACCTCGCCTTTGTGAATCTTCAGATTGAACGGCTCGATTGAGCCTTTGCGGCCAAGTCCGGATGCTTCCACCATCACTTCTTGGTTCGCGAACTTCTTGCTTTCCGCCGACTTTGGCAGCTCTTCGAGCAGATTCAGCTCTTTGCCGATCATCTTCGATACCAGATCTATGCGGGATAAATCCTTCGCCATGTACTCGCCGATCAGCTCGCCATTGCGAAGAATGGTTATTCGATCCGAAATTTCATACACCTGATCGAGGAAGTGCGTAACGAACAAGATCGCGAGCCCTTCGCTCTTCAGCTTGCGAATAATGCGGAACAACTGCCCGACCTCATTGCGGTCGAGGCTGGACGTAGGCTCATCGAGTATGAGCACTTTGGCCGAGATGTTGAGTGCCCGCGCGATGGCGATAAGCTGCTGGATTGCTACCGAATAGAAGTGCAGCGGCTGCGTCACGTCGATATGCAGATTGAGGCGCTCCTTTAGCAGCGCTTCCGCTCTTTGGTTCATTTCCTTCCAACGAATGCGGCCGAACTTCCGAGGCTCGCGGCCGATGAATATATTTTCCGCCACCGTTAAATTCGTGCAGAGGTTAACCTCCTGATACACCGTGCTGATGCCCGCGGATTGCGACTCTAGCGGACTGTGGATCGAGATCGGATGGCCTTCCATCGCAACCGACCCTTCATCAATGGAATATACGCCGGTCATCACCTTGATCAAGGTCGATTTGCCGGCACCATTCTCGCCCATTAAGGCATGCACCTCGCCGGGGAACAATCGGAAATCTACGTTCGTTAACGCTTTTACGCCGGGAAAAACTTTATGAATCCCCCTCATCTGCAGCAGCGCCTGAGGCTCACTCATGGTCTCCACTCCTCTATAGCGGGTGGAAGCCGCCACCCCTTGAACATAAGCTGCTCAAGTGTCGGAAAGCGGCTTCCCCGTTGCTCTTCTACTTCTATCAATCGCTTAAGTTTAGTATTGGCGGCTAGGCAGCGCTTCTTTGGCCTGCTCGGAAGTGAAAGTCGACTCGATCGTCACGATGCGCGGTTCAACCGGCTTGCCGTCGACGACATTCTGTACCGCTTCCATCAGCTGAGGCCCGAGCAGCGGGTTACACTCGACGATGAAGTTGATCTTGCCTTCGCTTGCCGCTTGCATGCCGTCTTTGACCGCATCGACGGAGATGATCTTGATGTCTACGCCCGGCTTGAGGCCGGCTGCTTCGATCGCTTGGATCGCGCCAAGCGCCATATCGTCGTTATGCGCATAGAGCACGTCGATATCTTTGTGCGCTTTCAGGAACGCCTGCATAACTTCCTTGCCTTTGGCACGCGTGAAATCGCCCGTCTGGGAAGCGATCACTTTGAGCTTGGAATTGGATTTAATGAGTTCTTCGAAGCCGGCTTTACGGTCGTTCGCCGGTGCGGAACCCGTCGTGCCTTGCAGCTCGACGATGTTGATGTCTTCCGCGCTGTCCTTGTATTGGTCGACGAGCCATTGGCCGGCTTTGCGTCCTTCTTCGACGAAGTCGGAACCGATGAACGTCACGTACAGCGATTTGTCGGCGGAGTCCACGGCACGGTCCGTCAGAATGACCGGGATGCCCGCATCCTTCGCTTCTTTCAATACCGTATCCCAACCAGATTCGACGACCGGCGAGAAGGCGATAACGTCAACCTTTTGCTGAATGAATGAACGGAGCGCTTTGATCTGGTTCTCTTGCTTCTGCTGCGCGTCGGAGAACTTCAGATCGAAGCCGACTTCCTTCGCCGTATCTTGGATCGATTTGGTGTTCGCCGTACGCCAGCCGCTCTCCGCGCCGACCTGGGAGAAACCGAGCGAGATCGTCTTGGATTCGCCGCCGCCGGAATTCCCGCCGGAGTTCGTTGTTTGCGCCGTATTCGTTGTCGTATTCGTGGAAGCCGGTTCCGCGTTGTTATTCGTATTGCTGCCGCCGCCGCAAGCCGTCGTGACTACCATTAATGTCGTGAATGCAATTGCCGCGCTCCATTTGCCGAACTTGTTCATTTGTTATTTCCTCCCCTTAGTTCACCATTTCGTTTGGCGTGCCCTCATTATAAATCGCTTACATTGGCCCGATATATGGATGCTCATATGCGTTCTTTTCGATTTTTTGTGCGGAATAGCCTGGATGCGATCGCTTGGTGTAATTTTTTATTTCATAGTTGTAATTTTGTTGGCGCTTTCATTCTAAGCGGCTTTCTCTGCTATAATAAAGCCTAGCAATGCCTATATCCGGCCGGAAAGGAACCGTCACGTCCATGACCGTATTTCAATGGATCTCTTCCAGTCTTCGCGCCAAACTGCTGACGATGTTCGTCATCCTAACGGCCGTTCCGCTCGTGTTCGTCGGACTCGTCTCTTATCAGAAGTCCTATCAATCGATCTCCGAGCACAGCAAGGCGTCCACGCTCCTTGCCGCGGATCAGCTCGCCCGCAATATCGACGTCTTATTCGAAGATACGCAGCGGCTGCTCGAATTCGGGAAGAACCCGCAGGTGCTCCACTTCCTATTCTCCCAGTCGGAAACCTATGATGAAGCGAAAGATATTCTCCAGACTTTCGCGCTCTATCGGGAGACGTACAAATACGAGAATGTCCTGAATATCTCGATGATCAACCTCTATGGCAAAGGAATCAGCGAGCGTAAGGGCGTATTCCAATTCGACCTCAATCCGCTGCGCAACCCGCACTTTCAGACCCTCATGCAATCGCCGGATACGATTTTGAAAATACCGCCTTCCTCCCATTCGGAGTATGACCGTCTCGACGGCTTCACCTACCCGGATAAGAACGTCATCTCCATTATGGCTGCCATCAAGCAGCAGATTACGCATGAAGTGATCGGGTTTATCGTCATTGATCTGGACGATTCCGTCATTGAGCAATTCTGCAATAGCACCATCATCGGCAAGACCGGCTTCTTCTTCATTCAAGATCCGGACGGGCAGCCGATCTACGTGCCGCCTGTCGATGAGGCCGCCGCCAAGATTCTTGCGTCCACGCCGCCGGCCACCTGGGGCAATCCGGACCGGGACAGCTTCGTCCTCCCTACCGATGGCAAGCCGTTCTTCGTCGTCCATACGGCGAGCGAGTCGACCGGCTGGAACATCGTCGGCTTGGCCCCGCTCCAGGAAATCGTGGCCGAAGCCCAGAGCATCCGGCAGCTCATTATCGTCACCGTGATCCTGACCGCGATCTTTGCCATCACGCTGTACTTCTTCCTGACCCAACGGCTCGTTCGTCCCGTTCGGCTGCTGCAGAGCAAGATGCGCCAAGCGGCGAGCGGCTATCTGGAGGCAAAAGTCAAATCGACGGGCAAGGACGAGATCGGCGACCTCGGCAACAGCTTCAACATCATGCTCGAGAAGATCAAGGTGCTGCTCGAGAACAGCATCAAGGAGCAGGAGCAGCTGCAGAAGGCGGAGCTGCGGACGCTGCAGGCGCAGATCCATCCGCATTTCTTGTACAACACGCTCGACTCGATCGTCTGGATGGCCGAAGCCGGCAAGAATGAGAGCGTTGTCAAGCTCGTAAAGGCGCTATCGCAATTTTTCCGGCTCAGCCTCAATAAAGGCCGCGACTGGATCTCGATCAAGACCGAGCTCGAGCACGGTCAAAGTTACCTGGTCATTCAACAGATGCGATACCGCGATATTCTGGATTACGACATTCGCGTGCCGGATGAGCTGAAGCCCTACGCCATCTTGAAGATGACGCTCCAGCCGCTGATCGAGAACGCCATCTATCACGGCATTAAGAATAAACGAGGTAAAGGATTAGTCACGATCGACGGTTATATCGAGAATGACCGCAATATCGTGCTGATCGTCGAGGATAACGGGGCCGGCATGAAGCCGGAGCGGCTCGCTTACCTTAGAGAGAAACTCGATTCGCCCATTGCCGCGGCAGACGAATCGCAGGACGGCTCCGAGGGCGGGTTCGGCCTGCAGAACGTGCATCAGCGGCTTCGGCTCTATTTTGGCAGCCCATACGGCGTTGAACTGGAAAGCACAGAGGGCGTCGGCTCTCGCGTGTCCATTCGGATACCCAAAAAATAAAAGGGGGGTATGACCAATGAAAAAAGTGATGCTGGTCGACGATGAAATCTTGATCCGGGAGAATATCCGGGATTGCGTCAATTGGGAGCAGGAAGGCTTCGTCTATTGCGGCGACGCGCCGGACGGGGAGATCGCCCTGCCGCTCATCGAGCAATGGAAGCCCGATATCCTCATTACCGATATCCGGATGCCGTTCATGAACGGGCTGGAGTTGTGCGCCATCGTTCGTCAACGCATGCCGGAGATGAAGATCGTCATTATGAGCGGCCATGACGAGTTCCAATATGCCCAAGCCGCGATTCGGCTCGGCGTGGAAGATTATTGCTTGAAGCCGGTCAGCGCTTCCGATCTCGTCGCTCTCCTGCACAAGCTGAGCGCCCGGATCGATCAGGAACGGCTGGAGAAGAAGAAGAATGCCTATTCCGCCGAGAAGCTGCTATCGGATCTATGCGGGGGATTGATCACGACGTCCGAAGCGATCGAAGCGGCGGCCAGCATGAATCTGCATCTGACGGCGCGCTACTATGCCGTCGTCATCTTCGATATTCGCAGCCATGAGCTAGCCTCCTATCCAGACCGTCACGCAGCTGCCCAGCAGATCGACCAAGCGCTCAGCCAACGGCTCGACGGCATGCCGGATGGCCTGTTCTTCAAGCGCAGCCGGACGGAGACCGTCTGGATTCTGAAGAACGCCTCGGACGCGCTGCTGGCGGAGACGGTTTTCGGAGCAGCCGAACAGATCCGTACCGAGCTTGAAAACCTCTATCGCTGCGACATCTCCGTCGGGATCGGCAGCGTGCAGGATCGGCTGCAAGGTATCCACACCTCTTTCCTGGAGGCGGACGAGGATAAGAACTTGCAGCGGCTGTATATGCAGAACAAGTCGCAGCTGTGGGAGCTGGCCGGCGATTCGTCGATCGGCAATGTGCTGCTCAACCGCAGCTCCTTCATGGAGTTCGTGAAGATCGGCTCGCCTTCGCAGCTGGGTACGTTCCTCCCCCAATTCGCCGATGAGCTGAAGCAGATGAATTGGAAGGCATCGATGTACGGCTATTATCTGCTCAACGATCTGACGCTCGAAGCATTCAAGGCGGCCAAGCAAGCGTTCAAGGCAGGCGATAATGTGGCGGAGACGATCGAAGAGCTGCAGCATGCGATTAAGCGGATCAAGAACTGGGACGACAGCTTAAACTACTTGAAGACGCTGCTCGAGAAGTTGTGGAGCTGGCGGTCCGAAGGCTCGGACAAATACGGCGACATGATCGCGAAGGTCAAGGCGTACATCCAGGCCAATTACAACAACGAGAAGCTGTCGCTGCAGGACGTTGCCAAGCAAGTGCTCGTCAGCCAGAGCCACTTAAGCAAAGTGTTCAGCCAGGAGACCGGTCAGACGTTGACGGAATACCTCACGCAGACCCGGATCCGCAAGGCGATGGAGCTGCTGAAGACGACGCGGGACAAAACGTTCGAGATCGCATTCGCGGTCGGCTACAACGACCAGCACTATTTCTCCAACTTGTTCAAAAAGGTAACGGGCATGACGCCGATGGAATACAGGCGCCAGGGGACGCCGGAAGAGAAGCGCCCCTCTGCCGATCGGGACATTCAGAATGCCCGGAGGGATCTATGGGCGTGAAGAGACGAGGCCATCTCCGCTTGCTGAGCGCGCTGATGGTCATGCTGCTCATCTTGGCCGGCTGTGAGGGCGCTGCCGGCGGGGATAACGCAAGCAAGGCAAGCGGAGATCAGATCGGCAATTCTTCTGACCATGCAGCCGGCAAACCGGGTGAGAATACGGCCGATTCGCAGCTTACCCCTGCCGATCCCGCCAAAACCTACGAGTCGCGGACGCTCGGCATCATCTACCCGATGGCTAACTCCACCTATGAGAGCATCACCCAGCATGCCGAGGAAACGGCGGCTAAATATAATGCCAAGCTGCTCGTGCAAGCGCCGGATGAAGCGAATCTCGAGCAGCAGATCCGGATTATGGAGACGATGATCAAGCAGAAGCTCGATGGCATCGCGATCGATCCGGTGGATGCCGATGCGCTCACCCCCGTTATTAACAAGGCGGTGGCCAGCGGCATCCCGGTCATCTGCTTCGAATCCGACTCGCCCCGCAGCAATCGGCTCGCCTATGTGGGGGCGGATAACTATGAGACCGGCCGGAGGATGGGCATACTGACCGATCAACTGCTCGATGGCGAAGGCATGGTGCTCGTCGAGACGGGCATGTCCCAGATGCACAGCTTGACCCAGCGGCTCGAGGGGCTGCTCCATTACCTGAACGAGCATACGAAGATCGACGTGCTCGAAGTCCGCTACAACGAAGGCAGCGAGACCCGCGCCATGACGGAGCTGGAGACGATGATCGACGGCCACCCTCACTTCAACGCTTTTCTCGGCCTAGATTTTATTTCCGGCGCTTCGTCGGTCTTGATCTGGAAGGCGAAGGGACTTAAGCGGAATCTGATTACGCTGGGGTTGAATCCGGACGTGGAAGAAGGATTGCGGAACGGCCAAGTGACCGCGGCCATCTCCCAGAACGAGAGCAATTGGGGAGAGACGATCGTACAGACACTGGTGAAAGCAAGCGAAGGCGAAGCGATCGAACCGTTCATCGATACGGGGATTGTGGAGCTTATGCCTGCCGAGGAATGAGCTTAATCCAAGATTCAGCAGCCCTCTTAAGGAAGGTATTGACACACGAAGAGCTTAGCAGTGCCATTATGGCGAAGCTAAGCTCTCTTGTTTTTTGTCTACGGTTAAATCGTGTACGGCGAAGCTTCCATAGTCTCAGCTTCAGCGATGGCCTCCTCGAGCGTCATGCCGGTAAAATGCTGCGCGTGGAAGAAACGTCCGCTCTTGCGGTCGTCGATAAAAGCGCCGACCGCGATACCGGGAATGACGCTTTCTACCGCGTTCGGCGCATGCGGACCGCCAAGGTCTGTCCGGCACCAGCCCGGATCGGTCAAATTAAGCGTAACGTCCGTGCCTTCCAGACGGGAGGCCAGATCCTTCGTGAATTTGTCCAGTGCCGCTTTGCTCGCGGCATAGCCGGATTGTTCCGGTTCATTGCGAATCCCGCTGGTCGTGTTGATGACCCGCCCGAAGCCGCGCTCCAGCATTTTCGGAATGAGCCGGTTGCAAATGACGGCGGGAGCGATGAAGTTAATCCGGAAGCTTCGCTCGTAATCCTCGATAGGCGTGTGAAAGTAGTCGGTACGGTAGGCAATCTGGACGGCAGCGTTGTTGAACAGAATATCGACCTGCGTGCCGCGCGCTTCAATCTCATCCAGCATGGCCTCGACCTCATCCAGCCGTTCTAATTCCGCTTGAACGCTGTAAACCTGCACGCCGCATGCGCGTACTTCCTCCTCCAGTGCTTTCGTATGGGCAAGGTTCCGACTGTGCAAGATGAGATTGCAGCCCTGCTTGGCCATGAATATGGCAGTCTGCGCGCCGACACCCCGGCTTGCCCCTGTAATCAATGCCCATTTGCCTGCAGCGATCGTCGTCATAGGTTAGGTCACCTTTCTCTCGTTCGTTATGGTAGTAGATTGGTTTTATCATAAGTGCTTTCCCCGCTCAGTATAAGTGTGAACGCGCGTTTACGCAAGTGGCAGAACGATTGCCCTTACACTCTAGCGTATATCGCCTTCTTGTATAAACACGCGTTTATACGTATACTACAAAGAGATTCAGCTTAACTCTGCGACCAATAATGTTGGATGGGAAGGATGATGGCAGCATGCGATTGGGCGGTCAAGTATTCCTCGATCAACCTACACCCGAGAGCTGGGCGCAAGCCCTCCGGCAAGCCGGCTTTCGCGCCGCGACTTGTCCGGTTCAGGACGAGAACGATGCGGATTTAGCCGATTATGTTCGTATGGCTGCTCGGCACGATATTATCATCTCCGAGGTGGGCGCTTGGAGCAATCCGATCAGCCGAGACGACGACACTCGCCGGCAAGCGATCGATTATTGCATCCGCCGCCTGACGTTGGCGGAGACGATCGGCGCGAGATGCTGCGTGAACATTGCCGGCTCCCGCGGCCAGCAATGGGATGGGCCGGACCCGGATAATTTCAGCGACGAGACCTTCGAGATGATCGTCGAGACAACCCGGCATATTATCGATGCGGTGCAACCGGAGCGAACCGTATTCGCGCTTGAGATGATGCCGTGGGTATACCCGGACTCCGCCGACACGTACCTCGCGTTATTAAAGGCGATCGACCGCAAAGGATTCGGCGTCCATTTTGACCCGGTCAACATCATTAGCAGCCCGCGCTCTTATTATCGCAACGGCGAGATCATTCGCGACTTCATCGCCAAGCTCGGCCCTTATATCCGGAACTGCCATGCCAAGGACACTTTGCTGCGCGGCCACCTCTCCGTTCATCTGGACGAAGTGATCCCGGGGCAAGGCAACCTGGATTATCGGACGTTCCTAACGGAGCTGAGCAAGCTGGATCCGGATACTCCGCTTATGATCGAGCATTTGTCTACGAACGAAGCTTATCGGCAAGCGGCCGATTATATCCGTCAGACCGCGGCGGAGCTGCATATTGCTTTATAGAACGACAAACACCCCTTATAGTCGGACATTGCGCAAACACTTACGTGTTCGTACAAGTCCAAAATAAGGGGTGCGCTTCATCGGCGGGAAGAATATCTTCACGCTTAAGATTGTCCATAGACGAAGGAGACGCGGCTTCGTTGCCGCTCCAATCCCTGAGCCTCCCGCTCACGCGGGTCTCAGCAATCGTCTGCAAGCTATAATATGTTCAATCGATCATTACAAGGTAAGAGGCAAGCCTTCGGAATATGACGAAGCATGCCTGCATTGGCATTGCGAGCAGAAGACGCCATTGTCGCTGCCCTCACTTCATTCCTCGCTTACGTCTGAAGAAGTTGCTAGTTCTATACTCAATATATATCGTTCTACGATCTTTTTCAACCCTTTTATGTGAGATAACCGAACACAATTTGAGTTAGCTTGTCCCTTCCAATGTCCGCCCCTCATACTGCCTTCATCAGTTCCGCTCATGGCCATTCGTTCCGAACTCCGCAAATTGCTCGCTCTGCACAATATCGAGCAGTCCCGCCCGCTTCAGCTCGTCGCGGTGGATCTCGGACAATTCCTCGAGCAGCGCCATCCCTTGCTCGGTCAGATGGATAAAGATGCTGCGGCGATCCTTCTCATTCGGCGAACGCTTCACCAGTTCCAGCTCCTCGCATCGCTGGATGAGCTCCAGACAAGCGTGCGGCGTAATCTGCAGCCGCTCGGCCAGCTCCTTCGGCGTAGCGTAATCGCGTTCCGGGAAGCCCATGATCGCAAGCATCAGCTGGTGGTACTGCGGCGTCAATCCCTTCTGGCGCGCCGCTTCCTCGCTGAACCGAATGAATTTGCGAATCCGATATCGGAATGAAGCCAACTGTTCATATACACTTTTCGGCAACCGGTTCTTCTCCATGATGTTCTCCTCTCAAGCAGCTAACTCCCCTTAGTGTAGATCATTTCGGGTGGAAGGACAACGAAGTTGCATCAGGGAACCTGCCATGACCGCCATAGCTTTACGTCTGTGACGCATCTTCTTGCTGCTGAGCCTCCTGAAAATATTGCAGCACGACCTCACGGAACGCCATCGCGGCCTTCGAGATATATCGGTTCTTGTGCGACAGCAGCGCGATCTCCCTGGCCAACTCGCAATCTTCCACCGTAAGATAATGGATCTTCTCCCGCGGATTACGGGCTGTGCCGGGGATAAAAGCGATGCCGATTCCCGCCTCGACCAGCGCGCTCAATCTGGCAGGCTCATCTCCCTCATAGACGTATTGAGGCGCGAAACCGACGGATTGGCATACCGCATCGACGAGATCGCGCGTACCGAACCCCCGCTTCACCCCAACGAACCATTCCTCGCTAAGCTCGCTTAAAGCGATCGACTTGCGGTCTGCGAGACGGTGCCCTTCGGGAACGGCGACGAGGATCGGATCGCTATACACGATCTGGCATTCCATATCTTCGTCTTGTATCGGAGGCGATGACAGGCACAGGTCGACCTCCCCCCTCTGCAGCTGCATAATCATGTCCTGCGTAGCCAGCATTTGGACATGGAATTGAACGTCCGGCATTTTCTCCCGGTATCTTCGCAAGATTGCGGGCAGCGCGCTTGCAGCGGTCACCGCCAATTTGAGCGTGCTTTGCTCCAGGCCGGACCGCTCTCTTACCTCCTGCCTTCCCTGGTCCAATTCGAGCAGCGCCCTCTCCGCGCGGCGAAGGAAGATGCGGCCGGATGCGTTCAACCGCAGCTTGCCTCCCGTTCGGTCGAACAGTAAGACGCCTAAGTCCTCCTCGAGCCGTTGAATCGTTTTGCTCAGCGACGATTGCGTCACGTGCAGGCTGCGCGCTGCTTCGGTCACATGTTCCAGCCGGGCGACCGTTATGAAATAGTGCAATTGAAGAAGCTCCATGAATGGTTAACCACCTTAATCATTCCTTCAAATCAATGCGATCATAACATAAAATGCGTTGGAGTAAATGATCGACTTTCTGTACGATATCGTTAATACGATTAAGGAGGAACTTATCCATGAATGCCCGCAGTTGGTGGCTGATCATAGCCGTAGGGTTTGGAATTCTGTTAAACCCGTTAAATTCTTCGATGGTATCGGTTGCGCTTCCCCGATTGCAGGACGAATTCCGGCTTGACTTTACGGTCGTATCCTGGATTATCTTCTCGTTCTATATCGCGAGCGCCATCGCGCAGCCCGTCATGGGCAAAGCCAGTGACGTCTTCGGCCGCAGAAGGATCTTTCTTGCCGGGCTGGCGGTCGCCTTCCTTGCCTCCATCTTCGCTCCGCTGTCAACGAACTTCGGCTGGCTAGTCGTCTTCCGAATCGTGCAATCGGTCGGCACCAGCATGATGGTGGCCGTCGGCATGGCGATCGTGCGCGTCCATATGACGAAGAAGCAAGGCACCGCGCTGTCGGTGCTGTCGATCTTCCTGTCCGGCGCTGCTGCGATCGGGCCATTTGTCGGCGGGGTGCTGCTCCACTTGTGGGATTGGCAAGGAATCTTCTGGATTAATCTGCCGTTCGTGGCGGCAAGCTTCGCGCTAGCATGGAAGACGATTCCGAAGGACGATACGCCGGCATCCGCTCTAAGCGGTAGGTCCCTGCGACAGTGGATGCAACAGATGGACGCTGCAGGCATCTTGCTGTTCGCGAGCGGTCTCATCGCCCTGCTCGTCGGATTGCTCCGGCTGACTTCTACCGGGCAAGCTTCCTTCTTCAACGTCGCCACCGGATTCGCCGGCCTCCTGTTGCTTGCCGCGTTCGTACGGCGGGAGTTCACGGTGGCGTCGCCTTTTATTCCGCTGCGTACGTTCGCGCAATACCCTGCAATGACGCGGGTCAATATCGAATTCATGCTCGTGAACGTGCTGTACTACTCGATATTCTTCGGTCTTCCTTCTTATCTGCAGCTGGTACGCCATGTCAGCGAATACCATACCGGACTCCTGATGTTAAGTTTGGGCTTATGCTCGCTCCTTGCTTCTCCCTTGGCTGGGCGTTGGATTGATAGATCCGGACCGCGGCCGGCCTTGCTGCTGTCTTCCGTGCTCATGACGGCAGGGTCATTGTGGATCGTGCTGCTTGATCAAGCGTCGCCGGTGATCAGCGTCTGTATAGCTTTAGCGGCTTTCGGCATTGGCAACGGACTTAATAATGTCGGCATGCAGGCCGCCCTGTTCGCAAGCTCGCCGAAAGAAATGATAGGGGTCGCCTCCGGATTGTTCAGCACATCCCGCTACATGGGAACCATTCTATCTTCCTTGCTGATTAGCCTCGTGATGGGCGGTACGTTCAGTTTCGGGGGATTCCGAATATTGGGAGCCATTCTAGCTATTATCGCAGTTTCATTGGTTGCCCTCAGCTGGCGTGGACGGAGCGCGGCGCAATTACAGAAGTCTTCTTGAAACGAAACCCGTGCGGACATAAGAAAAGCCCAACGGCTCCTGGATTAGAGGCTGTTGGGCTTGACGTTCGATGGTGGACTATAGAACTTGACGCAGCGCGTCCGCCCAATGCTGATAACCCCGATCCGTCAGATGGCAGAAGTCCGGAGCCGTCTCCGAAGACAGCGTACCGTCTTGCTCAAGCAATTGCGGGCCGATATCAATAAACGTATAATTCCGTTCACCGGCCAGCTTCGCGTAGAAGGAATTGATCCGGGCAATCTGTTCGCGGCGTGGATGATCCGGATGTTGTTCCCGCGGGAAAACAGCCATAATGACGATCCGCGCCCCCGGGACCAGCGTCTCTACCCGGTCACATATAGCCTTCAAGCCTTCGCCGATTTCCTCCGGCTCGTTCGCCCGCGCATTCTCCGTTTCGCTCGTATTGTTCGTGCCGATCAGGATGACGACCGTACGCGGCGACAGTCCTTTCAGCTGGCCATGATCAAGCCGCCACAACACATTCTGCGTGCGGTCCCAGCCGAAGCCCAGATTGAGAACTCTGTATGGGGCGAAGACGGAATTCCACGAATTCGGAGCCCCCTCCATTCCTGGCGTCCGTGGTTGTCCGCCCCAGAAATGCGTGATGGAATCGCCGATCAGCACCACCTCAGGGTTAATCGCAGCCTGCTCCTGCAGCACCTGCTCGTGCCGTTCCCACCAATCGTAGCAATCCTCTTCCAGCTTAGGCACCGGAATGATTGCCGTATTGGTCTCCTTCGCTTGTACCACTGTCCTTCATCCTCCCGTTCGTAGACGCTTCTCGTCTCCATGGATCGCAATCCTTGACCTAAGAAGAATTCAAGATGAGGCACAGGATATCCTTCCACTCTCCATGAAACAGGGAGCAAGCCTCATCGGCTGCCCCCTGTTTGGTTCGTACGGAATAGCACCTGCATCCGGCAAGTTAATTCTGCCAGACGTTAAATCGATTGCCATCCACATCCTTAAACCGGAACTGCAGGCCGCACGAGCCATTGTCCGTAATCGCTTCGACCGCCGCGCCATGCTCTCTCAGCGAGCTATGGAGCGTAACGATATCATCGGTCTCGAAAGTGAGGGAGAACATCTCGAAATCGTCGCCCTCCCAGTTGTCCGTCGTAAAATTGGCATTCGGCCTGTCTTTCGATTCAAGGAAAAAGATCCATTGCCCGCTGCCCATGATCAAGATGCTGTCATTCCGCTCGAACGGCTTCAAGCCTAGCGCCTGCATATACCATGCTCTCGCCCGGGGGAGATCCGACACCGGCAAATAGTTGCATAAGACGCCTTTGACAAGCGGCGACTTCTCCGTTTGAGGCGATTGCCTCGATTCCGTAACGGGTTGTTGTTCCAACTTAATCCCTCCTAATGTGAATTCATCATATAGACGAAGCACGAGTTCAAAGTCCGTCATGCCCACAGAAAAAAATTAGGTTAGCGAGCATGCACCGTAACGATTGCCGTCGGGGTCATAGAAAAGGATCTGCACCTGACCGGTTCCTTGTATGGTCTCCCGGAACGTCGGAACACCTTGTTCTTCCATCGCCTGCCGAAAATGATCCGCGTCGTCGATCATAAAGACGAGACCCGTATTCTTGGACGAAGAACGTTCCTGAAGGACCGCTTCGCTCACTTCGATCAAGAAGAGGCAATGTCCCGACGGCAGCATAACATGCCCATTGTGGTCGAGCGATAGGCCGAGGACGCGGACGAACCATTCCTTCGAGCGGGCTCTGTTCGAAACCGGAAGATAGAATTGACCGGCTTGTTTGACCAGTCTTTCCATGACTGGGCCCACCAGCTTGTCGGTAGCTTCGTGCCTTCGAAAATACGCGGCCCAATCCGACAAATGCCTCTCCTTCAATAGGTTGCGGCTCCGCCTCATTCGGCTTTCGACAGCCGCCACCGACAGATTGAGCATCCGCGCGATTTCGGGCATCTTGATTTCGCTCACGTAGTAAGACAGCAGGATGGTGCGGCTCGTCTGATCGAGCTGCTCCAACGCTTGCTTAACATCCAGACTCATTTCATGCCGAATCATCCCATCCTCCGCGTACCGTCTCTCTTCTCGGAGCGCAAGCTGCCCGAGCTCCTCTTGCATCTGGATTTTGCGGGCTATGGATCGCTTGTGGTCAATGGATTGGCGGAGCGCGATGGCATACAGCCAACTGCCGAATTTCTCGGGATGCCGGAGGCTCGTCAGATTACGGTGAGCTTTCACGAACGTTTCTTGCGCGATATCCTGAGCAAGATGGTAGTCCCGCAGCAGGTCATAAGCGATTGCGCATACCGCATTGGTATAGATGCGAACCAGCTCCGCGAAAGCTTCCATATCGCCGCCGGTCGCAGCCACGACAAGATTCGTCTCAGAGATGCTGGAAGCAGAACTGTTATTCAGGTGAATCTCCGTCATAGTCCCCCTCCAATCGGCAGTCATTTCTCAGCGAATCGCTTTCTTGAAATAATAATGGCTGCTCCCGGTCGGTGCATCATGGATCACTGCAATTTGCTCGTATCCCTGCTTCCGGTAAAATTCCGGGGCCTGGAAGCTGAACGTGTTGAGTTTGATCATCGTGCATCCTTTTTCTCTTGCGATCCGTTCAATCTCCTGCAATAAATATGTCCCGTATCCCAATCCTCTGCGAGACTCGTCGACCCACAGAATATCGACCTCAATCCAATTCCAGCACAGCGTAGACAGCATGCCGCCAACCACCTGGCCGTTGTCATCTTTGAGGCTTAAATTGATTTCTTCGTAACGTGAGCTTAATGCTTCGGGAACATGTTCCGCATTAAAAGCTATCAATCGGTTCCGAATATAGGCACTTTCCTCTTCGGTCCCTAATGCAATAACGGGTTTATTCGCCATACTCCGCCTCGCTTTCAGCGCCTTAGATTCATAGATCCTCTTAGTGAGCCATTAAGAGGGTTAAACGTTTGCAGCATACAACTTTAAGGGCATGCATGTTTCGTTTGGTATGGTGAGCACCGGTGTAATTATCATTCATTCACCTTGTTAGCGTTGGAACGATTTAATAAGATGATCGTGGAGACAACGCCAATAATGATATAAATAAGTACCATCCAAAAAGAAAACCGCATGGGATGTTCTGTCGCGGTAATCCATAGTGGCGGTGAACCTGAAGGCCAAGAGCTAGTCATATTGACATCGAATTGACTCTCGCGGTAAACAATCGCCCAAATTTGATAAATTTTCGATATGATATACCCGAGCACCCCGCCGAAAAATCCGCCTAAATAGTAATAAGGGTGAATTCTGGATAGCATGTTGCACCGCACCTACTTCATTTGAACTTGTTAAAGACTGACTTCTACTATTAACGAAACCTCGCTGTTAATATTTAATATGATAGTTCCATAGATTGTGTTTACGGAGGATCCTCATCATGGTGATTACTGAACGGCTGAAGAAGAAAATGCGAGTGCTTGAGATTCCGATCTGGGGTGGTTATCTGCGTTCGCAATGGGAAGCTCATTTTGCAGCTCATCTGAGCGAGCAAGACAAGGAGAACATATTCCTCAATGGTGACGGCGGCTATCTGTGGCATCTGTTCAGCTATCGTCGAACAGACTGTCTGGAGAAGGAAGAGGCCGTGCAAGCATTCATGCACGAATCTAAAGGGCCCTGTTTTCTTTTTTATCAACATTCGGATTATGCATTACGGCTTGAGCATGCAGCCAATCTGACCATCGACGATGTGAACAACCAATCGGATATCTATATCGTTTCGGCCGACTTTAGCTGGACTTTGGTGATTACGCACGAGAAGGACTGGCTTGGACCTTATTTCAGCCGCATCCCCCTTTAGCAGCCCGAACAAGTTACACCGCCCGCGGATTAAATCCCTTCACGATGAGCCAGAGCGGGAGAAGAATCTCAAATATCGCCCCCGGGATATACAGAACGCTGCCGATATCATGACCGGCGATTGCCAGACAACTGCTGGTTAACAATCCGATGTACCCGATGAAACCGATAATGGGCAAAAATCGCGGAACCAGCTTGGCGCGGTACAGCACATGGCAGAATAATAAGCTGCCGAGGCTTAGCACGACCATAGCCAGTTCGAAGAGCATAAAATGCGCATCTACCGCAATATTGGCTATTGTTTGGAACAAAGGACGCCCGGAAGCTTCCGCCGCCATATAATCTTCGCTGAACGCGATGAGTACGATCGGACCAACTAGGCTGATGATTAGAATGGCGGACTCAAGCATCCGGGAACCGAAGTATCCGAGCGCGAACGCCTCGTTATGCTTTTTTAACGCCGGGTACAGCAGCATCGCAATCCCCGCAACCGCTATAGCGTTAATCAGCTCCAACATCAATCCGCCGACTACCTTTGTTCGATCCGAATATAGATCAGCGAGAAATTCGGGCCGTTGGAGAACGGGATTCAGTAACCCGCTCCCGATTAAGAAAACCACCGTCGACACTAGAAAAAGTACCCCTGCCATCCTTGCCATGTTATCCACACCTAATCTCCCCTTCGCTCATGTTACCAAAATTATAGCGAAGGGAAATGAGGGACCGTAGACACTTTAGTGTGGTTTGTGCGGGTCTGGGAGCAGATTCAACTCCTGGGCACGGGCAATCGCTTCCGTGCGTCTTTGCACCCCGAGTTTCTCGAAAATTCTGCGGTTGTGCCCTTTGACCGTGTCCACGGCCAAGAAGAGTCGCTCGCCGATGTCCCGGTTGGACAGTCCCTTGGCGATGAGCGCCAGCACCTCGAGTTCGCGCCTGGATAGCGGCTCGACCAGGCCGCCTTTCAATTCAGGCCTAAGGTTCTTACGTACGCGCTCCAGACTAGCCCGCGCTTCGCGAAGTGCCGGAAGCGGCAGATCGCCGGCTAACCGAAGAGCTTCTTCGTAACAGTCCTCCGCCACGCGAGGGCTATTGTCCGCTTCTTCTATTTGGCCGAGCCCGATAAGAGACAGGACAGCCATCAGTTGGTGGCCCAACATGTGACTGTATGCAATAACTTCGTTATAAGCCTTGCGAGCTCCGTCATGGTCTCCCCGCCGCTGGCACGCGACGCCGAGCATCCATGCGGCCGATGTCCGCACATGGTAATTATCCGGGCGAAGGTATTCTAATGCGCGGCTGGCTTGTGTAATCACTTGGGCAATCTCTTGGCTTTCGTCCACCCAAGCCTCCTTCGCAGGGGCAATCAGGCCGATCAGGTCATCGGTCTTATCGTCATGTACCGTCATTTGCATCGACGCTTCGGCTGCCTGTAATTTCAGCTGAGCGCCATAAGGTTTAACGGCCAACATTAACGAGGCAACCGCTGCACGGGTTGCGGCAATCAGACCGAACAGATCTCGAATCCGGACGTCCTGATCGACGCCTCCCAGCGCTGCCTCGGCCGCTCGCAGCTTCTGTTCGACGTGCGTTGGCTTACCCGTTATCAGCAATACGGAGCCGTACATCACCCACAACGAGGGTCTGGCATCCAGTTCCGCGACAGGCAGCGATTCCAGCCATTTCAGCGAAAGCTCCGCTGCCCCTCGAAGATGCAGCGGCATCCCATCGCCTTCAAGCAGACGCGCGGCACGTGCCAGATCAACCGATTCTGTCGCATGACGAAAAGCTTCGATCTCGAAGCCGTGGCTTTCGTACCACGTACTTGCCCTTCCATGCAATTCCGCGATACCGCCTCTATCGAGATGATCCTGCAACCGCCTCTGCAAGGATTCGGCAAACAAGTGATGGTAGCGATACCACCGCCGTTCATGATCCAAGGGAATGACGAACAAGTTCTGACGTTCCAGATCAAGCAGCCGTTGCTTGCCCGACGTCGCGGGATCGGGAACGACAGCATCGACAAGGGAATCGCTCAGGCGGTCGAGAATCGAAGTCTGCATCAAGAACGATTGAACGGATTCCGGTTGCCGAAGCAGGACCTCTTCCACCAAATAATCCAGGACGAAATGGTGACTGCCAGCGATGGACTGCATGAACCGATCCGTCCCATGATCGCCCTGTATCGAGAGCGCGGCCAATTGCAAGCCGGCAATCCAGCCTTCCGTACGAGAAGCGAGCGCGACTATTTGGTCCGTGGGGAGATCAAGTCCCATGACCCCGTTTAGGAATCCTACGATCTCGGAAGAGCTAAATCTTAAGTCGGCTGCGCGCAACTCGGTTAACTGGTCACGAGCCCTTAACCGGGCCAAGGGAATAAGCGGATCCTCACGGGTAATCATCGCCAGGTGAATGGATGCGGGAAGATGGTCGAGCAGGAAGGTAACAGCCTCTTCGATGGGCTTCGAATGTGCGGTGTGATAATCGTCCAGGACGAGTATGAAAGGTGCCAAATCGGCGGCCTCCTGAAGAAGCGCCGCTAGCATCGACTCCGTATTCGGCGGCCCGGGCGATTGAAGGACCGTGAGAACGCCCTCTCCGATCTTCTCGTCAAGTGTCTGCAGGGAAGATATGAGACAGGACAGGAAGCGCGTAAGTTCGGTGTCTCCTTCCTCGAGTGATAGCCATGCAGCAGGCCGTCCGCAGTTGGCAATCCATTCGCCAACCAGAGTTGTTTTGCCATAACCGGCGGGGGCAGAGATAAGGGTTAATTTACGATACAAACCATTTCGAAGCTTATCGATTAACCGTTGTCGGAGAACGGTGTTGGGCCGACGCGGCGGTACATTGATTTTGGTTGCTAAGATGGGCGTAGACATAATCTCATCTTACCACCAGAAGTTTCCATCATCAACGGGAAGGCGCTGTGGTTAACGGCCTCTTGCCCCAATCCCCCCTTCAACTCATCGAAGGAGCGGATTTAGGTCTGTATCGATTCGATCGGCGACAAGCGTATAGAATTCCGGAAGCATCGGGTTCGCGGAGCTGGGGATTTCTTCGAATGTCCGTATCACAAGGGCTGCTGACGCGATTGCGCCTATAATGTCGCCAACCGTCCAGCTTCGCACCAATACCTTGCCTGTCTGGGAACGCTCATCTTCCGGCAATAACTTCGCAAAAGCGACTTCGCCTTCCCGCAGGTCAGTATCGAAATAATCGCCTGTCGGCTGCTTCAGATGATCGGTCCGGAGCCAAGCGCGGGCGAAAGGATGAAAGTCCGTCAGAATAAACCGGCCGCGAGGGGCCAATCTGCGGCGAACCACCGAGAAGATCGCATTCAAGTCCGTAAAATAATGCAGGACGCCGAACTCCATGAGCACGATATCGAATTCGCCTAGCGACTCCTCGTTCGGTATTGCCAGAACATCAGAGCAAATATAGCGGAGCTCGATACATGCCGCTTGAGCTACCTGCGTCGCATATAACCGGTTGTCCTCGGAGATGTCGACCACGGTGACATCCGCGCCCAGCATTGCCAAGGAAATCGCCTTACGTCCATGCGAGCCAAGAAGATTAAGGACTTTAATTCCCTTCGGATCGCCTATATATTTCAGCCAATAACGCAAATGATGCTTGTGGGTGAGCTTTAATGTTGCAGCCAGTTCGCTTGGTTCCCCGTACGCTTGTACCCACGCATCATAAGCCTTCGTTTCCCATGCAGCCTTGTTCACCCTTGCCAATTCCTCTTGCATCCTCTACCTCCTACTTGGATGGTTGATTGCGGCGTTAATTAGCCCGGATTTTAATTGTAAATATCTAGTAACCAACAAACAAGAGCCCTATATAAGGAAGTTATGATAATATTAAGCAATCATAGAGCGCCGTATATCGGATTCAAGTAACGAAAAGGAAGTGTCATATGAGGGCAAAACTTACAAGTCTTCTGCTTAGTCTCTGTTTGGTATTTACGCTGACTGATATCACGGCTGCGGCAGCCGCGGAGAAGCCGATTCAGCTGATTGTCAACGGAAAGCGAATCGAAGGGGCAAACCCGATTCTGCGGTCTGGCGTCATGTATGCACCTTATCGCCTCCTGTTCGAAGCAGTAGGCTTCAAAGTCGGGTACGACGCGCAAACCAAGGTGATGTCGGGAACGCTAGGAGAATCCAAGCTCTCTTTCTCCGCCGGCAGCTACCTGTTGGAATTCGACGGTAAGCTTCATTATCTAGATGGTCCGATTCCCGTCATTAACGGTCAGACTTATCTGCCGGTCCGAACCGTCGGAGAGCTTGCCGGTTATTCGGTCTATTACGATAAGCCATCTTCAACCTTGCGTATGACATACTATGGTCTCGGTCAAGAGGGGGCGATTCAGGCGCTTATGACGAACTATTACGGTTCGTTTAGCCCCAAATATTTGACGTCCGATAATATGGAGCTAGCCTACTACAATCTCTCTTACGATTATGAGGCGAACCAGCGGGTAAGCGAGGTCCCGACCCGGCAGTTCAAGGCAGACATCACCAAAAGGAAATGGATGTCATTCGATGAAGCCGTCATATGGGTGACGTACACGAATATTACGGACGTTCTGGAAGTGGAGAGCAAATGCACGCTTCACATTCGCAAAGAAAACGGGCAGTGGAAGATCGCCCGAACCAACTGGTACTTCTATCAAACCGAGCTGCCGGCCAATGCTGATCAATTGGCAGCAACGATCCTAACAAATCAGAAGGATAAGCAGCAGGCGGTGCTAGATGACCTTCACGCTTATTACGAAGCGTTGAACACGGAAGATTATGAGCGGGTGTTGGAATATACCTCGCCGAAGTTGATCCAAGAATGGAACGATGAGGTAGTCGGCGACATGACGTGGGAAGAGATGCACGAAGGGCTTTTCGACCTCACCGAGACGCGTTACAAGCTGTCTGGCGAGCGGGTCCTCTTCCTCGGTGAGAAGGAAGCGGTTATTCATGCGACGATGGATTGGAGCGATACGACGGAAGGCATAGCCGAAGGCGATTACGTATTTGACGTACTCATTACGCTAGATTACTCGAATGGCCATTGGACTTACTATGAGGACATCAGCCTCGATGATGATTATGACGACAGCGGGATCTTCGCAACTCAATAAGCAGTTGGGAAGTCAGCTGCAGGCGGAATCTATGTCCGCGGCTGACTTGCCTTCACGATTCCTTCTGAGCGATGTACCGCAGCAAGAACGCTCTGTCCTCCGGAAAGGCAAGCGGAAGCTCTTCTAACTGCGTAGCGGTTTTCCAAGCGATTTCATGGATAAGTCCATCCGGGTCTTGAAGGGTTGGCTCCCCGCCTACAATCTCAACCTCGAAATACGTGACATAGTACGCGATGGGGCCGAACGCCCCCGCTTTCCCCTGTAATTCTTGAATGACTTTGCACCGATAACCTGTCTCTTCAAAAACCTCTCGGATGCAACAATCCGCTAACGTTTCACCTTGTTCTTGTCCACCGGAAGGAACCGACCATCGCTTCTCCTCATCCGGCTTACCTTGCAAGATCATCAATAGCTGACCTTCGGCATTCATGCATACCCCTGCGGCACCGATCCACTCGTTCAAGGAACTCCCTCCTGCAACAATTCCGGATTTCCTTGATTTTACCATAAGCGTTCTCTTTTAACTCCGGAATTCCTCCCAACATCATCTTCGATACCAAACCGGCAATATTTACCGATCAACTAGACACACAATTGATTCAATGAGGACCTAGACCCTATCAAGTCTCGGTAGTATGATATGGAATGTCCGCGAGATGGGAAGGTGAATCGTCTTGTACGAGATTCGATTGTTACTGACCTGTCATAGCTTAAGAATCGCGGACGGAACATGTTTGGGAGGTACTTAGTTATGAAATTAGTCTCCGTCAGCGATCAGCAATTCGCTAGCGACAATTATGCGGGAATCTGTCCGGAGGCGTGGAGCGCCATGGAGATGGCCAACAGCGGCCATGCGGCAGCTTACGGGAATGATTATTGGACGCAGCGTTCGTCGGATTGTTTCCGGACGTTGTTCAACAAAGAGGATTGTGAAGTATTCTTCGTATTCAACGGTACGGCGGCCAACTCGCTTGCGCTGGCATCGCTGTGCCAATCCTATCATAGCGTCATCTGTTCGGATTTTGCTCATATCGAGACGGACGAATGCGGCGCTCCGGAATTTTTCTCGAATGGCTCGAAACTACTAGTCGCCAATACGCGAGACGGCAAGCTCACGCCTGCCGCGATTCGGGAAATCGCGAACAAACGGAAGGACATTCACTTCCCGAAACCCCGCGTGGTGACGATAACCCAGCCGACCGAAACCGGACTCGTCTATACCGTCGATGAAATCAAAGCCATCTCCGAGGCATGCCGGGAGCTGAATCTGCGCTTGCATATGGACGGAGCGCGTTTCGCGAATGCTTGCGCGTCCCTGGGCTGCGAACCGGCCGATATGACATGGAAGGCAGGCGTAGACGTGTTATGCTTCGGCGGCACGAAGAACGGCATGGCAGTTGGCGAGGCCATTATTTTCTTCAACCGCGAGCTAGCGGAGGATTTCGACTATCGGTGCAAACAGGCTGGCCAGTTGGCTTCCAAAATGCGCTTCCTCTCCGCTCCATGGATCGGCATGCTGGAGAGCGGCACCTGGCTGAAGAACGCCAATCACGCCAATAGCGCCGCACGCCGTCTGGCGAGCCAAATCGAAGACTTGCCGAACGTCGCGCTGATGTTTCCGGTCAACGCCAACGCCGTTTTCCTCGAAGCGCCTGAAGCTGTCTTAAGCCATCTTCGCGAGAAAGGCTGGAACTTCTACACCTTCATCGGCGGCGGCGCCCGCTTTATGTTTTCATGGGACGCCAGCTTGGAGCGAGTCGATGTACTGGCAGCAGACATTCGGGAATGCGCACTAGTAGGTCAGGTCTAGCATGTTTCGATGAAAGTGAAACAGGGAGCAGGAACCGCCGGATGCGGTATCTGCTCCCTGCACTTTTTAAGACTCAACTTCGATGATTCCTAATTCTTTCAGTTGATTCTGGTTTAAATCGCTTACTCGATCCAAAGAAATCCATTCGTAATGATCTAAACCTAGTTTCTGAGCAATTAGATAGGCTGGCGGATTCTCGTTGCTTATCTTATTGTCCGTAAAGTCGAAGACTTGCTCAAGATCGTCGGTGAGGTTACCTTGCAGCCTAATCATTTCTTGCAATAAATCAAGATCAAACAGCCTCTTCTCGATAAGCAGACTTTCTCCTGCCCAGTTAGCTTCATAATCGAACACAAGTTCATCTTTGTTGTAGATTTTGAATATCCACATATGATCTTCGAGATAGACATAATAGACAAGCAATCCGGGATTGAATTCACTAAGTATCTTGTCAACATCCCTCCCTCTATAATCAACGACGAATGTTACCCACCCATTCCGCTCACTGCAAACATAGCCCGACATTTCGACATCCATTAATAGAGTCGCTGCTTTGTTTGGATCCCAAGTCTTAAGATGAAAGCTCTCGCTAAATCCGCTCATGCCTGACCCCTCTCGATAATTTGTCTTATCGTTCTACTTAAATTTCTCCGGATGCTGTACGCGCATGGAATGTATTTCTCCGCAGCTTGTACAAATGGTTAGAATGATCGGCGATCCTGTGGCAAACAGAGATTTACTTGTCGGGAATGCACATCCTTGCCCCGAGGTTTCTCCCGTACCGAATGAGGTCCCGCCACACTTTTGGCATACGTCAACTTGTTCCATTACGCTTCCCCTTATCTATGGGTTATTCAGTGCCTTGATAGTCGCAAATGCGCCTTGAAAGTCTGACAACGAATCTCGATCCGGTTAGCCTTTAATATCCTTAAACCTTCACATCTTTAAGCAGCAACTCATACGCCATCTCAAAAGCCTGCTCGCTGTCTGCTTCGATATCTGGCACGACTCCCTTGCCTTCCCAGTTTCCTTTGGTGGTCGGGTTGATGACACGGCCATTCGGGATGAAAATCTGAAAATGATCGTTAATCCGGTGGCTGCCGCCCGGATTGGCTCCGCCGCCTGTCGTTTCGCCCACAATCGTGACTCTCCCGATCGCTTGTAGGCTGTAGGCGAACTCCTCGGCGCCTGACCACGTTCTCCGACTCGTCAAGAGATACACGGGTTTACCGGAACCGTACCGTTTTCCAGGCAAGTAAGGCAACGTCCAGAAGGACTGGGTTACATCATGAGAACGCCAATAAATATCGTTCAGATGCGTCGGCGGAATCGCCTCCAACAAGTAACTGGCGACTAACGCGACCATAAAGGATGATCCGCCCGAGTTGTTACGCAGATCGATCATTAATCCGTCCGTAGGTCCGATAAAATTCATCGCAGATGCGGCCGTGTCTCCTGCAAACTCGGGATATACGAATTCGTTAATAACGAGATAACCGATATTGCCCGGCAATCGTTCGACCTTAGCGAAGCCGTAGTTGTTGGCTTGGTCGCGCAGATTGATCTCTTCATCCCGGACAGGATCGGGCAATTGCATAGGCAAAGGCTGTTCACTGTAGACCAAACCCAGATGGGAATCGCGACTTATTTCCTTCAGAACTCCATTCATCTTCTTGGCAAGATCCGCCCCGCTATCCGCCTGATCAAACTCGCCTTCCCTCAGTTTCTCTGTCAGGGTCGCACTAAGCGTTGCCGCAGTGTCCGGACAAACATAGTGGTCTCGCAGCAGAGCAGTAATGGACTGAACCGTATCCGTTATTCCTTCTCCGTTCCGAATGAATATGTTCATGTAAGCCTCCTTTTACGCACATGGCGATATGGCTTGCTCATCCCCTCCATTATAAACCCATCCACTCATTTCATCGTTGATCGATATTCAAAAGCGGTCGTCCCATACACGCTCTTAAAGTGTTTGTTCAAATGGGTCAGATCCACAAAACCGCATGCCGCTACGGCCGCATAAATATCTCCGCTTTGCTCGATTAGCTGTTTGGCATGTTCAATCTTGCAATTCAGGAAGTATTGGTAAGGAGAAATGCCGGTATGAGCCTTGAACAACCGGATCAATTGAAATTTCGACAAATGAAGCTCGTTACAGATCTCATCCAGCTTCAGCACATGCTCGAAGTTGGCTTGGATCATATCCTTCGCTTTGCGAATCCGCGCATTATCTTTCTTCTCGCCGCTCAAAAGATGGGTAGGCATAAGGCAATCCGTGAGCGATAACAGCAGCTCACTGCATAACGCCTCATCTTGATCGCTCAGTATGGCTTGAGATAATCGTAAGATTCGTTGCTCAAGTCTCCGATCGTAGACGATAGGCGAGGAGAAACGCACGATATCCTTTTTCTCGATAGCCTCCAATAGCATGTGCGGCTTAATATACAGCATGACATAATCAAGCCCATTCCGGTCATGCGCCATCCCGTCATGCGCCTGCTCCGGATTGAACAACATCACGCCGTTCTCGTAGGACAAGTGTAAACTTCCATCCAAGTTATAGTGCTGGATGCCCCGCAACGTGACACCGACCGCATACTCCTCATGCGCGTGCTTTTTATATTTGAATTCGGTCATACTCGCTGACAGCGCAGTGATGCCTGCCGATTTTTTGTAGACGAATTTGTCCATTCCCCACACCTCTACATAAGCTTGCCTAGATCCAGATCATGATGGCAGCAGAAGCTAGCAATAAAGCCATAATAACATTGACGGTCTGCGTGTGCTCCTGCAAGAACGTTTTGAAGATCGTACCGAAGAGCACCCACGTCGTAAAAGCTAAAAACCCGATGACCGTTACGGCCACGATCCCTATCGACACCGCAAAAATCGCGCTAGAGTACGGCATAATGTAAGTCGGAACGACGGTCAGCGCGAATAGCACGACCTTGGGATTCAAGAATTGCATCAGGAAACCGGCTATAAAGGTAGCCGTTCGATCGGTAATCGGTTTTGACGGTTTTGGTATATAAATTTGATAGATGAGATAACTCATATACAAACTCCCGATGATCTGCATGCCGATGACGATCTTCGGTATGATCGCGACAAGCATCGTGTTCAACGCAGCAGAAGTCGCAAGCAATAAGCCAAAACCGATCGTCGCCCCATAGGCATAGTTCATGGCCTGTTTGGCCCCGCTATGATTCACGGTGGACAATAGGATGAGATTAGTCGGCCCCGGCGTAAAGGTTGCAATGATACAGTAAATCAAAAAAGATGTAAGATCCATGAGAAGGCTCCTTTCAAGCGCTTCTCCTATCCTACATCTGAACCCGAAATGCCCTATAGTATATTATTGCAGAGATTCAGTTTCTCCCGCCATGGAGGCGATTGTCAATTGCAGATGGGAACTCCACCCACGTCTCATTCGTGGAATGGTATTCATGACTCACGCCTCCGCGCCTGTCTTCTTCACCTCCACATGCAGCAGCCTCGTCCTCGTCACCATGCCCCCGCTCTCCAGCGTTCGCTTGGAAGCTTCGTTATAGTACCAGCAGCCGCCAATCGGCCGAATGTCCCGCTTCCTGCACCAGTCCCGCAATCGCACGATCATCGCTTTCCCAACGCCTTGATTCCGATAGGCTTCGTTCGTGAACATCCCGATGCTGGCCAAGCCCGTGAACAACCGGGAACTTTCCGCCAACCCAATCCCCAGCAACTCTTCATTCCTGTAATAGACGAGGAGCTCTCCCGTCTCGATCCACCGTGCATAATTATCGAGAAAATCGCCGCATACGTGCTGAATCGCAGGCAGATCGTCTGGCGTTGCAAGGCGGAAGCGGTCACCTTCGTTATCCCTAACTTCCGGAACGTCGACCTGGCTGTCTTGGAAAAAGTAGGCTTGCTTGCGGATCGCATAATCTTGATCAATCGCCAAACTGAGCAGCAACTCGTCACAGGTCGGAACGAACAGCGATTGGATCGCATACTGATCGATCACCTGCCGGAACAACGGCTGCGCATGCTTCAGATAGGCGCGGCGGACATAGAACTGCGTCAGCCGTTCCCGCTGATGAACCGCCATGTAGCCGATATCGTTCGAATCGTTGCGGAACAGGTAGAATTCGGACTCCAGAATATGCGCCTCCAAGAAAGAGTCGAATGGGGAAGACAGCCCTTCCAGATACTCCGTCATCAAAGGGCCAATCTCATCGATCGTGCACGCTTTAACGATCATGCCGCTCACCTTCCTTTTTTTGACTCTATCGTAGCACAGTCTTGCATGCCGAAGGTTGCGAAAAAAAAACCGCCCCACGCCGAAGCATGGGACAGCTCTTAGAACCGTTCGATAAGCCTTTAGCCTTCCGCCAGAATCAGTCTCGCCAACGCGGCAAGGTCGATGATGTCGATGACGCCGTCGTTGTTCAGGTCGGCGGATCGGTACGTATTCCAGTTCGGATCCTCGTTCGTCATGCCGTAGTGGGCGGCCGCGATCGCCAGGTCGCTGACGCGAATCCGGCTGTCGCCGTTGATGTCGCCGGCCGATTGCTTGATGACGAGCGCGCGGAACGTCTGAACGGCGGCGGTCAACTGCTCCAGCGCCTCATTGATCTGCGTCTGCGTAGCGGAGGCGTTGCCGAGCACCGCATTCGCTGCCTGGATCGCGGATTGCAGCGCGGCCTTCGAACCTGCAGGGTATTGACCCGCTTTCGTCCCTTCTACCGCTGCCTCATGCAGCGACTGTGCATCGGCGATCGCTTCGCTCAATGCATCGCGCGTCACGGCGGCCGTAATCGCAAAGCTATACGGTAGCGGACTAGCGATGACGGTCTCTGCGCCGGTACTGTCAGCGAACAGGATATCCGATACCGAGATGCTGCCCGTCTCGTTCGCTCCTGTATCTTTGGCCTTGAATTGAAGCTTCAGATCTAGCGGGCCAGCGCCGGCGTCGCCTTGCCCCAGATTAACCGTCAAGAACCGGATCGCGCCAGGCGTCTGCGCCGACTCCACGATCTTGAATCCGTCACGCAGCGACTCGGCGGCCACGAACTCGACTTTGTCCGGATCGTAATGGACGGTGAAGTCTTGGGCGAGCGAAGAAGCGGATTCATCCGTCGAGCTCAGCTTCACATCGAAGATCTGATTGGCTGCCACGCTCGCGGGCCCTGTCAGAAGAATCGGGCTAACCTCAACCTCGTCGCTCTTCACGATATGGACTTTATACTGCTTCGACGTCGTATGATCCTCCGCCTTGGACGTTAAGACCAGCTCTGTCGTGTCGCCGGTCAGCGCGATCTTGCGGCTGATGGCGTCATTAATGAGGATGTCGCCGTCGTACACGAGCCCGTATTCGTCCGTTGGGGCAACCGTCATGTTGACCGATGTAGCGGAGGCCGGCACCTTCAGCGTATACTCGCTCACTTCCGGATCGAAGGCTTCGGACAGCGCGCCGTTATCAAAAGCAAGCTGCTTCAGATTCGCATTTGCCTTGTAATCGGTGATGACGCGGAAGATATCGAACAGCCCGCCGACGAATCCGCCCGTGCTCTGGAACTTGACGGTGACATAGTGAACGGTACGCTCGACCTGATTGCCGCCGCTGTCCGTCTCGGTCACCACTTTGGTCCGGCTGTTGTCGACCAGCGACTGCGTGATAAGACGCCGCTGATTGTAGAAGTTGCCCGGGTTCCGGTTCTCGATCGTCTCGGTCGCAAGCTTTGTATTATCGACATAGAGATCGAAGCTTCGTCCCGCGTCGCCGCTGTAATACGTGCTGAGCAGATAGTTCGCCACGCCAGGCGTGACTTCCATATCGTAGCTGAACCAGCCGTTCGCCGTCGCATCCCGGTACGACTTGCCATTGTAGACGCCGACCGTGGAATTGGCCGTCTGGCGATTGGCCGCCAGCTCATATTGATCGTTGGCCACGATGACGAAGCTGACGGTGGCATCCTCGGTCCGACCGGCCTCTTTGGCCTCGAGAATCGATTGCTGATAACCCGCCGAATCCGTCGTGATCAGTTCGAAATAAATGCCGTAACGATCCTCATAGCGTTCAAAATGCGGCGTGAACGTCAGTACGCCTCCATCCGCGTCGGTTCCCTTCAGCGTAAATTCGAGCTTGCCCTCCGTCTTTACCAGATGCTGCGCAATGTTAGTCCGCCATTCGTCCAAACTGCCCTCGGTCACGGTAATGAAATCGCGGGCCGCATTGTCCGGATTCGGCTTCAGCACGTTGATCCCATGCGGGCTGGTCGTCATATTGTTCGTACCGAGTCCCGCGCTAAGCACGACAGGACCATATTTGAACGCGATTACGTCCGGATTGTCCGGCAGCCCATAAGCGACGACCTCCATCGGGAAGTCCAGTTCAATCGTCGTGCCATCCGTCCATTGCTGCGCCAACACGAGATACCCGTCTTCAACGGCATAATCGGTCACCAGGGAACCGTTGACCTTCACGGAAGGATTAGTCTTCGCCCAGTCCGGGATCCGGAACTTAAGTGCCGTATCGGTCTCGCCTGTCGTGTTCACCGTGAAGGTGACCAGTCCTGATGCGTCATCGCCCGCTCCAACATTTGGCAGATGAGATTCCTGCGTCAATTTGATATTCTGATCAGCCAAGTCGAGGACCGAGGACAGGTACGTATTGACATAGACGCTGTGATTGCCCGTGAAGTAGACGCTGTCGTTCAGCTTGGCGAAATTCTCCATTCCCGTACCGGTACAGCACCAGAAGTGGAAGAACTCGCTGCTGAACACCTTGAAGTACCCGGTGTCCATCGGCTGGAAGTACATCGTCATGCCCGTCTCCGGGTTCTGTGAGGCCATAATCGCATTGGTGAAGGCATTCTCGTAATAGTCGGCGTATTTGCGATCCTTCGTAATCTTGAACAGCTCACGGGAGAGCTTCAGCATGTTATAGACGTTGCACGTCTCGTTATTGACGTTCGTGCGTTCGGCATCGAGGGAATCCGCCGGGCCGAAATGTTCGTTCTCGCTGTTGCCGCCGGTGATGTACGAATGGTGCTCGACCACCATATCGAAAAAGTTTTTGGCCACTTGCAGGTAATACTCGTTGTCCTCCGACTCTTCCAGCACCTGGTACCGCTTCAGCGCGCCGATCACCTTCGGGATCGTCGTGTTCGCATGCTTGCCGTTCAGCACGTCCACGTTGTTGTACAGCTGATCGAACAGCGTCATCTCGTCGAATTTCTCGGCCGCTGCAACGAAATGGTCATTCCCCGTAAGGGCATACAGGTCATAGAGCGCATCGTTCATGCCGCCGTATTCCACGCTGAGCACCCGGGACTTCGTCGCTTCCGTCCACTTGGACGTGCGATTGTAGACGTATTCGCCGAGCTTCTCCGCCACTTCGAGCGCTTTCTCGTTGTCGGTGTATTCGGCCGCGCTGACGAGACCGCCGAGAATCTTGTGCATCGTGTACCAAGGCACCCACACCGCCTGGCCGTTCTCCACCCGGTCGAGGAACGAAGTCGGGAACGCGGAGACGTAACCGTTGCCGTTCGCCTCTTGGCACGCCGCCAGCTCGTCGATGATATAATCGATCCGCTCCTTCAGCTTCGCCTTGGTCTCGCCTTTCGCGTTCACGTACGCCATCGAGATCGCGTTCAGATAGTGGCCGAGCGTATGGCCGCGAATTTCGGTATTCTCCCACCCCTCGTAGACGGCAGCTTTGGGCGTCAGACCGCTCGTCGTGCGGAAGGCGCTAAGCAGACGGTCGGCTTCGAGCGATAACAGATACTCGACGTCTTTGTTGAACGCATTGACGTAATAGCTGTCGGTCAGCGTCACGTTCTCCATCGGAACATTTTGCAGCGATTCCGATACCTTCTTCGCAGGGACCACGACCTGGAATGTCCGCGTGACGCTCTTCGTTCCGAAAGTAACCGCTGCGGTGAGCGTAACGGTAGTATCTCCCTCGGATGGACGGGTGACCTTGCCCCGCGAATCGATGACGGCTTCGTTGCTCGAGGTCCACGTGATCGACGATTCCGACGGACCAACAGACGGGAGCGTCAGATTGCCCAGCGTCTGCGCCGGAAGCGTGAGGGCATCCGCATCGGCCTGCGCGATTTTGCCATAATCGAAGGCGGTTCCGGACTGTTCTTCATAGAGCGCGATAATATCGGTATAGTTCGCCGCCGTATTGTAGATCTCGTAGTCGTCGAGCGCATATTTGCCATAAGCGCCGTTATATTGCGGACCGTTGAAGCCGAGCGACTTCTGCGTCGTTTCATCCGCCGTAATCACGCCGTCCGCGCCATCCGTTCCGATGCCAAAATCGATCGTCGTCGCCTGCTTGATGCCGTTGCGATAAATGTTCACCGACTTCGTCTTGCTGTCATAGGTGATCGCTACATGCGTCCATTGATCGACCGGGAAGAAGTCCGCCCTCGAGCCGTTCACGCTTACTTTGTACGGCTGCTTATTCGCATCCGAGGAGCCTAGCGAGATCGCCAGCGGCTTGCTGTCGTTCTCCGAGCTCAAGTACCAACCGTCGCTATACCAGACCGTTTTGTTCCACATGAGCATCTGTTCGCCGGTCATTCGTTCGTTCGGTTTGAACCAGAAGGAGACCGTCAGGTCGGAGGGCTGCAGCGTGCCGCTCTTACCTAAGTTGACGTACGTATTGCCGTTGAGCTTCAGCGCCTTGCCGCCGTTCACGCCCGGCACATACGAATAGTTGACCCCTTGCACCGTGCCATTGTTGCCTTTGCCGGAGCTGTCCTGCACATTGTCCTCGAATTCAAGCGACAGTACCTTCGAAGCGTCTGTGAGTGAGTGGGTATCGTTCTCGGCTGCGAATACCGCTTGCCCGGACAGCAGATCGCCCGACAGCATCGCGACGGATAAAGCCACTAATGCGATTTTGCGCTGGTTCTTCATACACGTTCGTCCCCCTACATCGTCACTATGTAACCGTATTCATAATGTACAATGCGGCTCTATCGATGGAAATGGAATCTGATATGCATAAGGTGTAAAAATTTTGGCACAGACGCATCACCAGCATGATTGGCTTGGTTGCGGCTAACTGCAAGTCCGAGGCAACTTGAAAATGCACATAGAATGGAATCTGGTAATAAATGAGCAATGCTTTTGCAAGAGAAGCCGCTATAATGAATGCCTATCAGCTGTCTTCTGGCTATTACTTTCGTCTTACGTCAAAAAAAGCCCGGGCAATAACCCGCATCGTGCGGATCATCTCCCAAGCTCGTCTCCCTCTCTATCACGACCGCTTGACGGTACGTCACCTCGCCTACTGGATCAGCTCGTCCAATTCATCCCGCCCTTGCTTCGCCCGCAGGTTGAGCGAGCGCTTATCCTTCAGACCGAATGCCTCCAACTCATGTCCGGGATCCGCAATGAGCGGCTGCGCGATGACCGCCTCTAGCAGTCCCGCGGCCGTCCGGGCCGCCTCGAGCATCGTCGACTTATCGAGCGCACCGCCTTTCCTCAATGTTTTGAGGATATCGATCATGTTCTCGGCATAACTCAACTTGACCAGGCTATCGCTGCTCTTCACGTGCCGAGCCGCAAATGCCGTAATCTCAGACAGAATCGCCGGATCGGGATGGACGACCGCCAGTTGCCGTAAAGCCGCTACGGCCTCCCAATCGCGGATGGACAGCGAACTGATCTTGGCTGCTGCCAATTCCCGTTTCCACGCCTCCTCCTGCTCCGGGGATACTGCATAGGACTGATATTCTTTCAGCAGGCCTTCTCGGTGCATCTGAAGCTTGTGGCCTAGATAGGTGTTGAACAATTGCTGAGCTCGCGTCATCCTTACCTCCGTCGTTATCGCCTTTGCCCTGAGACCGTACAGATAGCGGGCACGGCTAAGCGCTTTTTTGTCATTATACCGGTACCCGCTTCCTTTTGTAAAAAAACGGCCGTTCGTGCCATCCGTCAAGGCTAACTCCATAGTCGAAAAAGAGCCGCCCCCTCATCAACAAGGAGCGGCCCTCTATTCGTGCGGGAATGTTCCTCGCCAGCCGTTGCCAGCACAGCTCAAGCTATGCTCGCTTCCTGACGTTCTATTGCAAGATCAATTTGGCGACAGCAGAAATGTCGACGATATCGATCTTGCCGTCGTTGTTGATATCCGCTTGCTTAATCGTATTCCAATCCGCATCTTCGCTTGTCGCGCCATAATGAGATGCGATGATGCCCAGGTCGCCGATGCTGTATCTGCCATCGTTGTTGAAATCTCCCTGTTTCGGCACGTTGATCGCTGCCTGGAAGGTCTGGATGGCCGCATTCAGTTCGGTTACCGCCGCATTCACTTGCTGCTGCGTAGCTGCGTTGTCGTCGAGGACGGCTTGCGCAGCCGTGATTGCCGACTTCAAGGCTGTTTTGGAACCGGCCTTATATTCGCCCGGCTTCGTGCCTTCGATCGACTGGTCATGCAGCGTATCCGCCTGCGTAATCAATGCGCTCAGCTCGGCTTTATCCACCGATGTGTCGGCCTTCGACAACTCGATCTGCAGCGGCTGGCCAACAGGTTGATTGGTCTCCACCCCTTGGGCATCCGCTGTGATGACATCATTCAGCGTTAACTCGGTTGTCGTGGATTCGCTTAAGGACCGCACGATGAATGTCAGCTTCAGCAAGCCTTGCGTGCGGCTTACGCCTGAACCGGCCTGGTCTGCAGCCAGCAAGAACCGTATAGCGCCCGACTCATCCGGTTCGGATTGCCCCACGACAGCGAAGCCGTCAATGGCTGCTTCGGCGGACACGAATTCGAGCTGCTCAGGATCATAATTTACCGTAACGTCGTTGGCGTAGATGTCTGAGTCAAGGCCGGAAAGGCTGTACGTCACCTCGACTGTCTCACCGGCTTTTGCCGAAACCGGACCGCTTAATTGCGCGCCGTCCTGCGTCTCCTGCACCCGGACGCTCGCTTCCGCAGGCACGTAGGTGCCGGCGACTGTTCCCTTCACGCTGAACATGCCCGTCTTGGCGATTTGCTCGTTGTCGAGCTTGCTCCACGCAACGGATTTGCTAGCCTTACTGCCATCGCTCAGAGTCACGTGCACGGATGACGGAAGCTGCGGCATTTGGCCGATGGAGGTTGTAGCGCTGACCGGATCGATCGCCGTTACGACAGGATCGTTCGTTGTTCTGAGCCTCAGCACCGTGACCGAGTAGGCCGGGAACTCATACGTGAACGATGGGCCGAATCCTGACTTCTGCGACGTGACCGGCGCGACATGATCCGGCTCGCTGAAAGAGTTCTCCGCTGCGGCTGTAGCTGATTTCAACTCGATGACGGTTGCTTTCGCATCGATGTATTCCGCATCGACATTCACGTCCGTCAGCTGCGTATTGCCGGAGGAGTTGACCACTTTGACGATCAGATCGCCCGTTGCCTCGTCCTTCGTCGTCACGCTGTAGAGCGGTCCGAGCGTCGGTGCCACTTCATTGACCAGCTGGCCATCGAGATAGGTACGAATGCCTGAGCCGTTCACTTCCACCTTAATATCGTACCAACGGTTGGTCTCGACGCCTTTGGTGACGATGTTGCTGATCGTCGATTTGGTACCGCCCACCGCTTTCTCTACGACCGTCTGCGTGTTATTCCAGCCGCCGAGATTATACCAATAGTAGTTGTTCGTGTCTTTGCTGCCGAAACCGATCAAGAAGCCTTCG
Organism: Paenibacillus phyllosphaerae; assembly: GCF_014192105.1. Lineage (GTDB taxonomy): Bacteria > Bacillota > Bacilli > Paenibacillales > Paenibacillaceae > Paenibacillus_Z > Paenibacillus_Z phyllosphaerae. The sequence goes on along the minus strand of NZ_JACHXK010000015.1, from coordinate 3,436 downwards.
GATCCGCTCGTCTTCCGCGCCTTCAGCGTGACGGTGTAATTCGACCAGTCCGCGCCTGTATTGAGCAGCAGTCTCGCGTCCGTCGTCGTCGCCGACGTCTGCTTCAACGTCTCGTTCTGGACCGTCCATGTGCCTTTGAAATTCGTCCAACCCGTTAGTGCGTCCGCATTGCTGAAACTCTCGTTGAGCAAGACCGAACCGTCGTGCTTCGTCACTTTCACATCGTCATACTCCACCGCCGTATTCCATGATCCCAGTGCGATCGAGCCGGCGATGTCGTTCAAGGATGGCTTGTTCTTCTTAAGCTCCGTGTTCATCAGCTGCTGGCCGACATGATTGCTGAACATGCTCTGGACATGGTAGTTCGGCGTCGCGTAGGACTGATTGTTATTGAACCAGATCAGGTCCGTCGTCCACTGCGTGTTATCTTGGCGGGCGAACAATGGCGCGAAGGACGCCATGCCGACAACATCCGAGTTGCGTTCAAGGCCCGTCATGAATGCCGCTTCGGCGAGCGCGCTCTCCATATTGTTGCGTTTGCCTGTGCCGTGGGCCGCGTATTCGCCGACGAATACTTGCGGACCGCTGCGGTCGTAATTATCGTAGCGTGCCACATTGTTATAGAACCAGTCCGGCGATTGGTACATATGCTCGTCGACCAGATCGGCCTTATTCCCGTTGCTCTCCAGCCAGTCGTAAGTTTGGTGGAAATACGTATCATTCGGCGCATAGCCAGCGCTTAAGACCAACTTGATGTCGGGGTACTTCGCCTTGATTGCCTCATAGAAAGCATTGTAGCGTGCGAGGTAATCCGCGCCCCACAGCTCGTTGCCGACGCCGAGATACTTCATGTTGAACGGCTCTGGATGACCGTTCGTCGCCCGCTTAGCCCCCCATTCCGTCGTCACGTCACCGTTCGCGTACTCGATCAGATCAAGCGCATCCTGGATGTAAGGCTGCAGCTGATCCATCGGGATTTTCGGCGGATTCGAGTTGCAGGATACCTGGCCGACGAAGATGATCGGCAGCGGCTCAGCCCCGATATCTTCGGCCAGCTGGAAATATTCCTGGAAACCGAGGCCGAACGATTGATAATAGTTCGACGCCCATTGGTTAGGCTGTACTTTGCGTTCGGCAACATCGCCGATCGTATTCTTCCACTGGTACCGGTTCTCGATCGAACCGCCCTCGACGATGCAGCCGCCGGGGAAGCGAAGGAAGCCCGGGTTCAAATCATCCAGCATCTCCGCCAGATCATATCGCAGCCCGTTCGCGCGGTTGTTCCAAGTTTTCTCCGGGAACAGCGATACCATATCGAGATCAATCGTGGCCGCTTCCGCCAGCGTCACGGCGAAGCTTGCATTCGTTACCGTCTGGCTGGCCTGCAGCGAGCAGCCAAGCTGGCTCCACTCGGCCGTGACGCCGCTTGCTTCACATGCGCCGATCACGGTGCCATCAGCTGCGCGAAGCATTGCCGCAAGCGGCTGTGTCAGCGCCGAGCCGCTGCGTGCGTAAGCGGTGAAGTTGTATTTTTCACCAGCCTGCACGGCAATGCCGCCGCTGTAACCCGCATTGGAGATACCGACGCCATCCCCAGGAGTCGTCACGGCGATCCGCGCATAACGAGGATTCTTGGTATTAAGCGCATTGGCCGTCTCGGTCGTGAGCGTACCTGTACCGCCTCCGTCCGCCTTCTTCGTCCAACTGTAGAGCGGAGTTCCGAATTCGAACGAGCGATTCTGGATCAGATCGCCGTACAAGCCGCCGTCTGCCGCATAGTTGATGTCCTCATAGAAAATGCCGTAGAGCGTCGGGCTGACTTCATGGACAGCGTCTTTGCCGTCAATGTTCATCGTGAACGCCGTTGAGCCTTCTTCCCATACGATCACCGTGAATGTTTTCGTATCCTGTGCAGTCCCGTTCGTGATCTTGGCCGTTAACGTCACCTTCTTGTCGCCTTGTCCGGCTGCTGGACGCGTAACCTTCCCATCAGCGCTTACGACCGCAGGGTCGGACGAACTCCACGCAATCGTAGAACCAGCTTTGCCCAGCACTGGAAAAGTGAGGTCAGCCGTTTGTTGCGAGGTATCGCCCAGATCGAGTGCGTTCTTGTCGTACGCAAGCATCTCCGAATCGCTCATATCGTCAGTCATCAGATTGACGAGTTCCTGACCTGACAGCGCTCTGCTGTAGATGCGGAAGTCATCCAATTTGCCATCGAAATAGGGATCTGCGCTGAACTGCGATCGGCCGATATAATTGTTCGCCGTACTTCCCAGATCGGATGGATCCAGCTGCATATTGCTCACGCTACCGACCTGAATACCGTTAATGTAGAGCGTATACGTATTGCCCGAGATGACAAAGGCGATATGCTGCCACGCCTTCGATGTCGGGAATGGAGGTCCCGCTAGCCCTGTCTCGCCGCTGCCTTCCGGCCGGAGGCCGAACCGGACATTCCCGTCGCCATTCTTCAACGTCAAGAACATATAGTTCGTTGCGCTTGAGCCAAAATCGAATACGCGTGCCCAGGTCGACAGCGTATCCGCATACACCCAGGATGAAATCGTCACGTCATGCTGCGACACCATCAGCCCATTCGGCAGCTTCAAATACCCGTTCGTGCCGTTCAGATCGATCGCGCCACCCGTCTTGCCCGCCGTGCTCCAAGCGGCGCCACCCTGCAACGACGCATGTAACTCATGGCCTGATGCATCTGACGCCGTCGTTCCCGATCCTTGATCGAATGTGTAATGCAGCAACAAACTGTCGTCCGCAGCCGCCAGATGAGCGGCCGATGCATCTCCTTGCTCTACCTCCGCATAAATCGGCGTTAAGCTAGTCACGCACATTGCCGCGATCATGCCTGCTACGGCCGCTCCCCGCACCGATTTCTTCTTCCACCATCTCTTCAACCCAATTGCCCTCCTTCATAGTCGCCAACGTTCTCCCCATGCTCATCTGCGCTCCCCGTCGTGTATCCTCATACTAAAGCGCTTCCAATTACATTGGAATAAACTCGTTTTTTCGTTTGGTGTGATTTTTTGTTTAGTGAGGATGCTAGTGATGGAAATAAAAAAGGACTGAATGACCGTGTCGAAGAGGCGACAAGGGCTTCCGTCCTGTTAGTCGTAGACGACATAGCCGGATGGCAATAGTAATACGCAGGACTTCGGCTTCATCTCACGCTCTTACTGAATTCCTTCTGAGTCGTCTAACATGCACTTGAGATACAACATAGATGATAATACTACCTCTTCGGACACTACGCCACTGAGGTGGAACCTAACAAATGACGTAAACAACAAAAAACCGACCACATACCGTGGTCGGTCATTCGTGCTTGGCGACGTCCTACTCTCCCAGGACCCTGCGGTCCAAGTACCATCGGCGCTGGAAGGCTTAACGGTCGTGTTCGGGATGGGTACGCGTGGTT
>NZ_JACHXK010000014.1 GCF_014192105.1 Paenibacillus phyllosphaerae | reverse complement strand
CAGAAGCCGAGTAGGATCGTCTTTGCATAAAAAAGCTCCCCTTAGGGTAACAGGTTTTATTATTTCACCTGTCTACCGTAAGGGGAGCATATCATGCGGCAGTTGCTCCCTCTTTATTTTTTCACGGCTGACGCCTTCTTCATACATTCCTCGGAATACTTAACAAAAACACGTAATATTACAAATACTTTCGAACAAGCGGCTCCTATAATGAAGGAGATGGAAGGCTGCGGAGCATTTGGGCCGGCAAAAAAGGCGCAATTCGACAACTGATTGTAAGCGTTGTCACAAAACGAAGGAGAAAGGAGCGGACATCTGCAGTTGTCCTAGCAAGGGGAATATCATAAGCAAGTTCGGGAGGGTATGGTTTCCATGAAGGGGAAAAAGCAGATCAGTATGGCATTGGCGCTAGCCATGCAAGTGTCCGCGTTCGCGGGCGGTTCCGTATACGCGGCCGATTCGGTCACGGTAGAAAGTGGGAGCAAGGCAGCATCAGGCGATTTGACGGCTGCATCCTTGCTCGCGCAATCGGTAAGCGGCAACAGTTTCGCCGACGATTTCAGTGACGGTAATGTGGATGGCTGGAGCACGTACCGCTCGCCTAACGCCGATTTCCCAGGAAATTGGACGGTCAATGATAAGGGGCAGCTCTATGTCACGAATGTAAACGGCGGTGATCTCGGAAGTCCCGGATCGAAGGCGGTTGCCGACGGAACGAGCTTCAAGGATTTCGTCTATGAAGGCGATCTTGCCGTTAATGGATTCAATTCGGACAGCTCAGGCTTCCTGTTCCGCGTCACCAATGTCTCGCCTGATCCGCAGTGGGACGGATACAACGGCTATTATGCTTCTCTTGGTCATGACGGCGTCGTCCGGTTAGCGCGTGTCGTCGGCAACGATTATGCGTTCGCTGAGCTGGCATCGGCGAGCGTCTCCGTGACGTCAGGCCATATGAAGGTAGTGGCGATCGGGAACAACATCCGCATCTATATGAATGATATGGATACGCCTGTGATCGACTACACGGATAACGACGGCAAGCAGATTACGGCAGCCGGCGCAATCGGCCTTAGAACCTGGTGGGGACGTACGACGTTCGACAATTTGACGGTAAATGAGATCGTACCGGTGGCAGCACCGACGTTCTCGCCTGCGACGGGCAGCACCTTTGCGGAGTCCGCACGAATTGCGATCACGTCGGCAACGCCGGATGCGGTTATTCATTATACGACGGACGGCAGTGTGCCGACGAAGGAATCGCCCGTCTATAACGGACCGTTCACGATAACCGAGACCACGACCGTCAAGGCGCTAGCGGTCAAAGACGGCATGTTCGATTCCGAAGTCGCAAGCGCCAGCTATGCGAAGCAGTCGGTCAGCTTCAGCGACAACTTCGACAGCAGTACCGCGAGCAACTGGAAGACGTACGGCGGGACTTGGAATTTATCCGGGGGCACGTACAACGTTAATGCCGGGGCAGGCTTCAAATCGGTCGCCAATGCCACCGACTTCACGAACTTCTCTTATTCGGCGGATGTCTCGATCAGCGGCGGGGCGGCGAACGACAATGCCGGGTTGCTTTTCCGCGTGACGGATCCGACAGTAGGCGCTGATAACTTGAAGGGGTATTATGCGGGCATTCGTAAGGGCGGCTCCATTCAAATCGGCCGATTCAACAATGGTTGGAAAGAGCTTGCGAATATACCGTATCCGATTCAGACGGATACCGCCTATAAGCTCAGGGTGGAAGCGAAAGGTCCGAACATCGACGTGTACGTCAATGACGAGCTGATCGCAAGCGTCGTCGACCGGATGTGGACGCACGGGGCTGTCGGCGTACGCACGCATTACTTGAATGCGAAATTCGATAATGTATCCGTCACAGACACGGGCGCGTATACGGCGCCAACCTATGACTGGTCATGGGTCAAAGGCGCGGTATTCGTCCCGACGAACGCGGTCAATCAGATTCAGCAATGGGACCAATACGACCATGAGATCAACGAACGCGAGCTGGCCAATGCCCATACCTACGGAATCAACATGGTCCGCGTGTTCGTGCATAACCTGCTCTGGAAGGACGACAGCGAGAAGATGCTGGCGAACCTGGAAGATTTCTTGCAGCTGGCCGATAAGTACGACATCAAGGTCGAGCTCGTCTTCTTCGACGATTGCTGGAACGATTATCCGACGCTTGGCGAACAGCCGGCTCCACGATACGGCGCGCACAACAGCCGTTGGGTCGAGGGTCCGGGAGACGAGGTCAAAGCGAACTATGCCGCGAATAAGGCCGATCTGAAAGCATACGTGCAAGGGATCGTGAAGGCGCATCTGAACGATCCTCGGATCGCGATGTGGAATATTTACAACGAACCGAGCAACGGCGAGTCCGGTCTCATGGACCAGGTCACCAAGCAGATCATGAACGACGCCCGCATCTGGATCAAAGATACGGGATCCGCCATTCCGGTGACCTCTACGGGCGGCCAATTCTCCGGCGATCCGACGTCCGACTTTATCTCGTGGCATCCGTATGAGGCCGATTATCCGACACCTTACGGCATCTCCAAGGAAATCCTTGCGGATGAAACGATGAACCGAGGCTCGCAGACCGTACCAGGCGTGGTGGAGCATTACGGCGACCGAGGCATCGGATTCGTGATGTGGGAATTCGGCATCGGCCGGGACAATACGCGATTCGCGTGGGGAACGGACGTGAATCCGGCCGTATCCGAGCCGGCGATCCCGTTCCATGGCGTCGTCTATCCGGACGGCCATCCATGGCAGGTCAATGACGTGAAAGCGCTGGTCGGGGCTGAAGCTTTCAAGACGCTGCCGGTCTTCCATGCCCAGTACTACAACGATCCGAATTTCGGCCAGTTGACGAAGACGTCTATTACACCGCGAATCGATTTTGAGCTCGGCGATGAGCGAGGTACGGGTTCTCCGGATGCGTCCGCCGGCATCGGCGAAGACAACTTCTCGATCCGCTGGTCAGGCACGGTGAAGCCGGAAGCAACCGGAACGTATACGTTCTATGCGGACAGCGACAATATTGCCAGCGTCTGGGTGAACGGTACGAAAGTCGTCGACAAAACAAGCGATGTTCGCGAAGAAGCGAGCGGACAAATCCAGCTGACGGCTGGTGAAGAGGCAGCGGTCAAGATCGAATACGTCCATGCCGATGGCGATTCGAGCCTGCATGTGAAGTGGGCCGCTCCAGGCGGGGACAAAGAAGCGCTGCTGCCGGTATTCGCGGACAAGGCAGCCGAGTCCGTAGCGCTTCCTTCGCAAGTGAACGTCGCCGTGGATGATACGGTGCGCGTGCCGGTGCAATTCAGCCCGCTTGATGCCAGCGCACAAGCGGTTACATGGACATCGAGCAATCCGCTGGTCGCATCGGTCCACGCTTCGACCGTTGACGGTATCGGCGAAGTAAGAGGGGAGAAAGCCGGAACGGCGACGATTACGGTCGCGTCGGTCGCGGATCCGAGCAAGACGGCCAGCGTAACGGTAACCGTCGGCGAAGGGGACGATCAGCCGGCGATTCCGGATAGCGCGATCGTCGATCATTTTGACGGAGGGACGCTAGACAGCGCTTGGCAGATCGTGAAGGAATCGGCGGCGAACTGGAGTCTGTCGAGCCGTCCGGGTTATCTTCAGCTGAACGCGATTCAGGGCGACATGTATCAGAGCGAGAACGGCCATCATAACGTATTCATCCGCGATCCGAAGGCCAATGCGAACGGCGATTACGAGATTACGCTCAAGCTCGATTCGACCGTGATCAAGAATTACCAGCAGGCTGGCCCGATAATATGGCAGGACGAGAATAACTATATCCGGCTAGGCAGGGTCTACAACGGCGGCAAGACGCTGGAGTTCGCGAAGGAAGTAAACGGCAGCTACAGCGGAGCGGGTCTGATGAATCGGCAGCAATTCCCGACCGGCGACCGCGTCTACATGAAGGTCGTGAAGCTGGGCAACACGTATACGCCATATGTGTGGAATGAAGGCGAGTGGATTCAGGTTGCGCAGACCGTAACGGCTGAACTCAAAAACGCCAAGGTCGGTCTGTATGGGTTAGGCGCGACGGACGCGACGGCGATGAAAGCAAGCTTCGACTATTTCGAAGTGCATCCGGTCGAATATGGTCCGGCAACCGGCGTCACGCTCGACAAGACTGCGCTGACGTTAGGTCTTGGCGGTACGTATACGCTCAAGGCGAATGTGGAACCGCTGACTGCCGCGGACAAATCGGTCACCTGGAGCTCCAGCAACGAAGCGGTGGCGACGGTTAGCGCAGGCGGCGTGGTGACTGCGGTAGGCCCGGGCCTCGCTACGATTACGACGGAGACGGTCAGCGGGCATTACACGGCCACTTCGACCGTTACGGTAACCGCAGGCAGCTTGTTCACGAACCCGATCGTGCCGGTGGGCAGCGGCGGCGGTTCCGCCGATCCGTGGGTGATTTTCCAAGACGGCTACTATTACTACATCCGGTCCGATGGCGATCAAGGCATTCAGGTTGCGAAGGCAAGCCGGCTGCAGGATATCGGGACGGCGCCGCGCGTGACGGTGTACACGCCGCCGCTCAATACCGATTATTCGAAGGAGATTTGGGCGCCGGAGCTGCATTTCTTAAACGGCAAATGGTACATCTATTTCGCCGCGGATGACGGCGACAACTTCAACCATCGCATGTACGTGCTCGAGAGCGACACGGATAACCCGCAAGGCTCGTATACGCTCAAAGGCAAAATTACAGACGCGACCGACAAATGGGCGATCGACGGCACGGTGCTGAAGCAAGAAGACGGCAGCCTGTACTTCGTCTGGTCGGGCTGGGAAGGCGACACGAATGTGCGGCAGAATTTGTACATCGCGCCGATGAGCAACCCGTGGACGATCAGCGGTCCGCGCGTGCTGATCTCGACGCCGGAGAAAGCTTGGGAGCTGAACGGCACGCCTTATATTAATGAAGCGCCGCAAGTATTGCAGAAGGACGGCAAAACCTTCATCGTCTACTCCGCAAGCGGTAGCTGGACGGACGATTATACGCTCGGCATGTTGACGAATACGGATGGGGATGTCCTGAACCCGAACGCTTGGACGAAATCCGGGCCTGTCTTCTCGAAGGTACCGACGGCGTATGGCCCTGGCCATAACTCGTTCACGCAATCGCCGGATGGCACCGAGGACTGGATCGTCTACCATGCGGATCAAGTCTCAGGCGGATCATGGGGCAACCGAAGCGTAAGAGCGCAGAAGTTCACATGGAACGAAGACGGTACGCCGAACTTCGGCACGCCGGTCGGTTATGGCGACGCGGTCCTTGCACCGGCAGGTACGCCGCAAGTCGATACTTACCGCTATGAAGCGGAAGGCGCGGACGCGCAGCGCGGCGGCACGGCGACGATTGCCTCCGAATCGAATGCTTCCGGCGGCCAGGTAGCAGGCCATATCGACCTTGCAGGCGATTATGTCCAGTTCAACGTGAACGTGAAGGAAGCGGGCGCTTACCGCTTAACCGTGATGAACGCGAACGGCACGGGCGGCGACTTTGCGCCTGCCAAGCATGACGTAACCGTCAATGGTGCAAGTGCAGGGACGATTACGTACCGCAACTATGGCTGGAATATTTTCAACCCGTCGACGATGATTGTTCAACTGCAGGCCGGCGCGAACACGATCAAGCTGGCGAAGAAAGTCGGCTATGCGGAAGTGGACTACATTCAGTTGCTCCGGATTCCGGCGGATCAGTTGGTCAGCGGCATTCAAGTCGCATCGAAGAGCGGTCAGCATACGATCGCGGCGGACAAAGGCACGCTGCAGATGACGGCGAAGGTACTTCCTGCGTCCGCGATGGAAACGCACGTCACTTGGAAAGTGACCAACACGGACGGTACGCCTACCGACAAGGCGAGCATTAATGCCAAAGGGTTGCTGAGCGCGCTCGACAACGGCATCGTACGCGTGGAGGCTTATGCGGCGGACGGCTCCGGGAAGGTCGGCACGTATCAGGTAACGATCAGCAATCAAGAGCGCGTCCTCAAAGTAATGCCGCTGGGCGCCTCGATTACGCACGGTTTCAACATTCCGGGCGGTTACCGCATCAAGCTGTGGGATTCGATCCGGGAAGCGGGCTATCGGGTGAATTTCGTCGGCTCGATCGCGAACGGTCCGGCAGCCTTGGGCGATAACGACCATGAAGGACATCCGGGTTGGCGCATCGATCAGATCGATGCGGAGATTGACGGCTGGATGGAGGAGTCAAGGCCGGATATCGTGCTGCTGCATGCCGGCACCAATGATATTAACCAGAACTATGACGTGGCCAATATGAACGTCAGACTGGAAGCGCTGATCGACAAGATCACGGCGAAGCTTCCGGAAGGCGGCAAGCTGTACGTGGCGCAGATCGCGCCGGAGAGCAATGCGGACTGGAATGCGAAGGTGCAGCAGTTCAACGCCAAAGTGGCTGAATTGGTGCAGAAGAAAGCCGAAGCCGGTCAACCGGTGGTGCTGGTCGACATGTATCATGCGCTCAACGTGTCCGATCTTCAGGATGGCGTCCATCCGACGGCGGCCGGCTACGATAAGATGGCCGACGTATGGTTTGAGGCAATCAAAGGCGACTTCGAACAGTCGCAAGTTTCCGATACCGTAACATTAACAGGCCCTGCCGCTGTATCGGCGAATCAGCTGTTCGACGTAACGCTTCGCCTGAATGAGGGAGCTGCCGATGCGATCGCGCAAGACTTCACCGTCCACTATGATGCGGACAAAGTCGAATATGTAGGCGCGCAATCGTTGCAAGAAGGCTACACGATTTTGGATTCGGCCGAAATTCCGGGAGCGATCCGGTTCCTGGCGGTCAACTTGCAGAAGGATTCCGCTTCCGGTAGACCGCTCGATCTGATCAAGCTGCAATTCAAAGCCAAGGACACGGCAGAGAACGTGACGAGCAGCTTGTCACTGACGGATATCGCCTTCGCGGACAGCACGGGTACGGAGACGATCATCGCGAATCCGCGACCGTATGCCTTCGAGATTACGGCAGCCGTGACGCGCGATGCGCTGAGCGCGGCGATCGCAAGCGCGCAATCGTTGCATGACTCGTCTGTGGAAGGAACGAGAGCAGGCCAGTATCCGGTCGGTTCCAAAGCAGCGCTGTTGACAGCCATTCAGGCGGCGCAAGCGGTACTGGACAACGCTGGGGCGACGCAGTCGCAGATCAACGAAGCGCTCGAGCAGTTGACGACCGCGGTACAGACATTCCGCTCGCTCGTCATCAAGCAATCCGCCGGCGACATCAACGGCGACAACCGCTACAGCATCGGCGACCTGTCGATCGCGGCGGCTCATTACGGCAAGACGAACGCAGATCCGAATTGGACGACGATCAAGTCGGTTGACCTGAACAACGACGGCGTCATCGACATCATCGATTTGGTCGCATTAGCGAGATTGATTCTGGAAGAAGCGTAATAGGGAAGAGCTGTCCCAGTTGACTTGGGACAGCTCTTTGTTTAATCAAGGGGAAGGCGGACCCGACCAATGAGAGGCACCTTGAAGCGGCAATACCGCTTCAAGGTGCTTCTTCATTTCATGCTCGAACGGCTCCGGCTCAACTTATGCCCAATACGTCGTTGGATTCCGAATAGGCCAAGCGCTAACACGACGCCGATGAGCGACATCGTCATGTCTTTATGGGAATCGAATACATCCCCTTGCATCCCGATATACTTCGCAGCCAGCTTGGGATCGAACAACACCGCCGCCCACATCTCCAGCAGCTCGAACAATCCGCTTGCTGCGACAATGAAGGCGAACGTAACGACATATTGACCGGCATGGCGCATCTTGAGCACATACAGAACGGCTTCTCGAACCGGAAAAGCGATGAACAGACCGAAGGCAAAATGGACGATCCTGTCGTAGTACCCCCGGTCGGTATGAAGAATTTTCTTCATCCAATCATCAACGGGAGTGAACTGATACGAGAAATGCCCGCCATAAGCATGCATGGCGAGGAACGCCGCAATCAGTATATAGCTTACATTGGTAAGCGGAAGAATGCGGTAAGTCCAGACGAGCAGGATGATGCCGCTGACCAGTAACGTGTTCTCGACCAGCCATACTTTCCAGTCGAGCGGACGGATCGCCATGAATATCCAAAAAATTGAAAACGCGCTGATCGTCACCTTCAGCAGCCAGTTTTCCTTAAATCGGATTTGATGGCTTTTGAGCAGCTTGGACCAGTTTGCGGTATGGCGTTGCTTCGCGGATGGAAGAACCAAGTCATAACCTCATTTCGCACGCACCCGAATGGATGAGTAGGGTTTCACCTAGCTTTTCCAATTAGGGGCGAGATCATGAAACGTGCTCGGGAAATGGAATGAAGTTAAGCAAGGCGCTTAAGCTTGGCCTGCCGATTAAGAGTTTATGCTTCGGTGATTCGGATAAATCATCACCTTAATGCTCGTGTCCTTGCGGGTGCGCGCCGTCTCGACCGCTTCCTGGATGTCGGCGAGGCTGTAGCGGTGCGTGATAATCTTCTCGATATCGACCGTGGAGCGCTGCAGCGCCTGAATCGCCGCCGGATACGTGTTCGCATAGCGGAAGACGCCATAGGCATCGATCTCTGCATCGATAAGCGCACCCATATCCATCGGAACGGTGTCTGTTGCTGGCAGACCGACGAATACGATCCGGCCGCCGCGCCGGACCAGCTTCACCGCATCGTTCATCGCTCGGCCGTTGCCGGACGATTCGACGATAAGCGTAATGCCTGCACCGCCCGTCAGAGTCTCCAGCCGCTCGCCGACCGGTTCCGTCGCCGGATCGAATACGGCGGTGAAGCCCATCTCCAGGGCGAGCTCGCGCCGATAGGCGACGGTGTCCGTACCGTAGATCTCCGTAATCCCGAACAGCTTGGCCGCTTGTCCGGCGAGGAGGCCGATCGGGCCGAGCCCGGTGACGAGCAGCCGGTCGAACGGCTTGGCTTGGCCGCGCAGCATCGCATGGAACCCGACGGACAGCGGTTCGAGCAGCGCGCCGGTCTCATAGCTCATTCCCTCGGGAAGCTTGAACAGGTAGTCGCTCGGCATGACGATGTAATCGGCCCAAGCGCCGTTCACCGGCGGAGTGGCGAGGAAGACGACGTCCGGGCACAGATTGTAGCGTCCGCACTTGCAATAGTCGCACCTTCCGCAGGTGACGCCCGGTTCAACCGCTACCCGGTCGCCCACCGTAACGTTCGTCACCAGCTTGCCGACCTGAACGACTTCGCCGGCGAGCTCATGGCCGAGAATGATCGGCTCATTCACCACATAACGGCCGATCTTCCCATGCTCGTAATAGTGAACGTCCGAGCCGCACACTCCGATGCAGTGCACGCGCACGAGCGCCTCGTGATCCCCCGGAGTCGGAATATCCACTTGCTGAACCTCGATCGACAGCGGCTTGTCCATGATGGCCGCATTCATTTTGCCTGTTGTCATTGCATAGTCCCTCCTGAAAAGTGCTGGCTTAGTAGACCTGAAATACCGGCTCTACCGGAATAAAATGAACGGGCAACTCCGGAAACTTCAGCCGCAGCTGCTGGGCCACGACCCGCATGCCCGGCTCCTCGCTCTCCGCATGGCCCAGCATGAGCAGCGCTCTCGCCAAACCCTGCTTGGCCGCATCTCGCACATACTCGGGCGTCTCCCATTCGAAGCCTTCGCCGGCGATGACCATATCGACTGCCCTTTCCTTGAACAGCGGTATCGCATTCGCGCCGCTGCCGCGAAAACCGACCAATAGCCCGATTCGACGGACGGTCATGTCCGGATCGCCGGTAAGCCGAACATAGGGAATGGACAGCCGGGACTTGGCATGCTCCGCGACCTTGGAGGCCGGCATATCCGGCACCGTCACAACGGCGGCCGTCGGCAGCATTTCTTCGACATTCGTTTCCCAGCCAAGGCTGTGCAAGAGCCCGGTCATAATCGGATCTGGCTGAACGCGATGACAATAATCATGATGGCGATAGATGGCAATCCCGGATTGTTGAATGAGTCTCTTCTTGGCCGCATAGACCGGGTCCCCTGCGAGAAGGCTGACGTCCGTGCGATGGCTGAAGTAGGGGTTCTCGTGGGCAACGATCAGATTGACGCCAAGCGACAGCGCATGCTCGATGGCCTGCTGCGTCGGCATGAACATCGTTGCAATGCCCGTAACGGGCGTATCCGGATCCGAGGCGCCGATTAATACGTCGACGGAATTGTCGATCGGGGCAACGCCGGAGCGAAGCTCGTCGATGACATCTTGAATGGTAGCGCGCAAGAGTAAGCTCCTTTCGTGAACAATGGATGCGTTTGCAATACACTTCCACGCGAGGCCGGAATCTCCTTGTTGGGCCGGTTTCATTTTACAAAATGACGATTCGTTTCAAATTGGCGATTGGGAATTATTGCGTTTTCTATGGATTGGAACGGTCGATTCGGTATAATGATGAACGTGGTCATTGGCGTGCGTTCATCGTCATAAGGCGAGGATGCGGCATTGACCGACCCGTGCGACTTTTTGAAATCAGCAATCGTGGGAGGTACAGATCATGTTGCGCAACCGATTCACGTTCACGCGAAGCATTACGCACAAATGGATGATTTCTTATGCGGTCATTCTGCTCATTCCGCTCATTGTAAGCGCTATCGTATATCTGCAGACGACGCAGATCGTGCAATACGAAATTAAGCGCGCGAGCAGCGCCATGCTGCAGCAAGTCAAATATATCGTGGACAGCGAGCTGGGCCTGACCGAGAAAATGGGCGCGCAGTTGACGATTCAGACCGATGTGCGCAATTACCTGGAGCTGGACAAGCAATCGGAAAACGCGCACGCCTTCGATATCTATAAGACCGAGCAGGAACTCGGCAAATATAAATCGACGAACGATTTTATAAGCGGCATCTATATTTACTCGACGCAGCTCGATAAGGTGTTGTCGAACGAAACGTACGCGGACAGCCGGTTGTTCTACGCGATGAACCATCAATCGGATACGTACACGTACAGCGAATGGCTGTCGGATATGCGCAGTCAAAGTCTGCGAACGTACCTGTGGCTTCCGATGCGAAGCAGCGAGCCGTCCGGCATGAACGTCGCGTTCATTAAACCGCTCTTGAAGAAGGCTGGCGGGTTGCCGTACGGCACGCTCGTCATGCCGCTGAACAGCAGTAAAATTCAGCATCTGCTCGAGAACGTGGATTGGGTGAACAAAGGGAAGGTCTACATCGTGGACGAGCAGAATCAGGTGCTGTTCCAGAACGGCAGCGCCGAGGCGTCCGTCACGTACGCGGACTTGATCGCCGATACGAACAATATGGTTACGACGATCGAATCGGACAATACGAATTGGCGTTACGTCAGCGTCTTCCCATCCAGCGTATTCTGGGAGCGGGCAAGCCAGCTGCGCACGATGAATGTGATCGGGTTGCTAGTGTGCTTCCTGATCGGAGGCGGGGTCATGACGTATTTTGCCCGGCGAAATTACGTACCGATCAAGCAGCTGCTAAGCATTCTGCCGAATTTCAAGCCCGAACGCAAAGCGGAGATGGACGAATATGCGTTCATCCGGCAGAGCGTTATGACGGCGATCCGGGAGCGGGACGATATGAGCAGCCATCAGCTCAAGCAGCTACGGGTGCTGCAAAGCTACTATCTCGGCAAGCTGCTCAAAGGCCAGACCGAGCAGGCGATGTCGGTACGGGAGGCCGCCAGCATTCACCGCATGGATTGGCTGTCCGAGGATTTCGCGGTGCTGCTCTTCTATCTCGATCCGGGGCATGAGAAGGGGCTGCCGCTTAACTTGTCCCAATTCATCGTCTCCAATATCGTGAAGGACCTCGTCGACCGCCGACATAACGTCCTGTTCACGGATGTGGACGGGATGCTCGCGGCCATCGTCAATATTCATCCGGAGCGCAACGGATCATGGAAGGAAGAGATCGAAGGGGCGATATCCGAGGCGCACGAGTTCATCGAACAGCGATATGCGCTTACGTTCTCCGTATCGGGCAGCGAAGCGAACCCGTCGCTCGAGGGGATCCATCAAGCGTTCCTGCAGGCGCTCGAAGCGCAGGAATACCGGATGATGCAGGAGGAGAAGTTCGTCTGGTACGGCGACATCAAACTAGAGGAAGCGGATTACTATTATTCGATGAACGAAGAGCTGCAGCTGCACAACTTGATCAAGAGCGGGAATTTCGAGAAGGCGGCGGAGCTGGTCGACGGGATGATCGGCAGTATTTTTCAGCAGCAGGCTTCGATCGAGATGGTCAAATGTTTCCTGATCGACCTTGCCAGCACGATGATAAAGATGGTGCCGCAGGAGGCCAGGCGGACATCGTTCTGGGAGGAGCAGCGTCCGGTGAAGCGGCTGCTCGCCTGCACGACCCGGGCCGAATTCCGTCAGGAGTTAATGGAGATTCTTGCGATCGTCTGCGAGCTGGTGAACGAGAAGCTGGCGCTGGCTTCCAACACGCGTATCGGCGAGCAGGTCGCGGCCTATGTAGCGGAGCATTACGCGGACGTTAACTTGAGCGTATCGATGATCGGCGCCCACTTTGGCATTACGCCCCAGTATGTATCCAAGGTGTTCAAGGAACATAACGGCGAGGGATTGCATGAATACATCAGCCAGACGCGCATTCGGCAGGCCAAGCAGTTATTGGGCGGCGGCGCCCAGATCGACGAGACCGCGCTTGCGGTGGGGTTCGCGAGCAGCAGCGCATTCATCCGTGTGTTCAAAAAGTACGAAGGCATTACGCCCGGCAAGTACAAAACCATTCAGTTGTAGGAATGGCTATCGGTCCACAGAGGAAAAGACGATCGATTTCAAACGAGCGATCGTCTTTTTTACATTCGGTCGATCGTGTTGCGATATTGAACATTGCCGCTCATTCCGCGGCTGGCTTACATTAGGGGAGCAGCGGCAAGCGATAGCCGCTCAGGACAACTTCAGCAAACGGGGGTCAGGTGAAAACGATGAAACGAACGAAGAGAAGCAAACTTAGCGTGGCGCTGCTGCTGAGCATGACGCTGCTGGCGACGGCATGCAGCAATGGCAATAACGAGACGAACCCATCGAACGGCTCGGGCGAAGGCGGGGCTGCGGGAGAGACAAGCTCCAACGCGAATACGCCTTTCTCCTATCCGATGCCGGGCAATATAGAACTGACGTTCATGACCGAGGCGGCCGGCAGCGTGCCGGAGCGGATGCCGATCGACGACGAGTACGAGAAGCGGACCGGAATTCAGATCAAGAACTTGGGCGGCGCGCCGATGACCGATCAGAAGTTCAGCCTGCTGCTCGCTTCCGGCGATATTCCGGACATCTTCATGAATACGTGGCTGCAATACCCGGGCGGTCCGGAGAAAGCGGTCGAGCAAGGCTATATTTTGAAGCTCAACGATTATATCGATAAGTATGCGCCCAATCTGAAGAAGGCGCTCGAGGAAAATCCCGAGATCGACAAAATGATCAAAACGGACGACGGCACCTATTACGCCTTCCCGTTCATCCGCTCGGAAGCGGGCCGCGTCTACGGCGGACCGATCATCCGCAAAGATTGGCTCGACGAGCTGGGTCTTCCGATTCCAGAGACGATCGACGAATGGCACACCGTGCTGAAGGCCTTCAAGGAAAAGAAAAACGCCGCATCGCCGGTTACGTTCCGGACGATGTTCCTCGGCGAGCGCACAGGCGGATTCGCCGGCGCGTTCGGCGTCATGGGCAATTTCTACGTGAATGACGGCAAGGTGACCTACGGTTACCTGGAGCCGGCGTATAAGGAATATCTCAAGACGATGAGCGAGTGGTATAAGGAAGGACTCATCGACAAGGACTTCGCCTCCATCGACGCGGCGACGGTCGACAAGAAGATGACCTCCGCGGTGAGCGGCGCGACCTTCGGTTGGCAGTTCTATATCGAGAAGTACAACGCGACGGCGCAGACGACCGATCCGAAAGCGAACTATGTCGCGGCGCCATATCCGACGCTTACGAAGGGGACGAAGCCGGAGTTCGGCCAACTCGACAACGCCTATGCGGGCACAAGCTCGGCCGCTATCTCCGCGAATAGCAAGAATATCGAAGCGGCCATGCGCTGGCTGGATTACGCGTATTCCGAGGAAGGCAGCCTGCTGAACACGTTCGGCATCGAAGGCGTGACGTATGCGCTGCAAGACGGCAAGCCGGTCTACACGGACCTCGTCGTCAAGAATCCGGAGGGCCTCGGCAGCGACCAGGTGATGCAGCAATATTCGCACGGCACGAACTTTCCGATGATTCAGCAAGACAACAATCTGCCGTCGAAATATCCGCAGACCGCAGAAGCCATCGGGATCTGGAAAGAAACGAATCATGAGAGCCATCTGCTGCCGCCGGTCACGCCAACGGCCGAGGAAGCCGACGAAATGGCGAGCATCATGAACGACATTAACGCGCTCGTGAAAGAAGCGGAGCTCAAGATCATCATGGGCACCGAATCGATCGAGGCATACGACAAGTACGTCGAGCAAATGAAGAGCCTCGGCATCGAACGCGCGCTAGAAATCCAACAAGCCGCCTACGAGCGTTACCTCCAACGTTAAGCGTAACCGCCGTTTGCCAGCAAACGGCGGTTTTTCTAAAAGGCGTCAAGCCTTTTAGAAGAACGTAAAGCGTGTCCACGAAGATGGACGTCAAGCGAGGACCAGCACGTTGATGATTCAACGAGTAAACGCGGAGGTCACCACTAAGCAACCCAACGTAAAGCGTGTCCACGAAAGTGGACGTCAAGCGAGGCCCAGCACGTTGATGCTTCAACGAGTAAACGCGGGGGCCACCACCAAGCAGCCGAACGTAAAGCGTGTCCACGAAGGTGGACGTCAAGCGGGAGTCAGCACATTGATGATCCAACGAGTAAACGCGGGGGCTACCTCCAAGCCAACGTAAAGCGTGTCCACGAAAGTGGACGTCAAGCGATGACCAACACGTTGATGATTCAACGAGTAAACGCGGGGGTCACCACCAAGCAGTCGAACGTAAAGCGTGTCCACGAAGGTGGACGTCAAGCGATGACCAGCACATTGATGATCCAACGAGTAGACACGGGGGCCACCACCCAAGGCAAACCATACTGAACGAAGCTCGAGCCGAGAGCTTTGTTCCACGGGGGATTGGTGCCAAACCAATCCCCCGTGGAACAAAAGCGGGCCAACCACGAAAGGACACATCGAGGACGGCCGCGTAACGAGCGACGCCGATTACGGGTGTCCAGAGGGCGGTTGCCCTCTGGTTCCCCTCCAATGGAGGGGGAAGGGGCGAGGATAAAAGCAAAGGTCTTAGGGGCGCAGCCCCTTAATAAAGGAATATGCGGGGTCACAAGGGGCGGCAGCCCCTAGAATCTGCAGGGTTTAAGGGGCAGCAGCCCCTAGAATCTAGCAGGGTTTTAAGGGGCGGCCAGCCCCTAAAATGTAAGGGAGTCCAGAGGGCCCACCCTCTGGTTCTCCCCAGGAGGAAGGAGGATTTTTCAATGACACGGCTCACCAAAGATCTCATCCGCAACAAATGGCTCTACATCATGATGCTGCCCGTGCTGGCCTATTATGTCATGTTCCACTACGTGCCGATGTACGGCGCGATCATCGCCTTCAAGCAGTTCGTGCCGGCCAAAGGCATTCTCGGCAGCGAATGGGTGGGCTTCAAGCATTTTCGGGAGTTTTTCGACAGCATCTATTTCTTCCGGGTCATCAAGAACACGATCCTGCTCAGCTTCTTCAACCTGCTCTTCGGCTTCCCGGCGCCGATCATGCTGGCGCTCTTGCTCAATGAGTTGAAGAGCTCGTGGTTCCGCCGGGTGACGCAGACGATCACGTATATGCCGCACTTCATTACGCTCGTCGTCGTGGCGGGCATCATCCGCTATTTCACGCTATCGGACGGACTGATCAACGACGTCATCGCGTTCTTCGGCGGGGAGCGCGTCGCGTTCCTGCAGCAGCCGGAATCGTTCCGGGCGATCTATGTCATTAGCGAAATCTGGCAGCAGGTCGGCTGGGGCACGATCATCTATCTTGCGGCGATCTCCGGGATCGACCAGCAGCAGTACGAGGCGGCGAAGATGGACGGCGCGACGAAGTTCCGGCAGATCTGGCACATTACGCTGCCGGGCATTATGCCGACCGTGATGATCATGCTCATCCTGTCGCTCGGCAATCTGATGAACGTCGGCTTCGAGAAGATCATCTTGCTCTACAGCGCGGGCATCTACGAGACGGCGGACGTCATCTCCACATTCGTGTACCGCAAAGGGATTCTGGAGTTCGACTACGGCTATAGTACGGCGGTCGGGTTGTTCAACTCGGTCATCAACTTCACGATTCTGCTGTTGGCCAACTATTTCAGCAAACGGGTCAGCCAGAACAGCTTATGGTAAGGAGGTAAAGCGCAATGAACAAAATCTCTATCGGCGAACGGGCTTTCGACGTCGTCAACGTCACGATCATGCTGATCTTGATGGTCGCCACGCTGTACCCGATGCTCTATATCTTGTTCTCGTCGCTGAGCGACGGCAACCGTCTGATCGCCTTCGACGGCGTGCTGTTGTGGCCGCAGGGCTTCTCGCTCGACGGCTATAAGGCGGTATTCAGCAACGAGACGTTCCTGCAGGCATTCAAAAACACGTTTTTCGTCCTGATCGTCGGCCTCATCATCAACTTGTCGCTCACCTCGTTCGGCGCGTATTTCCTGTCGAGGGACGGACTTCTGCTGCGCAAACCGATCATGTTCTTCATCGTCTTCACGATGTTCTTCCAGGGCGGGCTCGTGCCTCTCTACCTGATCGTCAAAGCCTACGGGCTGCTCAATACGCTATGGGCGCTCATTCTGCCCTCGGCCGTCAGCACTTTCAATCTGATTATCATGCGAACCTACTTCCAAGCGCTGCCTAAGGAGCTCGAGGAGTCGGCGTTCCTAGACGGCGCCGGGCATTTCACGATACTGTTCCGGGTCTTCATCCCGCTGTCGATGCCGGTCATCGCGGTCATGATCCTGTATTACGGCGTCGGCCACTGGAACAGCTGGTTCAGCGCGATGATCTACCTGCGCGACCAGGAATTATTTCCCGTACAGCTTGTCGTCCGCAACATCTTGTTGGACAATGATAATGCGAACATGATCGGCACCTCAACGCTGCAGCATAGTCAAAGCGTCGCCGAGACGTTGAAGTACGCCGCCATTATCGTAACTACGGCTCCGATCCTGCTGCTCTATCCTTTCCTGCAAAAATATTTCGTGAAAGGCGTGCTGGTCGGCGCATTGAAGGGATGATCTTTCGATGAATAGCAAGACGTTGTTTAATGACGGATGGGCATTCGCCAAGAGCGGCCTTGCGGCCCAAGACCCATCCGGCCTGCAATTTGCGCCGGTCGATCTGCCGCACGATTGGCTCATCTATGACACGCTGCAGCTCTATGAGGACAGCATCGGCTGGTATCGTAAGCGCTTTACTTGTGCCAAAGGAGACAATCGTCTGCTGCTCGCTTTCGACGGCGTCTACATGGATTCGTCTGTCTACGTGAACGATCGGTTGGTCGGCGAGTGGAAATACGGCTACTCCGCGTTCGAGCACGATATGACGGATGCGCTCATCGACGGGGAGAACGAGATCGTGGTGAAGGTCGTTCACGAAAGCCCCAACAGCCGCTGGTATTCCGGCGCAGGCATCTACCGCAACGTGTGGCTGAAGACGAGAAGCCGCGATTATATCGAGACGGATGGCGTCTACATCTCGACCGAACGGGAGGATGACGGCAACTGGCTGATCGAGCTCGACACGGCGCTCAGCCTGGCCGGGGGCGCTACGCTCTCGCATTCGTTAGTCCATCAAGGTCAGGAGATAGCCAATGTTACCGGCAGTTTCACGGCTACAGACGGCATGATAGCGACGAATCGATTAACGCTGCATGTCGCGAATCCGCTCCTATGGAGCACGGAAGCGCCCCATCTCTATCAATTGGTTACGGAGCTGCGGAGCGCAGGTTCACCTGATGAAGCAAGCGGCGGCGAGCTGATCGAGACGATCACGCAGCCTGTCGGCTTCCGGGAATTCCGACTGGACCCGAACGAAGGTTTCTCGCTGAACGGACAACGGATGAAATTGAACGGCGTATGCGAGCATCATGATCTGGGCGCGCTTGGAGCTGCTTTCAATAAGGAAGCGGTGCGAAGACGGCTGCTTATCCTGAAAGAAATGGGGGCCAACGCGATCCGGACCGCGCACAATATGCCGGCTGCGGAGCTGATGGACTTGGCCGACGAGATGGGACTGCTCATCGTCTCCGAAGCGTTCGACATGTGGGAGCGTTCGAAGACGCCTTACGATTACGCGAGATTCTTCCCCGAATGGGCAGCGCGCGACGTGGAGAGCTGGGTGCGCCGGGACCGCAATCATCCGAGCCTCATCATGTGGAGCATCGGCAACGAAATCTATGACACCCATGCCGACGAGCGCGGGCAGGAAGTGACGCGCATGCTGATGGCGGAAGTGCTGAAGCATGATCCGAAAGGCAACGCGGCCATTACCATCGGCTCGAACTACATGCCGTGGGAGAACGCGCAGAAGTGCGCGGATATCGTGAAGGTAGCCGGCTACAACTATGCGGAAAAATATTACGACGCCCATCATGCGGCGCATCCCGATTGGATCATCTACGGCAGCGAGACGTCCTCGGTCGTTCAGAGCCGCGGCGTCTATCACTTCCCGCTCGAGCGCTCGATCCTGACCGATGACGACGAGCAATGCTCATCGCTCGGCAACAGTCCGACGAGCTGGGGCGCGAAGTCCGCGGAAGCGTGCATCTTGGCGGAACGCGACAGGCCTTACTCGCTCGGCCAATTCTTGTGGACCGGATTCGATTATATCGGCGAGCCTACGCCTTATCATACGAAAAATTCATATTTTGGCCAGATCGACACGGCGACGTTCCCGAAGGATGCGTATTACGTCTATCAGGCGGCATGGACGGACTACAAGGCTAAGCCGATGATACATCTTTTCCCGTACTGGGATTTCAGCCCGGGACAGCTGATCGATGTCCGCGTCGCGACGAATGCGCCGCGCGTCGAGCTTCGGTTGAACGGCGTGTCGCAGGGCGTTCGGGACATCGATCATCAGCATGGGCGCGAGCTCGTTCCGACGTGGAAGCTGCCGTATGAAGCGGGCGAGCTCGAAGCGATCGCCTACGACGAAGCCGGGCAGGTCATAGCATCCGAGGTGAAGCGTTCCTTCGACGATGCGAGCGCGATCAGCCTGGAGGCGGACAAAACGACGCTCGTGTCCAATGGCACCGACGTGCTCTATGTCGCGATTACGATGAACGATCCGGCCGGCAATCCGGTTGAGAATGCGAATAACCGCGTCCGCGTCGACGTGACCGGCGCAGGTCGGCTGCTCGGCTTGGACAATGGCGACAGTACCGATTACGACCCTTATAAAGGGACCAGTCGCAGATTGTTCAGCGGCAAGCTGATGGCGATCATCGGCGCAACGACGAAGCCGGGCGAGATTCGGATTGAAGTCAGCTCCAAAGGGATGTCTGCCGAAACAATTGTCGTCGAATCAACCCCATACCATGGCGATTTGTCCGGCATTACGGCGACGGCAAGCAATCAGGCGATGCCATGCGTGACGGGAAGCGAAGACGAGATACCCCTTCGCAAAATCGAGATCGTAAGCGAATCCGGACAGCTCTTCACGGAGACGGCGCGGGAGATGGTCGTGCAGGCGGTACTGCACCCGGCCAATACCTCCTATCGCGAAGTCGAGTGGAAGGTCGTGAACGATGCGGGCATTCCATCCAATCTGGCCGTGATCGAAGCATCTGGCCTGGAAGCGATAATTACGGCTCTCGGCGACGGCGACTTCCGCGTGCGCTGCATGAGCAAGAACGGTACGGACAAGACGAAGCTCATCTCGCAGCTGGAATTTCGGGTCGAGGGGTTGGGGACCGCCTATAAGGATCCGTATAGCTTCGTATCCGCAGGACTCTATGACTTCAGCAAGGGCGAAGTCGGCAACGGCAACGAACGCGGCGTGGCGACGAGCCGGGACAGCGAGACGCAAGTCGGTTTCCGCGATCTGGATTTTGGTCCGCTCGGTTCCGACCGGATTACGATGCCGATCTTCGCGCTGTCGAGCGAGCCTTACGAGCTGCAGATCTGGGAAGGGATGCCGGGCGAAGCGGGCAGCGAGCTGATCGCCGACGTCGTCTACCAGAAGGAATCCAGATGGAACGTGTATCAAGAGGATACGTATCGGTTATCCAAAAGGCTTCGCGGCATCACGTCGATCTGTTTCGTCCTGCAGAAGAAAATCCATATCAAAGGCTTCTCGTTCGAGCCGCTCAATCGCGCCTTCGTACGGAACAACGCGGCGGATTGCGACCGGATCTACGGCGATTCGTTCGCCGTCCAGGCAGAGAGCGTGGAAGGCATCGGCAACAATGTATCGCTCGAGTTCGGGGGCTTAGATTTCGGTGAAGAAGGCGCCTCCAGACTTGTGGTGTACGGCCGGTCGCCGATCGACAAGAATACGATCCATGTCCGCTTGTCCGGCGATGGCGGCGAGAGCAATCAGCTGATTGAATTTGCCCGTACGGAAGGCTATGAACAACGCGAATTCGAGCTTAGTCCGATTAAGGGCAGGCAGCATGCGACCTTCGTGTTCCTGCCGGGCAGCAACTTCGATTTCGGCTGGTTCCAATTCAAGAGATAAGGAGATTTGTCATGAGTCAGCAGACGATAAACGAGCAATTCGGTTACCAAGCTTGGCTAGCGTATCATCCTTTGGCAGATGAAGCGAAGCGGGAAGCCGCGAATTACCGGTGGATCGCGTCATGCGAGCAGGAGGAGACGGTGCAAGCCGCCGTCTCCGAGCTCGTCCGCGGCATCGGCGGGTTGCGAGGCGAAGCAGTGCAAGTCTCGAAGGAGCAGGAACCGATCACCGGGAAGGGCATTCGGATCGGGACGTTCAAGGGCAATGAAGAGGTACGGCTTCTATGCGGCGATGCTGTTGAGCGGCTGAGTATGGAGGGTTTCGTCATCCGGACAGTCGGGGACATCACGGTCATTGGGGCTAATACATCAGCCGGCGTCCTGTACGGCGCCTTCCATCTGTTGCGGCTTCTGGCGCTCGGCAACGCTCCTGCCGACAGCGATATCGTCGAGAAGCCGGCGAACGGTCTGCGCATGATCAACCAATGGGACAATATCGACGGCAGCATCGAGCGCGGTTACGCCGGCCAGTCGATTTTCTATGCCAATAACGAGATCTCGTACGATTCCGAGCGCATCCAAGATTACGCCAGATTGCTCGCCTCGACCTCGGTGAACGCGATCGCGATCAACAACGTAAACGTCCATCGGCTGGAGACGATGTTCCTTACCGAGGCCTATCTGCCGCGCATTGCGGAGCTGGCCGCGATCCTCCGCCGCTACGCCATCAAGCTGTACTTCAGCATCAACTTCGCGAGTCCCATTGAGGTTGGCGGCCTGCAGACAGCAGATCCGCTGGACGCTGAAGTACGGGAATGGTGGAAGTCGCGTGCGGCGGACATCTATGCGGCGATCCCGGATTTCGGCGGTTTCCTGGTGAAGGCCGATTCGGAGAACCGTCCCGGGCCGTTCACGTACGGCCGTGACCATGCGGATGGCGCCAATATGCTGGCGGAGGCGCTCGCGCCTTACGGCGGGCTCGTCATCTGGCGGTGTTTCGTCTACAACTGCAAGCAAGATTGGCGGGACCGCACGACCGACCGCGCGCGTGCGGCTTATGACCACTTCATGCCGCTGGATGGCGCATTCCACCCGAACGTGCTGCTGCAGATCAAGAACGGGCCGATGGACTTCCAAGTGCGGGAGCCGGTCTCGCCCCTGCTCGGCGCCATGGAGCATACGAATCAGCTCATCGAATTCCAGATTACGCAGGAATACACCGGTCAGCAGCGGCATCTCTGTTACCTCGTTCCGCAGTGGCGAACGGTGCTCGATTTCCAGACGCTGGCCCAAGGCGCGGCTTCCCCGGTGAAGCGCATCGTCGATGGATCGGTGTACGGCAGGGAACTGGGCGGTTTCGCGGCCGTGTCCAACATCGGATCGGACGCGAACTGGACGGGACATCCGCTGGCGCAGGCGAATCTGTACGGTTACGGACGGCTGGCCTGGAATCCGGAGCTGACGGCGGAGGAGATTGCCCGCGAGTGGGCGGCACAAGCGATAGGCCCGGATGAAGCGGTTATCGATACGGTATGCGAGATGCTGATGGCGTCGCTCGATATCTACGAATCGTACACGGCGCCGCTCGGCGTCGGCTGGATGGTGAATCCGAACCACCATTACGGACCGAACGTGGACGGCTATGAGTATGACCGATGGGGAACGTACCATTTTGCCGATCGGGATGGTATTGGGGTCAATCGCACGGTCCAATCGGGGACCGGCTACGCAGGGCAATATATTGGGGAAAACGCGGCGATATATGAGTCGCTCGAGCGCTGCCCGGATGAGCTGCTCCTGTTCTTCCATCATGTACCTTATACGCACCGGCTGCATAGCGGGATTACGGTGGTTCAGCATATCTATGACACGCATTTCGACGGGGCGGAACGAGCGGAAGGGCTTGTCCGGAAGTGGCAGTCACTTACGGGCCTGGTGAACGAGGAACTCTACCGGCTTGCCCAAGCCAGATTCTCCGAGCAAGCCGCACATGCGAAGGAATGGCGCGATATCATCAATACGTATTTCTATCGTAAGAGCGGCATTGCCGATGAGCGGGGACGGACGATCTATTAGGTTCGCCGCCATGGGATCGATGGCGACTGCAAGCCGCGACAAATTGTCAGTACATTGCGGTTATGCGGCATGCAGCAAGCGGAATAGCATACGACGCCAAAGCGCCGCGAGGGTTGAAACCGCACGGCGCTTAAGTGCCTGCTGCCTGGCGATGTAAAGGCTGCCAAGAAGCCGCAATCTAGTGCTATTTTTACGCAATATCGATTCACAAATGCGCAGGCGGATTTGTTAGAATTGTCGGCAGGAAGAGAAGTCAGCCTTCTAACAGGTTTCGGTCGCGCCACTGCTTCCGGTACCGGTAAGGGGGCAGCCCGAAGTAGTCTTTGAATACTTTGCAGAAGTAAGACGTGCTTACGACTCCCACCTCCTCGGCAATGAGGGAGACCGCTTTATCGGTCGACAGCAAGAGCAACACGGCCTGCTGCATGCGCTTGGCCGTAAGGTAGTCGGAGATGCTGCTTCCGGTACATTCGCGGAACAGATGAGACAAGTGATAGGTGGACAGATGCAGGTCTTTGCTCATTAGTTCAAGCCTCAGCGGTTCCTTGTAGTGGCCCTCGAGCCATTCGAGAATTCGTTCCGCCTGATGGGGCTTGCGGAGCTCTTGCTTGCCTGCCGCACCTTTATGCTGCTTGTCCCATAGCTGCTTGAACGCGCGGAAGAAGCTGACGATGAAGAGCGAGGACTCCTCCATATATTGATCCTTCGACAGGCCGGGCAGCCGTTCGTCCAGATCGCGGAGCAGGAAACTCAATGGCGCAAGTTCCGCTTCATGCCAAATATGCGCCGGTAGCTTTCCTTTGTGGATGTGCTTGAAGAACCCCTGCAGGGCGGGCCACTGATCGAGGAAGGACTCGTATCGTGCCGGCTCGTAGTGGATAATGGTTCGGATGAAAGGCGTATTCTCGCTAAGCTCCACCTGAATATGGTGCAGCTGGTAAGGCTGGAACACGCAGACCAGACCGGGCTGAAGCTCATAGCTTCGCTGATCGATTATGAGCGTCCCTTTGCCCTCATGAACAATGAGGATCTCGACGCCCTGATGGGCATGGAACGTGCCTTGGAATTCGGTCTCGCTGGTGCTCGTGCGCTTGTAGGCGAAATATAAGGGCATATCGGTAAGGCCGAAGTTGGCGATGAACGTCATTGGCGTATTCCCCCGTAACGTGAAGGTGGACGAGCGGATGCGAAATAGACGCTCTTAAGTTAGTATAAAGCCAGGAAGTAGAGATGCAATAGAAAACGTTCACATGGAAGGGGCGTTACCCTATGAAAATGGTATTCCGCTGGTATGGAGAAGGCAATGACTCGGTTACGCTGCAGCAGATCAAGCAAATCCCGGGCGTAGAAGGCATCGTATGGGCGCTTCACGATATGCCGGCAGGCGAAGAGTGGCCGATGGACAAAATCCTCGAATACAAGAAGCTCTCCGATGAATACGGCCTTCATCTGGAAGTCGTCGAGAGCGTGAACGTCCACGAGGACATTAAGCTGGGCTTGCCGACGCGGGACCACTATATCGAGAATTACAAGCGGACGATCGCGAAACTGGCGACCGTGGGCGTGAAGACGATCTGTTACAATTTCATGCCGGTATTCGACTGGATGCGGACCGATCTGTACAAGGAGATGGAAGACGGTTCGACGGCGCTGTTCTTCGATAAGGCCAAAATCGCGGCGATGGAACCGCAAGAGCTCGTGCGCAGCATCGCGGAGAATCCAGATTTCACGATGCCGGGCTGGGAGCCGGAGCGGCTGCAGCGCGTAGGTCCGCTCATTGAGCAGTATCAGCAGGTAACGGAGGAAGAGCTGTTCGAGAATCTCGGTTACTTCCTCCGCGAAGTCGTGCCGGTTGCCGAAGCGCACGGCATCAAGATGGCGATTCACCCGGACGATCCGCCGTATTCGGTATTCGGGCTGCCTCGGATCGTGACCAGCCAAGCGAATATCCGGCGCATCCTGGAGCTTGTCGACAGTCCTTCCAACGGCGTCACGCTCTGTTCCGGTTCGCTCGGCGCGAATCCGGAGAACGACCTCGTCGCGATGGTCCATGAGTTCGCCGGCCGTATTCCGTTCGCGCATATCCGCAACGTGAAAGTGTACCCGAACGGCGACTTTATCGAGACGTCCCATCGGACGAGCGACGGTACGGTCGACATTACGGGCATCGTGCAGGCTTATCACGATACCGGATTCGAAGGCTACGCCCGCCCGGACCATGGCCGTCATATCTGGAACGAGGTTTGCAGACCGGGCTACGGCCTGTATGACCGCGCGCTCGGCATCATGTACCTGTGGGGCGTCTGGGATGCGGCGGCGAGAGCGGCGAGGAGGGAAGCGTAATGCTGCCATTGCATGCGAATTTGAAAGGGAAAGTAGCGGTCGTCACCGGCGGAAGCGGCGTATTATGTTCGGCGATGGCGATTGAGCTCGGCAGGCAGGGCGTGAAAGTAGCCATCCTGAACCGGACGGCGGAGAAGGGCGAACAGGTTGCGGACGCGATCCGGACAGCCGGAGGCGAAGCGATCGCGGTGGCCTGCGACGTGCTGAACCAAGCGAGCGTGCAGGAAGCGGAGCGCATCGTCCGGGAAAGTCTGGGCAGCTGCGATATTCTGATTAACGGCGCCGGCGGCAATCATCCCAAAGGCATTACGACGTATGAGACGTTCAAGCCCGAACATCTGGAAGAGGATGGCGTAGCGACGTTCTTCGATCTCACCCGCGAAGGGGTCGAGCATGTGTTCAACCTGAACTTCCTCGGCTCGCTGATCCCGACGCAAGTATTCGCGCGCGGTATGGTGGAGAAGCAGGGCGCGGTCGTCATCAATGTCTCGTCCATGAGCGCGCCGAGCCCGATGACGAAGGTGCCGGCGTACAGTGCGGCCAAGGCGGCCATCGACAACTTCACCCAATGGCTCGCCGTCCATATGGCCGAATCCGGCATACGAGTGAACGCGATCGCTCCTGGATTCTTCCTGACGGAGCAGAATCGGAAGCTGCTGACGAATGAGGACGGCTCGCTCACCGAACGTTCGCATAAGATCATCACCCATACGCCGATGCGCCGATTCGGCAAGCCCGAGGATCTGCTCGGCACGCTGCTCTGGCTCGCCGACGATTCCGTCTCCGGCTTCATCACCGGCATTACGGTGCCGGTCGACGGCGGATTCATGGCATACTCGGGCGTATAAATAGCAGTTTGATTCAGGAAGCCATGTGACAGTTCATGCAGGAACGGTTCACATGGCTTCAAAACGATGAAGGGAGCTCTCTACCAATGACCGAACCAGCGAAAGCGAGTCAGCCGCTAGTCACGCACATCTATACCGCCGATCCTTCGGCTCATGTATTCGAGGGCCGAATCTATATCTATCCGTCCCATGACCTGGATCGAGACAACGCCTCCAACGACAATGGCGACCAGTATGACATGGAGGACTACCATGTGTTGTCGATGGAGCATGCCGAAGCGCCTTGCACCGACCATGGCCAGGCGCTTCATGTGAACGATGTCCCGTGGGCGTCCAAGCAGATGTGGGCGCCGGATGCCGCATACAAGAACGATACGTATTATCTGTTCTTCCCGGCTAGAGACCATGACGGAATCTTCCGGATCGGCGTGGCGACGAGCGCATCGCCGGCAGGCCCGTTCAAGGCGGAGCCGAATTACATTCCGGGCAGCTTCAGCATCGATCCTGCCGTGCTGGTCGACGAAGATAACCGGGCCTATATGTACTTCGGCGGCTTGTGGGGCGGACAGCTGGAGAAGTGGCAGACGGGCGAATACGATCCGGAAGGCGCCGAACCTGCGAAGGGGCAGCCTGCCTACGGACCGCGCGTCGCCGAGCTGAGCGAAGATATGCTCACCTTCATCGAGAACCCGCAAGAGATTGCCATCGTCGACGATGCTGGCAATCCGATTACGGCAGACGACGAGGACCGCCGCTATTTCGAAGGACCGTGGATGCATCGCTATAACGGGAAGTACTATCTCTCTTATTCCACGGGAACGACCCATAAGATCGTCTACGCGATCGGCGACAACCCGAAAGGGCCGTTCGTCTTCCAAGGCACGATCCTCGAGCCGGTCCTCGGCTGGACGACGCATCATTCGATCGTGCAATTCCAGGACAAATGGTATCTGTTCTACCATGACAGCTCCCTGTCAGGCGGTGCGGACAACAAGCGCAGCGTAAAAATGACCGAGCTGACGTACAACGAAGACGGCACGATTCGAACGATTCAGCCGTATGCGGTTGCGGCAGAATAACGTATCTATAGAAGCAAAAGCTCCTGCCATCGTCAAGATGGCAGGAGCTTTTGCTATGCTCTAAAGAATGAAGTAAAGCGTGTCCGCGCCAAGCGGACGAAAGCGAGGGTTAGCACGATGTAATGCATTCCGCTATACGTCGATGTCTCCTCCCAAGGCACAACGTGGCGAACGAAGCTCGAACCAAGAGCTTTGTCCACAGCGGATTGAGCTCTATCAATCCACAGCGGACAAAAGCGGGCCACCTTAGAAAGGACACATCAACGACGGCCGCGTATCGAGTCACGCCCATTACGGGTGTGCAGAGGGCCGTGGCCCTTGCATCCCCTCCGTTGGAGGGGTGGGGGAGGCAACATAACAAGGGGGATTACAAAGGGCAGCGCCCTTAGTCCAACTGCACCACGAACGTAGTCTTCTCGTTCGGCACGCTCTTCGCGCTAATCTTGCCTTTGTGCTGTTCGACGATCGATTTGGCGATGGCAAGGCCGAGGCCGTAGCCGCCGTTCTTCCGGGCGCGGGAGGAATCGACGCGGTAGAAGCGGTCGAAGATTTTGTCCAGATGCTCGGCGGGAATGCCAGCCCCGGTATTGCAGACGGTAAGCTGAATGTGCCCGTGGTGCCGTTTGAGCGTAACCTGGATCGTTCCTTGCGGATTCGAGTATTTGATCGCGTTGTCCAGCAGAATCATCGCCACTTGCTTCATCTGCTCGCTGCTGCCGCTTACCGTCAGGTTCGGCTCGATCTCGTAATCGAGCGTGAGATCCTTCTCGTAGATGACGGCTTCCATCGTCAGAATGATGCTGTCGATCGCTTCGCTCAAGTCGAATGGGACGTGCAGCATGCGCGTTCTGGCGTCGTCCATCTCGGTGAGGTAGAGCAGATCGTTCGTGAGCGTCTTCATCCGTTCGGTCTCCGACTTGATATGATGCAGCCACTTGGCTTGAGTGTTAATCGTATCCTGACCGTTCGCGAGCAGCACGTCGGCGTTCGTATTGATGACCGCAAGCGGCGTCTTCAGCTCATGCGAGGCATCGGCGATGAACCGCTTCTGCTTCTCGAACGCTTCCCGCACCGGCTTGATCGAACGGCCGGCGAAATAGCGGCTTGCGAGATAGATGACCCCAAGCATGGCGAGCGCAACAGCGGAGAACGTATAAGTGAGATTATTCAAGATGCTCTGCTGCGCGTTGACATCCATGAAGAAGACCGAATAGCCGGTGCCGGACAAATCCGGCTGCACGCTGTAAGCCCAGCGCGTCCCATCGATGGTCACTTGGCCGAAATCCACCGGGTGCGCCTTGGCTTCTTCCAAGGCGGCCGCGTACACCTCGCTGCCCATATCGAAGCGGGAATTCGTCTCCGTGATCGACCAATTCTCATCCGTCTTCAGGATGAAAGCGATGGCGCGGTCATGACCTCCTCCGGGAAAATCTCCATCCAGCTTAGGCGTCCCATCGAGATTAGCCATGCTATCCGCTGCGTCCGGATTAGCGGATCCAAGCCGATCATTGACTCCTGTTCCACCAGCACCGTTGACTCCGCCAGGCGCTTCCATCTTGCGGTTCGGTTCCGCCATGCGGTGTAGATCCATATTAATCTCTTTGTAGACGTTCCGGTAGGTGATGGTATAAATCGTTCCGAACGCCACGAGCATGATAATCGTAATGATGACCATGTTCATCAGCAGGAACCGGTTACGAAGTTTGTTGAACATCATTTCGCTCCCTCCTCGAGCACATACCCTACGCCTCGAATCGTACTGATACGAACCGAAGACTGGAGGAAGGTTAGTTTTTTGCGCAAGAACGAGATGTACACTTCCACATTGTTATGTTCGGCTTCCGAGTCGAAGCCCCATAGCTTCTCGATAATTTGCTCCTTCGAGGTTACGGCCTGCTTCCTCGTCATCATCAGCTCGAGGAGCTGGCTCTCCTTCAGGATGAGCTTCAGTTCTTTCCCTCTGCAGGTCAGCTTCAGATTCGTCGCATTGAGCTCAATATCGCCGAACTTCAATCCATCTTCCGGCATAACCTCGCCCTTGCGCCGCGTCGCGGCCCGAATTCGCGCCAGCAACTCTCCTGTATTGAATGGCTTGGCAACGTAGTCATCGGCGCCATAATCCAGACCTGCTATTTTATCCGGCGTCTCGCCTTTGGCCGTCAGCATAATGACCGGCGTCGAGATCTCCTGGTTCCGAATGGTCTTCAATATGGTGATGCCGTCCATACCGGGCAGCATGATATCAAGCAGGATCAAGTCATAGATTCCGGTCTGCGCATTATCCAGGCCGGCCTCCCCGTCATGCACGACATCGACCGTGTAATTCTGCTGCTTTAGTATTTGCGACAGAGCCTCCGCCAGATTAACCTCGTCTTCCACTATTAGTATTCGCATAGGCGTAAGTCCCCTTTCGATCTTCATGTCTCCATTGTAGGAACGAAACCTTTAATCAACCTTAAGCGAAGGTTCAGCTTCGTGTTTCTACTATTATAGCCGAAGCAGCATTCCGCTCCCTCACAAAAAGATTTTACACTCCCTTAACAATTTAAGTTTCGTTAAAGGTTCGCTTCGTAAGATACAGACATGAAGAACAGCGACAACGATTGAACGAAAGGGGCGCGAGCCGCATGGCGATTGAAGTGTTTAACCGCTATGAGAACAAATACTTGATGGACACCAAGGCTTTCTACAATTTATATAACCGCCTGACGGAATATATGGAGCCGGATGCGCACAACAAAGATAACAAGTTCTACTCCATCAGTAATTTGTACTTCGATACTGAGCATCATACCTTGATCCGTAACAGCCTGTCGAAACCGAAGTATAAGGAAAAATTGCGGGTTCGGGCATACGGCGTACCGGCCCCGGACGCGAAAGTCTACTTGGAGCTGAAGAAGAAAGTGTTCGGCCTCGTCAACAAACGGCGGACGGCGCTAAAGCTGCAAGAAGCTTATGAATTCGTCAGAACCGGCAAGCCGCCGGCGTTCCGCGAAGGCATGAACAAGCAGGTTATTGCGGAGATTGAATATTTCCTCTCGCGCTATGAGCTGGAGCCGATGACGTATCTGGCTTACGACCGGATCGCGATGTTCGCGAAAGGCAACCGGGATCTGCGGATTTCCTTCGACACGAATATAAGGCACCGCCGCTACGATCTGAAGCTGGAGGCCGGCGACCACGGCGAACAGCTGATGGAGAAAGGCCAATGGCTGATGGAAGTGAAAGCGGAGAAGACGGTGCCGGTCTGGCTCGCAAGGCTCTTGTCCGAACATGAGATGTACCGGACGAGCTTCTCGAAGTACGGCAATGAATATAAGAAGTCGATTCGCAACTCGATTCACACTGACAACACCAATAAAGACATTCAACTTCAACAAGAAAGGGAGCTTATCATCCTATGATCGAACAACTCTTCTCCTCCACAACAGTAACGGAATTAACCGTCACGCATGCACTTCTGTCCTTTGCCATCGCCATCCTTCTTGGCGGGGTGATCAGCTGGACGTATATGAAGACGCAGCCGCAGTATTCTCCGAGCTTCACGCTCACGATGATGGTACTGCCAACGATCGTCGCCATCATCATTCTGCTCATCGGCAGCAACATTGCCCGCGCATTCAGTCTCGCCGGCGCTTTCTCCATCATCCGGTTCCGAAGCGCGCCCGGTGATTCCAAAGACATCTCGTACGTTCTGTTCTCGATGGCAGCCGGCCTTGCTTGCGGCGTAGGCGCTTATGGTTACGCGATATTGTTCACAGTCGTATTGTGCTTGCTCATGTTCGTCCTGAAGGCATTCAAATTCGGCGCTCATAAAGATACCGTGAAGACGCTCAAAGTTACGATTCCAGAAAGCTTAGGCTACGAAGAAGCATTCGATGAAATCTTCAAGAAGTTCAACATTGAGTATGAACTCAGGAAAGTTCGCACGACGGAACTAGGAAGCTTGTATGAACTGGTCTACGCGGTGAAGTTGCGGCCGGAGACGAACCAAAAAGAACTGCTAGACGCCGTCCGTACCCGGAATGGCAATCTCGATATCACATTGACCATGAGCCCGACCGTACAACCGGAATATTAATGAGAGGATGACTTCTTATGAAGAAATCGAATAAAGGCAAATTACTGACGATTCTGCTCCTTAGCACCATGCTTGCAGCCGCTGGCTGCAGCTCCAATACAAGCACGACGGAATCTACGGTTTCCGTGAATACGTCCACTACGGCAACGACGGCCGGCACAGACCAAGCGAGCACGACGGCCAACACGGCCGATCTGCAGCTGGCTGGACAAGATGTTAACGAACAGGCAGACTTCGAGGAGAACGATACGCTTACGGCATGGAGCCAAG
Organism: Paenibacillus phyllosphaerae; assembly: GCF_014192105.1. Classification (GTDB taxonomy): domain Bacteria; phylum Bacillota; class Bacilli; order Paenibacillales; family Paenibacillaceae; genus Paenibacillus_Z; species Paenibacillus_Z phyllosphaerae. The sequence continues at coordinate 154,839 of NZ_JACHXK010000014.1, read as the reverse complement.
ATAGCTCGACGATGATCGCGCTGAGCGCTTCCGGCGCCAGCGTGACGGGAGAAGGAGCGAAGGCCGAGAGCGGCGTCGTGACCATCTCTGCTGCGGGCACTTACGTGGTCAGCGGCACGATCGCAGACGGCCAGCTGGTCATCAATGTGACGGAAGACGATGACGTGCATGTGGTGCTGAACGGCGCTCAGATTACGAACAATGACGGACCAGCCATCCAAGTGATCGAAGCCGGCAAGGTGATCGTTACGCTGCAAGAGGGAACCGATAATGCGCTGACGGACGGCGCGACCTACTCCGACACATCCGACGAAGCGCCGACGGCAACGCTGTACAGCAAGGGCGATCTGACGATTAACGGCGCCGGTAAACTGACGGTGCAAGGCAATGCGAATGACGGCATCACGAGCAAAGACGATCTGAAGATCATGAGCGGCACGATCGTCGTGAAGGCGGCTGATGACGGGATTGTCGGCAAAGATCTGCTGGCGGTCAAAGACGGTACGATCACGGTTGACGCAGGCGGTGACGCCATGAAGACGACGAATGACACCGATGCGGACAAAGGTTATATTGCGATTGCGGGCGGCACGTTCGACCTGACTTCCGTGAACGACGGCATTCAGGCAGCATCTTCGCTTCTGATCGGCGGCGGCACGTTCGATATCGTATCCGGCGGCGGCAGCGCGAAGTCGACGAAGACGCACCAAGACGATATGCGCGGCGGGTTCGGCCAGCAGGCGCAGGAGCAGACAACGACGACAACGACTACGGAAGAAACAGAGTCCACGAGCGCCAAAGGGTTGAAAGCAACGGCCAACGTTGCGATTACGGCCGGTACGTTCAAGATCGACTCGGCGGACGACGGCATTCATAGTAACGCGAATATCGCGATTGCGGGCGGCGAATATAGTGTTGCCTCCGGGGACGACGGTATTCACTCGGATACGGCACTTGCCATCTCGAGCGGTACCATTCAAATTACGAAGAGCTATGAAGGCATCGAGAGCGCGAATATTACAATCTCCGGCGGCGACATCCATGTCGTTGCAAGCGATGACGGCGTGAACGTCGGCGGCGGCAATGACGCATCCGGCGCAGCGGGCGGCGACATGTTCGCGGCTACAGACGGCATGCTGACCATTAGCGGCGGTTACCTCGTCGTCGACGCGACAGGTGACGGACTGGATTCCAACGGCAACATGGTTATGACAGGCGGCACCGCGCTCGTCAACGGTCCGACGAATTCCGGTAACGGTCCGCTTGATTACAACGGTACCTTCGAACAATCCGGCGGCACGCTGATTGCAGCGGGCAGCTCGGGCATGGCGCAGGCGCCATCCGAAACTTCTTCGCAGCTGGCTGTAATGATGACATTCCCAAGCACGCTGGAAGCGGGGACGCTCGTTACCTTGACAGACAGCACGGGTGCGGTCGTCGCAGCGTTCCAACCTACGAAAACGTTCAATAGCATCGTTATTTCTTCGGCAGCGCTGAAGAGCGGCGAGAATTACACGTTCTCGACAGGCGGTACTGCGAGCGGCACGGCTACAGATGGCTTGTACGAAGGCGGCACGGTTAGCGGCAGCACGAAGGTGGTTACCTTCGCGATGGGCGACAAAGTGACGTATGTGAACGAGTCCGGCGTAACGACGGCCAACACCGGCCGCGGCGGATTCGGCGGCGGCGGCGGACGCGGTATGGGAGGCGGCGCTCGCGGCGAAAGACCGGCTCAAGGCGAAGGTTTCCCGGGCGGCGAAGCGCCTAGCGGAGCCCCAGGCAGTGCGCCAACCAGCGAGCAAAGCGCGACAACAGGAACAGCAAGCTAAGCCTTTCCAGCTGACATATGTGCAGCAGGCAAGCATGAATCCTGTCCCGGGAACGGGGCAGGATTTTTCGTATTTAAATATATAGTGCTTGACTTTAGGCTAGAGACAGGCAGGTTCTTGACAGCCGTGTGCTATAGTGAAAAAGATCGATACGAGATCAGTCCTGATACAATCGAAATTTTATATGTCTTATGGAGGCAAGCCCATGTTTCAATACAGCAGCCAGCATTATGAAGGCGTCGATTTCGGCGCACAAGATTTGAGGTTTGGCGAGCTCATCAGCTGTACCTTCGACCACTGCACCTTTGCCAATGGATCGCTGGAGGAGATCACCTCCGAGAATTGCCGGTTTATCAACTGCAACTTTCGCGGAGCGCTGTTGAACGGATCGATTCACAAAGAGTCGGCATTCGAGAATTGCAACTTCAGCGGGGCCAATCTGTTCGTCGCCAAATTCGATGCCTGCAAAATGACCGGATCGGATTTCACGAACGCGAATATGGATGGCATTACGATTGCCGGAGGGGATTGGTCCTATACCAACTTGCGGAATTCCCGATTGGTCCGGCAGGATCTGCGGGGCGTGAAATTCTATGAAGCGGACTTGCTGGGCGCAAACCTGGAGAAGGCAGACCTTAGGGACAGCGACCTGACCGGAGCATCGCTCGCCAAGGCGAAGCTTGCGGGCACCGACATAAGAGGGGCGCAGCTGAAAGGCGTCGATCTCAAAGCATTCGAGGTCAAAGGGCTCCGGATGGATCGGGAGCAAGCGGTGATGCTGGCCATCGCCTATGGCGCTAAGGTGGACTAAGGAAGAGCATCCTGTTCCCTTGACTGGAGCGGGTAGACAAAAGAGACGGCAGCCCGATGGGCTACCGTCTCTCGTTCATTCAGGCTTTCCTATCGTTGCTGCCTCTCCTTGCGATGTTCTTACGCAGCTAGAGGCAGTTCGAACCAGAAGACGACCCCGTCGTGCACGTTAGCGGCACCGAAGGGCATATGGTGGAGATCCATAATTCGCTTAACGATGGATAAGCCAAGGCCAGTCCCGCCTTCACCTCGCGTACGGGCTTTATCCACTTTATAAAAGCTGGTCCAGATCTGGTCCATTTCATCTTCCGGTATATGAGGTCCCGTATTATAAACCGATACGCGGATACGCTCGCCCTCCCGTACGGTCGCAATGCGAATGCGCTTCTGCTCATTGACGAAATACAACGCGTTGGATAAATAGTTGGCGATGACTTGGTCAATCTTATTCCTATCGCCGATGACCTCGGCGGCATCCTCCTGCACGTTCAGCTCAAAGGCGATTTCCCGGTTAGCCGACAAATGTCGGAAGCGGGTTGCGGCGGTCCGCAGGCCGCTTGCGATATCGAACCTCTCGATGCTCAGCGCATCTTGGCCGAGCTCTAGCTGCGACAGCAGGAGCAGCTCCCGGACAAGCTCGTTCATTTTTCTTGCCTCGTCCATAATCACGTCGCAGTATTCTTCACGACTGGCGCTGTCGGTGTTCACATCGACGCGAAGTCCCTCCGCATAGCCTTGGATCAGCGCGATCGGCGTTTTCAGCTCATGAGATACATTGGAGACGAATTGCTTGCGCATCCGATCTAGCTTGTTCTTCCTCTCGAGCTCGGATTCGAGGAGCTCGTTCTTGCCCTTCAACTCTTCTATGAAGTTCCCGATGATTAACATCAACTTATTCATGTTCGTTCCCAGATTGCCGAGCTCGTCGCGGCGGCTCTCATGCCATTGCTGACTGAAATCGAATTGAATCATCCGGTTCGTCATTTGCTGCAGCGTGACGATCGGCTTGGAGAAGTAGTCGGCAAACCTCCTCGCGCAGATCCACACTAAGATCACGAAGAGCAACAGGACGATGAGCAAGAATTCGTTGAGGATGGCGACGCTTTGCTCGATGGCTGCCATAGCGGAGCTTAGGGACAAGATTTCGCCCCCCGGCAGTAGTCTGGAGACCACGATCAGCGTTTGGTTATGATGCGGATTGTAGATTTGCTTGACGAGGATTCGGCCGTCCTGGAGCTTGCCCCGTTCTTCATCGCTGTACATCGGTCTGATATCCATCGGACGATTCTCCCGGGAGTTACGGATGGAAGAGTAAATAAGTTCATCCTCCGCGTCGAACACGTCGACAGCCGCTTGGTCCCGGTATTGCGTTTTTTCGATCAGTCTTAAGAACTCCTGGTTCTGCGGGTCGACGGCGACATCGTCGTAATGGCGGCTGACGGACTTGAGCTGCTCCGTCTTCGTCCATACGTAGAACGGCTTGAGCAGAAAGATGTTCGATAACGAAATCAAGCCGAACAATAGGATGAGAAATGCGAGAAAGACGAGCAGAAATTGAATGCGAATCGGCTTATTTTTCATCATAGCCCTCGAATCGGTAGCCTTTGCCCCGGATGGTATGGATGAATGTATCGTAAGGCGAGATCTTCAGCCGCAGCCGGTTCATATGCGTATCGACGGTACGTACATCTCCGAAGTAGTCGTAACCCCACACATTCTCGAGCAGCTGCTCTCTGGATAGCAGAAGTCCCTCGTTATGGATGAAGTAGATGAGCAAGTCATATTCTTTGGGGCTCAAATCCACTAACTGCCCGTCCACCCACACTTTCCCGGCCGACAGCTTCACGTGCAGTCCTTGCCTCATCCATTCCTTGGCGCTTGGCTGCTCGGACTTCATCTTCGTTCGTTTCAATAACGCGGCTACCCGCGCCACCAGGATCGAGGGGCTGAAGGGTTTGGTTACATAATCGTCGGCGCCAAGCTGAAAGCCGAATAGTTGATCGTACTCTTCTTCCTTAGCGGTCAGCATAAGGATCGGAACATCCGATTGCTGCCTGATTTTGCGGCAAACTTCCCAACCGTCGATTCCGGGCATCATAATATCGAGAATGATGAGGTCGAGCGGCTTGATCTGCTGAAATTGAAGCATGGCTTCGTTCCCGTCGCGGGCTTCATGGACGGTATAAGCTTGGCGGGTCAGAAAATCCTTAAGCAGTTTTCGCATGCGCGCGTCATCATCCGCTATTAAAATTTGAACCATGCAATCACCTGCGGATCATTTCGATTTTACCCACAACATTACCCATCCTCCTGCGCAAAAGCAAGTAAACATCCGTTGATATTCAGACAAGCAACGTTGAACAAGCTGTAAAAAAACTGTGACATTGGCGCTCTATACTTAAACGGTATTCGCGAACGATCGAACATGGAGGATGGAGGCAAGAGGCGTGAAGAAGAAAATCAACTACATCAAGCTGACGTTGGACCTGTTAATGGGAATCGCATTTGCGCTGCTATTCAATAAGCAGGTGCTCGGCGGGTTAAGCTTTCACGAATGGACCGGCACAATTATAGGAGGCGCATTCCTGGCGCATATCGCATTGAACTGGCGTTGGGTGAAAAATATGACGTTGAAGCTGTTCGACCGGAAGATGCCGGCGTTAACCCGATTCGGCTATATCCTGAACGTACTGCTGCTGATCTCGATGACGACGATTATCGTATCCGGCGTGTTCATCTCCCGTATTCTCTTCCCCGGCATGAACGTCGGCGATCAGGCCTGGTTTAAGGTTACGCATATTTCGTTGTCATTCGTGACCTTGATCACGGTCGGCGTCCACATCGGCCTGCATTGGAAATGGGTCATGACAGTGGTTCAACGGCTTGCGCCTTCTTCTAAGGGACAAGTCTGGTTGAGTTATATCGCCAAGGCAGCCGCTATTCTTATCCTCGTATTCGGCGTGTACGAGATGAATCAGACGAGCTTCGTCCAGCGCGTCTCCTCGGCGGTGAGCATTGTTGGCGGCGGATCTCAGATGGGTATGGGAGGCCGTCCGTCGTTTGAAGGAGAGAAGGGTGAACGCGTTATGCCGGACGAAGACGCGGCAGAGGGACAAGAGGGACGGCCTGAAGGACGCGCCGGTTTCGAAGGCGGGTTCCGGGGCGGTCAAGAAGGGCATGGCGGAAGCGCCAACGCGTTCCAAGTGCTGGCCACTTATTTCGGTATCCTGGCCGTATTCGTAGTGATCGTGTATTACTTGGAGAAGCTGTGGAGCCGGCGGAAGAAGAAGCTGAAGCTAGGCTGATCCAGAGCTAGCGAAAAGAGGCAATTCCAGCCCTAGACAGGGTCGGAGTTGCCTCTTCTAATTATGGGATAAGGGGAGTTAGGCCAAATACGTAAGTTTAGAGTCGATCGGCGTTCGAGCTCTCGCTGCAGGCACATCCTCCGGATAGCCGATCCCGAGGACGCCGATTACATCGTAGCCTTCCTGAACGCCGAGGATCGCGCGATTGTGGGGAAGGGCGCCAAGCGAAGCCCAATAGACGCCTGCGCCGGCTTCGTGGGCGGCGAGCAGGAGGTTCTGGACGAAGCAGGAGACGGCCATCACATTCTCGTCACGCTCGAATGCCGTCGGGGCAGGCTTGGACAAGACCGCAAGCACGACCGGCGCGTGGCCGAAATCGGTCTTGTGGTTCAATTTGGCTCTTGTCTCCGGCCCGACGACGAGCAGTTCCCACGGCTCATTCATCCGGTGATTCGGCGCGAAGCTGGCAGCGGTCAGCCATGCTTGCAGGTCCTGTTCCTCGATCGGCCGCGGCCCGAACGCTTTAATCGTTCTGCGGGTCTTCATGATCTCAATGACGCTCATCTTGTTCTTCCTCTCCCTCGGTTGGTTTCGTGTCGCCCGCCTCGCTAGGCGTATCGCTTGCATCGTCGCTTTCCGCAGGCATCTCGTGCAATTCGAACGTATGGATAAACTCCTGAATGATCGTGTCCACGGCTTTCAATTCTCCGCTGATGACCTGCTTGATCGAATCGAATTCCGGTTGATTCAGCTGTTGCAGCAGCGTTGCCCGTTTGAGATGCAATTTCTCGAGAAAATGTATCGCCCGTCCGCGGCGGAAGGTCTGCGCGCTCTTGATCCGGTGGTGCTCGCCGCGGCCTCGTCCTTCTCCATGTCCGTGATGCCCATGATGTCCTCTATGTCCATGTTTGCCTTCTCGCATGGTTGTGGTCCTCCTTCGTCCGTATACGATTGTATACGAATGTTGTTGTGTATACAAATGTATACGAATGCGAAGGCAGTGTCAAGTGAGTGTTGGCTGAATGCGCTTAAGCTAAGGTAGGCGTCGGATCTTCTAGTCAAAGATGACGGTTGGGACGGCCCCGGTTCATTTTTTAAATCAGGATAGGTTACCAAATTCACTGTGCAGTCAAATGTTCTTCCGCTCGCTGTTGTTCGGGGATTCCTTGAATGAATAGGCTAAAGTGGGAATTCCCCTCACAAAGGCGACCGCTAGCGCTTCTCCAGAATCATTGACCTGCTCCGTTTGGGGTTAACCTTCAAATTTTAAAATCGATTGAAGCCAATGCGAATCGGTACGCATTTGTCTGGGGCAAGGCCGTCATCAAACATAAAATGAGGCTGCAAGAATATGTGCAGACTTTGTTCGCGACGATCGAAGAAGCCGAGAAACAGGAGGCTGCACGTAATAGCCTAGATCTCCGTTAGCTTGGAGAAGCCACAGCCATTACAAGCGAAAAGCTGGAACGGATAAAATAGAAAAAGTGACCGTGCAGGTTAAGACCTGCTCGATCACTTTTTTGTTCCAATTGAGCTATTAAGGGTTCACAAGAGTGAAATTGAACCCTTATGGAACAGCCTCTTGCTCTGTCTATCGTTACATGCGCATGAAGTAACCGATCAATTCTTTGGTTTCCGGGTTGATGACTACCGTAAGCGGACCGAGCAATGCATCCTGGTCGGTATTGTACGTGACCGCGATTACTTTGCTGCCGTTTGCGGCCAGTTCAGCCAACGCTTTCTTTTGCTTGTCGTCTGCCGGCAAGATGCCCGCGCTGTTGGCATCCGCATACACCACTTGCGCTTCGTCTTGTTTGGTCGTCAGGTGGGATTTCTGCTCTTCCGGCACGAAAGTCCATGCGAGGCTGCGGTATTCCTTCACGCTCTCGGCGTCAGGCATGTCTTGCAGTACAACGAGCACGTACAGCGGGCTCTGCGGCGGGAGGCTCTTCGTCATAATCGGGCCATAGTAAGCGCGAACCTTCGTGCCCGGTTTGATCTGATACCAGTCTACCGGCTGGCCTTCGGCGTTAACGACCATCGTTTCTTTGCCTGCATTGAGCGTAAGCGTTGGGGTCTCCACGCCGTCCTTCAGCTCGGCGAATTGCACTTGCCAGCCGTCGTCCGTCTTCGTAACGGCGTATACCGGTTCTTCTTTCACGAGACGCTGCGCCTGGACTTGAATCGTTGCCGCGTGCGATTGGCCCGGGTAGCTGAGCGCAACGATCGGACCGTATTCGGCGATGATCTGCATGCCTGCCTTCAAGTCCTTAGCAGCCAGCTTCTTGCCTTCGGCATCGGTCAGCACCGTATCTTTGTCCGCGGTCAGCAGGATCCACGTATTCGTCCCGTGGCCGATCACATCCAAGCGATAGCCATCATCCGTCGGCGTAACGCTCGTGATTACGCCGGAGATAGTCGCAAGATCCGCTTCTTCCTCTTCGGCGGCATTGCTCAGCTGCAGCTGCTTGCCGCTCCAGCTCAATTCATAACCGAGCGCTTCCGCCGTATCGCGGACCGGCAAGTACGCTTTGCCGTTAATATATACCGGGTGAAGCGAAGTTTCCTCGCCGTTCACCGTTACCGTCACATCCCCGCGCAGAAGGCCGCTTACCTTCTCGACTACCGAACTTGCGCCTGCGACGGCGCTCGTCGTCAGTACCCCTGCAGCTGTGATCGCAATCATCCAATTCCGTTTGTTCATCGTCATCCGCACCTCTCATCTGTTCAATCGATTTGTCCTTCTGACGCACCTTGGTTCGAAAAGGTTACAACAGGTTGCAATTTTTGTGGATTTAATGAAAATCGTACCTCCCATGCCAGCGGCTAGCTGTTATGATGGAAGGAGCGTGAAGCATTGCCAATCCATAGCATCCGGAGTTGACTTGATGGTGCAAATCAATACGAAACCAGTCGGAACGATCGTGAAGGCCCGCTTCTTGGTCTTCCTGGCTTTTATCCTCATAAGTACGCTGATCTTCGGAATCGTCGGATTTACTATTCTGCAGCCGAGCAGAACGGATACGATGAACGAAGCTTCCGTCATAAACTTGGACGAATCACAGCCATGGCAAGTCCATCTGGGAGACCTGCCGATGGAAGCGGGCAAACCGGTCGTGACGGCGGGACATTGGCAGCCCTTACGGGCAGCTCAGAATACGGAGGAGGGCCGCAGCCGGCATGCGGTATTCTGGCTTAAGCTGGAGATTCCGGCATTCCTTGCTCAGCTGCGCGATCCGGTCATCTGGGTACAGAAACAGTCGAGTTTCGAGGTGTACATCGACCGTGAGCATTATCTGGGCTTAAAGCCGGAGGAGCAATCCTATCGGCATCCTCGCATGTGGTCGATGGCCCAATTGCCGAATAACGGTCAGATGAAGGAACTCCTTATCCGAACCGAGCCAAGGCTCGAAGGACTGCGCTTCGGCCAGTACGAGATCGGCAACGGCAAATCGATCCTGCTCACCATGGTGAAGAGGGATCTGTTCAATTTTATTTACGTCTTCTTCCTGGGCTTGCTCGCCGTCGCGGCTTTTCTTTATTATTTGCGTTCCCGCAAGGACCATGCTTTCCTGGGCTTCGGCCTTCTGACGGCCAGCGCCGCCGCCGCGCACCTGCTGCGGTCGGACTCCATTCAGTATTTGCCGATCCCGGATTTCGTCATCTATTGGGGCGACATTCCGGGGGTTATCGGCACGGGATCATTCATGCTGTTTCTGTACCATTTTGCAGGGCAGGAGCGCCCGCGGATCTTTCTTGTCCAGGCAGGCGTCTACGGTATGCTCACCTTGCTATTGACGGTATTGGCTTATACCTTGCCCTACTATACGTTCCTGGACGTACATCGATATCTGATTCTCTCCATGTTCGTCATCAGCTTCATTACTTCCGCACGGTACATGGTGAGGCGGTACCGGGACAATCCGGACAGAGAGACGGGATGGATACTCGGTGGTCTATTCTGCGTTACGTTATTCATGTTTCTGCATGTCAGCAACATGTTGGTTCCGGGTGTTGCGGCGAACGAGATGACCTTCGCATCGACGTTGCAAATGTACCTCATGGATAATGCGGCCGGCTTCGGCGTCCTGTTGTTCGCCCTATCGATCGGCATGGCCATGGTGACGCGGATTGCCCGCATCCGGGATGAGCACGAACAGCTGAACTTGCATCTCGAACAGATGGTGGAGCGGCGTACCGACCAGCTGGAGAAGGCCAACCGGCTGCTCGAACATTCCATCCAAGAGCGGTCGGAGGCGATGGCCGAACTATTCGTGCTCGAAGAGCGCAATCGGATTGCCGGCGATATCCATGATGTCGTCGGCCATACGCTCACGGCGACCGTCCTTCAGATCGACGCCGCTTCCCGGCTGATCCGCAAGCAGGACGAACGGGGGCTGGAGAAGCTGGATCTCTCGGCGGATCTGATCCGCAAGAGCCTTCAGGATATCCGCGAATCGGTCCATATGATGAAGCTGTCCAACCAGTCGTATGACTTGGCGGACGCGATGCGCGTCCTCGAATGCCGGACGGAACAGGCGGCGGGGGTGATGATCGAGAGGGAGATCGGCGAGTTGCCCGAGCTGAGTCTCATCCAGAAGAAAGTGCTCTACCATGCGCTTCAGGAGGGACTGACGAACGGGATCCGCCATGGGGCTGCCGGGTATTTTCATTACGAGCTGCAAGCCGGCGAGGGGGAGGTTCGATTCACGCTTTGGAATGACGGGCGGCCTTATGCGAGGGAAGCCTACGGTTTCGGATTGACCAATATGCTGGAGCGGGTCCGTCAGATCGGCGGTACGCTGGAAGTCATGTCGCCGGAAGGCCGGCCTTATCAAATAATAATCCGGTTCCCCTACTGAGAGCGGGTAAATACCGAATAGCGCCGCAGGGCTATGATCCCTGCGGCGCTATTTGGCGTCCTTGACTAACCGGAGCGCTATCGACCCTGCTCGCGGAATTGCAGCGGACTCATGCCCGTCCATCGCTTGAATTGGCGGCTAAAATGGGACAGGTGGGCATAACCGAGCCGCTCCGCGATTTCCTTAAGCGACAGATCGGGCTGTTGGATAAGCACTTTCGCTTCATGAAGCTTCAACTCGGACAAATACTGCCGCGGCGATAACCCGTACACTTTGCGGAATACCTCGAGCGCGTAACCGGTGCTGATCCCCAAGGAAGCGGCAATCCGATCGATGCGGACCCGGTTATCCGGCGACTCGCTCCGGTCGAGCTGATGCGGATTGAATTGCGCCTTCATGGCTTCGGCGATCGCCTTGGCATATTGGACGGAGGCCGGCGCGGCAGGCTCGGCTTGCTGCGCATCCGCGGGAATGGAGAAGCTGGCGAGCATTCCGAGCAGCTCGAACAACTGGGCCTGCAGACGGAAGCGATCTTCGGTCGAATGTCCGCCGCCGCGCCGAACCATGAGCAGCCAGTGGTCCAGTAACGAACGGAGCCGGACATTCTCAGCCGTTCCGCTGCGGAAGATGATACGGTTGTGCTTGATCATCTCCTGCCGGAAGTGGGGATCATCGACGTTGAAATGGACGCAGAAGTAGCGCATGCCTTGGTCGGATTCGCATCGATTCCTATGCGTAATGCCCGGCGGGATCAAGATGATATCGTTCGCGTGCAGGATGTACCGGGTACCGCCCATTACGGTTTCCTGGCTGCCTTCCAGGACGAGGATAATTTCGAACCCGATGTGGGATTCTTGAGGCATTGCCCAATGTCGATCAACGGCGCGTTCGTGCCCGCCGAACAGCTTGACGTTCCAATCGATCGCGGGCAGCCACTGCACCTGATGCTGCCAATCGGGGTAGCTTGGTTTGTTCATCGTATCCCTGCCTTGGATTTGGGTAAATTCCACGTGGTTTGGACAATCGCTTGTCCGTTGGACCCAATTTATAATAAAGGACAATGATGTGCAAGATGTGACGAGTCCAAATCCGAACGCGGAGGGTTAACGATATGAGCAGATCGATTCAATGGGTATCAAGCACGGAGAACGCGCAATGGGTCGCGCAACAACCAACGCAAGCAGCGGCCGCGGGGGCGGCCAATCTGGAGCTCACAAGCGAGGTCTATCAGCTGATCGAAGGCTTCGGCGGCTGCTTCAATGAACTTGGCTATACGGCGCTGCAGCATTTGACGGACGAAGACAGGGAATCCGTGCTTGATGCGCTGTTCCATCCCGAGGGCGATCATCGCTTCAGCGTTTGCCGTCTGCCGATCGGCGCGAGCGACTATGCGTTGGAATGGTACAGCCACAATGAGCATGACGGTGATTACGCGATGGAACATTTCTCGATCGAACGGGACCTGAAGCACTTGATTCCATACATTCGAGAGGCGCTGAAACGCAACCCGGAACTCAAGCTGTTCGCTTCGCCATGGAGTCCGCCGACGTGGATGAAGTTCCCGAAAGCTTATAACTACGGCACGCTGCGCTGGGAGAAGGAAGTACTGGAGGCTTACGCGCTGTACTTCGTCAAGTTCGTGCAGGCGTATGCGGAAGAAGGCATTACGATCCATCAGATTCATGTGCAGAATGAAGTCGCGGCCGATCAGAAATTCCCTTCCTGTCTCTGGACGGGCGAGCAGCTGAAGGAGTTCATTCGCGATTACCTCGGTCCTGCCTTCGAGAAACACGGGCTTGCGACCGAGATTTGGCTCGGGACGATCAATGCGCCGGATCCTTGGCAGGAACTGATCAAGAAGACGACTTCGGATTATGACGTGTTCGCGGCCGTCGTGCTCAGCGATCCGGAGGCGTATAAGTATGTCAAAGGCGTCGGCTACCAATGGGCCGGCAAGTACGCGATCCAGCGTACCGTCCAGAGCTATCCGGAGCTGCGCTATATGCAGACCGAGAACGAATGCGGCGACGGCAACAATACGTGGGACTATGCCAAATACGTGTTCAACCTGTACCAGCACTACTTCACCAACGGCGTGAACGCCTATGTGTACTGGAATATGGCCCTGGAACCGAAGGGGCGCAGCACATGGGGCTGGGAGCAGAACGCGATGATTACGGTCGATCCGGCGACGCGTCAAGCGGTGCATAATCCGGAATACTACGTCATGAAGCATTTTGCCCATGCGGTAGCGCCGGGCTCTCGGCGAATCGGACTGCGCGGACCATGGTCCGGCCATGCGGTGGCCTACCAGCTGCCTGACGGAGATCGGGTTATCGTCCTGGCGAATCCGTTCAAGGACACGCGGACGCTTACGCTCTCGGCCGGTGAAGAGGCCTATGCCTTCGAACTTGAGCCGGAGTCGTTCCATACGATAAGATTGCCTCAAGCTTAAATAAGCAATGAACCAGACGTCTCTCGCGCAATAGGGGGGCGTTTGTTGTCATATACAAAGACTCGGAGAGGCGCGTGCAAGGAATGGCAATAGGCAAGCTCTGGCGCTCGGTCATCGATCCGTTCCGGCGCAGCATCCGCAACCGGCTTATCTTGACGATGATCCTGCTGTCGGTGATCCCGACGCTCGCCGTCACCGTGCTTGCGGCGGAGAATAACCGGCGGACGATCGAAGCGGAAGTGATCGATACGAACTTATCCAACATGAAATGGACCGGCGTCTACTTGGGCGATCAGTTCGCGCAGCTGAACAATCTCATCTACACGATGCTGATCAGTCCGAGCATGAATGCTTATCTTATGCCGGTCGATGACGCGCAGGAGCCGCTCGACTTCGCGGCGCAGCGCACGATACTCGACACGCTCACGAGCTTGTTCTATACGGCGGGCAATCATGTGATCGGGGTGGAGATGTACCTCAAAGGGCGCAGCTCCCTCATTACCGTCAACGCCAGCCAGAGCGATATCGATACGGTAAGCGAAATTCCGCCGATCTACGCGAATCTGTTCGAGGAGAACAAAGATTTCAGCATCGATAATTCTTCCGAAGATGAGGGCCGTTTCCGCCTGATCCGCAGCATCAACCGGTTCGAGAACCAAGAGAAGCTTGGCGGCATCGCTTTGACGGTGCAGTGGGGCATATTCGATCAGACACTCGATCTGCTGGGGCGGGGCGAAGATCAGGCGGTTCTCATCGCAGACAGCGACGGCCGCATTCTCTACAACCCTTCCGGCGTGGAGGCATCGGATGAGGTGACGGCCGTTATTGCGAAGCAGACCGAAGGTCCAGGATATGTGCAGACTACACACTCGTACGTGTTCACGAATACGATCGACCCGGTGGGGCTCAAGTTAGTTACTATCATTCCCGCCGGCGTAATCGATCATAGCGCCCGGTCGACCGCGCGCTATGGCTTGATCATCGGCATTATCTCCGCAGCGGTATCGCTATTCATTGCTTTTGCAATCGCGTGGAAGACGGCAAGGCCGATCGTGACTTTGGCCAGATCGATGCAGGGCCTCAATCTGATCCGCGAGCAAGAGAAGACGCTCGTGAAGCGGGTGGACGAGATCGGTCTGCTCGAGAACCGGCTGCAGCAGATGGCCGCGCGCATCCGCGAACATATCAAGGTTGAATACAGCATCAATCTGGAGCGGAAGACGGCGGAACTCAAAGCGCTGCAGGCGCAGATCAACCCGCATTTTCTGCAAAATACGCTGCAGCTCATCGGCAGTATGGTGTTCTCCAAGCAGCCGGCCGAGAGCTATGAAGTTATCCGTTCTTTAAGCGATATGTTCCGCTACGTCATTCGCGAGCCGGGCGATCTGGCGATGCTGAAGGCGGAGATCGGCCACCTGAATAATTACATGCTCATACAGGAGAAGCGTTATACAAGCCGGCTGCGCTATACGCTTGACGTGGAGGAAGCGGCCATGCGCAGCTTGCTGCCCAAGCTGACGCTGCAGCCGATCGTCGAGAATGCATTCATGCATGGCTTGGAGACGAAGAAGGGCAGCTGGGAACTAAGCGTCACGGCAGCGGTCGTGATGGACGATGTGGTGATCCAGATTCGTGACAACGGGGCGGGCATGCCGCCGAAGCGGCTGACCGATCTGAGGGAGCGCCTATCGAGTTATCGCGGCCAAGTGTGGACGCACGGCGAACGAATCGGGCTCAACAATGTGGCGTCCCGTCTGAAGATGCATTTTGGCGATGAATATGGCATTAAGGTAGATAGCGAAGCCGGAATCGGGACGGTCGTAACCGTTCGGATTCCGCACGGAATTGGAGGAGAGGAAGCTTGACGTCGTATAAAGTCATTCTGGTCGATGACGAGCAGTGGAATCGCGATCTGATCCGCACGTTCGGACAGTGGGAGCAGCTAGGCTTGCAGATCGTAGGCGAAGCGGAAGACGGCGAGGCGGCGCTGAAGCTGGTGGAGGAGACGCGCGCGGACATCGTCATTACCGATATGCGGATGCCCGGCATGGACGGCGTTCAGTTGATGGAGCAGATGCATGTGCGCTTCCCCGCGGTCCGAATGATCGTCATTAGCGGCTATGACGATTTCAATTATATGAAGCAGGCGATCCGCTATCGGGCGGTCGATTACTTGCTCAAGCCGATCGATCCGAAGGAGCTTAATACGATTCTGCAGAAGTGCGCGGCGGATTTGGCGGCCGCAACGCAGAGCAGAGCGCTGCCTCTCGAGCTGTCGCGTGCCATCGCTTCGGCCAGACAGCTGCTGCACCGGCATTTTAACGAGCTGAATCTGGCAGGGATCGAGCATGTGCTGGAACTGCTCAAGGCCGACCTTGGCGAGGCGCTTGCGCAGCCTGCGCATCTGGAGCGGGTCGTCACGGATCTGCTGCTGGCGCTAAAGGATATGATGAATGCCAACTCGCTGCCGGACGATGAACGGGCTGCTGCCGGGAGCGAGGTGTTCTCGACGGCCGGGAAGGCGGTCGACTTCATCAAGGAGCAGTACCGGCACGCGTTGGAACAGTTGATCGCCAGCCGGAAGTATAAGAACAAGCTCAACCTCGAGGACGTGCGTCAGTACATCGAACGGCATTTTGCGGAGAATCTGTCGCTCGAGCAGCTGGCCAAGGCATTCTTCGTCAGCAAGGAGTACTTAAGCAAGGTGTTCAAGCAAGAGTTCGGACGCAACCTGACGGACTACATTCTGGGGCTGCGAATGGAGAAAGCTAAGGTATGGCTGCTAGACGAGCAGCTGTCGATCAAAGCGGTCGCCGAGATGATCGGCTACGAGGACGTTACGTACTTCTACCGGGTATTCAAGAAACATTACGGCGTCGCGCCGGGCGAAATGCGCAAAAATCGAGAGGTTTAAAATAGTCCAATGAAAGCGATTAATTCCGTCCAATTAAACGCTTTCATTTTTCTTATACAATGAAAGCGTAAACAAAACGAGCTTAAACTTTAAGGGAGGTCGCAAATAAGATGAAGATGTGGACAGGTGTTCTGACGACAGTAATGGCAGCTTCGCTGCTGGCTGGATGCGCATCCAACAATACAGGTAACGGGAATGCGGCGAATACGGGGAATGCCGGCGGCGACAGCGGCAGCGGAGAAGCGAAGAGCGTCACTCTGAAGATGTTCGTGGCCCAGCCTCGATTGAAAGAACATTACGATAAATATATTGCCCAATTCACGGCCAAAGAGAAGGCGGAGAAGAATATCGACGTGACGGTGCAGATCGAGATGCCGCCGGCGGACAATGCCGCGCAGATCTTGAAGACGCGCCTGGCTTCCAACGACGCGCCGGATATCTTCGCGCTTCATGCCATCAACGACATTCCTTCCTACTATAAGGCCGGCTACCTCGAAGATCTGTCGGATCAGCCGTTCGTCGGCAAACTGCTGGACAGCGTGAAGCCTGCCGTAACGACGACCGACGGCAAAGTCGTGGCTCTTCCGCTCGAGACGCTCTCCTGGGGCTATCTGTACAACAAGAAGATGTTCGCCGACCTGAGCCTGACGCCGCCAACGACGCTGACCGAGATGAAGGCCGTCGTCGATAAACTGAACGCGAACAACATTACGCCGTTCCTGCTCTCGTACAAGGAGTCCTGGATTCCGCAGCTGTTCCTGCCGCTGGCCGCCGGCGCGCTCATTAATACCGAAGATGCGGAGAAGGACTTCATTACCCGCATGAGCAATGACGAAGGTTCCTTCTCGGAGATGAAATCGATGTTCGACGTCATCGATCTGGTCAATGCCAACGGCACGGACAAAGCGCTCGAGGTAGGCGGCGATGACGGCGCGGCTGCTTTCGCGGCAGGCAAAGCGGCGATGTGGCTGCAAGGCCCTTGGTACGCGGAGACGATCCTCAAGTCGAATCCAGACTTGGACTTCGGCGTAGCGGCACTGCCGATCAACGATAACGCGAATGCGACGATGATTAATCTGAGCGCTTCCACGTCGCTGGCCGTCTCCAAGACGAGCAAGAACAAAGAGGTTGCGCTGGACTTCCTGAACTACGTGCTCGACGACACGGATTCCAATGCGTTCTTCCAAGCGCTCAAATTCAACCCGATCGCTACCGTGCACACGTTCGACAGCTATCCATGGGTGAATGACGCGACCGAATACGTCAAAGCGGGCAAGTCGTATCAAGATCCTGCCATTCCGCAAGCGGTTAAGGATGAAGTCGGCAAGGATCTGCAATCCTACTATGCGGGCCAAATGTCGCAAGACGAAGTGTTCAAAGCGCTGGATAAAGCGTGGAAGTCGTTCAACAAGGTGAACAAGTAACCTTCCGTTAACCCGCATGCGAGACAGGGGAAGAGGCGATTGCCGCCTTTTCCCCGCCCTATAGACACAAGATTGGCAAGGAGAGGGGAGAACGTTCATGCCGACCAAAGCATACAAGACCTATCTGTCCCTGCTGGCATTCACCGCGCCGGCACTTATTCTATACGCGATATTCCTGCTAGTCCCGACGATCGGCGGCATGTATTACAGCTTCACGGATTGGAACGGCTTGAACAGAAGCTACGATTTCATTGGTCTCGGCAATTTTGTGGAGGCGCTTACAGATGATCCGGACTTCGTGAATTCATTGTGGTTCACGCTCAAGTACGTTCTTTTCATGATCGTGCTGCAGAACGCGATTGCTCTTGTGCTCGCCGTCTTCATCGAATCCCGCAAGAAGAGCAAAGGATTCTTCCGCACGATCTTCTTCATGCCGAACATGATCAGCACCATTATCAGCGCCTTCATGTGGACCTTCGTATTCACGCAGGTACTGCCGCAAATCGCGGAGAAAACGAGCATGCTCTTCCTGGACCAATCGTGGATCGGCGATCCGAAATATTCGTTCGTCTCGATCTTGATCGTCTCGTTGTGGAACGGCGTCGGCTACATGATGATCATCTATCTGGCCGCGCTGCAAGGCGTGCCGCAAAGTTTGAAAGAAGCGGCGATCATCGACGGGGCGAATGCCTTCCAGACGTTCCGGAGCGTGACGATGCCGATGATTACGCATGCGATCACGATCTGCTTTTTCCTGACGCTGAACGGCGCATTCAAAGTGTTCGAGGTCGTATTCGGCTTAACCGGCGGCGGCCCTGGGCGCAGCACGCAGGTCATCACGATGAACATCTACGAAGAAGCGTTCTCGAATAACTTCCGGTACGGCTATGCCAGCGCCAAATCGGTCATCCTGTTCGTCATTATCCTGATCTTCACGCTCGTCCAAATTACGGTCATGAAGAGAAAAGAGGTGGAAGCATGAGGAATCGTTCAATCAGCTCTCTTCTGATTACCTTGGTGCTGGCGATCGGCGCGGTGGTGGCGGTATTCCCGATCTATATGGCGGTCGTGAACTCGGTCAAGACGCAGGGGGAAATGTTCGAATCGTTCATTTCCTTGCCGACGGCCTTCCACTGGGAAAACTACAGCGACGCGTTCACCAAAATCAATATGCTCAATAGCTCATGGAACTCGGCCGTCATCTCGATTCTGGGCATCGGCGGCATCGTGTTCTGCGCCTCGCTTGCCGGCTATAAATTATCCCGGACAGGGGGGAAGCTGAGCGGGTTTATTTTCTTCCTGTTCATCGCCTCCATGCTGGTGCCGTTCCATTCGATCATGATTCCGCTCAACCGGATGGCCAATGCGCTGCATGTGCAAGGCAGCACGTACGGGCTTGCGCTGATCTATATCGGCCTGGGCGTGAACATGGCGGTCTTCCTGTACCACGGCTTCGTCAAGTCGATTCCGAGAGAGCTCGAAGAATCGGCGCAGATGGACGGGTGCAACCAGTTCCAGACGTTCTTCCTGATTATTTTCCCGTTGCTCGTGCCGATTACGGTGACGATCGCGATTCTCGATTTCCTGTGGATCTGGAACGACTTCCTGCTGCCGCTGCTCATGCTGACGGACGTGAACAAGTATACCTTGATCCTCTCCACGAACATGCTGTTCGGCGAGTATAACAAGGAATGGTCGCTGATTCTGGCCTCCCTTGTGCTGACGGCCATCCCAGTCGTTCTTATTTATGCCTTCTTCCAACGCTTCATTATGCACGGAATTGCGGAAGGCGCAGTCAAAGGTTAAGCGAAGGAGACATGCGAAGATGGAGAAGCTGCTGTTCGGCGTTGCCTATTACGATGAATACATGCCTTACGACCGACTTGCGGAAGACATCCGGATGATGAAGGAGGCAGGCCTCAACGTCGTCCGGATCGCGGAATCGACTTGGAGCACGCATGAGCCGCAGAACGGCGTCTTCGATTTCAGCTCGGTCGACCGGGTGCTGGATGCGATGCACGAAGCGGGTATCCACGTGATCGTGGGAACGCCGACTTACGCGATTCCGACCTGGATGGTCAAGGAGCATCCCGAAGTGCTGGCCGTCACGCCGAGAGGGCCGGGACGCTACGGCGCCCGCCAAATCATGGATATCACGAACAAGACGTACCTGTTCTATGCCGAGCGGATAATCCGCAAGCTGCTCAGCCACGTCAAGGACCATCCGGCGATCATCGGCTATCAGACCGACAACGAGACGAAGCATTACGATACGGCCGGAGCGAACGTACAGCTGCAATTCGTCAAATATATGCGCGAGCAGTATGAGAGCCTGGATGCGATCAACCGCAAATTCGGGCTCGATTATTGGAGCAACCGCATCAACAGCTGGGAGGACTTCCCGTCCGTGGTCGGCACGATCAACGGCAGTCTCGGCGCCGAATTCGCGAAGTTCCAGCGCGGTCTCGTCACCTCTTTCCTGAAGTGGCAGGCTGATCTTGTCCGGGAATATAAGCGCGACGATCAATTCGTCACCCAGAACTTCGACTTCGAATGGCGCGGCTATTCTTACGGGGTGCAGCCGTCCGTCGACCATTTTGCCGCTTCGGAAACATTCGATATCGCAGGCGTAGATATTTACCATCCGTCGCAAGATAAGCTGACCGGCATCGAAATTTCGTTCGGCGGCGATCTGACAAGATCGCTCAAAGGTTCGAACTACCTGGTGCTGGAGACGCAGGCCCAAGCCTTCCCGGATTGGACGCCGTTCCCGGGACAGCTGCGCCAGCTGGCGTTCAGCCACCTTGCTTCCGGTGCCAATATGGTCGCCTATTGGCATTGGCATTCGATCCACAATTCGTTCGAGACGTATTGGAAAGGCTTGCTCAGCCACGACTTCCTGCCCAATCCGGTCTACAAGGAAGCGATGACGATCGGCCGGGATTTCGCCCGGCTGAGCGAGCAGCTGGTCGATCTGAAGAAGGAGAGCCTTGTAGCGGTGATGGTCAGCAATGAGGCGCTCACGGCGATGGAGTGGTTCAAGCTGCCGGGCGGCAAGACGTATAACGATGTGGTCCGCTGGATGTACGACGAGCTGTATAAGTTGAATGCCGGATGCGATTTCATCCCGGCATCGAGCGATCAATTGGACCGCTACAAGCTGATCGTCGTCCCGGCGTTATATGCGGTGTCGGACGAGACGCTCCATCGGTTGAACGATTACGTCAGCAAAGGCGGCCATGTCGTCTATTCGTTCAAGACCGGATTCACGAACGAGCTCGTGCAGGTGCGCCCGGCGCAGCAGCCGGGCATCATTCACGAGGCGTGCGGCGTGGCGTATAGCGTGTTCGTGGAGCCGTCGAACGTCGGATTGAAGGAACATGCATTCGCTATCGCGGCCGAAGAGGGCCAAGTGCAGACATGGATGGAACTGCTGACGCCGACGACCGCGGAGGTGCTCGCTTCCTACGACCATCCGCAATGGGGGCAATACGCGGCGATTACGCGCAATCGCCATGGCGCGGGCACGGCGACGTATGTAGGCTGCATGACGAGCGGCGCAGTCATGCGCAAGGTGTTCGAAGGCGCGCTGAAGGAAGCCGGACTGTGGGGCGTGGAGCAGCAGGCTGCTTTTCCCCTCATCGTGAAGAAAGGGACGAATCGGGCAGGACGCACGGTGCGTTACTACTTCAACTATTCGAGCGAAGCTGTCCATTACGCTTATCCGCATGAATCGGGGCATGAGCTGCTGAGCGACCGTCCGGTTGACGCCGGCGGACAGATGGAACTTGCGCCTTGGGGCGTTCACATTATCGTCGAATAAACGATGACGGCCGCTTGCAGGCACTATGCCTGCTAGCGGCCTTATTGCGCTTGCTCGGGCGAAAGCGGTTTCGGTGCATATCCGGGGAGCGGCTGTAGCCGTCGATAAGTGAAAAGCAAATCATTCGACGATTTTTTAATAAAAGTGCCACATTTGTTTGACAGAATGATGATGGTTTTGCTTCACAAGCGAACAAGTCGCCTCTTCTATGATAGGATAGGACTATAGCGTAGAGGAAAGGCGGTTTGGAAAGATGGATAAGGCACAAGGCAATCATCTGGAGGCTGGCTTAGAGCTGCCTGCAGTTTCATTTTCGAAGGTATTGTTCGATACGATCAAGACCGGGATCATTAAATCAAATCTAATCGCGATGTTCGCAGGCCTATGTATGGCGCTGTACGTTCACGACATTCCTTTCTTCGATAGAATCGGCAGCATCGTGCTGTCCTTAATCGGCGCGGCGCTGATCATCGGATCGGCTGGCGCCTTCAATAATCTGTATGACCGGGACATCGACGCGATCATGGACCGCACGAAGAACCGTCCGACCGTAACGGGGATCGTCGATACGCGCAATGGATTGATTCTCGGTTTCGGGATGGCGATCGTCGGCCTGATTACGCTGTATGCGGCTTCCCCGCTGGCGGCGTTATTCGGCTTCCTGGGCTTATTCCTGTACGTCGTCCCTTATACGATGTGGACGAAGCGCAGAACGATCTACAATACGGAAGTCGGCAGCTTGTCCGGCGCAATGCCGCCGCTGATCGGCTGGGCCGCGATCTCCAGCGATATGACGAACATGAGCATTATCGCGCTGTTCGCGCTGATGGTCGTCTGGCAAATGCCGCATTTCTACGGGATCGCCATCCGCCGTTACGAAGAGTACAAGGCGGCAAGCGTTGCGATGCTGCCGGTGGTTAAGGGCATTCACCGGACGTACGTGCAGACGAATATCTATCTCGTGCTGCTGCTGCTCACCAGCTTCCTGTTCTGGAGCTTCAGCCCGGTCATTGCCATTATCGCAGCGCTGCTTAGCGCCGTTTGGCTGGTCCTGAGCGTAAGAGGCTACCGCAAGAAGGATGACGGCGTCTGGGGGAAGACGATGTTCATTTACTCGCTGAACCATATCACCATCGTGCTGCTCATCGTGATCGGCTACTCGCTCATTAAGCCGCTGTTCTAAGATTGTCAGCGTGAAAGTTAAGCACTCGATCTAATGATTGTGGCTGTGCAGGCGGACATGCTTGCGCAGCCATTTTTTGTCCAACCTATCGCCTAAAGAAAAGGCAACGGGTTATAATGAGATACGTATGTGTAGTTACCGAAAAACGATAGGGGGTGAATACATTGTTCGAATTCGAATTACAGGAACTGTTCCCGTACTTGCTGTCGGTCAGCTTGCTCTACTCGTTCGTCTATGCCTACGCGCATCGCTTGCAGCCGAGCGAGCGACTGGATTGGGACCGGGACGGGCTCTACCAGACGCTGACGTTGGTATGGCCCAATCTGGACATCAGGAACGTGCCGATCATCGATTGGCTCGTTCGGAAGGTGAAGCGTAAGGAAGCGCCTGACGATGACATAACGGCCTGTTCCCCCTCGTTGCTGCTGACGCCAGACAACAACGAGGAGGATTTCAATGAAGAAGAACGATGTATTCGCCGCCTTTACCACCAATCGCCGTTTGCTGGTCATCCTAGCGCTATTCGGATTGCTGCTGCTCAGCGGCTGCGGCATGAACCAGTCCACGATCGACAGCAGTACGCCAGGGCTGTTTAACCATTATGTGATCTACCCGTTATCGTGGTGCATTCAGGAACTAGCGAGCTTCCTGCAAGGCAGCTACGGCCTGGCCGTCATGGCCGTCACCGTGATCATCCGGATCGTGCTGCTGCCGCTGTTCTTGCGCCAGTACCGCTCCCAGATGGCGATGCGCCAGAAGATGTCCGTTCTGCAGCCTGAGCTCAAGGCGCTGCAGGAGAAGTATAAAGGCAAGACGGACGCCGAATCCAGGCAGAAGCTTCAGCAGGAGACGATGCAGCTATACTCCAAGCACCAGGTCAATCCGCTTGCGATGGGATGCTTGCCGATGCTGATCCAGCTGCCGATTCTATCCGGGCTGTACTCCGCCATTAAGCTGACGCCGGAAGTGGCCTCCCACAGCTTCTTGTGGTTCAAGCTCGGCTCGACGGATATCGTGCTGCCGATCCTGGCCGCAGTCGTCTACTTCGTGCAATTCAAGGTTTCGCAGCGTACCGTGGACCAGAAGCTGACGGGACCGATGGCCATGATGGGCTTCTTGTCGCCGATTATGATGGCGGTGTTCGCCTTCTCGGCGCCTGCAGCCATCTCGCTCTACTGGGTGACGGGCGGATTGTTCATGATCGCCCAGACCTTACTGATGCAGCGGTTGTACCCGGTCAAGGGCGCCGCTCCGATCGAAGCCGGCGGCCAAGCCGTAGTGAAGACGCCATAGGGATGACCGAATAACAAAAAGCAGATCTGTCTGAACGTGACCTCCTTTCAAGAGGTACCGTTCAGTCCGGATCTGCTTTTTTTGTGCCGTTCAGCCTTAATCACCATCTACGAGCAGCTTCCGCAGATGCTCTCTTTTGGCCGCGTCAATCGTCAAGCTCTCCTCCAAATAACGGTCGATCGTGCCGAATTTGTCCGCGATCTCGTCGAAGGCCGCCTGCAAATATTCGCGATTGACGCTCATAATCGCGCGTACGAAGCCGGGATCGCTGCTAATCTGATTCGCTTCCGCTTCCTGTTCGTGCTGGGCGACGAACGCTTCGTAGAACAGGTTCGACAGCTCGTAGTCCTTCATGATCGTCTCCATCGGCACGCCGATGGCATAGAGCAGGAGGGCGATCGCAAGACCGGTCCGGTCTTTGCCTTGCGCGCAATGGACGACAACCGGCCGACCCTGCGCTTCGAGCACCTGCTGGAACAGACGCTGCAGCGCCTCGACCGCATGCACGAAGGACCGGTTCAGGAACTTGAAGATTTCGACGGCGTTCTCATAGCCGAGATTCTTCTGGTCGTGCTTGAACGCCGAGTTCCAGAAGTGGCGCATCAGATCGACGCTCACCTGCTCCGCCTCGGATAGGCTGCGGTTCGGCTTCTTGGCCAATTCGTCGGGCCGCCGCAGATCGCATACTCTCACAATGCCGAGCTCCTCGAGATAGTCGCGGTCCTCTTCCGTCAGCGCGGACAGTTCGCCCGAGCGGTACAGCCGTCCCCATTTGACCATGCGGCCGTCCGTCGTCTCGTAACCGCCTAAATCCCGGAAATTAAGCGTGCCTTCCAAGGGCAGGATTCGGTCCGCAACGATGACGCGCTCCCCGGAGTCAAACCGCAGATGGAAGTAGACGCGGCTGCCCGGAGCAGGGTCCTGTACGGTGAACGAACCGCCGTCCGCAGTGCCGAGCAGAATGGCTTCCGCCCCGTCGTCAACCGGATTTTTGCTCCAATAGAAGTTGGTGCGGCCAAGCCGATTCTCTCCATCGTCTGACTGCCAGTCGAAATGCAGCGTGCCGTCCGTTCGACGGGTGAAGCGGATGCGGGCTGCTCCGGACTGCACGATTGTTTCATAGCTGTTCAGACCGGCCGCGAATGGCGGATGGTCGGCAGTTTGGCGCTGCATATGTTCATGTTCCATATGTTCCATAGTCGATGCTCCTTACGTAGCTTGACGTATTGGCTTCATTATAGCAAAATCGGGACTAGTTTTGCTTGAGATAGAGGCTGGAGTAAAAGTTACAACCTTATACTCCAGCCTCTATGTCACCGGAATGAAAATCGCCTGTGCCAATAAAGACGGCGGCAACCGTTTCACCTTGAGACGTCCGAATGAGCAGCTATTGTCCTATGCTCGCTATCCGCCTTTCGGACTATACATAAATTTCCACCCTAAAGTCAATTTATTCGCCTAGGCGAAGCGCGGCACAGCCCTTTACAATCTATTTTGCAAACGCTTTTATTAGCAGTAGCCGACGGGGGAATGCCGGCGGTTTATGCAAACGTTTGAATGATGGGAGGGAGGCGGTCGAGTCAGCAGTACCACTTCGAAATTCCATACACATTGGGGAGGAAAGTGATTTATGCGACAGCTTTACTTGAAGCGTTGGTTCACGGCGGTAATGGGCTGCATCCTGTTATTGACCTCGCTTGCGGTGCCGCCAAGCGACAGGACGATCGCGCAAGCCGAAGGGACGACGGCGGTGATCTATTATTACAAGGCGACGAGAAACTGGACGACCGTTAACATTCATCACAATGGGAGCGGAACTTGGACGGGAGTGCCGGGAACGCTCATGGACGCGGCTTGCGCCAATTGGGTGAGCAAGAGCGTTACGCTCAGCGGCTCGACGTTCGAGCTCGTGTTCAACAACGGCTCGGGCGTGTGGGACAACAACAATGGCAGCAACTACAAAGCAAGCGCGGGCATCCATCAGGTGAAGGACGGCCAGCTGCTCGCGAATGCCGGCAATCCGTGCGCTACAGCGGATACGACGGCTCCTAGCGTTCCGGGTAGTCTTGCGCAGAGCGCGGTTACGAGCGCTCAAGCTACGATCACCTGGCAGGCTTCCGCGGATGAAGCAGGGGGCAGCGGCGTCGCCAGCTACGACGTCTACCGCAATGGCGCGCTCGTGAAATCAACCGTAACGGCGACTTCTTATACCGATACCGGACTGAGCCCTTCCACGACTTACAGCTATACGGTACTGGCAACGGATGCGGCAGGGAACAAGTCGGCCCAATCCGCGCTGCTCGCGGTAACGACGGCGGCAGGGAACCAGGCTGTCGTCTACTACTACACGAAGACGAAGGGCTGGAGCGCGGTTAACATCCACTACATGCCGGCGGGAGGAAGCTGGACGACGGTGCCGGGCGCAGCGATGAACGAGACGGCGTGCGCGGATTGGACGCGCAAGACCGTTAATTTCGGTTCGGCCGCGAATATGAAGGCCGCCTTCAATAACGGCTCGGCGTGGGACAATAACGGCGGGTCCGACTACACCTTGCCTGCGGGACTCGTTACGGTGAAGGACGGGGTCGTGACAGCCGGAGCGGCGAGCCCATGCGCCCCGGTCGTCGAGGACGTAACCGCGCCATCGATTCCTGCAGGCGTAAGCGCGACGGCAAGCGGGCTCAAGATTACGCTCACGTGGACCGCTTCGACCGATAACGCAGGCGGCAGAGGCGTGGACGGGTACGAGATTACCCGTACGGGCGGAACAAGCGGCGCGAAGACGTTCACGACGACGGGCACTTCGTACCTCGATTCTTCGTTGGAGGCGCAGACGACGTACAGCTACACGGTTAAGGCCTATGACAAAGCCGTGCCTGCCAACAAATCGGCAGCGAGCGCCGCAGTAACGGCCAAGACCGGCGATGCGCCGGCACCGGTTCCCGGCGGTACGCCGATCGGCAACGATATGCGCGAGGACTCGATTTACTTCGTCATGACGGCACGTTTCTATGACGGCGACGCCACGAACAACCGCGGCGGCTCTGCGCATGTGACGAGCGGGAACGCGGCGAACGACGATCCGATGTTCCGCGGCGATTTCAAGGGCTTGATCGAGAAGCTCGACTACATTAAGGCGCTCGGCTTCTCCGCGGTCTGGATTACGCCGGTCGTGCTCAATCGCTCCGATTACGATTACCACGGCTATCATGGCTATGATTTCTTCCAAGTGGACCCGCGCCTGGAATCGGATGGCGCCTCCTACCAGGACCTGATCAATGCCGCGCATAACAAGGGCCTCAAGATCATCCAGGACGTCGTCTACAACCACTCCAGCCGATGGGGCGCGAAAGGATTGTTCACGCCGAAGGTGTTCGGCGTACGCGACAGCCAGTGGAGCTGGTACTATGACGAGCCGCAGGCAGGCGCGGAATATGATGGACTGACGGTTAACGCAGCCGGCAAGCCGTACAATGGCGACCTGTGGTCGAATGCCGAGCCTGCGGGCAATACATGCCGGAACTGGGGCGTGCCGACGGGGAACAAGAGCAAGGAAGGCTACACCATCTACAACTGCCAATGGCCGAATCCGACGTCGGGCATGTTCCCTTCCATGTTCTATCACGGCTGCTGGATCGGCAACTGGGAAGGGGAGGATTCCCGCAGCTGCTGGATTCACGAGGATCTGGCCGATTTCAACACCGAATCGAAGCCTGTGCAGGATTATCTGATCGAGGCGTATAACCGATTCATTGATATGGGGGTCGACGGATTCCGGATCGATACTGCCGTCCATATTCCGCGCGTTACCTGGAACCGCCACTTCCTGCCGGCCGCGCAAGAGCATGCGGTCGCCAAGTTCGGCGAGAAGGGCAAGAACTTCTACATGTTCGGCGAGGTCGGATCCTTCGTCAATGACAAATGGAACCGCGGCTCCGTCAACCACTCCGCCCAGTTCTTCACGTGGAAGGAGCGCATGACGTACAGCACCGACGATACGGCGGCCGCGCTCGAGCAATACAATTACGAGAATACGATGGGGACGTCGAATCAGCCGACCTCGACGAATGCGTTCTTAAGCGGCAACGCGTACCATCAGCCGGACCACTCCCAATTCTCCGGCATGAACGTCATCGACATGCGCATGCACATGAACTTCGGCGACGCCGGCAACGCGTTCTGGAACGGCAAAGATTCGGACGACAGCTACAATGACGCTACGTACAACGTCGTCTATGTCGACAGCCACGACTACGGTCCGAACAAATCGTCGACCCGCTACGCAGGCGGCACGGCGGCATGGGCCGAGAACATGAGCCTGATGTGGACGTTCCGCGGCATTCCGACGCTGTACTACGGTTCGGAGATCGAATTCCAGGCCGGCAAGCCGATCGATTGCGGACCGACGTGCCCGCTCGCCACGACAGGCCGCGCTTACTACGGCGACAACATCGAAGGCACGGTCGTAGCCAGCGATTTCGGCAAGGTCGCTTCGGCTTCCGGCAAGGTCGCCGAGACGCTCCAGAAGCCGCTCGTGAAGCATCTGCAGCGCTTGAACCAGATTCGCCGCGCGATCCCTGCCCTGCAGAAAGGGCAATACTCGACCGCCGATATTAGCGGCAACATGGCTTACAAGCGCCGTTTCACCGATACGGCCAAAGGCATCGACAGCTTTGCGCTCATCACCGTCAGCGGATCGGCTACCTTTAGCAACATTCCGAACGGCACGTATAAGGATGCCGTTACCGGAGACGTGAAGGTGGTCACGAACGGCACGTTGACGGCGAGCGTCAGCGGCCAAGGCAATCTGCGCGTCTACGTGCTGGATCTGCCGGGTAACGCTGCGCCAGGCAAAATCGGCGAGGACGGTCCTTATCTGAAGGCGTAATCAAACTGGGCTTGCATCCGGCACGAAGGCGCCCGGTCCCTACTTGGCGGGCGGCAGCCGGCTCATCTTGGCCCTTGAATAGCAAGCTGATTGGCACTGCAGGGACACTTGTACCTGCAGTGCTTTTTTTCGCCCACGAACCGCGCTGTCTGGCAGCACCGCCTCGACCAACAAGTCAAAAAAACGCCACAAGGAGTCAATATAACGTTACGAGTCCGCGCCGTGCGCTTCATACACTGAGGAGGAAGGCCATTCACGCGAAGTTCGGAAAGGGGGTGAATCGTAATTTGTAAGCGTTTTACCGTCATCGGATAAAAATCGAATCCAATGGAGGTATCGGGTATGGGGAACAAACGGCGCATTACGGTTAGTCTCGCGTTGTCGATGCTGCTGCTCGCTGTCGCGGGCATGCAATTGTTCGCGGGAATAGGGGTCGCGGCATCGGTAAGTTTGCTTAATGCGGTCCAGTTCAAGAGCTCGGACGGGAACGTCCTGCACGCGCACGGCGGGGGCGTCATCAAGGTGGGCAGCTACTATTATTGGGCAGGCGAGAACCGGGACGGCACGAACTATGTGTCCTTGTACCGGTCGACCGATCTGAAGAATTGGCAGTTCCGGGCGCATATCCTGTCCAAATCCTCGGCGGCGGAGCTTGCCACCGCCAACATTGAGCGGCCGAAAATCATTTACAACGCGGCCACGAACAAATATGTGCTCTGGGCGCATAAGGAGAATGGCGTGGACTACGGCGAAGCGCGCGTGGCCGTCGCGTCCTCGACGAATATCGAAGGGCCGTATACGTATCACGGCAGCTTCCGCCCGCTCGGGTACGATTCGCGAGACATGACGGTGTACAACGATAACGGCACCGGCTATCTGATCTCGGCGACGAAGGTGAACGCCGATCTGAACATCTACCGGCTGACCCCGGACTTCCTGGGCGTGGAAGCGCTGGTGACGACCTTGTGGCCGGGTTCGTATCGGGAGGCGCCGGCGATCTTCAAGCGTGGTTCTACTTACTTCCTGCTCACTTCCGGGGCGACGGGCTGGAATCCGAATCAGGCCAAATACGCGACGGCCTCGAGCATCAGCGGTCCGTGGAGCGCCTTGGCGAACTTCGGCGACGCGACGACCTACGGTTCGCAATCGACCTATGTGCTGCCGGTCGAAGGCTCTTCGACGACCTCGTACTTATACATGGGCGACCGCTGGGCGGGGGCGTGGAGCGGGCCGGTGAACGATTCGAAGTATGTATGGCTGCCGCTGTCCTTCCCGACCGCGACGACGCTCTCGATGACCTGGTATCCGAAGCTGAATATCGATACGGCGACGGGTTCGGTGAGCGGTGTCGCGTTCTCGGTAGACACGAATGCCTATTATGAAATCGTCAGCCGCAAGAGCAATAAGCTGCTCAGCATAAGAGGGAACTCGCTTGTGAACGGGGCCGACGCCGAGCAGATGACGGATACGAATTCGGCAAGCCAGCAATGGCGCTTCATCGATGCGGGCGGCGGTTATTACAAAATCCAGAATCGCGCGAGCGGCCTCATTCTCGGCCTAACCAACGGGAACACCGCGGACGGCACGATTATCGAGCAATGGGCCGACGGCGGCTATGCCAACCAGCAATGGCAGCTCGTCCATACGGGCGGAGGCTTCTTCAAGCTGAAGAACCGGGACGGCGGCAAGCTGATCGACGTGTCTTCCGGCTCGCTGGACGACGGGGCGAATGTAATCGAATGGACGGACAACGGCGGCACCAATCAGCAATGGCAAATTGTCGAGGCCAATTAATAGTCTTGCAGAGGGCGCAAGGGTTAAGGGTCATTCCAGTGGCGGAATGGCCCCTTTCCGTATTATTTTCATTTAAATGATAGATTATATGACAAATAATGATAACAAAATGGACATGTCTAGTTAAATTTATCTATGACTCTCCCAACTCTTGTGTTACGATTGGAAAAAAACGTGTTACGCATTCATCGTAAAGGAGGGATAACGATGCATAATGACGAGCTGAGCCGGTTCGGCGTCTCGATCCCGGGCGACCTGCTCCAGCAATTCGACAAGCAAATTCAAACCCAAGGGTACGGCAACCGATCGGAGGCCATCCGCGATCTCATCCGCAAGTCGCTGCTGCAGCCGCCTAACTTCCCGGCTTCCCAGTGCGTAGCCGGCACGATCGTTATGGTGTACGACCATCATGTTAGCGAGCTGCCCCTGTCGCTGATCGAACTTCAACATAAGCATCATCATGACATTATATCTACCATGCATATCCACCTGAATCATGAGCAATGCCTGGAGATTCTCGTCGTTCGAGGCGAGGTGCAGCGTCTTCGCGAACTATGCGATCAGATCCGGGTGCTCAAGGGCGTGCTGTATGCCGAGTTGTCCGTCACCCACATCGACTCGGAACATCGCCCGCATCATCACGACCATCTTCACGCAGATACATAAATACGCTCAGCCATTTTTAGCCAAATGAAAGCCGGGGCCTTATAACCTTACTAGTACAGATTTAGGAGTGTAGAGATGACAAGCATACCGTTCAAATTCATTCCCGCCGCAATCGTTCTGGCTACAACCGTCCTGCTGTTATCGGCATGCTCTTCAGCCACCAGCAATTCAGCGCCGTCAACGGCGGCAGAGAGCCAGCCGAAGGACGAACTGATTCTCGCTGTAGGCGGAGAAGCCGAGGACGGCTTCGACCCTACGACGGGTTGGGGCCGCTATGGATCGCCGCTGTTCCAGAGCACGTTGCTTAAGCGCGACAGCAGCATGGCCATCGTGAACGATCTAGCGACCCAATATAGCATTAGCGATGACCGCCTGACGTGGACGGTCGACCTGCGCGACGATGTCCGCTTCAGCGACGGTGAACCGCTGACGGCCGCGGACGTGGTCTATACGTTCGAGACGGCCAAATCCAGCAACTCGGTCATTGATCTGACGAATTTGTCGGCAGCCAAGGCAGTAGACGATGATACCGTTGCGCTGACGCTCAATCAGCCGCAATCGACGTTCGTCGATATTCTGGCTACGCTCGGTATCGTACCTAAGCATGCGCATACGAGCGACTATGCGGAGCACCCGATCGGCTCCGGCCCTTATACGCTGGTCCAATGGGATAAAGGGCAGCAGCTGATCGTGGAGCGCAATGCGAATTACTACGGTGAGCAGCCGAAATTCGCGAAATTAACGTTCCTATTCCTCGACGAGGATGCGGCATTCGCGGCGGCCAAGGCGGGCACGGTCGATGTCGCTTATATTCCGTCGGCGTTCAGCCGAGAGGAAGTCGCCGGCATGCGGCTCGAATCGCTGCAATCCGTCGATAACCGCGGCATTATGTTCCCTTATGTCCCTGCCGGCGGCACGACGAAGAATGGCGATCCGGTAGGCAATGACGTCACGGCAGATCTTGCGATCCGCCAAGCGATCAATATCGGGATCGACCGCGAAGCGCTGGTCGAGGGCATTCTGGAGGGCCAAGGTACGCCGGCCTACTCGGTCAGCGATAATACGCCATGGTGGAATCCGGATACCGTCATTGCCGACGGCGACGCTGACAAGGCGAAGGGAATTCTAACAGGCGGCGGCTGGAAGGATGAGGACGGCGACGGCATCGTGGAGAAGAACGGGCTGAAGGCGCAGTTCACGCTCATCTATCCTTCAGGCGACGTCACTAGGCAGTCGCTGGCGATCGCTTCGGCCGATATGATCAAGCCGCTCGGCATCGAGGTCATCGTGGAAGGCATGAGCTGGGACGAGATCGGCAAACGGATGTACGCCACCGCGGTCATGTTCGGCTGGGGCAGCCTCGATCCGCTCGAGCTATACAATGTGTACGCGAGCAAGTATGCCGGCGTCGACTATTACAATCCCGGCTACTACAGCAATGCGAAGGTCGATGCCTACATGGAGCAGGCTTTAGCAGCCGCAAGCGAAGACGAGGCGAACGTCTACTGGAAGAAAGCGCAGTGGGACGGGGCGACGGGCATGAGCGCAGCAGGCGATGCGCCATGGGCATGGCTGGTGAATCTCAATCACCTTTATCTGGTCAACGAGAAGCTTGATATCGGGCAGCAGCAGATCCACCCGCATGGCCATGGCTGGCCGATTACGAGCAATATCGAGCAGTGGACTTGGACGGAGTAACGCATGAAGCGCACCGGTATTAGCCGTTTCCTGCTCCGGCAGGCAGGCAAGCTTGCCCTCTTGCTCGCAGCCTCATGCGTCATCACGTTCATTCTTGTCAGCCATTCGCCGATCGACCCGACGCAAGCGTATATCGGCGCTGACCTGCTGCGGGTTGGCGCCGAGCAGCGGGACGCGATCGCCGAGTATTGGGGACTGAACGACCCGCCGCTGCAGCGTTTTTTCTTCTGGTTCGGCTCCCTGCTACAAGGCGACTTCGGCACGTCGATGATTCATCGGGCGCCGGTTAGCGAAGTCATAGCCGACCGCTTCCTAAGCTCGCTCGTCTTAATGATTACCGCCTGGGTGATGTCCGGTATCCTCGGCTTCACCGCGGGTGTTACAGCTGCCATGAAGCGGGGCAGCTGGCTGGACCGCGCGATCCAATGGTATTGCTACACGCTGTCGTCGACGCCGACCTTCTGGGCGGGTCTGCTGCTGCTGATCGTATTCACGGTGTGGCTGCCGATATTCCCCGTAGGATTGGGGACGCCGGCCGGCGTGCTGGCCGAGGATGTCACTTGGCTGGACCGCGTGCGTCACATGATCCTCCCCGCGCTTACGTTGTCGATCACGGGCCTTGCGAATATCGCGCTCCATACGAGAGCGAAGCTGATCGACGTGCTCGGCAGCGATTATGTGCTGTTCGCCCGGGCCAAAGGCGAAGAGGGCTTCGTTCTCTTCCGCCGCCATGGGCTTCGTAACATTCTGCTGCCGGCGATTACGCTGCAATTCGCGTCCTTCAGCGAGCTGTTCGGCGGCGCCGTGCTGGTCGAGCAAATTTTCTCCTACCCGGGACTTGGCCGCGCGACGGTGGAAGCGAGCACGAGAGGGGATGTCCCGCTGCTTCTCGGGATCGTGCTGTTCAGCACCTTGTTCGTCTTTACCGGGAATTTGTTGTCAGAGCTGATCTACCGCTGGATTGATCCTCGCATCAGAGAGGGGCAATCCATATGAATTTGCGAAAGAAAACGTTAGGTTATGCGATTGTGGCGTTCGTCCTGCTGCTGCTTCCGGTCGTATTGTCGCCGCTGCTGGGTAGCGAGCAGCTCGCAACGCATCTGACAGCTCGCAACGAAGCGCCATCCTGGAGCCATCCGTTCGGGACGGACTGGCTGGGCAGAGACATGTTCACGCGTTCGATCAAAGGCCTCGCCTTGAGTCTTGGCGTCGGGCTCACCGCCGCGCTCGCCAGCGGCCTGATCGCGGGAACGCTCGGGCTTATGGCCGCTACGCTCGGCAAGG
Organism: Paenibacillus phyllosphaerae; assembly: GCF_014192105.1. GTDB lineage: Bacteria > Bacillota > Bacilli > Paenibacillales > Paenibacillaceae > Paenibacillus_Z > Paenibacillus_Z phyllosphaerae. Next base: position 120,611 of record NZ_JACHXK010000014.1, on the reverse strand, counting down.
CTGCGGACCGCTTCATCTCTTGGCTGATCGATCTGTTCCTCTCCGTGCCCCATCTGGTGCTGCTGCTCCTGATCGCCTTCGTGACGGGGGGCGGCGTGAAAGGCGTCATTATCGCGGTCGGGCTGACGCACTGGCCGAGTCTGGCCCGCCTCATCCGCGCGGAGATTCTGCAGCTGAAGTCAAGCGAGTTCGTCTTGGTGTCGCGGCATATGGGCCGCTCCCGGTGGTGGATTGCGACCCGTCACTTGCTGCCGCATCTGTGGCCGCAATTCATCGTCGGGACGCTGCTGCTGTTCCCGCATGCGATTCTGCACGAAGCGGCGATTACGTTCCTGGGCATGGGGCTGTCGCCGCACCAACCGGCCATCGGCATTATCCTGTCGGAGTCGATGCGCTATCTGTCGACGGGGATGTGGTGGCTGGCGTTCTTCCCGGGATTGTGTCTGCTGATTCTCGTCCGGTCCTTCGACGTGCTGGCAACCAATCTGTACGCGCTCGTGGACCCGAACCGTTCGCAGGAATAAAGGAGGCCCTACAAGATGCCTTTGCTTGAAGTCAATCAATTATCGATTACGTTCACCCAATACGACAGAGGTCTGCGCCAGAAGAAGGTGCCGGTTATCCAGAATCTCTCCCTTGCCGTTGAGCGGGGAGAGATCGTCGCCGTCGTAGGCGCCAGCGGCTCGGGCAAAAGCTTGCTTGCGCACGCCATTCTCGGCATTCTGCCGCATAACGCGGCGGTCAGCGGGCGCATGGCCTTCGACGGGCAGCCGCTGACGCCAACCGTGATCCGCAAGCTGAGAGGGAAGCGGATCGCGTTCGTGCCGCAATCCGTGCAGTCGCTCGATCCGCTCATGCGCGTCGGCGACCAGGTGCGGCAGGCGGTGCGGACCGGCGACCCTGCCGCGGAGCAGCAGCGGGCATTCGCGCAATATGGCCTTGCGCCGCAGGTCGCGCGGCGCTACCCGTTCCAGCTGTCCGGCGGCATGGCGCGGCGAGTGCTGGTCTCGATCGCGACGGTGAGCGGCGCGGAGCTGCTTATCGCCGACGAGCCGACGCCCGGCATGGATCCGGCGGTCGTGCAGGAGACGCTGCGCGCATTCAAGGCGTTCGCCGACAAGGGGACGGCCATCGTTTTTATTACTCATGATTTGGAGGCGGCGCTGACGATCGCCGACAAGGTGGCCGTATTCCACGCTGGCGCGACGCTAGAGGTTACACAGGCAGCTGATTTTGAAGGGAAAGGCGAGCGGCTGCGCCATCCGTATACGCGGGCGTTGTGGCTGGCGCTGCCGCAGAATGGTTTCGCTATTCCGGATGAGGAAGCAGGTGAAACGCAAATATGCAGCTTGAAGCACGAAGCATAAGCAAGCGCTATGGCGAGGAACAATGGCTGTTCCGGAATGCCAACGCTGCCCTGCAAACAGGTGAAGTGGTCGGCTTGCTCGGACCGAGCGGCTGCGGCAAGTCCACCTTCTGCCGCATTCTGGCAGGCTACGATTCGAGCACAGAAGGGGAAGTGATGCTGGACGGAGAACGGCTGCCGAGCAAGGGCTACCGCCCGGTCCAACTCATCTTCCAGCATCCGGAGCGGGCCGTTAATCCGCGCTGGAAGGCAGGCGCTATTATGAATGAAGGCTGGCAGCCGGACGGCTCGATGCTCGAATCGTTGGAGATCAACCCGGAGTGGCTGAACCGCTGGCCCTCCGAGCTATCCGGCGGCGAGCTGCAGCGGATCTGCATCGCGCGCGCGCTGGCGCCTCACACCCGGTTCATACTAGCGGACGAGATGACGACCATGCTCGACGCGATAACCCAAGCGAGAATATGGAAGACGGTGCTAGAGCTGGCCGCAAGCCGCCAGATGGGGCTGATGGTCGTTAGTCACGATCGCCATCTGATTGACCGGATTTGCACGCGTGTCATCGATTTTCGAAGCCTGGGCTGAATAGACGCTGATTTACGTATCTGCTTCACCAGATTGACGTCTCGATTTCATGCCGATTTCACAAGTGAAGCTTGTAAATGGGCAAGACTGGGCGTAACGTTAAGGTATGGCGGAGATGGAAGAAATGCATCTGCCGCCGCAAACGGATTGGGAACAGGTGCCAAGGCGGCCCGGGCATAAGCTCGTCCGCCGAAGGCTTAATAGGGAAGTCCGGTCTAACGCCGGCGCGGTCCCGCCACTGTAATGGAGGAGCATGCAGCATTCATGCCACTGATCGCTTCGATCGGGAAGGCAGCTGCCTTGCGCGGATTCCAGAGCCAGGAGACCTGCCTGTTCTAACGCACTGCTGTACCTACGGGAGATAGGGAGGTGTAGGATGAACCGTCGGCCGAACAAGGCTTGAGGGCGTCTTTCCCTATGCATGAGGAGGGGAGGACGTCCTTTTTTATTCTTCTTTAAGAGGTGATCGCAAACAAGCTAAGGGAGGCATGTGGAATGCGGCTCGAGCTGATCCATTTTTTGTCCACGGTGAATGAGGAACATGTCATGCGTACGGTGCTGAACAATCTGAATGCCGAAGGGATGGCTACATTGTTCCACCATTTGGAATACGCCTCATCGGATACCAAAGAACGTTGGCTGTCGCAATTCAACCAGATGATGCGGTAAGGCGAGCAATCATAATCGTTACCCTCCGAGGACCTATGCGGCAATGATGCCGCGTAGGTTTTTCTTATTCGGAGCGAGGGGAAAGGGGAATTGTTCCACCTTTTCCTGAAGTCCGCCAGCCGCTTCACATTGATGTACAAAAAGTCACATCTTATCCACGAAAACGACCCAATTCGGTCACACGCAATGCTGCGACGATTACCCTATGATGGACGTAGGAAGGCATAGGCACAACTATGCGCCTTACGAGCTTAGCTTATGCTGGATAGAGAGAATAGCCCGGGCCATAAGAGCCAAGAGGCGAAATAGACAGGAATAGAGACATACTGGAAGAGAGTGGAGAACAACATGGAGAAGAGACAGGAGCGTATATTGCTTGTTGACGACGAACAACGAATTCGCAGCTTGCTTGGCATGTACCTAGAGAAGGAGCATTACGAGATCGATCATGCGGAGGACGGCAAGGATGCGCTTCGGAAGGCGCTTGCCTACGATTACAAGCTGATCGTGCTTGATGTGATGCTGCCGGGGATGAACGGAATCGAGGTGTGCCAATCGATCAGGCGGCAGAAACAAACGCCAATCGTCATGGTCACCGCCCGCAGCGATGAATACGGCAAACTAGCCGGTTTCGAGGCCGGCGCGGACGATTACGTAACCAAGCCGTTCAGCCCGCGCGAGGTGGTGCTTCGGATAAGGGCGCTTCTTAACCGTTCCGCTATCTATGATCGGGAGGAGTTGCCAAGGACGCCAGGCCGAATCGTGCTGCCGTATCTCACCATCGAAGCGGGAGCTCATCGCGTGCTCGTCATGGGGACGGAGATTCGTTTGACGTTGAAGGAATACGACTTGCTTTATTTCTTGGCGCGCCATCATGGGATTGCTTTTACGCGGGAGGAGCTGCTCCGCGAGGTATGGCGCTACGATGCGGATAAGAAAGGGGATCATCGCACGGTTGATACCCATGTGAAACGGATCCGGGAGAAGCTTGCTGCCGTCTCGGAAGAAGCAAGTAAAATGATCTTTACGATCTGGGGACTGGGTTACAGTCTGCGCAATCCGTTCGAAGCAGTCGCGCGCGTCGCCGGCGAGAAGTCATAAAGCGTTCATAATAGAGGGGGATAATAGCCCCATCGAGTCATAGCGATACCAGCTTGACGGGGTATAATATAACGAGGATCGCACAGAAAGGAATGACGAGATTGAGAGCGAAGGTATTGCTGATCATCATGAGCTGCTGTCTCTCGATTGCGCTGCTTAGCGGCTGTACGAGCAGTGCTTCCTCAGAGCAAGAGGGGAATGCGGAGGCGGTAACCGTCGAGCTTGCGACGGAGCCTAACACGATGGAGGCCGGACGAGCCGGCAAGCTAGTGGCGAATGTAACCGGGCTGGCCAAGCAAGAGGGGGCGCAGGTCACCTTCGAACTCCGCCGGCCGGATAACAAAGGATTGCCTGAGTTTATTGAAGCCGAGGCTGATGGCGACGGAAGATTCACCGCGGAAGCGACGCCGGAGGTTCAAGGTTCCTATACGGTATATATTCATTTGTATCAGGACGAGTTACATGTGACCAAGATGAAGAAGCTTGAGGTGCAATGAGTAAGGAGGGGAAGGCCAATCGGCCTTCCCCTTTCTTCTATCTTGAACGTTAGGATGCAGCATCTGGCATTTTGTGCGTAAATTTGCAAAATGTTTACCGATTTTTCTATTTTCTAATTCGTGTAAACGCTTTATAGTGGTCTGTAGAGGAAAAATCAGGAAGGTTTAGAGGGGGCGATCGTTCGGCTGATCGGCACAGATGACTGTGATTGCAATGACCGCATTAATGCATTCATGAACAGGACGATATCGGTGAAAGGCAGGTTCATACGGATGAACAAGAGGACAGGCTTATTCGTACTTGCACTTCTTCTACTGTCAGTCATAAGTGTTAGACCTTCTATAAGCTGGGCGGCAGAGGCAAGCCCTTCTGTCTACGGACAGCTCTCCGAGCTTGCTGCTGTGGAAGCGGGTCAAAGTTTCGAAACCTTCTACACGCTCGAAGGAACGACCGAACCGGTGCTCGCGCAGGACATTCTCATTACATACGATCCTTCGCAAGTGGAATTCGTAGAAGCCGGGTCGGCGAATGAGGACTGGATCGTTGCCGGACAGCTTGAGGGTGAAGGCGAACTTCGTCTGCTCGCGGCAAGCAGTGGCAGCGGCAATACGGCAGGCAATCAGCTCGTCCTGCGGTGGAAAGCGCAAGATCTCAGCATCCCTGTCGTGCCGCAGATCGAAGTAACCAGCGTTGCGGTCTCGACAGGCGGCAATGAAGAGGCCGCGCTCCGCAGCTTCGCCCGCGCCGCAGCTATCGACGGCGATCTGAACGGGGACGGTTCCTTATCGATCGGCGATCTGGCGCTCGTCGTGAAGGCGCTCGGCAAGACGGACGCCGATCCGGAATGGGCTTCTTACGCGAAGGCCGATCTTAATGCGGACGGGATGGTCGATTACCTGGATCTGCTCATCGTGGCCGAGCTTATTCTCCGCGGAGAAGTCGGGCCGACTGCGGCAACACTGACCGGACCTCAAGAAGCGGCTGCCGGCGACACGGTCGATCTCGTATTCGGCATCCAGAACCTCTATCAGCACGTGTATGCGCAGGATATGCTGGTCACATATGATCAGGAGGCTTTGACGTTCGTAGGCGCAGCGTCGCTTGATGAGGAACGGCTGCAGCTGCTCGATTACGAGGTGGCTGAAGCTGGCGTGCGGATAATTAGCGCCCATACGAATACGGAATATCCCGAGCCGAACGCACAGTATCTCAAACTGACGTTCAAGGTCAACAATCAAGCCTCGGCGAATCAGGTGACGGTCTTGATCGGATCGCTCCAAGTTGCGGACGGCAAAGGGAACGAGTCCGAGATCCAAGGCGCTTCGCACATCATTGAACTGTCGACCGACACGCCGTCCACTGGCGATATGAACGGCGATGAGCGGTACAGCATCGGCGACCTCGCGATGATTGCGGCGCATTATGGCGCAACATCGGCAGATCCGGAGTGGGCGGTCGCCAAGCCGGGCGATCTCAACAATGACGGCAAAATCGACCTGCTGGACTTGACGCTGTTGGCCTCGAAGATTCTGCAGCATGACAGCAGCGAGGCTCCAAGCCAATAACAGGCAAGGCCCGATACCGTGAGTGGTATCGGGCCTTTGTTGTATTCGGCCGCCAGTCGGCCTGGTCTCGTCTGGCCTGGCATGACCTGAGATATGCCGCCTAAAGTTTGCTTCGATAATAGGCTTTCAGATTAGCGACAGCCTTGTTCCAGCCGAAGCGGGAGACGACGCGCGAGCGGCCGCCGCCGGCCAGCCGCTTGGCCAAGGCGGGGTTCGTCAGGATTTGGCCGATTGCCTCGGCGAACGCCTTGGGGCTTTTGTAAGACTTAACAAGGAGACCGCTGCGCCGATGCTGCACGACTTCAAGGATTCCGCCGCGAGCCGAAGCGACCAACGGAATGCCGGATGCCATCGCTTCCGAATTCACGCAGGCGAAGCCTTCCTGGAACTGGGTAGGGCATACGAACACGTCGCCGAGGTGGTACATCTCGTGGACACGCTTCGGCGGCACATAGCCCATGAATCGGAGCGGTACGCCTAGCCGTTTGGCCAGCCGCCTCACTCTCTTCATATAAGGGCTTTCCCGCTTGACGCCCGGCCAAGAAGCACCGACGGCCACGACCGCTATACGTTTGTTCGTTCTTCTAAGAATGGCGGCCGCTTCAATTAGCGTGTGAAGCCCTTTCCTTGGGATGATGCGCCCGACAAACAACAAATTATAGCTGTCGTTCAGACGATACTTGGTGCGGATTCTTGCCTTGTAGGCACTGGATCTCGGCCGGAATTGAGCTGTGTCTACGCCGAGCAGCATCGGCCTGAATTTGCGTGCGTGCTGCGGATACATGTTCTTGAAGGTGCTTGTCAGCGACTTCACGACACAGGTGACGCCGTCCGCTTGGGCTAGCGCTGCACCCCCTTGCCGACGGGATAACCGCGATAGAAAATGCAGCGAGTGCAGCGATAGGATAATCGGGGTCGCCGGGAAGGCGCGGCGAATGGCCGGAACGAACGCCGGCCGGTTATCGACCTGGATGAGGTCGAAGTTTTGCTTGCTCAACGTATCCAGGGCGGCCTTGATGTAGGCCTGGCCGTTCCGGTACGGGAACCGGCGGATCGTCAGTTTGCCGGCTAGGCTGCGGTTCGGCAATGCCGGATGGGTGCAGCTGGCCATCGTAACGCGTTCCGTTCGAGCCAACCGGGAAAAGAACTGATACATGACGGTTTCAACCGATCCGCCCTTAATAGGAGGCAGCGGTAACCGATCAGGCGCAATCGCCAATATTTTCATGGGTCTCATCCTTTCGTCTTCTGTGCAGGTAGACGTTGTCATCATATGTATCCAACGGAAGGAAAGTTGAGGGCGCTTACCGCTGTACAACTGGTATACACCATGTACAATATAGCCGCTGAGAAGGGGGATTTGCAGTTGGCGTCGAATCAAATAGAGTAGATCGCGAAATTTAGGGGCAACGGATAAGTTGATTCCGGCTTTCGCAAGTCCCAACATGAGGTAGGTCATCTTGTACTATGGATGTTATTAAAGACTTTCTGCTGCAGATCGCACTTGTTGCCATGCCCGTGTTCGGCTTTCAATTGCCTTGGGAGAAGAACAAGAAGCTAATCATGGTCCTGTTATGGGGACTTACGCTGCTCATCTGCATGTCTTTCCCCATCTATTATGGCGAGGGATACCGGCTTGACCTGCGTGTCATTCCGCTTATGCTTGCCTTCCTGTACGGAGGAACGGGCAGCGGGGCTCTCTTGGCCGCGCTGTTGATCCTCTACCGACTATATATCGGGTTCGATGCCGGGTTCATCACGTCGATGCTGACCCTATTGACCGGCGTTCCTCCGATGATTCTGATGCGTAAGACGTTCAGTAAGGCGAACGCCGGCCGCCGCGTCGTGCTGGCTATCCTGCTCGCTGCCACCTACAGCGTCATGGGGATTGGCTGGACCGCACTCTTGCGGGGGAGCTATCTCGACGTCTTGTCCGTCCAGCTCATTCAACTGACCTGCGTGTTGATCATGACCGGCGTTGTCGTCCGCATGAACGAATTTATCTACCATATGCAATTCATGCGGCTGGAAGCCGAAAGGCTGCGCACGATCAGCGAGCTAACGAGCTTATTCGCCCATGAGATCCGCAACCCGATGCAGACGACGAGAGGATTCCTGCAGCTGCTGGACAGTCCCGAGCTGTCTTCCAAGAAGCGGCAGTTCATTAAGCTGTCCATCGACGAATTGGACCGCGCCAACTCGATTATTAGCGACTACCTCGCCGTGGGCAAACCCGCCTCGGAAGAACGGCAGCGGATTGAACTGGCTAGCGAGTTGAGCCGAGCGGCGAATGTCATCGAAGCCTACGCGGCCAATCAAGGGGTCAACATCAAGATCGAAGCCGTATCCGAATGCTGGATTAACGTGAACCCGCAGCAATTGCGCCAATTGCTCATTAACTTGCTCAAGAATGCGATTGAATCGATGCCGGACGGAGGCAGCATTCACACGAGCGTGATGAAGGAAACGGGCAACTATGCGATTCGGATCAAAGATGAAGGCGTCGGCATGACGCCCGAACAGGTGAACAAGCTGGGATCGCCGTTCTATTCGCTGAAGTCGACCGGCACAGGATTAGGGATGGTCGTGTGCTACCAGATCGTCAAACAATTCGGCGGCGATATGCTGGTGAGCAGCGAGCTGGGCAGCGGAACGGAGGTTATCGTTCAGTTGCCGAATTTTGAGTTCGCCGCGGAAGCCAGAGGCTGGAGGCGCCCGAGAGCGAACGGATAGCGCCAACGGATAGAAGAAGGGCCGGTTGCGCGCGCAGCCGGCTTTTTTGGGCATGGTGAAATTTCGTTTCTTCACGGCGTGCGAACTTCGGGCATAAGAAAAAGGAACCGCGCCATGCCTTGGGGAGTAATAGGAGGGTAGGAATGCAATTCGAATGAGGAATGGAGGCATGAATAACCATGAAAGTACGAAAGAAGCTGACACGCCCCGTCTTGCTGATGCTCCTGCTGGCCGGCGCATTGTTCACTGCCGGCTGCTCGCTGTGGAACACGATCGACAGCTCGCTGGATTACGTGAACGAGGCGACCTCGTATGTGAATGATGCGACCGCCTTTGCCCAAGGACTTCCTGACTTGGCCCAACAGGCTGTGCTCGATCCGGCTGCCCGCGATCAATTAGAACAATCCTTCGTGACGATGAAAGACAATATTACGGCATTCAACGGACTGACGGCGCCCGAGTTCGCCAGCGAAATCCATCAGAAACTGCTAAGCTACAACGAGACGCTGCTTGCCGAGATCAATACGTATCTGGAGCAGCTGAAGACGAACGTTATCGATCTGGAGGCTCTGCAGCAATCGCCGATGATGCAGACGCTGTCGAATATTACGGATACGTTAGGCCAGCTGAAAGAGCTTGGCCAATAACGAAAAATGTCCTTTTCGGGAATATTTCCTGTAATGAATGCGATTACAAGAAAAAAGATGCATTTTCTTACGTCAAACCTCGCTATAAGGGTTCGATATTGGACAAATATATGTGTATAATAAACTTTGCAAAGATCGAGTCTTAGCAGTAGTTATTTTGAGGGAGGATTTTTAAGATGGCATTAGTTTCGATGAAGGACATGCTCAACAAGGCTCTTAAGGAAGGTTATGCTGTTGGTCAATACAACATCAATAACCTGGAATGGACACAAGCGATCCTTGCTGCAGCAGAAGAAGAGAAGTCCCCGGTTATCCTGGGCGTTTCCGAAGGCGCAGCTCGTTATATGGGCGGCTTCACGGTTGTAACAGCAATCGTTAAGTCCCTGATCGAAGAAATGAAGATCACGGTTCCAGTTGCAATCCACCTGGACCATGGCTCCAGCTTCGAGAAATGTAAAGCAGCGATCGACGCAGGCTTCACGTCCGTTATGATCGACGCTTCGCACCATCCGTTCGAAGAGAACGTTGAAACAACTTCCAAAGTTGTTGCTTACGCTCACGAGCGCGGCGTTTCCGTTGAAGCCGAGCTGGGTACAGTCGGCGGCCAAGAAGACGACGTTGTAGCTGACGGCGTTATCTACGCAGATCCAGCTGAGTGTAAAGAGCTTGTTGAGCGCACAGGCATCGACTGCCTCGCGCCAGCGCTTGGCTCCGTTCACGGCCCTTACAAAGGCGAGCCGAAACTGGGCTTCAAAGAAATGGAAGAGATCTGCCAAACAATCAAACTTCCATTGGTTCTGCACGGCGGCACAGGTATTCCTACTGAGCACATCAAGAAATCCATTTCCCTGGGCACAGCAAAAATCAACGTGAACACAGAGAACCAAATCGCGTTCACGAAAGTCGCTCGCGAAATCCTGACGAAGGACCTTGAAGTTTACGATCCACGTAAATTCCTGACACCAGGCCGCGATGCAATCAAAGCAACCGTTGCTGGCAAAATGCGCGAGTTCGGTTCCGCAGGCAAAGCTTAATATTGTACACCGCAGCAAGAACCGGGCCCTTACGGGGGTCCGGTTCTTTTGTTGTTCGGACGCCGAAAACAGGCCATCCTATTGAATGGCCTGTTGCTTGTCGCTGCTGCTATGCGCGCTCGCGCTCGCTATGGTCGCTAAGCATAAAACGATGGAACACGAATTCGAATATTCCGAGCATCAAGCAAGTAAAGAAGAGCTCGTCGAGCGATAAACCCCAATCCAGAAAATCAGCTACAACATACAGATAGGCCGCGCTAAGACCGAAGTCCACGATCGTCGCGACAATATTGTTGGTCTTGCGCAGGATAAGCTGGTCCCCGATGATATAGGCGACAATCGTTAACCCCGTTGCTGCGATCGCGGCTTCAGTTAAGGTGGCTTCTGTATAATACATCATCAGCGAGATCACGATCGCGCCGTTAACCAGCCACTTGAATACGAATTTGGCCATATGTCCTCCCTTGAAGTCACTGTGATTTTTCTGCGCCAGAGGCTCACATTCGTTGTAACGATAGGTTGTCCGTTAATCTTCATGGTCATTCCGTACGGATGCGGACAGCTTCAGGGATAAGAATGCCCTTATTATGGAAAGCTATCATCAAGTTTGCAGCAGAAAATGAACCAGTCTGAAAGGTGATCGAGACATGTCCAAGTCGTCCGCGATCAGTCCGACTCAATTATTCGCCATGATCATTCTGTTCGAATTCGGAACCGCGCTCGTTCTGCCGATCGGCCTGACCTCCGCGCAGAATTCATGGCTATCCATCCTTCTTGCCATGCCTGCGGGCATGATTTTCTATTGGCTGCTGATGTATTTGCACAGGCGGTATCCGGCCTTAATTCTCAGTGCCTATATCCGGCAGATCGTCGGGCCTTACATCGGGCTGCCGATCGGTTTGATGTACGGCATTTATTTTATGTACATCTCCGCCCGGAATTTGCGCGAGGCCGGGGATCTATTGATCACCACCTCGTATGACCAGACGCCGATCGTAATCGTACATGCGGCGATGATCGCAACGGTCATCTATATCGTGCACAAAGGCGTCCAGGTCCTGTTCCGGCTCGGCGAAATCTACATCATCTTCATTATCGCTTTAGGCCTCCTGAGCGATATGGCCGTTCTGCTGTCCGGAACGATCGAAATCCGGGATCTGCTGCCGATCTGGGGGGAAGGCGTCGGGCCTACGCTTCGGAGCGCGTATCCGAATATCTTCTTGTTTCCTTTCGCGGAAGTGATTACGTTCGCAACGGTGCTGCCCCATCTGAAGCAGAATCAGGCTGCGGGCAAGATCGGCATGCTGGCTATACTGGCCAGTTCCGTCATGTTAAGTATGACCCATGCCATCGAGGTGTCCGTCATCGGCAAAGATATGTATTCGCGTTCGACCTTTCCCTTGTTTACGGCCATCACGACCGTTGAGGTCGCCGAGTTCGTCGAGCGGCTGGACGCGCTTGTCATTCTGGCGCTCATTATCGGGGTATTCTTCAAAATGACGATGTACGCGTATGCGGCAACCTCAATCGTAGCCGATGTTTTCCGAATAAAAGAGATGAAGCAGATGGCCTATCCGATCGGAAGCACCATCTTCCTGGTCTCCATCATGTCGGCTTGGAGCTTCCCTGAGCATGGCGCGGAGGGAACCAAAAGTTTCACGACCATACAGCCGATCTTCCTGATCTACATTCCGGTTCTTCTGTTCGTCGTACAGTTGGTTAGGCAGAAGTTCAGCCGTCCGTCTTCATGAGCGGCCATACGGACGGCTATTCCATGCGAGAAGGTGTAGCGGATGTTCTTCAACAACTCGAATCGGAGCCGCTCGACATTGGACGAGCATAAGGGGGATACCCAAGCTGCGCAGGCGCCTAAGCAGATCGCCGCAAGCCTGGAGAGCAACATCGCTTATATCGTTCAGATGCTGGGCGACAGCCCGGACATCGTAATCCGGCGTTTCGAGATCGGGGCAGACAAACGGCAAGTGGCTGCGATCTACACCGACGGCATAACGGATAAGCAAACGGTGAGCCAGTTTATTCTCCAGTCGTTAATGTCGGATGACTCGTTCGACCCGGCTCCCGGACAAAGCTTGCTCGATTACGTCCTTGCCCGTACGCTTGCGATTAGCGAGATCTGCGCCAAGTCGGATTGGGACGGCATTCTGCTTGCGCTGTTGTCCGGCGATACCATTATCTTCATCGAAGGGTGCACGGATGCGCTATGCGGGGATACCAAGGGCGGAGAGCAGCGAGCGGTCACGGAGCCTTCGACCCAGGTGGTCGTGCGCGGCCCGAAGGAAGCATTCACCGAATCGATCGGGACGAATGTAGCGCTTGTGCGCCGTAAGATAAAAAGTCCGAACATCCGGCTGGAGGCTTACAAGATCGGCTCGATCACGCAGACGAACGTGGCGATCATGTACCTGGAAGGAAAAGCCGACCCATCCTGCGTGAAGACGATTCGCGATCGGATTCATCGGTTGTCGGTCGAGACGCTGGAGGGCTCAGAGCATCTGGAGGAGCTCTTGTCCGATCAGCGGAAGACGGCATTCCCGACGATCATGAACACGGAACGGCCGGATATGGTTACCCGCAACTTGTTGGACGGGCGCATCACCATTTTCATCGACGGAACGCCTTTCACGCTGATCGCCCCGTTCACGTTCTTCAAGGGTTTGATATCGGCAGAGGATTATTACCAGCGTCCGGAGTCGGCATTTGCGGTGCAGGCATTGCGTTACGCGGCCTTGATCATCGCCTTGTTCGGCCCCTCGATCTATATTGCCGCGATTACGTTTCATCAGGAGATGATCCCGACGCCCTTGCTGCTCAGTCTCGCTTCCCAGCGGGAAAGCGTGCCATTCCCCGCGTTCCTGGAGGCGTTCCTGATGGAGGTGACCTTCGAGGTCATTCGCGAGGCGGGCATTCGCATGCCGCGGGCGATCGGACAGGCCGTATCGATCGTAGGCGCGCTGGTGCTCGGACAGGCGGCGGTGGAAGCCGGCATTATTTCCTCGGCCATGGTTATCGTGGTTGCGCTTACCGGTATCTCGAGCTTTGCCAACCCTTCGTATAACTTGGCAACGACCATCCGTATCATCCGGTTCACCATGATGGTGGCGGCTGCAATCTTCGGTTTCTATGGCATCGCGATCTTCAGCATATTCTTAATCGGGCACATGTGCGGGCTGCAATCGCTTGGCATCCCGTATATGTCGATTCGCTACCCATACGTTCCGGAAGAGGAACGATATACGTTATACGGGCTTCGTCTGGGAGCCGGCGGTACCCATGCGCAAGGACAGGCCGCTCCCCAATCTTCGGAAGCGCCGGGTAAGACAACAGATGGAAGTGATCCTTAATGCGAAAGACGATTGCGGTCCTCTTCGTCTTGCTCCTGGGAACGATGTTCCTTGCGGGCTGCTGGAATAGCAGGGAGCTTCGGAATCTGGCCATTGTGGTCGGGATCGGCATCGATAAAATCCCGAATTCCGAGCAGTATCGCGTGTCGTTCCAAATCGTCAATCCGCATGGGGCTTCAGAGGGCAAAGCCAGAGGCAGCAGTTCGGGCGAAGCCCCGCATATCGTTTATACCTCCGTCGATTATTCGATCTTCAGCGCCTTGCGCAAAACGACGCAGAAAGTGCCAAGGCAGCTGTTCTTCGCCCATGCGCAATTGCTGGTGATCGGCGAAGCGCTAGCCAAAGAGGGTATTCAGGAGCTGTTCGACTTCTATGAACGATCGCATGAACTGAGGCTCAATACATCGGTAGCGATCGCAAGAGGGACGAGCGCGGAGTCTGTCCTGAAAGTATTGACCCCATTGACCACGTCGGATGCGACGGCAATCTCGAGCAGGCTTAAGATCACTTCCGAAATATGGGCGCATAACGTCGATCAGGACATCAGCTCCATCATTAAGCAGCTGGCCGGCGGCGGCGAACCGGCGATAAGCGGGGTAAGGATCGTCGACAGCAATTCGACGCCGACTTCCAACCTGGAGCTCAAAGGCATTGCGCTGCTCTCGAAGGGCAAGCTTGCCGGGTGGATGGACGGCAGGACCGCGCGCGGCGCGGTGTGGGCGCTTAATCAGATGAAGAGCACCAATGTGAACCTCGATTGCGGCGAAATGAAGAATGGCATCTCTATCGAAGTGATCCGTTCGTCGACGAAGGTACGGGCGCATGTCGTCGAAGGCAAGCCAGCCTTTACGATCAAGGTGAAGGAGGAGGGAAGCTTAAGCGAAGCGCGCTGCTCGATCGATCCCGGATCGAAGGAAGCGATGCTTAAGCTGCAGCAGCAGCTGGCGGATGAGACGAAGCAGGAGATTGAGCTGGCGGTGCAGGCTGCTCAAGCGAAGAAGAGCGACAGCTTCAATCTATGGGCGGAATTGAAGCGGACGCAGCCTAAGCTGTGGGAACGAATTCAGAAAGAATGGCCGGACATCTTCGCGGGCTGTGAAGTCAAGGTGGAGGTCGAGGCTTTCATCCGGAGAACGGGAATGCGCGGCAAGACATTCACCCAGCCGCAGGATTGAATGGTTCCGATGAGGTGGAAGGCAGGCTGCCGGCTAGCGCTGGCGTTTGCGCTTGGCGCTCCATCGGGCCAAGAGGGGCATGTAGAGCGGTAAGCTGCATCCGAATATGACAACGACTCGTTCGAGGAGCGTCGTGACGTCGAACGATCGCAGCAAGGTGAGGAGCGCCTCTCTCGGGGTCTCACCGTTCAGAATGTCTGCCATCATGAGGAATAGCAGGCTGATGGCGAGGATTGTGATATAGGCAAGCGGGACTCTCATAGCAGGAACTCCTTCCGGTTTAAGGAGGTAGTGTGCATTAGCATTGCCAATTATGGGCAGCTCCATCCCATCATATCGGCGCTCTGCACCATGGAAGCGAATTACCCCCTTGGGCGGGTGGCCCAAGGGGGTAACGTTTACTTATGCTTGTTTTATTGGTTGATATAACGCTCGAATACGGAGGAGAAGTCCTTCACCTTGTATTGCTTCTGCGTATTGACGAGCCAGTCGAAGGCGGATTGGTTGATGGCGTTGAATTGCGCGGACAGGTTCATCTCTGCCTTATGCACTTGGCTGACGGTGTTAGCGGCCATATCCAAGCTCTGGCGGGCAAACCCGATCGCCAATTCATTCTCGTGCGTAATCTCCGCGATCCGGATCAGCGCTTTATATAAGTCCTTCACTTCTTCGATATGCTTCTTATGCACGTCGATCGAGAATGCCGCGCCGCCGATCGTGAATTTGATCTCGACGTCGAGGTCGACCGTGCCGGCCGTCTCGAGCGTAACGTTGGAGATGTGGTGCGTGCCGTACGTATAGCGGATGAGCGTCCGTTTCTTGCTCATGGCGCTCGTGCCGTTCAGATGGATGAGCGCGAGGTTCGTGAAGCAATATTCGTCGGATTTGGATTTAATGAGGAAGAAAATTTTCTCGTTGTCTTCATGGAAGACGTAATCGTCTGCGTCGACCTTATCGTAATTCTCCGGGCGAATAACGCTGCCTACATCGCTCAAACCGAGCACATCTGATGCTATTTTACCAAACAATGCGCGTTCCTCCTTATTTAAGCCTGCTAGAATTTCCCTGTTCCATTATAACACAGCGCCTTAGCGTTCCGGGCTTGGCAGCGCCATTCCTAACCAAATATTTAGGTTACGTTCCTTGTAAGTCACAATCGTTGCATTAGAAGTCACAAGCGTAGTAGTCGTCCGAAGCGAGTGCTTCTTACAATGAAGGGGAGGGGAAGAGCAGCAACTGAGGAGGCGACGACAAACAGCCAAACATGATAAACGGTCATGGTTGGCTGTTGTTTCATTATCGGCGCGCGTGACTTAGGACTTAGCGTCAATCGTCCTCGAACAGTTCGTCCAGCATGGCTTGTCGGTTCTCCAGAAATTTGCGCGTAACGACGTAATGAAGCGTGTCCTCATACCGGATCTCGGAGATCGGCTGCGTATCGAAATTGAAGATCTGGGCGCCCGGATAGCCGAGCAGGATAGGCGAGTGCGTCGCGATAATGAATTGCGCGTCCCGCTCCAGATCTTTGATGATCCGCAGCAGCGCCAGCTGCCTGGCTGGCGACAACGCCGCCTCGGGTTCGTCGAGCAGATAGATCGCTTTGCGCCCGAATCGGTGCTGGAAGAGGGAGAGGAACGCTTCGCCATGCGACTGCTCATGCAGCGATTTGCCGCCGTAAGCGGGCAAGCTGCCCGGCATGCTGTCGATATGGGAGGCGAACTGATAGAAGGTCTCCGCCCGCAGGAAGAATCCGTTCGTCACCTTCGGCAGCCATGACAGGCGGACGGCCTGACCCAACGCCGATTCGGCAGCGTCCACCTCGTAGGCATTGTTCCGGCCGCCGCCGGCCGTGTTGAATCCGCATTGATAAGCGATCGCCTCGAGCAGCGTCGACTTGCCCGAGCCGTTCTCCCCGACGAAGAACGAGACATGCGTCCGGAACGACAGTTCATCCAATGAACGGATGGACGGGATCGAGAACGGGTAGCGCTTGGATGTTGATGTGCCAGAGGGGCGCAGGACGGATAGATTTCGCAGGAACATGGGCTTTCAACTCCTGTTGGTGATCGAATGAATAGGGATAATAGTGTCCGCCCCATCTTATCATAACTCGACGTTCATCATGAATGGACCCCATAGCCGTGTACGAAAAAGATCACTTCAAGAAGCGAACGTACTTTCCCCTAAGATAGCGAGGTTGTATACTACTATTAATAGTGAAGGACATTCATTGTTAGAGGGGAAGAGTTCATCATGACAACCCATCGAAGACCGAATGTATTCATCGGTTGTTCGCGCGAAGCCATCCATTATGCTCGCGCAGTGAGCGCTCAGCTCGAGTATCATGCGCAAGTTAATCCGTGGTATGCCGGGACCTTTCAAGCGAACGATTTTACGATGGAGGCGTTAGAGCGGGAGCTGGACGCGAACGATTTTGCCGTGTTTATTTTCGCTGCCGACGATGTAGCGTTAATTCGGCAAAAGCCCGTATTCATAACACGGGATAATACGGTATTCGAAATGGGGCTATTCTGGGGAAGGCTTGGCAGAAAACGTGTTTTTGCAATCATCCCTCGAGATCTTCCAAGCAGAAGCGACCTCATTGCGAATACCGATGTGTCCGAGTTCCATGTGCTTTCGGATCTAGCGGGTTTGACCCTGCTTAGTTATGGGCAAAGGACAGATGGCAAATATGCGGCTGCCGTAGACAATGCTTGCGGGGAGATTTTATCCGCCATTCAAAAGGAAGAGCTGTTCAAGGATCCAAGAGTCGAACTCGAGCGAAAACAAAGCGTCCTGCATTTCTTCTGGGAGTATAATCGAAATTTGATCTTGGGCAAAGAGGTCGACCGTTACGCGGCGTTCGCCGAAGCTATCCGCAATTCCCTGTTAACCCCTTCAGGATTTCGGGTAACGGGCGCCGCAATATGGAAGCAAATCGGCAATCGCATTATGCAAGTCGGAGGGAATGTCGGCAGAGGCCGAACGTTCCGTATGGATGACAATGAGCGCAAGGGAAAAGAGGAGCAACGAATCTACCTTCTCGATGTTCTTAATGGTGAAAAATGGACGTTCTTTAAACGCAGAGAGATTGCCGAGGTATATGTGTTATGTTATCCTCTTAGTAACAAGCATGCTCTTTCCGTACATATTGCGGGTAATCGAACATTAAGTCATGAACACCTGACGACGCTTGTGGAAGTGCACAATGACGAGCTGCTGATGACCATCAATGATTTGGTAGGAGGGATTCGGAATGAATAAACGTCCTGTTAGCGGGTCTGACCGCTTCGGATCTTTGAATGGCCGCCATCGCATGACTGGTCACAAACGCGGAGAAGCTGTTGCGCAAGATATCTATATCGGTCCATCGGAAGATGGCGGCGATAAGGAATATATTAAAGTCGTAAGCGGCAAGATTAGCGTTAGAAAACCATCGTTTGCGCAATAAATAATGTATGTGATGTAAACAAGGCAGCCGGATTTTCAACCGGCTGCCTTGTTTTTATTCGAGGGTAAGCAATTCCCCGTCCTCCGGCACGTCAACCTTATGCGCTAGGAGACGCTCTTGCAGGAAAGCCCGGAGGTGCCGCCGCTTGAACGTGCAATGGCTGATCGCATCCATATGGACGGCGATGAGCCGCGTATTCGGTGCTAAGTCCGCGATCCGGACGATGTCTTCGGCTGTCATCGTGATGATGGTCCCGAGCAGCATCTGCGCGCGCGGCGTATTAAGGACGGCCACATTCGGCTGGTATTGCCGGAAGGTTTCCTCGATCGCAGGGGTGAGAATGCAGTCGCCGGCGATATAGATCGAACCTTCGTTCGGGGTGCTTAGCACATAGCCGGACACGGGACCGAGCAGCCGGGCGGCGAAGCCTGGCGCATGCCGGCCGGGAATCCGTTCGATGCGGATTCCGTTCCACTCGAGCGAGCTCGCGATGGGATGGATATGGACGAATCCGGCCGCACGCAAGAATGCTTCGTCCTCAGGCTGGCACAAGACGGGCATGGTTTTGTTCAGAACGGACAAGGCTTTCTTATCGAGATGGTCAAAATGGCGATGTGTTAGCAGCACGGCATCCATGTCGTCGAAGTATTGCAGCGGCACCGGGAGCGGAGTCAGCGGATTGCGGCGCAGCGTTCGCGTGAACGGAACCGGCGGGAGCTCGCCGACATCGCTTAACATCGGGTCGATCAAGAGCTTCTTGCCATTCAGGGTTAGAACCGATGTCGCGTTCCGAATATGTTGAAAAGACATCATCCTTCATCATCTCCCATTGTTAAAATAATACCGACCGGTCTGTTTTAAACTAGCATGGTAATTCGCGCAGATCAAGCATAATTTTCCAACGGGCGATTGAACGGGGTTCGCGAGTATGATAATTTAAGACCAATCGGTATTTTTTTGGAGAGGGGATCGGGATGAAAAAGGGGCAAGCGACCAAAGAACATATCATTCGTGAATCCGCCGCGCTGTTTAATACGAAAGGGTATGCCGGTACCTCGCTATCGGAGATTATTGAGCGGACTCATATTCGTAAAGGCGGCATCTATAACCACTTTGAAAGCAAGGACGATATTGCGCTTGGCGCGTTCGACTATATGGTGGCGCAGCTGAAAAGTCTGCTAGCAGAGGCGATGGCCGAGCAGCCCGAACCAGCGGCCAAAATCCAGGCGATCTGCGAGGTGTACATCCAACTGGTCGAGCGCAAGCTGTGGGAAGGCGGCTGCCCGATCATGAATACGGCCGTGGAAAGCGATGATGGTCATCCGTTGTTGAAACAAAGGGCGCAATCGGCCATGGGCGAGCTGATGTCCGGCTTAAAAGGAATCCTCGCGGATGGGATCGCGCGGAAGCAGTTTCGAAGCGACATCGATGCGGAGGCTGCGAGCAGCGTCATCATTGCCCTGATCGAAGGGGGTGTCATGCTCAGCAAACTGTACGACGACCCTGTCTATATTCGGCACTGCACGGCGCAAGTCCAGAGCTACATAGATAGGGAGTTGGCTGTTCAATCTTAGCAGAAGATAGGAAGCAAAAAGTAACAGACTTTGGTAAACACGCCAGAGTCTTTTTTGACTTCCGCCATTGACGATGCGGGCTTCTATACGTTAATCTAGCAACGATTGAGAGATTAACTATCCGATTTAAGAGGAGCTGTTCCCTTGAAAAAGTTCATGATGAAGCGTAGTTCCGCCCTGCTGCTAGGCGCCGCATTGACGTTGTCGTTCGCACAACCTACCCTGGCAGCCCAACCTTCCGCCACCCAAGTGCAAAAACCGATCAAGGTTGTGCTTAACGGCGAGGAATTACAGTTCAGAGTCGCGCCTGTCGTTCAGTCGCAGACGGTGTATGTCGAGTTCCGCAGCCTGTTCCAAGCGCTCGGCTACGAAGTCGGCTACGACGCGGCTACGAAGACGATCACAGGCATCTCGGACTCCACGCACATTCAAATGCAAATCGGAACGACGAATACGTTCGTGAACGGCCAAGCGCTTGCAACTGCGGTCAAGCCGATCGCAGTGAACGGCAGCACGCTGGTGCCGCTGCGCTTCGTCGGCGAAGCGTCGGGACTCGACGTAAAGTGGAACAGCAGCACGCGCGTCGTGGAGTTATCCTATCCGGAGCTATCCGAGCAAGATGCGGAGGCGCTCTCTGATCTGATCGGCCAACTGGAAACTGCCGCGTCCAATGAGGACGAAGCGGGCTATCTGGCGCAATTTGCTTCCAATTCGCCGCAATTGGCGGACCTGAAGGCGCAGTTCGAGGCGGATAGCGAAGGCGATATCCGTACGGACATCGTATTCGACAACATCGAGCTGCTTGATTACAATCGTTCTACGGCTGTATTATCCGTCGAAGCCATTACGACCAAAGAAGAGGGCGAATCGCGTTTCTACCTGGAGCAGAACGACTTGCTGACGATTACGGCTTCGCTGCAGGCAGACGGCTCGTGGAAAGTGTACGAGATCATTGTGGAAGACACGATCTATCCGGGTGCAGAGGAAGCCATTAAGCAGCAGCCGACGGTTCCGGATGCGGATAAGGCGGCGGTCCTCGCCGTGCTCGAGGCGAACGTCAAGGCGCTTAACGACGAGAATGTGGCGGATCTGGTGGCGACATACAGCCTGACATCGTGGGAGAAGGAGCAATTCGAAGCGTACTATACCGATTTCTTCGAGCAGTACGACGATAAATTCTCGCACAGCAATGTGACCATTTTCGCTTATGAAGATGGCGTTGCACATGTGTCCTTCCAAGAGGCAGAGGTGGGCGAAGACGCTCGTTACAACACGCACTATATTTATACGATCGAGAAGTCGGCGGACGGTAAGTGGCTGATTAATCCGGACGTGAAGGTGATTACCTCCGAACAGGTGGAATAACGTAACTTAGGCTGAAGCTGTTCATAACGCCCCATATGCAAGGACGAAAAAATGAGACCCGGCGATGATGTCGAGTCTCTTTTTCATGCTTCTTATTGAATGGTCAGGTTGAAGCCGCTCTGGAGGTAATACAGGCCCGGTACGCGACATTCTTCGTCGTAAGGTTGTTAAAGGTCGCCGCGCCGTTGCCCGTATACGTGAAGATGACTTGTACGAGAACGTGTTGTTTACGCCGGCAGGCGGTTTGTTACGGAGTCGTCGGGATGCGTCATGAAGGTACTATACCGGAGTATAGCTAGTACCCTTGCCATCAGATATTGAAAGTTTTTTCACTTCTTTCCATCCCTACGGAACTGCACTAGAATGAAGTTTGAGTCTGTGCTTATTCGAAATCATATCCATAGGGAGGAATGTTTCGTGAAGTATCGCAAATTAGGCGGGACAGGTCTGAAGGTTAGCGAGATCAGCTTGGGCAGCTGGCTTACATATGGCGGTTATGTGGAACGGGAGAATGCGATCAATGCGATCAAGACGGCGTACGAGCTTGGAATTAACTTCTTCGATACGGCGAATGTGTATGAGCGGGGCGCGGCAGAGGAGTTGGTCGGCGCAACGTTGAAAGCGTATCCGCGCAGCTCGTACGTGCTCGCGACCAAAGTATACGGCCAGATGGGCGACGGCCCGAACGACCGCGGGTTGTCCCGCAAACATGTCGTCGAGCAGGCGAACGCAAGCTTGCAGCGCCTTGGCCACGACTATATCGATCTGTACTATTGCCACCGTCACGATCCGGAGACGCCGATCGAAGAGACGCTGCGGGCGATCGACGATTTGGTACGTCAAGGCAAGGTGCTCTACGTGGGCGTCAGCGAATGGCAGGCTTCCCAGATGGCCGAGGCGCTGGGCGTCGCGGACCGTTACCTGCTGGACCGAATCGTCGTGAATCAGCCGATCTACAACATGTTCGAACGTTATATCGAGAAAGAAGTCATTCCGTTCAGCGCGCGGAACGGCATTGGGCAAGTGGTGTTCTCCCCGCTCGCTCAAGGGCTGCTGACCGGCAAATATACGTCCGCATCCGCGCTGCCGGAAGACAGCCGCGCGGCGAAGCTGGAGTGGGTTCGCAAAGGCATCACCGAAGAGCGCATCGCCAAGGTGAAGCAGCTCGAAGCCGTCGCCGCCGAGCTGGACCTGTCGGTCGGCAATCTGGCGCTCGCCTGGATTTTGCGCCAGCCGAACGTAGCTAGCGCCCTGGTCGGGGCAAGCCGTCCGGATCAAGTGACGGAGAACGCGAAGGCATCCGGAGTCGAACTGGATGCGGACGTGCTGAGCCGCATCGAAGAGATTTTGCAATAGTCATCATCCAACACAGTCCGCATACAAGGGAGAGCTCACAATGGCTAAAGTTGTCGTAACAGGAGGAAGCGGGATGCTCGGACGCTGGGTCGTCCGGCATTTCGTCGAGCAAGGATACGAGGTACTAAGCGTCGATAACCGCCAGCCGGAGGAAGCGCTATGTCCGACGCTGGTCATCGATCTGGAGGATCTGGGACAGACCTATGGCGCCCTGGCCGGGGCAGACGCGGTTGTCCATATGGCGGCGATTCCGCGCGCAGGCATGACCTCGCCGGAAGTCACGTTCCGCAATAACGTGATGTCGACGTACAATGTGCTCGAGGCTGCCGCAGGCCTCGGCATCCGCAAAGCCGTAATCGCCTCGAGCGAATCTTCGTACGGCATCTGTTTCGCGGTGCACCCGATCGGTCCGCAGTACGTGCCGATGGACGAGGCGCATCCGCAGCTGCCGCAGGATAGTTATGGCTTGTCCAAAATCGTGAACGAAGCGACCGCGGACATGTTTCACCGCCGCACGGGCATGCAGGTCGTATCGCTTCGGCTCGGGAATGTCATCCCGCCGGAATGGTATGAGCGCTTCCCGTCGTTCATTCACAATCCGGAGGAACGCGAGCGGATCCTGTGGAGCTATATCGATACCCGGGACGCTGCGGAGGCGTGCCGTCTGGCGATCGAAGCGGAAGGTCTGGGCTCGGTTGCGCTTAATCTGGCCTCGGACGAGACCAGCATGGACATCACGAGCCGCGAGCTGATGGCGGCCCGTTACCCGGGGGTGACCGACTTCCGCGCGCCGCTCGAAGGGCATGAGTCGCTGCTGAGCAGCGAGAAGGCCAAGCAGCTGCTCGGCTGGCAGCCGAAGCATTACTGGCGCGAACAGCTGGGCCGGTAGCAGGTGAGCTATGTATTGCTCCTGCTCGCGACGATCGCCTGGAGCTTCGTCGGCGTGCTCGTGAAGACGGCGTCTACGATGGTAGACAGTCCGATCATCACGTTCTCGCGATTCTTCTTCGGCGTCGTCTTTCTCGGTATCTTCCTGCTGCTGAAGGATCGCCGCATCCAGCTGCGGGCAGCGCTTGCTTGGATATGGATCGGCGCGATCGGGAAGTCGGCGAACTATATTTTCGAGAACATCGGGATCTCCATCGGGTACGCGTACGGCAATATTCTGGTGCAGCCGGTACAGACGATTACGCTGTTGTTCGCGGCGATGCTGTTGTTCCGCGAGCGCATCTCGGCGCGCGGCTGGATGGCGGCCTTGTTATGCGTGATCGGCGTCATCGTGGTCGGCTGGAACGGTCTGCCGCTCGACGCGCTGCTGGATGGCAGCGGTCTGACGACGCTTCTGTTCACGCTGGCCGGGATCGGCGCGGCGGTGCATGTACTCAGCCAACGGATGCTGATGCGGGATATGGATGCGGGCAATATGAATTTCTCGGTTTTCCTATGGAGCTCGATTCTGGTAGCCGTCCCTGTGCCATTCCAATCGGAGGGCTTTCACGGCGAGGTTACGCTTGCGGCGTGGATGGCGCTCATTCTGCTCGGCGTCATCACGGGGCTCAGCTTCCTCTGGTTCGCCAAGGCGATTCAGAAGGTGCCGTTCACGATCGTGGCCATCGTCGGCAACAGCTCGGTACTGTTTACGATTCTATGGTCGTATCTGTTCTTCCGCGAGCCGATTACGGGCTATGTCATCGGCGGAACCTGTATATTCGTGGCAGGTTTCCTGCTGCTTAATTTTCCCGTGCCTCGCAAGAAAACAACGTCTGACAAGGCCCAGATGCAAGGCGAAGGTTAGATCTTCGTGTTCTGCTAACCAAGCCCGCTCTTTATTCGAGAGCGGGCTTTTTGGCGTTTTTTATACGCGCCATCTGCTGTCGACATAATCTGCCGGTAAATGGGAAATTTAAAGCGGATTGGTTTGCATCTCCAACCAAAGTTGGAGATGCAGCATTCCGCTTAAGCGGATTGGTTATATTCCACTGTTTGCAGGAGGAGGTGACGTGGTTGTCGGAGATAGCGATGGATCGAGTGTTGCTCATCTCGATTAATTTGATTACAGCGGTGATCCTTGTATTCGCCGTGCCCAAGGACAAGCTGCGCGAGGCCATAGTCATTTTCCTCTTCAAACAGACGATGACGTGGAGCTTCGGCCTGCTTGTCGTGGAATGGGGACTCATCGAATATCCGATCCGCGAATTCGTCAAAGCCAGCGCGACCAGTTTTTCCTTCGAGTATTTTATTTATCCGTCGTTGTGCGTCCTGTTCAATCTTCATTATCCGAATCGCAATCGGTGGAAGAAGCTGGGGTGGATCCTCGTCTTTCCGACGGTCATGACAATTGTCGAGGTGATCATCGAGCGCAATACGGAGTTGATCCGGTACATTCACTGGAACTGGTACTGGTCGTGGATAACGTTATGGTTAACGTTCATGATATCGAGAGTCTATTTTGTATGGATGTACAAGCAAAGCGGAAAAGGCTACCGTTGGTAATCAATACGTGCGATACGGGGGTATGTGGACAATGAGTTGAAGCCCGATCTCGTAACGATGGACATTACGATGCCCGAGATGGACGGCATTGAAGCGGTGAAGCGGATCAGGGCGATGGATGGCAGCGCCCGAATCATTATGGTATCGGCAATGGGCCAGCAAGGTTTGGTGCTCGATGCGATCTCAGCCGGGTCCAAAGATTTCGTCGTCAAACCATTCCAACCGGACCGCGTTGTCCAATCGATCAAAAAGTGCTGTCTTAACCTGTCGGAAAGCAAAAATTATTGCCGAGGAAATAATTCTGCTTCACTAACAACCCCGGCATCTCTGCCAAGTTAGCGCCACCTCATCGCGAGGAGGTGCTTCTTGGCGTTCGCTCGCAGAACCGATAACTTCCCGAACAATTCCGGCATATATGCGCATCATTGCGATACATTGACAATAGAAACCCCTTATAAGGAGGTTGCCTTGATGAGAGCAGTGTCGGTTACAGGGACGGGGATGACGCGATTCGGCAGGCAGGGGGACACGTTGAAATCGCTGGCGTTAGCCGCATGCCGCGAAGCATTGCGTACGGCTGGTCATCCGAGGATTGGGGCGGTCTATGCCGGCAACTTTCTTGGCGGGCAGCTCGCGGGCCAAGAAATTATCGGCTCGATTCTGGCCAAGGAGCTGGGGCTCGGACCGATTCCAGCCGTAAAAATGGAGGGGGCCTGCGCTTCAGGCGGCATTGCTTTCCGTCAGGCTTATTTGATGATCGCGGCAGGCGTCTATGACACGGCGCTCGTCGTCGGCGTGGAGAAGATGACGCATGCTGCGGCCAGTATCGTCACCGAAGCGCTCAACTCAGCGATGGACAATGATTCTAGCGAAGGGATGTCCGGCCTTACGTTCCCCGGTTTCTTCGGCGTCGTCGCCAATCGGTACATGCATGAATTCGGGGCAGGGCGAGAGCATCTATCCATGGTCGCATTAAAGAATCGCAGCTATGCGCAGCACAATCCCCATGCCCAATTCCGCAAACCGGCTACCCTGGACGAGATTCAGCAGGCGCGGCTCATTACCGATCCGCTGGGCCTGTATCACTGCTCGCCGATCACGGATGGCGCAGCCGCGGTCGTGATTGCGGCAGGTGCCGGCGGCATTCGAGTATTGGCCTCCGGGCAAGCTTCGGGACCGCCGCTCATGCAGGATATTCCGGACTTGCTCACGATCGAGGCCATTCGGCAAGCGGCGCAGCAAGCTTATGCGCAAGCAGGAGCAGGGCCGGAGGATATCGATGTGGCGGAGGTGCACGACTGCTTCGCGATGACGGAGCTGCTCGCGGTGGAGGATTTGGGCTTCTTCGCCAAAGGGACGGCATGGCAGGCGATCGAGGCAGGCAAGCTTCAGCATGGCGGGGAGATTCCGGTCAATACGAGCGGCGGCTTGCTCTCGCGCGGACATCCGATCGGGGCGACGGGCGTGGCGCAGATTGTACAAATTGCGAAACAGCTGCAGGGTCAGGCCGTGAATCAGGTGGAAGGAGCGAGACTCGGCTTGGCGCAAAATCTCGGCGGTACAGGCGCGTACGCAACCGTTCATATTTTCGGGAAATGAGGAGGCAGGCTTACGATGGAGATGACACTATATGATTGTGAACAGTGCCAGACGAGGTCTGTCCCGCCCCGCTATGTCTGTCCGAAATGCGCCGGCAGCGGGCTGACCGCGATACAAGCCGATGGGGCAGGTACGATCTATTCCTGCACGACGATCTACGTCGCTCCCGAGCGGTTGGCGGCAGAAGCGCCGTACGCGATCATTCTCGTCGACCTTGACGAAGGCCCGCGCGTAACTGCGCGGCTCGCGCAGGGCATACCGAAGATCGGGCAACGGGTTGTTTTTAACCGGTACGAGGATGGCGTGTATTGGTTCGAGTAACTGGCGAGCGGTTAAACCGATAGCTAGACATGCGGCAGTGACTGTATGGATCTCATGACTCCAACAGCCATTGCCGTATTCGCGTGCGATCTTACGGCCAGGATCAGTCTAGGCGCAGCCGTCTTGTTGGGACAAGCATTCAACTACTGGAGAGTGGGTGCTTCTTCAATACACGAAAGAATAGATTCATCATGAAGCAGGAAATTTTTATTTTCTGTTTAATAAGTACAAGTGGTAGAATAAAAGACCGACATTAGTAGCAAGGGAAGGGGAACGAAGATTTTGGATTTTTTCTCAATGGAATTTTGGACAGCACTGATCACGATTGTGTTCATCGACCTTATCTTGGCGGGCGATAACGCGATTGTCATCGGGATGGCGGCGCGCAGCTTGCCAAAAGAACAACAGAAACAAGCGATTATCGGCGGAACGATCGGAGCGGTAGGCATCCGGATTCTGGCGACGGTGCTTGTGGTGTATTTGCTTATGATTCCTTGGCTGCTGCTTATCGGCGGCGTAATGCTGCTGTGGATTGCATATAAGCTGCTCGTACAGGAAGATTCCCACGGGGAACTCAAGGCCGGCAATACGATCTGGGCTTCGATCCGGACGATTATTATCGCCGATGCGGCGATGGGTCTGGATAATGTCATCGCGGTCGCAGGCGCGGCCCACGGCAACTTCCTCCTCGTCGTGCTGGGCTTGCTCATCAGTATTCCGATCGTCGTCTGGGGCAGCACCTTGTTCATCAAGCTGATCGAGAAGCTTCCTTGGATTATGTATGTCGGTTCCGGCGTCCTTGCCTACACGGCAGCCAAGATGGTCACGCATGAGCCGAAGATTGAAGGATGGTTCGACGAACGCGAGGCTGTAAGATGGGCGTTCCTGATCGTAATGGTCATCGTCGTCATTGCAGCAGGTCTGTTGACCAACAAGGTCAAAAAGAAAAAGGAATCCGCGCAGCATCAAGCGGCATAACTTTACTAAAAATAAGTCAGGAGAAACCGGAAGGCGATTGCCCTTCCGGTTTTTTCTATGTGTACTGCATCGGTGCGAATTATTGAAGTTCTGTGAGTCTGCCGTGTTGTTTTAACGATAGATGGAAATAATGTGGAAATAATGAACAGGGAGGCAAAAGGATGGCAGCAGACACCATACGCATCATTGCCCGCGGCGATGACGCGGGGAGTAGCGTGACGGCGAACAGAGCGATTCAGGAAGCGATCTCGTGCGGCTTCCTCCGGAATGTCTCCCTGATGGCGTGCTGCGGGGCGATTGAAGATGCAGCGGACCGATTCGCGCCTCATGCGGAGGTCTGTTTCGGTCTTCATGCCACATTGAATGCAGAATGGGACGATGTGAGGTGGGGGCCGGTCCTGCCGCCAGAACACGTGCCTTCCTTGGTTGACAGGGAAGGGATGTTCTTCCAGACCGTTGCCGCGTTAGCTGTCCATGGCCCCCAAGTGGAAGAGGTTATGGCTGAGCTGCAGGCGCAGTTGAACCGGCTTCGCGCGTTGGGCTTCCACATCTCTTATGCGGATATGCATATGGACTTCAGCAAGGCGATCCCCGGATTCGAGGCTGAGTTCGATGACTGGTGCTCGCGCGAGGGCTTGATTAATGCCATTCCTTACTACCGGAATTGGATCACGACGGTGTACGCCCATCTGACTCCTTATGCAATCGAGCGGAACGATGACCCGATCGGTGCGGTCATTCATGAGCTGGACCAACTGAAACCAGGTGAGTATCTGATTGTCGGTCATCCCGCTTACGATAACGCCGAGATGCGTAATCTCGGACATGCAGGTTACACTGGAGATCGGGTATCGTCTGGCCGCCATTGGGAGCGTCTGTTATTCACTGACCCGCGGATCCTCGCCTTCGTGCAGGCCAAAGGAATTGTCCCGATTCGTTATGACGAGGCGGAAGACGGATCACGTTAAGCGGAAAAAGACCTGTATAGCTGCAGACGGGAGCAATCCCGCTTACGGCGATACAGGTCTTACGTCTAATAATTGATTGTTACTTGCCTCATCTCTACCCGGCTATATTCGATGCCTCCAGGACGCCATCATACTCCTCCAGCGTCAGCTGCTGCTTGTAAATTGCCGTAGCTGCCACCACGCCTACATACCGCAGATGCCACGGCTCGTATTTATACCCGGTAATGACTTCTTTGCCTTTCGGATAACGAATAATGAAGCCGTACTCATGAGCATGATCGGCTAGCCAGCGCGCTTCGGACGTATCGCCGAAACAGTCGGTTGCGCTGCATTTGCCGTCCGCGCCGGTCACGTCGATCGCGAGCCCGGTTTCATGCTCGCTGGTCCCGGGATACGCGCTATAGGTGAGCGCCTTCTCCAATCCGTCCCGCTTGACATACGATTCGAATAATGTTTTCTGCCGAGCGTGCGAACGATACGCGGATACGCCTGCAAGCGGCTCGCCGTCTTCGATTGCTGCGGCGAACAGCTGCTCGATCGCATCGGCGGCTATTCGTGCCATCATGCGTTTTTCGACTTTCTCCTGGAAAGTGAATTTGATATCCGGATAGATCAGGTCGCTTGGCGAATAGTCCTCCGGCAGTCGATTGTTCTTATTGACGAGCACGGTAACGGAGGCAGCATTCGCTACGGTCTTAACGGCATCGGGCTTCTGCTCGGGTGTCTTCTGCGGCTTGTCCTCTGCCACAGGAGGTTTCGCGGTGCTAGCTGGGGTGCTGCCTGCGCTCCCCCCGCTGCTGCTTGGTTTAGCGGCTGCGCCGCTGCTCGTCGATTGGATCGGAAGCTGCTCGGCGGCGCTCTCCCCGGATTGGGAGGAAGGATTGATGTTCTCTAGACTGCACGCGCTGAGCGTAACCGTGGCAAGGATAAGAATAAGAAGTGCTGGGCGTTTGTACACGTTGAAGTTCTCCTTTACCATGATGCGAATGTCGAATTGTGTAAGTTCGGATGTTCTTCTTCAAGTGTAAAGGGTGCTTGTTTCAAAATAATGAACAATTGTAAACATCGTGAGGCAATATTGTGTCGAAAATGTAACATTCCTGCAAGGCGTCTCGTTATACCTTGTAAGAGAATTCCATTTTGTCCAATAGAGGAGGCATCCTATGGTTCAGAACCGCTGGAAGCAAGCAGCGGCGATTGAGAGGTGGTTGGATTGAAAGCATGAGCATCGTTCTGTTTGCTCTGCTCCTCATGACCGGCTGCAGTGAAGTGTCCCCGTCCCCGATAAGCGAATCCGTCGACGCCAAGGCGGAATTGGATTTGTCCCACGAAGAAGAATTAAGGTCGATCGCAAGGGAGTATATGCATTATCGGACGCAAGCCGTGCTGAACCGCGACATGTCGATTCTGTGGAGCAAGTATCCCGCCTTGCAGGAAGGGATGGATCGCAGCTTAGGCATCAATACGGAACGGGATCAAATGAAAGCCATGCAGCAGCTGGACCCGATTGACGCGAATTTTGATATTGAAAGTTATGGCCGGATTCAAGTAGAGTCTATAGATGAAAGCGAAATCATTATTCAGGTGCACGGCAGTATGACTTATCTGCGTTCGGATTTTATGGAGTCCGGCGGCGAGTATTTGATGAAGCTGCATGCGCAGCGGAAGGAAGACCGCTGGGTTGTCGTGAAGACGGACGAATATACGCTGCCCGAGTACAAGGAATGGCTGAAGAATAAGGAGAAGTAGGCGGACAAACTACGGACTCGCCTGCTGCGACGAGACAAGTTGACGAACTAGGGGAGAGTGAACTTGGATGGCCAAATATGCGGTTGTCACTGGCGCTGACCGGGGACTGGGGTTTGCGTTGACGCTTGAGTTGATCCAGGACGGCTATACCGTCTTCGCGGGCAGATTTATGCCGGAATGGGAAGCGCTTACCCAATTGCCCGAAGAAGTACAGGCGCGAATCATCGCGCTGCCGCTCGATGTGGCCAATGAATCGAGTGTTCAAGCTGCGGCGAAGGAAATTGCTTCCGTTACCGGACAGATCGATCTACTCGTGAACAATGCGGGGATTTGCGGCGATCAGGAAGGGAATATTCTCGGCGACATCGATTACGGGCTGCTGCACGAGATGTATGAGGTTAACGCGGTCGGACCGCTGCGGATGGCGCATGCGCTCCAATCCTTGCTGCTTGCCGGCGAGGAGAAACTCGTCGTGAACATTTCTTCCGAAGCGGGGCAAATCAATCAGGCGTGGCGCGAGGGATGGTACGGCTAGGTGCTGGTCGTCCACCCCGGCTGGATGAAAAGCTACATGAGCGGCGAATTCAACGAAGAAGCTGCCATTACGACCGAGCAAGCGGCTGCCGGCATCGCAAGCCTGATCCGGGACTACAAGGCCGAGACAACCGAACGCGAACATCCGGCATTCCGGGACTATTCCGGCTCCGAGATGAGCTGGACATAAGGAGGAGAATAAGATGGCACAATCCACTAATGCGCTGCTGTTAGGCGATATGACGAATCCGCAATATCACCCGCTGCAAGGCGCGATGGATGAGCTAAAGGAGATCTTCGGCGAAACGCTGGAGCTGACGGTGACGGAGGATTACGGGAAGCTGCGCGCCTCGGAGCTTGCGCCGTTCGACCTCGTTATCTCTTACTCGGACGCGTGGCAAATCAAGAAGACGCGCGAGGAAGTAGCCGGACTGCTGTCGTACGTAAGTAACGGTGGCGGCCTGCTGGTCATCCATAATGGAATATCGCTGCAATGCGACCCAGAGCTCGCTCAGTTGATCGGCGGACGTTTCACCGGACATCCCGCCTATACGGAACTGAGCTTCCACAAGGTTGCAGGCGCTGCAGGACATGAAATTATGCAGGGAATCGAAGGCTTCACGATGGAGGAGGAGCCTTACCGGTTCGACCTGGATCCGATCGGCGAGCGTACGCTGCTCATGGAATATGAGCATGAAGGCGAGCGCTGGCCGGCGGCGTGGGCGCATGACTTCGGGCTTGGCCGCGTGGCGTATCTGATGCCGGGCCATCACAACCCGTCGTTCAAGAACGAGACGTACCGCCGGTTGATCCGGCAAGCGGGACTATGGGCGATCCGGCGCGGAATATAGGCGATCGTGATACATCGTGTGTACATAGAGGTGGCCATTGCGGCCGCCTTTTTTCCATGCTTATGCATGCTGCTGCTCTTCTTGGCATCGGTCACGGCTTGCTGCGAGCGGCGAGTTTGGCGAAATATTGGACGGTGAAATCCCGGAACAACGCGGCCGCCTTCGTCATGTAACGATCCTGCGGCCAGGAGAGCGAGATCGAACGCCGGCAATAGTCTTCGGCTAGCGGAAGCTGCACGACGGCAGGTCCCGAAGAGCCGCCCCAAGTAATCGCAGGCAGGAAGGCAACTCCTTGTCCGGCGCGGATCAGACCACGGACGGTCGCCGGGTCATCGCTCTCGAACTGGATGAGCGGCGTAAAGCCGGCGAGCCGGCAAAGCGCATCCGTCGTTTCGCGCAGCGGCTTGCCCGGCGGAAGCATAATGAACCGTTCGCCCTGAAGCTCGGCCAGACTCACCCTGGACTTGGCGGCAAGCGGATGCTCGGCCGGAACGGCGACGACGATCTCCTCCTCCAGCAGCTGCAGGGAAGCTGTGCCCGCCGGGGGAGCCGCGCCGTCGGATAGGCAGAGATCGAAGTCCGCGGCGCTGCCATACGGGGAGCCATGCTGCAACAGATGAAACTGCGTATCCGGCCATGCTCGGCGATATTCCGCGAGCAGATCGGGGAGCAGATGCGAAGAGACGCGAACATCGAGCGTGACATGCGCCGCTTCCGAGCCGTCCGCATCGGCAAGCGCGCGTCTGCCGTCTTTGAGCGCTTGCAGCGCGAGGTCCACATAGTGCAGGAATTGCTCGCCCTGCGCGTTAAGCCGGATGGATTTGCTCGTGCGCTCGAATAGCCGCGTCCCGAGTTCGGCTTCGAGGGTGGCGATCATTTTGCTAAGTGCCGGCTGCGAGATGTGAAGACTGTGAGCCGCCTTCGTCAAGTGCTCCAACCGGGCAGCGGCCTGAAAATATCTCAGCTGCAGAAGTTCCATTCATTCGTCCGCCTTTCATCTTGCATAACCTAGAACTTATGATACCTATTGCTTAATATATATTAGAGCTTATGGACGGCGGAAGCTATAATGATCACAACAAGGCATGATGGGGGACGGTTAACGTGATTGTAACGACGACATTAGGCAAAGCGGAAGGCGTCTTGCTACCAGGGGCATTCGTGTTCCGCGGCATTCCGTACGGCGAGCCGCCAATAGGCCGTCTACGCTTCAAGCCGCCTCTTCCGGCCGCGGCTTGGGAAGGGGTTCGGCGTTGCGATCGGTTCGGACCGATCGCGCCTCAGCGGCATGATCCGCAAGGGTTCATGCCCGAGCTTGAGCAATCGGAAGATTGCTTGAATTTGAACGTATGGACACCGGGAGCCGATGGCCCGCTTCGTCCGGTGATGGTCTATATTCATGGCGGCGGCTTTACGTCAGGCAAGGGAGCGGAATGCGATGGCTTACGATATGCAGCCGAAGACGGCATCGTCTACGTGTCGATCAACTACCGTCTTGGCGCGCTAGGCTTCCTATACCTGGGAGAGGTGCTCGGAGAAGGATATAAGACATCCGGCAATAACGGCATGCTCGACATCGTGGAGGCTTTGCGCTGGGTGCAGGCGAATATTGTGGCTTTTGGCGGGGATCCGCAGCAGGTCACCGTCGTCGGCAATTCGGCCGGGGCCAAAATCACGTCCACGCTCTATGCGATGGAAACAGCTCAAGGACTATTCCATAGAGCGATCGCGCAGAGCGGCGCAACTCAGTCGATTCGCGGCAAGGAGACCGCGTCCGTCACGACATCCCGAATGCTCGAGCAGCTCGGGCTCTCGTTTGGCGAGGCGCGGCAGCTGCTGGAGCTGCCGCATGGGCAGCTGATCGAGGCCCAGCTGGCGGTCGGGCCGGATACGGCAAGGAATCTGCATATGTTCGGCCCGGTTGCCGACGGTATTATCATTCCGCTCGATCCGCTCGAATCGTTGGCGTTGCCTGGCAAGAGGCCGCCGCTGCTAATCGGATCCAACGAGGACGAAGCGGCGAGTTTCATCTATTGGGATCCGGGTCTGCAGGAACCGCAGCCGCTCACGCTGGAGCGGTTGTTCGGGCAAAATGCCGGCGCGATATGGGGAACGTATCGCCGCTACTCGTCGGACATGTCGGAGGCAGCGGCATGGTGCCGGACGTTAACCGAGCATCTGTATACGATCGGCGCCATTCAGCTTGCCGAATCGCTCGTTGCTTCCGGTACGCAAGTATGGATGTATCGGCTTAAGTACGGCGGTCCGCTCGGCGCTGTGCATGGCTACGAAGGCAGCCTTATTCATGCCACGGCCGAATCGGTCGTTACGACTGCAAGCTCTGGCAGCGCAAATCTAGCCGATCCGTACGCCGTCCGCGAAGAAGGCTACGCGCTTGCCCGCGCGATGCGGGCGGCATGGATGCATTTTGTCCGGCATGGCGATCCTAATGTAGAGGAACTTCCGCAATGGCCGGTCTATGGATCAGATGCCCAGACGATGGTGCTTGAATTGGCGTGTCATGTTCAAGCGCATCTGCCAGCTCCGGCCGGTATTGGAGTCAGCCATTCGGTATGGAGGACGTCGCCATGATGTTGGTGGAAGTCGCGATCGTCATGATTGCGTTAGGGCTTCTGCTCGGGTTCGTCGGCGCCGGCGGGTCAGGGTTTATTATCGCGATCCTGACCGTCGTCTTCGGCTACCCGATCCATACGGCGCTCGGCACCGCGCTAGCCGCGATGTTCTTCTCCTCGTTCTCCGGCTCGGTCAGCCATTACCGGGAAGGCAATATGGTGCTGAAGACGGGATTTATCGTCGGTGCTGCCGGCGCGGCGGGCGCCTGGATCAGCTCGGGCTGGTCGTCGTTCATTCCGGAGGATCGCCTCGGCTGGATGACGTCAGGGATGTTGTTCGCATCGGGACTTGCGCTCTGGTTCCGAATGGCGATCATCTCGCGGAAGAAGGCGACGACGCACGAGCCGGAGACGGTCGTGCAATCAACCGGCGGGTCAGGATGGACGTATTGGCTGCTGGCGCTGCTCATTGGCTTGATCACGGGCGGGCTGTCCGGCTTGTTCGGGATCGGCTCGACGCCGTTCATCCAGATCGGGCTCATGATGGTGCTCGGCATGCCGATGCGATACGCGGCGGGGACGACGATGCTCGTCATTATTCCGATCGCGCTTGCCGGAGGAGCAGGCTACTTTACGATCGGTTATCTGGATCTCCAGCTGCTGCTGGCCGTTGTGATCGGCACGATGATCGGCTCCTACATCGGGGCTAAGTTTACGAAGCGGGTACCGTCGGGCATACTGAAAACCTGCATGGTAATAACCCCGATGATTGGGGCTTCGATCCTGCTGCTATAATTGGGGATGCTCGCCTAACGGCGAAATTTAAGGCCGTTCATTTCCGTCCTAGACTGGACGGGGGTGAACGGTCTTTTTGGTATAGGCACGAACATTCCATGCGCTGGAGGATTATGGCAGCAATTCGGCGAATGGTACAGTCAGATAATATTTTGCCGATAAAGAGGTGCATGATGATGCAGCCAACCTTAGATACAGCACGATTGACGCTTCGACCATTCCAACTGTCAGATGCCAAGCGCGTGCAGGAGCTCGCCGGGAACATTGAGGTAGCGCGAACGACGCTCGGCATTCCGCATCCTTATCCCATTGAAGCGGCAGAGAGCTGGATTGAAGCGGCCTGGCAATTCGCGGAGCGCGGAGAGCGGTACGCTTGGGCAATGGCGGAGAAGGAGAACGATACGCTTCTCGGATGTATGAGCATAGGCGTAACGAAGGCACATCAGCGGGCCGAACTGGCCTACTGGGTCGGCCGGCCGTATTGGGGGCAAGGCTATGCGACGGAAGCCGCGAAGCGGGTGGTCGCATTCGGCTTCGAAGAGCTGGCGCTTAATCGGATCTTCGCCGCCGCGATGAGTAAGAATCCAGGCTCCTACACGGTCATGATCAAGCTCGGGATGAAGAAGGAAGGCGAGATGAAGCAGCATCTGCTGAAGTGGGAGACGTTCGAGGATCTCGTCTACTATGGGTTGCTACGGTCGGATTACGAGGCTGCCCGCGGGGAAGGTGTGTAGCGTTGCCTTATTCAGATTTGTTGCTGGACAATCGCACACCTCTTGCGCTTGCGGACAAACTGGAGCAGCTAGTGGATTGCGTGCGACAGAGTTTAGACGGCGTTGCTGGGGAGCTGGTGTCGGCGACATGCGAAACGCTGGGCTACGCGACGCCGAACTTCACGACAGCCGGCATCTACCGGCTGCATGGCCGCTGGCGCTCGGGACAAGCCTTGCTGTCTTGGTCCCTTATTCTGAAGATCGTTAAGCCCGATAGCGAGGAGAAAAATAACCCGGCCCATCACAATTATTGGCGCCGGGAACCGCTCGTCTTCGAGTCGCGGTTGCTCGAGACGCTCCCGCCTGTAATCGGGTCAGCCCGAAGTTATCTGGTCGAGCATCAGCCAGACGGTACCTTGTGGCTGTGGATGGAGCATGTGCAAGGGCGTTATCCCGAGGCACAGTGGGAATTCGATGCCATTGCCCGGCGGCTGGGAAGTATGGGCGGGGCGTATGCAGGCGGGAAACCTCTCCCAGAGGAGCCATGGATATGCCGGGAATGGCTCCGCTCTTGGGTTACGGCAAGCCGGAGGTACGCTCCACGGCCGGCTTCCTATCTGGAAGGACCGATGCCGGACGGTGAGCGGCGGATCCAGTCGTGGTTTGAATCTTTTTCACGGAAGCTGGACCTGCATCTGGAGACGATTCTACGACTCCCTCGCGTGCTCGCCCATCAGGATCTGAGTCAGATGAACATGCTGCTTCGGACGGATATGTCGGGAGACGAGCAACTGGTGCTGATCGATTGGCAATTCATGAGTTTGTCCGGGGTCGGCGAAGATCTGGGCAAGCTGTACGGCGTGAATATGAGTCTGGGCGTGATTCCGATCGAGCAGTTCGAGGCATTTGGCTCAAGCTTGTACCGCTCCTATATTGCGGGGTTGAGGGAGGCGGGTTGGCCAGGTGACGATCGGCTTGCCAGATACGGATTCTGCCTCAGTACAGCGGCACGCAGCGTATGGGAAGTCCCGCAATATTTTGCCTTGGCGGCACAAAGGCAGGAGGCCCCGCATGATTCAGTGGTTCTAGCGCGTATGGAGCGGCTCGCGCGAATCATCGAAGCGTATATGACACTTGCGAGAGAAGCGGAACGACTGCAGGTTGCGGTCGCTGGTCAGCTAGCGGATTCTGTTATAGCTAAAAGCTATAACTAGGCATGGAAAATTTCGATTATGCGATATCCTCACATTTATGATACCTTCATAATAAGAACAATCACTGTTAAGGCCCGCGTGGCGAATTATCGTGAACATTCGCCGATTGCATTGCGCGGGGGATTGGATTCAGCAAGTTAACGAACGACATACGATGAGGTTCGAATTATAGATAAGCATGCTAATAACGCCTGGGGATGGGATCATATGCTTAAAGAGTCAATTGAGAGCAAAAAAACGGGAATCATTACATACGGGATGACCCCGCCGAAGAAATCGCATACGCCTGAGAAGATTGCGGAGATCTCGCAGAAACAGGTTGAGCGGCTGAAAAAAGTGGATATTGACGCGCTGATTCTGTATGACGTGCAGGAAGAAGCCGATCGCATGGAAGAGGAGCGCCCATTCCCTTATATGGAGATGCTGGATCCCGAGACGTACAGCGAACAGTATCTGCATGAACTCGATATTCCGAAAATCATCTATCGCTGCGTCGGCAAATATTCGGGGCCGGAGTTGACGGATTGGATCAAGAAGAGCAGCGCCAAGGACCGGTTCAGCGTGTTTGTCGGCGCCTCCTCGAGCCAGCAGCAAGTGACGCTAGGTTTGCCAGAGGCGTACAATCTCTGCCAACAGCATAACGGCAATCTCACCTTCGGAGGCGTGGTCATTCCTGAGCGTCATATGAAGAAGAACGATGAGCATGTGCGCGTCGTGAACAAGATGAAGCAGGGCTGCAACTTTTTCGTCTCGCAAGCGACGTACAATATTGAAGCATCGAAGAACTTCCTGTCCGATTACTACCATTATTGCAACGAGAACGAGATTGAGATGGTTCCGATCCTGTTCAACCTTGCGCCTTGCGGGTCGACGAAGACGCTCGAGTTCATGAAGTGGTTGGGCATCAGCATTCCGCGCTGGCTGGAGAACGAACTGAAATATTCGACCGACGTCTTGGATAAGTCGATCCGATTGACGAACAAGATCTTCGAAGAGCTGTTGGATTTCGGTATCGAGAAGGGGATTCCGGTTGGCTGCAGCGTCGAGAGCGTATCGACCCGTAAGGTGGAGATCGAAGCTTCGATTCAGATGGTGAGCGATATCAAGGCGATGATCGAGAAAAGACGCCTTGTCGGAAGTGCGCGATAGTGCGTTTAATCATAGACAAATTCCGCATATCCTTATAGCGATAATGCGGATAATCATAGACAAATTCCGCATGTCCTTATAGCGATAATGCGGACAATCATAGACAAATTCTGCATATCGCTATATGATCGTAGTAATTGAATAGACTGATGTAAAGGTGCGTGTTCAGTTCGGCTGAACATGCTTAAAAGGGAAGACCGGTGTAAATCCGGAGCGGTCCCGCCACTGTAATTGAGGAGCGACTCTATTATAAACGCCACTGGCAGATTTGCCGGGAAGGCATAGAGAAGCGATGATTCATGAGCCAGGAGACCTGCCTTCACATGATTTTTTCTTCATTCTTCGGGGGGTGAGATTGAGAAAAGAACCTGTGGATACGCGCATACATGCCGTATCTGCGTGGATGAACGCATTTATTGAACATGCGGTTTGTTAGCGCATGTTTTTTTCACGAAAGCCGCCCTGGACAGGGCGGCTTTTTTTGCGCGTGCATTCATCCACTCCTACATATCAACATACGGGGAGAGTCATGCAATGAAACAACAATCAGGTTTACGGCGAAGTTCGGTAAGGTATCTGCTGACGCTGATCTTAACGTTCGCCGTGTTTATGTCAAACTTCGGTCAAGCTTATTCGGTCTATGCCGATGAGCCGGTCGAGCAAGCTGAAACGATCGCTTCGAATGAAGATGAATCCTCCGCTGCGGTCGAATCGGCGGAACAGACAGGCGCTGATCAAGCGGATTCGCAGCAAGCAGACGACAATGAAGCTGCTGCAGAGAGCGAAGAAACAAGCACGGAAGCTAACATGGACAACGAAGCTGTTGTCGAAGAAGAATCGGATATCCTGGCAGCTGCCAATGCGGACATCACCGCTGATCCACTGCTCGCAGAGGTACAAGCGGCGATCGAAGGCGCCGCTCAGAATATTCTGGGTCTGGCCAAGATCGGCGATTGGCAGGCGGTTGGACTATCGGGGGCGGACAAGCAGATCCCGAGCAACTATGTGGCAGGCCTGTATAAAACGCTCGTCAAGAATAAAGGGACATTCTCCCTTGTCACGGATTACGAACGTACCGTTATCGGCTTGACGGCAGCCCATCAGGACGCGACGAAATTCGCGGGCTATAATCTGGTCGAACAAATCTATAACAACACGAAGATGGAGAACCAAGGCCTGAACGGTTCGTTGTACGCTCTGATTGCGCTGGACAGCGGCCGGTATACGGTGCCGGAAGACGCCCTTTGGACGCGTGACAAACTGGTAGCGGCAGTCATTGCCAAGCAAAAGGCAGACGGCGGATTCGCGCTCTTCGGCACCACTAGCGACCCGGATATTACGGGCATGACGTTGACTGCGCTCGCGCCGTATACGTCACAAGCCGATGTTCAGGCCGCTGTCGATAAGGCGGTCAATTGGCTGTCCGTCAACCAGAAGGCGAACGGCGGATACTTGTCTTGGGGAACCGATGCGAGCGAGAGCGTCGCGCAAGCCATCATTGCGCTGGCCTCGCAAGGCATCGATCCAACGGAGAGCCGGTTCACGAAGAATGGCGTGAATCTCGTCCAGAAGCTGCTCTCCTTCCGCCAAGCGAACGGCACGTTCTCCCATACGCCGACCGGTACATCGAACAGCATTGCGACGGAGCAAGCGCTGCAGGCGCTGGTCGCTTATGAGTCGTATAAGACCGGCGGTAACCGGCTCTATGATTTCGGCACGCCTCAGAACTTCGGATGGCCGAGCCATTGGATTCTCGAATCGGGTTGGTCTGATACGGAATGGCAGGCTGTCGCGATTGCAAGGGCAGGCCTTGAAGTACCGGAGAGCTACTTAACCACCTTGCCTTCATTGGATTTCGTCAAGGAATATCCTGAGTATGCCTATGTGACGGATTATGAACGCATTGTCATCGCATTGTCCGCATTGCGGCAAGATGCGTCTGATTACGATGACTTCAATATCGTAGAGAACATCTATAACAGTGACAAAATGGAAGCGCAAGGCTTGAATGGTCTTGTGTTCGGTCTGATCGCGCTCGACAGCGGGGAATACACGACGCCGAACGATGCGAAGTGGAACCGCGATAAACTTCTAGCGGCGATCCTCGATAAGCAGAACGACGATGGCGGATTCACTCTGAGCACCGGAGCAAGCGATCCGGATATGACGGCAATGACGCTGACGGCGCTGGCGCCTTATATGACCCGCGCTGAAGTGAAGACGGCCGGCGAGCTTGCGGTGCAATGGCTGTCTGCTAACCAACAAGCGAACGGCGGATATCTATCCTGGGGAACAGATGCAAGCGAAAGCGTCGCCCAGGTCATTATTGCGCTGGCTTCGAACGGGATCGACCCGACAAGCGCGGCGTTCACCAAGAACGGCATTACGTTGCTCGATAAGCTGTTCGCCTTCTTCCAGCCGGACGGCGGGTTCTCGCATGTAGTAGATCCGCAAGCTGCGACCGACAACATGGCGACGGAGCAAGCGCAGCAGGCGCTAACCGCCTATGAGATGTATGTGAACGGCGACGGTCGTCTGTACCAAATGGGCAAGCCGATCCATCTGGTATCCCTGCAAGTCGAAGGACCTGAAGGACTGATTGCCGAGGGTAGTGTTGAGAGCACGAATGTGCTTGATGCCCTGGAGCAATTGCTGGGAGAGAATCAAATTCCGCTCACGGTTACGGATTCTGATTACGGCAAGTATGTCTCAGCTATCAACAATATTGCGGCAGGCAAATACGGCGGCTATGACGGATGGATGTTTGACGTATACCGCGACGGCAAGTGGAGCTTCCCTGCAGTCGGCATGGATGCTTTCGAACTGCAAAGTTCGGATAGAGTAGTTGTCTACTACACTGGCGACGATACGCAGCTGATCGAGTCGGTGCAGGTTACGCCTGCATCGCCGGAAGAAAATGAAGCCTTCACAGTCTCCGTACAGAAGACCGCTTCGATATGGAACGGAACGAGCAGTGAAATCGTCACCTCGGCAGCCGCTGGCGTCGTAGTCAAGATTGACGGCGTTACCGTAGAGACGAATGCCGAAGGCGTTGCTGCGTTCGCCAATGGCGTAGCGGAAGCCGGTACGTACACGATTGAAGTAACGGGGTATGAGACAGGCAAGGCCCCGCAAGTGGTACGAAGCACGAAGTCGCTGACTATCGCGCCTAGCGTTCCCGTCCAGGTATCGCTGCAGGTAGAAGGACCGGAAGGGCCGATCGCCGAGGGTAACGCGAACGGTGTGAACGCACTCGACGCGCTCGAGCAATTGCTCGCCGAGAATGAGATTCCGATCACCGTTACCGATTCCTCATTCGGTAAGTATGTCTCCGCCATTAATAACATTGCGGCAGGGAAATACGGCGGCTATGACGGATGGATGTTTAACGTCTACCGTGACGGACAATGGAGTTTCCCTGCGGTCGGCATGGATGCTTTTAAGCTGAAAGAAACGGATAAGATTGTCGTCTATTACACCGGCAGCGATACGCAATTAATCGAGTCGATTCAAGTTGCGCCAACTACGCCGAAAGAAGACGAAGCCTTCACGGTCTCCGTCCAGAAGATCGCTTCGGTATGGAATGGAACGAGCAGCGAGATCGTCACTTCCCCAGCCGCTGGCGTCGAAGTCAAGATTGACGGCGTTACCGTCGAGACGAATGCCGAAGGCGTTGCTACATTCGCAAATGGCGTAACAGAAGCCGGTACGTACAGCATCGAAGTAACCGACTATGAGACAGGCAAAGCTCCACATGTCGTGCGGACGACGAAGTCGCTCGCGATTGCCGAGAAACCTGCTACCAACCCGGGTAATGGCGGTGGCGGCACGACTACCGAAACCATCACGCTGTCGGTTACCGGCGATAGCCAGAAAGGCACGATCCTGGCTTCCAAGCAAGTCGTGCTCCAGGCTGGCGATACAGCGTATACGGTGCTGGCACGCGAGCTGCCAGGCAAAGTGCGCTCGGAAGGCTCCGGCTCAACGCTTTATGTTGAAGCGATCGATGATCTAGCTGAATTCGACCGTGGTGAGAAAAGCGGATGGATGTACTCGGTCAACGGGAAATTCCCGAACTATAGCGCCGGAGCTTATACGCTTAAAGCCAATGACATCGTAGCATGGCGGTATACACTGGATCTGGGGCTCGACTTAGGCGTAGATCCAAGCGATTGGGACACTTCCGGCGGCTCGTCATCCGGCGTAGGACAGTCGGTCACATCTGTGGTCAACGTCCCGCAAGATTTGAAGCAAGATTACGTCCAGAAGCTGAACGCGCAGCAGAAGGATACCGAGTTCACGCTGAATATTCCGAATGTGTCGCATAAGATCATCCTCAATGTCGAGGAGACTAAAGACGGTCTTCCTAAGCTGACCGCGAGCAAAGGAAATCTCATCTTTGCCATCGACAAAGGTACGAAGATCACATCCGGCGGCAACAGCATCGAGTTGTTCACCAGTCTGGATCGTGGGGATGAGAAGCTGCTTAGTCTCGTGAATGGCAGCTTGGCGGCTGGCGCGAACGTCGAAACGATCGGGCAAGCGTTCATCATGGGCGCTGCTGACCAATCATTCTTGTTCGACAAGACGCTGACGCTCACCATTAAAGGCGGCAAAGGTCAGGTAGCCGGATTCATCGAGGGCGGCGTCTTCACGCCAATCCAGCTGTATGCTTCTGATGAGGCAGGGAAGCAGGCCACCCAAGGCAGCGAAAAAATTACGTATGCTTACGTGGACGGCGACAATCTCATCATGAAGACGAACCACTTCACTTCGTTCGTTACCTATACGACAACGAATCAGCAAGAAACAGAGGACAGCTTCGATCTGAGTAAGCTGTACACTGATGCGGATCAAGTCTCCGCTTGGGCGAAAGACGCGATTGCGGAAGCATCGCAACAAGGATTCGTACAAGGCAGCGGCGGCAAGCTGAGTCCGAAAGCAGCCATTACGAGAGCCGAATTTACGAAGCTGATGGTCTCGGTGCTCGGTCTTCCTACGGCGTCTTCCACAAGCCGCTTCAAGGATGTACCGGCCAGCTCGTGGTTCGCTCCTTATGTGGAGGCCGCATATAAGGCTGGATTCATTACTGGCTATGACGGCCAATTCCAACCGAACGCTACGATTACCCGCGAACAAATGGCGGTCATGATCGTCCGTGCGCTTGGCCTTGATAAGGTTTCCGCAACTGGCGCAACTGTGGCGATCAGCGATCTGAAGGCGGTCTCGCCTTGGGCGCAAGCCGCTGTGCAGACGAGCGTTTCGCTTAAGTTGATGCTCGGCCAAGGGGACCGCTTCAATCCGGCTGGCGAGGTAACGCGCGAGATGGCAGCCGTCGTAGCCATGCGTTCTTACGCTTACGATGAACAGCAAGAGGCCTCGAACCCGTCTGCTCCAACGGATCAAACCGATGTTACCAAGCAGCAAACGGTACAAAAGCAAATCGCAGCAACCGCAGCTTACCTGCAAAAAACCGTTACGGCTCCAACCGTATCGACACTGGGAGGCGAATGGACCGTGCTAGGATTAGCGCGGTCTGGCCTTCAAATTCCGGATGCTTATTATGCAGCGTATTACGCGAACCTGGAGAAGACGTTGAAGGAGAGCGACGGCGTCCTGCACAGCGTGAAATACACGGAGTACGACCGTGCCATACTGGCACTCACGGCGATCGGCAAGAGCGTGACGAATGCAGCCGGGTACAATCTGCTCGAGCCGCTCGCGGATTTCGAAACGGTCACCAAGCAGGGCATTAACGGACCGATCTTCGCCCTTATCGCGCTCGACAGCAAACAATATGCGATCCCGACCGCTCTGGGAGTCAAGACGCAGACAACGCGAGAGCTGCTCATCGATTTTGTTCTGAAGCGTAAAATCGAAGCGGGCGGATGGGCGCTCGGCACGAATCCGGCAGCGGCGGATCCGGATGTAACGGCGATGGCGGTCCAAGCGCTTGCGCCTTACTACGGCACGAATCCATCCGTGAAGGCTGCTGTGG
This sequence comes from Paenibacillus phyllosphaerae, assembly GCF_014192105.1. Taxonomy (GTDB): domain Bacteria; phylum Bacillota; class Bacilli; order Paenibacillales; family Paenibacillaceae; genus Paenibacillus_Z; species Paenibacillus_Z phyllosphaerae. Next base: position 76,198 of record NZ_JACHXK010000014.1, on the reverse strand, counting down.
ATGAAGCGCTGATCTGGCTGTCCGCCAACCAGCAAGCGGATGGCGGCTTCGTCAGCAACAAAGCGAACAATGCGGAGAGCGTTGCCCAAGTCGTGGTTGCGTTGACCAGCCTCGGGATTAACCCGCACACCGATGCCAGATTCGTGAAGAACGGGCATTCGGCCATCGATGCTTTGCTCGGCTTCGCCGCAACGGAAGGCGGATTCTATCATATCCAGGCAGGGGGAACCGACAACGGCGGTGCCGAACCTGGTACGGTTGACCTGATGGCAACGGATCAAGCGATGTATGCAATGGTCGCTTATGACCGCCTGTTGAATAAGCAGACTCGCCTGTATGACATGACAGACGTGTAAGGCACGATTGGCAAACGATCTTCATGCAAGGACAAACGGAACAAGGGCGGGAACTCCGCCCTTGTTTAGTCATATAAGGAGGTGTAACGCTTGAAGCTGACGGTCAAGCATTGGGTTGCCCTGCTTGGTATCGCGGTCGTGCTCGCGGTCGCCTTCTTCTTCGGCGGAGACAGCGGGCAAGGGCAGCGCGAATTGACGGCGACGCAGACGCAGACGGAACAAGCTGGCAGCGCGGAGAATGTTCCTGTCACATCTGAAGCGCAACAGGAACCAACAGATAAGACGAATGCAGCGAATACCCATCCAAGCCAAGCGAATACGCCTTCGGACGGAGCAGCGCAAGCGCAGGACGTACCGAATCCGGATACCAACTCGCCGACTGCAGAAGTGGGCGCGGCCCAATCTCAAGCGGATTCGACACCGGCAACGGATGGCAAGGCGCCGAAGACCGCCGGATCGAGTTCAGCGGCCAAGGATAGCAGCAAGCCAGCTAGCAAGCCGGCGACGACGGAATCGGGACCGCCGTCTGTGCCGTCTAAAGATTCGGCGAAACCAGAGGCAACGAAACCGGAACAACAGGCGACGCAACAGTCTTCGGGCGGGAAGACCGCTATCGGTTCAGGCAGCGCTTCAAGCGGCAGTCCGGACAAGGAACCGACTGTCTCAAAACCCGAGGATAAGGATAAATATCAAACGGAAGAGGTACCGGCAGGGAAACCGGAGCCGGTGGAGTGGCAGGATGCCGACGTCGACAAGAAAAAGGCGATCACCGTCACCTTAACGGTTACCTGTGCCGCGATTTTGAACAATCTGGATCAGTTCAACCCAGACAAATTGGAGGTCCTTCCTAAGGACGGCATTATCTACGCCACGCAGACCGTCACCGCTTATGAGGGAGAGAGCGTGTTCGACGTGCTGCTGCGCGAGATGAAGAAGAACAAAATTCATATGGAATTCGAGATGACTCCGCTCTATAACAGCAACTACATCGAAGGCATTAATAACATCTATGAATTCGACTGCGGCGAGCTGAGCGGGTGGATGTACAAGGTGAACGACTGGTTCCCCAATTATGGCGCCAGCCGTTACGAGCTTAAGGACGGCGATGTCATCTCGTGGATGTATACCTGCGATCTCGGCCGGGATATCGGCGGCGGACAGACGGCTGCGGAGGGAGAGTAGTGGGACGCGATTCTTTTTCCACCTATCACCCGGCCGTTAACTTCCTCTATTTCGCCGCGGTTCTTGGGTTCAGCATGTTCTTCATGCATCCGGTGCTTCAAGGCATCGCCCTATTCAGCGCAGCAGTATACTCGGTGACGCTAAGCGGCGGGAAAGCCGTTAAATTCAATGTCATCTACATGCTGCCCGCGCTGTTCATTCTGGCCGCGGTCAATCCGTTATTCAACCATGCGGGCATGACGATTCTGTTCTATCTGAAGAACGGAAATCCGGTTACGCTGGAGTCCATTGTCTATGGCATCGCGGCCGCGGCCATGCTGGTGACCGTGATGATCTGGTTCTCTTGTTACAACAAGGTGATGACGTCGGACAAATTCATCCATCTGTTCGGAAAAATAGTCCCGGCGTTATCGCTCATCTTCTCGATGGTGCTCCGCTTCGTCCCGCGATTCCGGCATCAGATTCAGGCGGTATCGCTTGCGCAGCGCAGTATCGGAAGGGATGTTACGCAAGGCAATGTGGTCCATCGCGCGCGCCATGGCCTGCGGATTCTGTCCATCATGGCAACATGGGCGATGGAGAACGCGATCGAGACCGCCGATTCCATGAAGGCGCGCGGCTACGGACTGCCCGGGCGGACGAGCTTCGCGATCTATCGTTTCGACCGAAGAGATCGGACCGTTCTTGTCCTCATGATCGTACTAATTGCGATCGTGCTTGCAGGCGCGGGGATGGGGGAGAATACGATGCGTTATTTTCCGTCCATGCGAATGAAGGAACAAACGTTGTTCAGTGGGGTTGTTTATGCGGCTTACTCCCTGTTGTGCATGCTTCCCGTTATTATTCAGCTGGTGGAGGAACTAAGGTGGAAATATATCGTATCGAGGACTTAAGCTTCGCCTTCCCCGGGAAGGAGAAGCAAGCCCTGGCGCATCTCGATCTGACGATTGCGGGCGGAGAGTTCGTCACGATCATCGGCCGGTCGGGCTGCGGCAAGAGCACGTTGCTTCGGCATCTCAAAACCGTGCTCACCCCGCACGGCGTTCGGAGCGGCGCAATCTGCTATATGGGACAGCCGCTAAGCGAGACCGATCAGCGGACGCAAGCTTCCGAGATCGGGTTCGTGCTGCAGAATCCGGACAATCAGGTCGTCACGGATAAAGTGTGGCATGAGCTGGCTTTTGGACTTGAAAGCCTGGGACTCGACCAGCAGACGATGAGGCTGCGGGTAGCCGAGATGGCGAGCTTCTTCGGCATTCAGACGTGGTTCCATAAGGAAGTGACCGAGCTGTCTGGCGGTCAGAAGCAGCTGCTGAACTTGGCTTCGATTATGGCGATGCACCCGGCTGTGCTCATTCTGGACGAACCAACCTCCCAGCTGGACCCGATTGCGGCGATGGAGTTCCTGGAGACCGTGAGCAAAATCAACCGCGAACTCGGTGTCACCGTCATTATGACCGAGCATCGGCTGGAGGAGGTGCTGCCCGTGTCGGATCGGCTGATCGTACTCGACGACGGAGCGATCATCGCCGACGGTAAGCCGCGCGAGGTAGGCGAGCAACTGCACGCGATGGGGCATTCCATGTTTGCTTCGATGCCCGCGCCGATGCGGATTTTCGCTGCAGCGCAGCATTATGACGGCAATATTCCATGCCCGCTGACGGTGAAGGAAGGCAGACAGTGGCTGGAAGATAAACGGAAGGTTACGGACATTGCCAAGGCTTCTTCGGATAAGCAGGCTAGCAGTACCGCCGAAGAGATAGCACCCGTTGTCGTCCAATTCAAGGACGTATGGTTAAAATACGAGAAGAATGGCCCAGACGTGATCAAGGATCTATCTTTCGAGGTTAGGAAGGGGCAATTCTATTGTATTGTCGGCGGCAACGGGACAGGCAAATCAACCACGCTGTCTCTGCTAAGCGGCATTCAGCGTCCTTATCGCGGTAAAGTGCTGATCGAAGGACGCAATCCATCGACGATGAAGGCGAAGGATCTCTTCCATAACCTTCTCGGCGTGCTGCCGCAAAATCCACAATCCTTATTCGTCCAGAAGACTGTCGAGTTGGACTTGCATGAAATGCTCTCGGAAACCAAGCTGACGAGCGAAGAGAAGCGAGCCAAGGTAGAGGCGGTGGCCGCCCTGGCCGAGCTAGAAAAGCTGCTTGCCATGCACCCCTACGATCTGAGCGGCGGCGAGCAGCAAAGGGCGGCGCTGGCGAAGGTGCTGCTGCTGGACCCGACGATCCTGGTGTTGGATGAACCGACCAAAGGATTGGACGGATCGTTCAAGGAAAAGCTGGGGCGTTTCCTGCAGGAGTTACAAGCCAGGGGCGTCACGATCATCATGGTATCCCATGATATTGAGTTTTGCGCAAGGTATGGGGAGGTGTGCGGGATGTTTTTCGATGGGAGCATGATCACCTCGAACGAGGCGAAGACGTTTTTCGCCGGCAATCATTTCTATACGACGTCAGCGAACCGGATGGCTCGCCGGATCTGGCCGGATGCCGTAACCGTGGAGAGTGTGATCGAACGATGCCGAAACAACCAATAACGGGTGGTCGCTTGTCCATGCGGACGCTGTTGGCGTCGCTGCTCATTCTTATCGTGATTCCGGCTACCATCGCGCTCGGCATCGTTGTCTTGGATGACCGCAACTATTATTTCATTAGCTTGCTCATTATCTTGTATACGATGATTCCGTTCGCCATGGTCTTCGAGAGCAGGAAGCCGCAGGCGAGGGAGCTCATCATTATTGCCGTCCTGACCGCGATTGCCGTCGCCGGACGTTCCGCCTTTTTCATGCTGCCGCAGTTCAAGCCGGTTCTCGCCATCGTCATCATCGCGGGCGTAAGTATGGGAGCGGAAGCCGGCTTTCTCGTCGGTGCGATGGCCGGATTCGTCTCTAACTTCTTTTTTGGGCAAGGGCCTTGGACGCCGTGGCAAATGTTCTCCTTCGGCATCATTGGTTTCCTGGCGGGCATTCTGTTCAAGAAAGGCTGGTTGAAGCGTTCGAAAGCTTTGCTGTGCGTATTCGGGGGCTTGTCTGCTATACTGATCTACGGCGGACTTATGAATCTGAGCTCGGTGACATTGTTCGCGTCCACTTTCAACAAGGAAGCGCTGCTGGCTGCCTATGCGTCCGGGATCTGGTTCGATCTGGTTCACGCAGCCGCCACCGTCATCTTCTTGTTCCTGCTCTCGCGTCCGATGCTGGAGAAGCTGGACCGGATTAAAACCAAGTATGGCCTCATTGAGCGATAGGCTGCATGCAAGTGAAGAAGACCAGGGAATGGAGTTGATCACGATGATGATGTTGAAGTTGCCGCGCGAGCAGAAGGACGTTCTGATCGAGAAGGTGCAGGCGTTTTTTCAGGAGGAGCGTTCGGAGGAGATCGGCGCTCTTGCGGCTGAGATGCTGCTCGATTACATGATTCAAGAGGTGGGGCCGACCATCTACAACCAGGCGATCCAGGATGCTTCGCGTCTCGTTAACGAGCGGATGGTCTCGATCGAGGAAGACTTACGCTCGCTGGAGAAGCGGGCGAGCTCAGCGAGATCGCGGCGATAATAGCAAGATTGGAAGAGGGGGACCGTGCTGCTGAAGGCACGGTTTTTTCTTTTTAATAGGGTGGTTGGAGACGTAGTAGATGGTATAATTTAGGGAGTTGGGCTTTGGAAAGGGGTTGGAGATTCGGATTGAGATGGTTTGCGATTCTTGTTGCTTCAGTCATCGGCATATTCGCTGCATTCTTCCTGACGAGCTTCCTTCCTTGGTCGCTTAGCATCCATGAAACGCAGAAGTCCGCCACAGATAGAAGCTATATGTTGTTCCGAGAGAGCTTCGGATTATCTCAAGACCCTGCTCATCTGCGTCTGGCGCAGGCCGAGAGTAAGTGTAACGATTCCATCGACCGGTATGCTGTACCGATGACGAGTGTAGAGATCCGACTCGTTCAGGCGCGTCAAATGTCAGTTCAGACGCTGAAGTCTCAGATGTCCAAACTGATGGAGCAATCTGATCTGCAGGCGGCATACGCGGGAACGTATGTGAATAACAAAATAGGCGGGCTGCACGTGGGGTTCGTGGATGATGAAGCTGGGACAATACGCAATAAAGTGAAGCTTGTGATTCCTTCCGAACGTCTCATGGTGTGGCAGGCGGATTACACGCTGGCAGAGCTGGAAGCCAAGGTAGAGTGGATGAATGAGCATCTTGACCAGTTGCGAGAAGAGGGATTCTCAATCAGCGGCTACAGTATTGATGTGAAATTGAACCGAATCGAGGTCACGGCACCGACGGAGAAAGAAAACGAACGTAACAAAAAGGTACTGAGTCGTTATTTAAGCGAGGATTATGTGGTGTATGGTTTGATGCCCAGGTTTTCACCATGAAGAAGTCTTGAAGGAGGGGAAGCATTTGAACAGAGTGATGTTCATACTCAAATTGTTCGCGAGAGAGCCGTTATGGTATCAAGTTCTCATCGTGGCTGCCTTGCTGGTCTCGATACTATTCAGCAGCTCTTTTTTCGCGGAGGGCTATTATCCAAGCCTATCCAAATTAGCGGCGGCCGTTTTCTTCGTTGCGGTAGGGTTCAAGCTGCGACAGAATAGAACGGTAGCCGGTGTGTTTCTAGTTGTCACGGTTCTCTGTTTATATCTGAGCTGGCAATCGTACGTGGAGGTAATGTAACTTTTCACCACCTAACAACGTCTGTAATAGATCTGGATAGCTAGCGGCGTTAGGAGGAATGACATGCGACGAATGCTAGGTTTGTTGATGATATTATGTTTGGCCTTAACCGGATGCGCGGATGAAGAGAATCAACCTGAGCCAGACAGCAAAGCGGAATCGGCCAAGATTACGCTTACCCCGGTCGACCCATTCGAAGGGGAAGCGGCTAAACTTAAAAATTTTCTCGGTACGATGACGGGAGGCTTCAAGCTGCGTTACGAAGGTGACGGCAAGCCTAATGCCACTCTGAATCTGGATCTCTGGGAGAACGGGAAGAAGGTCGGCTCGTTTGGTTCCATCATGGACGTATTTTTCGACCCGGGGGATCCGGACAATCGAGAGGTCGAGATCATCATGTCGATTGATTCGGTTCCAGCCGCAGCGCAAGGCGGGGTGGATTCGATAAAAGTCGGCATCGTACATGATTCGGGAACGGGCGTATCTACCTTTACTCGCCCTGTAGATCCCAAGCTGACCGCCCGAGGCTTAATCCATTATTCGGAGCCGGTCACCTTGACTGCGACTGGTGATGTTCCGGTCTGGGGCATGCACGCAACGAGTACGAACTCGATTCGGAGCGGCGATTTCACGCAGGAAGCGTTAAGCGGGATGGAATGGGGAATGATTGCGACGCTGCGCTTCGATGAGTAACGCGTTACCTTCAGGACGAACTGGTTTACTCTTTTCCGAACGAATTGGACCTTTTCAATTGTCGGCGCTTGGCCTACATTAGAGGAAAACCTGATCAGGGAGAGGCCCAAAATGAAATTATTACTTGCGAAGTCCGATGAAGAGATCCGCTCAACGTTTCCTATTATGAAACAGCTAAGACCGCATTTGTCCGAGGAGCATTACGTGAGCCGCATCAAGCATATGCAAGAACAGTATGGCTACCAGCTGCTCGTGCTCGTGGATGAGGCGCAAGTGAAAGCTTGCTCGGGCTACAAGATCGGCGAGTCATTGGCATGGGGCAAATATCTCTATGTGGACGATCTGATCACCGATCAGGAAAGTCGTTCCCGAGGCTATGCGAACCAACTGTTCGATTGGTTGGAGACGGAGGCGCAGCGGCAGGAATGCAACGGTCTGCATTTGGATTCCGGCGTTCAGCGTCACGATGCGCACCGTTTCTATCTCAAGCAGAAGATGAAGATCGCGGCTTACCATTTTGACAAAGCTTACGATTAGGAGGAACGGCATGCATATTCGCGTATTGAACGAGGACGATGCTGCGGCTTACCGGGCATTGCGGCTGGAGGCTTTAACCGTCAGTCCGGAAGCGTTCGGATCGACCTATGAACGGGAAGCGGCATTCGCCATCGAGACGTTCGCGGAGCGGGTAAAGCCAGCCGAAGGTAAAATCGCGTTAGGCGGGTTCAATGTGCAAGGCGAGTTGTCCGGTATTGTGACCTTGGTGCGGGAGAACGGTCCGAAGGCACTGCACAAAGCGAATATATATGGGATGTACGTTGCTCCTTCAACCCGAGGCACGGGTCTTGGCAAGTCGCTGCTGACAGAGCTGATCCATAGAGCCCGCCAGTTCGAGGGGCTGGAACGAATCAACCTTACGGTCGTCGTCGGCAACGAAGCCGCGAAGAGGCTGTATATGTCCCTTGGTTTCGAAGTGTACGGCTTGGAGCGCCATGCATTAAAGGTGAACGACGCGTATTATGATGAGGAGCTTATGGTGCTGCGACTGTAGTTTGGAGGAAGGACTTGCGGGTAAGCGTATTTTTGGAACAGAAGAGCTACAAGATCAGCGAATGGGAGGATGCGCCTCCGCTCGTCCGATCATTGATGGAGCGCGCGGTGATTACGGTTCAACCGGGACATAATCGGAATCATGCCGTCATTCAGCTCCACTACGGCCAATCCGGATCGATCCGGTTCCTGGTGCGGGATCTGCATCAAGAACGATCACCGCTGCTTCAGCCGATGGAGGAGAGCGTGATCAAGGATTACGATCAAGAGGGTTTTGATTATTGGGATCGCATCCCTCCCTTCGGAGTGGTGGAACTGTATAAGATCGAGCTTACGTACGGGACGCAGGTATCGACCGAGGAGCTGGAGTGGATGTTTCGACTCAGCACTAATTTTCTGATCGAGCAGTTCATGATGTTTGTGTTCGCCGAGCGCACGGCGGCCAATGTCGCACCGTATATGAAGCTTGCTCTATCGTACAATGCCCGGCAATTTACATACCAAGGCGAATGTTATTATCGTGATAAAAGTTTCTAACCTCATTCGATGAGCTGCTGTTTCCCGACAGTGACAAAGGCTGCCGATCCCGTAGGATCCGCAGCCTTTGCTCTACCTATTCCGATACTTCCTCCGCTGCCTCGACAACCGCATAATCCGCCGACGTATGCGCGAACAGCTCCTGAACCGGCTTGAAATACAGATGACCGTCCGGCCATGGTTGAAAATGGAGATCCATCCGGCTGTCGCTCCAATTCACAGGCGTGCTATTGGTCGCGAGCTTCTTCGGCAGTATCGGCTCTTCGACGACGGCGGGGAATTCCTGGTAGCCGAACAGCACATTCTCATGCATGGCGATGATCTCGTACTTGGGACCGAGGAACGCCCGCTCCTCCTGAAGCTGATAATGGTAATAAATATAACTGGCCGCCATCTCGGGCTTCAGATGGGCGACGCGTCCAGCCCGCCGTTCGACCGGCTGCTTCCGCTGCCAATGCGATATGGAGGCCGGATCATTGAAATGGAACACGTCGATCATCGGGATCCAGCTTCTCGGCTCCGCCTGTCCCGGCCATTCTGCCAGATATCCGGTTAACTCGGGAATCACTTGCTCGGGCGCCAGCACGTCATCTACGCATTCATAATAGAGAAAGACTTGTCTCTCCCACCGATAGCAGGCGATGACAAGCACAGCGCCTTGCTCGGCCAGAAGCCGCGGCGTTGCCGCCATCTGGGCTGCTTGTTCTCCCTCTAACATAGACGCCGCTCTTAGTTCACCGCGAGCCAATACTCGTATAATCTCCGGCATGATAGACGCTCCCCTCGATTGCAATTGTCAGCCCTATTATAAGCCGTAAGCAGGCAGGGGAGCGCGACCTGCGAACAAGACGCCGGATTTTTGCCGATTCTTCACGGATTTTCAAAAGCGTGGCGGCAAACGTTAGAAGATAAATTTGCGCTGCGACCAGAAGCTAAACACGAACAGGACGCCTTCGGTCAGCAGCTTCGCGATGACGAGCGGCATGCCGATGCTCTCGTGGAACAGGTACATCAGACCGTAGTTGAACATGAGGATCAGCACGACGAGCGCAAAATACTTCGGCGCGGACGAGAAGATCGTCGTCTTTTGCTGCTTGCCGAACACGAAGTTCCGATTCATCGTGTAGTTGAACAGCGAGCTTGCGACACGCGCGCCGAAGACGGAGAAGAGCAGGCTGCCGGTCATCATCTGCAGCAGCATGACCAACACGAAATCGAGCACGCCCGAGAGTAGCGACGAGGAGCAGAATTTCACGATCGGCGCATACACCTTGGCTGAATCCGCGATCGGGCGGAAATGCGACGATTTGTTATTCTCCAGATACACCGTATCGATCGGCACTTCATGGAGTTTATAGCCTTCATCTTGCGCATGGAGCAGCATGTTCATCTCATATTCGAAACGTTCGCCGGGGATCCGGCACAGCCAGTCCAGCATTTTCGACGAGAAGCCGCGAAGGCCGGTCTGCGTATCCTGTATGCGCCGTCCGGTCGTGACCGCATAGATCATTCGCGTGGCGCTGTTGCCGAATCGGCTCCGCAGCGGCACCTTGCCGGTGAAGTGCCGGCATCCGAGCACGATCCCGTCTTCATGAGACGCGACCGCATCGGCGATGCGCATAATATCCGTCGGCAGATGCTGGCCGTCGCTGTCCGCGCATACGACGCCATCTCTGTCGCCTTGTTCTTTGAGGTAGGTGAATCCGGTCTTAAGCGCGCGGCCCTTGCCGAGATTGGTAGTATGGGTAAGCACGGTGCAGCCGGCATCCCGGGCGGAGTTGAAGATATCGCGGTACGCCTCGCCGCTGCCGTCGTCGACAACGACGATCTTCGTGCTGCATGCCGCCTTGAGGTTGGCAATAAGCGAAAGCAGTCTGTGGTCAGGTTCATAAGCTGGAATCAATACGGTCATCATGTTCTGCCTCCTTGATTTTCATGTCGTATGCCGACTATTCGGCGATATAGATAATGTCGCTGACGCCGCGTTCTTGGCCTTTGCTGCCCGGGCTGTTGACGACGCGGCCGTTGAAATACATCGTGGACGATCCGCCGCCATCGAGATTGTACGCTTCCGTCGCGCCCAAGTCCTCGAACAGCTGAGCGAACTCGTTCAGCGTCATGCCTCGGCTGTAACCTTCCTGTCGCCCGTCCACGACGACGAATACGTAATGGTTCGGCGAGATGACGCCGATGCCCGTACGCGGATTGGCTTCGTCGATCGAGCGGTTGCCGAAGTTCGAATCAATACTGACGTTGTCAAAATTCGTAATCGCCACGCCGTCGTTCACGAGGATCGGTCCGAACGAGAATGTGTTCGTCACGCCTTGGGCGACTAATTCCTCTGTCGAAGTCTCTTCCTCGTTGTAGGACTCCATCGTGCCATCGTTGAACAAGGCAACCCCGTCGCGCGCCGGTTCGTCGCGATACACCGTGCCGTTGCGGATGACGACGCCGTCGCTGCGGAAGCCGTAATAGTCGCCGTTAATGGCGAAGATCGCGTTGTTCGCGGAGGCGATATCCGACGTATCTTCGGTAATATTGCGGCCGAAGGCATTGTCCGCGAAGGCCGTCAGCAGATTGGCCGCGCTTTGCAGCTGCACATCCGCGACATAGTAGGTGATCGTATCGTCGCCGCTTCCGGTCTGTACTTGCTGAATGGCGATCTTGACGCCGTCGCTCGAGTAATTCCAGTCATCGACGGTTGCGGTGCTCGACGTTCCGGCAGCGGCAGTAGTAGAGTCCGTGCTCGAAGCCGATGTTGAGGTGGCGCCGGTCGTCGACGTTGCAGCAGTCGAAGCCGAGCTTGTGGCGGTAGCCGCTGAGCTGAGCGCCGTAGTCGGCTGCTCCACGATGACTTCTACATGCTCGATCAAGTACCGGTCTGCCAACCCGTACAGGATGGCGCCGACGGTCGTAAGGGAAATCGTCAAGCCGATAATCAGCTTGCGGCGCGTTTTCTTTTTCTTCGGTTCGTTCATATGGGGTCACTCCTTATGTCGTTTGTTGGTGATAGCTATACAATAGGCGGTCTAACTTAAACGAAACTTAAATGGCCTGTTACGGTTGCTGAAAGTTAACTGAACGCGGGGACGCGGAGTGGATCCGAGGGGGGAAACAAAACAGGCCTCTCCCGGGATGGAGAAGCCTGTTCATGAATGATTTATCGTTCGCTCGAAACGTGGAGCAATCTCTTCTATCTGCCGCGGCGCTTGATACGCCCACCTCCGCCTTGAACGTCTGCCTGTTCTTCTTCCGACAGTTCTTGCTCAAGATCTTGAAGTTCGATTTCCTCTTCCTGCTGCTTGTCCTGCTCTGGATGCTGATTCTCGGCCATACCACACCTCCGTCAATGATTAGGTCCATTGTACGATGAACGCAAGAGCAAGTGAATCACCCGATTGGGGGATGAAGAGGATGAGCCTGGATTTTCGATTCAAGGCCGATTCGTAGTCATTGTTAATGGTGTTAAATGTAACGAATGGAAAAATATTGTTGACGTCTTGCGCGATGGCCTTATACAATTACGAATATGTGAAAGGCGGTGAAGGGAGGCATGTTCATGACGGCGATTAACGTATCCTTACGAATTGAATACGGCATGAACGGCATCAGTTGCGGGCAAACGGCAGGCTGGCGTTCATCATGCCAACGCTGCCATGAACATCCCCCTTCGCTACGGGCGCGCATCAAGGGCTGATGGCGTAATCTCATTACGCTGCCGCTCTTCATCGATAAGCCGTGGATGGACATTCGTTCATTCACGGCTTTTTGTGCGTCTTCGGGCCGCCATTCGTTCGCATGGAGAGGAGGTAAGACGGTGAAAGAACTTCGCATGGTAGACGCTGATGGTCATCGCGGCTGCGTCATGTGGTTAACCGGGCTGCCTGGCGCCGGCAAAACGACGATCTGTCGGCAAACGGAGCGGGAATTAGGTCGCTTAGGCATTCGGTCGGTTACTCTCGACGGCGATCAGCTTAGACAGGGGCTCTGCCGCGATCTTGGCTACTCCGAGCAGGATCGCCAAGAGAATCTTCGGCGTGCGGCAGAGGTGGCTGCAATGTTCGCGGCAGCGGGTTTTGTCGTGCTGGTGGCCATGATTTCGCCGATGCGGCAGGCGCGAGATCAAATCCGGCAGCGCTTACAGGATGACGGGTTCGCCGAGATCTACGTGGATTGCCCGCTTGCGTTATGTGAGCAGCGGGACCCCAAAGGGCTGTACCGGAAGGCTCGAAGCGGCGAAGTCCGCGATTTTACCGGCATCGACGCGGTCTATGAGCAGCCGCTTAACGCAGACCTGACGCTGAAGACCGGGCATCAATCGATCGAAGTTAGTACCGAAGAATTCGTGGCATTCGTTATTCGTCATCTTACGTAACCGAAGGAGAAAGCGAGGGATTGCAATGATACGACCTCAGCAAAGCTATATGATCTGGTTCGCTCAGCGGACGGGAAGCACCTTGTTCAATGAAGCGCTAGCCTCGACCGGGATAGCCGGCAATCCGAGCGAATGGCTGCATTACCAGCATAACGACCCGAAGACCTTCACGCGTGAAGATGTGGAGCGGATTTGGCAGAGCGGGACGACGCCCAACGGGGTATTCGGGCTGAAAATGAACTTCGAGCAGCGCTGGATCGACTGCTTCAGGCAACTGTTCGAATTGCCTCAGGAAGCGTCTCGTGCCGAAGTATGGAACCATGCGTTCCCGAACTGCACGAAACATATCTATATGACGCGCCGCAATAAAGTGCGGTTGGCCGTGTCCTGGTGGCGGGCGATCGTCTCAGGCGAATGGCACCGCCGCACGGGGGAGAAGCCGTCGGCAGCCGACCTTGCGGACCAATACCATTTCGACGCGATCAACCATCTGCTCGTGGACAGCAATATGTGCGAAGCGGCGATCGAAGACTTCCTGACCGAATCCGGGATCGTGCCGCTTACGATCGTCTATGAGGATTTTATTCAGGACTATGAGGGGACGGTTCGGAAGGCGCTCGCTTACTTGGGACTGCAAGGCGATCAGGTCCGTATTGCTCCGCCTGCCTTCGACCGGCTGGCCGATGAGGTCGCCGAACAGTGGGTGCAGCGGTTCCGGGAAGAACGCCAGCAAGGGTGGGAGTTTGTCAAATGGTAGACGGTAACGCTTGGCTGCGGCTGCATAAGGCGGAGAAGCAGCAAACGGTGTTCTACGACTCCACATAGCGCTCTTGCAAGGCGGTAATTACTATGGATGAAAAAGGAGATGGACCTATGTATACACAACCGGCCGCGCTGCGTTCTGTCCTGGATCCGAAGTATCTGGCGTATTGCCTAAGCGGCCAATATGGGATCGGGCCTTGGCAGGAATGCCTGTATTGGCTTCGAGGCCTCAATGATACGTATCGCGTGCGCACCGCCGAAGGCTTCTATATCTTGCGGATTTATCGTCTCGCCGTGAGGGAGAACGATGTTGCCTATGAACTGTCGCTCTTAACCCAGCTGAGCGTCATCTTGCGGGAATGCGGGATGGAGACGACCGTGTCGGCACCGATTCCGAGGCGGGACGGCGGCTTATATGCGGTTATCGATGCGCCTGAAGGACAACGCGTGGCCGCATTGTTCCGTTATATGGACGGGGCTGAGAATGTGCTTCAGGACGAAGAGAACTGCTTGTTGTTCGGGAAGTCTGCCGCCGAATTGCACAACGCGCTGGACCGTGTTAACCTGCGGCTGCCGAGGTACGAGCTGAACACGGACTTTCTGATCCGGCAGCCGCTTGAACGTATTGTCGATTACATCGGCGGGGACAACGCCGCATCGTCTTTCCTCCGTGAATATGCCGGCGCGTTAACGGAACAAGTGGCGGCTGCGGCTAATCAGGGTCTGGATTTTGGAATCTGCCATGGCGACATGCACGGCAATAACAATGCTTTTCGGACGGAGAGCTCTTTTACCCATCATGATTTTGAATGGGCGGCCCGGGGCTGGCGGGCGTACGATCTGGCGCAGGTCCGTGCACGCAAACGTCAAGCCGAGGACCGTAAGGAGGCACTGTGGCAGACGCTGATGTCAGGCTACCGGTCGGTCAGAAGCTTCTCCGAGCACGAAGAAGCGGCCATTGAGCTGTTCGTGGCGGTTCGCAGGTTCTGGATCATGAGCCTGGACGTGGCTTTTATCCATAGCGACTCCGGGGCGCTGGACTTCACGCAGGATTGGCTGGATAGCTTCGTGGAGGAGTTTAAGGGGACGGGAATCTTACGGTGAATCGGTAAGTATAATCGCGCTATGGCGGCGTACAATAACTACGATAATTACGGCGGTTATTCGCTTATTGGCGTGTCCAATTAGGGTCTGCCGTTGGACGTTGCGTGAGCAGCAGAACGATCGATGCCAGACCGTTAAGCTAGCTGAGAATAACACAAAGGCCTTGTTTCCAGTAGCGCTGGATACAAGGCCGCTTTTTGGCATATGCGGAGCTAATATTCCCGCTTCCCGCCTTTCTTGACGAGCTCCCAGTCCGATTCGACGTTCTTGCGAACCTTATGCAACAAGGCGTGCAAGGTTGCGATCTCCTCGTCGGATAGCCCCGCCAAGGCGACGCGGTCCGTATACTCGCCCTCCCGCTCGAGGAACGGGAAGACGGACTTGCCTTTGGCCGTCGGCACGAGCCGCTTGATCTTCTTGTTATCCGCGTCGTTCTCCTTCTCAATGAGACCTTGGGCCTCCAGCTTGGCAATCGCGCGCGCCGCAGTCGTTCGGTCCACCTTCAGCATCTCGGCCACCTTCTCCTGGATGATGCCGGGGTTCTCGCAGATCCGCACGAGGTACAGATATTGCCCTTTCGTCAAATCCACTTCCTTAAACTCGATATTGCTTATCGAATCCAACGCGCGGGCGATCATCCCGACTTCGCGGAGAATGTCTTTCATCGGAACCTCCTGGTTCTAATTTTGTTGTATTTACAACAAAATAAATGTTATTTATAATGATGACAAGACTATTAGCCTTCATTATGACGCGTCCGCTGGTAGAAAGCTAGCCGCGGAAGCCAGCGCGTTCGAGATTACGGAGTGCAGCAAGATCGATATAAGGAGTGTAAGGAATCGAATGAATATAACGATTGAACGATGTACAGCTGACGATTTGGAACGACTGCAGCAGTTAAGCCGCGAGACGTTCGATGAGACGTTTCGAGACCAGAATGATCCCCATGCGATAGATGCCTATATGGATAGAGCCTTTGCGACATCCAAGCTTGCGGCCGAACTTGAGAACCGCGACTCGGCCTTTTATTTCCTGCATGTGAATGGCGAGTTAGCCGGTTACTTGAAGGTGAACCGCGGAGAAGCGCAGTCGGATCGGATTGCGGATAACGCGCTGGAGATTGAGCGGATCTATATTCGCAGCCGTTATCAAGGGCAAGGACTGGGGCAGTATTTGATCGACAAAGGAATCGAGATAGCCCGCGCGCAGCAGAAGACCAGCGTCTGGCTCGGCGTCTGGGAGAAGAATGAACGTGCCATTCGTTTTTACCGCCGAATGGGATTCGTTCAAGTCGGCACGCACTGCTTCACTATGGGCGAGGAGAAGCAGACGGACTATGTGATGCAGCTCACTTTGGGCGAGAATGGCTAAAGGCAGGCTCATTGACCGCTCCCGATGCAAGCATGCATGCTGTATTTCCGGACTTACGACCGTGAACACAAACCAACCATTGGCGACCAGCTAAAGAAGTTTTAATCATGTGCATATTGAGCAGCCCTTGTTACCACAATACAACGGGTGATTCCACCGCTAACCCTTCAGCACGACCCACAACAAGGAGGAATTATAATAATGGCTGCTCAATACGGCGCGCACGAAGTAATGGAAATCCATGAGGTGCTTGCTACCGAGATCGACGCGATCAACACGTTCCAGCTGTACCGTCCGCATGTTCAAGATCCGCAGCTAGCGCAAATTCTGGACAATCAACTTCAGTTCATGACGAACGGTTACCACTCTTTCGTCCAGCTGCTGGGCGGGCAAGGCATGAACCAGGCAGTTCCGTACCGCGCGCCCAAAAATGTTGCTCCCGTCTATGGTCTTCGCCAACCGGCGCCGGTCGCGCCGAACACGTCGATGCAGCAAATGGATGACCGCGATGTCGCTTGCGCGATGCTGAACTGTCATAAGTCCGGCGCTTCCAAAAAAATGCTCGCCGCCTTGGAGTGCGCGGATCCGCAAATTCGCCGCACGCTTCAGGAGTGCGCCATCAACTGTTCGGAGCAGGCATACGAAGTGTGGCAATACATGAACCAGAAGGGCTACTATCAAGTGCCGACGATGAAGGAAGTAACGACGCAGACGATGCTGAATACGTTCACCGCGCCATTCATCGGTGAAGCGGGACAGCCTTCGAGCATGCGCCAACTGCCGCAGCGTTTCTAGAATCGGCGCTTATGGGAATGGTTTACATCCGCTGTTAACCTCCCTATAATAAGCTTCAACAGCCTTGCGAGTCATGCGGAATGATGAGTTATCCGCATGGCTTTTTCCATACACGGGCATGTTAGGAAGCGAGGGAGCACATGATTCGCGCCATCGTATTTGATTTTGACGGACTTATCTTCGATACCGAGACGCCGGAATTCCGTTCATTCCAGGAGATGTATACCGAGCATGGCCATACGCTGGACGTACAGATCTGGGGGCAGTGGGTCGGAACGGACGGCAGCGCGTTCAACCCGTACGATCATCTGGAGACATGTTGCGGCCGTTCCTTGGATCGTGAGGCGCTCCGCAGCATGCGCCGGGCGAAGTACGAGCAATTCGTCGCGGAGGAGCAGTTGCGTCCAGGCGTGGTCGAATATTTGCACGCGGCCAAGGAGATGGGGCTGAAGATTGGGCTTGCGTCCAGTTCGACTCGCGAGTGGGTCATGAAGTATCTGGACCGATTCGATCTGACAGGGCACTTCGATTGTATACGCGTGCGCGACGATGTGGCGAAGGTGAAACCGGACCCCGAGCTGTACCTGCAAGTGATCGAAGCGTTCGGCATTGCGCCGCATGAAGCGATCGCCTTCGAGGATTCGCCCAACGGTGCGCGCGCGGCCAAGCAAGCGGGCCTCTATTGCGTCACGATCCCCAATGACGTGACGAGGGAGCTTCCCTTCGGTCCCTATGACCTTCGTCTGCAATCGATGGCGGAGCGGCCGCTTGCCGAGGTGGTCGCGGAACTTGGTCGAGTGAAGTGATCGCTAGCGTTATGTATGTCTGCCAGGTTGGCTCCTTATAGCAATGCCCCACAAGAACAAGAGCGTACCGCTGCGAGGTACGCTCTTGTTCGTTCGGACGGAAAACGCTATTTTTCGTCTTCGATGACGGAATGATCTAGATTAATCTGTGCAGACGTTATATTATAGCTAAGTAGCGTTGGAACATATGTTCTTGTTTTGCGCATTGAAATGAAAACACGAAGGGAAGGTTCGGTCATGAATGCTGTAGACGCCATCGTATGGAACTTGGAAGAGGTTCGCCGCCGGAGCAGGCTCGTCTGGGAAAGCATCCCTGCCGAATATCTGGACTGGAAGCCTGATTCAGAGGCGATGAGTATAATAGAAATGATCCATCACGTATTAGACAGCGAACATTACTATCATCTTGCTTTATTGAATAGAGGCAGTCTGTCCGCGTATGAATCTCCTTATGAGAACCGTAATTTTGCAGACCTGCATGATGCGTTGCGTTTCGCTGAGCCCTATCGGAGCGCCTTTATGGATACGGTAAAATCTTACTCGCAAGAAGATTTGTCTACGATCAAGATAGATCGAAGCGACGTCGGGTACATTCGCACATTAGGCGATATGTTGTTAAGGGTAGCCTACCATGAATCCGTCCATACGGGACAGCTGTTGGATTACATGAGAACAGCCGGAGTAAACCGACCGAGGGTATGGGACTAGCAAAATACGTTATTGATGAGGGATTGATATTATATCGCGGGCAGCCTTTTGCCCGCCGCGACCAACCCGACGCCTTCTTGGCAGACCCCGTAAGGCAGCCATGGGCAGGTGGCGCAGATGGCGTTCAGATCCGCAGGTGCCACATTGTGTTTGACCCGCTCCAGAATGTCCTGCCACGATACGGTCTGTCCGACCGCAAGACCAAGCCGCGCCAAGATCGCAGCGTCCCGTTCGCTCACGGTGCGGCTCTCGCAGTGGTAGTCGCCGTCCGCGGGGAAGCACGCGCATAATTGGTCCGGTCCGCTGACCAGCGTGCAACTGGTGGAGGAGTCCTCCAGCAAACGACGGTAAACCTGCTTCATATTATGGACATACGCCTCGGAATAGCCCATCCCCCGAAACCCGAGCAGGCAGAGCAGATGATGTCCGCGCAGCCGAATAGCCATGTTGAATCCTCTCCTTATCTTCCTCCATTATAACGGCTTTTCAACAGCTTCGAATGAACAAGTGGATACAATTCAGATCGCGATCACGGTTTTTTCATGGAAGACACCTGTTTTTTGGGTATGGACTTCAGGCGGTACGCTTTACAATAGAGGTGTTTCTCGTGACATTGGCGAGAGCGCAATCCGTGTAATGGTAAAGGAGGGAAGACGGCACCAATCATTCCTTTTTATGAAAGCGCAACCATTGAGATACATTTCGTAACGGACGAGTTGGTTTGAGCGGCGATAGGCCGATCGGCATTCCAGCAAGCAAACTATTGGATAAAGGGTGATTCGAAGTGGGATTTCGTAAATCCGCGATACTGAAGAAGACCTGTACCATCGTCATCGGAACGACATTGGCACTCCCGACCGTTATTGGCACGGCGGCAGCAGACAGCGCGCCATCCGCCCAATCTGTAATTGCCGGTTACCAGATGGAGTATCTCGACAGGGGGCTGGTCGCCGCCTCCACTTCAGAGGGCGTATTCTTAAGCTGGCGCCTGCTGGGCAGCGAAGTGACGGGACACGGCGCGTCCGGCATGACCGGATCAACCTTCAATGTGTATCGGGACGGCGTGAAGATCGCCGAAGTCAGCGACAGCACCAACTACAAAGATACCGGCGGCACTAAAGATTCCAGCTATTACGTTGCGGCCGTCGTGAATGGCGAGGAAGTCGACAAGAGCGATGCCGTTACGCCGTGGCAGAACGCTTATTACGATCTGCCGCTCCAGAAACCGGCCGACGGCGTCACGCCTGCCGGCGAAGCCTATACATATTCGGCCAACGATATGAACGTGGGCGATGTCGATGGCGACGGTCAGTATGAATATTTCGTCAAATGGGACCCGTCCAACGCCAAGGACGTCTCGCAAAAAGGGTATACCGGCAACGTCTACATCGACGCCTATCGGCTCGACGGAACCTTGCTGTACCGCATCGACCTTGGCGTCAATATCCGCGCCGGCGCCCACTATACCCAGTTCCTCGTCTATGACTTTGACGGCGACGGCAAGTCGGAGATGATGTTCAAGACCGCGCCGGGCACGAAGGTAAGCCGTTATAACGATGAGGGTCAAGTCGTATCCGAGAATTATATTACGATGCCCAAGAAGGACATCGACGCTGGCTACAGCAATGCCGACGACTATCGGATGAGCCGTCAAGACTATTACGACTATGTCGTCGACATGTTCATGAGCTGGAAGGACCACGAGGAAGTCAAGAACGGCAATTGGCCGCAGACGCTCGAGGAAGCTTTGGGTATCGCGCCTCAGTATTCGTATCCGCTGAGCAAAGTGGACGCGCAGAAGCTGACGGACTACTTTATGGATGTGTATGCGCCGGCCCGCAGCAAAAATAACGTCCTGCGCGAGTTCGAAGGTTTCATTCTCGAAGGTCCGGAATACTTGACCGTATTCGACGGAGCCACCGGCGGCGAGCTGCAGACCGTCGACTACAAGCCGGGACGCCACGACGACGGCCTCATGTGGGGCGATTACGCCATGGCGCGCATTGAGCCGGGGAACCGGGTCGACCGATTCCTCGGTACCGTCGCATACCTGGACGGCAACAAGCCGTATGCGGTGTTCGCTCGCGGTTATTATACAAGATCGACGCTCGTGTCCTACAGCTGGGATGGCACCAAGCTGCAAGAGCACTGGTACGTGGACAGCGGCTGGACGCCGATGACCAATCCGTTCAATGACGGACCGCATGGACGGGATGGCACCGATCCGGAATTCGGCACGCTCACCACGCAAGGCGCCCATTCCTTAAGCTCGGCCGACGTCGATGGCGACGGCAAGCAGGAGATCGTCTATGGCAGCGCTACGATCGACGATGACGGCTTTCTCCTGTACAGCTCGATGGACACCATGCCGGAAGGCAGCGCTACGCCGGGCACGGTGGCAAGGCTTGGCCACGGCGATGCCATGCACGTGACGGACATCGATCCGAACCGGCCGGGGATGGAGATCTTCATGGTACATGAAGGCGGTACTTATGCGCCGTATGGTTACTCGCTCCGCGATGCGGCCACCGGCGAGATCATCTATGGCGGTTACACGGGGAAGGATACCGGTCGCGGTATGGTCGGCGACGTGGACACGACGCAACCGGGCATTGAGACATGGGCGGTCGGCCTGTGGACGGCAGACGGCGAGAAGATCAGCAATACCGCACCGGGCACGAATATGAGCATTAAGTGGGCGAGCGACATGACGACGCAGATCGTCAACGGCTCGGGCACTGCCACGCCGACGATCGATGACGCGAAGCGCGGCACGCTTGTTACGGCAACCGATACGCGCACGAACAACGGTACCAAGGGCAACCCTTCACTCGTGGCCGACATTTTCGGCGACTGGCGCGAAGAGATGCTCGTGCGTACGGCGGACAGCTCCGCCATCCGGATCTTCCTGAGCACGGAAGTGACGAACCGCAAATTGTATACGCTCATGCACGATCCGCAATACCGTGCCGAGATCGCTCGTCAGCAAACCACCTACAACCAACCGGCGTATACGAGTTTCTACCTAGCGTCGGACATCAACTGGGCGAATGTACCGATCCCGAACATCTGGACGCCGACAGCCAATGAGCAGACGGCGGGCGCCGCGCTCAGCGGAACTTCCCATGTCGCGCCTGGCCAAAGCTTCAGCCTCACTTACCGGTTGAACAAGGTGACAGGCGAGGTATTGGCACAAGATATTACGATTGACTACAACGCCGACCAACTGGAATTCGTCGGAGCGGAATCGGTTAACGAGAACAAATTCGTTATCGTGGACAGCGATGATTCCGTTGCAGGCAAAGCGCGGCTGCTCGCCGTTCATGTCGGGCAAGGTCAGCCGAACCCGAACGGAGCGCTCATGAAACTGAACTTCCGCGCCAAAGCGGACGCTGCGGCGGGCATCGCCCATATCGGGGCTTCGAATATCGTCGTTGCGAACAGCCAAGGCGTCGAGACG
Organism: Paenibacillus phyllosphaerae; assembly: GCF_014192105.1. Lineage (GTDB taxonomy): Bacteria > Bacillota > Bacilli > Paenibacillales > Paenibacillaceae > Paenibacillus_Z > Paenibacillus_Z phyllosphaerae. The sequence goes on along the minus strand of NZ_JACHXK010000014.1, from coordinate 54,306 downwards.
GCGCTCGGCAACGTCTCCCACGACGTCAAAGTCAGCGTCGTTGACCGCACCGCGCTCCAGGCACTTATTACCGAAGCGCAAGCTGCGCATGATGCTGCGGTAGAAGGCGGCTCCGCCGGCCAATATCCGGCTGGTTCGAAAGCTGCGCTGCAAGCGGCGATCACAAGCGCGAGCGGTGTTGCCGGCAATGCGAACGTAACGGATGCGCAGATCGAACAAGCGGCGGCTGCGCTCAGCTCGGCGCTACAGACGTTCCGCGATGCCGTCATCGTGAAGTCGCCTGGCGATTCCAACAACGACGGCAAAATCTCGATCGGCGATCTGGCCATTATCGCCAAGTCCTATGGCAAAACTTCGGCCGATCCGGATTGGGCGCAAGTGAAGAGCGGCGACCTCAATAACGACAACGAGATCGATATTCAGGACTTGGTCGTCCTTGCGCGGATGATTCTGAACAACTAAACCATCCGGCCATTTGTAATCCAATTGCAATATTACCTTCACACTGCGTTAATGAAAGAAGCCTATACTAAAGCTACCCCCTTAAAAATATAAACTTTTGGACTCGCGGCCCGTTGCTGCGAGTCCCTTTTTTTGTTCGAATGGACGCTTCCGCACCTAGCCCTGATCGCCGTGTCGCCCCGTCTGCAGTCGAGCATCGAACCATTCCCCAGAGCGATTCGGGAATCGGCTCCATCCCGTATCCTTAATAGCATAACGTTAGTGCTAGGGGAGAAAGGTATGGAAGAGAGCTTGAAGGTATACGTGCTGCTGACCGATACGGGGACGATCTTCACAAGGCTCATTAAGCTGTTCACCAAGGTCCCATTGAACCATGCTTCGATTGCGCTGGATCCATCGCTTGAGGAAGTGTACAGTTTCGGCCGCAAGTGTCCGAGGAATCCGTGGATCGGCGGTTTCGTTAAGGAAGATGTGCGTGGGGAACTGTTCGACGGGGCTACATGCGCCGTGTTCTATTGCAAGGTCGATAAGGATGCTTACGAACGGTTGAAGTCCCGAATCGAGGAGATCAAGCGCGATGAGCACCGTTACAAATATAATTTGCTCGGTCTGTTCGGCATTCTGTTGAAAAAGCGAATCAGACGCGAGCGCGCCTACTTCTGCACGCAGTTCGTCGCCGCCATGCTGGAGGAGAACGGGATTACCGTCAGCGCCAAACCGTCCGAGCTTACGACCCCGTACGATTTTGAGCAGACCAAGGCGCTCAGGACGATGTACCGAGGGTGTTTGCGTTCTTATATCGCCAGGCAGAAGGAGGATCTCCGCTGCGCCGCGAATTAATGTGCAGCAGAGCCGTGATAGCATGCGAACGCAACCACAATAGAAGGGGGACCTTTCGTGGCATGTACGAACTGAAGACCAAAGAAACGGACCATAGCGTCCTGGAGTTTATCGAGCAGATCGACCATGCAGGCAAGAAGGAGGATGCATACAAACTGCTCGATCTGTTCGCGGAGACATCCGGTTATGAGGCGAAGATGTGGGGGCCGAGCATAATCGGATTCGGATCTTATCATTACAAGTATGCTTCCGGCCACGAAGGCGATGCGGCGCTAGTCGGGTTCTCGCCGCGCAAAGCCAAGATCAGCCTCTACTTCGCGCCGGATATGGAAGCGCGAGAGAGGCTGCTAAGCGAGTTCGGCAAGCATACGACGGGAAAAGGCTGCGTGTACATCAATAAAGTAGCGGATATCAACGTGGACATTCTGCGGGAGCTCATCCGCGAATCGATCCGCTTGCTGCAGGAGCGGTATTCGAATTAAGAGCTAAGCAAGGACTCGGCGGCAGACGCATCGACCGTCTGCAGTTCCTTCACCATTTTGTAGCTGCCGGGTTCCGCGCGGAACCCGAGCAGATCCCGATTGACCCGCAGCATCGGGCCGTTCATGGAATCGTTGTGCGTCCGCAGGTAAGGCACCTGACAGGCGCGGGCCGTTCGAATGCCGAGCAGCTTCAGCGCCAGCGCGATGCGGCGGCCCCGGTATTCGGGCAGGACCCCGGTAAATTCATGATACATCGCCTTCGTCTGCTCGTTCTGATGCAGCGTGACGACGCCGACGTAACGATCGCCGTCCTTGGCGATGTGAATCCACTCGGGCCGTACGTTCGGCACGTCGACGGTCCATTTTTTCCACTCCTCGAACCAAGGGTAATCCCCGGTATAACCCGGAATGTCGGCATGGGCGACACGATAGAGCTCGTGCAGCTTCCGCTCGTTCTCTTCGCCCGGCTCCTCGGCCAGCGTAATGAATCGAATGCCCGCTTCCTCGGCAAGTCTGATTGCCGCTTCCAACTCTCCGCCGTCAAAAGCCGTTAAGTCCAACACGGACTCGAACGTTAGGCGCTCCTTGACATACCCGCGGCGTTCCGCAAAGGCAAGGGAATTCTCGTCGCTTTCGCGCATATAATCGATCAGCTTCGACGCTCGGACCGACCCGGCCCATTCGAGAATCGTCCCGTACATCGCGCTGCCGATCCCGCTTCCGCGTCTGCCCGGGTGCACGACAACCGTCTGATACAGCGCGCCGGGCTCCGTCCAAGGGGCGCGCGACACGATCGCATAAGCGATGATCTGCCCGTCCTCGTCTTCGGCGACCCACTTGGGACGATCCCAGCCCATCAGCTTGCCGTCTTCATCGTAATGGAGCTGCCCGGGCGGAATTTTATTCTCGTCCTCTTGGAGGCGCTCACCCGTTGTCGGCTCCGACCAGAGCGTATTGAGGATGAGGGCGACCGAAGGATAGTCTTCGGGCCGCAGTTTTCGAATCGTGTATGATGGCATAGCTAGCATTCCTCCCTAAGGGAAATCTTTGTCCCGTTCGTAATTATCCCATAATTTTCCTAGAAATTGTGGTACAGTTTGGGTATAGTCAAGATTTCTTCCATTACAAGCATGGATAATGAAAGCGGGGAAGCGTAAGTGGAGCAACGAACAGATAACGAAGGCATCGTAATCGGGATTGATGGCGGAGGCACGCATACGAGAGTCATGGCGGCGGACCTTAACGGGAACGTGTTGTCCTATGTGGAGAAAGGAGCCTCCTCGATCTACAAGGACGTCCATGCGAAGGAAAACGTGCGCTCGGCGATCGAGGAAGCGCTGCGCCTTGCGGGCAGTGAGGTTTCGGATGTGTTCGCGCTGGTTGCCGGCATCGCCGGTTATGATAGCGAAGCGGATAAGGAATGGGTGCTGCCTCTGACCGAAGTGGAAGGACTGGACTGCCCGAAGCGCCATGTCAATGATGCCGTCGTCGCCCATGCAGGCGCGCTGCTCACGGAACCGGGTATTGTCGTCATTGCCGGGACGGGCTCGATTATTTATGCGGTCAACGAGGATGGCCGAGCCATCCGCAATTATGATCTGCATCATTATGCAGCCACCGCGGCACGAACGATAGCCTATGAGACGGTCTATGAGATACTGGCTGGCAATATCGAATCGCAAGACCAGGCTTTGGTGCGGGAGACGCTGCAGTTCTGGGGCGCGGCCTCCATCCGGGAGCTGTCCGCTCTTGCTCTGCAAGGTTTCGTCCCTGATGAGCGGGAGCGCAATCGGCGATTCGCCCAGCTTGCGCCAATCATAACGCGGGCAGCGATGCAGCACAGCCCGCTCGCGCAGAAGGTTTGTGATCGGGCGATCCACCAGATCGAGGTAGGGGTGGAGTTGCTGGGGGCGTATTTTAACGCATCCGAAGTTTCGGTCGCGTTCATCGGCAGCGTCGTCGATAGCCGATATTATCGGCAGCAGCTGCGCAGGGGGCGCCAAAAGGCAGGCAATAACAAGGCCTATTGGTATATCGAGCCTGCCCTCTCGCCTGTGGCAGGAGCGGTTCTGCTAGCATGGAAAGCGCTTAAACTCCCGATCGCATCGGATATGTTGGTACAGTTAAGCCGACATCCCTAGGCTCGCTAATGTAATCTTCATGCAGTGAATGTTATAATCCGGATAAATAAGTTGGAGTCATTCGAGATTTGATCCAGACCGTACAAGGCCTGTTAACCGGGCCATGAACTTACGTAAGACCGCAGCAGAAGCTTAGCTTCCGAGGCGGTCTCTTTTTTGTGATTTGTTCACAAACTGCCTTTATATTTATTAACACAATTGTTAGAAAGTTACTATAAACGTTAATGTAGACAGTTTTAACGTGGTTACCTTAAACTGGAAAACACTAGAGCGCCAATTGCATACAAGCCGCATCAGAAACGTGTAGAGGAGGGGCTACCTTGCCAAAGATTCTTTCGGTTCATGACGGTTTTACCGATGCCAAGCCCGAAGAAGTGGGTTATGACGCGGCTGCCTTGGTCCGCTTGGACCGGCACTATGCGGAACTGATCGAGAAGGGGACGATTCAGGCGGCAGGTTATCTGCTCGCCAAGAACGGCCAGGTTATCGCGCATCGGACGATGGGGGCGTTAACGCCTGCCGACGATAGTCTTAGCCTAATGCCGGATTCGGTCCGGAAGGTCTATTCCATAACGAAGGTGTTCGTGGCGGTTGCAATCCACCAGCTTATCGACCGGGGACTGCTGCACAGCACGCAGCGGGTCAGCGACTTCATACCCGAGTTCGATACGGATACGCACCGCGCCATTACGATTACCCATCTATTGACGCACACCTCGGGCCTGCGCGGCGATCCGGGATTCTACCAGGAACCTTACGGTCTGCCGTGGTATGAATGGTGGTCCCGGGTCAATCATGAATATTGGGGACAGACTGAGTGGATTAAGCTGCTGCTCTCAGGCCCGCTGCAGAATGAGCCCGGCAAGGAATGGATCTACTGCTCGGCAGGCTTCGTCCTGCTGGCCGAGGTGGTGTCGCGCGTGTCCGGCAAGCCGTTCGAGCAATACGTTATCGACGAGATTACGGCGCCGCTTAACATGACGCGCACATGCTTCGAAGTGCCGACAGAACTCTATGACGAGGTGTGCTATGTCAGTGAGTGGGAGGGCCAATCGGTCCGCGATTCGCGCCCGTTCGAGGGCAGGCCGCCGCGCGGTGGCAATGGACTGTATTCCACGCTATCCGATCTATGGCGATTCGGCCAAATGATGCTGCAAGGCGGCACGTTCGAAGGCGTGCGCATCCAATCCAAGCGGGCGGTGGAGCTGCAGACGGCGAATCATCTGCACGGCGTCGTACACAACGGCTGGGGCAGCAAGCGCAAAGATTTTCCGCACGGACTTGGCTGGTCGCTTGACGCCGCGTTCGATCTGAGCTCGGACGGCACGTATTCGCACGAAGGCTACGGTCACAGCGGTCTCTATATCGATCCTGCCGAACAGCTCGTATTCGTCTTCTTCGTCCCGAGCACGCGGGGATATACGGACGAGTCCGTCGTCACGCCGCGCGCGATTGTCTGGTCAGGGATTCTGTAGCGGCTTGAAGCGAGCGAACGATAGCTTTGTAATCGGATACCGAAAGGGTGAAGCGCATAATGACGCAAGTTCTGCCTTTGAACCGGATCAGCCCGCAGGAAGCGCGTTACAACACGGAGACGCTTCAGGCACTGGAGGCGCATTTCAGGCGGCTCGTCGATTCGGACATCATTCAAGCGGGCTCGTATATGTTATCCCGCAAGGGCCAAGTGTTCGCGACAAGCGCATTCGGCAGGTTGAAAAATAACGAGGATAATCACGCACCGATGACGACGGACGCCATACGCCGGATTGCTTCCGTCTCGAAGCTGTTTTCGGCAGCGGCGATCTTCCAACTCGTCGAACAAGGACGGATCTTCCTGCGTCAGCCGGCGGCGCAATGGATCGAAGAGTTCAAGCATCCGCTCTACGAGAAGATTCAGATCTGGCATCTGCTCTCCCATACGTCAGGGCTTCACGCGGACGGCGGTTATTATACCGAGCCTTATCCGACCGGCATGTGGGAGGTTTTGTTCGCCTTCGACCCGGACCGTGCGCATGACGATGAATCGCGCAGCGAGGAGGAGCTCGCGAAGTTGCGCAAGACAGCCTGGATCAAGGCGATGTTGTCCGGCAAACCGCTGCATGAGCCAGGTGAGCGCTGGAGTTACTCGACCGGAGCTTACGGCGTTCTCGGCGAGATCGTCGCACGGGCATCTGGCATGGAATTCGAGGACTACATCCGTCTTCATATTATCGAGCCGCTGGGACTTAAGGACACCTTCTATACGGTGCCTGCTGCCGACCATGACAGAGTCTGTACCGTGCACGACAATGAGGAGCAGCGGCTGAAGGGGATCAAAAATCCGAAAGATCCGTATACGCATCTGACGATGCCGCCTCGCGGAGGTTTCGGATTGTATTCCACGCTGGAGGATTTGAGCCGCTTCGGCAATATGCTGATGAACAAAGGGACCTGGCAAGGCGTGCGCATACTGTCGCGCAAATCCGTCGAGCGCATGACTTCGCAGCCGTTGTCGCATCTGACGGCCTTCCACTGGAGCGACCGATTCACGGATATGGCGCACGCGCTCGGGCCTTGGAAGCCGCAGCCGCTGAATTACGTGCAAGAAGGCGTGTTCGGCCATGAAGGAGCGGGCCTGTGCAAGCTAATGATCGATCCGCATGAGGAAGCGGTCGTCGTCTTCATTGCCGCGCTTAAGAATGACTGGAAGGCAGATGCGGTGTTCCATACGAAGAACGTCATCTGGTCGGGCTGGGAATGAGGTCGTCCGTCATTCGATCCATGGGCGCCGTAGGTGCAGCCACCTACAAGGAATGGGCAGCCTACCGGTCGCATATGGCGGTGTCGCTGCTCGTCGGGCCGGTCTATTATCTCGTGCAATATTTTATTTGGCAGGCGGTCTATGAAGGGCGCGATACGCTCAACGGATTAACGCTTGATGAGATGCTCGCTTATTTCGGAATTGCCGCCGTCATTCATTATTTGATCTTCGATTTCGCCGACTGGAATTTGCAGATGCTGGTACGTACCGGCAAGTTCGTCACCTTCGCCATGCGGCCGATGCCGCATTGGCTGTTCGCCTTGTCGCAGAAGCTGGGCCACCGGACGCTCGGCTTCTGGATCGAGTTCGTGCCGATCGGCCTGTTGTTCCTGTTCGTATTCCAGGTCGATCTGATCCCGGCCCATCCGTGGCTGGCTGCCGCGTCGATCGCGCTCAGCTTCATGATGAATTTCCTCGTCAACTACTGCGTCGGGCTCACGGCATTCTGGCTCGTGCGGGCAGAAGGAATCCGGCGCGTCATCCTGCTGCTGAAGGACATTACGGCAGGGGTATTCGTGCCGCTCTCCTTCTTCCCGGAGGCGATGCAGAAGGTGCTGTTCTTCCTGCCTTTCCAGTTCATCACCTATGTGCCGACGCGGGTCATGCTCGGGGAATATGAGCTGGCAGGCATTACGTTAAGCGCGGGGGAAGCGGTCCTGATGCAGCTTGGGGCCGTCGCGTCGGCGTGGATCGTGATGCTGCTCGTCTATCGGCTGGCGCTTAAGCGGTTCACGGGGGTCGGCGTATGAAGGGGCTGCTTACCTGTTTCATCGCGGTGATGAAGACCAAGCTTGCCGAGCAGATGGCATACCGCAGCCATTTCTTCCTGAGCCTGGCGATGCTCATCGCAGGCGATCTGGTCGTGCCGCTCATCACGCTGCTCGTCTACCGGTCCGGCGCTTCGTTCCCGGGTTGGACGCTGCATGAGGCCATGCTCATCCAGGCGGTGTTCACGCTGGCAAAAGGCATCGCCTTCCCGTTCTTCTTCGGGATGGTCGGCAGCACCTTGGTCCATGTCAGGGAAGGGACGTTCGACCTGCTGCTTTTGAAGCCGCGCCCGGTGCTGTTCATGTCGATGCTGAGCGGATTCGATCCCGACGATTTCGGCCGGGTCGTCAGCGGCGGGGTGCTGCTGGCTTTTGCTCTGTCCGGGCTGCCCTCTCCCGCTGCGCTGGATTGGTTTATTTTCCTCCTGCTCTTCGCTGCCTCGGTGGCCGTCCTGGCTTCGTTCTCGTTCATAATGGCGGCGCTCTTGTTCCGGTGGGTCGGGAGCAGCCGGGTTTATGATATTTTCGACGCGGTAACAAGCTTCGGCATGTATCCGGGCACGATCTTCTCCAAAGCGTTCCAGCAGCTGTTTACGTACGTGCTGCCGATCGGGATGATCGCCTTCGTGCCGGCGCAGGCGCTGCTCGGCCAAGGGGAGTGGGGCACTGCGGTTATGGCGCTGGCGGCGGTGGTCTTCCTGCTGCTCGGCACGGTCTTCTGGCACCGGATGCTCCGCAGCTATACGAGCGCGGGCGGTTAAGCGCCTGCTCGCGCAGCAAGGTGAAACGGCTTTCGCCGTCTTTGAAGGCGCAGCGCGTTTCATTCCGGAGAAATACAAGATGATTGATAAGAGTGAAACTTATAAACGCTTGTATTTCAAGAAAGAGGAGATAGGATGATTGAAGTATGCGGATTAACGAAAACGTATCTGACGCATGAGCGCGGCCATACGCTGAAGGAGATGGCGGTCAATGTAATCAAGCGCCCGATGAAGGAGGTTCATGCCGTCAAGGACATCTCGTTCACGGTCGAGACGGGCGGCATGGTCGCGTTCCTCGGGCCGAACGGAGCCGGCAAGTCGACTACGCTGAAGATGCTTACCGGCGTCTTGCATCCGACCTCCGGCGAAGCGACCGCGCTCGGCTTTACGCCGTGGAAGAACCGCAGGGAGTACGTCCGGCGGATCGGCGCCGTGTTCGGGCAGAAGTCGCAGCTCCTATGGGACATTCCGCCGATCGATTCGTTCTATATGAACAAAGCCATCTATGGCGTCCCCGACCGGGCGTACAAGGAGACGCTGGACCATCTGACCGAACTGCTCGGCGTAACGACGCTCATTCGCAAGCCGACCCGCCAGTTGTCGCTTGGGGAACGGATGAAATGCGAGTTTATTATGGCGATGCTGCACCGGCCGGAGCTGGTATTCCTGGACGAGCCTACGATCGGGCTGGATGTCATTGCCAAAGAGAATATTCGCGACTTCATCCGCAGCATGAACCAGCAGGGCGTGACGTTTATTCTGACGACGCATGACTTGGATGACGTCGAGCTGCTCGCCCGGCGGGTCATCGTCATCAATCACGGCGAGCTCGTCTTCGACGACAGCATCTCCGCGCTTCGCGGCCAGCTTGGGATGCGCAAGGCGGTCCGGCTCAGCACTGAGCAGCCGGTCGCGGAGCTCCATCTGCCCGGCGTAACGCTGATTAAGCGCCATCATGACCGGGAGCTGGAGCTTGAGATCGACGTCGAGCTCTTCCCGCTGAAGTCGTTCATCAGCCATATCAACGAGCAGTACGGCATCCTCGATATGGCGATGGAGCCGCTGCCGATCGAGACGGTCATGAAGCAGCTGTACGCGAGCGAGCCGAGGCCCGGAAGCTTCGGGGCGGGGAGCCGGATTGCGGCGAGTTATCGGTAATACCGGGTGCATAGCTGGGAGAGCCATGTTTAAGCATGGCTCTTTTTGCGATGCGTATAATCAGCATCGGCTGGTTGTTAGGCGCATTATGGCATTCGATCATACGTTAGGGGATCATTGGCGAACAAAGGAGCGTAAATAGCGGCGAAATTTGCCGGTCGGAAGGAAATCCCATTCATGCTGCCGAATACGACAGTTTGAAGCCGGTTCAATTGTGCAAGGATGTAGATAAACACATAGATGGCGGCATTTTTCCGTGAAAGGAACTTGGCATGCTGGTACTCGTTATCGATTTGGTTGTAGCGTTGCTGCTCGTGTATCTCTTGGTCGAGGGGGAGCGTCAGGGCTGGTGGAACAAGTGGCGGATCTTCAGGCCGATTCTCGTCATCGGCATATCGCTGGCCTGCGTGGCGGGCGTATGGCTGTCGATGTCGCTGCTCGACGGATAGGCTGAGAGGTTGAAGTATAGCAGCTAGCAGATTGGGCAATGATAGAAACATAGAAGAGAGATGATAGATTCGAGAGCCATCATACATAAGTGATCGAAGGAGGATGAAGATGATGTTGAAGTGCATTAACTGCAGCTCGATTGACGTGGGCAAAATCGGCCCCAAGCAGTATTTCTGCTGGGATTGCTGCATTGAGATGACGATTACCGGGGATAAAATGGACGTGTATCAGGTCGAGCCGGACGGAACGGTCAGCTCGCTCAATGACCTGTTCGTCGATGAAGCACTGGTTGCGGCATCCGAGCACCCAGGTTCGGATCCTGCGGGCGATATAACGGTAGCGTGAATAATTGAGCGCGGTTCGAGCAAAACTTTCCTGTGAATCCAATGAATTGGATGAACCATTCATGCGATGAAGCAGGGGGGAGTGAACCAGGATGACACCGAACAATGACGTGGAAAAAGGCAAAAAGCCGAACACAAGCAACAACAAGGATTCTGAAGTAGCAGGCTCCAACAAGAAGTAAGGATACGTCCAATGAAGCTGCAGGTGCTCGTTCACCTGCGGCTTTTGCTATAAGCGAATAGACAGGGGGCGAAGAAATGGTCACGGCAACTGGAATCACGAACGAAACCGCGATCGAGCGGTTCAAACGGTTCTATGAGCAGTACCGGGCTACCTCCAATGTGGAGGCCAGCTTCGTGAATGCGAAGGAAGCGCTCCTGCTGACGCTGATGGAGGACATCAGCCGCTTGGCGCAGGAAGACAATACAGCTGCGATCCGCACCATCACGGCGCAGTGGGATGAGATCCGGTTCATGATGCAAGGCAGCAACGATGCGCTCAAGGAGCGGTTGGAGCGCGAATATAAGCAAGGTTGATGCACGGCGATAGTGCAAAAAAACAAGACCATGGCTGCGAGTCATGGTCTTGTTCGTATGCAGCTGATTAGCAGATGAGTCTTATCTTGGGAATTAACCTACGCCAGTAAGCATGCAAAAAAGCACCTCCCTTCGGAAGATGCTCATGTCTTATTCTACTGCAGCCTCGATCCAGCTCGTCATCGCTTCCACGGTCTTACGCCGCTGTTCTTCCGCGGATATCGCGGCCCTGCCATCGCCGTCCTGCTTGCCGTAGCTGCCGAATTGCGCATGGTTGCCGCCCGCGATCTCTTTGTAGCGGGTAAGCGGGGCAGGCAGATAGCGGCTTGCCCGCTTATAGGCTAACGGATCCACCTTGCCGTCCTTCGTGCCGAGGAGAGAGAGTACGGGCAGGCCGGTTCCGACCAGATCTGCTTGGGCATCGGGATAGGCGGCGAGGAAAAAGACGCCTTCCACCAGCTCGCGATGCTTCGAAGCGAAGCGGGCGGCCATCACGCCGCCTAGCGCGTGCCCGCCGATCACGAATTGCTCTTCCGGATGCGCGTCAATCACCTTTAAGGCCTCATCGATGCCGAGAATAGCCAGATCGAACGGCATTTTAATAATATACGTCGGATGTCCGGATTGAGCGAGCTCTGCCGCGAGCGGAGCATAACTCTCCGGCTTCACAAGTCTGCCGGGATAGAACAGAATACTGGGACTGCTCGGATGGGCGGGCACAAAAGATATCCAATCCTTCTGCTCGCTGACGATCACGTCAGGCGTCGTGTTCATGCTGGCGGCCGCAACCGCGTCAGGCGAATAGGGCTTAACATAAACCGCGGCGCAGATGGCCGCGGATAGGATGATCAGGGTTACGATAAGCTTCCATAGGCGGAAGCGCAATAGCGAGCTCATGTGAGGGAGCTGCCTCCTTAGCGTGGCATTCTTGGTGTGGGTAGGGCTATGAGCTTAAGTAAACAAGGAGGAGGGCCGCTCAAACCCCCGTTGTCAGGAATGGACGCAATTTGGGCGCAAGGATTTTCGACTCCTACACTCTTCGCAGACAGCTGTCCAATAGAGGGGGCAGCAAAAATTTGGCAGCTGCATGACGATCGTCACATGAGCATCTTCATGACCATCCGTGACTTCCGGGCGAAGCGGGCATGACTGCCGGATGACGACGGACACTACAGCGATCGCGCCACCTCTGGCAGAATAAAGGTAACGAAAGCCGCTGAACCACAGCGCTTCGAGAACGTTAAACCTATGGAGGGACTCTCTCATGACGAAAACGATGAGCAAACCATTCAAACTGGCATTGACTGCCGCGATCGCAGCGTTGCTGGTAGTACCGGGTGCGGCTAGCGCCGCCAAAGCGGAAGCGAAGCCGGAAGCGCGGACGACAGCAAAAGCCGAGGCCAAACCGGAAGCGAGTGCCAAAGCGGAAGCTAAACCGGAAGCATTCGCCAAAGCGGAAGCAAAGCCAGAGGCATCCGCCAAAGCGGAAGCGAAACCGGAGGCTTAATGCATACTTTATAGTCAGACGGGAGGGCTGCCCAGGTTTCGGCGGCCTTTTGCCGTTCATCTGAAGGGCGGCGAACGGCGGCAGGATCGCGCGGCGATGAAGTCGAATTAGGATGGGGATAGCTAGGATGTGATTCGAAAATTTTTTTATACCACCCGTATGAGTTGCGCGGCTACTGCCGTCTTACATAAGGAGAACCTTGAGAGGATGCTGCCCATGCCCCAATCCGGCTATGATTCGATTATGGATGAGACGCGTGCTTTACAGATCAAATTCGAGGAGTTAGTCATCCCCCACCGCCAGGCGCTCTGGAACTATTGCCGCTATTTGACGGGATCGCCTTGGGACGGTGAGGACTTGTTTCAAGAGACATTGATGAAGGCTTTTGCAACGCTGGCTCAAATCTGGCATCCCCTCGCGATCAAGTCGTACTTGTTCCGCATCGCGACGAATACGCGTATCGATGGCCTTCGCAAGAAACGGCTTCAGACGGAAAGTTATGATCCATCCGATTGGGAAGCATTGCACGAGGAGGCGGCGGTGGACCCTTCCCGGATGATCGAGGCGCTGGAAGTGCTGGCGCAGCATCTTCCGCCGCGGCAGATTGCGGTATTGCTGCTGATGGAGGTGTACGGATTCTCCGCTTCCGAGGTGGCCGGCATGGTCCGGTTAACGGAAGGTGCCGTCTATGCGGCGCTGCATCGCGCTAGAGCCAATGTCCGCAAGTCCCGCACCTTGCAGCAGGATGCGGAGGAAGCCAAGCGCGAAGCGGTTCACGCGCCGTTGCTCGATACGTTGCTGGAAGCATTGAGAGCGGACGATGTGAACGGCATACTGGGGTTGTTCGAGGACAGCATGCACAACGACGCCCGCCCCGGTTTCCAGGAATACTCCAAAGAACAGATGGAGGAAGGCTCCATGCGGCATCGCGGACCGGTCTTGCAGGTCTCCTTGCAGCTGCTATGGGGCAGGGAAGTATTCATCGTATTGGCCGAGACCGCGGAGCATGGACTTGCGCTCCACGATGTCCGCGAATTCGAGTTCGACGGCGACCGGATCGTCTATCATCGCGGCTATTATTTCTGCAAGGAGCTGCTGCTCGCAGCAGGGAGAACCCTCGGCATGCCGGTGCAGCTGCAGAAAGGGCCGAATCTCGATTGGCGCGAAGCTGCCGATTCTGGGGCAGATGGACGGGGCGAGTAATGCCGTTTGGAGAGGCAGCATAAATGAATGAAGCAGCTGATCGAAGCGATCAGCTGCTTGTTTTTTCGGTAGAGCATCTATTCGGTCTCGACCGTCTCGACTGCCTTAACGGGAACGTGAAGCGCCGGATTAATATCCACTTGGGGATAGCTTAAGTTAAGGTCTTTAAACTCTGCAACGAGGATGCGAAGGACGAGATAATCCCGGAACCAGCGATTGTTGGCGGGGACGATATACCAGGGGCTGCGCTTGCTTGCAGTGGCTTCGAAAGCCGCCTCATAGGCTTTGCGGTATTCGTCCCAATATCGGCGCTCTTCCAGGTCGGACGGGTCGAACTTCCAGAGCTTCTCGGGATTCTGCATCCGTTCCTGGATTTTGCTCAGCTGAAACTCCTCCGAGATGTGTAGGAAAATCTTGATGATGAGCGTACCGCTGTCGGTGAGATGTTTCTCGAAGCTGCGAATCGCTTTGAGCCGCTGCTCGGCCTCGTCCTTGTCGATCTGGCCGTGAACCCGCGTAATGAGCACTTCTTCGTAGTAAGAACGGTTGAAGGCGGTGATGAAACCTTTGGCCGGCGTCAGCCTGTGGGTGCGCCAAAGGAAATCATGCGAGGCCTCCTCGGCCGTCGGCTTCTTGAAGCTCTCCGCGCGGAAGCCTTGCGGGTTGAGCCCGGCCAGCACTTTCTTGATCACGCCATCCTTGCCGCTGCAGTCCATTCCTTGGAAAATAATCAGCACGCTATGGGACTTGCTCGCATACAGCTTCTCCTGCAGTTCCTGAAGCTGTTCCTTCAATCGGTCCATCTCCGAGGCAATTTCTTCTTTGCCTCCGAGCCCGGCCGTATCCTCCGGATCCACTTGCCGCAGGTAGAGGGGATGCTTGTCCGTATATCTGAACTGCTTAATCATGCGATTCACTCCTTCACGCCTTTGTACATATTTTCACCGCAATGGCGAGGGCGCAATCATTATAAAGGGTGATATAGATCAGCAGCGGGCAACCGGCAAGAAGCTTGAGCGGCTAGAACGATCTATGGCATAAAGGAAGATCTGCTGAGGCATAGTAAAGGATGGAAGGAATATCCAATATGGAGGCGGAATGTATGTTCATCCCTTACTCAGCGCTAATTGCGGCGACACTGGCAGCCGGATCGGGCGTGCCCGCTTCTAGCTCGGCCGACTCCTCGCATGGAGAGCATATGAAGGTCGAGAATTCCATTCATCTGAACGCGGAGGATGCGAAGGAAATCGCCGAGGTTACTCGCCAGTATTTTGAATATGCCAACGCGCATGATTTCAAGAAACTGAATACGACGCTCTATCCGAAGCTAGAAGTCGAGCAACCGGGCAGCCTCGCTCTCTATCCGTGGTTTGACGCCAAACAAAACAAGCTTACGCTTCAGAACCTGACGTTAACGTCGAGCTTCGTGAATAGTTACCGCCGGCAGGAAGTGATGGGCAGCATCGGGTATTTGAACGGATCGACGCCAGATGGCGGAAGCGTGGCCTATTTCAAAATGGACGATGGTTGGAAGATTATTTCGTTTGACTGACCGACGGCTCCTTGGTCGGAGGGAATTTCAGGATGATTACAGGAGAAAGTTCGTACTTGGAATATAACTAATTTAGCCTTAAAGCAGCCCGCTACCCGAATGGAATGGGGCTGTTTCTATTATGATGGGAAAATTTTGATGTACTCTTTGCACTTAACATGTTATGTTAGGTATGAAAGAGAAATAACCAAGCAGCGATGGAGGGTTTTAAGCAATGGTTCCTAAGTTGAAAATCGGTATTGTCGGTTACGGCAATCTCGGACAAGGCGTAAAAAAATCGATTATGCAGAACGAAGATATGGAGCTGATCGCCGTATTTACGAGGCGGGATCCTGCCGCGATGAAGGCGGAAGACGGGATTCGATTCGAGCATATTTCGGCTGCGGAAACGTATAAAGGTCAAATCGACGTCATGATTCTTTGTGGCGGATCGGCTACGGATCTGCCGGAGCAGACGCCTTACATGGCATCGATGTTTAATACAGTCGATAGCTTTGATACCCACGCCAAAATTCCAGAGTTCTTTAATACGGTGGATGCTGTGGCTTCTCAGGCCGGAGTGGTAAGCGTTATCTCGACAGGTTGGGATCCGGGGCTGTTCTCGATGAACAGAATGCTGGCAGAGGCCATTCTCCCAGTGGGCCAAAATTTCACGTTCTGGGGCAAAGGTGTCAGCCAAGGACACTCCGACGCGATTCGCCGCGTACCCGGCGTCAAAGCAGGGGTGCAATACACGATTCCAGTGGAAAGCGTTATCGAGCGAATTCGCGCCGGTGAAACGCCGCAGCTGGAAACGCGCGAGAAGCATAAACGCGATTGCTACGTGGTGGCCGAGGAAGGCGCAGACAAAGCCGAGATCGAAAAGGCAATCGTCACCATGCCGAACTATTTTGCCGACTATGATACGACGGTTGCCTTTATTACGGAAGAGCAGCTAAAAGCAGAGCACAGCGGTATGCCGCACGGCGGATTTGTTATCCGCAGCGGAATTACAGGCGAGAATACGAAGCAGATTATCGAATTCGGTCTGAAGCTGGAGAGCAATCCGGAATTTACGGCAAGCGTTCTCACCGCTTATGCGCGTGCCGCAGCCCGTTTATCGAAAGAAGGGGCTGTCGGCGCGAAAACGGTGTTCGATATCCCGCTTGCTTATCTGTCGCCGAAAAGCGGCGATCAGCTTCGCAAGGAACTGCTCTAAACTTAGTCCTTAGCATGCAAGAGATGATTTTTGTGCGAACAGAAGTCATCTCTTTTTTTGGCTTGATTCAAGCCTTCATGATGAAGCGGTTACCTCTTATCCGTTCAGTTCATAATAGAGCCGCAAGTCACGTTCAATACGGTCCCTGTAATGGCGCTAGCCCGATCGGAGGCAGCGAGGACGGCGGCATTGGCAAGCTCGTTTAAGGTCGGTAGACGTCCAAGGGCGGTACCATCCTCCATATACGTCTTTATTTCGCTCGCATCGGATGACCACGTCTCCGGGATCGCGTCTGATCGCAAGCATGCGACGCGAATGCCAAGCGGACCCAATTCGCCAGCCAGGCTGTAGGTGAGCCCCTCGATAGCCGTGCATGCGGTAGAGAATCCTCCGGTCCTATGGAATCTTCGGTCGCGTCCAGATAAGACGGACGAAGAGGCGGACAAGGTAAGGATGACGCCGGAGCGTTGCCTAGCCATATGCCGTGCTGCTGCCGTAGACGTCAGAAAGTGGGTCTGAACCCCGGTCAGCACGGGGAGCGTAAAATGTTCGCATGATATCTCGAGCAGCGGCGTACCTTGCAAATCGCCGCGAATCCAAGTGGCATTAAATGAAATATCGACGGTGCCGACCTGCCGCACAACCGATTCAAGATGACTTTCGATCATCTCGTGATCGAGTGCATCTAACTGCGCGAATTGAGCCGTTCCGCCCTCAGCGCGGATATGCTCCGCTACGAGCTCCAACTTCTCGATCGTGCGTCCAGCCAGAAAGACGTTCGCCCCTTCGCGTGCAAAAGCGCGGGCCACCGCACCCCCTATATGGCCGCCTGCGCCATAAACGACCGCATTCTTCCCCTTGAGCAGCACCGTTGTTCCTCCTTAGGCATTAAACTGATCTCATATTTGCTAGGCTTCCAGATCAACTTCGTCATTCGGTTAACGCTTCGTTAGGCAGGTGACCGGTCTTCACATTTCCTCGTCAAAAATCCCCGCCTCAAGCGTATTGATTCCACTTCTGCAGTACGGGAATACTTCCTCCTTCATATAGATTCAATCGGATTGTACCATATGGGATAACGAAAATTCATCCATATATTGGCAAGTGTTGCAAATACCATAGTTGACTGAGTCAATTAAAATTGATACACTGCCATATAGTTGACAAAGTCAAATAAACATCGCGGTTAATGGTACTTAGGAGGCTAGAACATGAGTTTGGAAACGTCATTAATTCCAATTATCCGGAAGTTTAACCGGTTTTACACGAATGTGCTCGGCTTGCTCGATAAACACTTGTTGGACAGCGATTTTTCGCTATCGGAAGTCCGGGTGCTATATGAAATCGGCCATGCGGATCGCTGCACGGCCAAAATGCTCATTGACCTGCTCAAGATCGATGCAGGCTATCTAAGTCGGATTCTGAAACGATTCGAAAAACTAGGATTAACCTACCGGGTTCAATCCGAAGCGGATGGCCGATCGTCTTTGCTGTACTTGTCGAAGCTTGGAGAGGAGACGCTGTCCACGATGAACGCGTTGTCCGATGTTCAGATCCGCCATATGATCGCCGGCTTGCCGGAGCGAAGCCAGAAGAGCATTGCCGCAAGCATGAGCACCATCGAGAGAGAGCTGTCGGATCATCCGTCCGGGCCGGACATCCGCATCCGATCCGAGCTGCAGCCAGGAGACGCGGGGATGCTGATTCATATGCATGGATGGATCTATGCGCAGGAATGCGGCTATAATCATGTTTTCGAAGGATACGTATGTAAGACGTTTTACGATGTGCTCCTTACCTACAGCCCGGACAGAGACCGGTTCTGGTTAGCGGAAGCGGATGGGCAAATCGTCGGCAGCATCGCGATTATCGGTCAGTCGGAAGGAAAAGCGCAGCTCAGGTGGTTTATGCTGCATCCGGATTACAGGGGGCTTGGACTTGGGAAGAAGCTTCTTCACGAGGCGATCAGCTACTGCAGAGCAAGAAACATCCGCCAACTATTCTTAGAAACGACCCAGGACCAAAAGACAGCTATAGGCATGTATGCGAAGGCAGGTTTTCAGAAGGTAGCGGAGCGAGAAAACCAGGCTTGGGGCATTCGTAACATCGAGGAGACCTATGAGCTTCATCTGCACGGCGGATCTCCACATGAAGCATCCGCCACCAATGCGGAGTTGACGTGAACGATCTTTGAAAAGGAATGAAACGCGCTGCGCCTCCAAAGACGGCGAAAGCCGTTTCACCTTGCATGGCAGGAGTGAAGGCTTACCTTGTAGAAGGTAAGATAAGTTCGACGGAATCTGAGAAATACGAGAGGTGTCAGACGATGGAACGGTTTCATTCCGAATTTGTCCGTACGTTAAGGGAAACTGCCTTTGAGATGGAGAAGGCAGGCGTGATTAGCGAGAGTGCATTGCAGTACATATACGAGCACGGATTGTTTAAGTTATTTCTGCCGGAAGAGGTCGGCGGAACAATGACCGCATTGCCGGAGGCTCTCCGAATCTTTGAACAGGCCTCGTGGATCAATGGAAGCTTCGGCTGGGCCATTACGATCGGATCCGGCGGGAATTACTTCTATTCCTGCTTCCCGGCTTCCATCTCGGCCGAGGTGTTCATGCGCAAGGAAGCCGTCATCGCTGGAAGCGGTCATCCGTCGGGTGTCGCTCGAAAAGTCGCGGGCGGTTATGTGTTGAACGGTTCGTGGAAATATAACAGCGGCTCGCCGTATGCCACGACCTTCACGACGACGTGCACGGTCGATGATCCCGGCAAGCCAGGCGAACAATCGATCCTTGCATTCGTCGTGCAGCCGGAGCAGGTTAGGATTGAGGAAGATTGGGACGCCTTTGGACTGCGCTCGACGGCGAGCCACACGACGATCGTTACGGATGCCTTCGTCCCGGAACATCTGGCTTTCGATGTGTCCCATAGCACCTTCCACAATCATCCTATCTATCGCTATCCGTTCCTGCCTTTCGCCGAGGCTTCATTCGCTGCCGTCGCCATCGGGATCGGCCGTCATTTCTTGGATGAAGTAAAGCTGCTATTAGACAAGCACAAGGGAATATGGGATCGTACCAATCCGTCTCGCTCGATGTTCTTGCACGGACAGCTAGAGGAGGCTGCCAGCCTCTTGGAGGAACAAAAGCTACTCTTCTATGACGTAATCGAAGCTTCATGGGCGCGCCACCAAGCCGGTGAACAATTAACCGAGGCCATATGGAGCGAGGTAGGCGCGCAATGCAAGAGAGCAGCGAAAACCGCATACACGGTGGCGCAGCAGCTTTTTCCTTACATGGGTCTTGGTGCAACGATGCAGCACACGCACATCAATCAAACTTGGCGCGACTTGCAGACCGTGTGCCACCATTCGATCTTGGTGGATTACGCTTAGAGCAAGCAGTGAAAATCAAAAAAGAACCTGGACGTTCTCGTCCAGGTTCTTCCTATTGCACATCGATAAACATCATGATAATATGGGAACACGACTGTGCGGACGTGTGTAATTGCGCAGTTAGCCTATCTTATAATTTTATTATAACATGCCGCTCAACGCTCGTCAAAATGTTTTTTCAATTGAATGGTTAGGAGAGATCTTGCATGCGTCCATTGGTTCTCGGTTTTCAGGAAACGGAAAAAACGCAGCTGGCGCTTGTTGGCGGTAAAGGGTTGAATTTAGGGATATTAGCGGCAATTCCGGGCATACAAGTGCCGGAAGGATTTTGCGTGACGACAGTGGCCTATCAAAAAGCCATCGCACACCACGAAACGTATCACGAGCTGCTCGATCGACTCGCCTTGCTAACGATAGAAGACCGGGATCAAATCGGCGAACTCAGCAGGAACATGCGGCAGTTTGTTATGGAAGCAGCAATCCCTAACGATGTAGCGGCGGAAGTTGCTCGCTTTCTCTCCCGGTTCGGGGAGGAACATGCGTATGCCGTGCGCTCTAGTGCGACTGCAGAAGATTTGCCGCATGCATCTTTTGCCGGGCAACAGGACACGTATCTGAATATCATCGGGATCGATGCGATTCTGCGGCACATTAGCCAATGCTGGGCTTCGTTATTTACGGATCGCGCGGTAATCTACCGGATGCAAAACGGTTTCGACCATAGTCAAGTTCATCTGTCGGTTATCGTTCAGAGAATGGTATTCCCGCAGGCTTCCGGAATCGTATTCACTGCGGATCCGATTACTTCCAACCGCAAGGTCTTATCCATCGATGCGAGTTATGGACTTGGCGAAGCGCTGGTCGCAGGCTTGGTATCTGCCGATAGTTATAAAGTACAGGAAGGGCAGATCGTCGAGAAGAGGATCTCCGCCAAGAAATTAGCGATCTATGGACGCCGAGAAGGCGGAACGGAGACCTTGCAAATCGATCCTGATTTGCAGCAGACGCAAACGCTTGACGAAGAACAAATTTTACAGTTAACACGTATTGCTAGACAGATCGAAGCTTATTTTGGTTACCCGCAAGATATTGAATGGTGTTGGGCTGACGATACTTTCTATATCGTCCAGAGCCGGCCGATCACGACGTTATATCCGATTCCGGAAGCGAATGATCAGGAGAATCGCGTCTACATCTCTGTCGGCCATCAACAAATGATGACGGATCCCATTAAGCCATTGGGATTGTCTTTTTACTTGTTAACGACACCTGCACCTATGCGGGTAGTTGGCGGAAGGTTGTTTGTGGATGCTACGCCTATGTTGGCCTCACCTGTTACGAGAGACACTCTGTTGACTACCATAGGACAGTCGGAACCGCTTATCAAGGACGCGCTTATGACAGTCGTCGAACGGGAAGATTTTATTAAACCGTTGCCTGCCGATCAACAAAAGCCCAGTCCGAGCCATGCCGGTAAAGGCAGGCCGCCTGCAGCTCCACTAGACCCAATCGACAGCGATCCGGCAATCGTGACGGAGTTGATTCAGCGCAGCCAAGCTTCGATCGAAGAAGTCAAACAGACCATTCGAACGAAATCAGGCTCGGAGTTGTTCGATTTTATAGTAGAAGATTTCGGGCAATTGAAGAAGATCTTATTCGATCCAAGGAGTACAGCCGTCTTCATGGCCGCTATGAATGCTTCCTTCTGGATCAATGAACATATGAAGGAGTGGCTGGGTGAAATCAACGCGGCAGATGTCCTATCTCAATCTGTGCCGAACAATATTACTTCGGAGATGGGATTGGCGCTATTGGATGTCGCGGACGCGATTCGCCCTTATCCGGAAGTTATCGAATATTTGCAGCATGCGCGAGAAGATCGCTTCTTGCATGAACTGGTTAAATTCGATGGCGGACAGGAAGCCTATGCCGCCATCCAAGCTTATCTGGTCAAATACGGCATGCGATGCGCCGGGGAAATCGATGTAACTCGAACGCGCTGGAGCGAGAAACCCCTTACGCTCGTCCCGTTAATTCTGGGCAACGTTAAACAGTTCAAGCCTCACGAAAGCAAACGCAAATTTGAGCAAGGGCGTCAGGAAGCTTTGAAAAAAGAAGAAGCGTTACTCGGCCGATTGCGGCAATTGCCGGATGGTGAGCAAAAGGCGAAAGAAACCAAACGTAGGATCGACCTTGTTCGGAATTACATCGGTTACCGGGAGTATCCCAAATACGGTATGGTTAGCCGCTATTTCGTGTATAAGCAGGCTCTGCTGCGAGAGGCCGAACAACTCGTGCAAGCAGGCGTTATGCAGGAAAAAGAAGATATGTATTACCTCACTTTCGAAGAACTGCGTGAAGTCGTGCGTACGAAGCAACTTGATCATTCGGTCATCAGCAAACGAAAAGACGAGTACAAATTATACGAGAAACTATCCCCGCCACGCGTGATTACGTCCGATGGCGAAATCATAACAGGCGCGTACAAACGCGAGAATCTGCCTGGTGGGGCTATTGCAGGTCTAGCCGTTTCTTCAGGAGTAATAGAGGGCCGAGCGCGCGTCATCTTAAATATGGAAGATGCTGATCTTGAAGAGGGAGACATTCTGGTTACCTCGTTCACTGACCCGAGCTGGACGCCGTTATTCGTCTCGATTAAGGGACTGGTCACCGAAGTTGGAGGTCTCATGACACATGGGGCCGTCATCGCTCGTGAATATGGATTGCCAGCCGTAGTCGCAGTCGAGAATGCGACGAAACGGATTAGAGACGGGCAACGCATTCGCGTGCATGGAACGGAAGGGTATATTGAGCTCTTGTAGGGGATGTCAAAAAGCATTTGGTCGCGGAACCAAATGCTTTTTGTTTTTGGAGTTCGAAGTTCCTTACCAAAGGTGAGTCAAAGGTCTCTGATAAGAATTGACTACAATGAGTATTAATTTGTTGAAATTTCGTGTATTTATGTGATGTAGTAAGTAGTTTCTAGTATTTACTACCTGAAATATATTAAAAATAGCTTGTTTTCATAGAATGATTTAGTACAATAGGATTATAAATCGAAAAGGCAAACTTCGGGAAACCGGAGGACGCAAAGCCAAGGGCCTTCGCCGCATCTATTGTGGTTGGCAGCCGGTTGCCGCATTGAACGTGACACGCGCGGGGAGCCTCTTTTCGATTACGTTTCGAATGAGGCTCTTTTTCTATGTTGCGCGTAACTGTCCAAAAAGCACAGCTTTGCAAGCCTTCACCATCTAAAAGTGAGGGAAAACAATGAGAAAAAGAAAAATGTTCACTTCCATCGCGCTTGTTGCAGCTATCGTATTCAACTTGCTCCCGATGGCGCCTGCCAATGCAGCCGTGAATGACGGCGGAGCTGCGGTGGCTGGGGGAACGAATCACAGCATGGCGGTTAAGGAAGACGGAACGGTTTATGCATGGGGCTACAACACTTCCGGCCAGCTCGGCAACGGAACAAAAGTATCAAGCGCCACCCGGATTCAAACGGGCATAACGGATATTGTTGCAATCAGTGCAGGAGCGACGCATTCCGTAGCGCTTAAGAATGACGGTACGGTATGGGCATGGGGGAACAACGGCAATGGTAAGCTGGGGGACGGAACGACAACGCTTCGTCTGACGCCCGTAGCAGTTAAAGGGCTGACCGGCGTAACTGAAATCGCGGCAGGTCTTAATCATACGCTGGCGCTCAAGAGCGATGGTACGGTATGGGCATGGGGCCAGAATTCCTACGGTAAGCTGGGAGATGGCACGACGACGTACAGCAAGGTGCCTTTGAAAGCCACGGGGCTTTCCGGCGCAGTTGCGATAGCGGGCGGAACGAACCATTCCCTTGCCGTAGACCGCACAGGTTATGTATGGGTATGGGGTTACAACTCTGCGGGACAGCTTGGCATGGGCGATACGACTAGCCGTTCGGTGCCGACCAAACTAAGAACGCTTAAAAATGTCATAGCAGTGGCAGCGGGTGCTACGCATAGCGTCGCACTGAAGAGCGACGGAACGGTATGGACTTGGGGCAACAACAGCAGCGGCAAGCTCGGCAACGGTACGACAACATCGAGTTTGATTCCGGTTCAAGTGACAGGCCTTACCGATATCGTCGCGATAGCTTCAGGCGCAAACCATACGGTTGCACTGAAATCCGATGGTACAGTATGGACATGGGGCCAGAATTCGTACGGCAAACTCGGCGATGGTACGACGACCTACCGTAAAACAGCCGTCCAAGTGACTACGCTTACCGGCGTAACGGCAATTGCGGCAGGTGCCAATCATACGCTTGCCGTTAAGGATGACGGCACGGTATGGGCATGGGGCCACAATACTTATGGTAAGCTTGGCGACGCAACGACAACAGCTCAGAAACGTCCTGTTCAAGTAAAAGGCCTGCTTGTAAATGCGGAAAACCCAGAGATTGAAGAAGATACAACACCGATTATCGTAGACGAAACGCCTACGACCGAAGAACCTTCGGAGGAAGATCCGACAGAAGAAACGGAAGAACCAACAGATCCGTCAGAACCTGTGGATCCAAGTGAGCCAGTAGATCCAAGCGAGCCAGTTGATCCGAGTGAACCGGTTGAGCCAGAGACGCCGGTTGACACGATTGCTCCAGTAACGACTGTGGAAGCTCCAACAGGTTGGCAAAATCAAGATGTATCGCTGGACTTCATTGCAGCTGACGAGGCAAGCGGTATTTTGGTGACGTTTTACGCTATCGATGGACAAGCATATCAGCAAGGCGAATCCGTTACGATCAATGAAGAAGGTATTCATAGCGTTCAATATTACAGTGTAGACCATGCAGGCAATATGGAAGAAGTCAAAGAAGTCACCGTAATGCTCGACAAGTCCGCGCCGGTAACGACAGCAGACTTTGACGGACAATGGATGAATCATAACGTGGAAGTCGTTCTAACAGCTAGTGACCTGTACAGCGGAGCGGCGCAAATGTATTATGCGGTAAATGGCGCCGAATTCGTGGAAGGCAGCAATCTGACTGTATCGGATAGCGGCATCACGGAGATTGCCTACTACAGCGTGGATGAAGTCGGCAATGTAGAGCCGGTGCAGACGATTTCGGTTACAGTAGACCGCGTAGCACCTGTTACGACAGCGACAGCGAGCACGGAGTGGACGGCTCAAGGCGCGAAGGTAGAACTTTCCGCTGTTGATGAAGCGAGCGGCGTTGCCCATACGTACTATGCAGTCAACGGTTCGAACTATACGGAAGGCAGCAGCCTGACCGTCGAAGAAAATGGCACAAGCGAAGTATCCTACTATAGCGTGGACCGTGCAGGTAACATCGAAGCGGTACAGACAATTACGGTTAAAGTCGACCGCGTGTCGCCTGAAACAACTGCAGAAGCTGCGCAAGCATGGTCTAAGGAAGGCGTGGATGTCGCACTTTCGGCCACCGATATTGGCAGTGGCGTTGCAGGTACGTATTACGCGGTCAATGGCGGCGAATATGTGGAAGGAACTAGCCTTCGCGTAACGGAAGAAGGCATCAGCAAAGTCGCGTTCTACAGCGTCGATACCGCTGGGAACACAGAGCAAATTAAGACGGTTACGGTCAAGGTCGACCGTACTTCGCCGGTAACGACGGCAGAAGCTGTACAATCCTGGACGAATCAGGATATGGTCGTCAGCCTGTCGGCAGTAGACGAAGCAAGCGGTGTGGCTCAAACCTTCTATTCGGTAAATGGCCAACCTTTCGCAGAAGGGATGAGCCTGTCGGTTTCGGAAGAAGGCGTGAACGATATCTCGTATTACAGCGTTGACCAGGCAGGTAACGTGGAAGACGTGAAGACGATCCAAGCGAAAATCGACCGTACGGCGCCTGTGACGGCGGCTCAGGCTAACCAAGCCTGGACGAACGGCGATGTGGAAGTCACATTGTCGGCTATCGATGGCGGCAGCAGTGTAGCGCAAACTTTCTATTCGGTAAACGGAGCGTCGTTTACGGAAGGAACGGCACTGTCGGTAACGGCAGAGGGCAAACATGAAATTGCGTACTATAGCGTAGACCAGGCTGGCAATATTGAAGCGGTTCAAACGATCGTAATCAGCATCGATAAAACGGCTCCAGTTACGACGGCTTCCGAGACCGAAGGCTGGTCGAAGGACGATATAGCGGTACAGTTTACGGCTTCCGACGAAGCAAGCGGCATTGCGAAGACTCTGTATGCGATTAATGGCGGAGCCTTCAAAGCAGGCAGCAGCGTGACCGTATCGGCTGAAGGCGTAAACGAAATTTCTTACTACAGCGTGGACAACGCGGGTAACGTGGAAGAAACGCATACGATTTACGTCAGCGTAGATAAAACGGCCCCTGTGACCTCCTCTAACGTACTGCCGGGTATTTACACCAAGGACGTTACCGTCGAATTGACGGCTGTTGACAACGCTAGCGGCGTGGCCAAAACCTACTACGCCATCGACGGTGTTGATTATCAGGAAGGCAGCAGCTTTATCGTCTCGGAAGGCAAACATAAAGTTACGTTCTTCAGTTTCGATTCGGCAGGCAATAAAGAAACGGTTAAATCTGTCGCGATTACAGTCGATAAGAGCGCACCGGTTATTACATGGAATCTTCAATCCGAATATCCGATGGGTTCGGTCATTCCGCTGAACTATGAATCGGCTGATGAAGTATCCGGTATCGGTTCTCAATCGCTCAAACTGACCTATAACGGCAAAACGATTCAAACAAGCGGAGATTCGGTGAAGCTGGTTATTCCGGGCACGTACAAAGCGGTAGTAACCGTAACGGACAAATCCGGCTGGACAACCACGCTGGAGAAAACGATCATTGTGTATATTCCTATCAACTTTGAAGTGACGCCTAAAGTCATCAACTTGAACAACGGTGTGTTTACCCTCCGTGTTTCGATGCCGACTGGCTATACTAACCTGGTCGACTTCGAGAACATTACGCTTAACGGCGTAAGCGGCACGAAAGTCGGTAACGGCCAAATCAAGTTTGAACGTGAAGACTTCAACTGGACAGCGGGCAAAGTGCAAGTCGAGTTCCGCGCGTGGGTGAAGGGATATCTCGTAATTGGTAAAGGAACAGTTGAAGTGAAGAAATAAAGCTTGAACAGAGCGGCTTCCGAAATGTAATGCTCCTCTTATAGTAGACAGGTGAAAGAATAAGACCTGCTATTGTAAGGGGAGTTTTTTCATCTGGCGGAAATGGCGCTATATCAAGTTTATTTCTCGTAAGCTAGGCGGATGTTTATGCTATAGTTGGGTTAGGTTCATTCATTTCTTAATACAAGACATCAAGGAGAACAAACTTTCATGCCTGATCGTACCGTACTGCTTAAATTATGGGGTGTCTCTTTGCTCTGGGGAGGCAACTATGTAGCGAGCGCGTACATGCTGCGCGAATTCTCGCCGATTTTTCTTTCATTTGCACGCTTGGTTGTCATGTCGCTGTTTCTCATTTCGGTAGCAGTCATCCATAAATCCATGCGGTGGCCGAAGAAAAGCGAGTGGGGCTTGCTGCTGATGGCTGGCATCACCGGCACGCTGATCAACCAGCTGTTCTATTTTACCGGACTGCAAGAATCTACGGCGGGCAACGCCGCACTGATAATCGCTCTGTCCCCGATCGCGACGACGCTGCTGTCGCGTATGTTCCTCAAGGAGCTTATCACCAAGCAGAAGCTGATCGGAGCAGTCGTTGCACTCATCGGAGTCGTCTGCATTGTCTTGTACGGCGGTAAGCAGCTAGGCATCTCCCATGGCGACATGTATTTGTTGGTGGCGATGCTCGGCATGTCGGTCAGCCTGCTCTTTATTCGTAAGCTGACGACGGCGATGACCTCGTATGAGGTGACCATCTACGCTACGGTAATCGGCACGCTCCTCATGTCACCGGCCGTTGCGGCAGAAGCATGGAGCGGGGATCTGCATATGAGCCATCGGGTGTTCACATGGGTGCTGCTCGTTTGCGTCGCCGTCATCGGCCAAGGGCTGGCGGGCTTCTGGTGGAATCAGGGCATCGCTGTCGCCGGTGCCTCCATGAGCGCCATGTTCATGAACATCCCGCCGTTTATCGCCATCATCGTCAGCCATTTTGTGCTAGGTGACCCCATCCTGCTGGCGCAGCTTGGCGGCGGGGTGCTGATCCTGGCCGGGGTCGCCATCACGAACATGAAGCAGCGGCTGCCGCGAAAGCCGAAAGCTGGATTGGATGCCAATGGCGCGTAAAGCCCCATGGCGGACCTTCAAGGAGTAACAGTAGTAAGCAATACTGGAGCAGTTGCCACGCAGCTGCTCTTTACAAACGAACATATATTCGCCACCATCTTAAATGGGCATAATTACCATATAAATGGGAGTGATCTTTAATGGAAAGTACCAAGGCAAAGGTTGAAAACTCTCTTACCGTTCTATTGGTCTCAAATTTAGTCGAGTCTCAGGCGTATTATGAAAAAGCTTTGGGCTGTGAAGTTAACGAGCACTGGGCCATTAGAGATGGCTTCGGATTAGGATTCAAACTCATCCAAGCGGCAGACCCATCGGATGTTAGACCTAACAAAGGTGCTTGGAATACGTATGCTTACGTAAGAACACATCAGGAACTTGACCTGCTATATGAAGAATTGAAGGCAAACGGAGCATTAGTGGCCGCAGAGCCATTCGTAACCGAACACGATTGGGGCGTCTGGAAAGAATTCTCGGTTAAAGATCCGGACGGCTATGTGATCGGTTTCGGATCGGGCAACAAAAATAACTAGTTACACTTTTGCTGGCATTATGCTAGTAGATAACGCAAAGGGCGGTAGGAGAGATGCAACTAATAGAAATATCAGAGCAGCACCTATCCAAAGTGCATTTTATTTACAACTATTATGTAACCCATACGACCGTTTCTTTTCACACAGAAGAACTGACATTAGATGAAATTCGGAACAATGTAATGAGTGGTAATAGTCGTTATAAGACGTATGTTATCGAAGAACAGGATTCCGTCATTGGATATGCCCTGCTTACCCAACTTAAAAATAAACAAGCCTATGATGTAACTGCTGAAGTGACGATTTACCTAGATCCTAACCACCTTGGCAGTGGAGTGGGGTCAAAAGCCATATCGTTCCTAGAAGTAAAAGCTAAAGAGTTAGGTTTTCATGTGCTTGTAGCAACGATCTGTACGGAGAATGAACGTAGTATTCGGTTGTTTGAACGGTTAGGTTACGAGCAATGTGCTCATTTTAAGGAAGTGGGATATAAATTCAACAGGAGATTGGATATCGCTAGCTACCAAAAAATCATTGGGTAGAGCGCACAATAAAAAGTGAGCAGCGCCTCGGCGGACTGCTCACTTTTTTTATTAAACTAAATCAAACTATTGTCCATATTGCTCGTTATGCGGGATGTGTTAGATCGAGACATTGAGGGGTAGTGTGCCGATGTAATAGACTGCCCCTCAGTCGTAAGCTATAGGTAGGAAGACATGGGAGGTGTTCCCATTTAATTTGGAGTAAGATAAAATGATAGATGACTAGACAAACGCTAATGGAGGGCAATTATTTGGAAGTCAGACAAATGGCAACAGCATTCCTGATACATCAAGAGCATGTATTAATGATGAAGAAAGCTAAAAGTAAGATTTTTAATTTTGAATTTTGGGGCGGAATTGGTGGGCACCTAGAGTATGAAGAATTAAATTATCCGATGAAAGCAAGTTATAGGGAGATTGAAGAGGAAACAGGCTTTAAAGAGATCGACATAAAGAATTTTGCACTTAAATACATTCTCATTGAAGATAGCAATGGTGAGATCAGGCAGCAATACGTTTATTTTGGAGAGACAACCCATAGAAACTTTATTCCTTCAGATGAAGGAGAGTTATTTTGGATTCATAAGAATGACCTATTGAACCTTAAAACTTCAAACGCTATCAGGTTTACAATTCAGCATTATCTTGAAAATCCCGTTCAGACCAATATTTGCGTAGGAGCTGTTACTGAAAGCGAGGAACAAGACCCACATGTACACTGGTCTGCTGTTAAACAAACCTCTGCCTTTTGACTGTGCTTCTGTTATCAATGACTTACAGCTTGAAATAGCTGAATAAACCTACGAAGGTAGCCGGTTATTCGATTAGCTGCTTGGTTGGGTCGAGGCTGATCAGTGCGTTCGAAGACTCCGTACGGCGCAGAGATTTGCGCAGTAATTAATAACAATAGAGGTGCGACTCATGACATACTCAAGCAGTAACTTCATACCCGATAGCCAACAGTCCGAGTGTAGATTGCGTCAAGTTCTGTTCGAGCAGGGACTGCCTGATAGGAAGGTTAGAGGAGCATTTATATTTGATATGGACGGTGTAATCCTTGATAGCGAGCCACTGCATTTCGAAGCAGACAGGTTGACTATGGCACGGTTTGGACATCATGTCGAGCAAGAAGATCTGGAAACTTTCGTTGGCATGACTAATCCTGAAATGTGGCGTGTTATACGACAATCATACGGTATGGAAGTTGAATTGGATAAAATCCTCGCATGTCAAAAAAGCATCAAGCTTGAGAAGCTCTTAAGTGAGGCTTGGGAACCAATTCAAGGAATTAAGGAACTGCTTGCATTACTGCAGGCTTCCCGCATTCCGATGGCAGTAGCGTCATCATCGCCACGGTGGTTTATAGAAGGTGTTCTTACTCAATTAAAAATTGAGAATTACTTCAAAATCATCCTAAGTGGAGAGGAAATGAAACAGGGTAAGCCTTCACCAGACATCTATTTGGAAACTGCCCGTCTACTCGGGGTGAAACCCGAACATTGCGTTGTGCTGGAGGACTCAAGGAATGGCGTAGCTGCCGCAAAGGCTGCAGGTATGACCTGTATTGGATTCGTTAACCTGAGTTCGGGTAAACAGGATCTAACACTCGCCGACTATACAGTCAGCGAAATCATGGAGGTATGCAATACATTACGATAATGAGGAACTTCAGTTCAACCATCCATGGAGTAGCTTGCCGCCGCGGCAGCTGCTCCTTTTGTTGTTTAAGGGCAGGATAAAGTAATTTACGTATCGAACATGTGCTATATGAGATGGAAAAAGTTAGGGTGGGATGTAACATGTCTTTCAATCATGAAGAGTTACTCCAAACCGGCATGCGAATGTATGGACTGGATCCGGGGGACTTACTCCGTCATCATGATTCCGAACACAGCATTATTGCTTCTTATAAAAAGGGAGACAGTGGCGTATTCCTGCGTTTGACGAGAGCTGCCCATAGATCAACCGACTTCATCCTGGGAGAGATCGACTGGATTGAGTTTCTATCAAGCAAAGGCTTACGAGTATCCCGGCCAGTTCGATCTGCTCAAGGGCAATTGGTAGAAGAAATACGAGTAGATGAAGAAAAATATACTGCGGTTTGCTTTGAGGCCGCACGTGGTCGGCGCATAACGGAGGTCGATTATAATGTAAGGTTGTTTCGCCATATGGGAGCCTACATGGGGAAAATGCATAAGGCCACGAAATATTATGAACAAACATCCATCAACTTTAAGAGGGCTGATTGGTCAGCGGAAGTGGATCTTATCGCAAATATTGAACTACCTGAGTCCGAAAGGTCAATCGTAGATCGATACACTGACTTGCGGGGATATATCTCCACGCTTTCGAAGTCCTGGGACAACTATGGGTTAATCCATGCTGATTTCCATCATGGAAACTTCTGCATGGAAGGGGATTCTATTTGCTTGTATGATTTTGATGCCTGCCGGTATTCGTGGTTCGCAGATGATATAGCCATCGCGGTCTTTTTCGCAACGGCGCTTGATCCTAAGGACGTTGAAAGGAAAAAATTCATAGACGGATTTCTTGAAGGATATAGCTTGGAACATGTTCTGGAAAAGAGCTGGTTAGACGAAATCCCAAATTTTATAGCCCTCAGAGAGATTGGGCGATATATCAAGCTTTATCATGCTAGCGATGGAAGGTTCGAACAACTTCACCCTTGGGGAAGAGCTTTTATGCAAAATCGCAAAGAACGGATATTGCGAACCTAAGACCGTCATTAAACATACACGAACCATGTAGGGGAGACATGATGCAGAGGTCCCGTAATGAAAATTCAAAGTCCGGAGGGTACATATGACTTTCGACAAAAATTCAGTAAACGTCTATCTTATTTCCGGCCCGCTCGGTGTCGGGAAATCTACCGTATCCAAAAATTTGGCGGGGGCGATGAAACAGGGTGTCTTGATTGAAGGCGATCTCCTTCTGCATGTGTACCGGGGAGAGACTGAACCGCCGTGGGAGGAAAGGCTCCGGCTGGCATGGCTTAATATCACTGCGGTGACGCGGAATTTTGTACTGAATGGGTTGGACGTGGTGATCGATTTCGTCGTTGAAGATGAGCTGGAATGGTTCTCTGAACAACTATCGGATCTCGAGGTTGTGCTCCGCTATGTCGTGCTGTACGCAGAACCGGACACGCTTGCCAATCGACTTCATCAGCGAGGCGACGCGCAGTACCTCCATCGCTCGCTCTTCCTTCGGAACAAGTTGATGGCTTCATCGACGAATGAACCCTACCTATTGGACACCGAGAATAGGAAGCCCGACGAACTTGCTGAAACAATTCTTACGAATTCCAAATTTCGGCTACAGGGTTCAATGCATGAATAACAATGGAGTGGAAGTCGTTGCATCAGGAATGAAAGGGCAGTTACGAACCGAATCGCACTGCCCGTTTTAATACTACCCAGGTTACGAATAACAAGTTAGTCCTACCTTAGTGTCTTGCTATAACCATCTACCTCTAACGAGACTTCCCTAGTCCACGAATAAAAAGCTTCACACGATCGATCAAACTGATCTTCCTTGGCAATCTCGCATCTCTCGCTTCATATGTGCTGCTTGCTGCATTGACGTAAGAACGCCAAGCCGCGCTCTGCTCATCCGTCATTTCACCAATAATCATAGAGAAGTTAATCGGCCTGTCGAAAACGTCCTTGAGCAGATCGAACTGTTCGTAGCTTCCGGAGAAAATGCGCAAGGATTGCGAGGCGCTTAGCGATGCAAGCGAACCAACCGGACTGCTGCGTAGTTCAAGGTCCTGGAGAGCGGGAAGCGCTCCAAGTGCGGAAGCATCTTTCACGGTGGTTTGGATAAGAATCAGGTTCTTGAGCGACGGACAGCCAAGCAAGAAATCCAGCGTATCCAGATTGGCTTGTTCAATTGTCAATTTTGTAACCCCGCTCAACTGGCCAATGGCAGTCAGATCAGTTGCACCTTTATCACCGGAGATGTTCAGGGTGCGCAGCCCAGTCAAGGTTCGCAGGGGTGACAAGTCTTCAATTGCTGCCGAAGTAATGTCGAGCTTTTTGAGTTTCATTAACCCCGCGAGCGGAGTCAAGTCGATCACTTGCTCAGAATGGAGACGTAACGTCTGCAGTTCAGCAGCATGACGAAGCGACTCTAACGATCGAACGGATCCCATGTTCACTGCCTTCAGATACGGGAGTTGTTGCAAAGGTCCGAGATCTTCGATTTGACCAACATGAACGGAAAGCTCGCGAAGATCCTTGCAATATCGTAGAGGTTCCATGTCTGTCAGGTCGTCACGACTCAATCGAAGGCTCCTGGCGAGCAGGAAGTTCTGCTCAATGGAAGGTCCGGCATCGGCGATGCAGTGCTGCCACGCCGGCGAAAGTGTTTTGTGCCATAATTCAATATCAGTGAGGCCATGTTCAACTTGTTGCGGGTTCGGATAAGGCAACGGCAACTTGCGGATGACGTCCAGAAAATGGGCGTCTGCTTGACTGCCATAACCCCACAATGTGTGGCCTTCCTCTTCTTCGACTGTATATTGCTTTTTCTGAAGGGTATGCAAAATAAAGAGCAGAAAATCCGTCATCGACTCCGCAATGACATACTTGGTTTCTTCATCCCTGCCGAAGTTAATGATTTGACCGAGCTTACCGCGCTCGCCGGGATCCAGATCGACCCCGAGATAATTCCCGCCATGATCATGTGCAATCGGGAGCCATCGAGGATTGCTATTATGCTCCTTAATCGCGCCGAAGGGGACGGAGAAACTAGGGTAATCGTCCAGGTATACCTTATCCTCGTCTCTTAGGTATCTCCAGTAGGGATAAAGCGGAATGAAATTCATGCCGAAAAACAGTCCAGGGCCATGTTCAGGCTGGCCATTATGCAGGCTATATAGCGTCCTAAGATCGGAGGGAAGCGGGAACCCCAAGTATGCTTCGAACTCCCGAAGGAGCGACTCGTCCGCTGGTCCATTCCATTTCAAATTAGGGACCGCTGATTTCAGCTGTTGTTGCAGTTCTAGAACAAGGTTTTGTACCAATGAAACAATCATCCTCTCAAAAAATGCCCATTATCGTTCGACAGTTACTGGCTATTAGCCGAATCGCATGACAAGTAAAGTAAGTATAGCAGCTCATCAGCCGCTTGTTGTAAAAACCTTTTATTCCAATATGCGCTTGTTAACCGGACTTAGCTTGACCTTAGGTCTGACCTAAGGTATATGCTTGATTCAAGCTAAAGTATTAGCGGAGAGGAGAGAATGGGTTGTTAAATACCGAAATTACGATTAGCGAACTCGCCCATTTGATGCAGGTATCCGTCCATCAGATTCGTTATTTTGAAGAGAAGGGAATCTTGTATCCTGCTTACACGGCCGACAATCAATATCGAATGTATGGCATCGATCAGATCTACCGCCTTTCTCATATATTGCTGATGCGTAAGATGGGGTTGTCCGTCCAAGCCATTCGGCAGTGGACCAATGAAGGGACGTCGGATCGCATGGAGCAGCTGCTTCGGCAATCTGCGACCAGGATAGAGGCCGAAATGGCGAGACTTCGATCGTTAACCGAATTCATTCATAAGGTGCTGGAAGAAAAGGCTTCTACCGAAACGGAAGCTTCTGCTTACCAGCGGGTGCAACGCGAAGTCTCCTATCTATCCAGTTGGTTCACTATCGACAAGGAGACGAAATTAGACGCCAGAATGCTTGCACAGCAAGGGGATACGATTCCAGAGCTGTTCAAGACAAACATCCACTACCTCTATGAGGAGGGCGGACCAATCAGGCTGTGTACAGAGGCACGCCAAGAGAACGGGGATATCGTCTTGCCGGAAGGCGAGTATCTAGTCTATCGCTTCTCTGCGAAGGGCGAGGAAGATATAGAACACCATTACGAACGGTTCGAGTCCTACGCCGAGCGCCATTCACTTCTGCTCACGGGCCCGCGAATGCTGGTGGAGAAATCCTACCTGTCCTTATTTTCGCAAGATGATATCCATTATGAATGGCTTGCACGGATCGACAGGACACTACAGCTATGAAAAAAGGATGGATGATCCTTTTGCTGCTTGTCCTGCTAGGGGGTGGAGCAATCATAACGATACTCGTTCAGAACGACTTCGCCATCAACGAGCAGGCCGTGACGATCAATACGCCGTCAGGCAGACTGACGGGCGTGCTGGCTTTGCCCGAGGAATATAGCGGCAAGCTTGGTCTCGTGCTGTTTATCCACGGAGACGGACCGATCGATGCGACGCATAATGACGGCTATAAGCCGCTCTGGGAGCGGTTGGCTTCGCTCGGCTATGCCTCGCTTTCGATGAATAAAAGAGGAATCGAAGGGTCGGAAGGCAGTTGGTTGGAACAGAGCATGGAAGACCGGGTGGAGGAAGCACAGCAAGCGATCGCTTGGTCAAGAACGCAGCCGATGATCGACGGGGACCGAATCGGCGTATGGGGGGCCAGCCAAGCGGGATGGGTCGTCCCTAAGTTAGCAGGTCAAGAGCCGCTGGCTTTCAGCATACTCGTGTCGCCGGCCATCAATTGGCTGAGTCAAGGGGAGTATTACACACGCAGCAGGATGGCGAAGGAAGGACGGTCACAAGCAGAGATTGGACAACAGATCGCTTATGAGAAAGGAATCAATGGCCTGCTTAGGCGAGAGGCATCTTATGAAGATTACGTAGCTAGCGCGAAATCGGACGAGGCGATGACCCGGGAGCGTTGGGCATTCGTAAGTAAGAATTATAGGTCAGACGCAACGGCCGATTTGCGCCATTTCCATTCTCCGGTGCTTCTACTGCTAGGGGCCGCAGATCGTAACGTCGATATCAAAGAGACCGAGCGAATCTATCGTCTAACCGTGCAGCCGTCAGATCTGTTGCATATACGCGTATTTAAGGAGACCGAGCACTCCATGTTGCCGCTTTCCACGGCCGATTCCCCCTTGCGGGCCTGGATGATCAGCTTGTTCGCTCCCAGGAGAATTACGGTGGACGGCTATATGGAGGAAATTGAGGATTTTCTGGTCCATCTATGACGATGGAAGAGGTAAGAATGGTTCCGATTTACGTTTATTAACAGGTTTGGTGGGCATACTATGGTTTGCTAGCGGGGTCTGAAATCAGGGCCAGGCAAATTTTCGAGAAACAGATAGGAGTCGCTAATTCAATGGCACAAAAAAAGAGCTATTATGCGTTCGAGGATCCATCCGGCACCAAATTCGAATTTCAAGCCACCAGCTTACAACAGGCCATGGTAATTAAGAAGAAGAAGGCTGAAAAGTTGGGTCTGGATAAAGACGCTTTCGGTCTCACGGGCATCGGCAATAAGGCGGGCCAGAACGAATCGAACTAAACTGTTCGCATCAAAATACAGAACCAAGTTGAAGCTGCCGGCGCGATCGGCGGCTTCATTGCGTTTACGGGCTTACCGCGTACTTCATCTCTATGTA
This sequence comes from Paenibacillus phyllosphaerae, assembly GCF_014192105.1. Taxonomy (GTDB): domain Bacteria; phylum Bacillota; class Bacilli; order Paenibacillales; family Paenibacillaceae; genus Paenibacillus_Z; species Paenibacillus_Z phyllosphaerae. The sequence goes on along the minus strand of NZ_JACHXK010000014.1, from coordinate 17,931 downwards.
GGGATGCAGGGCTGCTGGCATTCGGTCGAAAAGTTTTTTTGCAAAAGACCATTCCGCCATGCAGCGGATTCTCCATACGGACCGTCTAATAGGGTGGAGGTGATGATGCAGTGAAGCCGGCCGGCACGACGAAGAAGAACGATTTTTCGCAAGATCCCGCTCAAGCGCTTGAGCAGCTAATGGACCAATACGGCGCAATCGTTATGCGCACCGCTTATTTTTATACAGGTGATCGGCATCTTGCAGAGGATATCAGTCAGGAGGTGTTCCTGCGAGCTTATCGCAAATGGACTTCGTTCCGCGGGGACAGCAGCGTCAAGACCTGGCTTACGACGATTACGGTGAATGTGTGCAGAGACAAAATGGGGGTACGGATGTTCCAAGAGCAGCCGACCGACCCGAGTCGCATGGAACTGGGCCGAACGATCAGCGTTGAAGAAGAGGCGCTGCAACGGCTCACGAAGAGCGAAGTGCTGCAATATGTTCTCCGCTTGGCCTTGCCCTATCAGGAAGTGTTGTATTTGTACTACTATCTGGACCTCAGCACCAAGGAGATCGCCGAAGCGACAGCGGCACCCGAAGGGACCGTCCGTAACCGCCTGCACCGGGCGCGGGAAGCTTTGGCGCAGATCATGAACAAGGGGGAAATGAGCGATGGCCGATATGGATCGTAAGGTGCAAGAACAATTTCGCAAGGAGGCGGATGAGATGTTATTTTCGCGAATGGAATTGAGCAATCGTGTGAAGGACAATATTCGGCAGCAAGCGGCGGCAGAGAAGGTAACCCGTCGATCGGCCTTCCCGAAACGGTGGTACATGGCTGCCGGGGCATTGGCGGTAGCCGTCATGTTCGTCGCAGGTTACCCGCTCCTGGAGCAAGCGGCAGATCCCGCACCTGTAAGAAATGAGGCAGGCGGCGGACCTTCAGTCAATGAAGGCGGCACTAGCACAGGAACGGATCTGAGCGCTCTCATTACAACGCCGCTTGGATCTGCAGAAGAAGCGAAAACCGCATTCGGCTCGGACCTGCTGCTCCCTGGCGTAACTTTGGAGGGCTATTCGCTCTCGGAGATGGTGTCGGTCGGCATGGAGAACGAACCGGTCCGTGATATTATCTTCACCTATGTGTCCGGAGAGAAGGCTGTGACCTTCACGGCGAGCCGCATGGCAGCTGCATTCCCGCAGGAATTATTCTCCAAGACGCAAGTAAGCGGCGCAGAAGGTTTCGTGCTGGAACAAGAGACGTACACCGAACTGTTCTGGACCGTCGACGGCGTTCAGTACGGGATCAGCGGTCCGATTACGGGAGCTGAGGCGATGGCGCTAGCCGAATCGCTTACGAAGTAAGGAGGAGTGAAACTTAAGTTTCATACCCACGTTGTGGAGCAGCTGATCTTAAGATCGGCTGCTTTTTGCGTTGAACAGCAGTTGCCAATTAAAGTTAATTTTTTATAAAAATCAGGTGATTTATTGCAAAGACCGCTAAGGCCCCATCTTCTAAGATAGAGCTATCACGTTTCATCCACTAACGAAAGGGGACCACGCACAAGATGAGAAAAGCGCTTACACTCGTCATGATCACGATGCTCGTTCTTGTACTCGCAGCCTGCGGAAGCAATAACGGCGGCACGAACAACGGCAATTCAGGAGGCAACGCGGCAGCGGAAGGATCGACGAACGGCAATGCAAGCGGCGACAAAGGAAAAGTCGGCGTCTCGATGCCGACGAAGTCGTCCGAACGCTGGGTTGCTGACGGAGACAACATGAAGAAGGAATTCGAAGCGCTCGGTTACAGCGTTGACCTGCAGTATGCGGAAGACGTCATCGAGAACCAGGTCGCTCAAATCGAGAACATGATTACCAAGGGCGTGAAGGTGCTCGTTATCGCCTCGATCGACGGCGAGTCGCTGACCGATGTACTGCAGAAGGCAGCCGATCAAGACATTAAAGTCATCGCCTATGACCGTCTGATCAAGAATTCGGAGCATGTCAGCTACTATGCGACCTTCGACAATTTCAAAGTCGGCGTGCTTCAGGCTTCCTACCTGGAAGGGAAACTCGGCCTTAAGGATGGCAAAGGACCGTTCAACATCGAGCTGTTCGCCGGTTCGCCGGATGACAATAACGCCTACTTCTTCTTCGACGGCGCGATGTCCGTTCTGCAGCCGTACATCGACAGCGGCAAGCTTGTCGTGAAGAGCAAGCAGACGAGCATGGAGCAAGTGGCAACGCTTCGCTGGGACGGCGCGACGGCTCAATCCCGCATGGATAATCTGCTGAGCGCGAACTATTCGGATGATTCGGTGCATGCCGTATTATCCCCTTATGACGGCATCAGCATTGGCATTATCTCCTCCTTGAAAGGCGTCGGGTACGGCTCCGGCGACAAGCCGATGCCGGTAATCAGCGGGCAAGACGCCGAACTGGCTTCGATCAAGTCGATCATTGCCGGCGAGCAGACGTCGACCGTATTCAAGGATACCCGCGAGCTTGCGAAGGTTGCCGTGAAGATGGCAGAAGCGGTCATCGAGGGCAAGGAAGCGGAAGTCAACGATACGAAGACCTATGACAATGGCGTGAAGGTCGTGCCGTCGTTCCTGCTGGAGCCGGTATCCGTGGACCAGACCAACTACAAGCAAGTGCTCGTGGACTCGGGCTACTACACGGAAGATGAGCTGAAATAATCGTAAGGCATAACGAAAGCGGATCTTAAGATTTCGCGGCGGCCCTTCGCGGCGGCCGCGAAATCCTTCTTATTCTTTCGAGGGGCATGGTGATGGCTTAAGATGAATGTCTTGTTGGAAATGCGCAATATCACCAAAACCTTCCCTGGGGTGAAGGCGCTGGGGAATGTCAATTTGCAGGTGAAGGAAGGCGAGATCCATGCACTGATGGGGGAGAACGGCGCCGGCAAATCGACGCTGATGAAAGTGCTCTCCGGCGTGTATCCGCACGGCTCCTACGAAGGCGATATTTTGTTTAATGGAAAGGTGTGCGAATTCCGGTCGATCCGGCACAGCGAGGAGCTGGGGATCGTCATCATCCATCAGGAGCTTGCTCTGATTCCGCAGCTGTCCATTGCAGAAAATATCTTCCTTGGGAACGAGCAATCGGTAAGAGGCGTGATTAATTGGCATACGACCACAGTCCGGACGCGGGAGCTGCTCCAGAAGGTGGGATTGAACGAGAATCCGAATACGGAGGCCGGTTCGATCGGGGTTGGCAAGCAGCAGCTCGTCGAGATCGCCAAGGCGTTTTCGAAGAAAGTGAAGCTCCTCATTCTCGATGAACCGACGGCAGCTTTGAACGAAGAGGACAGCGAGAATCTGCTGAACCTGATGCTCGAATTCAAGAAACAGGGGATTACCTCGATTATCATTTCCCATAAGCTGAACGAGATTATGAAGGTGGCCGATTCGATTACCATTCTGCGTGATGGCAGGACGATCGAGACGCTGGACGTGCACGCGGATAACATCACCGAAGACCGGATCATCAAAGGCATGGTCGGACGCGATCTGACCCACCGTTATCCGGAACGCGAACCGAACATTGGAGCAGCGCTGTTCGAGGCGAAACGCTGGACCGTGTATCATCCGGCTCAGACCGACCGCAAAGTCGTCGATGACGTGAACTTCGACGTGAAGCGGGGGGAGATCGTCGGGATTGCCGGCCTGATGGGAGCTGGGCGAACCGAGCTTGCGATGAGCATCTTCGGACAATCGTACGGGAAGCGGATCAGCGGCCAATTGTTCAAGGATGGCCAGGAGCTGAAGCTGACGAACATCAGCAAAGCGATCGATGCCGGCATTGCTTACGTGACCGAGGATCGCAAAGAGTACGGGTTAATCTTGATGGATGACATCAAACGCAATACGACGCTGGCCAATCTCCGTCAGATCTCCAAGTGGTTCGTCGTCGATGACAATCGGGAAGTGGTCGAGGCGGAAGGCTTCCGCAAGAAGTTGAACATCAAGACGCCGAGCATCCATCAGAAGACCGGGAACCTCAGCGGCGGCAATCAGCAGAAGGTCGTCCTCAGCAAATGGATCTTCACTGGGCCCGATCTGCTTATTCTCGATGAGCCGACCCGCGGAATCGACGTGGGGGCCAAATATGAAATCTACACGATCATCAATCAGCTGGCGGATCAGGGAAAAGGCATTCTCATGATCTCCTCCGAGCTGCCGGAACTGCTCGGGATGTGCGATCGCATCTACGTGATGAACGAAGGGCGGTTCACGGGCGTCGTTCCGCGCGAGGAAGCAAGCCAGGAAGTATTGATGAAATATATGACAAGCAGGGGGTAGGACAGCATGGAAACCGCACTTCGCGCCATTCGAGGCAATGTTCGGCAATATGGCATGATCATCGCACTTATTTTTATCATGCTGCTGTTCCAAATTTTATCGGACGGCATACTGCTGAAGCCGCTTAACATTACGAATTTGATTCTTCAGAACAGCTACATTCTTATTCTGGCAATTGGCATGCTGCTCGTCATTATTACCGGGCATATCGACCTGTCGGTCGGTTCGGTCGCCGCTTTCGTCGGCGCCGTCTCCGCGATCATGATGGTCAATCATCAGATGCCGTTCCCAATCGCCATCGTGCTCTCCCTCCTAATCGGTGCAGCGGTAGGCGCGTGGCAAGGATTCTGGGTCGCCTATGTGCGCATCCCTTCCTTTATCGTAACGCTTGCCGGCATGCTGCTGTTCCGGGGACTGACGATGCTCGTCCTGGACGGGAAGTCCGTCGCCCCGTTCTCGGCCGGCTTCCTCTCCATCAGCACCGGATTTATTCCGGACCTGCCCGGGGAGCGGGATCTGCATATGGTGACGCTGCTTGCCGGCATCGTGTTCTCGCTGCTGTATATCTTCATGGAATGGCGCGCGAGACTCATTCAGCGGCAGTATCAGTTCGACGTGCTCCCGTTCCCGCTTTACTTGGCTCAATTGATCGGCATCGTGCTGGTCATCAATCTGTTCACGTACGTGCTTGCTTCGTATAAAGGGTTGCCCAATATTCTGATCATGCTGCTCGTATTGGTCACCGTCTACACCTTCGTGATGCGCAAAACGGTCATGGGCCGGCATATCTATGCGCTCGGGGGCAACGAGAAAGCGGCGAAGCTGTCCGGGGTGAAGACGAAGAAAGTCACCTTCTGGGTATTCGTCAACATGGGCGTCATGGCTGCGCTGGCAGGCCTTGTCTTCGCGGCCCGTCTGAACGCGGCAACCCCGAAGGCGGGCGTCAATTTCGAGCTCGACGCCATCGCCGCGGCCTTCATCGGAGGCGCATCGGCGAGTGGAGGCGTCGGCACGGTAATCGGCGCGATCATCGGCGGTCTGGTCATGGGCGTGATGAATAACGGCATGTCGCTGATCGGGCTTGGCATCGATTATCAGCAAGGGATCAAGGGACTTGTCCTGCTGCTTGCGGTCGCCTTTGATTTATATAACAAAAACAAAGCCTCTTAAGTTGGTAGAAGGCGCGGCCGAAGCGTGCATGTATGCGCGGATGCCGCGTTTTTTGCCGATTCTAAGCCTATCCGCCTGCGGGATACGGGTCCGAACAAGCGGATGTAAACGGACTTTGGCGCATAGAGAAGAACGTGCGTATGCGCTTTCAATACGCGATGATATAATGGAATGCGATTATATACTGCTTGCTTGGAGGGATTGGCTTGAAGAAGCTGCTGCTGCTCTATCTCGTGCTGATCGGCACTTTCGTGGCTTACCTCTTCACCGCCTATTTGCGTGATGGCGACGGAAACCTGAACGCCGTGACAGGTCTGCACGGCGAGCGGGACGAGAAATACGTGATGGTCAATTTTCTCACTGGGATCGATTATTGGAAGAATGCGCTCAAAGGCTTCGAGGATGCGGCGGAAGCGCTCGGGGTGTCCGTCGAGTACCGGGGCTCGACGCAGTATGACGTCCATGAGGAGGTCACGGTTCTGGAGCAGGTGATCGCCAGGAAACCGGCGGGCATCGCGATTACCGCCATTAACTCCGAAGCGCTCAATGCGGCGATTAACAAAGCGGTTGAGGCGGGGATCCCCGTTGTCATGTTCGACTCGGACGCGCCCGATAGCAAGGCTTACTCGTTCCTGGGCACGGACAATTACAATGCGGGCGTAACGGCTGCGCGCCAGATGGCCGAGCTCGTCGGCACGGAAGGGGAGCTTGGGATTATTACGCATCCGCACCAGCTCAATCACCAAGAGCGGACAAGGGGGTTCCAAGAGACGCTGCGCAAGGAATTCCCCGATCTTACGCTCGTGAGCATCGCGGACGGCAAAGGCGATCAGCTGGAGTCCGAACGCAAGGCGCTGGAGATGATGAAGCTGTATCCGGACCTTCGGGGGATCTTCGTCACCGAAGCGAACGGCGGCGTCGGCGCCGGCAACGCCGTTCTGAAGGAGGGCAAACTCCAACAGGTGAGGATCATTAGCTTCGATACCAATAAGGGGACGCTCGATATGGTGAAGAGCGGGACGATCTCCGCGACGCTTGCGCAGGGGACGTGGAACATGGGCTACTGGTCGCTCATGCAGCTCTTTCATGTGCATAATGAACGAATCGATCCCATACCGGACTGGCAGGAGACGGATGTGTCCCCGCTGCCGGCTTATGTGGATACCGGCATCACCGTCGTCACCCAAGCGAACGTTGACCACTATTACGCCAAATAACCGCCGAGACACATCGAAGAGGGAGGGGATACTTCCATGCCGCTCAAATGGCTTCAGCTTAATAACTGGTCGATCCGCAATAAATTGATTGTTCACTTTCTGCTGATCAGCACCCTTCCTGCTCTGTGTATCGGCATTCTCATCGCATGGGCAACGAACGGCACGATCGAGAAGCAAGTCAACAATCAGACCGAGCAGTTGATCGGCAATGTCAACAAGTCGCTCGATCACTACGCCGCCAATCTGCAGAGCATCACTTATTTTATCGCGATGAATCCGGAGATTCAGTCCTTCCTGACAGGAGGAACGGCTGCGCTTGCCGGGGACGAGACCCAGTACCGCACGTCCAAATTCCTCGAAGGATTCACGACGCTGTACAGCGAGGTCGCGGGAATCATGGTCGTCAACAGTGATGGCGAATACCTCAGCAACGACATGTATGCGCGCAACGACCGGAATTTGACGGAGGAGAGCTGGTATAAGGAGGCCGTCGCCGCCCAAGGCATTTTTCAATTGATCGGTCACCCTTCGGGCCGTAACGTCATCACCCATGCCAATTACAAGGACAGCGAGATCGTCTCCGGCGTCAGGGCGATTCTGGAGCCGGAGTCCCAGAAGACGGAAGGGGTCGTGCTGATCGACCTCAAGCTGCGCGTCATTGCAGAGACTCTTCGCGATGTGACGCTTGGCAAGTCCGGCTACTTGATGGTCGTCGATGACAAAGGCGAAAGTATCTATGCCCCGCGGAATTCCGTGGCCGGCCTGTTGGATGTCGGGAAGCTGAACATGACTTCGGGCACATTCGCGGAAGAAGTGAACGGTGCGGATTTGCAGTTCATTTATCAGCAGTCTTCCTTCACCAATTGGACGACCTTAGGCGTATTCTCCGTGGCGGATACCGTGCAAGAAATTAAGGATTTGAATCTCTACCTGGTCTCTTTCGTCTTCGTCGTCTGTATGCTCGGCATCGCGGCTTCCTATTATCTCTCTCATTCCATCTCTCGGCCGATCACCCAATTAGCTTCGTTCATGCGCAAGGTCGAGGAAGGCAATATGCATATTCGGATCCCGGGGTCCAGAACGGACGAGGTCGGCCTGCTCGGCCAAAGCTTCAATAAGATGCTGGCTCAGATCAACAGGCTGATCGGACAAGTCGGCCTGGAGCAGCGGCAGAAGCGGGAGGCGGAGCTGCGAAGCTTGCAGGCGCATATCCAGCCCCATTTTCTGTACAACACGCTGGATACGATCCAATGGCTGGCCCGCAAGGACGGTGCGCAGGAGGCGACCGAGATGGTCCAATCGCTGTCGAAGCTGTTCCGGATCGGCCTCAGCAAAGGACAAGAGATGATTGCGCTGGCCGAAGAACTCGAGCATATCCGAAGCTACCTGAACATTCAGCAGACGCGTTACAAAGAGAAGCTCCACTACCGGATTGAAGTGGATGAGGAAGCGATCGGGCGATTGCTAGTGCTGAAAGTCTTCCTGCAGCCGATCGTGGAGAATGCCATCTACCATGGAATCAAAGAGCGAAGGGGCCCCGGGATGATCACGATCCGCGCGAGCGTTACGGGCAGCTCAATACGGTTCACTGTCGAAGATAACGGGGCGGGCATGAGCGAATCGCGTTGCGCCGAGCTGCAGCAGATGCTTGCATGGAACGGCAAACAGCCGGCAGAGACGAAACCGGAAGGCGGCGAAGCGCGATCGGTTGAGTCGGCGGTCGGCAGCTATGGGCTGCGGAATGTACAGGAGCGCATTCAATTGAGTTTTGGCGATGGCTATGGTCTGACGATATCGAGCCAGCTTAAAGTTGGGACGACCGTAACCATCGATCATCCGATCATTCGGTCGAAGGAGGAGGGGCAACGTTATGGCGCCTAGATGGAAAGTGTTGATTGCCGATGATGAAACGATTATTCGCGAAGGGATCCGCGGTTCGGTTCCGTGGGACCGGCTCGGCATGGAGGTCGTGTGCGAAGCCGAAGACGGCGAAGAAGCTTTGGAGCTCGCGGTGCTCCATCGCGTTCATATCTTGCTGGTCGATCTCAGCATGCCGATTATGAACGGTTTGACGCTGATTCAGCATATTCGGGAACAGCTTCCGGCCTGCAAAGTGGTCATCATCACCGGGCACGACGAGTTCGCCTACGCCCACGAAGCGATCAAGCTGAATGTGGACGATTATATCCTCAAGCCGATTAATCCCGCTGCGCTCACCGATGTGCTGGATCGTGTCGTTACCCAATTGAATGCGTCGATCATCGAGGATGAACGGCTGCATATGGCTTCGAAGCAAATCGAGAAGAATTTCACGCTGCTGCGGGAACGCTTCTGTCTCGAGTGGATCAAAGGCGATCTGGCACGGGAGGAAATCGAGGAACAGCTCCTCTTCCTGCGGATGCCTCAAGAGGCGCCTCAGTTGGTTGGTGTGTTGCGCTGGCCGGAACAATCGAATGGAAGATCGTTCTATTCGGAGCGTGACCGCCAACTGCTGCTGTTCGCGATGGAGAATATTGTGGAAGAGTGCTTGGACGGATTAGTCTGCATCCATTGCCGGGACCAAAGCGGCCTTATCGTATTGTTCGTCTGGGGGGCGCCAAGCGAAGGGCAGCTGGAACGGATTCAGGGGAGCATCGCCGAATATTTGAAAATCCAGGTGCTTGCGAGTTACCACAAGACGGAAGGGGAAATGTTGCGCATTCCGGAGCTGTACGCCGAAGCAAGATCGGCTGTCCATCGGGAATCCCGTTTATCTCCGCTCGTGCGCAGGACGAAGGAACTGATCGAGACACGGTTCCATGAACCGCTGCTGTCGCTGGAAGGCGTGGCAAGCGATCTTTGCGTGTCGACCGTCTACTTGAGCCGGATATTCAAGCAGGAGACCGGGACATCCTTTGTCAGCATGCTCACCCATATGCGGATCAAGCAAGCGATCCTGTTGCTTAGCGAGACCGATCTGGCCATGCATGAGATTGCCCATCGAATCGGCTACGAAACCCAGCATTACTTCAGCACGGCATTCAAGAAGGCGGTTGGCGTGTCGCCAAACCAGTACCGGAAAAGCCGGTAAATGCATGAGGCTGTATGGACGATTATCTGCGTGCCGCGCTCCGAAAGGGGATTAATTCAACTCCGATGCAGTCAGCAGCCTGATATGTCAACTCAGCTTGGCAAAACTCATATATCATGATATATTATTATGTAATATTGCGACATTGGGTTGTTGGAAGACGGAGGGACGAACATGTCGAACGAAACATCGAAGCCGATGTATGAGAAAATTTTTGAAGCGCTGCGTGACGAAATTCTGGAGCGAAAATATGAGCCGGGCGATCGTGTTCCGTCCGAAAAAGAGCTCGGCGATATGTATAATGTGAGCCGCATTACGAGCAAGAAGGCGCTCGAACTCATGGCAAACGAAGGGTATATCGTCCGCCAGCCGGGGCGTGGGTCGTTCGTTGCCGAGCAACCGGCAGGTGCGACGAAGCCTGTTAGCGGCGGAGGGGCCGCGCACCAATCGCGTAAGGCAGACGGCAAGCTGCTCATCGGTCTGGTCATCACCGATTTTGCGGACAGCTACGGCAACGGCTTGATCTATGGCATGGAGGAAGCTTCGCGCCAGCAGAATTGCTACCTCGTGCTGCGCCGCACGTTCGGCATCCCGGCGTATGAAGAAGAAGCGATCAAAGGGCTGCTCGAGCTTGGGGTGGACGGCTTGATTATCTTCCCGGCGCAGGGCGAATACTTCAATGCCGAGATACTGAAGCTGGTCATCAATCAGTTCCCGTTCGTGCTGGTGGACCGCCACCTGAAGGGGATCTCGGCCGGTTCGATCGCGACGGACAATGCCGGTGCCGCGAAGGATGGCGTGAACCACCTGTTCGAGCTCGGGCACAAGTCGATCGCATTCCTGACGCCGCCGCCGACCGATACGACGGCGATCGAGGAACGGATCGAAGGCTTCATCCAGGCGCATGCGGAGAAAGGCATCGTCGTCGACCGCGAGCTCTGGCTGGAGCTGACCTCTACGCTGCCCAAAGCGAATACGGAAGAGAACCGCGAACAGGACATTCAGCGGGTCATGGCGCATCTGGAGCGGCATCCGCACATTACGGCGCTGTTCGGGACGGAGTACAATATTGCGCAATTAGCCGTTCAAGCGGTACATCGGCTAGGCAAATCCGTGCCGGAAGATCTCTCGATCGTCTGCTTCGATTGTCCGGAGACCAACGGCAAATTCCCGTTCACCCATCTGCGGCAAAATCAAACCGAAATGGGTCGCCTCGCCTTCGAGAATGTACTCAAACTTCGCGACGGCCAATCGGTTCCGAGCAAAATCCTGCTCGATGCGTCGTTGATTGTGAGCGACTCGACGGGGCCGGCGAGGTCATGATATGAAAAGACTGAGGTTAACTACAGCCACTGCGCAGTTGAATGTTCCTTCCATCGCTGTTGTTCCCGGATCCCTTGATTAGACTTTAAGGGGGGGGATCCGATCACAAAGGCGAACGCTGGCGCTTCTCCGGAATCATTCAACTGCTCCGTTCTTGGTTTACCTTATTAATGCTACATCCAAATAATACAAGTAAAATGCCCATCCGGTTTACCGGCATGGGCATTTATAATTAGAAAACGTAAAGCGTGTCCACAAAGTGGACGTCAAGCGAGGATCAGCTCGGAGCTTACATTGGTGCATCTGCGTATCGAGTCTGCTCCAAGAGGCACCAAAGCCGCAAACGAAGCTCGAACAAAAGCTTTGAACACCATAGCGATTGCACCCAGCAATCCGATATGGGGTTCAAAGCGAGCCCACCAAGAAAGGACAGATCGAAGACGGCCGCGTAACGAGTCACGCCATTTTCGGGTGTCCTCAGAGTTTTCCAGAGGAAAACTCACTTCGGAAGCATAAGCAGGGCCGGGGCCCTTGGGGTCCCCTCCTCAGGAGGGGATTTAGGGGAGGTGCCTTTAGGTTGGTATGAAAAGTTGATATACTTACTTTAAATTTACATATTGACATACCATATACATGTCAATATAATAACATTATGAAATGTAAGCGGTTTACTAGCAGCGATTACCTGACAAGGGGGAGGCAGGAAGGCGTGGCGCAATCAACGCAAAACCCGGCATCGATTCTACGATTGATGCAGCACATCCGAGCAACGTTGCCCGATAAGGAGCATCTTGCCGCGATTTTCGAGAATGGCTTCAGCAACACGCTGCATACGACGATCAAGCGTATGCCAGATGGCACGACATTTGTTATAACAGGTGATATACCAGCTATGTGGCTCCGCGATTCGGCGGCCCAAGTACGTCCCTATCTGGTACTGGCGGGCGAGGACGCCGATCTGGCGGATATGATCGAAGGCTTGGTACGCAGACAGCTCGCTTGCGTGCTGCTCGATCCTTATGCCAATGCGTTCAATCAATCGCCAACCGGAGGCGGCCATCAGCAAGATCTGACGGCGATGACGCCATGGCTGTGGGAGCGCAAATACGAGATCGATTCGCTCTGTTATCCGTTGCAGCTGAGCTACCTGCTCTGGAAGAACACCGGACGCACCTCACAATTCGATGAGACGTTCCGCCGGGCGGCAGCCGCGATCATCGAATTGTGGACGACGGAGCAGCACCATGAGACCGAATCGCCCTACAGCTTCGAGCGGCTCAATTGCCCGCCGACGGATACGCTTCCAAGAGACGGCAAGGGTTCGCTAACGGGATACACCGGTATGACCTGGAGCGGTTTCCGGCCGAGTGACGACGCCTGTACGTACGGCTATCTCATTCCGTCGAATATGTTCGCGGTCGTCGTGCTCCGTTACCTGGAGGAAATCGCGACAGAGGTGCTCGCAGATCCTGGCCTTGCGGAACAAGCGTCGTTATTGCGTGCAGAGATCGACCGCGGCATCCAGCATTACGGGATCATCGATCATCCGGAATACGGCCGAATCTATGCTTACGAGACGGATGGTCTTGGCAATCACAACCTGATGGATGATGCCAATGTGCCGAGCCTGCTGGCTATTCCTTATCTGGGTTATGTCGGCAAGGAAGATCCGGTCTATCAGAACACGCGCAGGTTCATCCTCAGCCGTGCGAATCCTTACTTTTTCGAAGGAGAGGCGGCTTCGGGAATCGGAAGTCCGCATACGCCTGACCGGTATATTTGGCACATCGCGCTGGCCATGCAGGGGCTTACGGCAACCGATAAGCAGGAACAAGAGCAGATGCTGGAGTTGCTCGCGGCTACGACTGCGGACACCGGGCTCATGCACGAAGGGTTCCATGCCGATGATCCGCAACAGTTTACCCGTCCGTGGTTCTCATGGGCGAACATGATGTACAGCGAGTTGCTGCTCGATTATTGCGGCATTGCAGTGCGAACGAATTAAAGCGGTTTCAAGAGCACTTATTCAAATACATGCGTTACTAAAGACGGCAGTACCGTTTCACCTTGAAATATAAGAAGGTATAAGTTTCACCTTATACTAAAGCTTCTATTTCTCCGGAATGAAACTTGTATCGCCATTAGTCACGGCAGTACCGTTTCACCTTGTTGCGAAGTATATAACTCGAACATATTAAGGGAGGCATGAATCGTGAAAAAACAGATCACCATCATGGCTTTGGCAGCAATTCTGGGCGTTACGGCAGCTGGCTGCAGCAATAACGGCAACGCGGGCACGGATGCGGGAACCAATTCCGGAAGCAATGCGGAGACGAACAGCGGATCGAAGAACGGAGATTCGGGATCGGGCAAGCCGGTGGAGCTTACGTTCTGGGGAGACTGGGGCGGCGAAGGCCAGAAGCAATTCGAGACGATGGTCGATGCGTTCAACAAATCCCAAGACAAGATTCGCGTCAAGTACGTGCTGCAACAGGACATGATTACGAAATTCCTGACGGCGTCCACTTCGGGCGGCGCGCCGGACGTTCTGTTCTGGGACAGATGGCGTACCTCGCTCTACGCGCCGAAGAACGTTCTTCATCCGATCGACGAGTTCCTGGCGGCGGACGGCATCAGCAAAGAGGATTTCTACGGCGAAGCGCTCAAGGAGCTGACTTACAACGAGAAGCTGTACGGACTGCCATTGACCGTTGACGCACGCGCCCTGTTCTATAACAAGAAGATTCTGGCCGATGCCGGCGTAGAGCCGCCGACGACGTGGGATGAACTGGAGCAGGCGGCGATCAAGACGACCAAGTGGAACGGAAGCAAGCTCGAAGTAGCAGGCTTCTCGCTCGGCGATCCGGGGCTGTTCAACATGTACCTCCAGCAGGCGGGCGGCCAGATGATGAGCGAAGACAACACGAAGACGAATTTTAATACCGACCAAGGCAAGTCGGTGCTCTCCTTCTGGGATCGCTTGCTGAACGAGGATAAAGTGTACAAAACCGGCTTCGAGCAAGGCCTCGGCGAAGGCACGGATGCATTCGTTACCGGCAAGCTGGCGATGCAGTACACCGGTCCATGGATGCTCAGCACGTACAAGAAATACGGCAAAGATCTCGACTTCGGCATCGTGCCTCCTCCAGTGGGACCGAATGGCGACAAGGGCAGCGTAATGGGCGGCTTCGGCCTCGTTATTCCGGAGGGCGGCAAGCATCAGAAGGAAGCATGGGAATTCATCAAGTGGTGGACGGCGAACAAGGACAACGCGCTCCTCTGGGCCAAAACAAGCTTGAATATCCCGGGCTACAAGCCTGCGCTCGAAGATCCGTTCTTCAAGGATGATCCGTTCTGGAAGCCGTTCCTCGACACGCTGGAATTCGCGAAGATCCGCCCGGCTCACCCTGGCTATTCCGTCATGGAGAACGATGCGGTCATTCCGAACCTGCAGCTGTTCCTTCAGAAAAAGCAGAGCATCGAGGACACGCTCGAGAAGTCTCAGAAACGCGGCGACCAGCTGCTGTTGGATAACGCGGACGTGAAATAGGTATCGGCAGCGGGGGACGTTCTAGCGTCCCCCGCGCTATAACCGATGGAAGGAAGAAAGGAGGAGTGCTGATGTCTTCAATGGGGAAATTGAATAAGCATCAGGCACGAACGGCGTATTTGTTCATCACGCCGACCATGCTGTTGTTTGCCGCGTTCACGATCATTCCGGTCATAATGGCGCTCTACTTAAGTTTTACGAACTATGACGTGGTAAGCCGGATGGATTTCGTCAAATTCGACAATTACAAGCGTCTGCTGCAGGACGATCTGTTCTGGACGACGTTCAAGAACGTCGCGTTCTATTCGGTCATCTTCATTCCGCTCAACATTCTGATTTCTCTGCTGCTGGCCATGCTGCTGAATTTCCGCCGATTCGGCGTAAAGCTGTTCCGGACGATGAACTACCTGCCGACGCTGACGTCAGCGGTCGCCGCGGCGACGGTCTGGATCTGGCTGCTGCACCCGGAGTTCGGTCTCGTCAACAATTTGCTCAGCTACGTAGGCATCACGGGACCGGCTTGGCTCGCGCAGACGGAGACGGCGATGTTCTCGATCATCATGGTAACGCTATGGCAGTCGGTCGGCTCGAACATGGTCATCTATATTGCGGGCCTGCAAGGGGTGCCGGATTATCTGTACGAATCCGCGAAGCTCGATGGCGCTACCGCCTTCGACCGCTTCCGTTACATTACATGGCCGCAGTTGCGTCCGACGACGTTCCTGGTGAGCACGATGTCGATCATCGGGGCGCTGCAATTGTTCGATCAGGCATTCGTCCTTACGCAAGGCGGCCCGGGCAATGTGACGAAGACGCCGGTGTACCTCATCTACCAGCAGGGCTTCAATCAGCTGCAGATGGGCTATGCTTCCGCGCAGGCATTCGTGCTGGCGCTGGCGATCCTTATTTTCTCGCTTATCAACATGCGCTTATCCAAATCCGAAGAGCCTATCGTATAAGGGGGAATGGACATGGCTCAGCAAACAATTTCCGCAGCTGCTGCACGCAGAACCAGGCCAGCCTCCGTTACGGCGAGGAAGGTGCTGGCAAGCGTGGTGTTCTATATTGTCACGATCGTGATCGCCGTTTGCATGTTTTTGCCTTTCTTCTGGAGTCTGATCACCTCCTTCAAGCCAAGCGACGAAATCTTCTCGGTGCCGATCAGCTGGCTGCCGTCTCGCATTACGTTCGAGCATTATAAAGCGGCGTTCACCACGGTGCCGTTCGGCCTTTATTTCTACAATTCTTTCGTGCTCGCGGCAGCGGGCGTGCTGTGCAATCTGTTCTTCGGGTCGCTCAGCGGGTATGCGTTCGCGAAGCTCGATTTCAAGTTGAATAAGCCGCTATTCCGCGTGCTGCTGGCCGCGATGATGATCCCGGGCATCGTGACGATGATCCCGAGCTTCTACGTGCTGAAGCATTTTCCGCTGATCGGGGGCAATGATCTGATGGGCGACGGGGGCAACGGCTTCCTGAACTCGTTCTGGGGCATCATTCTTCCCGGCGCTTCCGGCTCGTTCGCGGTATTCTTCATGCGCCAGTTCTTCCTGACGCTGCCCTCCGACATGATGGAGATGGCGCGGATCGAAGGCTGCCCGGAATTCCGCATCTTCTGGAACATCTACTTGCCGCTGACGAAGCCGGCGCTTGCGACGCTCAGCATTTTCACCTTCCAAGCCGGTTGGAACAGCTTCCTCTGGCCGATGATCATCCTGAACGATCCGGACAAAGCGACGATCCAGATGGGGCTGCAGGCGTTCTCGTACAATTACCAGACGGACTACGGGCCGATGATGGCCGGGGCGCTGATCGCGATCCTGCCGATCCTCATCTTGTTCCTGCTCTTGCAAAAATATTTCGTCCAAGGCATCGCTTTTACCGGCACGAAAGGGTAGTCCGCTTGTCCCGCGATGAAACGCGCTTCGCAATTATTTGAATCTGGATAAGATGTACGGCCTGTAAGGATTAAACGTTGGGTGGCGGGCCGCGTAGGGCTAGCATCGCCTGCGTCGTCCTCCTCCACTCCAAGTTCTCGAATGTGGTGATTCTATTGAAACGAAAGTATGTGCTCGGATTCGCTGCGGCGATCATAATCGTCGGCGTTGTGCTCGCCATCCTGCAAGCCGACCGGGTGAAGGAAGCGTTCTCGCCTGCGACAAGCGTCTGGCAAGATCGGGCTGATGAGGCGCAGGCGGAATTCACGAAGTCTTTTTGGGATGACAAACGGGGATTGTTCAACAATGCCGCGCCGTGCATCGCCCAGCTGTGCAGCGATCCGTTCAACTATTGGTGGCTCGCGCACGTAGTCGATGTGCTGGTGGATGGCTATGAACGAACCGAAGACAGCGCGTATACAGACCGGCTTGCCAAGCTGTATCAGGGTCTCCTGGACCGGAACGCCGGCGTGATGATCAACGATTATTACGACGATATGGAATGGATGGCGCTTGCCTGGCTGCGGGCGTATGACGCCACGAAGGATGAACGTTACAAGTCGGCCACGCTCGAATTGTGGACCGAGATCAAGACCGGCTGGAATGATGAAATGGGCGGCGGCATTGCTTGGCGGAAGGAACAGCTGGACTACAAGAATACGCCGGCGAATGCGCCAGCCGTCATTCTGGCCGCAAGATTGTACCGGCGATTCGGCGATGAGGCAGATCTCGCATGGGCGAAGAAAATCTACGACTGGCAGAAGAAGAACCTCGTCGACCCGAATACCGGCCTAGTGTGGGACGGCATGAACCGCATGGGCGATAGCGCAATCGATAAAGACTGGAAGTTCACCTATGGGCAAGGCGTCTACATCGGCGCAGGCGTCGAGTTGTATCATGCAACCAAAGAGGCCGGCTATCTGGATGACGCATGCCGGACGGCTGCGAATTTGAAGACGGACTTCTTGTCCCCGGCTACCGGGATGCTGCCTTCCGAAGGCGATGGCGACGGCGGATTGTTCAAGGGCGTGCTCGTGCGCTATCTCGGTGAACTCATCGAGGCCGACCCTGAACAGCAGGAGCTGATCGAGCTGCTCCAGACGAACGCGGACAGTCTGTGGGAATACGGCAAGTCCGCCGACAGCGCGCTATTGAGCAATTCCTGGGCGCAGACACCGGATGCGGTCGTGCAGATGAGCACGCAGCTGAGCGGCATGATGCTGCTCGAGCAGATGGCGAAGCTTGAGAAGTGAGAATGAGAGTTGAACACTCCCACCACCTAAAGAGGTGGGGGATTCTTGGATTGTCAAACCTATTGGTTTGAAGTTGTCCTGCTGGTGCAGAACCCCAAGAGAAG
>NZ_JACHXK010000013.1:84892-194379 GCF_014192105.1 Paenibacillus phyllosphaerae | reverse complement strand
TCTCCCGGCTACCACCATCGTAAGATGCCTATAAAAATAGGCCAACCAGAAAACTCTGGCTGACCTAATAATACGAAGGACACATCGAAGACGGCTGCGTAACAAGTACGCCCCTTTCGGGTATCCAAAGGGCCGAGCCCCTTGGGGTCCCCTCCTCAGGAGGGGATTTAGGGGAGGTGCCAGTCCTAAGGGCGCCAGCCCAACAAAAGAACCCCCTCCATTTGGAGGGGGCAGGGGGTGGAAAAGTTGGGTTATCCAAAAGGGCGATCAGCCCTATTTCTCCCCCAGCACGATTTTCATCGTCCCATCCACCGTCTCCGTCGATACGTTCCAACCTAGCGCTTCCGCGAAGGAAGCGAGCGGCACGATCGTCCGTGCGCCGCTAATTTCGATCTTGGCCGGGAGCGTGACGACGGTGCCGTCGAGCGCGGCTTGGTCGCTGCCGACGGTCGCAATCAGTTTATGGTTGCCGCGGCTTAACGTCATCGTCTTGGTGGCCGCGTCCCATGCCGATTCGGCGCCGAGCAGATCGGCCGCTTCTTTGTACGGCACGAACAGGTCGTTGTTCTCGCCGCGCATCTCTTTCTGCGAAAGGTTGACGAGCTCATCCGGCGCGGAAGCGAGCTGGACTTGTACGCGGAACAGATCGCCGGCAGCGTTCACAGCAGCTTCCTGCGCTTGCTCACGCAGCGTGGTGACGAACTGATCGACATTGCTTTCGGTTACGCGATATTTGGCATCGTCTGCCCCGATCGCCCGGGTAATCCACGTGTTCACATTGCCGTTATGATGCGATAGATCCTTATACAGATCCAGATTGAAGGTCCATTCGGCTTCCGTCTGGAAGTCGTAAATCTTCACGTTCGGATAGGCTTTCAGCTGATCGAACATCCACTTCTTCATCGTCAGCTGCTGCTCATAACGCTGCGTATTCAGGTCGCGCCATACGGCCTGACGCAAGATCGAATACGGCGGGTAATACAGATAGAACTCGGTCTCCGGGTGAGCCTTGATGACCGATTCGATATAGGCGGTGAAGTTCTGCTGCACGACCTCCAGCGGTTCTTCATTGGAGCCGAATCCGGCTTCCGCGGTGAGCGCCTGTTTGTATGTATTCATGGCGTACTTCTTGCCGTAGAGCACATAGTAGTTCCAGTTGTACAAGTATTCGAGGCCCATCATTTTCTTGAGCTTCTCGGTAGTGGTCGCCCGTTTGTAGAGCCCTTTGGCAAGCTCTTGATAAGGCGTCACATTGAACCAGTATTTGTAGTCGTTCCAGAAGGACTCATCGTACAGATAATGCGGGTAAGGTCCTTCGGCATCCAGATCGGCAGGCTTCAGCGCAAAATAATCGATCCCCCACAGCACCTGCTTCACTTGGCCGGTGCGGAGGGCGACTTGCGCGATATCATTCTGCTCTTCCGCATAGGAGCCGCGAATCGACAGCTTGATCGTATTCCCGCCGAGCTGCTCATTCACGAGGGAGGGCAGGAAATTCTCGGTCATCGAAGAGCCGAGGACGACCGTATCATACGTATAGTTCTTTGCTAAGCCCGGGTTCTGGTAACGCTGTTCATTCGAGTAGATCGGGTTATACCATGCTTTATGGTAGAACTGAAGCGGATCGACGACATACATGAACAGGATCGCGACGCCTGCGAAGAAAACGGAGCCGGCGGTGAAGCCGGCGAGCATGCGTTTG
Source organism: Paenibacillus phyllosphaerae (assembly GCF_014192105.1). GTDB lineage: Bacteria > Bacillota > Bacilli > Paenibacillales > Paenibacillaceae > Paenibacillus_Z > Paenibacillus_Z phyllosphaerae. The sequence continues at coordinate 192,677 of NZ_JACHXK010000013.1, read as the reverse complement.
CTGGCACGTGCCGTAATTCGCTTGTGGCGGTGGCGCGTACGCTTCGGCAGTAGAAATTCCGGTGGCATGGAACTCGCCGCCTTTCTTAGAAGTTAAAGTAAAGGAACTCGCTGATCTGATTGAAGTAGAGCAGCGATACGATAAACAGGAACGCGATGATCAGGCCGATCAGCCAAGTCGGACGGAAGGTCTCCATCCGCTCCGAGGAGTTCTTCGCGAACAGCACGATCGGGAAGAAGATGACGAGCATCGCGATTGCCGGCAGCAGGGCGATGAAGCTGTCCTCGTCGAAGTCGAAGCCGGACAGCCCGAACATTCCTTTCAGAATGCGCATCGCCTGATCGATGCTGGTCGCGCGGAAGAATACCCACGCAATGACGACATAGACGAACGTGATGAGCCAAGCGATCGCCTGCGGCAGCTTGAAACCGATCAGCTTACAGAATTTGCCCCACAGCCGGTGGATGACTTGTCCGAAGCCGTGCAGGAAGCCCCAGAACAGGAATGTCCATCCTGCGCCATGCCATAACCCGCCGACGAGGAAGACGATCATCAGATTGGTCAGCATGCGCGCTTCTCCCTTGCGGTTGCCGCCCAGCGGGATATAGATATAGTCTCGCAGCCAGCGGCTAAGCGTCATGTGCCAACGCCGCCAGAAGTCCTGCAGGTTGAGCGCCTTATAAGGCGAGTTGAAGTTCTGCGGCAGCCTGATATTGAACAGCAGCGCGGCGCCGATCGCCATGTCGGTATAACCGCTGAAGTCGAAGTAGAGCTGGAATGTGTACGACAGCGCGGCCACCCATGTCGCCAGGAACTGCGTCGCGCTCGCGAAGCCGTCGCTTGCGTAATTGGCGAACGTATCGGCGATCACGACCTTTTTGAACAGGCCCATACCGAAGACGAAGATACCTAATGAAGCATTGCGCCAGTTCCACGCCTTGTTGCGCACCCGGTCGAATTGCGGCATCATCTCGCTGTGATGGAGAATCGGCCCTGCGATCAGATGCGGATAGAAGGTGACGAACAGCACGTAACTGACGATATTCGCTTCGCGCGCCTTCCGCTTGTAGGCATCGACGAGGAACGCGATCTGGGTGAACGTGAAGAAGCTGATGCCGAGCGGCAGGATAAGCTTCAGCAGCCCGAAATTCGTGCCGGCAACCTCATTCAGATTCGTCAGGAAGAAGTCGGCGTACTTATAGTAGATTAAGAGCAGCACGTTACAGATGACGGCAAAGGCAAGCAGTGCCCGTCGTTTGCCTCGTCCGCGTTCCTTCAAGTAATCGTTCGGGTCATCCGGATCCCCGCGGTAACGCGGCGCGGGACGCATCAATAATCGGCCCATCAAGTAGTTGAAGCCGATCGAGGCGAGAATGAGCGGAACGTACTTGACATCCCACCAGCCGTAGAAGAACAGTGACGACAAGGCCAGCCACATTTTGGCTAGTTCCGACAAGCGGAACCGGTTAAGCAGGAAATACACAATTACGGTTACGGGTAAAAACGCAAAAATAAAGACATAGGAATTAAACAGCATGTTGGGTCGGACACTCCTCACTATGTATGGCGGGATCAGTCAATGCGAACACTTTACACATCTTCCATGTCAGCAGCCCGCTGCGAAGACGGCAGAGGGTGCTTGGATCAGATATTGGGGGTGTTCTACCCGGGAAGTTAGCTTACGAACGAACGAATCAAGCGGGGCTTGGACAACAACAAGGAATGCCTACAGGGGAATTACATGCTTGACCAGGCGAACTTCCATAAGCTATATTATCTATTGTAACACAGCTGAGTCAGCTGCTTGTAGTTTTCCTGTGCTGGTGTAGCTCAGAGGTAGAGCAACGCACTCGTAATGCGTAGGTCGGGGGTTCAAGTCCCTTCACCAGCACCATTCCATTCACCAATAAGGCGTAGTTCTCGACCTTCGAGAGCTGCGCTTTTTTTAATTTCTCCGGAAAGAACGCGCTCCGCCATAAAAGACGGGGTTATCCGAGCGGTTTTGCCTTACGCATCCGCACCGAGCGACACAAGAGCGGCATATTCTACTGCTTGCACCAAAGTCAGACAAACTAAACGCGGATTGCACAAAAAGAATCTATATAATTGACGACTAAAAGTCAAATTTTGTTTCATAGATAGACATCATGCAGGAACGTATATGCAGAATGTACGTTTATCTCTCTGCTATTCGTCTATACCAATGCTACGTTCCCTTCATAGACTACAGTATGTTCGGTAGAGAGGAGGGAATAACGAATGTCTGCCAAGCTGAAAATTAAAAACGTACGTATGGCGCCTGTCAAAAAAGCAAAAACGAAGAGCAGATCGCAAGGCAGATCGGGCAACCGGTCGGGGCTGAACCCAGCCCGCGTGTCGGATTGCTGCGGTCATGGCCAACGTCAAGACAACGCTGTTCTCGGCATTCAGGAAGCAGGACGCGAGCTAGGAGAATTCTTCGGCAGTCTGGAGGATCCGGATACGGCGGCTAGACTGGTTCGTGCTATCCGCTGTAAACAAAAACGGGTGGTAGAGGACCTGCTCGGCCCGGATTGCCAGGTCGTTTGCTTCTTCAACCAAGGACGTTATTCATGTGTGCGCATTACATGCGTGTTCGGAACGTGCTGCGACGTTCGGATTACTTTCGACATTTGCGTATCCGGCGGTTCTTGCGGAATCAACTTCAGAGGGATATAAGCGTAAGAGAGAAAGCCCAAGGACTTCCCCGGGTTTTCTCTTTTTTGCTGTTCTTGGAACGGTATCTTGTCCGCCTTGGAATAACCGACCGCCGGGCAGCAGCATACAATAGGAAGAGCACGATAGGGTAGAAAAGGAGGTCCACAACCAATGTCGACGATTCCGAATTTCCCGGCGGCTCTTCTGGAAGAACATATGCACTGGCATCACGCCAACCATCACGATAACCCGTCCAATCTACCGCCTGGATATGGCGAGAAATTCCTAAGGTTCCATCGCGATTATATTAACCGGGCGCTTCAGTGGTACCATCAGGCCGGCTACGATCCGAGGCTGGTAGCCGCATGGCAAGAGGTGCCGGAGGCCATTCGCCGTTCTTCCTGCTATGACATCAACGCCGAGATGCGTCTGCGTTATTCTCCGCAGTCTTTCGCGACGCTCGATGAGTTGGGGCGTTTTGTTGAAGGAACGAATCTGCACGGCTGCATGCATCAGGAGGCAGCGAAGCTGTACCGCGATGACGATCTGAACGACTTCGACGTCGCTCCGCGAAGCACCATCTTCTACAACATTCACGGCTTAATCGATAACTGGTACCGGCAGTGGGAGCAAGCGATGGGGATAAGGGAAGAGGCGCAAAGCGAGGCTTCGGCCAATCCCCGGAGCAAGAGCGTGACAGGCACGATCAGCCGCACGGGCAAATGGAAGTCCAGGCCCGTCCGCCGCAAGCAAGCCGGCGTGAAGAGCCGTAAGTTGAAGCATCAGCGCACCAAGGGGACGGCTTCCGTCACCGCGAGCAAGAGCAGCGGCGCTCGCCGGGAGAAACCCGCCGTCAAGCAGAGGGCAACACGGAGTACCGCCTGGATTGCGCCGCGAGTACAGGTGCGTTAAGGAACGCAAAAAACTCCCGCAGACGAAGCTGCGGGAGAATGCGTTAGGCAAGATGGCCGAGCAGTTGGCGGAAGACGCCGGCATAGTAGTCGGCTGGCCGGGTGACGAATTGCTGGGCGGTAACCGTGACCGTCGCCTCGAGCAGCTTCCCGGTCGCCGGATCAAGCCGGACGCCATTGGCCGTCACTTGCGCGAGCCGGTCTTCGAATAAGCCGATCATGTCGTGCAATTCCGCCTCGTAGACGCCGGAGACCTCATCGGCCTGCAGGCGCAGCGCGTGAAGCTCGCCTTCATAACGATGGCCGTATACTTGGCTGATCTCCCGGTCGATGAACGGGACGCCTTGGGCGGTGCCGGGCATCTCTTTGCGGGCTTCGCCGAGCGGCAGGAGCGCAGCGAAATCGCAGCGGATACCGAGCTCCTCCTCGAGTTCGCGGGATGCTTCCTCGTACGTTTCGCCGGCCGCCAGATGGCCCGCGGCGGTAATATCGAAGTAGAGCGGGAACGTATCCTTGTCCGCATGACGCTGCTGGAACAGCACGAGCAGCCGCCCCTCCTGCGTACGGCGGGCTACCCAGCAATGAATGGAACGATGCCAGAGCCCTTTCGCATGCACCTCGCTGCGTGCGGCGGTACCGAGCCATTGGCCGGCCTCGTCATAAATGTCGAAATGCTCTTCCGGCTTCGCGGCGCGATCGCTTGCCATGCGATTAGCTCACCACGCTTCCTTCGGGACCCAGCTTGTCCCCTGCCGCCAGATGCGAGGTGCAGTATTTGCAGCGCGTGGCGAGCACCGGCACATGGGACAAGCAGTGCGGGCATTCCTTCTCGGTCGGAGCAGTCGGAGCCGCTTCCACTTCCTTGGCGTTCAGACGGCGAAGGGCGTTGGCGCCTTTGACGATCATGAAGACGCAGAAGGCAACGATGGTAAAGTCGAGGATGACATTGATGAAATTGCCGTAAGCAATGACCGGGATGCCGCCGCTCTGAGCCGCTTGAAGCGATTCCGGATGGACACCCGGCTTGAGCGAAATGAACAGATCCTTGAAGTTCATGCCGCCCAGCAGCACGCCGATCGGCGGCATAATAATATCGTTAACGACGGAGGTGACGATCTTGCCGAACGCGCCGCCGATGATGACGCCGACCGCCAGATCAAGCACATTCCCCTTCACCGCGAATTCCCTGAATTCCTTCAATACTTTCCACATAAATCTTGACTCCTCTCGAGACTTGTTCGATGACTCATTATAACTTCTGGGCAATCGCGCTGCATTAAAATTACCGAAATGAGTCGAAAGTCGTAGTCCCCCGAACTTATGGCAGATTTTTGGAGAACGAAAGAGGAATAACCATAAAACTGTCGAATTTTACCTCAAATAACTATAATAATCAATCAATTGGGGATTGAATTCAATGACGCAGCTAATCAGTTCGGATCAATGGATGTTTCCTCTCATGGCGCTAGCCATCAATATGCTCGCTTCTTTCACCATGTGCCATATGCTCGGCCATACCCGCTTGTCGCGTCCGCTGCGGCGCTACTGGCTGCTTAGCAGCGCGTTCGTCTATGGGCTGGGCCTATGGGTGTCGCAGCTGATTATGCTGTTCGCGACCGATACGATGCTGCTGATGGACTGGTCTTCGGTGGCGAAGCTGCTCGCGATGGTGACGGCGTATTTTGCGCTGCGCTCGCTTCGGACCATGCAGCCGCTGTTCGTCCGTCTGCTTATCAGCGGGCTGCTCATCACGCTAGGGCACGTAGTATTGAACTATGGCTCGCTGCTCAGCTCTCAGGTGGTCTCCTATAAGTTGGAGCACGGCATGGCCTGGATCGGCGTTGCGCTAAGCTTTATCGGCGTCATTGTCGGCTTCGGTTTGTTCGAACGCCATCGCGGCGCCCATCCGATGCTGTCCGGATTCATCCTTGGGCTGCTCGGCTTCCTGGCGCAATACTTCAGCATCGAATCGATAACGGCGAATTACAGCTTCGTGCTGACCACCGACAAGCTCAGCGACTACACGCGGCTGCTTGTCGTCTTCCTCGGTGTCGCAACCTCGCTTATATTTGCCTTCAGTCTGCTGGCCCATGTGGTCGATCAGCGCTTCAGCATGATGAACGAACGTTACCGGCTGCTGGTCGAGAATTCGATCGATATGATCGCGATGATCCGCGAAGACCGCTGGGAGTACGTGAACCGTTCCGGCCTTGCCATGTTCGAGGCGAAGAGCGACCAGGATTTGCTGGACCAATCGATCTATCATTATTTGCATCCCAAATGCCATGAGACGATGCGAACCTTGCTGCAGCGCGTCGAGAAGAACCGCTATCTGCGTCCGGTCGAGATGGAATGGTATACGGTCAAAGGCCGTCCGTTCTTCACCGAGGTGGTGCAGACGCGGACCCGGTTCGCCGGCAAGCCCGCCTATCAGGTGATCATCCGGGACATCTCGGAGCGGAAGAAGAACGAGGAGCTGCTCATCAACTCCGAGAAGCTCTATGTCGCCGGCCAGCTTGCGGCAGGCATCGCCCATGAGATCCGCAACCCGCTGACCTCGCTCAAAGGTTTCCTGCAGCTGATCGCATCCGGGAGACAGGGCACCAAGAACTATTTTGACATTATGAAATCGGAGCTTACCCGTATCGAGTCGATTGTCAGCGAGCTGCTCATGTTATCCAAGCCTCAAGTATATGAATATTCCTATAAGGATATCCGTACCGTCATGCGCGATACGATCATGCTGCTCGAGGCGCAGGCGCTGCTGCACAGCATTGAGCTGGAGGCGGAGTTCGGCGAGGACCCGCTCTGGGTACACGGAGTGGAGGACCAGCTGAAGCAGGTATTCATCAACGTGCTCAAGAACGCGATCGAAGTGATGATCGACGGCGGCAAAATCCTCGTGAGCGGCGTGCGCGAAGACGACCAGGTGGTCGTGCGCATCCAGGACTTCGGCCCGGGCATCCCTCAAGAGACGATGGCCAAGATCGGCCAGCCGTTCTACACGACGAAGGATAAAGGCACCGGCCTCGGTCTCATGGTCAGCTATAAAATCGTCGACAACCATCAAGGGCGCGTCGACGTGCAGACCAAGATCGGCAGAGGGACGACCTTCGCCATTATCCTCCCCTACATGGTTCCGCCGGGGAACGAGAATGGAGAGGAAAGCCATGCGGCGCCTCAAGTTTCGCCAACGCTGCTTCATCTGAACAAGAGTGGCGAATGATGGACATTCTAATAAGCAACGATAGGGCGAAACCGATGCGGCGTCTGCTGCGTACGAAACGAGGGTAAATACACGAACACAGCATCGCGTTACGCACGGATGGTTCAGCCTGCCTTGAAGCGGCAGGCCATATATGGAGAGGAGAGGGTATGAATGTTCAACCGTTTTTTGGCGAGTATCGGAATTGGGGCGGCGACGATCGACACTTTGCTGGAGAAGACGCGCTACATGCCGGGCGAAGAGGTGCGCGGCGTCGTGAAGATCAAGGGCGGCAACGTGGAGCAGAATATTGATACGATCGAGATTGCGGTCATGACGGAATACGTGAAGGAAAGCAACGACCACAAACATAACGTATCCGCTGCGCTGGCGCGTTACCATGTCAGCAGCCCGTTCACGCTGAGGGCCGGCGAGCACAAAGAAGTGCCGTTCTCCTTCGACCTTCCGCTTGAGACGCCGTTGTCCGTCGGCCGCACGCCGGTATGGGTACGGACCGAGCTTGCGATTCGCGGCGCGGTAGACCCGGGCGACAACGACCGGATCGAGGTTGCGGCGACGCCGCAAATGGCGACGGTGCTCGAAGCGGTCGAGCTGTGCGGATTCCGTCTGTACAAGGCGGATTGCGAATATGCCTCACGGATCGGCGGCCGTTTCCCGTTCGTGCAGGAATTCGAGTTCAAGCCGACCGGCAGCTTCCGCGGCCGTCTGGATGAGCTGGAGGTCATCTTCTACAACCGCGGCAGCGAGCTCGAGATTGTGCTGCAGATCGACCGCCGCGCAAGAGGTCTCGCGAGCCTGTTCGCCGAGGCGATGGATATGGACGAATCGTTCGTGCGTCTCCGCTTTACGAACGGCGAACTTGCGGCAGGACCGCATGCGATCGCCCGTCAGCTCGAGAACGTCATTGCCCGCTACGCGTAACGCCTGCGTAACGCCCGCGTGAAGCACATGCCCCGAATCCTTATGCGCAAGCGAGGATTCGGGGCTTTTTTGTGCGTTACGGAGCTGCTGCTGGCGGTATATACGGTTTAGCGGCCTGGCGGGGCCGTTTACATGGAAGAAAGGAGCTTGGCCGTATCGGCTCATGGGGGACCGAGCAGGGCTTAGGGGACCGCTCTTGCCGTACAGGATGCGCGCGTGCGGGGCGATCGGCTATAATAGCGGAAGGAGGCGATCAGCACTATGGCCGAGCCATTGAAATTGATGTACAACGAGCCGTTTTTGAGGCATTTTGCAGGGATCGTCCATTCGGCGTGGACGCCCTTCGACCGCGAACGTTTCGTGCAGCTGGTGACGGAGGACGATTGGGAGCGGCTAGAGCTCAAGGCAAGGATTCGGAGGATTACTCTCTCGCTAGGACAGCTGCTGCCTGCAGCTTATCCGGAGGCGATTGCGATATTGCAAGCGATCCAGCAACAATGCACCGGGTTTCCGTATTTGTTCTTCCCCGATTACGTCGAGGTGTACGGAATGGACGACTGGGAGCTGTCGATGACGGCGCTCGCGCAATTCACCCGCGGCTCCAGCGCCGAGTTCGCCATTCGGCCGTTCATCGCGGCCCGCACCGAAGAGACGATGGCGCGGATGCTCGAGTGGGCGGGACACGAGGATGAGCATGTCCGCAGGCTGGCCAGCGAAGGTTGCCGTCCGCGACTGCCGTGGGCGTCGGCGCTGCCGGCCTTCAAGAAGGACCCGGCTCCCATTCTGCCGATACTGGAGCGATTGAAGGCAGACCCTTCGCTCTATGTCCGCAAGAGCGTCGCGAACAATCTGAATGACATCGCCAAGGACCATCCGGCTTTGGTATTGGAGATAGCGGCCGGCTGGAAAGGGACGGACGAACGGACGGATTGGATCATCCGGCATGGCTGCCGCACGCTGATCAAGCAGGCGGATGCGCAAGTGATGGCGCTATTCGGCTACGCGGACGGCGAAGGCGGCGTGCGCGTCCAGTCCGCGTTGATCGAGGCGCTGCCCGAGCGGGCGGCCATCGGCGAAGAGACCGAGATCCGCTATGCGGCCGTCGTGCGGGGAGACGCAGATTCCGGCATGGAGGGGCAGGCGGACGAGAACATCTACAAACTGCGCCTCGAGCTTGGGGTGGATTATGTGAAGGCAAACGGGACGCCGTCGCGCAAGAAATTCCTGCTGAAGGAAGCGAAGGCGAAAGCAGGCACGCGGCTGAACGGCACGAAGCGCCTTAGTTGGGCGGATCTGTCGACCCGCAAGCATTACCCCGGCATACATAAGCTTGTGCTGCTCGTGAACGGACAGGAGGCAGCATCCACGACGCTGCTGCTGACGCCGGAAGCGGAAGGAGCGGCCCCATGACGATAGGAGCGCGCGTATTAAAGACAGGGCTGGCCGTCGCGCTAGCCATCTACCTCAGCGAGCTGCTCGGCTTCGCGTCGCCGATTCTATCGGCCATCGCGGCGATCTCGATTCAACCGTCGATCTCGCGTTCGTGGGAGAATATTACCGATCAGCTGCAGACGAACGTGCTTGGCGCGGCGATAGCGCTTGCGGCGATCAAGCTGTTCGGTCAGACGCCGATATCGGTTGGACTCGTATGTATCATCGTTATTCTCATCTGTCTACGGCTCAGAATGGATAGTTCGATCAGCCTTACGCTCGTCACCGTCGTCGCGGTTATGGAAGCCGACGGGGAAGGCTGGCTGGTGGCGCTCGAGCGTTTCTACATGGTACTCGCGGGCATGGGAGCGGCCTTCGCCGTCAATCTGCTCGTATTTCCGCCGAGGCCGAGGAAGCAATTCACCGAGCAAGTGCACGAAGCATTCGGGGAGCTGTCGCTCCTCCTTCGGATGGCGATCTCCGACGAGTTGAAGGAAGACGTTCACCGCAAGGAGAAAGAGAAGCTGGTCGGCACGCTGCGCAAGTTGGAGGAGCGGTATAAGCTGTTCGAGGATGAGCGATCGCTGCTGCCAAGCCGCAGGCAGGCAAGAGCGAGGCAGCTGCTCGTCTCCAAGCAGCTGATCAAAGCGCTTCAGCAGGGAGCGGATTTGCTCGACGTGGTGGAGGAACATTATTTCTCCGCGCCGGAGGCCAGCAAATGGGCGAAGCAATTCGATGAGCAGATCGAAGATCTGACCAAATACCATGAGCAGATACTGCTGAAGCTCGAGGGCAAGCTGAAGATCAAAGCGTCGTTCGAGCCGGAGGAGGAGCGGGAAGCGCGTCTGGCCATGCAGCTGACCGATTATTTGATCCAGGATCCCGATGAGCGCAAGCGGCTCATCTTCGTCGGCTCGGCGATCTTCGAATACGCCTACCATCTGCGTCGGCTGGAGAAGCTGGCCGATCAGGTGATGGTGCGCGAAGCCGAGGAAGCGGCCGAGGCGTAACAACCGTCAATCGCATGTTGATTGGTGCGGCGGAGATACCTAGCAGACAGCAGAAGACAGCAGAAGACCCTTCTGATCCATTCATGGTTCAGAAGGGTCTCTTTGTTGTAATAGAAGAACGGTCTAAGCAGCAGCTGATAGACGCTTCTGTTCCATTGGAAGGCAAGCACGCGCTTAGGCGTTCTCCTGCAGGTCGGCATCGTCCAGCGTGACCCATTCGTGGGACCAATGCTCGAGCTCCTTGAACAGCGGTCCGAGCGCGCAACCTTTGGTGGTGAGCGAATATTCGATCCTCACCGGCGTCTCCGGATACACTTCGCGGTGGACGATTCCTTCCTGCTCCAGTTCTTTCAGCCGTTCGGAGAGCAGTCTGCCGCTGATCGGCATGGCGGCTTCCAATTGGCTGAACCGTTTCGGTCCGTCCAGCAGCTGGTGAATGATCAAGCCCGTCCATCGTTTGCTGATCAGCTGCATGGCTTTATCGAATTTCGGACATATTGCATCATGCATGGGCATCACCTCGTTCACCATCTATTATAACGCTTTATCACGATGATTGATAGCTGCTAAATAAAAATTAGTAACTTGACATTAATAAATTTCTTTCGTAAACTAACTTACATAAAGTAACTGATAGGCGAGATAATGAGGAGGCACCAAGATGATCCCTTCTTTGTTCCTGGCGCACGGTTCGCCGATGCTCGCCATTGAAGAGACGGAATATGCCGCATTCCTGGGGCAACTGGGCAAACGATATCAACCGAAGGCGATCGTAGTCTTCACGGCGCACTGGGAGACGGAGCCGCTGGCGATGACCTATACGGATGACGAATATGAGACGATCTATGATTTCGGGGGCTTCCCGGATGAACTTTATCAGATTAAATATCGGGCCAAAGGGTCGAAAACCATCGCGGAGAAGCTCGAGGCGCGCTTCCAACAGCAAGGCATTCCGGTCGTGCGCGACAGTTCCCGGGGGCTAGATCACGGGACGTGGACGCTGCTGCATCGCATGTATCCGGCGGCCGATATTCCGCTCGTGCAACTGTCGGTGAATCCGTATCGTTCCCCGGAGGATCACTATAAGATCGGCGAAGCGCTGCACGGGCTGGGCGAAGAGGATATCATGATCATCGGCAGCGGCGTTACGGTGCACAATCTGCGCATCATCAAATGGGGCCAGAAAGAAGCGGAGCCTTGGGCGGTTCAATTCGACGATTGGCTGCTAGCGCAGATGGCAGACGGCGAGCTGGACGCGTTGTTCCATTATGAGCAGCATGCGCCCCATGCGAGAATGGCCGTGCCGCGTGCCGAGCATTTCGTGCCGCTGTATATCGCCATGGGCAGCGGAAGCGCGAAGCCAGAGGTCATCTATCGAGGATATGATATGGGGACGCTTAGTTATTTGTCCCTGCAATTTTAAGGCGATTGAAGATTCATTCCATTGAACGTTCACGATGCGAATTAACTCGCAGCTATGGAAAAAGCGTCCTGCAGCAGCGAATCTGGCGACAACCAGATCCGCTTCCTTGCAGGACGCTTTTGTGTTATTTGTCGCCGCTGTCCAAATGGGTGCGCGGTCCGCTAAGGTTAGCGTTCTTCGAGCCTTGGTCGTCGCTTTTCGGTACAAGGCGGGAATCCGTCTTACCCTCGTGATGGTTGCCGAAGTCGAGTTCGACCAGCTCCCACTCCGTCGTGCCAAGCATCGCATTGGGCGGGAACGTATCGCCGCGCTGCAGCTTCTGCTCGCGTCCCCACTCATCCTTATAGACGCCTTCAACCTCTACGTGCTCGCCCGACATCGGCTGCATCTCGAAATGGCGTTTTTTATCGCTCATGCCTGCTATTCCTCCCTTTACATGCAATCGCTATGAATGTACTTGGAACAGGTCACAGATTAGTCCGGGGTTCGTCGTTAGCATGCCCCTAAGAGGTGGCGCTTATAAGCCATGCTTGCGCACAGCTGCGCTGTCGGCCTCGGATTGCAGCTCGCTAGCCTTTGTTTTGCCTTGACCGGAACGGTCGGCCTCGGATTGGGCTTGGCTCGCGCGCAGCTGCTTCTCGGATGGATGTTCGCCTGACATATTGCATGCCTCCTTCGTGTAGTGAACAATCGAATGCGTAGCTTTTTCAGTGTGCGCACAATGAAGCAAACTATACGAAAGGAGGCCAGCGGAAGGCTTGAGTAAGGGAACCGGGGGAGTAAGGCGGATGAACGGACCGGCTTCATTGCAGCCGAAGTCCGCAGGAGGGGCAATCGACATCGCGTTCGGTGACGTGATGGGCGCATGCGGGGCAAGGCTCCGTGAACGCTTCACGGCTTGCCGATACGCTGGCCGCGGCCGTCTCGCTCTCTGCCGTCTTCGCCGCATCGGGGCGCAGATGGGCCGGCGTGCCGAACAGCGTCTCGACGAATTCCCGCAGCTCCTTATGCTTATCCGAATCGCTGGTCGACAGGCGGATGATCATGAACATCGCGGCGACGATCCCGCATCCGATCAGCAGCGCGATGCCCGTCGCTAGCCCGCTCATCCAGCTCATGAGCGGGAGCATGCCGATACCGTCTTGCGCGCGCAGCATGGGGACTCCTCCTCGCTATTTGAGCTTATAATGAGATTCGAGCTTCTTGCCGCCGAACCACATGACGAACACGAGCACGACGGCCAGGACGGCGCGCCATGGCTCCTCCGCCAGATCGGCAATATCGAAGCTGAGCACGGATACGCCGAAGATCATGACGGCTTTGCCGAGCAGAATGGCCAGAACAAAGGAACGGAAAGGCACATTGCCGATGCCGGAGACGATATTAATCAGTGCGGAAGGCGAGAACGGGAAGCAGGCGAAAAGGAAAATCGGCGTGAACCCGCGATGCTCCACCCAGTCGAAGAACTTCTCGAGCTTCGGGAAGCGGCGCTGCAGCCAGGGACGGAAGCGTCTGCCGATCTTGCGGGCCAGCAGGAAGACGATAATCGACCCGACGCTGACGCCTAGCCAGGAATAGAGCGAGCCTAGCCATAGGCCATAAATATTCGCGTTCGCCGCCACGAACACAAGCAGCGGCAGAATGGGCAGGAAGGATTCCGCCATCGTAAGCGCAATCCCCGGCAGAGGCCCTAGTACGGAGAAGCTCTCCAACGTTTGCTGGAGCTCATCCAGATCCATCTGTTTAATTTCGTGAATCCATTGATCCAATTGCGTCATTTGCATGGGTAATCTCCTTAGCCGTTCAAAGCGGATGAGCCTCTACGACGATTGAAAGTCGCGAAACGGAAACCAGATATAGAAGAAGCCAATCAATCCGTACAGGATAGCGCTGTATAGCACGACGCTCGGTTCGCCGAACGAAGCGGCCATTACGCCGCCGATGACGGGGCCGATCATGCCGCCGATTCCTTCCACGGTCGAGAAGATTCCCCATCCAAGCCCTGCTTGCTGCGGCGGAACGTAATTGGCGAGCAATGCGTTCCAGGCGGGCAGCAGGGCGGAATAGGAGAGACCGAGCAGGCCGGCGAGCAGCATGCTGAGCACGAGCGGCGGCTCCATGGCGATCATGTACAGCGATAAGCCGATAAAAATAAAGCCGATGACAAGGAACCATTTCTTCCCGCCGAGCTTGTCTGACAGTTTGCCGAATGGCATCAGCGCGGCACCCGTACACACCCCGCCTGCAAGCAGGAGCAGGGAGTATTGCGCGCCGGACATGCCGAGGTGATTCTCTGCGAAGCTGGGCAGGATGGGCACGAGCATGCCCGCGCCGGCCGTCTGCAGAATCATGCCGGGGAGCAGCAGCTTCATATGGCGCAGCCGCTCGCCCAGTATGGCAAATTGCTGCCGAAGCGGGATCGCGGCTACGCTCGAATTCCGTTTATTGCTGATGAACAACGACATGAGCCAGCATAGCAGCGATAGCCCTAGCAGCAGATAGTAGCATGCTTCAATATTGTGATCGACAATGACGTTACATATAATCGGTCCGATGCCAAGTCCGGCCAGCCAGATCGTATAGAGATAGCCCATCTGCGTAGCCCGCTGACCCTCGGTCACCTTCGTCAGGCAGACGATCCAGATCGGCGAGATGCCCACCCCGTAGAGCGCTGCGGCCGCGATAAACAGCCAGGGGGAATAAGCGAATTGCAGCAAGGCAATCCCCGCGAGCGATGCAAGCAGACCTGTATGTACGACGAACCGGACGGAGAAGCGGTCGAGCAGATAACCGATGCCCATCTTAAGCGCGGTATCGGTCAAATAATGCGCCGTAATGGCAATGCCGATGACGTCGAAATTAAGTCCTAGCGTCTTCTGGCCGAATACAGGCAGGAAGCTGACAAGCGCGGCACCGCGCACGAATTCAACAACGAATAGAATGACCGAGAAATAGACGATCTCCGGTCCGAACCAACGCCTAGTGATGCGATTCACTCCCTTAACTTCACCCGGGTGCGTGCCATCCTTCGAAAAGGGCGGTTCTCCTGCTGTTCTATAGACGCGATGTATGCCACGTGGAAGCTGCTCTTTCCATTATATGCAAGCCTGCCAAAAAGTCTAATGCGATCGTTTTGGCCGCATGGCGATGCTGAAGCAAGACAACGGCCTGCTTCCTCGTCTTTAAACGTAGCGGGTCCCGAATGAGTTTCATAATTTCATCCGCCAGTTCAGGGGCGGTATGGGTCATGACAGCTGCGCCTTTGCGCTGCAAATATTCCGCGTTATTGCGTTCCTGGCCGGGGACGGGGCGGTGCGTAAACAAGGGCAGTCCGCACATGAGTCCTTCAGCCAAGGTGACCCCGCCGGGTTTGGTAACGAGGCAAGCGGACAGCGCCATCAGCTCGTGCACCTGTTCGACGTATCCGAAGATCTTCAGGCGCGCCGCTTCGGGATGAACGCTGAATCGTTCGCGCAGTTCTACTTCGAGCTGAGCGCTGCGGCCGCATACGAAAGCAATCTGCACATTCGGCTGCATCAGCAGATAGGCGCACAGCTCGGCGCTGTCCGACATCATGCCTTGCGCGCCGGCCATAATGAGCACGATCGGCGTCCCGGGGGCAAAACCGTATTGGGCCCGCAGCGCCGGAGTGACGGTCACCGCGCCGAAGCCTTGGCGGAGCGGAATTCCGCTGACGCATATGCGGGCCGGCGCGATGCCGTGCGCAATCAGTTCGCTGCGCATATCGGCCGTCGGCACGTAATAGCGGTCAATATCCGGGTGCACCCAGCGCCCGTGCAGGTCGAAGTCGGTTACGACCGTATAGGTCGGGATCGACAAGCCGATCTTGCGCTTCAGCGCAGGCATCGCGAGCAGCGGGAACGTGTGGAACACGGCGTCCGGCTTCTCCTGCTGCAATAGCCGGGCAAGCTTGGCGCGTCCGAACGAATGCAGCCAGTTGGCGAACAGCGAGTCATGCTGCATATGGCGCGTGGTGTTGTAAATCCAGCCATAGAGGCCGGGCAGCAAGGTGAAGCTCTTGGCATAGATGCTTTTGGTCATCGTATTGAGCCACGGATGGGCCTCCGCAAGCAGATCCACGAGCAGAATCTGTTCGATCCCCTGTTCCCTCAGCGAAGCGGTTAACGCACGGGCGGCCTGCCAATGGCCATCCCCGAAAGATGCGTAGAGCACGAGTACCTTCGGCTTTCGAACTTGACGGAAATCCATATGCTACACCTCCTGTGCGCAAGTGTAGCGGGTGATTGTCATGCCAAGATGAACGCGGCGTGAAACCATTGTGAGGGTAAGGGGGGCTCCCCTTAACGAGCTTGTTCAAATCTTATTCAAAACCAAATCAAATCTAATTCCAATTTCAATTCAAATCCTATTCTCTTGTTTAACCTTTGGAGCGGTTAATATACCTTTTTACTACCTCCCCTAAATCCCCTCCTGAGGAGGGGACCCCAAGGGCCACGGCCCAGCTTATGCTTCCGAAGTGAGTTTTCCGTCCGGAAAACTCTGAGGACACCCGTAATCGGCGTGATTCGTTACGCGGCCGTCTTCGATGAGTCCTTTCGTGCGTGGACCGCTTTTGTCCTAGCTTAGTGTTGTATGCCTTCCGGGCATCCAATATGCCGCTAGGACAAAGCTCTGATTCGAGCTTCGTATATTACTTTGGTGCCTTGGGGAGGAGACCTGATTGGTTCGCACGCATGAACATCCAGCCTGCTGACCTTCGCTTGAAGTCCACTTCGTGGACACGCTTTACGTGGGTGAGGGGCGGTGAACTTCACCGCCAACAACAAAACGCCCCGCTGCGCGGGGCGTTAATGATTAGACCTATGAATGATTAAGAGGGTAAACCATTAACCCATTAAATCAGCAAATTAAACAGCAGCGGGTCCTTGTTTAGTTCATGGAACTGGTAGCCTTTGGCGTGCATGCGGGCGACGAGCGGTTCGTAGTCTTCGCGGTGCTTGAGCTCGATGCCGACGAGGGCCGGGCCGTTGTCCTTGTTATGCTTCTTCGTATACTCGAAGCGGGCGATGTCGTCGTCCGGGCCGAGCACTTCGTCGAGGAATTCGCGCAAGGCGCCGGCGCGCTGCGGGAAGTTGACCATGAAGTAATGCTTCAATCCTTCATAGACGAGCGAGCGCTCCTTGATCTCCTGCATCCGGTCGACGTCGTTGTTGCCGCCGGAGATGACGCATACCACCGTCTTGCCGGCGATGTGCTCGCGGTACAGATCGAGCGCCGCGACGGTCAGGGCGCCTGCCGGCTCCACGACGATCGCGTTCTCGTTGTACAGGTCGAGCAGGGCGGTACACGCTTTGCCTTCCGGCACGACGATGATGTCGTCGAGCAGTTCTTGGCACATGCGGAAGGTCAGGTCGCCGACGCGTTTGACAGCGGCGCCATCGACGAATTTATCGATCGTATCGAGCGGCGTTACGTGGCCGGCCGCGATCGACGCCTTCATGGAAGGCGCGCCCTCCGGCTCGACGCCGATCACTTTCGTATTCGGCGAGACGGCCTTCACATAGGCGGCCACGCCTGCCGCCAAGCCGCCGCCGCCGATCGTGACGAACACATAGTCCGGCATCGATTCGACCGCTTCCATGATCTCTTTGCCGATCGTGCCGTTGCCGGCGATGATCTTCGGATCGTCGAACGGATGGACGAACGCCATATCGAAGCGTTCGCTCGCCTCGATCGCTTTGGCATACGCGTCGTCGAACGTATCGCCCGTCAGGATGATCTCGACATCCGGCCCGCCGAAGAAGGCGACTTGATTGACCTTCTGCCGCGGCGTCGTGCTTGGCATGTAGATTTTGCCCGGGATGCCGAGCGCCTGGCACGAGTAAGCGACGCCTTGCGCGTGATTGCCTGCGCTCGCGCAGACGACGCCGCGCTGAAGCCGTTCGGCCGGAAGGGATTTCATCAAGTGATAGGCGCCGCGTAATTTGAACGAACGCACGACCTGCAGATCCTCCCGTTTCAGCAATACCTTGCAATCGTATCTGGCCGACAGCACGCGATTGTGCTGCAGCGGCGTACGGATGACCGCGTCCTTGACATGAATTTGCGCCTGCGCGATTTCGGCCATGCCGATGCGGATTTCTTCCACCGTTGATCCTTGCTGAAGCTCGTTCTCCATCTTCCTTCGCCTGCTTTCTTCTTCAATATAACGAATCGATAAGTTGCGCAATCGGTCACGAAGCCGGATCGTTCCAGCCCAGTGCCGCCTTGATTGTCGGTTGAAAAATAAAAAAAATCCCGCCCCTGTACAGGGACGAGATGAACTCGCGTTACCACCCTAATTTCACCTGCCCGCCCGCCATAGGCGTGGAGAGCTATCGGTGAACGCCGTATTCCCAATCTTACGATCGTGAACACAAGCCAATCACCAAAGCAGATGCACTCATGCCGCGCACCATCATGCGCGCTCCATATAACGGTGGATACCGTCTGTGCTTAATCTTGACACCCTCATGGCAGCTACCCATCCGTCGCGGTAATCAAAGATCGCCTTAGAATGAATCTGCACATGCGCGTATCGAACGTTCGGCACAGCTTCTCGGGGAGGATGCGGATGCGTCCGGGGGCAAACATTGGCTTGCAGCGGCTGCCAACTCTCTGGAGAATGCCTCTCGTACGTGCGTGTTC
Source organism: Paenibacillus phyllosphaerae (assembly GCF_014192105.1). GTDB lineage: Bacteria > Bacillota > Bacilli > Paenibacillales > Paenibacillaceae > Paenibacillus_Z > Paenibacillus_Z phyllosphaerae. Next base: position 174,410 of record NZ_JACHXK010000013.1, on the reverse strand, counting down.
CCGTCATGGAAGTTGATTATTGTCGGAATAGTCTTGTTATACTCCCACGCATGCGGAATGTCAAGCGCCAACAATAGGGAGTGTCTTGTGATAGCGATTCCATCGAAAGCAGCACGCGTTCACGCCTTCGAAGTTTTACGCATGAGGCGAAGTACCGGTATTGGCACATGCAGCATGCCATTCCTTAAGTTTGCCGCCTGCTCGCTTCTACCTGCTTCATGAAGTGTAAGGAAGAGTAGGAGCGCTGACGTTAGCTAGTTCGCTAGATTGAACGAAGAGGAGGAATGAACGGATGCTTCAGTTATCGATGAATCGGTTGATGGACGCCCGGATCGAACTGGTCGGCGAGATGGAATTGGTCGGCATTCGCGGAATCGAGGAGTATGAGACGAAGGAGCTGTTGCTGGAGCAGCTGAACGAGCATCGGCGCGAGATCCCGCATCAGCTGGGAACGGACACGTATGTCGTGGAACTCGAGGATGGCCTGATGGTCGGCGTGCGGGTGGCGGAGGTCGGGGAGCTCCCCCAAGGGATGGTGCCCTATACGATCCCTTCCGCGGAATATACGGTTTTCCGGTTCGAGGCGCCGGATTCGGATCTGATCTGGCAGCATCTTCATCTGCCGGAAGTGCAGGCAAGTTACGATCTCGACGGCGAAGCGCCGCGATTCGAGGTCATTCGGAACAGGGGGCCGGAAGACGGAGGGCAGGAGATCTTCGTCCCGGTCCGTGCGCGCGAGGTCAAGGTTGTCGCGCTTGGCGAGTTGAAGCTGGTCGGACTGCCGCTGCTGGCACGGAATCGGCAGGAGGTAGAGGGGGGCATACGGGCGGCGATGAAGGAGCTGGCCCATCGGCTGCAGGAGATTCAAGGGCTGACGGCGGCTGAGCCGCTGCCGATGATCGGCGTGTTCGTTCCGGCCGAAGAGACGCAAGAAGGAAGCTATCTGCTCTGTACGCAGGTAGAGGATTTTACCGCCGTTCCCGACGGCATGGCGCACTTGACCGTCCCGGTGCAGTCCTATGCGACCACGCTGCATCAAGGCTCATCTTCCGCGCGGCTGCGTGCCTGGGAGCAGCTCGATCATTGGATCGCCCTTCAAGGGTATGAACGGATCCAGCGGGCATGGCATCTGGAGATCTACGAGACGTTCGACGCGCAGGCCGACCTTGTCCACGTGACGCTCTACAGCGCGGTAACCGTATAGGAGTGAATACCAAGAGCAAGCCCGCGCAGATAGCGGAATATCGCGGGTTTTTCGAAAAATGGCAGGTATCCGCTTCTCCTGACGAGTGATGTCACGCGGCAATGACGCTTTATCGGACTTTCTGTCGAAGCGACGAGAAGGCGCAAATCCTGCATTGACAGGCCGCTTCCACGTGCGTTAGTCTACGAGCAATTCATCGCTAGAACGCTCATGAAACCATCGCCCGTGGAGGTTATCCGATTGAAGCTGAACTCGTGGAGAAGCGCGCTTGCATTCCTGTTCGTTCTTATGCTGACCACCCCTTACGCCCCAGCGGTCATGGCTGCTCTGCCGAGCGTGGCGCCGCAGCCGATTCAAGTGTACGTGGGCGAAAATAAGCTGAAGTTTGCCGTCTATCCGGTGGCGCATGCGGATACGGTCTATGTGGAGTTCCGAGGCCTGTTCCAGGCATTGGGCTACGCAGTCGCTTATGACCAGAGCGACCATATCATTACGGCGGCAGCCGAAGGACTCCTCATTCGGATGGAGCTCCGAACCGGGCATACGTTCGTGAATGGCCGCCAGGCTAACGCGCCTGCGCCCCTTGTCGTGAACAGCCGCGCGATGGTGCCGATCCGCTTCGTCTCCGAAGCGACCGGCTTCGAGGTGAACTGGGATTCACGGAGTCAAGCGGTGCGGCTCCTCGAACCGCAGTTGACCCAGCGCCAATCGGAAGCGATCGGCGAGCTGCTGATGCAATACGAGGCGGACAGCAACGGGCATCGGATAGAAGCGATGCTCGCGGCGTTCACCGAGGATTCGCCGATCTTAACGACGGCCGATCCCGACGCGATGCGGGAGGAAGCCGATGCCAGGTCGACGGTTCATTTTGAACGGGTGCATGTCGAGTTGTCCGGGCCCAAAGAGGCGGAGGTCACCATGAAGGCGGTCTATTCGCGGGCCGCCGGGGCGAGCGGGTTCTTCCTCAAGAGAGAAGAAGCCATGGCGCTCGCTATTCGTCAAATGCCGGATGAGACTTGGAAGATTTACGATCTTGCGGTTACATCGGTCTCTTACCCGGACGCGGCTTCTTGGCCGAAGCAAGCCGTGGATGTGCCCGAAGCCGAGCGGACGGCCATCATGGACGTGATCGGCGCGAGCGCGCAAGCCATGAATGAAGAGAACGTGGATGCTTTGGCCGGCGCCTATGAGCTGACCGAGGTGGAGGACGCGGCATTCCGCTACTTCTATGAGGCGGTGTTCGCGCAGGCCGACTATACGTTCACGGTGGAGCAAGCAAGCGTCATTGCCTACGAGGATGGACTGGCGCATGTGTACGTCGTGCAGGAGGAGCGTAGCTATGCGCTTCGGTTCCGATCCCAGTACGTGTACCAGCTCAGGAAGACGGAAGATGGCAAGTGGCTGATCGATGACGATGTGGCGGCGATCGGGTCCGAGGAGCTGCCGGTGCGTTGATCCGCTGCGTCGGAAGAAGGTGTGAGCCTGAAGTTCAATGTCATTAAGATAATACCTTAATGGCATTGACCTAACGGTTCATGCCTTTTTCTTTTGAGATCCCTTGCTTGCATGATCGCGCCCGGCTAGAAGTCTGTCGTTTACGCTCCTAACGAAATCTTTTATAATGGTTGGAAAAGTTTAGGGGGACGTGCTGTGCCTACAACGGTGTATATGATCCGGCATGCGGAGGCTCCCTTCATCCCCGGTCAGGAACGAACGCGGGGGCTGTCGGAGGCGGGACTTCAAGCGGCTGAACAAGTGGCGTCGCGGCTGCGCGGCCAGCGGATCGACGCGGTCGTCTCCAGCCCTATGGCAAGGGCGATTCAGACGGTGCAGCATGTAGCGGAGGAGCGGAAGCTTACCATACTGCTGGCGGAAGTGCTGCGGGAACGCATCATTCATGCCGAGGATGTAGAGGTGACTTGGGCGGAACGGGAATCGGCGATCGAGCGGTCGTTCGCGGATCCCGACTATGCGCTGCCTGGAGGCGAGACGACCCGTCAGGCGGAGGAGCGGGCATTGCCGGTCTTGAAGCGGCTGCTCGCCCAATATGAGGGACAAGCCATTGCGGTCGGCACGCATGGCCAGATTATGACGATTATGATGCGCGCGTTCGACGGGCGGTACGATCATGGCTTCTGGAAGCGGACGACGATGCCGGATATCTACCGGCTTGAGTTGGAAGGCGAGCAGTTGCAGCGCGTGGAGCGGCTCTGGGGCTAGAGCGGACCGGCAGCAACAACGAGAAGCGGAAGGAGCGGGCGAGGGATGGAACTGAACTATCGGGAAATGACGATCGGCGATTACGAGGCGGCGTTCGCGTTGTGGCAGCAGACGGAGGGCATGGGCATAAGCGAGGCGGACGAGAAACCGAACATCGCGGCTTATTTGGCACGCAATCCGGGATTGAGTTTCGTGTGCGAGCATGAAGGGAAGCTCGTCGGGACGATACTATGCGGGCATGACGGACGGAGAGGCTTTATCTACCATGCGGCGGTCAGGCCGGATTATCGCGGGCATGGCATCGGCCGGCAGCTGACGCAGCGGAGTCTGGAAGGTCTGCGGGAGGCGGGCGTGCACAAGTGCCATCTATTCGTCCTCGAGGATAATCAAGCGGGCGGCCGGTTCTGGGGCGGATCGGGCTGGTCGCAACGAAGCGGTATCCTGTTGTTCTCCAGGAATACGTAGGGATGGCCGGTAGGGCAGCGGAGGTGAAAGTGACTGATGATGATGGCCTTCGGGATTGGGGCGGCAAGCCTGCTCCTGCTGCTGGTGATCGTTCGGTGGCAGACATGCGCGCTTGTCGTGCGGGAGTACCGGATTGAAGCCGGCGTGGACAAGCGTGTCACGCTCGTGCAACTATCCGATCTTCATGGACGAACGCGCTACTGGGGGCGTTCGCTCGAGCAGGCGGTTCGTGACGCGAAGGCGGATGTGCTGTGCGTGACCGGCGATCTGGCGAGCAACGGCAGGCAGTTTCCGAGGGTGCTTAAGCTGCTGGAACATCTACCTTGCCGGCATAAGCTGTTCGTGCCCGGCAATTACGAAGTGGAGGAAAGCCGTTGGCTGCGCAAGCGGCGGCTGACCGATCCGGAAGCGCAAGAACGCCTCGATGAAGCGGGCAAGGCGATGGAAGTGCTCGTGAACCGAGGCGTCCTGCTCGATCTGGAAGGGACCCGGTTGTACGTATACGGCTTTGACAATTCGATATACGGACGCGAGGCGTGGACGGAGGATCCGTCAGCGGGACGCAAGGCGGACGCTACGATTCTGTTGGCCCATTCGCCTTCGGTCATCGCCCGGGTCGAATCGCTCGGCCTGACGTACAAGCTGCTGCTCGCCGGCCACACGCATGGAGGGCAAATCCGATTATTCGGCCGAACCTTCGGCGCGTATCGCCATTTTCATTGCGGGATGAAGGAGCAGCGCCTTGCCCAATGGTTCCATATTTCCCCGGGACTCGGGACGGTGAAAATTCCGATCCGCTGGCGATGCCGGCCGGAAGTAACCGTCTTCCGCCTTGTCCCGGCAGGCGCGCGAGGCGAATAAGAAGCGAAGAAGACCTTGACTGCAGGGAAGCTGCGGCCAGGGTCTTCGTTATGTTCTAGTATACGGCGATGTCGAGCTTAGGGTAGTTCGCTTGAATCTCGGCGATGCGGGAGAGAATGCCCTCTTTACTGAAGCTGGCGTTAAAAATCTCGCTGTCGGGCTTGAACGTCATGCTGGTGCCGGTCTCTTGCGTAAGGCCGACCCGCTGCGGCTCGCTCTGCGGAATGCCATGCTTGAACTCCTGCCGCCAGACGCGTCCCTCGCGGCGAACCTCGACGGATAAATGGGACGACAGCGCGTTGACCATGGGCATCTGAATGCCCTTAAGTCCGCCCGGGACAAGGACGGAGGCGCTCGTATTGCGCTTGCCGATCTCGGTCAGCACGGCCTGCAGGGGCAAGGTGCGGGAATCGGGAAGCGCCGAGATCGGGATGCCCCGGCCGTTATCCGTGACCGTCAGGCTGCCATCTGTCTGCATGATGAGGCCGATCCGAGTGCAATAGCCGGCTTCATGCTCGAGCAGACTGTTCTCTAGGACAGCCCATAGCAGGTGATGCGGGTCGTATTCCGCCAGCTCTTCGCCCAAATAAGCGCCTGCATGGTTCCGGACGTCAGCGAGTTCCATGTAGAGGCTCGTGTCGAGCAGATCGCTGATGGAAGACAGCAGCAACAGCAGCGGCAATACCCGATGGGCAGGGACGGAATAGCGGCCGCCGCGTTCCTCTTGGACGAGCAGATCGGCGCCGAGCAATGCCTTCGTATGGTGGTATAACTGGCCTGTCGTTCCCATGTGGAGCTGGTCGACGAGTTCCGCCCCGGTCAGGGGGCCGCGCAGGACGGCGGTGAGAATATCCAGCCGCTGTTTGCTGCCGAGAGCGGCTAACACTTTCGCGCCCCGGTCGCTGTCGACCGTTAACAGCTCACTCACCTGGCGCTGCTGCGGCGGAAGGCGAAATCCGCCGTGGCCGCGGAGTTGGCCGGCGTAGAAGAGCGTGCCGAGCAAATCGAATTCCGGGGTACTGGAATCCGGCAAGGGGGAGTCGGACGATAGGAATCCCGGCGATTCGGCGGGACGGCTCGTTAGCAGCGGTTGGAGCAGCTGCTTCAGCTCGCGGAGCTCTTGGGCCAGCGCATCGATCTCCGTACCGTAATCTCTAGTCGTGGACAATGAACATCACCTCATCTTATTATTCAAATACGTAATTACGTAACTACGTATATCATAACGTAGTTTGCTCTGTCTGTAAACTCCGACCAGGAAAAGGGCGACACCAGCCTGCAGGGCTGCCGACCTGTCATGCCTGAGCGCAAGCAGTCATATAGTGGAAGTATAAGTCATAATGTAAGCGCTTTATAACTTGTCCCGATCAGGCATCGAGGTGTGCGGCAGGCTGATGAAGGAGGGCATTTTATGAGGCAGCTTCTATCTATATTGGCCGAGCACCCGTGGGATGCGATGCATATCCTCCTGCTGCTGTTGGCTGTTGCCATTACGTTAGGGAAAGGAGCGATGGCTGCAAGGGAGGCGGCGCGTTCGATCCGCATGGGACGAAGTTCTCCTGCCTCGTTCCCCGTTCATGCAGGCAGGCCTGCTGCGCAACGAACCGGACTTCGCTATGGCGCTTCAGCTGCCGGGATCCCGAGACATCTCGCCAAGGGGCATGGCAAGCAAGGAGGAACTGGACAGGGCAAGCGGAAGCCGAAGGGCGGCAGCGTGCGCGGTAAGCCCAATTCCCAAGGGAAGCAAGAGCCGGCAGGCGTTCGGATCCGCCGCCTTATGCAACGGCGCCACTGGCGTACGGGTCTTGCCTATCTGCTGCTGGCCTGCTGCGGTCTCCTTCTTTCCCTCGGGTTGTTTCTAGGGCAAGGACAGCTGCTTGGCGTTCAGTTGGCCTCCCCTGACGAGCTGCGGTTGCTGCGCCTGCTGCAGGAAGCGGGGGGCGTCCTCATCGGTTGTTGGCTATTGGCGGTTACGATTCGACTGGCGGCGGGGAGGGAACTGCGAGTACGGCACAAGAGGCGGGATCCGGATGGAAGGCGGCCCTTCCTGCTCGGGCTGTGGCTGCTGATCGTCCTGTTGGTCATCGCTTTCGATAAACGGCTCGAGCAGAGCGGCGCTCGTTCCGAAGCTGCGGCCGCGAGCCTCTATACCACAGATTCGCTTGGCGTTCATGCCGCCGCGCAAGGAGAGGGGACGGGAAGTCCCGCCCCAATTCAAAGGTCTGCGATAACAAGTCTTGCCGAGCTATGGGACTCGAATAGGAAGGAATACGCAACAGCAGATTGGCTGCCGGCCAAAGAGGAGCCTGCGCGGTTCGATGAGCTTCTGATGTGGAAGACGCTCTTGACCATAAGGGAGCAATGGCTGCCGCAGACGGAGTCGTTCCTTGCCGAGGAGCAGGCTGTCCCGTCCCTTCCTGATCCGATAACGCCCACGGATTACACGTTGACGGGTTTCCTCGCCGCTGCCCTTGGGAGGCTGGCGCTAAGCGAAGCCATGACGAGCACCGTCGGGGGAACCTTGCGTCTGCTGCAAGATGCGGGACTGCTTGCGCTGCTCATTCTGGTGCCGCGGCAGCGGATGCAGCAGCTGATCGTCCTGCCGCTGCTGATAGGGCATAAGCGAGGCGAGCCGAGGCGTGCGCTGCAGCCGCTAGCGCTGGAAGAGGACATGGAAGGTCCGCTGGGCGTGCGCGCGATCGAGCAGTTCGAGCGCAGCGAGCTGCTCGAGCTGCATGCTTGCATCACATGCGGAATATGCACGGCCGTATGTCCTTCGTCGCTTACAGGCAAGCTGCTGTCGCCGATGCATCTGGTCGCGAAGCTGCGCGTCCATCTCATGGAGAAAAGCGCGGCGGTCAACCCCAGGACAACGTCATGGGTGGCCGCCGATCAGTCAGCTCATTCAAGCGGCGCGCATGTGATGAGGCGCGCGCTGCCGCTGTGGGTCCCGGGATCAGGAGGACGTGGAACGTCGACCGAACCGACCGCGGCAGCGCAGCGCAACGGGTGGTCGCCGGTGTCTGGCCGCTCGCCTCTGGATGTGGAGCTGATCGGCGAAGTAATTACGGATGACGAGCTGTGGGCCTGCACGACCTGCGGCAGCTGCGACGCGCATTGCCCGGTTCACGTCGAACCGTCGAAGCTGGTGACGGCGCTGCGCAGAGGGCAGGCGCTGACGGAAGGGACCGTTCCGCCCGGGCCGCAGCAGACGCTGGCGCGAATCGAGCGATACGGCAATCCGTGGGGACTGCCGAAGCTAGGGCGCAGCGCCTGGATCGCTCAGTACGAAAGCGCGACGGGTAGACCGCTGCTCAGCGTCCAGGCAGCCCGTTTGCGCGGCGAGCCGCTGCCGGCGCTCGTCGTATGGGCGGGGACGATGGGCGCTTATGACCCGCGTAGCGCCAAGGTACTCTTCGCGGTGCTCCGGCTGCTGCAGGAAGCGAAGGTCCCCTTTGCCGTGATGGGCGGGGAGGAGCGCAGCTCGGGGGATACGGCGCGGCGCATGGGGGATGAGTTGCTGTTTCAATCGCTGTGCAAGGAGAATATCGATACGCTGCACAAGTATGGCGTGAAGCATCTCGTTATGATCTGCCCGCATACGTACCATGTGATGAAACAGGAGTACCGGGACTTCGGCCTTGACCCGAATATCGTGGTCGAGCATCATCTGACGCTGCTGGCCCGGCTCGTCAAGACGGGCAGCCTTCGCCTTGCCTGGCGGGTCGAGGAACGCGTCGTCTATCACGATGCCTGCTATCTCGGGCGCTATAACGATGAGTACAAGGCGCCGCGCGATCTGTTGCGCGCGATGTCTGGCGTGAAGCTGATCGAGATGGAACATAACCGCAGCCGCAGCTTGTGCTGCGGGGCAGGCGGGGGGCTCATGTGGAGCGAACCCCGGACCGGAATTCCGATGAATGAAGCCCGGACCGCGGAGGCGCTGGCGGCGGAACCGACGGTTATCGCATCGTCCTGCCCGTTCTGCCTGGCGATGCTGGAGCAAGGCGTATCCCGGCAGAAGCAAGTCCTTCCCGTGAAAACAAGGGATGTGGCCGAATTGTTGTTCGTTAGCGTTTTTGGCTATGGAGAGGTGTGACAGCTAGGCAAGAAAGGAGCGATCCATATGATGAGCAGCGGACACAATCGATGGGGCGGACGGTTCGTCGCCGCAGATTTGCCTCCGGAGGCGATGGCGACCCCAGAGGATTTCACGGAGGAACAGCGGCTGCTAGGCCAGGCGGCGGCAGCTTTCATCGCGGGTGAGGTGCGCCCCCGCAAAGAGCAGCTCGATACCGTGAATTATGAGCTGACGTTGGAGCTGTTAGACAAAGCCGGCGGTTTGGGCTTGCTGGCGGCAGACGTGCCGGAACGTTACGGCGGCTTGGGACTGGATCTGATCAGCTCGGCACTGCTGGCGGAGTCGATCGCGGAAGCCGGTTCCCTGGCCATCACGATCGCCGCCCATGCTGGGATCGGGACGCTGCCTATCGTGTATTTCGGCTCGGAGGAGCAGAAGCAGCGATACTTGCCGGATCTGGCGCAAGGCAAGCGGTTCGCCGCTTATTGCTTGACGGAGCCCGGGGCAGGCTCGGACGCGATGAGCGTGAAGACGAGGGCGAGGCTGTCGCCCGACGGCCAGCATTACATGCTGAGCGGATCGAAGGTTTTCATCACTAACGCGGGCTTCGCGGATGTGTTCATCGTCTATGCGAAGGTCGACGGCGACGACTTTACCGCATTTATCGTCGAGCGGGGCATGCCGGGGTTCACGATCGGGCCGGAAGAGAAGAAGCTGGGCCTTAAAGGGACTTCGACCTGTCCGCTGTACTTCGACGAGACGCCGGTGCCGATCGCCAACGTGCTTGGCGAGGTGGGCAGAGGGCATACGATCGCGTTCAACATCCTGAACATCGGCCGGTTCAAGCTCGCAGCAAGCTGCGTCGGCGGGGCCAAGGAGCTCGTTGCGCTGTCGGCGCGTTACGCGAATACGCGCAAGCAATTCGGGCGCGTGATCTCGGCCTTCCCGCTGATCGGGGCGAAGCTTGCGGACATGAATATCGCCGCATACGTGATGGAGAGCATGGTCTACCGTACAGCGGGTTGGATCGATGATCTGCTTAGCCCGGGCGGAGGCCAGGAGGCGGCGGATGCCAAGGCATCTGGTGCCCGAGCGGCGGAAGCGATCAGCGAATACGCGCTGGAATGCTCGATTAACAAAGTATTCGCCACCGAGCTGCTCGACCGCATGGCGGATGAAGCGCTGCAGATTCATGGCGGCTACGGGTATATCGAGGGTAATCAGGTGGACCGGATTTACCGGGATGTGCGCATTAACCGGATTTTCGAAGGGACGAACGAGATCAATCGGATGCTCATTCCAGGCATGCTGATGAAAAAAGCGCTGCGCGGCGATCTGCCGCTGCTCCGCAAGGCGCGCGCCCTCCAGCACGAGCTGATGCAGCCGATGCCGCTGCCCGCATTCGACGCGCCGCTGGAGAAGGAGAGTTACCGGATCGGGCAAGCGAAGAAGACGTTCCTTGCGGTCGGCGGACTCGCCATTCAGAAGTATGGCCTGAGCCTCGAGCAGCAGCAGGAGGTGCTCAGCCTGCTGGCGGATATGATGATTCACATCTACGCGATGGAAAGCGCGGCCCTCCGTACGCGCAAAATGCTGCAGCGCACGCCGGCGGAGGCCTCGCAGGCGCAGCTTGCAATCGATATGACGGCTGTATTCGTCCACGAGACGATGGAACAAATCGAGCGCGAAGCGAAGACGGCGCTTGCCGCCCTGGCAAGCGGAGAGGCGCTCAATGCGCAGCTGGGCATTCTGCGGAAGCTGATGCGCGCGCCGCTGACCGATACGGTCGGCCTGAAGCGGGGCATTGCGGCCGCGGTCGTGCGCAGCGGCAGCTATATGATCTGACTTGCAAGAGGAAGAGGGAGGCGACCCAAGCAATGGAAGAGGCGCAGCGCTTTGAACGTCCTTGGCACAAGCACTATCCGCTTGATATCGAAGCGGATGTCGAGATCCCGGATATCGCCGTCCATGATCTGCTGCAGCATTCTGCTACGGTATTTCCGGATCATGGCGCGCTTGAGTTTTTCGGCAAGACGACGACGTACCGTGAGCTGCAGCGAGCGGCGACCGCGATGGCGGCCGCTCTGCAGGCTTCCGGGATCGGTAAGGGAGACCGCGTCGCCGTCATGCTGCCGAACTGTCCGCAGACCGTCATCGCGTATTTCGGCGCGCTGATGGCCGGGGCCGTCGTCGTGATGACCAATCCGCTCTACGTTGAGCGCGAGCTCGCCCACCAGCTTAAGGACAGCGGTGCCTGCGCGATCATCCTCCTTGACGTGCTTTACCCGCGGTTGGCGAAGGTGAGGGGCGAAGTTCCGGAAGAGGGGCCCCTTCCGCAGTTGAAGCGGGTCATCGTGACTTCGATTCAGGACGCGCTTCCTTTTCCGAAAAATATCCTCTATCCGCTGAAGCAGACCGGGGCCATGAAGCCGCCGAAGATCGCGTACGGACAAAATGGCCTCGTATCCTATAAGCGGTTCATGCGCTCCGGGAAGACGTTCGCGCAGGTTGACGTCGAACCGTCTTCCGATTTGGCGCTGCTCCAATATACGGGCGGAACGACGGGGCAGGCGAAAGGCGTTATGCTCACGCACCGGAACTTGATCGCCAACACGAAGCAGAATGCCGCATGGTGTAACCGCCTTCAAGACGGCAAGGAACGGTTCCTCGCCGCGCTCCCCCTGTTTCATGTGTTCGGTTTGACGGTATTAATGAATCAGGCGGTCCTCCGCGGGGGACTGCTTCTCCTGCTGCCGCGTTTCGTGCCGGATATGGTATTGGAGTCGATTCGCAAACATCGGCCGACCGTATTCCCGGGCGCTCCGACCATGTACGTTGCGATCATGAATGCGCCGAACGCGCATAAATATGATTTATCGTCGATCCAAGCATGCGTCAGCGGGGCCGCTCCGTTGCCCCTTGAGGTGCAGCAGCGCTTCGAGGAGCTGACGGGCGGGAAGCTGATCGAAGGCTACGGCTTGACCGAGGCTTCCCCGGTTACGCACGCGAACCCGCTCTGGGGCCGCCGCAAGACCGGCACGATCGGGCTGCCGCTGCCTGGCACGGACGCCAAAGTCGTGGACCGGCAAACCGGCGAGACGCTCCCGAGCGGCGAAGTAGGCGAACTGCTCGTACGCGGACCGCAGGTGATGGCCGGCTATTGGGAACGTCCCGAAGCGACGGCCGAGGTGCTGCGGGACGGGTGGCTGCAGACGGGGGACTTGGCGACGATGGACGAGGAAGGCTATTTTGTCATTGTCGGACGACAGAAGGATGTCATCATTGCAGGCGGCTTCAACATTTATCCGCGGGAGATCGAGGAGGTGCTGTATGAGCACCCGGCCGTTCGTGAGGCCGCCGTCATCGGCGTTCATGACCCTTACCGCGGGGAGACGGTGAAGGCGTTCATCGTCCTTGCGCAGGGGCGGCAAGTATCGGCTGCGCAGCTGGACCTTTGGTGCCGGGAACGGCTCGCTGCCTTCAAGGTGCCGCATGCGTATGAATACCGTGACGAGCTGCCGATGTCCATGATCGGGAAGGTGCTGCACCGCAAATTGAAGGAGGAGACGTCTGCAAACTTGAAGCCCCCGGCGGAAGAACCGGGCAGCGATAAGGAGGAGGACAACCGGTAAAGCGGCGTGGTAGCGAGACCTTGGAATGTAAGCGATGAGTAATCGGAATGTTACAATGTTACAATTTTGTAGCAGCAGGTCCACCACGTTGAAAGCGTTCTCCCTTTCCCCTATACTTAGCCTATAACTGGAAAAATGGGTGGAGAAGGGGGAGGGACGATCATGGTTAGCTCGTGGATTACGACCGTAGTTATCTTGTTTGGCGTGCTCGTCGCCATCATCGGCGTGTTTGCATACCTGCGTATGTACAAGAATAGCACGTGGTCAGCCCCCCGCTCCAACGAACAAGCAACGCCATTATCCGTGTTTCCGCCGGAAGATCCGGCTGCGGAGGAAGTTAGTGTTTCGACTAAAATCGACAAAAAATGATCTTAAAGGAAAATATAGATGATGTTCGCTTTTCAATCTCTCTTTATAAATGTTATAATTAACTGACAAATAAGAAAATTGTTTCTGCATGAAGTCGCCTGGATCAACCGGCTAGTTCTTACATCTTGGACCATAAGAGGCGTCTACATTTCAGACAGAGAGCTCTCGTACATGTTGCAAGGACCGCCATCCGATGATTGGGAGGGGATTTCATGGCGAAACGAAGCCATAATGAAGTCAAGGAAAGCCTGAGGGAACTAACGAGAATTTTTCAACCTAAGGATTCGCGTAAATTCGTGAAGGACTACTGCCGCAAGTATCGGATCACCGGAGGGTACGAGGACGAGCTGACGATGCTGGTCGAACATGAGATGGGGAGACTCCGCTCCTCTGTAAGTTAAAACGGTTAAATATAAGCCTTGTCCCGATGTGGACAGGGCTTTTTTGTACCTGTTTTTAAGCTTTACAAAAACGTAAAGTGGTCCGCGAAGCGGACGCAAGCGAAGGCCAACATGGTGATGCGCATTACGTGCTACGCAGAGGTCACCTCCCCAAGGCACAACGTAACGAACGAAGCTCGAAAGAAGAGCTTTGTCCCCGACAGTGGGACAAAAGCGGGCTTAGCTCGAAAGCGTAAAGCGTGTCCGCAAGGCGGACGCAAGCGAAGGCCAGCACTCTGATATGCATAACGCACTACGTGGAGGTCACCTCCCCAAGGCACAACGTAAAGAACGAAGTTCGAACGAAGAGCTTTGTCCCCGACAGTGGGACAAAAGCGGACCCACAACGAAAGGACACATCGAAGACGGCCGCGTGCCGAGTCACGCCAATTACGGGTGTCAAGAGGGCCGTGGCCCTTTGTTCCCCTCGGCGGAGGGGGAAGGGGCGAGGGAGAAAGCAAAGGTCTTAGGGGCGCAGCCCCTCAAAAACTAGCGGGGTCCAAGGGGCAGCAGCCCCTCACAACTATCCGGGGTCGAAGGGGCGACAGCCCCTATCTCCCCTCCGAGGAGGGGCCAAGGGGAGGCATCACTATGAAAAATGCAGAGGAGATCCGCCTGATCCGCAAAGCAGGCGCGATCGTGGCCGCCTGCCACAAAGAGATTGCCCGGCGCATTCGCCCCGGCGTCACGACAGCCGAGATCGACGCTTTCGTCGAAGGCTTCATGCAGCAGCACGGCGCGCGGCCGGCGCAAAAAGGGTACCGGGGCTACCGCTATGCGACCTGCGCCTCGGTCAATGACGTGTTCTGCCACGGATTTCCCACTGAGCAGCCGCTGCGGGCGGGCGATATGGTCACGATCGATATGGTCGCGGAGAAAGACGGCTGGATGGCCGATTCCGCCTGGACCTATGCGGTAGGCACGCCTTCCCCGGAGGCGGCGCGCCTCATGGCAGGCGCGAAGCAGGCGCTCTATGCCGGCATTGCGCAGGCCGCGCCTGGCCGCAGGCTCGGCGATATCGGCCATGCGGTGCAGGCTGCGGCGGAGCAGGCGGGACTTACGGTCGTCGAAAGCTTCGTCGGGCACGGCATCGGCCGGCAGCTGCACGAGTCGCCGCAGGTGATGCATAGCGGCCGGGCAGGCACGGGCAAACGGCTGCGCAGCGGGATGGTGCTGACGATAGAGCCGATCCTGACGCTCGGCCTTCCCTATGTGAATGTCGACGCCGATGGCTGGACGGCGCGAAGCTTCGACGGGAAGTGGTCGGCCCAATATGAGCATACGGTTGCCATTACGGATCAGGGGCCCGTGATATTAACGTGAACGCTCGACCTGGCTGATGGGTTGGCGTGCACATACGTAAGACGGGGAATACGGCACTCACCGGCATTTCGGTTGCCATGGCAGCTTTCTCCCGCCCTGTAGTATAATTCAGATACATTATGTACTAATCCATTTTGCGGGCAAGGGGAGAACCATGCGAAAGCGTGTACGTTTCGGAATCCAGACCAAAATCTTAACCGGGTATATTGTCGTCATTCTATGTTTGCTTATGTCCATTGTCGTGATCGGAGGAAGGCTGAGCGACCAGCAGAAGGAAATCAAGTTTATTACCGAGCATGATTTCATCCTGCAGGAGGTCACCAGCAGCATCGAGAAAGCACTGTTTGATATGGAGACGGCGCAGCGGGGCTATATCATTACCGGGGATAGCAGCTACTTGCCCCCCTATACCGAAGGCCATGCCAAGTGGGAGGAGGATTACGCCACGCTTGCTGACCTGGTGGCCGATAATCCTTCGCAGCTGCAGCGGCTCGAGACGATACGCGCTTCCATTCTCGAATGGATTGCGACTGCGGGAGAGCCGACGATTGAGCTTAAGCAAGCAGGCAAGGAGGAGGAGCTGCGCGAGTTCTTCCAGAGCGATATCGGCAAGGCGCACGTGGATGAAATCCGCGAGCAATTCGACGAGTTCCGAGCGGTCGAGAAGTCGCTCGCGCAGACCCGCGCCGAAGAGCTCAATCAGCAGGGGACCTATCTGCGCTGGTCGCTTGGCGTTATTGTGCTCCTTATCGTAGCGGTGGCGGTATTCGTCGGGATAGCGATCTCGCGCGCCATTGTGCGTACGATTCGCGAGGTTGAGCAGGCGATTCGGGAGATCGCCGTCTCGGACAGCGCCGGCAACAGACGGATCGAAGTCCGGACGGACGATGAGATCCGCGATCTCGGGGACGCAACGAATCTGCTGATCGCCAATCGGGCGGACAGCGAATGGCTGGAGTCGAGCTTGGCCAAGTTGGTCGGCCGTCATCAGGGCATAACGGACATGGAGAAGTTAGGCGCCTCCTTCATCCGGGATATAGCGGAACATACCGAGGCCTATTGCGCGGTACTCTACATCAAAGGGCAGGATCAGCGGAGGAAGACGCTGGTGCGTCTGGCTTCCTACGCCGTCGTAGAGGCAGAGCTCGGCGTGCCGGCCATCCGCCTCGGCGAAGGGCTTGTCGGCCAATGCGCGGCAGATCAGCGGATATTCAGCTTGGAGGGGATGCAGCAGACCCACCTGCACATCCGCTCGGCGCTCGGAAGTTCGGCGCCGCAGAGCATTCTGATCGTGCCGATTGTATTCGAAGGCGAGACGGTGGCGGTCATGGAGCTCGCTTCCTTCAAGCCCTTCACGGAGCTGGCGCGCAAGCTCATCGTGCGAGTCGCCGAGACGTTCGGGGTGACCATTAATAGCGTCGAGAGCCGAATGGAGATCGAAAGGCTGCTGCGCGAGTCGCAGACGATGATGGAAGAAATGCAGACGCAGCAGGAGGAGCTTCGAATTACGAATGAGCAGCTGGCGGAGCGGGGGTATTTTGCCGAGGAGAAATCCAAGGCGCTCGCGCAAACGCAGGTCGAGCTGGAATCTTATGCGGCGGAGCTTGCCCGCAGCTCGCAGTACAAGTCGGAGTTCCTGGCGAACATGTCGCATGAACTGCGGACGCCGCTGAACAGCATGCTCATCTTGTCGCAGATGCTCGCGGAGAACCCGAATCAGACGCTCAGTATGGAGGAGCAGGAATACGCCAAAGTCATTCATGGAGCAGGGGAGGATCTGCTGCTCCTCATCAACGACATTCTGGATTTATCCAAGGTGGAGGCCGGGCAGCTCGACATTCATATCGATCGGATGGATACGACGGAGCTCCCGGTCGTGATGCGGCATCAATTCGGGCAGCTGGCGGAGAAGAAGGGGCTTGCCTTTGCGATCGAACGGGAGGCGAACACGCCGGACTGGATCTTCAGCGCGGAGCAGCGGGTCTATCAAATTCTGAAGAACTTGCTGTCCAATGCGTTCAAATTTACCGAGCGAGGCCAAGTCGTCATGACGCTGCGCGGCTTCGATCCGGCAATGGACCAAGCGGCTGCGGATGTGATGAAAGACCCGGTTGCGCTCGTTATGGAAGTGAAGGATACCGGCATCGGCATACCGCCGGAGAAGCTGCAGATGATCTTCGAGCCATTCCGCCAAGCGGACGGGACGACGAATCGCAAATATGGCGGCACCGGTCTCGGTTTGTCGATCTCGAGGGAATTGACCCGGCTGCTCAGAGGCTACCTGACGGTCGAGAGCCGGGAAGGGGAAGGCTCTTCGTTCACGCTCTATCTTCCATCGCTCCAAGAAGGAGCCGCGGCAAATAAAGGGCTCGCCGAGGAGAATGGATTAATGCGTCTGCAGGCGGCAGCTGCAGACGCTGCGCTGGACACAACGGCGATCATGGCACGCACACGCTTCGGCCAATCATCTGCAGAATTGCCTGGGCTGCCGCATGAGGAAACGTTCAGAGGCCGGAAAGTGATGTTGGTCGACGACGATATCCGCAACGTTTTCGCGCTGACGAACGCGCTCGAGCAAGCGGGCATGGAGGTCATCGCCGCGCATGACGGGCAGGAGTGTCTGGATCAGCTTCGCAGTCATGAAGACATCGAACTTATCATTATGGATATTATGATGCCGGTCGTGGATGGCTATGAGGCGACGCGGGCGATTCGCTCGAATCCGAAGTTCGCCTCGCTGCCGATTATCGCGCTGACCGCCAAAGCGATGAGGCAGGACAGGGAGCTGTGCCTTGCAGCCGGCGCATCCGACTATATCAGCAAGCCGATTGATATGAACCAGCTGTTCTCGCTGATGCGCGTATGGATGGTGAAGTAAGCGGGGCGTGACCGAAGCCGCATGGAAAGGTGAACAACCTTTCATGCGGTTTTTTTTGCCGCGTTAGGAAGCTAGTTATCCTCATGGTTTGTAACGCTTCCCACTTCCGGTATAATGAGTCATGTTTTAGGAATGATGCAACGATGAAGATTGTATTCGCGAACAGGGGGAACTCCCCGTGTTAAGGAGGAGCTATAGATGTACAAGCTATTGCTTGTCGATGATGAGATTGACGTGCGTGAAGGGCTGCTGCACGAGATCGACTGGGAGGCGCACGGCTTCACGGTCGTAGATACGGCCGAGAACGGGCGCGAGGCGATGGAGCTGGTCGAACGGCTTACCCCGGACGTCGTGCTGACGGATATTAGCATGCCGTTCATGGACGGCCTTGCGCTGTCCGAATGGATCCGCCGGGAATATCCGAATACGCGGATCGTGCTGCTGTCGGGATTCGATGAATTCGAGTACGCGCAGCGCGCCATCAAGCTCGAAGTGGAAGAATATGTGCTCAAGCCCTTCGATGGGGAACAGATTACGCAGACGCTCGATAAAGTGCGGGCGCGGATCGAGGCGGAGATTGCAAGACGCGAGGATATGGAGCTGCTGCGGGAACATTACCGGACGAGCCTGCCGGTGTTGCGCGAGACGTTCCTTGCATCGCTGCTGTCCCGCAAGCTGCCGCACAGCCAGATCGCGGAGAAGGCCCGGACGTATGGGCTGACCCTCGAAGGAGCCAGCTATATCGTCTCGGTCGCAAGTCTCCAACAGTTCGATGATTCGGCCGGCAGCGAGGATGGCGCTTCGGAAGCAAGGCGCGTCAGTTCGCTGCGGGCGTCGGGCGATCTGGACCTCCAATTATTCGCCGTCCTCAATATTGCCGAGGAGCTGTGGAGCAAGCAGGGGCTAGGACGCGTCTTTATTCACCAGGACCATCTGGTCCTGATCGCCATTTCGTCGGAGGCCGATCCTATAGGACTGCTGAAGGAGACGCTTACGGTGCTGCAGGATGCGATTGCGCAGATTGACCGCTTCTTGAAGCTGTCGATTACGATCGGCGTCGGCGAGCCTGTATCGAAGCTGGCCGAGCTGAAGGACGGCTATGAAGGAGCGCTGCAGGCGCTGGATTACCGGGTACTCGAGGGCAGTAACCGGATCATTTATATCGGGGATGTCGAGCGCCGGTTCGTCAACCGTCTTCGTTTCGACGAGCTGAAGGAACAGGAACTCGTCCGCTGTCTGAAGGTGGGCACATCCGAAGAAGTGCGCCAGGTGGTCAATGAGCTGTTCGATGAGATTGTTCGTACCGAGGCGTCCTATAAGGACTACCAGGTCTATGTCATCGAGATGCTGACCGCGGTGCTGAAGGCGGCCAAGGATGCGGATGCCGATCTGGAGGCGCTCTTCGGCGGCAGCGGCCGGATCTTCGCCGAGATCGAGCAGCAGGAATCGCTTGCCGCGACGCGCGAACGGTTCATCAGCTTGTGCACGAAGCTGGCGCAGACGATCTCGAGCAGCCGCCAACACTCGTATAAGCAGCTCGTTCAGCAAGCGATCGATTTTACGAAGGCCAACTATACGGACAGCAATATATCGGTGAACCAGGTGTGCAGCCATCTGCATATTAGCGCGGGGTACTTCAGCAGCGTGTTCAAAAAAGAAACGAAGCTCACCTTCGTCGCTTACTTGATGAATATCCGGATGGAAGCGGCGAAGGAGCTGCTCAGGACGACCGAACTGAAGGCGTTCGAGATCGCCGAGCGCGTCGGCTTCTCGGACCCGAATTACTTCAGCTTCTGCTTCAAGAAGCAGGTGGGCATCTCGCCCAAAGAATACCGCAACAAGTCGCAAGAGGAATAATACGCGATGCGCAGCAGCATTCAATTTATTCTAACGGTGTCCTTCTCGTTGTTCTCCGTCGCCGTCATCGCGATGTTCGGCCTTCTTCTCTACGATAAATTCTCGCAGACGGAGGAGCAGAGCGCCATCTTAAGCACCCAGCAGATCGTCGAGCAGGTGAGTTATAATCTCGAGGATTACGTGCGCAGCATTACCGACGTATTCCGCGTCATCGATCAGACCATTCAAGCCGGAGGCGGGGCGCAGAGCGATACGGTCGCAAGCGAACTGAAGGCGATCCTGCGTACCAGAGAGGACATCGTCTCGCTCGCGCTGTTCACCGAGCAGGGCGAGCTGATCGAGAGCATGCCGCGCCAGCAGGTGCGAAACTCGATGCGGCTGACGGATCAGAGCTGGTTCAAGAGCGCGACGGATACGCCGGGCCACTTAAGTTTCTCGCTGCCCCATATCCAGAATATTTACCACGGCTCCTACCGCTGGGTCGTCTCGATGAGCAAGGGCATCACGATCAAGCAGAACGGCGTGACGCAGAACGCGGTGCTGCTCGTCGACGTCAACTTCAAGCAGATCGACGAACTGAGCCAACGCGTCAGCCTGGGTCAAAAAGGCTATGTTTACATCATCGACGATTCGGCCGGCAATATCGTCTATCACCCGCAGCAGCAGCTGATCTACATTGGACTAAAGTACGAGAACGTGGAGCAGGCGCTCAAATATGCCTACGGCTCCTATATGGACGATTCGACCGGCGAGGACCGACTGATTACGATCAAGACCGTCAATAACATCGGGTGGAAGGTCGTCGGCGTCTCCTACATGGATGAGGTGATGACGAGCAAACAGGAAGTAGGCGATTATATCGTCCGGATTCTGCTGCTCGTACTGCTGCTCGTACTGATCATCTCCGCCTTTATGTCCGCACGGATATCGAGGCCCATTAAGCAGTTGGAGAAAGCGATGAAGTCGGTCGAACGGGGCGAATTCGGCACGCCCGTCACGATTCGCGGCGCGCTGGAGGTCGAGCGGCTCTCCCAGCGCTACAACATGATGATGGGGACGATCAAGCAGCTGATGAATCAGATCGTCGCCGAGCAGGAGGCCAAGCGCAAGTATGAGCTGGAGGTGCTTCAGGCCCAGATCAACCCGCATTTTCTGTACAACACGCTTAATTCGGTCGTTCGCATGGTCGGAATGAGCAAGAATGAGGAGATCGTCAAGACGATCACGTCGCTGTCGAAGTTGTTCCGGATCAGTCTGGGCAAAGGGCAGGCGATTATTACGGTGAAGGAAGAGCTGGAGCATGCCCGCAACTATCTAACGATTCAGGAGATCCGCTTCAAGAACAAGTTCCACTTCACCCTGGAGGCGGATGACGAGGTGCTCGGGTTCCGCACGCTCAAGCTGATCCTCCAGCCGATTATCGAGAACGCAATCGTGCACGGCATCGAGCGGATGGTGGATGAGGGCTATATTGAGGTGCGCGCGCAGTTGATCGGGGAGCGTGTCCGCTTCACCATTAAAGACAATGGCCTCGGCATCGACGAGAAGACGCTGCAGAAGCTGAACAGCGGCCAGGCCGTCGGCACTTCGGAGCCGATCCTCCAAGGATCGGGTTCGGGATCGGGCGCGATGCCGGTCAGCTCGGGGTCCGGGGTTGGCGTGCATAATGTGCGCGAGCGAATCCGGCTGTACTACGGCGAGGAATATGGCCTGACTTACGAGAGCGAGCTGGAGGAAGGGACGACCGTGACCATCGAGATTCCAAGAAGGATCGGTACGGGCGATAAGAAAGAGGTGGACGTTTAAGATGAGCCGGATGGAGAAGTTCGCGTACGGCTTGCTCGTGATCATTGCCGTTATCGCAATACTAGGTATTTTCTATTCGTTGTTCGGATCGGGCGATTCGGAGGAGCGGGTCGACCTCGCTGCCAAGGACAGCCAGAAACCGGTGATCACCCTCGTGCTGCGAGAGACGCAAAGCGATTTCTGGCAGACGGTAACGATGGGGGCCGAGGCGGCCGCCAAGGAGTTCGGCCTCAGCCTGGTCGTCGAGGCGCCGGCGGACAGCGACGATATCTCAGGGCAGCAAGCGCTGGTCACGAAGTCGCTCAAGGGAAAATCCAAGGCGCTTATCGTCGCAGCCGCCGACGATGTCGAGATGGCTAAGACCGTCGTTAGCGCGCGGATCCCCGTCATCGCGATCGATACGGATATCGAGGCGCCATCCGTTCGGACCTTCATCGGAGTCGATAATTACGAGGCCGGCAAGAAGGCCGGCGAGCAGATCGCGGAGATGATGAGCAAGCAGGGGCAAGTCGTCATCTTAAGCTCCGTGAAGGACGACCGGAATATGGAACTGCGGATGCGCGGCATCCTGGACGCGTTCAAGCCGGAATCTTTCGTGACGGTGCTGGACAACCGCTACTGCTTATCCGGCATCGAGGCGTGCGAGCAAGTGGTGCAATCGTTAATGAATGCTACCTTGGTCGATGGGATCGTAGCCCTAGATGCGGAAGCGGCGATCGGAGCTGGACGAGAACTCGTTCGGCGCGGCGAAGAGGAGCGGGTGCAGGTGGTCGCTTTCGAGAGCGCGCACGAGCAGCTGGAGCAGCTGCAAGATGGCGTGCTGGAGGCGACGATCGTGCAGAATCCGTTCAGTATGGGCTATCTCGGCGTGAAGCATGCGGTGGAGGCGATCGATGGCGATCAGATCCCGCGCCGCGTCGAGATTCCGTCCAAAGTCATAGACCGCGAGAACATGTTCTGGATGGACAATCAGAAGCTGTTATTCCCCTTCGTTAAGTAATTAGCGATACTATTCGATAAATTCAGACAACATTCGACATTAAAATAACCTTAAAAACAGATGAGAATTTTCATAGAAAACATGAGAATATTGAATTCGCAACCTCCCTCGAATCGGGCATAATAAATTCAGCAAGCGATTGGAACACTATCCAACGTAAGCATGAGTTGAACGATTTTAAGGGAGGTTGTTTTTCTTGAAAAAGACAAAAATGACAGCCGTTCTTGCCGCTAGCGCTTTGATCGTTGGCGCACTGGCAGGCTGCGGAAGCAACAACAATGAAGGTAACAACACTGGCGCTGCTAACAACGGCGGTGGCGGCGATCTTCCTAAGGTCGGCGTAGCAATCTACAAATTCGACGATACTTTCATGTCCGGCGTTCGCGCAGCGATCACTGATGCAGCGAATGGCGTTGCTGAAGTTGACGTCGTTGACTCTCAGAACTCCCAACCGACACAGAACGATAAAGTTGACCTCTTCCTTAACAAAAAATACGACGCACTGGCGATCAACACGGTTGACCGTACAGCTGCAGGCGTCCTGATCGACAAAGCAAAAGCGAAAGACGTGCCAATCGTATTCTTGAACCGTGAGCCGATGGCTGACGACATGAACAAATGGGATAAAGTTTACTACGTAGGCGCTAAAGCTGAAGAGTCCGGCACAATTTCCGGCCAGCTGATCGTTGACTATTGGAAAGCAAACCCGACGGCGGATAAGAACGGCGACGGCAAACTGCAATACGTTATGCTTAAAGGCGAGCCGGGACACCAAGACGCCGAGCTTCGCACGAAGTTCTCCGTTAAAGCCGTAGAAGACGCTGGCATTCCGGTTGAGAAACTGGAAGAAGACACAGCAATGTGGGACCGCGTTAAAGGCCAAGAGAAAATGGCTGCTTTCCTTGCCGCTCACGGCGACAAAATCGAAGCCGTATTCGCGAACAACGACGACATGGCTCTCGGCGCTGTAGAAGCACTGAAAGCCGCTGGCTACTTCACAGGCGACAAATACGTGCCGGTTGTAGGCGTTGACGCAACGGCTCCGGCTCTGCAAGCTCTGCAAGACGGAACGCTGCTCGGTACGGTTCTGAACGACGCGAAGAACCAAGGTAAAGCAACAGTTACGCTTGCAGCGGTTCTTGGCAAAGGCGAAACGCCTTCTAAAGAAAACACAGGCTATGACATCACAGACGGCAAGTATGTCTGGATCCCATACAAGAAAATCACAAAAGACAACATTGCTGACGCTCAATAATTTGCAATCCCCCGTTTTGAACGGATAGATAAAAGCAAGGGAGCAACTTAGCTTAGCTTGCCCCCTTGCTTTTTCTATACCTTAAGGTTTTATGGTACAGGAGGCGTATGAAAGTGGCGAACACCCCGTTCATCCTAGAGATGAATCACATTTCCAAGTCGTTTCCGGGCGTTAAGGCGCTCGATAATGTGACGCTAAAGTTGCGTCCCGGCACGGTTCACGCGCTAATGGGCGAGAACGGCGCGGGTAAATCTACGCTGATGAAGTGTCTGTTCGGGATTTACACGCCGGACGAAGGCGAGATTATCATTGAAGGCCAGAAGGCCAATATTACGAATTCCAAGGACGCGATCAACTACGGCGTCTCGATGATTCACCAGGAGCTTCACCCGGTGCCGCACCGGAATGTCATGGAGAATTTATGGCTTGGGCGTTTTCCGCTCAAAAAATTCGGCCCTATTCGATTCATTGATGAGAAAAAGATGCTTGCCGAGACGAAAGCCGTGCTCGCCGAGCTTGAAATGAATATGGACCCTCATACCAAGGTCGGAGATCTCTCCGTATCGAACGTGCAATCCATTGAAATCGCCAAAGCCGTATCGCACCGCGCAAAGGTTATCGTCATGGACGAGCCAACTTCGTCGCTCACGGGCAATGAGGTCGAGCAGCTGTTCAAAATCATCAACAAGCTGCGTGCGCGTGGCGTTGCGATCATTTATATCTCGCACAAAATGGAAGAAATTCTTCGTATCTCCGATGACATCACCATCATGCGCGACGGCAAACTGATCGGCACTTGGCCATCGTCCGAGATGACGATGGACCTGATCATCTCCCGGATGGTCGGCCGTGAGCTGAAGGAGCGTTTCCCGGAGCGTCTGAACGTGCCGGGCGACACGCTGCTGAAGGTGGAGAACTTGACTTCGACGCAAGGGCATTCCTTCAAGGATGTATCCTTCGAATTGAAGAAAGGCGAGATTCTCGGCGTCGGCGGCCTTGTCGGCTCCCAGCGTACCGAGCTCATCGAAGCTTTGTTCGGCCTTCGCGGCGTTGCTTCAGGCAAGATCACGATCAACGGCAAAGAAGTGAAGATCAAGTCGCCGGTTGAAGCGAAGAAGCATAAAATCGCGCTGCTGACGGAAGAGCGGCGCGTGACAGGGATTTTCCCCGTCCTCTCGATTAAGGAAAACACCGCGATTGCAAGCTTGCCGCGATATCGCAACAGCGTCGGACTCCTGAGCGACGGCAAGATGCGCCAGGACGCAGAGGATAACGTGAAGCGGTTCCGCACGAAGACACCGACGATCGATACGCCGATCAAGAATCTCTCCGGCGGTAACCAGCAGAAGGTACTGCTCGCTCGCTGGATCTTGACCGACCCGGATATTCTGATGCTCGACGAGCCGACGCGCGGAATCGACGTTGGCGCGAAGTATGAAATTTACACGTTCATGACTGAGCTTGCCAAGCAGGGCAAGAGCATCATTATGATCTCCTCGGAAATGCCCGAGCTAATGGGAATGTCCGACCGGATTATGGTTATGTGTGAAGGCCGTATGACAGGCATCGTCGATGGCAAAACGGCAACTGAAGAAGATATTATGCGGCTAGCAGCCCAACGCGGCTGATCGAAGGAGGAAATAGTAGCATGAACGCAGCAAGTATTAAACGTTTCTCGTCCCAGAATGCGATTTACATCGTTCTGATCCTGCTCGTAGTAGCAATCGCAGTCTATGATCCAACCTTTATCGCGATTACAACGCTTCGTGATATTCTGGTCCAATCGTCGACACGTGCGATTATCGCACTTGGTATGGCTTTCATCCTCATCACAGGCGGTACGGACTTGTCCGCAGGCCGGATCGTCGGTATTACGGCGGTTATCTCCGCTTCCATGCTCCAGATGGAGACATACGCGAACCGTTTCTTCCCGGACATGGGCCAGATCAACATGATCATCCCGATCCTGCTCGCGATTATCGTCGGTCTTCTTATCGGATTGCTTAACGGCTTCATCGTAGCGAAGCTTAACGTACCGCCATTCATCGCCACGCTCGGCACCATGGTTGCGGTATACGGTCTGAACTCCATGTACTTCGACATTGATCCGAATAACTCCCAGCCAATCGGCGGTCTGCGTTCGGACTTCACGAACCTCGGAACAGGCTACATCGGTTCGGACGGCACGTATTCGATTCCTTACATCGTCATCATCGCTATCGTCGTTGCGGCGATCGTATGGGTCATCTTCAACAAGACGCAATTGGGCAAAAACATGTACGCCATCGGCGGCAACATCCAAGCGGCGAACGTATCCGGTATCCGCGTATCCCGCAACATCATGTACATCTACATGATCGCTGGCGCACTGTATGGTCTGGCAGGCGTTCTCGAGGCAGCTCGTACGGGCGGCGCGACGAACAACTACGGTAACATGTATGAGCTTGACGCCATCGCGGCATGCGTCGTCGGCGGCGTATCCACTGCGGGCGGTATCGGTACGGTTCCAGGCGTTATGGCCGGTGTCGTGATCTTCTCCGTCATCAACTACGGCTTGACGTACGTGGGCATCGACCCGTACTGGCAGCTGATCGTTAAAGGTGTAATCATCGTTGCAGCGGTCGCATTCGATATCCGCAAATATGTAGCGAAAAAATAGCACGAAGCAGGGCCGTCCCAAGTCATCGCAGATGACGAAGGACGGCCCTTTTTGTTTTGGAGCGAATTGAATTCACCGCGCAGTCGAATGATCTTAACTCTACATAAAACGTCAAGCGAGTGAGTTCGTCTTTGTTACAAACTGCAGAAGCGAGATCAAAATCTGGGTGTTTCTCCCCTCGCCAAATGTTTGCCAAAAGTCTTCCCAATCATCAGGATCAGCAAAGGGAACAACAGGTACAGGTAAACATCCCACCATACTTGACTTATTAAGATTCCGTTTCGTTTTAAGAGTAAGGTTGCAATGATAAGGATGGTCTCTAGACAGGCATATTTTATCCATCGGTATTTCCAACTTACCATAAGCAGCAGGGTAGTGACGAGCACAACGGATAGATAGTAAACGATACCGAAAGCACTTGTGTCATATGCCGGATCACTAAACCATCCAGGCCGGTAAACCCTGCTGGAGAATAACATGAAAGGTAAGAATTGGGCGGTTCCGGAAAGAGGACCCAAACAGAAAAAAAGCAAAAATGCGCGTGAGACCCCTTTCTTTGCCTTAAGCATCCAGGGATATATCTTTTTTATCAACGGGAAGTAAAACAGCAGACCCAATGAAGTATATCCGATCCGCCACCAATGTAGCGAATAGATATGCAGCTCGACGAAAAGCCACTCGATCCCTGCTAGCAGAGCGATAAACCCGACTATCCACAACCAGCCTAGTTGATATACCGAAAGGACCAGAGCGAGGGACGGTATCGAGATTAAATTAGATGTTAGAGCTCCGAGGTGGCTGTCATAATAACGATTGCAAAGCAGTTTCGGGTGGTACTCATAGCTCCCTAAGAAGATATAGATGACGGCTTCGATTATATATAGGAGTTCAACGCCAATAAAGAATTGCAAATAGGTGTGGAGGCTTCGTTTTCTATAAAACACAATGACCAGCAAAATGATAGAAATGAAGCTCAGACCCAAGTACCAATACGAATTAGAGCTCACGCCAAACACCCCCCTGAAAATTGTTCCCATTATTGTTCCAATTTTCAGGGGGGTTATATTCAAAAGAAATGGCGTCATTGGGAGAAGTCCCAATAACGCCATAGTGACCTTTAGTAAAGTAAGCGTGTCCACGAAGTGGACGTCAAGCAAGAGTCCGCACGATGTAATGCCCTGCGCTCTAAGCAACAGGTCACCACCACAAGGCAACAACGTAACGAACGAAGCTCGCTTCAGAGCTTTGTCCTGGCCAAACGTTGCATGTTCATCCGACATGCGGCGCGGCCAGGACAAAAGCGGTTCACGTGCGAAAGGACAGATCAACGACGGCCGCGTAGCGAATCTCGCAGATTCCGGGTGTCCAGAGGGATGGGGCCCTCTGGTTCCCCTCCAATGGAGGGGGAAGGGGCGAGGATAAAACAAGGGTTCTTAAGGGCGGAGCCCTTTATGTCCCTTTATTCCACTAAAGGAGGGGGTCAAAGGGGGCTTAGAAAGCCCAATTCCCCCCACGGAAGATTGGCTCCACCGTGCCATCTTCCAGGATCCCGTCGATATCCATTTCGGCTGATCCCACCATGAAGTCGACATGCGTGATGCTGTTGTTCACGCCATACTCAGCCAATTCCTCGCGGCTCATCTGCTTGCCGCCCTCGAGGTTGAAGGCATAGCCGCTGCCGATCGCGAAGTGGTTGGACGCGTTCTCGTCGAACAGCGTGTTGTAGAATAGGATATTCGATTGCGAGATCGGCGATTGGTGCGGCACGAGCGCGGCTTCGCCGAGATAATGCGAGCCTTCGTCCGTATCGATGAGCTGCTGCAGAATCTCTTGGCCTTTCTCCGCTTCGACCTTCACGACGCGGCCTTTCTCGAACGTCAGTTTGAAGCCGTCGATGATATTGCCGGCATAGCTGAGCGGCTTCGTGCTGGACACATAGCCCTCGACGCCGTCTTTGAACGGAACCGTGAACACTTCCTCGGTCGGCATATTCGCCATGAACGCGCTGCCGTCCGGAGCGGTGCTGCTGGCGCCCAGCCACAGATGCTTCTGCGGAAGCTCGACGGTGAGATCCGTGCCAGGCGCGCGGTAGTGGAGCTTCTTGTAACGCTTCGCGTTCAGATAATCGGCCTTCTGATGCAGGTTGGCATTATGCGCATCCCACGCTTGCACCGGGTCGGCTTCGTTCAGGCGGACAGCGGTGAAGATGGCTTCCCACAGCTGATCGACGGCATCGGCGCCGGCTTCCGGGAATACTTTCGCCGCCCAAGCTTCCGTGGAAGCGGCCACGACCGACCAAGGCACCTTATCGGCTTGCACCGCTTGGCGGTAGCCGGAGAGCGCCGTGCCGGATGCCTTCTGGAAGTTGGCGATCCGCTGCGGATCGATGCCTTTCAGCAGATCCGGGTTCGAGGATACGATCGCGATGAAGGCCGCGCCTTTGTCGACGAACGACATCCGCTTGTCTTTCTCCCAATCCGGGAAGCTGGTGAACACGTCGTCCGCCGCTTTTTCATATTTCAGACGCGAGAGGGTGTCGTCAGTCCAATCGATATGTACGTTGCGTGCGCCTGCGTTATAGGCTTTATCGGCGACAAGACGCGCGAGCGGCGCCATCTCGATCGCGGCCGTGACGTAGACATCCTGGCCTTGCTGTACGTTCACGCCGGTTCTGACGATCAGCTCCGCATATTTCTCAAGCTTTTCTTGTGATACGGCCATGGTTCAAACTCTCCCTTCGAGTGCCTATATAGATGGTACGTAAGTATTATACCTTTATTTAGGTAATGCCGCACATGATTCGCTACTTTCTGGTAAATAATAACCAAACTTGCTAATAATCAGAAGATTGAGGTGCGATCATGTGCGAAGCGTTATCGATTACGGCGGAAGTCAATGAACTGACCGACCGTTATCAGATCGAGAAAGTGATGTTGTACAATGCGAACCGTCCTGAAGTGAATCCGACCGAGACGGTCTCGGCTATCTTCCAACACCGTTATGACGGAAGGCTGCTGGATGACTTCCGTTGGGGGCTTATGCCGTACTGGGCCAAGGATTCCATTCTCATGGAGACGCGCACGATGTTGTGGAAGCCGATTTTTGACCGCATTCTGAAGAAACAGCGCTGCGTTATCCCGTGCACGGGCTTTTATGTGAGCAAGACGGAAGGCAAGGAGACGACGCGTTCCAAAATCTCCATGCGCAGTGGCTCCTTCGCGATCGCGGGACTGTATGACGTGTTCCGTTCGGCTTCGGGCGAAGAACTGCGTACGTGCACCTTGCTGACGACGCAGGCCAATGGCCTCGTATCGCCTTACCAGCGCACCATGCCGGCTATTCTCGAGGAGGAGCATGTCGAGCGCTGGCTCAGCGGCACCATTGCGGAGCCGTTCGAGCTCCATGAGATGCTGGGGCCGATGGACGCGCTGCGGATGAACGTGGAAGTGATCGGCACCACGTATGCGGATAAGGTACCGTTCGGCTTCAGAAGGCCGGAACCGGTATAAGGAAAGGGGAGCAGCTGTTGGCCTATGCGCCAGCGGCTGTTTTTTGCATCCGCATTCCTTATGCATATAGCTTTCCACCGCAAGTGCCTGCATGATACGATGATCCCATTACGGGCCCGGCATGGTTGCAGGGGGCAAAGGAGATTGTAAGGCATGGGCAACACGCATCGCATCGAAGCGGTATTTTTTGATTTGGACGATACATTGTATGATTCACTCTCGCCGTTCAGGACAGCCATTGCGGCCGTAATGGCGCTGCCCGGCGAATTTCCGATTGAGCAGGCTTACCGGCGTGTACGGTACCACAGCGATCGGTTGTGGGAGGTGTATGCGGAAGGGAAGATGGAGCTTCACGAAATGCGGCTGCAGCGCGTCATTCAGGCGTTCGCGGAATATGGCATCGCGGTCGATCGAGCGCAATCTGCCGAGATTCAGGCACGGTACCAAGAAGAGCAAGGGCGTCTGACGATGACGGAAGGCGTGCTTGAAGTGATTGGCGACCTGCAGCGCGCAGGTTACGATGTGGGGATTATCACGAACGGTCCGGTGGAACATCAATGGGGCAAAATACGCGCGCTTAGCTTAAATCAGGTGATCGCGGAGGATCGCATATTCGTCTCCGACGGGGTCGGCATCGCCAAGCCTGACCCGGGGATATTCCGCTATGTGAGCAAGGCAACGGGCCATGCGGACGAGCACTGCCTCTATGTAGGGGACTCGTGGCGCAATGACATTGCCGGGGCCATCGAGGCCGGCTGGCGCTCGATCTGGCTGAACCGGCGCGGCGCGGAGCCGGATACGGACCATGTGCCGTACGCCGTCATGAGCGATATGACGCTCGAACTGCGGGAGGCGCTCCGGGCTTTGTTAACGGCGCCAATCGTTCATGACGCGAAGGGTTAAATAGACAAAAAAATAACCCGCTGCGGAGGCGGGTTCAATACGAGCTATATAATAAAGGGGGGTCGTTGGAATTAAGTATAGGCGGCCAACCTTAAAACAAGCTGAAGTTAGCCTTATGATCAGATTAAAGATTAGTTACAGAAATGTGATCAACGTCACCGCGCAGGATATCCTCCTCCCGTTCGGGTTATCGTAAAAGGCGAGAACGCTCAAGGAGGACGCATCATGATAACGCAGCGCGCAAAAGAGATCGCAGCGTCGCCGACGATGGCGAACGTGACATTGAACGGCATTCCCGTCTTTATTCAGCACGTAGACGAACAGAGCGAGACGGCCAGAGTTTATCCATTGGATCAGCCGGAAGCGGAAGAGACGGTTCCGCTGCGTCAACTGATCGAGCAATAGGGATAGCCGGGATCGAGCGTGGTTGAGGAGCAGGCCGTTGGCTACTTGGCCTCCTCCGTCCGCCAAACGTGAGAACGTTGGATAGCCAATAGTACCCAATCGCCAGCAGGCGGTTGGGTTTTTGTCGTTCATGAAGCGCTGCCGTGCATAATTAACAAGATCCCCATCTTCGCTTGATTCAGCGTTAATGATTGAGGCTTATCCTAGACAGGTATTCCCCTTTCGAACGGTATGACAATTGGAAGACCCGCAGTCCGCAGCTGCGGGTCATTTTGTTGCCGGCGATGTAACGGGGACTACGCGTTACAGTTATGCTTCGCGCGAGAACGTGGTCAGGAACAATTTCGTAGGGGATGGGATTCTAAGGTGGATGCGCAAGCAATCGTACTAACTGGCGAGAAAGTTCTACTGGTTCCGATGACGTATGCCCATGTTGACGCTCTGTATGAAGCAGCGAGAGATCCAGAGATTTGGCGATACACGCGCGAGAATATTGTGACCCTGGACGATGCAAGCAGATTCGTCGACCGGGCCATGAAGGCGGAGCGGACGCTGCCGTTCGTCGTTACGGAGCAGGGAACAGGCCGGGTGCTGGGGAGTACCAGACTATATGATCTGTCCCCGGGCAACCGGAGTTTGGAGCTTGGCGTATCGTGGCTAAGGTCTGACGTATGGCGGACAGGCGTTAACCGGGAGTGCAAGTACCTGCTGTTGCGGCATAGCTTCGAATCGCTTGGCACCGTTCGGGTCCAGCTGAAAGCGGATGTGCGCAACGTGCGGTCGCAGCTGGCGATCGAACGGCTCGGCGCAAGCCGGGAGGGCATTATGCGCAACCATATCATTTTGCCGGACGGTACGGTGCGGGATTCCGTTATCTACAGCATTACGGACTATGAATGGCCTGTGGTGAAGAGCGCCTTGGAGGCCGACTTGGGATTGCGGAATCCGGCAGCCAGGACGTGGAGCATGGCTCACGCTGGAGAAGCATCCCCGGCTGTATAGCTTGGCGATTCCGGCGCCTTACAGTTATGAATAAAGAGGTCCTTCAACCTTCTCTGGCAGCAGCTGGAGAAGTTTTTTTGCACCGTGCACGATAGAGCAGGTTCACGCATGTTGGTCCTCCTTGCACATGCAGGGCGAATATGGAATACGGCCCGGGGAATACTAGCCGAACAGTCGAGGAACATCGGGGGATCGGTATGGGGAACAAGCGTCTTGCGTCACAACCGAATAATGCCGTCACGGTTACGGAGGCGTCATCGTCAACCCCGATTTCGGCGATTCTGTCCGACAATATCCTATCGGTTCGCGAGGGGATGGGCGGCAGTTCGGACATCATCATTCGCGAGAGCCTGTTCGCCGCTACGGGCAAGCCGATGGCCGTCCTCTATACGGACGGTCTTGTTGACGTTACCGCCGTCAATAATTTCATTCTGCGATCGCTGATGGGCGAACCTGAGCATATCCCGGCCGAGCAGGATCCGCTCGAAATCATGAAGGCGTATACGCTTGCGATCGGCGAAGTGAAGCAAGTCGACGACATGGCGAAGGTGTTCCACCATATTCTGTCCGGCGATACGGTCATTCTGATCGAAGGCTCGGTATCGGGGATCGCTGCCAGCACCAAAGGGTGGAAGGACCGCGGCGTGAGCGAGACCAGCGTGGAGACCGTCGTAAGGGGCCCGCGCGAATCGTTCACCGAATCGATTCGTACCAATACCGCGCTGATCCGCCGTAAAATCAAGGACCCCAATCTATGGATCGAAACGTTCCAGATCGGCGATATCACCAAAACCGACGTCATGATGATGTACGTGAACGGCGTGGCGCAGCCTACTTTAATCGGCGAGGTGCGCAGCCGGTTGAAGCAAATTACGATCGACGGTATTTTCGAGAGCAGCAATATCGAGGAAATGATCCAGGACCAGCAGATGACGGTGTTCCCGACGCTGTATAACTCGGAGCGTCCCGATGTGATCGCGCTCGAGCTGTTGCATGGCAAGGTAGCCGTGCTCGTGGATGGCACGCCATTCGTCCTGGTCGCGCCGGCGTTGTTCGAATCGTTCCTTAAGGCATCAGAGGATTATTACCATCGGATCGACATCAGCTCGCTCGTGCGCGTGCTGCGCTACATCGGGTTCCTGATCGCGCTCTTGGCGCCGTCGCTGTTCGTCGCGATTACGACCTACCATCAAGAGATGGTCCCGACGCAACTCTTGATCAGCCTGAGCGCGCAGCGGGAGGGAGTTCCGTTCCCGGCGTTCATCGAAGCGCTCATGATGGAAATCACGTTCGAGGTACTCCGCGAAGCCGCCTTGCGCATGCCGCGAACCATCGGTTCGGCGCTCTCGTTCGTCGGCACGCTCGTCATCGGCCAAGCGGCGGTCGAAGCGGGCATCATATCGGCCGCGATGGTCATCGTCGTGGCGATAACGGCGATCTGCAGCTTCGTCTTCCCGTCTTATGATTTGTCGAGCGCGATTCGCATATTGCGGTTTCCGCTCATGGCGCTTGCCGCCTCATTCGGCTTGATCGGCGTATTCATCGGCATGCTGCTGCTCGTGATGCACCTGAATTCGCTGCAATCGTTCGGCGTCCCTTATTTAAGCCCGTTCTCCCCGTTCGAGTTCGACAAGCAGAAGGATGCCTTCTTCCGATTCCCGTTCAAGGCGTTGTTCAACCGGATTCGCGTGGAGAAGAAGACAAGGTGAGCGCATGAGACATCGGGCCTGGCTTCTGGTGTTGCTGCTGATGCCGATGTTCCTTGGCGGCTGCTGGAGCCGCAGGGAATTGAACGAGCTGTCGATTGCCTCGGCGATCGGCATTGACCGACAAGACGATCAATACCTGCTGTCGGTTCAAGTCGTGAACCCCAGCAGCATTGCCAAGAAGCAGGGGGATAACACGACGCCGATCATCGTGTACTCGGCCAAGGGCGTGTCGCTTAACGAAGCCGTACGGCGATTGACGTCCTCAATCTCCCGCAAAATCTTTTTCTCCCACATCCGGATCGTCGTCTTGTCGGAAGAAGTGGCGAAGCGGGGCATTGCCAAACCGGTCGATTTCCTCATGCGCGGCAACGAGATCCGATCGGATTTCACCGTCCTTATTGCGAAAGGAGACTCGGCTAAGGATGTTCTCGGCGTTACGACGCCCATGGAGAAAATATCGGCGAATTTCATCTTCAATGCGCTCGAGGTGGCCAACAAGGAATGGTCGCCGGTAGCTTCCGTTAAGCTCGACGACCTGAGCAATCTGCTGCTCGGGACAGGGATGAGTCCGGTGCTGAGCGGCGTTCGCGTCGTAGGCGATCCGGCGGAAGGCAGATTGGATCAGAATGTGAAGTCGGCGACGCCTCCGGTCCGAATCCAGCACACGGGTATCGGCATCTTCAAGCAGGATAAGCTCGTCGGATGGCTGAACGAGCGGGAATCGCGCGGCTATTCGGTGCTGACGAACCGGGTGCGCCGTTCGTCGGTGCATCTTGTTTGCCCTGAAGGGGGCATTATCGGCATCGATACGTCGAATGTGAAGGCCGACTTCAAAGGGAAGATCATCGACAATAAGCCGCAGGTGTGGGTCGATGTCCAATATCAAGGCAACATCTCCAGCGTCGAATGTCCGATCGACTTGTCGGACCCAAGCGTCCTCGAACAGATGAATCACCAGCTGGAGGCATTCGGTCAGACAAACATGGAGCAGGTGATCCGGAAGGCGCAGTCGCTAGGTACGGACATCTTCGGCTTCGGCCTGGAGCTGCATCGGGTGAACCCGACTTATTGGAAACAGGTGGAGCGGCAGTGGGACGAGGAGTTCAAGAAGCTGGTCGTTCATCTTCAAGTTAAGGCGATGATCACGGGAACCGGCACGATCAGCGAATCGCCGGTCCGGAAAATGGAGGAGGACGGATTATGATAACGGCGAGCATTCTGCTGGGCTTGTCTTGCCTGGTCGGAGCAGTGGAATTGACAAGGCTATGGACCAAGAAGCATAAGCGAACCGTGGCGGTATACGCGGCCGTCTTAATCATGGGGAATGCCATGATTGTGCTGCGAGGATTGGGCATCGCGCTGCCGAACCCTGCGGATTGGCTGACAGCAGCGCTTACGCCCCTGAACAATATGCTGCTGCATCTAGGATTGATCGAAAGCTAAAGAAGATAAAGAGGGTTAGGCATGAACGATGGAACATTGACCGCTAGGCAGCTAATGATTCTGGTCATTTTCTTCATCATTGGGACGACGATTCTGGTCGTTCCTTCTACGCTGGCCGCCGAAGCGAAGCAAGGGGCATGGCTTCTGCAGCTGGGCGGCACAGTGGCCGGGACGCTGGTGCTGTGGTTCTACATGCTTATTTTCAAACGAAATACGGAGCAGAATCTGTTCGAGATGAACGAGCGATTGTTCGGACGCCTGCCGGGCAAAGCGGTGAGTCTGCTCGTGGCGGTACTGACTATCGTGTTCGCTTCCCAGGTGCTGTTCTACATCGGAAGCTTCATCCGAACGCAGATTATGCCGGACACGCCCATGGAGGCGATTCATGTACTGTTCATGTTTGCCGTCGTCGCAGGCGTGAAGTTCGGTCTCGTGACCATGGCGCGTACAGCGGAAATCTACTTCCCCTGGGTCCTGCTGCTGTTTATTTTCTTCCTCTTCTTCATCATCCCGGACATTCGGGTCAATCAGCTGATGCCATTGAGTGAAGTGGAAGGCATGTCGTTCGTAAGAGGGACGCTGGCGGTGGTCACTTATTCGTATTTCCCGCTGTTTATCACCTTTGCGGCGATGCACAGGTCAATCCCCTGGCAGAAAAGCATGCAGCGGGCTTACCTGATCGGCGGATTCGTCAGCGGCTCCATGCTGGTCGTCCTTGTGTTGGTCAGCACGATGGTGCTGGGGCCGATGAACACGGCGGTGCAGGTCTATCCGACCTATGTGGTCGCCCGCAAAATTAATGTCGGCGATTTCCTGCAACGGGTGGAGGTCATCGTGGCTTTCCTCTGGTTCATCGTGATCTATTTCAAGCTGACGCTGTATTTCCATGCCATCGTCACCGGGGTAGCCCAGACGTTCGGCATCGCCAAACAGGCCAAGTCGCTCGGCGTCCCGCTCGGCTTGCTCGTCTTCGTACTGTCGCTCTACATCTACCCGAATTACGTTTACTTGAAGAAGTGGGACACGCTCACTTGGACCTCGGAATCGCTCATCTTGGGAGTGGTGTACCCGAGTGTGCTGCTGGCCGCAACCATCGTACGTGCCAAATGGGGTAAGAAATCCGGCGGGCAGCCGATTGACAGCGGAGAAGGAGCTTCGTAATATAGAGTAAAAAATGCCCAGAGGAACCTGGAATTGAGGTTCTCGTCATCGAAACAACACAAAAGCCGAGGATTCATGCTCCCCGGCTCTTCATAGCGTGCTCTATTCGGCGTTGCCTTGGCTTTGCTCTTGCTCCAGCGCATCCAGCGCCGCGTCGATCAGCGTATCGAATAGCTCGTCGTTCTCTTCGATTTGCTCTTCGACTTGATTGATCTGGATTTCTTTGCCCGGACCGCTCAAGAAGTTGAGGCTGTACATCCAGTCTTCGCAGTTTTTGCTTTTGAGCGTCAGCTCATAATCGGATTTGTGGCCTTCCACCGCAAAATGCACGAAGCCTAAGAAGCCCTCCGACTTGCCGTAATTTTTCAACTCTGCTTTCAGAATGTTGATCTTCATGGTCGATTCATCCTCTCTATGTGGACTGCTCTTACGTATGAACATGGATTCCTATTCTTTATTCCCGTACGCTGCGTTCGGCAATCAGCTCGGAGGGCAGTCTGCCCACTGTCCGCTTGAAGGTCCGGTTGAAATAGGAGGGATCGCTGTAGCCCAACTGCTCGGAAATCTCCTGCACGGTGAGCTGTGAGTGGCGCAGCAAATATTGGGCGGTCTTCATCCGCTTGCGATGGACGAAATCGCTGATCGTCAGCCCCGTCACCTTCCGGAATAAGCTGGCCGCGTAATTCGGGCTGATGCCGACGTAGCCGCCGAGCTCGTTCTTCGTAATCTTCTCGCGGTAATGGTCGTCGATATAACTCTTCATCCGCTCGGTATGCTGAATAGCGGATGGCGTCTTCTCCCCGACATCCATCTCCCGGTTGATGAGGACAAGCGCCTCGGTCAGCAGGGCGCCGCACA
Source organism: Paenibacillus phyllosphaerae (assembly GCF_014192105.1). GTDB lineage: Bacteria > Bacillota > Bacilli > Paenibacillales > Paenibacillaceae > Paenibacillus_Z > Paenibacillus_Z phyllosphaerae. The sequence continues at coordinate 137,370 of NZ_JACHXK010000013.1, read as the reverse complement.
GCACCGAGTAATAAGGGCCGCGCTCGCTCCAATGGTTCACGAGCTGAAGCAGTTTCTCGTCGAGCAGCTCCGGCATATGGGTGGGCCAGAGCAGCGGCGTCTTGCGGGCGAGCAGCGGCAGCAAACCGGAAGCTTCAGCCTGCGACGGACTGAAGCGGACGACGATCGCATCGCGGATCCCGCTGGTGTCGCCTTTCAATTCGAATGCGATCCAGCCCGGGGGGACGAGCATCAGCTCGTTCTTGCGGCATGTGTAGGCTTTGCCAGCGAGCTCAAGGTGAACTTGTCCGAACCGCACCCAGACGAAGGCGTAGCTGTCGCTGCCCAGCCGCCGTCTGTCCTGACGAACGATCCCGCGCTCTTCGCCGATATGAAATATGCTGAACATGGGACTTCCCTCAATTTATCGTCGGACTATAGTATAATTACTGTACTATAGTTCATCGATCTTGACTAGCGCCTCCTGTACAATGGTACTAACGAGCGACAAAGTACGATTGCATTTGACAGGAGTGGACAAAGCGATGAAAAAAACACAAATCGTATGTACGATGGGGCCGGCTTGTTTGTCGGCAGACATGCTGGAGAACATGATCGGAGCAGGCATGAACATCGCAAGGCTGAACCTGGCGCACGGCGAGCTGGATGACCATAAAGAACGGATTGAGATGGTTCGCGCAGCGGCAAGCAAACTGGGCGTGACGATCGAAGTTATGCTTGATATCAAAGGACCTGAGATTCGCACAGGCAACCTGGCAGAGCCGGCATACCAGCTGCAAAGCGGCGAGACGCTGACGCTGACAACCGAGCAGATCGCAGGCACGATCGACCGCATCTCGGTCTCGTATGACCTGTCGAAGGACGTTAAGGTCGGATCCCGCATTATGATTGACGACGGCTTGATCGAGCTGGTCGTAGAGCGTATCGAAGGAACGGACGTTGTATGCAAGATCGTGAACGGCGGCGTGATCAAATCCCGCAAAGGCGTTAACCTCCCAGGCATCCGCACGTCGCTGCCAGGCGTAACCGAGCGTGACAAAATGCATATCGCTTTCGGCATCGAGAACAACGTCGACATGATCGCGATGTCGTTCGTCCGCCGTGCGGAAGATGTGCGCGAAGTGAAGCAGATGCTCGCGGACAAAGGCGCGTCCCATATTAAGGTTATGTCGAAGATAGAGAATCAAGAAGGCCTCGATGAGCTGGAAGCGATCATCGAAGCTTCGGACAGCATCATGGTCGCACGCGGCGACCTCGGCGTCGAGATTCCGATCGAAGACGTACCGGTTGCGCAGAAGCGCATGATTGCAGCATGTAACAAAGCGGGCAAGTTCGTCGTGACCGCGACGCAAATGCTCGAGTCGATGCAAGTGCAGCCTCGCCCGACGCGCGCGGAAGCAGGCGACGTTGCGAACGCGGTATGGGATGGCACGGACGCGGTTATGCTGTCCGGCGAAACAGCCGCAGGGAAGTACCCGCTCGAAGCGGTCCGCACGATGGCGGCAATCGCGATTCGCGCCGAGCAAGAAGTTGCCGCATCGCAGAAACAAGCCGTATTGGCATAATCGGCCTAACCGCCGTTTGAATAAATAGGCAACAGCGCCGCCGGGAGCGAATCCTTGCGGCGCTGTTTTTATTGTGTTTTAAGATTTTGCCTTGGAACGTAAAGCGTGTCCACGAAGTGGACGTCAAGCGAGAGTCAGCACGCGGCTGGCACCAGGCAAGCAACCTACGAGTCACCTCCCCGAGGCACAACGTAACGAACGAAGCTCGAACCCGGAGCTTTGTCCTAGCGGAATCGGCATGTTGAATCGCATGCCGATTCCGTAGGACAAAAGCGAGCCGCCCGCGAAAGGACACATCGAAGACGGCCGCGTTCCGAGTCACGCCGTTTCCGGGTGTCCAGAGGGACGGGGCCCTCTGGTTCCCCTCCGATGGAGGGGGAAGGGGCGAGGATAAAACAAAGGGGTTCAAGGGGCGGAGCCCCTCCCTGTTGCCGGAGGCACCAACATCGGATAAAGTTAAAGAAACGAACAACCTAAGTTCGGTTCATCTCAGGCAGATAGGCGGTAGCGATAATGCACGTGTTAACGGTTGACCATATAACGAAAAGCTATGGCGAGAAGATGCTGTTCGAAGACGTGTCGTTCGGGATTGAGGCGGGCGACAAAATCGGGATTATTGGCGTGAACGGGACAGGCAAGTCCACCTTCATGAAGGTAGTGGCAGGCCTCGAGCCGCCGGATTCCGGACAGATTATGACCGCGAACGGGATCTCGATCCAGCTGCTGGCGCAGGACCCGGTGTTCGATCCGCAGGCGACCGTGCTGGAGCATGTGCTCGGCGGCGATTCCGAGCAGATGAAAGCCGTTCGCGCCTATGCGGAGACGCTGCAGGCGCTGGAGCTGAACCCGAACGATACGGCCACGCAGGAGAGGCTCGTTCGCGCGAATCAGCGCATGGACGAGCTGGATGCGTGGACGATCGAGAGCGAAGCGAAGACGGCGCTGACGAAGCTGGGTATTACGATGTTCGAGGCGAAACTCGGCACGTTGTCCGGCGGCCAGCGCAAGCGCGTGGCGATGGCGGCCGCGCTCATTCAGCCGTCCGATGTATTGCTGCTCGACGAGCCGACGAACCATATCGACAACGAGTCGGTCGCTTGGCTCGAGCAGATGCTGGCCAAGCGTAAGGGCGCGCTGCTGATGATTACCCATGATCGCTATTTCCTCGACCGGGTCAGCAACCGGACGCTGGAGCTCGATCGCGGTCGGGCGCATTTCTACACGGCCAATTACAGCCGATTCCTGGAACTGAAGCTGGAGCGCGAAGAGCGCGAGGCGGCTTCCGAATCAAAGCGGCAGAATCTGTTCCGCAACGAGCTTGCCTGGATGCGCCGCGGCGCGAAAGCCCGGACGACGAAGCAGAAGGCGAGAATCGAGCGCTTCGAGGCGCTGAAGGCGGCTGCGCCGGAGAAGGGAAGCGATAAGCTCGAGATGTCGATCGCCTCAGCGCGCCTCGGCAAGAAGATCGTGGAGATCGAAGAGGTAAGCAAGGCGTTCGAAGGAAGAACCGTCATTCGCGATTTCAGTTATATCGCGGTGCCGGAGGACCGTGTCGGGATCGTCGGCCGCAACGGCCTGGGCAAGTCGACGCTGCTGAAGCTGATCTCCGGCCAGCTGTCGCCGGATGCCGGTCAGGTGGATCTCGGTCCGACCGTACGCCTGGGCGTCTTCTCGCAGGAGCGGGAGGAGATGGACGAGAGCCTGCGCGTCATCGAATATATTCGCGAGGGCGCCGAGCAGATTACGACCGGTGACGGCTCGACCATTTCCGCTTCCCAGATGCTGGAGCGGTTCTTATTCTCGTCGACGCTCCAATGGTCGCCGATCAGCAAGCTTTCCGGCGGCGAGAAGCGCAGGGTACAGCTGTTGCGCGTCCTCATGAACGCGCCGAACGTGCTGCTGCTCGATGAGCCGACGAACGATCTGGACATTCAGACGCTGACGGTGCTCGAGGATTATTTGGACGATTTCCCGGGCGTTGTGTTCGTCGTGTCCCATGACCGGTACTTCCTGGACCGCACGGTCGACCGCATATTCGCCTTCGAAGGAGACGGCGTGATCACCACGCATGTGGGCAATTACAGCGAATATGCCGAGCAGGCCGCTGCATCCAGCGCAGCGTCGGCCAAAGCGCAGGCGGAAGCAAGCAAGCCGCGCACCAACGCGGCAGCTCAGGCGGGGGCGGCTCCGCGGCAGGAGGAGTCTGTTCGTCCGACGAAAATGTCGTATAAAGAGCAGAAGGAATTCGAGACGATCGATGACGTGATCGCGCAGACCGAGGAGACGCTGGGGAACGTGCTGGCGAAGATGGAGGCCGCAGGCAGCGACTCGATGCTGGTCCAACAGCTGGTGGAGGAGCAGCAGCAGCTCGAAGCGAAACTCGAAGAATTGATGGAGCGTTGGGCTTATCTGAACGAGCTGGCGGAGCAGATCGCCGCGAACAAACAGCGCTAACGGGAACGCGGGCCGTACGCATGCGGCCTGTCCCTTTGTGCCCGGGAAGCAGTGGAATACAATGTCAAATTTTCGTTGACGAGAGCCGGAGCTCGTGGTAGGCTTAACAAAACCAAGTATTCCAATGCGATTAACTTAGACACCTAGAGACGCAGACTACTTCTATTAAGCAGTCGTGCGTCTCTTTTTTTTCGCTTCAAGGCCGGGGCGCGGATTTCATACGCTGGCTCGGAATGCTTCGGAAGGGAACGTATTATTGCTCACCAATGCCTCAAGGACGTAAGAAGCCAAGTTCCTTTGCTTTGCCACTATCCTAAGAAAAGAGGAATGACAATGAGTGATCCTAAGAATTATGCCCTTGAGACGCTAGCCGTCCATGCCGGTCAACAGATTGACCCTGCTACGCAATCGAGAGCGGTGCCGATTTACCAGACCACCTCTTATGGTTTCCGCGATACCGACCATGCTGCCGATCTGTTCGCTTTGAAAGAGTTCGGCAATATATATACGCGCATCATGAACCCGACGACCGATGTGTTCGAACAGCGGATTGCCGCGCTGGAGGGAGGCGTAGGCGCGCTTGGCGTCGCTTCCGGCCAAGCCGCGATTACGTTCGCGATCTTGAACATCGCGGAAGCGGGGGACGAGATCGTCGCTTCTTCCACGCTCTACGGCGGCACGTACAATCTGTTCGCGCATTCGCTCCGCAAGCTGGGCATTAAGGTTATTTTCGTCGATTCAAGCAATCCGGAGAACTTCCGCAACGCCATCACGGACAAGACGAAGGCGTTGTACGGCGAGACGATCGGCAATCCGAAGGGCGATGTGCTGGACATTGCGGCGGTCGCGGCGATTGCGCATGAGAACGGCATTCCGCTCATCGTCGACAATACGTTCCCGAGCCCATACTTGCTGCAGCCGATCAAGCATGGCGCGGATATCGTCGTCCATTCCGCGACCAAGTTCATCGGCGGGCACGGTACGTCCATTGGCGGAGTCATCGTCGACGGAGGTAAGTTCGATTGGGAAGCCAGCGGCAAATTCCCAGGTCTGACGGAGCCGGACCCAAGCTACAACGGCGTCGTCTATACCCAGGCCGTTGGCCCGCTTGCCTATATCATCAAAGCGCGGGTGCAGCTCCTTCGCGACCTTGGCGCATCGCTCTCGCCGTTCAATGCCTTCCAGCTGCTGCAAGGTCTGGAGACGCTGCATCTGCGGCTCGAGCGCCACAGCGAGAATGCGATTGAGGTTGCCCATTTTTTGGAGGCGCACGATGCGATCAGCAGCGTCAGCTATCCGGGTCTTCCGAGCCATCCGTCCTACGCGTTGGCGCAGCAATATTTGCCGGATGGACAGGGCGCTATTCTGGCCTTCGAGATCAAGGGCGGCGTCGAAGCCGGCAAGAAGCTGATCCATGCGGTGAAGCTATTCTCGCATCTGGCGAATGTCGGCGATTCCAAGTCGCTGATCATCCATCCGGCGAGCACGACGCATGCGCAGCTGAAGCCGGACGAACAGCTTGCGGCTGGCGTCACGCCAGGACTTATCCGCCTGTCGGTCGGTACGGAGAATATCCGCGACATTCTGGCCGACCTGGAGCAAGCGATTATCGTGAGCCAACAAGCGCCGCAAACGGTATAAGGAATACAAAGGGCGTTCCCCTCTGCCATGTGAGGCAGAGAGGAACGCCCTATATTCATTCATCCGTCTTCCTAATCGCCCGCGTGCCTTAACTTAACGGCCGTTGAAAGCTTTCAGCATCCACACATGCTTCTCGAGCGTGCTGTGAATGGCGAGCAGCATGTCGGCAGTCGTCTCGTCGTCGGCTTTCTCCGCTTTCTCCATGCCTTCCTTCAGTTCTTCGATCACGGTGCCGAAGTCGTCGATCAGCGAATCGACCATTTGCTCGGCCGATTCGTTGCCCTTCGCTTCTTTGATGCTGGCAGACTCCAGATAGCGGGCCATCGTCGCTTCCGGTTTGCCGCCAATCGCGAGCAGACGCTCAGCCAGCTCGTCGACGTGGAGGGCAGCCTCTTCGTAGAACTCCTGGAATTTCACATGCAGGGTGAAGAATTGCGAGCCTTTGACATACCAGTGGAAGTTATGAAGCTTGACGTAGAGAACGCTCCAGTTCGAGACCTGTTTGTTCAGAATATCTTGAACGGTTTTAGTTGCTGCTGCAGTTGCCATTGTACAACACTCCTCATCAATATGGTTTGTCTACTCTTACTTAAACCTGTCCTTCTCCAGTTGAATCCATCATGCGGCAGGGGATAGCGCGGCCAAAAAATGCTCGCAATCCAGGGCGGCAATGCAGCCGCTGCCGGCTGCGTCGATTCCTTCCGAACTTAAGCGGTCTTGCACATCCCCGCAGGCGAACACGCCAGGGATGCTCGTTGCGCTTGTGCCGGGTACAACCTTGATCCGGCCTTGATCATCCCGTTCGGGTTCCCAGCCCAAGGGGCAGCTTGCGGCAGGGCCATGAGCGACGAGAATGCCGTCAGGGTCAAGCAGTTGATCTACGCCCGTCGTATTGACGGCGACCTTCAGCCCATGAAGGCCAATCTCGCCGGGGATGACCTCGATCGGCCTCACGTCCATCGTCCACTTAATGTTCGGATTAGCGCGTGCGCGTTCCTGCATCAGTTGTCGCGTGCGATGCTCCATCCGTCGATGGATGAGTCTTGCCTCGGAGGCAAAAGGGGTGAAGAAAATAGCTTCTTCGGTAGCCGATTCGTTGCCGTCGATCTCGATCAGCTTACGGCCTTGAACGAAGAAACCGTCGCGGGTGCTGGCATGACTGACGCTATGCCCCGCGTTCTCCCGTTCGCCAGGGATACCCATATATTTTGCAGAAGCGCCGGTAGATATGATAAGGGATCGGGCAGAAATAATCTCGCCGCTTGACAGCGTCAGAATGAACGGTTGCTGCTGCAGTCGTGCCTGCTCCACGGTGCCGGATATGAAGCGTGCCCCATACCGGGACGCTTGATGGCGCATAGCGGCTATTGGATCGGATTCAAGCCCTTCGATAGGGAGTTGCTGGGCCGCTGTTATCGCATGAGTGCCAGGTGGCGAACCATCGATGACGAGCGGCTTATAGCCAGCTCGGGCAAGGTAGATCGCAGCGGTCAATCCCGAAGGGCCGGAACCGACGATGATGATGTCTTCCATTGCAGCTGACCTCCAATCAGGAATAACTTCTAAATTAAAATTATTATAAATAAGTAAAAATGTCAATGATAAAAATCACATAAAAATGCCCTGCTCGTATCTACCTTGTTAAACCGATGTATAAACATCAGCGGCAAATACGAGCAGGGCAATGTGATTGGGGCTGACAACCTTCAAGTCATAAGGCGCCATCCTCGGGGGCGCTTCATTAACCGCGCATTAGCTTCACGTGATATTCGCGGTTGCGCGGTCCGTCGAACTCGCAGAAGTAAATCCCTTGCCAGCGGCCGAGCAGCAGCTTGCCGCCTTGAATGATGACGGTCTGGGACGAGCCGGTCGTGATCGCCTTCAGATGGGAGGCGGTGTTCCCTTCGGCATGACGGTATTTGGGATGCTCCCAAGGATATACCTCATCGAGCCGCATCAGGACATCATGTTTCACGTCCGGATCCGCATTCTCCTGGATCGTGATCCCGCCTGTCGTGTGCGGACAGTAGATGACTGCCAAGCCTTCCTGCACGTTCTCCTTCTGAACCACGGAAGCTACCTCGCGCGTAATATCGATCATTTCGTCATGGCGGGTTGTACGCAGCGTCTTGGTCACAAGCATGGAAAGCACACTCCTTTACCTGATCTTGGGGCTTTTACCGTTCAAGTGTGTCATGCGCGGCATGGTCAAGTCAAATGGGCAGGAACGAAAGAAGGTGGAATCCAATACTTGTAAAGCGTATGATAGTGGAGAAGGACAAGCTTTCATCCATTATTCTCGTTTATCGGATTAAATTGACGATCAAGAGGGGGATGCCTAATGTCACAACGTGTACGCAAAGCCATCATTCCTGCAGGAGGACTCGGCACGCGGTTCCTGCCGGCCACGAAGGCGCAGCCGAAGGAAATGCTGCCGCTCATCGATAAGCCTGCGATTCAATATATTGTCGAGGAAGCGGTTGCTTCCGGCATTGAACAGATTCTAATCGTATCGGGGCGGAATAAACGGGCGATCGAGGATCATTTTGACAAGTCGTATGAACTGGAAGCGGAGCTTGAAGCCCATGGCAAGCAAGAGATGCTCGAGCTGGTCCGGGGAATCTCGCATATGGCCGACATCTTCTACATTCGTCAGCGGGAGCCGCTGGGACTCGGGCATGCGGTGCTCAGCGCGCGAAGCTTCGTCGAGAATGAGCCGTTCGCCGTGCTGCTCGGCGATGATATTCTGCGGGCGGAGCAGCCTTGCCTCCGGTCGATGATCGACCGCTATGATGAAACGCAGGCTTCGGTCATTGCGGTGATGGAAGTGCCTTGGGATCAGACGCATAAATACGGGATCGTCGATCTCGAGCCGAATAATCCGTCCCGCATTCGCAGTCTCGTCGAGAAGCCGGCCGAAGGCGAAGCGCCGTCGAATCTGGCGGTGGTGGGCCGATATGTGCTCTCGCCGGCGATATTTGACCTGTTAGAGCAGGCAACGCCCGGCAAAGGCGGGGAGATTCAGCTGACGGACAGTCTGCAGCGTCTCTGTACGAGTGAACCTCTCCTGGCTTACCCGTTCACCGGCACGCGGTATGACGTCGGCGACAAGCTGAGCTTCGTTCAGGCGACGATCGATCTCGCCCTTACGCGGGCGGACCTGGCCGATGATGTCCGGGCTTATATGATTGAACGGTTGAAGCGTTAGGATAAGGGCCGCGATCGGATTCCGAACTATTATGTACGTACAAGTGGGCGCCGTGCTATACTTACAGCATACAAGTTGGACCAACGTGGAATAGTGAGGTGCCCCGAAGTGAAAGAACAGTCTCCACCCAAATATATACAGCTGAAGGAGCAGATCGTCTCCTGGATTGCGACCGCGCAGTTCAAGGCGCACGATAAGCTGCCGTCGGAGAACGAAATCGCGGCCCGTTTCGCGATGAGCCGCCAGACGGTCCGTCAGGCGCTGGGCGATCTGGAGAGCGAGGGTTGGCTATACCGCGCGCAGGGCAAGGGCACATTCGTCGCCGATACGGCCCAGCCTGTCAACAAGCCGGCGGCGCAGGGGCTTAAGGTCGGCCTGATTACGACCCATATCTCGGATTATATCTTCCCTACCATCGTCCGCGGGGTCGAATCGGCGCTGCGGCTGCAGGGCGCGGGCCTCTTGCTGGCGAGCACGGACAACGAGAAGGAGAAGGAACGGGAAAGCCTCGAGTCGATGCTGCTTCAGCAGCTGGACGGGCTTATTATCGAGCCGACGAAGAGCGCGGAGGGCAATCCGAACTTCGATTATTTTCTCGCCCTCGAAGCGCGCGGCATTCCTTATGTCATGCTCAATGAGCGCTACAGCGATGTCGATGCGCCTTGCCTGAAGGTCGATGATGAGCTGGGCGGGTATCGGGCGGCCGAGCACCTGATCGATCTGGGGCATCGGCGGATCGCCGGCTTCTTCAAGACGGACGACTTCCAAGGCGTCTATCGGATGCGCGGATTCATGCGGGCGCTGCGCGAGCGCCAGCTGCAGCTTGAGCCTGGTCAGTTGGTCCGCTATTCGACGGAAGAGAAGGGGAGTAAGCCGCTGGACGCGCTTGAGAAGCTGCTGGCGATGGACTCTTCGGCTAGACCGACGGCGCTGGTCTGCTACAACGACGAGATGGCCGTACGGCTGCTCGACGTCGTGCGCCGCAGCGGGCTGTCCGTGCCGGGCGACCTGTCCATCGTCGGATTCGATGACTCGACCTTGGCGACGGCGACCGAGGTGAAGCTGACCACGATCGAGCACCCGAAGACGAGAATGGGCGAGGATGCGGTAGCGGCACTGATGCAGCTGCTGGAGCGGCGCGACCGGCGAGCGGGCCATGCGGACCGCGTCTATGAGCCGACGATCGTGGTCAGGGACTCGACCGGGCAAGCGCCTACGGGAGAATAGCCGGCAGGATCGGTTGGCCGCAAGAATAAGACAACGGCAGACATGTAAGCGATTGGATTCGCTTGCAAGTCTGCCGTTTTTTATGGCTGGTATGTAGGTTTTTAACTCGCTCAAAGACTACCCCTTCACCAAGGACGCCCGCAGTACCGCTCCATATTCCAGATACCCCTTCAGGCAGGTTAAGGCATATACCCAGCCTTCCTTGTTGTCAATTAGCTGGGCAAGCAGGTCTGGATCGTCCTCCTTGAAGCCTTCTTCCGTCACCTCGACAACGGTAGCGGCGCCGGATTCCCGAAGATCAATGGTGACGGTATGTCCATCGCCCCATGTGAAGACGATCTTGCGGTCAGGTACGATCTGCTGCACCTCGATCTGGCCTTCCGCCCCATATTCCTCGTAACGGATCGTCACGATAGCGCCTTGCTCCCATCGCTGCGAGCTGGAGGAGAACCAGAAGCCTCCGATTTGGACCGGATCCACGAACGCCTCGAATATATCATGGGCCGGTTTGTTAATCGACATTGCGGTCACATTGTTCATTGACTTGTATCCTCCTTAGAATGTATACCTCATGACAAGCTCTCGTCCGCATCGGCCTTCATGCTGCTATCCGCTGTAGCGGAAGCCGAATTGCTCATATAGCCGGATCGCCCGCTCGCTGCCAGCATGGACCGACAGTACAACGTCCTCGATCTGCGGGAAATGGCCGCTCGGGCGAATATAGAAGGACAAGCCATCGGGGGCATTCGCCACAAGTTTACCATAATTCGCGAGGCGGCTGCTGGCCGAATCGGATGCCATCGACAGGAAAATAACAGATGACACACTTGTACGTACAAGTTATAATAAAGTCATCTTTTTACTAAGCGAATAGGTCCGTGCAAGTGGCGGGATAAGGAGGAGAATCTGCATGCTGGAATCGTTGAAGCAAGCGGTATGGGAAGCGAATATGGATCTTCCCAAGTATGGTCTTGTGACCTTCACATGGGGGAATGTTAGCGGCATTGACCGTGAGAGCGGCCTGGTTGTCATTAAGCCGAGCGGCGTGCCTTATGAAGAGCTTCGCCCGGAACAAATGGTTGTCGTAGATCTGGAAGGCAACGTCGTCGAGGGCAATCTTCGCCCGTCGTCGGATACGCCGACGCATGTGGCGTTGTACCGGGCTTTCGAAGGCATCGGCGGCATCGTGCATACGCACTCGCCTTGGGCGACGAGCTGGGCGCAAGCCGGCCGCAGCATTCCTGCGCTGGGCACGACGCACGGCGACTATTTCTACGGCGAGATTCCTTGTACGCGCGCCATGACGGAAGAAGAGATCAAGGGCGCTTACGAGCTGGAGACGGGCAATGTCATTATCGAGACGTTCGTGAAGGGCGAGATCGATCCGACGATGGTACCTGCGGTGTTGGTGAACAGCCACGCGCCGTTCGTATGGGGCAAGGACGCGCATAATGCGGTGCACAACGCGGTCGTCGTCGAAGAAGTCGCGAAGATGGGCGTTCATACTTTCGCGCTCAACCCGAACGTGCAGCCGATGGATCAGCATCTATTGGACCGCCATTATCTGCGCAAGCACGGGAAGAATGCGTACTACGGGCAAAAATAAATCCGAATAGAGGAAAATGGAAGCAAGCGGTCCACTATTCCAACACAACAAGCCCCTCCGGCTCATCAAAGCGGAGGGGCTTGTTGTTGTTCGCTGGCCGGCGCGCGGCAAGCGAATGATTTGTTTGCCGTTATTCGTTGCCTGTCGGCAGATCCTCATCCTGACGGTACTCGCCATACCCGAACGAAGGCGCTGCAGGGAATCCAGGCTGCGTATTATGGAATGCTGGGGCAGTCGCTTCATCTTCGCGCGGGCCTACGCCGGAGAGGAAGAGTTCGAGCGCGACGACATCGTTCGGCTGAAGCGGGAAGTTAATGAGCGAATGCGGGATGCGCCGTCCGTTCAGCAGCAGGGCGTAGTTGACGCCGCCGCCGATCGCAACGCCGTCTACGGCAATGACTTGGCCGCTAGGTCCGAAGCGTACATTGCCCGTGGAAGCGAGCGCCTGATAGATCGTAATTCCAGGGTAGAAGCGAATTTGGTACGAATTCGTCACCCAAGGGAAGGCAATGCCGCCATTAAGGACGACGGTTACAAAGCGTGGCAGCGGAGACGGGATTGGAATCGGCAGCGGGAACGGGAACGGCCCTGGTCCTGGGAACGGTGGCGGGAATGGCCCAGGCCCCGGGAATGGTGGTGGCGGGAATGGCCCAGGTCCCGGGAATGGCGGTGGCGGGAATGGCCCAGGTCCTGGGAATGGAGGCGGCGGGAACGGCCCTGGCCCAGGATGCGGCCCTGGAGGCGGCGGGAATGGCCCTGGCCCAGGATGCGGCCCTGGAGGCGGCGGGAATGGCCCTGGCCCAGGATGCGGCCCTGGCGGTGGTGGGAATGGCCCTGGACCTGGGTGCGGCCCTGGCGGTGGCGGGAATGGCCCTGGACCTGGGTGCGGCCCTGGCGGCGGGAATAGACCTCCTCCATGGAGCGGCGGAGGTGGAGGCGGCATCATGCCGCGCGGTTCGCCGCAGCCGCAATCGCTGCCTGCGCGTACCGAAGGCACGCTGACATTACCTTGAGGAGCATAGCCGGAAGCGTATGGATCATACCACATAAGTCGATCTCCTTTTGTTCACACGTAGATGGGGTAACTTCTCACGGTATTGTATGCGGCAGGAGCCTATCCGGTGTTCAATTTGCATGAACTTCACGCTGGAGGCAGATGGATAAGGTTGTTAACGTTCGGGAAATACTGGCATGGAGGTTACTAAGAAGGCGGGTAATAGCGGTGGAAGCCTTGCGGGGCAAAGGATTGAGTGACTTGCGAATGCCTGCAGAAAAAATTACCGGAACATTGCCGTAAGCCGCGCCGTACAGGAAAAACGAGAGGCCGTGTTGAATATAATAGGTGTACGGCATTTGTCCATACGTAATAAGACCTCGAGTGACACCCGTAAAATGCTGCAGTTGTTCGAATGGCATATGGCGAAGGGGGCGATTCCTATGGCTGGACCATTTATATTCGTCTTTACAGGTACGAGCGGATCAGGCCGCAAGACGATTGCGCATCGGATCGGAGAAGAGCTTGGCATCGAGCATGTGCTGTCGTATACGACACGTCCGCCGCGTGATACCGAACCGCCGGATCGAGACTACCACTATATTACCCGGGAACGCTTCGAGGCGATGGAAAGATGCGGCGAGTTTGTGGAGACGGCCGTAATCGGCAGAGAGCGGTACGGATTGCGCACCCAGGAGCTGTTCAAGCCGATACAAGAGGGACGGCACGCTTACGTCATCCTTAACAGCGAAGGCGCGTCCATTCTGAAACGCTTGTACGGCGAGCAAGTCGTTCGGCTCTTCCTTTATGTGGACAAACGGACCGTCAAGGAGCGGCTGGAGACGAAAGGGATGCCGGTGGATGTGATCGACCGCTATCTCGGTCTGTATACGGAAGAGGTCGTCTACCGTAAGCAGTGCGAGCACGTGATCGAGAATATGACCATGAATCGCTCGTTGGAACAGATTCGCACGGCTATTCAATCTCATTTATAACCGAAAAACGAATACACGAAACACCCCCGTAAAGCCAAGGCTCTACGGGGGTGTTTCTCGTCATAGGCAAGCGCGAATTACTTCACGGCCGCTTCGTAACGTTTGCTAACTTCAGCCCAGTTCACAACGTTCCAGAACGCTGCGATGTAGTCAGGGCGTTTGTTCTGATAGTTCAGGTAGTAAGCGTGCTCCCAAACGTCCAGACCAAGAAGCGGAGTTTCGCCTTCCATGATCGGGCTGTCTTGGTTAGGCAGGCTGTATACTTTCAGCTTGCCTTCTTTAGTAGCCGCCAGGAACGCCCAGCCGCTGCCGAAACGAGTTGCCGCTGCTTTAGCGAAGTCAGCTTTGAACTGGTCGAAGCCGCCTAGCTCGCTGTCGATTGCCGCTGCAAGAGCGCCAGTTGGTGCGCCGCCTGCGTTCGGGCCGATTGTTTCCCAGAACAGGGTGTGGTTCGCGTGGCCGCCGCCGTTGTTGCGAACAGCTGTGCGGATCGCTTCAGGAACGCTGTTCAGGTCAGCGATCAGATCTTCTACGGACTTCTCTTGCAGTTCTGGAGCGGACTCCAGCGCAGCGTTCAGGTTCGTCACGTATGCGTTATGGTGACGATCGTGGTGGATCTCCATTGTCAGAGCGTCGATATGCGGCTCAAGCGCATTGTTAGCGTAAGGCAGTGCAGGCAATTGATGTGCCATTGTGGACAACCTCCTAAATTGTATGTATGGATTCATTTCCCATTATCACTGATTTACCATAATAAATCAACGTTTATGTTGCGAAAGTCGGCCGCCGCAAAGAATCCTCATGTAGCGTATCCAGCACCTGTCATTTTATGCGGATATGGACAAGCACATCTATTTAACCGTACCGGAACAAGCGTGAATCAACAAGCGTCTTGCGGCTTATACGCTTACGAAATTCGTCGATTCAAGCGGCGGATTAGGTGGTAAAGGATGACGAACAAACATGCTTGTCCCGCATCGCCGGGAGAGGCCAAGGAGGGAATTATCATGGAGAACAATCGCAAAATCGTTGGAGTATTCGACAACTACCAAGGCGCAATCGACGCAATCGAGGATCTGAAGCGCAAAGGTTATACGACGGAGGAGATCTCGGTCGTGGCTAAGGATCGCGACGATGTGAAGGAGGTTACCGACGATACCGGTACCAAGGCGCCGGAAGGGCTGGCTACGGGCGCGGCGACAGGCGGCGTTCTTGGCGGCGTAACGGGCCTCTTGGCAGGTCTCGGCGCGCTTGCGATTCCCGGTATTGGCCCGATTCTGGCCGCGGGTCCGATCGCAGCCACGTTGACCGGTCTGGCCGTCGGTGCCGGCGCAGGCGGGCTGGTAGGCGGCCTGATCGGCCTGGGCATTCCAGAGGATGAGGCCAAACGATACGAGGACGACATCCGTGATGGCCGCATTCTGGTGCTGGTCGATGCGGACGCCAAACGGGACCATGACGCTTACACCACATTCCGACAATACAATTCGGCGAACGCGGATCTCTATGATACGCGCGATACGACAAGCATCCCGTCCAACCGCGCTTACTAATCGTATCGCGACAAGAGAGGAGGGGACGGTTATGCCTTGGCGCAAAGGGGATTACCCGCCTTCTCTGAAAAACTTCGATACCCGCGTGCGGGACAAGGCAGTCGAGATCGCCAATGCTCTTCTGCGGGACGGCTATGATGAAGGCCGGGCTATTGCCATTGCGACGGCCCAAGCCAAGGAATGGGATGAGAACCATCCGGAGCTGGGCTTGGAGCGCGAACCGCCACGCAGTAGGCATGAAGCGAAGCGGGCGACGCTTCACGTCGTGCCTGCTGAAGGCGATTGGGCGGTCAAATGGGCCGGTGACGATGAACCGATCGACGTCTCGGACAGCAAAGCGGAAGCGATTAAACAGGCTAGGCCGATTGCCGAAGAGCAAGAGGCGAGGACGGTCATCCATCGCCGTAACGGTACCATTGAGCGCTCGGTTAATCCGTAGCGACGTTAAGTAAGCCTTATTTATTCCTATAGTAAAAAGGCGATGAGTATTGGAAGTGAAGCTCTGCAATTGCTGCAGGGCTTCCTTTTCTGTGCAGCGAAAAGTTCGGTACCCTTGCTCGTTCACAAAATAAACGAATAGTTCATGAATACATGACATAAGTGTAAGGGAGGGTTTGGACCCGCTTGCCCGTTCATGTCGCACAGCGGAGGGAGTGTTGGTGATCAAATCTATATGTGTATCATAACGTATACGGTTTATGGATGTTCGTATATGACATGCTTTTGACCTTATACATAACGCATTGCGTCATTCTATTTTGGCAGTGTTCCACAATGGTCTTCTTGGAAATGGTGAGGATGAGACCAATGGCCGTCTTTGGGACGAAATTTCGTTCGACATCGTGAAATCGCGAGAAAAACGACGAAAACGTGACGATAAGCCACAATACACCGTTGTAAGCGCTTTATATGAAGCGTTTTCACCAATATTCAGCGAATTTTGCACTTTTTTTAAGAAATGATAAAGAAATTAGAAGGAATTGATGCCATTTTGTCGTATTATTAATACTATCCAAAACTTTGTTATCGATTGAGAGGTTGAATGATGCACGTTCGTTCCTTCCAACTGTCGGATTATCGGCCTGTGACGCATCTTTTAGAAACAGTCTTATCGGAAGATTGCTATGAGCAAACGATGGAAGCTTTTGCCCGCCAACTGTCCTGGGACAGCGAACTGGTATTGGTAGCCTCCATAGACAACGAAATCATCGGTATGATTATCGGCACGATCGACAACAACAAAGGCTATTACTATCGCGTAGCCGTCCATCCGGACTACCAGCGCCAAGGCATCGGCAAGAAGCTGATCCAGTCGCTGCGCGGCCGGTTCGAGCAGCGTAACGTAGCAAAGATCATGATCACGGCGGACGAGCACAACGAGCCTATTCTCTCGTTGTACGAATCGCTCGGATACGCAGCAACGGACTTCTTCCGTTCTTTCCAGAAGCTCAGCATCGTTGCTGGCTAGGAAGAGGGGAAGCGGCTAGGGCTGCAATTTAACAAGCATATCTGTCAATGCCATTGATTTTGGCGTGCAGATATGCTTTTCTTATAGGTAAGAACTTCTTTGGGAGTTAGCTTATGGAACAATTTCAGCATTGCATCATCAAGAGCTTCAAGCATGACGGCCACCTCCACCGGATGTGGCTGGAGAACTGGCTCGTTCCGGATTCGCTGCTGCTGCCTGAGCATGCGTCGGAATCGATGCGCATTTTCATTAATGAGCAGACCCCGATTCAGGAAGCCGACGGCAAACAATGGATTAGCCGTGTACCAGCGGTTTCTTTTTTTATTCCGGGACAATGGTTCAACGTGGTCGCGTTAATGGAAGAGCATGGCATACGGTACTATTGCAATGTCGCTTCGCCGCCGTTCTTCGGGGAGAACGTGCTGACCTACATCGACTATGATCTCGATGTCATTCTGACGACGGATGGCCGCGTACAGCTGGTGGATCTGGAAGAGTATGAGCAGCATAAGGCGATCTACCATTACTCGGCAGAGGTGGAGCGGAAGGTGCAGGACGGCTTGAAGGCCCTTACGGCCCGAGTCGAACGCAAGGTGCCGCCATTCCACGACGAAGGTGTCGCCCATTACTATGAGGCTTGGCAGAAACAGACAGGCGGGGGGAACCGGCACAAATGACCAACTATCCGGATTCGCAGCAACCAGAAGCCGGCGGGCTGCAGCGCAGCCGACGCTCTAAGAGCGGGCGGCAGCCGAAGGAACCGCGGCAGAAGAAGGAGTCCCGCGAGCTGCCTCGCTGGGCAGCGGAGCTATGGGATTGGGGGCGCACGCTCGTCATCGCGCTCATCGTGGTGGTGTTGCTCCACTTCTTCGTGTTTAACCTGTCGACGGTGGAAGGGCAATCGATGGAGCCGACATTGTATGAAGACGAGTGGCTGTTCGTGAACAAGATATCCTATTTTATTGGCGATCCGAAGCTGGGCGACGTCATTATTCTGAAGGATCCGACCGGCCGCGACCCGAAGAAGGAGTTCCTGGTCAAACGGATCGTCGGGATGCCAGGAGATACCATTGAGGTCAAGAGCGGCGAGCTGTATCGTAATGGTGAGCATATTATTGAAGCTTACACGGATACGGTGATCGAGGATCTGGATTACGGCCCTTACACGATCGAAGCGGGCAAGTATTTTGTCATGGGCGATAACCGTCATGCCCGCGCAAGTCTGGACAGCCGCGCATTCGGGACGGTCGACCGCGATCTGATCCAGGGCCGGGCCGACTTTATACTGTGGCCGATTACCAAACTGGACGCATTGTAAGGAAGAGCGGAGTGACATGCAGTGAAGGAAGTTATGATCTATACCGATGGCGCGTGCTCCGGCAACCCCGGTCCGGGGGGCTGGGGCGCTGTGCTTTTTTATGGGGAGCACAAGAAGGAAATTTCCGGCGGAGAGAATCCGTCGACGAATAACCGGATGGAGATTAAGGCCGTTATCGAAGCGCTGCAGCTGCTCAAGGAGCCATGCAAGGCCGTCGTCTACAGCGACTCGGCCTATGTCGTGAACTGCTTCCAGAATAACTGGATCCGCGGCTGGCTGCGCAACGGCTGGAAGAACAGCAAAGGCCAACCGGTCGAGAATCAAGATCTATGGCAGACGTTGTGGGCGCTGATGCAGAAGCACGCGGTTACCTATGTGAAGGTTAAGGGACATAGCGATAATCAGTGGAATAACCGCTGCGATGAGCTGGCGCGCGCTGCGATTAAGCGGCTGTAGCTGCTGTGAAGCCCGGAGGATCAATAGATGGTAACGATAACATCATGGGATAAGCTGAAGGAAGAGATGAAGGCGGCTGCGGCGGAACTTGGCATCGACAAGATCGGCGTAGCTGCCGCTGACCCGTTCAAGGAATTGAAAGCGAGGCTCATCCGGCATCGCGAGCTGGGGCGCGAATCGGGCTTCGAAGAGAAGGATCTCGACAAACGAACCGAGCCGGCGCTGCTGTTCGATGATCCGCAGTCGATCATCGCGATTGCGATTGCCTATCCGTCCAAAATGGCGAATCCGCCGAAATCCGAGCCCGGCGAACGCCGGGGGATACTGGCGCGCTCGGCATGGGGGCTGGATTATCATGTCGTGCTGCGCGACCGGTTGGCCAAGCTGGAGGCTTGGCTGGCCGCGCGCGTGCCGGGCTTCCGCGCGGAGAGCATGGTCGATACGGGAGCTCTCGTCGACCGGGCGGTGGCGGAGCGTGCAGGCATCGGCTGGAGCGCCAAGAACTGCTCCATTATTACGCCGGAATGGGGATCATGGGTTTATCTGGGCGAGATGATTACGAATCTGCCGCTTCCGCCGGACCGGCCGGTTACGGAAAGCTGCGGCGAATGCAACGCCTGTATCGACGCCTGCCCGACGGGTGCGCTTGTTGGTCCCGGTCAGCTCGATGCGCAGCGGTGCATCTCGTTCGTGACGCAGACCAAAGGTATCGTATCCGAGGAGTTCATGACCAAGATCGGCAACCGGTTGTACGGCTGCGATACGTGCCAGGTCGTATGCCCGGAGAACAAGGGCAAGAACTGGACGCACCAGCCCGAACTGCAGCCTGATCCGGAGCTGGCGAAGCCGCTCTTGCTGCCGCTGCTCAAGATGGGCAACCGGGAGTTCAAGGACGTGTACGGCAAGAGCTCTTCGGCCTGGCGTGGACGCAAGCCGATTCAGCGCAATGCGGTTATTGCGCTCGGCAACTTCAAGGACCGGGATTCCGTGCCTGCGGTGGCCGACGTCCTGCGTACCGATCCGCGGTTCGAGCTGCGCGCCACGGCAGCCTGGTCGCTCGGCAAGATCGGAGGCGACGCGGCCGTTACCGCGCTGCGGGAAGCGAGGGAGCGCGAACAGGACGAGCAGGTCCAAGAAGCTATCGGCAAGGCGCTTGCGCGGCTGATCGAGAAGGAGGCTTAAGGCATGAGCACCACAATCTACTGGGATGAGATGGATTCGCCGATTGGACCGCTCGTGCTGGCAGCGACCGATGACGGCTTGTGCCATGTCGACTTCGGCCGCTTCGCCGATCAGAGCGCGCCATTGACGGCGTGGGCGAAGCGCTATCGGGGACCGGCGGAGTGGAGCAATGCTCCGACGCAGCTGCATATCGCGGAGGCGAGAAGGCAGCTCGGCGAATTTTTTGCCGGAGAACGGCAGGCATTCGAGCTGCCCCTGGATCTATGGGGAACGGACTTTCAGAAGAAAGTGTGGAAGGCGCTTACGGAGGTGCCTTTCGGGCAAGTATGTTCCTATAAGGACATCGCGGAGGCGATCGGGCAGCCCAAGGCGGTTCGGGCCGTCGGCGGCGCGAATAACCGCAATCCGATCCCGGTCATCGTCCCGTGCCACCGCATCATCGGCGCATCAGGCGCCCTGGTCGGCTATGGCGGGGGATTGCCGATTAAGACCTATCTGCTGCAGCTGGAGGGCAGGCGTCCGTGAACGCTGCCTGCGGCCGCCGGATCGGTTGCCCGAACGCTTAGGGACATGCTATGATAAGGTGCAAAGTTGGGACCAATGAAACTAATGATAAGGTATGGTGAACGCGGATGTGGACAGTCATTATTTCGATCATTACGCTCATCGTTGGGGCGGTAGGGGGCTTCTTCGCAGGCGTCTTCTATCTGCGTAAGCAGATGGAGAAGATGCAGAGCGATCCGGACATGCTCCAGAAGATGGCCAAGCAGATGGGCTACAATATGAACAAGCAGCAGCTGCAGAAGGCGCAGCAAATGATGGGCAAGCAAGGACAGATGATGAGCAAGCAGGGACAGCAGAAGTTTCGTCCGGGCGGCCGCAAGTAAGAGGCTCCTTCGGAACGAACGCTTCGAAAGGAGTGCACAGCAATGGCAGGGAAGAAGGATTACGTGAATTCCGGCGTCGTCCGCAACCGCGAGCAGATCGAGCATCATGTGAAAGAAATCTTGAAGCTGATCGGCGAGGATGTCGAGCGCGAAGGATTGCTCGAGACGCCGGCTCGCGTAACGAGAATGTATGAAGAAATTTTCGCAGGCTATGAGGTCGATCCTAAGGAAGTGCTGGGCGTTACCTTTGACGAGCAGCATGAGGAGCTAGTCATTGTCCGGGATATCGTCTACTACAGCCAATGCGAGCATCATATGGCGCCGTTCTTCGGGAAGGCGCATATCGGCTATATTCCAAGCGGCAAGATCGCCGGCTTATCCAAGCTGGCGCGGCTTGTTGAAGCGGTCACCAGACGGCTTCAGGTGCAAGAGCGCATTACGTCGCAGATTGCCGATATCCTAACCGAGACATTGTCCCCGCACGGGGTAATGGTCGTCGTGGAGGGCGAGCATCTGTGCATGTGCGCGAGAGGCGTCAAGAAGCCGGGCAGCAAGACGGTTACTTCGGCCGTCCGCGGCGAGTTCCGTACCAGTGCGGCGCTTCGCTCGGAATTTCTGGCGTTGCTCAAACAATAATCGAATCGGGCGGTTTTCTTCCGGAATGGAGGAGAACCGCTTTTTTGTGTTTTTAGTGCGATAACTGGGGCATCGTTCCTCATATTCGTATAACGATTGGATGAAAAAGAAAAAATGCCGCGCTATGCATGGGTTATTATTGACGTGCTGAATGAGAATCATTATCATAGTCAATAGAGATAATGATAATGGTTCTCATTTAGGTGGATGAGTAAATTTACGATAATCAGAACGCCGCCGAAATTGCATTGCTATAGAACCGGCAACGTGAAGGACAGGAACAGGGGAGGTTCCATGAGAAGGCAGCCGGCAAGCTGCGGTCGGCACGGAATAGAAGAGCCAGCCAACGTTGGTCGGCTGGCTCTAAGGAAGCGTTCATCGTGCCGGTCGTATCGGTCAATAGGGTTCCCAGACGAGCTTGCTCGCCTTCTGGAAGCGTTCGTCCGCATAAGGCCAGTTGACGACATTCCACCAGTTCTTGATATAATCGCCCCGCTTGTTCTGGTGCTTCAAGTAGTAGGCGTGCTCCCAGACGTCGAGCGGGAGGATCGGTATCACATCCCATTGGGACAGATTCTGGTGCTTCTCTGCCGTCAGTATCTCGAGCCTGCGGCTGCGCGGACTCCAGACCAGGATTGCCCAGCCCCCGCCTTCGACTTTCTCGGCAGCTTCGCTGAACTGCCTCTTGAAGGCATCATAGCTGCCGAAGTCTCGGCGGATTTGGTTGGCGAGCTCGCCGGTTGCCGGGCCGCCGCGGCTTGGGCCCATCGTGTTCCAGAACAGCGTATGCAGGTAATGGCCGGCGCCGTTGAAGGCCAGCTCCCGTTCCCAATGCTTGACGAGCGCGAAGTCGCCGGACTTGCGTGCCTTCTCGAGCTCCTTCTCGGCCTTGTTCAGCCCATCGACATAGCTCTGGTGATGCTTGTCGTGATGAATCCGCATCGTCGTCTCATCGATATAAGGCTCGAGGGCATTATAGGCATAAGGCAGCGGGGGCAGGGTATGGCCGCCGATCGGCACGGAAGCAGCCGGAGCGCGGTCGGCTTCTTCCAACAGCTGAGGCTGCAGCTCGAAATTGGACACCGGGGTCTCGAGCGGGGCAGGCTCGGGCGCAGCTTGCTCGACCTGCGGCTCGCGGGCGTCAGACTCTGTTTGCGAGGTCTCGAGCTGCTTGGCTAACGGCTCTTCGGTATCCTCGCCTTGTTCCGGGCGTGAGGAGAGGAGCGTCTCGAGGACGCACAGGAAGTAGTCGGATTCCCGGATAATATGGTTGACGATGGTTACGGCAACCGGGCTGCCCGCAATTGCGCGGCTGTCGGTCGTCAGCTTGGTCAGCTGCTCGACGAACACGCGGGACTGCTTGGCCGCAATATGCAGCAGGGCGTCCGTCTGCGCTTTCGCCCAAGGCGGCAGCACGTCGGCGCACGGGATGAGGGCGCCCAGCAGCTTCTCCGCGATCAGCTCCGTGCGCGCGAAGATGGGCTCCCACGCTCTGAGCAGCGCAACGTAGGGCGCTTCCAGGTTAGGGGCAATCTCTTGGATGACAACGGTATGCTCCTTCTCCTGGGTCTTCCAGAATCGAATCTCTTCGAGCAAACGTAAGGGCATATAAGATCCGTAGACGAACAGCACGGCATCGGCCTCCTTGCAGGATATGTACCAGATAAGGCTGGCTTGGCATCCGGGAACGGACAACACGACAACAACCGCCCGGGAGTCGGACGGTTGTTGTGGGATTGCCTAATGAAACGCGCCTTCGCCATCAAAGCAGGCGTCAGCCGTTTCATCTTGTTCGCACCGAATGCTTCCTGTAAGCTAACGTATTCGGCAAGAGAGGCAGATATGACATGAACGGACCAAGCTTCGCGTCTGACGCGCGCTGCCTTTTCGTTAAGGCATCGCTTGGGCGAGTGAAATTTCGTTCTCGTAAGCGGCGTCGACTTGGCTTAGGAACAAAGCCGCCCGGCTAATATATTCTTTGGGACGCGTCTGGAAGAGCAGCTCATGCTTGCCGCCTTCTACGATCCAAGAACGGGAGAGGGCATTGTTCTGCGTCGCCGCGATGAGCTCGGCCGTTGCGACAGGCGCTTTGACATCGTCGGTACCGTGCATGATGAAGATCGGAATGGAATAGGCCGTGTCGAGCATTTGTTCAGCGGGAATATGATTAAAGTTTACGCCCGTAAATAGCGGGAGCATCCATTGCATAAGCGGCAGTGTCGGGAAACGCGGCAGATCGAGAAACTGTCGAACATTGTTGTACAGGGCTTCCGATGTCGGAACGAATAAGCTGTCGAGAATCATCGCATCGATCTGGTTCGTTTGCAGGGCGGCTTGCAGCGCCGTGCCTCCACCCATGGAGAAACCCCAGACGATCAGCTCATCGGTGCCTTGCGCTCTTGCGTAGTCGATCGCGGCCAGCAACTGCTGGGATTCTTCGATCCCGCCTGTCGCCGGTGAGCGGTCCACCGAAGAGGCATAGCCGTAATCAAACAGGAGGACGTTATAATCGAGACGGTGGAGCAGATTGGCCAATTCGTACATCGGCACCCAGGTTTCCTCGCGATTCGCACCATAGCCGTGGCTGAAAATCACGGTACGGCTGATCGCATCCGCCTCCGTCTGCGAGGTCAGAAGAACCGGGGACGAAGATCCGCTGCCGCCCGCTAGCTTTACGCCATCGTCAGCGCTTGAATCGGCTACAGCCGGTATGTACCAGCCATGCACGGTCGTACGGCCGCTGGCGCTCGGGAAGGACACATCCTGGTAAGCGAGTCCTTTGGCCTCCATCGGGTTCGATGTGAGCGGCGCTACGTAAGGATGGGCGATTACCCACGATACATAGCCATAGAAGATAAGGACGGCGAACATGAGCATGGCGACAAGCGCGGAACAGATCGCTATCGCAGCATGTCTGCGGCGTGAACGGGCATGTTGCTGCTCGGCAGGCCGCGGCGAGGGGGCAGGAAGAAACTCGGGAGTCATACTCCCGCCGGCAGGTAGCAGTGGTGCAATCGAACTCATGGTGGACTCCCCCTTTACCCAAACTTGAAACCGCTTAAACTAGTTCTATATTCCCATCGTAAGAGCTGCCGAATGGCCTGTCAATGAATGTCGACGTAATGTTAATGCATTGTAATGCAGTTGCAATATTCGGACACATCTCCGTTATGCTTTACGATAATCCTTCTCATTTGATATACTAGGTGTAACTAAGTTTCATAGTATGAAACCAAAAAAGGTGGTGCAGCATCATGAGTGAAGAAGGCAAATCGAATGTCCGCGCGGTCGAACGAGCACTGGATCTGCTGCTTTGTTTCACGATTCGCAGTGAATGGGCGATGGGCGAGTTAGCCGAGCAGACGGGTTTGCATAAAAGCACCGTGCATCGGATGCTCGCCACGCTTGAAGATAAAGGGTTCGTGACGCGTGATCGGATCTCGGAACGGTACAGGCTAGGACTTCGCGTATGGGAGCTGGCGGCGAATATGTCGCATTCGGACGATCCGGCGATTATCGGCCTCTCGGAGATGGAACGTCTTCGCGATCTGATCGGCGAGACGGTCAGCCTCTATATCCGCGACGGCAGCGAGCGGATTCGGATTCAGGCGGTACAGAGCAATCAGGCCGTACGCCGGGTCGCGCCAGTCGGCGACCGGCTGCCGCTCTACGTAGGCGCCTCGAGCAAAGTGTTGATCGCGTTCGAGCGCGTCGGCAAGCAGGAGGAGCTGCTGAACGATCCGACCTGGCCGGCGTCGATCGACCGGGGACAGTTCCGCAAGGTGTTGGAGGAGATTCAAGCGACGGGCTATGCGACAAGCTTCGAGGAGCGCGAGATTGGGGCGGCGGCCGTTGCCGCTCCGGTCTACAACCGTTCGGGCAGCCTGGTAGCCGCGTTGTCCGTATCCGGCCCGTCCAACCGGCTGACGCTGGAAGCGATGGTCCAGCACGTGCCGGCGATCTTCGAGGCGGCCAGACGGATCGGCGCGATGTTAAGATAGAGGCGTACAGGGGAGCAGCTGCTGCGGCAGCTGCTTTTTTCGTCTGCTTCGCGTTGCGGAAGACGGCTTCGGATAGGATGAGGATGGAATGGTAACAACAATAATGTATCAGTTTAGATTAAGTTTTTATTGCAAAACAATAAATTATCAGGTAAATTAGAATCAAATTTAACCACAAGCGAGGGGCTTTCTATGAAACGAGGATCAACGCTCTTTTTGAAGCTGGCTGTTATTCTCATGGGACTTCCGGTGCTGGCGCTGTGCATCTTCTTGGTGCCGAATTTGGCGAGCTACGCAGCGGAGTTGTATCCGGACCATACGTATCTCAAGTATCTCGTGTACATCGACCTCTATGCCTCGGCGATCCCTTTCTACATCGCCTTGTACCAGACATTCATGCTGCTCGGCTACATTGACCAGAACAAGGCGTTCTCGGAACTGTCGGTTCGCGTCCTGAAGACGATTAAGCAATGCGCGCTGATCATCAGCGGGGTGTACGTGATCGGGCTGCCGCTCTTCTACCTCATTGCGGAGCGGGATGATGCCCCGGGCCTCATTCTCCTCGGCATGGGTCTGATATTCGCCTCGCTGGTCATTGCTGTCTTCGCAGCCGTGCTGCAGCGGCTTCTGCAAGAGGCGATCGATATTAAATCCGAGAACGATCTTACGGTCTGAGGTGATGATTATGGCGATGATTATTAATATTGATGTGATGTTGGCCAAACGAAAAATGAGCGTGACCGAACTTGCGGAACGGGTAGGCATTACGATGGCGAACCTGTCGATTCTGAAGAACGGCAAAGCCAAAGCGGTCCGCTTGTCGACGCTTGAGGCGATCTGCAAGGCGCTGGATTGCCAACCCGGAGATTTGTTGGAGTACAGAGCCGAGGAAGAGAACGAGTAGTCAGCGACGAGAGGCATTGCTGTCACGGCGTTGCATAGGTCGCCGAGACGAATCAACGGCCTGTTGGATCGTTTGGCGCAAACTTAATCTAAGCATCATATCCGTTTCAGTTTGAATTAAGGTTGTCCGCTTATACTAATTCCAACGACCCCCCTTAATGTTAGATAGCTTTGCATGAACCCGCCTAGCAGTGGGTTATTTTTTTGTTCTGCGTTCAGCCGAATTGGATGAATGCAAAAAGCACGTTTCAGCCCAGCTGCCGGTTATCCGGCGGCTTTTTTGCTTTTTCTGGGCATAACTGGAACAATAGCGCCCTGTGAAGCGTCCATATAGAAAAGAAGGTTATGAAGGAGTAGGTCGTGAAGCGTCATATCGGAAAAATCGTCGTCGTGGTGACCGTTCTGGTCGTTATCGTCCCCACGTTGTTGTATGTGGAATTCTTCTACGGGATCGTTCAGAAGTTCCGGTTCGAGCAGCGGGCTGAACGGTACTTGGCCGCTACCTATGAGGAAGATATGAAGATTACGAAGGTTCGTTACACATGGGATAGTATGGTTCACCCGCTATTCGCGGTCGCGTCTCCGAAGTCCGACCCAGATCTGAGCTTTACCTTGTTCCCTGACGAAGAGCGTGAGTCGGGCGTATCGGACGACTATGCCACTACGTTATGGAAAACGCAGGCTATCGGGGAGGGTAGACGGCTGCTACAGTCCGTTCAACCGGAATATGCCCGGGATGCGGCCATCGACTTTTCCTGCTGCGATGTCAGTAATTACGATGTAGCCTCGATTCGGGGCAAGGTGCCTCATTTCGGTACGACGGGGCTTCCTTTCGATCTGGTCATTCAATTGAGCCGGCCGATTGGGGAGGGAGACCTGAATGCCATGTACCAATCCGTCACGGCATTGCGCAAGTCGGACTCACTCGAATTGGAACGGCTCACGTTCCTCTACCGGATGTCAGAGTATGGTGCCTCCGTCTATTTCGAGATCCCGGGCGGCGAGATGAACGCCATCGCATCAGCGGAGGATCTGGAGAAGTACAACGCCTCTCGGCTTCCCGCGCAAGACATCGCTGAGCGGATAGGCGCTTCGCTGCAATGGGACGAGAGGCAAAGTGAGGCGACTTTTTCCCGTAAAGGTACCACATTAGTCGTTCGCAGCTGGGGAAATGAGGCGATTCTGAATGGACAATCCCTTCATGACCCTATAGGCGCGTATATCGGGGATTATATGAAGCTCTACGTGCCGGTTCGGCTGATCGAGCGCGCTTTTGGCCAGGAGGTAGCGCTATGGTGATTCGTGAGAGGAAGGAAGACGGGATGAAGCCTACAAGAATGGTCTGTGCGGCATTGGTCGCATTAGGTATGGTCCTATCCGGTTGCGGGGCTAAAGAGCCTGCGGAGGCGCGGAGCACAGCGGCCTCTTCGCTCCCAAGTAACGATTCAGGTTGGACAGTCTATGAGCCCCTTAACCAATCGGCGGCTGTCGAGCTCATAGATGAGGCCGCGTATGAAGGTGACGAGCTGAAGGTCATTCAGGCGGTCAATAAGCGGGTCACCTATTACAACGAGCGGAATACCGAGTCCTATAAGACCCTCTTCACTTCCGATACGGTGAGTGGAACGGATCTGGGTGCGGACCCGGAGAACAAAACGATCATTACGAAGCTTAGCGAGCCCACATTCTTGGTTGTCAAGGACGATTCGATTACGCTTACTGTCCATGAGACCTATCAGGATTCGCCTTATGGGCCGGTGGGAGATACCTTGTATACGCTGCAACTGGAAGATGGGGAATGGAAGATTTATGGCATCGACTAGCAGGTTACCGGCAGCCGTGATCGGCTGCTTTTTGGCGCGGAAGAAATCGTGTATGCGGTCTGGGCAGAGACTATTCGTCCGTCCGATTCGCGTCGAAATTGCCCGAAACGTGATATTTGTCGCAATGTCAGGTAAAATTAAACCAAGTTTGGTTGAAGCCGCAATCATCAAGCTTAAACTAAATAAGGAAACGAGGTTCACGCATGAAGAAGGAGCACAAACAATCGGCCTGGTTGAAAAAAGTTTTACGGGCGCTGGCCGTCATCATCGGGGGATTCATTACCGCCTACGGGCTTGAAGCCGTACTGATTCCTAACAATGTATCGGATGGCGGCGTTACGGGTCTGAGTATCGTCGGCTACGAGCTAACCGAAATCCCGCTCGGTCTGTTAATCGGGGTTCTTAATATTCCGTTCGTATTCCTTGGCTACAAGCAGATCGGCAAAAGCTTCGCCGTCTATTCCGTCATCGGGATTGCCTCGCTAGCTGTCGGCACTTCCGTGATGCACCATATCTCGCCGATTATCGATGGCGATACGTTGCTCGTTACCGTGGTAGGCGGTATTATCATTGGCTTCGGCATGGGTCTCGCGCTGCGTAATGGCGGCGCGCTGGACGGCATTGATATGCTCGCCGTATTGCTGTCCCGCAAATTGCCTTTCGGTACGAGCGATCTGATCCTGTTCCTCAATATGTTCGTCTTTATCGTCGTATCGACCGTATTCGGTCTGCAAGGAGCGATTCTCTCCGCGATTGCCTACTATATCGCTTCGAAAGTTATACATATCGTGGAAGAAGGCTTGAGCGGCGCCAAGACGTTCAAAATTATTACGAAATCTCCGGAAGCGATCGTCGAGACCGTCCGCGACCGCCTGGGCCGCAGCGCTACCTATAACCTGGTGCAAGGCGGTTACTCGAACGAACAGTTCAAAGAGATCACTTGCGTCATCAACCGGTTGGAAGAGAGTAAGATGAAGGAAATTATTTATGAGATCGATCCGAGCGCTTTCGTCATGGTCTATGACGTGGTCGAAGTAAGAGGCGGGAACTTCAAGAAGCACGATATTCACTAAAGCGTGCAGAGCAGAGCAGTCGGCCGATTGGGCCGGCTGTTTTCTTTTTGGAGGAAATATGGATGCGGTACCGAAATATGTATGTGGCTCTGTACATGTATAAGGGAAAGAGGTAATAAGCGTGGGAATGATCGGGCACTTAATGCAAATAACGCCGGCGTCGCTAGCGGACATCCTGCAAGGCGAGGAAACGGTGGAAGCCTATATGGAGGCCGAGGAGATCGAATCGTTGTATCTGGACAAGTCCTGGCATGCGATACATTACATTCTGAACGGCAAAGCATGGGAAGGGGAAGAGCCGCTCGTGCATGTCATTCTCGGGGGCACGCCGATCGGCGAGGATTATGGTTACGGCCCGCCTCGATATTTAACGCCGGAGCAAGTCGAGCAAGTGGCCCAAGCGTTAACCGGGTTGCAAGGAGCAGAGCTTATCGGTCGTTATAATCCGGATCTAATGGCACAGCAGGACATTTACCCGCAAATCGATTGGGATGACGAAGAGGAGCAGCAGTACGTCTTCGATTATTATTGGAGTCTGGTCGATTATTACAAGGCCGCTGCCGCTAGTGGGAATGGCATGTTGTTATATTTGACCTAACCAAAAGAGGCATGGCCTCCTAAGCAGATGAACTGCTTGGGGACCATGCCTCTTACTTATTATTTCTCGTTGTTAGCTGCGATCATTTGGCGAAGTACCGTCTGGAGGATACCGCCGTTACGGTAGTAGTCGACGTCGACCATCGAGTCGAGACGAACGCGTACCGGGAATTCGAACGATGTGCCGTCTTCGCGAGTCGCGATGACTTGAACCGCTTGGCCTGGTTGTACATCGTTAGTCAGACCGACGATGTCGAATTTCTCACGGCCCGTGATGTTCAACGTCTTCCAGCCTGTGCCTTCTTGGAATTGCAGCGGCAGAACGCCCATGCCGACCAAGTTGGAACGGTGGATCCGCTCAAAGCTCTCCGCGATAACCGCTTTGACGCCGAGGAGGTACGTGCCTTTTGCCGCCCAGTCGCGGGAGCTGCCTGTACCGTACTCTTTGCCTGCGATAACGACGAGGTTCGTGTTGTCCGCTTGGTACTTCATCGAAGCATCATAGATGGACTCGACTTCGCCTGTAGGCAGGTGAGTCGTTACGCCGCCCTCTGTGCCTGGCGCCACTTGGTTACGGATACGGATGTTCGCGAACGTACCGCGCATCATAACTTCATGGTTACCGCGGCGGGAACCGTACGAGTTGAAGTCGACTTTCGCAACGCCGTTGTCCGTCAGGTAGGTACCTGCTGG
This sequence comes from Paenibacillus phyllosphaerae, assembly GCF_014192105.1. Classification (GTDB taxonomy): domain Bacteria; phylum Bacillota; class Bacilli; order Paenibacillales; family Paenibacillaceae; genus Paenibacillus_Z; species Paenibacillus_Z phyllosphaerae. The sequence goes on along the minus strand of NZ_JACHXK010000013.1, from coordinate 107,090 downwards.
GCTGTCAGCTTTGATGTTACCCGCTGGCGAGATATGGTCCGTCGTAACGGAATCGCCGAGCAGTGCCAGGACGTTCGCGTTCTTGATGTCGGCCATGTCGCTGATGCCAGCGCCGATGTTCTCGAAGAACGGCGGGTTCTGGATGTAAGTGGACTTGGAATCCCACTCGTAGCTCTCGCCTTGCGGTACGTCGATCGCGTTCCAACGCTCGTTCTGCGTGAACACGTTCTCGTATTTTGCACGGAACGTATCCGGGCTCATCGCTACGCCGATTGCGTCCGCGATTTCTTTGTTCGTTGGCCAGATGTCTTTCAGGTAAACCGGTACGTTGTCCGCGTCGTAGCCGATCGGATCGTTCGTCAGGTCGATGTTCACTGTGCCTGCAAGCGCGTATGCGACAACCAGCGGCGGGGAAGCCAGGTAGTTCGCTTTGACTTGCGCGTGAACGCGGCCTTCGAAGTTACGGTTACCGGACAGAACTGCCGCTACCGTCATATCTTCGTCAGCGATGGCTTTGCTTACTTCGTCCGGCAATGGACCGGAGTTACCGATGCAAGTTGCGCAGCCGTAGCCGGCAACGTGGAAGCCAAGCGCTTCGAGCGAGTCGAGCAGGCCGGCTTTCACGAGGTAGTCCGTAACGACCAGGGAACCTGGCGTCAGGGAGCTCTTCACGTAAGCTGGCTTCTTCAGGCCGCGCTCGACAGCTTTCTTCGCTACGAGACCTGCGCCGATCATAACGCTAGGGTTCGACGTGTTCGTGCAGCTTGTGATCGCCGCGATAACGACTGCGCCCGTACCCATTTTGCTCACGGCGCCGTTCGGATGTTTCACTTCAACCACTTGCTCAATCTTGCTGTCGGACAGGCCGTAGCCGCCTTTCTCGATTGGCGTGCGGATGATGTCGTTGAAGGAATCCTTCATGCTGGTCAGTTCTACGCGGTCTTGCGGACGCTTCGGACCGGCAAGCGATGGCACGACAGTGGAGAGATCCAGTTCAAGGATGTCGGTGAAGACAGGGTCTGGCGTCTCGTCCGTGCGGAACATGCCTTGCGCTTTATAGTAAGCTTCAACAAGCTCGATTTGCTCTTCGGTACGGCCCGTGTTGCGCAGGAAGCGGAGCGCCTCGTCGTCAACTGGGAAGAAGCCGATTGTCGCGCCGTATTCTGGAGCCATGTTCGCAACCGTCGCACGGTCTTCAAGGCCGATGTTGGAGAGGCCAGGACCGAAGAACTCGACGAATTTGCCGACTACGCCCTTCTTACGGAGAATCTGTGTAACCGTCAGCGCCAGGTCAGTTGCCGTTGCGCCTTCAGCCAGCGTACCCGTCAGGCGGAAGCCGATAACTTCCGGCGTAACGAAGTACAGCGGTTGGCCGAGCATGCCTGCTTCTGCCTCGATACCGCCAACGCCCCAGCCAACAACGCCAAGACCGTTGATCATCGTGGTGTGGGAGTCCGTACCGACGAGGGAGTCCGGATATACGACTGTCTCGCCGCCGATTGTTTTCGTTGCTGCTACGGAAGCCAGGTACTCCAGGTTAACTTGGTGAACGATACCCGTGCCCGGTGGTACAGCGCGGAAGTTATCGAATGCCGTCTGTGCCCAACGAAGGAAACGGTAACGCTCTTCGTTGCGTTGGAATTCGATGTTCATGTTATATTCAAGCGCTTCAGGGCTGCCGAATGCATCGACCATAACGGAGTGGTCGATAACGAGGTCAACCGGTACGAGCGGGTTGATCTGTTTCGGGTCGCCGCCGGATTTCTTCACGGTGTCGCGCATAGCCGCAAGGTCAACTACGACCGGTACGCCGGTGAAGTCCTGCAGGACGATACGAGCCGGGATGAACGGAATTTCTTTGTCTTCGCGGCCATCTGCCCATGTAGCGAGTTGTTTCACGTGTTCAGGCGTAATCGCGCGGCCGTCGAATTGGCGGACAGCAGCCTCGAGCAGCACTTTGATGGAGAAAGGCAGCTTCGAGATGTCGCCGAGACCTTGCTTCTCAAGGCCTGGCAGCTGGTAGTAAGTGTACGACTTGCCGCCAACCTCGAGTGTGGAACGAACGGAGTATTCGTTTTGAGACATGGTTGTGTAAACCTCCTGTCAAATTAAGTTGATGCTTGTGCCGGGAGAACTCCCTTAATCGTCATGAAAAAACGACCGAAATATGGCTGCCGCGGTGGCGAGCTTCATACGGTACTACGAACGTCGAGCTTGTTAGTTTCACCAAACGAAACTCGATTTCAAAATCACTACAATCAGTATAACTCGACCGCTCCAATTCGTAAAGACGCTTCCGCGCATTTGGCGCACATTGCTAGGAAGGCGTTCACAGGCGATACACATTCCTCATGATTTTGCCCGAATGCTCATATAATGAACCAACTTTGCTCGCCGAAAAAAGCAGGGAGGGATCGTCATGCCGCGCACAGGGAACAAGGCACGAAGGCCAGTCAAACGAAACGGCGCGAAAGCTGCGCCTATACCCGCCAGAGACAGCGGGAGCACGGAACCGGCAGCCGACAAGCTGACGGGGTGGAAGGCGGCCGTCCATGAATACGTGATGCTGTTCAACCAAGCCGAGATCGACCGGTACGCACCCGCTTTCGAAGACCTGGTGCGGGATGAGGACCATCTGCTCCGATTCGGCCAGAAGCTGCAAAGACTGAAGGAAGCGGAGCTGCTGCGGGGCGCGATTCCCAGCAAGAGCGAGACGAAGGTGGAACTGGAGCGGGTGAATGAATCCTCCTCCGGAACCGAAGTGACGGTTATGTTGAAACTGCACGTCGTGCGGACGATTGAGCAGATGGGACGCACGTACTCGGAGGCACGCAGCGAGCGCGAGCGGTTATGGCTGACCGCCGAGGATGGCCGGTATCGCATTACGCGCATTGAGCCAAGCCTGTCCGAGCGCAGGCCGCGATATCACACCCGGGATCCGCTAGCTGTGAGGGGGGGCGAGGAACAGCTGATCGACGAGCCGTATCCGAACGTGTCGATGCCCTTCATTAATTATGATGCGATGCCCGGGTTCAGGCAGACGCGTTCGCGGATTCGTTACAGGCGCGACCTGGCCGCCGCCTACGCGGACCGGTGGTGGAACGAAGCGAATCCCGCTTACGAGAATTTCGAGGTCAATTGCACGAACTATGTGTCCCAATGCGTGTTCGCCGGTCAAGCGCCGATGAACAGCACGGGCAGACGCGACACGGGCTGGTGGTACAAAGGCCGCAGCGGCGGGCGCGAATTGTGGAGCTACAGCTGGGCGGTATCGAATGCGCTGCAGAGCTATCTGGCGGGTTCGCGCCGCAGCGGTCTTCGCGCGACCGTGGTGGAGAGTGCCGGGGAGCTCGCGCTCGGCGATCTTATTCTGTACGACTGGAGCGGGGACGGCCGATTCCAGCATAGCACGGTCGTAACGGCATTTGATTCGTCAGGAATGCCGCTGGTGAATGCCAATACGGTGCCGAGCCGCCACAGGTATTGGGATTACAAAGATTCCTACGCGTGGACCGAGCAGACGAGGTATCGTTTTTTTCATCTGGCGGATGAGTTTTAAACCGTTGCAGCGGGTAAGAACCGGAAGGAAACGAGTTCAGGCTAGCCTAACGGGCGTATGCGGAAGGTCGGATAGGTATTGGCTCGAAGGAACAAGCGCATCATTCTTAGTTACCGGAGGATTAGCAGATGGGAGAAAAAGTGCGTGTTGGACTCGTGTACGGGGGCCGCTCAGCGGTTCAGGATCAAGCGCTTCAAGCCGCGATAACATTCATACGGGCTATTCATGTCGATCGGTATGAATTGAAGCCTTATTATATGAACGAAGAGGGGCAGTGGTTTACTGCCCCCTGTCTTAGCCTGCCGGCAGAGGAATGGGAGCTCGTGCTCCAGGCGGGCAGCAATCCGGCAGGCAGCAACCTGCCCAGTCTGGCGGGACATAATTGGTGCGAACTGGCTGCCTACAAGCAGGAAGGCTGCAAGCCGGTCGATGTCGTGCTTTCGCTGCTTCCTTCGGCTGGCGATTACGGCCATCCGCATCAAGGTGTGCCGGAGTTAGCCGACGTTCCTTATGTAAGCGGTGCCGGATGGATCGGCGCGCTGCCGGCGGAAGACCGGATCGGAATGAAGCAGTTGTTCGAGCAGGCGGGATTGCCGCAGCCGATCTTCCGTCATTTTAACCGGACGCAGTGGATGAAAGATCCCGGATTCTTCGTCATGGAGATTGAAGTCTCGGTCGGCTATCCATGCATGCTCACCTCGGTGGGCGCAGGTGAGCAGGAGCGGGAGATCATCGTGCATAACCGTGGGCTGCTGCTGGCGGCGATTAACTATCTGCTGCGGCTCGCCGGCAGCGTCGTCGTGGAGGAATATGTGGAAGCGCAATCAATCTCGGTCGATGTCATGGGTTGCGGCGAGCCGAATAGCTACTTCGCCGTTGACATGGATCCGGGCCGATCCGGTAACCCTATAACGGAAGTTGCGGCGGTGAGCGCCAAGGAAGTCGGCCAGACGATTCGGAACTTGGCCGTGCAGGCCGCGCGTGCTGTCGGAGGGCTTGGTCTGCTCCGCGTTCAGATAGACGTGAGTGAGCGCGATGGCACCTTGGTTGTGCGGAATGTCCAACCTGCGGTACCGCTCGGGCCGGTTACGTGGCATCCCGCATTAGGAGAGGCTGTCGGTTTCAGTTACGGGAAGCTGGTAGATACGCTTATTGCCGCCGCACGGGAACATCCAGCCGCGGAACAGGATAATGACGGGGTAGCGTAGAAACAATAAGAAGGTATCGGCGGCGGGACTACCGTCGCCTCTTTATATGAAGGCGAAGCTGCGGCATGCTGCATGTTGAGCCTTTCGGTTGCACTACATAACAAGATACCGGTTCATGAATGGAATGGAGGGAATTATGATGGGTTTCCAAACAGAGTTCAATTCGGTGTGCAAATTCAAGTCGGCGCAGGAACTGTACGAGCTGCTCGAATACGGCCGCGGCAAAATGGTCAAAAGCGGGTTCCGCGTCTATCCGACCGGCCAGAAGGTCATTGCGTACACGCCGCAGAATGAGGCGATCGCGATCGTGAAGATCGTGGCTTCGATCGCGGAGATCAACTTCCAGGGCGAAGAAGTGACCGAGGTGGAGATGGAGCTTGTCCGCAAGCTGAATGAGGAAGAGTCGCGCGTTCAGACCGCGCTTGCTTACGAGATGTTCTTCGGAGAGCAAGGCGCATGATCGTCCGCTTCGGCTTCGTCGCCATGACCATGCTGCTGCAAAACGCCTCGCCGTCCAAAACGATGACCTTTGCAAGCTTCACCAAGCTTGCCGATCGTGAGGCGGCCATTCGCAAGCTGGAAAGAATCGCGGAAGAGAACTTGCACAACACGCTTCGGGTTATACGCCATGCGGTAGCCCACGACATCAAGATGTATCGTTTCTCCTCGAAACTCATTCCGCTGCTCACGCATGAGGCATTGGCAGATTGGTCGCCATGGCCGGCGCTTGCGGACGGTTTCGCCTCGATCGGGAAGTTCGCGAAGGAGAAGGAGATGCGCGTCTCCTTCCATCCGGACCACTTCTGCGTGTTCAGTACGCCGCGGCCGGAAGTGCTGGAGAAGTCGAAGCAAGACATGGAGGTCCATCTGCGCATGCTCGAGGCGATGGGGCTGCCGGAGACGGCCAAGTGCAATATCCACGTCGGCGGCGCGTACGGAGATAAAGTGAAAGCCGGAGCTCGCTTCGTCGAGCAGTTCAACGCGCTGCCTGAGCGAATGCGCAACCGGATTACGCTCGAGAACGATGACAAGACGTTCACGGCCCGCGAGACGCTCGAAGCCGCCGAAGCGGTGAATGTGCCGATGGTGCTCGATATCCATCATCATGCCGTCAATGACGGCGGGGAGACCGATGCCAACCTGTACGGTGAGCTATGGCCGCGCATTCTGCGTTCGTGGCAGCTCGAGCCGCTTGTTCATCAGGAGCACCCAGAACGGGTGCTCGCTGGGGCGGACTCCGTATCAAGCGGAAGTTCCGGGTTGCACACCGGCAGTGGAAGCGGAGGCGGGAGCGGGCCATTGCATATCTCGGCTATAGGCGACGTCATCGACCCTATGCCGCCGAAGTTGCATATTTCGAGCCCGAAGAGCGAGAAGGACCCGCGCGGCCATGCCGATAATGTGGAAGCGGGACCTGTGCTGCGTTTCCTCCAGGAGGTCGCAGGTTCGACGCCTCGCCTCGACTGCATGATCGAAGCCAAACGCAAGGACGCGGCCCTCATCACCTTGATGGATGATATGCGTCAGTTGGCTGCTGCAGGCGAGCGGATCCGGATCATTGACGGGGCCACGATCGAGGTCTTCTAAGCATTCTTTATCGCGTGCGGATAGGGAAGGACATGCCTCTCAGGCATCCCCGGAGCGTTGGCGGGGCTGGAGCGCATGTCCTTTTGCATGCGTCATAAGACGTTCACCTTGAGACTGGCGGAGTTCTCCTGCTTGGGGTAAAATTGAAAGCAACCATGCCATCATGGAGTGGTGCATGAGACGAAAGGACGTAACCCATCATGCTGGAGATTGCGCTGCTCCTCCTGTTAGGTCTGTTGGCATCCGTATTCGGCAGTATCGTCGGACTCGGCGGCGGGATTATCATTGTCCCCTCGCTCGTGCTGCTCGGAACGAAGCTGACCGGCTCGGAGATTGACCATGCGACAGCTGTTGGAACTTCGCTTGTCGTGCTGATCGTCACTGCACTAGCCTCTACCTTATCGTATGCGAAGAAAAAGAGGGTCGATTTCAAAAGCGGCTGGCTGCTGTTCATCACCAGCGGACCGGCGGCAATGGTTGGTTCGGCGCTGACGTCCAGCTTGAAGGACGGCGTGTTCCAGCTCGTATTCGGTATTTTTATGCTGCTCATGGCAGCGCTTCTCGTTGCCCGGGATTATATGAAGCCGATCACCAAACAATGGCCGATCGAACGGACGTTCATCGACGGGGATGGGACGGTCCATACCTATGGTTATGCGATCGCGCCGGCGCTTGCGGTCGGGGCGCTCGTCGGACTCGTATCCGGATTGTTCGGTATCGGGGGAGGATCCCTGTTCGTGCCGGTCATGGTGCTGCTGTTTCGTTTTCCGCCGCATCTGGCAACGGCGACGAGTATGTTCGTCATCTTCCTCTCCTCGATTCTAGGCAGCGGCGTACATGCGTACCTTGGCGAGACGAATTGGTGGATTGTGCTGATGCTCGTACCCGGCGCATACATTGGCGGTAAGCTCGGGGCATATATCGCCAGCCGCATGAGCGGCAAAGGTTTGCTATGGCTGCTTCGGGTCACGTTGGTGCTCCTGGCCGGACAGCTTATTATTGAAGGCATTATTCATTTGTAGCAAGGGCGCCGGGCAAAGAATGGACGAAACTTTGCTATACTGCCGGCGTATAGTAGTAAGGCATTACCAGTCTTTTGAACTCATAGGAAAGTGGTGTGTAGGCCGTGAGCGACCAGCAGCAGCCCGCCGTGGGTAGCAAGAGCTTTACTGCGGTGGCCATCAATTGTGCCGCGAAAGCGGGAGAATGGATCAAGACCAAACTAGGTAATCATACAAGCCTATCGTTGAAATATTCGGCGCAAGATCTCGTAACGGAAGTCGACAAGGGCTCGGAGAAAATGATCAAGAGCCTCATCCAGACGCATTTTCCCGACCATTCCTTCCTCGGCGAGGAAGGCGTAGAGCCGGGTCCTGAAGCATCGGCCAAGGCGCTTCAGAGCGTACGCGATGCGGAATACTTGTGGATCGTCGACCCGGTGGACGGCACGACGAATTTCGTGCACGGATTCCCGTTCTTCTCCGTCTCGATCGCGCTTGCCTATAAGGGCGAAGTGATCGTCGGCGTCGTGTACGATCCGATGCGCGATGAGTTGTTCGTCGCGGAGAAAGGGAAAGGCGCGTACGTGCGGGGCAAACGGATGACGGTATCTCCGGACGATACGCTCAAATGCAGCCTGATCGCAACCGGATTCCCGGCCGATCCGACCTATGCGCTTCCGCTCAATATGAAGGGGCTGCAGGCATTGGTGCCTGAGGTGCGCAATATCCGTTCCGGCGGTTCGGCAGCGTTACATATGGCATATGTCGCCTCCGGCCGACTGAGCGGGTTCTGGGAATTCGGCCTGAACGCATGGGACCTGGCAGCAGGATCGCTGCTCGTCACCGAATCCGGCGGGCACGTCACGGATACGAAGGGCAGCCTGTACGATATCGGCGTGCGCAACGTCGTCGCCACGAACGGCCATATCCACGAGGAATTCTTGGGTGTGCTGGCGAAGGCGGACGCCGCGGGGTAAGCTTCCATTCATGGGGCGAACCTTGAAGCGGTTGAATCATTGATGCGATGAATCTTTAACATGAAAAACCTGTCCTGCGGACAGGTTTTTTGTACGCTTAGAGGTTGGACGAATGGGAGAAATACGGATGAAGAAGGTTGTAACGATTCTGGGCGGCCTGATAGTCTCGGCGATGGCGCCGCTCTTGTTTATGCTGTGGGTCAATCACGACACAACGACGTACGTGATTCATGAAGACGGGTCAGGTAGTGCAACGACCATGTGGGTCAGCTTTACGCTAACGTCGTATTTGGTGACCGTGATTGGTTTATTTGCGCTGTATATGGCGGTATGGGGTTTGGTTGTGTGGTGGAGGAAGAAGCGGGGATAAGTAGGTAGAATAAGACCGAGGGTGGTCGACACGAAACAAAGGAGAAATCTGCATGGACCAACAAAGTGTAGAACTATACAAAACGTTCATCGACGACCTAGTCCGGTTACGTCCATGCGTAGATACAAGCCGGATCAATGGGGACGGTTGGCCGAAGAACGGTGACCCAGAGAACGAGAAGTTCAACAAGATCTTGAGTGAACTAACGCCTGAGCAAAAAGAAGTGTTTGCCATAATTACTCAATCTGCTCGAGATGGGGGGATCCATGACGTGCTTGTGTATCTAGGTGACGAAATTAATCTAGAAGGTCTCCAAATCGTGAAGAATGGCGTTAAGATGGCAAAGGAACCCTTAGGCTCAGACATGCATTTCGATTGGGTTTGCCGTAGCGAAGGCGACCCTTGGCCAAACGACAACAATGAATAATCTAGATATTTACCTCCTAAAAAACGAGGCCGTCAAATTCCTTAACGGCCTCGTTTTATTAATTTCATGAATAAAAGCTTTGTCGACGAAGTCGACAAGAGCGAGAGTCAACTATCCGCTGTGCTCCGTCAACTAGCCCGACTTGCTTCCTCCCGAGGCATCAAAGTCGCGAACGAAGCTCGAACCCGGAGCTTTGTCCTGCTTCGATCGCAAGCTCATCTGTGAAGGGACAAAAGCGGGCTAAACGAGAAAGGACACATCGAAGACGGACGCGTACCGAGTCACGCCAATTCCCGGTGTCCTCAGAGTTTTCCAAGGGAAAACTCACATCGGAAGCATAAGCTGGACGGGGCCCTCTGGTTCTCCTCCGTTGGAGGGGGAAGGGGGAGGTAAAACCAAAAGCTTTGTCGACGAGGTCGACAAGAGCGAGAGTCAGCTATCCGCTGTGCTCCGTCAACTAGCCCCACTTGCTTTCTCCCCGAGGCATCAAAGCCGCGAACGAAGCTCGAACCCAGAGCTTTGTCCTGCTTCGATGGCAAGCTCATCCGTGCAAGGGACAAAAGCGGGCTAATCGAGAAAGGACACATCGAAGACGGCCGCATACCGAGTCACGCCAATTCCCGGTGTCCAGAGGGACGGGGCCCTCTGGTTCTCCTCCGTTGGAGGGGGAAGGGGGAGGCAGCAAAAACGGTTTACAGAGGGCGTTAGCCCTAAAATCCCTCCGCGAAGCGGAGCACAAGGCGGGTCTAAGGGCAGCGGCCCTAAACTCCCCTAAGGGGGTGGGGGTTATCTTGCCATTGCTTTGAAAGCAATCTCCGCCGCTTCAATCGTCTCCGCAATATCCGCTTCCGTATGCGCCGTCGTCAGGAACCATGCTTCATACTTAGATGGCGCCAGGCAGATGCCTTGCTCGAGCATGAGTCGGAAGAAGCGGGCGAATTGCTCGCCGTCCGTATCTTGCGCTTCATCGTAGTTGGTGACCGGATGCGAGCAGAAGTGGGTCGAGAACGAGCCGCGGATGCGGTTCACCGTCAGCGGCACGCCGTGGCGGTCAGCCGATTCCTTGATCGCCCCTGCTAAGGTTGCGGCCAGCGCATCCATTGTCTCATATACGCCCGGTTGTTCGAGCACCTCGAGGCAAGCGATGCCCGAGGAGATGGAGATCGGATTGCCCGCCATCGTGCCGGCCTGATAAGCCGGTCCGAGCGGAGCGACTTGCTCCATGATTTCTTTGCGGCCGCCGTAGGCGCCGATCGGCAGACCGCCGCCGATGATTTTGCCCAGCGCCGTCAAGTCCGGCTCGATGGCAGCCTTGTCCGGGAACACGTCGTACGTCTGCGCCAAGCCATAGTGGAAACGGAAACCGGTGATGACTTCGTCGTAGATGACGAGCGCGCCGGCGTCGCGGGTCATCTTGCACAAGCCTTCGAGGAAGCCGGGAGCAGGCATAACCATGCCGAAGTTGCCGACGATCGGCTCGACCATGACGGCCGCGATTTCATCGCCCCAACGCTCGAGCGCCTGCTTCAAGCCGTCGAGGTCGTTGAACGGTACCGTGATGACTTCCTGCGCGATGCTCGGCGGGATGCCCGCGCTGTCCGGAATGCCGAGCGTGGACGGGCCGGAGCCTGCCGCGACGAGGACGAGATCGGAGTGGCCGTGGTAGCAGCCGGCGAACTTGATGATTTTGTTGCGGCCGGTGTAGGCGCGAGCGACGCGGATCGTCGTCATGACCGCTTCCGTGCCGGAGTTCACGAAGCGAACCTTGTCCAGCGAAGGAATGGCGGCCTTCAGTTTGCGGGCAAGAATAATCTCCAGCTCGGTCGGCGCCCCGTAGAGCGTGCCGTTCTCGGCAGCGCGGGTAATAGCGGATGTAATGTGCGGGTGAGCGTGCCCGGTGATGATCGGACCGTACGCACACAAATAATCGATGTAACGGTTATCGTCCACATCGTAGAAATACGCGCCTTGCGCGCGTTTCATGAAGACGGGCGCGCCGCCGCCGACCGCTTTGAACGAACGGGAGGGACTGTTGACGCCGCCGACAATATGTTCGAGCGCTTCGGTATAAAGCTGCTCGGAGCGGGTATGTATGAAAGACATGGAATAGCCTCCTTATAACTAACGTCCGGAATTGACGCTATTTGAACTTAATCAGTGTACCTCATTCCGGCCGCAAACGAAAAGTGCTGACGCAAACCCGCCCCAGGCGGTCATACTAAAAAGAGCGAACCTACGCGTCAGGGACGCCAGGTTCGCTCTCATTTTTACTCGCTTGTCGTAGATTCCGTATTCGTCGTTGTACCGTCCGTGCCCGTTGTGCCGTCGGTCTCGGTGACAGCCGGAGCATTGACGTCTTTTGCCAACTCATCTTGAACGAATTGGAGCAAGGCATCCTCGTCGCGTACGGAGAGGACGGAAGCGCCGCTCACTTTGCGGTCGCCGATCAGGTCCATCGGAGGGACTTGCGCTTGGCCGGCAATCGAAGTGCCAAGACCCAGCTGCGCGAGCTTGAACATATCGGATAATTCCAGGTTCGTCTTAATGTAAGGCGAGACGCTCTCAAGAACATCTTTCATCTTGAAAATCGTCCAGCCAGACTTCATCTTGTCGGCAACGGCGGACAGCAGCTTGCGCTGGCGCTCGGTACGGGTGAAATCGCTCATCGCGTCATGACGGAAGCGTACGTACATGAGTGCATGCTCGCCATCAAGATCTTGAACGCCTTTCTTCAGATGAATATCGTAGCGGTTGCCGTCGGCATTATCGACGTAGTTCATATTCTTCTCGACTTCGAAGTTCTGAATTCCGCCGATCGCATCGACCAGCGACTTGAATCCTTCGAAATCGGTATAGACATAATATTGAATATTGAGGCCGAGCAGGTCGCCGATCGTCTTCATCGCCAAGTTCGGGCCGCCCAGCGCCATTGCGGTATTGATACGACCTTCGCCATGGCCTTCAATCGGCACATACGTGTCACGCAGCACGGAGAAAATATGCGCCTTCTTCGTCACCGGATCGACGGAAGCAACGAGCATGGAGTCCGAACGTGCCTGGTCGTTCTCATCCAGTCCGCGGTTGTCGCCGCCCATGAGCAGAATGTTGACGCGTTCTGTGCCTTCCCATTCCTCGGGCTTAAGCGTCTCGTCTTCCTCGAATTGCTGCGTAGGGATTTTGCTGCCGTTATCGCTTAAACCATCAAGCCCTTCGACGACGCCGTAAGCTTGATAGCCGAAAAATCCAATAATGACCAATAGGATAAGACCGACGCTGTACCCAGCCCATTTCCATGGCTTGCGCTTCTTATTCGCCGCTTTCTTTGCTTTACGCTCTTCAACACGAGACATGTTGCTTTTACCACTCCAATCCTTCGATAAGTGTATCGGGAGCCGTGACATTTACGCATACTTAAATCTATTGTAGTATTACATATCATAAAATTATAGAATGCAACGACATTCGGAATCAAGTTTTATCTACTAGAAACGAATACGGTAGATATTTCCCAGGAAATGTCGAAACGTTAAGGAAGGAAGATCCAAGGAGCATGCTGGCAATCGATGTGCAAGATCTGCGCAAAGAATTTCAAGTGCAGAAGAACCGTGAAGGGCTCGGCGGCGCGCTGAAAGATCTGTTCAAGCGGGAATACAATCAGGTCCGAGCGGTCAAAGACATTTCATTCCAAATCCCTCAAGGGGAGATATGCGGCTATATCGGCGAGAATGGCGCCGGCAAGTCGACGACGATCAAGATGCTCACCGGCATCTTGGTGCCGACATCCGGCAAGATCCACGTCAACGGCTTCGTCCCCCATAAAGAAAGAGAAAAATTCGTGCGCGGCATCGGCGTCGTCTTCGGCCAACGCAGCCAGTTATGGTGGGACATCGGCGTGATCGAGTCGTTCAATCTGCTGCGCAAAGTGTATCGCGTGCCGGAGAGCGACTATCGCAAGCGTCTCGATGAGCTGGTGGAACGGCTGCAGCTGTCCGAGCTGCTGAATCGTCCCGTGCGCAAGCTAAGCTTGGGGCAGCGGATGCGGTGCGAGCTGGTGGCTTCGCTGCTGCACAACCCGTCGATTCTATTCCTCGACGAGCCGACGATCGGACTCGATATCGTCGTGAAGACCGAGATCCGCGACTTCCTGAAGCAAATGAACCGGGAGCACGGCACGACGATTCTGCTCACGACGCATGACCTGCAGGATATCGAAGCGCTCTGTTCGCGCGTCATTATGCTGGATGACGGACGCATCATCTATGACGGCGGGCTTGAAGAGCTCAAGTCGCGCTGGAGCAAAGGCCGCGAGATCCACTTCCAATTCGGCGAGCAGCCGGATCTGGCGCAGCTGCACAAGCGTACGGAAGGGCTGGAGGGCGTCGCTTGGTCGGTCGACAACGAGTTGACCGCGACGATGTGGCTCCCGCACGCCGTCAATGTCTCCGACGCGCTGTCCCGCGTAGTCGGCGGCGGCTCGGACATTCGCGACATCAAGATCGTCGAGACGAATACGGACGAGATCGTCCGCGAAATTTACCAGTCCGGTTCGGCTTCGAAGGAAGCGACGGAGAAGCTGGCAGCCCCGGATGCGTCAGGCTCAGTAACTGAAGGCGCGGCAGAGCAAGCGCAAGAAGCAGAGCAGGCGGCGGGCGAGAAGGAGCCGGTGAAGCATGGGTAGCGCGTATCTCGACCTCATTCGGATCCGGTTCATCATGATGCTGGCGTACCGGGTGAACTATTACAGCGGCATTCTGATCTATGCGCTCAACATCGGGGCTTATTATTTTCTGTGGCAGGCGATCTACAACGATCAGACGACGCTGGGCGGATTCACGCTCGCGCAGATGACGACGTACGTGGCGGTCTCCTGGATGGCGCGCGCGTTTTATTTCAACAACCTGGACCGGGAAATTGCCAATGAAATTCGCGACGGCAGCGTGGCGATCCAATTCATCCGGCCTTATTCCTATCTCATGGTCAAAATGATGCAGGGCTTCGGCGAAGGGATCTTCCGCCTGCTGCTGTTCATGGTGCCGGGCATGATACTCGTTTGTCTCTTGTTCCCGGTGAAGCTGCCGACCGATCCGGGCGTGTGGGCGCTGTACCTCGTCATGCTGGTGTTCAGCTTCCTGATCAATTCCCAGATCAACATGCTCGCAGGACTGTTCGCCTTCTTCGTCGAGAATAATGAAGGGATGCTGCGCATGAAACGGGTGCTCGTCGACCTGTTCACTGGCGTGGTCGTGCCGATCTCGCTGTTCCCGGGTTGGCTTGCGGTCGTCATGAAATGGCTGCCGTTCCAAGCGATCACGTACCTGCCCAGCTCCGTCTTCACCGGGCGGACGGCCGGAAGCGAAGCGCTGCACGTCCTCGGCCTGCAGGTGCTGTGGTTCCTTGTGCTGATCATCCCGATCCTGTGGATCTGGCGTATGGCACGGACGCGCTTGTTCGTGCAAGGAGGTTAAGCGAGCGATGTTCTATGTGACCCTGCTATGGGAATATATGAAGAATTATGCGAAAACTAGACTCACCTACCGGGCAGATTTCTGGCTCGAAGTGATCTCGGACCTGATGTTCCAAGGACTCAACCTGATTTTCATCTTGATCGTCTTCCAGCACACGCCGACGCTCGGCGGGTGGTCGGAATCCGAGGTCGTGTTCGTCTACGGATTTTTCATGGTGCCGTACGGATTGTTCACGACGTTCTTCAATCTGTGGAATTTCTCGGAGCGCTATATCGTCAAAGGGGAGATGGACCGGGTGCTGACTCGTCCGGCCTACAACCTCTATCAGATTCTGCTCGAGAATATCGACCCGCCTTCCATGATTGGGTCGGTGGTCGGGCTGATCATTATGGGCATCAGCTGGTCGCAGCTCGGCCTGCCTTTCGAGATGCTGGACATCGTCATGCTGATCGTCTTCGTCATCGGGGCGGTGCTCATCTATGCGGGGCTGTACACGGCGCTCACGGCGATCTCGTTCTATTCGGACGCGCCGACGGGCATTCTGCCGCTCATGTACAACATTCAAGGCTACGGCCGTTATCCGATCAATATCTATAACAAGGCGATCCGGTTCCTGCTGACGTGGATCTTGCCGTTCGCGTTCGTCGGCGTCATACCGGCGTCGTATTTCCTTGACCGGAATGAGGACGGCCTGTCGACGCTCGCGCTGTATACACCGCTCGTCGGCGTTATCGTGCTGGCGATCGGGCTGACGATCTGGAACCGGGGCATTACGCGTTACCGCGGGGCAGGCTCCTAACAGCATTAGTTATTAATCGCGTTAGGCTTGCCAGCGGGCAAGAACGGAAGGAGAAGCAACATCATGGGAGTTAAGGCAAAAGCGGTTGTCGGCAAAAAAGCGCCGAACTTCACCCTGCCGACGACTGGCGGGCGCGAAGTGACGCTGAGTGATTATCTAGGCAAAAAGGTCGTCTTGTTCTTCTACCCGAAGGACCTGACGACGGCATGCACGCAGGAGGCGTGCGATTTTCGCGATGCGAGCGAGGACTTCAGCGGCTGCAATACCGTCGTCCTCGGCATCAGCATCGATACGGCGCAGACGCATGAGCGCTTCGCGGCCAAATACAATCTGCCGTTCGAGCTGCTCGCGGACACCGAGCATAAGGTGTGCGAGCTGTACGGCGTTTGGCAGCTGAAGAAGCTGTACGGGCGCGAATATATGGGCCTTGTCCGTTCGACGTTCTTGATCAACGAGAAGGGCAAACTCGTACAGGAGTGGCGCAATATCCGGGTGAAGGGCCATGTCGAAGAGGTCCTTCGCACGGCATGCGCGAACTGATTTTCATAGAGGTTACATAGGACCGTTCCTTCGGAAGCGGAGGCTGTGCTAGATTAGGCAGCCCTCGTTATACGCCAGGAGCGGTCTTTTTCGTATGCGACAGCCATCCCGCCTTGCATTCTGACGAATCTAGCAGGTGTAAATAGAGCCGAACTTGGCGAAACTGGTAGATATCAGGATGGATCATAGAAAGGGATGTGGGTTAAGTATGATACCGCAGCCGTGGAAGAAAGATACCGAGTCGTTCCAACTTAACGAAGATAGAGAGACCGATAACTGGCCGGAAGCCTCCGGGCAGCTGCTCCGGCTCATGATGAGCAGGGTGAACACCGTGCTGCTCGGCAAAAGCGACGTCGTCGCCAAAACGTTCGCCGCGCTGCTCGCCGGCGGCCATGTGCTGCTCGAGGATGTGCCGGGCGTCGGCAAGACGATGCTGGCCCGGGCGATCTCGCGCGTCATGGGCGGCGAATTCCGGCGCATTCAATTCACGGCGGATATGCTGCCGGCCGATGTCGTCGGCGGACTCGTGTGGGACGGCAAGCGGGGCGAGCTTGTGTTCCGCCAAGGGCCGCTCATGGCGAATATGGTGCTGGCCGACGAGATCAACCGGACGCCGCCGCGCACGCAATCGGCGCTGCTCGAGGCGATGGAGGAGCGCAGCATTACGGCAGACGGCGAGACGATGCGCCTGCCATCGCCATTCATGCTGCTGGCCACGCAGAATCCGTTGCGCGACGACGGCACGTATCCGCTGCCCGAGGCGCAGCTGGACCGTTTTCTGATGCGGCTGTCGATCGGCTATCCGGAGGCGGAGTACGAGATTCAAATGCTGGAGAATTCCCCGCCGCGCTTGGCGCCCGAACAACTGCGGCCGGTCATCATTCCGGAGGAATGGCTGCGCATGCAGCGGGACGCGCAGTCCGTGCACGTTCACCCGGCGCTGCTCGCTTATGCGGTGCATATTGCCGGTGCGACCAGGCGCGCCCCTGAGCTTGCGCTCGGCGCAAGTCCGCGCGCTTCGCGGGATTGGGTGCGCGCCGCGCAGGCGACCGCCTATATGGAGGGCAGAAGATTCGTACTGCCCGATGATCTGAAGCAGACGGCAGAAGCCGTGCTCGCGCATCGTTTTGTGCTGAAGGATGAAGTCCGCATGAACGGAGTCAGCGCGCAGTCCGTGCTTGGGAGAATTATCGGCGAAGTGCCGATTCCCGCGCCGAATCAGGAAAGCGGGCGCCGAAGATGAGCATGCCATCGGATCGCGAAACGGCTTTGGCGGGGAATGGGGCTGACGCGGAACGGAACGGGGCGGCCCATCATGTGTGGCAGACGGATGGACCTGTAGTATGGGAGCCGAATGGAAGTCCGGCGGGAACGGGCAAGCAGGCAAGAAAGGCGCGCAAGCGGGTGGGCGGCAAGCCGGACACGGGTGTGCCTATTCAGGAGCCGAAGCGAAGATCAGGACGAACGGAGATGAAAGCATCGGCTAGCGGGTCGCGTCAGCCGCTGGCCGCTCAGCCGGAAGCGCGTCCTCGCAGCCGACATGCGGCCAGATTGGCGCTGCTCGGCTTCATTGCGATTGCGGCGGCCGCCGTGCAGGCGCGCGGCGGTGCCGTGGAATGGCTGCTGCTCGGCGCATCGGCCGCCGCGGGCTGCCTTGTCTGGATCGTACCGTATCTGGCAGTCGGCCGGGTCGAGGCGCATCGCGAATTTGAAGAGACAGGTCTGTATGACGGGGGCACGCTGACGGTTAAGCTGTCGATTCGGACCAGCTTGCCGATGCCGTTCATGTGGGTGACGGTGAAGGAAACGCTTCGCGATCCGGGAGCCGAGCGCAGGCAGGAGCGGATCGAAGCCACGGCAGTTTATATACCGGGGTTGCGCAGATCTCATGCGATACGCTATTCCGTCCAAGGCGTGCATCGAGGCGAAATGGAATTTGGTCCGCTCACGGTTGTATGCGGGGATTGGCTCGGTATGACGGTCCGTTCGTTCCAGATCGCTTGCCCCGGGCGCGTAACCATCCTGCCGGATGCGCCGCGGGGGGAGAAAGTTAAGGCATTGCCTGGCGCGCTTGCTGCCATTCGGCAGACGGGCGCGCAAGCGGTTGCCGGCAACGATCTGACAGCCCTCCAGCCAGTCCGCGCCGTGCAGCTGCAGCCGGGCGCAAGCAGCGAGACGCGGGGCTACATCCCGGGCGATCCGCTGCGGCTTATTAGCTGGCGGGCGATGGCGCGAGGGCTAGGAATGCAGACGAGAATCGGCAGTCCGGAACCGCCCGGCGATATCGTGCTGCTGCTCGATGTATCGAGCCGAGCTTACGAAGGGGATGGGCGTCAGTTCGACGCGGCCGTAGGACGGACGGCGCTTGCGATGCGATACGGCGTACGGTCGGGGAGAGGCGTTACGCTGCTGGCAGGCGGCAGGAAGTACCGGCTGCGTGCCGGAGACGAAGCGGGACTCCGGCAAGCGGAGCATCAACTGGCCCGCCTCCGCACGGCTCGATCGAGCGAGCTGGAATGGGCCGGGACGGAGCTGTCGCGTCTGCCTCGGGGAGCGGACGTCATTTGCGTGACGGGGGAGACGGAAGCAGAAGTGCCGGCTGCCCTTCCCGGCTTGTCTGCGCGCGCACGGAGAACGGCAGCGGCCAAGCTCGAGAAGCGTGGCCCCAGGAAGCGTCCGGAAGGTCCGAAGGGCGACGAACGGGAACGAATAGCGCGGTTGGCCAGAATGGTACAGGCGCGCGGAGGTGTTTTTCACCTGTGGCTGGGGGTCAGTCGGGAGGGCGCGACAGCCGGGCAGCAGGAGGAGAAGTGGCAGCATGTGCTGCAAGGCAGCGGTTGTAAGCTGTCGCTCTTGATGCTGACGCCGCTGTACAGCGCCAAGCCTTCGGTACAGATCGAGGAAGGGAGTGAGGCAGATGGATACGCCTGAGCAACGGACGAGCGGACCGGGGGAAACAGTAGCGGCGATGCAGGATCAGGGCACAGACGCAGGGAATTCGGCTATGAATGACAAAGGCATGATGGGTGCGGACAAGGCGGCTAGTCCCCAGGTCGGAACGGCAAAGGCGGGGACTGTCCCGAATAAAGTCAAGGCCGCGAAAGGCGCAGACAAGGAAGGACTCAATTTCTTCGTACCCCGCGCTAGGCGGCTGCTGACCTCGCTGCTGTTGTTCGGCCTCATCGTCGAATGGCTGCTGCCGTTGCAGCAGCTGAGCGGGTATACGGAGCTGTACCGGATCGGACCGATCATCGCTGCGGTTGGGGGCTTTCTCGCTGTCGGCATGATCGTACCGCCTGTCGGGGTATCGCTCCTGCTCAGCAGTGTTATTACGCTGCTATCGGTCAGCCTGATCTACAGCGGAGATTCCGGCTCGCTCCTAGGTGCAGTCATCCGGATTGCGGAGGCGGTACGCAGCGATGCGCAAGGCATAGCGAGAGGCGTCCTCATGCTAAGCGGCGAGACTCGCACGCTGCTCCTCCTCGCGGGGCTCGGGATGATGGCTTCCGCCGTTCAGTCGCTCGTCTGGCTGCGGCAATGGGGGCTCGGCATTACGGGCTTGACGGTGCTCTATTTGCTCGTGCTGCATAGCTTCCTCGGAGTTGCTGTGTACGCCGGCGTATTACGGGCTATCGCCGAAGGACTGCTGCTGACAGGTCTGCTGCTCGCGCCCCGGCTGGAGCGCTTATTCGACGTTCCGCTCGCAGGCGGATCGGGCAGTTCAAGCGGGCAAGGCTCGGGTAGCGTCACAAGCACGCGCGGCGCTGCGGGTTGGTCGCTGACCTGGTGGATGGCAGCAGGCGGTATGACCGTGATGCTGCTGGCGGCCGGGCTAATCGCGGGGATTGGCAAGCCGTCCGCGAACGCGGCCGCGCCTTGGGCGACGGAGGCCGTCGCGTGGGTGCAGACGCATGTGACGCAGGAGTCGGTCACGACGGCGATCCGCGAACGCAGCCTGGCGGCAATTCGGGAACCTCAAGGACGATCTGCCGGGACATACAGCTGGGTCGGGTACGGGTTCGACGATACGGAGCTGGGCGCGCCGATCAAGACCAAGCAGTCATTGCTGTTCACGGTGAAGTCGGACGAACCGATCTACTTGCGGGGCGAAAGCAAGAGCCGTTACGACGGCCGCGGCTGGCTCCCCGAGATGCAGTCGCTGGAAGTGCTGGAGGTTGGCGATTCGCCTCCGATTACGGCTTCGGCGGAAGCGGCCGGTATTGGCGGTGGTGAGCCGTTGCTGGTGCAGGGGAGCGGGTTGGACGACGTGAACCGTGTGAACAGTGCAGGCGTTAACAGCGGTTCAATGGGCGACGTGAAGGATGCAGGCGTTTCAAACGATGAAAGTATTTTAATCGGTGAGAGTGGTACAAGCGGGGCCTCGGTTATCGGCGCAGGTTCGGCTGCAGCTGATTCCGTGATGGCATCGGCCGTCTACGGTAGCATGACTGCTGAGGATCGTGCTGTGTTCGTTGAGCAGCAGTTGTTAGCGGCTGGCAAAGCTGAGGCTGGCTCAGCGGGTCAAGCCGGATTGGCTCAGTCGCAGGCGGTTCAGGAGCAAGGCGAGCTGACGGAGACGTTAGCGCAAGCTACAGAGCAGGTGACGTTGACGCAGGAGCCACTGGAGCGTCAGGCGCGAACCGAATCGGCACAGGGATCCTCTGCCGTTGGCACGGCTGCCGGCCATATGCTCGAACATACGGTAACGGCGCTTCAGCCGCAGGCGGGCTGGCCGCTCTTGACCGCTGGCGCGGATGCAACGATTCTGTCCATGGCGGAGTATGGGACGGGCGAGTCGTTCGAGAGCTACCGGAAGGATCCTGCCTCCGGCTCGATTTATGCGCCGACGAATGCGGCTGTCGTGGATTCCTACACGGTGCTGACCCGGATGCCTGACGAAGATCCGGAATTGCTGCGGGAAGCGGGCAGGAACAGCGATCCGGAGGGGATCAAGCAAGCGTATACGGAGCTGCCGGACACGCTTCCCGAGCGGGTGAGGGAACTGGCGGATTACGCCGCCGAGGGCGGTCAAGGCGTGCGCTACGATACGGTCAAGGCGATCGAATCGTTCTTGAAGTCCAGCTACACGTATTCGCGGAGCAACTCGGCCGTACCTGCGGACGGCGCGGACTTCGTCGATGACTTTCTGTTCGAGCAAAAACAGGGCTATTGCGTCCATTTTGCAACCGCCATGGTCGTGATGCTGCGGGCAGAGGGCATTCCTGCCCGGTATGTGAAGGGCTTCGCCCAGGGCCAGCCGACGACCGGCAGCGGAGGCGAGCAGTTGTACACCGTGCGGGCGAGCGATGCGCACGCTTGGGTGGAGGTTTATTTTGACGGCGTCGGCTGGGTGCCGTTCGACCCGACGCCGGGCATTACGGTGGCGAGCTTGGCCGCCGCCGATGAGGGAAGCGGCGCGCTCGGCCAAGGCGAAGCCGCTGGCGGGGCGGGACGCGAGCTTGCCGCAGCTGCAGGGTCTGCTGCAGCTGCGGGCGAGGCTGCGCGCGCCCAGAGCTTGGCCGGGCGCGCAGCGATGTTGCAGGCGGCCGCGGTGCGGGCCGCCGAGTCCGCCGCGCGAGGGGGCATCGCCCTCGCGCACGGCGCCGCCGGCGCAGCCGCGGCCAGGCCATGGGCCGTGGCCGGGCTGGCCGCGGGCGCCATCGCCGCTGCCGCGTGGGCAGCGGCGGCGTGGCGCAGGCGCGAACGCGACGCGTTCGCGGGCGCGCTGCGGCAGTACGGCAGCGCGCTCAGCGCGGGCCGGCATCTCGCGGCCCGCGGCCAATTCCTGGCGCTCGCGGACCAAGTGTGGCGCGAGCTGCAGGAGCGCTTGGGACCGCGGCAAGCGGCGCGGACCACGCGCGAATACGCGGCGGCGCTGCAACTGCCGCCGGAAACCGCCGGGCTCGTCGCCGAGTTCGTCCGGCTCGACGAGCAGGCTCGCTACGGCGCCGCTTGGACGCAGCTCCCGGCAGCGGACGAGCTCGCCCGGCTGCTTGCGGCCTTGCGTACCATCGGCCGCAAATAATGCTTTGCTGCAGACGGTCTCCCGACTTAGAAACAGGGAGGCCGTCTTTTCTGCAGTTGCCAAGCCGACTCCAACGAGTTGACACCTCTATAGTGAACTACAGCGAGCAGTACTCCATAATCTACGCTCAATAGTTCGCTGCAGACTAACGGAGCAACGGCTGCCCGTCAAACGCAGAATAGTAGTAAATTTGCGACTAACGGAGCAACGACTGCCCGTCAAACGCAGAATAGTAGTAAA
>NZ_JACHXK010000013.1:0-84795 GCF_014192105.1 Paenibacillus phyllosphaerae | reverse complement strand
GCTGCCCGTCAAACGCAGAATAGTAGTAAATTTGCGACTAACGGAGCAACGACTGCCCGTCAAACGCAGAATAGTAGTAAATTTGCGACTAACGGAGCAACGGCTGCCCGTCAAACGCAGAATAGTAGTAAATTTGCGACTAACGGAGCAACGACTGCCCGTCAAACGCAGAATAGTAGTAAATTTGCGACTAACGGAGCAACGACTGCCCGTCAAACGCAGAATAATAGTAAATTTGCGACTAACGATTACAGTCTATACCGTCACATGCTTATATGCCAGTCACTATCGGTGCCCCGAATTCCAAACGCTCTGACCCGCCGCTAAACCGACGCATCCATCCGCCCCTCAGCCGAACAGCCAACACGAGAACCCGAACCTCAAGCTTCCTTATTCCTCGCAATTTTCTGGCAATTATGCATGTCCATTCGCACTTGTCCGGCTTGTCCTTTCGTCCTTGACTGTGCCAGAAGCACAAGGCTATAATTATCCCAATGATTTGAGGGAGGCTCGGGTTAGCAGATGAATAAGCCAAATGAAATGATCGTTGTCCTCGATTTCGGCGGACAATACAACCAGTTGATTGCACGTCGTATCCGGGATTTGGGCGTTTACAGCGAGTTGCTGCCGTACAACACGTCGGCGGAACGGATCCGCGAACTGCAGCCGAAAGGCATCGTGTTCTCGGGAGGCCCGGCAAGTGTGTATGAAGAGAACTCGCCGCTCGTTGATCCTGCCGTGTACGAGCTTGGATTGCCGATCTTCGGCATTTGCTACGGCATGCAGATGATGTCCCACCAGCTCGAAGGCAAGGTTGAGCGTGCAGGCAAGCGCGAATATGGCAAAGCCGAAGTTGATTTCATCGCCGATTCCCATCTGGTGCAAGGTCTGGAAAGCCGTCAAACGGTATGGATGAGCCACAGCGACCTCGTTGTGGAGCCGCCTACAGGTTTCCGCGTTGACGCAAGCACGGAGCACGCGCCAATCGCGGCGATGAGCCATCCGGAGCGCAAGTTCTACGCGGTTCAATTCCATCCGGAGGTTCGTCACTCCGTCTACGGCAACGAGATGCTGCGCAACTTCCTGTTCAACATCTGCGGTTGCGAAGGCGAATGGAGCATGAGCACGTTTATTGAAGATACGATCAAGGACATCCGCGAGCAAGTCGGCGACAAGAAGGTTCTGTGCGCCCTGTCCGGCGGCGTAGATTCCTCCGTCGTTGCGATCCTGCTGCACAAAGCGATCGGCGACCAACTGACTTGTATGTTCATCGACCACGGCCTGCTGCGCAAAGGCGAAGCCGAGAGCGTCATGGAAACGTTCGTGGGCAAATTCGACATGCACGTGGTGAAGATCGACGCTAGCGAGCGCTTCCTCGGCAAGCTGAAGGGCGTTGACGATCCGGAGCAAAAACGCAAAATCATCGGCAACGAATTCATCTACGTCTTCCAAGAAGAATCCGAGAAATTCGCCGATTTCGAATTCCTGGCGCAAGGTACGCTCTACACCGACATCGTCGAGAGCGGTACAGCTACGGCGCAAACCATCAAATCCCACCACAACGTGGGCGGATTGCCTGAAGATATCAAATTCAAACTGGTTGAGCCGCTCAAAGCCCTCTTCAAGGACGAAGTCCGCAAAGTAGGCGAAGAGTGCGGTCTGCCGGAAGCCATCGTTTGGCGTCAGCCATTCCCAGGTCCGGGTCTTGCGATTCGCGTGCTGGGCGAAGTAACCGAGGAGAAGCTGACGATCGTTCGCGAATCCGATGCGATCCTGCGCGACGAGATCGCCAAAGCCGGTCTTGACCGCGAAATTTGGCAGTATTTCACGGCGCTGCCGAACATGAAGAGCGTCGGCGTCATGGGTGACGCGCGTACGTATTCCTACACCGTAGGTATCCGTGCCGTTACGTCCATCGACGGCATGACAGCCGATTGGGCGCGTATCCCTTGGGACGTGCTCGAGAAAATCTCCGTTCGTATCGTCAACGAAGTCGACAACGTTAACCGTATCGTCTACGACGTCACGTCGAAGCCGCCGGCAACGATCGAGTGGGAATAGAGCAATACACCAAAAAGCTCTCTATGATCTGCAGTTGCAGATCGTAGAGAGCTTTTTATGCCTATTTTGGCTAGGATGATCAGGCCGCGTTAACGTTGCGCTCTAACATCACCCCATTAACCCTTCACGTCCCATAAATTAAACCGTCTAAACATCTAATCTCCTTAACTCTCCTCATCCCCACGCCAAAAAGCCAGGCTCACCTCTAACGGTCAGCCCGGCTCGATCAACGAGTCGCACACTTGGTGCTTCCCCATCTATTTCATACCGGAAATATTGTAGTTCTCGATAATATGCTTCTGGAAGAAAACGAAGATAATCATAATCGGCACGACCATGAAGGCGGCGCCGGCCATCTGCAGGGCGTAGTCCGTGCCATGCTGGCCTTTGAGCAGCTGCAGACCGACCGATAAGGTGTACAACTTCTCGTCGTTGGCGATGATAAGCGGCCAAAGGAAGCTGTTCCAGCCGCTGATGAAGGTGAGAATCGCCTGAACGGCGAGGATCGGCTTCGACATCGGCAGCACGATACGCAGGAACATGCCGTATTCGCCCGCGCCGTCGAGACGCGTCGCTTCGAGGATTTCGTCCGGCAGCGCGGACATGAACTGGCGGAACAAGAAAATGCCGAAGGCGCTGATAAAGCCAGGCAAGACGATACCGAGCATCGTGTTGGTCAGGTGCATGCTGTTCAAGATCAGATAGACCGGAATCATCGTCACTTGGCCGGGAATCATCATGGTGGCGAGCACGAGCAGGAACAGCTTGTCGCGGCCCTTGAACCGGTACTTGGCGAAGCCGAAACCGGCCATCGCATTAAGCAGCAGACCGACGAAGCTGAACAGCGTAATGAGCAGCGTGTTGACGAGATAGGTAGTGAAATCCATCTCGGTGAACAGCTTCTGGAAGCTGTCGAAGGTGAACGTCTCCGGCCAGAGCGTCGGCGGAATCTGCTTGATTTCCGCTTCGGTCTTGAAGGACGACAGAATCATCCATAGGAACGGCAGGATCATGGCGACGCCGAATACGGTCAGGATGAGGCCGATGATCCACTTCTGCACGCGATCGCTCTTGCTTGCGGACGATTGCGCTGTACGAGCCTGTTTACTCATATTGAAGCACCTCCTATTCTTCGGCTTGCTTCCGCTGAAGTCTCAGCTGGAGCAGCGTAACGGCGATAATAATGAAGAAGAGCACGAACGAGCCTGCCGCCGCATAGCCGAAGTTGCTGAATTGGAAGCCGTTCTGGTAAATGAACAGGGAAGCGGAAACGGTGCCGTTAAGCGGACCGCCTTGTGTCATGACGAAAGGTTCTTCGAAGAACTGCAGCCAACCGATCATCGTCGTGATCGAGACGAACACGATCGCGTAACGCAGCATCGGGATCGTAATGCGGGTGAGCTGCTGCCAGTTGCTGGCCCCGTCGAGCTGCGCGGCTTCGTAGTAGGAGCGGCTGATCCCTTGGAGCGCGGCGATGAAGATGATCATGTTCAGTCCAATGCCTCTCCAGAGCGCGAGCAGAATGAGCGACAGCTTCGCGATCGTCGGGTCGGTGAGCCAAGGCACCTTGTCGAACCCGAGCGAGGTCAGGATATAGTTGAACAGGCCGACGCCCGGGTTATAGAGATAGCTCCATACGACGGCTACGGCGACGACGTTCGTGACGGACGGCAAATAATAGACGACGCGGAACACTTTGAACGCGCGGTTGCGGCCGAAGTTAATCATCAGCGCGACGCCTAGCGAACAGATAATGACGAGCGGCACGCCGATGACGACGTAGAACAGCGTATTGCGCAGAGCAACGAGAAAGACGGGGTCTCCCAACACGTCGGCATAATTCTTGAGTCCGATGAACTTGATGTTCGAATAGTCGGCGAGACCGGCGAGATCCATATCCGTCAAGCTGATATAGACCGCGACCAGAATCGGCAGCAGGGAGAAAACGGCCAGCAGGAGCAGCGTCGGCCCGATGAAAATATATGGAGCAGCCTTTGAGGTTCCTTTCATGACATCACTTCCTTATCTTGGCGTACAACGGTGATCGTTCCTTGCAGGTAGAACATCAGCCGGCATCCGGAAGACGAATGGTCCTCGCGGAAGCCGGCGGCACTTCGCGTGTATGAAGCGTGCGCTTGCGTATTATTTGTCGAGCAGCTGTTGAGACTGTGCGTTAAAATCTTTCAGCTGTGCGTCGATATCGGCATCGGCGCGATAGATCTGCTCGAACGTCTTCAGGAAGTTCTGCGAGATGTTATCCCATGCTTTCACGAGCGGCATCGGTTCAGCGTTCTTCAGCTGTTCGCCGACAACGGCCATGTTGGCATCGTCGCTCAGCTGCGGGTCTTCCCATGCTTTCATGTTAGCGGGCAGCTCGCCGGTGAGGTTCATCCACTCGAGTTGAATTTCCGGTTTGCTGAGGAAAGCGATGAACTTAAGGGCCGCGTCTTTATGCTCGGTATAGTTGAAGACGGTCAGGTTGGATCCGCCGAGCGAGCTCATGTTGTTCTCTTTGGATGGAAGAACGGCGGTTGCCCACTTGCCTTCGATGTCAGGGAGTTGATCCTTGACCGTCTTGATCATCCAAGGGCCGCTGATGAACATCGGCACCATGCCGTCTCCGCCGAAGGTTTGCGCCGTGTCGAGACCAAGATCAACCGGAGCGTAGCCATTCTGGAAGAATTCGTTCAAATAGGCCACCGTATCGCGATAAGCCGGCTGTTCGAACTGCGCCTTGTTATCTTCGATGAGCGTAGCGCCGTTCTGGCGGGCGAACATGAAGCTGAGCGTCGGTTCCTTCGGATCGAGGCCGATACCGTATTTATCTTTGCCGCGTTCGGTCAGTTTCTTCGATACGTCGAGCAGTTCATCCCACGTCTTAGGCGCTTGGTCGTAGCCGACCGAGCTGAGTACGTCGGTACGGTAGAAGAGTACGCGCGTCTCGGCGAGCCAAGGTACGCCGACCGTTTTGCCATCGAATTGGGTGGAAGTGACCGTGCCGCTGAAGAAGTTATCCGCAGCAAGCTCAGGATAATTCGCAAGATCGCTGGTCAGATCGGCGATCGCGCCGGCAGCCGCGAATTCCGGCATCCAGGTCGTACCCATCTGCAACACGTCCGGACCTTTCTTGGAAGCGACGGCCGTAAGCAGTTTGTCATGCGCGCTGCCCCAAGGAATCGCCTGGACCTTCACCGTAATGTTCGGGTTCTCTTTGGTAAAAGCTTCAGCCATCTGTTCCATCGGCTTGCTGCTGTCGCCCATGGCCCATACGGAGAGCGTCACTTTCTCTTCGGCGTTCGTTGCATCGTTGTTCGAACCGCTATTTGTACCGCTATTCGCATTATTATTCCCGCTTGCGCAACCGCTTAGAAGGCCTGCAACAACGGCAGTAGCAACGACTCCGCTGACGATTCTTTTTCTCATCTTTGAATTTCCTCCCCTAATTTGGTGTGGCTAAAATTCATTGAAACGTTTCGATTTCGATTATAGATCATTTTGGAATCGCATACAAGGCTTTTTTATGGGTGTTTTTCCCTACATATAATGTCTCGAATGGGCATATGTATCCGCTTGCACAATAAAAATTAACCGTTTGACTTCTTTCCGAAGCATTGTTTATACTCGTTTTATCCATTTTCAAAACGTTTCTATAACCGATTTGTCCACTTTTTATGTTAGTTTGCCCCTGTCACATGAGGCATCATCGAGAGGAGGAACCGCTCATGCCGGTTCAAATGACGTCAGCTCAGACGCCCGCCTTCGTTCTGGAGAAAGGCGATTTGCGTTTTACATTCCATCCATCCGGGGACTTATACGAGGCGCTCGGCAGCGGCTTTATGCTCAATCAGGTGCTCACCGGCCCGACTGAAGGCGCGCTAAACAATATTTATTTGCGTATCCATCGCGAGGAAGGACTCGCCATCTATCCGCTCATCGGCCTTCAATCGAAAAGCCTGATCTCGCGCAGCGGAAACCGGATCAGCTGGCGAGGCGAAGCAGGAGGAACCAACTACGAGGTGTCCTTCATGCTCAGCGGCCGCGGGGTATGGTTCTGGGATGTTCAGCTTCATTCCGGCGGGACTTTCCTGGCGGCGGATGTGGTGTATGGACAGGATATCGGTCTCGCAAGCCCTGCTGCCGTACGCAGCAACGAAGCGTATCTGTCTCAATATCTGGACCATTCGGTGTATGCCGATCCGGACAAAGGCTGGATCGTGTGCACGCGCCAGAATCAACCGCAATCCGGGCAGTTCCCGTATCTTCAGCAGGGCAGCCTGACCGGCGCGGAAGCTTATGCGACCGACGGGTTCCAGTTCTTCGGCCTCAGCTACAAAGATACGCATCGCCCCGAGGCGCTGGAGCAACCTTCGCTTCCAAGCGAGGTGTATCAATATGAATTCGCCTACGCGGCGCTACAATCCGGGCGCATGAATCTGGCGAAAGGCGGACGGGCCGTATTCTACGGGCTGTTCCGGGACGATCATCCGCAGGCTGTTACCGAAGCGGAATTCCAAGACGTCCTTGCAGACGCCTGGGAAGAGGTGCAACGAGAGGCTGGTTCGGCGGAAGCAACGGAGTTCAACAGCGTACCTGCGCGAAGCGCCGACTTGGGCGTACCCGTCTATTCGCAGCCGCTCACGCAAGAACAGGTGGAGACGCGTTATCCTCACCGGCTTCAAGAGGAGCGGGAGGACGGGGAACTGCTCAGCTTCTTCACGCCGACTTACGAGCATGTCGTGTTGAAAGCCAAGGAGCTTCGGACGGAAAGGCCGCATGGCCATATTCTGATGAGCGGGGCTCCCGACCGGGCCGGCGCGGAGGTGCTGACCTCTACCGCCTATATGTATGGCGTGTTCCATTCCCAGCTGGTTGTCGGCAATACGTCCTACAACAAACTGATCAGCAATACGCGTAATGCGCTCAATGCGCTGAAGACGTCCGGCCAGCGGATTTATGCCGAGGTAGACGGGAAGTATCGCATGCTCGCGATGCCGTCGCTGTTCGAGATCGGCTTCAACTATGCGACATGGATCTACGTGCTTGAAGACGATGTCATTCGCGTGACGAGCTATACGACCGCGGATCGGCCGGAAGCGGTGCTGGAGCTTGTCTCGGAGCGGCAGCAGAACCGTAAATTCCTAATCACGACGCAAGTGACGATGAGCGAGCGCGAGTTCGAGGTGCCTTATGAATACGAACGCGCGGGCAACTCGGTCGTCTTCCGGGCGGCGGACGGTACGCTCGCGTCGAATACGTATGCGCAGCTGCGCTATCGAATGACGCTCACGGGCGCAGAGGCATCGGCGCACGATGAACGCCGCCTTGTACCTTCGATTCAGCCAGGCATCGCGCCGCTGTATGTCATCGAGACGACGGCCACGTCCGCTTGGCAGCTGCGGATCGACGGCGGACTTGACGGACTTCAGGAGGAGCGCGCCGTTCCTTCCCTGGAAGCGTCGGCAGCCCAATACCGCCAGGATATGGCGGCTCGGATGAACGGGTTTGCCTTGTCCCATCCCGATGATTCGCCAGGCGTCGAGCGGCTCAACATTCTGGCCTGGTGGTATACCCACAATATGCGGGTTCACTTTGCCGTGCCGCACGGGCTCGAGCAATACGGAGGCGCAGCATGGGGAACGCGGGACGTATGCCAAGGCCCGGCGGAATATTTCCTGGCCGTGCAGCACTACGAGGCGGTACAGGACATTATCCGGACCGTATATTCGCATCAATATGAAGACGACGGCGCATGGCCGCAATGGTTCATGTTCGATCAGTATTACCGCATTCAGCAGGACGAGAGCCACGGCGACATTATCGTCTGGCCGCTGAAACTGCTCGGCGACTACATTGCGGCAACCGGCGATTTTGCCATTCTGGAAGAGGAGCTTCCGTTCACGCAGCGTGAAGCGCACGATTTCACGAAACAAACGTACACGCTTCTCGAGCATGTACAGAAACAGATCGGCTATATTCGTTCCCACTTCCTGCACGATACCCATCTGTCTTCTTACGGGGACGGCGACTGGGATGATACGCTGCAGCCGGCAAGCGCATCGTTGCGCACTTATATGGTCAGCAGCTGGACGGTCGCGCTTACCTATCAAGCGATGCTGCAGTTCGGGCGATTGTTGGCGGAAGGGGATGGAGCGGCGAACGAACGAAGAATCCGATTCGGTTCGGAGGCCATTCGGATGGCCGAATCGATCCGCGAGGACTTCCACCGCTACATGCAGCCGGACGCGGTTATCCCGGGCTTCCTCTATATGGAAGAGGCGAATCGCCCCGAGAAACTGCTGCATCCGGAAGATACGCGCACCGGCATCCAATACCGCTTGCTGCCGATGACCCGCAGCATGATTGCCGAGCTGCTGACGCCCGAGCAGGCGCAACGGCACTACGAGCTGATTAAGCGCGAGCTGCAATTCCCGGACGGCGTGCGTCTGATGAATCGTCCGGCTGCCTATGAAGGCGGCGTCAGCACGCGGTTCAAGCGGGCGGAGCAAGCGTCGAACTTCGGGCGCGAGATCGGTCTCCAGTATGTGCATGCGCACATCCGGTTCATCGAAGCGATGGCCAAATTGGGCCATGCCGAAGAAGCTTGGCATGCGCTGCAGGTCATTAACCCCGTCGGGCTGCGCGAAGTCGTGCCGAATGCCGAACTGCGCCAGAGCAATTCGTACTTCAGCAGCTCGGACGGCAAATTCGCCACGCGCGCTGAGGCGGCGAACCGTTTCGAGGAGCTGCGCAGCGGCTCGGCTCCCGTCAAAGGCGGCTGGCGGATCTACTCCAGCGGCCCGGGAATCTACATGAATCAATTGATCTCGAACTTCTTGGGCATTCGCCATGCGGCCGGCGAGTTGCTGCTTGATCCGATACTGCCGGAAGAGCTTGACGGCTTGACGCTGCGGTACGCGATCGGCGGCCGTCCGGTCCGCATTCAATACCGGATCGGCGGCCAGGCGATCAAGCGGATTACGCTTAACGGCAGCGAGCTTGCGCTGGAGCGAATCCCTAATCCTTACCGTTCTACCGGCGCCCGCGTAGAGCTTGCCAGCCTGGACGGGTACTGGCTTGAGGATTCTTCGGCAGTGAACGAATTGATTATCGAAACATAAATGTAAAAGCTTTCATGAGAAGACAGCTTATAGAAAGAAAGTTGTGGTATAGTTGAGAAACAAGCCCGTAACAGGAGGGATGGCCGTGGTGAGCATAAAGGATATTGCCAAGCAAGCCGGCGTGTCGATCTCGACCGTCTCTTATGCGCTCAATGGCAATCCTAAGGTCACACCCGAAACAAGTTCGCGCATCTTGGCGATCGCCAAGGAGCTCAATTATATTCCCAATGCCGCCGCCCGGCAGCTGAAGAAGCAGGAATCGCGCATCATCGGCGCGTTCCTGACCGACTTCACGGGAGCGTTCTACGGCGATCTGCTGCAGGGCATGAAGGAAGTGCTTAACCGCAAAGGGTACGATCTGATCGTCTGCAGCGGACTTCAGTCGCATCGGCTTCTGCCCGAGCGAATGATCGACGGCGCCATCATTCTGGATTCCACTTTCTCGGACATGGAGCTGCTCGACTTTGCGGACCGCGGGCACAGGTTGGTCGTGCTCGACCGGGAGCTGAATCATCCGGCGGTCAACGAGGTGCTGCTCGATAACAAAGCCGGCGCCAACCTGGCGATGGATTATCTCATCTCGATGGGGCACAAGAAGCTGTATATCGTCATGGGTCCGAGCGACTCCTTCGATGCCAGACAGCGGATGATCGCGGTGCGACAGACGCTCGACCGTCACCCGGAGGTAAACGCGGTGCTGCTTGAAGGCGATTTCAACCAAGGCTCCGGCGAAGCGGCGGCCCGTACCATCATCGATCAATACGATGGACCGGTCGGCGCGTTCTGTCTCAATGACGAGATGGCGATCGGCCTGCACAATTACGCGGTGTCGCAAGGATACCGCATTGGAGAGCAAATCTCGGTCATCGGCTTCGACAATATCGAACTGACCCGCTATTTGCAGCCCCGCCTGTCGACGATCCAATATTCGAAGCATCGCTGGGGAGCCATGGCATCCGAGCAGCTGTTGAGGCTGATCCAGGGCGAGGATGTCGATCATGAACGGATCTATGTGACGCTCGTTGAAGGCGACTCTGTCAAACGGGTCTAACTAAGGGACAAGCACGGACGAAGTAATAATAGCTTCTTATCGCAGAGGCGGATAAAACGAGCAAGGCTTGCCTGAACGGGCGGCCTTGTTCGTTTTTGCGCTTCGGCGTTAACGCTCATATCCACATAAAGGGTTGCTGGCAGGGAATGCTATCTCCGATTCCATCCATCTTTCGCGTAAAGGGGTTCATTATGACCAAGGAGCAAGCGTCCCAGAACTTGCGGCAGTCTGCCGAACATCAGAACGAGACTGCCAAGCCGCAGCGAATCGGTAATCCGGTCGCGGCTGCGCAGAAGGAAATGTCTTCCCAAGAAACTGTGGGGGTATTCACTCCCGAGCAGCAGTAAGCCGTCGTAAGCCGTGCAGGCCGGCCGCGTATCTTACGCCAGAATCCTTGCCTATTCTCCGTCCCAGAAAGAACCTGAGCTGCCCCTTGCGGCAGCTTAGTCCGTTTTAGGAGGGAAAAGTAATCGCCATCCCTTTTTTATGAGACATCCTAGGTCTTCACCAGACTTAACTGTTCACGGTGTTAATTATCTGTCATTTCTGATAGTTCGCCATAAGACGTGTTTTCGTGGTTGGAAGTATCTTCAAATTGGCTACGAGGCCTAAATTGCGAATGATGGTACAGCTCGTAGCATAGAACGTTCGTAAAACTTGTTGACAAAACTCGACTCCGCTCATTAGAATGAGGGAAGACAAGAACAGAACATGCATAATAGTTTCGTATAATCTTGAGAATCGGCTCAAGAGTCTCTACGAGGTCACCGTAAATGATCTACTCTACGAATTCAGGAAGCTGTGCGCGAACTTTCATGGTTGAGCTACCCATTTCAACCAATTCGTGCATATGTTTTCTGTTTTGCGGGAACCTAGAGAACGTGCCGGAAGGCGCACTTTTCTAGGTTTTTTTACTTGTTCTGACATATTTCCCTTGGGAGGGTAATGCAGACATGAATGGTTTCTTTCGGTTGAAGGAACACGGAACAAATGCAAGAACAGAGATTTTGGCAGGCCTCACCACGTTCATGACGATGGCGTACATCCTGGCGCTGAACCCGAACATTCTCGGTAGCGCCGGTCTTAGCGCGTACTCGGTCTTCCTGGCGACGGCACTTGCGGCGGGTATTTTCACGATCGTGCTGGGTTTGTTCGTTAACTTCCCGGTAGCGCTGGCACCAGGTATGGGTCTTAACGCGTACTTTGCTTCCACGGTTCTGGCTTCGCAGGCGACCGATGCGCCGATCACGCCCGAGATGGCGCTGACAGCCGTATTTATGTCCGGTATCATCTTCTTGATCCTGACGATTACACAAGTTCGCCAGATGCTGATCGTCGCTGTTCCGGATAGTCTGAAGCATGCGATTACAGTCGGTATCGGCTTGTTCATTACGATTATCGGCTTGAAGAACAGCGGTGTCATGACGATTGGCGTCGAGAACACCGTAACTGATATTCCTAAAGGCGTATTCACCGACGTGCTCGGCTTCGAGACCGTCATTCATATGGGGAACCTTGAAGTTCCTAGCGTGTACCTGACGCTGGTAGGTCTGGCGCTTATCGCCATCATGATGGTGCTCCGCGTTCCGGGCGCGATCCTGTGGGGCATTCTCGCAACAACGGTCGTTGCGATCATCACAGGCAATGTTGATGTAGGCCAGACGCTGGAAGGCCAACGCTGGATTCCTGATTTCTCGGAACTGAACTTCTGGAACTTCGACTTCTCAGGCGTATGGGAGACGGGGATCGTCTCGGTCATCGTTACGTTCACGTTCGTTGAGTTGTTCGATACGTTCGGCACGCTGATCGGTACGGCGAACCGCGCTGGCATTATGAAAGACCCGGTAGAAGGCAAGAAACGCGTCGGCAAAGCGATGTTCGTCGACGCCGTAGCGGTAAGCGGCGGCGCAATGCTCGGTACTTCGACGGTGACGGCGTATGTCGAGAGCTCCGCGGGTATCGCGCAAGGCGGACGTACGGGTCTGACGGCCGTATCGACAGGCGTAGCTTTCCTGGCAGCCCTGTTCCTGTGGCCGCTCATCTCCTTGATTCCGGGTTCGGCTACGGCAGCGGCGCTCATTATCGTCGGCGTGC
Organism: Paenibacillus phyllosphaerae; assembly: GCF_014192105.1. Classification (GTDB taxonomy): domain Bacteria; phylum Bacillota; class Bacilli; order Paenibacillales; family Paenibacillaceae; genus Paenibacillus_Z; species Paenibacillus_Z phyllosphaerae. The sequence goes on along the minus strand of NZ_JACHXK010000013.1, from coordinate 72,471 downwards.
TCATGGTCCAATCGATCAAGGAAATCGACTTCCAAGACATGGTGTATGCGATTCCGGCATTCTTCATCATCGCGTTCATGCCATTCACGTACAACATCGCGAACGGCATCTCGTTCGGTCTCGTTTCTTACGTATTGCTTGCCTTCGTTGGCAACCTGCGCGATAAAGGCAAGTACAAGATTCATTGGCTGATGTGGATCCTTGCGGTTCTGATCGTCCTGCGTTACGCGCTGGTCGGCAGCCAAGGTTAATTTGAAGGGACAGTGCTGCTTCGGGCGCTGTCCTTTTTCGTTCGTTCTTACTTTATAAGTGGGAAAATACGACTAATTCGTTTATGATAATAGCGACAATAATCGAACCATGAAAGTGGGAAAGGGGGATGAAAGGCGATGTCGACTCCATCGATCATCCGGTTTGAGCAGGTGACGAAGCGTTACGATCAAGACGCGCCTGTACTGAATAATGTCAGCTTCGAACTGGAGCGAGGCAAATTCTATACGCTGCTCGGTCCTTCGGGCTGCGGCAAAACGACCATTCTCCGGCTGATCGCCGGCTTTATCGAGCCCTCCGAGGGGAATATTTATTTCAACGGGAAGATCATTAACAACGTTCCGGCGAACAAGCGTCAAGTGAACACGGTGTTCCAAGACTATGCGTTGTTCCCGCATCTGAACGTGTTCGAGAATGTCGCATTCGGACTTCGGGTGAAAAAGGTGTCAAAGGCCGACATTCAGGCCAAAGTATCCGAAGCGCTCCGTTTCGTCAACCTGGCGGGCTACGAGAATCGGGAAATAACGGAGATGTCGGGCGGCCAGCGCCAGCGTGTCGCGATCGCCCGGGCCATCGTCAACGAGCCGGAGATCATCCTGCTCGACGAGCCGCTCTCCGCGCTTGACCTGAAGCTACGTACGGAGATGCAATACGAGCTTCGCGAGCTGCAGCGCCGTCTAGGCATTACGTTCATCTTCGTTACGCATGACCAGGAAGAGGCGCTTGCGATGTCTGACGAGATCTTCGTCCTGAACGAAGGGAAGATTCAGCAGACCGGTACGCCGATCGATATCTACGATGAGCCGATCAACCGGTTCGTGGCCGATTTCATCGGGGAATCCAATATCGTGCCTGCGCGGATGAAGGCGGATTATGTCGTCGAGTTCGCCGGCAAGTCATTCGAGTGCGTCGACAAAGGCTTGCAGCCGAACGAAGCGGTCGAAGTCGTGCTGCGTCCGGAGGACTTGGAGATTACGGCGAAGGGGCAGGGCAAGCTCCAGATCCGCGTCGAATCGCAGCTGTTCCGCGGTGTACACTACGAGATTCTCGGCAGCGACGAAGCCGGCAACAAGTGGATGGTCCACTCGACCAAGCGTGCGGATGTCGGCGCGCAGATCGGGCTTGATTTTGATCCGGAAGCGATTCATGTCATGCGGTTCGGCGAGACCGAGGAGGAATTCGACAAGCGGCTGGAGTCATACGAGGACAACGGATCCGGTGGTGGCGGTTATGGCAGTTAGGTCGCGCAACTTCTATCTGGTCCCGTACCTGCTGTGGATCGCGCTGTTCGTCATCGCACCGATCGTACTTATCGTCTATTACTCGTTCTTCGATGTGGAAGGGAACTTCACGTTCGATAACTATGCGAAGTTCTTCACGCCGGTCTACTTGCGGATGACGCTCAATTCGTTCTGGTACGCGCTCTTGATCACGTTCTTCTCGCTCTTGGTGGCGTATCCGACCGCGTATTTGCTGACGAAGACGAAGCATAAGCAGTTATGGCTGCTGCTCATTATCCTGCCGAGCTGGATTAATCTGCTGCTGAAAACCTATGCGTTCATCGGTTTATTCGGCACCTATGGCTTCACGAACGCGGTTCTCGATACGCTCGGCTTCGGACGTCATCAAATTCTATTTACCGACTTCAGCTTCGTGTTCGTCTCGGTCTATATTTTCATTCCGTTCATGGTGCTGCCGATCTTCAACGCGCTCGAGGAAATGAACCCGACGCTCATCTACGCCGCGCGCGATCTTGGCGCTTCCGGCTGGACGACGTTCCGCCGGGTGGTGTTCCCGCTGACGATCAGCGGCGTCACGAGCGGCTGCCAAGCCGTGTTCATCCCGGCGCTGTCGCTCTTCATGATTACGCGGCTCATCGCCGGTAACCGGGTCATTACGCTCGGCACCGCGATTGAGCAGCACTTTCTGGTCACGCAAGATTGGGGGATGGGCGCGACGATCGCGGTCTTCCTTATTATCGCGATGGCCGTTACGATGCTCTTCACCGGGAATCGGGAGGTGAGAACGAAGCGATGACAAGCAAGGGGAATCGTTTTGCGAATTTATATTTAATCGCGGTATTCGCGGTTTTGTACGCGCCGATCGTGTACTTGATGGTGTATTCCTTCAACAGCGGCGGCACGATGCATGGTTTTGATGGCTTCACGCTGGAATGGTACGAAGAGGTGTTCGCGGATACGCGGCTGCTCATTATCGTGCTCAACACGTTCGTCATCGCGCTCCTATCATCGGCGATCTCGACCATACTCGGCGTCATCGGGGCGCTGGCGATTCGCCAAGTGCGCAGAAGGCAGCCGCGCAACACGCTGCTCTCGCTCAACAATGTGCTTATCGTCAGTCCCGACGTCATCATCGGCGCTTCGTTCCTCATCCTGTTCACGATGATCGGGATTCGGCTCGGATTCACCTCCGTTCTGCTGTCGCATATCGCGTTCAGCGTGCCGATCGTCGTGCTGATGGTGCTGCCGAAGCTGCAGGAGATGAGCTCGACGCTGATCGACGCGGCGCGCGACCTGGGGGCAAGCAGCTGGGACGTGCTCACGAAAGTCGTGCTGCCCTATATTAAGCCGGGCATTTTCGCAGGTTTCTTCATGGCGCTGACGTACTCGCTCGATGACTTCGCGGTGACGTTCTTCGTAACGGGCAACGGCTTCTCGACGCTGTCGGTCGAGATTTATTCCCGGGCACGGCAAGGGGTATCGCTGTCGATCAATGCGCTGTCGACGTTATTGTTCTTGTTCACGGTATTGCTCGTGATCGGCTATTATTTCATTAATAATCGCAATCCGCGCACGACGCTGCGCAGCACGGACGGGGAGGCGGCGAAACGATGAAGCAGCTGATCCGTTTGTTCGCGTCGGTGTTTATCGCCGCTTTTGCGCTGATGTACGTCACGTCGTACTTGAACTCGTCGCAAGGGTATTCCGGCGGCAACACGCTGACGATCTATAACTGGGGCGATTATATCGATCCGGAACTGATCGCGGCGTTCGAGGAGGAGACCGGCATTAAGGTCATCTACCAGACGTTCGATTCGAACGAGGCGATGATGACGAAGATCGAGCAGGGGGGCACCACGTTCGATATTAGCGTCCCTTCCGAATATGCGATCAGCAAAATGAAGGAAGACAACCTGCTGCTGCCGATCGATCACAGCAAGCTGCCGAACCTTACGCATATCGACGAGCGGTTCATGAACCTCTCGTTCGATCCGAATAACGAATATTCGATCCCGTATTTCTGGGGAACGGTCGGCATCGTATACAATGCGGAACTGCTGGACGGCAAGGCGCCGACAAGCTGGAACGACCTGTGGGATCCGGCGCTGAAGAACCAGATTCTGCTCGTGGACGGGGCGCGCGAGGTCATCGGCTTCGGCCTCAACAGCCTGCATTACTCGCTCAACGATACGGACGAGGCGCATCTGCAAGAAGCCAAAAGCAAGCTTGCCGCGCTCACGCCGAATATTAAGGCGATCGTCGGGGATGAGATCAAGATGCTGCTGGCCAACGAGGAAGCGGCCGTCGGCGTCGTCTGGTCCGGCGATGCGTCCGAGATTATGGGCGAGAACGAGAAGCTCGATTACGTCGTGCCGGAAGAGGGCTCGAACCTCTGGTTCGACAACATGGTCATCCCGAAGACGGCGCGCAACATCGAGGGCGCGTACGCCTTCATGAACTTCATGCTCGACCCGGAGCACGCCGCGCAGAATGCCGAGTACGTCGGCTATTCCACGCCGAACAAGGACGCGCTGGCGTTGTTGCCGGAAGACATCTCGGGCGACGAGCGGTTCTACCCAAGCCCGGAGCTGACGGAGAAGCTCGAAGTCTACGATAATCTAGGCAAAAAAATGCTCGCGCACTACAACGAGCTGTTCCTCGAATTCAAAATGCACCGCAAATAACCGCATAAACCCCAAGCGAAGCTGGCAGAATACGACAAATCGGATCTGCCAGCTTCGTTTTGTTTACGAAGGGAACAAAACAAAGAAATACGAAAGAAAAGAAGCGTGTCCACAAAGTGGACGTAAAGCGAGGGTCAGCAGGGTAAGACGCAATCTGCACGAAGGGCCAGGTCTACTCTCTTAGAACTAGAGCGTGTCCACAAAGTGGACGTCAAGCGGGAGTCAGCACATAACCTGCAACGTTCACGAGACCCCCAGGTCTGCTCCCCAAGGCATCAAAGTAACGAACGAAGCTCGAAGCCAGAGCTTTGTCCCATGCAGGGAAGGCGGTCGTTCCTTAACCGACTCTCCGCAGGGACAAAAGCGGTCCAACGCCGAAAGGACACATCGAAGACGGCCGCGTAACGAGCCACGCCGATTACGGGTGTCCAGAGGGCAGTTGCCCTCTGGTTCCCCTCCAATGGAGGGGGAAGGGGCGAGGTGAAGGAAAGGTTGAAGGGGCGAGGCGATAAAACGGTGTCCTGAGGGCGGTAGCCCTTGGTTCCCTCCAATGGAGGGGCTTGGGAGGCTGCACTTGTATTATTTCCTAAATAAACTATACTATTGTTAGTAAATACGATTGGCCGCACGATAAGGAGGGCAACTCGTAATGTTACTAAGGAGGGCAATTCACATGTTACGACTAAGCGTACTAGACCAGACGCCGGTGCCGGAAGGCGCTACGTCTAGAGAAGCGCTGCTCGAGACGATCGAGCTGGCGAAGTTAACGGAGAAGCTCGGATACCATCGTTTCTGGATGTCCGAGCATCATAATACGACAGGCTTGGGCCATTCGAGCCCCGAGGTGCTGATCGCCGCCGTGGCGGCGCAGACGAATACGATTCGCGTCGGCTCCGGCGGAGTGATGCTGCCGCATTACAGCGCGTACAAGGTAGCGGAGAATTTCCGTCTCCTTGAGGCGCTGTATCCCGGCCGGATCGATCTGGGTTTGGGCCGGGCGCCGGGCGGCATGCCGATCGCGACGAGGGCGCTGCAGGAGGGCCGAATGGGCGGCGTTGACCGCTACCCGCAGCAGGTCGAGGACCTGCTCCATTATTTCGGTACCGTCCCGAAGGGAGATCACCGCTTCGGCGGCCTGATCGCTTCGCCCGCAATCGATTCGGCACCGGAGGTATGGCTGCTCGGATCCAGCGGCGACAGTGCCGGGTTGGCAGCGGATCTGGGGTTATCCTTCTCGTTCGCGCAGTTCATTAACGGTGCTGGCGGCGCGTATGCCGTGAAGGCGTACCGGGAGCATTTTACCCCGAATGTGTCCGGGACCGGGCCGCAGGCGATGGTCAGCATATTCGCGATCTGCGCGGATACGGACGAGGAAGCGGAGCGCCTGGCGTCAAGCTTCGACTACCAGTTCCTGCTGCTGGAGCAGGGCAAGCTCTCGGGCGGACTGCTGCCGCCGGAGAAAGTGCCGACGGGCAGCTTCACGCCGATCGAGCGGATGCGCATTCAAGAGAATCGCAAACGGATCGTCATCGGTTCGCCTGAGACGGTCAAATACGAGCTGCTCCGCCTGGCGGATACGTACGGTACCAATGAAATTATGGTCGCTACGATGGTCCATGATTTCGCGGCCAAGCGCCGCTCGTACGAGCTGCTCGCGGAAGCGTTCGTGCTTGCAGACCAAGCGTAAGCAGATCGCTGAGCAACATAGCTTCACACGCAAAAGCCTCCGACCACCGGCACATCTGGATGTGCGGTTATCGGGGGCTTCTTCGTTGCCTGCTTATTTGGAATCCGGAGCGATCGCCATCTTGCGGATCGTCCCTTGAGCTGGCATCGAGTCCGCTACGGCGCCCGTAGACCAGATCTGAACCGTTGTACCCACGGAGAAGTCCGCGAATTCGGCTTGCTTGCCTGCCGCATTCTCCAGCATGGAATCATCTTGCCAGGAGAACCAGTAGTTCGGCTCCGGCGAGCCTTCCTCCTGAATAAGAACGCGTTTGCCCTCCGTATCAACGGTCGTGATGACCCCGACAATCTCCGGTTCGCCGAGCGCGGCGACATGGATGGCCACGATATCCTTGCCCAGCGCCTCTTCGATCACCGCGACGCCGTCCTTGTTCTCCTCAGGCAGATCGAGACTCACTTGGTTGTTAATCACGTCGACGCTGGAGCCCATGATGTTGTATCGGTCAAAAAGCCCGCTATCCATCAGCTTCTGCTGGGCGGCCTCAAGCTCTAGGATCGAGAATTTTGCATCGTGCAGGACGTACGTGTCCGCCGTGAACCGTGCTGCGAACTGCCGCTCGATCTCCGCCGTCAGTCCGACGACGTTGACATGCAGCTTACCGCCGTTCAGATAAATATCGCCGTTCTTGAAATCGGCTTCGCTTAAGAACGAGCGAATCGACTCCGGAGATGCGGCGACCGGCTGTCCGGCCGGATTGTCGACTTCTCCGCCCGCTTGCCCGCTGACGCCGTCATCCGGTGCGCTAGCTTGCGGAGCAGACGGAACGTCGTTCTGTTCCTTGCTTCCGCAGGCGCTGACCAAGGCGGCGGCGAGCACGAGAACGGCAGACGTGCGCAGGATAGACTTGCGTTTCATCGGCAGCAGCTCCTTTTGTGGCCGAACATGATGCCCTATTAGTTGCTTGCAATGGAATTAAGGGACAGGAACGCGTGCGTGCCGAAGCCATCATTCGCTTCACCCACCGGAATATTGACGTTGAACTGATAAGCAGCGCCGTCGATTTCTTTGACGATGACTTCTTTCGTCACCTTCTCGGTGCTAGCTAACAGGAACAGCTTCGCATCACGCATGTTGGCCGTAATTTCTTCGCCCTTCAGCTCATGGACCTCGCCGGTGGAAGCTAATGTCTCCACGGCTTCCTTGTGCACGTCCTCCAGCGTATAGTCCGGGGCGAGCGGTACAATCTCAACCGAGTAGTCCGGGAAAGCCGTCATATATAGCTTGTTAGCCGCGGCATCGAACGTGAACATGTCGAAGACGTACAGCGAGTACCCGTTGCCCTCGGCCAGTTTCGCCGTACGGGTCTCTTTCATCCCTTCGAGCTCCATCTCGAAGTCCTGCGTGGCCGGTCGGCTGCCCGATTCGCCGCCGCCTTGTTCGGCAGCCGCGACTTTCGTAAGCTTCGTCACGAACCGCTGCTTCACGCCATCCGTCGATTTCTCTGTATACTCGACTTCCACGGCGTCATTCTCTTGCAGTTGCTCCAGCACAGCCGGGTCGAAGCTGTCGCCGAATTGGAAGGCAGTCGGTCCTTCCGGCAGAATAACTTCAATCGAAGTCGTGTCCATCTGTCCCGTGTAGCTGCCGACAGCCGTGAGCGTACTGCCTTCAGCCTCCGGCGCGGCAGGCTCGGTAACCCCTGTATTGGTGTTGCCTTCGTCCCCATTCGTTTCTTGCCCTTGATTGTTAGCAGGCGTCTGTGCTTCGTTGTTCGAGTTGCAAGCTGCCAGAGAGACCGCCAGGACGGCCGTAAGCAGCGCAGCTGCGATGCGTTTGGATTTATTCATCGTGTAAGCACCTCCTGCTATTCTGACGATTCAAAGTCGCAATTGGTTGCAAAAAGCTTGTTACAGCATCAGGTATCGGCAGGTTATCCCCGGAATATACAAGTGAGGTAAAGCTAGGCATGAGGACGATCCTTTGCTATACTTAATTTAGAATGAGAATCATTATCACTTCAGAGGGTAGTGATAGGCACGGTCTGATGAAAGCGATAAAGAGGAGGCGGGGAGCATGGCCAAGCCATACCCGTTCGAGGAGATCCGGGAGAAGCTGAACTTCGACAGCTTGACGGTTCGGCTGCGCGGGATAGAAGGCGTTAAGGGGGCAGGAGGTTACCGCGTGCCGAACCAGCTGGCGGCTACCTATGTGTTCATCGTAATCAAGCAGGGAGAGGGCTGGCTGACGCGGGATAGCCGGTCGTGCCGGTTAACCAAGGGAGGCGTATATTGCTGCGCTCCGGAGCAGACGTTCGGCATCGAATGCGACCCGGCCTCGGAGATGGAGCTTACGGTCATCCGGTTCGATCTGTTCCGGGACGCGGCAAGAGGCAGCAGGCTGGAGAGAGTCAAAGGCGTGCAGCTGCTGGGCGGCCGGGAAGAGATTATCCCTTCCTCCGCGGAAGGTGCCGTGAGCCGTTGCGAGGAAATTCGCAAGTTGTGGCACAGCGGGGAGGAGCATGGCCGTTTCCGAAGCCAGCTTGCGTTCATGGAACTGTTGTACCGGCTTGTGACACTGACGAGTCAGGCCGAAGGAAGCTCGCATTCCGCGCTGGAACGGACGAGAGCCTATATGGAGGCGCATGCGTCGGACAATTTGACGATCGATCTGCTTGCGAAGGTGGCCGAGCTGAGTCCGAAATACTTTGCCGACTTATATAAGAAGACGTACGGGATCAGCGTCATGGATGAGGTAACGCGCCTTAGGATCAGCAAAGCGAAGCAGCTGATGCTGCAGTCTGATCTCCGGCTAAGGGATATTGCTCACGAGGTCGGCTACAGCGACGAATTCTACTTCAGCCGGCGCTTCAAGCAGGAGGTCGGCGTATCGCCAAGCGCTTATATTCAGAGCCGTCGCCGCAAAATCGCGGCTTTTGGCGCGCCTGTCATCGGACATCTGCTGGCCCTTGGCATTATGCCGTATGCGGCGCCCCTGCATCCGAAGTGGACGGGATATTACTATCGCACCTACGGGGAAGAAATCCTCGTCCATCTGAACGGATTCCGGCAATCGCAGGAATGGGAAGAGAATGCGGCCGCGCTTGAGGCCGCCAAGCCGGACCTCATTGTCGGCCTTAGCGAGCTGACGGAGGAACAGCGGAACCGGATCGAGCGGATTGCGCCCGTGTTCTATATCCCCGAAGGCAGCTGGCGGGAGCAGTTATTGGTATTGGCGGACTTCCTGGGCGAGACGGCGGAGGCCAACCGTTGGCTCGCCGCTTACGAACGTACGGCGGCAGAAGCGGCCGACGCGATTCGCAGGCACATCGGCGGGGAGCGGGTGCTGGCAGTCCGGATGCTGAAGAACCGGCTGTATGCGACGCACAATCGGACGATAGACGAGGTATTGTTCGGCGATCTGCAGGTGGAGGCGGCTGTGCAGATTCAGACGGGAGACCGAGACGTGCCGCTGAACGTCGAGAAGCTCTCTGCCATCGGCGCGGACCGGATCCTGATGATGGTGTGCCATGAGACCGAGACGCTGGCGGAATGGAAGGCGCTGCAAGCCGATCCGAGGTGGCAGAGCATTCCGGCCGTTCGGCTGGGGCATGTGCATATGCTGCCTTCGGATCCTTGGCGGGAATATTCGCCGATTGCGCTTGAACGCGCCGTGCGCGAGGCAAGAGCGCTGCTTACGTAGGATACGGCGGAGGGAAGAATGACGGCAGGACAACGAAGTATGGACAGATAACAGTAAATTGTTGGTGGCAATATCGGTGCGCGGGCGGCAGTCGACGAGCCAACCCTATTCACACCAATGGAGCACATTCTCGGCTCATTCGGGTAATCGTCCATGTTTCAACCGGATATTGTCCATTGTCGTACCTTCCCTCCGCCTTTATAATGTCCAATGAGAATGATTATCATTATTTTCGTGAAGGCGAGGAAACGAAAGGAGTTTGTTTAACAGATGAAGAAAATTTTTGGTTTCATGAGCATGATGATTTTGGTGCTTGCTTTGGCTGCGTGCGGAAGCAACAACGGCGGCAACGGCGGAGAGGGCAATCAAGCCGAGAACACGACCGCAGCAGGCAACGGCGCTTCGAATACAACGTCAACGAACACCGCGGCGAATGCCGGCGGCACAGAGGCGGCAGACGCAGCAGCTACAAGAACGATTACTTATCTGGACCAGCAAGTTGAGGTGCCGGGCAAGGTGGAGCGCATCGTCATTACGGGTTCGATGGAAGCGATGGAGGATGCGTTGGTGCTGGACGTGAAGCCGGTAGGAGCAATCACGTTCGCCGGCCAATTCCCGGCGCTGTTCGCGCCGATTACCGGCGAAGCCGAGTCGATCGGCGAGAAGTCGGAGCCGAACTACGAGACGATTCTCGGCCTGAAGCCTGACGTTATCCTCGGCACGTCGAAGTTCAAACCGGAAGTCGTGGACCAGTTGAAGAAGATCGCGCCGCTCATTCAGGTGTCGCATATCTCGACCAACTGGGAGGCGAACATCACGCTGCTTGGCGAGCTGACGGGCAAGCAAGATTTGGCCCAACAAGAGATCGAGCAGTACAAGGCTGATGCCGAGGCTGCCAAAGTGACGCTGGCGGAGAAGGTGAAGGACAAGAAAGTCGTCGCGATTCGAATTCGTGCCGGCAAAATGTTCGTCTATCCGGAAACCGTATTCGTCAATCCGCTCCTGTACGGCGATCTGGGGCTGACGCCTCCGGCCGAGGTTACGTCAGCGAAGGCGCAAGCGGAGATCTCGGTCGAGCAGTTCGCCGCGATGAACCCGGATTATCTGTTCATCCAGTTCTCCGAGTCGGAGAATGCGGATACGCCGAATGCGCTGGACGAATTGAAGAACAACCCGATCATGAAGAACGTGAATGCGCTCAAGAACGATAAGGCGTTCGTGAACGTCATCGACCCGCTCGCGGAAGGCGGTCCGGCATGGAGCCGCATCAACTTCCTGAAAGCGGCCGTAGAAAAGCTTAGCCAATAATGTGAGGCAGGACGTGTGTCGATAATGCGATTCCAAACTGTCATGAAGACCTTTATTTTGCTGCTGGCGCCCTTCGCTATCGCAGCCACGATAGTAATCTCCATCCTTTTCGGAGCGAAGGACATTCATACCGGCACCATTATGGATGCGGTCTTTCATTTCAATCCTGACAGCATGGATCATCAGATTGTCATGACGTCAAGGCTGCCGCGGGTCATCGGCGCCCTTCTGATCGGGGCGTTCCTAGCGGTATCGGGCGCTATGATGCAGGGGATGACAAGGAACTATCTTGCTTCTCCTTCCATCATGGGGGTATCCGACGGCTCGGTATTCGTCATCACCGTCTGCATGATTCTGCTGCCGGCCAGCTCGCAGCTGGATTTGATTCTCTATTCCCTTCTCGGCTCAGCGGTCGGCGCAGGAATCGTATTCGGGCTCGCTTGGCTATTGCCGAACGGACTTTCGCCTGTTCGGATGGCCATCCTGGGTACCATTATCGGCACCTTCCTCAATTCGGTATCCGAGGCGATGTCGACGTATTTCCAAATCTCCCAGAAGCTCAGCTTCTGGTATAACGCGAGGCTGCACCAGATGGACCCGACGATGATTAAGCTGGCGATCCCGTTCGCGATTGTCGGTCTGGCGCTGGCCGTCGTGCTCTCCCGTTCGATCACGGTCCTGTCGCTCGGCGATGACATTGCCGCGAATCTGGGACAGCGGACGACGCTCGTGAAGGTGCTGACCTTGATCAGCGTTATCTTGCTGACCGGCATATCGGTAGCGCTCGCGGGCAAAATCGCCTTCGTCGGGCTGCTCGTCCCGCACATCACCCGTTATTTGGTCGGCATCGATTACCGCTGGGTCATCCCATGTTCGGCGATTCTCGGGGCCGTATTCCTGGCATGGTGCGATATCGTCAGCCGCTTCATCAATCATCCGTTCGAGACGCCGATCGGGGTGGTCACCGCCATCTTCGGCGTGCCTTTCTTCCTCTATCTGATCAAAACAAGAGGAGGCGGGAAGCATGCCTAACCGGTCGAAGAAACGTCTGTGGTCCGTCCTTATCGTCACCTGGTTCATTATTGCGGCCGCGGTCTACATCAGCATTACGAACGGCACCTTCGATATCTCGGTGAAGGATGTCGTTAAGACGCTGCTGCGGATCGATCCGGTGCCGGATCACGATCTGGTCATCTTTGAATTCCGATTGCCGCGGATCGTCATCGGCGCCATGGTCGGCTTTATGCTCGGGATCGCGGGTGCCGTCATACAGGGCATTACGCGCAACGGCCTTGCCGATACCGGGATGCTCGGCATCAATGCCGGCGCAGGTACGGCGACCGTCGTATTTATCTTCCTGTTCGCCGGCCAAGTCAGCGAGCTGGGCTGGTGGTCGGTGCTCGCGATGCCGCTGTGCGGCTTGGCCGGCGGCCTGCTCGCCGTGTCGCTCATCTTCCTTTTTGCCAAAGAAAACGGCCGTCTTGATCCGCAGCGTCTCATCCTCGTCGGGATCGCGATCGCTTCGGGCTTCAGCTCGCTGACGCTCTACGTCTCGCTGAAGATGAATCCGCAAGACTTCGAGATGGCGACGGTATGGCTTGCAGGCAGCGTATACAGCGCCAACTGGACGTTCGTGGCGGCAATGGTGCCATGGCTCGTTATTCTCGTGCCTCTCGTCTGGTCGAGAGCTTATATTCTGGACGTGTTCCAGCTCGAAGAGAACAGCGTCCGCAGCATCGGCGTGTCGGTCGAACGAGAGAAGCGCTGGCTCTTGGTCGGCTGCGTAGGCCTGGTCAGTGCCTGCGTCGCGGTTGCGGGCAGCATCGGCTTCGTCGGCCTCATTGCGCCGCATATCGCGCGCCGGTTGGTCGGGCATGCCCATATGCGCATCATTCCGGTATGCGGATTCATCGGCATGGCGATGGTGGTCGTCGGCGATCTGATCGGCAAATCGATCTTCGCGCCGGCGCAGCTGCCGGTAGGTATCGTCATTGCGATTATCGGCGTTCCGTATTTCGTCTACTTGCTATTCAAAACAAGAGGTTAGCCGGTCATCCAGCGCACCTGGCTGCACGGGAAAAGGAGGAAGGGCTTGTGATCGGATCGATGAAACGAGAGACGGTGGAAGATCGCGAGATATTCGTCTATTTGCCGCCGTCCTATGGTGAGGGCGATGGACGCTATCCGGTGGTCTACCTGCAAGATGGCGGTTATCTGGCGGAGGACAGCTTGAACTTGCTCGAGCATCAATTCGTCATCGGGGAGCTGCCGGAGCTGATCTTCGTCGGCATCCCTACGGAGAATCGGAATGCGGAGTATACGCCGTGGCCCGCGAAGGCGCTGGTGAGCCGATTCGCGGATTTCCCCGGCGAGGGCGACCGCTACTTGGCTTTCCTTGTGGAGCGGCTGAAACCGCATATTGACGCCTCGTACCGGACGCTATCCGGACCTCCGCACACGGGGATTGCCGGCGCCTCCCTTGGCGCATTGATCTCGCTGTACGGCTGGTATCGGTATCCGGAGGTATTCGGGCGCATCATTTCACTGTCGGCTTCCTTCTGGTATGAGGGCTTCGTCGACTTCGTGAAAGAGCAGCCGCTGCCGTCCGAAGCCGCGAAGGTCTATATGTATGTCGGCGATCTGGAAGGCGTCTATAAGGACAACATCCAGCAGCATATGGTGCCGGCGACGCATGAGATTTACCAGACGCTGCTGGACAAGGGGCTTGGACCGGAGCAGCTGGCGTTCCATCTGGGGGAGGAAGCGACCCACGATACGGTCTTCTTCCTGCAGCAATTCCCGGAGGCGCTCGCTTGGCTGTTCCAGGGGCAGGACGAAGCAGCGAGCGTGCAAATGGAAGAACTCGCCTAAGGGGCGAGCAACATAAGAAGCATGCTGCCATGTGGCGGCATGCTTTTTTGACGTGCTGATGGCTACGTCTGCGGGAGGTCCGTACCCTGTTCCTGGACTAGGTCCATGAAGTGGCGAATCGCCGGGTCGAGCCATTTGCGCTTATGATGGACGATCTGGGTGTGGAACGTAATCTCCGGATGGCGGAAGGGGAGCTGGACTAGCCTGCCTTCCTCAAGCTCTCGGCTGACGGCGATCTGCGGCAGCAGCCCAATACCGAGGCCGAAGCCGACGCATTGTTTGATCGCCTCAAGGCTGCCGAATTCGTTGTGGATGTGGTAATCGACGCCGTGCTTGGTCAGCAGGCGCTCGAAGGCACAGCGGTAATTGCAGCTTTTTTCCGTGGCGATGTAAGACTGGCCGAACAGCTCCGCGATCTCGAGCGGTTCCTCCCGGAATAGGGCATGATTCGGCGCGGCAACTAGAATGATTGGTTCCTCGCGCACGAAGATATGGTTCACATCATCGTCATTGCACCGCGTGTCGAGCGTGACGCCGACGTCGAGCTCGCCGCTCTTCACCCCCTGGAGCACCTGCAGCTCGGTTAACGGACGCACCTGCAGATTGATCTGAGGGAAGGACTGGCGGAACCGGTGGAAGACAGGCGGGAGGAAGAACGCGACCATCGACTCGATCGTGCCGATAATGAGATTGCCCTTGATCTGCCTGGAGAAGACGTGCTTGGATTCATCGTATAACGTGAGGATTTGGTCGAAAATGATGTGGAGCTGCTCACCGGCCGACGTCAGGCGCATGGAGCGGCCGAACCGTTCGAAGAGGACGACGCCGTATTCGTTCTCTAGTTTCTGAATATGCGTCGTGACGCTCGATTGCACGTAGCCGAGATTCTCGGCCGCTTTGGTGAAGCTGTGGCAGCGGGCGACCTCCATGAAGGTTTTCAAATACGTTAGATCCAACTTGCATCACCGCCGCTTATCGTTAGAAATGGTAGGTAGAGAACATCGACCGGAACAGTGCCGTCAGCAGCAGGAACGAGCGTCGCTTCGGCTTCTCCATCCCGAATGCTTGGCGGCGCAGCTCCAGCTTGCGGTCGACTTCCTTACGCTCGTATTCCCATAGTTTATAAGCAACATATTCCTCGTTCAACATTTTTATCGCCCCCCGAGCATGTTGTGAACAAATTGTGTCTTTGTTGTTCACATCGTACCATCGCTGCGGCCGAACCAGTTATCGAACGTTTGTGATGGGAAGAATCGGAAATGTCGATGGAAACGGTTACCGGTTACGGAGGGGGTAATGGGGGAGAGGCTGTCTTAGTTGCAGCTAGTGAAATATAAGCGCAGTTAAAAGTTAAGCGTGCGAATGATTCATGTGGCGAACGGATTATGAACGAGCAGGAGATGAGAACGTCGGAGACTGCTTGAAGATGGCGAAACGAACGAAGGAGGAGGGACCGATAACGGGTATCCTCCTCCTGTTGCATGTATGTAACGGGATGTATCTTCTACCGCCTAAAACTGCTAGACCCCGAGTTTATTCCGGTACTCCTGCGGCGTTAAGCCGTAGTGCTTTTTGAACAGCTGGATGAAATAGCTGGGCTTCTGGTAGCCGAGCATGACCGAGATTTCATAGATCTTCTCCGGCGACTGCGCGAGCAGGGTGGAAGCTTTCTCCATGCGGATCCGCAGCATATATTCGCTGATGCCTTCGCCGGTCTCGAGCTTATAGATTTTGGACAAATACGACGGATTGAGGTAGACGCTCGCCGAGATCGTATGGAGCGAGGCGCTGTCGAGATTGCGCGCGATGAAGTCCTGCACCTGCCGGACGATCGACGAACGGGAGTCTTTGTCGCCGCTGCTCACGGACTTGCGGTAGCTGGCGATGACGCGCTGCGACCAGCTGCGCAGCTCCTCCACCGTTGCGAGCGGCTGTCCGCTTGGGGCGGTGTAGAAGTCGCTGCCGATGGTGTCGGCCAGCCACTTTTTGTTCTTATGGATGAGCGCCGCGATTGTGCCTGCCAGCATGAGATATACCTCGAGAATATACTCCTGCGAGCCATGCCACTCGTTCTCCAACTCGCGGAGAATGGCTTCGAGCTTCTCGTCCGCCGCTTCCCAATTGCCGATCTCGAGCATGGAGCTGAGCGTCGGGGGACGATGAAGCTCGCTGAGCAGCTGGGGTTCGCCGCGCGTCGGCGCCTTGGCAAGCGACACGAACAGCTCGGTATCGCGCCCGATGAAATGCCGGAAGCTGGCGAGCGACGATTGATAGAGCGAGCTGATCTCGCCCGGGAACTGACCGCGGTTGCTGGTCAGCACCGAGATGCCGACGCGCAAGTAAGATTTGGCCGCATGCTGCAAGAGGGCCGCTTGTGTCTCCAGCCAGCTCTCGAGCTCGGCGGGGTCTAGCGCAGCCTCGGCTTGTTTCGGCGTCAGCAGGCAGACGATGTAACCGTTCATATCCTTGCAGTGCCACAGATGCATCCGGTCGCCGAATAGCTCCTGCGCAATATTCGTCAGCGCATAATCGAGCAGCGCTTCGCTGTCGCCGTCATAACGCTGCGAGGTATCGTCGATCCGCAGCAGCATCATGTGGCAGCCGTCGCCTTCGCGCAGCGGGATTTCGTACATGTCGAGTCGCTTGGCCAGAAGGGAGGCGGACGGCGTCGTTTTGCCCGTGATCAAGTCGAGCAGCATGTATTCGCGCAGCTTCGGCAGCTGTTCCCGCAGGGCATACATGGCCCGCTGGGTCGAGGCGATCTCCTGCCATTCCTGCTCGAGGTCGCCGATCGCCTTGCGGACGGCTTCCATCAGCTCCTCGTCGGCGACGGGTTTGAGCAGATAATCGCTTGATTTCAACTGGAGCGCCTGCTTCGTGTACTCGAAATCCGCGTAGCCGGTCAGCAGAATGCACTTCGTATGCTTCCAGTTCTTCTTGATCTCCCCGATCAGCTCGAGTCCCGACATGCCCGGCATCCGGATATCGGTGACGACGACGTCGATGGAATGCTCCCGCATCACCTCGAGCGCCTCCCGCCCCGAGTAAGCTTTGTGGACCGTATCGATCCCGACCGTATCCCAAGGCAGCATGTCGGCCAGATCGTCGGCGAGCACCGTCTGGTCGTCGATAATGAGCAAGGAATGCATCATGGACACCTCTTTCTCTTTCGTTAGGGCTAGTGTGAAGCCTGCGTTCGTTGCATGGCGGTAAAAGCGCGAATCAATCCGATGCCGAGCGCCTATGTGAGCGAAAAAGCAGCATTGGCACGACTGAGCAGCAGTCGAGTAAACATTCCGCCGTCCCTCACGCCACCGCGCTATCCGCTTTGTTCGGCCAGTACAGCTCGATGGTGAGGCCGCCTTCGCTGGGGCGAATGATGCGCAGGCCCGCGTCGGCGCCGAACTGCAGCTGCATCCGCTGGCGCGTGTTCCACAGGGCGCAGCCTTTGTCCTCGGTCAGCGGCATCGACAGCTGCTGGAGCAGCCCGGCGAGCTGCTCCTCCGTGACGCCGATCCCGTCGTCGGTGACGGTGAGCACGTTGTAGCGGTCATTGCGGCTGCCGGTCACCCGAATCATGCCGCAGCCGACCGGCTCGATGCCGTGCAGCACCGCATTCTCGACGAGCGGCTGCAAGATAAGGCGCGGAATCTCGAGTTCCCGCATCGACTCCGGAATATCCATCTCGTACGTCAAATCCTGTACCTTGATCGCCTGGATCGCCAGGTAGCTGGACACCAGATCGAGCTCTTCCCGCAGCTCGGCCGTATGCCGCTCGGAGCGGGTGGTGTAGCGGTAATATTTGCTCAGATGAAGGGCAAGCTCCATAACGGTTTCCTTCTCCCCAAGGCGGGTCAAGCTGCGGATCAGCGTGAAGCAGTTGTACAGAAAATGCGGATTGATCTGCGATTGCAGCTGCTTCAGATTGGCGTCGCGCGAGCGGATCGTCTCCATGTACACGTTCTGGATAAGCTGCTCGATCTGCCGCGCCATGTCGTTGAAACTGACGAGCAGGAAGTGGAACTCGTTGCCCGGATGGAAGGTGCGGAGCGTCGGGTACTCGCCGCGTTTGATTTTGCGCACGCCGCGCACCAGCTCCCGGATCGGCACCTGCACGTTCGTGTACAGGAAGTAGGCGGCGATCGTGCTGCCGATGAGCAGGAAGAAGATCGAACCGTAGAACAGGTAGCTGTTCAGCGTAATCGGGCGGACGACGTCTTGGATCGGAATGTAGTCGACCAGGTACATGCCGAGCTCCGGCAGCAGCACGCAGCTGACCGCATATTCACTGCCGGCGAGCTCGAACCGGGTGAACGGATGCTCCGTCAGCGTCTGCAGATCCATCCTGCCGATCAGCTCCTGCTGCAGCTCCCGGTTCGCATTATGCGTCCCGATGACGTCGCCTTCCGGCGAGATGAAGAACGGATCGCCCTTGCCGCCCTCCTTGAACCGGTCGAGCGCCTTGTTGAGCTCCGTCACGGGGAAGCTCATCTCCACGATCAAGGTCGCCTTGTCCACCGGCGCGTCGAACGGCTCGGTTATGTACCGGACGAAGCGCGGCTGCTTGCGGAAGTAGGGCGCGACGTCGTCGGTATATCGCCACACCCGCGAGAAGTTGTTGTGGATCAGGTCGTAATCGTACTGCAGCGAAGAGTTGGAGGAGACGAAAGTGCGCGTATCCGGCGCATAGATGCTGAGCGTCGTGTCCCAAGTGGAGGAGGCGATGAGCAGCTTCAGCTTGTCGTCGATCCGCAGCTTCTCGTAGGTCTGCTCGTACAGCGTGGCGATCTCGATGAATTCGAGCGCCCGGACATTGATGTCTTCGCTGATGACGAGCCCGCTCTTGGACAGCTGCTGCGCGATCCCATCGGTCTGGGCGGCGAAGAAGGAGAGGTCCTTGTACATCGATTTCTCCACTTCGTCCGAGACGATCTGCAGGCTGGTACGATTGGAGAACCAGTACAGCCCGATGATCGGGATCAGCAGCATAAGGATAAGGCCGACGATTTTTGTAAACGTATTCAAACGGAGCTTCAGCATAACGCATCCCCCCAGGCGGATGTGGTAAAGGTAGTTCAAAAAGTCACCAATTGATCACGAAGCCATTCAAGGAGCAGCTCGGCATCGAATCTTGCGTTCAGCCTTGAAGTCTGGTGCTCATTTAGGTTTGCCTAAACTTAAGCTCCTCCTTCTTCGCCTTCACGTAACCTTCTCGGCGCTGAATTGTCGTCTTTTTGAACACGCAATGACTCGCAGAAAACAAAATTTGTGGTCTCGTTCCAAAATCTTTGGCACAGACGGATAAAATTGGCCGTTGCTATACTTACTATTGCAGGATGATAGCGCAGCTGTCAATCCGAGCGTAAAGAGGGTGGAGTGGATTAAGGGATGCAGACAACGACGAAGGCGCTCCGGGCGCCGGGCATACAAAGCGGACAGGCCAGGATGAAAGGGTTCCTGAGGCGAACGTGGCCGCTGCACCTGATGCTGCTTCCGGCGGTTATTCTGCAGCTAATCTTCGGCTATTTGCCGCTGGGGGGCCTCGTGATCGCCTTCAAGGACTTCAAGCCTTATGACGGGATCTGGGGATCGGCCTGGGTGGGCCTTGAGCACTTCCGCTTCATGTTCGAATATCCGGACAGCAAGCAGGTCATCATCAACACGGCGCTGATCGCCGGGCTCAAAATCATGTTCAACATCGCGGTGCCATTCATCTTCGCGCTGCTGCTCAACGAAGTGCGCCGCAGTTCGGTCAAGCGGACCGTGCAGACGCTGGTGTACTTGCCCTACTTCATCTCGTGGGTCTTCTTGGGTGGCATTCTGACCGACATGCTCGCGTCGGACGGCATCGTGAACAGCCTCTTGAACAGCTGGTTCGGGATCGAACCGATCCTGTTCCTCGGCGAAGGCAATTGGTTCCGGTTCACCGTCGTGCTCAGCGACGTCTGGCAGCAGTTCGGCTTCGGCACGATCGTCTATCTGGCGGCGCTCGCGGGCGTTAACCCGTCCTTGTACGAGGCGGCCGAGGTCGACGGCGCAACGAGATGGCAGCAGACGATTCATGTGACGATACCGTCGCTCATTCCGATCGTGATCGTGGTCGGGACGCTGGCGATGGGCAACATTCTGAACGCGGACTTCGACCAGATCTTCAACCTGTACAATCCGCTTGTGTACGAGAAAGGGGATATCATCGACACGTTCGTGTACCGCACCGGCATTCTGAACGGCCAGTACAGCTTCGGCACCGCGGTCGGGATTTTCAAATCGGTCGTCGGATTCGTGCTCATCGTAATCGGCTATCGGATTGCGTATAAGCTGGCAGACTACAAAATCTTTTAAGGGGTGCGGGGCATGTACTACAAATCTACGGGATATAGAACGTTTACGGTATTCAACTATCTGGTGCTGCTGCTGGCGGGTACGCTCTGCGTACTGCCGATCATTCACATTCTAGCCGTCAGCTTCAGCGCGAGCGCGCCGGCCAACGCCCATCTGGTGGGCCTATGGCCGGTGGACTTCAACGTCGAATCGTACACGAAGACGATGAACAACCCGAACTTCCTGCGGGCGTTCCTCATCGCGATCGAACGGACGGCGCTCGGCACCTTCATCACGATGAGCGTCATTACGCTGGCGGGTTATGCGCTCTCGAAGGACAGCTCCGCGCTTCGCAGCCGCAGCGTCTATGCGTGGTTCTTCGTCTTCACGATGCTGTTCAACGGCGGCGTCATTCCGACGTACATCCTCATCCGCAACTTGCACATGATGGATACGATCTGGGCGCTCGTGCTGCCGGGGGCGGTGCAGGTGTTCAACATGATTCTGCTCATGAACTTTTTCAAAGCCACGCCGAAGGAGCTGGAAGAAGCCGCCCTCATCGACGGCGCGGGCCACTTCACGATTCTGTTCAAGGTGTACCTGCCGCTGGCCCTGCCCGCTATCGCCACCTTGTCGCTCTTCTCGATCGTCGGCAACTGGAATGCGTGGTTCGACGGCCTGCTCTATATTAACGACTACCGCAATTATCCGCTCGCCACGTTCCTGCAGACGATCATCGTCACCCAGGACTTCAGCAAGCTGAATCCGGACGTGAACGAGCTGAAGAACATTTCGCAGCGGACGGTGAAGGCCGCGCAGATCTTCATCGGGATCTTGCCGGTGCTGCTCGTGTATCCGTATTTGCAGCGGTTTTTCGTCAAAGGCATTGTGCTTGGCGCGGTGAAAGAGTAGAACAGAAACAAGGTGAAACGGTTGACGCCGTCTCTCATGGCGCGGGCGCGTTTCATTCCGGAGAAATACAAGATGGTTTTAACCGTGAAACTTATAAACGCTTGTATTTGAACAAATAATTAGCATCGCCCTCGAAATCGTGGTATTTCGTGGGAAGGCTTCTAAGATTTATAGTGTTCACTAGAGCGATTGACAGCGCTCACATTTAAGATACAGGGGGAACTCATTCATGCGGATCACGGGAACGAGACTGCTCAGCGCTTCGCTTGTCGCCATTCTGTCGCTCAGCCTTGCGGCTTGCTCGGGAGGCGACAACAATAACGCGCCGGCCAATAACGGGGCGAACAACGAAGCGAGCACGAATACGAACACCGGCACGACGAATACGGACAGCACGCCGGCGAGCAACGTCGACGAGACGGGCTGGGACGGCACCAAATATGCGGAGACGATTACGCTGTCGACCGTTAAGGGCGTCGGCACGAACTACTACTTCAAGAACGGCGAGACGATGGAGAACAACGTGCTCCAGAAGTACATGAAGGAGAAGCTCGGCATTGACGTGAAGTACGATTGGGTCGTCACGGACACGAACGATGCGTACAAGACGAAGCTGCGCCTCATGCTCTCCTCGGGCGAAAAAATGCCGGATATCATCACCTACCGCGGCGATATGGAGACGGTCAACATGCTGATCGACTCCGGCCAATTCATGGACGTCGGCGAGCTGTTCGACAAGTATGCCGGCGAGACGTACAAAGCGGGCGTCGCGCTTAACCAAGATACATGGCTGCCGGTAACCCGCGACGGCAAGCGGATGGCGCTGCCGGTGCTCGATTACGCGTATAACGACGACATGCTGCTGTGGCTGCGCCAGGACTGGATGGATAAACTCGGCCTGCAGGCGCCGAAGACGGTGGCCGATTTCGAGAAGATCATGGACGCGTTCGTCAACCAAGATCCGGACGGCAACGGCAAGAAGGATACGCTCGGCCTTGCGACCGGCTTCAAGAACACGTACCTCGGCTGGATGAGCGATATCAGCTGGCTGTTCGGCACGTACGGCACGCTGCCTGGGCAATGGAACAAAGGGGCGGACGGTACGCTGACGTACGGTTCGGTCGACCCGGCGGCCAAGCAAGCTTTGACGCAGCTGAAGGATTGGATGGATAAAGGCTATATCTCCAAAGACTCGGGCCTCAAGGACGAAGTATCCGGCTCCGAGCTGTTCACCAAAGGGCAAGCCGGCGCGATCGTCGGCCGCAACTGGCTGCCGGACTGGCCGTTCGGCGATCTGCTGAACAACGTGCCAGGGTCGAAGTACAAAGGCTACCCGCTGCCGACAGGCGCGGACGGCAAGATCGGCGCGCAGAGCGGCAACCCGTCGGTTAACGGCTGGATGCTGATCAACAAGGACGCGAAGAATCCGGAGGCGCTCATCCGTTACTACAACTTCTTCTTCGAGAACTGGGCGAACCCGCAGCCGGGCAGCGAATTCGAGAACGGCTTTGCCGAAGGCTACGACTGGGCGAAGCTGCCGGACGGCACGATCACGAAGGACCCGGCGAAATATCCGGACCTATTCCCGGACTATGCGGACCGCACGCACTTGGTTGAACCGATCTACTACTCGCTCACATTCGAGGGCGCGCGTATTCCTTCGCTCTATGCCGACACGATGATCAAGATCGCGAATGGCGGCACGCCGGAGACGCCGTACGAGAAGCAGACGGCAGCCGTGCGTAAACCGGAGAACGTCGAAGCGATGAAGATCGTGCTCGACCAGAAGGATATCCGGATGAAGAACTACTTCCAAGGCCCGCTGACCGAGACGATGAAGCAGAAGAACGAGTTGCTCAACAAGCTGGTTAACCAGACCTACTCGAAGATCATCTACGGCCAATCGCCGATCGACGAGTTCGACAAAATGGTCGAAAACTGGAAGAAGTCCGGCGGCGACCAAATTACGCAAGAGGTTAACGACTGGTTCAAATCGGCATCAGGTCAGTAAAGGTGATTGGTATGTATTCCCAATCGGGAGATTGGGAATACAGCATTCACCGACCATAAAGACGATTGGTTTGTGTTAGGACGATTGGTTTGCGTATCACGTCGGAAGACGGGATATGCAGCATTCGTCAGCTTCTTCGAACAAAGACGGGACATACAGCATTCACCGACCAAAAAGGTGATTGGTTTGTATCCCCAATCGGGAGATTGGGAATACAGCATTCACCGACCAAAAAGGTGATTGGTTTGTATCCCCAATCGGGAGATTGGGAATACAGCATTCACCGACCATAAAGGTGATTGGGAATACAGCATTCAACGAGCGCAAGGTAATGAAGTGACATCATGAGCAACAAGACATCCGAGAAGGAACGCTGCAGGAATTGGCATGTGGCGTTCCTTTTTTGCACCTTAATGGAAGTGAGAGCACGAATCCGGCTTCGCGGCCGGCTCTTCGGCCTCATATATGTAAGCGGATACAATGTGTCGCAAGTGAACCAACCAACTTACGATAGGGATCGAAGGAGCGATTGGACGTGGCAAAAAGAACTTCCAGGAAACGGCGGCAGCTGTCAGCCGTTCTGCTGAGCGCTGCATTAATGACGAGTTCCGTCAGCACCGGCTGGGCGGCGACGGACGCTGGCAGCGAAGGAAATGCGCCTGCTGCGGCGGCAGCTGGCACGGGTCAGACTTTCAGCGATATTCATGGCAATTGGAGCGAAGCGCAAATTACGAAATGGGCCTCGCTTGGGCTCGCGAGCGGCAGCAACGGGCAATTCCGGCCGGGCGACAGCATCAGCCGTGCGGAGTTCGCGAAGCTGCTCAACACGCTGTTCGGATTCAAGACGAAGGGCCCGGCAAGCTTCAAGGATGTGGAGGCGGGCAAGTGGTACGCCGATACGGTGGCGGTTGCCGAGGCAGCCGGCTATATATCCGGCTATCCGGGCGAGCTGTTCAAGCCGGAAGCGGCCGTGACGAGACAGGAAGCGGCGAAGATGGCGGCTGGCTTGTTCCAGCTGCCGGGCGCGGATGCGGGCGTGCTCGCAAGTTTCCGGGATGCCTCGCAGATCGGCGCATTCGCCAAGGATGCAATGGCCCGCCTAGTAAGCGGCGGCTATATGAAGGGTTTCGCGGACCAGACGATCCGGCCGCTTGCGCCGATCTCCCGCGCCGAGGCCATCGTCCTGCTCGATCGTCTAGCCGGCGAGATCGTGAATTCGCCGGGAACGCGTAATCAGGTGCAGACGGCAGGCAGCTTCCTGATCAGCAGCCCGGACGTGACGCTTAAGGACGGTACGATCGACCGCAACGTGCTCATCACGCCAGGCGTTGGCGAAGGCGATGTCACGCTTGACGGCGTCACGGTCAAAGGGACGCTGTACGTCAGCGGAGGCGGCGTGAACTCCATCCACGTGAACGATTCGAACATTGAGCGGATCGTCGTCGACAAGCCGGATGCTCCGGTGCGCGTGGTGCTCGAAGGAGATTCGGAAGTCGGTGACATAGAGGTTGAGAGCGGCGCGAATATCGAGATCGGCTCCGGCGCCAAAGTGGATCATTTGTTTGTAGACGAAACGGCGGACGGCACCGAGCTGGACATCAATGGTACGGCCGGTGAACTGAAGACCGAGGCGGGGGATACGAAGCTGAATGACAAGGCAATCGATAAAGGCAGCTCGCATGAGGTAGAGAAGGGACAGGTGAAAAAACCTCCGGCAGGCGGCGGAACCGATGGTACTGGCGGCAATCCTGGCAATAGCGGAACTCCCGGCACTGGCGGAGGCGGCGGGGGCGGTGGAACGACGACGCCGAGCACGAAGACAGCTCCTTCGCTTGCAGCCGATACGACGGATAACAAAGTCGGCAACGATATTACGCTGACGTTCACCGATAACGCGGCCTGGCGGGGCAAGGTCAAAAGCGTGACGGTCGGCGCAAGCGAGCTGACGGCCGGAACGGACTACACCGTTGCCGAGGGGCAGATCACGATCAAGGCTGCTGCTTTCGCTGCAGCTGGCAGTTATGCGATCACGGTCAAGGCTTCGGGTTATACGGATGCTACGGTGACGCAGCAGGTTCAGCTGCGGTTCGCGCCGGCGCTTGTGGCGGATACGACGGATAATACGATCGGCCGCGACATCACGGTAACGTTCACCGATAACGAAGGATGGCAGAGCAAGATTACAAGCGTGGCCATCAACTCGGAAGCACTGACGGTAGGTACGGATTATACGATCTCCGCGGGGCAAATCGTGATTAGGGCAGCCGTTTTTGCGCAAGCAGGCAGTTACGTGATTGAGGTCAAAGCAACAGGTTACACGGATGCGGCGATTCTCCAGACGGTAAGCAATCCGCCAGGTATCGAGACGGCTCCGGCGCTTACGGCAGATACGACAGATAATATGCTGGGCAGCGATATCACGCTGACATTCACCGATAACGCCGATTGGCGGAGCAAGATCAGCAAGGTAACGGTCGGCGCAACGGAGCTCACGGCGGGAGAGGACTACACCGTCGCGGCAGGAGCGATCACGATCAAGACGGCTGCAGTTTCGCAAGAAGGCAGCCATACGATCACGGTCCAGGCTGCAGGCTATACGGATGCATCGGTAACGCAGCAACTCGGCAATTGGGAGCTGATCTGGAACGATGAGTTCGACGGCGGCACTGGGGCCAACTTCGATACGAATGGTGTCGATCTGTCGAAATGGGGATATCAGAACGGCACCGGAGCCGAATACGGACTCGATGGCTGGGGCAATAACGAGCAGCAGTATTATCAGAAGGATAATATTGAAGTGAAGGATGGCCACCTGGTCATCACGGCCAAGAAGCAGACGGTGAATGGCAAGCCGTATACGTCCGGCAGGCTGTGGACCTCACCGACCTTCAGCAAGACGTACGGCAAATTCGAAGCGCGGATGAAGCTTCCGGATGGCCAAGGCATATGGCCGGCATTCTGGATGATGCCGAAGGACAGCGAGTATGGCGCCTGGGCTTCGTCGGGCGAGCTCGACATCATGGAAGCGCGCGGCCGTCTGCCGGAAGAGGTGGCAGGTACGCTCCACTATGGGAAGACATGGCCGAATAACAAGGCGGATGGCGGTTCGTACGATTTTCCGGAAGGCGAATCGATCACGGGGTTCCACACCTACGGCGTCGAATGGGAGCCGGGCGAGATCCGCTGGTACGTCGACGGCAAGCTGTTCAACACCATGAACAACTGGAACAGCCAGGGCGCAGGACAACCGGACAAATATGCGTTCCCTGCCCCGTTCGATAAAGAATTCTACATGATCCTGAATCTGGCGGTCGGCGGCAACTTCGACGGAGGGCTCATCCCGCCGGACAGCAAGCTGCCGGCGAAGATGGAGGTGGACTACGTCCGGGCTTACGAGCTGGAAGGCAAGCCGTACCGTACGCCGGTCGAGCCATCCATGGACAAAGATCCGATTCCGGCGGGCGCTAAGCCGGCAGTGGACGGCAGTTATATCTATGACGCGGATTACGCCAAGCCGTTCAAGAACAGCATAGATCCCGACGCCATCGACAGCGAAGGCTGGTACTTCCTGAATGGTTTTAATGGGACGGGTACGGCGGGCAAGGAAGTGATCGGAGACGACACGTTCGCGAAAGTCGGTATTACGCAGCCGGGGGATCAGGCGTACTCGATTCAGTTGATCCAGCACGTGCCGCTGGCCAAAGGGCGCGTCTACAAGCTGAGCTTCGATGCGAAGGCGGCGGCAAGCCGGAACATGGCCGTCAAATTCGGCGGAGACGGCGACAACGGCTGGGGCTCGTATTCCGACCAGTTCGACGTGGCGCTGACCACGGAAGTGAAGCACTACGAATACCGCTTCCAGATGGCAAGCGACACGGATCCCACGGCGCGCCTCGAATACAACTTAGGTTTGAACGCCAACGCGGTATGGATCGGCAATGTGCGGGTGGAGGAGACGGAGTTGTTGGAGGACCCGAATGGTGCCAAGCAGCCGCTCGAGAATGGCAACCACGTATATAACGGAACGTTCGATCTCGGTACGATGGACCGGATGAAATACTGGAACTTCAACGTTAGCGAGGGGACAGTTGCAACTGCCAGCGTCGACGCCGAACGCAGACAGCTGGAGACAGTTATCACGAATGGCGGTACAGCGCCTGAGGCGGTTACGCTCGTGCAGAAGGGGATGAATCTGCTTCAGACCGATACGTATGAGCTGACCTTCCAAGCGAAAGCCGAGGCGGCGCGCGCGGTTGGCGTACGAGTGATCAGCAAGGACGGCGAGAACGTTTACGCGTCCCGGAATGATTTTGCCATCGGTACGTCTTCAAGCGAGCAGAAGCTCACCTTCACGATGCCGGCCGGCGTGACGGATCTCGAAGGGCAGCTGGTCTTCGATCTGGGCGGCAGCAACGCCGATGTCACGATCGACAACGTGAAGCTGGTGCGGACGACGAATAACAATATCGATTACGGCGGCATCAATCTGTTCCCGCTCGTCAATGGCGATTTCTCGGCAGGGCTGTCCGGCTGGGAGCCGTTCACTCAAGGGGCGCAAGCCGGCTTCAACGCGGCGGACGGCGTAGCGAAGGTCGCGATCACGAATGTCGGCACCGAGGCGTGGAACGTCATGTTCAATCAGTCGGGGCTGCAGTTGAAAAAAGGCTTCACGTACGAACTCTCCTTCGAGGCGCTCTCGAGCGTTGACCGCGACATGCAAGCGACGCTGGAGAATGCGTCATACACGCGGCGATTCGACTCCGGCTCGATTGCCATCGGCAGCGAGTGGACGAAGTTCGATTATACGGTCAAACTGACCGCCGACGATAATCTCGCCTTGAAGCTGCTGCTCGGCAAAACGGCGCAAAGTCCGGCTGGCGCGCATGAGGTGCAGTTCCGCAACATGGTGTTGCAAGTGAAGGATGCGCCGGTGAAGCGTCCGCCGCAGCTGATCGCGGATACGACCGACAATAAGGTCGGTCAGCCGATCGCCATTACTTTCACCGATAATGAGGCTTGGCGTCAGACGATCTCGGCGGTTAAGGTCGGGGATACGACGCTTGCGGCAAGCAAATATACGGTGGAAGCGGGCGCGATTGTGCTGAGCGGCGACGTATTCACGGCGGAAGGCGCGCAGACGATTACAGTGAAGGCGGATGGCTATGGGGATACGATAGTCGTGCAATCGCTGCTGACGAGCGACGGCAATCTGCTGAAGAACGGCCATTTTTCAT
Source organism: Paenibacillus phyllosphaerae (assembly GCF_014192105.1). Lineage (GTDB taxonomy): Bacteria > Bacillota > Bacilli > Paenibacillales > Paenibacillaceae > Paenibacillus_Z > Paenibacillus_Z phyllosphaerae. The sequence goes on along the minus strand of NZ_JACHXK010000013.1, from coordinate 44,233 downwards.
CGGGCGATAGCGGATGGTCGTTGTGGAACGAAATGCCGGACTACTCGTCCTTCAGCGTGGAGAACGGCGCAGCCAACGTACAGATCAACTATCATGGCGGCATTCATCCGGAGTGGAACATTCCGATTAGCTGGTCGACCCAGCTGATGCAAGAGAACATCAAGCTCGAAGCGGGCAAGACGTATGAGCTGAGCTTCCGCGCTTGGTCGCAGGTCGATCGTCCGATACTGGTGGAATTTAGCGGCGTGAACAACAACCAGCAACAGGCGTTCAACATTACGGATGACGCGTCGGCCGTCTACACGTCGACGATCAAGCCGGGCGCAGCATCGACGCTGACGCTGAAATATTTGCTGGGTAACGTAGTAAGCGGCGCAGCGGCCACCCCCGATGGCCCGCATCTGATTACGATCGACGATGTAGTGCTGAAGGAAGTGAAGACGGGGCCGGCATTAACTGCCGATGTTTCGGATAACAAGGTCGGCGAAGCGATCGACATAACGTTCGCCGATGACAGCGTGTGGCGCGAAGCGATCACATCCGTAACCATCAACGCAGCAGCGGTGCCAGCGGACAAAATGACGATCGAAGCGGGTAAGATTCACCTTGCTGCGGACTTGTTCCCGGCCATGAACAATTACACCATTGCCGTGCAAGCCGCCAACTATGGCTCTGCGGTCGTGGTGCAGGAAGTGAAGACAGCGGCACCGAACGTGGCGATTGGCGCAACGGCTTCTGCTTCCACTCAGCCGCAGCCGGCAAATCTGGCGATTGATGGCAATGCGAGCACACGATGGGAGTCGGCAACGGCTGACCCGCAGTGGATCGCGGTTGATCTTGGCGCCGTCTATAAGCTGGACGCTGTCGTGCTGAAGTGGGAGGGCGCTTACGGCAAAGGCTACAAGGTTCAGGCGGCAACATCCGCTTCCCCTGGCGAGGGCGATTGGGTCGACGTGTTCACTGAAGCCAATGGTAATGGCGGCACCGACACGATTGTTCTCGGCGGAACGGAAGCACGCCACATCCGGGCGTATGGCACGGTAAGAGGCACGCAGTATGGCTATTCGCTTTGGGAACTGGAAGCGTACGGGACACCGGTGGGCGGCGAAGTCGAGCCTGAGCCGGAGCAACCTGAACTAGCCGCTCCGCCCGTGGTTACGGCAGATACGTCCTTGAACAAAGTCGGGCAAGACATCGAGCTTACCTTCGGTGCGGATGGCAGCTGGGAAAGCGCAGTTACCGCGGTCTCCGTGAATGGCACGGCGCTTGCAGCGGAGGAGTATACGGTTGCTTCCGGCAAGTTGACGATCAAGGCGTCTGCCTTCCAGGCGGCCGGAAGTTATGCCATCTCGGTTGCTGCAACGGGGTATCGGTTGGCAGAGGTGAGCCAGAGCGTGACGGCGGCGGATACCAATCTGGCGTTGGGTGCAACGGTCACTGCCTCTAGTGCCAAAGCGCCTACAACGGCCGGATCCCTCGTAGACGGCGATGCGGGCACGCGTTGGGAAGCGGATTGGAGCGCCGAATCGACTTCGCCGGAGTGGATTGTCATTGACCTCGGCAGTGAGCAATCGATCACGCAGCTGAAGCTGGTCTGGGAGACGGCCTATGCCAAGTCCGTTCTCGTTCAGGCCGCTGGCGAAGGCGCGAACCTGGAAGATGAGAGCAGTTGGCAGACGGTGGAGACGTTAAGCCGCGAGCTTACTTTCACGGGCAGCTACGCGGAGACGGTCGAGTTGGGCGATGCAGCTGCTGAGGGGCGCTACATCCGTCTTTACTTGAGCGACAAAGGTTTGCCTCCGTACGGTCCGTCTTTGTTCGAGGTCGAAGTCTATTAATGAAGCAATGATGAGTGAAGCAACTAGATGAACGATAGTAATGAAGCAATCTGTTGGGCAGTAGTAGTGAAGCAACCCGTTCGAACAGCCAAGCACCTTCTTCCTGCCGGCGGCAGGGGGAGGGTGTTTTTATTACGTATCTCGTCTCTGTTCGAAGAAGTAGACGAATTCTGCATACCACTTAAATGGGTAAAACAGGAAAAAGGTCTCGCGAAGGAGAATTACAAGATAGACACACCTAAGCGAGGTGATGGTAATGAATCAGAGGCATCCGATTGTTGTAAGGGCAATTGAAGATGGCGATCGCGACGAAGTAACGGCTATCATTACTAGGCATTGGGGATCATCGGTGATGGTGACGCGCGGCAAGCAGCACGAGATGAACAAGCTTCCGGGTTTTGTCGTACTGGATGAGCATGGACAACTTGCGGCGTTATTGACGTACGAGATCGTGGTGGACGAGCTCGAGATGGTCTCGCTCGACAGTCTGGAGGAAGGGCAAGGCTTCGGCAGCCTGCTGCTTACCCACCTGCAGACGTTCGCCGCAGCGACGGGGATTAAGCGGATCTGGTTCATTACGACGAACGACAATGTGCCTGCCATGCGGTTCTATCAGCGCCGCGGCTATACGATGAAGGCGTTGTACCCGGGGGCGGTTCATGAGGCAAGACGGATGAAGCCGCAAATTCCGCTCATCGGACATGGCGGCATTCCAATCGAGCATGAGTTGGAGTTCGAGTTGCTCGTATAGGCAAAAGCGCTAATGGCGAATGGATGATCGTGGAACCTTTTGATAGAAGGAGACGTTTGTAACCAAGAATGGTTAGGCGGGGCAAAGATTGCGAGGAGGAGTGTGAATCATGCAGCTTCAAGGCATCAACCATCTTTGTTTTTCGGTAGCGGATCTGGAGCGGTCGATCGCTTTCTATCGGGATGTATTCGGGGCGAAGCTGCTCGTCACCGGTCGCAAGCTGGCGTACTTTGATCTGCAGGGACTATGGATTGCGCTCAACCAAGAGGATGTGCCTCGTGAAGAAATGCCGTCGACGTACACGCATATGGCGTTCACGGTCCGAGACGAGGAGTTCGATGAAGCCGTAGCGCGGCTGCACGAGCTGAAGGTTCGCGTGCTCCCAGGACGCGAGCGGGATGAACGCGACCGGAGGTCGGTTTATTTTCTCGATCCGGACGGCCATCGGTTCGAGTTCCATACCGGTACGCTCGAGGATCGGCTCGCCTATTACCGGGAGACGAAAGACCATATGGTGTTCTATGACTAGACGTTACCGACGGTTAGTGTTGTTGCTGGCTATGGTGCTTGGGATGAGTACAGTGCTTTCGCTTTGGCCGGGCGAGCGGATCTATGCCTGCGATTGCGGTATACCGCCTAATGCCCAAGCTGCTGTCGACGAGAGCTCGGCAGCCTTCACGGGCAAAGTCATCCAGATGAAACAGGATCGGTCCGAAGGCGAAGATGTCGTCCTTTTGGAAGTCACGCAAGCTTGGAAGGGCGTTACGGATTCGCAGGTTATCGTTCGGACAACTTGGAGCAGCTGCCAATTCGAATTCGAGCAGGGACGAGAATACTTGCTGTACCCCTATACGAAAAAAGATGAGCTGTACGTCATCAATTGCGGCCGCAGTGCGGAGATCAGCCAAGCGAGTCTAGACCTCGAACAGCTTGGGACAGGAACTACGCCGACGAATAAAGTATCGCTAGAGGATGACTTCCGACCGTTATGGTTGAGGGGACTGCTCATAAGCATTCCGCTGCTGCTTCTGGCGGGTCTGCTGTTGCTCGGCTATTCGCGTCTAATGGCAAGACGCAAACGGCGATGAGCGAGCGTATGCCCAATCGTGAACTACAATCAATACGCTGCGGAGTACGCTGACCGAAATAGTACGACACATCAATGGGAGAGGAGTATGCACCATGCCAACATTTCCGCGCTTAGAGACGAAGCGCCTTGTACTGCGGAAGATGGTCGAGGAGGATGCGCCGGCCATGTTCGATTATTTTTCCAAGGACGAAGTGACGCAATACTATGATCTCGAGAGTTTCACCGAAGTGAAGCAAGCCTCCGACTTAATCGCGATGTTCAACCAACGCTATGAGGAAGGCAAAGGTTACCGCTGGGGGATTACGCTGAAAGGAGCGGAGGATCAGCTTCTCGGGTCTTGCGGCTTCCACCAATGGGAAAAGGAGCACTACCGGGCCGAGCTGGGCTACGAGCTTGCGCCCGCATATTGGCAGCGAGGGATCATGACGGAGGCCGCATCGGCTATTATCGCCTACGGGTTCGAGTCGCTTGGGCTGAACCGGATCAACGCCTATATCGATCCGGCCAATATCAGCTCTCACAAGTTGCTGAAGAAGGTCGGATTTGCGGAAGAAGGGCTGCTGCGAGACTATTTCTACGAGAAAGGGAAATTCGTCGACGCTGTTATCTTCGGTCAGCTGAAGCGGGATTACGAGCAGCGCCGCGGCTAGAACATGTTCTAGCGAGGCTTAAGGGGTTTTTCTATGCGCCGATGGTCTTTCCTCATTCCGATCATCTATCTATTCGGCTTGGCCGTCTATATCGGCGTCTATACGCTGATCAATCTCGCCGTCGACTTTCTATTCGTGACGTTGACGCCGCCGGCGATTGTCATCACACTGCTTCCGCTTGGGCTCTGGGTACTGGGCAGTGTCACCTATTACAAGAACAAGAAGGCTGCGCGTTATGCCAGGTCATTCCTTATAGGCGGGCTAGCATTCGGTATGCTGGTCACCTCCTATTCCGTGTACAAAATAACCGGCAATGAGCTGAACTCGCATTTTGACGCTGAGCGGTGGGCGAGCGAACCGAGCAGCAGGATGGTTATGGTCGATCATATGCTGGACCGCCACAAGCTCAAGGGACGTTCGCCGGAGGAAGTGCACGTACTGCTCGGGTCGCCAAGCCAAGAAGTGAAGGAGCCCCAGCATCAGCTGTCCTATTATTTAGGCGGCGCCGGTTTCTTTTCCATGAAAGAAGCGCTGCTCGTGATTTCATTCGATCAAGGGCAGGTTTCCGACTACGACATCGCGTATCATTAAGAGAAGAAGATATTTTACGATTAGGGGCCGTGCACCATGAAGGAACTGACGGAGATTACGGAGAAAGAGTGGCTAAGCGCGGCAGGCGGGGATACGAAGCGCGAAGCGCTGCTGTTCGTGACGCCGCTATGCGGCACATGCAAGATCACCGAGCGGATACTGCAGGTGGTCGAAGCTGCGGGAAAGTCCATTCCGATCCGCAAAATCAACATTAATTATGCGGTTCAGCTGCGTACGAAGTGGCAGATTGCAAGCGTGCCATGTTTGGTTGTGCTCGAGGACGGGGAGCCGGTGCAGCAGACGTACGCGATGCATGGCGTCGATTACCTGTTCGAGCTGCTGCGATCCGAACGCTAAAGGGGGATATGTAATGGAAGATTACCGATTTCCGATCGGGCATTTTGAGCAGGAAGGGCCGATTACGGCTGGGCAGCGGGAGCTGTGGATAAAGGAGATCGGGCAGCTGCCCGGCAAGCTTCGGCTTGCGATCGAGGGCTTGAGCGAAGCGCAGCTCGATACGCCATACCGTGACGGAGGATGGACCGTCCGGCAGGTCGTTCATCATCTGGCGGATAGCCATATGAACAGCTTCATCCGGTTCAAACTTGCGCTTACCGAGGACAAGCCGACGGTGAAGCCTTACAGCGAGAAGCGCTGGGCGGAGCTTGCCGACACGGCGACGGCGCCGATCGAGCTTTCCCTGCATCTGCTCGAGGCGCTGCATGAGCGCTGGGTCCATCTGCTTCATGCCATGAGCGACGCGGACTTCGAGCGGAGCTTCTACCATCCCGAATCGCAGCGAACGATTCCGCTCGATTACAATCTGGGCACTTACGCGTGGCATGGCAACCATCACGCTGCCCATATCACCAGCCTGCGAGCGCGCAAAGGCTGGTAATCTAACGGGCTTACGAACAACCGCCGATCAGGGCGGTTGCTTCATTTTAAATAGCGTTATGCACGCTGAACGTGCCGCATAAGATTGGTGCCGCTGGTGATGCTATCTTCGAATCACATCACAGATACAGGGGTGCCTTAACATGGTAGGTACAAAACGAACGATTGCGGTCGGACTTTCCTTCATGATGCTCATCCTGCTGCTGTCGGCTTGCGCAACCGCGGACAGCAACGATACAGGGCAGAAGAACACGGAGAAGAGCGGGCAGACCGCTGACAAGGCAAGTACATCGGCAAAAGGCGGAACAACGAAAGCGCAGTCCAAGGATGGCGCTAATGGCAAAGACGTCAAGCGTATCGGCATGCTGCAGGTGACGGATAAAGAAGCACGGATTCCGACCCGGCTCGTCCAAGGCCGGATCCTCGTTCCGCTCGGCGAGCTGCTGCAGGTGATCGGGTATCAGATGACGATCTCCGAGGATAACAAAGAAATCTGGATCGGCGGGATCGATCCGCTCTATAAGCTGACGATCGGCTCGAATAAGGCGGAGCGCGAAGGCGAGACGCTGTTATTGTCCGAAGCGCCGGTGATTGAAGATGAGAAGGTGTACTTGCCGGAGTCCACGCTGATCGATCTATTCGAACGCGACATCCGTTATATGGAGGATGGCACCGATCTGAAGCTGAGCGCGTTGACCGACGACGACATTACCATGGACAATATAGAAGACGGCGACGCACCGGAGGGACCGCCATTCTTCGGCGAGGATCCTGATGATCCGCTGAAGGATTCCATCATGGATGTGGGACCAGGCAAGCTCAATCAAGCCGGAAGCACCAACGGCGGCATCCGGACGTTGGCCGCAGGCCTGCCGAACATTGATATTGCCGCGCTTATCCAGACGGCGATGAAATATCGTGGTGTGCCGTATCTGTTCGGCGCGGGACCGTATTCCAAGACCAGACGGTTCGATTGCTCCAGCTTTACGCAATACGTGTTCGGCAAGTACGGTGTCCGCTTGAATCGTGTATCCCGTAATCAGGGGACGCAGGGGATCTTCGTGGGCCGCGCCAATCTTCAGAAGGGCGATCTCGTATTCTTCTCCGTTCCGGGCCGATTCAAAACAGATAACGTGATCGGTCACGTCGGAATCTATATCGGCGGCGGCAACATGATCCATACTTATGGAGCGGGCGGAGTCCACGTATCCTCGATGAATTCCGGCTCTTGGTCCAAACGGTATATAAGAGCAAGACGCGTCGCTTATTAATAGTTGTCGCTCAATGCTGCATTCCCAACCTTACGATTGCGAACGCAAACCAATGAGCTTTGTCATCGCTCAATGCTGCATTCCCAACCTTACGATTGCGAACGCAAACCAATGAGCTTTCTCATCGCTCAATGCTGCATTCCCAACCTTACGATTGCGAACGCAAACCAATGAGCTTTCTCATCGCTCAATGCTGCATTTCCAATCCTGCGATTGTGAACGCAAACCAATGAGCTTTCCTCCCGTTTACGCCCACAGCTTAATGCGTTAAGTAGAAGGTAGACAAGGCGCGTGGGCGAAGGAGGGGGAAAGCGATGCCGCAATGGCTGGATCGCACGCTGTGGCTGGACCGCCTTCATCTTGTGGGCAGCAAGGTGCTCGTGATCGCAATCATCTTGTTCGTGACCTGGTTTATTCTGAAAATAAGGCGAAGCGTCATTCGCCGCACGTTCGAGTTGACGAGGCTCGACGAGAAGCAGCGCGCGACGCTAGAGTCGCTGCTCATGTCGTTTACCCGCTATATTCTGTATATTATCGCGGTGCTGATGTGCATGGGCAATATAGGCGTCGAGATCGCTCCCATCATCGCCAGTGCCGGCGTAGTCGGGCTTGCCGTCGGCTTCGGCGCGCAGACGCTGGTGAAGGATTTGATCACGGGCTTCTTCATCATCTTCGAGGATCAGTTCTCCGTCGGGGATTATGTCTCGATCAATAGCGGGCAGATTAACGGCACCGTCACGAGCGTTGGACTGAGGGCGACGAAGATCCGCACTTGGGCGCAGCACGTGGTCGTCATTCAGAATTCGGAGATCAAGGTGAGCCAGAACTACAATCGGGAGCGGATGCGGGCGATCGTCAACGTATCGGTCCCGTTCGATACGGAACCGGCGGAGATCGAGGAAGCGGTGCATGCCGTCTCCGAAGAGCTGACGGACACGATGCCGTATCTGTTCCTGCATGATGCCGAAGGCAAGCCGCTCGAGCCGCCGCAGCTGTACGGACTGGCGGACTTGGATGACAATAAGCTTGGCGCGCAGTACACGGTTACCTGTCTCGTCAAGGATGTCCATTACTGGCGGGCTGGCCGCGAGCTGCGGAAGGCGCTTGCCCAAAAATTCCACGAGCGGGGCATCCAACTGGCGTAACCAAGGTACATTCTAAGCAAGAAGCGTAACTGCAGTATGCGCAGCGCGAAACGCAAAAGTGCCACCGGGGAGTAAATCCCCGGTGGCTTTTTCATAGATACGGTTCCCGCAAAGGGACGAGCCCAGTTGCGCTTAGCCGATGGCTTGGAGGCCCGCTTGGTTCAGCAGGTTCCATGGCTTGTTATAGTGCGGTTGGAAGAAGAAGTCCACGAAGCTCAGCTCATCCATCGTCATGCCGTTCTGGATGCACACCGACAGCGTGTTAATGGCCTGTGTCAGATCCACTTTCGACAGCACCTGAGCTCCGATGATGCGGCCGGTCTGCTCGATATAGACGACTTTCAGCAACACCTTCTCGAAGGTTGGCATGAACTCCGGACGATAGTTCTCGTTCAGCGTAACGGCCTTCACTTTCATGTCTGCGGCGAGCGCGGCTTGCTCGGTCATGCCGGTCGAAGCGATATTGTAATCGTAGATCTTAATGCCCGATGTACCTTGCGTACCCATGTAGCGGACGGTTGGCTTCACGAGGTTGCGGGCCACGAGCGTTCCCATCCGTACGGCATTGGTAGCCAGCGGGATATAGGCATGCGTGCCAGTAGGGTTGTAGTGGATCGCGCAGCTGTCGCCTGCGGCGAAAACGTCTTGGTTGCTCGTCTGCATGTATTCATCGACGATGATGGCGCCGTTCGGCAGCATATCGACTTGGCCTTTCAGCAGCTCGGTATTCGGGCGGAAGCCGATGCACAGAATAACCAGATCGGTATCGAAATCGCCATTCGTCGTTTGCACCCGCGTTACGCGGCCTTGTTTGCCTTCGAAGCCGATGACCGTTCTGCCCAAGGCAAGCCGGATGTCGTGTTCTTCAAGCGCGCTCTCGGCCATGTTCGTGAATTCCGGATCGAGGTACTTGAACATCGTCCGATCCATGTTATCGATCAAGGTGACTTCTTTGCCAAGCAGCTCGAACGCTTCGACGAGCTCAATGCCGATGTAGCCGGCACCGACGACGGTAATGCGGTCCGCATGTTTGGCCTTCTCGATAATCGTCTGGGCGTGGGCGTAGTTTTTGCAGAGCAGGATGTTCTCTTGCTCGATGCCTGGCAGATTCGGGATGATCGGCCACGAGCCGGTCGTCATAACGAGCTTATCGTAGGTGTCGACCAGTTCTTCATTGGTCTCGAGATTGCGCACATGAACGGTTTTGGCTTGCGTATCGACTGCGAGTACATCATGCTTCATGTGCGTCGTTACGCCGGCTTCGGCTAGCTGCGCAGGGCTTGCGTAGAACAGCTTGTCGGCTTCCTTCACGACGCCGCCTACATGGAGGGCAATGCCGCACGAGAGGAACGAAATGTTGTCGTTACGCTCATAGACCGTAATTTGCGCTTCAGGATGATATTTGACCATTTGCGTGATAGCTGCTGTTCCGGCATGTGTACAACCAATAACGATTACTTTCATAGTTAATTCCTCCTAGGATGAATAATCAATGGATTTCATATTAAATGTGATTAAATTCACAAAGTAGCCAGTAAGCAATGGTTGTGATTTAATTCACAATCTAAGGTATAGTTCGTTACCGGCAGAGGAAGAAGGCGATAAGTACCTGCCTCATCACGCCCGATTCTGGTTTTAAATGCGGGCTAGTTGCAGCAGTTGGCTTATTGTTCTGCCATTCGATGACTGATTATGCGGCGGCACGTTGGCTAAACTTGCTATCGCGTGCAGGGAGCTGATAGTTACTACCGTGCTGTCTTGCTGCTTAGCGATCGAAGATTAATACTCGCTTGCCGCTTGCTTGCCGCTCGATCGTACTGCTTATTGTCGGCTGCTACTTGCTTGTGATTAATTTCACAACCTCTTGATGACTTAATCATACGACTACTGTGATGAAAAAGCAATAGGTGTTTTTCAAGTTTTTGAATTTACAAAAAAGAATACGTTTCAGGACTATTTATCTCGCGTGTCTCATCGGAATGAAACGCGCGTCATGCCTTCGAACATAGTATCAGCCACTTGTTCCATTTGCCAGGCAAAAAAGAGGCGGGAATAGCGGATCTTTCCGAGCTATAGCCGCTCTTGATTCGACTGCTCCCGCCGTAGCCTGTCTTTATCTTAGTACGCAATTCCGACTCGAGCAGCGAGAAAATCCGTGCTCTGAAGCTGCTGGAAAGCAAATTCGGCGGTATCCGGAACCGAAATTTGTTTCCCTTCTTCGGGCAGTCTATTGCGAGCGATACGATAGACGCCGGTGTATTCGCCATCGGGCAAGTAGGTCGGGCATACGATCGTCCAATCAAGTCCGGATTGCGCCAGCGCCAGATAAAACCGGTGATGCTCTTCCGCTGCCCGCGTCAGCGTTCGCCTGGACTCGCTCGATTGATAGCGGAGCAGGCCCGGCTCGGCCGTACTGTCGAGAATGCCCGCGGTGCCAATCGTGATGATCCGCTTCATTCCGCATTGGTTCATCGTCTCGATCAGGAGAGGCGCAGCTTGGGACAGCAACTCGCCGCCGTCGGTATTAAGCGCGCTAAGCACGGCGTCCGCCCCTTGAGTCGCCGCCATAAGCTTGGCCGCTTCCAGCACATTTCCTTCTATAATCGTTAATCGCTCCTCGGCTTGAGGCAGCTTGTCCGGCGCTCTTACAAGCGCGGTGACTTCGTGGCCTTCGGCAAGCGCGAGCTTCAGCAGGTGCTGCCCGACGCGTCCGGTAGCGCCTAACAAGAGTAGTTTCATCAAGGTCCATCTCCTTAGCTATCCTTATTCCGTGCATTATACCGGAGCTTGTACGGTTGAGCCAGCTATTCGTTAGGTAATGCTTGCGAATGGCCGCTTCGCTTCCAGTAGCAGCGGTTATCTTTCTCCAAACGGTTCGAGCATTGAAAGCAGAGTTGCGGGAGATGCTGTAATTTGTGGCTTGAAAACCTTTCATGGTATAGTGGTGGGGCGCTAAGTTAACAGATAGGATTAACAGATTATAGAGGTGATTGGTTTGCGTATCGCACAAAATTTAACGGAGTTGATCGGGAATACCCCGCTGCTCAAACTGTCTAACTTCGGCGAAAGCCAACATATACAGGCGAATCTGGTTGCTAAGCTGGAATACTTCAATCCCGCGGGCAGCGTGAAGGACCGGATCGGCTACGCAATGATCAAGGATGCCGAGCAGCGCGGCCTGCTGAAGAAGGACTCCGTCCTCATCGAGCCGACGAGCGGCAATACCGGCATCGGGCTTGCTTTCGCCGCGGCGGCACTCGGCTATAAGCTGATCATTACGCTGCCAGAATCGTTCAGCATCGAGCGCAGGAAGCTGCTCACCGCGCTTGGCGTCGAGCTGGTGCTCACGCCGGCGCAGGAAGGCATGGCTGGCGCGATTCGCAAAGCCGAGGAGCTCGCGGCCGAGATCCCCAATGCGTTCATTCCGCAGCAGTTCGAGAATCCGGCAAACCCGCAGATTCACCGGGAGACGACGGCCGAGGAAATATGGCGCGATACGGATGGAACGGTCGATATATTCGTCGCAGGCGTAGGTACGGGCGGCACGATCTCCGGCGCCGGCGGCAGATTGAAGGAGCTGAATCCGTCGCTTCAAGTCATCGCGGTCGAACCGACGGACTCCCCGGTCCTATCGGGCGGCCAGCGTGGCGCCCATCAGATTCAAGGCATCGGCGCAGGCTTCGTGCCGGGCAATTTCGATCGCACGGTCGTCGACGAGATCGTAACGGTCGGCAATGAAGAGGCGATGGAAACCGCGCGCCAGCTCGGCCGTAAGGAAGGGCTCCTGGTCGGCATCTCTTCGGGCGCCGCGGTGTTCGCCGCGATGCAACTGGCGAAGCGTCCCGAGAATCATGGCAAAACGATTGTCGTGATGCTGCCGGATACGGGCGAACGTTATTTGTCCACGCCGTTATTCAAAGAAGAATAGGATCGACGCGAAGGAAAGACGCTTCTGATTGGGGAAGCGTCTTTCCTGCGTAAAGACGCAGGAATGGAGAAGTTACGCCTTCTATTCCCGGGATGAAATGCACCTGAACCATCGGATATTCCGCCGGCTTGTTCGTCTTATTCGAGCGCTTTTCTTGGGCCAACCTAATTTCATGCCAAACGAAGACTAAAAAGTTATGGAAGTTAGCAAAAAACTATTAGGAAGTAAACCTACTTTTTGTTAAAATGGTAGTAGTTTAACCTAACGAAATGGTTTGAATAATAAGGTCTCATACATGAGGATAGGAAATTAGGGAGGTTACAAAGGATGAGCGAACTTAATTTGAAGCTTGATGCCTGGACATTCAAAGCCTGTGACGAGCAAGAGTGGCTGCCGGCCCAAGTACCAGGCTGTGTGCATACCGATCTGCTCAAGAACGACCGGATACCGAATCCGTTCTACGGAACGAATGAACGCCTGGTCCAATGGATCGACAAGAAGGATTGGGAATATACGGCCGCTTTCGATGTGCCGCAGGAATTATTCGCGCAATCGCGCCTTGAACTTGTTTTCGACGGTCTGGACACGTATGCGGACGTCTCGATCAACGGCACGCGGGTCATCTCCGCAGACAATATGTTCCGCACCTGGAAGGCGGATGTGAAAGATCTTCTTAAGTGCGAAGGCAATGTCGCGCATATCCGCTTCCGCTCGCCGATCCAGCAGGATCTGCCGAAGCTTGAGCAGCTGGGCTACGCGCTGCCGGCGTCGAACGATCAGTCGGACGTTGGGGAGCTTGGCGACAAGAAAGTGAGTATTTTTGCCCGTAAGGCGCCATATCACTACGGCTGGGATTGGGGACCGCGTTTCGTCACAAGCGGCATCTGGCGCGAAGTTCGTCTCGAAGGCTGGTCGGATACGCGCATTACCGATATCTATATCCGCCAAGACAACATAACAGCAGCTAACGCGAACTTTACCGCAATCGTGGAGATTGAATCCGAGACCGCTTGGGAAGGAACGCTGCGCCTTGCCGCAGACGGCTACGCGTGGGAGCGCGAGGTCAAACTTAGCGCCGGCGCGAACAAGGTCGAACTGCAGGCAGACCTTGCGAATCCGAAGCTGTGGTGGTCCCGCGGCTTAGGCGACGCGCATCTGTACTCCTTCGAAGCCTCGCTGGCTGAAGGCGAGACGGTTCGGGCGTCGAAGTCGATTCGTACCGGCCTGCGCAGCATCCGCGTCGTCCGCGAGAAGGATGCGCACGGCACGTCGTTCTATTTTGAAGTGAACGGGGTGCCGGTGTTTGCCAAAGGGGCGAACCACATTCCCAACGACAGCTTCCTGACCGAGATTACGTATGCGCGCTACCGCCACGAGATCGCGACTGCCGCCGAATCCAACATGAACATGCTTCGCGTCTGGGGCGGCGGAATCTATGAAGACCGGATGTTCTATGAGCTGTGCGACGAATACGGCATGCTCGTCTGGCAGGACTTCATGTTCGCTTGCAGCATGTATCCTGGAGACGAGGCGTTCCTGGAGAATGTCCGCCTGGAGGCCGAAGAGAACGTGAAGCGCCTGCGCAACCACCCGTCGGTCGCGCTCTGGTGCGGCAATAACGAGATCGATATCGCATGGGGGAATTACGACGAGAACATCGGCTGGGGCTGGAAGCAGCTGTATACGCCGGAGCAGCGCGAGAAGATGTGGGCGGATTATGAAGCGATCTTCCATCGCATTTTGCCTGAGGCCGTGAACAAGATGATAGCCGGAACCGACTACTGGCCATCCTCGCCTATGCAGGCACTGACCGGCGATGCGTCGCAGCATGCTACCAATTCGTCGACTAGTGGCGATATCCACTACTGGGGCGTCTGGCATGCGGTCGAGCCGCTCGAGAACTACAACGTTCATATCGGACGCTTCATGAGCGAATACGGCTTCCAGTCGTTCCCGGAATACAAGACCGTGCGCGAGTATGCGGAAGAGAGCGACTTGGCGCTGGAGTCCGAGGTGATGCTGGCGCATCAGAAGAACGGGCGCGGCAACAGCCTGATCAAGGAATACATGGATATGTACTTGCCGGAGCCGAAGGATTTCCCGTCGTTCCTGTACATGAGCCAGCTGCTGCAAGCAGATGCGATGCGTTCCGCGATCGAAGCGCACCGCCGCCGCAAGGACTTCTGCATGGGGACGCTGTACTGGCAGATGAACGACTGCTGGCCGGTTGCTTCATGGGCCGGCGTCGACTACTATGGCCGATGGAAGGCGATGCAATATCATGCCAAACGCAGCTTCAAGGACGTATCGTTGTCCATCGACGGCACGAGCGGGACGCATGTGAACTTCCACGTCATCACCGATTTGCTGGCACCGATCTCCGGCACGATTGACGTTCAAGTGCTAACCTTCAGCGGCGAAGTGCTGAAGACGGTTGCGATCGCGGCTGAAGCTGCGGCGAATTCGGCACAGCAGGTCGCTTCGCTTACCGTGGAAGAACTGCTGGAAGGCCGCGAGCCGGGCAGCGTGCTGTTGCAGGCCGTGCTGAAACAAGGCGGCGAGGAACTGGACCGTAAGGAACACTACTTCGTGCCTGCCAAAGACATCAAGCTTGCGGCGCCGACGATCCGGATTACCGAGGTGGCAGGCAGCGGCGGCACGCAGTTTACGCTGACGACCGATGTGTTGGCCAAGCAGGTGTGGATCGCTTCGGAAGCCGAAGGGATCTTCAGCGACAACTTCTTCGACCTCGTCCCGGGCGTTCCGGTGACGGTCGGATTCCAAGCCCGCCAAGACGGCGCAGCGGCATTCGCGCCGGCTTCCCCGGGGACGATCGAAGTTCGTTCGATGGCAGATTTTATTAACTCGCTCGTTAACGCATAAGTCGGCAGCAACGGCATAGGCGAACCTGAGCCGACCCGAGTGATTCGGGTCGGCTTTTCGCGTTGGGCGAAAGTTTCGGTAACGGAAGCGGGCTGAGATGGTAGGTGTAACTATTTGGAAATACTAAGCGTCAAGTAGGAAGTCGGATCCAACGCAAGGAGGTCAGGGATGACAGGACGACAGCTTAGCATCGTTATTGCGGGAAGTTTGCTCCTCGTTGCGCTTATCCTGCTGCCGGCTGGGGAGGAGCGGGAGACATCCATTTCCGTAGCGGTTGAGGCACCGGAGAGTTTGCAGCCGGTAGCGGAGCAGGAGGCGGGGCTAACGCATTTTGATCAGCTGATGGTACATATCGCTCGCTCAGATAGCGGGTTCACGGTGACGTTCGATAATCGGCAGGCGCCGGTTGTACTGGCTACGACAAGTATTGGCAGCAGAATTGTACATACCGTGGTCCGAAAGGAGCGCGAACGAGCGCGGAATCTGATGTGGACGGCTTATGACGCGGTTGTCCTCAATCCCGATACGGGAGAGCATAAGGTTTATCCGCTGTATGAAACACCCATAACCGGCAGCGGCGATGCGTTCGCCATCCGTCGGCTTAACGACCAATTTGGATGGTTCATAAGAACGGCAGGGGGAAGCGGAAGGATCGATTACGAGATCGTGCGGATCCGTCTGGACACCGGCGTTCAGGAAGTGGTCGCTAGCGGATTATTCGCGCAGGAGCGTCTCGCGAGCGATCGTTCAGGCGACGGAATCGTCGGCATTCATGAGAGGCGAGCAGACGATGGATCCGTTCATCAGATCATGCTCACTAGTCAAAGTGGCCGCGTGCAGATGGTTCATATGAATGCAGGACCGTACGAGCATGCTTGGGAGGGGCTGTACGATGCTTACTTGGATTCCGATGATGGCAATCCGCAAGACCGTATCGATCCGTCGCCGGACTTAACGCGCTTCTTGGCGCAGACCGCATCAGGAAGTGAGGTCGAGCTGTTCGATATTGTACGTGCTGTGCCGATCGCCTCAATTCCAGTAGGGCCGAACAACGCAGCAGCAAGCTCGCGCGCAGTATGGAATGCGGATGGCAGCATGTTCTACTTGATGGAGGACAGCGGTCATGCGTCAGCAGGTGTCCGCTTCTATGACCGGGACGGTCAGCTCGTCCGTACGTTGGACTTCGCTGATACGAAGAGCCGCGGACAGGTGGACGTATTCGGTTGGGCGGACGCGGAGTCCGTCTGGCTTGCACGACCAGAATCCGAGAAGGACATTGCCTACTGGCTCTACCAAGTCCGAACCGGCGAACAGCTGTCCTATCGGAGGGCAGCTTCATCTGCCTCCTTGCGGACGGCTAGCGCGTATGCAAAGGGTCTGGATCGGGAAACGGTTCTGCTG
The DNA here is from genome assembly GCF_014192105.1 of Paenibacillus phyllosphaerae. Taxonomy (GTDB): domain Bacteria; phylum Bacillota; class Bacilli; order Paenibacillales; family Paenibacillaceae; genus Paenibacillus_Z; species Paenibacillus_Z phyllosphaerae. The sequence continues at coordinate 27,788 of NZ_JACHXK010000013.1, read as the reverse complement.
GCCGATCATGTCCAGCGCATCGTGTGGGAATCTCCGGCAGAGGCTGTTGCATTCGGCGTGCATCAGGGAGATGCTTATGTGCAATTTGGCACCGATATTGGCGGCTATGTCATGCGCTGGGACGGCAAGGCCGCGCAGTGGCGCTGGAAGGCGTCCGTTCCGGAATATGACTGGGGCAATGCGCGTTCCGCGCCAGTCATTCATAACGATCAATGGCTCGTGTACACCCGGCACGCGGGAACCGTAGGCGATTCGCTTGCCTATGTCAAAATGCAGGACCACGTTGCGGATAGCGAGGACGGGTTACCGGTTGCGCCTCTAGAAGACACCGGCGTGGAAGCTTGGACGTGGTGGACGCAATCCGATCGTTATGTGCAGTCAAGTAAGCCAGGCGCACTGCGAGTAACCGGATTTTCTCGTTACGGTGAGATCCAGCTGAAGTCGAAGGCGGATGAAGTGAAGCTTCTCTACGACGTGCAAAACCAGTACCATGGCAGCTATTCGGTGACGTACACCGATGAGCGGGGCGTTAGCCGACCGCTGCCGGATGCCGGGGAACTGACGCTGAGTCAGCCAGACGAAGAAGCGCAGATGGAGCGGATTGAGCTCGATGGTATGGATATCCTCTTGTTGCACACGAACGCGTTCCTATTTAACAAGGGCTTCGAGAAAGATTATAGTGCGGTGCTCGTCTATGCGGTGACGGATCAGCATGAGGCTTATCCGCTTCGAATCCGCTACGCCGATGCAAGCGAACAAGAGGAGACCGCCGCCCATTGGCTATTGAATGACAATGCGCCCGTCATCGTTCACGAGGACCGCTTGCTTGCTCACGCCGGACTTGACGGTCAGCGCTTCGAGGTGCAGGCCGAAGTGGACGCGGTCCATCAGGAGCTGCGTATCGTCGAGCTGCGAAACGTAGAGAAGGAATATGCGGCGCTCTATAAGATCGTCAGCCGGTACTCGCATCTGTTCGAGCAATCGCTCGGATTGGATGAAGGCCTTAATTTGCCGGAAGGACGTATGGATGAACCCAGATTGCAGCGGCTCATCCTGGAGCAGGCCAGCGCGAATCCGGGTTATCGGATCATGAAGCGGGAATTCGAGGAAGAGCGCAAGCAGAACCCGCTGCGCGAGTTCGCTTGGGAGCCGATCGATTACCGATTCGTGTCGCCGGATACGATCCAAGTGACGTTCACGCTGAACCTTTTCTATGCGATCGGGCAAGCGGCCCATATGGAGGCGGTCCTGAAGCTGGTGGACGGCGTATGGCGATTCCATGATTTCGGGACGCTGATGACGGAGAAGCTGCGAGGGAACGTGCCGCAGCCTGAGCTTAATGGTATCCTTGTTGAAGATACGCTTAAGCTGGATTAGAAAGGAACGAATCATGAGTCAGTCAGCATTCCCCAAGATTACTATTCAAGCCCTGAAATACGGCGACCGGCTCCACTACGAGTGGGAGACGCAGCTGCTCGAGCGAACGGATACCCATGTCTTCGTGCTCGCCGAGCGGGGACGCAAGCTTCATCATTACACGAAGCAGAAGGTCTTCACGATCGACCGCTGGACGATCGAGTTCTTCAGCTCGGCCTACTGGTTCACGGTGAGCGCCGACGTCAGGGACGGCAACATCGTCCATTATTATTGCAACATCAATGAACCGGCTATTATTGCCGAGAATGCCGTGTCGTTCGTGGACCTGGATCTCGATCTGCTCGGCGAAGACGGCCAGTGGCGCGTAGTCGACGAGGATGAGTTCGAGCGCCACAGCATTGCGTTCGGCTATCCGGAGGCGTTGATCGCGCGGGCGCGGTCGGAGCTTGCGGGGTTGCAGCTGCGGATTGCGCAGCGGCGGTTTCCGTTCGATGGCACGCTGGAGCGCTTAGCGGCGCAAGTGCCGAGACATTAGCCGTGTATGGCAAAAAAGCATCGCACGATCATCATGGATGACGTACGATGCTTTTTCATATGCGTGGGGGAGGTTCGCCGCCGCTATGGACATGCTTACGGGATCTAGGCTGTCCGCACGGTTAGCGTTGCAGCGGCTCAGCCTGGACGACTTTTAGCTCCACGACAATATTGCCGCGGGTCGCATTGGAATACGGGCACATCTGATGCGCCGCCTCGGCCAGCTGGTGCACTTCTTCGTCAGCAAGTCCGGGAATGGCGATCTCGAGCACGACGCCCAGCCTGTATGTATGATGCTCGTCCTTATTAAGCGCTACATGGGCCGTCACCTGCGATTCGGTCGCGTCGACGCCTTTGCTTCTGGCAATCATCTTGAGCGCGCTATGGAAGCAGGCGCTGTAGCCGGCGGCGAACAGCTGCTCCGGATTGGTGCCGTTCGTCTGTCCCGGCATCGGCATGCCCAGCTTCAGATTGATCTGACCGTCATCGGAACGAACGAAGCCGTCCCGTCCGCCGTGCGAAGTGACATGTGCGGTATATACCGTTTTCATCAGAAATCTCTCCTTTATCGATAGCTTGTTCGGTCCTATTTACCCGAATGAACGGGGTGATGAATCGCAGGTGGCTCTGACAATATATGCGGTTTACAAAAACTTCATTCCAGCTTCATGTCCCCTTTACATGGAATCATTAAGCTTCTTGTTAAGATAGCTCGCGCATGGGCACAGCGACGCCTCTCATCCGGCTGTGTGATCCAAGCTGTATGCGTGTTCATTACTTGAGAACAGGAGTGGGATGACTTTGAACAAACGTAATCGGCAAAAGCTGGCAGGTGTGCTGGCGGCAGGGATGATGGTGAACGCTGCCCTTGCAGGCGGACAATCCGTATGGGCGGAGGATACGGCCATACCGGTGGTGAAGGTTGGTACTCCTTACAAAGCGGACGGAACGTATGACGTATCGGTGCCGCATGTCATCATTAATCAGGTGTATGGCGGGGGTACGAAGGATGCAGACGATACTTATATCTCCAATGGCTTCATTGAACTATATAATCCGACGGATAGCGATATCGTACTGGACGGATGGTCGGTGCAGTACGCCTACTCTTCCACTCCGAAAACCGGCGTTTCCGGCGATTGGTCCAAGCTGAGCCTGACGGGCACGATTAAGGCCAAATCGTTCTTCCTTATCGCGGCCAAGCCGACAGGCGCTTCGGCAGAGAACAAGAAGGTCGATATTTCGGACCCGAATTACTATGATCAAGGCTGGCTAACGACATATATCAACAACAAGGCGCTTAAAGTCGTGCTTATGAGCAATGACGTGCTGCTCGCGGCGGAGAACAAGAATCCGTTCGCAGGCAAGACGGCAGGTTATGTGGACATGCTCGGTACGGCTGGTAATGATGAAGGAAGTAAGATTGACGGTTATGAAGGTACCACCGAATTGGACTATCCGACAGGTGATGCGGAAGGCAACTCGAAGAAAAAAGCGCTGCGCCGCGTCAATTTCATCGATACGGACAACAACCGGACGGACTTCGATGTCGTCAATTACAGCACGGCGACGAATCTCGATGAGGTTCGCCCGCGCAGCGGCAAGGAATTGAAGCTCGCGATCACGACCAAGACCCTGCTGGAAGCTTACGCTGGCATAGCGTATACAGCGACGATCAGCGTTGAAGGCGGAACGGCGCCGTATCATTACAGCGCAACCGGGCTGCCGGATGGCCTGACGCTGAATGCGGATACGGGCGTCCTGTCCGGTACGCCAACCGTTGAAGGTTCGTCCGACATCGCGATTACGGTGACCGACAGCGCGGCGACGGCTGCGACCTCGAACGTATCCTTGTCGCTCAAGGTGAACGCGGCTCCGGAGGCGCCGATCGAAGACCAGATCACCATGACCAAGATCGGTTCTTATGACGTCGGCACGACGAACGCGAAAGGCGGCGTGGCGGAGATCGTCAAGTACAACGCCGACAACGGCAAGTTCTATCTCGTCAATGGCTCGGGCAACCCGCCAAGTCTGGAGATCGTGAAGCTGAATGCTAACGGCACGCTGACGCATGAGAAGCAGATCAAGGTGCAGGACTTGGCCGAGACGAACGGGTTTGCCTATGGTGATCTGACGAGCGTGGACGTCAATACCACGACGGACCGCATTTCCGTATCCGTCCAAGAGGCCGCGCCGAATAAGCCGGGCAAAATCCTCGTGCTCGACTACGACGGCAACCTGCTCCAAACGTATGAAGCGGGCATTCAGCCGGATATGATCAAATCGACGCCGGACGGCCGTTACATCCTGACGGCAGACGAAGGCGAGCCGCGCACGTCGGCGATCGATCCGGAGGGCAGCGTCACCGTTGTCGATACGACGAAGAAAACCGTTTCGCACGTCAAGTTTACGAATCCGGCTATTATCGATGATAACGTTCATATCCGCGGCAAGGACGGCGACGGTCAAATTACGACTTCCGGCACTAAGGCAGATGCCGTGTTCGACCTGGAGCCGGAATACATCACGTTGTCTGCAGACGGCAAACAAGCGTACGTCTCGCTGCAAGAGAACAACGCGATTGCGGTGCTCGATATTGCAGGCAAGTCATTTACCGCGGTCAAGAGTCTGGGTTTCAAGGATCTGAGCGATCCGAAGAATGCGCTTGATCTGGACAAGAATGGCAAGATCAATCCGGAGAATGTACCGTTCAAGAGCATGTACATGCCGGACGGCATCGCTTCGTATACGTTGGACGGCCAGACGTATGTGCTGACCGCGAACGAAGGCGACGTGACGGAGTGGGCAGATCGTGAGGGCGATGCAGCCGACCGGAAGAATGGCGCTGATCTGAAGGACGTCAGAGATAATCTGGCAGAGGGATCGGCAGCGGCGGAATTCCTTGCGCTTCCGGAGAACGCGACCAGGTTCGACAAGGTCGAAGTCGCGACCGATATGGGCAACGACACCATCTACATGTTCGGCGGCCGCTCCTTCTCGATCTGGAATGCCACGACGATGGAGCAGGTGTTCGACTCGGGCAACGATTTCGAGACGATCACCGCGCAGCGTCTCCCGGCTTATTTCAATGCGGGCAATGACGATGCCGAACTGGACAGCCGCAGCAGGAAAAAAGGGCCTGAGCCGGAGGATGTTAAAGTAGGCAAGGTCGGCAGCAGAACGTTCGCGTTCACGGGCCTGGAACGGATCGGCGGCATCATGACGTACGATATTACGAATCCGGCGAACCCCGTGTTCATGAATTACACGAATACGCGCGATTTCAATGCGGATCTGGACACGGATTCGGCGCCCGAAGGCCTTGAGTTCATTCCGGCGGCAGACAGCCCGACAGGCCGTCCGCTCCTGCTCGTCGCGTACGAGGTCGGCGGCAAAGTATCGCTGATGGAACTGAATGTGACGAAAGTGACGCTCGACCATAAGACCGTGGCGCTGAAAACCGGCAGTAAAACGGCTCAGCTCACGGCAACGGTGGAACCGATGGAAGAGGGCGGCTCGACGAACGTAACATGGTCTTCTTCGAATACGTCGGTGGCAACTGTCGATGAGCAGGGGAAAGTCACTTCGGTCGCGGCAGGTACGGCTATCATTACGGCATTGTCCGCTGACGGCTACGGCTCGGGACAAGCGGTTGTGACCGTAACGGCGGCGGATACGGGGGCGAACTTCCCAGGCGATCTGACAGGTGGCTCGACAGGCGGCACAACCACGCCAACCGAGGGCAATGGTTCAGGTAACGGCACAACGACAACCGACGGCGTGACAACCGCAGCTGTCAGCGTTCCAGCAGTAACGGGCACAGATGGCAAGGCTACGGCGGCAGTTGGCAAGGAGACGATCACCGAGGCGCTGGGCCAACTGGCGCAAGCGGGCGGTACGTCCAAGGCGCTGGAACTGAAAGCGACTGCGCCTGCCGATGCGAAGCAAGTGAGCTTTACCGTTGCTGGCGACGCCTTCAGCCAGATCGCAAGCAGCGGCGTTCAGCACGTGACGTTGAATGCGGGATTGGCTGAGCTCACGCTGGATGCGGCTACTTTGGCGGCTGTAGGCAATGCGGGCGCAAACGGCGATGTGTCGGTATCCGTAGCCGTGGCACAGCTCGGAGAAGGCGCATTGAACCATCGCCCGGTCTATGACTTTACGATCACGGCGGGCGGCAAGGCGGTAACCGCCTTCGGCGGCGGAGCGGTCTCGATAGCGGTACCGTACGCACCGGCGGCAGGCGAAGATCCGAACGCAATCGTGATCTATTATGTGAAGGACAACGGAGAGCTGGAAGTCGTCACGAACGGCCGTTATGATGCAGCGACGGGTGCCGTAAGCTTCAGCGTGGCACATTTCTCCCGTTATGCGGTCGGTTATAACAAATTGTCGTTCAGCGATTCCGCGAACAGTTTCGCTTCGTCCGCGATTACGTACCTGTCTGCGCGCGGCGTTATTACCGGCGTAGATGCGACTCACTTCGCACCGGGCGATCATGTTACGCGTGCTGACTTCGTCGTATTGCTCTCCCGTCTGGCAGGGGAAACTCTCGGCACTAGCGAAACCGCATTTGCGGATGTATCGCCTCAAGCTTATTATTCCGGCGCCGTAGCATGGGCGGTCCAGCAGGGCATCGTCAGCGGGATCGGAGACGGGGTGTTCGATCCGCTCGCTTCCATTACCCGGGAGCAAATGGTGACGATGATCGTGCGCTTCGCCGAGGCAACGGGCTATGAACTGCCGAAGACGACGGTTGCCATTGCATTCGCCGATGCCTCGTCCATCGCTTCCTTCGGGCGTAAGGCTGTAGAGGCGGTACAGATGGCCGGCATCATCAGCGGCAAGCCCGCTGCCGGCGGCGGGGTGAATTTTGCGCCGAAAGATACGGCAACCCGTGCGGAAGCAGCCATGGTATTGGCGGCGCTGCTGCAAGGCATGTCCGAGTAATTGAAACAAGGTAAGAACGCAAGGAGGGCGCCGGAATCGGCGTCCTCTTCGCGCTGCGCGGCAGGGGCGATCAAGCGCGGCAAACATGCTATAATGAGAAGCAAGGAATCGAGGTGATCGTATGGCCAAGAAGAAGAGAACGGCTCCCGCCCCGCGCGCAGCAGAGGCGCAGGACAAACCGACGACGCTAGCCGATCTGTTGAAGCCCGAGATGCTCAGCAAGCTGAAGGAGCAGGCAAGCGAGATGAAAGCGACGGAGGAGCGGCGCAAGGAAGAGGCGCGGCTGAAAGCCGAGGAAGAGCGTAAAGCGGAGCAGAAGCGACGCGATAACGATTTTTCCTATCTGCTCGAGAACAGCAAGATGGACTGGCGCAAGCACAAGTAAGGCGGGCGCCTAGCAGCGCTCTTGCCTAAGCATACCGGGAGGCGCTTACGCCCTTTTAAGAGAAACCCACCCAGATGTTCGTCTACCACAGGCGAACATCTTTTTCATTATCGCTTAGCGTCTTGTCGTCCTATGAATTATGAATCAGCTGCCGGAGCGGCGGGTTCCGGCGTATGCTTCTTGCCGGCGATTCGGGCTCTTAACGTGGCGATCAGCAGGTACAGGAGCGGGATGCATTGAATCAGCCAGGCGTACCACGTCCAGAACATTCGGGTGAAGAGCGGCAGCTCCGACAAGCGCGAGACGATGTGGAAGGATAACGCGCAGGTAAGCGCCGTAACGGTCAAAGATAATGGGCGTAGATCTTTCATCGCCATAAGCTGGCCTAATGTCAGCGTAGCCAGATACACGTACAAGCTGATTTTGATCGTGACAATCGGGAAGAGCAGCACAAGCAGGAATGGGTCCAAATTCTCCAGAAAATCGCTGACCCGGATATACCGCAGCTGTTCCGCGATCGGGAAGACCATGTTCCCGGCCACCAATGGCCCGAATGAAAGCAGAATCGTAATGAGGTGGCTCAGGGATTGTACCGCAAAGAAGGCGAAAGCCGCTATCAAGGCATGCTTCATGCGCTTCTCCTTGGCGAACAGGGGAGCCAGGAACAAGATAAAGATGGACTCGCCGAACCATGGCGCGCAGAATATCCCGCCTGCAATCGCCTTTGGCAGTTGCTGCGCATTCATATGGGTGATGAAGGCAATGAGCATGTCGGTCTTAAGCGGCATCGTCGCGGACAAGCCGATAATGATGAAGAAGGTCGGGAACACCATTAAGGCAAAATATTGCCCGATGTATGCGATCGTTAGTATCCCGTACCGGACGGCAATGGCCGTTACGGTGCAGAAGAGCGCCGCAATCGCGATATGGGGCGTCTGCGGCAAATACATGGCATTCACTTGAAACGTCAGTCCGCGCAGCTCGAAGGCGGCGCGGCTCAGGAAATAGATAAAGAAGGCGAATACGGCCAGACGATGAATCACCTTGCCCGTTATGGCCGAGCCATCGGCCAGGAAGTTATGAGCCGGCAACCGAAGCGCTAGCTTCAAGGCCATCAAAGTCAGCAACAAGCCGATCGAACAGCCGATTAGAAGACTTACGGGCGATACGAACCCGGCTACGGGGATGACGGTTGACATGACGTTGGAGATATTCCCCACGTTTGCCACGCAGATCAGGGTGAAGATGAGCCCCGGCGTTAATCGATTCATCGTGTTCACCACGCTTTCTGTCAGGCCAATGATTGGAGAACCGCGCTAACCCATTTCGTCAAGGAGGGCAGGGGGGACAACGATAGCAGCACACTGTACATGAATACAAAGGCAAGCAAGGCGAAGACTTTGATATAGGTCTTGCGTTTCCGGTTATGCAGCTTCAAGTATCTGAACTCCACGTAAGCGATTAGCGCGAATATGACCACGAGCATCAGCATGATTATCCCCCTATCCGGACTTCCTATTGCCTGGGCTGTGTATTGCGAATGATCTGCCCGGGCAGCTCGAGCTTCGTCTCCACATCCACTTCTAATTGAACGTCGTTCCGATAGACCTCATCCCAATCGCTCTTCCAATGACTCCATTGCTTGGGCTTGTACCAGTTCAGATAGGCGGCCAGCTCGAAGACGTCGGCCCCGACCTGCTTCGATTTGTCGAAGGCAAGGCGCACGCGCGATTGAATATCCGCATTGAAGAGCTTCTCCAATGCCTCCAGCTGCCGGGGATCCGCCAGATCCGCGGCCGAGTCCGAGGAAACGATCTGGGCGACAGGCTTCATCTTGGCATGGAAAACCGGTTTCCCTTGCACGAGCTTCGGCTTAATCTTGGTCGTCGTCCGATGGACGATAATGCTGATGGGCTTGTCGTCCACCGGGGCGTTGATCGTAATGACGGCGTCTTTCATCCGGTCCATGAGCCACATCGCGCCCCGCATGCCTCGTTCGGGTATCGTGGCCGCAAGCTTGCCGTCCTTGAAGTAGACGCCTCCGTCGGAGAGCACGCGTTTCTTGACCTTGCCGAAATTCTGACTCTCTCGAATATCCAGCCTCCCGATAATGAAGTCGTTCGTATATTCGCGTGCCATCAGAATGTCGCGGACGCTCGTATCGAGCATGACCCTGCGATTGGCGAATTCCCGGAAGACATCGGACGGGAAGGTCTCGAACCTCGGAATAATCTCGGACACATCCTTTGCTTTGCCCGGCGCCACCATCACGAACGTTTTAATGGGAAATTGCGAATTGCGCGAAGCGAACTCAATGAGCGGCTCGATGCCCTGCCTCGCGAAGCCATCCCCAATGATGATGGTTTTGATCTGGCCCCAATAGATTTCCCGGGAGAGGTCCGCGTTCAGCTCGCGATAGGCATCGGCGATCGTTCTCCCTTTGGCTGTGATAGGGCCGAACGGCGGTTCGTTGCTCGCCCCGCCTCCTGAGCTTCCTTCGCTGGTTAATTGATTAGGCAGCGGGAGGCTGAGTGTCAGTTCTACCTTGCCGTCGGGAGCGGCGTCCACATACATCGTAAGCACGAAAGCCCTGTCATTCACTTCGACGCGCGACCAGCAGCCCGCCAGCGGAACGGTGCAGGCGAATAAGGCGAGTATGCGAAGGAAACGGCTACATCGAGGATGCAGGCTCAATCGGAATCCTCCTCATTACGGGGGCTCCTGCGGTAAGACATGCGCTTACCCGGAGCTGCCCCGAATAGCGTGGGGCGTTCTTCCATGTACCGTCTCGAGGAACGCCAGAATACGTCTTTCATCTCGTTCATGGACAGCGGCGCGATCGGCGCGAAATACGGGATGCCGAACGAACGCAGCGACACCATGTGGAGCATAATGATCGTAATGCCGGCCCCGATCCCAATGACGCCGAAGTTCGCGGCCAGGAACATGATCGGGAAGCGGAGCAGCCTCAGCGACAGCCCCATGCTGAAGTTCGGCACGATATAAGAAGAGATGCCGGACAAAGCGACGACGATGACCATCGGTGCGGATACGATGCCGGCTTTAACCGCCGCTTCCCCGATCACGAGCGCCCCGAGAATGGATACCGCTTGCCCGATGGACGACGGAATGCGTATGCTTGCTTCCCGCAGCGCTTCGAATGTAATCTCCATAATGAGCGCTTCCACGATTGCAGGGAACGGCACGCCCTCCCTTGCCGCGGCAAGGCTGATGAGCAGTGAGGTCGGAATCATCTCGGGGTGAAAGGTGGTCAGCGCGATATAGATGGACGGCAGCAAGACGGCCAGAATCAAATACAAGAACCGGATCCAGCGAATCCAGCTGGAAGTGAAGGTGCGCTCGTAATAGTCCTCAGCGGATTGGATGAAGACGAAGAACGTCGCCGGCGCGATGAGCGCGATCGGCGTCCCGTTCGTCATAATGATGACGCGGCCTTCCAGCAGGGCGGACGATGCGGTATCCACCCGCTCGGTGTTCTGCATCTGGGGAAAGACCGACAAGGGATTGTCTTCGATGCACTCTTCCAGGTAACTGCTTCCAATAATGCTGTCGATCCGGATGTTCTCGATTCGCGAGCGTACTTCTTCCACCAGCTCGGGCTTGCATAAGCCTTCAATATAAAAAACGACCACGTCCGTCTTCGTGTACTCGCCTACATGCAGCTGAAGCAGCTTGAGCTCCGAACGTTTCACCCTGCGGCGGATCATCGTAATATTCGTGCCGACATCCTCGACGAACGCCTCGCGCGGGCCCCGGATGACGCCTTCGTTCTTCGATTCGCTTACTTGCCGCTTCTCGAACGAGGCGAGCGGGTACATGGCGATACGAGGTTCCTCGTCGATCAGCAGCACGATATTGCCTTCGAGCACGGCATTCAGCGCCGAGCTAAGCCGGGTATCGATGGCACAGGCCGCGACCGAGAGCTGGCGCGTCTCGAAGACCTGGCGTACCAGCTCTTCTCTGGAAGAAGCGGAGCCTGGGGCCGTGAGCGCATGCAGGATATTATCCTGCAAGGTCTCCAGATCGATCATGCTGGCGATATAGACGACGGCGCAGGGCAGCCCGCCCGCAGCCTGGAACTCATGGATGATCAGATCGAAGGCGGGCTGCATCTTTGCATGGATCCATGCGGTACGGTCGTGCAGGGATGCGCCAATGCCGGGCTCCTCAATCTCGGCCGGAGCGGCGGTGTTCGCTAGATCAGACGTTTGGGAACGATGCAGGATAGAACGGAAGAAGGACATGGCGGATTCACCTCGACTGACGCAACTGAAAACATTATTTGCCACGCGAGGTCTTTCTATGTAAAAGTCGCGCGGAGTTGCGTGTTCGTTTAAGCGGTTAATGACCGGGGTACCAAGAAAAGATGGTACTTACCGATCCGAAGCGGCAATGGATATACTGTAGCTACGAGGGGCGGCTGAAGGATGGGCCGTCCACATGCAGGAGGTTACATCGATGAGGACAAATTACGGCATCCGTACCGCATATACGCTTGGCGCCGCGATGGTGGCGGCCGCGATCATTTATTTCTTCGCTTCCGGCTGGGAAGCGCTTGGACGAACGGCGCAGATTACGCTTAGCGTCCTGCTGACCGCATTATTCTACGGAGCGGCCTATGCGTTGTCCGCCAGTCCGCGCACGGCATGGCTCAGCAAGGTGGCGGCGGTCACCGGCTGCATCGCTTTCGGCGCGAGCGTCGCCCTGGTAGGACGCATCTACAACTCCCACGCGGACAGCTACGGACTGTTCTTGCTCTGGAGCGTTCCGGCGCTTGGGTTCGCGATCGTGACCCGGTATTGGCCGTTCAAGCTGCTGGCGTTCATACTGCTCCATATCACCGTATATGCTTACGCAGACGTTGCGCCATGGTTGATGAGGGTCGAGGATCCGTATGCCTGGCTGGTTGTTGCGGCAGTCATCGCAACGATCAACGTTCTGCTTTACATGTGGCTTGAGCGGAAGCATTCAGGCGAGAAGCTGATCACCACCCTTACGCTGCTGATGGTGTGGGCCCAGCTGATCATCCTGTCGAACAGCCTTATTTTCGACGACGCGGGCCTATGGCTGAATATCTTGTTTGCCGCATGGGCGCTGCGCTGCATCTTGCATGCGCTTAACTCTCAGGAAGAGGGCAAGCGGCTGCTGACGATCGCCGGCGTGTTCATCGCTTTGTTCGCCATATCCAAATATATCGAGCTTACGATTCACTATTGGAATTTGTCGTTCTTCGGCCTTGGACTCCTCTTCGTTGCGGCGCTGCTGGTCGGCTGCACGTGGTTCATCCGCTTCCTGAATCGGTACTATGACGGGCCAACCGAAGCTGGCGCGACCCAGAAGGACGATCCGTCCCGACCGGCGGATTCGGATACCTTGGGCAGCGAGAATCCTGCGCCTAAACCGCGCCGCAAACCGGCGTTCGACGTTCAAGGCATCCTCTGGTCGGTCGTCTCGGCTGTCGGCGTGCTGATCGGCTTCAGCAGCCTGGTCGGCATGATCATGATCATCGCCGAAGATGCGGCGCAGCACGTATTAGCTTTCGTAAGCGTGGCCTTGGTGCTGGCGAGCATGCTGCTGCGCGCAAAACTGCCTGCTCCGGTACGTTTTACCGTATCTCTGATCGCGGCCCTGACGGGAACGGTCATCATCGTCGGCACCGAATCGATCGCTTACGCGCTGCTTTATCTCGTCTTGACCGTCTTCGTGTGGTTGCGTACGGAGGGAAGATTCGGTCCGGCCATGTTCTACCTGCTGGCGAATATTTATGTCTATCAGCTGGCGGATCTGGCGTTCCCTGATCCGTACGATCGGGGCTGGAACCTGCTCGCGCTGCTGTTCGTGCTCAATCTCATCGTATTCGGGCTGGCCTGGAAAGGGCTGCTCGGAGCCGCTAAGTCCAAGCATCAGCAGCGCGTTGCCTATGTAGCCCTGCTTGGCCTGGGCCTTATGCTGACATGGGACGATTACGGCAGCACCTACCGCCATCTGGCGGCAAGCATCATCTTCTTCATTGCGTTAACGGCCTTGCTGATCAGCCAGGCACAGCGCAGCCAACGCTTCTACTTCCGATGGGGCGTGGCGGCTTGGAGTCTGTTCCTTGCGGTCAAATATTACGAGACGGCATGGAAGCTGCTGCACAAATCGTTCAGCCTGGCCTGCGCCGGCCTGATCGTCATCGGCATCGCCGTTTGGCTGGACCGCCGCTCAGGCATCTCCTCCCTGCAGGAGACTTCCTTCATGCGGACGGCACGCGCAACGGTTGCCACGCTGTTGGTTCTGCAGGCATTGCTGCTCGGCGCAGCGATCTATACGAATGAGGCGGCGCTTCGCGGCGGGACCGAGATTACGCTGAAGCTTGCGCCAATCGATCCTAGATCAATGCTCCAAGGCGATTACGTTCAGCTGCGTTACGATATCTCCACGGTGCCGAATCCGGGCGCTGAGGACGGAGACAAGATACAGGTCGTCCTGAAGCCGGGGCAAGATGGCGTCTATGTGTACGACCGTCTGTACAAACCGGGCGAGGAATTGGGAACAGGCGAGGTGGTGCTGAAAGGGACGCGGAAATACGCGAGCGAAGTGACCTACGGCATCGAGAACTATTTTATTCCGGAAGGGACGGGGGCGAAGGTAGAGGAGGAGGCCAAGTATGCAAGGGTGATCGTCAGCCGTTCCAGCAACGGGATGATCGTCGAGCTGCTGCCGAAGCCGTGAGTTCTTCTTCCCATTAGCTTCCCGCGAACAAGAAGGCACCTTGTATCAGCAGCGACCTCGTTACGGGGCGCTGTGCTGCTCAAGGTGCCTTTTGCGGTCTCATGGAATGAAGTTATTCGCCGGAATGGATATATGGCTCATAGAAGCCCTGTTCTGCCGCGTAACGGCCCCAATGCGGCGTTCGGCCGTCCTGGTCGGTGAAGCCGTAGCGATCTGCGAGCCCCCAAGAGGTAAGGATGTGGCCGCTTAGCGACATAATACCCGGATCGGCGGCAAGCGCGGCGACCGCCCGACCGACGTAGGACGGGGTCTCGGACTGCAGGAAGTGGACATCCTTGGCGGCACCGTCCTGCCAGTTCGTTTCCGTCACGCCGAAGTGTTCGAGCATGGCCTCCGAGCGGAGGAATCCAGGGCTCAAGGAGACCGCTGCCACGTTATGCGGGCGCAGGTCGGCCGCCATCGCTTGCGCGAGGTGGATCGTCGAGACTTTGGCCAGACTGTAGAACAGGTTGCCTCGATAGCGGTAATCGAATCCGTCCGTAATCTCGATGACGAGCCCCGATCCCCGGCGGACTATTAGTGGAACGAGATGGAGACTGGCGGTCAGATGCGTATGCACCGCCCGCTGCTGAATGAGCAGCCCGTTGTGGAGCGAATCTTCCCAGAAGGGCACGCCCCAGGAGGTGAGGGAGTCACAGCCCCATACATCGTTGACCAAGAGGTCCAACTGGCCGTTCTGCTCGTCCGTTATGCGGGCGGCAAGAGCCGCCACATCGGCTTCCGCCGTATAATCGACGCGGACCGGTATGCCGCGTCCGCCGCGCGCATCGACGAGCGCGGCCGTCTCCTCGATCGTCTCGCTTCTCCCCATATCCGAGAGATTCCCTTGCGTGCTTCGTCCGGTCACATAGACGGTGGCCCCGGCTTCTCCCAGCATGACGGCGATGCCGCGCCCCGCGCCCCGTGTCGCTCCCGCGACGACCGCAACTTTGCCTAGTAATGGTTGTGTCATGTCATATAACTCCTTATCTGATCATTGTTCCACTGCATACTTCTATTGTATCCAGGGAATACTGACAGCTATATGGCATAATTACGCGGCGGGCACGGATAGAAAAATTGACAACACAAGGGTTAACACGCTATGCTATTTTACATAAAAATCTTGAAAATAGGCGGTCTGAACAATGGCATTCAACCCTAAAATTACGGACATGGAAGTATCGGATATCAATGACAAGACGAAGTTGTACCAATATGTCGTCACGCTTCATGACAAGTCCAAGTATCGTCTGTTCCTGAGCAAGAACCCGGAGTGGAACCTGCAATCGGCGAATCGTCTGCTGAACATCCCTTGCCCAATGTGCCGCAAGGATTACTACTGCAAATGCATGGATAAGCATCTCGATAAGCTCGAGGCTGAGTTCCTGACGAAGATCGGCAGCGAAGCTTAAGACATAGGCGCATATCCCTTATAGGTATGAAAGACCGTCCCGCCGAAGCAGCTGATGCTTCGGGCGAGGACGGTCTTTTTTTGCGCGAGCGTAGAAAACGGCGTTACAGCTTATAGTAGATATACACTTTCTTCGTGTCCGCGTGCCAGAAGGCATTGCCGCCGAGCAGATCTGCTGCCGTCCGCACGGGCACGTAGGTCGTGGAGTCGATGACGGTGAAGTTGTCGACCTGCTGTCCGTTGAAGGCAGGTACCTTCAGCTCGTTGTTCCAGCCGACCGTGTTGCCGGTCGCATCGCCGATCTGGCGAAGCGGGGCGTACACATGGCCGTCGATCGCGCGGCCATGCGTGGCGAGCTTATCGTTGATGACGACCTTGATCGTATCCGGACTTGTCGCATCGACATCTTCGACTTCCTGCGGGGTCGTCGTGAATTGGTCGTAGAAGGCGCGCTCCATCACGTTCAAGTCCACATCGCCGCTAATGCCGTTCACCCGGCCCGTCTGCGAGTATTGGAATACGGCCCATCGGTTCCAGGTGCTGTTGGCCATCGGCGTGTTGACGCCGTAATGCGCAATCCAGAGCGGATAATCGCCCAGCTCCTTGCCCAGATACGACCTTGCAAAGCTGGCGCCGGAGTAGATCATGACCGGATGGCCGGTCTGTTTGCGGACTTCCTTCAGCCACGCGTCGACCCAATCGGTCAGCGCTGCCGCCCCGATCGCCGAAGCATCGCCTTCCACGTCCAGCACATGGGGGAAATCGGCTTCATAGCCGTTGATGGTGCTTATGAAATGGGCCGCTTCGGCAGCCGCATTGTTGCGCTCGGGATGTGCGTAATGATAGAACCCTACTTTAACGTCGGCCGCTTTCGCTCCTGTAACGTTGCGCTCGAATTGGGGATCAGTGGAGCCGGTGCCTTCGGAAGCTTTAATAAACGCGAATGCAATCCCGCCTGCCTTGACCGAGCTCCAATTAATGTTGCCCTGATAACGGCTGACGTCAATCCCGTCTATATTGCTGTCTCTTCGAGCTTGCATGTTGTCCCACCTTCCTTCTCCTTCTTGAAATAGAAGCATTTTATAAGTTGCACGCTTATAAATGACACTTCTATTTCTCCGGAATGAAACTTCATCCGCCGCCAGGACGGCGCAAGCCGTTTCACCTTGTTCTATACATACGTGAAAAAGCGGGACGCCGCAACGGGCAAACGGCCAAATTTCAGCATATTTTTTGGATTTTCGCGCGGGCTGTCCCGTATAATAAGAAACTGTAAAGTCATCTGTTTCATCGGCTTCGCTTATTTTCAGACTATCGGAGGTCATGGCTTCAATGTGGTGGATTTATCTCATCCTCGCGCTTGCGGGGTTCCAAGGGCTGGCCATGCTGGTCACGCGCGAGAAACTGATGCGATTCGACCTGTCCCTGATCGATGCGATTCAGGGGACGGAATCGGACGGGCTTACGGCTGCTGCCAAACTGTTCACGAAAATCGGCTCTTCATCGGTGGTCATTCCGCTCGTGCTGGTCGTCGCGGTCGTGCTGTATATTTTCTTGAAACATCGGAAGGAGCTGTTCCTGCTGATCGGCGGGATGCTGGGCTCGACCTTGCTGAACGTCGTGCTCAAGGGGCTCTACGAGCGGGCACGGCCGGATATTCACCGCATCGTCGAGGAGACCGGCTACAGCTTCCCGAGCGGCCACTCGATGGCGGCCTTTACGTTCTATGGGTTGCTGACTTATCTGCTGTGGCGCCATATGCCGTCGCGGTTATGGCGAGGCGTGCTCATCGGTTTCGGCGTGATCATGATCATGTGCATCGGTCTGTCCCGCGTGTATCTCGGCGTTCATTATCCGTCCGACTTGCTCGGCGGTTATTGGGTCAGCGCATGCTGGCTGGCGGTATGCATCAAGCTGTTCCGCCGGCTTGCCCATGTCCGCCGCTAAAGCGCTAAAGGTGCTCGTCCGAAGGTGCGGAGGGGAAGCGTTTAGGTAATGCCGTAGCACACCCATCGTCGCCATCGGCGGTAACGGGTGTGCCTTAATTCAAGCATATCGCCGGGCGGGATTGTCTTATGCCAGGAGCGGACGGGCAGGGCCAGTTCTTTTTTTCGGATAAAAGGGCTGGCCTATTTCCCTCAAATATAAGCAAGTATATGTTTCACCTTATACTTCATCTTCTATTTCTCCGGAATGAAACTTAATACGCCGCCATAGGACGGCGAAAGGCGTTTCACCTTGTAATATTCGTTTGACTTTTCAGATTAATGGGGTTAAACTCGGAGTACGCTTAATTCTCGTGTCTCTATGGCATGAAGAAGCGGGGGAACCACTTTCAATCGTGCTTGCAGCGGACCGGGTCTGCAGCAAGGTCATCCGATTGGGAAGCTTGCAGGCTTGAGGATTCACGCCTGCGGCAGGGGCGAATCGTTACGCATCGTAACGTAGGGAACCATCTATCCCGAGTCCGTCAGCTAACCTCGTCAGCAGAAGATGGGTCTGATGTGTTCATACCTTACTGAATACAAACCAGAAGACCCGCTTTTTTTTGGGGTCTTTTTTTGTTTTTCAATAAAGAAAGACCCGAACCTATCGCTGCGGTTAACGCAGCCTGCAGATTTCAGGACGAAGGAGGATGATTCATGACTGCACCGGAGAATGTACGAAGCGCCAATCATGCAGCTACGACACCTGATGTTTCCACTCCGCCACACGATAATTATTACGCCAGCCTTATTGATTGGGCTAATCCCGATGATCCGATCCGCAAGCTTGCCTCACCTCTGTCCGGGGGACTCGGCGGTCTGAACCGCTGGGAAACTCAAGGGCTCAGCAGACAGGAGATTATGCCTGGGCTGCAGCATGTGTACGGGACGAATGCGACGTTGAATTTGACCGAGGACGGTATCGCTGGCCTTGAGGAGCTTAAGCGAAGCCTCGGCTATATCGCGGAGCATCCCGAGATTAACCAAGTCCTGCTAACGGGGGTCGACGCGCTGGCTTTGGATGAGAAGAGCCTTGCGTTCGTCGTGTCGGAGCTTCGCGCCATCGACCATGTCCGGATTATCCGGCTCGCCTCGCAGCTGCCGGTGAGAGAACCGTCCCGGATCTATGCGCATGAGGCGCTGCTCTCGGTCATCCGCACGCATTCCACCCCGGAGAAGCGCATCTATTTGACTGTTCATATCAACCATCCGCGGGAGATTACGGAAGAAGCCAAGCGAGCGTTGGAATCGCTGCAGCAGGCAGGTGCCATTCTCGTGAACCGTACGCATGTGCTGCGGGGAATTAACGACGAGGCTGCCGTGCTGGCTGAGCTGCTCGACCGTTTGGTGTGGAGCGGGGTTGCGCCGTTTTATTTCTTCGTTCAAGCGCCTACGGAGTCGAACGCGGAGTTCGTCCTGCCGCTCGCGCGCGCTTATCAGCTGATTGAAGAGGCGAAGGCCCTCGCAAGCGGGCTGGGCAAAAGGGTGCGGCTGTCGATGAGCCATGCGAGCGGGATGGTCGAAATTCTGGCCATCGAGCAGACGAAGGCTTATCTGAAGCATTATCCGACGGGCAACGGACAGCAGGGCCGCTTCCTGATGGTCGATTGTCCGCAGGACGCGCTGTGGATCGACGAGCTGGAGCAATCGGCTGCGGAAGCCGCACCGGCCGCCGAAGAGCCGTGGGTGAAGCGCGTGCCCGATCTGGAGATCGAGATCGATCTGAGGCCGAGCATTGAAGATGTCGTATCCGTCAACATGATGCCGATTGGCGATTAGTCTATAGGGAAAAGCGCTCTGACACCAGACTTGCTGGTGCAGGAGCGCTTTTTTTGTCTTGCGGCTCCACGGGTGGCCGCGCTAGCCGCAAGTACAGTTCAACACCGGCTTGCGGGCGGCCGTCGTCTCATCCAGCCGTTTCACGACCGTCGTATGTGGCGCATTCCGTACGATCTCAGGCGTCTGCTCCGCTTCCTGGGCGATGCTGATCATCGCGTCGATGAAGGCATCCAGCGTTTCTTTGCTCTCCGTCTCCGTCGGTTCGATCATAAGGCACTCCTCCACATTGAGCGGAAAATAAATCGTCGGCGGGTGGTAGCCGAAGTCGAGCAGCCGTTTGGCCACATCGAGCGTGCGCACGCCGAACGACTTCAGCCTGCGGCCGGAGAGGACGAACTCATGCTTGCACAGCCCCGGATAGGCGACTTCGTAATAAGGCGCGAGACGGTGCATCATGTAGTTGGCGTTCAGAACGGCGCATTCGGAGACGCGGCGCAATCCTTCCGGCCCGTAGGTGCGAATATACGCATAAGCGCGGACGAGAATGCCGAAGTTGCCGTAATAGGCCTTTACTCTGCCGATCGAGGCCGGTCGGTCATAGTCCCAATAGTAAGCGCCGTCCGTGCGGCGGCTGACGATGGGTTTCGGCAGGAAAGGGATCAGCTTGCTCTTCACGCCGACCGGGCCTGCGCCCGGACCGCCTCCGCCATGCGGGGTGCTCATCGTTTTGTGCAGATTCAGGTGAACGACGTCGAAGCCCATATCGCCAGGGCGAG
The DNA here is from genome assembly GCF_014192105.1 of Paenibacillus phyllosphaerae. GTDB lineage: Bacteria > Bacillota > Bacilli > Paenibacillales > Paenibacillaceae > Paenibacillus_Z > Paenibacillus_Z phyllosphaerae. The sequence goes on along the minus strand of NZ_JACHXK010000013.1, from coordinate 7,814 downwards.
TAATGCCCATAATGGCGTTGGAGTTGGCGCCGTCATAGTAGAGCAGGCCGCCCGCCTCGTGCACGATGTTCGCAATCTCGACGATTCGCTCTTCGAACAGGCCGAGCGTGCTCGGATTCGTCAGCATGAGCGCCGCCGTATCCGCACCGACCGCAGCTTTCAGTGCATCAAGGTCGACCATCCCCTTGGCATCGGATTTGATCGTGATGGTCTCGAATCCGGCGACGGTCGCGCTCGCCGGATTCGTGCCGTGGGAAGAGTCGGGAACGATGACCTTCGTGCGCTTCTCGCCGCGGCTCTCATGATAGGCGCGGATGAGCATCAGCCCGGTCCATTCGCCATGGGCGCCGGCCGCCGGCTGGAGCGTCACTTGATCCATGCCCGTCAGCGCCGCGATGTCGTTTTGCAGCGTATAGAGCAGCTCTAATGCGCCTTGGATGCTCTCCTCCGGCTGATAGGGATGGATCTTGGCGAAGCCCGGGAAGCGGGCGACATCCTCGTTGATCTTCGGATTGTATTTCATCGTGCAGGAGCCGAGCGGGTAGAAGCCGTTGTCGATGCCGAAGTTGCGGCGGGACAGCTCGGTATAATGGCGGATGACATCAACCTCGTACACTTCGGGCAGCTCGGCGGGCTTGGCGCGCAACAGATGGGGCGGAATGAGCGAAGCGGCTTCCGTCTCCGGCACATCGCAGGCAGGCAGCGAGTAGGCGACGCGTCCGGGCTTGCTCAGCTCGAATATAAGGGCTTTATCCGGCGTCGGCTTCATGTTCATCGGCAACATTCCTCCAGCTCATGGACGAATCGGTCGATCTCGTCCTTCGTTCGGCGTTCCGTGACGGCGATCAGCATGTGGCCGCTCAAGGATGGGTCGGCAAGCGCCAGATCGTACCCGCCGATGAACCCTTTGCGGAGCAGCTTGGCGTTCAGCTTGGCAGCGTCGAGAGCTTGGGGCAGCTTCACGACGAATTCGTTGAAGAACGGCGCTTGGAAGGGCAACTCGAATACCGGCGCCGCCGTATGCGGATCGCGAAGGCTTGCGATCTTGTCTGCGGCATAATGCGCCTTACGCACATTGAGAAGGGCGGCTTCCTGCATGCCGGTCTTGCCGAGCGTCGACATGTAGACGGACGCGCATAGGGCGAGCAACGCCTGGTTGGAGCATATGTTGGACGTCGCTTTCTCCCGGCGGATATGCTGTTCGCGCGCTTGCAGCGTCAGCACGAAGCCGCGTCTGCCTTCCTTATCGACGGTCTGGCCGACGATCCGCCCCGGAATGCGGCGCATGAGCGCGTCGGTGACGGCGAAGAAGCCGCATGTCGGTCCGCCGAGCGAAGCGGGAATGCCGAGCGGCTGGGCATCGCCGACGACGATGTCGGCGCCAAGCTCGCCGGGGGCTTCGAGCAGCGCGAGCGACAGCGGATTGACGCTCATGACGAGCAATCCGCCTCTTCCGTGGATGACCGGCTCGATGGCCCTTGCGTCTTCGATAGCGCCGAAGAAGTTCGGCGATTGGATGAGCACGGCTGCCGTATCGTCCGTAAGCGCCGATTCAAGCGCTTCAAGGTCGGTGAGTCCATTGTTCGCGGCGACCTCGACAATGTCCAGATTCAAGCCGCGGGCGGAGGTGCGCACGATTTCCTTGGCTTCGGGATGGATGGCGGAGGAGACGACGATCCGGCTGCGCTTCGTATAGCCGCCGGCGAGCGCCGCCGCTTCGGCCAAAGCGGTCGCCCCGTCATACATGCTGGCGTTGGCGACCTTCATGCCGGTCAACTCGCAGATATACGATTGGAATTCGAAGATCGCCTGCAGCTCGCCTTGGCTGATCTCCGGCTGATACGGCGTATAGGCGGTGTAGAATTCGGAGCGCGAAATCACATGGTTGATGACGACGGGAATATGGTGATCGTAGATGCCGGCTCCGAGGAAGCTGACATATTCGTCGAAATTAGCGTTGCGCCCCGCAAGCAGGCGCATATGGCGGAGGAGGGCGGGCTCATCGAGCGGTCCGGACATCGGCAGGACGCCTTCGTAGCGGATGGCTGCCGGAATGTCCGCGAACAGCGCTTCGATCGTATCCGCGCCGATGACGGCCAGCATTTCGGCTTCATCCTGCCCGGTCATCGGGATATAGCGGTGCTTCATGGCAATCGGCTCCTTCTGCAGGAAACGCCGCGGGAGGCGCTCCTTGGTTAATTCAGCTTCTTTTGTAGAAAGGGGTGGGGACGACTTGGGCTCTCAGCAGCTTGCCGCGGATCTCGACGAGCAACTTCGTGCCTAGGGCGGCATATGGGGTCTCGACGAGGGCGAGGCCGAGATTGCGCTTCAAGGTCGGAGACTGCGTGCCCGTCGTAACGGCGCCGACGATTTGACCCTCAGCATGAATCGGGTAGCGGGAGCGGGGAATGCCCCTGTCGATCATCTCGATGCCGACCAGCTTGCGCTTTAAGCCGCTGCGTCTCTGCTCGCTCAGCGCATCGCTGCTGATGAACGGGCCTTTATCGAGCTTAACGAACGGACCAAGGCCGGCTTCGAGCGGCGAAATATCGTCGGCGAGTTCTTGCCCGTACAACGGAAGCCGCGCTTCGAAGCGAAGCGTATCGCGGGCGCCCAAGCCGCAAGGGACGAGCCCCTCCGGCTGGCCGGCGACGATCAGCGACCGCCACAGCTGCTGCGCATCCCCGGCAGGAACGTAGAGCTCGAATCCGTCCTCGCCCGTATAGCCGGTGCGCGAGACGAGCGCCTGAACGCCGTCGATGTCGAGCGAGCGGACAAAGTGAAAAGGCTTCAGGGATGCAATGGCGTTCGCATCGACCACTTGGGATAGGATGGCGGCAGCGCGCGGTCCCTGAAGGGCAAGCAGCGCGGTCTCGCTCGACACGTCGCGGATGAAGACGTCGCCGATCAGATGGTCCATGAGCCACTGCCAATCTTTCTCGATGTTAGAAGCGTTCACGACGAGCATGAATTGATCGGCGGACAACTTGTAGACGAGCAGGTCGTCGACCGTGCCGCCGTCTTGCGTACACATCAGCGTATATTGCGCCTGCCCGTCGGTCAGCTTGGCGACATCGTTGGTCGTCAGGCGCTGCACGAACGTCTCCGCATATTGGCCCGTTACGATGAACTCGCCCATGTGGGACACGTCGAACAGTCCTGCCCGCGTGCGCACAGCTTCGTGTTCGAAGGTAATGCCGAGGAATTGCACGGGCAGCTCCCAGCTGCCGAAATCGATGCAGCGCGCCGACGGGTAACCCGCGTACAGCGGATAAAGCGGGGTGCGTTTCAGAACAGCCATCGCTTCGATCACCTCATTCTTCTTCGAATCAAGACGTCTAAGCCAAAAAGGACAGGCAAAAGGTTCAGGGTGCGCGTCCTTGCCGGGACGCCTTTCCTTGATCCTTTCGCTCTGTCCTTGGTACCTGAGAGTTGCCTCGCGACTGGAGGAGACATGTCCTGTAGCCTCGCCTCCGCCGCAAGTTTCCCCGTCGGTGATCCCCCCTTGGGAGGATGCTCTCCAGAGATGCGTCCCGCAAAGGTCCTTTTGCCTGAGAGATTCACCCGTAACTGGCTTACTCCTTCGGCGTTACCAGCCATAACCTTTAGGCCATTGCTGGTAATCTCTCCCCACGCGTTCATCCGCTTATTCAGTTGGGTGGTATTGCAGAACCGGTGAATAGGGCTCGTAGTCCGAATACGGCTATGTGCAGTTCTGGCTATCGCCAGTCAGCGTGGACGATGAGTAGTGGTCTTCCTAACTTATGCGGCTCCTGCTTGGCATTATGTCGGCCGTAGGACTGGACGGGGTGAAGAACGACATTACGCAGGGGGCTGCCATGTGGAAGTCGGCCCGTCCTTGGGCAATCTTCGGCATGCTGCCTGCAACAGGCATGTCTTTACGAGGGCAAGCGTATGAATCGGTAATGCATGCGATGGAGAGCAGGGCGGTTCTATGTGCTGTATAGTGCGGATGCGCAAAGAATAGTCATTATTTCAGGGAATGAGGCGATAGGGAATGAGCGAAATCAGAGACGATCTGGTCTACAGCAAGGAGCATGAGTGGGCGGGACTGGCGGAGGGCAATCGCGTGCGCGTCGGCATTACTGATCATGCGCAGGATCTCCTCGGCGACATCGTCTTCGTGGAATATCCGCAGGTGGGCGACATTGTAGAAGCGGATGCAAGCATCGGCACGATCGAGTCGGTGAAGACGGTCTCCGAGCTCTATTCCCCCGTGAGCGGCACCATCGTGAGCGTCAACGGGGAGCTGCAGAATCGCCCGGAGCTGCTCAACGCCGAGCCTTACGAGGGCGGCTGGATCGTCGAGATCGAGCTGTCCGAGCCCGCAGAGGAGGCGTTCGCCAAACTGCTGACGCCCGACCAATACCGAGCGCATATCGAATAGCGACAATTTCTGTGATCCCCGTCCGCTTGGCACCAACGCACAAAACCTCCATGCTCACCGTAAGGTGAACCGGAGGTTTTCGTAGTCAGGCTGGCCAACAGCCAAGCGGCTTAGTGGCCTGCGGCATATTCCTCTTGCTCCGCAGCCGGATCCATTTTTTCCTTGCTCATCACGAGTGCGAACACAACCGCCAGCGCGGCAGGGATGATACCCCATGCGAACGTGAAGACGATGGAGTCGGAGAGGCCTTCCGTAACTTTCGCAAGCGCCTCCTGCGGAATGTTCGCGCGGACCTCGGGATTCAACAGCGCGTGCGGGTCGCTAAAGTCCATTCCTTCCGGAACGGCGGGTTGGTCCGCGCCTGCAAAGGAATCCGAAAGTTTCTTCGTCAGCGCATGGCTCTGCAGGATGCCGAAGATGGTAATGCCGAGCGTCATGCCGAGCGAACGAAGGAAGTTCAGCGTCGAGCTGGCTGCGCCGCGCTGGTTCGCTTTGAACGAATGGATTGCGGCATTGCTCAGGACAGAGAACGAAGCGCCGATGCCTAGGCCGACGAGAACCATATAGATGGTCACGACGAAACGGGACGTGTCCGTACCGATTGTGGTCAGCAGCGCAAGGCCGACGACCAGCAGAATCAGCGTCGGGATCATGATCGTCCGGTACGGCAGCTTGGTCAGCAGGAAACCGCCGGCGGTTGCCGTAACGACCGAGCCGAGCATCATCGGCAGCAGAACCAGGCCGGAGTTCGTCGCGCTTCCGCCCAGCACGCCCTGGATGAAGATCGGGATGTAGACCGAAGCCGTAATGAAGGCCGCGCCGCTCAGCATCGCGATGGCATTGCTGGAGGCGTAGAGCCGGTTGCGGAACATGCCGAAGGAGATAATCGGCTCCGATACGCGCGTCTCAATGATCAGGAACAGGATGGCACAGACCGCGAATCCGGTGAACAGACCGATGATTTGGGCCGAATCCCACGCATACTCCTTGCCGCCGAGCTCTAAAGCGAACATGAGGCAGATGATCGCGGCCACCAGCGTGATGGCGCCGAACCAGTCGATCCGCTGCTTGTTGTGAACCGGCGACTCCTTATAGAAGAAGGCGATCATGGCGAAGGAGATCAGTCCGAGCGGCAGGTTGATGTAGAAAATCCATTCCCACGAAATGTAATCGGTGATGTAGGCGCCAAGGAGCGGGCCGAAGATGCTGGACATCCCGAATACGGCGCCGAACAAGCCTCCGAGCTTGCCTCGGTCTTGAGGCGAGACGGCATCGAACATGATCGTGAACGTAATCGGCACGAGCGCGCCGCCGCCGATCCCTTGAATGACGCGGTACATCGACAGCTCGACGATGGAATTCGCCGTTCCGCACAGCGCTGAACCGATCATGAAGACGATGATGCCGAAGATGAAGAACCGTTTGCGTCCGTACATGTCGGACAGTTTGCCGAAGATCGGCATGCCCGCCATCTCGGCCACCATATAGGCTGAAGTTACCCAGACGAATTTGTCCAGGCCGCCCATCTCGCCGATAATATTGCCCATCGAGGTGGCCACGATTGTGTTGTCCATCGAAGCCATCAAGATGGCGAGCAGCAGACCGGCGACGACCACGCCGGTTTTGTTTTTAGTCTTACTCATTCTCTCTAGTTTCCTTTCACGGTTGGATTGTTTGCCAGGATTCGAGGACTGGCATAGGAGCCCAATGCCGGCTTCCATATGATACCTTGGCGCCCTCGATTTTAACAGCGGCAAATTTCTGTTTTTACAATAACAAAAGAACACTGACAAGAGTGTGTCAAGGTTTCTCGAAGTCTTATTAGGACGTCGATCATTTTCAGGCGGATGAGGTTCGGCGACCCTTTGCAGGCGCGGGGAGTGAAAGGTGTATAATGGGGTAACGATGATTATGGGCTGGTGGATAAAGGAGGAATAGGATGATACACTCCGAGACGAAATGGCGGACGGCGGACGGCACGCTGGCCTATGGCTGTGCATGGACGCCCGAGCAGGACGTGCCGATCCGAGCGGTCGTCTGTCTGGTTCATGGCATGGGCGAGCATGCGGGACGATATGGGCATGTGGCGCAGGAACTGACGGACAATGGATTCGCGGTGCTGGCCTTTGATCAGCGCGGCCACGGGAAAACCGAGGGCAAGCGCGGCCATGTGCCGGAGTACGAGGGACTGCTGGAAGGTGTCGATTGGATGCTAAGCCTGGCTGCCGAGCAGTATTCGGCGCTGCCGCTTTTTCTATATGGGCACAGCATGGGCGGCAACGTTACGCTCAATTACTTGCTGCGTAGCAAGCCCAATCTAGCCGGAGCGGTGGTGACCGGCCCGTGGCTGAAACTGGCTTTTCAAGCGCCGCCTGTAACGGTGGCGGTCGGCCGGGTCGTGGAACGTTTCTTCCCGGGTTACATCAACACGCGGCCGCTTAACGTGAAAAGCCTGACGTCCGACCCGGAGATGATGCAGCGTTACGTCGAAGACCCGCTGGGCCACGGCGACATATCGGTACGGTTCTTCTTCAGCGTCCAGCGCGCGGGACTGTGGGCGATCCAGCATGCGAATGAGCTCTCTGTGCCAATCCTGTTGATGCACGGGGGAGACGACAAGGTCACTTCGATCGAGGCCAGCCGAGAATTCGCGGAAGGAGCGGGCGGGTTGTGCGAATTCCAAGAGTGGCCGGCTTTCAAACACGAACTTCATAACGAAACAAGGCGCAGCGAAGTATTCGCGGCTATCGTGGACTGGTTGGAAAAGCGAATCGCGGCACTAACATAAACGCAAAAAAATCCCGAGCCTCAAGCGTGGCTTGGGATTTTTTACGCCTTGCGTGGGCAAAGCTCACGCAAGACGAAAAAGGTAAGCGTGTCCACAAAGTGGACGTCAAGCGAGAGTCAGCAAAGGAAGCCGCCTTGTGCACGAAGTCCCAGGTCTGCTGACGACGCATAAAGCGTGTCCACGAAAGTGGACGTCAAGCGAGAGTCAGCAGGAAAGCCGCATTCATGCACGAGGCCCCAGGTCTGCTGGCGACGCACAAAGCGTGTCCACGAAAAGTGGACGTCAAGCGAGAGTCAGCAGGAAAGCTGTATCATGCACGAAGCCCGAGGGTTTGCTGCCGACGCATAAAGCGTGTCCACGAAAGTGGACGTCAAGCGAGAGTCAGCAGGGAAGCTGCATCGTGCACGAAGCCCCAGGTCTGCTCCACAAGGCACCAAAGCCGCGAACGAAGCTCGCACGTGAGCTTTGTTCCGTCGTGGATTGCACCAAGCAATCCACGACGGAACAAAAGCGGGCCACGCAAGAAAACCAGCTAATACTTGTCAAGCTTTTGGACTTGGTGAGTACGAGTTTTATTGGTATACTTATTTTTGTGCATAACAAATAATCCTTCTCCAC
>NZ_JACHXK010000012.1 GCF_014192105.1 Paenibacillus phyllosphaerae | reverse complement strand
CAAAATTAAACGGCCTCAGTCCAATGGAATTCAGGACGAAGGCCGCTTGATTGACTTTTATTTTTTGTACTGTCTACTTGACGGGGGGCTGTTCAGCAGCAAGTCACTCCCTCTTCGATTGAGTTCTTTACACTATAAAGTTCAACTATGGTTATGGTCCCCTTACTCTTCGTCCCGCCCATAATTGGACACGAGCAGCGCGAATTGCTTGGCAAGGAATTGCGGCGTATATCGCATATCGCTGCGCAGCCAAGACACGATCGTGCCGATCAGCGCGGAAGAGCCGTACCAGATTGCGATATCCTTCTGTATGCCTGCCCGCACGAGGTAGGAGTCGTTCCCCTGGCTCTCGATCCGGGTGGTTATGGCATCCACGAGCAGTCTCTTCAGCCGGTCCGTGAAGATGACAGGCGTTCGCTTCGAGGCAAGGATGACTTTATAGAACTTGGCGTGCTCCGCTATATGCTCTAGCAAGCTTACCAGTCTTAGCCAGTGTATCTCCCTGTCGGTCGCCTGATCGTAGACTCCCTTGTTCAATACCTCCTGCCACTCCTCCACCATCTCGTCGGCCATCTTCTCCATCATATCCGGTATATCTCGGTAATGCAGGTAGAAGGTGACGCGATTGATCGTTGCGCGCTCGGCGATTTTGTTCACCGATATTTTCTCAATATCCATCTCCTGCATGAGATCGATAAAAGCGTCCTTCAACAATTGCCGCGTTCGAAGGATTCGCGGATCTGTACGAGGTTTTGTTGGGTCGGTCATCGTTCGTCCACTCCTAAAACAATCAATTTACAATAAATCAATCATCTGTAGAACATCTCAAGTTTAAGCGACAGATATTAAGTAAAGTGTTAACTAAGTTACATACCCGCTACTATCCGTCGCTTGTAGAATCCAACTTTCTGACTATAATCTAATTTATACAATGTAAATTATCTTACACATTGTAAATTAAGTCTAGAGATATTATGGAGAGGATGGAGCAAGGTGAGTACAAACTCCAACACAGCCGCTAGCTCGCTCAAAAAGGGCCCGATCTTGTTCGTCATGATCTTGGGCGCCTTTCTGGCCACATTGAATCAGACGGTCATGAGCGTTGCCACGCCGGAGCTAATGGAAGACTTTAGCATAACCGCGGCGACGGCCCAATGGCTCACGACCGGTTATTTGCTCGTGAACGGGGTACTGATCCCGATTACCGCTTATCTCATGCAGCGGTTTACGACAAGACAGCTTTTCCAGACATCGATGATCATCTTCATGATCGGAACCATCATATCGGCGCTCGCTGGCAGCTTCGAAGTGCTGCTGACGGGCCGGATGGTTCAAGCTGCAGGCGCAGGTATCATTATGCCGCTGCTCATGAATGTCATTCTGACGCTATTCCCGCCGGAGAAACGCGGCGCGGCGATGGGCATGATGGGCTTCGCGATTATTTTCGCCCCGGCTATAGGCCCTACGCTTGCCGGTTATCTGCTTGAGAACTACGCATGGGAAACCATGTTCTACGGCATGATTCCGTTCGCGGCCGTCTGTATCATCTGCGGATTTATTTATCTGCGCAATGTCGGGGAACAGACTAAAGCCAAAGTCGACTTGGTCAGCGTACTGCTGTCGACGGTCGGTTTCGGCGCCGTGCTGTATGGCTTCAGTTCAGCCGGCAGTAAAGGTTGGTCCAGCGCAGAGGTCATCTGGACCATCATCGTAGGCTTGCTTTCCTTAGTCTTGTTCACGTGGAAGCAGCTCGTCTCGCGTAATCCGCTGCTCGACCTGCGTGCATTCAAGTACAACATGTTCTCGCTCACGACGATCATCAGTATCGCCGTCACGATGGTCATGTATGCAGATATGATGCTGCTCCCGCTCTACCTGCAAAATGCCCGCGGCTATACCGCGTTGGAATCCGGCTTGCTCCTGCTTCCCGGCGCCCTCGTCATGGGCTTCCTGATGCCGGTTGCCGGCCGTCTGTTCGATCGCTTCGGCGCCAAATGGCTTGCGGTCATCGGCCTTGTTATTACGATCGCCACGACGATCGGTTTCGTCGATCTGTCGGATTCGACCAGCTACACATACCTTGTGCTTATGTCCACTGGCCGCCGCATCGGGATGGCGCTGCTCTTGATGCCGATTCAGACCGCGGGTCTCAATCAGCTGCCGAACCGGCTTAACGCCCATGGCACCGCGATCTCCAATACGATCCGGCAAGTCGCCGGCGCTGTCGGCACTTCGCTCTTGGTCACCGTCATGACGAGCCAGACGAAGTCGCATATGCAAGACATGATGGCTTCGGGTTCCACCGATACGCAAGAACATATGATCATGGAAGCTACGATCCAAGGCATCAACGACGCTTATATGGTCATCGTCGGCATCGGCGTGATCGGCCTCGTACTCTCCTTCTTCATCAAGAAAGTGAAGCAGGCCACAGAAGGCGATTCCAAAGCTGATCTTGCGAAGAGAACAGCATTGAAGGAAGCTTAACATTCGGTCCTTGCTCCTGATTCGTTCCATCGTGCGTACGTGAAAGATGAAACAAACAACATACAACAACATACCGATAACAATGTACAACTAACATTGCTATCAAACAAAAAGCCGCCATTCCCTTAACCGGGATGGCGGCTTTGTTCATCCTTTATTGCTTCGCAAGGAACGCGTCGATCTGCGCTTGCAGCTCTTGCTGTACCTTCTCGAGCCCTGCTGCTTTCAGCTGCTTGTTAAGCTCTGCGAGGCCTTTATCGATATCTTTCACTACGCCGTATTCCAGCGGCAGCGCGTAACGCACCATCACGTTGCCGAGGTTCGCGATCTCCGACTTCACCTTGCTGTTGTCGAAGACGAACGTTTCCAGCGGGTAGTGGTAGACTTGCTTCTCCCACTTGGCGACCAGGTCGGAGGCTTCCTTCGGGAACGCTTCGTTGTCGCGATTGAGCGGCGAGTTGAAGCTCCAGTTCGAGAAGCCGGTGTAGTTCGAATTTTTGTCCGTCGACTTGTACAGGTTATCGCCGACAGGCTCATAGTGGACGCCTTGTATGCCGTACATGATCAGGTCATGCAGTTCCTTGTCGTTCTGCAGCAGATCAAGGACCATCAACGCCCGCTCCGGGTGTTTGCTCGTCGCATGGATGGACGTGCCGTTCTGCGTCGAGATCGCGATCGATTTGGCTTTATCCGGGTTGATGTCGGCCAATGCGACTTCGTAAGGGGAGTTCTCTTGCTGCAGTTGCGTGATAAGCGAACCGAGCGTGCCGTTGTTATGCGTGATGGACGCCGTACGGCCAGACTTGAATTCCGCCTGATGATCGTCCTTGCTGTTCAGCGCGTTCTTCGGCCAAGCATTGTTGTCTGCCAGATCCTTGTAGTACGTCAGCAGATTCTTGAACTCTTCCGTTTCATACACGTTGAACACTTTACCTGTCGCGTCCGAGAGCTTGAAAGCGAACGGCATATCCAGATCGAACATGTTCCATTCGTTCTCCTGCTTGAGCAGGATGCGGTCCAGGTTGTGGTATTTCCAATCGCCGGTCTCCGGCGTGAATGGCGTGACGCCTTTCTCGTTCGCGGCAATCGTCTTCAAGTAGTTCGCATACGCTTCCGGGCTGTCGATGGCCGGCAGATTGTACTTCTTACGCAGGTCCTCACGGTACAGAATCAGTTTCTCGACCGATTCGCCGCGGTTCTGCGGAACCATGTACAGCTTGCCGTTTACCTTCGCCTGATCCCAGCTCACCTGCGGCATCGCGGCCAGCGTTTGCGGCATATACGTGCTGATCATGTCTTCGGTGATTTCCAGGAAACCGCCTTTCAGCGACTGATCGTTATATCCTGCCCAGTTCGCGGAATAGATCAGGTCGAAGTCTTCGTCAGCCGCCAGCTTAAGCGGATACTTCTGCGCCCAATCCGACCAGTCGAGGAATTCGCCTTCGAGCGTCGCATTGACCTTTTCCTTCAGCTTCTTGTTCAGCTCTGCGAAGACGGCGTCATAATCGGCCGGCTTCGGGCCGACGAAAATCATTTTGAGCTTCACTTCTTCGGATGTATCGATCCCGCTTCCATTCCCGGAATCTGCCGGCGCATTGGCTGGCTCTGTCGTCTCCGCCGTTTGGTTATTCTCAGTTGCCTGTGCATTGTTCGTGTTCGCATTGTTACCTCCGCAGGCGCTAAGCACCGCGACCATCATCATGACGAAGGTTAGCAACAACAATCTGCTTTTCTTTAGCATCGCTTTATTTCCCCCTAATGCTTCCATAATGAGAAACTACGTACATCCACTCGCTGCCTAATGTTTGCGCTTTCATCTTCTGTACATTCTCATTATAAGAAACATCGGCGCGCCGCTAAATTAAGCCAAGCAACGAAATGTAATACTAATTCAATGATTTCGATAAGCGCTTTCATTTCAGTCGAATAAAAAAACCTCCCTGAAGGAAGGTTTGTGATGAGTATCGTTCCGTTAGGGCCAATTGGACGGCTTGTCCAATCCGGTTACCGGCAGCTTATCCTTGTCTTTCGCTATAGGTCTTGAAGTTGTCTAGAATCGCCTGCCAGCCTGCCTGCTGCATCTCAACGGGATTCGTGCCTTCCGCTTCAAAGGCTTCAACGACTTTCGTATCGTTCCCCTGCGCGATGAACGTGATCGTAACCGTGCGCCCATCCCCTATCGTGTAAGCGATCAGCTCATGAGTTCTGACCTCATCGTAGATGCCTTCAAAGTCAAAGCCGAAGCTGCCGTCCTTCGCCTCCATGCGTGTCAGGAACTTGCCGCCGGCTCTCAGATCATTCTCGGCTCTCGGCGCATGCCATTCCTCGGAAGCTTGATTCCATTGCGTAATGTGCTGAGGCTCCGTCCAATACGTCCAAACATGTTCAACAGGTGCATGAACCGTGGCTTCCACCGTAATCACTGTCTTATTGCCTGTTTCCAAGTTAATTACCGCCTCACATCATAGATTGGAATTCAATGTTAATTATAACCAACCGCAGTAGGGCATTCAATTCATTTCCTTCTTGTCTTTGAGGCCAAATGAGAGGAACGATGTTGCTTTGATTGTAAAATATGACAGTTATCACTACTAGTGCCATACCGCCTCAAGTAAGATGAAGATATCTAATCCATGAGGTGAGCGAGAATGAATGGATACAACCTATACGTTATTATCGCAGCTATAGCAGCGTTGGTGTTGTGGAGAAGAACGAGGAGTATGTACCGCCCAATACGAGGCAACGGCATTCGACTATTGGTACCGATGATCTTCATCCTTCCTGGTCTTGCGTTAGTGAATAACCCCGAGGTCAATGAGCCGGCGTGGGCTTTGGCGTTAGCCTTCGGACTAGGAGCGGCGTTCTCGATCCCTCTGATTTGGACGACCAACTACGAGGTGAGAGAAGACAACAACATCTATGCCCAGAAAAATTGGGGCTTTATCGTAGCCTTTCTAGGGGTATTGATCATTAGGGTTGTTTTGCGGCAGGTGTTAACCGATATTGAACCCCAAGATTTGATGGCACTGTTTATGATGGTGGCTTTCGGCTATCTGATCCCTTGGCGGCTCGTGTCATTCATTAAGTTCCGGCGGCTGGTCAGCCAGACCGATACGTTTCGGCGAACAGGTAGCAATCCGAAGTAGCTGCATGTTTGGGCAAGTTAACCGTACAGACCAAAAAGTAACCCGCTGCGGAGGCGGGTTCAAGGTCTTTTACATATCTGCGGCCAAGCCTTTCAGATATTCCGCATGGCGGCGAACCTCATTGATCCCCAGCGGGGCGCCGTGACCCAAATGAAAGGTTCGGTGTCCGGATGAGAGAAGTCGCAGCAGTTCCTCCGCTACCCTATGGGGATCGTCTTCGAAGGGCGGACGGATCGCGTGGTTTTTCCTCATGATTCCCCCGATCAGGACGCCTGAGGCGACAAGATCGCCCACCAAAGCCTCTTTCGATTCCAATGCGATCGAAATGGAGCCCAAGGTATGCCCTGGCGTATGCGTAATCGTACCGGGTACGCCGAACCGCTGCAAATCGATAGCCCGTTCTCCCGAAACGAGTACATCGGGCGTGAATCCTTCATAGGGCTTGAGGATGAATCCCGTTTTGTAGAACAATCGGGCAAACCGTCCTGTCGGGCAAAAGGTCATCTCCTCCTCTCGGCTGTAATGCTTGGCATCGCCTTCATGGGCGAGTATGGGCGCGCCCGTAAGTTCTCTTAATCTGGCCGCGCTGCCAGCATGATCGACATGAGCATGGGTGATAACGATGAGCTTAACGTCCTTGAAGGTCATCTTCTCTTTCGCCAGCGCTCTTCCAATTTTTCGCTCGGATCCCGGTACACCCGCATCGACCAGGACGCAGCCATCCGGTCCAATCAACAGATGAGCGTTCACCATATGCATCGGAAGAATGGGAATGCGGACAATTTTCACTTCATTCATCAGGGAGCCCCTCCTATAAAAAACCGAACCGTTCGGTTTTTTATAGGATACCAATTATTTCGCGAATACGCTATAGCAATGTTAAAATAAAAACAATTCTATCATCATGAGTACGGAGGTTTACGTTCATGCGTAAAGGTGAGAAAACGCGCCTGCATATTATTGAGAAAACAGCCGGCCTGTTTAATCAGAAAGGGTATGCCGGTTCTTCGATACAGGACATCATGGAGGTCACCGGATTGACCAAAGGCGCTGTTTACCGGACGTTTTCCGGGAAAGACGAAATCGCAATGGAAGCGTTCGACTATGCTTCCCGCATGCTGATGGAGCTTTTCTTGCAAGCGGCCGAGACAGCCGATTCGGCGGTCGACAAGATCATGGCGGTATGCGCGGTGCACAAAGATCCTGTCAACGCTCCCCCGATCGAGGGAGGATGCCCTTTGCTGAACACCGCGGTGGAAGCTGATGACGGCTATCTTCCGCTTAGAGAGAAAGCGGTAGCCGCGCATGGCCATTTCATTTTGTTTATTCAAAGCCTATTGGACAAGGGTGTCGCGAGTGGAGAGCTGTCCTCGGATCTCAATTCGGAAGCTCTAGCGTCATTCGTGGTGTCTTCGTTGGAAGGAGGCGTCATGGCGAGCCGGCTAACCCGGAACAACGCGCACATCGGATTCGTGATCCAGCAGATTAGGCTTGTGCTTACGGCGTATCGGGCAACATCACCCATACAAGGCGAGCCACTTGTTAACGCAGACTAACAACGAAAGCATCCTCGCAATGCGAGGATGCTTGTCTCCTTATAGATCTGTGAGTTGCAAGATGGCCTGCCTACTTCTTATCCCTGATCTCGCTAAGTGTCTGCTCAATGCCGACCTTTCACAATAAAATAGCCCGCATCTCTGCGGGACCAAATCGTGCTATATGCTTAACATCGGCTTAGCACGCATATTTGGTTTAATCCAGCACCTGCGCCAATTCAAACAAATTCCCCCACGGATCGGCGAAAAAAGCAAGACGGCGATGAATGGCCTCGAGATTAAAGGGTTCTCCGATTAGCGCAACCCCATTTGATTTCAAATACGCAATCGATTGATCGACGTCGCCTACAGTCATGCAGAGATGATGGTATCCGGCTTTGTGCATGCTGCTATTCACATCCGTATAGACGACAGCCTCATCCACAACTCCGTCCCCGATAATCTCCAGGCAGAAAGAATCGTCATGAGGGGGAGCGATATAAGCTAGGCGCAGGTCTCCGAACGGCCATTCTTGAATGACGCGAAAGCCCAGTTTTTCCACATACCAATTTTTTGCCTCCTCATAATCCGGTACGCGGACCGCGATATGATGACCTTTCAGCGAGGCGATCGGATTGGCAGTTTCATTCTTTTGCCAATGGGTAGAGTCGGACATGTTTATTCCTCCTTAGGTTCAATAAACTCGAATTCGACTTGAAGACATGTATAAATGTACCAGATCGCTGTACGTTATACTTTGTTCGCAAGCCCAGAATCGTTGTTCATTTAGCCCAGTGCAGCGCATCAAACCTTTGGCGATTGTTTGAGCGAGGAAGGCGAGCACCCGAATTTCAGCTTAAACATCTTGGAGAAGTGCGAGACGTTCTCAAAACCCGTTCTGAAGCAAACCTCCGTTACCGACAAGGAAGAGCAGATGAGCATGTCTTTAGCGAGATCTAATCGACGGTTGCGGATCCATTGAAGCGGAGAGGTATTATAGATCGCTTGAAAATCGCGTTTGAAGGAGGACAAGCTCCGTCCGGACAGGTAGGCGAGATCGTTCAAGCTGACGGGATTCGTAATATTCGCCTCAATGACGTCCTTGATGCTCTTGCGGGCTTGACGTTTCATCTGCGATAGCTCGAATAGGAAAATATCATTTCGCTCCGCAATGCCAAATAATAATTCCAACAACTTCACTTTAACCAATCCGTCCCGAATCCGCCCCGGTTCATGGAGGTAAGGTTTCAACGACTCCAGGTAGCTGAAGAGTGCAGCATCCATCGTGTGAACAGATACCGGGGCCTGTATCGCGGCGGCTGTAGGCGGGATCGATCCGGCGAGTTGGATGAACTCGTTAATGAGCTCGTCTTTCAACAAGAACATCATATAGTTCAATACATAATCGGAATCAGGTTCCCCGCTTTTTTCATAATGGATGGCAATGGATTTATGGACCAGTACCATTTCATGCTTATGCACCGTATGCACCTCAGCGCCAAACCGCACAGTATACTTCCCTTCCAGGACGAATAACAGCATATGGTCCTCTAAGAACAGCGTGCCCGCAGCGCCAGTCGTCCGTGTACAAGACTCAATGGCAGTCAGTCCATTCATGGTCAATATTTTTTGTTGGTGGGTGGATGTTTTGGCTAGAGATTGAGGTATTTTTGTCCATCTGTCAGGCGGTGCAGCCAATGCGCATTACTCCTTAAGGAATCGATTTATGCCGCGATATTTACCAATATGTTGATATTCTAACAAACGCTATCCATTACCTTCAATCGAAATCGTCTATGAAAATGAAGTCTTTCAGACTATACAATTCTCGCAATGAATCGGGTATGCTTGGATGGATTATGACATTAATGGAAGGGACTGTATTCGTTGAACAAGAAGTGGATCATTACCGGAGGCGCGGCTATATTCCTATTGAGTTCCAGCGCAGGCGTATATGCGGGTGCGAATTTGCAGCCAATCAAAGCATTCCTGGATTCCTCCATGAAATTCAAAGTAAACGGCAAACCATTCCAACCGCAAAACGAGAAAGGTGCGGTTATCGCCCCTATCATCTATAACGGGAGCACCTACTTGCCTGTACGGGCGGTGTCCGGCGCGCTTGGCGTAGCGGTCGAGTATGATGCCAAGAATAATACGGTGCTGCTGGGCGAGAAACTCGACGGCATTCCGATCGCCGATAGCGCTAGCTCCAGTCATCGGACCAAAGACCCTCAGTTAACGACCTATAACGGCAAAGACTATAAAGATGTTTACTTCAACAATGCATCGGGTACCCGCGGGGCAAGTTTCATGCTCTATCCGGAGGGGAAATATCAGAAGCTTTACCTTCAAGCCGCTGCTATAGGTGAAGATATCGAAGAGTTCTTCGTCCAGGATTCCGATACGGACATCAAGCTCAAAATCGACAGCATCGCGGTATCGGAAGGGATGAAAACCTTCGAAATCGACATCAGCGGCGTAGATGCGCTCTTCATTCATGCCGATGTGGAGGACGGCGGAAGCCTCTTCGTTCCGCTCACGACCTCTTACTACAAATAAACCTGTCCTTCATAGAGGACAACCAGCTGATCTCCGTCTAATTCGGGGATCATTTTTTATGAGCAACTACTCCATCGCATTTCGAATGACAACGCTCTTGTCCTGGACCTTATAGTAACGGTTATATTGCTCTTCCTTCTTTTCGATGACGAACCAATCGTCACTGCGCTCAATCCGATCCTTACTCTGCGTAAAATCCCCTGCCTGCCTGTCTAACGTGACATCCAGCACCACTTGGTCGTCTTTCACGAACACCAACTGATGAAGAAGATCATCCGTCAATTCATCTGGATCCCATTTCGACCCGACTGCCTTCTCCATGTCAGCGCTTGGTGTGTAGGGACGGAACATATACATGTAATCCCATTCGAACGTGGCGACATCCGTCATTTGAAAAGTACTCTTGGTTCGAATGACCTCACCCAAGTTCATCATAAAGACTTCAAGATTGGCCTTCCTCTCGCTAGATTCTCTGTATGCAGGAATGACGAATAGCAGTAAAACGACCAACCCGATGATCGCCACTACCCATGCAGGGCTAATCTTCACATCTTTACCCCCAGATTCCACCATTTCTACCACTATTAAAGACACAATGTCTCTATTCTACCACAAACTGGTATCCACTTCCCCAACCGGATATGCAAGAGCAACTTAACTCTACTGTTCTGCCCAAAATAAAACCAGGCCGTCATAACGACTGCCTGGTCACCTCATCAACTTCCCCCACACCTACTAGCAACGAGCGATTAATTCGCGACGCGATAAGGCTTCAATGTTACATTCAGCTGACTCTCTCTTTGGCTAATGTGATAACCGGTCACACTCGGGGCGTAAATTTGCAATCCGCCAGGCACGCCGAAATGAAAGTCATAGCTCTCCCCGATCGTTAAGAAGCTGATCGTAAAATTCCCGTTACGGTCCGACCTTGCCGAGTAAGGGAATTGAGTAGGGCTGTCTAATCGCGTATTTCGTCCCAAAATATGCACGCCTTCAACGGGTTGATCATTCTGATCCACCACGCGCCCCGTCACAAAAGCGGTGATGTTCTTCACGGTTATCGCAGGTAATCTCATCCCGGGCAGGTAGACGAATTGTACCGGCTTCGGAAGCTCATATTGCTCAATAAGCGTCTCCGGATTGGTGACGGACGTTACCGTCATCTCGTAGGTTTCTCCCTCCGCCAATCCAGCCACATAGTACGCTTTACTATTGGCCTGAACTTCAAGGCGCGGCTTGCCAATTCCGCCTGGCGTCATATTTTGAATCGAAGCTTGAACAACTAACGGTCTGCCCGTTGAATCGACGACCTTACCCGATACATCGACAGGGGGCAGGAACAGCTCAAGTTCAGACACGGCATCCGGGCGATAGACAAACTCGCGCACGTTACTATTCATCCGCAATTCGTTCACGGGGAGCGCGGAATCCTCCAACACATCGCTTAACCGGTTAACAGGCTCCGCATAGATCCGGTAGAAGTTGCCTGGCACGAGGGACGTAATCTGGAAGACGCCCGCCTCGTTCACGGTTACCTCGCGCCGAAACTGTTCATACGCCGAATCAGTTACGAATACTTTTGAACCCGGAATTGCCTCCCCCTTCTCGTCAACGACCGTGCCTTTAACCTGCACCTCCCATTGATCCGGAAGCGTAACTGTAGGTAAGCCTAACAGATTCTCCTTGTATGTAAAATGCGCGAGCGGCACCTCGCCGAAAGGCGACTTTGCCAGCAACGTGTAGTCGCGGTACGGTGTTAGCCCGTCAAATACCCACGTGCCGTCCTTAAATCCCTCTTGCTGCGGCACCATCGATAAGTTCTCGGAATCTTTCAGAACAATAGCATCTAGAGCTGTGAACGCCGTTCCGGTAGACGATCGAATCTTCACATAGGCATCCGCACCCGTGCTGCTGATCGAGATTAAACTCGCAGCTGTCCTCTGTTCGTTATGCGTCCAATAGGATTCAAGCAAGTCGGCGATAAAATCAATCGGTACGTAAGCCATTCCCTGATGGACAAGAGTTGGGCTAATCATGGATACCCGCTGCTTATTGACCAAAGCCGTACTTTCGCCAATTCTCAGGACAACGACCGTATTACGCGTCTTGTGGGAGACCTTAATCGATTGCGAAGGCTGATCCCATTTGACGCTGTACCCTTGAGATTGAACGACGGGCTTCAGCGGAACCATCAACAGATCGGATTGCCAGTAAGGACCTCTGCCCTGCGTGATAGGAATCGTCGCGCCGTTAATCTTCAGGTCCACCTCGTTCTGCTTTCCGGCCGATCGGACCGATTCGATATTCAGGCTGTAAACCGCAACAATGACCGCAATGAAGCACATCAGGGATACAAGTGGCCGCCTCATTTTTTCAACTCCTCCAGTAAACTACCAATATTCTACCAATTTCAGGCTATCGGGAATATGAAGTTATTGTGAGGAATCGATGAACTAATGCCCCCTCTTCTGCTCGAAAAAAAAACCAGGCAGCCATCACGGCCGCCTGGTCCCAAAACCAACCTACTTCATCTGCCTACACGCCTACAGCGCTTGGCTGCTCCAGAATCATCTTCGCCAGAGCCGCGAGGTCTTCGATGTCGATCTTGCCGTCGCCGTTCACGTCGGACTTCGCAACGGTTGCCCAATCCGCGTCGGCGCTGGTTTTGCCGTATGCGGCCGCTACGAGCGCAAGGTCGCCGATGCTGACCTTGTCGTCTTCGTTCACGTCGCCCGGCTGCTTCTTAATAATCGCTGCCTTGAATGCTTCGAGCGCTGCGTTCAGATCGACCGCCGCCTGCTCGACCTGCGCTTGCGTCGAACCGGTGCCGCCCACCACTGCCGATGCCGTCGAGATCGCCGCCGCAAGGGCCGTCTTCGCCGCTGCCGGCGCTTGACCGACGCTGCTTCCGGTAGGCGTGCTGTCATACTTGGCTTGCGCCTCGGTAATCAATGCGCGCAGCGCTGCTTTATCGATCGCGCTAATCGTGATGCCCGTCGACGCTCCGGTGAGCGGCGTCTCCACGCCTTCGCCATTGGCCGCGCTAGCATCCGTCAGCGAGATCGAAGCGATCCCCGCCGCGCTGTCTTCTTTCACCTTGAAGCGCAGCTTCAGCAGGTCATTCCCTGCCGCGCTCTCGCCTGTCCCCGTCTTCACGAGCAGCAATCTGACGCTGCCTGGTTCTTCTTCTTGACCGACGAGCTGATAACGGTCATCCAGCACCGCAAGCTCCGATCCGATCAGTTCCAGACGGTCGGCATCATACTGCACCGTCAGATCCTGTGCGAGGAAATCCTCGTTCGCGCCTTGCAGGCCGACGGTCACATCGACCGATTGACCGCTCTGCGCAGACTCCGGTCCGCTGATCGTCAGCGTGTTCCGCACGACCTCGACGTCCTCTGCCTTCTCGACCTTAATCCAGCTGATCATCGGTTTGGAATTGCCGGATTTGACCGCCTTGACGATCAGCTCGCCATCAGTCACCTCAATATCCTCGAAGGCGTGAGATTCGCGCTTCGTCCCGATGACGTAATCGGACAGCTTCTCGGTGCCGTTAATCGTCAGATCCATGACGCGGTCGTTCGCATGCCAAGGATCGAAGAATCCGACGGTCACTTTGTAGGCGCCGTTCGGCACTTGGAAACGGTAGGCTAGCCCCTTGCCGTTGACCGTGCCGTCGTACTGGCGAATGGTCTCATACGCATCGAGCGGGCTCGTGTGCGCCCAGGTTGATCCGTCATCCGCCTGGTAGCCCCACTTCATGCCGGTAATCGGATCGGTGCCGTATGGCTGCTCCTCCGACGATTGCATCGAACCGAGCTGCTCGCCTTCTTCTACCTGCGAAGGCGTAGCATCGCCTGCATCCACGTAATACAGCAGCGGGCTGCCCTTCGGCGTGCCGACGGTTGGCGTCGATTCCGCGCGTCCGTTCTCGCGAATCGCGATGACCTTGAACGAGTAAGCCGTATCGTTCGTCAGGCCCGTTACGATGGTCGATCTCGGATTCGCCGGGATTTCAACCGGTGCCGACTCGCCGCCGCTGACCGGTGCGTATTGAATCGCGTAGCTGCTAGCTCCCTCAACCTCGCTGTATTGCAATGCGATTTGACGGTCGCCTGCCTTCACCTCGTAGATCTCCGGCACTGCGGCGAAGCTTGCCGCATCGCGCGTTACTTTGAACGAGGCGAATGCCGCATCGGCCCAGCTGTGCAGCCCGACGCGACCGCTCGTGTAGAGCGAATCGTTCACGTCGAAAATAACCTTATCGTCCAACAGCGCCTGAATATGTTTGCCGCTAAGCTTCACTTCCAGCTTATACAGCTCGCCGAGGCGCGCCGAGAACGGAACAGGCGTCGTCAGATTGGCGCCGTCCTTGCGAAGGACCATGGCCCCGTTCTCGAATCCGAACCAATACCCCTTGCCCGCGGCGCTGCTGCGGAAGGTAACGCCCCAATCCGCTGCCGCATTCGCGTGCTGGGCGACAACAGTAATTGTCCCGTCGATGACGTTCAGGTCCTTGACGCTCAGTTCGCCTTGGTGGTCACCGCCGGAGACGTGCTTGAGCAAGCCGTCCTCCATGACCCACGTGCTGACATCCTGCTGGTAAGCATCCAGCTTTCCGCTGTCGAGATAATCCTCGAACCGCACTTCTTCCGCTCTTGGCGTAACCGTCGCTTCCGTATACCCTGTCCCGGCGCCGCCTTTGCCGACCGTCGATACCCGCACGGTTACCGGCACGTCATTCGCGAGCGCCTTCAGATCGATCTCGCGATTGAGGCTCTCGATCGGTGCTGCCTTCGCCGCGGCGTTCACGAATTGCACGTTATAGCCGAGCGCGCCTTCGACCGGAGCGAATTCCAGATGCGCTTTCCGGTCGCCTGGGATCGCGATGATTTTACCAGGGGCAGCTACGTCCGGCTTCACCGAGAACGCATTCGACGGCGGGCTTACTTCATTGCCGTCCACCGCTTCGACGACTCCATAGTACGTCGTGCCGTTCGTAAGCCCATCCACTTGGATGCTGCCCTCGGAAGCGTTCACCTGCAGTTCGCCTGTATACGTCCCGGGCTCGGTGCCATAACGCACGCGATAAGCGGGCACGCCGGATTCAGCCGCGAAAGCAGCCGTGAAAGCTCCGTCCGCTGCGCTCGCCGTAACGATTGCCGGAGCAAGCAATTGCGGCGTGGCGGTTACGACCGTCGATGGCGGCCCGTATCCGTTCGCATTCCCGGCACGCACCGTAATGGTGTACGCTTTGCCGTTCTGCAGCCCTTCCAGCAATGCCGTACCTTCGGACGTTACCGTGACCGTCTTGCCCTCGGTCTCGTGCTCGCCTTTGTAGCTGATTTCATACTGCGTTGCGCCTTTGGCCGATTCGAATTCCACCTTCAGCCCTTTGTTCAAAGGCGTCACCTGCGTAAGCTCCGGAGCAGCCGGCGTCTCGGCAGCGTCGATGATATCGCCGTTAAGCGTAACGATCGAACGCGCCGGAATAACCGCCTCGAAGGTACCGTCCGCTTGCACCAACGCATCCTCGCCTCTGGCCAGATCTTCGCCGGCCGACGTAATGTACGGCTTCAGCGCCATGACGGTCTGATCATTCTCCAGTCCGCTGAGCTGCACCTTGATCGTCTTGTCTTCCGCCCCGTCATTGACGAATACGGCCGTTACGGTCTCTTCGTTCTCGTCCTGGTAAGCCGATCCGAGCAGCCCGCTGCGCGCCTCTTCGTCCAGCCCCGTCAGTTCGACGCGCTCCGCGCCCGGGCGGATGAACTTGCTGTAGTTGCCGAGCGCCCACAGCATTTTGGAAGGAAGGATGTTCTGTTCGTCCCCAGGCAGATTAAAGTCCGTATAGATGAGGCCGTCCTTGTAATCCTCCTTGGATACCGCCGTCCACCATTGCCATGCGGAGGCATTCGCCTTCGTCATATCGAAGTGGATGGTGCGAGCGATATACAGCGCCGGGTCGATCCCTAAGTCCCTGCCCGGTCCATATGAGCCGAGAATGCAATACTCGCTCATCCAATACTTCACGTCGTCGCCATACGCCGCCAGATTGTCAGCCAGCAGTTCCCGCAGCTCGCCTAAGCGATCATCCCCCGGATTGCTGTAATCCGACCAGTAGGAGTGTGACGCGATCTTGCTGCCGACCGCTTCCTTCATCTCCGGATCGCTCAGCAGATCTTTGATATATTCGCGGTATTTGCCCAGTCCCAGCGCATTGGCTCCGCCTGTATAGCGGTCATTGCCCGTGAATTCTTTGAAGACCGCGTCATCGAGCAGCGCGGTAATCTCGACGCCGTCCGGCGCGCTGATCTGCGACGTGATCCCCTTCTCCTGCAGCTGACGGTACAGCTCCAGAATGACCTTGCGGATATCGTCGTTGTTGTACCGGTTACCTTCCTGTCCGGCCTTGTTCCAATCCCAGGTCGGCTCATTGATCGGACTGATATAGTCGAACTCAAGCCCCTGTTCCTTGAAATGCGCAAGGACGTCGATCAGGAACGCGGCGAATTCATCCTCGTACCCGGCCTTCAGATTCGTCGAGCCGACGCTCGCATCCGGCTGTCCGTGCCCATTCTTCGTCATCCAGACCGGCGGGCTGTTGACGAAGGCGATCAGCGTATCGACGCCGCGATCCTTCGCCGCTTGCAGGAACCACTGCTGGCCGGACTGTTTGCTCCAGTCGTAAGCGCCGCCTTCCGTCTGCTTGAATGCCTCCGCGCGCCGCCACGGGTTCGTAATGATCGTCTGATCCGTCTCCGTCGATCCCGCTCCGATATTGAAGCGCCATGCCGACAGCCCGATTCCTTTATCACGGGAGAAAAGCAGATCCGCAACTCGCTCCTTATTCGCTTCGGTCCAATGCTTCCCGAGTTGCTCCATCGACCAGGCGTCGGAAGCGCCGAAGTTATCGATGACCTGGAATTTCTGGGATGCATCGATCGTAACGAGCGCATCCGGTTCTTCCGCGGCCGTCACGTCCGCGTGCGCGATTCCCGGACCGCCGTACATCGAAAGGCCGCATACCCCGGCTAGAATCGCCGCCGTGCCCTTCTTCAATTGTTTCCGTTTCAATGTACCTTACCTCCCTTGGCCATATGTATGAAACGTAAATCAGTACCTTCATTCGTCTGCTCTTGGATGGTCGTCGTTTACGAAGTCGGCAGTCAGCTACCCGAGGCGCCCCTCCCTTCCGTCCTTCAATCGTCGGCCCTTAATGAAACGGGTTTCATGAAACCGTTTTCTAACATCTTCAAAAAAACAGCGCTTCCTCCGTCACAGATGAAAGGGCTTTCATATTCAATTTTACTTGGTAGGGTTTTCCTTTACATCGAACTTAGGACTCATTGCTTCGCCTTGCGATACGGCTTATTTTGTCTCTTTATGTAGACGCTCCCTCCTAATCCAAGCGCGCTGTCCCATTTTTTTTCAACAACATGCATCATCCAACTATTAACAATAAGGGACAAACTGTCGATATACACCATAGCAATTTGACATCAGGTGTAAAGGAATGAAGTGCAACATGAAACGTAATCCGCTGCAGCGCATGCAGCATATGTCCCTGAGGATCAAGCTCCCCGCGCTGATCGTCCTGCTCGTAGTAGCCGTTTTGATGGCCTCCTCGTATATGATCTATACGACAGCTTCCAACATCATTTTGGCCGAGAACAAGGAGAAGATGAAAGCCAACGCGGACCGCATGGCTGAAGGACTATGGTCCGCAGTCCAGCTGCAATCCCAATCGGCCTACTATATGTCGAATCACCAATCGTTCCGGGAGCTGCTGGAGCTCCGGGCGCAAGGATCGATGGCGAATGACGCGTTCCTCTCGTCGGAGAACGGTTTGTTCACCGAGGTGAATCAGGTCATGCAGACGATGTTCCAAGGTTCGCGCGGCATGGATGCTTTCATGCTGATCGATGCCGATGGGGTCGTCATCGCCAGCACCGACCAGGACTCGATCGGCCAGACGCGGAGCGACCGCGACTATTACCAAGCGAGCATGCAAGGCAATGCCTTCATCAGCGATGCCTTGATCTCGAAGGAGACCGGGAAACTTATGGTCGCCTTCTCCCAGCCGGTCAAGGACAGAAGCGGCAACGTCATCGGCGTCTATGCGACGACCGTGGGCGCGGATTTCTTCAGCGACAAATTCGGCGATATCCGCATCAATGAGGAAGGTACCATCGATGTGTTCAGCCGAAGCGGCGTCTTCCTGTACAACAGCTCGGATGATGCCCAAGTCGGCACCACGTTCGAGCATCCCACCTTGTTCGAGGAGCGTGCGGCAGGCGAGTTGAAGCACCTCGAGCTTGATGAGCAAGACCGCTATATTCTGTATACCAAGATTCCCGACGCGGACTGGACCATTTTCGTCGTCGATACATACGCGGACATCCGAGATTCCATCGACTCGTTAACCAAGAGCTTGATCTGGATAATGATCGCCGCATACGCCATTGCGGTCGTCGTCGGTCTGCTGCTCTCCCGCAGCATCACGCGGCCGATCAAGGAGCTTACGCAATATTTCCGCAAGCTCGCTACGGGCGACCTGACCGTAACCGCCCAAGGGAAGTACAAGAGCGAATTCAAGGAACTGGCGGACAGCTTCAATACGATGGCATGCCAAAACAAAGAACTTATCCAGAACATGAACCGGTCCATCGTCGTTATGAATGACAGCACCGCACAGCTCAATGCGTCGGCCGAACAGACGGCCCATTCGATCCGGGAGACGACAACGACCACCCTCGAAATTTCGACGGCGATGGAGTCCCAAGCGCAAGATACGGAGACGATCGTGGACAAATTCTATAGCTTCGGCGAGAAATTCGCGGGGATGAACGGGCAAGCGCAATTGGTGAAAGAACGCGCGGACGGCATCATTGAAGTATTCCATGCCAGCGGTGAAGTCGTGCAGGAGCTCATCCGCATCAAGGAGCAGAATGAGAGCGAAGTGCAGAAGATATCCGCGGTCACGGACAAGCTGCAGGAAAGCTCGGCGCACATTAATTCGATTACCGGCGCGATCAAAGAAATCGCCGGCCAGACGAATCTGCTCGCGCTTAATGCCTCCATCGAAGCGGCGCGCGCGGGCGAGCACGGCAGAGGCTTCGCGGTCGTCGCCGCCGAGATCCGCAAGCTTGCGGAGCAAAGCTCCAAGCAGTCGGAGCAGATCAACGCCATTATCCTCGAGAACTTAAGCTTCGTTGCGGAGAATCATGCGAGCGTCCAGGAGATCCAGGCGATCGCGAAGCTGCAGGATGATTATGTGGCAAGGACGCAAGATGCGTTCCGTACCATCGCCAGCCATGTGAATGGCATTACCGCGCAAATCAAGGACATGGCCGACGAGATCAGCCGGATGGAGAAGGATAAAGATACGGTTATCGAATCGGCTCAAGCGCTGTCCGCTTCCGGCGAGGAGGTCTCGGCTTCCGTGGAAGAGGTGACCGCAACGCTGCAGGATCAGAATGGCATGGTGCAGCGGTTGGCCGAGATGGTCAATTCGATCGATCAGCTTAGCCGCGAATTGGCAACCGCGGCCGGCAAGTTCAAAGTCGACTAATTGAACGACAACGAGGCAAGGACTTGGTCCCTGCCTCGTTTCGTTTTATTCATGAGGAAGCGTGAGCTGCCAGGAGATGCCGAATTGATCGTTCAACCATCCGAACTTCTTGCTGAATCCGTAATCTCCCAGCGGCATAAGCGCTTGTCCGCCGGTCATAAGTTTGTCGTAGAGATTGTCCAGCTCGCCTTCCGAACTGCACGTCAAGAAGATGGAGAACGACGGGGTGAACGAGAATTCGTGCTTCAGATTGCTGTCGATACACATGAAGGGCTGGCCTTTCAGCGTGAAGACGGCCTGCTTGACCGTTCCTTCATCCCCGTGTTCGCCCTTACCGTAACGGGCGATGCTCGTAATCTCGGAGTCCTCGATCAACGATGTGTAATAGTTCATCGCTTCCTCCGCCGTCCCGCCTTGAAACATTAAGAACGGGGTCACTTGTTCCATGTTTAGCTCATCTCCTCGCAACTTTGTGGTCTAGGATTCCTCTTCTAAGGGTTCAAGCCGCTACGATTGTATACGAGCATTCGGCAAATTTCAACCTTCCTCTTTCCCCCGTCTCCCAATCATTGTTACACTTACAAGGACACAACAACGTAAAGCCCTTATTTTCCCTCTGTCTATTGGTCATTCTAAACAAGAGGTGTTGCAGCATTGTGGAAGCCCGATCGAAGCCTTAACAAACCTTTATACCAACAAATCGCCGACCATCTCGAGCAGCGGATTTCACTCGGCGAGCTCCCTTCCGGAAGCTTGCTGCCGGCTGAACGCAAGCTGTCCGAGCAGCTTGGCGTGAACCGGAGCACCGTCGTGCAAGCTTATGAAGAGCTGCGCGCCTCCGGCCTGATCGAGAGCATGAAGGGTAGCGGTACGCGCGTCAGCCCGCGCAAATGGGGCAAGACGTCAAGACGGACGCCGAACTGGAACCGCTACGTCGAAGGCGGAATTCTGCAGCCGAGCTTGCCTTTCATGCGGCGAATCCGCGAAGGACTGCAAAGCGGAGAAACGGTCATTAATCTCGCGTATGGCGAGCTTGCCGCGGAACTATGCCCGAATGACACGATCACGTCATTGATCCGGAATGAGCCTTTTGACCAGCCGCTCGGATATGGCGATCCTCAAGGCTACGTCCCGCTGCGGACCGCCTTGACCTCGTTCCTGCACGAACATAGGAGCATCCAGGCGACCAACCAGTCTATCTTGATTACATCCGGTTCACAGCAATCTTTGTACTTAATTACGCAAGGCCTGCTAAGCCCGGGGGATGCGATCGCCATCGAGAATCCCTCCTATTGTTATTCGCTCCCCATGTTCCAGTCCGCCGGTATCCGCCTGTTCGGTATGGCCGTCGACGAGCACGGGGTAATCCCGGACGACATCCTAAATTTATATACGCAGCATCGGATCCGCATGGTGTTCCTGAATCCGAATTATCATAATCCGACGGGAACGGTGCTCAGCCCCGAACGAAGAATCGCTATCTTGCGTATCTGCGAACAGCTCGGGATACCGATTGTCGAGGATGATCCGTTCAGTTTGACGGCGTTGGATGAAGAAGTGCCGCCTCCGCTTAAGATGCTCGACCAGAACGGTACCGTGCTATACATCGGTTCGCTCTCGAAGATTGCCGCCTCCGGACTAAGGATCGGCTGGATGGTAGCCCCTCATTCGGTCATTCAACGTCTAGCGGACGCACGGCAGCAGATGGACTTCGGACTGAGCATCTTCCCGCAGTGGATCGCCGCTCACTTCCTGGCTTCTCCCGAGTTGAGTCCGCATCTGATCCAGCTTCGCGACCAATTGCGCTTCCGGCGGGACGTGATGGCGCAAGCGCTGCAACGTCAATTAGCGGACGAGGTGTCGTTCGAACTGCCCAAGGGCGGATTGAATCTATGGTGCCGGATCAATCGGCCGGTCAATGACTATGCGCTGCTCGAGAACGGATTGAAGCACGGCGTCGCGTTCGTGCCAGGCAGCGTCTACGGCTCGGAATCCGGTTTCGTCCGGTTTACATACGCTCGTCCGTCCGTCCATGAGATCGAACCGGGCATTGCCCAATTCGCCATGGCACTGCGCAAGACGATGGAGTAATCGTCTCTCGAATACCATGACCCTAATAGAAAGGCCCATCCGCGCGGGATGGGCCTTTCTATTAATGCCTATTCGTGCCTGACGAGGCTTGCTAGGTGCTGATATACCAGAAGAGAGCGACCAGACTGAGCACGGTAACGATCACGTAGAGGAGGGACAAGCGCGTCCACTTCTTCCCGTGCTTCCGGTCGTACTCCGGATTGCCGTCTTTATTTTCCTTGGAGAACCCAACAGCGAGCGTTGCAAGCAGTGCGATTACGATTACCGATATAATGAGAATATAGCCGATGCCCACGTCTGAACCTCCTGGTGAACGCCATGTTCTATGAAGCTAATCTAGGAATGCTGATCGACCAATGCGTCATCGTCGCGGATCAGCTGTACCCCGCCAAAATAAACGACCGCGCAGCTTACGACTATGATCGCGCTTAGAATTACGATGTATGTCATCCTCTTAATCACCCTTTGACGTATTCTTTGTATTGCCAGTACCATCATATCCGGTCCGGCTACGCCTGTAACGGGCCAATTAGCGAGGATTCCTACCATCCAATTCAGTCGATTCCATGCCGTATCGTCAGGCAAGGACGAAGCCCAGCATGCTGTTATCGTCATTCAAATTCCAATCCACGAATATATCCGCCACCTTCTGCTGGAAAATTTCGTTAAACCGGCCTTCCCGGTTAAAGTAGCTCTTCTCCAGCTCATCCTTCGTCACGAGCAAGGTTTGCTCGTACCCTTTTGCGATTAACGCTTTCTCGATCGGAACGAGAATACCGGTTCGCTTGACCAAATAGATCTTGGGCGTAATGCGGTACGCTTCCGTTATTTCCGGCGTCTTCTGGACAAGCAGGCTGATTCTGGCTACCTCTTGTTCCAGCGGCAGGCGTTCGGGGAACATCTCCCCGCCGTCAGAGCCAACTGTGACATTCTCGTCAAATATAGCCATTAGCATGCCCGTATTGCGCTCATAATTCCAATCGTGGTAGAAGGCCTGGACATCTTGATCAAACTCCGCCTCCAAGGCACCTTTGAGTTGGTTCAATATGTTGTTCATGACGATCCGGCGCGAAAATTCGATGGCGTCCCGATTGCCGTTCTCCAGCAGAATCGCTTCCATCGGCGTAAGGAATCCGCGGATCGTTATGACCATAAAAGGCGGCCGCCAATAAGCCTGACAGTTCTCCGGCCCTCTGCCGAAGTTTTTGCGCAGCATCTTGCTCGCCAGCGTGCTGATCTCCAATAACCGTTGCTGAATCTCCATTGCGAAGGCAGCCCCCTCACGTATTTGATCGTTTGTCCGTTTGTTAGATTTTCCCTCCGCCATTGTAATTATGCTTGCATTTGAGTAAGCTAGAGAAGGATTGTTGGAATGGAAGCCAACATCTAACCCTTCATTCATAATTGCTGCACAGGTATCTATAATTACATACCCGCCATTTGGAAGATGATAGAGACAATCGGCAGATTGCGCTGCTCCATAAGCCAAAATAGAAGCCTCGCGCTTCTATTTTGGCTTTTTCTTTTTTTCCTCAAATCCGCCCAATAGAAAGGTTCGAGAAGATGAACCACTACTTGCAAGACCCTCTCGTCTTGAACAACAAAACATTAGCTGACTTGATGGCCGAATTGTTCGTACTTCCATGCGGCGTCTCCATAGCCGTAGACCCGGACTGCAAGGTCATCCGGCATAACCGGACGGCCGCCGCATTCCTACGCATACGGGAAGGAGACAATTTCTCCATGACGGCCGATGAACCTCCGAAAGTAAGAACATTTGACGTCCATGGCAGAGAACTGACGCCCGAGCAATTGACCTTGCAGAAAGCGATGGCGCAGAACAGCCAGAATAAGCAGATCGTTGAGCTCGAATGGCCCGACGGGGTAAGGAAAGTCGCGGTATGGAACAGCAAACCGATTGTCAATCCGCAAGGAGAAGTGATTGGGGGCGTGTCGATCTCGGAGGATATAACGTTCCATGTCATGGAGGAGAGAAGAACGCGGCATGAACAAGATTACCTTCGGAAAGAGTTGGAGCGGCTGGACAGGTTGGGACACGTGTCGCACTTGGCGGCGGGAATAAGCCACGAGGTTCGCAATCCGCTCACCACCGTGAAAGGATTCCTGCAGATTATGCGGGTGAAGCAGCGTTACGAAGATGATCGATCCATTATTGACATGCTGCTCGAGGAGCTGAACCGCGCGAACGAGATCATTTCCGACTATCTGTCCCTGGCCCAGGTCCATGAGCGGCAGCTGACGACCGGCAATCTCCTCGAGGTCATCGAACGTCTATCCCCGCTGATCGAGAATGATGCCTTTCTTGCGAGAAAAAAGCTCATTATACGCCAAACTGCGGTGTGCGACATTCTAATGGATTCCAAGGAAATCAAGCAGCTCATTCTCAACCTGGTCCGGAACGCGATGGATGCGACGCCGGCCGGGGGGCACATCTACATCGAAACCTTCGAGACGGCGGACACCGTCGGCTTCACGGTGTTGGACGAAGGAACCGGTATCCCCAAAGAAGTAGTCGACCGTCTCGGCACGCCGTTCGTCACGACGAAACCTGGCGGCACGGGCGTCGGCCTCGCGATTTGTTACGACATCGTCAGGCGCCACAATGCGGTGATCGACGTCGGCACAAGCGCCAAGGGAACCGTGTTCAAAATTGAATTTCCGAAGCCTTGCTAACGCATTCCAGACTTGTTACGGCAGAAGGGGACTGTCGCTGGACAGTCCCCTTCTCCTTCGATGTAAAATGCATGCTTCGCATTCAACCGCGGTCATACCGCTCTCGTATCGCTGCCGCCAGCCGCTCGATCTCGCCGGCAGGCGGCACGGGAGGCGGCGTCTCGATGCCGCCGATATGAATGAAGATCCGCTTCAATTCCGCCACGAAACCTTCCGCCGTTAGGGTAGCCTCCGATGCCTGTTCGGCAAGGCTGGCCGTACTGGACAACTCAACTTCGGGATATTCCAGTCCCGCAAGTCCGCCGCTGGCCGTCTCGTAGAAGTTTTTCGCCAATCCCGCCAGATACGCGCCGCTCCCGCTCGCGACGACGAAAGCCTGCACGCTGCTCGCGCGCACCTGCCGCCGCTGGGCGATGCCGCAGAACTTCCGCCCTCGCACCGCGACATCGTATTCGCCCGGACAATAAGCGCCTTGAACCTCGCCCGCTTCCGCTTGCAGCCCCCAAGCCGCCAGCGTAAGCTCGAGCAGCTCCACCATCCGGTGAAAATCGGCATGGTGGCTGAATTTGCCCTCTGGATTCGGCAGCATAAGGGCCAGATTGACGACGCCCTCATCCAGCGGCACGAACGCGCCGCCCGAGTTGCGCACGGCGACCGACCAGCCGTCGCCGGCCAGTTCCTGCATCGCCGCTTCCGCATGCGGCAGCCTCCGGTCGCGGAGGCCCAGTACCGCCGCCCGCCGATGGCGCCACAGATGAACGCCGGGCGGCAGCGTCCCCTTGCCGATCTCCTGACATAACCATTCCTCATATCCGAAAGGCAGCAGCACGTCGCCTTCCATCGGGACTGCCGAATGATCCCAGATGTGGAAGACGGATGCCGCTCCCGATTGGCTCATGATGGAACGACCCTTCTCGTATGACTCCATAATCATTTCCTTCCGTACTGTCGTCACTAAGTCCAATCTAACCGCTATTGGTTGATTATACTCGATTACGACCGGTACGGCATCGCAAGCTGCGCTTTGAAAGACTAAAGATGATAGGATAAGTTCTCGCCTTGCCTAATTCCGCTTGTTCCGTTGGCCCATACATCCTTGGCATACCTGCCTTCTTCCTCCAGACGGTTGAACCAGCGCATCGCATCCTGAACGTCTGTCCGGTAGACTCGGCTGTAAGCGAGTTGAAGCGTCTCTTCGACCTCGGGCGCCATCTTGCTGCCATCGCCGCAGACGTACAATCGGCCATCCCGCGCGAATAAGTCCATTAACGCTTCCGCATGCTTATCGAGCAGGTGCTGAACATAGCATAACGGCTGGCCTTCCTTGCGAGAAAACGCGGTATGGAGCGTAACGATTCCGTCTTGGGCATATGCCTCCAGTTCCTCGCGATAAAGATAGTCGGCTTCATTGCGGCAGCCGAAGAAGAGATGCGCTTCGCCAAGCGATGCTCCTTGCCGCTTCAGTGCCGCGCGCGCTTGCAGGAATCCCCGGAACGGCGCTATCCCCGTTCCCGGCCCGACCATTACGATCGGCACCGATGGATCGTCCGGCAGCCGGAAGCCGGATCCGGGCGTGCGGGTGAACATCAGCACCTCGTCGCCGGCGTCTAACCCCGCGAGATAACCGGAGGCCACGCCGCGATACTGGCCCCTTCCGCTCCAAGCTGGCGCATGCACGACGGCTACCGTTAAACTGGCCTGGCTCGGCTGATCCGCCGGCGAACTCGAGATCGAATAATATCTCGGCTTAAGCGGGGGCAGCAGCTCCAGGAAGGCTCCGAAGGGCAGCTCGCACGCTTCATACTGCTCCAGCAAATCCAGCATCGAGACCCGCTTGCCCAGAATATCGCGCAGATACGTCTCTTCTTCGAGCATTCGCTCCAGCTCCCGCTTGTGCGGCGGACACACGGTCCAGCTGGCAAGCGCCCGCAGTTGCGCGCGAGTGGCTGGTTCCTGCAGCTCTACGCAGTGCTTCAGCAATTCACGCAGATCGACAGGATACTCGAGCGGCAGATGAACCTGCCGGCCTCCGCCCGCTGACAGAACCACCCGTTCGCCGCCGCGAAGGCGGAACCTGCGAAGCACCCGGTCTACATTCGCCGCGCTATTGGTCGGCAATACGCCGAGATGATCTCCTTCCCGGTATGCAAGACCTTCGGGCAGCAGCAGTTCGATATGCCGCGTGCTGCGGCCGCTGCCGGGGGCCTGCAGCTCCCGGTTAACCCCCGTGCGGGCATAGACCGCATCGTACATCCGGGCAATCGGGCTGATCGCGTCATCGGCTACGAATTGGATGTCCAATCCGCCAAGATCCTGCATGGACTCCGTCTTACCCTCCGGACTCAGTCCTAATGCCTGGGCCAGATGCTGCCACATGCTCTTCCGCCACTCGTCAACCGACTTCTCGAAATCCCCTCCGGCATCGGCCTCGCCGCGTTGAGCCAATCGGACAGCGCCCTTCCGTGCCATCTGTTCATCGATCCATATCGGCACGCTCTGGTACGTATTCGACCAATTGCGGTCGCCGCAGCCAAGCACGGCATATCGAACGCCGCTCAGATCGCCGGCCGATGCCCCGTGCAGCCATTGAACAAACTCGGCCGCATTGTGCGGAGGCTTCCCGTTGTAAGATGACGTGACGATCAGCACCGCGCCTTCCTGCGGTAACTTGCCGGCCCAATCGTTCAACGCGCCGACTTCGCTGTTGAGGCCGTACTTGCGGGCCGTATCGGCCAGTCCCCTCGCAATCCCTTCGGCCGTCCCCAGATTAGAGCCGTACAGCACGAGAAGCGGCGAATTCTCGGCTCCCGCGGCCGCATCGGATTGCGGCGCATTCCGTTCCCTCGCCATACGCTCCGCGTTCATCGTTGGGCCCATGCCTTCCGTCCCCTCATAGAATGCGGCGGGAGCTTGCTTGCCGATACGCGGTTTCACGCGAATCCGGAAGTCCCCGGGCTTCAGCGTCAGCGTCTGCCGTACATCCAGCTCATAACTAAGATGATCTTCCAGCTCAAAATGCTTCAAGATCATGCCGAGCACCAGCGTTGCCTCATATAGCGCGAACTGCATGCCGATGCAGGCTCTCTCGCCGTTGCCGAACGGCTTATATGCATGATGCGGCACCTTCGACGGATCGGCGAACCGTTCGGGACGGAACAACTCCGCATCCTCCCCCCAAGCCTCCTTGTCGCGATGAAGCTGCGGGAGCAGGACGCTGACGCTCTCCCCTTTCTTCAGCGGATACTGACCTCCGATGACCGTATCTTCCTTCGCATAGAGGTCGAAACCCGGCGCCGTCGGCCACAGCCGCAGCGATTCATTCAGAACCAGCCGGATATAGTCGAGCTGAAGCACCTGTTCATAGGTCGGAACCGGGCCGGTCAGGACGCGATCCGCTTCCTCGTATGCCTTCCGCAGCGCCTCCGGATTCTTCAGCAAGAAGTAGATGGCGAACGACAACAGCCCGCTTGTCGTCTCATGTCCGGCGATAAGGAAGGTGATGATCTGGTAGCGGACGTTCTCATCGTCAAGCTTCTCGCCCGTCTCCGGGTCTTGGCCGTTCAGCATGCGGGCGAGCAGATCGGTCTCCTCTCCGGTTCCGCTAGCTTTGCGCTCCTCGATAATCCGATCGACTAGCGTGAACATCGTCTGAATGTCCGCTTCGAACTGCCTTCTGGTCTTCACCATCAGCAGGTTCTGTATGCCCAGGCGCGAGCTCTTCAGCATCGCTTCGTTCAAGGCGCGCACCATGCTGATCACGAACGGATTGTGGTTTTCCCGGTAGAAGCTGTTGAACCGGTAGTTGAAGCCGCATAGTCCAATCGTATCCAGCGTTAATCGCGTCATATCATCGGGGACGTCAACGCTCTCGTTCGGGTTCAAGCGGGCCCACTTCTGCACGAGCTGCTGCGCAATATCGAGCATCATGCCGTGGTACCCTTTCATGGCTTGTTTGCCGAAGGTCGGAAGCAGAATGTTATGGGCCTTGCGCCAGTTCGGCTCGTTCGTCCAGCTGGTGAACAGCCCGTCGCCGCCAAGGGCGCGCAAATTCTCAAGCTCGCTGTAGACATGCTTGTCGAACCGCCCGGTATCGCAAACCTCCTTGACCAGCTCATGGCCGGACAGAATGAGGCTCGTGTAGCCCGGCGCAGTGAGCCGGTAGATCGGGCCGAGCTTATCCGCCAGCTTGCCGAGCGAGAGCGTTGGCTTATTCATGTCGATCAAAGGCAAATTGCCGAGCGGTCCGTATGTCCTGGGCTGGGGAATCATGCCTCTTCCTGTTTCCTTCATAGTGAGCTTCCCTCCAATGAAACGGATTAGGTGCGTACGCCGCGATACAAGGTGTCGAGCACAAGCTTGGCAGCTGCGTTCTTCGCGATATTCCCTTGCTGAACCTGCTGCCAGGTCAGGATAAGCAAGGAGTACAGCACATTCAGGATCCACTCCGAATCCAGGTCCTGACGCATGATCCCCTTCTGTTGCAAAGAGCGGATGGAAGCGCGGACCGGTTCCAGTATTTCGCGTTCGGCGGCCGCCATCTCTTCGCTGTAGTACAGCGAAGCCTCATTGGTCAAATAATGGATTTTGTCGCCCATTGGGATCAGCTCTTCCACAAGCGCGGGAATGTAGGCTTCTTCATCCTTCGTCTCTTCGGCAAGGCGCTTAATCGTCTCTCCTACAACCTTGGTGACCCTAAGGCACAGCTGGAGCATGAGCTGCTCCCTGCTCTCTACGTAACGATGCAAGGTAGCGACGCCAATTCCCGCATGGTCGGCAATTTCGGTCAATGAAGCCGTCGGCTTATTGGCCAACAGCTCCGTCGCGGCATCCAATATCGCATGAAGCTTCGCTTCCTTCGATGTTATTCCGGATTTCGTCATATCGCTTGCTCCTTTAATCGGCTGCATCTATTTTGATAGATAAATCTATCATATGAGAGAATCTTACTTCATATTACTCCGAAAATCAAATGGCCCGGCTAGACTTCGCCTACCCTGGCAAAGGCTAAGCGCAAAAAACTCCCCTCCAAGCAGCCGGTTCGCAAACCTGCCTGCTTAGAGGGGAGCCTATTCATTCCATATTGAACAAAGGAGCGCTACATGATGGAAGCGTCCAACTTGCCTTGAAGCCTAACGAGGCGCATCATCACCGTCGCCGCTTGCGCCTTCGTCACCGGAGCTTCCGGCATGAACTTCCCATCGATCGGACTGAGCAAGCCAAGACGCAGCACAATAGCTGCAGCGCCTTTATCGGCAATCGCCGAGGCATCCTTGAGCCCGCTTACCGTCACATCGGTATTCATGAAGGACGAAAGTTTCTTGTAATTGACCATCCCGGTGAGCAGCTCGGCGAGCTTGGCGCGCGTCAGCCGCTGCTCCGGTTCCAGCGCTTGCCCGGGCGACGCGTCCAGCCAGCCGCGGCTTACGAATAGCTGAACGGCGGCAGCGTAAGGGCTCGACGCATCGATGTCTTGGAAAGCTTGTTCCGCGTTGCCTCCGCCATACCAGCCGCCTCCCAGCGCCTGGGTCACCATCGTCAGCCATTCGCCGAGCGCGATCGCCTCGTCCGGCCGGATCAGGCCATTCTCATCCGGCTGTATGATCTGGTAATCGAGCAGGGTGCGCAACGGCTCTTCCGCCCAATGACCGGTCAGGTCTGCAGGTTCCTCCGACGCGCCGCTCCCCGTATCCTCCGGAAGGTACTGTTGCAACAAATTACCGGTTACGCCATCCAGATACGGAAGTCCGTATGTACTGAGTTGCGGCGTATAGACCAGCTTCATGATCGCTTCTGTTTCTTTGCCCAACGAGAGATTGTATCCCCCACCGAACTGTGCATACTTCAGCTCCAGCTTAATCGCTTTCCTATAAGTTTCCACCGCTTCGTCCACTGTGAGCTTGAACTGCGGGGTCGGCTTGACCGGTTCGAAAATAGGCGCGTACTCCGACGTGTCGTAATTATACAATTTGCCGTCGCGGCCCAAAGTCAGGGACACCGTGTGATTCAATACGGCATAATCCCCTTCGAATCGTTGGAACCGGAATCGGTAAGCCGCATCGCCTTCCGGGATGATATCCGCTTCGCCCGCCAGCTTCAACGTATCTGCCGCATGGGGATAGAGCTCGCCGATCCATTGCAAGGCGCGCTGCTTCGCTTCGGCTTCGTTCAAGCTCGCGGATGATGACGGCTTGTCGGACGCGCTCTCATCCTGCCGGTAATCAAAGCGGCTGACGCTTAAGATTTGCCCGCTAACGGCATCGACGGTAGCCGAGACTTCATTGTCAAACCCGAATTGCGGCCCATCGCCGGCTTTCTGCCAGTTAATCGTCCATACTTTCCGGCTCTTGTCCCTGTAATGGACATCTAAGTTCGCGCGATTCCGTTCGTATCCTTCGGGAAGCGAAGCGTAACGCAGAACCGTACCTTCCGCTTGGTCTACGGTTAACTGGCTGCCATTGTTCGGTTGGAACAAGCTGCTCCCCTTCGGAATCGCGGAGAAGCGGAGCGGCTTGCTAAGTTCGCCGTCTTCGCGGAGCAGCTCGCCGCTAATGGCGTCCAGAATGCCGAACGTGCCTTCAAGCGGGACGTACCCGAGCTTCCATTCCAGTTTGGCATCGTCCAGGTAGGGATCGGTGTACTGCGGAATATATGCGGGCATCAGCTCGAGCGATTCCGTCATTCGGGCCAGCGCTTCGCTCTCGCTCAGCTTCGAGGCTGCCGAGGGGTAAGTCCCCTGATAACGGATCCGGTAAAGATTGGAGAGCTGCCCGTTGCCGTCAATGACCATATGCAGCCGATCCGCATTCGATACGACGCCGTTGACGAGAACTTGGAATTGAAACGGATGCTGGACAGGTCCGAATAAGGCCGACGGCTGAACGAGAGACTCGTCGCCTTCCAGTTCGACAAGCTCGCTTGGCTTAATGGACGGAGACGCTTTCCTGACCCACTCCAGCGCAATTTGCTTCGCTTGCTCCCGGTTCACCTTGGGCGGGTAATAGGAAGGATTGCTGTCAGCCTGTTCGTAAGGGAGATGGAACTCCAACAGGTCGCCGGTCATGGCGTCGATTGCGCTGCTGAACCCGCTGATGTTGTTCCCTTCACGGATGGACCAATGAACGCGCCATATCGCCTGCTTCGGCGACGGGTAGCTATTGGGGGTCCCGTATTCCAGGCCGTCCAATTCCGCCTTGGCCAGCGCCGGGAACCAGCCGCGCAGCATCTCGACTGCCTGCTCCTTCGTAATCTTGGCATCCGCTGGATCGAGCCCCTTCTCAATCGAAGTGATAACAAGCTCTTCCCCCGGGCCGGTTGTGTCGCTCAAGCCGCTGCCGGAAGCCGCAGATTCTACGGAAACCGCCGGCACGTCAATCTCGTTGGAAGCCGCATTCACGGTCGAGGGCGGCAGCGAAGCTTGAAGGACGATGGCTCCGAGTACGCCGGTCGCAAGTATGCGCAGAAGCTTGGGTCTGGAATAAGAGATCGGAGGCGTCGAGACTGGATAGAGAGCTGCATCTTTGGAGGCTGACGGTACAGCATGCTTTTTCACGAAATCATCCTTTCTGGCTATGAAGAGGTAGGAGGAATATGGATTCCATTTTTACACATCTTTGTATAAACGCAGGGAACTAGCAAAAGTTTCGAAAATCTTAATCAAAATAAGACAGCCCGCATGCGGCGGATGCCTAATAGACGATCCAGCAATCATGCGGTTATCTCATTCTGCCAAAAAAACACCTCCAAGAATAACATCGGTCAGCCTAGACAGGCTCCAACGTCCGTTCTTGGAGGTGCATGTGACATTCGCTTTCAGGAAAGCGAATCGTTCTTAACTGAAATGCGAAGAGCCGAATTACTTCACGATGCTCTTCAGGATGTTGTCGATGATTTGCGAGTTCGCGATCGTACCTGTGTACAGCCAGCTTTCGTTCGGCGTGAATTCGAAGACGTTGCCCGCTTTGACGGCAGGGATGCTCTTCCACAGCGCTTCGCTCAGCGCAGTCGAACCGTCAGCCGAGTCGCTGTTGACGAGGAACAGGTAGTCCGCGTCCAGTTCGACCAGCTTCTCGAGCGAGATCTCGCTCCAGTTGCCTGTTGCGCTTGCCGAGATTTCCTTCACGACCGCAGGCACTTTCAGACCCAGATCGCCATACATAACCGCGCCGCTGGACAGCGTCTCGCTAACCATGAAGAATTTGCCACCTACGAGCCAGATTGCCGCTGCAGAAGGGTTGCCGACTTTCTCCGCGATCGTCGCTTTCGCGTCAGCCGCTTTCTTGTCGTAATCCGCCAGAGCTTGCTTGGCCGCATCTTCCTTGCCGAACACTTGTCCGACGCGGAGCAGCTCGTCACGCCAGTCGTTGTTCACTTCCGTACCGATTACGTACGTAGGCGCGATTTGGTTGTACTGCTCATATTTGCCGCCTTCGACCATGGATGCCGAGTCCATGATGATCAGGTCCGGCTTGAAGCTCTGAACCGCCTCGAACGGAAGATCATAGCCGATCGTCGGAATGCCGTTCAGTTCGCCTTGCAGGTACCCTTGGATGCTCTTGCCGTCTTTAACGCTCCATTGCGCGACCGGCTTGATGCCGAGCGCGACC
The DNA here is from genome assembly GCF_014192105.1 of Paenibacillus phyllosphaerae. Classification (GTDB taxonomy): domain Bacteria; phylum Bacillota; class Bacilli; order Paenibacillales; family Paenibacillaceae; genus Paenibacillus_Z; species Paenibacillus_Z phyllosphaerae. Next base: position 166,675 of record NZ_JACHXK010000012.1, on the reverse strand, counting down.
AGGTTGTCCTCCAGGTAGCTGGCAATGACGCGCTGCGGGTTCGCCGGAACGACAACCTCATGGCCCATTGCGTCTGTCAACGTGCGCGTATCGGATGCTTCAGTCGAAGCCAAATCGGTCGTGTTCGCCGCATTGGTCGCATTCGCCGCGTTATTCGCCGTTTGCTCCGTAGCTTGGTTATTCGCTGCGTTACCGGTTTCGTTCGCGTTGTTGCCGCATGCAGTCAGCGTGAATGCGAAAGCCCCGATGGCTATGACTTGCAGCAGCTTTTTCGTGGTGAAAGTATTAAACAATTTAAATCCCCCTACAATTATGTTAAAATTATTTCCGTTCTGCTTTTGAAAATGATTCTCATTACCATTAAAGTGGTTTGCGCTAATTTTGTCAACCACGTTCATTAAAAATTCAAAGGACCGATACCATGACTGCCATTTCACAGACGGACACTGACAACAAGCCTACTTTAAGAAGAAGGCTAATGAATTCGGGCCTCTTGCTCGTTTGCCTTGGATTATTATTCCTGCTAATGATCGCTTCCATCCATCTCGGCGCTTCGAATCTGCGCGTTCAAGATATCCTTAACGCCTTGTTCAGTTACGACACGGACAATCCAGCGCAAGTCATCGTCCGGGAGCTCCGGCTTCCCCGCGCGATCGCGGCGGCTGCCGTCGGCGCGGCCTTAGCCGTATCCGGCGCAATCATGCAAGGGATGACGAATAACCCGCTCGCATCGCCCTCCACATTAGGCGTAACGGCCGGTTCCTCGTTCTTGATCGCCATCGCGCTGGCCGTTGTACCGGGCATCTCCTACTTCGGCATGATGGGCTATTCGTTTGCCGGCGCCGGCGTCGGAGCCGCGCTCGTCTTCGGGACAGCCGCGCTTGCCAAAGGCGGCATGACCACGGTGAAGCTCGCTTTGGCCGGGTCGGCGATCGCCTCCTTGCTCAGCTCGCTCTCGACCGTCATTGCGCTGCGCTTCAACGTGTCGAAGAACTTGAGCTACTGGTTCGCGGGCGGCGTATCCAGCGTGCAGCCGCAGCATCTCTACTTTACGCTGCCGTTCATCCTTGCCGGCCTGGTGCTAGCTCTTTTGCTGTCACGGTCGATCTCGATCCTTAGCCTTGGCGAGGACATCGCCAAGAACCTCGGCCTGCGCACCAATCTGGTGAAGCTGGCGGGCATGCTGGTCGTGCTGCTGTTGACCGGCGCCGCGGTATCGATGGCCGGCATGATCGGGTTCGTCGGCCTCGTCATTCCGCACATTACGCGCATGCTAGTCGGCACCGATTACCGCTGGATCCTGCCCTATTCCGCCGTGCTCGGCGGGCTGCTGCTCCTCGGAGCCGATATGCTCGGACGGATTGTCAATCCGCCGTTCGAGACGCCGCTCGGCGCGGTAACGGCGATCGTAGGCGTGCCATTCTTCCTCTATCTGGCACGCAAAGAAGGGAGAAGCTAATCATGCGCAATCGTACGATCCATTCAGACCGCAAATTCCGCATGGTTCTGCTGCTCACGCTGCTGCTCACGCTTGTCATGATGGCCGTCAGCATTAACGCCGGACAGATCCGAATTCCGCTCGGCACCGTCATCGATACGTTGTTCGGAGGCGGCACGCCGGAGGACGAGCTCACGCTCTTCCAATTCCGGCTGCCGCGGATCGTGCTCGCCGTGCTCGTCGGCATGGGCATTGCCGTCTCCGGCGCAATGCTGCAAGGCATTTCGCAGAATCCGCTGGCGGATCCGGGCATTCTCGGCATTAACTCGGGGGCCGGATTCGCGGTCGTGCTGTATATGTTTTTCTTCCAAGCAACGACCTTCCTGAACAAATGGGCTTCCGTTTTCCTGATGCCGGCCATTGCACTGCTCGGCGCCTTCCTGGCCGCGTTCCTCATCTATGCGATCTCGCTGAAGAAGGGGAAGATTACGCCGGTCCGGCTGCTGCTGGTCGGCATCGGCATCAACTCGGCGTTCGGCGCGGGGCTGATCGTCTTCCAGATGAAGATGGAGCCGGTCGACTTCATGAAAGCGATCGTCTGGCTGTCGGGGACGATCTGGGGCACCAACTGGACGTTCGTGGGCGCCGTACTGCCATGGTTGTGCGTGCTCATCCCGCTTGCCTGGTACAAGTCGCGCATGCTTGATCTGCTGCAGTTCAACGATCCCATCTCTACGGGCGTCGGCCTTCACGTCGAGCGCGAGCGTCGGCTGATGCTCCTGATCTCCGTCGCCTTGGCCGGCGTTTGCGTATCCGTCGGCGGGGGCATTACATTCCTGGGACTCATCGCTCCGCATATCGCCCGGAAGCTGGTCGGCGCGCGTCACGCCAGAGTATTGCCGGCGACGGCTGCAATCGGTGGCCTGCTGCTGCTGACCGCGGATACGCTCGGACGCGTCGTCATGTCCCCGATGGAGATTCCCGTCGGACTCGTCGTCTCGATTCTCGGCGGCATTTATTTCGTCTACTTGCTCATTCGGACGACTTAATAGGATAGGCAAGGTGAAACGGCTGAGGGCGTCTTTAATGGCGCAAGCGCGTTTCATTCCGGAGAAATAGAAGCTTATTTATAGATGTGAAACATATAAACGCTTATATTTCTAAAAAATCCCTGCGAGAAGCGGCGCCTCACGGCACTGCGTCTTACAGGGATTTTTCATTCCGGACCGGGTATCGCCGTTCAAGAGATGGTAACGTCTGCCGCTCGCTCCTGCTGATTCCACACCTCGCTGCCTACTTCTCTGCGCAATACCGGGGCGATATCCGCAGCGAACCGTTCCATCTGCTCCCGCTGCTCCGCCTCCGTAAGCCCATCCACGCTAAGCGCCAAGACTTGATGGCCGAACGCGTCTTGGTATTTCAATATTTTCTCGATGACCTGTTCCGCGCTGCCGACGAGGCTGGGGCCATTCTCGATCGCATCCTCGAGCGAAGAGAACGGGGACTGGTTATGCTTGGCCGCAGCCGTTGCCTGGAACGCTTCATAATAAGGACGATAACGCCGGATCGCCTCTTCGGTCGTCCTGGCCAGATACAGGCTGCCGGCCCCAGCGCCTACGACCGCCTTCCTCGGATCATGTCCGTAATAAGCGAGCCGCTCGCGGTAATGCTCGATCAGATCCTTATATTTGGCCAGGTGATGGAACGAGTTCGAAGAGAAGATCGGCTCGCCGTATTGGGCCGCCAGCTCCGTCGACCTTGTGCTCGATGCGCTGCCGTGCCAGATCGGAATCGGCTGTTGCAATGGTCTCGGCTGCGTCGTCACGTTCGCGAGCGCCGGCCGGTATCGGCCTTCCCACGTTACGTTCTCCTCCCGCCACAACCGGCGCAGCAATTCATAGCGCTCCGCCATCGAATCCCACTGCTCCTCTTCGGTAATCCCGAATAAAGGATAATGCCGCGGGTCGTTGCCTTTGCCGATGATGAGCTCCAATCTGCCGCCGGACAGATGATCCAGCGTCGCATAATCCTCGGCGACGCGCACGGGGTCAAGCACGCTTAAGACGGTAACCGCAGTGAGCAGCCGGATCCGGGACGTCCGGCCGGCGATCGCCGTCAGAATGAGCGGCGGCGACGAGGATAAGAACGGCTCGCCGTGCCGCTCGCCGATGCCGTATCCTTCGAAACCGAGCTTCTCGGCGAGTTCGGCTTGCCGGATAATGTTCTCGAACTTCTCGCTGGTCGTCAACTGCTCGCCTGTGACGACATTCCGCAGGTTTAGACCTAAGCTGAACCAGATGAATTTCATGCGCTTTCGCCTCCTTTGGGCAGATGAACCGGGACAGCCTCCGCTTTGACCGGATTTCGGATCAGGAGCGCGATCGGAATGACCGCGGCTACGACCACGCTCGCGACGAAGAACACGTCATGAATGCTCATCATGTAAGCCAACTGATACCGCTCCGATGCCGGAACGCTGCCCTCATCGGCCATTGCTTGCTGATGCGCCGACAGTCGAGCGTAGAACATGGACGTGCAGATCCCGAGCGACAATGCGCTGAAGACTTGCCGCAGCCAGTTCAATAGCGCGGAAGCGTGGCCGAGCAGCTCCTGCGGAACGGCCGACATGCTCGCATTGGTCGCGGGCGTCATCGCAAGACCGGTCCCGATATTGCGGATGGCCAGCCAAACCATGATCACGCCTAGACTGGTGCCTGCCGCCAAATGGCTGAAATAGTAGGTGGATACGAATAAAATAACGCTGCCGGCTATGATGAGCTTCACCGGACCCAGCTTTGCGTAGGCTCTGCCGGAAAAGAAGGTTGCCCCCGTCAAGCAGGCGGCCGCGGGCAAGAACAAGAGCCCGACCCGGAACGGCGTCATTCCTTTGAGCTCGACCAGGAACAGCGGCATGAAATAAACGACCGCGTACAATCCGAAAGAGAGGATCATCGACGCCGCCAAACTTAACGCGAATCGCGGATTGCGCAGCAGCTTAAGCTCCAGCAGCGGATGCCGGCTCCTCCCCGCTTGCCAGACGAATGCCGCCATGCCGCCTGCCCCGATGATCAGCATGCTCCATGTAAGTCCGCTCTTCCAGCCCCAACTCGTCATATTCCCGAACAACAGCAGCAGCGAGAGACTTCCCCCTGTCGCAAGGACAAGCCCGACCAAGTCCAGCTTGGCACCGCGGTTCGCCTGATCTTGCGGCAGAACGATTGCTGCAGCCACCCATGCGCCGATTCCTACGGGAACGGTGACAAGGAAGATAAGCGGCCAGTCGAAGCTCTGCAGCCATCCGCTGAGCGTCGGACCGATAGCGGTGCCAAGAACGGTCGAGAAGGACCATACGCTAACCGCCAAAGGCTGCTTGTCTTCCGGAATCACGCGATAGATAAGCGCGAGCGAGACCGGTTGAATCAGGCCGCAGAACGCCCCCTGCACGACGCGAAAGGCGATCAGGCTCTCCACGTTCCACGAAATCGCGCATAGCAGCGAACTGACCGTAATCCCCCCGATGGCAAGCAGGAACAAGCGCTTGGAACCGAATCGCTTCATCGCATAACCGGTAACCGGCACGATAATGCCGCTGGCCAGCGTAAATCCGGTCAGCATCCACTGCACGACCCTTAGCTCGGTATCGAAGATGCCTATGAATCCAGGGAGCGAAACGTTAAGGGACACGACATGATACATGCCCGCGAATGAGCCTAGGAAAATCGTAACGAGCACCGGCCAGAACGAAGCAGGCGAGCGATTGGTTGTATGACCATCACTCGCCGCTTCTCTTGCATCGCTCGGATGAACCGTCAAGCCAGCACCTCCTCGTGGGGTTTATGGAATCAAAGCGGATAATGGCATGCCGCAAGATGGTCGGCGCCAAGCTGCCGAAGCTCAGGCTGCTCTTCCTTGCATTTGGCCGTTGCCAGCGGGCAGCGGGTATGGAACCGGCAGCCGCTCGGCGGGTTGGCCGGCGAAGGAATCTCGCCCTTGATGCCGGCAGTCGCCCGGCCGCCGGACTGCTGTCTTGGAATCGAATCGATCAGCAGTCTCGTATAGGGGTGCGCGGGATGCCGGAACAGCTCGTCGCTCGGCGCAACCTCGACCAGCTTGCCTAAGTACATGACGCCAATCCGGTCCGAGATATGCCGCACGACCTGAAGGCCATGCGCGATGAAGAGATACGTAAGCCCAAGCTTCTCTTGCAGATCCTGCAGCAGATTCACGACCTGCGCCTGCACGGATACATCAAGCGCCGATACGGCTTCATCCGCGAGAATGAACGACGGCTCAAGCGCGATTGCCCGGGCAATGCCGATCCGCTGGCGCTGTCCGCCTGAGAACTCGTGCGGGTATTTGCCCAGGTGCGCCGGGTCGAGCCCCACCAGCCTAAGCAGCTCCGCCGCCCGTTCCTCCCGTTCATTCGCCGTGATGCCGCTATGGATTCTAAGCGGTTCGGCAATGCTGTCGCCCGCGGTCCATCTCGGATTAAGCGAACTGTACGGATCCTGGAAGATGACCTGCATTTCCCGCCTCAGCCTGCGTAAGGCCGCCCCCTCCACTTCGGTCAGCGTCTGACCTTGGAAGCGGATGCGGCCGGAGGTCGCTTGTTCCAGTTGGAGCAGCACCCGGCCGAGGGTCGATTTGCCGCTGCCCGATTCGCCGACGAGACCGAACGTTTCATGGCGGCGGATCGTGAACGAGACATCGTCGACCGCGCGTATGAACGTTCGCGGCCCGAGAAGCCCTTGTTTGGCAACCGGATAGTATTTATGTACATGTTCCGCTTCGAATAAAGCGATATTGCTCCGCTCCTCCGACCGTTCCGCCGGCTCGGGAGCCGGTTCGTCCACATGCAGATCCGCGATTGCGGGGAAGTGTGCGGATGCGGATTGCTCCGCATGCCAGCAGGCGACTTCCCTATCCGCGCTGCGCGTAAGCGCCGGCGCTTCGGAACGGCACCGCTCCGTAGCCTGCGGGCAGCGCGGATGGAACACGCATCCGCTAGGCAGCGCCGCAAGCGAAGGGATCGAGCCGGGAATCGAGTAGAGCCGGGAACCGCGAACGCTGGTCAGCGGCGCGATCGACTTCAATAAGCCCTTCGTGTAAGGATGCTGGGGCTGCTCGAACAGCTCCGCGGTCGGTCCTTGCTCGACGATCCGCCCTGCGTACATGACGACGACGCGGTCAGCAACCTCTGCGGCTATGCCGAGATCGTGGGTAATGAGCAGGATCGCCATCTTGTATTCATCCTGCAACTCCTGCAGCAGCTGCAGTATTTGCGCTTGAATCGTTACGTCAAGCGCGGTCGTCGGCTCATCGGCGATGAGCAGCTCCGGCCTGCAGGAGAGCGCCATGGCGATCATCGCCCGCTGCAGCATGCCCCCGGACAACTCGCCGGGATATTGCTTCATGCGAATGGCGGGCTCAGGTATGCCGACCCGCTCCAGCAGCTCGATGCCTCGGCGCCATGCGTCACGCTGCGAGATCCGCTCATGGCGGCGCAGCGTCTCGACGATTTGCTGGCCGATCGTGAAGACGGGATCGAACGCGGCCATCGGCTCCTGGAAGACCATCGCCGCTTTCTTGCCTCGGATACCGCGCAGCTCCGATTCGGGAAGCTTCGCCAGATCCCGGCCAGCCAGCTCGATGGCGCCGCCCGAGATTCTCCCCCGTTCATGATCGATCAGCCTTAGGATCGCTTTGGAAGTGACGGTCTTGCCGCTGCCGGATTCGCCGACCAGGCAGACCGTCTCGCCTGGCTGGATATCGAAGGTCACGTCGGCAATCGTCTGTAAGCTGCCGTGCTTCGTCTGGAATTCAACCGATAGCCGGCGTATGTCGAGCAACGGATTCATTGTCGTTCCCCCTTCTGTTATCCGCGCACGCGGCGTTTCTTCGGATCCATATCGTCCCGCAGCCGGTCCCCGATGATATTGACGGCAAGGACGAACAGCGTAATCGCTAGGCCCGGGAAGGTGCACATCCACCAGGCAACCGTCAGATAGCCCCGGCCCTGCGACAAGAGCGTTCCCCAATCAGGCACTTCGCGCAGAAGCCCCAGTCCAAGGAAGCTTAGCCCCGATCCGGTCAGGATCGATGTCCCGATTCCGATCGTCGCCATAACGAGCAACGGCGACAATGCATTGGGCAGGACGTGCCGCCAGAAAATATGCATCGGCGACGCGCCCATGGAAGACGAAGCCGCGATGAAGGTCCGGCTCTTAATGCTGATGATCTGCGCGCGCATGACGCGGGCATAGCCGGGGATCGAGGCGACGGCGACCGCGAGCACGATGTTGAACATGCCCGGACCGAGCGCGCCGGCGATGGCAAGCGCGAGCAAGATGCCGGGAATCGTCATCAAGATGTCGTTGCACCGCATGAGGATCGTATCCGCAATCCCCCCGACGTAGCCGGATACCGCGCCGATGATTCCGCCGGCCAGCCCACCGATCAGCACCGAGGCGAAGCCGATGAACAGCGAATCCCGGCTGCCGTGCACGACGACGCTGAAGATATCCCGGCCGAAATAATCCGTGCCGAATAAGTGATCCGTGCTCGGCGGCTTCAAGATGTTATCCGTGAGCATCTCTGTCGGGGCATAAGGCGCGATCCACCCTGGCACGATCGCGCAGGCGATAATGAGGAGCACGACCGCGCCGGCGAGGACGAGCAGCGCGTCGGCTGCCGCTATGCGCCGGAAGCGAAGCGAAGCCAGCTGCCGCCGGCCGCGCTCACGCCAAACCGCTTTTGCGGTGATCGCTTCCCGCATGACGATTCAACTCCCTTCTCATGTAGAGCGTCTGACTCTCGGATCAATGACCGAGTAGGACAGATCGACGAGCAAATTGACGGCGACGTAGACGATGGCCGAGAAGAAAATTACGCCCTGCACGACGGGCAGGTCCTTCGCCATCAGCGCGTCGGAAATGATCCGGCCGATGCCTTGCCGGGAGAACACCGTCTCGATGACGACGGTGCCGGCCAGCATTTCGCCTACGATCATGCCGATCATCGTCACCGCCGGTATAAGCGCGTTGCGCAGCGCATGACGATACATGATCGCGCGTTCGGTCAGTCCCTTGGACCGCAGCGTAACGATGAATTGCTCGTCGATGATGTCGAGCATGCTCGAACGAACCATGCGGACGATGAAGCCCGCGCCGACAATGCCGAGCGTGATCGCGGGCAGTACGAGGGTGCGCCAGCCATTCGAGCCCATCGCGGGGAACCAGCCGAGCTGAAGGCTGAACAAGACGATCAGCAGGATGCCGGACCAGAACGTCGGCATGGAGATGCCGAACAAGCCAATGATGCGGGCGACGATGTCGATCAGCCGATTGCGATGGACGGCCGACAGCACGCCGAGGACGAGGCCGACGGTGACGGATACGAGCGAGCTGGCAACGGTTAGCGCGATCGTTGCGGGGAAGTGCTCCACGATTTTATCCAGGACGGGCTCAGAAGTGACTAACGATTGGCCGAAATCCCCCTGGATCATCTTCTCGAAATAACGGATGAATTGAATGTGGAAGGGCTGATCCACGCCCAGCTGCGCCCTTAAGTTAGCCACCATCTCGGGCGTTGCCACCGCCGGATCGAGAATCGTGTCCGTCGGATCGCCCGGCAGCACGTAGAGGATCGCGAAGACCAACACCAATGAACCGAGAATGACCAAGGCGGAAGAGAGAACGCGACCTGCCAATAACCGTGCCATGCCCTAATCCTCCTCTCTCCTAGTCGATTTAAGGTTTAACCGTCGCATCGTTGAACAGCGGATAGCCGAGCGAATCGAACACGATTCCTTCCACCGATTTGGCTGCCGCTACCGTATAGGGGAAGACGTAGATCGGAAGCACGATCGCCTGATCGACGATGTAATGCTGGATTTCCTTGTAGATCTCCGCCCGCTTCGTATCATCTGGTTCGACCAATCCTTGCTCGAGCAGCTTATCGATGGCCGGATCCGACAAGCGGGACAGGGACGCTCTTCCCTTCGGATCGTACGTATGGTAGAACGCGTAGAGCGCGTTCGGGTCCGAGTTCACCTGGCTGTTGCCGTAGAGATCGTACGCGCCATTCGTGAAGACGACCGTACGCACATCTTTCGTAATCTCGACGTTGACCGCGATTCCGATGGCCTTTAGCTGCTGCTGGATGATCACCGCGATATCGTTGCGCTTCTCGCGGTTCGGCGTCGCGTCGACGTATTGCAAGGTCAGCTTCTTGCCGTCCTTCTCGCGAATGCCGTCCGCGCCCTTGGTCCAGCCCAGCTCGTCGAGCAGCGCATTCGCCTTCTCGATATCGGGTTTCACGCTGTTCTCAAGCGTTGCGTCGTAACCGAATGTGCCGGGCGTAAGCGGCGACCATGCGCGGTCATAGGTGCCCAGGTATAACGTCTTCACGATCGCATCCACATCGACGGCGTATTTGACCGCCTGGCGGGCTTTGGCGTCGTTCCACGGCGCGCGCTCGAGATTGAAGAAGAGCGTGTATGGCAATCCGACCGTGTTAGCCGAGAGCAGCTGGAAGTTCGGGTCGCTCTTGAGGGCGACGATATTCTGCGGCGGCACGGTCTCCCCTGCCAGCACTTGGCCGCTCTGCACGCTGCCGATCCGCGTCGCCTCTTCCGGCACGATCTTGAACGCGATGCCGTCCAAGTACGGAGCGCCCGTGTTCTTCACGATCTCCGGCGCCCATGCATAGCTCTCGTTGCGGGCGACTTTAATCTCGGCGTTCTCTTGCCAGCTCACGAACTTATAAGGCCCGGTTCCGACCGGATGCTGGCCGAATTGGTCGCCGTCCTTCTTGGCTGCTGTCGGCGACACGATGCCGAGCAGCGCTTGGCTGAGATTGCCGAGGAAAGCGCGCGACGGCGTAGCCAAGTTCAACTTGACCGTGTATTCGTCGATGACTTCGGACGATTGGTAAGGCGCGAGCAGCGCCGCGGCGTTAGCTGCTTTCGTAGCCGAATCCAGGATCCGGTCGAAGTTATACTTGACCGCCTCCGCGTTGAACGGCGTGCCGTCGTGGAACTTCACGTCCTCGCGCAGCTTGAACGTGTAGCTCTTGCCGTCTTCGGATACGGTCCAGGATGTCGCAAGCCACGGCTTGATTGAATTGTCCGGCAGCTGTACGACGAGCGAGTCGTAGATCGTGCGGATGACGCGAACGGCTACGGCCAAGCCGCTGCGATGGGGATCAAGCGAATCCGGCGAGGTTGCCAGCGCATAGCTGAGTTCGCCGCCTTGCGCAGCCGCTGTATCGTCAGCGGCAGTTTCCTTCGTATCCCCCGCTGCAGCAGCGCCGGAGCCAGTGTTAGCAGCTGCGTTATTAGATGTGTTATTGGCTGTGTTATTCGTCGCGCATGCCGATAGTGCAAGCGCGAGGGCGATCAGCACGGTCGCTGTTCGCCGGAAAGAATATCGATTCTTCATGGACGAGCCTCCTCTTCTACTAGTTCACGCCAGCGCTGGCAGACTTGCGAGCCGAGTAACGGTTCTCGGGAACCGGAATGCCGAGATTGCCGCGCAGCGTGTCAGCCTCGTAATCGTCCCGGTACAGACCGCGCGCCTGCAAGATCGGTACGACGCTGTCCACGAATTCATCCAATGCCCCCGGATAAGCCGCCCCTACGATGAAACCGTCGGCTGCCTCTTCCTCGAACCATTGCTGCAGCAGATCCGCGATCCGCTCCGGCGTCCCGATGAAGACCGAGCGCGGCGTCGCCGCTTGCAGGGCAACCTGACGCAGCGTAAGATTGTGCTCCTTGGCTCTGTGTTTGATCCGGTCCGTCGTGCTGCGGAAGCTGTTCGATCCGAAGTCGCCCAGGTCCGGGAACGCCTCGTCTAGCGGATATTGCGAGAAATCGTGATGCTCGAAGAAACGGCCCAAGTGATCCAGCGCTTTGTCGATCGTGACGAGGCTGGCGATCTCCTGATACTTCGCCTCCGCTTCCTCCTGCGTGCGGCCGATAATCGTACCGATTCCCGGGAAGATCAGCGTATGCTCCGGATTGCGGCCGTTCTGCGCGATGCGCTGCTTGACGTCCTTGTAGAACTCCTTCGCTTCTTCGATCGATTCCGGCCCCGTGAACACCGCGTCTGCCGTCTTCGCCGCTAGCGAGCGTCCGCTGTCCGATGAACCGGCTTGGAAGACGACCGGCTGCCCTTGCTTCGAACGGGCAATATTGAGCGGTCCTTGAACCGAGAAGAACTCGCCTTTATGATCGAGCCTGTGCAGCTTCAGCGGGTCGAAGAACACGCCGCTCTCCTTATCGCACACGAACGCGTCGTCCTCCCATGAATCCCACAACCCTTTGGCCACTTCCAAGTATTCTTCCGCGATGCGGTAACGGTCCGGATGCGACGGATGCGCTTTGCCGCCGAAGTTGAGGGCGCTGCCCTCCAGCGGCGAGGTGACCACATTCCAGCCTGCGCGGCCGCCGCTAATATGATCGATCGAGGCGAATTGGCGCGCCACGGTGAACGGTTCGCTATAGGAGGTGGATAATGTGCCGACGAGTCCGATCCGCTTCGTCACGGCGCCGAGCGCCGACAGGATCGTAATCGGTTCGAAACGATTCAGGAAGTGCGGAATCGATTTCTCATTTATGAAGAGGCCGTCAGCGATGAATACGAAGTCGAACTTGCCTTCCTCCGCTTTCTGGGCCTGCTGCTTATAGAATTCCAGATTGACGCTTGCGTCCGATGGCATATCCGGGTGTCTCCAGCCCGATGTGCTGCCTCCCACGCCATGGATGACCGTTCCTAATTTAAGCTGACGAATGTTCCCCATATTCTCTCCACCTCAACTCGATTATTTGTTGTTTATTTATCCTACCTGTTTAATAGGAATTAAGCTTGGTAACAATGTATCACCTCGGCATCCAGCCGCACAATGACCTATTAATGTCTTCTATAGGCAGTTAGTCAGGTTCTATCGATGCCTTTTTCGCCTCCCCCACCCCTCCAACGGAGGGGATGCAAGCTTATGCTTCCGAAGCGAGTTTTCCGTTGGAAAACTTGTAGCCTCGGCCCTCTTGACACCCGGAATTGGCGTGGCTCGTGACGCGGCCGTCTTCGATGTGTCCTTTCGACGTTGGCCCGCTTTTGTCCCAGCGGAATGGTTTGCGAGTGACTTGCAAACCAATTCGCTGGGACAAAGCTTCTTATTCGAGCTTCGTTCGCCACGGTTTGCTTTATGGAGCAGACCTGTATTTGCAGCCTTAATGCATGCTTCCAGCTATTCCTCGCTGAAGTCCGCAATAGAATTGGTGTGCTCCCCACCGGGGGGCATCCCAATCCTCATGCGGACACGCTTTACTTTTATCCATAGATCTCTTCCGTGGTGTGCATAATTTTCAAACCACAAAAATTTCAAACCACAAAAAACACCGATTATCAGGTCTGTTCTCCTGCAATCGGTGCCTATATCTTGAGACTAAGCTATCGATGAATCAACGGCCAGCTGCACGAGCAGGCGCGTGCCATGAACAAGAACTTGCTCATCCAGATTAAACGTCGGTTGGTGCAAGCCGGACGTGATCCCCAGCTCCGCGTTGCCGCAGCCGAGCAGGATGAACGCGCCGGGCACTTGATCCAGATACCAGCCGAAGTCTTCGCCCGCTAGACTTGGCGTCTCCAACCTCAGCATGTGATCCGGTCCCAGAATGGAAGCACCCGCACGGATGACGTCTTGAACCGCCGCCGTATCATTCACGACGGCAATGCCTTCCCGCAGCGCAATGCTGTAGGAGCCGCCATGGGACAGCGCGACGGCTTCGGCGTGCCTCGCAAGACCTGCGGTTATCGCGGCGACGGTCGATTTGGTGAAGGCGCGGAACGTTCCGGTCAGCCGGCTCTGTTCCGCGATCGCATTAATGACCGTTCCCGCTTGCACGGTCCCGAACGCAAGCACGGCCGATTCCCTCGGATCGATCCCATGCGTCATCATCCCGTTCACGGCCGCGATATAGCTTGCCGTCATCTGGATGGCGTCCACCGCTAGATGCGGCGTCCCATGATGCCCGTTCTTCCCTGTCAAGGTGACGTGAAAATGCGACGAAGCCGCCATCGCGTAATGCGAATGAATGCCGGCCGTCCCCGCTTCCAGTTCGGGCCAGACATGCAGCGCGTAACACCGGTCGACGCCATCGAGCACGCCCCCATCGATCAGATCGCGGCCGCCTGACAGCAGCCGGCCGTCGAGCGGGCTTGGCAATGCCCCTTCCTCCGCTGGCTGGAAGACGAAACGGATTTCGTAAGGCAGCTGGTCCCGGTGCGCAGCCAGCGTCTTCGCCGCCCCGAGCAGCATTGCGGTATGCGCGTCGTGGCCGCAGGCGTGCATGACGCCTTCAACCGTCGAAACGTAGTCCTCGTCAATACGTTCCGTGATCGGAAGCGCGTCCATATCGGCGCGCAGCAAGATCGTCCGGTTGCCCGAACGGGCTCCGCGAAGCGTAGCCACGACGCCTTTACCGAAATGCGGCCCGACGTGCGTATTCACGTCGAGCCCCCATTCCGTCAGCAGCCCCGCAACGATAGCGGCGGTGCGGTCGGTCTCGTACAGCAGCTCAGGATGCCGATGCAGATCCCTGCGCAGCGCGACCAGCTCGTCATGCAGCGTGCCTGCGTACGACAGCATCGCGGCTAGCGCATCGCGAACCTCTTCCTCGCCGGGAACAGCCGCCAGCTCATGCGTTCCCATGCCCGCTTACGCTTCTTGCGCGGACTTGGCATACCGATTCTCGGGAATCGGCACCCCGAGATTGCCGCGCAGCGTATCGCTTTCGTATTCGGTGCGGAACAATCCGCGGGCTTGGAGAATCGGCACGACGTGGTCGATGAAATCTTCCAAGCCGCGCGGTACCGAGCTGCCGATCATGAAGCCGTCAGCCGCGCCTCGCTCGAACCATTCCTGCACTTTGTCCGCGACCTGCTCTGCCGTACCGATGAAGGTCGGACGCGGCGTTGCGACGGATAACGCCACTTGGCGCAGCGTCAAGCCTTTCGCTTTGGCATCGGCCTTAATCTTGTCCGTGCCGCTCTGGAAGCTGTTGCGGCCAAGGTCGCCCAGCTCAGGGAACGGCGCATCCAGATCGTATTGCGAGAAGTCGTGGTGCTCGAAGAACCTGCCCAGATACAGCAGCGCATTCTCGGCCGAGACCAAGTCGACGACCTCTTGGTACTTGCGTTCCGCCTCTTCTTCCGTACTGCCGACCACCGGCGCGATGCCAGGGAAAATCTTGACGTGATCCGGATTGCGTCCGAACGCGGCCGCCCGCTTCTTCACGTCCTGATAGAACGCGATCGCGTCTTCGACCGTCTCATGCCCCGTGAAGACGGCATCCGCTTCCCGAGCCGCGTAGTCCTTGCCGACCTCGGATGCTCCCGCTTGGAAAATAACCGGATGCCCTTGCTTGGAGCGCGCGATATTAAGCGGACCTTGGACGGAGAAGAACTCGCCTTTGTGGTTCAGCGTATGCAGCTTGGCAGGATCGAAGAAGACGCCGGAAGCTTTGTCGCGCACGAACGCGTCGTCTTCCCAGGAATCCCACAAGCCGCGCGTAACCTCAAGATATTCCGTCGCGATGCGGTAGCGCTTATCGTGGTCCGGATGCTCTTGCTTGCCGAAATTGAGCGCGGAGCCCTCAAGCGGCGACGTTACGATGTTCCAGCCTGCGCGGCCGCCGCTGATGTGATCGAGCGACCCGAACTGCCGGGCAACGGTGAACGGCTCGCTGTACGACGTCGACAACGTGCCGACTAGGCCGATATGCTTGCTGACGCCGGCCAGGGCGCTAAGGATCGTGATCGGCTCGAAGCGGTTCAAGAAATGCGGAATCGACTTCTCATTGATATAGAGACCGTCGGCGACGAAAGCCAGATCGAACTTGCCGGCCTCCGCTTTCTCGACCCAACGCTTGTAAACCTCGAAATTCACGCTCGCATCGGACGGAATTTCCGGATGCCTCCATAACGAAGTGCTGCTGCCGACGCCATGCAGCATCGCGCCAAGCTTCAACTGTTTGCGGCTTGCCATTATTCGATTCCCCCTTGTACGACTGATTCCGCCGAGACGTTTGCTTCCCGGTTGGCGTAAGCGTTCTTAATCCGTTCGATCTGGGCCAGGTGAGTCTGCACATGCTTCGTGAAGCCGCCGATGATATCGCGCACCTTGACGAATTCGCCTTTGAAGTTAATGCCGCCCTTCTCCAAATCCGGCTCGCTCAGCCGTCCGAACAGCTGGGCGTTATACGTCAGCAACGCCCAGTATGCGTCCAGGATGTCCGTCGCATTGCTATCGTTCGCGCGTTGGCCTTCCACCCAGCGGTCCTGATTGAACGCGGGCAGCTGCGCCTTCGTATCCGCCAGAATATCCCGGATCCGGAACGAGACGACGATGTTATGGTCGGCCAGATGGGCCAGAACCTCGGTCACGTTCCACTTGGCAGGCGTTTCCTTCCACTTCAGCTGTTCTTCGCCAAGCCCCGCGATCGCGCGGGTCAACAGAAGATGCGAGTCCAAATACGATTGAATATCGATTCCACTCATACGATTCCCTCCGACTGTTCATGGTTTGGCCGGCGATGATGGCGCCGGATTAAATCGCGACAACGCGAATTGCCTTAAATCCGCAGTAGGCGCAAGATGCTGGGCAAGCAAAGCGAGCTGTTCGCCGATGACGCTGGAAAATTTGAACCCGTGTCCGGAAAAGCCGCCCGCGATCCACACATGCCGGTGTTCCGGATGACGATCGATAATAAAATGCTCGTCTGGCGTCAGCTCGTACTTGCAGACCGCGCTGCGAAGAAGTCTGCCCGCCGCCTGCGGCATGACGGCCGCAAGCGCCGACCGGAGATCCCCTTCATCCTCCGGATAGGTGCCAAAAGCGTCCGGCGTCTCGCCGGGATGCCAAGGTATGCCTTGATCGTGGCGGCCGATCTTCAGTCCCGCGCCTTGAATGCTCGGGAAGCCGTAGAACCCGCCATGCTCCGTGCCAAGCGTGAAGCCCGGGAACCGCCCGGCATCGAAGCCGCCGCCTTGCGTCTCGAACCAGCCGACGACCTTCCGGACCGCTTGAATCGGAAGTTCGATGAACGGCGCAAGCGTACGGAACCAGGCCCCTGCGCTCAGTATGGCTGCGCCCGCGGCATAGTCTCCGCTAGCCGTATGCACGGTCACGCTGCCTTCCCGCGCGGTTATTCCCGTAACCGGCGTATTCACGATAAGCTCGGCGCCATGCGCCAGCGCAAGATTGCGATAGGCGGTCACGCAGCTCTCGCTATGGAGATAGCCGGCATCCGGCTCATACAAGCCTTCGAACCGCTCCGGAAGCTCGATCCCCGGCCAGCGGTGCCGGATTTCGGCTGCGTTCAACCATTCGGCCTGAACGCCTTGGCGTACCGCGTCGGACAGCCGGCCATGCAGCGAATACACCTTCGGGTCCGCCATATTCAGCACGCCGGACCGTTCGAACAGCCTAAGGCCGCTGCTCGCTTCCGCTTCTTCCCACAATCGTTGGGCGCGCAGCGCAAGTTCGATATAGGCTGCGCCTCCGCTGTACGCATGCCGGATCAGGCGAGGCTCGCCATGATGGCTGCCTTCGCCGTGGGGAGGGTCGAACGCGTCGATCAGCAGCGTCCGTACGCCTGACCGGGCCAGATAATAACCCGCGCTCATGCCCATCGACCCGGCTCCGACGATAATGACGTCGTACGCTTTCCGCTTGCTCGTCTCGCTCATTCAGGCATCCGCTTCCCCGCCTAATTCCGCGTAATGCTTCAGCGCGCGAACCGCGGAGGCGGCGAAGAAGTCCGCCGCAATCGGCAAGGCCCGCTCATCGAGATCGAACGCCGGATGATGCCATTCCTGCGGTCCGTCCGTACCGAAGAACACGAACAGCCCGGGCACAAGCTGCTGATAGACCGAGAAGTCTTCGCCCGCCGGGGATGGCGTCGGAACGACCGGCAGAAGACCCAGCCGTTCCGCCTCTTCCCAGGCAAGACGCGCCAACGTATCGTCGTTGCTGACCGGGGGCGGTCCTTCGATCCATCGCACCGATGCCGTTGTATCGTAAGCAGCGGCCACGCCATCGACCACTTGATTGAACCGCTTGATGACCGATCTGCGCACGCCTTCATCGAAAGTGCGGATCGTGCCTTCAAGCACCGCCTTCTCCGGAATGACGTTCCAGATCGTGCCGCTGTTCAGCTTCGTTACGCTGATGACGGCGCTATCCAGCGAGCTCACGTTCCGGCTCACGATCGACTGCAGCGCGGTCACGATGTGAGCGGCGGTCACGATCGGGTCATTGCCCGCATCGGGTACGGCGGCATGCGAGCCTTTGCCCTGAACCTCGATGACGAACCCGTCAGCCGCGGCCATGAGCGGTCCGCCCTTGATGCCGATCGTTCCCACCGGCAGATCCGGCTTGTTATGCAGCCCCAGCACGGCGCGAACGCCTTGCAGCGCTCCGCTCTCGACGACTTTGCGGGCGCCGGAGGCCTTCTCCTCGGCCGGCTGGAACAGCAAGCGGATCGTACCTTGCAGAGCAGCTTCCTGCTCCTTCAGCAGATAGGCCGCCCCAAGAATCGAGGCCGTATGGAAGTCATGGCCGCAGGCATGCATTTTGCCCGGAACAAGCGATGCATAACTCAGGCCGGTATCCTCCTCGATCGGCAAAGCGTCGATATCCGCCCGCAGCGCGATGACCGGTCCCCCATGGAGGCCGCCGATCTCGGCCACGATTCCCGTCCGCAGCGGGAAGTCCGCGATGCGGATGCCGGCTTCTTCGAGCCACCTGCGGATTCGGGCGGTCGTCTCGAACTCTTCGTGCGACAGCTCCGGATATTGGTGAAGCTCCCTCCGGATCTCGATTAACCGGCCGGCAATGGCAGCGCCGCTGAGCGGCTTCGTCTCTTGGCTCATGCAAGACACCTCCTGTTCGTTGACGCGTTTTTAAGATTAAGCGGTCACTTCAGCGAACGCTTCGCTGAGCAATTCATAGGAACGCACGCGTTTATCGAACGGCGCGATATTCGTCGTGATGATGAATTCATCCACGCCTGTTGCTTCCTGCAGTTCAAGCAGCTTGCCGCGCACGGTAGCTTTCGACCCGACCGTGATCAGCGGCTCTTTCTCTTCAATCGTGTACGCTTCGCCGGATTGGCGGCCGTACTCTTCCGCTTGTTCGATATTCCCGAGCGTCACTTTCCGTCCGCTCGCCAGGTGAACTTTCACCAGCTTCTGCGGCGGCACGAGGCTGCGCGCTTCTTCATCGGTATCGGCCACGATCGCGGACAGCGCCAGAATCGCTTGCGGCTGCGTGCCCTTCTCCGCGTTGAATGAATCGCGATACTTACGGATCGCGGCGATCGCGGCTTCTTCGTCGCCTCCGATGAATAGGGAGAAGACGTAAGGCAAGCCTAGGCTGGCTGCGAGTTCGGCGCTGTCGTTCGATGCGCCGAGCACGTGAAGCTCGGGTGCGATCGTCGGGATCGGCGATGCTTTCAGCCCTTCGAGCGGGTCGCCTTCCGGCAGGCCGCCTTCGATATGATGGCGAAGCTCGACGATCTTCTCGGTCAGCGACTGCGGATTCACGATGCCCCGCTGCAGCGCTTGCGTGCTGCGCGGCAGCCCGCCCGGCGCCCGGCCGACGCCAAGGTCGACGCGTCCCGGCGCGAGCGAAGCCAGCACGTGGAAATTCTCGGCGACCTTATAGGGGCTGTAGTGCTGCAGCATGATGCCGCCGGAGCCGACCCGAATCCGCTCCGTCTTGGCGAGCAGGTAAGAGATCAGCACCTCGGGCGAAGAACCCGCCACATGCTCGGAATCGTGATGCTCGGATACCCAGAACCGATGGAAACCGAGCTCCTCGGACTTCTTGGCTAATGCAAGCGTGTTAGCGAACGTGCCGGTCGTTGTCTCGCCCGGATAGACCGGGCTCTGATCCAATATGCTCAAGATAACGGACATGGTTATTCCCCCTAGATGGTGTAGATTAATTCCGGCGTGATCCGCTTCAAGAATTGCTTGGTCCGCTCTTCCTTCGGATTGCCGAACAGCTCCGAAGGCGTTCCTTCCTCGACGATGACGCCGCCGTCCATGAACACGACATGGTTAGCCACATCGGATGCGAATCCCATCTCATGGGTCACGATAATCATCGTGATGCCTTCCTTCGCGATCTTCCGAATGACCGACAGCACTTCGCCGACCAGTTCCGGGTCCAGGGCTGACGTTGGCTCGTCGAACAAGATGACGTCCGGCTCCAGCGCAAGCGCTCTGGCGATGCCGACCCGCTGCTGCTGGCCGCCGGACAATTGGCTCGGGTAAGCATCCAGCTTGGCGCCGAGACCGACCTTCTCGAGCAGCTCTACGCCGCGTTTGCGCGCTTCGTCCTTATTCATCTTCTTGACGACGATCAATCCCTCGATTACGTTCTCGAGCGCCGTCTTATGGGCGAACAGATTGTATTGTTGGAATACCATCGCCGAGTGCTGCCGAAGGGCATGGATATCCTTCTTGCCTGCCCGTTTATAATCGAGCGAGAAGCCGCCGATCCGAATCGATCCTTCGCCCGGCTTCTCGAGGTAATTGATGCAGCGGAGCAGCGTCGTTTTGCCGGAACCCGATGGTCCCAGAATCGCCACGACTTCGCCCTTCTTGACCGTCAGATCGATGCCCCTCAGCACTTCGTTCTTGCCGAAGGATTTGCGAATGCCTTTTAATTCGATCATGCCACTCCTCCTCTTCTGAACAGGTTGATTCTCCGCTCGATGGCGCCCGTGATCCGTTCGATCAGGACCGTCAATCCCCAGAAGATCAAGGCGACCGCAAGATACGCTTCGAAGAACTTCCAGTTCGTCGAGGCGACGATCTGCGCCTTGGCATTCAGATCGACCACCGATACGGTGAACGCGAGCGTGGAACCGTGGAGCATGCCGATCAGCGAATTGGACAGATTCGGCAAGCTGGCTGCCAGCGCTTGCGGGAACACGATGCGCCGGAGCGCTTGCGGCGTCGTCATCCCGACCGCCCATGCCGCTTCGATCTGGCCGCGGTCGACGGCGAGCAATCCGGAACGCACGACCTCGGACATATAGGCGCCGGCCGTGATGGAGAAGGAGATGAACGCAAAGGCGATCATCGGGATTTTGGCCGAATTCCACCCAAGCCCCAGCTGCGCCGACAGGCCGTCGACGAGCATCGGAAGGCCGAAATAGATGAGCAGCAGATGCGTAAGCATAGGCGTGCCGCGGATGAACGTCACATAACCGGTCGAGATCTGGGACAGCACGGGGATGCGATACAGGCGGGACAGCGCCGTAATCGTACCGATGATGAAGCCGCAGAATACGGAGACGACCGTGATGGCCAATGTCGTCGGAATGGCGGAGAGCAGTTGAACGAAAGCCGTCCATATAAAGACCGGATCAAGCTTCATATCGCGGCACCTCCTTTTTGTCCAAGTTCAATTCGCGGGTCAGTTGATTCAGCGAAGCGCGCTTGCGGTTCTTGAACCAGCTTCTGGTTTCCTGATCGCGGTTATTGTGGCGGTTAAGCCTGCGCTCCGCAATCAGCAATACGCGCTCGAGCGTAACGCAGATGATGAGGTAAATGATGGCCAGCGCCACGAACGTCTCCATGTAGCGCTGCGTCAGCGATCCGAGCGTCTGCGCTTTGCCGGTCATCTCCATGACGCCCAGCGTGAATGCGAGCGACGTATCTTTGACCATCGCAAGCACGAGATTCGAGAAGACCGGAACCGCGATCGCCAGCGCCTGCGGCAGCACGATCCGAGTGAACGCTTGATAACCGGTCATCCCGACGGCATAAGCCGCTTCCACTTGTCCGCGATTGACCGCCAGCACCGCCGCGCGGATGTTCTCCGACACATAGGCGCCGGTATGAAGACCGAACGTCAAGATGACGAACAGGAGCACGGGCGCTTTCGACAGATCGATCGCCACGAGCTTCAGAATCTCCGGCAGACCGTAGTAGAACAGGAAGAGCTGAATGAGGATCGGCGTGCCGCGGAAGAACGAGACGTAGATCTTCGAGATATTCTGCAGCACGGGGATATGATAAAGGCGGGGCAGTGCCACCAGGAAACCGACGAACAGTCCCAATGCGATGGCGCCTGCCACGATAAACAGCGTAATATTCAACGTGTCCAGCAGTTTGGGGATAAACTCGAACACATAGGTGATGTCGAAACCATATTCCATCGATCGCTCTCACCTTTCTTAAAGGAGTTGCCCAAGCCTTGCTATTTGGCTGCGTCCGCCGTAAAGTCTCCGCCGAGCCACTCGGTGCTCAGCTTGCCGAGCGTGCCGTCGGCTTTGATTTCTTTGAGCGCAACGTCGATTGCGTCAGACAGCTTCTGCGAGTCCGCATCGTCTTTGCGGAAGACGAACAGAATGTCGGCCGCGGACAGGTCATCGCCCGTCGTCTTCAGCTTCGCCTGCGGATCGATCAAGGAAAGCGTGAAGTCGGCTGCGATCGTAGCGTCTACGCGTCCCGAAGTGATCTGGCTGACCGTATCGTTCGCCGCGCCGCTTTGGTAGACGATATTGATATCTTTGTCATGCTCTTTGTTGTAGTTCTCGAGGATTTGAGCCGCCGCGCTGGTCGCGCCGGTCAGTACTTTCTTGCCGGCCAGATCGTCGAGCGTCTGAATCGAATCGTTCTCTTTGGCTACGACGATCTTGTTGCGCCAGTAAGCGTAAGGCTCTTTGTTGAAGAGATACTTCTCGACGCGTTCCGGATTCTGCTCCATCTCGTGGGCGACGAAATCGATCTTCTTCGTCTCCAGGCTGAGCAGCAAGTTGGCGAATTCCATCGTCTGGAACTCGAATTCGTACTCGGGCAGCCGTTCATCGATCTCGCGCACCAGCTCGACGTCGAAGCCGGTCAGCTTGCCGTTCTCGTCGATGAAGCACACTTGCGGGAAGCCCGTTCCCGTGCCGACGACGATCTTCGTTACTTTCTCGGCCGAACCGCCGCTGTTAGCCGCATTAGCCGAAGCAGGCTCGGCGTTCTCTGCGCCGCCGTTATTGTTCGAACCATTCGAGCCGCAACCCGCCGTCACCAATGTAAGCGCAAGTCCGAGCGTGAATAGGGATGTTTTTTTCATGAATAAGACCCTCCATTTGTTTATAATTGGGATTATACGTTCGTTACGCTCGCATTCATTATCGAGAATTGAGCGGGATTCACGACCTTGCGGAGCAAATGCATGACGCCGTCTCCGTTGCCGGGATCAAACGCGTGAATGCTCTCGTAGCCTCGGCGCTCATACATCGGCAGCAGCCATGGGTGCTTCTGGGCCGTACCCAGCGTTACGGCGGGCGCTCCCACCTTGTCGCGGATGATCGCATCCTCCACCCAGGTCAGCAGCTTGTTGCCGTAACCTTTGCCCTGCTCGCCTGGATCGACGGCAAACCATTTGATGAACGGCAAGTCCGTGATCGCCTTCACTTCATCGCCCTTTGACAACGTGATCGTCGCCACGATCTTCCCTTCGACCTCGAGCACGTAGCACTCGTTCTGGGTCACATTGTCTTGGATCTGCGCCAAGTCCGCGTTCGCGGCCGGCCAGTGGAGCTCTAGCTCCCGAATCAGCGCATATGCCTCATAAGTGATGACCTGCAGCCGCTCCGCGTCCTCAAGACCGGCTAATCGATAGACCTCGCTCATGACTTACACCCCTCATGTTTCTAAATATTATAATTCCTATAAACTTAGTATGAATTAACTTGCTACTAATGTAACACCTGATGCAATATCGGCGCTAATAGACTTTCTCTATCGTTCGATTGAAGTTCTTATAAGCCCTAACGAGGGGCGGCTATTAAATGTTATACATGCTTTCCTTCGCGATGATCGCTTCGATAAACTCCGCATTCTCTCCCGTGAGCGTGATCAAGTTCGTCTGCAGCGATATGCCGTTCGTCTCCTCGATCTCGATCGGAATCAGCTTCCCTTGGGCCACCTCTTCCTTCACGCTCAGGCCGGGCAGGAAGCAAATGCCGACCTTCCGCAAGACCAGCTTCTTGGCCGTCTCGTGATTATCGGCATGAAAGACGATGTGAGGCGGATGCTCAAGATATTCGAACACCCGGTGCAGGCGAAGCCAGTCGAGCGAGCCGCACTCGAAGAATACGAGCGTCTGGTGGCGAATCTCATGCAGCGAGACCCGTCCGGCGGCGGCAAAAGGATGACCCTCATAGACGTAGAGCTTGATCGGGTCTTCATAGAAGGGAAAGGATTGGACCGATGGATGAACCAGCTTGCGGACAAAGGCAATATCGATCTCGCGGTCCATCAGTTTAGCGACAAGATCGTCCGTAGACGCCGTCGTCATCTTGAACGTCATCTCGGGAAAGAGGCTTCTCAGTTTGGGGAGAATGTCGGGCAGCACGTAGTTGGAGACCGAGACGGTACTGCCGATCCGCAGCTCTTGCGGCCTTGCTCCGCGTTCCTGCAGATGGAGCCTGCCTTTTTGGAGTGTCTGAATAATCTGCTGCGCATAAGGGAGGAACTGCTTGCCTTTCTCCGTCAGCAGGATCTGTTTGCCTTGGCGGTCGAACAGTTTGCAATCGAGCTCCCGCTCCAGCGTCTGAATGCGCGCGGTGACCGAAGGCTGGGAGAGGAAGAGCACCTCGGCCGCTTTATTGAAGCTGCCATAATGATTCACGTAGACGAATGCTTCCATATTCTCGATATTCATGCAGGAAACCCTCCAATTATAAAGTTCATTATTCTTACCGTTATACACGGAATTGAAAGTGCGCAAAATCTGCCGACCCTGCAACGCATGAGCACCGGCGTGCGGCCAGCGCCGCGCGCTGTTAGCTGCGATCGTCTGACAAGGCAAGTCATCAGAGCAGGCAATAGATCCTGCCATCCATCAGGAATGTCAATGATGTTAGCTATACGCGAATAGCCGTCTTCGATAGAACTTTTCTATTCGGAAATTGAATTTAACTTTATCTTATAGGAATTGTTGGATTAATGGAATAAGCTTAAAGAAATTGATGCCAGGAACAGGAGTGAGCCTCATGCCGGAAGCCACGATCATCATCCGGGACGTAATCGCAGAAGATCAAGATGCATTCCTTCGCGTCCTTGTCGACGCCTATGCCCAGTACGCGGAAGTCCTTCCTCCCCCGCGGTGGGAGCAATACAAGCAATCGCTCGAAGCTTCCTTCCATGAAGGAGCTCCGGTCGCGCGAATCGCCGCATTCGCGGACGGCGAGCTGGTCGGCAGCTTGCAGCTGTTCGCTTCCTCCATCGAAGCTTACGGCAATCCGGAGCTTGATATCCGCAATCCGATCATTCGTTACCTGGCCGTATCCCCGAAGACGAGAGGCCTCGGCATCGCGACCCTGCTGATACGCGAGGCCATTCGGCGCTCGCAGTCGCTTGGCGCAGACCGAATCAATCTGCATACGTCCGACATGATGGCTTCCGCCGTTAGGCTGTATGAGCGCCTCGGGTTCGAGCGCGCCTACGAAACGGACGTCTACAATGGCGAGACGCTGGTCAAAGGATTCCGTCTGACGCTGAACGAAACGGCGCTCGCGGCGATCAACAGCGCAAGATAAAACGAAAAGCCGGAGATCGCATGTTACAGCTTGCGGATCTCCGGCTTTCGCTTATTTAAGAAGTATGATTTGCACCCTTACATCGTCTTGCCCGTCCCCTCTTGGCCGATCCCTCCGGAAGCGTCCGGGCGTATGCTTCCTTCTCTTCCCTTGACCATTCTGCGAAAGAACCTATAGCCGATAATCGCGATCACGACCAGGACGACAGCCGCTACCCAAGCGATATTGGCATACGATTCCGGCATGCCGATGATGCTCTCCCACGAAGTGCCGACCGTCGCGCCTATGATGACGAGAACGGTGTTCCAGATCAGGGAGCCGAGTACGGTAACCAGCAGAAAAGGCACCAGCTTCAGCGAAGCGCTGCCCGCCGGAATCGAGACGAGGCTGCGAAACAACGGAATCAAGCGGCCTAGCAGCACCGCCCATAGCCCATATTTCTCGAACCAGGCGAACGCTTTGCGCAGATGCTCCGGTTTGAGATGAATGATTTTGTGATAGCGTGTTAGGAAGGAGTCCAGACGTTCCATCGGCAGCAGACGCCCAAGGCCGTATTGGCCGATCGCGCCGACAAGCGAACCCGCAGTCGCCCACAGCACAACCTCTGCGATCGTCATGTCTGTCGATTCCGTCATAAACCCGCCAAAGGTGAGAACGAATACGGACGGAATCAGGAGAACGAAATTCTCGAGGACGATTAATAGGAAAATGCCGAAATAGCCGTAGGTGCTCATCATTTCCGTGACCCATTGCTCCATTGCGTGTTAAACCTTCTTTCTTACCGAGGACTCTTACTCATTATATGACAAAAGGGCGCTTCGTTTATGTTTATATCATGAAAATTAATCATCCATTACTTGGTGTCACGCTATTGCCGCTTCTATACAAATCAAAAAACGCACCCTTCTAACGAAAGGTACGTTCCTCATCGATTATAGTTCCACCCCGAAAGTATTACTTTATTGCTAAAGATCGAAGCTTAAGCTCGCTGCTTAACCTCATGCGTGCCCGGCGCCCCGTTGAACGAGGAGCCGATCGCTAACCTTAAGATTGAAGGCGGTAGTGGAAGCTGTACGTCCCGCTTCCGGCTTGAACCGCGACGCCTTCGCCGGCCTGTTCGGCGCTAAGATAGGCGGCGTCCGCCAGCGGCGCGCCGGATTCGCTGACCTCATGCATGATAGCGCCCGGGAGATGAATCTGCGCGGTCGTGTTGGCAGGAACCGTGACGCTCAGCGTGAACAGTTCCCCTTCCCGCTGCCATTGCGACCGGATCGTGCCGTAGACGGATTCATGGACGGCTTCCGCTTGCGTAAGTCCGCAATCCGGATGCGGATGAATGCGGAATTGTTTGTAGCCTGGTTGTAGCGACTCGATACCCGCAATGTGGGTATACAGCCAGCTGCCGACGCAGCCGAAAGCATAATGGTTCTGCGATACCGGAAGCACTCTGCCGCTTGGCAGAATCGTATTCCACGCCTCCCAGATCGTCGTCGCGCCTTGCTCGATCTCGTACAGCCACGACGGACAATTCGTCTGGTAGAGCAGCTTGTAGGCCACATCCGCGCGGCCGTTCTCGCTGAGCACATCCATCAGGAACGGAATCGACATGAAGCCCGTATCGAGGCGGTAGCCGTTCGCTTCAATCAAGTCGACGAGATGGCCCAGCGTCTGTGCTCTCCGCTCATCCGGGATCATCCGATGCTGCAGCGCCAGCACGTAGATGCCTTGAAGATGCGCCTTCAGCCGGCCATCCTCCCGCAGGTATTCGGCCGCGAACGCTTCGCGGACCTTCTCGCTGAGCGCCTTGTAACGCTCGGCATCCGCATCATGTCCGAGCAGCTCAGCGGCTGCCGCGAGCAGCTCCGTCGAGTGGGCATAGAAGCAGGTCGACACGAGCTCGCTCGTCTGGAAGGCGCTCTTCATCATGTCGACGCGTTCGCCGTCCAAGCTCATGCTCAAGCTCGGCGTGAGCCAATCTCCGAAGTGGAAGCCGGTGTTCCACAAATATTGCTGCCGCTCCAGCCGCTCCGCATCTTCGCAGTTTTTCAGCTCATCGGGAATGTGGCTCGCCGCCGTGCGAATGACGTACTCGACCCATCCCGTCATGGACGCATAACTGTCTTCGAGAATCCGTTTGTCCCCGTAAGCCTGGTACATCGTCCACGGCACGATTACCGCCGCATCGCCCCAGCCTGCGGACGAGACATTCAAGCTCTCGTCATGCTCGCGCTCGCTCCGGTTCCACGGCACCGTATTCGGAACTTGGCCGTCCTCCCGCTGTTCGAGTCGCAGATTCGTCAGCCAGCGCGAGATAAAAGCATTCATGCCCATATTGAGCGAAGCGGTCTTCGCGAAGACTTGAAAATCCCCCGTATAGCCGAGTCTCTCCCGCTGCGGGCAATCCGTCGGGATGGACAGCATATTCCCGCGTTGGCTCCAGACGATATTGGCCTGCAGCCGATTGATCCGCTCATCCGAGCAGGAGAAATCGCCGTTTTGCTCCAGATCCGAGGACAGGACGACCGCATGGAAATTATCGGCCTTCACATCGCCTGGGTAACCTGTCACTTTCACATACCGGAAGCCATGGAACGTGAACTTCGGCTCGAACACTTCCCTCTCGCCGCCGCGCAGGACGTAAATATCCTTCTGGTGCTTGTGCCTGCCGTTGATATTGAATAGATAATTGCCTTCCGAGTCGAGTGTCTCGCTATGCTCCAGCGTCACTTCCGTTCCTGCAACTCCGGTGACCTGCATCCGGACGCGCCCCGCGATTACCTGTCCGAAATCGATAAGCGTCTCTCCCTTCGGCGTCACGACCACGGACTGCGCCGGAAGTTCCTTCACGGCGCGGACAGGTTCGCCGTATTCCGCAACCAGATTGCTTAAGCTATGGTTCGCTTCATGAACCGGCAGCCAGGCCGAATCATCGAAGCCGGCGGTACTGAACCCTTGCTGCTCCAGACGCGCATCATATTTCTCCCCGATGAAAATATCCGAGTACACCCAAGGCCCGGTGCTCGATCGGAACGTGCCGTCGGAACCGATGATGTTCCTCGTCCCATCCTCGTATTCAAGCTCTAGCTGCATGAGCAGTCCCAGTCGGTCGCCGTATTGGCAGCTGCTCCCGGTCAGGCTGATCCGTCCCGCATACCAGCCGTCTGCGAGAACGGCACCCAGCGCATTCTCCCCCGTCTGGACAAGCGCGGTCACGTCATACGTCTGCACCATCAAATATTGATTGTAGTTCGTATATTCCGGGGCGAATTCCCGGTCCCCGACCCGCTGACCGTTCAGCTCCAGCTGATAGACGCCATGTGCGGTCGCATAGATTCTCGCTCGCGCAACAGGTGCGCTCGCCTGGAACGATGTACGCACCAGCTGGCAAGGATGAAGGCGGTCGGTAACTTCCGGATCGTTATTATATTTGCCGCTGAACATAACGAACAGATTAATCGTTTCTTCCGGCGTCACCGGCGTCTGTTCCGGTTCGATCCACTTGGCCCTCCAGTCGCCCTCGCTCAGCAAGCCCATCTCCCAACTCGCGGCTTCGCTCCATGCCGATGGCTGCTCTTGTTGATCCCACATCATCACTTTCCACACGTACCGGCCGCGGGATACGCACGCCGGACCTTCATATTTCACGTGAACGGATCGGTCCGACACGACTTTGCCGCTGTCCCAGATCAAATTCGTGCCCAGTGCCAAATCGCCATCATTCGAAGCCACGACAATACGGTATGCAGTCTGCATTACGCCTCTTGCCTCGGTCGACAGCTTCCAGCTAAGCTGAGGCTGCGCGATCCCGATTCCTAGCGGATTGACTAGCGATTCTACGGTTAATTGCACAGGTATGATTTCTTCTCTTTGTCTCATATAAGTCTCTCACTCCATTTTCTTTAAGAATAAAGGAAAGGGCTTACATAAGAAGGAGTGCATGCTCCTTCCTGCAAGGCCCTTGCGGTGCGAAGTTAATGTTCCGCCCGAGGCGACATCTCCGGGATCGGCGCAACGGCGACCGCGCTTAGCAAACCAGCCACGGCAAGCAATCCGAAGAATAACGGGAATCCGCCAAGCGCGACCAATGTGCTCGAGAATGTAGGCACGATCGAAGACGGCAGGTTGCCGGCGATGTTCATGATGCCGAAATCTTTGGCCGCATCTTCTTGGTTCGGCAAGATCCGCGTAATAAGCGCGATATCCACCGCAATGTAAGCACCGTAGCCGAGTCCGAGCAACGCCATGCCGACGAATACGAACGTTAACGAAGGCGCGAAGGCCAGCACGAAGATCGCAATGGCGACAACGATGGCCGACCCCGCGACGAAAGGCTTTTGCTTGCGGAATTTGTCCGACAACATGCCGCCTATTACGCCCGAGAGCGCAAGGAATACGGTCTGAATTAACGTAACGAGCGATACGATTCCCGTGACCTCGTCTTGGGGAACGTTGAACTTATCCATGACATAGATCGCCGTGAACGTCTGGGACGAATACGCCATGCCGATCAGGAACCGCGTCACGAATCCCCATGTGAAGGACGGGTATTGCTTCGGATTCGGGAACAGCGCGGTCTTCCGCTTACTTTGGTTGCCTGCTGCCGCATGATGCTTGGACTCTTGGATCAAGAAGCAGGCCACGATCGCAGTCACGACGGAGATGCCCCCGAGCACATTGAATTTCATCGCCAGCGGCAAACTGTTCAGCGCCGTCATCAGCGCCATGCCGACCATAATCGCGACCGGGGTGAAAATACCGAGGATTCCCGATGCCGTGCCTCGCTTCGTCTCCTCCACCTGATCGGGCACGAGCGCGCCGACTGCCGCGATGCCGAAATAATAGAACGTGAGCGCCAAGCTCCAGAAGAGACAGACCGACCACACGGCCGTGGCCATGCCGATTCCGACCATGCATAGCGCGCCGGCGATATTGCCGATCAGAATCCAGGAGCGTCTGCGGCCGAACGACCATGTCGTCCGATCGCTGATGTAGCCGCCGACATAGTTGGCCACGATGCTGACGAACGCCCCGATTCCTGCGCAGAGGCTGAAGTTAGCGGTTACATTTTGAGGCGTAAGCTCGATGAACTTGAAGGTCAGCAGGATCAAAGTAGGCACGATCGTCGCCATGTAGACGCCGAAGTTGCCGAGTACGAGTCCCGTGATCAATCTGGCGAAAGGTGTTGCTTCATTGCGCTTCGTCGTTGCGCCCGTCACCGGAGCTGAAGTATGCATGCCGTTGCCTCCTTATGAGATCCATGAATGATTTACCATTTTCAATCCGTTCCTGTAAGCGCTGTATGTAAGCGCTTATGAAGCAATATTAACTTATTCCCCGGCGTAGATATATAACGGAAGCATTCAAGTTTTTATATCATTTTCAAACCTCGAAATTGTTGGCATACTGGTCTATAATGGCTGCATGAGCACATGTGCGGAAAGGAGCATTCGGATGGATGATGAGGCTTTGAAGGCGTATTTGTTCGACTTGAACGCGATTGAACGCGAGGCGTTGGTGGATCCCCGCGTCCCCCGCCTGTTCGCCAACGAAGATACCATCGTGTTATCGATGCTGGAGGAGGACATCTTCAAGCCGGATCAGAAGATCGCCTTCATGAAGCATCCGCGCTATATGATCACGACGGCGCATAAGCATGATTTTCTCGAGATGAACTATGTATTCGCCGGACGCTGCGTGCAGACGATTAACGGCAAGCAGGTGATCTTAAACGAAGGCGAATTTTGCCTGCTGGATACCTATGTGACGCATACGATCGAGCCTGCCGGCGAGAACGATATTATTATGAACTGCCTGATGCGCAAAAATTACTTTGATGCCGATCTGCTGAAACGATTATCGGGGAACGACCTGATCTCTGAATTCATTACCGATGCGGTGTACAAGAACAAAGCGAGCAATCAATACATCGTCTTCCCGTCCGGTGGAAATCCTAAGATTCAGCGCCTGATGCAGGAAGTGCTCATCGAATATTTTGCCCCCGGGCTCTGCTCGGAAGAAATCATCAACAGCTACATGATCATTCTCTTCTCCGAGCTGCTGCGCATCTTCAAGCAATCGGCCGAGACGGATCGCGCCTCCGGCCTTCAGAAGGTGCTCATTACCGATGTGCTGCTCTACATCGAACAGAACTATGCGGAGGTGACGCTGACTTCCGCAGCCAAACATTTCGGCTTTCATCCGAATTATCTAAGCCGTATGATCAAGAATCATCTCGGGGCCTCCTTCATCAAGATCGTACAGGACGTCAAGCTGAGCCGGGCGTGTTCGATTCTGGAGAATACCGGCTTATCCGTCGTGAAGGTGGCGCAAGAAGTCGGCTTCTCCAACATGAACGTTTTCTATGAGCTGTTCCAGCAGCGCTTCGGCATGACGCCGAAAGCCTATCGTTCGGGCAAAAGGCGTGACGAAGGAGGCTCGGGAAGCTGAATTTCCCGGGTTGCTCCGGCACAGCACGACAAGTATTCGACGGCGAAGAGTCCGCGGCAGCCGCAGACGGCGGCGCTACATGCGGTCGATTAAACAATAATGCCGCTTGACGATGCTGTTCGATCGTGCGATACTGACTACACCCGACCGAACGGTCGGTCGGGCCACTGAATAACCTTACCAATCCCTTATTCACATACCAATTCTAAGGTAAAGGAGAACACGATCATGAACATTCTGGACGATTTGGCCTTCCGTGGATTGATTCACCAAACGACGGATCGAGATGGACTGCAAACAAAACTATCTTCGGAGGCGGTCAAGCTCTATGCAGGCTTCGACCCGACGGCGGACAGCCTGCATATCGGGCATCTGCTGCCGATCCTTACGCTGCGGCGCTTCCAGCAAGCCGGCCATATTCCGTTCGCGCTTGTCGGCGGAGCAACCGGCCTGATCGGCGACCCAACCGGCAGAAGCGAAGAGCGCCCTTATAACACGGGCGACACGGTCGATCAATGGACGCGGTCCATAAAGTCGCAGCTGTCCCGCTTCCTCGACTTCGACCATCCGGAGCGCCCGGCGCGCGTCTTCAACAACTACGACTGGTTCAGCTCCATCAACGTCATTGATTTCCTGCGCGATACCGGCGTGCGGTTCACGGTCAATTACATGCTGGCCAAGGAGACCGTCCAGACCCGCCTGCCGCTCGGCATCTCCTTTACGGAAATGAGCTACATGCTGCTTCAGGCGCATGACTTCCGCTTCCTCCACCAACAGTACGATTGCGCGCTGCAGATCGGCGGCAGCGACCAGTGGGGCAATATTACGGCAGGCCTCGAGCTCATCTCCCGGACTGGCGGAGGCGATGCGTTCGGCCTGACGATGCCGCTGATCATGAAATCCGACGGCACGAAGTTCGGCAAGACGGCCGGCGGCGCGGTCTGGCTCGACCCTGCCAAGACATCGCCTTACCAGTTCTACCAGTTCTGGCTGCAGACCGACGATGCCGATGTCACCCGGTTCCTGAAGTACTTCACTTTCCTCTCGCATGAGGAGATTATACGGCTGGAGGCGTCCGTCCAGACGGCTCCGGAGAAACGCGAAGCTCAAGGCGTACTGGCAAGCGAAGTGACACGGCTCGTCCATGGCGAGGAAGCGCTCGTGGGCGCGGTTCGGGTAAGCGAAGCGCTGTTCCGCGGAACCGTCGATACGCTCAGCGCAACCGATCTGGCCGATGTGGCGCACAGTATTCCCACCGTATCGCTAGAGGAGAGCAGTATGAACGTAATTGATCTCCTAGTGACTGCCGGCGCGGCTTCTTCCAAAAGGCAGGCGCGCGAAGATGTTCAGAACGGAGCCGTTACGATCAACGGCGTGAAGGTGCTCGACGCCACGCAGCTCGTGAACGCCGACAATGCCCTGCACCGCCAATATGCGCTCATCAAGGTCGGCAAGAAAAAATACGTGATGGCTGTATTCGGCTAGCGGGAGGCATTAACGATGATCGCCCAACAAATCAAACAAAAGGCGCTAAGCCTGTTCGCCGCCAAAGGTTACGATGCTACTTCGCTCGATTTGATCGCCGCTGAAGTCGGGCGGAAGAAACCAACGCTCTATTCCCACTTCTCGGGCAAAGAGCAGCTGTTCCTTGCCGTATTCAACGAAGCGATCCAGGGCGAAATCCAGTACCTGGACGACTTCTACGCCCGGCATCGGCAGCTGCCCTTCGATGAAGTGCTCTTCTCTCTCATCGCGTCCTACAAGGAACGGTATACGAGCGACGACAACTTGAAGCTCATTCTGTATCACGGCTTCATTATTCCTCAGGTGCATGAGGATACGATCAAAAATGCCCTGAACACGTATTTCGAACACAAGGAACAGCTGGCCAGAGGACGGTTCGCGGAAGCGGCGTCACAGCTGGCCGTTGACATCGACTCGGCCGTGCTCGCCTACTCCAATCTGCTCGAGGGGATGCTGGTGGAGCTAATCTACGCAGGGCCGGACCGGTTCGACCGGCGCCTCGCCAGCTCTTGGCAGATTTTCATGAGAGGGATCTTGCAAGCATGCAAAGATAAGGCATAGATGAAATATAAAAAGGACATCCATCGTACTGTCGTACGCGGATGTCCTTCTCACTTCCAGGGATGAATATGGCCACGTGCCGCTTCAACGCTGCGCCAAGCTAATTCGACGCCGTCAGCGCAACCTCCTTCACATGCAACTGAGCCGCGCCTCCATCATTCGCGATCTCTTCGATCTTGAAGCCGATCGCCTTGATGTCTCTCAAGTCCACGCCGCTCACTTTGGCCGCATCCGCGAGCACGATGGACAGCGTCGTGTATCCGCTGGCGTCAACTTTCGCCGGGGTGCCGCTATCCACCCATGTCCATCCGGTTCCGCTCTTCAGGTACAGGCGGGCTTTGGCCGAACCCTCGCTCAACTTCACGCGCGCCGTTACGCTGCCGAGCCCCATCAGATTGAGCCCCGTTGGGTTCGTCGTTAACTCGAACTCCTCATTCCAAGCTTGCGTTGCCGGATTCTGGCCAGTATTCACGAGCGGGAAGCCGACCGACAGCGACTGCTCCCCTTCGTCATAGGCGATATGGCTCGCTTGCGCCGTATTCCCCTCGAGCTGCCAGCCGGTGATGTCCGCTGCCGACTTGAATTGATACAGCACACCTGCCGGCGTGCTCGGCGACTCGCTTCCCGGACCGTCAAGATCGGGCGTGTTCGGGTCATATAGCGCGCGAATGTCATCGAAGTATAAGACGCCGGCATGACTGCCGTTATCCATTGCGTTGATATAGAGGTTCACGTTCGTAACCTTCTTCAGCCCTTCCTTCGTGATCGGCCCGCCCGAGCTCCATGGCGCAACGACGAAATCCGCGAACGGGATCGTCAACTGGTACGACTTCGAAGCTTCCAGCGTCGGATAAGCCTCATAGGCGGTGCCGTTGATCATCGCCTGGATGACCAGCTTCAGCGGCTGGCCTTCCTTCGCATAGGCGCTGCCCGCATCCGTTCTGACCCATAGTTGCAGGGCGTTGCTGTCTGACCAGTTCGCGGTGCCCATGCTTTTGCCGACGCCGGTGTAACCCGCGGTCCCGATGCTGTACTGCAGCTTCATGCCGTATTCGCCGGAAGCCTGCTGCTCCGCGCTAAGCGATACGCTCACGTCATCGCCGCCGGCCTTCGGATATTTGGCGGCGAGCGCATCGTCCGATCCGCCATAGGATTCGAAATCATCCACCAAGCCCGTGTCGAGTATCGGGGTGTTGTAGGTATTATAGAGACCCAGATCGTCGATGAGAATGGAGATCGGACCCGAGGCGGCAAGTCCGCTGCCGACGAGCGAGACCGCAAGGCCGGCAGCGCGCGATGCGGCCGCTGCGTCGCTTAGCTCAATGACGGCATCATATCGATAGTAAGCCGTACCTTCTACAATCACCTGCGGCAAATCCGCGAGCGTCTTCCTCGTCGTATCCTGGCCGTATTTGACGCTCCAATCTTCCGGATACATGGCGACCGCTTGGATGGAGGCAGCGGCGCCTACGGATACCGGTATAAGCGCGGTGAACTTGGCCCGTTTAATGTCGGCTAGATCGACGCCGGATAAACCGTTGTCCGTCAGCTGCAGCTTGAGCTCCTGCCACGTGTCGGCCTCAGTCAGCCCGCTCGCCAATCGAAGCTCGAGCTTGCCGTTGCCTTCTGCGTCGGCATGCGCAAGCGCCATTTGAATAGAGTCCGGGTACGTGCCGTTGTTCTGGATCGCTGGCAGACTGTCCGCCGTATCGAATGTCAGCTGCTTCACCGCGATCTCGCGCACTTTGACAAAAGCCTGGACCGTCTGCTCCAGCACGCTGCCGTCTGTCTCATAAGCGCGGACCGTAATCGTCGCCGACTTCCCGTTCAAGGCCGCCGAAGGCGTCCAAGGCGCGGCATAGTAACCATCGGCATCCAGTGTCATCGCAACTTCCGCTCCGTTCTGCCCGATGCTGTACGTGACTTGGTTTGGATGCACGCCCAGCACCTTCGCGCGGATCATAGAAGGCGCTTCGCTGACCGTTCCGATGTTGGTCGGCGTGACAATATGCAGGAACGGTTCCTCGGAGACTGTCTTGACCTTCCTGCCGTACACGTTGCCACCCTTCAATTCCTTCGCGAATGACGTATACGGATCGTCGTAATAGTCGATGAAATCCGGCAACAGCTCATGACTCCCCTTGCCGGCCACATCCTTGTACGGCACATAGAGATTGTTCCCTTCGCCGAAGTTGGCCCAGGTCAGCATATAAGCGATGCGGCGGGCATCGGGATCCTGCTGTATGGCGTCCGCGATAGCGGTAAACCATTGCGTGTCGTTATTCCCGGTCGTCTTCATCCCTGACGGGCTATACCCGTATTCCGACAGCGTAGCGACCTTGCCTTTACGGTCGGCAGCCAAGGCAATCATCTTCAGATCCTTCACCAGACCGCCGAGGAATGCCTCGCTGCCGGCATTGTCCTTGTTGTCATACTGGTCCATGCCGAGTACATCCACATATTCGTCGCCTGGATAGGTGGTGAAATATTCACTCTCGTTACCATTGAACGGGCCGTTCGGCGAGAATACGTACAGGAAGTTGCGGACATTCTTCACATCGCGCAAATACTCGACCGTGTAGCGGTAGAGTTCCACATATTCGCTCTTCGTCGTCGTGGATGCCCCCCACCAGAACCAGCCGCCGTTCTGCTCGTGGAATGGACGGAACAAGACAGGAATGAGCTTGCCCTGGTCGTCTTTCAGCTGGTTCGCCAAATTCGCGATCCGGTCCAGATAAGCCCGGAACGCTTCGTTCTTGTCGCCGCCCGGCAAAATACGCGTCACGACCGATTGCGTCGCTCCCGAAGTGTTGCTCGTATCGTTGAAGCTACCGCCGGTTACGAAGTTATACGGATGCGTGCTCAGCGTGACGATCCCGCCCATGGCATGGGCTTGCTTCATCGCGTTGGACAGTCCGACCCGGCTCGCTTCATAATCGCCGGCTACCCCGGGCGGGCTCTCGTGCCCATCCAGGCTAAGCGTATCCCAGCCGAACACGGCCGGATAATCGCCAACCGCGTTCCACACATCGGAGACCGTCTTCCCCTCGCTGTCCTTGCCTGCGATCGAGACGGTCGTATCATGCTGATGGCCGAACAGCACCGCTTTGCCGCGCGTTGCTTGCAAGAAATCGAATAGCGACTTCGTCTCGGCGGTCGCTTGCGCGTCCACCAGATCCACCTGTTTGACCGAAGTACCCGGATTGCCGGAGCCCCCGCCGATCACCGCTCCGTTATCAGCGCCGGTGCCTGTTCCTGACTCCGTTTCGCTGTTGTCGATCGTGCCGCGCTGAAGCTTGCCGTCCTTGACATAATAACCGCCAAGCTCAGTAATTGGCTCGCCGTTGATGGTTACGCCTTCGGCTTCCACGGTGATCTTGCCAACCGTGCCTGCAATGGTAAGGCTCGTACCGGCTGCGCCATCCGCCACGATGATTCCGGCTATCGAAGATCCCTTCTCGATCTCGATGTCCGCAGCGGTATTCACTACCAGCTTATCCCCGGCTGTCGTGCCGGAGAGAACAAGACGCACCTTCCCCTCCGCCCGTTTGACTAGGAGATCGCCGAGCCTGGCATTCTGGATATGTATCGAATGCGCTCCTCCACCAGATACGAACGTCGTGCCTTGGACCGATATGCCTTCCAGTTGAATGTCGCCATCCGCAATTCCCGGGGCGAGATAGAGATTGCCGGAGATTGCGGCAGCCTTCAATGCGACATCGCGATGATTCATGAGCACATGGCCTTCAATCGTACCGCCCTGTTCAGCGCCAGGCTCGTAATAAAACTCGGCCACCAGGCGGTCCATCACTTGGACTAGCTCAGCGCGCGTCATATACTGATCCGGACGGAAGGTGCCGTCAGGATAGCCGGATACGATTCCGTTAAGCGCAGCGACCGCTTCGCGGGCATAAGCGCTGATGCTCTCCTCGTCGGTGTAGCCCAGGTTTGTGGTAGCGCTTTCTTTTTGCAGCGAAAACGCCTTCGCTATTAAGGTCAGCGCATCCTGCCGCGTTATCGTCGTCGCGGCTTTGGCAAGATTCCCCGGAAAACCGGTATAATAGCCCGCTTCCCTTGCCTTGCTGAGCTCCTCTTCATACCATGCGCCAGCAGCGACATCCGCGAATGAAAGCTCGGACTTGGCATAGTAGCCGAAGAGACGGTTGATGATCGTGGCGATTTCCGCCCGGGTAATGTTATCGTCCGGATGGAATAACCCGTCTCCGTAACCTTTCACTACGCCATATCCGGTCCATCTGTCGATGCTCGCCTGCGCCCAGTGGCCGCTGCGCTCGGTTCGGATGCCTGCTGAATCTGCCGCTGTTCCGGTTGTGGCTGCTGACGCCGGCGTATACCCCGGCCATGCAAGCGCAGCCGTTAATACGGCTGCCATCAGTGCCTTCGAATGTTTTCTTTTATTACGCAATCTATTCACTCCCCATGAATGATCTCGTTCCTGCACCTTTATATTAGGCTAACATTTTTCTAATTTCAACTAATTATTGACTTTTTGTTTTTATAATTTTATCTTAATAACATACATTTAGGCTAACTTATTAACGAACAGCCTACTTGTACCGGGACTGCCCTACTGTCTTCAGTCATCCTATTCCGGCCAATAATCAAGGGAGGGAGGCTAGTTACTATCCGTCCAAGCATTCATACTTAACCATAACAAGGAGCGTGATGAACGATGAAAAGATCGATTCGAGGAATGTTGTTGTTAGCTCTTATGCTAACGCTTGTTGGCTCAATAGCAGGGAAAGCCCCTGTCGCCCATGCTGCTTCGGGATTTTATGTAAGCGGTACCATGCTATATGATGCCAATGGCAGCCCTTTTGTCATGCGCGGGGTCAACTATGCCCATAGCTGGTACAAGAACGATTTGAATACGGCCATTCCCAAAATCGCGGCTACCGGCGCCAATACGGTACGCATCGTCCTTTCCAATGGATCCACCTATACGAAAGACAGCGCAAGCACGGTAAGCTCGATTATTACCTTGGTGAAGCAGTACAAAATGATCGCCGTACTGGAAGTCCACGACGCTACCGGCAGCGACAACGCGGCCGATCTGGATAAAGCCGTCAACTATTGGATCGAGATTAAAAACGCGCTGATCGGCCAAGAGAAATACGTCATCATCAACGTCGCCAATGAATGGTACGGAACCTGGAACGGCGCGGGATGGGCCAATGGCTACAAATCCGCGATTCCCAAATTGCGAAGCGCCGGGTTGAATCATACGCTGATGGTCGACGCGGCCGGATGGGGACAATATCCCGACTCGATTCGGGATTACGGCCAATCGGTCCTTGGCGCCGATCCGAACAAGAATACGATGTTCTCTATTCACATGTACGAATATGCGGGCGGTGCGGCCACGACCATTAAGACCAATATCGATAACGTCCTGAATAAAGGACTCTGTCTCACCATCGGCGAGTTCGGGCAATACCATACGAACGGCGATGTCGATGAGCCGTATATCTTGAGCTATACGCAACAGAAGAAAGTCGGCTGGACCGCCTGGTCCTGGCACGGCAACGGGGCGGATTACGCTTATCTGAACTTGGCTAACGGCGGGGGAGGAAGCTTAACCGATTGGGGCAATACGGTCGTCTACGGCATCAACAACGCGAACGGAATTAAGCAGACGAGCGTGAAGGCGAGCGTATATTAGAATCAAGCGCATGCCATCATCAGAGCGCAGGTTCTCGGGTAATTTCGCCCGGGAGGCTGCGTTTCTTTTTGCTGCGGACGTTCGTAAAACTAGCGGGCAGGATACTCTGATGCTGTCTCGAATTGATAAAGGATATTGCTTGCAAGGGAAAGCCGGGAAACTCTATGCATACGTGAAGAAGAGACGTCAAAAGGAGAGGCTGAAATGGGGGAAAATCAAACGATTCGTCTGGCAATCGAAGAATCGATAAGGTTTCTGGAGTCCGGTCCGGATTTGGACGCCAGCGGCGAGTACAGCCGTCGAAAATGGGACGGAGCATGGTGGCATATGGCGGCTCTTTATGAAATGGGAGAAGTGAAGCGAATTCCCGAGTCCGCAATTGTCCGAGCTAAATATTGGTTACAAACACAAGTCTGGCAGATCCGGAAGCTTATATTCATTCGAAAAAGAGCTCCATTATATCAACACTTCCTCCACTCGAAGCCATCTTATGGCATACAGACCGCGATTTCACTGAACAGGAAGCCGTCTTTCTAGATGAAGGTGCTCGCTATCTTATGGAGCATCGTCTTGTATGCACTAAGCAAAATGGGAACATCATCAATCAAGATTGGCTGCTACCTTGCTTCCCGAGATTTTTTGAATATGATATTTTGCGCGGGATGTCCTACTTGGCAGAATGGTCCAGGCGCAGGAACAAAGCGCTGCCGGCTGAACTGCTTATTGAAGGAATGCAACGGTTGGAACCCGTCCTGGAAGCCGATGGCGTGCGAATAGGCAGACAAGTTTTCGATCCGCAGGGCCCTTGGGGCGGGCACACCTTTCCCTTGTTAGAAGCGGTTGCCGGAATCGGCGACGTCTCGCCATATCTAACCAGACAATTAGAACGAGTTACCGAACGAATAAATCTGGGGAACAGCTGCTCAACGAAGATATAGTAACCGCATGGCTTCGATCTTTTGACGAATGTATGCGGCGGCGGCTGCAGGTCCTATTATTTTGACATCATCCCCCCACTGCCAGATCAAGTCCACATAGAATTTCAGATCCTCTGCCGCAATTGGAACGGTTACTGTTCCGCCGCCGTCCTCATAATGCTTTATGTAGGGCCCAAAACGGGGGTTAGACTCCAGCATCCATACCCCTTTATTCGTCAGCTCGAGTTCGAGGGCAGTCCGTTCCTGATCATCCTTTTGGGGCTTATCCAATAATGTCTTCTGGCTTACATCCTCACGGGCAGGAATGGTGCCGTTGAGTGAAGCAGAGAGTATCCGGTCGGCTCTGAACTGCCTGATGTCCTCCCTTTCGAAACAATAGGCGGGGCAATACCAATAGCCAGAACTAGCGTAAAGACCGATTGGTTGAATATTCCTCTCGGAAACTCCGCTGCTGGATTTATATGCAATGGTGACGACACTGTTGGTCATGACGGCTTGCAGGAGCGTTTGAAGAATTTCTGCCGACATCGAACGATACGGGCTCCAGAACATGATCCTGTCCTTTAATCGGTCAATCTGCTCCCGTACATCGGCAGGTAAGTAATGATAAAACTTATGAACTGCCGAGTCAGCCCCATCCCCAAAAGGCAGGGAGCTGAAGTAATCCATCGTCTGGCATGCAAAAAACATCGCGACCGCTTCGCTTTCGGTAAAGCTAATCGGCGGCAGGATTCTCTTTTGGAGCAGCTTATATCCCCCTCCTCTTCCCTGAATGGAATAAACCGGAACGCCGAGTTCGCTTAGCTCCAGCAGATCTCTCGTAATCGTTCGCGTGGATATCCCGAATTCGTCAGCGAGCTCCTTTACGGTAAAGGATTGTTTTGCATTGATCCTCATAATCAACTGAATCAGGCGCTGTGACTTTTGCATTGCCCATCCTCCTCCCCCAATATACGTTTTAGATTATCGCATAAATAAGACATAAACTGTCTTATTTTGGTGCTACCATTATCTTATAGATCATCTGGATAGACAAACCATTGAGGGGGCATGGTCAGTATGCTAAAGCACGCGCAGGGAGAAATCGGTTTTGTATTCATCCATGGAGCAGGCCTGAACGGTCAGGTTTGGCGTAAAGTTATAGAGGGGTTCGAGCACCCTTGTTTACTGGTTGAGTTCCCTTTGAGGAGAGACTCTTCCCATTCAAGGAGCCGTCTTTCATTGGAGGACTATGTCGCGCATATGAAAAGACAAGTGGATGAGTGGGAAACCCGCAAAATTATCATTGTCGCGCATTCAATCGGAGGCGTTCTTGCACTTAGACTCGCCTCCGAACTGGCGGATCGATTGGCGGGCATTGTAGCGGTAGGGGCGGCAATTCCGAAGAGAAGGGGTTCCTTTCTATCCATCTTGCCCATTCCCCAGCGGTTGCTACTGTCTGTACTCTTGCGAACGATAGGGACCAAACCGCCGGAGTCCGCCTTACGGACGGGACTATGCAGCGATCTCTCGCCTGATCAAGCTGCGGAGATCGTGAACGGATTCATTCCTGAGGCAGTCCGCTTGTATACCGATCGAATCGACACATCCGTTCCAGATGTGCCTAAGCTATACGTGAAGCTAACCGACGATAAAGAGCTCCGTCCTTCTTTGCAAAATAAAATGATCGCCAACCTTTCCCCTCAATACGTAAGGAGTTTAGCGACCGGACATTTGCCGATGATCAGCAATCCGGCAGGTTTGAGGTCGATACTGGAGATTTTTTTATCTGAAGCACAGCAATGACTCGAATGATCGGGTCTATAAGCATGAAAAAGCGGCTCCACCCGTCATGTTCGACGAGCGAAACCGCTGCTTGTTCTTGTCCTTATCCTGCTGGTTAATTCGTCAGCTCCACGCAATCATACACCCAGCCGGCGCTAAGCCAAGGTCCGAGATCGCTTGAGCCGCTGATCGGCGTGATCGTTAACGTATTGGCACCGGACACCAGGTAGGAGGAAGGAATCGTCCAGGAGAATGTCTTGTTGTTGCCCCGGTAGGTGCCGATCGTGAAGCTGCGCGAGTTCGGCTGAGACGAAGCAGCCGGATTGCTTAACGTATGGCCGTTGATCGTTACGCTTGGACGTCCGTTGTTATAAGCTGCCGTGATGCCGATGTTGAGCACATGCGAAGCAGCCGCTTGCGTGGCATTTAAGTTAAACGTGACCGTCGTTGGGGAGTTTTGCCCGCGGAACTGGATCGCCGGGAATTTGTTCGTCGCGCTGCCTACGGCATAAGTGACCGGCCCCCAGCTCTGGTTGCGGCTGTCGGAAGGATGGCGGATCGGAATCGTCTGTCCGTTCAGCAGCTCTTTCGGCGTACCGTCCCAATTCCCGATGCGCCATATCGTGGAAGTAGCGCTCGGATCGCCAGTAATCGTCCGGGTATTCAGCGTTGTCGTTGCCCCTGCGTTCACGGTTACGCTTTCCGTATAGACGCTTAATTCCCCTTTATACACCGTCATCGTGTATGTTCCTGGAATTATGCCTTGCTTGACCGCCGAGCCGCTGGAAGTCGCCGTCGTCCAATATTGCGCCGTACTGTTGGCAAAACCGATCGTGTACGCGGATCCGGAATCCATCCCGCTCAGACCATTCAACACCACATTCCCCCGGCTGCTTACCCAGCCCGTCAGATTAAGGCCCGACATCCAGCTGAAGTCAGGCACGCTTGGCGTGCTTCCGGTCGTGAAGACGAGCGCGTAAGGACCATGCAGCCCCATCCGCCAGCCTTCCGTCTGGGCGTGGCCGGAATTCATGTAGTTGTAGATCTCCGTGTCGCCGCCGCTCTGGAACTGAATGTCGCGGAAGAACGGGCCTCCCGAGCTTTTCTCCCGGTTGCCGTAAGCCATGAACACGCCGACGCCGCTGCCGGTTGCCCCGCGAATCGTCAAATCTTTGGCCTGATCATTGCCATAATACTTGGACGTCGTATAGCCATTCGCGTAGCCGAATACATCCGAGCTCTCGATCGCTCCCGTATTCCCGCCATTATCGGAGTTAGCCGGAACGCCGGTCAGGACGCTGCCATTGCCGCGGAATATGTAACGTAATTCCCCTACGGAAGGCTCGGCTGTCACATAGGTAGCCATGTAGATCGTATTGTCGCCGCCGCGGGACGAGTAGTAATGGGTCAGCGTATCCGTAGAGACGGTAATGAGGACCGTTGATCCGGATGGCGAGGTGTTCCACGTCACATTGGCAGCCGATCCGAGGCCAGACGCGA
This sequence comes from Paenibacillus phyllosphaerae, assembly GCF_014192105.1. Taxonomy (GTDB): domain Bacteria; phylum Bacillota; class Bacilli; order Paenibacillales; family Paenibacillaceae; genus Paenibacillus_Z; species Paenibacillus_Z phyllosphaerae. The sequence continues at coordinate 123,203 of NZ_JACHXK010000012.1, read as the reverse complement.
TATGGGACGCCTTGGTCGAGCCGCTGAGCTCAATGCCGTTCAGCTTGGACGAGACCAAGTCGCCGTTATCCTTATTGATGGTATAGATCAGCCCCGCTCCTGTATTCACCACGATCGTCGAGCCATTATCCGTCACATAGACGGTCGCTGCATAACTCTTCGAAGCTGGGAAGACATGGATAGATACCGCCATGACAGCGATTACAATGAATAGAATGGCCTTTCTTGCCAAATGCGTGAACATCATTTCATCCCTCCATTGTGCTGATGTGCATACCTGCTTCTTACGGCTAGTTGATCATTGTCATACTTTGATCGCTCAGCTGTTGTGAAGCGCTTCCATATGAACTGCCGGCTTGTAATCTGTGTTGTAATCCTCCCCCCTTCCTCTGCAAACAGCGATCTGTTAAACATAAGTATTGCGCCATAAGCACATTTATTACGAATTTAATTAATTAACGATTGGATACAAAAAATGCAGCTGACCACGGTGATCAGCTGCCTTGCTAATGGCTATGCTCTTGTCCATATGAGCGCGCCTGCATACAAATCCATTCGCGCCGCTGCACTACCCTAATCGATGCAGCCGCCCGTGCACGACGAACCGCCCCTCGCTCGGATCGAGCGAATAGTCGCATGTCGAGAGCGTGATGATCCGGTCATCCGCTGTCACTTGAACATCCGATTCATAGATGGAACGCTGCTGGATCTCCTGCACAAAATCTCCGAACGCCGATTCGTCGCGGAACTCCGTCTCGATATAGTTCACGCCCGTCGTGGTCGTATACACCGCGAATACTTCGACCTCATAAGCGTCGGTTGGCGTATCCAGACGTAACGTCCGGTGCGCCTTGTAATAATCGAGGTCCACGTAATGCTTCAGCACCCCGAACATGGAACCGTCCTTCATCCGGTGACCGTACAGAACCGTGTTGCGGCCCGTCAGTCCCGGATCGTTCCGGTAATCCATGAAGATGCTGCCTGCCGAAGAGGGCTCCCCTTTATAATTCAGCGTCAAATAACGCTCGTTATCCGCAGCTTGAACAATCGGATAGTCGATCGTGCTGCCTTCCAGCTGAATCCACCCGACGATATCCGGGTTCAGTTCGAGCAAAGGCGCAAAACGGCCGCGCTGCTCCTCGCATCGATCATCGCAAAGGTCTTCTTCAGGAACCGCTGCCGGTTGTTCCTCTTCCCCTGCACCTGTCTGCGTAACAGGAAGAGAGAGCGGTATATTCCACGCTACGGCTTGCAGCGGTCGCTCATGGAATAGATTCTGTAGCTCATTCACCGATTGGCTATTATCGTAATACTCCCAGCCGATGCCGATCATGCGAAGGGCAGCGTATAGAAAGACGAGCAAGGAGAGCCATTTCCCGATTGTCCCGAGTCGCATAACTCGCATCACACACCTCCTTATTAGCTGAGCTGTATCAGAAGCTTCATACGGAAGCTTCGCATATCTCTTCGCTGTAGCTCCCTATGCAAAAGCAAACGAGGATGCAGCAGCTGCACCCTCATTCGCTTCTCTGGCTACATGTTACGCTTGATCGCCGTACAGGGCAAGAATGACGGCAACGACTTCCGCACGCGTAGCGCTTGCGTTAGGGTTGAATACATTGCCCGCCTGACCTTTCATGATGCCGAGCTGCTGGACGGCAGCAACTTCCGCTTGCGCCCAAGCCGGAATGTTAGCCGCGTCTTTGAAGTCCGGTTTCGCATTCGCGCCCAGTTCCAGCTTCAGCGCGCGCGCCATCAGAACGGCAAGTTCAAGACGGCTGATCGTGCTGTCGGCACGGAACGAGCCATCCGCGAAGCCTTTGACGATTCCCGTCTCGTACACGGCTGCGAGCTGCGGTTTCACCCATGCCGGAATAGCTGCTTTGTCGGTGAAGGTTAATTCATTGGCGCTGTCCGTCAGCTTAAGCCCACGGCTCAGCATCGCGATGAATTCAGCGCGCGTCACGAGATTGTTCGGACGGAATGTGCCGTCGGAATAGCCAGTCACGGCGCCGAGTTTCGCTGCTTTTTCAATCAGCGCTTTCGCCCAGTGGTTCCCGATATCGGAGAAGTTCACCGTAGGCGTCTCGGTCGATGTTTCTTCTTGCTCTGGCTCTTCCTCTTCCGTTACCGCTTCTTTCACGAGCTTCACCGTAGTCGGGTCAAGCACGACGTCAGCCAAGTAGCCGCCGACGAATTTGAACGGAACCGCCATCGTCAGACGAATCGTAGCGACTGCCTTCAGATCCGTCACTTCGAATCGGATCGTTCGCTCGTTCTTGCTCGCATCTGTCGAGACGACCTCAGCCTGAGACTGCGTACCGCCGCTGACGACCTCGACATTCGTAACCTCTTGATTGCTTACCGTTAATTGCAGGTAGCTCTTGTTATCTTCAACGATCAGCGCAGCCGGATGCTTCACATAATCGCTGACAAGCGATTTATCTTTCTTCCCTTGCTCTTGCAGGGCATACTCGATGGAATGTTCGCCCACCTTGTACGTTTGGGACAACGGCTTCACAGCTGATCCGCTGGACCCGCCGCTCGTGGAGACGCGCTTAAGGGAACTGCGGGTGAAGACCAAATCTACATTGTATTCATGATCGTAATTCATCTCCGGCCAGTCAATGTCGACCCAGCCATGGATACGGTCATCGAGATTAGACACGCTAAAGCTGTACGTTCTCGTGTTGTTCTCCGTATCCCGGTTCGTCACGGCCGGAGTGATGAGACTGCCGCCTCTAGTGATCTTGAAGTCAACGACTTCCTTGCTCTGCATCAGGATAAATTCGAATTCCATGTCCCCGTCAGTAACCGTCAGAAGGCCAGGATGAACGACATAGTCATTCATGACGGATGTGGAAGTCGTTTCATCCGCGACGAATCGGTAGTTGATGGTGTACACGCCGTCTTTAATGCCATGGATATTGACTGGTTCTGGGTCGGTTGTACCTGTTCCTGGGTTACTTGTGCCCGGATCCGTACCTTCATCGACTTTCTCAGGCGTTACATCCGCGAAAGCAAGATCGAACGTTTGCTGCTGCTCGGCTTCGAGTACCGTGAACACGTACGTCTTCGTCCGATCGACTTCGAACGTAACCGTGACTGGCGTTGCCGCCGCTGCCACAAAGCTCCGCTGGAAGCTTGCGGACACAAGACTCCGTAGATTGGCCGTTGTGAGGCCGGACACCTGGTATTCAGCATCTTCGAGCGTATCGTCTTGCTGTCTGACTTGCAGCTTCTGGAGCGTAACGCCGTCCTTCAGCTCGAACGTTGCCGTTTGTTTGCCGTCGCTAACATCCAGCTTGCCTTCCGAAGACAAATAATTTGCCGTTGATGTCGGCAGGGAAAGCTTATACTCGGCTTCCTCCAATACGACGGATGCTTTGAACACTTTGAGCGCCTGCCCCAGAGTGGCCGCCGCATCATCGATCGTTTGCTGGGAAGCAACCTGGCTAGCTGCTACTAATTTCGCAGCAGTGATCGCTTCTTGCAGCGTCGTCTTGGCAGCTGCAGGGTACTTGCCGGCCGTCGTGCCTTCCGCTGCGTTCGCGTATGCTGCTTCCGCTTCGGCAACTTTCGCGCTCAGCGCCGTTGCATTCGTGGTGTACAGTTTCAAGCGAATCTTATGATCCATCTCGTACGCTTGCCCGTTAGCTACCGTCGAGACATGAACCTGCGCATTCAGCAGCGTGTTCCGATCTGCGACTTCGAACTGAACGACGCGCGTATTCGCAGCCGTATCAGTGCTGATTACCGTCGTTTCCGTCAGTACGCCGTCCTGTTCAACTTTGAAGCTAGGGACCGTCGTGCTGTCTTTCAGCGTCAGCGTTACCGTCGTCTTGCCGTCTGCTTCGCTGTATTTACCAGGCTTGATGAAGTAGTTATCCATCGACGAAGCTTTGTCCTGCGTTGCGTGCAGCACGCTGAAGTTCAGGTCATGCTGCTCTTCTTCGATGACTGGCGCATCGAAGGCCAGGTCGACATTATACTCATGATCGTACGCTGGCAGTGGAGCCGCGAACACCCAATAAATTTTAACCCAAGCATTCAGCGTTGCCGTCAGATCGCTTACCGGGAAGCGGACCACGCGCGTATTGTCAGCGGTGTTCTCACTTACCTTCTGCGTCTCGACTAGCGCGCCGTTAACTTCAGTCTTGAACGATGTGATTTCTGCGTTCTTGTTCAGCTTGAACGAGACGAAATAGTTTCCGTTCTCTACCGTGAGCTTGCCGCTATTCATGTCCACATACTCGGTCATGACGGAATCTTCTTTCGTTCCATCCTTGTAAATATGGTAGCCGATCGGATATTCGCCGTCTGGCAGCACTCCGACGCCAGTTCCCGGAACGGTACCTGGATCGGTTACCGGCTTAGCCAGTGGCGTGAATGCGTCCACCGCTTGCTGCAACGCAGCTTGCGCGGTCAGAATCGCAGGACGCTTGGAAGCCAGGTTGGCCGTAATTGGCTCAGCATCCGCAATCGCTTCCTGCAGCGCCGTCTTGGCCGCATCGTAGTCTTCCTGGCTCGCCGCTTCAGTCTTAGCTTGCAAAGCAAGTTTACCGGCATCCGTTGCAGCTTGCTTGAGCGCTTCAAGAACCTCGGCGTTGTAGCTGATGTAGACCGTTCTTTCGACTCCGCCAACCGTATAGTTGATGGCGCCCATTCCTTCCCAGCCTTCATTGGCTGCCGTACCGTTTAAGTACACTTGATAGACATTCTGCGTATCAGTCGACAGCGTCTGGGATCTTGGACTTCCGTAGGAGAAGAAGATCTCGCCTTTGTCACCGACGGTATAGCCATTCGCCGCCGGGAAGGTATGCCAGAGTTCCCCATCGAAGATAGGCGGGAGGACTTTGGTTTCAGGTCTAACCAAAAGCGTCAAATAACCAAGCATATTCTCTTGTTTTTCTGCATGTTCGCTCTGAACCAATGGCGTCACCGTGCTGCCAATCTCGGATGCATACTGCGACAAGGAAGTTGCTTCCACGCCATTATCCAGCGCATAGATTTTGTAGGGAGCCAAGCTGACGTATTGACGGCCTGCGATCGCACTTAAGCGGTTGGTAAGCACGTTTATCGAATTCGTAATATTGGCCGGCGTAGATTTAGGATTATTTACTCTGTCCTTTGCAGTTGTTAAGGCAGTTGCCATCGAATTGATAGCTGATGCATCATATTCCCCAGCCATATACACGACTCTAGCGCTGCCTGGGCTGCCTTCCGTCTCCCCGCTACGTTTGGCGGTAGCCAGGAATTGCTCGGTTTGCGTGATAATCGGCAGCAGCGCTGAATGATCAGCCAACTTGCGAGCGGCGTCGAATACGACTTTGGCCGCAACCAACTCCGTGTAGATTTCGGTATAAGCCTCATTATCCGAGGCAGCAGCCAATTTCGTCTCAGCGGTTGTAATCGCAGTCAACAGCGCAGCCTTGCTTCCCGCCGCATAGTCGCCGTAATTCTCGCCTTCGACTGCAGCATCGTGGGCCGTGCGCGCTTCCGTTATGTACGCAGTCAACTTCTCGAGCGCACCGTCTTCGCCTTCATTACCGCCTGGCGTCTTGAACCGGACCTGCGAGACATCGATCCACAGCCGTGCATTGTACCAGTGGTTATAACCCAATGCCGTGATGTTCACGTGCATGAGAATATCCAGTTTCTGCGTAATGTCGGAGACATTGTATTGAATAAGGGAATCCGCGGCCTCGCCGGATCCGACAACCGGAGTTACTTCTTGATAGCCTTCGATTCCGGTAACAACCTCATTAGAGATCGTAGCCTTCGGACTTCCATCCTTCCTATACCCTAAGTAAGGAAAGTAACCGGCGTTCGTCTCCGTCACGGTATGTTCGAAGACAGCTACGCCATTCTCAATCGTCAACGTACCTTTCTGACCCGCCGATTTCATGTATGTATTGGCGACAGATACAGAATCCTCGTCACTGTGGTAATACAAGTAATCGACGGTATACACGCCATCCTCAGGAACAGCGGATTCAGCAGCCGCTGCATTGTCAGGATAAAGCGGTAAAACCGAGAGCAGCAATGCGAAGACCAGCCATATGCTCAATATTTTTCGAAACGGCTTTCTAGACCTAATCACTTTGTTCTCACTCCCCATAAGAAATATGTTCATCATGTATGATGGCTATATAAATTGAACTGGAGATTCGAACTAGGACAACGCAACTCTAGCGTGATACTTTTCCATCCGCTCCGCTGTCTTGCTCGCTTCAATAGTTCAGCTTATATAGTACGTAAGAACGAAGCGTGTCGTGATGACACGCTTCGTCTATCTGCTTCATGCGAATCGCTTAGTTCCAGTCGATAACCAGTTCGTACGTCGAGCTGTGAATGCCGAGTACGGATGTTGACAGTTCGATCGGAACATTCAGCGTATTGTCGGACAAGCCGCTGAATGTGAAGGTTGTATAACCGCCGGAGTCTACTCTTGTCGCCGAAACTTCATAGTCGCCGTCACCGCCTGCGCTAGCGCCGTCAACGTCTACGTTCAAGGAAGGGTAGCTCGCTGGCAGCGTGATGCCCATGTATGTGCCGGAGTTTTTCAGTTTGATTTGAACCGTGTAGTTACCTCCGGAGCCTGTAACGACAGCCGGGCCTTCAACCGAAGAAGAAGCGTGCGACACTGCATTATTGGCTGGATTCCACAGCTGGTAGTTCTGATCCGCGGCGGACGCCGGAAGCGCAAGAGCAAGGGCAGCAACAGACAACACTAGCGAGGAAAACAATGTTTTTTTCGATTTTTTCATGGGAAGAACACTCCTTTTATTTTCGAAATAGTTATGATTTCACTTCACAAGCTTGCTTGGCATTGATGTTCAAATACAACAATGGTTGAACGACCGTACTTGCTTCATCGTTTCCTCGATCCATCTCCCTCCCAAGCCGTACTTGTGAGTGCCACGGAAATCCCCCTATACGTTAAGATAATGATAATCATTATCAATGAGGCTGCAAAAAAAATTTCTGCGGCGGAGACATTGCCGGCTGATCAGGCCTACGCATAACGATTGTCTCTTCACTGTAATGTGTCCTGAATGCGTGCACCACTCAGTGACACCCCTATCTTATCTATCAAACTCCGCGTAAGTCAACCCATATTTTATATAAAGTTTAATATTTTTCCAGAAGAAAATAGGTTTTAAAACTGGATATTTTGAAGCACAGCACAGAATAGACCTAGAGAAATATCTCTTTGCCGAAAATGAAAATCCTTTATATTACATTTAATATCAAAGTCGCATACATCCGTTAAATACCGATCGCCACGACGTTCAATCCTGCGTTCTCTTCCTCGCGCACGATCGCCTTAACCCCATAGACGGTCTGAATAAGCTCGGCCGTCATGATGTCGCGCGGCGTCCCTTGATGGCAGATTCGCCCGTCTTTCATCACGACGAGCTGGTCGCTATAGCGGATCGCCTGGTTCATGTCGTGCAACACCATGACGATCGTAAGACCATGCGACGCATTGAGCTCGCGAACGAGTTCCAACACCTCGATCTGATAATAAATATCGAGGAACGTCGTCGGCTCATCGAGGAATAGCATCGGCGTCCGCTGCGCGAGCGCCATTGCGATCCAAGCCCGCTGCTTCTCGCCCCCGGACAACTGTTCCAAGGGCAGACTGCGCTTAGGTAGCAGATTGGTGCTTGCTATGGCCCATTCGATCGCTTCCTCGTCGGCATCCGTCTGAGGCGACAGCAATCCTTTGTGCGCCATGCGCCCCAATCGGACCAGCTGCTCGACCGTCATATCCGGCGGCGCCTCATTCTGCTGATGGACGACGGCAAGCTTCTTCGCCAGCTCCTTCGCTTTGTACTTGGCGATATCTTTGCCATCGAGAATAACTTCCCCGCCTGTCGGCTTGTAATTCTGGGACATCACGCCGAGCAGCGTCGACTTGCCGCAGCCGTTCGGTCCGATAATGGTCGTGATCTTCCCTTCCGGAATCCGGCAGTCGATCTCATGCAGCTGCAGTTGTCCGCTCTTCGGGACATACGCGAAGTTCAGCTGTCTAATGTCCATGAATCCGATCACTCCTACGCAGCATGAATATTAAGAACGGACCGCCAATAACCGCCATGATAATAGAAGCCGGAATCTCGGCAGGCGCAAGCACCGTTCGTCCGATCGTATCCGCCGTCAAGATCAGCAAGGCTCCGCCAAGCGCCGAGAACGGAATTAGGATCCGGTGATCGGAGCCGACGAGCAGCCTCGCAATATGCGGAACGAGCAAACCGACGAACACGATCAGTCCGCCAACCGCGGTCGCGACGGCCGCAAGCAGGACGGCGATTCCCGAAATGATAAAGCGCGCGCGGTGAACATGGAGCCCTGCATTCTTGGCCGATTTGTCCTGCAGCGCAAGCAGATTGCACCATGGACTGACGAGCAAGGCGAGTAAGAGCCCAATGCTGCCGTAGATGAGCATAATGCGCACGTCGCCCCAATTCTTCATCGTGAAGATCGAAGTGACGGCCTGGTTAATACTCGTGACCGCATAACTGCCCCGGTAATTGAACGATTGACCTAGCCCGCTGAACGTCGCATTGACCGCGATGCCTACGAGCAGAATCCGAATCGGGTGCAGACCGGACTTCCATGCGAACGAGAAGACGAGCAGACAAGCAAGTCCCCCGCCAATGCAGGAAATTAACGGCATCCAGAAAAACCAGTTCGGGAAGAGCGAAACGATTAGGATCGATACGAACCCGGCCCCCGACGATATACCGATTACCCCCGCGTCCGCAAGCGAGCTTCGCATGACGGCCTGCAGCAGTACGCCGGAGACTGCCAGCGCGGCTCCTACCAACATGGAGACGATAATACGCGGGAACCTCAGATCGCGAATGACCTCGACCTGTTTGTTCTCTCCATCAATGAGCCCCTTCAAGAGCTCAAGCCCACTCACTTTGATGCTGCCCGTGCAAGCCGAGTAGATCGCGACGCCCGCCAACAGCGCGAGAACGCCCCATAAACTCCAACCTTTTTTATTCTTCATGATTGTGTTCCTTCATTATATGGTAGCTTCGCATCTTCCTGTCCGCTTAATCCGCATACAGCATGTCGACCATAGCATCGAGCGCCTCGGCGACGGCCATATTCGCCGTTGTCGGGAAGAGCTCTTCCGGCAGGTCATAGACGCGTCCTTGTTGAACGGCGTTGAAATGCTTCCAGATGTCGTTCTCCTGGAACTCCTGATCGAACATCTTGACGACTTCCTCCGGCATCCCGTGTGCCGCACGCAGAATAACGTCAGGATTGGATTGCTGCAGGTACTCGGTATTGGATGCCAAATATTCGACATCTTCGCCTTGCACGATATTTTTGCCGCCGACCAGTCTCACGAGATCTCCAATATAGGAGTTCTCGGTCGCAACCAGGTAACTGCCCGGTACGCCGAGCAAGATCAGTACCGTCGGCTGCGGCTTGCCGGCAACCTTCTGCTTAATCTCTTCGACCTTCGCATTGTAGCCGTCCACGATCGTTTGCGCCTTCTCTTCCCGGTTATACCGCTTGCCGATATCGAGAATCGCCGCATTCATCTTGGCCAGACTCGTGAAGTCGAGGAAGGTGGATTTGATAGCGGCGTTCTTGAATACGGGGGCCAAATCATACTCGAGCGTCGTGACCGAGAACACCTCGGTCGGATCGAGCGATTTGACGACCTCCATATTCGGCGTCATCGGATTGCCGATCTTGGTGATGCCATCGTACCGCTTCGGCAGTTCCTTCACGCTTGTCGGAATCCCGACGAGGTCCAGATCCAACAGGTCAAAAAATTGCGTCGTCGCCACGGTCGTCGAGACGATGCGATAGTCTTCCTTAACCTCGTCTTTCACCTCATCGGCGGCCTGCGTGACGGACACCTCGGTCGTCTTGCTTGTATTCGCGCCTGAATTCTCGGCAGACGAATTCTCCGTAGACGTATTGCTGGAACAGCCGGCCACGAGAAGCGTGATCGCAAGGACCGCCGTACTTCTCCACAGCTTAAAACTCATCATAGGTCAGTTGCCCCTCCCCTTACGACTGCGCTTCGGCGAGCGCAAGAATCGCACTGACCGCTTCAGCCCTCGTCGCATTCACAAGCGGAGCGAACTTATTGCCTGCATGCACATTCATAATGCCGGCGGAGGCAGCTGCCGCCACTTCGGCTTGCGCCCATTTCGGAATCGTATCCGTGTCGGCATAAGCAGGCTTGGCTGCCGAATCGACTTCCAGCTTAAGCGCGCGTACGACCATAACCGCCAGCTCCGTGCGATTGATCGTGCTGTCCGCACGGAAGGAACCGTCAGCGAAACCATTAATGACGCCGGCTTCCACCACAGGTCCGAGATACGGCTTCACCCACGCCGGAATGCGCGCATTGTCGCTGAAGCTCGTCTCTTTGGCGCTCGATGTCCCGAGTTTCATTGCCCGGCTAAGGAGCACGGCGAATTCCGCGCGCGTAATCGAGCTCTCCGGCCGGAATGTACCGTCGACATACCCGCTGACCAGACCAAGCGAGACTGCTCGCGCTATCGCCGATTGAGCCCAGTGCTGCTCGATATCCTTGAACGAACCGGCATCCGTACTCTCCGTATCCGTTTCCGCATTCGCCTCTGTAGAAGAGAGCAATTTTAGCGATGAAGAATCGAAGGTCAGATGTATATCGTACTCGTGATCGTACAAGAACGTCGGGCTCACTTGCCAATAGATCTTCACCCAGCCCTTCACCTTGGCGGACAAATCGTCCACCGCGAATTGAATAGTACGGGTATTGGCCTTTTCATCCGTTGCGACAACTTCCGGCGATACGAGCTGACCGCCTTGTTCGAGTTTGAACTGGGTAATTTCTTTGCTTTGTTTCAGCGTAATCTGAACCAATTTTTGTCCATTCTGGACGATTAACCGTCCGGTAGGGATCACATAATCCTGCATGACAGATACCTGAGCGGTATTATACTTCAGGAAGGTGTATCCCAAGCTGTATGTCCCATCAGCCAATTCTTGAGCGTTAGCGGTTGGTACAGCAGCATTATTCGCCAGCTTAGCCGAGTTCGCAGCAGGCTCGGCAGCTGCAGCCACCGACTGAAGCGGCGAAGCGAGCAAGCTGACCATCAAGGATGCAGCTGCGATGGCCTTCCAATTAGCGCGATTCAACACCTTTTCCCCCTCTTGGTTATCATTGCCTTGCTATTAAACGTGTTCGTTCTTCTGACGACCCGAACGCTTGGCAATCGTAAAGCCTACAAAACATCCAGCGGATACCAGGAGTACGGTCACAAGTTGCCCGATCGGCGCTTCATCGCCCGTCTTCGGGTTAGGCTCAGCAGTTGCTGCCTCTCCGCCCTCGCTTGCTTGAGCAGCCGGTTTGGCTTCCGCTGTAGACTGTTGCTGCGTTGTGCCTGTTGTTTGTTTTGTGCCTGTTGCTTTTGTTTCCGTTGCTTTGGCGCCTGCCCCGGATGAGGAGGAACCGCTTGCCGCATTATCCTTCGTCGTTGCAGCCGGTTTGGACGAAGCTGCGGCGCCGGTCGACTTCGCGGTTGACTGATCGAAGACGAAGCGGATTGTGTAATCATGGTCATAATCGATATCCGGTACCGTGACATGAATTTTGGACAAAAGCGGTTTGCTTAGATCTTCGATCGTGAATTGCGCAATGCGCGTATCTTTCGCTTCATCGTTCTTAACGATCTTCGCAGCTGGGTAACTTCCACCAAGCGCGGTCGTGAATTCCGTAATCCATTTGCTATGGTTCAGCTGGATCTGCGCGGTAACGACGCCGCCTTTCACCGTTAGCTTCGCCGGTTTTTCAAAATAATCGTTGGCCATCGACACGTTATCGTTCTCAGCTTGTCTAATGACATAGTCGATCGTATAGGTACCATCCGCCAATTTTTCGGCGGCGCTAGCAGCCGATACCCCCACCATTTGTACAATCCATAGCAAAGCAATTGCGAGCGCCACTGTTCTAATTTTGTACCTTTTCATGTTACCTGCATGCCTCCATTCTCATTTGCTTTAAGATAATGATAATCATTATCAATTAAATTATGTACAAAAATAGCTGCGGAAAGCGTATCTCAATGTCCTATCAATGGACATTTATGTGCCGCCACACTTTTTACTAACCTTTTCACTCCCCCTGATTCTCTCATTTTCTGGATAACACTTCCTGCCTGCGTTGATGATAAGCCACACCTTCGCAATGTGTCAACCCCTTTAAATTCGCGGGTTTTATGAAATCTGTTAGCAAATCGTTGCGTAACAACGCTGGGCAGCCCTCTTGTAGAGCCTCATTTTCACCAGCCATTACCCTCTTCCTGACGACGCGCAGAAAAACTGGATACAGATCCCAAAAATTATGTTGACACTGATATTCATTCTCATTTAGAATGCAATAAAGGTTAGTCGCTTTACTAATTTCTAACCGTTACTATGCTACATGTTAATCATACGTCAGGAGGAACACTCATGAAGAAAGCGGCAATAATGGTTTCCGTTATCGCCATGCTGACTGCCGGCTGCGGTCAGCCTGCTGCGGCGCCTGATACCACGGCTGCTGGGACCTCTCCCCAAGCCGTAACGGTAACGGATTTTGCCGGAAGAACGATAGCCTTCGATCACGTGCCACAGTCGATCGCCGCGCTAAGCAACGGCGAGGTCGATATTGTATATGCGCTCGGCGGAGAAGTCGTCGGCCGGCCGGCCTCCAGCTCCCCCGTGCCGGTGAAGGAAGCCGAGGAAGCGTTCGAGATCGGCTCCACCCACGGCATCGATCTGGAGAAGCTTGCACTGATTGCTCCCGATGTCGTACTCGGCAACAATCCGATGAATGCGAAGGATATCCCTTCCGTCGAATCGCTCGGGTCCAAGATGGTCCTCTCATCGGCCAATTCCATAGCGGATATTAAGAAGCAAATCACGCTTTTCGGTCAGCTGCTGCAGCGGGAAGACAAAGCTGCTGAGCTCAATACCGCAATAGATGATAAGCTCGCCGCCTTACAGACGCAGACGGGGGGCGAGAAAACTCGCGTGCTGCTCGTCTACGGCGCGCCCGGCACTTATATGGCCGCGCTGAATAACTCGCTGGGCGGCGATATCTTGACGCTGGCCGGAGGCGAGAATATTGCAGCGGATTATCCAAGTCTGGAGAGCTATCCGCAATATGCGCAGCTGAATACGGAGAAGATCGTAGAATCTAATCCGCAGCTGGTGCTGCTGATGAGCCATACCGATCCTGACAATGTGAAGGAAGGATTCCTGAAGGAGATGGCGCAGAATGCGGCTTGGAGCAGTCTCGATGCCGTGAAGAATAACCGCGTCGAGGTGCTTCCCGCCGATCTGTTCGGCTCGAACCCCGGCACGCGCGTAACCGAAGCGCTGGATCGGATGAGCGAGCTGTTGGCATCGGTGAAGCCATGATGGATCTGGCCAAGCGCACTTCCCGCCGGAGATGGAGCATCGTAATCTCGCCTATCCTGCTGATTGCCGTTACATGCTATGGGTTGTCTTACGGGTCCGTCTCCGTCTCGCTCCGCGAGATCTGGGAGGTGTTCACCTCGTCCGGAGAGCCGCTCGCACAGAAGATCGTCATGAATTTGCGGTTTCCCCGCGTGCTGATCGGCCTGCTCGTCGGAGCATGTCTGGCCGCCTCCGGCGCGCTGCTCCAGGGCGTCATGAAGAATCCGCTGGCCGACCCGGGCGTCATCGGAGTATCGGCAGGCGGCGGATTGGCCGCGATCATGTGCATGATCGTCTTCCCGAACTTAAGCTATTTGCTGCCGATTCTGGCTTTTGCCGGGGCATTCTTGACATCGATTATCATCTATCTGCTCTCATGGAGCAGCGGATCTTCGCCGCTTCGGATCGTACTCGCCGGCGTCGCCATCAATGCGCTCATCGGCGCGATAACCAACGGATTTATGGTGATCTACAGCGATCGTGTTCAAGCCGTTCTCCCTTGGCTATCCGGCGGTCTTAGCGGCAGAAGCTGGTATCATCTGTCCTTCATGGCTCCATATGCCATTACGGGACTTATTCTCTCCCTATTCGCCATCAAGACGGCGAATCTGATGCTGCTCGGCGACGATTCCGCCAAGCTGCTCGGGCAGAAGGTCGAACTCCAGCGGCTTAGCCTTATCCTGCTGTCCTCCTTGCTCGCCGGAGCGGCGGTCAGCGTCGCCGGTCTCGTCGGCTTCGTCGGGTTGGTCGTCCCTCATGCCGTCCGGCTGCTTTTGGGAGACGATTATCGTTTCTTGCTGCCTTTGTCCATTGTCGGAGGCGCATCCTTGGTCGTATTCGCCGATACGATCGCCCGCTCCGCGATCGATCCGATCGAGCTGCCCGTCGGCATTTTGCTCGCGGTCATCGGCGCACCGTTCTTTTTATATTTATTGAAGAAACGAGGTGTCGCGAACGCATGACGGCTATTGAAGCGAATGGGCTTACGCTGGAACTTGGCCCATTCGGGCTGAAGGATCTATCGATTGCGATTCCCGAGGGCGAGATGACCGCCATCGTCGGTCCTAACGGGTCGGGCAAATCTACGCTGCTGCGGATGATCAGCAGGCTTCAGAAACCGGACAGCGGCGAAGTCATCATCCAAGGCCGTGACGCCGGAGCCTACAGTACGGCACAATTCGCGCAAACCCTAACGATGCTCACGCAATCCAAGGGCCAGATGCCGGATCTCACCGTCAGGGAGTTCGTCGCTTACGGACGCTCGCCCTATAAGCGGCTGTTCGACCGGATGAGCGAAGAGGATCACGGCATCGTGAACTGGGCGCTGACGTTAACCGGCACGATCCGGCACGAGAATCGGATGTTCCATACTTTATCTGGAGGTGAGCAGCAAAAAGTCCGTATTGCGATGGCACTCGCGCAGAAAACAAACATATTGCTGCTGGATGAACCGACCACTTACCTGGATCTGGCCCATCAGCTTGACCTTATGGAGATGCTGCAGGCAATCAACCGCGATTACAAGCTTACGGTCGTCATGGTGCTTCATGATTTGCAGCAAGCCGCAGCCTATTGCGATTACATGATCGCGATGCAGCGGGGCCGCGTCGTACATACCGGCAAACCCCGGGAGCTGTTAACCCCTCGTTTTTTACAGGAAGTATATCGGATAGACGCCAAGGTCGCGTTCGAAGACGATTACCCTGTCATTATACCTATTCGATCCGGCGCAAAGCCCAAGGAGGAACCACCCATGATTATTGTTACGAACACATCCCAGATTACGAAAGGCGAAGCGCACAAGCTGATCGAGCGCTTCGACCGAGTCGGCAAAGTCGAGTATATGGAAGGATTTCTCGGTCTTGAAGTTCATCTGACCGAGAACACGAAGGAGTACGATGAGGTGAGCGTTGTTACGAAGTGGCGCTCCAAGGAAGACTTCCAAGCGTGGACGCGCAGCGACGCATTCAAGGAATCCCATGCTCATCGCAAGACGCCGGAATTCATCATCTCGAACAAAATCTCGTTCTATGAGGTTAAAATCGTTCGCGAGCCTGCTGCCGTAACGGGCGAATCTTCGAACGCCAGCTAGCCGCCGACACGTTTGCGTCATACCCAAACATAATGAAAATCAGCCTAAGTCCCCGTCAGCAGGCGGAAGATCTAAGGCTGGTTTTTTCATTCAGAACACCAGCTGAACCAGCAGCATATAAGCAATCGTGCCGGCAGCGATCGAGAGCAGCATGTTGCGGCGCCAGATGTGAAGCCCTGCGACGAGCGTAACCGAGATCAGCTCCGGCATTCCGTGGCTGTCGGATAGCAGATCAACATCCTTCAAGCTGTAGATGACCAGAAGGCCAAGCGCGGCAGCCGGCAGCACTTTCCCGAGATACTGGACATAGGGCGGAACCGGACGTCCCGACGGGAAGAGCAGGAACGGGATAAACCGGGTCATCATCGTGCCGAGCACGACCATGGCGATCGTGATGCACCGTTCGAGAAGCGTCATCGTCATGCCGGTTCACCTGCTTTTTGCCGCCCATTCCGCATGAACGTCAGGAGGGCGAGTATGCCGATCATCGCGGGGAGGATAAAGTTGCTGCTTCCGAACACGATCACGCAGACGAGCGATACCACTAGTCCCAAGAGGGAACTGCGATGGTTCGTCTCCTTCATCCATTGCTCGATGAAGATAACGACGAAGAGCGCCGTCATCACGAACTCCAGCCCCTCCATATTGAGCTTGATCAGCGCACCGAACAGTCCCCCGATCGTCGCTCCCAATACCCAATACACATGATTGAGCAGCGTAACGAACAGCATATACCAGCCTTTGTCCACGCCTTCCGGAATACGGGCCGTGTTGTTGATGGCGAAGGATTCGTCGCACATGCCGAAGATGAGATAATACTTCTTTCTGCCCGCCTTGTTATACTTCCCCAGCATGGAGAGACCATAGAATAGATGGCGTGCGTTGACCATTAGCGCGAGGAACAAGGCGCCCAGCGGGTTGAACGCGCCGAGCAGCAGGCTGACGGTGACGAATTCCATCGAGCCGGCGAAGATGAGAAGACTCATGAGGAACGTATACCCCACATGGAAGCCCGATACGTTCATGTAAATGCCGTAGGCGATACCTAAGAACAAGAAGCCTGCCAAGATGGGGATGGTAGCGGGAAAAGCGGCACGAAAGGCGGCCGAATAAACATCCTTGTTGCTCTTCATGTTGCGTTCGTTCTCCTTGATTGGATATTTGTTTGTTATCATAACCGCGTAAATCCATACAATCAATGATATAATTGTATGGATTACAATTTTGGCGAGGTAGCTTATGCCCATCAATTCATTCGTTGACTACCCCATGTCGTGGAGACCGGACAAATCCACCTTGACTCGCCCGCTCTATCTGTCGCTGGCCAAGTTGTTGGAGCAAGATATTGCAAGCGGAGCCTTAGCCCCAGGTGCCAAGCTGCCCCCTCAGCGGGAACTGGCGGATTTTCTCGACGTTAATTTCACGACGATTACGCGCGCGTACAAAATTTGCGAGAACAAAGGACTCCTCTACGCCGTGACCGGCAGCGGCACGTTCGTTTCCCAGAATGCGGCCCGTTCGATCACCATCTCCAAGGACAGCGAAAGCCAGGATTGCATCGATCTTGCCTTCGTCGCCTCCTTCGAGCAGACCAACCCGATCGTGGCTTCGGCGGCAAAAAAAGTAATGGGAAAAAGCTATCTGGAAAGCTTATTGAACTACAATAACCCGACAGGTCTGCCTCACCACAAAACAGCCGGGCTGCGTTGGATGGAGGCATTCGGCATTGTTGCCAAGACGGACCAGGTCGCGATCGTGTCGGGAGGCCAGAACGCGCTGGCCATCACCGTGCTCGCGCTATTCGAACCCGGCAATCGCATCGCGGTCGATATGTTCACCTTTTCCAATTTCATCGAGATTGCCAAAATGTATCGGATTCAGCTCGTTCCGATCGCCGGCGATCGAGACGGCATGCTGCCGGATGAGCTTGACCAACAGTGCCGGCTGCTCGACATTCACGGCGTATTCCTAATGCCCTCTTGTTCGAATCCGACGTCGGTTGTGATGACGGCCGAGCGGAAACAACGGCTCGCAGCGATCATACGCGAGCATGAATTGATCGTCATTGAAGACGATATCCATGCATTCCTACCCAGTGACGGCGCTGACGCGCACATGAATCAACCGTTCTTCAGCCTTCTTCCCGATCAGACGGTCTATATCTGCAGCACCTCCAAGTCCATCTGCTCCGGGCTTAGAGTGGCCTATATCGTGTTCGGCATCATGTTCAAAGAGAGGATCGAGAAGGCCATCTTCAACATCAACGTGAAGACTTCATCCCTGGATACGGAAATTGTGACGGAGCTTATTCTATCGGGCAAAGCAAGCGAGATTGCGGCGCACAAAATAGAGCTATCCCAGGCTTCGAATGACGTGTTCGCCCGCTACTTCCCTCAAATCGCGGGACAAGGCCATCCCTTGAGCTTCTACCGCTGGCTGCCGATCGCAAGCAAGCAATCCGGCATGCACATCGAGCAAGCGCTGATCGAACAAGGGATCCTCGTCTACCATTCCGACCGCTTCCTTAGCGGAGCCGGAAAAGCGGGGAACTTCTTGCGCGTGTCTCTCGCCTCGGCCCGCTCCCTGGACGAATTGGACAAGGGGCTGGCGATTCTGCAGCAAACGTATATGGATCGCTTGAATGCGTAAAATTCAAAAAAAGCCGCCATATTGGCGGCTAATCACTCGGGCTGTTGCACTGAACCAGCAGCAATCGCTTGCCGTGCGCAGGTCAACGGGGGTCGATATTCCTTGCGAGAATCTCGCTCGCCTTCCTTCTGAATTCCACGGCCGCGAATTCCGGGGTGATCGTATCGAAGAGCAGCTGATCATACAGCTTGCGGAGCACATCGGTCACCTCTGCGGAACCTGGCGGATCGAGCGGGTCCATCGGACTGCTGTGCTGCTCGACCCAGCGGATATAGTCGAAGATCTGCTCGAGCTCGGGTTCGATGTACGGCGTCAGCTCGTCCTGCACCTTCTTCGATACGGGGACGCCCCGCTCTCCTTTCAGAATTTTGTTCGCTTCCACATCGTTGACGAAGAAGCTGATGAATTTCGCCGCTTCCTCCTTCACCTTGGAGTTCTGCGCGATCGAGAACATCATTCCGGGCTTGAGGAACATGCCCTTGTCCAAGTTCGGTCCTGGCGGAGGAGCGATGGATAGCGGCTTGCCGTATTTCCGGGTCGCGCCGATGAACTGGTTCGAATATCCCCAGCCGAGCAGCGCCTTCCCTTGATAGAAGGGGTCCTCCTCTCCCTCCCGCAGATCCGTATTCCAGATATCCGGTGTGAAGATAAGCCGATCTCTCGCCAGGCGCTGCATCCGGCCGAAGTAATCGACGAACAGCGAATCGTCGTCATAACCGAGCTTCGTCCCATCTGCCGCATACAAGTTCTTCCCATGCTGCCTTAGATAGTAAGCGAAAAATTGTTCCGGGGTCAGGTCGGTTCCTACATAAGTGCCCGTTCCCTTCACGACGCTCCCCATCGCCTCCAGGTCGTCCCATGTCCAGTCGGCCTCCGGCGGCTGAAGACCGCTCGCCTGGAACACCTGCGGATCATACACGGTATACAGCGCATTGACGCCAAGATTGAACCCGTACAGCTTGTTCCCCATCTTGCCCCCCGCCAGCGTAGATTCGCTAATATGCGTCGTATCGATTAACCCTTGGTCGATGTAGGACGTCAAATCTTCCAACAGCTCGAGCGAACCATACTGGGACAAATACGAGACGTCCATCTGAATCACATCCGGCAGCGCGTTGCCTGCGGCATACGGGGCCAGTTTCTTCCAATATTCATTAAACCCGGTGTATTCGAATTCGATGCGCACATGAGGATGCTGCTGCTCGAACATCCGGATAACCTGGATCGTCGCTTCGTTACGCAAATCGCCTCCCCACCAGGCGACCCGGAGCGTGACCGGCTCTTCGTCAGGGCGCTCCCATACATCCCGTGAAGGAGGTTGGCAACTTGCGAGCAGCGCGACGATCAGCAGCAAGCTAAGACTTGCGATGATTCTTCTCATGCCGACTCCTCCTGTGCATACGGCAGCAGAATGCTGACGCGTGTCCCTGCGCCTGGCGTACTCTCTACGCGCAAGCCATAGTCGCAGCCGAAGGCAAGCTGCAGGCGGTCCCGGATATTAGTGAGTCCGATTCCCGTCCCTCTCGTCTTCACTTCGCCGCTCAGCACTCGTTCAATATGTCCCTCTTCCATCCCCGGACCTTGATCCTCGACGATTACGGCGAGCCGCCCATGTTCCTGAACGACATAGATCCGAATCGCGCACGGCTCGATCATCGGCTCAAGACCGTATTGAATGGCATTCTCCACGAGCGGTTGCAGCGTGAGCTTCGGAATGGCGACGCCAGCGAACGTATCCGGCACGTCCATATGAAAATGAAGCCGATGCTGGAAGCGGTATTTCTGAATCGTAATATAGTGCCGGACGATCTCCAGCTCTTCAGCCAACGTAATGACGTTCCGCTTCAGGCTGATCGACGAACGCAGCAGATAGCCGAGCGACACGACCATGCTCGAGATCTGCTCCTGCCTGCTCTTCTTCGCGAGCCAATGGATGGAATCGAGCGCATTGTACAGAAAATGCGGATTAATCTGCGCCTGCAGCGCCTTGAACTCCGTCTCCTTAATGATAAGCTGGTTCGTGTAATTCTCCTTGATCAGCGTATTGATCCGGGCCATCATTAGGCGGAATGTCCGCTGCAGCAATCCGACCTCATCCATCTGGTGGAACACGGGGGCATCCAATGCGGCGTCCATGCTGTCCAGATTACCCTGCTGCACCTCTTTCATCTGATTGATCAACAGGCGGATGGGCTTCGTCAAACTTCGGGCAAAGGCAAACCCGATGAACACGGCAATGAGCACGGTAATAACAAAGACGGCGATCATCGCATTCTTCATCAGCACGATCTGCTCGAAAATATGGTTGTACGGTACGAAATTGTAGTAGGTCCAACCGGTGTAACCGGATGTTTTATGCGAGAGGAACATAGCCTCGCCGTTCACCCGCTTAATCGCATACCCAGCCGGCAGCTCCGCCGCCTGCATAGCCTGCGCCATCCCCGTCGAAGCGCCGTCATAGGGATAAATGACTTGCCCGCCCGCTTTCAGCACGATATCGCTGTATGGGGCAGCGACGCCTGCGTAATCCTCGACGAGCCGCTTAATATTGATCCGCAGCATCAGCATGCCGATCGGCTTCAGCGTCATCGGTTCATAGACCCGGACCTCGCGGACCATCATGAGCATCGGATCGCCCTCATCCGGATACAGCCAGCGGACGGCGCCTCTGCCGCCCTTGGCGAGTTCCAGCATGCGCGCGTATTTATCGTCGGTTAACGTTACGGTCTCCCCGTACTTGCTGGCCCGCTCGTTCGCGTCGAGCAGATAGACCGACTGCACGTACCGCTCCGCTGTGCTGATATGCGCCCAGAGCCGATCCGTCAGCCGCTTGCGGATGACATAGCCGGCATACTCCGAATCATCCAGTTGCAGCTCCTGAAGCCCTTCTTGGATTTGTTTGTCCGAGATGATCGTCAGCGACATCGATTCGAGCTTCTTCAGCTCCATATCGATCGTCGTCGAGGACAGGTTGAGCAGCCGGTACGATTTGTCGTACAGCTGACTGTCATACGTGGAATAGGCGTAGTACAACGAGCTGAAGGCGAGCGTGATGATCAGGGTAACGATAATCATGATGACGAGGAACATTTTCGACTTGATGCTTAAGTGACGGATCGCTTTCACTCCCGCTAAGCCCCCTCTTCTAATGTGCGGCGAAGAACACGCGGCCTCCCGACAAACACAAACTACCCGCCGAGCTAAATTTTTTTTAGCACCGGCAGGTAGTTAAATTGTGGTCTTATTTGCTCTGATAACGCTCGTAAGCCGCTTGATGCAGCTTGATGGCTTCGTCGATGCCCATGCCCTTGATCGTCTCGACCATCTTGTCGAACTCGGACACCGGCTTCGTGCCGTTGATGATCGCCGTCATCGTTTCGTTATAGTATGTGTTCACCTGGCTCATGATCGACGTCACTTGGCTCGCTTCGTCGATCGTCAGACGGATCGGAGGAAGCGTCAGTTCGGCGCTCTGCTTCATCCACTCGGCGTTCGCGTCCTTCTGGCCTTGGTCGAACAATAGCGCGTCGAGATATTTGCTGTCCTGGTTGATCGGGCCGTCCATGATCGACAGCGCGTAAGTCGCCAGCGCCTGGTCGTAAGTGAGGCCGTTCGGGTTCTTCACGATCGTATCCGTGAACTTGTACGTATCGCCTTCCTTGGTGTAGCTCTCGCCCTCGACGCCGAAGTTGAACAGGTCGCTGCCCTGCTGGCTGTAGTTGAAGTCCATCCATTGCACGATGTACTTCAGCTTATCCTCGTCGGCGCTGGCCGTAATCGCTTCGCCGTACGTCAGTACCTTCTGGTTCAGGTTGAACGCCGCGTATGATTTTCCGTCCGGCGCGAGCGGAGACGCTACGCCGGTCAGGTTGAAGTTCGGATCCGTGCCGCGCATCAAATTGAAGAATTTGCCCATACCGCTGAAGACGCCGCCTTGGTACGAGCCTGCCAGGTTGTTCGTTACTTTATAGTCGAACGCCTTGCCGTCATTGGTCATAATCTCCGGATCGATCAGCCCTTCCTTATACCACTGTGCCATCGTCGCCAGGTAGTCTTTGTATCCCGGTTCGATCGGGCCGTATGTAACCTTGCCATCCTTCATCATGAAGCCGCCGATCAGGCCGAAGGCCGGAGCGAAGTCATGCAGCTTGGTAAGGTTGCCAGGTCCCCAGTTGCCCGTGAACGGAAGCTCATCCGGCTTGCCGTTGCCGTTCGGGTCTTTCTCCTTGAACGCCTTGAGCACCGTATGCCATTCGTCGATCGTCGTCGGCGACTTGAGACCCAGCTTGTCGAGCCAATCCTTGCGCATGATGAGACCGGAAGTCGCGTTCAGCTTGAGCGCGTCGAGCTTCAGCAGCGGGAACATGTAGATCGTGCCGTCGTCGAGCGCGATCTGCTTCTTCACGTCCGGATCGGACTCGATAATCTTCTTCAAGTTCGGCGCGTATTGATCGATCAGCTCATTGAGGCGGATGATGCGGCCGTCCTCGATCATTTTCTCCGGGCCGCCTACGGCATCCGCCCAGTTATAGTAGATCACATCCGGCAGATCGCTGCCCGCAATGAGCAGGTTGAACTGGTCCTTCTGCTGGCCGAGGGGCGGATGGGTGAAGTTCGCCTTAATGCCGGTCAGCTCTTCCTTCTTCTTGTAACCGGCCATCTCGCCGAAATTCTCCAGCGAGGCGGTCAGCTTCGCATCATTCGCACGCCAGTAGTCGATCGTGAACGACTCGCTCGCGATCGGCAGCGGAATCTCGGTCAACGCCGTTTCGGCAGCCGGCGCCTCTGAGGCCGGCTTCTCCGTATTGGTATTGGTGCCCGTCTCCTTGTTGCCTTCTTCCCCCGTATTATTCGAACATGCGGACAAGATGCTGAGGACGAGCATCGAACTTGCCAATACGAACCCCATTTTTCTCATCGATAAATCCCCCTTCAAGATGGTGTGGATTATTGTTTAACGGCACCGATTAGAGCGCCTTGGACAAAAAAGCGTTGGATGAACGGGTAGACGGCCATGATCGGCAACGTCGAGATAATGATCGTCGCATACTTGATGTTCTCGCCGATCGCGAAGCCGGTATCGGCTCCCGCGCCCATCGACTCCGTACTGCTGCTGATCAGAATATCGCGCATGACGATCTGGATCGGATACAGCTCCTGGCTGCGCAAATACAGCATCGGCGTCACGTAATCATTCCAGTGATCGACCGCGTAGTAGAGCATCATGACCGCGAGAATCGACTTGGACAGCGGAAGCACGATGCGGAACAGGATGCGGAAGTCGTTCGCCCCGTCCAGCTTGGCGGACTCGATCAGGCTGACCGGCACGCTCTCGAAGCTCGTCTTCATGATGAGGAAGTAGAACGTGTTGATCGCTCCCGGGATAATCATCGCCCATCGCGAGTCGACCATTCCCAGATTCTGAATGAGCAGGAAGGTCGGAATCATGCCGCCCCCGAAGAACATCGTGAACGTAATGAGCTTCATCATCGTCTTCCTGCCGTATAGATCCATCCGCGACAACCCGTAAGCGGCGAAGGACGTCATCAGGAGGTTGACCCCCGTACCGGCGACCACGTAGAAGAGCGTGTTGAGGTAACCGCTATAAATCTTTTTGTTGCTGAAGACATGCTTGTAAGCATCGAGCTGGAAGCCCTCCGGCAGCAGCATGAACGATCGCGAGCGGAGCAGTTGATCCGGATCGCTGATCGAGGAATTGAAGACGTAGAGCATCGGGTAGAGCGATATTGCAATAACCAAGAGCAGCAATATCGTGTTAATCGCATCAAAGACATGTTCGCCGAACGATCGCTTCATTGGCCCCTCCTATTACCAAAGACTTGTGGAATTGACTCGTCTGCTAATGTAATTGGCCAGCAGCAAGAGCGAGAAGTTAATCATGCCGTTCAATAGGCCGACCGCGGTGGAGTAGGTGTAGTTCCCCTCCAGGATGCCGGACCGGTATACGAATGTTGAGATGACATCCGAGGTTTCGTAAGTCGGCGCAGTCTGCATGAGCAAGATTTTCTGGAAGTCGGAGTTCATCACGGCGCCCAAGCGAAGGATAAGCATAACGACGATCGTAGGCATAATGCCCGGCAGCGTAATATGCAGCAGCTGCTTCCAGCGTCCGGCGCCGTCCATCTTCGACGCTTCGTACAGCTGCGGATCGATCCCGCTCAGCGCAGCGAGGAAGATGATCGACGCCCAACCCGCGCCTTGCCAAATATTCGAGAGAATGTAGAGCGGACGGAACATATCCTTCTCGGCCAGGAACATGATCGGCTGCAGGTCGAACAGACCGCGCACGACGTTGAACAATCCGCCATCGAGTGCTGAGAACGTTTTCAACATACCGACCACGACAACGACCGAAATAAAATGCGGCATGTAGCTGAACGTCTGCACCGTGCTCTTGAACCATTTTTTGCGAACCTCATTGAGCAGCAGCGCGAGAATGATCGGGGCCGGGAAGCCGAACACGATGCTGTATAAGCTGAGAATTAGCGTGTTCTTAATGATCCGCCAGAAGTAATAGCTCTCGAAGAACATCGTGAAATTATCGAATCCGATCCATTTGCCTTCCATGATCCCTTTGATCGGACTGTATGATTTCTGGAATGCCATCAAGAGGCCGTACATCGGGGCGTAACTGAAAATCACGTAATACAGAATGACGGGTATGAGCATGATGTACACGTATTTATTCCTCAGCAGCTCTTTCTTGATAAAGGCTGCCTTACTGGTCTTCACCTTAGCCGGCTTCATCGCCAGTTGGGTCTCCACTTTCATCGGTTCGTCCTCCATCCTTCACGTCAATCACCCTGGTTATGGGATAAATATACCTTGCCTGCCATTTGGTGCCTATGTTCATTTCCGGTTCGTTCGTGTTCAAATCAGACAAGTTTGCCACCCCATCCCTCCAGTGGAGGGAAACAAGGGGAGAGCCCCTTGGACCCCCGTTTTACTTTTTTAAAAAATGTCTTTCCCTCGCCCCTTCACTTCTTCGAAAGTAACCATGGGCGAACCCCTGAACCCCATTTTCACCCTCGCCCCTTCCCCCTCCGCTGAGGGGAACCAAGGGCCCCGGCCCTCTGGACACCCGGAACTAGCGTGACTCGGCACTCGGCCGTCTTCGATCTGTCCTTTCGATGTTGGCCCGCGTTGTTCCCCTGGCGGATTGGGTCGCATGTATCCATGCGCCATTCCTGTTGTTGGGACAAAGCTCTTAGTTTGCGCTTCGTTCGTTACGGTTTGCCTTGGGAGTAGACCTGAGACTGTCGACAAGTTGCAGACTCCCTGCTATTCCTCGCTTGCCGTCCACTTCGTGGACACGCTCCACGTTTACTGCTTACTGAAAACGCAAAACCCTGCTTCGCGTCTGTAGACGAAGCAGGGTTTTATGGGCTGATATATGACATCGCTCATGGCTGGGGGATTTTGCGATATTCCGTAAGGGTGTAGTCGGTGTATTTCTTGAACATTTTGCTGAAATACGAGGCGTTGCAGCCGAAGCCTACCTGTTCCGCGAGCGAGGCTACCGTCACATTGTCGCCCCGATCGAGCAGTTCGATCGCCTTCTGCATCCGGTAGTTCATGACGTAGTTGGTGAATTTCTCGCCCGTCTCCAGCTTGAACATTTTGCCGACATAATCGGGATTCATGTAGATCTCGTTCGCTACCGTCTGCAGCGTCAGCGTATCGTCCCTATACTTCTGCTGCACAATGTGCTGGATCCGCTGCACCAGTTGGGATTGCTTACGGCAAGTCTGCTCGAACCGCTCCTGGGCGATCGACTTGGCAATCGAGAGCACCAGCTGCTGGAACGCCTGAAGCGTACTGTGCTCGATCTGATGCGGCAGCTGATCCAGATATGCTTTCATCTCCGCAGGATTGCACAACCTGATGATCTCCATGAAGATTTGGACCATGTACGACTTGGTCTGGGCGATGGTGAACTTCGGCGCGGCCAGCTGTTCGAACAAGCTGCGCAGCTCAAGCTCGGAGTCCTGCCAGTGACCGGCCTTTATGGGCAGCAGCAGACGCTCGGCATCGAAGACGAAATCCTCCGTGCTGGGATCATCGGGGAGTGCAATGTCCCGCTCCATGATGAGTCCTCCTTGCCCGAGATAGAAACGATGGCTCAAGCAGTTGAGCATCCGCAAGTACAAGGTCCGAACCTGTCCCAGCTCGCCGGGCTCGCTAAGCGCCGCCATCACATCGTAGCGGTAATAGCGCTTGAACGTCTCCCGCAGGGCATGCACCCGTTGGAACAGCATCTCTTCCGCTAGCTGATCCTCCATAAGCAGCAATACCCGCCCGCCGACCGTTGTGCTGAGCATCGGATTAGCGAAGATATCTTGGGCGATATTTTGGGCCGCGAACAGATGCTCATACTCATGTCCGCTCTCGATATCGAGCAGCAGCAGCCGAACGCGCAAGGTACGAAATTGCAGCCCGAACAGTTGGCAGAAGAAATGCCATTCCTGCATGCCGTAGGTTTTGTTCATGACGAGCTCCTTCAAGAACTGCTCCTTCGCATGCGGCAGGACGCGCTCCAGGCTGTATTGCATCGCCTGGACGAAGGATTCGTTCTCATCCTTCCCCCGCTTGGAGCGGACAATATCCCGCAATGCCTCCTCCAGCTTCTCTTCGCTGCACGGCTTGAGCAAATAATGCTTCACGCCGAATTGCATCGCAGTCTTCGCGTATTCGAATTCCGAGAATCCGGTCAGCATGACGAAGTCGATGTCCGCGTCGCGGGATCTGACCGTCTCCACGAGCCTTAGTCCGTCCATGCCCGGCATGCGGATATCCGTGATGATAATATCCGGCGACTGTTCCTCTACGATTGTCAGCGCTTCCAATCCATTGGACGCCGTACCGATCAATGTCGTCCCGAGCGCCTCCCACTCGATGACCGATGAGATCCCATCCAGAATAAGCGGCTCATCGTCGACCAAGAGCACTTTGTACAAGGGCCATACCTCCTTAGCGTATGAAGGATGTTAGACAGCAGATGTACGTTCAACTCCTTTAGTTATACTAAATGTTGGAAGCGCATTCAAGCTTTGGCCGGGCAAAGCGTTAAAGAAAAAGAAAAAGCGCTTAACATCGCCTAAGCGTTCGTTAAGCCCTTCATCCTCGTTCTTATCCTGCATCCTAATGCCTATTCTTCATCCTGCCGCCTATCCAGCATCCCAAGTCCTATCCTTCAAGCAGCGACATCTGTTCTTCCATATAGCGAGTCCCTTGTGCGACATTGGCAGGGCTCACGCGCTCGATGCGCGCCAAATCCTCTTGCGTCAGCTCGACAGCCGAGGAAGCCGCGTTCTCCTCGATATAGCGGATGCGCTTGGTTCCCGGGATCGGCAGCGCTCCATTCGCTATCGTCCAAGCCAGAGCCAATTGCGATGGCGTGCAATTTTTCTCACCCGCAATCACCTTGATCTGATCGACGATCGCCAGATTCTTGTTGAAATTGTCGCCTTGAAAGCGCGGCATGTACCGGCGAAGATCATCCTCGGCCAAGTCTTCGAACTTGCGCAGCTCCCCGGTAATGAATCCCCGGCTAAGCGGACTGTAAGCGACATGCGTAATGCCCAATTCTCTTGCCGTCGGGAGAATCTCGGCTTCAATATCCCGGCTCCAGAGCGAATATTCGCTCTGCAAGGCCGAGATCGGATGCACCGCATGCGCGCGGCGAATGGTGGAGGCAGACGCTTCCGACAAGCCAAGATAGCGGACTTTGCCGGCCCGCACCAGGTCGGCCATCGCGCCGACCGTCTCCTCGATCGGAACCGACGGGTCTACGCGGTGTTGGTAGTAAAGATCGATATAATCGACGTTTAATCGGCGCAAACTCTCCTCTACGGCTTGTTTGACGTAATCCGGATGGCCGCTGAGGCTGGCATAATTCGGGGTATAGGAGAATTTAGTCGCGATGACGGCTTGCTCTCGTCGTCCCTTGAGCGCTTGGCCGAGAAGCTCCTCGTTATGCCCGTTCCCATAGACATCGGCGGTATCGATCAACGTAACGCCCAATTCCAGCGCGTGATGGATCGTCTTGATCGACTGCTCATCGTCGGTCTCCCCATAAATCCCCGGCGACATCCCCATAATGCCTAGTCCGATCGCAGAAACGGCCAGGTCGCTGAGTCCCAATGTTCTTGTCTTCATCTTTTCATCCCTCTTTACCGTTTTATGGATTGCTGTTGAACTTCCATTTGCGCTAGCATTGCGCTCTCCGAGACGACTCTGCCCTTCTCGATGTCTTCATAGATGGCCAGCTTGTTATTCACGGCGTCCAATGCCTCTGCCAGCTCGCGCTGACGAACGAACAACTCTTCCTTGTACTGGTTCAGTATCGCCTTCCGCTGCGGAATCGTGGAATCGCCGTCCAATGCGAGGTTGACCATCCGCTTCAGTACGGACATCTTCATGCCCGTCGCCCGAAAACAGGTCATCAGCCTAATCCAATCCAGATGCTCTTGCTCGAACTGACGATTCCCGTGCTTATCCCGCTGAATGTAAGGAAGCAGCCCTTCCTTCTCGTAATAACGAATGGTAGGCGCCGGGCAGCCTAGCCGCTCTGAAGCTTCTTTGATCGAGAATGCCATGTTCGTTGTCCTCCTTCATTCGGATGATTTCAGCGATGATCGGTTGGCTGATGCTTATGCTAAGCGTTAAAGCGCACTTTAAGGCAAGCGTTATTTTTCACATTAGAAAAAGACGCACGAACCACCCGTTACGAGCGCGTTCATGCGTCTGGCTATAGCTTTATTATGGCCGGTCAAAAAATCGTCGGCACCATTCCCCCGTCCATACGGATCGGAGATCCCCTGAACGCGGAAGCATAAGGACTGCTGACGAATGCGGCTAATCTGCCGATCTCGCTCGGCCGGATGAACCGCTGGATTTCCGATTGCGGCAAATTGGCCGCCATGAAGGCTTTTTCCTTGTCCGCGAACGTCATTCCACTGTCAGCATACACGCCTTCAATGATATGCTGCACGTTCTCGGAGAGCGTTGGTCCCGGCAGAATCGAATTGACGGTCACTTCCGTGCCTGCCGTCAACTTGGACAAGCTTTTGGCGAGAGACAACAGCGCTGTCTTGGTCGCGGCATATTGCGGCATTTGCCCGGACGGCATGAGCGCTTCTTCGCTGGCAATGAAGAGAATGCGTCCGTAATTGTTCTTGAGCATATTCGGCAGGTAGAGCCTAGCTAGTCCATTGGATGCCAGCACGTTCGTGCGGAAGTATCGCTCCCACGCTTCATCATCGGCATCCTCATAACGCATGATTTCGTAGATGCCCATATTATTCACGAGAATATCGACGGCGGGGAACTGCTCGAATAAGGCTTCCCGTTGCTTCTGATCCGTGATATCCGCCGCTGCGTTCCAGGGAGAAGTGGCCGGGAATTGCTCCTTCATCTCTTGCACGGTCCGTTCTGCTTCTTCCGCGTTACGTCCGTTAATACCGACATGAACGCCTTCCCGCGCCAGTTCGAGCGCGATCGCCTTGCCAATCCCTTTCGTCGATCCGGTGACAAGCGCGGTTTTGTTCGTTAGTCCCATGTTCATAGTTTCTATCTCCTCTGCTCTTGATGTTCGGGATAGAAACTATACTATCGGATCCGAGCCGCCCGGTAACTAGCCGGTCACGCCATTATTCTTGCCGCACGCGCCGTTATCACGGATGCTAGAAGCCGCGGGCGTTACAGTGCTCGGCACGCCAACTGGAGGGCGTCTCTCCTTCCCACGAACGGAAGGCGCGATAGAACGAGTTCTGGTCTTCGTATCCGATCAGGCAAGCCACTTCCTTCATATCGAGAGCTGGATCTGCCAAATATTTGAGCGCCTGCTCATGCCGGGCTTGCGTCAACAGATGCTTGAAGTTCGCTCCCTCTTCCAGCAGACGCCGCTGTAGAGTCCGATCGCTCATTCCTAGTTCCCTGGCGACGGCATCGATATCGGGGCGTCCGCCTGGGAGCGCGCGTTTCATGATCCATTTGACCGTCTCGGACATGGTGCGGCCGCTATCGCGTTCATCCAACGAACGATCAAGAGCCGGAGTAAGGATTTCCAGCAGCTCTTCGTTATACGAAAGGAAACGGCGATCCAGATCTCTTCGATGCAGCGTCAGCCTGTTGCATGCGGCCCGGGTCTGAATCCGGCAGCCGAAGTAAGCCTCCAGCGGCTGCAAGTTCGCTAACGGGAACGAGAATTCCACAAGCTTCGCGGCCACCGGCTGCCCGGTTCCTCTGCGGCCGAGCTCGAGCAGCGTGGCCAGCGTGATCCCGACCAGCATCGCCGGACCCGATTGCCCGGTCTCATGCCAATCCAATTCGATGATGCAACTCTCGCCCTCTTCGGTTATGCGCAAGCGCTCGGGCGGACATAGCTGTTTGTATCGGGTCATGCGGTTAAGCGCGTCCCGATAGTCGCGAGCATGGTAAGTCGCTAGGACGGACGGCGGATAATACGCGGTTTCGAATACGGTAGAGAGCTGGATGATAGCCTCGGAGATACCACCGACAAGATCGGCATAGGCCTGCCAGATGGCAAAATATTGGGCGGCGGTAACTTCGGCCGGTTCGTCCCTCAACTCGGGCGGCAGTCCCGCAAGACGGACGACTTCGGCTGCGGCAATGCCTAGTTCGCGCAAACCTGCCCAGAATCCTTGCGGAATCTTGATGCGCAGAGAGGCATCGGTCATCATGCGATACAACCTCCTTTCACTTTGTCGCTCTATCTAGAAGCAGCTATGAATAGCCGCGTACGAATCTTGCGGGCGTGCTATAGATGCTGTCGGTTAACTTGCTCGTTACGGATCATCTGCTCCAGCTTCCCAATCAGCGCGGCATGTTCCGGCGGCTTACGGCGCAGGCGGAGGAAGGCCCATCGGCTCTCCTTCTTGAGCAGCTTCAGCAAGTATATTTTTTCTTTCAACGTGAACATGGTTACGTAACACCTCCTATGCGGATCGTAGCTGCGGCTGTCGGGTATGAACGGCGCTATCATGAATTCACTATTTTTTGTTGTATTTACAACAATATTAGCATCCTATATACTTTTACTTGTTCCTCAAGTTTCATTATGAAGACTTGGCAGGAGCAAATTCAAGCGCAAACCAATCAACATAGTACGCTGAATGCTGCATTTCCAATCTCACGATTGTAAACGCAAACCAATAAGCTGGAAAGGACACCATAACGATGAACGTAATCAGAATAACAAGACATGAGGAACTAGAAGCTGCTTTTGATATCCGCAAGGCCGTATTCGTGGAAGAACAAGGGGTTCCGCTCGAAGATGAATTCGACGCATTCGATACGTTGGATGGACAATGCGAACATATTCTCGTCGCGGATGAGGGGCAGCCGGTCGGTACGGGTCGAATCCGCTTCGTTGATGGCATAGGCAAGCTCGAACGGATCTGCATTCTGGCGCCATCCCGCAAACTCGGTCTGGGCAAGGTCATTATTGGCGAGCTCGAGGCTATCGCTCTGGAAAAAGGGGCCGCTCAAGTCAAACTCCACGGACAGACGCATGCCGAAGGGTTCTATCATAAGCTCGGCTATCGGACGGCCTCGGATATCTTCATGGAAGACGGCATTCCGCATGTGAAGATGCTGAAGGACCTGAAGTAAGGATGATGCCCAAGCGCACGGCGGCCTCTCTTTATTCGGCGGGAATCCTCCTGTTAAGCCTTGGCGTAGCCTTGAACATCCAGTCCGGTCTGGGGACCTCCCCGTTCGATGCGCTGTTGGTCGGCCTCTCCGATCAGGTGGGACTTACCGTAGGAAGTTGGGAGATTCTCATCGCCTTCTTCATGATCATGGTCAACTCCGCGCTGGTCCGGCAACGCCCTGAATTGTGGGGGTTGTTCACAGCATTCCTAACGGGCGCCGGAATCGATCTATGGTTATACGTATTCGAGCATAGCTTGAACCCTGCACACTGGGCGAGTCAATTGGCAACTTTCGGGGCCGGAATCGTCCTGATCAACATCGGTACGGCACTCTATCTGTTCAGCGGCTTGGCGGCGATCCCCATCGACCGGTTAACGATGATCTTGAAGGATCTGCTCCGCTCGAACGTATTCGTGGCGCGGACCGCCGTCTACTTCCTATGTTTATTGCTGGCCTTCCTATTAGGTGGTCCGATAGGTGTCGGCACGGTGCTTACCGTATGTCTTGGCGGGCTGTTGCTTAATTTCTTCGTCCGCCTGACCGCCCGTATACCGGTTAGCCCCGCCAAGCATCCGAATTCATAGCTGCATAATAACAAACCCATAATAAAAAGGAGGCTCATCAGCCTCCTTTTCCCCTTCCTTCTTCCTCGTACCTGGTATCGCGCTACCCCTTCGAATAGAACGCCCACTGGTTTTTGCCGTTTTTCTTTGCCTCGTACATGGCGATATCGGCTTCCTTCATTAATTCGTCCAAGGTGGTATCGCCGCGTACCGACATACTGATGCCGATGCTTCCCGTCACCGATACGGTCTCCGATTTGATCGTGAACGGCAGGCGGAGCATGTCCAAGATGGCCGTCAAGAGCAACATCAGTTCGCGATCCGTTCGTCGATTCACGAGGATAACGAATTCGTCCCCGCCATATCTGGCCAGCATTCCGCCGGCCTCATCCACGATCGGCTTCACGCGATTGGCCACCGTCCGCAGCAAGATGTCTCCCGCTTCATGCCCTAGGGAGTCGTTCACCTTCTTAAATCCATCCAAGTCGAAAAATAACAGATACAGCGTAGCGGAGTCGGCCTCGATCCGCTTCCGGAATTCCGTCTCCAGCATATACCGGTTCGGCAGCAGCGTTAACTGATCGCGGTAAGCAAGCATCTTTACTTCGTCGTGCTTCTCCTCGAGCGACGCTAGCATCGTATTGATCGATCCTTCCAGAACGGAGAGCTCGTCTTGGTAGTTCGAATTTGTCTCGATCCTTGCATGTACGTTCTTCTCCGCCTGAATGGTCTTCAGCTGCTGGGAAACGCGATATACCCTCGAGAGTATGAGACGGTCCAGCAGAACTTGCATAATGAGCATGAACAATAAGCCGGCGGCGCACAAGAAGATGCCTAGCTGAGCTATGCTCGCTTTTTTATTGAGGTAGAAGTGCCTTTCCGCTATGAAACTGACTTCATAGGCATACCGGTTCAAATAATCGGTGAGCAGGAGAGCGCCTTTGATTTCCGTTTCGCTGACCGGTTCGGCGATTATCGTAGACATGGTCTGCTTATAAGCTCCCTCTTCCATGAAGCGAAGGTCAAGCGACAGTTCCTCCGCCATAATCCCGAAATACCCGTCCGTTATTAATCTCCCCATGATCAATGCTCCCGCAGACGGGCCATCTCCATCGCTCGTAAATACGGACTTCAAGGAGATGGTCGCAAGACCTAGGTCTGTTCGAATAAGCAGCGTCTTATCCAGGTTTCCATAGGATGATCCCACTATAGGCACGAATGCCTCTTGAAAGTCGCCGGCAAGCTTTAGCGCCTGATGGCTATATAGATCGTAACCTTGCTGATAGACCAACTTATTGTCAGCATTGAAATAAAGCATAAAGCTGAGCTGATTATTCTCGAACGTATCTTCCTGGAGATTGACATCCACGTATTGAGGCATCTTGCCCTTCAAATATAAATACGTGTCATCCCATACCGCCCAATCCGAGTTCGTTCTTGTCAACAATTGCATATCTTCGTCCAGATCGTTCCTGACGCGCTCAATGTCTTTGCGCGTTTTATTAACGTCCAATTCCTTGGATCCCTTAACAAGGAGCGGACTGACAATCCCATACAACAGGGCGATAAAGAGGATCATCGTCACGGAGACGACCAGAAATGCCTTCATTCTTAGCTTCATGATGCCAACTTGCCTCTCTTGTGATGTGATCGATTCAAGAAATATAATGCTTCCAATTATATCACCAATGGATTTCAATTCTCCTGTAAATCGTTGGGAGCTTCATATAAAAAAACACTTCCCCTCATGAATGCCAAGTCTACTCCAATATTACGACAACCGTCCTCATTACAGATCGGCGGTTTGTCGCTTATTTCTATGCGTTTTCGCCTATAAATTGGCTCTCAGGTTACACGTACTTGTGTTATAATCATCATTGTTTTTTTACTAGTGAAACAGTTTGCCCACACTAATACAGAAATCGGTGATGACATGTTTCAATTCAAGTGGCTTTGGCACAATCTTAAAGGGGATCGGGCCAGGTATATTATCGCGCTCTGCCTGTCGGTTGTCGGCTCCTCCCTCACCATTATCAACCCGTATCTCGGCCAGCGCATCGTCGATGGATTCATTACGGGCGAGGATGCGGCGCAAAATCTGATCGACGCACGCGGTCTCTTGATCGCCCTCGGCATCGGAATGATCGGCTTCTCGCTGCTGCGTACCGGGTTGGCCTACTTCACGACCTTGCTGTACGAACGGGCATCGCAGAACATGCTTTATCGGGTGCGGATTTTCCTGTACAACAAAATTCAAGGCCAAGACATGCGGTATTACGACCGCAACCGTACCGGCGATCTCATGACCAAGATGACCGGCGACCTCGACATGGTGCGGCACTCCCTGGCGTGGATCATCAAGACGATTATCGAATCGCTCACCGTCTTCGTCGCTGCCGTCGTGTACTTCTTCTACATCGATGCCGAACTGACGCTGTGGCTGCTCATTCTGTCGCCGCCTATCTTTATCGTCGCGTTCATCTTCGCGCGTCGCGTACGTCCGATGTATATCGATTTGCGTGAGCGGCTGTCGCAGCTCAATACGATCACGCAGGAGAACATCGCCGGCAACCGGGTTGTGAAGGCGTTTGCACGCGAGGAGTTCGAGATTAAGAAATTTACGGAGAAGAGCGTTAATTACTCCCAGGCGAATAAGAAGGCTGCCTTGGTCTGGCTGGACTACTTCCCTTATCTCGAGATTTTCTCCCAAGGCTTCAACGTGATTCTGATGCTCGCCGGAGGCTTCTTCGTTATGAGCGGACGGATCACCTTCGGGGAATTCTCCGCGTTCTCGGCGCTCATCTGGGGTCTATCTAACCCGATGCGCAACATCGGCATCATCATTAACGACATTCAGCGCTTCTTCGCAAGCTTGACCAAGATTATGGAAGTCTTCTATGCCGAACCGGATATCGTGAACGAGCACAATGTCAAGGTAAAGCGCCGTTACCAAGGACGTATCCAATTCGAGAACGTCAGCTTCAAATATGACAGCGCTACGGTCCTCGACAACGTCAGCTTCAATATCGCGCCGGGCGAGACGATCGCCATCATGGGTGCGACCGGCTCCGGCAAGACGACGCTGATCAATCTGATCCCGCGTTTCTATGACGTGACCAAAGGCCGCGTCCTCGTAGACGGCACCGACGTCCGCAAGCTGGAACTCGATGAGCTGCGCGGTAATATCGGCGTGGCGACGCAGGATGTGCTGCTGTTCTCGGATACGATCGACGGCAATATCGCCTACGGCGATCCCGATATGCCGGAAGAAGACGTCGTACGGTTCGCGGAGCTGGCCGCGGCCGACGGGTTCATCAAGAAGATGCCGGAGGGCTACAACACGATCGTCGGCGAACGCGGCGTCGGCTTATCCGGCGGACAGAAGCAGCGGGTCGCGCTCTCTCGGGCCCTGGCCGTGCAGCCGCCGATTCTGATTCTCGATGATACGACCTCCGCCGTCGACCTGGAGACGGAAGAGCATATTCAGAAGAGTCTGCGGGAGCTCGATTTCAGCTGTACCAAAATCATCATCGCCCAGCGCGTATCCACAACGGCGGAAGCCGACCGCATTCTCATATTGGAAGGCGGCAAGATCATTGAAGAAGGTACGCATGCCGAGCTTCTGGCAAGGCGCGGCTACTATTACGGCGTGTTCAAGCTGCAGAACGAAGGAATCGGAAGAGAGGTGAGCGATCATGGCAAGGAATAGATTCGACATCGACGAGAATTTGGAGAGCCCGTTTAATATCAAGCACTTCAAGCGCGCGCTCGTCTACATCAAACGCCAACAGAAGCCGATGATCATCGCCTTGATCCTGAGCGCCTTGTCGGCCGGCATCGCGCTCTCCGCTCCGCTCATTATGCAGCATGTCGTGGACGTTACGATTCCGGAGAAAGACAAAAGCGGGCTCATCTTCTGGTCGCTGCTCATGCTCGCCACGATCGTCGTCAGTGTCATTCTGGCCACCATTCGCTCCCGCATGATGACGCGCGTAGGCCAGGACATCATCTTCGATATCCGGACCGACCTGTTCAAGCATCTGCAGGAGCTGCCGTTCCAGTACTATGACGACCGGCCGCAGGGCAAGATCCTCATCCGCGTCGTCAACTACGTCAACTCCGTATCGGATGTGCTGTCCAACGGGATCATCAACTTCATTCTCGAGATTTTGAACCTGCTCTTCATCGCCATCTTTATGTTTGCCGTCGATGTAAGGCTCTCGCTCGTCATTCTGGCCGGGTTGCCCGTATTCGTCTGCGTCATTATGCTCCTCAAGACGAGGCAGCGCCGGGCATGGCAGGCCGTATCCAACAAGAGCTCCAACCTGAACGCTTACTTGCAGGAGAGCATTAGCGGAATTCGCGTCACCCAGATCTTCACCCGCGAGCAACATAATGAAGGCCTGTTCACCCGCCTGGCGACCAACTTCCGCACCGAGTGGATGAGGACGATGTATTTGAACTTCCTGATTCCGTTCTCGGTCGATAATCTGGCGACGATCGTTACGACGGCGATCTATTTCGTCGGCTTGCTGGCGCTCGGGCCGGAAGAGATCACCTTCGGCGTCATTCTCGCGATGAGCAGCTACGCGGCGCGCTTCTGGCAGCCGATTCTGAACATCTCGAACTTGTATAACAGCTTCATCAACGCTGTCGCTTATCTGGAGCGGATCTTCGAGACGCTTGACGAACCGGTTACGGTCAGCGACGTGCCTCATGCGAAGGAACTGCCGCCGATCCAGGGCCATATCACCTTCGATGACGTCACCTTCGCCTACGATCCGGGACATAATATTCTGGAGAACTTGAGCTTCCACGTGAAGGCAGGCGAGAGCGTCGCCCTTGTCGGTCCGACAGGCGCAGGCAAAACGACCGTCGTCAACCTGATCTCCCGCTTCTACAATATTACGGGCGGTCAGATTCGGATCGACGGACACGATATCGGAGACGCGAAGCTCAAATCGCTGCGCAGCCAGATGGGGATCATGCTGCAGGACAGCTTCATCTTCTCCGGCACGATCATGGACAATATCCGTTACGGCCGTCTGGATGCCACCGATGAAGAAGTCGTTGCCGCTGCCAAAATCGTATGCGCCGACGATTTCATCCGCGAATTCGAGCATGGCTATATGACCGAAGTGAATGAACGCGGCTCCAAGCTGTCCCAAGGGCAGCGGCAGCTGATCTCCTTCGCCCGGACGCTGCTGGCCGATCCGCGCATTCTTATCCTCGATGAAGCGACTTCGTCCATCGACGCGCAGACCGAACGCCTGCTGCAGAAGGGGCTGAACGAATTGCTCAAGGGAAGAACGTCGTTCATCATCGCCCACCGTCTGTCTACGGTGAAGAACTGCGACAAGATCATGTACGTAGCGGACAAAGGCGTTGCCGAATCCGGCTCGCATGACGAACTGATTGCCCGGCGCGGTCGTTACTACAAGCTTTATTCCGCGCAAAAGATGGAAGCATTGTAATGGCCAAGGCCCTCGATCCAAGCTGGATCGAGGGTCTTTTTGTCTTACTGCGGAGGCGGAGTTTTATTTGACACATATATTAGTCACAACTAATATAATACATATTAGCGAACACTAATGCATGGATGGAGGCCAATCGATATGAATCAAGCCACGTACGAAACAAAAGCCAAATTCATTCGCGGATTCAGCGACAAAACGAGACTGCAAATACTCGAGAGCATCAAGGACGCCGAGAAAACCGTATCGCAAATCGTGGAAGACTTGAGCGGGAATCAGTCCAATATTTCGCAGCATTTGGCCTGCCTCAAGGGATGCGGCATTATCGTCAGCCGGCAGGAAGGCAAATACGTGTATTACAGCTTGCGCAACCAACAGATCGCCGCGCTGCTGGAGGCCATGGAGTCCGTGTTCCTGCAAGTGGAAGAAGAAGTCGCCGCCTGCGAGAAGAATGACGAGCTGGATTGCTGCTCCAAAAGCTAAGGGGAGGAAACCCGCATGAGCCATGATCATAATCATGACGACAGCAACAAGGAGTCTTGCTGTACCGACCAAGGCTGCACAACGAACCGGCACCCGAAGGAGCTCAAATTCAAGAAAAGCCTCACGCTCATCCAGCCCAGCCCCCCGCCATCGCAGCCCAAGGATGATTGCTGCGCCAATGAGACTCTGCCAGAAGAAAGCAGCGCGATGGTTGCTGATGCCATTGGCCGTAAGCCTACACATGGCGCACAGCCGAATGAACATGCACGGACGTACGCTATCGTCGGCATGGATTGCAGTTCATGTGCCTTAACGCTTGAGAAACATTTGAAGGCGCATGCAGCCGTTGCGAGCGTGAACGTTCATTTTGCCACCGGTAAAATGGCGATTGAGCACGATAATTCTGTCGAAGAAATTATTCGCGAGGTCGCTAAGGCCGGCTATACGGCCTCCCTGTTATCGGGCAAGCGGCGGATCAGCGAGCCGAAGACTGACAAGTCGGGCCTCTACTCTTTCGTCCTATCAGGCGTACTCCTGCTCTGCGGCTGGCTTAGCTCCTATACCAACGTTTCCCCGTTGCTGACCGATCTGCTCTATGCCGTTTCCATTGTCATCGGCGGTTACAAACCGGCGAGAAGCGCCTACTATGCCATTAAGAGCCGGGCGTTGGACATGAATGTGCTCATGACCGCAGCCGTTATCGGCGCCGCCGCGATCGGGGAATGGTTCGAAGGCGCGACGGTTGTTTGGCTATTTGCGCTCGGCAATCTTCTTCAGACCCACTCCATGGAGAAGACCCGCAATTCCATCCGCAATCTGCTTGAGCTCGCCCCTTCTGAAGCTTGGGTCGCAAGCGGGAAGCAGTTGGTACGGAGAGCAGTCGAGGATATTGCGATCGGAGACGTCATCGTCGTCAAGCCAGGTGACAAAATCCCGCTAGACGGCACGGTTATGCAAGGGGAATCCAGCATTAATCAAGCTCCGATTACGGGAGAGTCTATCCCGGTGGACAAATCGATTGGCGATCCCGTCTATGCAGGGACAATTAACGAGCATGGATTGCTCGAGATCCAGGTGACCAAGCTGGCTGCAGATACTACGCTCGCGAGAATCACCGATCTCGTTGAACAAGCGCAAGGGAAGAAAGCGCCGACGGAAGCTTTCGTCGACCGCTTCGCCCGCATCTATACGCCGATCGTCTTCGCGCTGGCCGTTACGGTTATGGTGCTCCCTCCCGTCTTAGGTTCAGGTACATGGGAGGAATGGTTCTACAAAGGATTGGAGCTGCTCGTTATCGCGTGTCCGTGCGCGCTAGTCATTTCAACCCCCGTGGCGATCGTGTCGGCTATCGGGAACGCGGCCAGGCATGGCGTTCTGATCAAGGGCGGCGCATTCTTGGAAGTGACTGGTCGGATCTCGGCCATTGCCTTCGATAAGACGGGAACGTTAACAGAGGGCAGACCGAAGGTAGCCGCGGTGATCGCAACGGGGGCGACGGAAGAAGAACTGCTATCCATCGCCTATACGCTCGAACAATGCGCCACGCATCCAATCGCTAGAGCCGTTGTCCATTATACCGTCGGAAAAGGAATCTCCCCCCGATCGGGCGACAGGCCCCGAAACTTGGTCGGCAGAGGCGTAAGCGGCTATCTGGACGGCCGGGAGCATTACGCCGGCAATCTCAGATTGTTCGAAGAGCTCAATACCCCTCTTGGCGACATCGAGTCTCTCATTCGCTCCCTCCAGCAAGACGGACACTCGATCGTGCTCGTCGGTACGCAGCAACGGATTCTCGGTGCGCTGGCCGTGGCGGATACCGTTCGCGAGTCATCGGTAACGGCGCTGCGTGATCTGCGGCGTGCCGGTATGCAGCACATCGTCATGCTAACCGGCGATAACGAAGGAACGGCGCAAAGGGTCGCTGCCCATACGGGAGTCAGCCGGTATATGGCCCAGCTGTTGCCTGAGCATAAAATGGCCGCAGTGAAGCAGCTGCAGGATGAAGGCCATCTGGTCGCCATGGTCGGGGACGGCATTAACGATGCTCCTGCGCTCGCAACGGCTGACGTCGGGATCGCTATGGGCGGAGCCGGGACGGATACGGCAATGGAGACAGCCGATATCGTGCTGATGGCCGATAACTTGGAGAAGCTGCCGTACACGGTCAACCTTAGCCGGCAAGCGATCCGCATCATCAAACAGAACATCGGGTTCTCCCTGTTGATCAAAGCGGCTGCGCTGCTGCTCATCTTCCCCGATCTGCTCACATTATGGATGGCCGTCATCAGCGATACGGGAGCGGCGGTCATCGTAATCTTGAATAGCATGCGGTTGTTGAAGGTGCGGTAGCAGGCGAACAGGGAGCGGCGCTGATCGGACTGATTATCATACGCGAACGACAAAAAGGAGGCCGCCTGGCCTCCTTCTCCGTGACAAGACAGCCGATCGTACATCGTACGAAAAACGGCTGCGTCTTGACGCCATGCTATGGATGAACGTAACCGCCGCGTTAATATGACGCTTGGTCGGACACATTCTCCGGCAACGCCTGCACGAACGGCGACCACTCGCCCGTCGCGTACAGAGAGAGCCGATGCATCGCCCGCGTACACGCCGTATAGAGCAGCTTGCGTTCATTCTCCCGGCCGTACGCTTCCGACGATGCCTCGTAGACCAGGACCGCATCGAACTCCATGCCTTTGGCCAGATAGACGGGAATCACCATCACGCCCTTCTCGAAGCTTACCGTGTCTTTGGTAATCAGCTGCAACACTGTGCTCGTTGCCGGCTGCAATGCTTCGACAACCTTGCGGCTCTCGGCCGCAGTCTTCGTGATCACGGCGATTGAATCATAACCTTCTGCTTGGAGCGCCGCGATCTCTTCCAATAATCTGGCGTCACGCTTCTCCCCGTTCGTTATGCGTGTCAGGGAAGGTTTCGGGCCGCTTCGGTCGAACGGTACGATATCGTTCTCGCCGGTCAGCAGCAATTTCGTGAAATCGACGATCTCCCGGGTCGAACGGTAACTGCGCACAAGGCGGATGAGGTTCGTATCGGCCTCGCCGTACAGCGAGGCGAGCGGCGAGTCGGACTTCTGCAGATCGGTAGCCTGCGTGAAGATCGCCTGCCCGAAATCGCCGAGAACCGTCATGCGCGCATGCGGGAATAACCGCTTGATATACTCGTATTGGAAAGCCGAATAGTCCTGCCCCTCATCGACGAAGACATGCCGGATCTCCGTGTTCGTCCTCGTCCCCTCGATCAATTCCTTCAGGTAGAGATAAGGGGTCGCATCCTCGTAGAACAATTCGCCGCGTCCCATCTTTTCCTTCGTCTGCTTGCAGATCTCCTCCCATAACGCAGGGAGCTCGGTTTCTTGGGTCATAGCCCGGTAGGCAGCCACATCCCCGAACAATTGGGCGTATATGCCAGCGGTATCGATGAACTTCAGCTTCCGCACTTGCCGCCTTACCGGTTTGTAGTTGGATTTGACGATCATCTCGCGCAGCATCTCTTCTTCGCGCTCGGCAAAATCGAAATCGCCTTCATCGCCGCGGCGCTTGCCTTGTATCCGCTCTCGGGCAGAGGCATAAATTTCGGCAATGTCGAACACTTCCCGATCCCGATGCAGCTTGCCGAACACTTCGGCGTACTCATCCCCGTCCAGATGATTCATCTCCTCCTCGACCCAAGCCGCCCAGCGCTCTTCCCGTTCGAGCTTGGAGAGTTCTTTCAGCAGCCAATCTCGCACGCGTTCGACGCGATCCGCCAGACGCACCGTAGGCTCGCAGCTATAGAATTGAGCCTTGATCTGGTCCGCCGTGAACAGTTCCCGGTCCCGGAACCGAACCCCATGGAACAGCAAGCCCTCCCGTTCAAGCCACTTCGCGTAGTGCTGCAGCGCGCGCAAATAACTTTCGGAAGCCTTATAGCCCATCGCTTGAAGCCGCGCCTCGTATCCCGGTATCCCTTGGGCAGTTAACACATATTCGATCTGGTCAAAAGGATCCTCCGGCGCAAGCGTGGCGCTTAACCAATAGTCGAGGTACTCCTGGAACGTCGTCTGCTGCATATTCTCTTCGCCGAGCTCCGGCAGCACGGTCGCCACATAACCATTGAAGATCGGGTTCGGCGAGAACAGCACGATCTGGTCCGCCTTGAGCGTATTGCGATGTCTGTACAGCAAGTACGCGACCCGCTGCAATGCCGCGGACGTCTTGCCGCTGCCGGCCGCCCCCTGAACGATGAGCATCCGGCTCTTGTCGTCGCGGATGATCGCATTCTGCTCCTTCTGAATCGTGGCGACGATGCTCTTCATTTGCGAATCCGCGCCTTTGCCGAGCACCTGCTGCAGCAATTCGTCGCCGATCGTCTCGCTGGCGTCGAACATGTTGCGGATTTGCCCCTGTTGAATTTGATACTGCCGCTTCAGCTCCATCGTCCCGTCGATCCGTCCGGCAGGCGTGACATAAGAGGCCGGCCCGGGAGAGCCGTCGTAATACAGGCTTGCGATCGGCGTACGCCAATCATAGATCAGGAAGCTGAGTCCATCCTCTTCGACGAACGAAGAGACGCCGACATAGATCTGCTCCGTCAAGCCGTCCTCCCGAAAATCGACCCGTCCGAAATACGGAGCCGGAAGCAGCCGCTTCAAGTTCTTCCATTGCTGCACCAGTTGGCCTTGGACGCGTTCCCGTTCGACTAATACCGCTTGCTGCTGCTTGATCGTGTAGAACGTCTCTTCGAAATCTTCGTCCGTGGCCGTGTTGATCGTCACTTCATCCCAGAAGCGTCTGCGAATCTCCGATGCCTGACCGTGCAGACCCTCGACCATCGGCTCCAGTTCGGTTATGCGAGCCTGCAGTTTGGCGACAACCTCGCCGAGCCGCTGCTGTTCCTGCTTCCAGTCTTTGTCGTCCATGTTAACGTTCCACGCTCCTGAGTGCATATTTGGTGGGCCAAATGAGCAATTGACAAATCGGTTGCAGGTGATGTAGAATAAAGATAGGAAAAGGAAACTATGCATCAAATCTACAAACAAATGTCAAATGCGCTACCTATTATAGCATAGCGTGTTTTTTGCTTTCAACTTTTATTATTAGGGCTTGGCCGATGGCCAAGCCTTTTATGATTGAGCCGGAACAAAACGTGCCCAACCTTGCCTCAGCCAGGTTGGGCACGTTTTATTTGTGGGAATAGACAGCTTTTCGAAGACAGCCTCACTATTGCAATGGCGAGTCAGGCAGGTGAATG
Organism: Paenibacillus phyllosphaerae; assembly: GCF_014192105.1. Lineage (GTDB taxonomy): Bacteria > Bacillota > Bacilli > Paenibacillales > Paenibacillaceae > Paenibacillus_Z > Paenibacillus_Z phyllosphaerae. The sequence continues at coordinate 79,521 of NZ_JACHXK010000012.1, read as the reverse complement.
ACGACGTCCGGCAAAAATAAAAAAAAGCAACGGCAAGAGAATCGCCGTTGCTCTGGTTGTATGATTGCAATGATTATCCGCGGCTCGATTCGAATTGAGCAATCAACGTATCGATCAGCTGGTCCGGCGAACGGTCGACGAACCATGGCTGGCCGAACATCTGGAATACTTTGATCGTCGGGAAGTCGCCCCAGAACCCGACGAACTCATCCGATAACTCGACTTGGTCGACGACATGATGGTTCATCTCCGTCAGCGTGTCCGTAAGAATCGACTTCGCAATTGGATCGCTGAGCCATTCGCTGAGCAGACTGAATTTATGCAGCGTCATCTCCTCGCTCTTGAACTGGCAGTGGATACGTTCGCGGATGCGGATATCGCGGGACGAACTGCCGATGACGAGCTGGAAGTAGCCGGTTTCCGCGACCCACTTGTTATACTTGGTGTTGTAATACGCGAAGTCCCGCTCCTCGAGCACAAAGCGAATGTCCTTGCTCTCCCCCGGCTGCAGCTCCACCTTGGCGAAAGCTTTCAGCTCCTTCTCGGGGCGCACCCATTTGCAGTCCTCGTCATGGATGTATAGCTGGACGACCTCTTTGCCTGGCCGAGTGCCCGTGTTCGTAAGCCGGAGGGAAACCGCCACCTGATCTCCATACTGCACGGCCGTCAGGTCCGAGTAAGCGAACGTCGTGTAAGACAAGCCATGCCCGAACGGGAATAGCGGCGCGATCTCTTTGCTGTCGTAGTACCGATACCCGACGAATAGCCCCTCGCGGTAATACAGTTTGCCGTTCTCGCCGCGAATCCGCTTGTGGGACGGATTGTCGGACAGTTTGACCGGGAAGCTCTCCGACAGCTTGCCGGACGGATTGACGCGGCCGAATAGAATGTCCGCGAGCGCACGGCCTCCGCCTTGGCCGGTAAGCCATGCATGAACGATACCCGGCACATGCTGCGCCCATGGACGCATGGCGAGCGCCGCACCGCTGCTGGTGACGACGACACATCTCGGCTGAACCGCGCAGATTCGTTCGATCAGCTTCACCTGATGCGGCGGCAGATCGATGCCTTCCAAGTCATGCATCTCCGACTCGGCGTATTCGGGCTGTCCGACGAACACGACCGCGATGTCGGCTCGTTTGGCCAATCGCACGCTTTCTTCGATCAGCTCGTCATCCAACCGGTCATCCTGAGGATAGCCGTCCGCATAGGCAAGCGTAACGCCGGCCCCTGCAAGCGCTCGAATCTCCTCCAATGGCACATCGATCTGCGTCGGGGTTACCTTCGCGCTGCCCGCGCCTTGGATGCGCGGCTGCTTGGCGAATCTGCCGATGACGGCGATCGAAGATGTTTTGTCCGCCAGGATCGGCAGGATCTGATTATCGTTCTTCAGCAGCACGATGCTCTCTGCCGCCGCGCGTCTTGCCAGCTCGTGGAATTCCTTCGCTCCATGTTCCGCCGCCGCGCCGGATTGCTCCGTCGTCTTGCAGACCAGTTCCAGAATGCGATAGACGACGCGATCCAGGTCGGCTTCGCTCAGCTTGCCGCTCCCGACAGCTTCGATGATCGCTTTCGTGTTGTAGTGTGCCGGTCCGGGCATTTCGATATCAAGCCCAGCCTTGAGCCCGCGAATCCGGTCATTCACCGCCGTCCAATCGGACAGCACGACGCCCTCATACCCCCACTCCTCGCGAAGTATGTCCTGGAGCAAATGCTCGTTCTCGCTGGTGTACGTTCCGTTGAGTAAATTGTACGAGCACATGATCGTCCACGGATCGGCTTTCTTCACGATCCGCTCGAAGGCGCTCAAGTAAATTTCCCGCAGCGTACGCTCGTCTACCTCCGAGCTCGTAACCAGCTTCTCATACTCCTGATTGTTACAGACAAAATGCTTCACCGAAGCGCCGACCCCTTGGCTCTGCAGCCCGTTCACGAACGCGGCGCCCAGTTCCCCGCTCAGGCACGGATCCTCCGAATAATATTCGAAGTTGCGCCCTCCGAGCGGCGTCCGCTTCATATTGATGCCCGGCCCGAGCAGAAGCTCGACGTTCATCTGCTTGCCTTCGATGCCGAGCGCCACGCCGACCTCGTGCAGCAGATCGGTATTCCATGATGAACCGATGGCCGAGCCAGTCGGATAACAGGTGGCCGGCAAATTCTCGCCCGTGATCCCAATCTCGTCATCGCTGTTCGTTTTGCGAATGCCGTTCGTGCCGTCGTACATATGGATCGGCGGAATGCCCAGCCGCTCGACGCCTTTGGTCATCCACATATTAAGGCCCGCGCACAGGCCCGCTTTCTCTTCCAGCGTCAACGCTTGCAGCAGCATGTCGGTCGTTTGTTTCATCTCGAACACTCCTCTTCCCTATTTGTCTATTTTCTCTCTAGAATTATGGACGCGCTTCTTCCAGCTGTTCTTTCTTGAGCTCCTGCATATCGTAAATTTTGAAGAACGGGAACCAGATGACGAAGATCGTAAGCAGGACAAAGGCGAGCAGAAGCAGCCCGTTAAGTCCCGAGAGCAAGTACGTCGAGATTCCGATCGGCGTATACCACAGCTGGAACACTTTGCTCGGGATAGCCGCGAGTCCCCAGTCTAGCGCGAGATAGACAATTACAGGCGTCACGATGCCGTTGATCCACATCGGAATCATCAGAATCGGATTGAAGGCGACCGGCGCGCCGTAGATGACCGGTTCGTTAATATTGAAAAGCGATGGCACGATCGTCGCTTTGCCGATCGTCTTCAGCTTGGTCGATTTGGCCATCAGGAACCAGATGACGAGCGGGAGCGTCGCCCCCATGCCGCCTACGCCGACCCAGCCGCTGAAGAAGGTCTCGAACGTATTGATATTGACCGGGTCCATGCCTTGCGCGATCAGCTTGGCATTCTCTTCGATCGCCGGAATCCAGATCGAGTACAGAATCGGCGTAATGACCCAAGGGCTGACCCCGAACGAGAAGAGGACGACGCCGATAAAATTGAACAAGACAAACCCGATGAGCGTCTGGCTAATCGCATTCAGCGGCTCGAAGATGGTAATAATGAGTGCGAAGATATCGAAGTGCAGCTGGTAGATGAGGATCCATCCGAGGGTGAGAATCAGCGCGATCGGAACGAGAAAATCGAACCAATCGACGATGAACTCGGGCAGCTTCGTATCTTTTTTGAACCAGGAGAACTTGTTGAACGCGTTCATGACGGCCGCGACGGCAATGCCGACCAGCAGCGCCGTGATCATGCCCGACGGGCCGAACCGCTCCAGCATGAATTGGATCGTGCCGTCATCGCCTAGCGTCGGTTTCAGCAGCATCAGGTACAGCGACAATCCGGTCGCGCCGGAGATGAGCTTGATCTTGTGGCGCTCCTTCTTCTGCATGACCATATACGGCGTCAAGAAGGCAATGAAGATGCCGAGGAGTCCGAAGCTGAACGTCGTAATCGGCGTCAAGTCCGGCATGCCGGGTATATACTCATTCAGAATCGAGACCAGCGTAACGAGGGATCCGATGAAGATCATCGGAAGCGTAACCATGATCGCTTCTTGTATCGAGTCTACCCACACGTTCTTCGTAAAGGCTTCAAGACGCGGGGCAAACCGTTCTGTCATCCATTTCATTAGTCGATCCATTCGATCCCCTCCACTTGTATGTCATTCGTTCTCGTGTGCAAATTTAGTATAGCTCCGATGTGAGAACGCTTTCTTGTTCTTCCTTGCGCAGAACGGGGGCCTTTTTTGTTGAAACTGCTTTCATCATCTTGTTGTGCGATGAAACGCGACGGACTATACAGCAAAAAACACCCCTGCTGCGTGCAAGGGTGCTGAAATGGTGCTGGGCTATTCCCAGTAAGCCTTAATATTGCTTCGACAAGGTGAGTAGCACGACGCCGTGGGGCGGTAGAATTGCCGTATGCTCGAATTGCTCGGCACCTCGAAGCCATAAAGTCGTGATCGTTGGCCCGCTTCGGCCCCGCAAATAATCTTCTTCCTCCAGGGTCAAGGTAACGGGAGAGCCCATACGGATCCACTCGTCGTATACGGAGCCTTCGTCCCGGTTCAATCGATATTGGGTTATCCGGTAGTTCCCCCTAAGACCCTCCAGCTGAACATGGAATGCCTTATTGCCCTTCTCTTCGAATACCGTATACCGGCTTGTCTCCGTCAGTCCTGACCAATCGCCGCTCGCGAACAACGGATCGACATGCACATAGTGGTACAGCAGCACTTGCAAGCTGCCGTCGGCGCTGCCCGTAACGATATATCCTTCCCCTTCGGCCAAGACGCGTTGTCCGAGTTTGCCCAGCAGTTCGAGCGCGTAGTAGCTCGGTTTCTTGAGTCCCGACCGGTTGAGCAGTCCGAATCCGCCGTAGAACGGCGAAGGAGGAACCTGGCTTTCCTCGAACACGTCCGTGAACGACCAGTAGCCGAGCGCGTCGATGAGCCCTCTGGTCCGCAAGGCATGATGGATCACGAACGGCGCCATGAACATCGTATCGTGGATGAAGTTACGGTCGTACAGCGAGAAATTCCATTCCGTGATGAATAGTTCCATCGATGGGTGCCCTTCCGCTTCGATCTGCTCCCTAAGCCGAAGGATGGTGTCCGTATAATAGGATGGCGGCATGATGGTCGTCAGCTTCTCGGCTTCCTCTTTCTTGCTCGGGTATTCGGAATAGACATGGAACGAGAAGAAGTCGACCGGCGCTTCTTCCTGTCGGCAATTGGCCATAAAGTCTTCCGCCCAGCTATCGTTCCAGATCGAACCGTAGCCAAGCGCAGGCCCGCCTACCCGAAGTTCCGGCGCTACCCCTTTGATCGTATCCGCGGTGGACTTGTAGAAACAGAAGAACTCTTCTCTCGTTCCGGCCCAGCATAGTCCGGTCAGATCGGGTTCATTCCACACTTCGAAGTACCACTGCTTGACCTCCTCGATCCCGTAACGGTTCAAGCAATGGCGGACGAACTCGCGAACGAGCGCATCCCATTTGCCCTGATCGGCGGGAGGCGCGATATTGCCCTTCCACCAGAAGATCGTTTCGTTCGAGCGCCGGAGCAGCGTCGGCATGAAACTTAGTTCCACGAAGGGACGTATGCCGCACCCCAGCAGGAAATCGTACAGCTGATCGACATACGACCAATTGTAGATGGGCTCCCCGTCTTCCGCTTCGTTGTATACCATCATCTCGTCATTGAATACGCCGTGGAAACGAATATGCGAGAATCGCAATCTGCGCTGAAGATCGGCGAATTGCGCCTGCCAGTCCGCTCGCAGCCCTTCGACCGCCCTACCGCCGCTGATGAGTCGCTTCCAGGGCTGGACATAATGTTCCGGGCACGTCCGGGCAGCATGTACGTGAACGATCTTAGATTCCTGGACCGCTCCTGTTCCTGACGGAGGGGTCGCATCGGCGTCTCCGCCGGGTTCTTCGAGATGCCGATATAACGTCTCCATCGCTTGAATGGTGTCGATGACGTAGTAATCGCCGCTCGGCGAATCCTTGGTCAGGGAAGGCAAGCGCTCGCGGGTTCGGACAGGTTCCGTTTTCAGCGATTCCCTGAACGTGGACGGCGTCACCCCGTACTTTTCCTTAAAATATTTGTTGAACAATTTGACGTTTGCGAACCCGCAGTCGTGCGCGATCTGGGTGACGCTTTTGGCCGAATCCGCCATCTCGGCTACCGCCTTCTCCAGACGAACCGACGTCAAATATTTCTGGAAGGGCATGCCGATTTTGCCGCTGAAGAAGTGGGCGAAATAATGCAGGCTTAAGTGCTCTTGGTCGGCAATCGATTGAAGCGTGATTTTGTCCCTATACTGCTGGTCGATGAATCGAAGCACCCGGTTCAGCCGGGCATAATCATGCAGCTTGCCGTCGGTCTGCAGCGCTTCATTCTTACCGGCCGAGAATTCGCGCAGCAGAATCCCCGTTAATAGATGCAGCAAGCCTTGCGAGATGCTGCGAAATCCGGGCGCCGTCTTCGTCGATTCCCATACCAGCTGGGCCAAATAGCGACGGATCTGGTTGTAGCGTCCGCGATCTTCTGCCGTTTGCAAAGTAGAATTGCACGCTATGAACGTCTCGCCCTCCAATAAGCCGGGGCTGAACTGCAGCGTGAGCAGCACATTGTCCTGCTGCGTCCGCTCTAACTTATGGATGGACATGCTGTTAATCACGATAATATCGTCCTGCCGCAGCTCATACTGCCGCTGATCGACGAGAAGCGTGACGGCGCCCTGCAAGACATAGATGATCTCGACTTCTTTGTGCCAATGATAAGGAACATGCGCAACGCTATTGACGAATAAGTGCATCGGCAAATCATCCTGATGATTGATGAACTCGTACAGGTATCGCATGCGGTGACCTCGCTTTCCATACCCTCATTATGTATCGAATGAGCGGAAAGATTCAAACCGCAGTCAATGATGTTCCTCCCCCGAATGATGCCCATGCTCGGGCGGCATCGCCGACAATAAAAATAAGCCGCCCCGCTGTCGTCAAAAACGACATCAGGAACGGCTTATCTCTATTATTTCACCATCTGCTCAACCAACGACGCCAACACTTTGGCCGCTTCAGCGCGGGTAGCGCCGCCCTGCGGATCGAAGATGTTGCCCGGCTTGCCGGTCAGCAGGCCGGAAGCTTGAAGAGCGGTTACCGCTTCTGTGGACCAAGAACTGATCTTGGCTTGGTCTGCGAACGGTGCTTGCTGCCCCGACATCGGGAGCTCATAGCCGGTGTGCTTCGCAAATTTCAGCAGCATCGTGCTGAGCTGTTCGCGAGTAATCGGGCTTGTCGGCGCGAAACGTCCGTCGCCGATCCCGTCCACGATTGCGTTCGCCTTCGCCCACTCGACATACGGCAAATACCAATCGCCCGTCTTAACGTCCGTGAAGGAAGAAGAGCGGTAACCGGAAACGTCAGCGCCGGCAATGCCAGCCAGCATCTTGGCGAACTCCGCCCGGGTTACGCCGGCGTTCGGGGAGAATTGACTCGTGCCGTTGCCCGCGATGACCGACCGTGCGGCCAGATAGGCAATCGAATCTTCGGACCAATGGCCCGCCGTATCGCTGAAGCTTACCGGATTATATCCGACTGCATAGGTGCTCAGATGCGTCGTTACCGCATTCACGGCATTGCCCGCTGCATTCAGGCTTGCTTGGGTAACGATCTGATGTCGGCCGTTCTCGCCGATGTAATAGACCACGATCGCCGAGCGGTCTTCGGAAGCGCCAAGCGTATAAGGGATCGATATCGTTACGCGGCCTTTACCGAAGGACGTGATCTCGCTGCTGCCCGCCGTAATGGTAATGTCTACCGCCGGCCTCGAACCGATAACCGCGGGAGCCCCAGCGTTCAATCCGCTGGTGTCCGCTTTGCCGATCGTAAGGATGATATCCGTACCTTCAGCTGCTGCAATCGCGTTCATGGATTGCGCATCCAAAGTGATGGAACCGATACCGGAAGTTACGGTCAGCCCGCCGGCTGCCAGCTGTTGGAATGCTGCTTTCGGCAGCGTAACGGCTATGCTGTTCGCGCCGGATGGCAGCTGCAGCTGAATTGCGGCTGTGCGGCTCGAGCCTTGGACCGCTTCCGCGAGTTTGCTTACCTGCTCGCTGCTGATGACCGCAGTCGCACGGCCTTCGCTGCCAGCCTCAGCCTGGACGACCAACGTGCCGTTCGTTCCTGGCGTTGGTTCGGTACCTGTGTCCGTATCCGTATCCGGCAAGGTGATCAAGCCGCCGCCGATGTTTCCGCTGGAGCTCGGAACGGTGAACTCTTCATTCGCATACGCTCCGCCTTCCGCGTCGGATACTTTCACATCGTAGCTGCGTCCGGCAGTCAGGACGCCTGTATTGACGGACTTGCTGAACTTCCCGGCTTCCACGGAAGCCGAATCAAAGGCAACCAGAGACTTATTCGCGTCCCAGATTTGAATGACGACTTGCTCGCCTTCCGAACTGCCGCTGACGGTCACATTCCCCGCGCTTGAATAGTTGGCGGTCACATTGGACACCTGATCGCCGCTTGCTGCGGCAATCAGGCTAGGGAACGGAAGAGCGGCTGCCAGACAGAGAACAAGTAACAGACGCGTTAGCTTGTTAAACAATGGGCTCTCCTCCTGTGCTGTTAGTTGGCGGACGGCACGGTCAGCGTCAAGATGTTACTCTTGACTCCCGCGAAGTTCGTGTCGTTCCAATTGATCGTACCGTCCATCAGATAGACAGCGATCGAGCTGAATTTGTTATTGACCGCGATATCCGTCGTTGCGGTAGCACCTTTATGAATGGAGACCGTCCAGCTGACTTGGCCGCCGCTCTTCAGCGTGCCTACGACCAGCAGGTTCGGATTCGCGACTTCCTCAGCTTCGGCGCCTTGCGCTGCCGTTACCGTCGTTTTGTAACCGAGGCTCGTCGATGTGAACGCCGTACCGGACAGCGTATACTTGCTCGTGTCCGTCGTCGAATCGATCAGGTTAAGCGCCGTTTGCGGCACATAGAATTTGCCGTTGATCTGAACGGCTACCTGGCCTTGCAGGCTCTTCGCCACGCCATCGAGGGTCGCCACGCTTTGGTTCGCCTTGACGACCAGCGTTTTGCCATTCTCCGTCAGCGTCAACGTATTGTTCTCGACCTTGGCGCCCGGACGGGAAGTAACGTCTACGAATAGCTTGGACGAAGCGTCATCCAGGCTAAGGCCCATCGAAGTTGCCGCGTATTTGGCCACGTCCGTGTTGTCGATCATCCCTTCCGGTACGGAGACGCCGGCAGGCGCGTACACGTAGAGCGGCACGTCTTCTCCGGAGTGACCGCCGGTCGAATAGCCGATGTAAGCCAGCTGATTCATGATTTTGATCAAATCGCCGGAAGCCTTCGTTGTCTTGAACGTTTCGATCAGTGCGTTTACTTTGGCGTTGTTCTTCGTCGTGCGGTCGCTCGAAGCCGCATCCGCCGGCTGGTAGCCGTTCGGTTGGATGCCATACGCTCGCAGTACTTCATCCACGTTCGACTTCTCGGCGTTGAACAGCGCCATCGCGCCTTCAGCGGTCTTCGTGGCACCTCTCAGCGGCGCCAGAATGCTGAATGGCGCGGAGTCATAGCCGGTCAGATCGTAATGGCCGAGCGAGATGCCGCTGTTGCCGTGATCCGTCGCCGCGATGACGACCGTGTTGCCGTCTTGCTTCGCGAAGTCGACCGCTGCTTTGAACGCGCGGTCGAAAGCGAGCGCGTCGTACAGAATGCCGATCGAATCGTTGGCATGCGCCGCCCAGTCGATTTTGCTGCCTTCTACCATCAGGAAGAAGCCGTCCTCATCGTTCTTCAGCGTGTCGATCGCTTTCTGCGTCATCTCGGCGAGGGAAGGTTCCTTCTCCGGATCGCGGTCAAGATCATAGGACAGATTGCCCTTTTCGTTCATGAAGTTGCTGAAGTTGCCCCATAGCTTGGTCGCGTCCGTAGCCAGCATCTCGGCGCGATCGTCCAGGATCGTATAACCTTTGGCTTCCGCCGTAGCCAGAATGTCGAGCGTAGCGCCAGGCACTTTCGCAGCGCCCGTGCCGAGTAGCACGTCGATGTCCTGGTTCAGCATCTGTTCGGCAATCGCCGCATAGTTGCCCCGTACCGGATCGTGCGCCGAGTAATCGGCCGGCGTCGCATGCATGAATTCGGACGTCGCTACCAGGCCGACCGCCTTGCCTTGAAGCTGGGCTGCCTCAAGAACCGTCGCCTTCGGTGTACGGGTAGCGTCCAGACCGACCGCGCCGTTCTGCCCTTTATGCCCCGTGGAATACGCCGTTCCCGCGGGAGCGGAATCGGTAATCGGACCATTCGCCCAAGTCGTCGTGACGAGCGCCGTGTTATATTCGTCCATCGTCAGGTTACGGCTGCCTGTCTCATTGCCTTCGAGCAGGTAGCGCGCAATCGTGGTCGCCGACATGCTCATGCCGTCCGGGATAAGCATAATGACGTTCTTCACCTGGTTGTCGGCGGCTACCGCCTGTTCCGGCTTCGACGCCATCGGGGTTACGGCCATCAGCGCGGCAATCGATGCGACTGCTGCTTTTTTCATTGTCGTCCTCATTGGGTATGAATTCCTCCTGCACATATGAATTGGATTAGGAATGGGCAGATGCCTTATTGGAGCAGATCAAGCGCCGATTGCGGCACATAGAACCGGTTGTTAATCGCAACGGCTACTTCGCCTTGCAGGTCAACCGATGCGCCATCTACGGTAGCGGTGCTTTGGTTCGCTTTCAGGATGAGCGTCTTACCGTTCTCGGTCAGGGTAAGCGTGTTGTCCGCAATTGTTGCGCCTTCACGATCCGTTACTTCGACGAACAGATCCGCGGTAGCCTGTGCGAGGTTAAGGCCCATCACGCTCGCCATGAAATTCGCGACATCCGTATTCTCATGCAAGCCTTTCAGCGGCGCTTTGCTGATGCCCGCCGGCGTGTAGGCATAGATCGCTACGTCTTCACCGGTATGGCCGCCTGTCGTATAGCCGATATACGCAAGCTGATTCATGATTTTGACCAGATCGCCGGAAGCCTTGGTCGACTTGAACGTTTCGATCAGCGCGTTTACCTTCGCGTTATTCTTCGTCGTGCGGTCGCTCGAAGCCGCATCCGCCGGCTGGTAGCCTTCCGGCTCGATGCCATAGGCGCGCAGCACGTCATTCACGTTCGACTTCTCGGTATTGAACAGCGCCATTGCGCCTTCCGCCGTCTTCGTCGCCTCTCTCAATGGCGCTAGAATGCTGAATGGCGCGGAGTCGTAACCGGTCAGATCGTAGTGGCCGAGCGTAATGCCGCTATTGCCGTGATCCGTTGCCGAGACGACGACCGTGTTGCCGTCTTTTTTGGCGAAGTCCACTGCGACCTTGAATGCCTCGTCGGCTGCCAATGTGTCGGACAGGATCCCGATCGTATCGTTGGCATGCGCCGCCCAGTCGATTTTGCTGCCTTCCACCATCAGGAAGAAGCCGTCTTCATCATTCTTCAGGACGTCGATCGCCTTCTGGGTCATCTCTGCGAGCGAAGGCTCCTTGTCCGGATCGCGGTCGATATCATAGGACATGTTGCCCTTGTCGTTCAGGAAGTTGCTGAAGTTGCCCCACAGCTTGGTCGCATCTGTAGCTAGCAGCTCCGTGCGGTCATCGACGACCGTATAGCCCTTAGCTTCCACCGTTGCCAGAATATCGAGCGTCGCGGCAGGTACTTTCGTCGCGCCCGTGCCGAGCAGCACATCGATGTTCTGATTCAGCATCTGTTCGGCGATCGCCGCATAGTTGCCGCGGGCCTTATCGTGCGCGGAGAACGCAGCCGGCGTCGCGTGCATGAATTCGGACGTCGCGATCAGACCGACGGACTTGCCAGCTTGCTGCGCCGCTTCCAGCACGGTCGCTTTCGGCGTCAGCGTGGCGTCGACGCCAAGCGCGCCGCTCGTGGACTTGTGGCCGACCGCATAAGCGGTTCCGGCTGGAGCGGAGTCCGTAATCGGACCGCCGGCCCAAGTTGTTTTCACGCGCCCTACGTAATAGTTGGACATATTCAGCTTCGTCTGGCCGTTCTCGTTGCCGTCCAACATGTATCGTGCAATGGTCGTAGCCGGCAAGCTCATGCCGTCCGGAATGATCATAATGACGTTCTTGGCTTGATTCTCCTGAGACTGTACGGTAGGACCCGTCGTTGCGGCATAGGCGGGAACCGACAGGACGACGGCTGCAGTCGCAAGCATCGCGACTGTTTTCTTACTGCGCTTGAGCATTAAATTTCCTCCTACTATTACGTTTTGATAGACTATGTAATTCAATAGAACTATAGTTGATTAAAATTAACTTCATGATTGCTTAAGGTTAGCTAAATGTTAAAAATAAGCAAAAGTGTTAATTCGTATTTACATTACGATTAGAAAAGGGAAATAAAAAATGCTTCACTTTGCAGCTGCAAAGTGAAGCATTTGAGGAAATCGGTGCGATCTAGGAGATCAGTTTCAGCCCGACGGCTGCCGCGAGCACCATGGCGATGAAGAGGATCCGGCGCCATTCTTTGGACTCGCCGAAGAAGAACATCCCGACCAGAGCGCCGCCAACCGTGCCGATCCCCGTCCATATCGCGTAGGCGGTTCCCATCGGCAGATCCCGCATGGCCAAGCTCAAACAAAGGAAACTTAGAATGATGCCGCCGGCAAAAAGAAGATATGCCGTCACGTTGTTGTCGCGTTTAATCCGATTCATCCCCAGCACGCCTACGACTTCGAACATGCCGGCTAATAGTAACGTTACCCAAGCCATTATTCCGTTACCTCCTTCGAAGCGGAAGAACCGCCTGCGAGTTTCAAGCCCAATACGCCTGCGAGCAGCAAGGCGATCAGCAGAAGCTTCACGACTTTCACCTCTTCATTGAAGAAGATCATCTCGGAAAGCACGGTACCCGCAGTGCCAAGTCCGGTGAATACGGCGTACACGGTACCTACGGGAAGCTTCGTGGACGCCATAATAATGAGATAGAAGGATATAGCGACCGCAACTACCGTCCCCGCCCACGTCAGCGGGTCATGTGCGTGCTTGAAACCGATCACCCACATCACCTCGAATAAAGCTCCTACGAAAATAAAAATCCAACTGCGATTCATCTGTGCGTTCCTCCTCTAGTTGTTCTTGACGCCGCGCCAATAAACTTGCCAAGCTGCCTCCAGCCTCATCATCGTCCGCTCGTGATCGCCGTACAGCATTTCGACGAACACGCTGTCCAGCACTGCCATATAGGCCCCGGTCGCATGTTCTACCGTTACATCCGGATGAATGAGCCCGTCATCCGCCGCCGGCCGAAAAACTTCGGTCACCGCTGCCGCGATCCTATCGATGCTGTCATTCGCCATACTCATCGTTTCTTGCAGCAAATGCGCCGGCGGAAAGAAGGACATCCGCAAGAAGAACTTCGTGTTCTCTTCCCGTTCGTACCGCTCTTTGTACCCGATCAGAAATCCGTACAGACGATCCTTCAATGAAGACGAACGATCCTCCGGGTTCAGATCGTCTTCAACGTAACGCAGCTCTCTGGCAGCCGCATCCCGATAGACGGCCAAGAACAATTCGTCCTTGCCTTTGAAGTGGTTATATATGGACGGTTTCTTAATCCCGACTTCAGCCGATATATCTGCGAGCGAAGCACCTTCATAACCATGGCGCGCAAAATGACGAAGCGCGATCTCCATAATCTTGTCTGCTGTCATCCATATCCCCCCGTTGCCTAACGGTCGTTAGCTAACTAACGATAGTTAGCTTATCATAGCATGTAACATTATTCAATTATTTCTTCCACTTTTCGCATAGAAATCGCCAACCAATTTGTGACAACTTCACAAAGCGATTCCTCCGCTCTTCTTAGTGAACAATCGCGATGGAAGCGAACGACAAACAGCCGCGCTCCTGGGAGGCGGCTGTTTGTATAGGATGGATGAACGCTTACGTGACAATAAATACTAGACGGATCCGGATGGATCGATGCGCGAGGATCGTAGTGCAGTCCGCCGTTTACTGGATCGGAACGTTCTGGTTACGGAACTTGACTACCGCGTCGGTTAACGTGTATTGCTCATCCTCGAGCAGCGCCATGAACTTCTCCAGCTTATTCAGATAAGGGCTGCTATCCGGCATCAAATTGTTCAACTGTTTTAAATAAGCGACTTTCGCCAGCGGTTGGATCACCTTCGTATCGTAATCGAACAATGGCGTATTGTTCGCGCCATAGAACGTCAGCGTTTCATTCAGCTCGAACATCGCTTTTACCTGACTTGCGCGAGCGGATTTCGGAAACTTGCTCAAGAAGCTCTCTTCTTGAACCGAACGTAGCACAACCTCGCTGTACGTTATCGCAAGGGCTCCATCGCGAAGGGCCGGACGGTTCGATTCCTGCGCTGCGATTGCGATATAACCGCGAATGTCCTCTTGCACGCGGGAAGAATACTTGGAGAGCGTGCCGTAATTCACGGTCAAATAGAACATGCCTTCGCCGGTATCCAGCTTATAACCGCTGTTGCGGGCATCCCTGAACAACGCTTTCAGCTTCGCGTCTTTTGTTTTGACAATAAGCTCGGTCAGCGTGTCGCCCTTCTTATAGATCTTCGTAATCGCCTGTTGGACGGCTTCCGTCTCGAACTTTTTCTCATAGGCGGGAAGCTGTTCGGCAATCGCGTCTTCCAGCTGCAGAACCATCGTAGTCACTTGCGGAATCGTTAATTTCCCCATATTGGCATACAGATATGCGTTCGCCTCCGCCAGCTTACCCGGCTGCTTCACCAGCTCCGCGAATTTCGCGATGGTGCCGGCCGACATGCGGGAATCCGTGGTTTGCGTCTGCGCTTGGCTCGCAGCCGCTCCTGTTGAAGCAGCGGATGCGCTTGCCGCCGCCGTTGTCACCGTAAGTGCCGCCAGTGCCGCTATCGTCCAAGTTTTCATCGTATGGTTCATCATGAGAATCATCGTCTCCTTCAGGTTAAGTGATGTGGTGTTGAACTTGATGTACTTAGAATAGACGACCGATGTAACGGCATTGCGTCGCGCTTGTTTCAAGGTTGTAAACATTCATCGTACCGTTCTGAAGACGGCAAGAGGGCCATCGGCAATTGCCAATGGCCCTTTTAATGATTGTAAATGTCGTCATACAGACTTATAGGGAGCTGAACTTCCGCTCCACTTGAGCCAGCATCTCGCGGCGCGTGTCGTCGGTCGCAACCGTCGTCACGCCGCCGAACAGGAATTGCTCCACGACCTCGATTCCGCAAAATTCGAAGATACCGCTGCCGGACGTTTGTTTCAGCGCATTCGTCATGCCGATCGCCTCATAGATATCGCTTGGCGTACCGTACGTGTTGATGATGATTCCTTGCTTGCCTGCGAGCAGCTTGTCGATACCGCCCTCGTTATTATACTGATAAGCGAAGCCATAGGAGAATATCCGGTCCACGTACCCTTTAATAATCGCAGGGAGGCCCGACCACCAGATCGGATAGATGAACGTAACGAAATCGGCATTCGCCAGATACTGTTGTTCGGCCTTAATATCTTCAGGCGGGCTGCCTTCGCGAAGCGCTGCTGTATCTGCCGGGGAGAGAACCGGATTGAAGCCCAGCTTGTTCAGATCGCGGACATGAACCTCGTGCCCGCCCGCTTGCAACGCTTGAACCGCCGTATCCAGGATGGCGTTGTTGAAGCTGCCCTCGTGCGGATGTGCGTAAACGATCAGATGATTCATGAATATAACCTCCATTGGTTTGTGTATTGGGCCTCTGCCCTGCTGAAAAGCCTGGATGTCAAACTTTTAATGTAACTGTTTTAGTTACACCTTTAATGTAACTATATTGGTTACATTAAAGAAAGTCAATGGCTTTCTTTTTTACTGACTGAACGTTGTTTCGCTGCGCTACGTCACTGCCGCTCGTCCCGCACCGCATAGTAAAACCGCTTCTATTATGTTTTAATGGAGGTAGCCATCCTTTCGAAAGGAATGTATTCCTATGATCAGCAGCCGTTTCACCGTGGCCGTTCATATACTGGCATTAGTTCACATTAATAACGGGAACGTGACTTCCGACTATATTGCCGCAAGCGTCAATACCAATCCCGCCGTCATCCGGCGAATCATGAGCATGCTCAGCAAATCCGGCTTGATCGCCTCGCATCCTGGCGTCATCGGGATCAACCTGCAGAAGCCCATCTCGGCCATCACGCTGCTGGATGTGTATCGGGCAGTCGAACTCCCCGAGACGAAGGAACTGTTCACGGTCCATCAGAACACGAATGTGCAATGTATGGTCGGGAAGGAAATCCAGCAAGCGCTAGAGACTCCTCTGACAGAAGCGCAGAGACAGATGGAACAAGCGCTGGCCCATACTTCGATCGAAAGCGTCGTTGCGGACATTCTGCATCGGCATAATAATGAGGCGGGCAGCCCGTCATAAACGCCGAATACAATCGGTCTAGAATACAACGACGCTTGGCCTAGCATGCCGCATGCTAGGCCAAGCGTCGTTCTCGCGCGTTCATCCGACTATCGGCCAATCTGCCTATCAATGCGCCGCCGTCATTTTAATATCATCCAACTTAGACGGCTTCGGTTGTTTCAGGGTAAGGAAGGCTACCAGAATGCCGAGCACTGTGGTCGCTGCCGAGATGAAGAACGCGGTATGGATCGCGGCGTTCAGATCAGCCGGTTGCATATGTTCGAGCGTAGAGCTCGTTCCCAGACTGGCCGAAATAATGGCCATAATGATAGCGAGCCCGATCGCCCCTCCGATCTGCTGGCCGGTCGAGATCAGCGCGGAAGCGACACCTTGCTCCTTCGGCTCAATACCGGTGCTGCCCGCGATGAACATCGTCGTGAAGACGAGCGCCTGACCGATCCCGATAATGACCGTCCCCGGAATCATCCCCCAAGCCGATCCGCTCTCCGACAGTCCCGTCAGCATGAGGAACCCGATCACCCCAAGCCCCATGCCGGTTGCGATCGTACCTGCCACGCCGACCTTGACGAGCATCGTATTGATCAGTTTGGCACCGACGAAGGCGCTCAGCGTCAGCGGCAGGAAACTAAGTCCCGATTGAACGGCGGAATAATGCAGCACGCCTTGCGTATAGAGCGTCAGGAAGTAATACAGCGAGCCGAACGAAGCGGAGAACAGGAATGCCGTTAGCGCAGCCACCGTCAGATTCCGATTACGGAACATGCGGAAGGAAATGAGCGGCTCCTTCGTCCGCTGTTCAATGATTACGAAAGCAACCAATAGGAGCGCCCCTATCGCCGCAAAAGGAACTGTCGCTGCGCTGACCCAGCCTTCGACCGGCGCTTGAATCAGATAGTAGACAACGAGCAGCAGCCCTGCCGTTACCGATATTGTCCCGGCCGCATCAACATGCTTGGCGCCTGCCGGCACTTGGCTTTCCGTCAGTACGAACGGCGCGAGAATGACGACGGCAAGCGCGATCGGCACGTTCACCAGGAAGGTCGATTCCCATCCGACGTAACTCGTCAGCACGCCGCCCAGCAGCAGACCAAGCGACATGCCGACGCCGCCCATCGAGGCCCAGATGCCCATCGCCCGGTTACGCTCCGGTCCTTCGTTGAAGTTGGACATGATCAGCGATAAGGTTGCCGGTGACAATAGCGCGCCGCCTAGTCCTTGCAGAGCTCTAGCCGCGATCAACATCAGCTGCGATTCCGCCAGTCCCCCGAGCAGCGAGCCGAGTCCGAAGAGCCCCATTGCGATCATGAACATGCGCCTTCTCCCGAGCAGATCGGATAAGCGGCCGCCTATGAGGAGGAAGCCCCCGAATGCCAGGGAATAAGCGCTGACGACCCACTGCAGGTGATTCGCCGAGAATCCGAGCTCTTTGCCTAGTGAAGGCATGGCCACGAATATTATCGTGTAGTCCAGCGCCATGACCAGCTGCGAGATCGCCAGAATGAACAGCGCTAAACCTTTGTATTTGGACACGTTCATGATTGATTCCCCTTCGCATACAGACGAGAGCGTCTGTGTTTCGTTTTATTTTCGGACCATTCGTTCCAGAATGGGTAAAAAGGAATGAAGCATCTCGCGACGCTTCATTCATGTTCCAGCACGGACAGCGTAACCGCCGTAATTTGCTCGATGACAAGCGGATCATCCGTCAATTTGGCTGCTTGCGTCAGCCCATACCGAGCATGGTACAAGTATCGCGCCAGCGCCCGCATATCCCGGTTCGCGCCGAATTCTCCCTGCTGCTGGCCTCGTACCAACGCCTCGTACAACGCTTCTTCCAGCCGGATTTTGTCCTGCTCGAATAGCTCGGCGATCTCCGGATCGTGCGGGACCTGGTCGATCGCGCTGTAGAGAATGAAGCACTCCTTGCGGCGCTGTTCGTCTCTCAATGTATCCCCTATGACGGCGAATATATCGGTGATCGCTTTCTTCACGGGCGTCGTCTCCGCCAAATAAGCGACAACCGCGGAGGACTTCTCATTCACGTAATGTTTGACCGCCTTCAGGAAAAGGTCCCGTTTCGTGCCGTACGTATCGTACAAACTCTGGCGGGCAATGCCTAGGCCGTCGAGCAGCAGCTGCATGGAGGTGCCTTCATAGCCATAATGCCCGAACACCTCCATCGCCTTGTGCAGCACGAGATTCGTATCGAATTCCTTGCTTCTAGCCAAGTGGATAACCCCCTTTCTCCTCCTCTATGCTAACGATATCGGAACGTTCAGTCAAGAAGAGGCGAACGTGGTCAGAACGAAGCGTCCGGCCATGGATTAATCCGAGAAACGCACGGCATCATTCACGCTGCCGACCGACTCGATCGCGACCAGCGGATTCCAGAAATCGCGGTACCGCGCGATCATTCCGTCCTTCGTCTCCACCACGCTGATGTAGGTCTGGTTATAAGGGTTGCCCGTCTCACGGTGTTTGCCCACCGACTTGAACTCCGCGATCACGAGCTCCGGATCGACCGTCAGATGGAATTCCAACTCCGTAAACGCCACCTCGAAATGTTTCGGGAAGTTCTGCATGTAGTCGTACAGCTCGGCCTTGCCTTCTTTCTTATCCGGGAATCCGGCCGGTCCGTACGGGAACTCCAGTACGCCGTTCTCTTCCCACAGCTCTACCCACGCCTTAATGTCTCCGCCGGACAGATGCTTCAGGTGGTTGCGGAATGCTTGCTGCGCTCTCTCACGTACTTCGGCTTGCGTCAGTGTTTGGTGTACCGTCGTTTGGTTTGTCATCGTTTGTTCCTCCGTTAATTTTATTGGACCATTCAGTCCGAAATATTCAAAAAAATATTCGTTCTTGCCGCCTTGCCATTCGCACCTCCTAGGCTTAATGAAATCCTCTACCTCAGCCGGATCGCTACGATTTACTGCCCGTGTAATTTCTTGACTGTTCGATCTGAAATCATAATATCATTTCCGGATCGATCAGTCAACAATTAATTGCATCCCTTTATCTCAAGGCCGCACGCTTCCATAAAAAGCCAATACCAACCAGCCTGTCGACGAAATCGCGCGAGCCGTCGGCTACAGCAGTCTCGGCTTCTTCTACCGCACCTTCACCGAACAGTATCTGGGCGGATAACAAAAAAGTGCGAAACACGGATTAACTCCTGTTTCGCACTTTTTTCTATAAACCGATTTATGATTGCACGCTTGAAGTGTGGCGCTTAATCTCGTATACGGCCTCTTCGATCCACGCGCCAGCCGCGAAATCGCGGCCCTGGACCACGATCCGATCCGCATAGACTTCCACGTAATACCCTTGGCTGCCCGCTTTGGCCTCATCCTCGTCCGTCCATAGATAAGCAACGGAGGCGGCATTGAACATGACCGCGGATTGCTCGTCGGCGGCGAATTGACCATGCGGCGCCGTCAGTTCCCAATGCGTGTGCCCGTTGAACAGGATCGTCCGCGGATAACGCTCCAGCAGCCCGCGCAACTCATCGTCCTGCTTCACTCCGTGCCAGCCTTGCCCATCCAGCGAGCCGGCTACCGTATGCTTCAGCGGCTGATGCAAGAACAGGAATGCGGGGCGATCCTGCTGCCGCGCCTCTTCGAGCTTCGTCTCCAGCCATGCCAGCTGTTCCTTCGACAGATCCGCAAAATCCTCGATTCCGCCGTCCTCCGAGCCGATGAAGATGAACGGATAACTGCCAATCCAGTGGGCATGATAAGCCCCCTTCATCCCCGAATACCGTTCATAACGGCTGAGCTGTTCGTCGACCGGTCCGAGGAACAGATCGTGATTGCCGTGCGTGAACAGGATCGGAGTCTGAAGCCCCGAGGCACGATTAGAGGACCAGATGCGATCGAACTCGGCGTATTCCGTCTCGAAGCCATGGTCCGTTATATCTCCGACATGCATAATTCCGGCGCTGTCCGGGGCCATGTGAGCGATATCTTGCAACGCCCGATCGAAATGCCGGTTGTAATCGTGATCCGGATCGGCCGTGATGTGCGTATCCGTTATTACTTGAAATCGAAGAAGCGGCTTGCGCGAATCGTTCATATCAGATTGCTCCCCTCACTCATGTCACTTGACGCTCATATTCAGTCCCACGACGCCCGTAATGATGATGCTCATCCAGAACAACGAGAGTCCGGACAACGGCTGCTTGAACATCAGCCAGCCCGCTACCGCGATCAGCACGATGCCGACGCCGGACCAGATGGCATATGCAACGCTCAGCTGCATGTACTTCAGCGCAAAATTCAACGAGGTGAAGCTGGCCGCGTAGCAGATGAACATCGCCACGGACGGCCATAGACGCGTAAAGCCGTGCGACAGCTTCATCGACAAGGTGCCCGTCAGTTCGAGCACGACGGCAAGGCCGAGTAGCAGCCAACCATAGGCCCCGCTACCGTTCATGCGAGACGCTCCGGATCCGAAGCGAAGTATAGCCGTGGATGAGATGGGTCGCGTCCGGCATCAGCGAAGCGGCATCCGCAGCCTCGTCTGGCGCAAGACCGATGCGGACGTTTGATCCCGCCGCCAATCCCATGCGCATATCCCCGTTCGTATCTCCGATGATGACAGTCTCCGAACAAGCAATCCCTAACCTGCTGCAGGCGATCTGCATCAAGTCCGGGAACGGCTTGCCGTTCTCAGCCTGATCGTTGCCAATGACAGCGTCGAAGTACGAGCGAAGCCCCATCCAGGACAAATGTTCCTCCGCCGAATCCGTTTCGTCTGCCGTCACGATCGCAAGCGGGATTCCCGCTTCCCGGCACGCCGCCAAGAACGGCTCGACATCCCGAATCGGGCGGGCCGGGCGGAGCCGCCGCAGCGTTTCGTCCGCCTCCCGTTTGCTTGCTGCGACAAGCTCTTTGGCCGCGGCCCACGATAAGCCGAGTCTGTAGCCCTGCCAAGTCAGAATGCTGATCAACTCTTCCATCGTGCCCATCGCGAGCGGTCCGTTCACATCGTAACCGTTCACGGTGCCCTGCTCGTCGTGCAGCGTTCCCCACAGCGGGGACAGATCGGCAGGAACGAGCGCAGCAGCCTCCGCTTGGGCTGGTAGTGCCTCACGCACCCTCTTGGTGAAATGGTGGAACAGCTGCTCGCTCCAGCTGCCCCACGTCGAGACGAAATCCATTACTGTACCATCTTTATCCAGCAGGATGCCCGAGATATGTACGGTATCATCGTGAATGGTCAATTCAGGCATAGGTTACCACCTCCTGCTTGTTATTGTATGCGATCCAACTCGCGTTGAGCGGTTTCTTTGGCTTCCTTAAGCGCTTGCTCCGCCGGGACGTTCTCGATTTGCACTTTGTCCGCCGCGATTTTGAGCGCGTCGGTAATTTTGCCACCTGTTGGATCTTCGAAAGGCGCCGAGCCGTGCGTCGCTTGCTTGAGCGGTACTTGCGATTCCGGGTGCTCTTCCCCGTATGCCTTGAAGGCCGGGTCTTCCAGCGCGGATTGACGTACCGCGATATAGCCCGTATTCATCGACCAAAAAGCCGTATTCTCCGCGCTTGTGAAGAACTCATACCACTTCAATGCCGCTTGCTGCTGTTCAGGTGAAGCTGCTGCCGGGATGCCTGCCATAATAGCCTGCGCCACCGGACGACCTTCGCCGACGCCTTCCCAACCCGGCTGTTCCATGGCAGCCACGATGGAGAAGTCGAGATCCCCTTGGTCGCCGCTCGAACCGGTGTAACCGGCCGCCTGGTTTTTCATGACATCGTCGATGGTTTTGTACCAATACTCCCAGCCTTGTCCGCCGGAGTGAATACGCATGATCTTGTCTTCGTGAATCCACTTGCGGAACAGCTCCCATGTATCGACCCATTCCTTCGTATCGATCGTCACCGTCTTGCCGTCTTCACTGAGGATGCTGCCGCCCTTGCTCAGTACGGCATCGGTCATGTTCTCTTGCCCCCACATCGGCTCCCAACCGTAGAACGTTGTTTTGTCGCCGTCCTTCACGGTCATCTTGGCTGCCGCCGCTGCCAACGCTTCCCACGTTTTCAGATCTTCCGGCTTAATGCCTGCCTTCTCGAGCGCGTCTTTGCGGTAGTACATCACTTGGGTCGTGCCGTACATCGGCAGGAAATATTGCTTGCCGTCCACCTGACCTTGGTTCAGGAAGGTCTGTACGAAATCTTCCGCCTTGAAATCCGGATTCGCTTGAATGAGCTCGTCCATCGGCGCGTAAAGGCCTTTTCTAGCCCATGCCGAATTGGCGCTCAACACCGCAGCCGGCACTTGCTTGGCGGCGATCGCCGCTTGAAGCTTCTTCTCGGTCTCCGAATAATCGGCTTGCGCGATCCCTTTGACGATGACTTCGTCCTGGGAGGCATTGAACTTATCGATCTGCGTCTTCATCAGATCGCCCAGCTTGCCGCCAAGTCCGTACCAGAATTCGATCGTCACTGGCTCGGACGGCTGCTCGGCCGGCGCTGCCGTTGTTGTTTCCGTCGTGTTCGCGGCTTCCGCATTGGCGTTCGCCTCGCCGTTGCCGTTGGACGCGCCGTTCTGCCCGCAAGCCGTAAGCAGTGCCATGGAGATTAGCATGGTTGTTGCAATGGTTTGTTTTGTCTTGGTCATGATTGAATAACCCTCCAATATTGTTTATTCTCGTACCTTTAGCCTTTGGCGGCTCCGGCCGAAAGATTAAAGCTGTTCATAATCGTCTTCTGCATGAGCAGGAACAGAACTAACAGCGGCGCGATGGTGAACGCGCTTGCGGCCATAATGAGCGGCCACTTCAGCCCGTACGCGCCGCCTTCCACGAAGAAGCTGCGCAAGCCCGCCGATACCAGCTGAAGCTCGGGGCTCTTCGTAATCAGCGAAGGCCAGAAATAGTTATTGTATTGATCGATGAACGTAATGAGCGCCAAGACGGCGAATGAAGGACGCGTCAGCGGCACGAGAATCGTCCATAGAATCCGGAAGTGGCTCGCCCCGTCGATCTGGCCGGCTTCCACCAGTTCATAAGAGACTTGCAAGAACGCCTGTCGGATCAGGAAGATCGCGAATACGCTGACCCCATTGGATAGAATCAATCCCGCGTACGAATCGAGCAGGTGCAGCCGGGACAAGACGACGTAGCTCGGCAAGTAGACGGCCGTAGCCGGGATCATGAAGCCGAGCAGGATCGCGCCGGAGAACAAGCGCTGAAGCCGGAATTTCATATGGGTGACCGCATACGCCATCATCGCCGAATTGATCGTCTGCAGGATAATAATCGCCAGCGCAACGCCCGTACTGTTGGCCATATACCGCCAGAATGGCGCTTCCATCCAAGCTTCCGCGTATTGCTGCCATTGCGGCGATGCCGGCCAGAGCACCGGCGGGAAGCTCCAAATCTCATCATTCGTTTTCAATGCGCTTGTGGCCATCCAATAGAATGGGAAAGCCATCGCCAAGGCAATAACGAGCAGCGCTGCATGCCGGAGTACTTTGCCGGCAGTCTCCCAAAGTTGCGTGGATTTTGTCGTAACCACCGTACTTTCTCCCCTCTATCAGTAATGGATGCTTCGTCTGCTCACGAAGGAAGAGGCGAGCGACAGCAAGAGGCAGCTGATCACCAGGACGACCGCCACAGAGGAAGCCTCTCCGATATTGAACGATTCGAAGGCGGATTGGTAATACATATACAGCAAGGTTCGCGTGGATCCGGACGGTCCGCCTTGCGTCAAAACGTTGATCTGATCGTAGGCTTGCAGCGCTCCGATCGTCTGCACGATGAATAAGAAGAACGTGGTCGGCGACAGCAGCGGCAGCGTGATCCGCACAAGCTTGTCCCATCCGGATGCCCCGTCCAGATCGGCGGCTTCCAGCAGCTCAGCCGGCACATTCTGCAGAGCCACCAGGTAGAAGACCATCGCCCATCCAATCGATTTCCAGATCGTCACGATGAGTACGCCTGCCAATGCCCACTTCGGATCCTGCAGCCAACCGATCGCCTCTGCGCCGAACGCCTGAAGCACCGTATTCGCAAGTCCGACCTCCGGCTCGAAGATCCAGGACCAGACGATCGATACCGCGACCATCGGCGTCACCCAAGGCAGGAACATGAGGGTCCGGTATAGGCCGGCCGCTCTCATCGGGCGGTTGAGGAGCAGCGCTAGCACTAGACCTCCTGCCATTGACGGCAGGACACTGCCTGCGCAGAACAAGAAGGTAACCTTTATCGCTTCATAGAAGGCCGGATTGTCGAAGAGATAGCGATAATTCTCCAGACCGACGAAGACCTTCTCCGGGCTCATGAAATCCCAGGACGTGAAGCTGAGGTACAAGATATAACCTAGCGGGATGAACCAGAACAGCGTCAGCGGAATCATGGCCGGCAGCGTGAATGTTACAGCCAGCGCATCCTTCCGCAGCTTAGCGGAACGTCTCATGCTGAAACACTCCATTCAATTTTGTTTGAATTTTTGATAGAATACAGGATATAATCACCGCTCTCTCATTTCTGTACAATTATTTTTGTACACTCAATGTACTGCTTGTTTGTCAACGGAGCATCAGGATCTCTTAAATACTTTGTAAAACTTGTCGAATTGCGGAGGGAAACGGATGAAGAGGCCGACAGAGGCAGGCGGAGAAGCAGCACCTGCCAGACGGGGTGAATTGCGGGCAAAGGTGATC
Organism: Paenibacillus phyllosphaerae; assembly: GCF_014192105.1. Classification (GTDB taxonomy): domain Bacteria; phylum Bacillota; class Bacilli; order Paenibacillales; family Paenibacillaceae; genus Paenibacillus_Z; species Paenibacillus_Z phyllosphaerae. The sequence goes on along the minus strand of NZ_JACHXK010000012.1, from coordinate 54,894 downwards.
GATGCCATCGCCCAGACGATGGATCTATATGGCGCGAACTATTCGTTCGGCCAGCTGTACGGGATTATGTTTTTCGAGGATAAGCCGATGACCTTGGAGGACATGAAGTCGCATATGAATATGAGCAAGAGCAATATGAGTTATGCCATTCGCTCGCTGCTCGGCTCCCAGATGGTCGTCAAGCTGGAGGAGAAACAAGACCGCAAGGATCTCTACGTGGCGGAGACGGATTTCTTCCAGGCCTTCCGCAATTTCTTCACGATGAAGCTGCAGCGCGAGATCGACATCATGACGGCAGCGATCGACGATGTCATCCAAGAGCTATCGGAGATGGCGCTTGCGGAGGAAACCGATGAGGAAGAGCGCCGTTTATGCTTGAATGACCTGCACAAGCTGCGTCACAGCATCGGCTATTATGAATGGATGCAGCGCTTTGTCGACCGCCTGCAAGCCGGCGATTTATTTGAGCATGAGGGAAAATCGCGTCCGTGAACAGCGGTTATCCGGTTTGAATAAAGCAACGAGAATAGGAGCGCGAGCAAAAAGGGCTTCGTAAGTTAGAAGCCCTTTCGCATTCGCTGCTATGGAGTAAGGTTCCTATTTTCTACTCTTCCTCGCCTTCGCAATTCACTTCCGTAAACATATTCAACGGGAAAAGCGTCGGCACTCTCCGGCCAGGCGTCTGGATGAATTCCACGAAATCACGGCCGACGCGGATCAAGGTCCCCCGCAGTTCGCCGATATCTTCCGCTGTGGCCGACACTTCAAAAGGCAGCGTCCGTTTGACCCGTTCGTTCAGGACGATATAGAAGGAAGTCTGCATCGCAACGACCGTTGTCCCTACCGTAAACGAGCTCTTGGTTACGTTGGAGAGCTTGCCGACCGTTTTGGTCAACCTCGGAAATCCAGGCTGGAACACCGTAACCGTCCGTCCTATCAGCGGTTGCAGGCGCTGTACCAAGGTAATATTCTGCGGGGCCGGGCAGCCATGAATATTGTTCTTGGGCACCATATCTCCTCCTCTTGCATTCTAGTTCGTTCTATTAACGTATGTACGTCACTGCGATTATGCTTGGGTGAATCTTCTTGTATGAGAGCACAAAAAAGAGCCGCGCGTCTCTCGCAGCTCTTCCCGATTCTTGCTTTATCGATCTTGTGCAGGCCCTGAACCATGCCACTCCACGATTCCCCACTTGCGAATGATTTCGCGCCCAATGTCGGATGGCAGCTTACTCTCCGTGTCGACAATGATATGCTCCAATTGCTTCTTAGCGAGTTCCTCGGCAAGTTGGGCGGAACGTTGCAGATGCCAATTCAGCGACGCAACGGTCTTCTCCCTGCCCCGTATCCGGGCATGGTTCACTTCAAGCGGCGCAACGAGCCGGACGACGAATACGTCCGCTCCCGGAACAGCTAATCGTATTTTGTCCAGATGCTCGTTACTCTCCATGACGCTTGGTATGATGAGGCATTTTGCCCCCATAGCACGATAGTTGCTCCAGACGGCAGCCAGATTCCTGAATCCCAACTCCATGTTGAACGGATCTTCGCTTGGCGGAGGGAAGGAACGCCTTACATGATCGAGGTCGACTACCGCATGGGGGATTGAATAATCATACTCCAGCGTTTCGGATATGGCATCCGCGGCACTCGACTTTCCGATACCAACAGGTCCAATGATATTCAGCACGGGAACGCGTTCTTGCGTATGCATCGCATCCACTCCTCCATTTGAATCCATTCTCATAAATAGGGGTATTTCCCTTGTTGGCTGATCAAGCTAGGTTACAGCTGATGAGGTAGTATCGGCTGTTCCACTGAAGGCGCTTCGTAGCCATCTGAATCCAGATTCGCGGGTTGACCGGAAGAAGCCTCAATGCGTGCTGTTTGCAAGCCCCGCGTTACTTGAATGCAGAGCGTGAGGAAGATCGCGTACAGAATAAACGTGGATAGGCTTAAAGTAAGAAACAGCGAACCGCTCAGCTCATCGACTTGACTGACAATACGATTAAGCACGTTCGTGACCATCGTGAAGAGCAGCAGCGGCGCCGCCAAGCGCGCGATCCAGCGCCCATCCTGCTTAGCGCCGTCCGTATGTTCTTGATACCATCGGCCAATCGTACTGTATATGGACGGAATCCCGTACAGATTGTAGACCGGGACCAGCATGCTCGCGAGGGACATGCCGGGGGAACGCGTGAAGTGCGGGAAGAGCGCGTTCAGATCCATATGGACGCGATAAATCCAGATGAGATAGACGATCGCGACGACATAGTACAAGATGGCGGATACGATCTCGATGAAGCCGTAGAAATCATACACATAGATGGAGAAAGCCTCCAGGCTAGCTGCGTACACGATGGAACCGGCCAAATCGGCGCAAGCCAATCCGACAAGCACCCACAGCAGTATTTTCAATACATTCGATAGCGTTTCCGACTTTAACTTCAAGGCATGTTCACACTCCGGAGATAGGGATTAGGTAATTGCTGCAAATAGGCAATGGCTTCCTCCAAGGTCGCGACAGGAACGACCTGGAGCGTCAAATTCAGTTCTTCGGCGGTCTGCTCCGCCTCTTCCTCGTTGCTGATCCCCAGATACAGGAACGTCTCCTTATCCTTCGGGACGAAGAAAATATCCGTACCCGCGGCCTCGGCCGTACGCAGCTTATCGCGAATGGCGCCTACGGAACCGACCGTATGATCTGCTTCAAGCGTTCCGGTCCCCGCAATAATAATTCGTCCGCCTTGGGAGAAATCCTCGCGTTGCGCTTCTTCCACCAAGCCGATCCCCAGCATAAGGCCGATGGAATCGCCATAATACCCCGAGGTTTCGTCAATCAATTGCTGAAGGCGCTCATCCCGCCCATCTTCCGTGGCGGGAGCGGAGGTCACCTCCGATGCCGAATCGAAGGCATGGTGGATCGTCTCGTCGCGCAGGTCTTCCTCGAATTCCAACATCGCGCCGAAATCGTCTTTGGCCGAGGCATCGACCTTGGTGAATACGGCTTCCGGATCCCGAAGACCGATCGAATATTTCTCATAGCGGTTACGCGTTATACCCTCTTGCACATACACGAAGTGAACGCTGCCGTCCACATCGATTTCCCGGACGGCAACGATCTCGCCCCGGGACGTGAAGCTATAGTAGTGGGGCCAATAGGCAAAGACGGCAATGGAAAAGGGGATGAGGAGCAGCAGTAAGACAATGATCCAGTGGCGGTATGATTTCCGACTGCCGTGGCTAGGCTTCAAGGGGATTTCACTCAACTTTATAACCATCCTATAGGTTGAATTGTAGGCGAACGACACCTAATTCGACAATACGGCAGGTATTCCTGCATGCTCGAGGAAGAATCATGATCTTGGAATCATGGCGTATAGATAGGCGTTCATCTAATCGCATACGCCTATCGTTTGCATATATTGCTCTAGAAGGAGGAGTATGTTATGCATCATCCCCATGTTCAGAACGTCCACCCGAAGCATCCCATCCCGTTCTATGCGGGAAAGGTCTTCAGATATGACTATGACGATGGCAATGTATTCATCATTCATTTCTTTGACGCCCATCATCGGCATGACGAAGGAATTGCCGGGCAGCATAAAGGATACAAAGGCTACTATCAATTTAATTATGTGGAGATAGCGCCCCATGTTTACTTCATGTATTGGCTGGAAGAAATCTACACCGTGAGTCAAGTCGTCGATTTCAATAGGATGCATGTCTATACGCACTATACCTATGACTACGGCGGTGTTCGCCAAAGCTTGTTCCATTCGGGCAAGGTCACCCAGCTACATGCGGCAACCAATTGTAATTCCGGCTCATCCTATTATTAATTCACCCTTGCCGCGTCGTCTGCTCCTAGCGTCACAACGACGCAACAAAAAATCCTCGATCCATTTTGAATCGAGGATTTTCCATGTTTCAGACCTTCCTGTACCGAGCCTATTGCGCCAGAATCCCGTCGATGCGGGCTAGCTCCTCGGTACTGAAATTCAAATTGTTCAGCGCTCCGACCGCATCTTCGATTTGGCTGATCTTGCTCGCTCCGATTAAAGCCGAGGTGACGCGGCCTCCGCGCAGCACCCAAGCCAGCGCCATCTGCGAAAGTTTCTGCCCTCGCTCTTGCGCAAGCGCGTTCAGTTGGCGCACCTTGCCGAGCACTTCCTCGCTCAGCTCTTCCGAACGGAGGAAGACGCTAGGGCCGGCCGCACGGGAATCCGGTGCAATCCCGTTTAAGTAGCGGTCGGTCAGGATGCCTTTATTAAGCGGAGAAAATGCGATAGAACCAATGCCTTCCTCCTCAAGCACATCCAAGAGACCATCTTCGACCCATCTTCCCATCATGGAATACCGCGGCTGATGAATGAGGCACGGCGTTCCGAGGCTTCGCAGGATGCGCGCCGCCTCCCGGGTTTCCTCCGGTCCGTAGTTGGAAATACCGACATAGAGCGCTTTGCCTTGGCGAACGATCAGGTCCAGCGCAGCCATCGTTTCTTCGAGCGGCGTGTTCGGATCCGGACGGTGATGATAGAAAATGTCCACGTAGTCCAGTCCCATCCGCTTCAGGCTTTGGTTCAGACTGGCCACCAGATTTTTCTTCGATCCCCATTCTCCATAAGGGCCTGGCCACATATAGTAGCCCGCTTTGGTGGAGACAATCATCTCATCCCGGTACGGCAGGAAATCCTGCTTCAGCATCTGGCCGAACATTTCCTCTGCGGATCCGGGCGGCGGTCCGTAATTGTTAGCCAGATCAAAGTGGGTGATTCCCAGATCGAAGGCTCTGCGCAGCATCGCCCTTCCGTTCTCGAAGCTATCGATCCCGCCGAAATTATGCCACAGTCCAAGTGAAATGGCTGGGAGCCGGAGCCCGCTCCGCCCGCAGCGATTGTATGTCATATTGCCGTATCTTTCGGCATTAGCTGAATATACCATGGAATGTCCTCCTCTTTCGTTCTCTCCATAAGTCTCCTGCTTATCGTAATCGAACCGAAGGAATAAACCTATGTCAGCATGTAATTAGAATATGGCGTAATGTCAGATTAATAGAGGTTTCGGTATTGCGTGGGAGACATGCCCTTGAGCTTTTTGAACGCTTTGGAGAAGACCAGCCCGTCCTGATAACCGACCGAACTGGCCACTTCCCCGACCGTGAATGACCCGTTCTTCAACAGTTCGCAAGCACGTGCCATTCGATACGCCAGCAAATATTTCTGCGGAGGCAAGCCGACCGCTTCCTTGAATATGGCGGACAAGTACTTCCGGTCGAGGCCGATCATGGAGGCGAGCTGCTCTACAACGACGTCTTCGCTATAGTGGTTATGCAGAAAATCCAGACAGCGGTGAATATATTCATCGCGCGATCGCCGATGTCCATGCACGGCAGGAGAAGCAGGGGCAAGCTGAATCACCAATGTCAGGAAGTCGAGCAGAAGCGCGCTAAACCGTAAATCCCTGCTGCTGTCATCTTGCGTCGCTTCATTCAACATCTCGTAAAGCTTGGGCATGATTTGCATATCCATCGGGAAAACCGGGCGATCCGGCGTTAAAGAAGTTCGCGACAGGATGGAATCCGCCTGCTCCCCCCGGAAGCCGATCCAGGAATACGTCCATGGATCCGCAGCATCCGCTTGATAGAAGACGACGTGGCCGGGAAACGTGAAGAATGCTTGTCCCGCCGCGATGTTGTAAGTCCCCGCGGAGGTGCGGACGATGCCGGTTCCTTGGTGAATGAAGTGCACCTTGTACATATCCCGAATGCCAGGGCCGAAGGAGTGGCTTGGCTTGCAAGCTTCTTTGCCCCAGTACATCAAATATACATTCGGATTGTCGCCATACGGCTGCTCCGGATTATAGTGAAAGATAGCCATTGCTTCTATCATCAACCTTTAATTGTGATGTGAACGATATTCTAGAATGATCCTGCTGATACCCTATCATAGCATGTATCTATATACGGAATGAATGGAAGCACTGCATAACGAAGAACAGGAGCGCCTTTGTCCAAGGCTGCTCCTGTTCGCTGTCGTTCATGAACGCTTCATCTTCCACTTCACTACCGGATACAGCATGACCACCAGCAGGATAAAGACATAACCCACATAGCCGATCATGCTACCGAATATCTCGAATGAGATTACATTCTGCGGCCACATGCTCACGAGATAAATAATAGGCGCGATCATCACTACCCAATGAATCCGCTTGCCCTTCTTGAAGATGGAATAGCCGGCATGCATCGCCAAATCGATGGCCATCGCGGTCGTATTGAATAACGTCATGATCCACACCGTGAAAAAGACCGATTCCATCCGTTCGAAGAACTGTCCGGGAATCTTGACTTCCTTGGCCATCTCAATCGCAGGGTAACCAATCTGCATCAGCCCCGCCTGCGAGAAAATCCCCACGCAAGCCAGATAGAGCGCCGTACTAATCAATACGGGAATCCCGACGCCGGCAATGGCTGCTTTCGGAGCATCCTCGGGACGTTTCAACATCGTCGCATAAAAAAGAATCGATTCATACCCGATAAGCGTAAGACTGCTTTCCTTGACCCCACTGAGCAATGGCCCCCAGCCTGTGACGAAAAGCGGTTTCAACTCCTGCCATACGATAATTTGATTGCTGAGTATGAGCACAATCATCGTAAAGGCAAGGACGATCGGCAAGAATAAAGCATTGAGCCGAAGGATACCCATACGCGATCCCGACACCGCATAGCATACGACCAGCAGAAACATAAGCGCAATGGCTTCCGAAGGCGTCCGCTCGAAAAGATAGGTTTTGGAGATGTTGGCGACCGCCCTCACCTGGTACGAAGCGTACATCACATAATACATAAGAACGACAAGAATAAGCGCTGTTGCAACCGGCTTGGTCAACAGCTTGCCGGTGAATTCGTAGAAGGTATTGCTTCCCAGTAACGCGCCGTATTTTCCAAGCACAAAAGCAAGCAGCATGCAGAAGCAACCCGCGATTATAATGGAAATCCAGCCGTCCGAAGATTCTGTAATTCCCGCCAGCACGCGCGGCAATGCGAGTACGCTCGCGCCGATAATCATGGACGTAGTAGCCATCGCCATCTCCAAAGCGGAAATCCGATTATCGTCGTATTGTTGTCGGGTCATCGAAACCACCACTATTCCGTTAAGTCAACAATCTACCCTTGCTTCTCCCCTGCCACAGCCCATCCGGATCAACATGGTGATCGAGCATCCCTTATTTCTTCTTATGGTAGCTCAACATTGGAAATTTATACAAATAACTCGTCTGGATCCTATTTATCCCCTCTTTCCTGCTCCTTGATCACCTGCTCAATCCCGAGCAGTATCAGCTTCAAGCCGAACTCGAATGCCGCGTCGGTCCCCATCAACTCGAACAGCCCCCCATTGAACATCCTCCGGAACAGTCCGGCATCCGTCTCGCTCATCGAATCCAGAAGGCGGGTCATCTCTCCGTCCGGAAGCTCGCCCTGGTCCTCCACGATTGCGGCAACATTGCGTTGATGCTCATAATCGTCCAGCACGAAGTAGAACACATAGTTTACAAGCGTCAGGACCGCCTGTAACTTCTGCTCTTGCGCAAGCGGCGTCGATTCCACGCAGAGCAGCATACGGTTGGTGAACCGGATGATGTCCGGCTCGTGGGGCAGCGTCATCATCATGAGCTGCGTCGAGCAAGGATGCCGGCGAAGCACGCTCCGTATGGTGATCGCTAGCCCCTCCATCTGTTCCTTCCAATCCCCCTCGGGGTGGAATTCCTCCAGAATCATTTTCGAGATCTGGTTGGCCAGCCGCTGATAGAGATTCTGCTTGCTCTTGAAGTACCAATATAGTGAAGGCGCCTGAATCCCCAGCCGATCAGCCAATCGCCTCATGCTGAATTTCTCGATGCCGTCCTCGCTAAGAAGCTCCCACGAGGTATCCAGAATCTTTTCCTCCGAAATCTGAGGCTGCTGCTTTTTCATCCCTATCCGCCCTTTTATCTAACAGTGTAAGTTTATACTTTACAGGTACCTACGTTCATGATACCATCTAACACTGTAAGGCACAATCTAACACTGTTAGATAACACCACAACAACAAAGAAAGTAGTGACCGACATGGATGCAGAAAACCTCCATTACTTCGAGAAAGCACCGATCGCCAAAGCTGTAGCTCACTTCGCCGTACCTATGATGCTGGGCATGTCCATGAGTGTTATATACGCCATCTTGAACGCCTATTTTCTAGGCACGCTCCACAATACGGCCCTATTAACCGCGCTTGCGTTAACCTTGCCGTTATTCTCGATTATTATGGCGCTTGGCAACTTGATCGGCATGGGCAGCGGTACCTTCATCTCCCGGTTGCTAGGCGAGAAAAGATTGGACGATGTCAAGCATGTGTCTTCGTTCGCCTTTTACAGCAGCTTGGTACTCGGTCTTATCGTGATAGCCGTCGGGCTGCCGCTAATCGACTCCATCGTTCATGGCCTCGGGGCAACGCCGGACTCCTTCGGATTTACGAAGGACTATGTTACGGTTATGCTGATCGGATCACCGATCGTCGTGCTTTTCTTCACGCTCGAGAACATCGTGCGCTCGGAAGGCGCGGCCGTCACGTCAATGATTGGTATGATTCTTAGCGTTGTCGTGAATATCATTCTCGATGCGCTCGTCATCTTCGTCTTCCATTGGGGCGTGATCGGCGTTGCGTCCGCTACGGTTGTTTCCAACCTGGTTGCGAGTGCATTCTACGCCTACCATATGGGTTATAAGAGTCAATTCTTGAGCATCTCAATGAAATGGTTCAAGGCTAACAAGGATATTCTAAGCCATGTATTCAAAATCGGCGTTCCCGTCTTTATTATGAGTATTTTCTTGGGTGCCATGTCGCTCGTCTTGAATCATTTTCTTGTCGAATATGGTGATGCGGCTACGGCGGCTTTCGGAATTTCATCACGTCTGCTGCAATTTCCGGAGTTTATTCTGATGGGATTGTGCGAGGGAGTGGTGCCGCTCATCGCTTTCTCATTCACAGCGAATAAATTGCGCATGAAGCAAACCATTGGATTCACGATCAAGGCAATCGTCGCGTTAGCAGGCGTGTTCGGCGTCATCGTCTATCTGACTTCCGACCATCTGATCGGTTTATTCACGAATGACCCGCAATTAATCGAGATGGGCAGTTATATTCTGCATGTGACGTTCTTATCCCTATTCATTTCGGGAACGACCGCGTTGTTTACGGGGATCTTCCAAGCTACGGCGCAAGGAACCGCCGCGTTTATTATGTCCGTCATTCAAGGCATTACGCTGATTCCGGTGCTGTATATCGCCAATCGCATGAATGGGTTCCACGGCGTCGTCTGGTCGCTCGTCATCGCGGATGCCGTCGCGTTCCTTGTCGGGGCTACCATGCTGGTTGTTCTGCGGAACAAGTTGCAGCCGGATTTGGAGCATGTATAGGCAATAAAAAGCAATAAGCGAGGTCTTCTCTCTGGAGACCTCGCTTTCTTCAGGTGATATGGATAAGTGCTTGACATAGATGCCGTTATACCTTCTTTTTGTAGGCTCTCATCGCGAAAATATACGCCACAATCATAATTCCGATGCACCACGCGAGCGCAATCCAAATGTCGTTGCCGACTTGTTGACCTGACAACAAGTCGCGGATGGTTTCTACGATAGAGGTTACGGGCTGATTCTCGGCGAAGACGCGAACGGCGGTCGGCATGGACTCGGTAGGCACGAATGCGGAACTGATGAATGGAAGGAAGATAATGGGGTAGGAGAAGGCGCTGGCGCCATCGACGGTTTTGGCGGACATTCCGGCAATAGCTGCGACCCATGTTAGGGCTAGCGTAAACAGAGCGAGTATTCCCGCTACGGCAAGCCATGGCAGCACGCCCGCGGATGAACGAAAACCCATTAATAACGCGACGAGTATGATGATGAGCACCGACATGGCGTTGGATACGAGCGACGTCAGCACATGCCCCCAGAGCAAAGCAGAGCGAGAAATCGGCATGGTCTGAAAACGTTCGAATATGCCGCGCTGTACATCGGTAAACAACCGGTACGCCGTATAGGATATTCCGCTGGCGATCGCCATGAGCAATATGCCGGGCAGCAGGTAATTCACATAATTATCCGTCCCGGCTTGAATGGCGCCGCCGAATACATAGACGAACAACAGCATCATGGCGATCGGCGTGATGGTAACCGTAATGATGGTATCCATGCTGCGGAAGATGTGACGCATGGAACGTCCGAGCATGACGCTAATATCGGTGAAGAAATGTTTCTTTGTCGCCTCCATATTACATGCCCTCCTTTTTACCGACGATGTTCAGGAAGATTTCCTCTAAGGTCGGTTGTTTCTCGACATACTCCACCTTTGCGGACGGGAACATTTTCTTGAGATCGGAGAGCGTGCCGCTGGCGATAATCCGGCCTTCATGGAGAATGGCAATGCGGTCGGCCAACTGTTCCGCTTCTTCCAAATACTGCGTGGTGAGAAAGACGGTCGTGCCGCCGTCGGCCAACTCCTTGACGATCTTCCATACTTCGATGCGCGCTTCGGGATCAAGTCCAGTGGTTGGTTCGTCGAGGAAAATGACCTGCGGTTTGCCCACGAGGCTCAAAGCGATATCGAGTCTGCGGCGCATCCCGCCGGAATAAGTCGATACTTTACGGTCTGCGGCGTCTGTCAGGCCGAACCGGGTCAGCATCTCATCCGCAATCTGGCGCGGGTTCTTAAGATAGCGCAGTTTGGCAATCATGACCAGATTTTCCCGCCCCGTCAATATTTCGTCCACGGCGGCGAATTGCCCGGTCAGGCTAATGGACTGACGCACATGATCGGGTCGAGACGCGACATCGTATCCGTTGATGGCGGCGGTTCCGCCATCCGGGGTGAGCAAGGTGGTGAGGATTTTGACCACCGTTGTCTTGCCTGCCCCGTTGGAGCCGAGGAGCGCGAAGATACTCCCCGCCTCTACCTCGAAATCTACGCCTTTCAACACCTGATGCTGCTTGTAGGATTTTTGCAATCCTTTGACTTGAATGGGTTTGGTTTGCACGCTTGGCATCGGAATCCCTCCCTGAATTAGATGACCGTTACTTTCGATACCTTGGCTTCCATGCCTTTGAGCAGCGCGAACGTCAATTTATCCATCGTTGCGCCGTCGAAGTCGATCGTCTTGATCGCGCGATAATACTTCCTCGAGAAGATCGATGCCGACTGGAAGGATACGTTCTTGAGCGTTGCGCCCTTGAACGACACCCCGTTCAATGCCGCTTTGTCAAACTTGACGCCGATGAACGTTTGCCCGTCGAAGTTTTGCCCGGTTAGGTCACAATAGGTGAAGTCAACGCCGTCGAATAGGCAGCCTTCGAAAGTCGTTTTCCTCAGATCGGTCATCGTTAACGTCACGTCGGTCATTCTTATGCCCGTGAATTTGGCGCCGTCAAGCCCGGACTTGTTGAAGTTGGTACGAACCAGGATCGCCTTATTGAAGCTTGCGTTGCGCAGGTCGAGCGTGGTGAAACTGCAATCCGTCAGATTCGCGCCGTCGAAATTCGCTTCGCGCACGTCGCTGCTCTTGAACGAACTGCCGGTCAAGTCTGCGCCAGAGAAATCGGAACCGTGCAGCGCGCTGCTGTTGAACTGTCCTTTGTGAGCCTTCACGCCCGCAAAGTCGCTCTGCGCAAGGTTGCTTGCGCTCAGGTTCGTCACCACTTCACGCTCGAGCGAGCGGGAGAGGTTCGCGACTTCCAGAATCGTCTGCTCGATGTCGCCGATGCTCTCGACCGTCATCTTGAACGCCGTATCATCGTCCTTGCCCGCGGCCTTGAGTTCACGGTAGCGCTCCTGCAGATCGGAGAGCAGGTCGGCCTTCAATTCGGTCACGCTCTTCACCCCGTCATACGGCATAAACACGCTGTTCAGGTAATCCGTCAATTTGTGGCTCATCATCAAATCTCCCCTTAAAGTAAATTTTCCAACACGCGTTTGGCATACTCCCAATTGCTTTTGTTGCGGTCGTAAGTCTCCATGCCCTTTGGGGTAATCTTAAAATATTTGCGCCGTCCGCCCTGTGATTCATCGCCCCAATACCACTCGATGTCGCCGTCCGCTTCAAGCCGGCGGAAGCTGGAGTACATCGTCGCTTCCTTCAGTTCATACTCGCCGCCGGAACGCTCGGCGATCAGCTTGACAATCTCGTAACCGTAACGATCAGCTTCGGACAATAGCCGTAGGATCATCGTATCCGTGTGTCCGCGTAACAGGTCGGATGTGATTTTGTTCTCGCTCATCTCATCACCTCCATAACTGTATAATACGATACACTACTATGACAGTCAAGGTACTTCTGCAGTTATAATACTCTACCTGTAACAAAGTGTGTATCCACAAGGTGAAACGGCTTGCGCCGTCCTCTGGCGGCGTATTAAGTTTCATTCCGGAGAAATAGAAGATGGTTAATAAGCGTGAAGCTTAAAAATCCTTATATTTTAACGAAAAAAAACCGTGCAGCGCACGGTTTTCTAGGCAGGGAGTTCGACGGAAGTATCCGGCAGATCTGAGCGTCCGCCGCTCTTCACTCGCCGCGAGTATCATCGAATAACTCCCTCAGCATCTTCTCCTTGTTATTCAGGAACTCCTTCATAATCAGAAAGTGATCGGTCTCCTCCAGCGCCTGGACTTCGATGCCATCCGGCGTCAGATTATAAATTATCGAATCCGGATATGCCATCAGGATCGGGGAATGGGTCGCAATAATAAATTGGGAGTTGCGCTCAACCAGCTCATGGATCCGTGACAGCATCGCCATCTGGCGAAGCGGCGACAAGGCCGCCTCGGGCTCGTCCAGAATGTATAATCCATTCCCGCCGAACCGATGTACGAATGCGGCGAAGAACGACTCGCCGTGCGACTGCTCATGCAGCGACTTGCCGCCGTACGAATCTTTGATCGGCCGCCCGGATGAAGGCTGGCTATCCAGCTCATCGATCGTCGTGGCGAGATTATAGTAGCTTTCCGCCCGGAAGAAGAAGCCATCCTTCGGCCGCCGCGGTCCTTTGACCAGTTGGATATAGTCAAACAGGTTCGAATGGGTCGCCCGGGTCGAGAAGGAGAAGTTAATCGTCCCTCCCTCCGGATTAAATCCCCATGCGACGGCGATGGACTCCATCAGCGTCGATTTGCCCATGCCATTTTCACCTACGATATAAGTGACCTTGGGGTGGAATTCAAGGGTCTGAAGGCTGCGAATGACTGCCAAATCAAAGGGATAACGATCATATGCGGGAATCTGCTGCCTCATGAGCTGAATGCGTCGTAAAAAAGAAGGCGGTCCGTTCAATTTGCTTCACTCCCCTGCATGGAATTATCCGCTCCATCCACCATACTTTACGCTCGGCACGCATGCAAATTCTCTTGGGCAGACGCCCGAAGATAAAGGGAGCGGCTGCCGCGGCAAGCCACTCCCTTCTCCCGCTTCTATTGTTTGGCTTCGCTCAACCGTTCAAATCTCATCCGCAGCGCGAGCGGAGCGGCCAAGAACACAATCACGGCCGATAGCACATACGTGGGCACGAGGTCGATGCTCTTCATGAAGATGCCCGAGAGCCCGGAACCGATTAGGATGCCGGCCATCATAACAGGCATTATCGTTCCATTCACCCGGCCGATATAAGCCTCCGCGACGATTGAGATTAATGCCGAGCTTAGGATAATCTGCATGAAGGCCACCGCTCCGCCGACCAGGAACCGCATCGCAGCCGTCACAGGGACCCACACGGACAAGGCTTCCACGACGATCGACACCGCAAGGAAGATCACGGCCGCGACGACGACGGTTCGAGCATTCGCCTTCTGGCCGAAGACTGTCGCCAGGCCGCCGCCGACCAGCATCCCGAGTCCCGCGAGCGCGTAGAACCATTGCAGATCCTCTTTATCCAGGTCAAGACGTTCGGTAATCAAGAAGACATCCAGCGGCTGGATCAATCCCGATCCGAGACCGATCAGCGCGAACACCCCGGTAATGAGCAGCAGATTGCGTTGACCGCCCACGTACCGCAGCCCCATCACTAGCTCATTCCATACGGAGCTCTCTTCGGGCGGCTTCTCTCTCGTATAAGCAGGCAGGGCGAGTTGAACAAGCGCGGCGAAGGCGAAGGCGATGACCAGAATAACGAGCGAGGTGTTGACGCCGAGCCAGCCATAGATCGCCGTACCGATCATGGGACCTACGATGACGAATAAGGAGGACAGACTCTGCGTCATTCCGATGGCCGTCGGCACCTGCTCTTCCGGGACATGGCGCTTGAACATAATGGCAGACGAAGGCTGCGAGAATTGGCTGATAACGGCCGATACGACCGTCGCCGCGAACACGGCCTGCCACCATCCCGTCGCGATCAACGCTAGAATGACGGCGACAGATACGGCGCTGAGCGCATCCCCTATAATCATCGTCCACTTCGGATTCCAGCGGTCAGCGAGCGTCCCGCCGATCAGCGAGAAGACGAAGATCGGCAAATACTCGAATACGGTCAGCAGCGAGACCGCGACAGGATCGTTGCCGGTCTGCTCCATTACATAGAACAGCAGCGCCATATTACGGACCCAGATGCCCATCTGTTGGATGAGGTCTACCGAAGCTATGATCAGGAAGACCCGATTGCGGAACAATTGATTCACGCTTATTCACCCCTAATTATTAATCCGACTAGTCAGTCTAATAATTAAACAAAAAAATTTATCTCTCTCTCTGTCTACTTCTTCCGAATGCCACGAAGCAAGATATCGATCGATCTCCGGTATAGAGGAAGAATCCGTTCTGAGCTAAGGTCGTAATACGCAACGCCCAGGCCGCCCAGCAATCCGAGCACGATATACATCAGTTCAGTCGTCTCCATAGGCTCGAATTCCCCGCTGCTCATCCCCTCCTCCAGCAATTGCCGAAGAATCGGATAGTGCATGCGCGTCATCTCGAGCAATTTGGCGTGTATGTCCGGATCTGCAGATTCACTGCCGGCGAATTCTTCCGCAGCCCGCATGAGCGGATTCTGGAAATCGGTCGCGAATAGCTCAGCCAGCGTATATAACTTCTCTGTCGCCGTGTGCAGCGGTTCGGAAGAACGGGCCCACTTGTCGAGCCATTCCTCTGTCGTTAGCTCCAGAATGTATAGGAATAGCTCCTCCTTGCTCTTGAAGTGATAATAGATGCTGCCCTTGCTGGTTCCGGCAATCGTGACGATCTCATCCATCGTCGTAGCCGAATATCCTTTTTGCTCGAACAGGGATTTGGCCTTTAACGCAATACGCTTCTTCGTTTGTTCCCCCGCTCCAGCAGGTCTAGCCATTGCTCGCTCTCCTTCCCTTCCGTGTTGCCACCCATTAACCGACTACACAGTCTACAAACTCAGTATAGGGGGAGATTTGCCTGCTTGCAAGAAGCAACTGCCTGCGGTGGGTATAAATTCCGTATGGTTCCGTAGCAAAAAAGCGCTCAACCTTGCAGCGGCAAGATTAAGCACTTGTTCGTGTCCTTTCTCTACATCATCCGTTGGCGCCTGCTTGAGAGGCAACTCGCGGACCGGTTCGTACCGTTCTTTGGCTCCCGACCGATATTCTCTTCTTGAAGTAGCTGATTACGCTGGAGACGATGAATACCGATGCGATGGACAAGATGCCCTGTATGATGCCGGCCGAATAGAAGCCGAGCGCAACAATGCAGGAATCGATAATAAAATTGACCGTACCCGGGTTGGCCTTGTAACGCTGCTGCAGGAACAAAGCCAGAATGTTGGAGCCGCCAAGCGAAGCTTTATTCATGAACAACGTCGACAATCCTAATCCGCACAGCAAGCTGCCGATGAGCGTGCCTGCGTACATATTAACGGCAAAATCCGGCAACAGCCGATCAACCGACGACATCGCGGTGACGAGACTGACGGAGAGCAGCGTGAACAGCGTGAAGTTCCATCCCATCCGCATAACGGAGAAAACGTAGAACGGAATATTGATCAGAAAAAACAGCCATGCAAACGGGATATCGACCAGATAGCTGAGCGTCAGGGAAAGTCCCGCCGTTCCTCCGGTCGCAACCTCGGCATGCCCGAGCATAATCAGCCCTGAGCTGACAAGCATGCAGCCCAGCAGAATATTCAAGATGCGTATCATGATGATTCATCCTCCATTTCCAAGCTTTCCATGTTCTTTCGTTGTTTACATGATATAATACGGAATAACCGAAACACATGTCTTTCTACACGATAATCCGACTAAACGGTTATCATTTTGAAGATATTTTCGCAATTCCATATTCATTATGAAGGTGATTACGAAATGGATCAGATCGATATCTCCCTGCTGCAGATCCTGCAAGAAGATGCCCGCATTACCGTCAGCGATTTGTCGAAGAGATTGTCGCTCAGCAGGCCGAGCATAACCGAGCGGCTGCATCGTCTGCAGGAAAAAGGAATCATCGAAGGCTTCAGCGCGCGCGTCTCGCCTGCTGCCATCGGCCGCAACACGCTCCTTATCATTCAAATCACCGATCTGAAGGTACCCGCCAGCCAGTGGGAAAAGATGATCACGCTAGAAAAGGACGTCCTCGAATGCCACCGGGTAACCGGACATATCGGCTATATAATCAAGGCCGCCGTATCCGGCATGGATGGCTTGCGCGATCTCGTCGACCGGCTGATGAATTACAGCAATCATGTCAATACTTCGATCGTGCTCACTTCCCCGGTCGGCTACCGCCCGATCCTTCCGAACCAAGAGACGGATTCCGCCGGCTGAACGGCTGCAGACGATAGACGAAAAGCGATTGCCCGCGCGGGCAATCGCTTTTCGTTTTTCGCGGAATAACACATCTATCTCATTAGGTCCATAGCCCCTTAAACCCATGAAAGAATCGTGTTTCCCACCAAACAATTTATCAATTTATACAGGATTGAATCGAATCATGTCGAATTGGTAGTTTATAACTCTTGCAATCAAGGAGGTCTCACTTGCATACATTCCGTCAACCGATCATTGTTTTTCTGCTATTGAGCATCTCGATTATTTTCATGTCATTCCTCTCTACGAGATCTCAAGACGCTGTGAACGAAATTACCATTCCCGATTGGAGCATCGCCTGGATTCAGAAGACCGAACCGGTTGGCTCTATTCCACCCTCTCATCTATCCTGGCAATTCTCGGCCATCGATGATCCGCTTACTACATTGCCAAGCGGAACCGCTGGCGCTTGGGTGCGCATCTCGATTCCGCCTACATCCGGCTTCAAGCACCCAGGAATATATATCAACCGGTTATACGGCCTTGACATCACCGTATACGAAGACGATCAACCCGTTTACAAGTCATCGCGGGACTACGATTTCGAGCCGAACATCTTGTTGATTCCGCTGAATGCCAAGCCGGAGGCTTCTGATCTATACATCCGCATTGTCTCCAAGGAAGGCGCCGGTATCGGCAGCGACGTTCGGATCGGCGAATTCACCGCTTTGTCCTCCTCGAACGTTCATAAGATGCTGCCGAATGTTCTGCTCGGCGCCGCAATTGCGTTCCTCGGTTTCATCATGCTCGTATCGACCGGTTTTTTCGTGCGGAATCTGACCCGAACGTCCATTACGCTTAGTCTGTTTATCTTATCGACCGGCATACTGATCGTCACGAACTCGTCATTACCCTATTATTATTATCCCGACTATGGACCTGCGTTGTTCTTCTTGTTCGACGTGTTCATGCTGATCCTGTTTCCGGCTTTGTTCTGCTTCGTCATCCGTTTCTTCGAGGAAGCCTATAGTTGGCTGATGAAGTTCGAGAAGTGGGTCATCGGCTATTTTGGCGTGAGCCTCTTCGTTATGGTTGCTTATAAAATTGTCGGCGGTTCTTTTTATTGGTTGTATAAACTCTTTACGTTCTGGATTCTGGCGCCTGTTATTCTGGGTCTGCTGGTCCTTATCATCATTCTTGCCATTCGGAGTGCCTTCCGCAAAGAACGCAGCTCCATGTTTATCTCGATTGGATTCGTTGGACTCGCTCTCTCCGGCATTGCGGATCTCTCCATCCTGTTCTTCCGTCATGGCGTGTATGAATTCGTCTTGTGGAAACTAGGGCTCGTGTTTCTGATCGCCTGTCTGGTCATGGCCCTGAATCGGAGAATCGCCGGCGACTATTCGAAATTGCTGTCTTACTCCAAGGAACTGGAGATGTACAATTATCAACTGCAACAATCCGAGAGAATGCAGATCATCAGCGAGCTGGCCGCCTCCATTGCGCATGAAATCCGCAATCCGCTTCAGGTGACCAGGGGATTCTTGCAGCTGCTGTCCCGCAATGCGACCGAAGCGAACAAAAACTATTACGGTATGGCGATTAACGAACTGGACCGGGCGGCCGGCATTATTACCGATTATTTGACATTCGCCAAGCCCGAGCAGGAAACGATGGTCTTGATGGATGTCAAACAGGAATTGAGCACCATGGAAACGATTATTCGGCCTATGGTCATGCTGCACGGCGGAATTCTGAATGTGGAAGCGTCCGAGCATCTGAAGATCATCGGAAGTTCGGCCAAATTCAAGCAAGCCTTCATGAATATGTTGAAGAACAGCGTTGAATCTTTGCAGGAAGATGGGACAATCGATGTGGTCGCTTACGAGGAAAACTCCGCGGTGGTGATCCGCATATCGGACAACGGGCTAGGCATGGACGAAGATCAGCTCGCCAAGCTGGGCAATCCCTATTTCTCGACCAAGACCAAAGGTACCGGTCTCGGCCTGATGGTCACTTTCCGAATCATTGAAGCGATGAACGGAACGCTTGTGTTCCACAGTGAAAAAGGAAAAGGAACCGAAGCGACGATCCGGTTCCCTCTGGCAAATCAAGATTAGGTCCAATTGTATTTGAGGTTGCCCGACTCGCCATCCAAACCCTCGAGTTCTTCCGGATTAGGCGGGATAACAAACACATAGCTTGTAGGCGTTTCCGCCACGACTTGAAGATCGATTCCTTCCGGAAGCGTGATGCCGAATGATTCTTGCAGCGCGCTTCTCGGATCGGCGATCAGCTTCGCTTTAAACTCCGGATCTTTCCATGCTTTCTCAATAATCTGTACTTTTAAGGACTCGAAGGACATAAGACAACAACCTTTCAGGAATAAAGTGGAGTATCTCCACCCATTGTAGCAATTTCATAGTCATTTTGTCCTATAAATTATCAAATTTCGACATTAAACGCGAAAATCCACCCTCTGTAGCTAAGCTTACTCGGTTTACTTGTACCTTTCGGGCCGCCGCCCGGATCTCCTCTGCAATCGCCGCCGCAAAAGCGGCAAGCCCATCCGGTCGATGAGGTATCTGCTTCAGCCGCTCAACATAGCCCTCGGCGATGTCCGCAAGCGTATCTACGGCCTCATGGTGATAAATCGCCGTTCGGACGGTGCGCTCATCCAACGCTTCACCGCTCGTAAGTCGAAGCCGGGCACGTACGACCGACAAGAACGCATTCCCGTTGGGACATGGAAGATCCTCCTGCCAATCGTCCCAATCATCCGATAGTTGGAGCGCCGCGAGCGCGAATTCGACCGCTTGCTCTACCTCTTGGATTCGCTCCTCCATTCCCGCATGAACCAACAGTCCGACTGCGCCGATCTTGACCGGAGCGGCTTTCCAGGCCAAATGCCCGATATCATTAGGGTCGATCGGATCTGCCATCTCCGTATAAACCGCCGTTGTCCATTCTCCGACATATCGGCGATAACAGTCCCACACCATCATATTCTGCGGCAAATGGCGCTGGTATCGTTGTCTAAACAGCTCTTCGAGCAGCTGGCCCAGCGCCAACGAAGCGCGAATCCCCGCTGGACTTCGCTCCTTGCCGTCCATCACGTCATCCAGCAGAAAATAACGGAGCATCGCGTAAATATTACCGACCGCCAGATCGCGGCACATCCCGATCGGGCTATTCGTCATTTCCCTCATCCAGAACGGCAGCATGTAACTGATCCGGTTCGCTCCTCCGTCGCTCCGCAGCGGATGGCTGAGCGTTAACAGATGCTGTCCCCGGTCACGGAGCCCTGCCGGGAGCGCCATTAATTCCTCCGCTGCTTCTGCGAAAATACGCTCTACTTCATCACGAAATTGTTCCATTGCCAGCGCTTCGCCCCTCATCTAGCTTTTCACCTATTATACGCATTGGCAGGCACGATTCGATAGTTCGTCCGTTGCACGGGCGTTCGTAAGCCTGTTACATATCCGTAATCGCCGCAGTTTCAGGCCTCCCCCCCACTTTAATTTATATTTTAAACCCGATTTCGAAATTAAATTAATTTTCTTAATTTAAAAAACCACAAAACTTTATATTGTTAATCCAAAAACCTTCTGCTATACTCAACTCACTAACATGTTAGAAAATATAACATCATAAAGGGGAATGTCGTATGGGGAAACGTACGGGACGGAAGGTTTGCTTGTCATTATCGGCTTTACTGGCTTTTAATTCATTAGCTTATGTCGCAAATGCTGACACCAACAACGGTTCAACTGTACCCAAAACGCATTATTTGGCCGCCAACTCGGACAACGTGCGTTGGGGGAATATCGGCAAAGGCGATCCGGTGCTGACGGTCAATTCCGGCGACATCGTAACGGTCGAAGCCATTACCCATCATTCCGGCGACGATTATGAAAGAATGATCAAAGGCGATGCCGGCGTCGAGGATATTTTCCACTGGGAAGGCGATGACAAGCACGAAGCGGACCGCGGACCTGGCGTACATATTATGACCGGCCCTATCGCCGTCGAAGGAGCGGAGCCCGGCGATGTGCTGGAAGTCAAGATCTTGGATATGAAGCTCCGGCCTAACGGCAACGAGGAATATGCAGGCAAGACTTACGGCGTTAACGCCGCCGCCAACTGGGGCTACTTATACGGAGAAATGGTCGAAGAACCGAAGACGCGGGAAGTCGTCACCATCTACGAGATGGATTCGGATGGCGTAACGGATTATGCTACCGCGCTGTACAGCTACAGATGGACGCCGCAGACGGATCCGGACGGCAAGGTGCATCCGACCATCGATTATCCGGGCGTAATCGTCGACCACGATACGATCGAGAAGAACTTCAACGTGCTTGAAGGCGTGAAGGTACCGGTCAGACTGCACTTCGGCACGATGGCCGTCGCTCCCAAAGAAGCCGATGTCGTCGACTCCGTCCCTCCTTCCTACTACGGCGGCAATATCGACGATTGGCGCGTGACCGAAGGCGCAACGATGTATTACCCCGTCTCCGTATCGGGCGCTCTGTTGACGATAGGCGATCCGCATGCCGGCCAAGGCGACTCGGAGCTCAACGGAACGGCGATCGAGACCTCGGTCACGGGCGATATTCAGATCACGCTTCATAAAAAAGCAAATCTGGACAACAAGCTAAGTGAGCTCAACTACCCGCTGCTCGAAAATGAAAACGAATGGGTCGTCCATGGCTTCAGCTATGCGAACTATCTGGAAGAGCTCGGAGAAAATGCGCAAAAAGACATTTATAACAACTCTTCCATCGATAAAGCGATGAAGGATGCGGCGAATAAAGCGAAGGCGTTCCTCATGAAAGGGATGGAATTAAGCGAAGACGAGGCATACTCCCTCATGTCGGTGTCCACCGATTTCGGCATTACGCAAGTCGTTGACGGCAACTGGGGCGTACACGCCGTAATCGGCAAAGGGCAATTCGGGGAAGCGGAGCAGAAAACGGTCAATTTGCGTACCAGCTTTGAAGGTTTCGGCGCTAAAGTCGGATGGCAGACCGCAACGCAAACGATCTCGATCAGCTATAACGGCAACACGCTTTCCGCGGTAATCGGCGCAACAACCGGAACCTACAACGGCGCAACCGTCAAACTGACGGCTCCCGTGCAGCTGAAGGATGGCAAGGCCGTGGTCAGCGATTATTTTGCAAGCTTCTATCAATCGGTGTTATCGAAAACGAATTAATCCGTTCGTACCAAGTTAACGACAGCAACTTCGAACGAGAACAGAACAACCGCCGGTCTCCCTGAGAGCAGGCTGCACAACTCAAGTTGCAGCAAGCCGATCAGTCCGAGCCACCGGCGGTTTCTTCTTGCTTATGGCACTGCATCAGATATTGAGGCCGTCCTGGTTTTTATGGCGTTTCAGCAGAATTTGATTTTCGACGCGAACGAGCCCTTTGAGCGAATAGATCGATTCATGCATGAAACGATCCATTTCGTCCATATCTTCCACCAGAATATGGACATGGAGCAGGCATGGGCCGGTCATCTCATAGAGAACGGCAACGCGCTCATTGGCTTTCAGCGCTTCGACGATCTCGTCCAGATGGGCAGGTTCTACCTCTAACTCCAGGTAGGCGGATATTTTTTTCCCCAGCTTCTCAGCGCTGATGACGATCGAGAACTGTTCGATTATCCCTTGATTGACAAGCCTGTCAATGCGTTCCTTCACCGCAACCCCCGACAAGCCCACTTCTTTCGCCAAATCGGTATATGATATTCTGCTGTTCTGAGCCAGCCGCTGCAAAATGTGATTATCGATTGAATCCAGCATGGTCTCACCTCTTAGTCGCTATTGTACCAAAAACGGGAAGACGGTCGCCACAAGTACGTACGCTTATCCTTCTCCCTCTCAATTGCCTCATCCCTATATTCAAAATGCATCTGCCATGTTATGATACAAAACAACCAATCATCCTACGTTTGAAGGAAGTGAACGGATTGCTTCATAAGACGAGTCGCCTGTCGCTTGCCGATCAGGCTTCCATGCAGATCGAACAATTAATTGAAAGCGGCACATGGCCTGTCGGGATGAAGATCCCGAGCGAGCCCGAGCTGATGGAAGAACTGCAAGTCAGCCGCAATACGCTGAGAGAGGCTATTCGCGCGTTAACCCATACCGGACTGCTGAAGACGAGGCAAGGAGACGGTACTTACGTATGTTCATCCAGCGCTCTCGGCCCCGTTCTGCAGAAGAAGGTTCAACGGACGGATGCATTGCAGACGTTGGAGGTCAGGCATGCGCTTGAACGGGAAGGCGCCATTCTTGCCGCAGCGCGGCGGACCGAGCAGGATCTGGAAGAGATGCGCCAGTGCTTGGCGTCTTGCAAGCTGGCCGTACATAACGGCGACTACGCGGCTTATGCCGCATCGGACATGGCTTTTCACCGCTCGATCATCGCGGCTTCCCATAATCCCCTGCTCATGGAGCTGTACAACCATATGACCGCTGGCGTGCAAGAATCCATCTCGGAGGTTGTGGAGCTTAGCTCGCACAGCTATTTTTTGCTCAATCACGAAACGCTCCTCCACGCGATCGGGCAGCAGTACGAGAATCAAGCGGCGGAAGCGGTACGCATCTACATTGAACAATCGAAGAAACATTTTCAGCAACAGAGAGGGTAATGAACAACCATGAAGCCGCTACACTCCTCGGCTCCCTTGCGAGTCGAGACGAACTTGGCCCAACAAGGATGGCTGCTCGTCCTTGGCATTATACTGGTCGCCGCCAACCAACGAGCGCCGATTACATCGGTCGGCCCGCTAATCGGCGACATTCGGACGTATACCGGAATTTCCAATACGGTTGCCGGCATGCTGACGACGGTTCCTTTGCTCGCTTTTGCGCTGATGTCGCCTTTTGCTCCCAAGCTAGCGCGACGTTATGGCATGGAACGGGTCATCTTTTGCGCGCTCATCGTGCTGCTGATCGGCACTTTATGCCGCTCGATTCACGGAGCCGGAACTTTATTTGCCGGCACGGTCCTGATCGGACTTGCGATATCCATCTGCAACGTGCTTATTCCGAGTCTGGTCAAACGGGACTTCTCCCATAAAGTCGGGTTGATGACAGGCGTTTATTCCATCTCTATGAATCTATGCGGAGCTCTGGCATCCGGCATTAGCATTCCCCTCGCTCGGGATGCCGGCTTCGGTTGGCAAGGCGCTCTGATCTGTTGGGGCATACTGGTTACCCTCGCGATGATCAGCTGGTCTCCGCGCCTGCGCGCTTCACAATCCACAACTGCAGCAGCATCGGTTGCCATCAACGGGGCAAAGCCGAACTTGTGGCGTTCCGGACTCGCTTGGCAGGTTACGGCCTTCATGGGCCTGCAATCGTTAATCTTCTATATGCTGGCTGCTTGGCTTCCCGAGATCTTGGTCAGCCGCGGAATGTCGCAGGATGCAGGCGGATGGATGCTGTCTCTTCTTCAATTCTCCATGCTGCCGTTCACGCTCTTCGTACCGATCATAGCCGGACGCATGCGCAACCAGAAACCTCTGGTCATGCTAACCACTTTCCTGTACCTAATCGGCATCGGCGGATTATTCATGGAAAATACTGCGCTTGTGCCGCTATGGGCAATCATTATTGGCATTGCCGGCGCTTTTTCGTTCAGCTTGGCGATGATTTTCTTCAGCTTGCGGACGCGGACCGCCCAAGAATCGGCCGAGCTGTCCGGTATGGCACAGACCGTCGGCTACATCATGGCCGCCATCGGCCCGATGCTGTTCGGCGGGCTGCATGACATCACGCACGGCTGGAATCTGCCGCTCATGATCCTGATCGTCGCCAGCCTCTGCATATTCGCATTCGGATTAGGCGCGGCACGTGACCGATTCGTGCATCCCACCGATTCTCATTCAGCTTGATTACGGAATGGTAACGCTAGCTTCATCAAGAACGCACAATGGCTGAGCCTGGAGGGGCTCAGCCATTGTGCGTTAGCGGAATTCAATCCGCAAATGCTTGCAACTATAATATTGGCGAGTTCGATGTATGACGCTCGTGCGAGTAATCCTCGAGCGCTTCCTTGGCCCGCTGAACGTCATCTTTATGAACCTGCAGTTTCAGGGCTGAATGCTGGCCGGAAGCGTGCATCCCGCCGGCGGCAATGCCCGATGCCGGCTGGCCATCTTGCTCGCGGATGCGGGAGCGGATCCCACGTCCGTGTAAATAGGCATGTTTATTCTGTAATTCCTCCGCATGATTGCCTGGCGCGGTCAACACTGTTTTCCAACGGCTTGTGCGGATAAGAATGGCGGCGACAATTACGAACACAGTGACACCAACGATAATCAGAAATGCATTCATCGTCATTCACCTCTTCGTTCTGGGGTAATTCCCCGTTTCCCTTACCATAACCATCACCGAACCGTGGTGAAACAACTGGTCAAGCCCATGAGAACAGAAAAATTCAACTCACGATACGCTGCTAAGCTAGTCAATCTTGGTCAGTCACATATAAATACAAATTTCAAATTCACCCTGTCATGAGTCAAGTGACCCCGACATATCTTTCTAAAGTCGATAATAAGGGGGGATTTCGTTGGATGCTTTTGTAGCGCGATCACTGGATGAAATTAGATTTTGGTCAAGAATAATGAAAGAACATTCCCTGTTTCTAAAACTCGGTTTCCGCTGCGAAGATACGCAACTCATCCAAGAGGCGAATGCCTTTTATGCGATTTTCGAACAGATTGAAGCGAAGTCACACGCATTTAGCGCTAATACTGCTCCCCAACAAATCAGGACGTTCAACGCGGAAGTCTACAATGCGGTTTCACATATATGGGTCTTCAAACGCAAGGTACTGGGCTTGATTCTGACTTGTAAGCTTCCTGGCGCCAATAATTTCCCACTTCTAGTGGACCACGTAAGCCGGGAGGCCAATTATTTCAGAAACCGGCTCGCGGAGTTGAATAACGGTCAGCTTGAACCGTTGGCGGATGCCATTATCGATGAGAACGTCTTTTTCTTAAAAATCATGGCTGACCACGCCAAGTTTATAGGACATTTACTTGACCCGTCCGAACGGAAACTAGTCGAGCAAGCTAGAGATTTTAGCCATGACTTCGATACGTTGCTGTGGCAGGCTCAGGACTTGAGCTCCATGCGCCCACAGTCGCAAACTCAACCTTTGCTTAGTCAATTTCTAGACCAGAACCGCGTTTCGGTTGTAAGTCTGCGCGATTTTAAGAAGACGGCTCGAGACCTTATAGATGCTTGCCGTATCAAGAGCATCATACATCCATTGCTAGCAGACCATGTATATAGAGAGGCAGAGCACTTCCTCACTATTATCGATATGTTCGAAAGCCACTTAAGAGGGATTCCTCCTCAAGATCTGGATCAGAGCGCTTGGCATTAAGCAACGTCAACAAAGAGGCGAACTGCGGCGTTCGCCTCTTTCTCTTTGCTAGGTTAGAATTCATTAAACCTTTGCGTCCCGCGTTAACGAGCCTTCCGTCTGCGAACGATATACGCGATTGCACCTGCCCCGACCAGCGCGATAATCGCGTACACGACGCTCGAATACGCGTTCATGTAGTCGACGATCGATTCCCATGAGGAGCCGACGGTCGCCCCGACCGTGACCAGGAATGTGTTCCAGACGAGAGATCCTAACGTCGTGAAGAGCAGGAATGGGAGCAGCCGCATCCGGGTGCTGCCCGCCGGGATGGAGATCAGGCTCCGGATCAGGGGAATGACCCGGCCGATCAGCACGGCCCAAATGCCGTATTTATCAAACCATGCGTGGGCTTTGCGGATATCATCGGGCTTGAGGCGCAGGAATTTGCCATAACGGGCAACGAAAGCGATCTGACGCTCGAGCGGCATGAGCCGGCCAAGTCCGTACAGAGCAATCGCGCCTGTTAGCGAACCGGCTGTCGAAGCCAGGATAATGCCAATAATCGTGAGCTCCGTCGAGGTCGTCATGAACCCTCCGAACGAGAGGATCAACTCCGACGGCAGAGGCGGGAATAGATTTTCCAGCGCAATTAACAAAAAAATGCCCAAATAACCGAAATTACTCATCGTCTCCATAATCCACTGTTCCATTGCTTCAAACTCACTTCTTTCGCTAAAAGTCGTTCACGCTTCATACCGTTACGCGGTCACAGCACTTTATACGTGGAAAAGCCGTTTGATCCTCACGAAAACATGGCGATTTTGTGCCTTCGATTCGATCTTCACATAAAAAGTGCCCACCTTGCCATTAAGCAAAGTTGAGCACGATCCTATCTCTCTATTAAATGACGGTGCTACCTAAGCCGATGTGGCTGGAATCGGACCAGCGTCATATTGCACGCCCTGCAAGCGGCTGTACACTCCTCCTGCAGCCATCAATTGCTCATGCGTCCCCTGCTCGGCAACCCCTTGGTCTGCGATGACGACAATCTTATCCGCTTCCTTAATCGTCGCCAGCCGATGCGCGATGATCAACGTTGTCCGGCCCTGCGAAAGCTCCGACAGCGCCAACTGGATAGCCGCTTCCGTCTCGGTATCGAGCGCGGATGTCGCCTCATCCAGGATCAGGATCGGCGGATTCTTCAGGAACATCCTGGCGATGGACATCCGTTGCTTCTGTCCGCCCGAGAGCATGACGCCGCGCTCGCCTATCATGGTGTCGAGCTTCTCCGGATGGGAGAGAATGAGCTCCTCTAGCTGGGCACGTCTCGCCGCCTCCATGATCTGCTCCTCGGTCGCATCGAGCTTGCCATAAGCAATATTCTCGCGTATCGTCCCATCGAACAAGAATACATCCTGCTGCACGATGCCGATGTGCGAACGAAGCGAGTCCAGCTTAATGTCGCGAATATCGATGCCATCAATCTTAATCGTCCCGGCCTCCGCCTCATAGAAGCGTGGCAGCAAGCTGCATAGCGTCGTCTTGCCTCCGCCGGAAGGCCCTACCAGCGCAATCGTTTCACCCGCGCGGATCGTCAGCTGCACATCTTTGAGCGTCGGCTGCCTGCCCTCATAGCCGAAGGTCACGCCATGGAAGCCAATATCCCCGCGAAGCCGATCCACAGACTTGGCCTGCGGCGAATCGGCAATATCCGGCTCCGTCTCCAGCAGCTCCAGATAACGCTTGAATCCTGCCATCCCTTTCGGGAAGGTCTCGATCACGGAATTGATCTGTTTGATCGGAGTCAGGAAGACGTTGGAGAGCATGACGAAAGCGATAAATTCGCCATACGTCATCCGATCTTGAAGGACGAACCAGCTGCCGCACACCAGCACGAACAGCGATACGAATTTCATGAGAATAAAGCTAATCGACGAGTTCCAAGCCATAATGCGGTAGGCAATCAGTTTCGTTATACGGAAGCGCTCGTTCTGCTGCGCGAACCGTTCCATCTCATAGCCTTCGTTCGCGTAAGCTTGAACGACGCGAATGCCGGTAACGCTATTCTCGAGTCGGGCATTGTAGTCCGCAATATCGGTGAACATGCGGTGGAACGCACTGGACATTTTGCGGCTGAAATAGAGGGATAGATAGATCATCAGCGGCACGATGATGAAAGTTAGCACGGCCAGCTCCCAATTAATGCCGAGCATGATGGCGAAGGCGCCGCCCAGCGTCATGACGGCGATGAACAGATCCTCCGGTCCGTGATGGGCGACCTCCCCGATATCCATCAGATCGTTCGTCATCCGCGACACGAGATGCCCCGTCTTATTCTTATCGAAGAAGCCGAAGCTAAGCTTCTGCACCCGGTCGAACAGCTTCCTTCTCATATCCGACTCGATGTTGATCCCAAGCTTATGTCCCCAATAGGTCACGACAAAATGGAGAGCGGCGCTTAAGAAATAAATGCCGAGCAACCCCAAGCAAGCATAGAAAATCCATAGCCAATTGCCGCTTGGCAGCAAGTCGTCGACCACCCGGTTAACCGCCAGCGGGAATGCCAGCTCGAGCAGCGCCGCCAGAATCGCGCATCCGAAATCGAGCAGGAATAACTTTTTATAAGGACGGTAATAAGCGAAAAAACGGCGAAACACGACAACACCTCTTTTCTTGTTCAATCTCAACTGATAATGATTCCCATTATCAGCAATATAACGCGGCAGATACATTCCAGCAATGGACAAACCGGAGATGATGGTTGGACAATTTTTATAAACCTCTATAGACAAATAAAAGAAGGAGCAGGATGATTCCTGCCCCTCTTGTACGCTGCGTGTTAACCTTCTTCGATAATGACGAATCCCCAACGCGCTAATTCGATTCGTTGTCCTGTCGCGACCGAATCGCCGGCTAGTAATTCGCGGCCTTCCTGACGCGGGTAGACGAACGATCGCGATGCATCGGAATAGTTGAAATAGAAACGCACCGTTCGGCCGTTATCATTGACGCCCGATTTGACGATTAGCGGGAATTGATTTTCTTGGTCCGCTCCCCACAGCCCTGCCGCCTTGGCTGCCCGCTCCAGCACTTTGCTCGCAACCGCAGCGCTCGGGAAACATCCGATATAAGTCGCTTTCCCTTGTCCGTAGCGGTTCTCGGTTACAGCGGCATAACTTCCCCAATGCGGATGGTCGTACCAAGCCAATACTTCCGCCGTCGTCGGTTCGATCAGTTCCATCCAGGTATGGACTTGGTTATGCTCCGCCCCGACTTCGAAGGGGTCGCCTTTCAACGTAACATTGTTGGGCTCGACGAATTGACTATATTGAATTCCGCACGCTTCGCTTAGCATGCCCGGTTGAGTTACGCTTCTCACCTGAACGTTATCGTTGGTGAAGCCGCTCTTGAACGTGTAGACGACATGACCGCCGTTATGGACATACTCGTTAAGTCTCGCGAGAAGCTCGTCCGGAGCTGCGTATAGCGCCGGCACGACGAGCAAGTCATACTTGTCGAGCGCGGCTTCGGAGGCGTTAATGACATCGCATTCGATATTTAACTCATACAAGGCGTCGTACATGAGCCGAACAACGTCATTATAATTGAATTTGCGTCCAGGCAGCGGGAACCATTCCATAGCCGTGTAGGCTTCATTGCTGACGAGCACGGCCGCTCGATTCGTCTTGCGCAGATTCGCCAGTTGCGGAGACAGCCTTCTGAAATCCGCCCCGACCGTTTTTGCTTCATTATAGGTAGGGTTCGGACCCAGATCGTGGCTGAGCAACCCTTTCCAATACGTCTCGAACGAGTTATGAATCGAATGCCAATGCCAATATTCGACCATGTTGGCGCCGGAAGCCACGTGACTGAAGGCTTGCAGTCTCAACTGGCCCGGGTACGGCGTCCAATCCGGGAACGCTTGGGCTTGCGTCTCGAGCACGAAGTAATTCGCCCCTTTCAGCGACCGGGTGGAATCCCCTCCGAAGGCAATCTCTTTGCCTGTCAGGTCCGCCTGCGACGGATGATAAATATCGACGCCGGCAATATCGATCGACTTGGAAGCTTCCAGATGATTCACGTCCGGTTGGACGCCGAATGAGTACCCTCTCCATTCGAAATCGAAGTTGTGGGTGACGAACTGGCCCGGCTGCTTATACTCGCCCACGATAGCGGCTTGCCAAGCTAGAAACTCCGTTACCAGCCCGCGTTGGAAACGGGCGAACTCGGCGCCGAGGCTTCCGTTAATGGTGCCGACGACCGAAGGGAAGTCCTCCCAGCTATTGATGCGATTGCTCCAATAGTCCAGACCGAATTCCTTGTTCAGCCGCTCTAACGTACCGAACTTCTCGCGGACATACTTCACGAAACGGAGCTGCACGTTGGGACCGGACGTATGATAGTGCTTCGTTTCGTTATCGATCTGATAACCGATCACGGCAGGATGAGCGCAGACTCGCCCGATAAGCTTCCTAATGATTCTCTCCGCATAGAACAGATAGACGGGACTCGTAATATCCATGATCTGTCTTGCCCCGTATCGTCCCAGCCCCTTAGGCGTCTCGGCCAGCACCTCGGGATGCTCGCGCACCATCCACGTCGGCACCGCATAGGTCGGCGTTCCGACGATGACTTTGATCCCCGCTTCGTACATCGCGTCCAATACCCGGTCTACGCTGGTAAAATCGAATACGCCGTTCTGCGGCTCATGCGTGCTCCATGTCGATTCCGCGATGCGCACCAGATTAATCCCTGCCGCCTTCATCATGGCGATATCCGTCTCCAAGCGTTCGGTAGGCATATATTCATCGTAATAGGCTACTCCATATAGCAACTCGTTCAATTCCGTTCTCCTCCTCGAGTAAAAATCCAATTCGTTGCCGCAGGTGAACCCTCACTTGCGGCAAAGGCAATCTATCGTTCTAGCCAGGCCCCAGGCTCCGCTTATCCTTTCACGGCTCCTGCCATAACGCCTTTCGTAATCTTCTCATTGAACATGGCGTAGATGATAATCGCCGGAATGGAGGTCAATACCATGACCGCGAACTGCGAGCCGTAATCGGACGAATATTGACCCGCGAAGTTCATGACGGAGAACGGCAAGGTTTTGAATCTTTCGTCGCTGATGAAAGTGTACGCCATAATGAATTCGTTCCAGCAATTCAGGAACGTCGTAACGGCAACCGTGACAACGGCCGGCATCGTCAGCGGAAGGATCAATTGGAATACGATCCGGTAAATGCTCGCTCCGTCCATAACCCCGGACTCTTCGATCTCAACCGGAATGCTGCGCATGAAGCCCGTCAAGATAAACGTGCTGAACGGTACCGATACCGAGGTATAAGGAAGAATCAGGCCCCAGTAGGAATTCGTTAAGCCGAGCGACTTGAAGATGGAGAAGTTCGGCAGCAGCGTCGCATGGATCGGAATCATAATGCCGAGAAGAATGACGGCATAGAAGAATGGACGCCACTTCCAGTTCATTCGCGTGAAGGCATATGCCATGGAGATCGAGACGATGACCGTAAGCACGATGGTCACGAACGAGACGAACACGCTGTTCCACAGGTAGTGCAGGAAGTTGCCGTCTACCCAGGCATTAATATAGTTATCCCATTTGATCGAATCCGGCCAGACGAGTACCTTCTCCGAGAAGAATTCGCTGGATTCGACCAAGGAAAAGTCCGTCAGCCATACGAGCGGGAAGAGCTGGACGCATGCAACCAGAAGGAAAAAGATCCAGAGTGCGGTACGTTTTGATTTTGTCATCTTTCACCCTCCTTAGAAGTCCAAATTTTTGTTCTTGGTCAATTTGTTCAAGACGAACGTGATGATTAAGCAGACGAGAATGAACAGGATCGAGATCGCGTTCGCATAACCGTAGTTGCTGGCCGAGAACGCCTGATTGTACAGGTATACGGCCAGGAATTGCGTGGAATCGCCTGGCCCTCCGTTCGTGGTGAGGAAGACGGTTTCCATCTGCTTCAGTGCCGTAATGACCGCAAGCGTGATTTGGACCGTAATAACCGGGGACAGCAGCGGTACCGTAATTCTCCAGTGCAGCTTAAAGCCGGAAGCGCCGTCCAGTCGAGCCGCTTCATACATATCGGCCGGGATGCCTTTGACCCCCGCGTAGTAGAACAGAAGTCCCCATCCGAAACCTGACCAGATCAGAATGCTGAGCAGCGAACCGAGCGCCGTGCTGGCATCGCCGAGCCACGCATGCTGCAGATCGGACAGTCCGATCGAGGCCAATACTTTATTCGCGATCCCGAATGTAGGATCGAGTACGGATAGCCACATTCTCGAGATGACGACGACGGAAATCACGCACGGAATGAAGAAGATCGTCCGGAACCACTTCTCGGCTTTGCCGCCAATACGGTCCAGCATGATCGCGAACAAGATACAGATGGGATGCTGTATCACCACAAAGCCCAGTCCGAGCAGCAAGGCATTCCGCAAGGAGAGCCAGAAGCGCTCGTCATGGAATAGGATTTCGGTAAAATTGCTGAAGCCTACCATTTTCACCGGCGTCCCTGGAGCCAGCGTCTCCGTGAAGGAATAGTAGCCGCTTAGTATGATCGGCGCGACGAATGTTAAGACGAAAAACGCAAGCCCGGGAAAGACGAATAGAAATATGGCGAGCCTGTCGTTAAGTACTTTATGCATGGTGCATCTCCCTCCAAGATCATCTCTTTGCATTATGATAGCAAGGCGACCGGAAGGAGTAAGTAGAGAAAAGATGCAAAAGGTTGAGAAATAGCTACATCTCCGTCCCGCTTCTTGTACAATCGCGGACCGCGAGCTAAACTGGATTACATCTATTTATGAAGGGAAAAATGGCTAACGATGAGCAGCTACTTTTTCAATCTCAGCATCAAGAAGAAATTCATCATTATCATCCTGCTCATGACGTCACTGGTCTCTGTTACGTTAGGCTATTATTCGTATACAACGAGCAAATCGCAGATTATCGACAATGTCAGCACGTCCAGCTTGTCCGTCACGCAGGTCGTGAACAGCAACTTGTCCAGCATGCAGAAATCGATCTCGGATTGGGTGACCGTCTTCATTCTCTCCTCCGTCGTACAGAAGAGTCTGCAGCAGCGTTTGTCGGAATCCGATCTGGAATCCGCCCTGTATTCCGGTCCGACCGCATCGATCATGGACCAAATGCTCATTACCGGCAGCACGGATTATATCGCCCTGTACGGGACGGCGAACGACCCTCTCTATCAAGTGGCCAAAGACGGGAGCAGCGGAGCCGGGACGTTCGATCGTATCCGCGGCAGCGCCATCTATGAAGAAACTTCGCGGCGCAACGGAGCAGCCTACTGGTATCCGCTATCGGACGAGAACAATCTGTTCATTGAATACAACACCAAAGAAAAGATCGGCATGAGCCGGATCATCCGCAGTACGCTGAACGGGGAGAAGCTGGGGTTTATCTTCGTCGGGGTCAACCATCAGACGATCCGCAACCAGTACTTGCGGAACCTGTACGACGAAGATCACGGCATCATGGTGCTCGACCAGAGCGGAACGCCGCTCATATCCGCCGGCATGGACTTCTATAGCGCCGACTTGCTGGCCATGACGAAGAACGGACGGCAGAGCGACTCCGTCATTACGACCTCCAAGGGAGAAGAACTGCTGCTGACGTACAGCAAGACGGATAGCGGCTGGATCATCCTGTATGCCGTGCCGATCGGCCTGTTAACGAAGCAATTGGATTCGATCAAATTGTTCGTCATCCTCGTGATCCTGGCGTGCATCCTCCTCAGCTTGCCGCTGAGCATGACGCTCAGCCACATTCTGTCCGCGCCCGTGAAGAAGCTGCTCATCTCGATGCGGCGCTTCCAGAACGGCCACTTCGAAGAACGGGTCGAGGTGAAGTATCAGGATGAGATCGGACTGCTCGGCCAGGGCTACAATCGGATGGTCGCGAGCATCAAGACGCTGGTGGATGAAGCGTACGTGCTTCAATTAAAGGAACGGCAAGCCGAACTCAAAGCGTTGCAGTCCCAGATTAATCCGCATTTCCTCTATAACATGCTCGATATGATCTTCTGGGAAGCCGAGCGCGCAGGCCAAGAGCATATCAGCGAGATGGTCATTACGTTGTCCCGATTATTCCGGCTTAGCTTGAACCAAGGGAAGAGCTTTACCAGCATCGGCAAAGAGAAGGAGTTCATCCAGCTGTACTTGCAGTTGCAGCAAATGCGTTTCAACGACAAGCTCACCTACCGCATCGACATTCCGGAAGAGCTCGATCATTACGTTCTCCTGAAGCTTTGCTTGCAGCCCTTCATCGAGAATGCCCTCATTCACGGCATCGAGCGCAAACGGGAAGGCGGATATGTGCATATCGACGGCTGGCTCGCGGACGGTTACGTTCACTTCACCGTTACGGACAATGGCATCGGGATGAGCGACGAGACCCTTCAGGAGATTACGAAGCTGAAGCAAGAGACCGATGTGTACACGTCGCACGAAACAGGCGGATACGCCATTCAGAACATTATTCAGCGGCTTCGTCACTACTATAACGATCAGTACAACCTGACCTACACGAGCCAACCCGGTCAAGGCACCAAAGTCGAACTGAAAATTCCCATCATGACGGAAAACCAGGAGGCAGCATATGATCCACTTAATGATCGTTGATGATGAGGAGAGAGCCCGCTACGGGGTCCGGACCTTAATCGATTGGCAGGAACATGGAATCCGGATCGTGGCGGAGGCCCGCGATGGCGTAGAAGCGTTGGAGTTGTTGAAAGAGCATCAGGTCGATATCGTGCTGACCGACATTCGGATGCCGGAAATGGACGGCTTGCGTCTCATCGAATATTTGCGGGAGCATTACCCGCATATCAAATCGATTATTATGAGCGGTTACGATGATTTCAATTACGCGAAGAAGGCGCTCACGCTGGGGGCCAGCGATTACTTATTGAAGCCGAGCCGCCGGCAGGAGATTCTCGGGACGGTGCTCAAGCTGACCGAGGAAATTTACGCGGCGAACAAGCAGCGCATGGTGATGGAGCGTCTTACGGCGGGTTTCCGGGAGAGTCTGCCTTTGCTCAAGGATAATGCGCTAAGCCGGCTCGTCGTCGCCGAGGATGTCCCCTACGGCAAGCTGCTCGGCACGTTGGAATTAAGCGGTCTATCGTTCCCTGAGCCCTACTTCGGCATCGGACGGATCCAGATCGATCAAGACGCAGCGAAGCAAAGCGAATACAGCACATTCGAGAACGAGCTGCTGAAGTACGGGCTCAAGAACATCGCCGAAGAGACCCTCTCCGTCGCGGGCACCTGCGCGGCTTTCGAGGATCAGGACGATATCGTCGTTATTCTCAACTGTGACCGGGAGCAAGAAGTCGCTCACATCCTGCCGCACATGGAACAGTTGCGAGATAACGCCAAACATTATTTGAAGCTCAGCGTCTCGATCGCGATCGGCCGGGTCGACAAGAAGATCGATCAGCTGCGCACCACTTTTCTGACGGCGACCAGCGCATTGGACACGCAATTCTTCATGGGGCCGGGCAAAATCATCAACTATGAAGAACTGCTCGACGTCGAGCCTGCCGAGTCCACCTACCCGATCGAGCTGGAGAAAATGATTCTGCACGCCGTCCTCACCGGCGAAGCGGCGACGATCCGGAGCAACATCGAGCTGTTCCGCCAGACGCTGCTGGGCGAGAAGCATTCGAAGGACCTTGTCATGAAGTTTAGCTTCTCGTTATATTTTGCCCTCTACCGCCTATGCATCGACAAAGATCTGAACGTCAACGACTTCTTCGGCCACCAGCTCGAGGAAATGACGCATAAGCTGGCGAAGTCCAACGTGGAGCATATTCATAACGAATTGCTGCAGACGGCCTTGCGCATCGGCGAGCAGCTCAATGACCGGAAACAAGGCAACAAGCTTCTCGATAACGTGCTGAACTATATCCGCGCCAACTATAACCAAGATATTAATCGCGAGATTATCGCGAATGAAGTGTTCATTACGCCGGGCTACGTCAGCTCGCTCTTCAAGCAGCATCTGAAGATGAGCTTCCTCGACTTCCTGCACCAGGTTCGCATCGAGCATGCTTGCGAGTTTCTGAAAGATCCGAGCCGGCGAATTATGGACATCGCCTTCGAGGTCGGATACAGCGACGAGAAATATTTCTTCCAGGTGTTCAAACGCTATACGGGAATGACGCCCAAGCAATTCCGAAATACAACGATGCGTTAATTTCGATATTTCCACACCTACGTCATCTTTTCTCTACTTACGACCCTATAGGCGCTTTGTTATCCTACACATAAGAACTTCATCGATAGTTCATAACACGAATTTAGGGGGACTTGGAATGTCTAAAAAGAATTGGTCGCGCCGCGTAGGTGTACCTTTGACCCTTGCAGCCGTAATGGCGTTAACCGCTTGCGGCGGCAATAGCTCCGATAACGCTTCGAATGCTGCCGGCGGCGATACAGAGAATGCGGCATCCGCGAACGCGTCAGGCAACTCGGCCGAAGCCGTCACGCTGCGGCTGTTCTCGAACCTTCCCGACCGTAAGTCCGGACAAGGGCTTGCCGAACAGATGGTCATCGATAATTATATGAAAGAAAACCCGAACGTGAAAATCGAAGTCGAAGCGCTGGCGGAGGAGCCTTTCAAGAATAAGCTCAAAGCGTATATGGCCTCCAACGAGCCGATCGACCTGACGATGGTGCACGGCGGAGCCGAGCTGAATACCCTTGTCCAGGCGGAATATGTAAAAGAGTTGAATCCTGCGGATTATGAGAGCGATACGTACAACTTCCTGCCGGGCGTCTACAAATCGTTCACGTTCAATGACAAACTATACGGACTGCCGCGTAATAGCGACTATGAAGTCATCTACTATAACAAGAAGCTGTTCGAAGACAATGGCGTCAAAGTGCCGACGACGTTCGCCGAGCTGCTCGATGCCGCGAAAGCGTTCCAAGACAAGAACATTATCCCGATGTCCATTAACGGCAAGGACCTCTGGAGCTTCGGCGGCCTCTATCAATTCATTGCCCAGCGTTATAGCGGGGACTTCAATCTCTTCCTGGACGCGGTCGACAAGAAGATCAAGCTCAGCGATGACGAGAGCTTCCTGAAAGCAGGGCAGTACATGGCTCAGCTACGCGAAACCGGATTATTCCAGGACGGCTTCATGACCGCGGACTACGGCGCATCGCAAAACCTGTTCACCCAAGGCCGGGCCGCTATGTGGTTCATGGGCTCGTGGGAAGCTGGTATGGCGACCAACGAAAGCCTGCCGGCCGAATTCCGCAGCAATCTAGGCGTCGTCGAATTCCCGATTGCCGAAGACGGCAAAGCCAAAGTAACGGATCTGCTTGCCTGGAATGGCGGCGGCTACGCGCTGGTCAACAGCTCCGAGCACCCGGAAGAAGCGAAGAAGTTCCTCGATTATCTGTTCCAAGCCAATCAGTGGGCAAAATCGGCATGGGACACAGGCGCAGCCGTTCCGGCCCAGAAGTATGAATTGACCGGTAACGAAAGCGAAACGCAGAAGAAACTTACGGACATTCTGCTGAATGCTACGTCTTCGCCGGGAGCTTTCGTCACCGACTACGGAACGCCGAAATTCAAAGATGATACGCAAAATGTATTCGGCAAGTTCTTCAGCACCAGCATGAGCGGAGAAGAACTCGTCCAAGCGCTCCAAACTGCGATTGACAATCAATAGAACGTCTACGGCTGCCGAATAATGGCAGCCGTTTTTTCTTTGTGATCGTCCATACTTGTCCCTTACTGCGCGCCTCTCCATGCAGATCCCTTCCTACGGGACCTTTTAGTTTGTGCCCATTCGTTTGCTCTTCTTGGATGGCTTGGGCACGTTTTTACCTCGAAAAATAGTAGCCTCGCTATTCTTACCTCGTTTGATCGTAGCGTTACTGTTCCGACTTCGAATGATACTAGCCGTCCCTTTATTGGCTCGAACGACTTTAACCCTGCTATTACTAGTGGCGGGAGGCACCGTAAGCGGAGTCAAAACCTCGGTTAATTGGCGATTCAAAATTTGCGTCCTGGAATTGGGCACAGTAGAGAATATATTGACGATCACGTTGCGAGACAAATTAACCGTAACCCGAACTTCATGGATGTGAAGATTAGCAAAGCCAAAACCAACCGGCAATTCGCTATTGGCGGGTATAACGAACGACTCGTTAATTAAAAGAACTTTATCACGCCAATCGACGATTTGAATCAATACGCGGCTTGGTATTGCGTTCAGATTCAGGATGAAACAGTCAATATCGCCGAATTGCCCTGTCATCCCTGGAACTCCAGGGAGCATACCCGTAGAGAAAACAGCCATTCTATCACCTCTTTCCTAAACCTATTCTATAACTGGTTGAATATACGGCCCCTGTATAATTCAAGACGGTTTGAATTGCGGACATCATTCACCTCCTTCCTCGTAATAGAGTTTATGACCAATGAGAGATTTTGCTTGGACTTATTGGCATTTGCTTGTCCTGCCCTATGCAAAACAGCGGCATTCCGGACGAGAAAATATCGCCTTGGAATGCCGCTTCGCAATAACAGGTTACGCGCCATTAATAGCTACGTTCTGGTTCCCCAGAACAAAGTTGTTCTCTCTCCAAGCTAACGTGTTCAAGATGTATCCGAGACCGTCTGCGTTATATCTCCCGGCGATCCTTTGGTAGGCCAGCAGCTCATAGACTTGGTTGGCGTCGAAATCCACGGGATACAATCCGCTTAGCGGATTCACGAACCCGCTGATAGGCTGCTTCAGCTTCCCGTTCTCATCATAGATCTCGCTTAAATAATCAGAGCCCTTGTAAGTAAGATCAATCGTATATTTCACATTGTTCGCCTTGCTAACGACCTCGACTTTGTAGTCATCCTTATAAGTAACCTCGTATTTATAGGTCTCGTTGTATAAATTAAAGTCGAACATCAACAGCGGTTTATTATTGACGAACGAATAGATATAGTGGTACATCATTCCCCCGCTGCCGCCGGAATCGATGCTGATCAAAATATCATTGATTTTGTTCCCGGTGAAGTCGCCTAGAAATAATCTTGGATTATATCCCGCGTTATCTTTAAGCGGTACATGGGTCACATGGCCGTTGGCGCCATCCCGTACGACCAGACTAATCCCCTGTATAAAAGGACTACCCTCCGTTCGGATCCCCGTGAGATAGACATAATCGGCGATTCCGTCACCGGTTACATCTCCTGTGGCAAAAGAGACAATACTTGGTTCAGTCGTAATCGCCCTATAGTAATGATACATATGATTCTCCTTTATACCGATATGATGTTCTCTACATCGTATGGGCGAATACGGAGTTTGCTACAGGTTTCGTTGTTCATTTGACAGACTAGCTTCAATGAGAATAGGGAGCAGCGCCGAGGCTGCTCCCTATTCTGGTTCAACTAAAGGTGGAATCATCTTATTAAGCTACTCCACCGCTTGCGCGGACAAATGCAGCTCCCTGTATTTCGCCGGCGTGATGCCCTCCTTCTTCCGGAACGTCGCCACGAAATGGCTGACGTCATTGAACCCGGCCAAGACGGACACCTCCTTCAGCGCCATGCTTGGATTGGTGACCATAATTTTTTTCGCTTCGCGCAGACGCAGTTGGATCAGGAACGAATACGGACTCATACCGAAGGCGTCACGGAATAGCTCGTTGAGATAGGATACGCTCATCTGTGCTTGCTCGACGATTTCCGGCAGTCCAACATGTGCCGAGCAATTATTCTCCATCCATTGCACGACCGGACGCAGCTTCTCGTAAAAATGGGACAGCGACGGCTGATCGTTGCGCATGCCGAATTTCCGCATCAGCATGAGAAGATGATACAGCTCGGTGGACGATTCCAAGCCGGAGAATTCGGGATCGCGGTCGGCCTTATGAATCATATTCCCGACGATATCCGCGAACGAGACTCTCTCCGACGTTTCCGTATACAAGGCAGACGTATTCATATCGAGCGTATCCAATATAGCGGGCGCCGCCACGCCGCCGAATGTAATGTAGACGGTAGACCATCGGTCCGATATAGGGGAATAGGAGTGAGGCGTAAACGGTGTCACCAGGATACCTTTTCCCGCTGTCAGCGAGAAACGTTCGCCTCCCCAAATCTCGAAGCTTCCTTCTCCGCTCAACGTATGAAGCCAATGATAATACGGATAGCCGTCAGGCCTGGCGAAGATCCGCTCCCACGCGCTGTAGCCAATGGTTTCAATGTACAACGGCAGGGAGCGCTCCAAAGAATTGAAGACGCATCGGATATTCTCGTCACCCCATTCCATCATCGGACCTCCTGACAGCAGCATAATTTTGGTAATCTTTCGCTAAATTTTCGACACTGTGTGTGGATTCCCTTGCTTCGCGAAACTGAAAGTTTGCTTAAAAAAGGCTCTGTCGCCTTTACAGGAAGGAACAGAGCCTTAAACCATCATACGTCTGGGATTGGATCCAATCAGTTCGTTTTGTACAGTTTCACGTTGTCGATGTTAAGCCAGTTGTTGGCGTTCGCGTTCGAATAGAAGCCGATCTGGATTTGGCCGTTCGTCACCTGAATGTTGTCAATCCGAACCTTCATCCAAGAGGATGTGCTGACCGGAAGCGACGTTTGCAGTTCAGTTCCGCCGTAATTTTTGGCATACATATACGCCGCGTTCTGCCCTCCGCTGTTCAACACCCATGCCGTCAACGAATACGTTCCGTTCGCAAGTCCGGTCTTGGTCTGATAGGTCGAAGCGGTATAAGCGGTCGCTAGCCAATGGGTCAACTTATAGTCGCCGGTAACGCCCGGCTGCTCGGTCTTAATCGCGCTCAAGTTGCTTGTCGTATTCGCCCACACCGACCAGCCTGTAGGCGTGCTTGTATAGCCGTTGGCCTCGAAGCTGCCGTTGGTGAGCAGATTCGTCGGCGAGGTTTCGCTGAACACGGACAAGGACGATAACGCATTGCCATTGAAGTCGAACAGCGTTTGGTTATCCCATGGATTGGACAGCAGCCCCGTATCGCTGTTATACGCCGCGCCTTCCGCCGTCCCCCAGTTCGCGCCCGTTACCGGAAGCCAAGCCGGTTCCCACCAGAAAATGCCTCTTCCCCGGTCATTCGGCACGTCTTCCACAATCTCTCGGAGATCGCGCATATAAGCTGCTTGACCTGCCGGCGTTGCCGGATAGCCCCCGACGCTTTCTTCCGTCGTATAGAACACGTTGCCGAGCCCGTCGCCGTCGTC
Source organism: Paenibacillus phyllosphaerae (assembly GCF_014192105.1). Classification (GTDB taxonomy): domain Bacteria; phylum Bacillota; class Bacilli; order Paenibacillales; family Paenibacillaceae; genus Paenibacillus_Z; species Paenibacillus_Z phyllosphaerae. The sequence goes on along the minus strand of NZ_JACHXK010000012.1, from coordinate 13,432 downwards.
CAGCGTGAAGCCGTAAGCCGTCTCGACGATCATGACATCCTTGTCGTACCGCTTGCTGATGTCATTCAGGTTATAAGACAGCTCGCCCATCGTGCCATGCCAAAACGGATAGTAGGACAAGCCGATGATGTCGAAGTCCACGCCTTCCGCGACAATGCTATCAAACCACCAGGTATACAGGCTGTTGTCGCCGCCATGGTCGAGATGCAGAATGATTTCGATATCCTCGCCCGTGGACAGCGCATCGTTCACGCCGTCAATGCCCGCCGACAGCAGCTCGCCCAATTGCGTGAAATCGTCAATGCCTCCGCCAACCTTGCCGTCGTCCCAGAGTACGCCGGCGCTCGTTTCATTGCCCATCTGCACGATGGCCGGCATCACGTTTTGAGCTTTCATCGCTGTAATGACGCTTTGGGTATAATCGTGAACAGTCGTTTTGAGCTGGGTATACGTGAGATTTTGCCAAGCCTTGGGCTTCGTCTGCGTGCCCGGATCGGCCCAGAAGTCGCTTAATTGGAAGTCAAGCATGACGCCCATCCCCTTAGCCTTCGCACGCTGCGCCAGCGCAATCGTCGTTGCCAGGTCGTTCGTGCCCCCACCGTACGGATTGCCTTGGCTGTCGTACGGGTCGACCCATAGACGGAGCCGCACATAGTTCATGCCGTTCGCGCTCAAAATTTGCAGGGCGTCCTTCTGAACGCCGCCTTCATAAAACTTACCCCCTTTTTGCTCTACCTCATGGAGCATCGACACGTCCGCTCCCCAGATGAAATCGCCGGCCGCCTCCGCCGTTCTGCTTCCGAAGGACGGAAACATGAGCGTAACCGCGACCGCCAGCATTCCACTTGCTTTCAACCATTTTTTCAAGCTTGAACAACTCCTTCTCTTAATAATGTAGGAATACATTTATTGAATCGAGAGCCTTCCCTTGGAAGTCGAACAACCCTTGGTTGGCCCAGTGATTCCCCATTGAAGCGACATCATTGCCGTAGCGCATGCCCTCTGGGCTCGCCCAGCTCGTGCCGTTCACCGGCAGCCATGCCGGCTCCCAGTACACGATTCCGAGTCCCTTGCCGTTCTCTACCGTCTTAACTGTCGTCATCAAATCCGACAAAAACTGCTTCTGCCCTTCGACCGAGGCGGGATACCCGCCTTTGCTGGCCAGTTCCTCCGTGAAAATATCAGCCCCCGAGGGACTATCGGACGTGTGCCCGTACGCCGTCTCGACGACAAGCACCTCTTTATCGTAGCGTTCGCTAATATCGTTTAGGTTGAACCGTAATTCTTCAAGGCTGCCGTGCCAAATCGGATAATAGGACAAGCCGATGATGTCATAATCGACGCCCCTTGCGGTCATCTCGTCAAACCAGGTGCGATACAGCACATTCGAGCCGCCAGCATCCAAGTGCAGGATGACCTTCATATCTCCGGCTTCTCTCGCAGCCCGAATGCCGGCGCTCAGCAGGCGCGACAGCCGGTCGAACGCAGCTTCCCACTCTGCTGCTTCTACGTCCTCGAAAGCTTTCTCTTCGAATACATACTTCGGCGTCCGACCGTCGGGCCACAGCATGCCGTTCGTCGTTTCGTTGCCGATCTGCACGAAATCCGGCTGCACGTCGCACGCCCGGCATACGGCCAACACCTCTCGCGTGTACCGGAATACTTCTTCTTCAAGCTGCTCTCCGGTTAACGATTGCCAAGACTTCGGCTTGAATTGCTTCTTCGGATCGGCCCAAAAATCGCTGTAATGAATATTGAGCATAAATTGAAGGCCCTGCTCCTTGGCCCGCTTCGCCAGCTCGATCGTCGTCTCGAGATCGTTCGTGCCGCCCAGATACGGGCTGCCCTCTTCATCGTAAGGGTTGAGCCATAGACGAAGCCGGACCGTATTCAGCCCCTTCAGCCGCAAAATATCGAACAGCTCCTTCTTCTCTCCGTCCAGAAAAAAGGCGCCTCCTTGCGTCTCGACTTCCTTCAGCATGGAAACATCCGCGCCTTTTATAAAGTGTTGGCTCATCTTGATCTTCCCTTCCTACCCTTTGTCTCCGCCGGCCGTCAGGCCGTTGATCAAATATTTTTGAAGCAGGATGTACAGCACCGCGATCGGAATCGCCACAAGCACGGAGCCTGCCGCAAACAGCGTAAACTCGTTCCTCGTCTGGTCGCTGATCATCGAATAGAGGCCGATCGCCACCGTCTTCTTCTCTTCGCTGGATATGAGCAGTCTTGGCAAAATAAAATCCATCCATGGCGCGGCAAACTGCAGCACGGCGACGAAAGTGATCATCGGCGAGGCAAGCGGCAGTATAATGCGGACGAAAATCTGCGTCCGGCTCGCCCCGTCGATCAACCCAGCCTCGTCGAAGCTCGTCGAGATGTTGTCCAGATAACCCTTGAGCAGCCATATGTTATAGGGCAGCTGCGCGGCCACGCCGACGACGACCAATCCGGTCAGACTGTCCAACAGGCCGAAGTTCAGGAACAGCATATATACCGCGATTGCAGTCAGAAAGGCAGGGAACATTTGCAGAATAAGAATGGTCAGCAGGCTCGCCCGCTTCCCCTTGAAGGTAAACCGCGAGAACGCGTATGCACCAAGCGTGGACAGCAGGACGCCGAAGAACATGTTGGCTGCCGCCACCTTCAATGTGTTCATGTACCAGAGCGGATAATTCGTCTGCTGGAACAGCTCCTTATAGTTCTGCAGCGTCGCCTGTTCCGGTATTGCCGAAGCGTTCGCTAACCCTTTCGAACTGCCGAAGGAGGAGCCGACGATCCAGATCAGCGGGTAAATGACGATCAGCGCCACGACGATCAGCTCGATATAGATCAGCACGGTTTTCAATATTGCACCAAGGTTGGTTCGCTTATGAATCATCATTAAAGCTCCTCAAACGTTTTCGATTTCCGCAGATTAATGAGCGAGAAGCTGGCCACGATCAGGAAGACGATAATGGACATGACCGCCCCCATGCTGTACAGCCGGTTATCGAGCGTCAGCTTATACAGCCACGTAATCAGCAGGTCGGTGCTGCCGGCGAAATTGTAATCTGGATTGGCCGGGCCGCCTTCGGTCAGGAAGTAGATGACGCCGAAATTGTTGAAGTTGCTCACGAACGACAACATCAAGAGCGGCGCGGTCGCCTTATACACGATCGGGAATGTAATATTCCAGAACGTCTGACCCGATGTCGCGCCGTCCATTCGGGCCGCCTCATAATAACTTTCCGAGATGGTCGTCAGCGTACCGCCGATCAGCGCCATGAAATACGGAAAACCAAGCCACAGGTTGATCAGAAGCGCCATCCCGCGGGCCAGATTCGTATTGCCGGGATCGGTAAACCAATAAATTCGCTCCGAGGTAAGACCGATATCGAGCAAGAATTGGCTGACCGGGCCGAATTGGCCGTTAAACATCGATTTGAACACGAGCGCCGAGATCATCGCCGGAACCGCCCATGGCAGGATGTAGATGCTGCGCCACAGCTTCTTGAACTTCACGGCCGAGTTATTCAGCAGCACCGCCTGGAAAAAGCCGAACAGGTATGTCGTGACCGTCGCCAGAATCGCCCATACGAACGTCCACAGCAGCACGCCCAGGAAGGTATGCATCCACGAGAACACCTGCGTCACCGTGGCGAAATTATCGAAGCCGACCCAATGGACAAGCTTCGTTGGCGGCGAGTTGTTGCGGCTATAATCGGTGAACGCGATCAGCACGCCGAACACGATCGGCAGCACGCTGACGAACAGCGTCAGCACCGCCGTCGGGGACAGCACGATGTAGGCGTACATCGTATCCCACAGCCTCTTGAAATGTTGGAGCGAGCTTTCCCTTATGCCTGTCTCGCAATATTGCCGTCTTGTTGTAACCGCGTCCCTAATGTTCCAGATGTAGAACAAGGCAAGAAGGAGAAGGAAGAGCAGCGCGATGATCCCGTTGGCCATCAGCACGATGGAATGGTCGCCGGCCGTCAGGCCGGTTAATCCCATTTTTCTCGGCTGGGTGCCCAGCGTGATCAACCCCCAGATCCCTTTCAGAAAAAAGCCGCCGTTCTCCCGGAACCGGAATCCGTCCGCAAGACTGTCGCGCGTATAGCTTCCCGTGGCCAACTCGGCTGCTGCGGCTCCGGCTCCGATCAGAAGGAAGAGTAGGCCCTTCAGATATTGCCGGTTCCAGCCCTGCCCGGCCCCCCATACAATCGCCGATAGCAATCCGGCCGCCCAAGCCGGTGACTGTTTGCTAGATAATTCGTTCATGGTCGTTTATTGGCCGAGCGCTTTCAGATTGGCGTATTCCTGTTCCGCTTTTTGCTGCGCTTCACTGACCGTCATGAGATTATCCCAAACGTTGACGATCAGCGCGTTGCCGGACGTGTACAGGTATTCCGGAATTTGCGGCGTTAAATCGGCGTTCTCCGATTGGGCGATAATGCCTGCGATATGCTCGTTTCCGTTAATGCCTTCCACGCCTTGAATTTGGTCCGACTTCAGCGCCGGAATGGCCCCCGTCGATTGGTACAGCGCGGCCGCTCCTTCGTCCGAAGCGATGAAGTTCGCGAATACGCGGGCAGCGGCGGGATACTTCGAATAGCCGGATACGACCGCAACCGAGATCCCCGTCAACGATGCGGCGGCATCGCCGGAAGCCGCCTTCGGCAGCACCGTTACGCCGTACTCGAACTTCTTATCCGCAGCGGCTTTGTCGAAGTCTTTGAATACCCAAGGTCCGGTAATGACATACGGCGTCTGGCCTTTGACGAATTCATTCTCGATCGAATCCCATGTAGCGTCCGCCGAGTTGACGTCCCATATGGAGCGAAGCGACTTGTAATACTCCAGTCCCTTCGTAAGCGACTCGGAGTTGAAATTCGGCTTATCCAGATCGTTGTCTTCATACAGATGCCAGCCGAGCGAGGATAGCACCGGATACGCGTAATAGAGCTGTCCGGCCAGGAAGCGAATCGTCCAACGGTTCGCGCTGCTGTCGTTATATTGATCCGCAAGCGCCACCACTTCTTCCCATGTCGATGCCGGTTTGTCGCTGCCGGTCAGCTCCTTAAGCAGCGTCTTATTGTAGAAGAGCGCGATCGATTCCGTCGAGATCGGCACGCCGTACATCTGATCGTCCTTACTGACTACCTCGATGAACGTGTCCGGAACCCGCTCCTTGAGCGACTGCTCATACTGGCCGATCGGGGCGGCCGTCGCGTTGTCGATCGCTTGAGCCAGCTTGTCGTAGTTAGCCATGAAGACGTCCGCGCCTTTGCCCGCTTCGCCGTCGAGCGACATCCGCTCCACGCTCTCCACCTTCGCAACGACTTCGTACTCTACGTTCACCTGCGGATGTTTCACCTTGAACGCTTCGACGAGCGCTTTGCCATATGCCTCCGTTTCCACCCAGATCTTAAGCGGCTGCTCGCCGGAAGCAATCTCCGGCTCCATGACATAATCGTTCGCCGCCGCATCCCATTGCAGACCGCCTTCCTCTTCCGCGTTCACCTGTGACGTTGTGGACGACGGCGCCGCATCATTCGTATTGTTGGTCCCATTACTAGTGTCGTTGCCGCAGCCGGACACCGCCAGCATGGAGACAAGTGACATCGCAACGCCGATCGCTCCGATTTTCTTCACGTGAATCCCCCCGTTTTTATTTGAAGTTTAACCAAACTTTTCCTTCTCAAAATGAATTATAAAACGTTTTCAAATGAGAATATATATAATAAACGGAGGGCATGGAGTATAAGAATCTTATGGCGCGAATTGGAAGATCCGTATGCCGCAACTAAGATTTAAACACGAAAAAAGCTTAACTTTTGCAGTCAGCAAAGTTAAGCTCTCTTTCATTTATGTATCCATTTTAGGTTAGACGGCCGAAAGAATTTCGCTGTGTTCGGCAACATGCTCATAGAGATCGGGAATCTCCGTTCCCGCGAATATAAACTTTAGATCGATTTCATCGGCGAGCCTTTTAAACAGCTCGAATATCTCAACGTCTATGACTTGAATATCATCGATGATAATCACGGAAAGTTGCTTTTTAATAAGCTCTAATCTCAGGATATCCAAATAAGAGTCTACGGAGGCACTTTTAATGAAAGGCACCTCTAGCGAGTATAGTAACCCAAGCAAGATCATTCTAGGGGATTTCGCAATTGACTGAGGCAGATGCATATAGAATGCCGACTTGTGCTCTTGACAGTATCTTCTCAAAAAATAGGTCTTCCCGGTTCCGGACGCAATCGAGAAGAAACAAAAGACTTTGTCTTGCTCTCGTAAAAAAAGCGAGAGCTCGGTACTTACTTTCTCGTAATTTAGCAGCTCCATGATCGTTCCTCCAAGGACATTCGTCCATATAAAACTATCATGGCCACAAGTTTATCTTTTTAGACATGGAGAGATTAACGAGACGGCCTCCTATTAATCGGTTTGCTTTCGCTTTCTGTACATGGAAGGGGTCTCTCCGAAGACCTCCCGGAACTTGCGGGTAAAATGGATCGCGCAATCGAATCCGACGTCCGAGGCGATCTCCGATACCTGCCGGTTGGTCCCTGACAAGAGCTGCGCTGCTTTATCCAGACGGAACTTGCACAGCGTGTTCAAGATGGAATCCCCGACCTGCTCCTTAAATAGATGGGATAACCGTGAAGTAGACATACAATGCTTTCTGGCGAGCTCCGGCAGACTGACTTTTTGCGCATAGCATAACTGAAGCTCCCGTAAGAGAGCGGCAATTCTCGGATCCATCGTGACCGAGCTTTCCGACCCGCACGTTTGCTGAATATAGATCAGCGTCTCCTCGAGAGCGAGTTCAGACAATCGGCGATGGAGCCCGGAGCTCCCTGCAGGCAGGTCATGTCTGACCATCCGCGTCAGCGAGTCTTGAATGGAATGACGCAGCCGTTCATCTTCGATCTGCGTCATGAAGAAACGCGCTTCGGTTCCAGGCAACCTCAGCCAAGTGCTCCATTCCGGATCCGGAATAAAATGGACCCATAGAAACTCCCAAGCCTCCCCTTTCGTCCCGTAATGATGAGGGATCCCCGGCATAAGCAGAACGACATCGCCTGCCGCGCACGTCACGGCCTGATTTTGCTTCTGAATCTGGCCTTCCCCTGAGACGGTATACATCAGCAGCCAATCCTTGCTCCCAGAAGGACGATGAATGGCATATTCGGACGATTCCTTATAATGACCGGCAATTAGAATCCCATAGGGACGTTCGGTATACATAGCATAATCAGTTGGTTTCTTAGCCATATCATCACTACCTCGAATGATCTATAATGCCCTAAAATAAAGGAATAACTTCATTCGAACCTTCAATCCAAACAGTAGAAATCATCGCAATGAACATAACACAAGGAGGACATTCGAGCAATGACTAAAGTCTCGATGCTGAATCTTAGCGAAGCTGGCGAAGTCGAAATTCGTCCAGGGAAAATGGGAGCCAATGGCGGAACAAATTCGCAAGGGGAATCCTTTGGTTTCACCAATTACTATATGACCCGTAACCACGAGCCTTTTATCCCCGTTGTCGGCGAGTTTCACTTCTCCCGCTTCTCATATCTGGGATGGGAGGAAGAACTGCTCAAGATGAAAGCCGGCGGCGTGAATATCGTAGCCACCTATATCTTCTGGAATTTCCACGAGGAGGAAGAAGGCGTATTCGACTGGAGCGGCAGCCGCAATTTGCGCCATTTCATCGATCTCTGCGCGAAACTGGAGTACCCGCTCATTCTGCGCATCGGTCCGTTCTGTCATGGTGAAGTTCGCAATGGCGGCATTCCGGACTGGGTATTCGCCAAGCCGATCGAGATTCGTTCCAACGACCCTGCTTATTTGAAGCTTGCCAGAAGATTGTACCGCCAGATCGCATCGCAGATGCGAGGCAGCCTTTATCAGGAAGGCGGTCCAGTCGTTGCGATCCAATTGGAGAACGAATTTATGCACTGCGGCGCCCCCAACGATGCGTGGGGCTATAAGACGGGCAAATTCATATCCTCCGGAACCGGCGGCAATGCGCATCTGGCTGAATTACGCCGGATTGCGGAAGAGTCCGGCATCCTGCCCTTATTCTTCACCGCTACCGCTTGGGGCGGAGCCGCGGTCCCGGAAGAAGGCTTCCTCCCCATGCTGGCCGGTTATGCCTATACGCCATGGATTCCGAACCAGCCGCCGAGCCGCGAATTCATCTATCGGGATTTGCATGCCATTCCAGCAGAACCGGTCAACTACGATACCCGCGATTATCCGGTTGCCTACTGCGAGATGGCCGGGGGCATGCAGGTCAGCTATAATGCGCGGCCTTTGGTCCCCGCAAACAGCGTAGAAGCGATGGCGCTCGTGAAGCTTGCCAGCGGCAGTAATCTGATCGGCTATTATATGTATCACGGAGGCTCCAACCCTGTAGGCAAAAAAGGATACCTGAACGAACAGTTCCTGCCGAAGATCACCTACGACTATCAGTCGCCTCTCGGCGAATTCGGGCGTATCGGCGAATCCTATGATCGGATCCGTACGCTATCCATGTTCCTGGAATCGTTCGGTACTGCTCTTGCTCCCATGACGACCATTCTGCCGGATGGCCAATCGGATCTCGAGGCAACGGATACGGATTCGTTACGTTGGTGCGTAAGACACAAAGACGGTGCGGGCTTCGTGTTCCTGAACAATTTCCAGGATCATGTGGACATGCCGGATCGTCCTTTCCGCATTGAGCTGGAGACAAGCCGCGGTTCCGTCGCGTTCCCTGCGGAGGGTGAAGCAATACTGCCCGCCAACATGGGGGTTGTCCTGCCGTTCCATCTTGATCTTCACGGCGTGTCCCTGATTAGCGCAACCGCGCAGCCGCTTACTCAAGTGCAAGCGAATGGCGAGCATGTCATCTTCTTCTACGCTCACGCAGGCTTGACACCTGAATATGTCGTCGCCAAGTCCGCGCTCTCCCAGTTGGAGACGGAGGCGGGACAAGTGGGCGAATTTGATGACCATTATGTGATTCATCCGGTAGTCGGCAAGAACAACGGTGTTGCGTTCCGAACCGCAGACGGTAAGCGCGTTCGCTTCCTTATGCTGTCTCGCGAAGAAGCGCTCCAGACCTATCGTTTTGACCTGTGGGGCCAACAAACGGTTGTCATTAGCGATTGCCCGGTAATTGCGCAACAGGGTCAGCTGGTATGCACCTCCCCTGGCAGCAGCGCCTTGTCCGTATCCTTGTTCCCGGCACCGGCAACGGAGCTTCGGACGAATACCGGACAACCTGTACCGTTCGAAACAGCTGGCCTATTCCAAGATTACAAGTTCGAGCTTGCATCCTATACGCCACAGCTCACGATTACGAAGCCTTCGGACAAAACGGCGCTTCTGCAATTCGCGGGCGACTGGCCGGCGCACGTGGAAGATGTGTGGCTCGAAATTGACTACGACGGCGATGTCGCCGAAGCTTTCCTAGATGGTACACTTCTGACTGACCACATTCATTACGGCAAAACGTGGAGCATCGGCCTTAAAAACTTCTACACGAAGCTGGAACAGGCAACGCTCCATCTGCGTATTACGCCGCTGCGCAAAGGGACCGTCCACACATTCGTCAATCAGGCACAGGTGGAGCGGTTCGAAGGCGTCGAGATCGCCGTCTTCCACCGCATCGAAGCCATTCCGCATTATCGGGTGTCGCTTGCGCCTGCGGCACGGAGATAATTGTCGCGTGAAATTTAAGTTTTAGACGGACCATAAAAATGAAACAGCGGCGGACCAAGACTTTGAAAGTAAAGTCTTCGTTCTGCCGCTGTTTTTGTGTAATCATCGGATGTCAATCCAAATTGATGTGTATGGTTATCCCGCTATTATTCGCTACAGCGTGAAAAAACTCCTCGGTTAATTCGGTTTTAAGCACGCCTACTCGTGTTGACGGCATATCCAAACGAGCCTCGTTACGACGAAGTCTCGGTTAGAGAGAAAGACACGAAGCTCTTCAAAGGCTTCAGTCGTGTTGCGAATGAACGAATAGTAGCCGTTTTTCACCATGTCTGCGATGGCGAGAGCATCCTTTTTGTCGCTCTTCGATGGCGTATTGTCGCGGTTTTCCTTGTTCTTTTTCACGAGATGAAGATTAACAAGGACGACCTCCGCACGAGCGACATGTGTAAGTTGTGCGATGTCGATTCCGACGACCAGATGGTTCATTTTGTTTGTACTGGGCTTTAAACTTCATAACAGAGCGTCCTCCTTGATGATGGGATTTTAAGGTCTATGCCCCGTTACGTACTCCCATCGTACCGAGGCGCTTTTCTTCTTGCAAAGCTCGTAATTTACACTCTACAGGAAGGCTAAAGTGAGTCTGAGTGAGGAAACTGAATCATTTCGAGGAAGCTTAATGCTGAGTATACTTTTCGAGATCATTTATCCACCCAAGCTACTTCATCGGTGCTTAGCTATCCTTCCCACTCTCTCGCTGACCAGAAAGAGGACGAAGTAAATGGGGACTGAATAGAGTATGTTCCAATGAACCGTCCGATAGAACCCGAGCCATATAAAAATTAACTCGCCTACTGTACTAACGATCGTAAAAATTAGCGCTTTCCAGTACACAGACAGTTTCGGTTTAACTTGAATGAGCATCATAATTAGTATCGGGAGCAGACAAAAATCCCACGGTACATAGCTTGGAATCGTTGGTATGGCCAGTCCCGTATAATACCACAGACCAAAAACAACCCCATTAAAATCAAACCACGAAGAAATGATGAGCGCTATAAATCCCGCAAGGAGTAATTGTCCGCGCATTTTCTTATCATGATAGCGAGCCCAAAGCACCCACGGAATAATAGCAAAGCCCCATGAGAGCCAAAAATCCCAATGAAAAAGCGTATTTTCTTTCCAGTATTCAAAATAATTTTTATTGATTTCCGCTGTTTTTTCGAAAAATTTACCGACCTCGTTTAACTTTTTAGAATCCTGTATAGGTTTAATTTCCATTAGACGGCTCCACCTCAATTACAAAAATGCACTTCTACATGTTTACTATTTCCTAAAATGTCTTATGGAACACTTTTCCCTGCCCCATAGTTGAGAAAGCGGCAGCCGATCGTTGACCGGCTGCCGCTGTTGAATGTTGAGCTATAGTTCCTCGTTTAGCTTAAACCCGAATGTAATGGATGTATAAGCGATGGTGGCAACTTAGTAAAAGCATCAACCTTGGCTGCGTTGAGTTGAGCTTGGGTAAGAAAGATACTCTTGGAAAGGTCAGCACCTCTCAGGTCAGCGTCCCGAAAATCTGCGCCGATAAGATCAGATCCACTTAGGTCGCTACCTCTAAGGTCAGCAGCAATAAGGTATGCCCCGCGTAAGTTGACTCCTCTAAGATCTATTCTTCTAAGATCGGCTCCAATAAGGTCGGCTCCCCTACCAATGGTCTTTTGACGCCCTGACCTAGCTTTTTGTTCCGGAAGGATCGTATTCCTGCTACGGGCCTCGGATCGCACAAGTTCACTAGTTTTCAGGAGTAGCGTGTTGACGGAAGCCCGGTGTTTAGCGATGTCCAGCTCCATGAGCGAGCTAACTCCAAGGTATGTAAGGCCTTCTGTCTCATCAAGCATGGAGCGGAGCTCAGCGTATATAGGTCCGGCCGGTTTTAATGTGAGCGCTTCCTCAAGATACCAAAGTAATTCATGGAGCTGCATCATGATTATGAACACTTTGAACATCGCGTCTGCGGAATCAGAGCTGTTCCGCCAATCTTGTCCAGCGAAGCTGACTTGAGAAACCTTTTGCCCCGCGCCAAAGCAGTCAAAAGCAATACATCCTTTAAGACCTCGTTTACTGAGGCTATTGTGAACACCACAGCGAAAGTCTGGTTGCAGGTTAAGGCAGGGTTCGCCCGCCTCTTTGTCGATTGGGAAACCTTCCGATGCTGAGAAAAATAATGCGACACAGCACAATCCGAAACATTTTTCGCAATCAGCGCGAAGGTTATTACGACTCGAGTCGCATAACGAATTTGGTTGATTAGACACTATGTGCACTTCCTTTAATTCAATATTACTTACTTCCCTCTAATAGTATCTATTAATTCCAATATTCGTTCAACTATACCGCCCGTTTCCTTAATCAAAAAGGAGTATCTGCCGCGGTGGCAAACTCCTCCCTGGATCATTGAACTAAAGTTCTCCGTTAGCTCAATCCCCTGGCCATAACGGGACCAGTTAAACAAAAGAAATGAATGCATCATGTCGATAATAAAAAATGAATGCATTGAACAAATCATTCAAGTTACAGTCTGCTCGTTGCTGCGCCGCGTTGCTCACCACATCTTGTATATCACTAATGTTTAAAACATGGATCAACCCGTTTTCGATAGCAAACTGTGGTGCTTCTTCATCATATTCTAGATCATCCAAATTCAAAATTGCAGAGGGACTATCTAAGTTCCAATCTTCGTTTTCCGGAAGAAATAAAGAATCCGCCCAAGAATAATTATGAGGATCACCTAGGACATCTTTAAGTGTAATTAGTTTACTCATAGTTTAATTTCTCCAAATGATGTATTTATCCGGACCTTTACTTCAATGAAAATGGCTATTGATCACTAGCTGGCTGCCACGTTTCTTATTCTACTAACGTTCCCAGTAAGACTAAGAGAAAGTTTGTTATTAACACTCCCCTTGAAAAATATAAGGTGATGAGGATTTCAGCAACCTTTCTACCCCATCCCTATGATAAGGCATTAAGTTATTAGCAGTATTAATGTCTACCCACTTTACCTCTATGATTTCATTCTTGTCTTCAATGCTGATTTCTCCTGCAATGACTTTTGCATGAAAGGTCATAAATATTGCATGATGTCCATCACTCCCATGGCTTGGGAAAAACGCCTCATTAACCGCTAGAATACTCCCTACCTCAATCACTAAACCAGTTTCTTCTTTTGTTTCCCTAATAATAGCCTGCTCTAATGTTTCACCTATTTCAACTGCACCGCCAGGAAGAGACCATCCCTCGCCTTTGTTACTAACCATTAATACCTTTTTTTCGGCTTCGTCATAAATCAATGCATATACAACATCCATTCTCTTCATTCTTCAACCACCTCCTTGGAAAGTTTAAGTTATAACGTAGGTTCGGTACTAAGTGAATTAGATACTTATTGAATCCCTAGCCTAAATGACACCTGTTAATTGTACCCATTTTTTTACAGGATTGTCGCATTACTCTGCCCGATAGCTCAACGACAGAAGGAGCAGCTGCGCGGCTGAACTGCACCCGTCAAGTAGACAGTACAAATAATAAATTTTAGGCGGCCTCGGTCTGTATTCCATTGGACTGAGGCTGTTTAATTTGGCTTGTAATCGGACGTGGTTATAAAAGTGGATGATCACGATTAAGCAATATACCCAAGTTCTTGTCATTCACTAATAACATGAACTTGGGT
>NZ_JACHXK010000011.1 GCF_014192105.1 Paenibacillus phyllosphaerae | reverse complement strand
GATAGGTTCGAGGTGGAAGTGCAGCAATGCATGCAGCTGACGAATACTAATCGGTCGAGGGCTTATCCTAAAATGAACCTAGCTAAAGGTGAAGAGTTTCATATCCAGTTTTGAAGGTGCGATTTGATTTAATTAAAAATCACTCACCTGTGCGTGATTTTTTTTATTGGCCTTTAGCTCAGCTGGTTAGAGCGCACCCCTGATAAGGGTGAGGTCGGTGGTTCGAGTCCACTAAGGCCAACCATTCCCTTCATTCGGGGCCATAGCTCAGCTGGGAGAGCGCCTGCCTTGCAAGCAGGAGGTCAGCGGTTCGATCCCGCTTGGCTCCACCATTTCAATATCAAGGCCCGTTGGTCAAGGGGTTAAGACACCTCCCTTTCACGGAGGTAACAGGGGTTCGAATCCCCTACGGGTCACCATTTTCATGTGGCGGTGTAGCTCAGCTGGCTAGAGCATTCGGTTCATACCCGGAGGGTCGGGGGTTCGAGTCCCTTCGCCGCTACCACATATATGGAGGCTTAGCTCAGCTGGGAGAGCATCTGCCTTACAAGCAGAGGGTCGGCGGTTCGATCCCGTCAGCCTCCACCATAATAGTTTTACAATTGACGCGGGGTGGAGCAGCCCGGTAGCTCGTCGGGCTCATAACCCGAAGGCCGCAGGTTCAAATCCTGCCCCCGCAACCAAATTTTTATCGCGGAGCCGTGGTGTAGAGGCCTAACATGCCTGCCTGTCACGCAGGAGACCGCGGGTTCGAATCCCGTCGGCTCCGCCATTTTTTCAAACTTGCCGCTGTAGCTCAACTGGTAGAGCAACTGACTTGTAATCAGTAGGTTGGGGGTTCAAGTCCTCTCGGCGGCACCATGTTTCATGAGCCATTAGCTCAGTTGGTAGAGCACCTGACTTTTAATCAGGGTGTCGTAGGTTCGAGTCCTACATGGCTCACTTCTTCAAATGCTTGTAAGATCATATGTATCGCGCGCGTATGGCGGAATTGGCAGACGCACCAGACTTAGGATCTGGCGGGCGACCGTGGGGGTTCAAGTCCCTCTACGCGCACCAATATGCGGAAGTGGCTCAGCGGTAGAGCATCGCCTTGCCAAGGCGAGGGTCGCGGGTTCGATTCCCGTCTTCCGCTCCATAATTATGCGCCCTTAGCTCAGCTGGATAGAGCGTTTGACTACGAATCAAAAGGTCAGGAGTTCGAATCTCTTAGGGCGCGCCATTTTTTATCTCGGGATGTAGCTCAGCTTGGTAGAGCACCTGGTTTGGGACCAGGGGGTCGCATGTTCAAATCGTGTCATCCCGACCATTTTTATCATCAGCTGCGGGTGTAGTTCAATGGTAGAACTCCAGCCTTCCAAGCTGATAGCGTGGGTTCGATTCCCATCACCCGCTTTTTATCATATAATGCTAAGCCTTTATCCATTACGGATAAAGGCTTTTTTGCGTTCATTAAAGGTTATTGGTTTCTTAACAATAATTATCTGGAAACATTTGGGCGTGATTTGCGTCAATAGCATATATAGATATTGGCGAAGGCACTCCGAGACGAGAGGCGACACGATTCCACCAGGCGATGCTCGATCGTACGCGATGGTTGGGCCACAGCGTGAGGGGATAGCGAAGGTGGGGTAAAGATGAACTAAAGGGGGTTGCCAATGATCAAGCGTTTGTGGCCGCTGTTCCTGATCGTGGTTGCTTGTACAGTCAGTTATACGTGGAATCGGGCTGAGTATCTGGAACATCAGTTGGAATCACCGCTATTCATTCCCCAATACACCGAACTAAATGGTACAGGTGCACAGCTATTAGATTTTTATTTTTTGGAGAATAATCAGGGCGGGAAGCGAATCTCCTGGGCCACCTTGGAGGTCCCCGAATACGGCCCGGTACGAATACAGGATCTCCCACGGACTTACAGTGATTTTACTTACCAGCAGTTAAAACATATGATGATTTATCTGGAAGACGATCAGGTTAGGGCATTGCGTGAGTCAGGCAGAACTATCACCGAATTAAAAACTTATTACGAAGATGGGACAGCGGCAAGCTTGGCGATCGGGCGAATTTCGCTGGTGCCAGACAAGGTTGTGTCATCACTGCCGCAGGAAGAGAGCCCTTTAACGTCACTCTCCAGTATGAGTACAAGTGATGGACAGGGTGTAATCCGATCAACGGCCGATGAGGCTTTTACCATCACGGAACTTTGTGCGGGAATGAAGAGCCCTGCGGTTGAAGCGTTAAAGCTTAAGTTGTCTATCTCTTCATCAAGTGAAGGGCGTACGGTGGAACGGGAACTGTCGTTTGCCGATTTTCAGGGACCGGTTGAGGTACCGAAAGGTGCTGTTATTACGCTCAAGTATGCGTTCGAATTCCCAGAACTGGCAAGCGTGGAGGCTAGATTTTACTACCGACTGGCTCCTCAGTTGATCGGAAAGACGATTAGCGGTCATGCCTTTCAGACTGGCTTCGTGATCGATTCACCGGTTAACCCGGGGGAAGAGGATCTTCGGCTGTTATCGGGGAAGGCGGGTGATGGCCAATGATACCGGCATGGAAGAAGATCGCCTGGGCGTTGGCGATCCTGTTGGTTGATATTCGAATCAATGGGATCGATCTCGTGTGGGATGTCATCGGATATGTACTCCTCGTTATTGGGGTAAGCGCATTAACTCAAGATACGAGATGGCAAGGGCCTTTTGTTGCGTTGACAATCCTAGCAGGCGGAATGTCCTATGTCATGTGGTTTATCGAAAATGGTCAACAAGGAATAAACGAAACCGAACAGCTTGTTCCGGATATAGGCGTTGTATGTCTCCTCATCGCGATTTTCGCCCATCTCGTGCTCGTCTATCTGCTGTTGATGTTGGCAGGTGGCGGGGTTCTCAAGGGCCAGCCAGCGGTGCCCGAAAGGCGGGATACGATTATGGCGCTCCAGCTTTTCTATATCGTGGTGAATGGCGGGATGCTGATTGCGTTGCCTTTTGCGATGAATCACCACGGGGTTGGGCCGTTGCTTGCTGTGTTTACGTTTTTTGCATTCATTCTGGAAGTGGTCGTGATCATATACTTCTTCCACATCGCGAGTGGGAGAGGAATCCACACAGAAGAGGCTGCGAAGAGCACGAATGAAGATAACTTCCACTCATGACGAAAAGGGCTCCCCTGCGCTGGGAGCCCTTTTCGTCATGGTGAGAGAGAAGAGACTGTTGTGATTATGCGTTGTCCGTAGTTGTGCTGTCTGTTGTGGAAGTTTCGTCGGCTCTAGGACCGCCTTTGCCGCCGTGACCCATGCCGCCACCTTTGAGGGCGAATTCACCGCTCACGAGCTTTTCAGCCTGCTCAGCGACTTTCTCCTTCTGTGCCGTTGCCTGTTCTTCCGTCAGTTTACCGTCGGTGACGGCTTGGTCGATCTGTGCCGTAATGGCTGCTTCCAGCGTGCTGATCAGCGTATCGGTGCTAATTCCTTGCGCCTCAGCGATAGCCGCGATCGTCGTACCGGATTCCAGCTGCGTTCTTAGCTCATCTTCGGTCAGATTCAGAGCCGTAGCAATCGTGCTCAGCTGATGGCCCATGCCAAAACCGTGGCCCTGGTCGCCTTTCAGCGGCTGTTCGCTGTTGATGAGCGTATCGAGATTCGCGTCAAACTGTTCCTTTTCTTTGGTCTGGCGCTCTTGGAATGCCGCGGCCAGAGCAGATTTCAGGGCTTCTTCCGTTACGCCTTGCGCGGTTGCGATCTCAGCGAGCGTGCTGCCGGCTGCAAGTTTCTCATTGAGCGCGTCACGGTCAAGATTAAGCAGCGTTAGGACGGAGTCCGAGATGAATTGTTGGCCGCCGAACCCGCCGCGTCCACCGCGATCGCCGGGCTTCATTCCTTGGTCGGCCTGCTGTACCTGTGCGGTCGTGCTTGTTGCGTCCGTCGTTGTAGTTGTGCTTGTCGCCGCAAATGCGCTCAGTGGAACCATAACCGCCAGTGCTGCTGTCATGCCGATCGTTTTCACATATTTGTTCATATTCATTTCCTCCTAAAGTGGGGTTGTTGGTTGTCGTGTGTTGTCCTGCTGACAAGACTTATTATGAACCCCGTTCCTTAAGCGAAAATGAGATGAACCTAAGCAAAGCATGAAGATACGCTGAGTGTTCCCTGAATGGTGCGGCAATCTGGTTTAGCTTACGTCTGCTCCTTGGACTAGGATCGGCGAGCCACAAATGTACGGAAAGCTTGCTCAGCTGCGTCGGCTAATAGATCGCCGGTCTGCTGCATGGCTTCCTCCAGCGTCATCGGACCGTTGACGATACTGAATGCGCTGGTGAGGCCCGCCTCATATAGAAGAGAGAGGTCTCCGCTCACGGAACCGGCAAGCGCGAGGGCAGGGACATTGTGTCGCTTCGCGATCTGTACGATTCCTAGTAGCGCCTTGCCTGATGCGGTTTGGCTGTCGAGCCTACCCTCGCCCGTGAGGAGGAGATCGGCATCCGCCAGCTGTCGTTCCAGCCCGGCATACTCCGTCACGACATCGATCCCGGGTCGAATGGTGGCCGGGAAGAAGGCGAGGAACGCTCCGCATAAGCCGCCTGCAGCACCTGCACCGGGGAGCCCATGCAGCCGGACGTTCGTTGTGCTGGCGACGATATCCGCCCAGATCGTCATATGTCGTTCCAGCTGGTCGACGATCTCCGGAGATGCGCCTTTCTGCGGACCGTAGACATGCGAAGCGCCTTGAGGGCCGAGCAGCGGATTAAGCACATCACTTGCGATCAAAAATTCGGATTGGGCAATCCGCGAATCCCATTCATCCGTATGGATCGCCGCGATTTCACCCAATTGACCTCCTCCATAGCCAACTGATTCGCCATTGCGATTCACGAGCCGAATGCCGAGCGCTTGCAGCATGCCCGCACCGCCGTCGTTCGTGGCGCTCCCGCCTAGGGCTAGAATAAAGCGGCGGCACCCGTCGTCCAGCGCTTGGCGGATGAGTTGGCCCGTACCATAGGTAGTCGTAATTAGAGGATTGCGCAGCGCCTCGGGTATCAGGCCAAGACCTGAGGCTTGTGCCATCTCAATGACGGCTACGGGACCGTCCATGCTATCTTCATGGATTCGGCCATAGGCAGCGGTTATGGAACGACCGAGCGGATCTTGTACCTCGCACGGAACTCGGGTCCCGCCCGTCGCATTCAGCAGGCATTCGAGCGTACCTTCGCCGCCGTCGGCAAGAGGAACCTCCGCAACAAGCACATCTGGTGCAGCTCGGCGTAATCCAAGCGCGATGGCTTTGGCGGCATCTATAGCGGACAGACTGCCTTTGAAAGAATCCGGGGCAACTACAACTTTCATACGCACAGCACCTCTCGTCCAGAATGCTTTTATTATATCAGGAGGAGAGGGAGAGCATGACAGGGGAAAGGGAGATGACGGAGGAGGGAAGATGACGGTGGTTGGAGTGGGCAAGTGGTGGTGAGGAGCATGGCGGTGGGCAAACGGCCGCATTCGCAACGATCAGCCAAACGAAAATAAAACAAGCGGTACAGAGCCGATGCTCCATACCGCTTGTTTGTTTCCCCGTACGTTATTCCGCGGCAACGTGGCTGCCCCAGATTGAGATTCCCTCAGCTGACATGGCCGTGAAGGTTATCACATAGCTGAGCGTGCCTTCGTCGTATTCGCGGAGGAATACGCCGGTGTAGGTGCTGCCATCGATGACGAGCTCGGCTGTATGCTCATCCGTTAACTTCCATGTGCCGGTGACAGCGCCGGAGACGGTGCCGTCCTCAGCTAGCGTGATCAGCGCAGATTGCTGGATGTCCGCGGTAATCTCTTTGTTATGGTTGACGTATTTGTAATCCCCGGTGATATCCTTCGCTTCGTAGGTTCCGATCGTCTCGCCTCCATAACGGTGAGGAGCGACAACCGGCCAGCCGTCCTCGTTGAAGAACATTTGGTGCACGCGCACCTCGTGCTCCTCGCCGCGGTAAGGGAAGCGTGTGTGGAAGATGAGATAATACTTGCCTTCTTCTTCATCATAGTACGCCGAGTTGTGGCCAGGCGATACGTAACCGTTGCCGCCGCCCGCGGGCTCGCCTTCCACGT
This sequence comes from Paenibacillus phyllosphaerae, assembly GCF_014192105.1. Classification (GTDB taxonomy): domain Bacteria; phylum Bacillota; class Bacilli; order Paenibacillales; family Paenibacillaceae; genus Paenibacillus_Z; species Paenibacillus_Z phyllosphaerae. The sequence continues at coordinate 201,569 of NZ_JACHXK010000011.1, read as the reverse complement.
TCGTGAATTCAAAGTTGCCCATCAGTTTCGCCCCATATGGTGCATAGGAGGCATCATCGAATGTCGTGCCGTATGCGCCCATCGCGTCAATCAGATCCTTGCCTTCCGAGTCAACGAAAGGACCGTCCGGGTTCTTGGAGCGCGCAACCCGCATGTTATAAGCGCCGTCTGCCGTCAGGCCTCCATAGGAGAGGAACAGGTAGTAATAGTCGGTCTGCGGATTGTACAGCATGTACGGCCCTTCGATCCGGCTATGGTTGCCGCCGAGCAGCTTCTTGCCGTAGCCTTGATCGGGATAAGGCATGCCGGTCTTCGGATCCATCTTCAGAATGAAGATTCCGCCCGAGTAGGAGCCGTACACCATCCACAGATTGCCGTCCTTGTCGAAAAAGGTATCCGGATCGACGACATTCGGATGAATCGTCGCATCATAGATTGTGCCGTCCGCGCCTTGTTCGCCCCACATGCCGGATTTTAGAATAATGCCGAGATCTTTGTACGGGCCTTCAATATTGTCAGCGACGGCCACGCCTAATGCCGAACGGGGCGAGTCGCCTTTGCACGCATTATAGTACATATAGAATTTGCCGTCTTCGAGTTGAATGACGTCGGCTGCCCACAGCGTATCGGTCTCCGCCCAGGCGAAGGTCTCGGCCAACTCTTCCGTTACATTCGGAATGAGGACATTGCCGTCCATGACGCCGGACGAAATTTGCTCCCACGACATCAAATCGTTCGACTTGGCGGAAGCTAGATGAGAGCCGAACACATAATACGTATCGTCGACTTTCACGACGGACGGATCATGGACCGAAACATTTTGGAACACGGGCTCGGCTTGCCCTTCATTCGTTGCGGCTGTATCGTCGGTGCCTTGCTCGCTCGAAGCGGCGTTGTTCGTATTCGATTCTTCCTTAGCAGGTGTATTATTGCTGCAAGCGCTTAGAAAAACAGCCGTCAAGAGCGCAAGCGCGATCGTTTTGGTTTTCATCTATAGACCTCCCTTATGTATACCCTTTCATTGTCGGCAAAATTTCCGTAAGAGTCAATAGTGTTTTTGTGAATATATTAATACTTTTATTTAAGATATTGACGTTGTCCACCTATATCCTACGCAAAACAGCACGAAAAAGGCATGACCCCTGAGGATTCATGCCTTATCGTTAGCAAAAAGGTTAAATTTTGAAGTTCGCGATCGTCTTCTTCAACTGCTCCGCGCTGTCCTTCGTTTCTCCGGCAATCTTCATGACCATGTTCGAGCTTCCGAGTGCCGTGGAGGCCTTATCGGATATCGCTCCGGTGCCGTCGGCCGACTCATTGTTCGCGATCGAAATCTCATTGATCGTCTGGACCATGCTCTGTACCGCCGTGCTCAGCTCATGGGCCGTCGCATTGAAATCGGTCAGCAGATTCTCGTAGAACTCCGCATCCTTATAATATTGCTCGCCGGTCTGTACCATGGCGTTGTAGTCTTTGATGACCGTCTGATCGATGAACTCGAGCATGCCTTCCGAGTTGCTCTTCAAGTTCTGTACCGAGGAGGTCACGACTTGGACAACGTCGCGAATTTTGTTCGCGGATTGACCCGATACTTCAGCAAGCTTGCGGATCTCGTCCGCAACGACGGCGAAACCTCTGCCGGCTTCACCGGCACGCGCTGCTTCGATATTGGCATTGAGCGCAAGAAGATTCGTCTGGGACGTGATCTCCAGGATAGAGCTGGCGAGTACTTGAATTTGCTCCACCGCCTTCGACTGCTCGATGGCATTGCCGAGGCTGGCACGCATCTGAACCCCCATCTGCGTAGCGCGCTCCGACGAAGCGACCGCCGTTTCACGCAGACTTTCGGCACGTTGGCTGACCGATCTGGAGATATCCGCGCCCTGCTTCGCTTTGGTCGACATCGTATCGACCGACTGCTTGATTGCCGTGGACGAATGGCTCATTTCCTCCGTAGAAGCCGCGGTCTCTTGCATCGCCGCTGCCATTTGTTCCGTCGTGCCGGAAACGTCCTCGATCTGATGGTTCAATTCCGACAGATGGCTGTCCACATTGGTCACGGAAGCTCCAAGCTTATCGGACTCCTCCATAATCGTACGGATGGTCGTGCTTACCGACGTCTGCATGGTATTCATGGAACGCATCAGCGAGCCTGTCTCGTCTTTGGCCTGCATGAATTTGGCCGGTATCGGATGGGAGAAATCGCCGCTTGCGATGACTTCCAGACGCTCGGTCGCTACCTTGATCGGCGTCGTGATGCGATAAGCCAAGAGAGCCAGGAGACCGACGAAGATAATAATGCTGCCGACGATTACGCCGATGAGGCCTTGTTTCAGATCCGTCACGCTCTGCATGTACTCGTCGACCGGTTTGAACGAAACGATATACATGCCTTGCTCGGACGACTTCGCATACGCGGCGATCTGCTTCACGCCGTCCACGGTGTAGTAGCCGATGCCGTTCTGATTGGCGAGCACTTCCGCGAAGAATGCGGGCATATCGCCTTCGGCTTCTTGCAAGTTCAGATTTAAGACGAGATCGGCGTTCTCGGAAGCGATGACCATTCCAGCCGAACTAATCATGAACGTCTTGATATTGCCGGCTTGCGTCGTCTTCACGATATTGGCCGACAGATGGCTAAGTTCAATGGAAACCCCTACTGCGACAGGCATGTCGTCGGGCGTATCCATATCCACTTTAGTCATGTGCGCCATCGTAGGTCTTCCAGATACCGGCGAGGCCATCGCTTCGCTTAGCAGCGGGCCATTCTTGAGCGCTTGCACGACCTCATCCGGCATTTGTCCGATATCCGTATTCGTTGGCGTACCGACGGCATCGATGGCCATTTTACCGTTATAGTTCAGGAAAATGTTCTCGTATAAGCCATCGGATTGTGTCAGAATGTCGTTCAAGTAGCTTCTGAGCGCCTCTGCGCTGCCGGCACTTAAGGAACCTGTCGTTACATACTCGGTCATCAAATGACTGACCATCGGATTGCTCGCGATCGATTGAGTCGTATCCGTCAGCGTGCGGAACGCCATATCCATCTGTAAAATTTTCTCGGAAACGATGTTGCTCATCGATTCCTTCGATTCGCTTTCTAGCGCCTTGCTCGAGGTGTTGCTTGCATACCAGAGCGCGATGAGCATCGGAATAATCATGCAAGCCGCGGATGCCAGCAATATCTTCGCAAACAAGCCGCGGAAGTTCGGTCTGCCGAAACGCTTCGTATTCATACGGTACCTCCGTCTTAGTTTAAGGATCTAGGTTGATAGGTAGTTTATCGACAGTAGCCGACACCGTGTTAATAATCGCTCGTCAGTAAAACGATGGAAGCGGGAATAGAAAAAAGCAGCCTCCGAAGCGTGAGCTTCACGAAGGCTGCCGGGCATCTGATTTTAGAATAAGAGGCGAAAAATATTGCGTCTGCGCTTCTGCTGTTTGGGCGCAGGGACAGGCGATTTCTCCCGCGCCGCGGCGGCCATCTGCAAAGGGAGCTGAAGCTGCTCGATGCTGGCGGCCAACTGGCTGACGGTCTGCCGGATATCCTCGAGTTCCTTGCGGTGCTGCAGCAGCTGGATCGACACGATATCGTCGGCTTTTTGCGCGAGGGCATATTCCAGCCGTTCCATCCGGGATAGCAATTGATCGGTCTCGGCAGCCAGACTGTTCGTCATCGTTCCCGCGCCGGTCACGGCGAGTTCAAGCACAGCAATCTCATCCATGCTGCTCGGATCGGGTGAAGACGGCGCTTCGGACGATGGAGCGGATGGAGGAGCTATAGGCAACGGACCAGCATTGGGGGAAAGGGTAATTTCGCTCAATAGCTTACCGGCTTCGATCTGCGTCTGAATGGTGCGCAAATGGTCCATATCCGCTGCTGTGAAGAGGTAGCCGCCCAGGCTGTCGCGCTTAGGCGCAGAAGGAAGAAGCGTAATCCAGCGCCTGATCGTCGTTTGGCTGACACCTAGCTGTACGGACACTTCTCTGGTCTTCAACATTTCCATACCGATCACCTCATTCAACGTCTTTGTCTCACTAATTCGCTCCCTGTAAGCGGCTTCCTGCACGGTAGACAAAGGTAGTGGGCAATCGCTAAAAGAAGTGGTTATACGCAAAAATGAGCGTTTTCGCGCGTAGGCGGTGGCAGTTTCAGTCGGGCTTTGTCCGGATCAGGCGTGAAAAGTGAAAAAAGCCCTATTCGCAGGATGCAAGCTAGTCCAGCTTGGGTTCATGCGGAGATAGGGCTTGATTGCTAGATCTATGCTTCCTGATAAGCAGGCGCGTGAAGCGGGGCTGCGCGGTTCATCCGGGATATGGCGATCCCATGGATGACGAAGAAGCCGACGGATACGAGCGCGGTGAGCACGGCCAACCATGCAACCGGCGTAAGGCCGCCGCCATCGTACATCGTCCCCATCACATAGGGGCCGATGACCCGTCCCGCCGAACCGATTCCCCCGGAGAGCCCGAGGTAGAAAGGCGTCGCTTTACCGGCATGTTCGGATAGGAATGCCGGCATGGCAGGGGCGATCAGCATTTCGCCAAACGTCGCGAGAATCATCCCGAGCACCATGCCCGGGTAGTTATGCATCGTCAGAATGCAGGCATAACCGGCCATGTAGAAAATCGCGCTGGCCGTCATTTGCGCGGTGATGGTCTTCGCCGAATATCGCTTAATGAGGCTGATCAGCGGCTGTGCGACGAAGATCAGAATGCCGTTCAGCGTCCATAGGAAGCCATACATGCGTTTGGGCAGATCCTCGGCGATGATGTAAGGCGACACGCCCGTGTTCCAGATCGAGTTGCCGATGTTGAGCAGCAGGACCGCGATCGACATGAACAGGTAGATCCGAATGTTCCGGATCAGCATCCAGGTACTGATTTTCTCGGCTGCAACGGTTTTGGCCACTGCCGCCGAATTGCCGTCGTTCTCATTCTCCACTTTGCCGAGATAGAAAAAGAAGAAGATCGCGAAAGTACCGGCGGACACGCCGTTCAGCACGAAGCTGAGCGTGTAGGATACATCGGCCAGGAAACCGCTTAACGCGGTGCCAAGCGCGACGCCGATATTGTTCCAGACATAGATGACGTTGAACAGCTCGCCCCGGCGCTCCGGGAACCGAAACCCGATGAAAGCTTGAATGGCTGGCATGGAGAGCGAGTTGAACAGTCCGATCAAGGCCATCATGATCATGAACATCGGCCAGGATTCACTGGCGGCCGGCAGCAGGAATAGACCAAGCGCGTTCATGCCGAGCGCGCCGACGATCAGCGTCTTGACGCCAATGCGATGGTACAAGGCGCCGCCCAGCAGCTGGCCGGATATTCCGCCCAGCGAGTGAATAAGGATGACGAGTCCTGCCGCCTGCATGCTGCGTCCCAGTTCATCGAAGACGAACATCGCGATGAGAGGCCACATGAGCGAACTGCCGGTGGAGTTGATAAGGCTTGCGCCAAGGAAGACGCGGACTTCCTTGGGGTATTTGGCGAGCAGATTCATAAACATTCCTCATATCTAAAAGTAATGTAAAAATATGTAATAAAGTAACATATATACGGATGAATTATTTCATTATAACGGATAATGGATGAACTGAGGTCAGACTTATGCATGAAATTATTATGCAACTTTGTAATGAGCAGGATCGAGAATAGCGTTAATTAGCGGAATATTCGGAAAAACAGTTTGCTTTGCTGGTGAATCTTGGATAGAATAGAGGGTGAAATAATGTTCATTATCCAATTCACATAATTTTAATTTAAATGCTATGATTAGAGGGCGGTTGCCGATGTCTGAGGAACGTTCGGAAGAGAAGTTAGCCAAAATGATCGATGCAGCTAGAATGTACTATCAGTTGGACTATAGCCAGCAGGAGATAGCCAAGCTGTTCGGCGTTTCGCGGCCGACCGTGTCGCGGTTCCTTCAGCAAGCCAAGGATGAGGGCTATGTCCAGATCACGATTAACGACCCGCGTGAGAGCAGCGGCGTGCTGGCTGCCGAGCTGGAGCATAAGTACGGGCTGAAGAAGGCGGTCGTCGTATCCGTGCCCCAGTATGAAGACATAGTCGTCAAGAAATATCTTGGCGAAGCGGCGGCCAAATATCTCGGCGATACCGTCAAGGATGGCGACATCATCGCGACGACTTGGGGGACGACGCTGTACGAAGTGGCGCTCAATCTGCCCGGCAAACATCTGAAGGATGTGAAGGTCGTGCAATTGAACGGCGGGGTCAGCCATTCGGAGACGAGTACGTATGCCCATGAGATCGTGCATCTATTCGGTAAGGCATTTCATACGATTCCGTATTTTATCCCGCTGCCGGCGATTGTCGATCACGCGGTCGTGAAGAAGGCGATCGAGGCCGACCGCCATATCCGCGGTATCTTGGAATTAGGCAAGCAATCGAATATCGCGGTGGTGACGGTAGGTGCGCCTACGGATGATTCAGTGCTCATTAAGGCGAATTATTTCTCGCAGGAGGATCTGAAGCTGATCTATGCGAAGGGAGCGGGCGATATTTGCTCGCGCTATATCGACGTGGAGGGCAAGCTGTGCTCGGCCGAGCTGAGCGAGCGGACGATCGGGATCGATCTGGAGGAGCTGCGCAAGAAGGAGCAGTCGATTCTTGTTGCCGGCGGCAGCAAGAAAATCGATGGCATCCGCGGCGCGCTAAGCGGGCGTTACACGAATGTGCTGATTACGGATTCGTTCACCGCCAAATACTTGTTAGACAACGTGCGTGCTTAAGGCGGCGTGCGATGGAATGAAGGAGCGATTAGAGAATGACGACGAATGCCCAAAACTTGACCGCAGCCGAATTGGCTGCCTATTTTGACCATACCGTGCTGAAGCCGGAGAGCACGAAAGAGATGGTGCTGGCGCTGTGCGAAGAAGCAAAAGCGTACCAGTTCGCAACGGTGTGCGTAAATCCGTTCTGGGTCGCAACGGCGGCAGCTGCCCTGCAGGGCACCGGCGTTGGGATTACGACGGTAGTAGGCTTCCCGCTGGGAGCGACTTCGACGCTGTCGAAAGTGTTGGAGGCGCGCGACGCGATTGCCGCTGGCGCAACCGAAATCGATATGGTGCTGAATGTGGGCGCCTTGAAGTCCGGCATGTATGCTGAAGCGGAGCGGGATATTGCCGAAGTCGCGGCGGCTTGCAAAGGCGTTGCTTCCCTGAAAGTCATCCTCGAGACAGGCCTTCTGACAGACGAAGAGAAAGTCAAAGCTTGCGAGCTGTGCGTAGCGGGCGGCGCGGACTTCGTCAAAACGTCCACGGGCTTCGGCCCAGGCGGCGCAACGGTCGAAGATATCGCGTTGATGCGCAAAACCGTCGGCCCGAATCTCGGCGTCAAAGCCTCGGGAGGCGTTCGCAACCTTGAGACCGTGCGCGCGCTCATCGAAGCGGGCGCAACGCGGATCGGAGCCAGCGCCAGCGTAGCGATCGTACAAGGCCTGCAAGGCGAAGGTTATTAATCTAAGCTTGCGAAGCCAAGCAACAAGAAAGCCGCTGCCCCAAGCAGCAGGCTTTTTTGTTTTTTAAAGGGGGTCCACAAAGTGGGCGCCCCAAGAAACGTAAAGCGTGTCCACGGAGTGGACGTCAAGCGAGAGTCAGCACGTATAAAGGTACTATGCACGTTGTAGAGGTCTGCTCCCCCAAGGCACCACAGTAACGAACGAAGCTCGAACGGGAGCTTTGTCGCGGCGGGTTGGACGTCAAGTCCGATCCACCACGACAAAAGCGGGTCAACGCCGAACAATTTATCGAAGACGGCCGCGTAACGAGCCACGCTAATTCCGGGCGTCCAGAGGGCCGGGGCCCTCTGGTTCCCCTCCAATGGAGGGGGAAGGGGGAGGATAAACAAAGGGGTTCATAGGGGCGGAGCCCTAATCTTCCAATAGCGGGAGTCCGAGGGCGGCGAGCCCGCGAGTCCCTTCCAAAGGAGGGTAAAGGAGGACCGCCCGCGCATACTTTGCTATCGCTTTACACAAGATTGTTTTGACAATATAGCGCGGGCTCTGCTAAAGTCATTGTTAGCGGACAACTGTCCGCTCTTATATTGACGCTTGCGGACAGTTGTCCGCAGGGGGAGTCGGTACAAATAAGGAGGAACTAGCTTGAATGCCGGTACTGTAGAGACAAACGCTTCATCCTTGGATTTGAGTAAAATTAAGAGAGGGCCGATTGTTGCCGCGCTGATCATTGGCGCATTCGTGGCGATTCTTAACGAGACGCTGCTTAACATCGCGTTCCCAGATCTGATGATCGAATTTAATGTGACCGCGGCTACGATCCAGTGGCTGTCGACGGCTTACATGCTCGTAATCGGGATTCTGGTCCCTGTAACGGCCTTGCTGCAACAGTGGTTTACAACAAGGCAAATGTTTTTGTCGGCAATGATTTTATTCCTGGTCGGTACCATCATATGCGGCGTGACGCCTTCGTTCGAAGTGCTCCTCGTCGGCCGTGTTATTCAAGCCATCGGCACGGGACTTATGCTGCCGGTTATGATGAACACGATTCTTGCGATCTACCCGCCAGAGAGCCGCGGCGGCGCGATGGGCATGATCGGTCTTGTTATTATGTTCGGTCCTGCGATCGGCCCGACGCTGGCTGGTTTGCTTATCGATCAGCTGGATTGGCGCTGGTTGTTCTATGCGGTTATTCCGCTGGCCGCTTTTTCGGTTATTTTCGCTTTCGCCTATTTGAAGAACGTCTCCGATCTGACGAAGCCAAAAGTGGATATCATCTCGATTCTGCTCTCGACGATCGGCTTCGGCGGCATTGTATACAGCTTCAGTAAATCCGGCGAGATCGGCTGGGGCGATCCGGAGGTATACTGGACGCTGACGGCGGGGATTGTCGGTCTTATTCTGTTCATCTGGCGCCAGCTCGTCGTGAAGGAGCCGATCCTGGATCTTCGCGCATTCAAATATCCGATGTTCTCGCTTGTTACGGTTCTGATGCTGGTCATGATGATGACGATGTTCTCGACGATGATCATCATGCCGATCTTCTTGCAAAGCGTATTGCTGATGACGGCGTTCAAAGCCGGTCTGACGCTGATGCCAGGCGGTATCGTCAACGGTATCATGGCGCCTGTTGCAGGTAAGCTGTTCGATAAATTCGGTCCTAAAGTGCTCGTTATCCCGGGTCTCGTGCTCATTACGATCGCGACATGGCTGTTCTCCGGCCTGACGGCGGATTGGGGCAGCGGTCACGTCATCGCAGTACATATCGTGCTGTTGGTCGGGATTTCGCTTGTCATGATGCCTGCGCAAACAACGGCGCTGAACCAATTGCCGCGCCAGTTGTATCCGCACGGTACGGCGATCATGAACACGCTGCAGCAAGTGGCGGGCGCCATCGGTACGGCCTTGTTCATCAGTATCATGTCTTCGGGCACCAAAGACTACATCGCCGGTTCGAAGGATCCGTCCAATCCGGCTGAAGTTGTGCAAGGTCTGGTTGCCGGCATGAATGACGCTTTCGTCATTGCCCTGGTTATTTCGGTCCTTGCGCTGATTCTCGGCGTATTCATTAAACGTACCGAAGCTCCGAAAGAAGAAGTGAAGAAGGCCGTCTAGACGGCCTTTCTACACGTAGAGGAATCATTCACGCATAAAGGGAAGTGAAACGCTATGGCGGACGGTAACGATGAACATGGCGCCGAGATTCTCAAGCAGGCCCAGGCATTGTTTTCCGAGCTCGGCGTGGAGGCAGTCAGCATGCATCAGGTTGCCAAAGCGGCTGGGGTCGGGCAAGCTACGCTATACCGGCGTTACCCGAACAAAGGTAACCTGTGCATGGCGCTGATGAAGGCGAAGTTCGATCAACTGATGGCGGAGATGAAGCAGGACTTGGAGGAGAGTAGCGATCTGCCTGTCCGAGAACGGTTATCTCGGTTCATGACGAGGCAGATTCTCTTTGCCCACCGGGATATCGAATGGATGAAGGAAGTGTTCCGCTCCTGCAAGCTGAAGGATGTGCGGGAGAATGTATTCGAAGCGCCGCCCTTCAAGTTTCTCTATTCGAACATCCTGCAGCTGCTCGAGGAGGCCAGTGGCCGCGGTGAGCTCATTGCGCTTGACCCGCCGTTCGCGGCAAGCCTAATTACGGCCTCCATTACTCCAGAGCTGCTCTTCTACTGGGATGAGAAAGGCTATACCGCCGAAGAGATTGCCAAGCAATATACGCAGACCTTCATTGCACCGCTGTTCGTATCGTAGTGTAGACTAACCGACCAAAAGAGGCTTCCGCTCGTCATCGCGGTGACGAGCAGGAAGCCTCTTTTGGTTTGAAGGGTCGAGTTAAGTTTTTAGTCGATGAATCTAATCGTACATAAGACGTTATGACGGCAAATAAGGTTAGACAAGGTGTTTCGTATAAGCCGAGATATCCATACCCAGCGCGTCTGCCAGCTTCTGGCCAAGCACGGCGTCAGCGCGGAAGAAATTGCAGATGGCCAATAGCTTCGTGCGTTCAGCCACCGAGGACAGATCACCCGCCAAGTTGCGGATGAGCGCTTCCTTCTCGGAATCGGAGTAACGGTTGAATACTTCGCCGGCTTGGCCAAAATCGTTCGTCTTGGCGATCTTCTGGCGGCCTGCCTGCCCTTGAAGCGGGGTAGGCGCTTCTTGGTACGCCGGATCTTGCTTCGGCGTATCCTGATAACGGTTCGGTTCATAATTAATGTGATGCGACTGCTGCTTGAATGCCATCGCGCCGTCGCGCTGGTTGTTGGCAACCTGTGCGAACGGGCAGTTGATTGGCAGCTGCAGGTAGTTCGTACCGATCCGGTAACGCTGCGTATCCGAGTAGGAGAAGAGGCGGCCTTGAAGCAGCTTGTCTTCCGAAGGTTCGATGCCCGGTACGACAACGCCCGGGTTGAAGCCGACTTGTTCCGTCTCAGCGAATACGTTCTCAGGGTTGCGGTTCAGCGTCATCGTGCCGACCAGCTGATACGGGATGACATCCTCGAACCAATCTTTCGTCGGGTCAAGCGGGTCAAAATCGAAGTTATCCATGTCAGCCGGATCGAGAACTTGCACGTACAGATCCCACTCCGGATAGTCGCCGCGCTCGATCGCTTCGTAGAGGTCACGGCTCGCATGGTTGAAGTCGTGCGCCTGAATCGCCGACGCTTCGTCACCGGACAGATTTCTGACGCCTTGCTTGGGCACCCAGCGCATCTTCGTGTAGACCGTGTTGCCGTGCGCGTTGATCCATTTGAACGCATGAACGCCTGATCCGCGCATCTCGCGGTAGTTCGCCGGGATGCCTTCGTCCGAGAACAGATGCACGAGCATGTTCGTCGATTCCGGCGTCAGCGACATGAAGTCCCAATAACGGTCGGCCGTCTGCAGATTATTGCGCGGGTCCGGCTTCAAGGAGTGGACCATGTCCGGGAATTTCATCGCGTCGCGGATAAAGAAGACCGGCAGATTATTGCCGACAAAATCGTAGTTGCCTTCCGTTGTATAAAATTTTATGGCAAAGCCGCGCGGGTCGCGAAGCGTCTCCGGCGAATGCAAGCCGTGGATAACGGTCGAGAAACGGACGAATACCGGCGTCTCGGTGCCCTCTTCCTGGAGGAAAGCAGCTTTGGTGTAGCGCTTCATGCTGGTAGTTAATTTGAATACGCCATGCGCGCCGGCGCCACGGGCATGTACGACGCGCTCAGGAGTACGCTCCCGGTCAAAATGCGCGAGCTTCTCGAGCAGTTGATAATCTTCCAGCAGCGTTGGTCCGCGCTGGCCGGCTGTTCTGGAGTTCTGGTTGTCGCCGATCGGGACGCCTTGTCCGGTTGTCAGTCTTGTCATATATACCTCTCCTCATCATCTCGTGATTACGTAGTAAGCAGCAGGGTTGTACATCCTGCTGAGAATGAATTTCACTTGTCATGCACTTAATTTACGGGATGAGGGTTATTATAGTCAATACTTTTTTATAATAATTATAAATTAATATTGATTTCATACATGTATATCCTATAAAATGATAATAGGAAAGGGGAGGCGATAAACATGCATCAGGACATGGAATCCGTTCTCGAACAGCTAAGAGCGAAGGGGCTTCGTCTCACTCCCCAACGGGTCGAGGTTATTGCGCTGCTCTATCAATTGTCACATCCTACCGCAGAGCAAGTCTATTCGCTCATGGCCAAGAAGTTTCCTTATGTCAGCCAGACGACGGTATACAGCACGCTTAAGCTTCTGAAGGATCAGGGGATCGTAAATGAATTAACGTATGGCGACCGCTCCAGCCATTTTGAATTGACCGAGGACGAGCATGCGCATTTCAATTGCAAAGTGTGCGGCGGAATTTATGATGTCGATGTGAAAGAGGCGGAGAAGCTCAATACGATGATCAAGACGGACGAACAATTCGAAGTTGATTTTGTGCGCGTGGAGTTTTATGGCACATGCAAGGCTTGTTTGACTGCGTAGCGATTGGGATCTGCACCTGAATGGCTACTCAATGAATGAAGATTCACGAATAGTTTCAGCGGGATGCCCCATACTGATGGATGCAGACTTAGGCGGGGCGGGGTGATCCCAATTGCAATTGCATGACAATTCCTGGTGGTATCTAGGGTTAGCGTTCGTAAGCGTAATCACTTTAGCAACGATGTTCTTTCACTTGAGAGACTGGAACGTATTCGTGCTGTACCTAATCATGGTCGGTTACGGCTATTTGATCGAGTTCATCATTTATATCTTATTAGGCAGCTATCAGTATTACCCCAAAATCATGCCGAAGCAGCCGTATTTCGATAGCAATCTGGGGGCGATCGCCTCCAATTTCCTGTCGCTGCCGGTGTCGGCCGTCATGATCGCCATGTATCGGCTAGGCTGGGGGACAATCGCGCTGTGCGTACTCTTGTTCGCAGGCATCGAATGGCTATTCGTCGAGCTCGGCATCTACCGCCATAATTGGTGGCATATCGGCTATACCTCATTAGGCCTGCCCACCTATTATCTGATCGCCAAATGTTGGAGCCGATGGCTGAAGAATCCGCTCAAGGGCTTTCGTAAGGCTGTGCTGCTCTTTTTCATCATCGGCACGATTACGAGCAACTTTCAAGTCCTGGGATTCATGATTCTGCAGACGCGCAGCTATCATGTAGGATGGTTCGCGGATCCGGCGCATGATACGACGGCCTTCGCCGCGGTCTATTATTTGTCGGTCAGCCTGTTCTTCACTCTGGTGCTTATGCTTCGGAACACTTACCCGAAAATCAAATTCATTCTCGCCATGGCGTTCGTCTTGAGCGTAAGCCTGACCCTTAAGCATATAGGAATCATTAAAGTGCATGTCTGGTGGGATTTGCCCTTTATGCTTGTGGCTTGCTCGCTAGCGTTATGGCTGTCGGGTCTGGCGGCCGCGCGGCTTTCACGTGAACGGCATGCCTGGCGATAAAATAAAGAAGAGCAGCGCCCCAAGGCGCTGCTCTTCCCCTATTCGAATAAGTCCATCATTACGCGTATTGCGCGAATACGCTGCTTGCCACGATCTCATGGAGCTCGGCGAGCTGCGCTTCGAATTGCGCTTGGCTGATGCTTCCCGCTTGCAGCCGCTCCTGCAATTGGAGCGCCAGCTGGGCGACTTGCAGCTGAATCAGCTGATCGATATCTGCGCTGTTGCTGCTGGCAATGTCCGCGAGCGAGCTGCCGTTATAGAGCGCATCCTTCACTTCTTCCGCAGAATCGGCGCCGAGCACGCGGACGAACAACGTTTCTTCCGCTTCGCTTGGCACGCTGGATTGCAGACCGGCTTCCTTCGCCTTGACGGGAAGGGGGCTTGCGCTGGCACGGTCAGGCATCAGCCCGCCGAGCGAAATCGCTGCTGATAACGCGGCAATCATAAACATGCGCTTGGAATTGATCATATCGTAATTGCACCTACTTTGACGTTTATGTATGCGTCTGATTACGCATCGAGTGTGAGAGATCGGGGCAACGGGCGTCGGTGACTGGCCGATCGCGTTCGTAAGCGTTCGGATTTCATGTGGTTTAACTATCCTCATCATAGCCTCCAATTATTAAACCAACATGAACGCCATCTAAACATCCAATGAAATCTACGCTTGTTCGGCTTATTGCTCCCGTTGATTCATCTGTTTCTTGAACCATTCTTAAGTAGCGGCAACAGGTTCACAAAAGTCGCACTAATCCGAAAAGCTCCGCAAACCTATCGGTAGACGATAAAAGTAAAGCGCTTACAAAACCATTATAGCATATTCACCGCGAAAAGCGAATGTGACAGGGCGACACAACGAAAGGGATTTGTTGGACGAAAAATATCCCCTTCAGCCGGATGGCCGAAGGGGATTCGTGCTGATGCTTCATAGGAAGAAATGAATTAGTTCACTTTCGTGATGCGGCCTTCGGTTGCGGCTGTAATCGCGCCTTCGCCGAATTTCGCTTTGACATAAGCAATTGTTGCGTCGAGATCGACTGGACCGGCTTCGCGGTTCGTGCCTTTCGTCAGTACCGTGTAGCCGTCGCCGCCTGTTGCCATGAAGTCATTCACGACGATGGTGTACGCAGCGTCGTCTTGCAACGGCGTGCCGTCCGCTTTCTTAATGGATACGATGCGCTCGCCGATCGGCTTCGTCGAATCGTAGCTGTACGTGAAGCCGGACACTTGGCCGATCTTCGCGCCGGTTGCGGTCCATTGTTGATTCATCAGCTCTTTCATCTGAGCGCCGGTCAGCGTCAGCTTGATCAGCACGTTGCCGAATGGCTGGATGCTGAACATGCTGCCATACGTCACTTTGCCTTCAGGCATGTCGTTACGGATACCGCCGGAGTTCATGAAAGCGAAGTCCGATTTCATCGTTTCGCGCATGCCGTCCGCGATCAGGTTGCCCAATGCAGATTCGCCAGCGGCGGTAACCGTACGCGTAATCGCCGCGGTTGTCGTACCGACAGGTGCGTTCATTACAGGCGCGTTCTTATCTTGGTACGACTTGATCATCTCGGCAATCTCGGCGTCCGGCGTTACGCCTTCTCGCTTCACGTCGACAACTTCCGCTTTCGACTTGGAGACGATGATGTTCTTCGTTGCACGGTCAATCGCCAGATCCAGGTCGGAGAATGCCGTACCGTAGGACAATGCTTCGACGACGATTTTGCCATCGACGATCGTATTCAGCTTGCCATGGTCATGGCCGGCCAGGATGACGTCGACTTCGTCGTCAACCGCATTCGCCAGGTCAACCACTTCGCCTGTCGGCGCGCCATTCACCATCGTGAACGGGTCGTGCGCGAGTACGACGATCGAGCGTACGCCTTGTGCTTTCAGTTCTTCAACCGCTTTGTTGACAACGGTTTTCTGATCCAGGAATTTGATGCCTTTAATGGCTTCTGCTTTAACAATGGTTGGCGTAATGTTCGTGACGACGCCGATAAATCCGATCTTCACGCCGCCGACTTCTTTGACCACATAAGGGTCAAGGAGCGGTTTGTCGTTCTCGTCAACGACGTTAGCTGCGACGTAAGGGAACTGTGCGCCTTCGAAATCAGCGCCTGTATCCGGGTTCTTGCCGCCGTTGATCAGACGAAGCATCTCATCAGCGCCGCGGTCGAATTCATGGTTGCCGATCGTGCCAACGTCAAAGCCTAGACGATTCAGGAAGTCGATCGTCGGCTCGTCCCGCAGCAGGGCGGAGACGGGAGCGCTCGCGCCAACCGCGTCGCCCGCATGAACGAGCAAGGTGTTCGGGTTCGTTGCTTCACGTTGTTTCAGGTACGTTGCCAAATATTCCGCGCCGCCTACTGTGGAGACGACTTTGCCTGTTGCGTCCTTCACGTCTTTCTTGTAGTCCAGCTGGCCATGGAAATCATTGATGCCCAGAATCTGAACGGAGATATCGGTGATGAGCGTGTTCACGACTTTCGCCGCTTCCGCGCGCGTCGTCGAAGCTTTCGGCTTGAATGCACCGCCGGCGCCGTTCATCACGCCGCGGTCTACGACCACATCAACCGCTGCTTGCGCCCATTTGCTGATCGCCGCGTTGTCCGAGAAGGAGGCTGCTTGGTCAGCTGTCAGTTTCTGTTTCGCTTGCAGGCTCAGCGCGTTGCCGGCCATAACCGCCATCTGCTCGCGGGTAATCGTCTGCGTCGGCGCAAAAGCCGTCTTGCTTACGCCGCTGACAAGGCCGTTCTCAGCAGCTGCCGTTACATAGGTTGCATACCAAGCGCTAGCCGGTACGTCCTTGAACGTCGATTTGCCGGTTGCCGTCAGGTTCAGCGCCTTCGCCAGCATGGTAGCGAATTCCGCACGCGTAACCGAAGCGCTCGGATCGAACGTCGTGTCGGTCTTACCCGTTACGATCTGCTTCGCTGCCAGCGCGTTCACGGATTCGAATGCCCAATGCGTTGTCGGCACGTCGGAGAACGTCTTGCTCAGGTCGATGTTGAAAATGCCGAAGCCTTTCTCATCCGTCTTGCCGGTATACGCAATGTTGGATGAAGCTTTCGCGTAGTCCGCGCCTTTCGGGGAGGACGTGAAGGTCACATTCACATCGCCGAAGATCGGCGCGATGGACCAGTTGTTGTCCGCCGTCGGGTTGATTTCCTTCTGCTTCGTGATGTAGTCCATCAGGATTTGACGGTTCTCATCCGGGGAGTCGATCAGATATTTGCTGCCTTTCACCCCTGGGAAGTTACCGCCGCCGCCCGCGCGGTAGTTGTTCGTGACGACGATGAATTCCTGATTCGGGTCAAGGGTTTTGCCGTTGTACTTCAGGTTCACGATCCGGCTTGCGCTTGCATTCGCTACCGTGCCGTCCACATTGTATTTCGCCGGCTTCGTCACATCGACTTGGTACGTCACGCCGTCGATTACGTCGAAGTTGTAGACCTGGAATTGCGGGTTAAGGAGCGCCTGCTCTTCCGTCTTGTTCGGATCGATCTGATTGAACTTGCCTGCCGTCATCTCGAGCCATTCCTTCACGACGGAGCCTTTGACGAGAATCGCCTTCAGCGTGTTGTCGTACAGGTACAGGTCGCCTGCGCTCTTGATCGCGAGCGGGCCGGCTTTGATCTCGGTGAACTCTTCCACGCCGTTGCGGCCGGCTTTGAATGGCGCGCCTACGGAGAGGATCGGCGTATCTTTATATTGCGGAAGATTCTTCGCGACATAATCTTCGACGTACGCTCGCTGCGCATTCGTCACGATCTGGATCGAAGGGTCGTCCTGTACGAGCGCGAAGTAGCTGTGAATCGGCGCTGTCGTTGTGCCGATCGGGCTGTTCGCGTATTTGATCGTTGCTTCGTGGTCGGCTTTGACCGCGTCGACGATCGCTTGGTCGGCTTCGACAGTCGGTTTCTTCGCCACGCTGTCGTAGATGGCGCGAGTGGAAGACTTGGAGGTAGCCACTGTCCATTTGCCGTCTGCTTTCTCGAGCGTCAGATCGATGAGGCCGAGGTTGTTGCCGCCGTAACCGGCTTGTACGGCAGGTACGCCGTTGATGGTGCCGTTCGTATTATCAACGCCAGGCAGCGGATTGCCGGAAGCATCCTTGAATAGAGCGTCCAGCGACTTCACGTCTGCGGCAGGGAAAACTTTGTGCGTGTGAGAGAAGGTGATCGCATCGATGCCTTCGACTTTACTGAGCGGGTAGATCGCATCTTCCGCGCCGGTGTTCGCTTGCGCAGAGCCGCTAAAGCCGGAGTGGGTCATCGCGATAATGATGTCCGCGCCTGCTTCTTTCAGCTTCGGAATGAATTTCTCGGCGGTCGCGACGATATCTTTGGCGATAACTTCGCCTTCGAGCCACGTCTTGTCCCACGTCGTGATCTGCGGCGTCACCAGGCCGAGCACGCCGATCTTAACCTTCTGCTCATTGCCTGCTTCATCCTTGAACGTCTTCTCGATGATCTTGTACGGCTCAAATTGGTTCACGTCATTGTCCGGGTTGTTGTCCTTGTCATCGACATAGACATTGGCATTGACGTAAGGGAAGTTCGCGCCTTTGATCGCATTGCTCAAGTAATCAAGGCCGTAGTTGAACTCGTGGTTACCGAAAGTCGCTACGTCATAGCCCATTTGGTTCATCGCTTGATAAACGGTATGAACCTCGCCTTCCTTAAGCGGCGCTACGGTAGCTTTGTATGTACCAAGCGGGGTGCCTTGGATCAAGTCGCCGTTGTCGACGAGGAACGTGTTGCTCACTTCCGCGCGAGCGGCTTTGACCAGGCTGGATGTGCGGATGAGGCCGACGGTGTCGGAAGTTGCATCCTTGTAGTAATCATAGTTCATGATGTTGGTGTGGATGTCCGTCGTTTCCATAATCCGCAGTTTCAGCGTCGAGCTTGCGTCCGCAGCTGTTGCCAAGCCGCCGCTGAAAGGCAGCGCGAGCAAGCTGAACGTCAAGGATGACGCCAGAATCTTGCTGACACGCTTCTTAATAGGTTGTTGCATGCACGAATACCTACCCTTCATGTTATCTATATTTACATAGTCATCATAAAACAGAATAGTAAGAATTGATATACTAAACTTTTTAGTTATTTGTATAAATCGGGTAAACGTTGGTAGTAAATGTAAGTCGGAATAGGAATGAAATAATTAATGGAATTAATAGCGCGTTATTAGGAAGAAAGACACCGGATTCGGTGTCTTGGAACCAAGCATGAGGAATTTACTGGATTATTTCGATGACGCACAAATGTAAGGTGAGTGTGATGAGGGGAATGAAAATTTGTTAATGCGATGAGAGGTTTATCCCCATAAATGCGGGAGTAGCAGCGGGGAGAACAAATTCGTATCGATCGAGCAGTCCTCCGCATCCCTTCCATATTGCCAGCCCCAAACGTGCGCTTCGCACGGCGGCTTAATCGGGTTATAGGCGGGAGCTTCCCGTTCTTTGCTCACGCCGGGTTCAGGCTCGGCGCTCCACAGAATCGTGTGTGCGCTTACCTTCTCGTCTTCGGCCGCGGCGGCACAATAGGCGCTGCTGAATCCGCCTTCGGTCGGGTCGTTGTAGATGCCTGGCTTGAAGTCGCTGTTATAGAAGGTGTTGACCCAGCCGCGAATCCAGGCCGCATCGACGCGGAAGAACCGTTCGACGTTGGCGAAGACGGCGACATTGCGGGGGATGCCCAACCGTCCTGCATGGAAGATGGCGTTGCGGGCGACAGTCTGGCCGTTCTGGTAGCCGACCGCTTCGCGGAAATCGCTGTAGATCGGCAAGATTTTGATCCCGTTATTGCGCAAAAAGGTAACTTCCTGCGCGGTTAATCCGTCCGCCGCGCCGGGGACGGTCTTAATATATCTCCCCCATACTTTCGGGTTGCCGTATGCGTTCTTGACGCAGTTCAGCAATTGCAAATTGGCGGGCGCCGCGGAATCCACGCCCCATACCGGATTGGCCATGCAAGCAGCTCCTTAGAATCGGATGAATGACATTCTATATATATGCAGCTGCCTAAGCGCAGGTTAGCGGCAAGGTCACCCCTGCAAGCAAAGCCTAAATCTGCCTTTCGTTCCTAATGGGTGGTTCTCTTCACTATTCCGTTTGAAATGACGAATATATGTATACGTCTTGCGGATTGGTTTGCGTGTCGAGGATAGACACGCAGCATTCCGCAAAGAGATTGGTTTGCGTGTCGAGGACGGACACGCAGCATTCCGCAAAGAGATTGGTTTGCGTGTCGAAGAAGGACACGCAGCATTCCGCAAAGAGATTGGTTTGCGTGTCGAAGAAGGACACGCAGCATTCCGCAAAAGGATTGGTTTGCGTGTCGAGGACGGACACGCAGCATTCCGCAAAGAGATTGGTTTGCGTGTCGAGGATAGACACGCAGCATTCCGCAAAAGGATTGGTTTTTCTGAAAGTCCGGATATGTACGTCAGAATTTCGCAAGGGAGGTGGTGAGAGAATGAAAAAGGCTATACATCTGGTTATGGCAGCCGTCCTGTTCGCCTCGTTGCTTACGCTAGGAGAATGGGCGATTCGAAAGTATGAGCGCTCACTGCTGGACGCCGTGGACAGCGAGACGCAAATCCAGCTGGCCTCCTGGTCGATGACGCTGCAGGCGGTCGCGGACCGGAATTTCGGGCTGATGGCGAGCTTGGATGCCTATGTCAGCTCCTTCGATCAAGGGCAGACCAAGGACGAGTTCGCGCTGCTGACGAATGCCTTCCTACGGACACTGTACCATTCAACCGGCAGTATTGCCTACAATTTCATCATCGCCCCGGACGGAATCGTGGCGTATGTGTATCCGGAGGAAGGCAATGATTCGATCTTAGGCTGGAACTTCCTTCAGGATCCAAGGCCGAGTGTGAAGAAACAAATTGCGCTTGATATCGCGGATCCTAAAATGCATGTGTACGGTCCCATGAAACTTCTTCAGGGGAATATGGCGATTCTGGCCCGGAAGTCGATTTACCAGGAACGTCATTTTTGGGGACTGGTATCGGTGGCGATTGATCTGGATACGCTGCTCGCCCAAACACGGATATCCGATAAAGGAGCCGCAGGCAGCGAGATTGCCATTCGTGCGGGCGAGGAGCCGGCGTTCTATGGCGATAACGCGATATTCACGGGCAAGCATTTTGCGCATAAGGTTCATTTCCCTCAGACGACGTGGGAGATGGGGGCCGTTCCATCCAAGGCCAGCTTGAAGGAGGTCTACACGCAGACCAACATCGTCCGAGCGATGAGTTTCCTGGCTCTATTGCTGCTTGCGCTAATTTATATGGGGATTCGCCGCCAGCGCGATACGCTTCGGCTCTTGGTCGACCGGCGAACGAAAGAACTTCGCGATTCCAACGATGAGCTGGCTGCGATCAATGATAATCTCGCCGCCGGCGAGCAGGAGTTGCGGGAACAGTATGCACTGCTCGATCAATATGCGGGCGCGCTGCGCGATTCCGAGATACAGCTTAGCCATATGGCCTATCATGACTCGCTGACGGACATCTCGAACAGGGCTTCTTTTCAGAACGGGGTAGAGAGGTTGCTGAGCGGCAAGCCGGAAGGTTTTGCGGCGGCGGTATTGTTCTTCGATCTGGACCGGTTCAAAATGATCAACGACAATTACGGCCATCAGCAAGGTGATCAGATGTTAGTCGAAGTAGCGCATCGAATCAAACGGCTCCATATCGATATGCAGGAATTCGCGCGCTTCGGCGGCGATGAATTCGCGCTCTTGCTGGCGGGTTCCATCGATGAATGCGGTTTGCCTCGTATTCGGTCGGCTGCTGAACGCATTCTGGACGCCTTCGTCGAGCCATTCGACGTGGAAGGAAAAGCCATCTACATGTCACCGAGCATTGGTATCTCCTGCTATCCGGAGGATGGGATTAACCAAGGCACGCTGCTGATGAAAGCCGATATCGCGATGTATCAGGCAAAGCGGGACGGCGGCGGGAGTTATCGGTTCTTCGAGCCGTATATGGAGACCGAATCGATGCAGAAGCTGGAGATGGGCAATCATCTTCGGGAGGCGATGCTGCGCGGGGAACTGGAGGTTTATTATCAGCCGCAGGTGGATTGTACGCAGGGACGTATCTTCGGGATCGAGGCGCTGCTCCGCTGGAATCATACGAAGCGGGGATTTATCTCGCCGGCACAATTCATCCCGCTGGCCGAAGAGCTCAACTTAATCGTGCCGATCGGCGAATGGGTGCTGCGGGAAGCTTGCCAGTATACGAAGAAGCTGCAGCAGGAATATGGCATTCCGCTGCAAATCTCGGTCAATCTGTCGGTGAAGCAGCTGATGGAGAAAGATATCGTCGATAAGGTGCATGCGGTACTCGAGGAAACGGGGCTCAGTCCATCCGACCTGGAACTTGAGATTACGGAGAACATGGCGATGAAGGACGAGCAGCTCGAGACGCTGGGCAAGCTGCGTGAGCTAGGGATTGCCATATCGATCGACGACTTCGGCACCCATTACTCTTCCCTTAGTTACTTGAAGCGATTCCCTGTGACGAAGATCAAGCTGGACCAATTCTTCGTCCGCGGCATCCAGACAGATGAACGGGACAGAGCCATGATTCGCGCCATTATTCTGATGGCCAAATCGTTCCAGCTGCAAATGGTCGCCGAAGGCGTGGAGACGCCGGAGCAAGCGCAGTTCCTGAACGAGAGCGGTTGTGAACTGATCCAGGGCTTCTATTTCTTTAAGCCAATGCCGGCCGATGATGTAAGGCGCGTGCTGCTCGAGAGCCAGGCGGATAAAATAAAACGTTCGCAGTGAACGGCAAAAAAGGGGCCCGCAATCGCAGAAGCGATTGCGGGCCTAAACTCGTTCCTATATAACAAGGGGGGTGTAAGGAGAAGTATAGAGAGCGAAACTTAAATCAACCTGAAATGATTCTAGCCCGCCTGCTCCTTGTTAATCGCGCCAGTTATCTTCTCGTTCTTCGGCTGCTGCTCCCCCTTCAAATAAATATACAGACCGGCAATAATGAAGGCGCCGCCGATGAGCTGCGTGTGCGTCACCATTTCTTTGAAGAGCATCATGCCGAGTATGCTCGCTCCGACCGGTTCGGCAAGTACGGACATCGAGATCGTGGTCGCTTTTACATACGGCATCAGCCAATTGAAGATCAGATGACCGAACACGGTAGGAATGATCGCCAGCAGCAGGAACACGATCCATTCGCGCGATGGATAATCGAACATCTCGATTCCCATGGCGATGTTGTAGCCGGCGAAGCAGACAAAGGTGACGAAGAACACGATCAAGCTGTATAGATAGGAAGGCACGCGCGTCATGATCTGCTTGGCGATGAGCATGTTGATCGCAACGGCGACGGTCCCTAAGAAAGACAGTAGGTCGCCGAATACCGCTTCGCGCGAGACGCTCATGTCGCCGGACCCGACGCAGATCGCGCCGGCCAGGGCGATAATCATCCCGAAGATAGCCAGACGGCTCGCTCTATCCTTGAAGAGGAAGAAGGTGCCGATCATGACGAGCACCGGCTCCAGCGACAGCAGAATCGTCGAGCTTGCAATGGAGGTGTAGGTTAAGGAAGCCATCCAGAGCAAGAAGTGAAGCGCTAGGAAGAATCCGGCGAAGAACAAGAGCATCCAGTCCTTGCCGGAGATACGTCGAATCGCGGGAAAGTGCTTGCTTCCGAACGGAAGCATGAGCAGGAAGGTCAGCAGCATGCGGTACATGCCTTGGACGGATACCGGCGCGTCCGAATAGCGGACGAGAATCGGCGCGAATGAGATGGCGACCATGCCGACGAGAAGCGGGATGATCGGCGCAATCGGTGGTGCGGGATGTTTCACGGCAGCGTCTCCTAAGATGTAAGTGTAGATACAGACATTCTATTCTACTGCCGCGCATACGAAAGAGCAAGCGCCAAATCCAGGCGTCAGGCCGCCTTAATCTGAGCGTTCGCGCGGGTTATGACCTGGGCGATCTGCTGCTCGTAACCAAGAATCTGCTGCTTGCTCGCGTTGATCTGGCCGGAGAGGGAGATGCATAAGGTGAGCGCAGCGAGGGTGCTGGCCGCGTCGGTCTTGCGAGCGGCGCTCGTAAAATTGCTCCATGACGTCGTCAGGTTCTTCTTCGGTACCTTCATCGTACTCTTGACGGCTTTAATCTTCGTCTCGAGCGGCTCGATCGCTTCCAATGTCGTGCGGATCGTCTTCGTCTTCTTCGCCAGACTCTCCTTGGCTGCGGTCAGGGCCGCCTGCTTATTGCGGATATCCGCCCGGGCAAGGGCCACGGCGGCCTTCATCGCATCCTGCTGTGCCCGAAGAATGGCCGTGAGCTCCTTGCTCCCCAGCTGGCGGGCCAAATTAACCTGTTGCGTAAGCGCGCTGTACGAATTAAAGAGCGGCTCGTACTTCTTCTTCGCCGTATCCACTTGTGCGGTCAGCTGCGCGATCTTGGCCGCGTCGATCAGCTTGATCTGCTTCTTCGCGGCTGACAGCGCCTCGGCGTTACGATAATGCTGTGAATCTACGCTAGCCTCAATCTGCCCGTCCTTCACCTGTAGGGCGGAGAGCTCATTCCAGCCATTCTTCAGCTTCTGGCTGATGGTAGGGCTGGCAGCCGCCGCAGTCTTATCGAGCGAGGTCTTGGCCGTGTTCGTCATGGACAGCGCAGCGGCCGTCGACATCGGCTGGAATGCGGCAACCAGCAAGCACAGCAGCACTCCCCAGTACATCAATCGCTTCATAGGTAACTCCTCCTCGAGCCCGCAAGCGAACGCAAAAAAGCACCGGTCGCAATAAAGGCTGATGACAGCCTCTATGCGCCGGTGCTTCCGTTCGCAATTAGGGTTATGCGCACATTTTATCGAACGTACGTACGCGTGTCAAGTGACTAATTTCCAAATCCATCCTTGCCTGAACCGGAATATCCATGCCTTCTAACGGAAAGTCCATTCAAGATCGGTCGAAAATCAATAGACTAAATGATAATGATAATAGTTATCAATTGAATCATCAGGAAAAGGAACGAGCTCATGCGTACACGTTATTTGTGGGCAGCGCTTATCGTGCTGTCGGTTTGCTCCATATTCATCGGTGTCCACGATGTCAGTCCGCTAGACCTGCTGCGCCTGACGGACGATCAGACGCAAGTGATACTGATCAGCCGGATTCCGCGTCTGATCGCCATCCTAATTGCCGGCGTCAGCATGAGTATCATCGGTCTCATCATGCAGCAGCTTAGCCGCAATAAATTCGTCTCGCCATCGACGGCAGGGACGATGGACTCCGCAAGCTTGGGCTTGCTGGTCGGAATTCTGCTGCTGCCGGCAGCCACGCCGCTGCAGAAGATGTCGTTCGCGTTTCTGTTCGCGTTGGCCGGCACATTCGTATTCATGAAAATCCTGGACCGCGTCAAATACAAGGACAGCGTCTTCATCCCGTTGGTCGGCATGATGTACGGCGGGGTGATCGGGTCGGTCACGACGTTCTTCGCCTATAAGCACGATCTGCTCCAGACGCTCGGCTCCTGGCTGCACGGTGATTTCTCCATGGTGCTCAAGGGACGCTACGAACTGCTCTATCTGAGCGTGCCGCTCATCATTCTGGCTTATATCTTTGCCAATAAGTTTACGGTGGCGGGCATGGGCGAGGACTTCTCGCTGAACCTGGGCCTGAATTACAAGCGGGTGGTCAACATCGGACTAGTGATCGTCTCGCTGGTATGCGCGGTCGTCATTCTGACGGTCGGCACCATTCCGTTCCTGGGCCTCATCATTCCGAATATCGTCACGATCTATCAGGGCGATCATCTGAAGAAAAATTTGACCCATACGGCTCTGCTCGGCGCGGTCTTCCTGCTGTTCTGCGACATTGTTGGCCGTGTCGTGCTCTATCCGTACGAAATTTCGATCGGTCTTACGGTTGGTGTCCTCGGAAGCGGCATCTTCCTTTACTTGCTTATGAGGAGAAAGGCATATGGGTTATAAGTCCAAAATCGCGCTGCTGGCCGCCGTCAGCGTGCTGCTCGTCATCGTATTCATGACGATTCAATCCGGCGGCAACTGGGATTACATCCTGCCGCGCCGGGCGAAGAAGATTCTCGCGATCATCCTGACCGGCGGTGCGATCGCCTTCTCGACGGTCGTGTTCCAGACCATTACCAACAACAAGATCCTGACGCCGAGCATCATCGGCCTCGATTCGCTCTATATGCTGATTCAGACGTTCATCGTCTATTTGTTCGGTTCGACCACGCTCGTCATGATGGACAAGAACGTACACTTCCTGCTCTCGGTCGGAATGATGGTGCTGTTCGCGGGACTGCTGTACAAGATGCTCTTCAAGCGGGAAGGCAGGGGGATCTACTTCCTGCTGCTCGTCGGGATCATCTTCGGGACGTTCTTCTCGAACATCGCTTCCTTCATGCAGATGCTGATCGATCCGAATGAGTTTCTCGTGCTGCAGAACAAGATGTTCGCCAGCTTCAATAACGTGAACACGGACTTGTTGGTTATCTCGATTGTGGTCGCTGCTTGCGCCGTCGCGTATTTCCTTCGTTATGCCAAATATCTGGACGTCCTTGCGCTCGGCAAGGATCATGCGGTGAACCTGGGGCTGCCTTATGACGCGGTGGTCAAACGGCTGCTGCTCGTCGTCTCCGTGCTGGTGGCGATCTCGACCGCGCTGGTCGGGCCGATTACCTTCCTCGGCCTCCTGGTCGTGAATATTACGTACCCGCTCATGCGGACTTACCGCCATAGCGTCCTTATTCCAAGTTCGATCCTGATCAGCATCGTAACGCTGATCGGCGGGCAGCTGATCGTCGAACGGGTGTTCACGTTCTCGACAACATTGGCCGTCATCATCAATTTCATCGGCGGCATTTACTTCATCTATCTTGTCTTAAAGGAGAATCGGTCGTGGTCGTAGTCAAAGGCGTATCCAAGCGGTACGGAGATAAGAATGTCATCGACAACGTCTCAGTGGAAATCAAACGAGGGGCGATCACCTCGTTCATCGGTCCGAACGGCGCTGGCAAAAGCACGCTCTTGTCCATCATCAGCCGGCTGCTGACGAAGGACAGCGGCGAGGTGCTGATCGACGGGCAGGAAGTCTCGAACGCGAACAGTACCGAGCTTGCGAAGAAAATCTCGATTCTGAAGCAGTCCAATCATATCAATGTCCGGCTTACGGTCAGGGAGCTGGTCAGCTTCGGCCGGTTTCCCTACTCGCAGGGAAGGCTGTCGAAGGAGGATTGGCGGTATGTGGATGAAGCGATTGCCTACATGGATCTGACGAGCATGCAGGATAAGTATCTCGATCAACTGAGCGGTGGCCAGAACCAGCGGGCATTCATCGCCATGGTCATCGCGCAGAACACCGAATACATCTTGCTCGACGAACCGCTCAACAACCTGGATATGAAGCATTCCGTCCAGATTATGAAGGTGCTTCGAAGGCTGGTCGACGAGATGGGCAAGACCGTCATTCTCGTTATCCACGATATTAATTTCGCCTCCTGCTATTCCGACTACATCGTCGCTTTGAAGGATGGCCGGGTCGTCCGCGAAGGGGAGACCGACGAGATTATCGACACGGCCGTACTGCAGGAGGTCTACGATATGAATATTCCGATCGAGACCATTAACGGTCACCGCATAGGCGTTTACTTCGCCTAAAGTCGGCTGGTCCGGACAGGGCCCGTCCGGTCCGCCTGATTCAAGGGCGATGAAACCATAGAAGTAAGCCAATTCATTGAACAAAGGGGTAGAACAAAGTGAAGAAGAAGGCACTATTGGCAGTTTTAACATTCGTGCTCATGTTTGTCCTGGCAGCATGCGGCAATAGCGCAAGCAACAATACGAATACAGCCGAAGGCAATACGGCTGAGCAGACGACGGCAGCAGGGAACGCGGGGACGACCGAGGAAGCAGCCGAGCCTGCGGAAGAAGCGCCGACGGAAGTAACGATCAAGCACCAGCTTGGCGAAGCGACGGTTAAAGTAAACCCATCGAAAGTCGTCGTATTCGATAACGGCGTACTCGATACGCTCGATAAGCTGGGCATTCCGGTGACGGCTGTGCCGAAGGATAGCCTGCCGTCGTATCTGGAAGCCAAATACAACGTAGACACGGTGGAGAACGCGGGAACGCTGTTCGAGCCGGACTTCGAGAAGCTGGCTGCGCTGCAGCCGGAAGTCATCTTCATCTCCGGCCGTGCGTCGGAAGCGTATGAAGAACTGAACAAAATCGCGCCAACGATCTACCTCGGCGTCGACACGGCTCGTTACCTGGAATCCTTCACGGAGAACATGAACGTCATCGGTCAAGTCTTCGGCAAGGAAGCGGAGATGGCAACCGAGCTTGCGGCAATCAACGACAAGATCAAATCGGTTAACGAAGCGGCGGCCGCAAGCGGCAAGAAAGGTCTGATCGTCCTGACGACAGGCGGCAAACTGAGCGCGTACGGCAAAGGTTCCCGTTTCGGCATCATTCATGACGTCCTGGGCGTCGCTCCGGCGGATGACAAGATCGAATCCTCCACGCACGGCCAAAGCGTAACGAGCGAGTATATCGCACAGACGAACCCGGACTATCTGTTCGTTATCGACCGTGACGCCGTCGTTGAGAGCGAAGGCGGATCCAAAGGCCAGGAAGTCATCGAGAACGATCTGGTGAAGAACACGAACGCTTATAAGAACGGCGCAATCAAGTACCTGGATCCGAACTATTGGTACCTATCCGGCGGCGGTCTGCAGTCGGTCATGCAAATGGTTACTGACGTCGAAGCCGGCGTGAAATAAAAGAAGTGCTAAAGGAAGACCGCCAACCTGTTCGGGTTGACGGTCTTTTGCAAATATAAGCATTTATAAGTTATACGTTTATAAATCATCTTCTATTTCTCCGGAATGAAACGCGCCTACGCCATCAAAGACGGCGTTAGCCGTTTCACCTTGCGTGCGGTGACGCAAGCGTGGGGCTAAAGTCGTGGTTCGATCTGAATTTGACAATGATAATTATTCTCATTTAAAATGATGCTATCACACACGCGGGAGTGAAGAGGATGTCACAGCTAGATTTGCGTCGTTTATCCTTAAACTACAGCGGTGCGGAAGAGCTTCGGATCGAAGGCGGCTCTAAGGTGCAGGTGCAGACTAGCCATGAGGACGCTTTCGTCTATGCGATGAAGGAAGGAATCGCCATTACGGCCAAGATTGGCGGTAAGCGCCGCTCGGGCAAGCTGCTCAGCGGAGAGCTGGTCCTGCTTCCTTACGGCACGGAATGCACCATGGAGAGTACGGCGAAGCATGAGTCCCATGTGGTGTTCATCCGGTTCCGTCGCAATTGGCAGGATGTAGGGGAAGGGGCGGAGCCGGTGCTCGGCAAAGGCGGCATTCAGAAGCTCTATATCTTCCGCATGCCGCAGATCCGCAGTTGGATTCAAGACTTCTTAAGCGACGGCGGCAGCCGGGATGAGCCGCTCTATTACCAGCTTCAGTCTCATTTGTACGCAATCGCCTCTGCCCTGCTAACGAGCGTCCGCAACCGGAAAGAACCGGAAGAGGATGTGTATGAGTATGTGGAGCAGACGCGCAAATATATGGTCGAGCAGTTCCATAAGCCGATCGACGTGGAGCAGCTCGCCGCACAGTCGGGTTCCAGCGCCAGCCGGTTCTATCAATCGTTCCGGCGCTATACGGGGCTTAGCCCGCACAAGTATTTGACCAAGGTTAGGCTGGACGCCTCGCTGCGTCTGCTGGCAGGGGCGCATGATACCGTCATGGATGTCGCCCACTCGGTCGGGTATGTCGACGAATTTTATTTCAGCCGCCTGTTCAAGAAACATCTCGGGCTTAGTCCCACCGAGTATGCGCAGCTGGCCGCATGCCGCGTAGCTACGCTGAGCGCAGTCTTCGAAGGCGATCTTGCCGCGCTCGGACTCACCCCTGTATTCGGGGTTAAGCGCAAGTGGGCGGAGGAGCTTCGGGAAGGGATCGGACTCGCCGAGAAGCTGGAGGCGATCGCGGCCGCACAACCGGACCTCATTCTGACCGGACCGGTGCCTGCCGCGATCTTCGAGGCGCTGTCTGCCATCGCGCCGACGGTTGAGCTCCACTGGAAGCGGATCTCCTGGAAGGAGCGGCTGCAGAATATCAGCGACCTGCTGGGACTTGGCACCGTTGCGGAGCGCTGGCTGAGCTACTATGATCAGAAGGTGGAGAATGCGCGCTGCCATGTGCGCAGGCGGATCGGCAACGACCCGCTGCTGCTGGTTATCGCGCAAGGCGAGGGGTACCGGGTCTACGGCACGCAGATGCAGAAGATGAAGGATCTGTTCTATGATGACCTGCAGGTGACGCCGCCGCCCAAGGTGCGGGAGCTTAAATTCATGGACACCGACAATCTCGACGATATTGCCAAGCTGGGCTGCGATAACGTCATGTTCTTCGTGGACGAGCTCGAATCCGAGGCCTATTGCCAGCAGCTGGAGGAACAGTGGCGCGCGAAGAAACGAGGCCGTGCCAAGCAGCACTGCCTGTTCGTTCGTTACCAGGAGCATATCAATTATAATGCCGCCGTCCATGAACGGTTGGTCGAAGAGACCGTATTGAAGCTGCTTGAGAGCGGTTAGGGAACGGAAGTTGAGAAGAACCGCCGAAGGCTGCCCGAGCCTTTGACGGTTTTTTGTTTTAAATCAAACTATTCAACTTGTTTCATGTTTATGGTAAAAAGGTAGGATGGAAGAGAAACGCATAGCGGTTTTCCAGGCAGGGTACAATGCATAGCGATAACCATGATTCGGTAGAAAGCGGTGGCTAGGATGGAGAAGAAATTTGTTCGAGAGACAAGATGCTTCAAGGTAGCGCGGGTATTCCCGACCGATGTGAACAATCATAATACGCTGTTCGGCGGCAAGCTGATGTCCTATATAGACGATATCGCCTCCATATCCGCCTCCAAGCTGTGCCGTACGTCCGCGGTTACGGCCTCGACGGACTCCGTCGACTTCCTGCAGCCGATACGCCCGACGGATTCGGTGTCGTTGGAATCGTTCGTCACCTATACGGGACGAAGCTCGATGGAGATCTTCGTCAAGGTCATCCGCGAGGATCTGTTAAGCGGCGAGCGGAAGATCGCGGCTACCTCCTTCCTGACGTTCGTGGCGCTCGACGAGAACAATCGGCCGATCGTGGTGCCCGATATTGTACCGGAGACGGAAGAGGAGCACAAGCTATACGAAACGGCTGTCGAACGGGCTCAGATGCGCAAGCACCGCCGCGAAGAAAGCAAGAAATTTGCCGATTACCTGCTAACCAAGTATCCTTGGGAGTAGGGACGCTGTCTGAAGTTCGAGGCAGGGAATGCAGCGAGCCGCTGCCCCTGCTTTTTTGTGCTGTATAGCGAATGCGAGCCGAAGGAAAAAGGTTTTTAACCATGCCAGGAAAAGGACATGCTAACGATAGCGCATAATCGCAAATGTTGGCGATAGAAGGAGGTGCTGCCCTGCGTGCATGATCTTTCCCTGCATAATTTCAACTACTGGTCACGACGCATTCTAATCTCCTATGGCATTGTCGTGCTGTTCTCGCTTGCGGCAGAGACGATGGCCTGGTTAATCACGCGCAAACTGTCCGACGGGCTGCAGATGGATTTTCTGATCGACTTCATCGTCATTCCGACCTCAATCCAGCTCTCATTCATTGCGATAACCTTTTTGGTCGTAAAATGGGCGAATAAGACCCTCTCGATTTATTTTCTTATGCTGTGCGGATTCGTGATATCCCTTACGCTCATCCTGACGCATCCCGCCGTAGACGGCCTTGAACTCACGCTGCTGCTGCCTATGGCAATCGCCTTGATCTTCTTCCGGATGCGCGTGCTGGTTGCGAGCTTCATCCTGAGCCTGGTGGCGTACATGGCGATCTATTTTTGGATGCCGGATTTCAAGGACCGCATTCTGGAATTCGAGTTTATCTCTTACGCCTGTATCCTGTGCGCAGGCTACACGATCTACTATGCGGTGATGCAACGGGAGATTGAAGTGTTAAGCTCGCTGCGAAGGGCCATCGATACGGAGCAGGAGCTGCGGATCGAGAAGACGATCATCGATAAGCTGTCGAAGACGGATGCGCTTACGGGGCTGTATAATCATCGGACCTTCCAAGAATATCTGGACCATCTGGTGGACCAAGCTACCCGGTATCCGTTGCCGATTCAGCTGGCGATTATCGATATCGATCACTTCAAGAGCATTAATGACAGCTATGGCCATAGTATCGGAGATATCATTCTGCGCCGCGTTGCCGAGCTGATCCATGACGCTGTAACGGTCAATGACATCGTTGCCCGTTATGGAGGCGAGGAGTTCGCGATTATCTTCACAGGCAAATCGCTGGAGGAAACGTATCAGATGGTGGAGGATATGCGACTTGCGATCAGCCAGGTCCAACATCCGGAGATGAACGGACGCGTCGCTACGATCAGCGCGGGGCTGCAGGATTATTCGCCCGGACTAAGCAAGTCGGAGTTGTTCGCGCAAGCGGATAAGCTGCTCTATGAGGCGAAGCGGGAAGGGCGGAACCGGACGGCCATGCAGGCTTGAGGTTCAACGGGGGCGAGGAACGGGAATGTTCGAGCCGTGGCCCAAACGAGAAGAAAGCCGGCCTGCATCCAGTAGCAGCCGGCTTTCCTCCCCTTACGGCAAGAAACGATGAAGCATTACCGCCTCTTCATTTCGAAAAACTCGCACTCCTTGCGCGAATGATAGGCGACGTCGCTGACAGACGACTGGACAACGACGGTCTGATCGTCGAAGCGGACGATAACGCCGTCCGTATCGATGACATGATCATCGCGAAATACGCGAAGCCGCGCTTGCTTGTCCATCGCTTCGGTGAAATCCTGATCGCTCAGCAGCTTGTGGACATGTGCCATATTCGCTCCTCCTTCTGCTCTTGGCGGCCATTCCTTTGTGCTATTGTAACCCGTCGAAAGGGCAATGCACAAATTGGGAATAGCGCAATCAGGCGGCTGCTGAACACTATCACTTCTCCTAGCGTCAGGAACGACTAGACAGACTTTTGGCATGGACGTTATAATGGCCCTGAATGCACTTACAATGACAAGAAGTGTTAGCTCTTCAATAGGACAGGCTTGATTGATTATGACATCTTAGCGAGTTGGAGGGAGACGCGTGCAACACCATATGACTTCTACACGGCTCCTGCTGCTTCTGTCCATGGTTCTCTACATAGGCCTGCAATTCATAATGCCCATGCAAGGGGAAAGTTTCATCGGCTTCATCGCCCTCATGAATGTGGTTCCTCCGTTATATTCCGTATACGTGCTCCGCAGGGCAGCATCAATGCTCCCGGGTGCGTACGGCCTCTTCTGGCGGCTGCTGTCCTGGTTCTGCCTGCTGTATGGGGCGGCCTCCGCGGTTTGGTATGGCTGTTATCTCCTCCTTGGCCATGTGCCGCCTTCGCCGAATGCGGCGGACTTCATCTGGAATATTCAAGCGCTGCTGCTTCCCGTCGCCATTATATGCCTTCTCTTCAATAAACGAACGCTCTACCGCGGCCTGCGTTACTTGTTCGACGCGCTTACCGTCGTTCTCGTGCTGAATACGCTCTGCTGGAGTTATGTCATTCTGCCGAGCCTCTATGCGATCAAACGCCATATGGATTGGATCACCTTCATCGGCACGTCGCTGTTCCCGGTGTATGACCTGATCAGCCTCTGTATGATCATCACCTTATTCTTTGCTTATCGCAGCTTCCTCCCGGTCCGTACCTGGATCATGCTGGGAGCGGCTGTTATTCTGCTGGGGATCTCGGATTCCATTAATATCATGCTGCTCGCCAAGGGGCTTCCGTTTATAGGAAGCTGGTCAGCGGTCGTCTATAACTTCGGTCTGCTGCTGCTCCCGCTCGCTGCGCTGAATGGCAAAGGCGAGGAAGCGGACAACGACGCGTTGAAGCCAGCGCCTGTGAAGCGCAGCGCCTTCATGCGGCTGTATGTGCCTGGCTTTAGCTTCGCGGCGCTCATGGTGATGGCGCTCGATCAAGTGCGGGTCTGGAACGGTCTGATGATCGGCGGCGGCGCGGCCGTGCTGCTTATTCTCGTCCGTCAGGTGCTCATGCTGAAGGAGAACGAGTCCTTGGTGGAGCGTTCCGAACAACTGGTCAGGCAGTACGAATATATGGCGAACCACGATATGTTGTCCGGACTTCCGAACCGCCGTTATTTTGAGGAACGGGTGCGGCATGCGCTTCAGGCGAAGGACTCGCCAACGATCACGGCGGTCATGCTGCTGGATATGGACCGGTTCAAATATGCCAATGATACATACGGCCATTCGGCCGGCGATCAAATTATCCGTCAGGCGGCGCAAAGGCTCACCGAGGTAATCGACGGCTGCGGGACGGTGGCGAGGCAGAGCGGGGACGAGTTCGCGATCTTGCTCGAGTGCGAGACGCAGCCGGGTCAGCTCTCGCTATGGGCGGACCGCATTCAAGGCGCCATGGCTAGACCTTTCGAGTTACATGAGCATATCGAGTATTTGCTGACGGTGAGCATCGGAATCGCGTTCGCTCAAGCGGGAGCGACGGAGCTCGAACTGATGCGCAAGGCCGATCTGGCCTTGTACCGGGCGAAGAGCCAGGGCGGGGGCAGACAGGTCTTCTATCAGGAGGAAATGTCCCATTCCCTTACGCGCCAGCTGGCGATGGAACAGGCGCTGCGCAAGGCGATCGAACAGAATGAGCTGCTACTGCACTACCAGCCGCAGTTCGCCGCGGAGAGTCAAGCGCTCATCGGCGCTGAGGCGCTGATCCGCTGGCAGCCGAAGAACGGTCCATCGGTGTCGCCGGCCGTGTTCATTCCCATCGCGGAGGAGACGGGACTGATTGTCCCGATCGGCAATTGGGTGACGCGAACCGCCTGCAGGCAGGCGGTCGCTTGGATGCAGCAGGGGCTGAGTCAGCCGTTCCTTATTTCGGTCAATGTCTCGCTGCGCCAGTTTCAGGAGCCGGATTTTGTCGCCAGCATCATCGCGATTCTGGAGGAAACGACGCTCCCGCCGGAATTGCTCGTGCTGGAAATTACCGAGAGCATAGCCATGTCGGATGAACGTGAAGCCGTGGAGAAGCTGCTTGCCTTGAAAGACAGAGGCATCCAGATCGCGATGGATGATTTCGGGACCGGCTATTCCTCGCTGGCTGTGCTGAAGCGGTATCAAGTGGACAAGCTGAAGATCGATCAAGCTTTCGTGCGGGACATCGGCGAGAACGAAGAGCAGTCCACCATTATTGAAGCGATTCTCGCCATGGCGGCCAGCTTGAAAGTCGAGGTTATTGCCGAAGGCGTGGAGACGCATAGCCAGTATCTGTTCCTGAAGGAGCGGGGCTGCGGGGCCATCCAGGGGTATTACTTCGGCAAGCCGCTTGCGGTAGCCGATTTTGAAGGGCGTTTTTTACGCTGATTGGTTTGCCTCCCGAGGCTAAGGAGGCAGCATTCAGCGACGCTGATTGGTTTGCCCCCCGAGGCTAAGGAGGCAGCATTCAGCGACGCTGATTGGTTTGTCTCGAGAGTTTATCAGACTAACATAGAGAGGTGCAGCAGCATGCGCTTGCTTATCCCGAAGCGTCGCTTCGGCCGAGATATCTTTAATGGTCTGCTGCTTAGCGGAGTAGGGTTAATTCTGCTCATTGCCGGCGGCCTTTATATGATCAATAAAGATTTCAAGGAATCCGTCCAGACGAATGCGCGGATCGAACGCCTGTCCGATCATCTGATGCAGCTGCGCTCGGCGATGATCGATCAGGAGACCGGACAGCGCGGCTTCGAGCTGACGGGGGACGAAGAGTTTCTGGAGCCTTATATTCTCGGGACGATGCAGTTTAACGAACTTGTCCAATTGATTAATGAAGAGAAGGATATGCCCGAGAAGTTGTACGTTGCGCTGCAGGAAGTCATCAAGCGTGCCATCTACTGGCATGATGATTACGCCCAAATCCAGGTGAGGAAGAAGCGGTTCGATCTAGGCGAGGTTTCCATCGATGAGCTCCGTGCGGGGAAGGCGAGATTCGAGGCTTTCCGCGATGCCGCTGATTACGCGGAGGAGCTGCAGCTCACGGCCAAGGAGACCGCCTTCCAGGAGCTGCAGAAGAACGTCAGCGAGAAGTTGGGCTGGTTCGGCATAACGGCCGTGCTGTTGATCTTGGCGCAGGTGGCGTTCCTGTCCCGGCGGCTGCGGCAGGATATGGAGAATTTGCATGTGCTGGCGGAGTCGGCCCGCGCTTACACGAAGCGGAATTTCGACGTTCCGGTCCCGAGGCGGAAGAAGAAGGACGACTTGGGACGGTTGATCGCCAATATCGACCAGATGCGCAGCGAGCTGAAGGAGAAATTCGGCTTGATGGCGCAGCTTGCCGATTTGGATGGTCTGACGGGCATACCGAATCGCAGATACTTAAACGAACAGCTGCCGAAGCTGGTATGCGCAGCCAAGCGCCAAGGCGTGCCGTTTAGCCTCGTTTTGTGCGATATCGACTATTTCAAGCGGTTCAACGACGAGTACGGCCATCTCGAAGGAGACCGGGTCATCAAGCATGCGGCGAAGGTGCTTCAAGATGGCAAGGTATTCTGCAGAATGGTGTCCAGGTACGGCGGGGAGGAATTCTGCCTGCTGTTGCCGGGCTGTGATCTGGACGAGGCGAGATCTGAGGCGGAACGTCTGCGGACGTTGATCGTAGAGGAGAAGCTTCCGCCGTATGCCATTACGATGAGCTTCGGGGTGTCCAGCTTACTGGCGGAAGATGACGAAGAGGGCACGCTGCTGCTCGCAAGAGCCGACAAAGCCCTCTATCAAGCGAAGGCGAATGGCCGGAATCGTGTCGAATGAAGGCGATTTTAATGGCGATGTTAGAAATACTGACATTTTTGTCATTCTATCATTGTGCATACGCCCATTTCCTGCTACTATTTTGATAAATCCATCAAACAAATAAAGGGTGATCATGCATGAAGAAATTAAAATTACTCACTGTACTTACAATCATTACCATTATTTTGGCGGCTTGTGGATCGAAAAACAATGAATCAGGCAATAGCAACAGTGCAAGCGGCGATGATGTCACTTATTTAATTGCTAGCGATGCTTCTTATGCACCGATGGAATTCATGGACAAAGACAAGATTACCGGCTTTGATATCGACTTCCTGGCGGAGGTTATGAAGGAAGCGGGCCTGAAGTATGAAGTGAAGAACGTCGGCTGGGATGCGCTGATGGAGAGCGTACGCCAAGGTACGGAATACAAAGCGGCGATCTCCGCGGTATCAATCACGGACGAGCGCCAAGAGACGTATGATTTCTCCGCGCCGTATTTCGAATCGACGAACATGATTCTGGTCAAAGAAGGCAGCGGCATCAAGAGCGCGACTGACCTGAAGGGCAAGAAAGTCGCTGTTCAACAAGGCACGACGGCCGATGATCTGATGACTGGCATTATGGGCCAAGGCAATACGGATCTGAGCCGATTCGAGAATAATGCGCTGGCGTTGATGGAGATGGACCAAGGCGGCGTTGATGCGGTCGTGGCCGACATCGCGATCGTTCGCGAATACATGAAGAACAATCCAGACAAGAACTATGAAGGCCTTCTGGATGAAACGAATTTCGTCTCGGAATTTTACGGCGTTCTGCTTCCGAAGGGAAGCGAGCTGAAAGCGAAGCTGGATCCGGCCATCAAGACGGTCATCGAGAACGGAACGTATGCGGAAGTGTACAAGAAGTGGTTCGGTGAGGAGCCTGATACGGCAGCCTTGTTGAGCGCGGAGTAGAATTTCTCGAGAGCGAAGCATGCGCATGTGAACGATACGGCGCATGCTTTTTGCATGATTGAACTTTAATACGCTACTAGAGGAAAGGATGACATGGATGGACTTTCGTTTTGATATCATCATTGATTATTTGCCTCTTATCCTGCGCGGTGCCCTCTACACGATCGGCATCTCGCTTGGCTCCATCCTGCTCGGGTCGATCCTGGGACTTGTGATCAGCCTGGGCAAAATGTCACGGCCCTGGTACTTCAGATGGCCGGCAAGTATTTATATTAACTTCTTCCGCGGCACGCCGCTGCTCGTCCAGATTTTCCTCGTCCACTTCTGCGTCGTACCGATCCTATGGGGAAAGAGCGATCCGCTCGTTGCTGCAGTCGCCGCCCTCTCGCTGAATGCAGCGGCTTATACGGCGGAGATCTACCGGGCGGGCATTATGTCGATTGACCGCGGCCAGACGGAAGCCGCTTATTCCTTGGGGATGACGCATGCGCAGGCGATGCGACTGGTCATTCTGCCGCAAGCGATTCGACGGATGGTACCGGCCTTCGGCAACGAATTCATTACGCTCGTGAAGGACTCGTCGCTCGTAGCGGTCATAGCGGCACCGGAGATCATGTACTGGAGCAAAGCGATGAGCGCACAGTACTATCGCGTATGGGAGCCATATTTGACAGCGGCGCTGATCTACTTCATCTTGACGTATCTGCTCGGCAAGCTGCTTAGTTATATGGAAAGGAAGGTGTAGCTCGTATGCCGACAGTGATCGAAGTAAGCCAGCTTAAGAAAGCATTCGGCAGCAATACGGTGCTGAAGGACGTCAGCGTGAACGTGAATGACGGAGAAGTGATGGTCGTCATCGGACCTTCTGGCTCGGGCAAATCGACGCTGCTGCGCTGTCTCAACGGCTTGGAAGAGGCGCAAGGCGGAGACATTCGAATCGAAGGCAAGTCGCTTATGGATAAGGCGACGAAGCTGACGGAAATCCGCACCGAGGTCGGCATGGTATTCCAACAGTTCAATCTGTTCCCGCATCTGACGGTTCTTGATAATATTACGCTTTCCCCTATTAAAGTAAGAAAGCAAGACCCGGAGAAGGCGCGTGCCAAAGCGATGGAGCTGCTGCGCAAGGTCGGGCTGGAGAGCAAGGCGCAGGCATTCCCGCCTTCGCTGTCAGGCGGTCAAGCGCAGCGCGTAGCGATCGCAAGGGCGCTGGCGATGGAACCGAAAATCATGCTCTTCGATGAGCCGACTTCGGCGCTTGATCCGGAGATGGTCGGCGAGGTGCTGGCCGTCATGAAGCAGCTGGCTGCCGAAGGGATGACGATGGTAGTCGTCACGCACGAGATGGGCTTCGCGCGCGAGGTCGCAGACCGGGTCGTCTTCATGGAGCAAGGCGGGATTGTCGAGGTAGGACCCCCGACGGTCATTTTCGAGAACCCGCAGCAGGATCGGACCAGAGCTTTTCTCTCGAAAGTGCTGTAGTAAGAGAAGGGGCCATAGATAGCTTACAGAATAGAAGAAATCGATATAAGTTCGAAATGGGCGCCCAGGAGGGCGTCTTTTTTTGTTGTCGCGGCACGGTGCATTGCATCCAAGTATCCACATGTCAAAAGCGGAGCGTGGGCAAGATAATCGCAAGATAAGGTGCATTGTAGGCGGATAAATGAGCGGAAATCGGCTGTTGAAGCGAAATTTATATTTGACGGTTACCTCGAGAAAGAGTTATA
The DNA here is from genome assembly GCF_014192105.1 of Paenibacillus phyllosphaerae. Lineage (GTDB taxonomy): Bacteria > Bacillota > Bacilli > Paenibacillales > Paenibacillaceae > Paenibacillus_Z > Paenibacillus_Z phyllosphaerae. The sequence continues at coordinate 162,577 of NZ_JACHXK010000011.1, read as the reverse complement.
TTACTAAATGTTTTAGTGCTAAATAATTTAGAGGTCAACAAAAGAAGGTGGGAACCATGCAGGACAAAGCCCAGCTTTTGGAGCTGCCTGCGCTTTTCAAGTGTTTCATTAAGAAGGCCACGCAGGAGTGGAAAGAGTCCACGGATCACGATTTGACGCTAACCCAATTCCGAATGTTGTACGCGTTAATGGTTGAGGGACCGGCCAAGTCGGTTGAGCTCGCCGAGCAGCTTGGGGTTACCCCCGGAGCGATAACCGGAATGGCCGACAAGATGATCGAGAAGAGTTTTGTCGTCCGCACCCGTGACGATCACGATCGACGCGTCGTCCATGTGGCAATAACCGAAGAAGGCCGTGCGCATATCGAGCGGATCCATGCCAAGCAGAATGAAGCGATGTCGGCGATCTTCACGAAGCTGCCGGATGAAGACATCGAACATTTGCGGCGGATCTTCACGCTTTTGTTAGAACGCACGAATTTGGGGAACGGATAAAGAAAACACAGCACCTTGCTACGGTCTTTGTCCACAATATAACTATGAGAGTGAGAGAGGAATCAACATGAGTCAAGCAATATCCAATACCCTACGTAAGGGACCTATAGTTGCCTCCCTGCTTATCGGGGCATTCGTCGCTTTGCTTGCCCAGACGCTGCTGAACGTCGCGTTGCCGAGCATCATGGCCGACCTGGGAGTAAGCGCGAATACGGTACAATGGCTGTCGAACGGCTATTTGCTGGTTAACGGCGTCCTGATCCCGATAACCGCTTATTTGATCGCCAAATTCCCGACGCGCAATCTGTTCCTTACGGCAGTCGGATTATTCACCATCGGCACGATCGTCTGCGCGGTCGCGCCAGGCTTCGAGACGTTGCTGATCGGCCGTCTGATTCAAGCGGCGGGCGCAGGTATTCTCATGCCGCTGATGTCTGTCGTCTTCCTTACCATCTTCCCGGTTGAAGAGCGCGGTAAAGCGATGGGCATGATGGGTCTGGCGATGATCTTCGCGCCGGCTATCGGTCCTACATTGTCGGGCTGGGTCGTGGAGCACCATTCGTGGCGCGTCCTGTTCTATATCGTACTTCCGCTTACGTTGTTCGCTCTGGTCTACGGCTTCGTTGCTATGAAGAACGTTACGCGTAACATCCAACTGAAGTTGGATTCGCTTGGTGTCATTCTCTCGACGCTCGGCTTCGGCGGTCTGCTGTATGGCTTCACCGATGCCGGCAAAGACGGCTGGGACAGCTCGATCGTTGTCACATGCCTCGTCGTCGGCGCGGTCTCGCTTATCCTGTTCGTATGGCGCGAGCTCGTTATCGACACGCCGCTGCTCGAGATTCGCGTATTCAAGTACAGCATGTACTCGCTTACGACCGTCATTAACGTCATCATCACGATGGCGATGTTCTCCGGCATGATTTTGCTCCCGATCTATCTGCAGAACATCCGCGGCTTTACGCCGCTGGAATCCGGCTTGCTGCTCCTGCCAGGTGCCATTCTGATGGGTATTATGTCGCCGATCACAGGCATTATCTTCGATAAAGTCGGCGCTCGCTGGCTTGCTGTCGTGGGACTGATCATTACAACGATTACGACGTATGAATTCAGCAAGCTGACAGCCGATACGACGTATGCCCACATGATCTTCATGTACACGCTCCGCATGTTCGGGATGTCCATGCTCATGATGCCGATCCAGACGGCGGGCATGAACCAGCTGCCGCAGCGCCTCAATGCGCACGGCTCGGCGATGTCGCAGACCCTGCGTAACGTGGCGGGTGCGCTAGGTACGGCCTTGCTCGTAACGATCATGTCCAACCATGCGGCTGACCGCGTGAAGGAATTGGTGACTGCAGGCCAAGTGGATCAAGCAGACAAAGCCGCTATGGCGCAGGTCGTGCAGCAAGCGACGATCGACGGTATCAACCATTCCTTCGTTGTGGCAACTTGGATCACGGTTGCGGCACTCGTGCTGGCATTCTTCATCCGTAAGGTGAAGCCGCATGAGGAAGGCAAGACAGCTGCAGCTACCGGTGCGGACAAAGAAGGTCAGCCGGTACCGGCGAAATAATGTTATAGGCAATAAGCCCTGACCGTTCGCAGTCGGGGCTTATTTTTTGCGATAAATTAATGTAAATCATTACCTATAAACTTATTTATAGGAACGAATCGAGATGATAATCAACATAGTTTCTATTTATTTCGACATAAATAGTCATTGGTTGACATTTATCTAGTAACCTACTAATATTTTTTATACTGTGTAAGCAATAATGACATTCAGGATAAACAGGAAGAATGAGGTGGCTGGAAGTGCGGCTGAAGTTGCGATTGAAGGACGTTGGCAAGCGTCTTAAGGTACTAAGGACCTGGGGCGATAAGGGGGTCAAGATGAGTAAGCCGGTGTTCCGGGCTGCAGCCTCCAAGTGGAAGAACGCGAATGCCCGCAAGGCAGTGAAGGACTGGACGGGCAAGCCGCGGTTTTTTCACTCGGTCGGGTTCAAATTGTTCACGACGTTCTTCGCCAGCATCGTCGCGCTTGTGCTGCTCGTTGGCGTTTTTTCGTATACATACGCCAGGAATATGCTGGAGGATAACGTCTCTGCGGCAAGCCTGCAGAGCATGATTCTCACGGGCGATAAGATCGACTCCACTTTGTTGCGGTATGAATCGCTCACCACTCAGATTCTGCTCGAGACGGAAATCAATGAGCGGGTGAAGGAGCTGTTGAGCGCAACGGACGATCAGGCGAGACTAGCGGCGGGTCAATTGCTCTCGCAGCGCCTGGAGGCCAGACTGTTCGCCGATCCGGACATGGCGGGCGTAACCTTATATACGCTGCAGGGGAACCAGTTCTTGCATCTGGGCAACGCCAGCTCCAGCGTACAATATGTCGCCGGGGAGACCTGGTTCCGCAATGCGGTCATGAACAAAGGCAAGACGGCCTGGAGCGCCTCGACGACCGGCGGAACGCCGATGGTGACGATGACCCGGCAGATCAGCGATCCGCTTACGGGCAACAGCATGTACGTCATTCAGATGGAGATGAAGTCCGAAGCGCTGGCCAAACAGTTAGCCGGGGTTAAGCTTGGCGAATCGGGCGGCTTGAAGCGGGTGATACGCGACGATCTGTCGATTGTCGCCTCCTCGGAGATGACGGAAGTGGGCAAGCACGCCGATCTGGAGATGCCGGAGACGCTCGAGGCGTCAGGTTCCTTCAATGACAAAGTACAGGGCGAGCAGATGGTGGTCATGTATTCGTCGCTAACCTCCGTGGAGGGATGGATGGTTGTCGGCAGCTTCAGCGCGGAAGAGTTGGCCGCGCAGGCGGATACGATCTTCAACGTGGTGCTGATCGCCGTTATTCTCGCTGCCGCGTTGGCCGTCACGATCGGCTGGTTCATCGTGCGTAAAGTGGCGCGTCCGCTCATGCAGATGACGGCGCTCATGAATGAAGGCGAGCGGGGCAATCTGACGGTTCGTTCGACGATTACCGGCAAGGATGAGATAGGCCGCCTCAGCATGAGCTTCAACGTCATGATGGAGAATATTACGACGCTGGTTCACCGGACGAACGATTCGGCGGTTCGCGTGTTGGAGACGGCGCAGGAGCTCGCTGAAGCCTCCAAGATGACGGCGCGCGCGGCCAAGGAAATCTCGACGGCTACCGAGGAGATTGCCGGCGGCGCAACGACGCTCGCCGTAGAGGCGGAGCGGGGCCAGTCGCTGACGGATATGATCTCGGAACGGGTCGTCCGCACGATTCACGTGAATGCGGAGATGAGCGAGTCGGCCGAAGAGGTAAGCCAAGCCAGCGGCCGTGGTACGGAAGCGATGAAGGCGCTCATCGTGCAGACCGGAGAGACGGAAGATCTGACTCGTTCCCTCGTGGAGAAGGTCGGCAAGCTTGGCGATAGCGCGAAGGCAGTCGATAAGATTACCGTGCTGCTGAACGATATTACGAAGCAGACGAACGTGCTGTCGCTCAATGCGACGATTGAGGCTTCGCGCGCAGGCGCTGCGGGCCGCGGGTTCATGGTGGTCGCCGACGAGATCCGCAAGCTGGCGGAGCAATCGAAGCAGTCGATTCAGACCGTCAGCCAGATGGCCAAACAAATACAGGCCGAGGTAGGCGAGACGGTCGACGCGTTGTCCGCCGTCTACCCGATGTTCCGTCAGCAAGCGGTATCCGTTCAAGAAGCCAATTCGATCTTCGGCAAAGTGCAGCTGCGAATGAACGAGCTGGCTGGCAAACTGTCCGAAGTTACGGAATCGGTTCAAGAGCTGGAGCATACCCAGCACCAGCTGTCGGAGACGATGAGCGGCGTCAGCGCGGTTGCGCAGCAGTCGTCGGCTTCGTCCGAAGAGGTCGCCTCGCTCGGCAGCGAGCAGCTTAGCGTCAGCGGCAACTTGGTTGATCTGGCCGATAATTTGCAGGAACTGTCGACCGATCTGAAGCGAATTTTGGAGTCGTTCAAGTTTTAGCCTATGGTACAATGGTGAGGATCTATCCAGTTCATGGAAGGGGACTCTGCCAATGAAACTTGATTTGACCGGCAAGACAGCACTCGTAACAGGAGCTACCGGCGATCTGGGCCGCGTCATGGTCCGTACGCTCGCTTCATGCGGCGCGGATATCGTGATTCATTACAATCAGAACGCGGCGAAGGCGGAAGCATTAAGGCTTGAGGTCGGCGCGCTCGGCCGCAGGGCGGTAATCGTGCAGGCGGATATTACGGATTCGGCGTCGGTGACGGCGATGAAGGATACCGTGGAGCAGACGCTGGGCGCCGTCGATATTGTCGTGGCCAACGCAGTCATTCAATACCAATGGACTTCGGTGTTGGAGCAGCCGCTCGAAGACTACACCTCGCAGTTCGAATCGTGCGTGATGCAGAGCGTCTATTTGGCCAAAGCCTTCATCCCGGGTATGATCGAGCACAAACAAGGCGGGCGGTTCATCGGAATTAACACCGAGTGCGCGATGCAGAACTTCGCGAACCAATCCGCTTATGTCGCGGGCAAACGCGGCATGGACGGGGTGTACCGGGTGCTCGCCCGCGAGGTCGGCGAACATCAGATTACGGTGAATCAGGTCGCGCCGGGGTGGACGATCAGCGACCGGGACCGCGACAACGGGACGGAGCACAGCGAGGGCTATGAGCGTACCGTTCCGTTGAAACGCAGAGGGACGGATCAAGAAATCGCCAATGCGGTCGCATTCCTGGCGTCGGATCTATCCAGCTTCATTACGGGAGCGTACATACCGGTGTCCGGCGGCAATGTCATGCCGACGATCTAGCGCTAGAGTTAGCGTAAGTAACCGAGCTGCTCCATCGAAGTTAACCTTCGATGGAGCAGCTTTTTTATTTTCTATCTTATTTTGTTCACAAATTTGTTACAATATTGCTGCGACCCGCATACACTAATAAGGAGACTGACACTTGTACAGGCACCAGACCTATCGCCTCAGGGCGATTGTAAGTATCCGTTTTAACCGCACTCTTGTAAGCGTTAACATTTTGTGTGGAGGGATAGCTATGGGAACGCGTCTACTGACCGAGCATTTGATTAAACAGCATAATCCAAATTTGAGGTATGTCCGGGTACGTACGAGCGGCATGAATAGGGCGGATATCTACGCATGGAACGAGGATTTGCATTTGTCCGCCGAGGAGCAGGCTCGGCTAGAACGGTTCGCCGGGAGTTATTTGCTGGCGCATGTCTGCTTCCATGTGAAAGCGTATTCCGATCTGCGAAGCGACCAAGTCCCGGTTCGGGACAATATTCCGGAGTTGGTGGCCGAGGCGGCCATGCGAAAGGGGCTCGATCAGTACGGTATCGTACGGGTCGTGAACGGCATGCTGCCAAGCGGGAATATCGCGTTTAGCCGGTATGAGCTGACGACGGGAACGATTTATTTTGATATGGAGAACGAAACGGCGATGACGGAGATCGAGAAGGAGCTGCTTCAGCGATACTTGCAGGAGCTCATTCCGCTCGGCGCAACCTGTAGGGTGAACTACTGCTGAGCCGTGGATCGTGCTGACGGAAATCGGGATTATCTGTTCGATTGAAAAATAACGCAGGCAGCAGCGTAATTGCTGCTTGCCCGCCATAAGCGTCAACTTAAGGCAGCCCCGGACATAAGTGTCCGGGGCTGCCTTAAGTTATTGCGGGATGCGCCTGTCTAGCTGATTGAGGTTTTCGCCAGCAGCCGCTTGATGGAGCGGTCGGATTCGCGGAGCACGATATCCTTGTCGACCGTCGCCATAATGCCGCCTTGCATGACGATGCGCCCGTCGATGATGGTCGTTTCGACATCGGCGCGCGTCGCCGAGTAGACAATCCGCGAGATCGGATCGACGTCGAAGGACGGGAACGTGTGGAAGTTGTACAGGTTCAGAATCGCGAGATCCGCCTTCTTGCCGACCTCGAGGCTGCCGATCTGGTCGGACATGCCGACCGCGCGTGCGCCGCCGATCGTTGCCATCCGGAAGACGGTCTTGGCATCCATGGTAGTCGGGCCATGGGCAGGCTTCTGGATGAGCGCGGCGAGCCGCATCTCGTTGAACATGTCGAGATTGTTGTTGCATGGCGCGCCATCTGCGCCTAAGCTGACCGACACATGCTGATGCAGCAGGTCGGGCGTGTCGGCGATGCCGGAAGCCAGCTTCAGGTTCGAGCCCGGGCAGTGGCTGACATGGACGCCGCGCTCGCGCAGAATCCGCTTCTCTTCATCGTCGAGCCAGATCGCGTGGGCAAGAATGAGCCGCTCGTTCGCAAGGCCGATATGGTCGAGGTAGACGACGTTGCGCATGCCGGTCTCGGCTTGCACGATTTCGATCTCGCCGCGATTCTCCGAGGCATGCGTATGCACCTTTACCTGGTAGGAGGCCGACAGGTCGCGTACTTCGGTCAACAGCTGCTCCGTACAAGAGATGACGAAGCGCGGGCAGAACGCATATTGGATGCGCCCGTTGTCGTGACCGTGCCATTTCTCGAGCAGATCGACGCTCTCCTGGATGGACGAGGCGGTCTCTTCCTGCAAGGCAAGCGGGGTGTCGCTGCTCTTGCGGTCCATCATCACCTTGCCGGACAATGCGCGAATGCCGCTCTGGGCGATTGCATGGAAGGCGGAGTCGGTATGGTGGACGGTCTCCATGTCGACGATGGTTGTGGTGCCGCTGGCAATCAGCTCCCCGATCCCGAGCATCGCGGAATAATAGATCGATTCCTCGTCGTGGGCGGCTTCGAGCGGCCAGATCCGTTTGCGCAGCCAGTCCATCAATTCCAGATCGTCGCCTTTGCCGCGGAACAGCGTCTGGCACAGATGGATATGCGTCTGGATGAAGCCGGGGATAATCGTACGGTTCGTCGCGTCAATGACGCGGTCCACCTGCTCGGGGTTCAGATCCGGCCCGATGGCCGCGATTCGGTCATCCTGGATCAGGATATCTCCGTAGATAATCTCCTCGCTCTGATTCATCGTAATAATCTCGGCATTCTTAATCAGTATACTGGCCATCTTCAGGTTCCTCCTTTGTTAGGTCGCTCGGCGCGAACGATTCATCGAGCGACCTCTCGAACGTTGGTCCGTGCGGCGGATTTGTCATAACGATGCTGCCTAGGGATAAGAATTCAAGCGTATCATGAGGATGAAGCAGCAAAAAAGCTACGAAAAAATACACCTGCACAGGCATACTTTTCGTAGCTAGAAATTTACGGTTTCTAAGTAGAGACCCTTAATCCGATCATTAAGGTTATACGAAAACAGAATATTCAGTTCGATTGACTGTATTTAGCATAAACTCGGTTCCTTGTTGATGTCAATATAATGTAATGAAAAATACCATACACCTCGTGTGAGCTAGAGTGATCCTCATTTTCTGTAGGAAATTGAGGCACATTAACTGACATTCCCTCCTGATTTGTCGATTCGGATCCTCTCCTACTTCAGAAATGGGTATAATATGGGGCAGAGTAGAGAGAGGGCGGGCCAGGCTGTTGCGCGGAATCGATAGCTTCATCAGCACGTTCCGCTCAAATTCACGGAGCAGGGGACAATTCGGCTGACCGTCAGCCGCGGGACGAGACTGGCCGGGGAGGAGTCCGATAGAGAGTGGTTCGCCTTCGCGGTCGAAGATACCGGCATCGGCATTCCGGAAGAGAAGCAGACGATTATTTTCGAAGCGTTCCATCAGGCGGATGGCTCCACGAGCCGGAATTATGGCGGCACAGGACTCGGTTTGTCCATCTCCAAGCAGTTCGCTTGGTTGCTCGGCGGCCATATCCATCTGGAGAGCCGGGAGGGGAGCGGCAGCCGATTCACGTTGTATTTGCCGGGGGCGAGCGAAGAGCCGGCGGTGCATGACGCGATCTAGCCGTATAAAAAAAGAGGTACTGCATGCCGTTCGCGACCAACTCGCCTTCGGCTGCAGTACCTCTTGTTGCGGTTAATGCGGCGGCAGCACGTACAGCAGCACCGCGAAGAAATGAAGCACGGAGCCGGCAAGGACGAACGTGTGCCAGACGGCGTGGTGATACGGGAAACCTCGCCAGACGTAGAAGATCGTGCCGGCCGTGTAGCTGATCCCTCCGGCGACGAGCAGCGTCAACCCCCCTGCCGGCAGACTCGCGGTCAGCGGCTTCCAGGCGAAGACGATCAGCCAGCCCATGAAGATATAGAACAGGGTCGAGGTGAACAGGAACCGCTTCGTGAAGAACGACTTGAAGATGACACCGACGAGCGCGATGCCCCAGACGAGGCCGAAGAGCGTCCAACCGAGCGGGCTGCGCAGCACGCCCAGCAGAATCGGCGTGTAGGTGCCGGCGATGAACAGGTAGATGGACGAATGGTCCATAATCTCGAACAGGTCCTTGAGCTTGCCTTCGGGGAAGCTGTGCACGAGCGTCGAGGCGGTGTAGAGCAGCAGCATGGTCGAGCCGAATATGGTGAAGCTGACGACATGCCAGGCAGTGCCGTGCAGGCTTGCGAATACGATAAGCAGGACGAGTGCGGCGACGCTAAGGATGGCGCCGATGCCATGCGTGATAGCGTTGGCGATTTCTTCCCGGCGGCTGTAAGTATAGGTGTTGGCCATTGGTAATCAACTCCTTGGGGATTGGTTTGTGTGACCGACAGGGAACGCATAATTTTGCCCAACGGATGGGTCGCGTTCCGTTAATTATCCTATGTTCGATTATAGCACAGGAGCGTGTCCGAGCCTAAAAAAGCGGGCGCTCGACAGACGCCTGCCAAATCGGACATAATGGGAGAACAATCAAGCAAGCGGGAGGGCAAGCCGAGTATGATCATCATGAACGAGAAAATAAAAGCGTCCGAAGTGCATTTGACCGGCGTGAACGGCGAGGACTTGGGCGTCGTCTCCCGGGACGAAGCGCTGGCGCTGGCCAAGAAGCTGAAGGTGGACCTGGTCTGCACGTCGCTGATGAGCAGTCCGCCGCCATGCAAGCTGATCGGCGCAGGCGCGGCGAAGATGGACGCTCAGAAGGAGAAGCTGGAACAGCGGCGCAAGGAGCAGCCTGCGAAGGTGAAGGAGATCCGGCTCACCGCGCGGATCGAGGACCACGATTACGAGACGAAGCGGGCGCAGGCGGAGAAGTTGCTCGCCTCGGGCAATGCCGTGCAGCTCGTCGTCAAACTGTCGAACAGCAAGGAAGGACAGCAGGGTCGCGAGCTGGTCGAACGGCTGTGCAAGGAGCTCGCGGCACTCGGCACGAAGGACACCGGCATTCAGGTGAGCGGCAAGCAGGTCGCGGTCAAAGTGAATCCGAAGTAGAAGCGAGTGTTAGAATACTGGCAACAATGAAAAAGCCGCCATACGCTGTATTTGTCCCGAACGGACAAGCAGCGAATGGCGGCTTTCTTCTATGTCTGTGGTCCGATCGGGAACGATGCCAGCGGATCGTACATCGGCTTCTGGCCGAGGAGACTTCGGTATAGCGTCACGTTGTCTACGCGCCAGCTTAACGGCTTGCCATTCTCATCCGTTGGCGGCTTGAGGCGGCTGAGCAGTCCGGTATCGAGCGGCACCTCGCTGTTATATTCCCGGGCCAGCGTCAGATGAGGATGGAACGCCCGGTTCTCCGGTTCGAAGCCAAGCGAGGCGGTCGCATCGCAGATTTGCGCATGCAGCTGCGTCAGGAGCTGGAAGCCGTCCCCGCCGATGCCGGCCCACAGGATGGAAGGCCGCTGCGGTCTGCCGAAGGTGCCGAGTGTTCCGAGCGTCAAGGTGAAGCTGGCTTCAGCTGCCCGGCTGGCTGCCGACTGGACAGCTTCCTGCAGTGCATCGACTTGATCGAGCTGCGTCGGCCCGAGGAATTGAAGCGTAATGTGCAGATCGTGCGGATGGACCCATTTGCGGAACGTCAGTTTCTGTTCGAGCTCGCGGCTCCACGCCGCTGCGGCGGCTTGCACGTCGGGTGCCAAGGTAACGGCAAGGAAGAGGCGGTAGGTTAAGGCTGTAGTCGTCATAGAGAGGCCCTCCGTATAGGTTAGTTAAGGGGTATTATGCCCTACTTCCGTTATCCATATGTTGGGCGTGCGTCCTCACGACCGTTCGGGCTGGCTGGCCGCTTGGGCTTGCAGCCGATAATCTTGGGGCGGCATGCCGATCCGTTTCTTGAACGCCTTGGAGAAGGAGAACAGATCGGGATACCCGACGGAACGCGCGATATCGGCGAGCTTATAGTCGGTCCGGGTCAGGAGCAGTTGGGCTTCGTTCATGCGAAGCTGCAACATATACTGCATCGGCGGTATTTCGTAACGCTTGCGGAAAGTCTTCGTAAAATGCGAGCGGTCGATGCCGACGGACGCGGCGACATGCTCGATCGTAATGCCTTCGGCGTAATGGATATCCATATATTCACGCCCCTGCTGCAGCCAGGCGGGATCAGGCGACTGATCGGCTCCGTCGTGGAGGCTAGCCGACTGAGGCATGGCGAGCAGATCGAACAGGCGATAGAACAGGTTGAGCCTGGACAAGTCCGAAAGGGCGGGTTCCGATGCCCGCGCGCGCAGCTCATGCATCGCCGCGATGGCCTCCTGACTGGCTGCGCCCGCCGCATGCGGCTGGTTCGGCGTAAGGCCGATTCTGCCCAGCAGCTGCATCGACTGCTTGCCGTCGAAGGCGAAGAACGCTTTGCTTAGCGGACGATCCGGATTCGTATAGTATTCGTGCGTTACCGCTGTCCGCGCCGTATTTTGCGGCGACATCTGCCTTCCTGTTGGTCATCGTCTGGAATGACCTCTTGTTCCCGATGCTGCTCTTGACCGGCAAGGATAAGATGACCTTGCCGCTTGCGCTGCTGCAGTTTAGAGGCGAGTACGTGACGGACTATCCGGTGCTGCTCAGCGGGGCGGTGCTGACTTCGCTGCCGCTCGTGGCGATGTTCGTGTTCCTGCAGCGTTACTTCATTACCGGGGCATTGGCGGGATCGCTGAAAGGGTAACTTTTTGGCGCTGCATAATTCAGAGTTGACGGGTAGGAATTGAAAACTCTATACTGAAATCAACAGCTCGAGCTTGCCCAATATATGGTTGAAGAATGGAGCGTGCGCATTATGCCGAATATCGTTATTTTATCCGGAAGCCCGAATGCCGTCTCAAGACTGAACGGGATTACCGCCCATGTAGAGCAGTCGCTGGCCGCCCAAGGTTTCGAAATTACGCATCTGCACGCTGCGTCGCTGCCGGCGGAGGACCTGGTGCTGGCGCGCTGGGACAGCCCGGCGATTATTGAAGCGAACCGGATCATCGCCGAAGCCGATGCCGTCATTATCGCAAGCCCGGTCTATAAGGCCGCTTACACGGGCGTATTGAAGACTTTCTTGGACCTTCTCCCGCAAAAAGGCCTCGAGGGCAAAGTCGTTCTGCCGCTCTTCATCGGCGGTACGATCGCGCACTTGCTGACGATCGACTACGCGCTGAAGCCGGTCCTGTCGGCGCTGTATACCCGCCATATCGAGTCCGGCGTATTCGCGGTCGACACGCAAGTAGCGAAGAAGGAAGACGGATCGTTCGAAGTGGCCGAAGAGCTGGCTGCGCGTCTGGACGCTGCGGTAGCCTCGTTCGTGCAGGCAGTCAATCTTTTCGCCGCGAAGTAAGCGAAGCGCCATCATACCTATACCAAAAACCTCCGCGTCTCACAGGTTGTCTGTGAAACGCGGAGGTTTTTTTGGTATGCGTTATAGGACAGAGAAGTAGGCGCGCGATTCGTGAATAAGAACATCCGGATTCGCTTCGAACCCTGTGCCATAGGGCGACTGTAGGGATCCGATGGGAGTCGGCCAATTCACGCCGTCTTCGACCAGACAGCCGCCAAGATGGCTGCTGCACAGCTGCAGCGCCGTTCGGCCGGGGCCGATCAACTGGCCGGGATCGATGACCGGCGTGCCGCCGTTCAAGTATTCCGTATGGACCGCTTGAAGGAGTTTCATCAAGCCGGTCGCCACTTGCGGGTATGCGTCCTCTTGCAGTTCGGCAGCGGTGACTGGCGAAGCTGCTAGGGCCGAAGTGCCGAGCTGGACGCGGATCGGCGATGGCCGATCAACACCGGCTGCCAGCAGATTACGTGGCTGGACGGATGGCACAGAGGTGAGCGGCAGGCCAGGCAAGCGCAGCTGCCGAGCTTCCAGATCATGCAGCGCATCCAGAATAAGATCCGATTTGACCTCGCCCCATGCCGCACGGTTGCGCAGCGCCTGTTCCTTTATCTCGGCGGCCGTCAATCCGCGCAGATCCAGCAGATAATACGCCCAGCGAATGAAATCGAAGCCGCCGCGGCTTTCGGACATGTAACATTCGCTCCAGCCGCTGGTTCCGTCGCATGTGACCCGCAGCAACCCGAAGCGGCGCTTCGGCTGCCCCTCTCCTCCGATATCGAATCCGAATAATTCTATTCCGGATATTCGTTCCATCATGATGCCAGCACTCCTTTATATCCTTGCCAATGAAGCTGCCCGGCAAGACGATCCGGCAGCAGCCTCAAGCTATCCTTAAATCGATTGCGATTTGTACGATTACCGTGTGAAGCAGCTATTCCGATCTTACGCCTTCTCGCTCTTTTTGTAAAACGATTCAAGCAGGTTGGGGGGCCTACTTACTCAAAATGCGCATATGGACCTGTTTCTTCCCCTCGGCCGATCGGGATAGATGCAAAAAACGGCAGATGGAAGGGTAATTTCATCCAGTGGTTCTTCAGTAGGATGTTAACAACCATTTTTAGTCAAATATTCGACAAAAATAGCCTTTAAAAGTAGAATTATTTAACTTTATTCGAGACTAGAGGTCTTAAACTTGGTATCATTTAGTATATTAATAGTCTTTTAGTACTAAACGATTATGGAGGGGAAAGATTTTGAATGGCCGTCATCTACGGCGCCTTACAGCCGTCTTCGGGGCGGTGCTGCTCTATGTCCTCATGGCCATATCGGGCAGCAGCGTGCATGCCGAAGGAAGTAAGGAAATGGTTCAGAACGGCGGGTATCGTCCGCATCTGGAATGGTATCCGAGCGGGAGAACGCTGGGCATTCCGCGTACGACGGTGCTCTATGTGTACGCGAAGCAGGGCGAGACGATTAATCTCGGCTCCAGCGTATACAACTCGTACATAAGCGGAGAGGATATTCTGGCGATTGACCCGGCCGGCGTAAGCCACAAGCTGGACGTCCTGAACACGGGGGCCAAGAATGGCTATATCGCTAACGTTGCTCAGGAAAGCGCGGGGCCCTCGCCGAATACGGGAGGCTATACGCCGCTTCAGCTGACAGCCGCAACGGACGGCTGGTGGACGGTCAACTTCCATGGAACGAAGGAATCGGGGAATAATCCTACGGCGATCACGGCGTCGACAAACTGGGCCGGTACGCAGGATACTGCGACTGTTGCAGCCTGGGACGTCACCGTCAGAGGAACGGACGGAAGTGACAAGAAGGGGCGGATGTACACGTATTCGCTTGCCCTGAACGTTGGCTCCAATAGCGTAGGCATCAATTCCAAGTTGTATGTCCTTACGAAAGATGGCTTCTTGTACGCGACGGATACGAACGGCATGGATCCGTTCGGATTTATCTTCTTCTCGAACAATCGGGGGTATCTCGACAAAGCTACCGGCAGAACGCTTTATCATTCCGTGCCTCAGACGGCGGTAGGCAACAGCGTTGCGGTACAGGATCCGACCGCGGCCGATACGGGTACGGATGCGACGCACCGCGTCTTCTTCAACGAGCCGTCGGCGGACTTGCCGAGCGATATCCTGCGGACGCCGGAGGCGCTGCTCGCGCCTACGAACTTCGGATTTACCGATCCGAACGGACTGGGGCCCGTGACCAAGACAGGCGCGGGAGGCACGTTCTCTTTCACGCTCGGCAAACGTTCCTCGTACCAGCTCATTATCGATGATAATCACGATAACATCTACAACGTGAAGACCGATACGGTCATCGAGAGCGCCGGGCAAGCCGGATTGAACGTCGTTACATGGGACGGAAAGAACCGTTCCGGCGTCCAGATGCCGGAAGGGGCTTACACCGCCCAACTGATGGTCAAGGGCGGCGAGTATCACTTCCCGTTGCTGGATGTCGAGAATGCGGCAAGCGGGATTAAGATTATGCGGCTCAATGCACCGCCGGCGCTGCCGATGGGCAGTACCGGCATGGTCTACTATAACGACGAAAGCTTCACGACCTCGAGCGGCACCGTCATTGATATCCCAAGCGTGACGGGCGAGACGAACCCGCGCAATGCGAGCGATGGCCTGGACAGCACCTCCACCGGCAGACGCGGGTTCAGCAATAACTTCGGCAATGATCGCGCGATGGATACGTGGACGTATTACCCCGGACCGACGACGAATGTGACCTTCTACATCACGGACGGCTCGGTGACGGGTCAGGTCTACAATGATGCGGATTTTGACGGGAACAAGGATACTGGCGAGAACGGCATTCCGGGCGCTACGCTTTCGATCACCGACGCAGCCGGGATCCGTACCGTAACGACCGATGCTTCGGGAGCGTATTTGGCGCCTGTCGTCAAAGGGCAAGTAACGGTTGCCGTCGATGAAGCGTCCAGTAGTACGCTTGCGGGGCTTCAGGAAACCTCCGGGCAGACGAGCCGGACGGTAACGGTGTCCGCGGCGACCCCTGTGACCATCCCATCGTTCGGGTACGGCTACCGCACGAAGGTGGACATCCTTACGCCGGCGGATGGGGCGACGGTCAATACAGGCCAACCGACATTGACCGGAACGTCTGATACGAATGCTACGGTGACGATAATCGCCGACGGCGTGACCCTAGGGACGGCCACGGCGAATGGATCGGGCAATTGGAGCTTTACGGTGCCGGCTTCGAAGGAGCTGGCGGACGGCGATTATATATTCGAAGCGGAGGTGACGGGCGGCAGCGGTACGGTGAATGATTCGATAGACCTTACCGTTGATGCTTCTACCTATGTGACGATCCAGTCGCCAAGCACCGGCACGACCGTGCAGACTGGACCGGCTTCAGTCTCGGGAACTGCCGAACCCGGCGCCACATTGACTTTGACCGTATCGGGAAGCAACGGAACGCAGACGCTGACCAGCTTCACCGTCGATGCCAGCGGCAACTGGAGCTACACGCTGACCCCGCAGCAGCAGCTTGGGGCGGGAACGTTTACCTTCCAGGCGAATGTAACGGACGGGGCCGGCAACCAAGACTCGGACAGCACGGTCATTACCGTCGATAACAGCACGTACGTTACGATTGATTCGCCTAGCGACAATGCGGTGCTCAGGGACCGTACGCCTGATGTCTCGGGGACAGCCGAGCCGGGCGCGACGCTCACGTTAACGGTGACGGACGATCAAGGCACGCGGACATTAACGACATTAACCGTCGGTCCGGGCGGTACGTGGAGCTACACGCTTACCGATGCGCAAGCGTTGACGGAGGGAGCGCATACGTTCAAGGCGGAAGCAGAGGATGCAATCGGCAATACGGCTTCGGACAGCACGCCGGTTAAGGTCGATGATTCGACGGCCGTGGACATCGTTGTACCGGCGAATGGGGCTGTGACGAATGATTCGACGCCGGCAGTATCCGGTACGGCTGAACCCGGCGTGACGCTGACGCTCAGTCTAGTGAAAGCAAGCGGCAATGAGTCGTTAACGACCCTAACCGTCGCGCAGGACGGCAACTGGAGTTATACGTTGACGGCCAGTCAAGCGCTGGCAAACGGCGCTTACACGTTCCGCGCCGATGTCGTGGACGCGGCAGGCAATACGGCAAACGACACGGCGAGCATGACGATCGATGACAGCACGTTCGTGACGATTCAAGTCCCGGCAGCTGGCACGGTAACGAAGGATCGCACGCCGGTAGTATCCGGCACGGCCGAGCCGGGCGTCACGCTTACGCTCAGCCTGATGAAGGCGGGCGGCAATGAAACGTTAACGACACTAACGGTCGGCAATGACGGCAAGTGGAGCTACACATTGACTACCGCGCAACAATTAGCGGACGGCGACCATGTGTTCCGCGCCGATGTGGTGGACGAAGCGGGTAATACGGCAAATGACACGACGAACATTACAATCGATAACAGCACGTCCGTCATGATTCAAGAGCCTGTCGACGGCACGATAACGAAGGATTGTACGCCAGTTGTATCGGGTACGGCCGAGCCAGGCGTGACGCTTACGCTCAGCCTGGTGAAGGCAGGCGGCGATGAAGTGCTGACGACGCTGACGATCGGCAATGACGGCAAGTGGAGCTATACGCTGACTAGCGGGCAGGAACTGGCCGATGGAGATCATATCCTGAAGGCAGTTGTAGAGGATGAAGCGGGTAATACGGCATCCGATACGTCGACGATTACGGTGGACAATGGAACGATCGTTACGATTCAGGTGCCGGCGGATGGTCTCGTAACCAAAGACGCCACACCGGTCGTATCCGGCGTTGCTGAGCCAGGGGTGGAACTGACGCTTAGCTTAGTGAAGGCGGGCGGGCTCGAAACCTTAACGACCTTAACGGTCGGCAATGATGGCAAATGGAGTTATACCCTGACAGCGGGGCAAACCTTGGCGGACGGCCCTCATACCTTCCAGGCGGATGTAGAGGATGAAGCGGGCAATGCCGCATCGGACACGACATCAATCCAAGTGGATATGGGTACGACTGTGAAGATTCAAGTGCCGGCTGACAACTCGGTGCAAAAGGATGCTACCCCGACGGTGTCGGGCACGGCAGAGTCGGGCGCAACGTTGACGCTAACCGTAACGGATAGCGGTGGCACGACAACGTTAACGACATTAACGGTCGGCGCGGGCGGCGAATGGAGCTACACGTTGACCGAAGCGCAGAAGCTTGACGACGGGACATACACCTTCAAGGCGTCTGTCGTGGATGAAGCGGGCAACACGGCTTCCGATCAAACGCGTCTTACCGTAGACAATGCAACATCGGTTACGATTCAAGTGCCGAGCGAGGGACTGATCACGAAGGATCGTACGCCGGTCGTATCCGGTATCGCCGAGCCAGGCGTATCCTTGACGCTGAGTCTGGTGAAGACGGGCGGCCATGAAACGTTAACGACGTTAACGGTGGGCAACGATGGCCAATGGAGCTACACCCTGACGACGGGACAATCGCTTGCCGATGGCGCTCATGCCTTCCGGGCGGATGTCGTGGATGAGGCGGGCAACACAGCCTCCGATACAACGAATATTACCGTCGATAATGACACGCGGGTCGACATTGAAGTTCCTGCGGACGGCGCATGGCTGCGCGATCGCACGCCGGTTGTCTCCGGTACGGCGGAGCCGGGCGTGACGTTGACGCTGCGTCTGGTGAAAGCAAGCGGCAATGTGACGTTAACGACGTTGACCGTCAATCAAGCGGGCACTTGGACGTATACGTTGACGGAGGCGCAAGCTTTGGCGGACGGCGCCCATACGTTCCGCGCAGATGTCGTGGATGAAGCGGGTAATACCGCTTCGGACTCCCACCAGGTGAAGGTGGACGACGGCACAACGGTCGATATTGTGGTGCCGTCAGCCGGCAAGGTGCTGACGGATCTGACACCTGTTGTATCCGGAACGGCAGAACCGGGAGTTACGCTTGCACTAGGCGTATATGGTACGAATGAAAGCGCGGCAGTAACCTTGACGACGCTCACGGTGCCGGCTAACGGCGAGTGGAGCTACACGTTGACCGAAGCGCAGAAGCTTGCGGCTGGCGATTATACGTTCAAGGCTGACGTAGAGGACGAAGCGGGCAATACCGCCGTGGATCGCACGACGATCGCAGTGGGCATCGAAGCGGTGCTGAAGCTTACGGCGGTGCCTTCCGTCGTGGTCGGCGACGGCATCTCCACGACGAAGCTGACGGCGCTACTGACCGACAAAGACGGAGATCCGATTGCAGGCGTCCGCGTTGATTTCGCGACGGAAGCCGGCACTTTGTCCAGCGCATCGGCGATTACGGATGCAGACGGCAAAGCATCGGTGATGCTGACGTCGCCGAACTTAAGCTCGACCGTAGAGGTTGTCAAACAGGTGAGCGCAGACGTTAACGATACATCGCGCCATCTCGCGGCGCACGATCAGATCGAGATTACGTTCCAGCCGGCCATGATTAAAGGCACGGTGGTCGATCTTCGTACGGGCGCGCCATTGGCTGGCGCGAAGGTAACCATTACCGAAGATTTTGACCATGATGGCAAGACAGATTACGTGTACGAAGCGACGACGGATGCTAATGGCAATTATGCGATTCCCGTGCCGCGAGGCAATTATACGTATACCGTTGTCGTAGAGGCAGAAATTCAAGTGAACGGCTACCCCGTTCCGATGACATTCACGCAAGAGGCAGCCGTAGAGACGCTGAACGGCTCCGGCGAGACGGTCGAACCGGACAAGAAAGCGGTCGGGCGCTTCATGGCGGTCGATCCGGCGACGAATGCGCCGGTATCGCTCGAGACGCTGATCCCCGCGCTTAACGACAGTCAATCGGGCGTCAAGCTCAAGGCCGTTGTCGAGAACGATTCGACCGTTCAAGCCACGATCAAGCCGGACGGCACGTTCGAGATTACCGGCGTTGAGAAGGGCAAGGATTACGAGGTTCTGCTGCAGGTTACGACAAGCGACGGCCTCACGCTGGCCGGTCAACGGGTGAAAGTGCATGTCAACAGTGACGGCGAGATGGCCTTCCAACTTGGCCTCATTGACCCGTACGGCATCGTAACGGATAAGGACGGCAAGGCGATCGAAGGGGTCAAAGTGGTGCTCTACTGGGCCGACACCCCGAATAACCGATTGGCGGGCCGTACGCCCAATACGCCGGTGAATCTGCCGGAGCTGCTCGGCTTCGCGCCGAACGATAACCATAATCCGCAGTGGACGGACGCGACGGGTTCCTATGCGTGGATGGTATTCGCTTATGGCGATTACTACATCGTTGCGACCAAGAGCGGTTATAAAACTTATGACAGCCGCGACGAGAAACGGACCGTTCCTGTTCAACCGGGCGAGGACAGCGAGATCGAAGCGGGTATTATCAAAGTGCGGACGAGCATCGTCCATTATGATTTCACCATGCAGAAATCTACTCCGCCAGCGGTGATCGTAACGCCTTCTGAGCCGGAAGTTGAGACGCCGGAGGTCGAGACGTCTGAGCCTGAAGTTACGACGGTTACGCACTTCGGCTATATGCGCGGCTATGCGGAGGACGGCGAATTCAAACCGAATCGCTCATTAAGCCGTGCGGAGCTGGCGGCGATCATCGCCCGCTTGCTGGAATCGTCGAAGCCGGATGTAACTTCCCCGCCGTACTTGGATGTACCGGCCAAACATTGGGCCGCGACCTACATCGAGGTCGTGCGCCGCAGAGGCATCATGAATGGCGTGGACGGCGGACTGTTCAAGCCGGAGCAAGAAGTGACGCGCGCCGAGATGGCCGTCATCATCGCTCGCCTTCGCGGGCTGACGGCGACGGGACAACCGGTGCCGCTCTCGGACGTAGCCTCCAGCTGGGCAAGCAAGGAGATTGCGGCCGTGTATGAATCGGGCCTCATGAAGGGAATGCCGGACGGCACCTTCTCGCCGAATGCCAAGCTGACGCGCGCCGAAGCGATCACGATTATGAACCGCATGCTTGGCCGCGGGCCGCTCAACGGGGTTATGACCTCGACTTGGCCGGACGTGTCCGAAAGCTATTGGGCGTTCCTGGATATTGAAGAGGGCTCGCGTTCCCATGAGTCCACGATTGATGAGAATGGCGTAGAGACGTTCAGCAAGTATGTGGACGTTCCTACCTGGTAAGGAAAAAGGCTTGTGCGCCGTCGTAAAGACGGTTCACAAGCCTTTTTTGTTAGGAGCGGGGCATTCCGGATTACAGATGCGACTCACCGGTCAAGTAGTTGTGGAACGGATGGTCGACCCAGAAGTTGTAGGAGACGATCTTCGCGTCCGGATTCAGCTTCTTGAAGCCTTCGGAGACTGCCTCGGCATCCTTGGTCAGCGAGAAGGACTGGGCGTACACGGAGCCGCTGCCGATCAGCTTGTTGTTCGTGATGATATCGTAATCCGCCAGCTCCGTATTGGAGTAGTAGAGCGGCTGCCACCAGGAACCGCTGATCAGCCCTTGCACATCCTCGCTGTTCTTCTTCGCATACTGGAGGATGACCGGCTGGAACCGCGCCTTGTCTGCGGCGGAATCGAACTCGAAGGCGATATCGTATTCTTTCGCCGAGGCGATGTAGTTGCCGTTATCGAGCTTCTTGTACTGATAGTCGGACGACGGTTCCGGCTCGCCCCATTCGATCAGATGGACGAACGCCGAGGTTTTCGGCTCGAACTGGACTTTCGCGTGAATGCCTTCGCTGCGCAGCAGGCCGATCAGCTGGATGGCATGCTTGAGGTCGGAATGGCCGTAGGTAATGGCCAGCGAATCGACGAAATTGGCGTCATAGCGGCTGTCCTTCAGGTTGTAGCCGGTGACCAACCCCTGCTGCAGCGCGCCGTCTACGACGGACTCCAACTCGCCGCCGTCAATAATGTCCGAAGTGCGGTAAGCATCGGTCAGCTTGGCGTAAATGTCGAAGTCGCTCGTCTCGCCGATATAGTGCTTATACAAGCCTTGCGTCTCGAGCACGCGGCCGAGCAGTTTGGCGGCGAATCCTGCCGAAGCCGGCGCTCCCGGAGTCAGCTGGCCGTAGTCGGCCGGCTCGACCAATCCGGTGTCGATCGCCGCGGCGATCTCTTGGGCGGCGGTGAGCGATCCGAGCTGGGTGGCAGTCAGTTTGGCGCGCTTCAGCGCTGCCGCGACTTTGTCGGCGGGATAGGTGTAGGCCAGTTCCTTCAACTCGGCCGCTTTGACAGCGAGGAATACCGCTTGGAGGGCGGATAGCCGCTGCTCAGCCAGTACGGATTTGGACTGGATGATCCCTTTGTTGTAGAGCGCGCTGGCAGCCGGAGCGACCGGGCTGGATGAGGCCAAGTCGGTGAATGCGACGGCGTCTGCGCTATCGGACGTCAGCTGCAGAGCTTGAGCGATGGCGATGATGAAGGCGCCGCGCGTCGGCGCGGTGCCGAACGTAATGCCGAGCTTGCTGCTCAGGAACAGCGCGTAATTCTCGGTCGATGCCGCAGCGGTCGACTGGTTAGCCTGAGCGGCGACGGCTGCCGGTGCGGCCGCGGCCAGTGCCGGCGCGGGAATTGCGGCGAGCAGGGATAGGGAAAGGGTCGCGGCGAGCGCTTTCTTCGAGCGAAGGAACGAGTGAGCCATTAGACAGGCCTCCTGAATGCGAGATTATTCCGACTTGTAAAGTGGGAATTAGTTTCTAGCATTCTATCATTGGAGAAAAAAGGTTGTCAATAAAGGATTTGAGCTGCCATCGCCAGGTCAGGCTCGGTGCCCGAAGGTTGGGCAGGTTGCCGCTAGATCGCGGCTAGCTCGCGCAGACGCTTGGCGGCGTCGCCTTCATAGCGGCCGCCATGATAGCAGAGGATCGTCTCGATCTCATAGGCAGCCAGTTTGCGGACGGATTGTACCGCTTCGGCATAGTCGGCGCATAGGGCCTGCGATGAAATCTGCAGCTCGCCGTCCTCCACGACGAGCGCATCGGCGGCAATCAATGTTTTGGTCGCGGGGTGGTAGAGACTGAGATGTCCGGGCGTATGGCCGGGAGTGGCGATGACGGTAAGGCCGCCGGCGTAAGGAAGGGTGTCTAGATCGTGCAGGAGGCCGGTTACTTGTGCCTTCGGCGGGTTCTCGATGAGGCGCTTCAGCGGCGCGCTGAGGGCAGGCGGCCAGCTGTCCAGCTGCGCCATGGCCTCGCCGCTGAATTTGAGCAGACGCTGCTCGCCTTGGATGAAGGGCTTCTCCAGCTCGTGGGCCAGCACCTCTACCGGATGGGATACGGCTTGCAGCAGTTCAGGAAGCCCGCCAATATGGTCAATGTCTTGGTGGGTAACGATGATAGTTGTCAGATTAGTGAGGGCGGCATTCGCTCCCTGAAGCGCTGAAGTCAGCAGCGGCAGCTGGCCGGGATAACCGGCATCGATCAGCACGGCGCCATGCTGATCCTGCAATAGAACCGGATGAATGGTGCGTTCCTCGCCGAGCAGGTGGGCCGTAAGCGTCAGCATCGTTAGACGGTGGGTAGCTTGCATGGTAGAATCGCCTCCATGAGTGATGGGGTGGAAAACTCAGCTCTAGGATAGCGCGGTTGAGGCTTGTTTGTAAACAAAAATATTTATTATATCACATAATCATTAATTTGTCAATACATAAGTTTGTGAGTGCCAAATTGGTGGTGGGATTAGATGGAAGAACAGGGGGTCTCAAACAGTATAATGGTAGAATGGGACAGGTAGTCTAGCAGGCTCAAGAAGGGATCTAGACAGGTGGGGGAACGAGATTCTACGATGGTTCACTTTAGGAGAATTACCGGAAGTGTTGCACGTAAGAAAAGCTCCGCGGTACCTAAGAAACAAAACGAGTTGGGGGAAAATAAAATGAATCAACGTGAGCGCATAGTAGAACTTATTACCGACAGCGGCTTGGATCGGGTGAAGCAGAGCCTTATCGAGCTGTTGGCCGATTCCGTTCGCCTGAACTCGGAGCCATGCCCGGATGATGAAATCGGGATCGGCAGCTCCAAGCTGGGCGGCTGTCCGGACTTGCCGGTCGGCGTGGAGTGGCCGACGTACGGGGGCAGGCCGCTGAATTTGATTGCGCAGCTCAACTTGGCGGACGTGCAGCCATATGAACCGGCCCAAAGGCTGCCTAGGGAGGGCTTTCTGTCGTTCTTCTACGATGCATTGGAGCAGCCATGGGGGTTCGATCCGCAGGATAAAGGCCGATTCAAGGTCATCTATTCAGAACCCGGCCTTCAGTTGCAGCGGCTTCCGGAGCCGGAGGAACTGTCTGAGCAAGGCAATTTCGGTGCCATGCGGCTATCCTCCCAGCTAGATACGACTTTCCCTTCAATCGATACGATTGAGGTCGTACAGCTGGATCTGAATGTGGATGAAGACGAACTCTACTGGGAGCTTACGGATCAGATTGCGGGATCCAAAGATGAGACGCTCATCCATCGCATGTTCGGTCATCCAGATACGATTCAGAATGCGATGCAGCTGGAATGCCAGCTTGTAACGAACGGGATCTACTGCGGCACTTCGGACGGGTACGATGACGCTCGCGCAGCTGAATTAGCGCCAGGCAGCAGCGACTGGAAACTGCTGCTGCAGGTCGATTCCGAAGAGGGGATCGGCACGATCTGGGGAATCGACGGCCGCCTCTATTTCTGGATTCGGGAGCAAGATTTGGCGGCGAGGAACTTCGATCACGTATGGGTTATCCAGCAGTGCACCTAATGACTCGAGCGGCAGTCGTACATGCCGCTCATTCTTTTTTATAAAGTCATATTGACTATATAGAGATACCCGGTTATACTTGGAAACAACAAGGAGGTCATGCAGATGACAACTTCAACCAAGAAATACCGAACGCCCGACGGATTGCCCGTCGATATCGCGATCTTCACGATTACGTCCCACGCCAAGCCGGGCAGTTACAAGACGCTGGCCGAACGCAAGTTAGGCGTGCTGCTAGTGAAGCGAAGCGAGCAATCCGCGGCCTATCCCGGATACTGGGCGCTGCCGGGCGGATTCTCGAAGGAGACCGAGACGCTGGCGGAGGCGGCCTACCGCGAACTGAAGGAAGAGACCAACATTGGCGAGGACGTTCGGATCGAACAGGTGAAGACGGTTTACTACCCGGGACGCGATCCGCGCGGCTGGATGCCGTCCGTGCTCTATTGCGCACTGGTGAACGAGAGTCTGCTGCTTGGTCTGACCGCCGATTCGGATGCCGATGAAGCCCAATTGTTCGACCTCGAAGACGCGCTCGCATTGCCGCTGGCCTTCGACCATAATGAGCTGCTGCGCGACTCGCTTACCCATATCCGGCATCAGATGATGACCACGACGATTGCAAGGGAGTTCCTGCCGAAGTCGTTCACGATCCGCGAACTGTATCAGATCATCCAGACGGTCGTGCCCGCGTTCGAGGAAGATATCGCGAACTTCAAGCGCAACCTGCTCACGACGAAGACGCGCAGCGGATTGATCCGCGAGGTATTCGGCGCAGACGGGAAGCCGCTGACGACCGACCGCAATTCCAACCGTCCGGCGCAGCTGTATGAATTTACGACCTATGAGCCGAAGATTTCGATTTATAACTCCGGGATCTTCTGAGCTTTTTTCTAGGTATTATAATAGTCGATGTGACAATTAATGAACGAAGTGCATAGCTTATATTAGTCGATGTGACCATTAGAAAACGGGGGTAATAACCATGATGAATCAACTGTACGGCAACATTCTGCTTCTGACCGACAGCTATAACCTTTCGCATACCCGGCTGAAAATAAATACCGACTGGGAAGTCAGCCACATCTATAACCGCAAAGCGGGCATGATCCTGTACGGCTTCCGGGAGATCGTAACCCACTTGCTCTCGCACCGGATTACGAAGGCCCATGTGGAAGAGGCGGGTAAATGCGCGAAGATGCAGGGTTTGACCTTCCCTACGGAGTTGTTCATGCGCGTCGTGGATGAGTGCGACGGCTACGTGCCGCTCGAAGTGCAGTCGCTGCCGGAGGGCAGCTGGTGCCCGGCTGGCACGCCTTTTGCCCAAATCCGCAATACCAAGGAGGGCTTCGGCGAGCTGGTGACGTGGTGGGAGGGCGTTCTGCTGCATGCGTATTTCCCGAGCGCCTGCGCGACGGAGGCGTTCCATATGCGCCGCTATCTCGAGCGGAAGCAGCAAGAGCACGGCTACGATGACGCGTTCCTGTGGCGCTTCCACAGCTTCGGCTTCCGCGGACACCGCAGCATGGAGGACGCCTATTGGGCGGGAACGGCGTGGAATCTGTCGCTGCAAGGGACCGACGACTTCCATACGACGAAGCATACGCCTTATGCGGCGATCGGCAGCATTGCCGCGCTTGCCCATAAAGTAACGCAGCAGTACGACGACGAGCTGGCTTGCTTCCGGCATGCGATCGTCTCGACGGCGCAGGCGGGGGAGCGGATCGTGGCGCTGGTCATCGATACGTATGACGCCTACCGGGTCATTAACGAGTACTTGCCGCAGCTGGGCCAATTGGCGCGTGAACACGGGGTCCGAATCGTCATGCGTCCGGACAGCGGCAACGTGCTCGAGCAAGCGATCGCGATCTACCGGGTCGCGGAGGCAGGCGGACTCCTCGATTGGGTCGGCGTCATTATCGGCGAGGGGATGAGCTTCGAGCAGGCGAAGCGATATGACGCCAAGCTCGAGGCGGAGCAGATTCCGCTCACCTTCGTGGCATACGGCATCGGCTCGGGCTACTATAGCCATATTGAGCGGGATACGCTCGGCTGGGCGATGAAGACCGCCTACAGCAACGGCAAGGACCGGATGAAATTCTCGATGGAGCCCCTCAAGCGCAGCATCCCCGGTATCGTCGATCTGGAGCGGGACGAAGCGGGCGAGCTGATCGTTCAAGCGGCTGAAGCGATGGCCGAAGGCGGCTGCTATGAGACGATTTATGCTTTTGACGGCGTAGGGGAACCGGTCTTACTGCCTGCGGGACCCGAGCAATGGATGGCGACGAGAGAACGGATGCGCGAGCAAACCACGGCTCAATCGCACATTCGTCTAGCTCCTGCCATACAACGTAAGATAGCGGATATTTCGAAGCAATACGATGTCCAAGGATAAATAGGCCGCAAGTAAGGCCGCACGACAGGGAGGGATATCGATGACGGAAAAAGCATTCCGGTTCGGCTTTCTCATCGGCCGGTTCCAGTTCGTCCACGAAGGCCATGCGCGGCTGATCGAGTCGGCGCTCGCGCTGTGCGAGCATGTGCTGGTCGTCGTCGGCTCGGCGCAGGCGAGCGGGACGAAGCGCAATCCGTTCTCCGCCAAGCTGCGCGAGAGCTGGCTCCGCCAGCGGTACGGAGACCGCATTCATACGCTGCTGCTGCCGGATTACACGAATGAGGGGGATCACAGCTTCGAATGGGGCGCCTATCTGCTGCAGGCTGTCCGGCACTATGGAGCGGCGCAGGAATGGCCCGCCCTCGATCTTATCGTCGAAGGGGAGGAATCGGGACGCGATGCCTGGTTCATGCGGGAGCTGGTGCAGGAAGTCGGCAGATTGATCGTACCGCGCCCGGAAGAGGCGGTGAGCGCGACGCGCATCCGCCGTGCGATTACAGGGCAGGAGCCTTACGACTGGCAGGCGCATGTGCACCCCGCACTTCATGAGGCGTATGCGGGGCAGCGGGATTATTTAATAAAGCTCGAGCAGGCGTAATATACTAGGTTGGACCAATCGAAAGCACCTGTCTTATCCAAACGCTAAGGCCGCATACCGATTACCCGGCGTGCGGCTTCGGGCGTTTGTGCGCATGACGGGCAGAGGCCGGGCCTGCAAGTTGCGGGATGTCCACGTACTGATGGGACCTGGACAAGTCCATTAAATTTCGGCTATCCGCCTTGTTGACATACCCACCGGGGGTATCGTATAGTGAGGATACGAGGTGAGCATGCTATGAATAACGACAACGATATCCAGACCGAAGCCCAGTGTGCCGAGGACGAACAGGCAACCTGCCATACTCATTCTGCCGGAAGCGAGCGCAAGAGCCATCATTCGGATAAGACCAAGTCCAACCTGATCTCGCGGCTGAACCGGATTGAAGGCCAGATTCGCGGGGTAAAGGGGCTTATCGAGCGGGATGCCTATTGCGACGATGTGCTGAATCAGATTGCCGCGGCGCAATCGGCGCTCAACAGCGTCGGCAAGCTGCTCCTGGAAGGGCATATGAAGAGCTGCGTCATCGAGCGGATTCAGTCCGGTGACGAAGAGGTTATTGATGAGCTGCTCATTACCGTCAAGAAACTGATGAAGTAACGAAGCGGAGGGTTATACGATGCAGCAACAAACGTTGAAGGTGGAAGGCATGTCCTGCGGACATTGCGTAGCTTCCGTCGAAGGCGCGGTCAAGAAACTGGGCGGCGCGACGGCGAAGGTCGATCTGGCGAGCAAATCGGTTTCGGTTGAATTCGATGCCCAGAAAGTGACGCTTGCGGCCATTAAGGACGCGATCGAGGAACAAGGCTACGACGTCGTGTAAGGATTGGCTTGCGACAGTCAGTCTCATGTCTTAATAACGGAGCTGTCCGAACAGACAGCTCCCTTCTTTCACTCTCATACATACCCCACTAGGGTATATAAAATAAATAAACGGATAAGGTGATACCTATGGCAACCGTACAATCTACGCCAACATTGACAGGCGATCATTCCGAGGCCAATGATCTGCAGCACATGACGCTCGATATCGCCGGCATGACCTGCGCGGCCTGCGCCAATCGCATCGAGAAAGGACTGAACCGGATGCCGGGCATGCAGCGGGCGACCGTGAATTTTGCCATGGAGACGGCTCAGGTGGAATTCGCCCCGACGCTGACGGTCGATCAGGTCGTGGGCAAGGTCGAGCAGCTCGGCTATCATGCCAAGCCGAAGGCTGAGCAGCGGGACGGAGCAGCGGATCGCAAGGCGGCGATCCGCAGGCAGCAGCTGAAGCTGGCTGTCTCGGCGCTGTTGTCGCTGCCGCTGCTGTGGGCAATGGCGGGGCATTTCACGTTCACGTCCTGGCTATGGGTGCCGGAACTATTCATGAACCCGTGGTTCCAGCTGTTGCTGGCGACGCCGGTGCAGTTCGTGATCGGCGGACATTTCTACATCGGAGCGTACAAAGCGCTTCGCAGCCGGAGCGCGAATATGGACGTTCTCGTCGCGCTCGGCACGTCGGCGGCCTACTTCTACAGCTTGTATCTGACGCTCGACGCAGCTGCGAACCCGCATCATCACGGGCAGGTCGACATGTATTACGAGACCAGCGCGGTGCTCATTACGCTCATCCTGCTCGGCAAGCTGTTCGAGGCGCTGGCGAAGGGACGCTCCTCCGAGGCGATCAAGAAGCTGATGGGGCTGCAGGCCAAGACGGCGCGCGTCATCCGGGACGGGCAGGAGCTGAACATTCCGGTCGAGCAGGTGGTCGTCGGCGATGTGTTCCTCGTACGCCCCGGCGAGAAAATACCCGTGGACGGTATCGTGATCGAAGGGACATCGGCGGTCGATGAGTCGATGCTGACAGGCGAGAGCCTGCCCGTCGATAAGAAAGCAGGCGATACGGCGATCGGGGCTACGCTGAACAAGAATGGGGCGTTAACCGTGCAGGCGGTGAAGGTCGGCCAGGCGACGGCGCTCGCCCAGATTATCCGCGTCGTCGAGGAAGCGCAGGGCTCGAAGGCGCCGATCCAGCGCATCGCCGACGCGATCTCCGGCATCTTCGTGCCGATCGTCGTTGCGATTGCGGCGGCCGTCTTCCTCATCTGGTACTTCGGCGTAGACGCCGGCAATCTGCCCGGCGCGCTCGAGAAAGCGATCGCGGTGCTCGTCATTGCCTGCCCGTGCGCGCTCGGGCTCGCCACGCCGACTTCGATTATGGCCGGTTCCGGCCGCGCTGCGGAGCTTGGCATCCTGTTCAAAGGCGGCGAGCACCTGGAGGCTGCGCATCGTCTCACGACCGTCGTGCTCGATAAGACGGGCACGGTCACCAAGGGCAAGCCGCAGCTGACGAACGTGAAGCTGCTGACGCGCTGGGAGAAGGACGCCCTAATGTCCTGGATCGGCGCGGCGGAGAGTTACTCGGAGCATCCGCTTGCGATGGCGATCGTAGAGGGCATCCGCGAGCGGGGGATTGCGCTTGCGGCGGTGGACCATTTTGAAGCGATACCGGGGTACGGCATTAAGGCGACGGTGGAGGGGCACGAGCTCTTGATCGGCACCCGCAAGTTGATGATGGCCCGGCAGATAGACGCTTCGGCGCTGCTGGCGGAGATGGCTGAGCTTGAAGAGACCGGTCGGACCGCAATGCTCGTCGCCGTGGACGGACGTCTGGCCGGGATGTTGGCGGTTGCCGATACGATCCGCGAGACGTCCAAGGAAGCGGTGGCGCGGCTGCGCGGCATGGGGATCGATGTTGTCATGATGACGGGCGATAACGAACGTACCGCCAAGGCCATCGCGCAGGAGGCGGGCATCGACCGCGTGCTTGCAGAGGTATTGCCGGAAGGCAAAGCCGCGGAAGTGAAGAAGCTGCAGCAGCAAGGTCAGATCGTGGCGATGGTCGGCGACGGGATCAATGACGCGCCTGCCTTGGCAACGGCCGATGTCGGCATGGCGATCGGCGGCGGTACGGATGTCGCGATGGAAACGGCGGACGTAACTTTGATGCGCGATGACTTAAACGGCATTGCGGATGCCATACTGCTTAGTAGGAAAACAATGGCAAATATCAAACAGAACCTGTTCTGGGCACTCGCCTACAACGTGATCGGCATTCCGATAGCCGCCAGCGGCTTCCTCGCCCCGTGGGTGGCGGGAGCGGCGATGGCGCTCAGCTCGGTGTCCGTCGTGCTGAATGCGCTGCGGCTCCAGCGGGTTCAAATCAGACGATAAGGAGCAGCGAATAAGATGCGACGAATACTGTTAACCACGCTCGCGGCCATGCTCGTACTTGGCGCCGCCTCAGGCTGCGCCAAGAAAAGCGAGAACCATGATGAGACAGCGATGACCGAAGAAAGCGGCCATGGCGCTCACGGCGGTCACGAAGACAGCCATGGCGATGAAGAGGCCGGCGTACAGACGAAGGCCGGCTGGACGTTCTCCAGCACCGCGCCTGCAGCGGGATCGAAGACCGGAATTACGATTCAAGTGACGGATGAAGCCGGCAAGCCCGTAACGAAGTTCGATATCAACCATGAGAAGGAGATGCATCTGATCGTCGTCAGCAAGGATCTGTCGACCTTCAACCACATTCATCCGGAACATAAGGGCGATGGGAAGTTCGAAGTGTCGACGGTATTCCCGTCGGCGGGCGAGTACAAGCTCATCGCCGATTACATGCCGGCGGGAGGAGGCGCCGTCTCGCAGAGCAGCTGGGTCACCATTGCGGGCGATGACGCGAAGGAAGCGGCCATTGAGCCGGATCGGACGCTCACCAAGACGGTGGACGGCGTGACGGCGACGCTCTCCTTCGGCCATCTGATGGCGGATATGGAGCTGGACTTGAAATTCCAGCTGACCGATGCGAAGACGAAGCAGCCGATTACCGATCTGGAGCCTTACTTGGGCGCGGTGGGACATGTCGTGATCCTAAGCGCGGATACGGAGCAGTATCTGCACGTCCATCCGGTGGACGAGAAGGCGCAAGGACCGGAGGCTGCCTTCAAGACGACGTTCCCGAAGAGCGGCCTGTATAAGATTTGGGGCCAGTTCCAGCGCGGTGGCCAAACGTTCGTCGTTCCGTTCACCGTGAACGTGCCGTAAGATTCTCGCACCTACCGCTATAGACGCCAAAAGCAGCAAGCCGATGGAGGCTTGCTGCTTTTGGCGTGCTGCGATAAAGGGGGATGCCCGCTCTTAGGCTTCCTGGCTTGCGCTTTGCTCTTCTTGGTTGTCCTCTTCCTGAACGCCCCGCGCGAGCAGGAGGAAGATCGTGATGAGGATGAAGGCGATCAGCGCCAGGAACGGGATCGTAATGAAGCCGAACCAGTCGAGATAATCCTGGTTGCAAGGAACGCCTTGCGTGCAAGGCAGGATGTCGGCCATGCCCGGAACCTTTTGCTCGAGATAATGATAGAGGGAGATACACCCGCCGATAATGCTGAGCGGCAGCGTGTAGCCGATAATGCCCCGGTCGTTCTTGTAGGCGGCCCGCCCTAGCAAGATGACGAGCGGGTACATGAAGATGCGCTGGAACCAGCATAGCCTGCATGGTTCGAAGTCCATCACTTCGCTGAGGAACAGGCTGCCGCCCGTGGCGACCAGCGAGACGACCCAGGCAAGATAGAGCGAGTAGGCTCGGATCATTCGGCCTCCGCGGACGCCGCCTCGGATTTCGCTTTCTCAATCGCTTTTTTCAATGCTTCGTAATCGAATACGTCCTCGAATTTCTCGCCATTGATGAACAGCGTCGGCGTCGCTTGCACATTCCCTTGGCTGGCCAGCTTGTTGTGGCTGTCCACCTCATCGGCGTAAGTTCCGTTCTCGATGTCGCTGCGCAGCTTGTCGTAATCGACGTCGATCTTCTCGTTCTGCGCCAGCGTCGTCATGTAATCGGCGGTTGCCCATGCTTCCATCTCGTTGCCCTGATTCCTGTAGATCGCGTCATAATAAGGCCAGAACGCGTCCGGGTTCTGGTGAAAAACGGACTGCGCGGCATAGGCGGCGGTGTAGGAGTCCGGTCCGATGATCGTGTCATTGACGAAATAGAGGCCAACGTCGCCGGTCGAGATATAATCCTGCTCGAGCTGCTTCACGATCGTCTGGCTGAACTGCTGACAAGCCGGGCATTTGTAATCGCCGAACTCGACGATCTTCACCGGCGCATTCGCTTCGCCCTTCAGCGGGAGCTCGCTATAGTTGAATTCCATCGTGGAGCTGGGCCGGAACACGAAGGCGAGGACGATGAGCGCGATGAAAGCGACTGCGGTGAGCGACATGAGGATGCGCATGCGCTGCTTTTTGGCGATGGCCTGTTGCTGGCGATGCTGTTTGTTGTTGGCTTTGACGCTTGCTTTCTGAACTTGCGGCATGGGGGTAACCTCCTGAGAATGGATGGATAAAGTCAGATCGGTGATGCTGGATCCCCAATCTTATAATTGCGAACACAAGTGTTACGTTGTCTCGCTAACGACGGCATATGGGCTTGAATACTACACTACAAATTGTAGTGTTAATAGGCCTGTTCGTCAATTCCCCCCTCGATCGGGGACTGTATGCGTGGGCATCTTGCAGCTTCTTCGCGCGCGGACCTGTTCATGACATCCCTCCCGAATGGTACCTGCGATGGTGATTCTCCGGAATGAACCGCGCATACGCCATCAAAGACGGCGTCAGCCGGTTCACCTTGATGCGTCTTAAGGCTATCATATCGGATACTGGAGTCCGTCACCTTAATTTATCCTTAAAATCATGCGTGCAACAGGTGATTAAATCGTGTCGATCTCTTGGCCGGACTGGCCAGTTGGGGAGCCCGCATACTATAATCGAACTCAAAACGAGTCTGAAGGGGACAAGCGAACGTGGCTGTGAATATTATCTTATTCCTTCTCGCCGGTTTAGCCGAGATCGGCGGGGGTTATTTGGTCTGGCTATGGCTGCGCGAATCGCGGCCAATCTGGTACGGCCTCGCGGGCGGCGCCGCACTGGTCATTTACGGCATTTTGCCTACACTGCAGTCTTTTCCGAACTTCGGGCGGACCTATGCGGCGTATGGCGGCGTCTTCATTGCGCTGGCTGTCATATGGGGCTGGCTCGTCGATAAGAAAACGCCGGATCAGTACGATATCATCGGCGCGATCATCTGCCTGGTCGGCGTAGCGGTGATGCTGTGGGCGCCAAGAGGAAGTTAGTCCTGCATGCTGTTGACGCGTTGAGGCGTGTTGGGCGATGGACGGCGGCATATTTCCTTTTGTCTGACCTATAGGAAATGTACTATAGTAAAACTAGCAGTCTGGAATTACGCCGGAGGTGATGACACTGTCTGAGCAATCTTGGGAGGCTGCCGTCGCAGAAGCGCTCCATATCGGGCGTGATGTCATTCGTCTGCGGGCGGCTGCGTTAACGGATGAGAATAGTAAGGGTGCTGAGGCATGGCACCCTGTCATAGAGGCTTTGCAACATACGCTCTGCACCTTCGATGAGCGCTGGAAGGAAGAGAGCAAGCGGGCGCCGGGCGTTGTCGTGCGCGATTATGCGCTTCGCGTATTGGCACGGCGCGACGCTGCTCTGCTGCTCGGCACAGAAGCGGTTGCCGATCTATTCGGCATGACCCCGGCGACCTTGGCGATTCAGCGGCTTGTGGAATTGCTGGTCGATACGGTCGATGTGCAGCGGCTGCAAGCCCGCTTGGAGAAGGCCGCCGTACGGACAGTCGTGGCGTATGGGGAGTTATTGACCGCGCTTGCGGAGCTGCCGCAGACGGAGATCCGGTTCGAATGGGAGTCGCCTAGCGGCGAACGGTCTGAGGTCGAGCTGAGAAGCGAGCAGCTTCAGGCGGGCAAGAATTACGTTCTAGGCGTAACCGAGACGACAGATGAGGTGCAGATGGAAGGCAAGCTGACCGCGATGGATGCGCAGAAACGTCTGTTTCGGATCGTGACGGAGAGCGGCACGGTATACGAGGGCAAATGGTCCAAAGCGCTCAGGAAGCGCTACGGTAAAGAGCCGCCTGTCTTCCAGCTCCCGATCAAGGCGGAGGCGACGCTTGAGATCGTCAAGGCGTATCAGCCGAGCATCCGCCAGGAGACGGTGCGTGTATCGCTGCTCGAACTCGATACCGACCTGGGACTGGATACGGAAGAGACGCTGTACACGCTGCAGGAGCTGTATCGCAGCCTCGACGCTTCGCTCGAGCAGGACAGCGGCTATATTGAGGGCAAGGGCGTGTCGCTTGCGGATTACACCGCGCTCGTCGAGCTGGTGAATGCGCTGCTCGAGAGCAATCCGGCCAAAGGCGCGCTTCGCCTGCTGGAGCCAACGGATACGGCGGCGGTGTACGATTTGCTTGCCGCGGGCAAGCCGATCAGCAAGCTGGCGCGGTTCGATGCGCGGGGGCTCGGCAGCTTCGACGGCTTTGGCGACGACGAGATGCCCGGCAGCCGCACCGCGCTGCGCGCCCGGTCGGCGGGCGACCTGGCCAAGCTGACGGCGGCGGCCTACGTCGACATCGTGCAGCTGCTTAAGCGGCTGGCCAGCATGATCGAGGCGCTCGAGCAGGGCGGCCGAGGCGCGGCTGACAAGCGCCGAGCGTAACGAGAATAGCGGTCCCGTACGGAAGCGGGGACCGCTATTTGTCGTTCGATCATGAGGCGAAGGCGTGGCCCTCTCTCTATCGATTCAGCTTCGTCACGTTGAAATTATCCTCCAGCAGCAGCCAGTTCTGCGGGAAGCTGAGCCCGAGTTTCCAGTAGCTGATGCCGCGCAAGCCTAGCTCTTTCAGCAGGTCGAACTTGGCCTGAATGGAGCGGGCGTCCTCGAACCAGACGATGTGCTCCTTCCGGTTGTCATCCCAATAACGGAAGGTCGGCGCTTGGGCCGTGTAGTCGTACTCGATCCGCGAGTTTTCGCGGCGGGCGAGGTCGATCGCCTGCTGCGGACTGAGCGCGCGCGCATAAGCACCGCCCGGGACGAAGGGCAGCGTCCAGTCGTAGCCGTACAGATTTTGGCCCATCATAATCTTGTTGGCCGGCATCTCCGTGATGGCGTACTCGAGCACGCGCCGCACCGGGCCGATCGGCGAGACCGGCATGGCGGGACCGCCGCTGTAGCCCCATTCGTAGGTCATAATGATGACGAAATCGACGATCTCGCCGTGTGCCTTATAATCGTGCGCGGTGTACCATTCGCCGGTCTGCGAAGCGCTCGTCTTCGGCGCAAGCGCCGTCGAGATGAGGTAGCCTTGCGCATGTAGCCGGGCTGCCGCTTTGCGCAGGAAACGGTTGTACGCTTCCCGGTCCTCCGGACGCAGATGCTCGATATCGAAGTGAATGTCGCGGAAACCGAGGCGCTGCGCCGTGCTGATAATGTTGTCGAGCAGCTGATTCTGCACCGTCTCATTATTGAGGATGATCTCGCCGAGCTCGGCGCTGAACTGGTCGTTCTCCAGATTGGTGACGACCATCATGAGGGTAACGCCGTTCTGATCGGCAATCGCCCGGAAATTATCCAGCTGAGGCGGCGTCAATGATCCGTCCCGGTTGATCCGGAAGCTGAAAGGCGCCAAATACGTCAGGTGGGGAGCTGCTTCCTGAACGGAGGTGACAAGGTTAGGCGCAACCGTTTCGCCGCGCGGCTCCACATAAGCGTTCACCTCGGCATTGCGCTTAGGCTGCGGCGGTATGTACAGGCGCAGGCCGACGACCAGCTGGTTCTGCTGATTCAAATTGTTGATGCGGGCAAGCGTGGCGGCGTCGGTGCCGAAGCGGGCGGCGATGGTCGTCAGCGAGTCCCCTGGCTGCACGAAATAATAACGTCCCACGATCGGAATGACGAGCGCCTGCCCGATGACCAACGAATTGGCCGGATTGATTTCGTTTGCCTCCGCGATGGTCTGCACATTCGTTCCATATGCCTGCGCAATGCCATACAGCGATTGTCCGGGCTGCACGACGTGGATCTGCATGCTTTTTCCTCCTCATGCGGCAATGGCCGCGATTTTCCGTTTCCGTAATCGACAAGTGCCCATATTAAGCTAACGTATTCGCAAGCGGTGGCCTCCATGACTGCTATCTTGCAAGGTGTGAATTCACGTTAACCGGACGAAGCTCGGCCGATGATACTTGATCTTGTGCCGGGAGCCGCGTGTGAAGGAGAGGAGGCACATTGTCCGGCGACACCAAAAAGGAAGGCCCTCGTCGGACCTTCCCTGCACATGTGCTATTCCGGATGATTCTGCGTTTCTTCGCCGACCGTGTAAGGCGCGGCAATGCCTTCGTACATGAGGTGCATCGACATGCCGGCCTTGGCGTGCACGAGATTATGGCAATGGTCCATCCACAGGCCGGGATTGTCGGCCCGGAAGGCGATCTCGTACGTTTCGCCGGGCTGGACGTCCAGCGTATCGGTCCACCATGCGCTGCCGTCAGCAGGCTCGCCGTTGCGGGAGAGGACCAGCGCATGATGGCCGTGCAGATGCATCGGGTGGTCGACCATGCCGCGGTTCACGATCGTCATTTTGACAAGATCGCCTTCGCGCACCATGTACATCGGCGTGTTCGGGAACACCTCGCCGTTCATCGTGTACAGTTGGTCGAACGTGCCGTTGTAGAAGCCGAGCATGTTGTCGAGTACCATCGTGAACGACCGGTCGAATGTGCTGTTCGCGTCGAAAGCGGTCTCCGAAGGCTCGCCGTAATGAAGCGGGTCGAACGCCTTCATGGCGGGAATGGACGGAATATCGCCGTTGCCGTCCGGGCTCAGGAAGAGACCGAGATCTTCCCGTCCGGCTACGCTCAGGTAGACAGGGCCATCGGGCATCGTGAAGGTCAGATCGTACCGTCCGCCTGTGGTCAGCACCAGCTTTTCGTTCGTCAGCATGCCGGGTGCATTGAGATCCGTCCCGTCAATTGCGGCGACCTGGAAGGAGGTGCCGACAAGCATATACGACTGGCGAACCCAATCGTCGGTATTAATGAGGCGCATCCGGACTTGCGTACCGGGAGCGACATCGAAGCGCTGCACCTGGTCATTCGCGCCGATCGCGAACGTACTTCCCCACAGATGGGTCATGACGGTAAAATCGCGCTCTTCCGCAGCGGCTGCGTCAACTGCTTCAACCGGCGCTTCAGCTGTTTCGGCCTCAGTCGCCGTTTCGGCTGCGGCCTCGCCTTCAGCTGTCCATGCAGAAGATTGCTCCGTCAGCGTCAGGGAGGCCAACGTCAGTCCGCTATTCAGACCGTCCGCCCCGGCGAGAATTTCATCGCCGGCGTCAGATCCGGACTCCGCCGCGGGTTCGTTGATCTCCGGTTCGGTTAGGCCATCGGCTTCAAGCTGTTCTTCGTCTACAGCCGCATCCGTGTCCGTGTCGGGTTCAGGTTGAACAAGGTCAGCCGGCTCGACGATGAGCGATCCGAACAGCCCCTTCGAGACGGCCTCTCTCGAATGCTGATGGGAGTGATACCAGAATGTCCCCGTCTGTTCCGCGACAAAACGGTACGTGTGCGTCTGTCCCGGCATGACCGCATCCTGCGTCGCGCCGGCTACGCCATCCTCGGCGTTCGGTACGTCAAGTCCGTGCCAGTGGATCGTCGCGCCGTCCTCAATATCCCGGTTCACGAGCGTCACTTCGACCAGCTCGCCTTGTTTGACCCGCAGTTGCGGACCGGGAATCTGCCCGTTGAACGTCCAGGCTTCGACCATTGTGCCGGAGCTGAGCGTAACGTTCTTCTTCTCTGCCGTCAGGGTAAACGTCTGATCCGGCTCGCCGTCCTGCGGGCCGGTCAAGTCGGATACCGAGATGACGCGCAGGCCTTCCGGAACTTCACTGCCGTCATGGACATGCGCAAGCTCGCTGCCCCCGCCGAAATCCGCCTCGCCTGAAGCCATATCGATTCGGCTCGGCAAGCGGCTGTTCTCGTAAGCCAAATAGACGAATAGACCCATAATCGCCGATAAGAACAGGGCGACGCCCAAGCCGCCGAACGCGCTGCGCCAAGGCCGGGAGATCAGGACCGCTTCCGGGTTCGACGCCTTATGGGAACGGCGGCCATGCCGGATCCAGAGGACGTACCAGACGAGCAGCGTGAGCGCGGCCGGGAATGCGGTGCTCAGCCAATCGATCGGAGCGGGCATGATAAGCGCGATGAAGAGTACGGCAGCGCCTCCCCAAGCGGAAGCCTGGAAGGGGACGACGATGCCGGGATGAGCGGCTTTGGCCCGTGTCTGCGCCATCAGCGGCGCTTCGGCCTCGTAACGCGACAACTCCCGGCGCAGCAGGAGCAGCCTAGGAACGGCAATGAACCAAGCGGCGATTAGCGGCAGCGCGACGAGCGGCGCCTGTACGTATACCCGATCCTGCCAATAGACGGGATCGTAATCCAGCATCAGCAGCGCGGCTCCCGTGCATGAAGCCGCTGCGGGGATCGTCAGGATGAACGTCCAGCTGATCAGTTTCCGTGCTTTCTTGCGCATCAGCGGCGCCGATGGGCTGAATAGCAGGCGCGAAGCCTTCGTCCCGGCAATCCAGCCAAACACGATTAATAGAATTGGCGGTATAAGTGTTAAACCAACAAGTAAACTATACACGAACAAACAACCTCCCCAATGTATGAAGCGAACAGACGAACAGTACGCCGCCCGCAAGACCAAGCTGCATCTAAGACCTTAGGCTCTAATCGCGGCGCAATGATGCGTGCCGGGTGCAGTCGTCGCATGTCGAACTTTATGCTCTTAAGTGTACGGTCCCAGGCGAGGGCCAGGAACGGGCCGCGGAATGGTTTGTGTCCTAGACTTGCGATGGGGGAGGGGATAGGAAGTAAGGCTTTGAAGGAATTTACAGTTGCTTTACCGCGCTAAATTTTCTACAATATATGGGTTCAAAATGCGTTATCGAAAGTGGACGATAAGAGGAGACTTTCTCTCACTCCCCAACTTCACGAATAGACGTACAAGCAACTAGAGGAGTGTGAACTTGCACGTGAATTCACAACAGCAGCAGAAGAGCGATGAAGGCGGCACGCTGCGCAGAGGGCTCAAATCCCGCCATATGGCGATGATCTCGCTCGGCGGTTCGATCGGGACAGGCCTGTTCCTGGCCAGCGGCGGCGCGATCCATTCGGCGGGCAGCGGCGGTGCGCTCGTAGCGTACTTGCTGATCGGCATCATGGTTTATTTTCTCATGACAAGCCTGGGCGAGATGGCTACCTACATGCCGGTATCCGGTACGTTCAGCACGTATGCGAACCGGTTCGTCGATCCGTCCTTCGGCTTCGCACTCGGTTGGAATTATTGGTACAACTGGGCGATCACGATTGCGGCCGAGTTGTCGGCGGCGACGATGATAATGAAATTCTGGTTCCCGGACAGCTCGTCCTTCCTGTGGTGCGCGTTATTCCTCATCCTGATGGTGGGGCTTAACCTGCTCTCGGTCAAAGGCTACGGCGAGTCCGAATATTGGTTCGCGATGATCAAAATCATTACCGTCATCGTCTTCATCGGCGTCGGTATCCTGATGTTGATCGGCATCTGGGGCGGCGAGAGCGTCGGATTCAAGAATCTGACGGAAACCCCGTTCCCGGGCGGGTTCCTGGCGACGCTCGGCGTCTTCATGGCGGCCGGCTTCTCGTTCCAGGGCACGGAGCTCGTCGGCGTTACGGCAGGCGAGAGCGAGAACCCGCGCTCGAGCATCCCGCGCGCGATCCGTTCCGTGTTCTGGCGCATTCTATTGTTCTACATTCTCGCGATTCTCGTCATCGGCTTGCTTATTCCGTATACGGACGAGCAGTTGGCGGGCGATACGGTAGCGACAAGTCCGTTCACGATCATTTTTGAAAAAGCGGGTCTCTCGATCGCAGCCTCGGTCATGAACGCGGTCATTCTGACTTCGGTGCTGTCGGCCGGCAACTCCGGCATGTACGCTTCGACGCGGATGCTCTGGGTACTGGCCAAGGAAGGCAAAGCGCCGCGGTTCCTGGCTCGCTTAAACAAGCGCGGCGTACCGATCATGGCGCTCTTGGCGACCGCGGCCGTCGGCACGTTGGCCTTCTTCTCCTCCCTGTTCGGGGACGGCGACGTCTACGTTTGGCTGCTTAACGCTTCGGGGATGTCCGGCTTCATCGTATGGCTGGGCATTGCGATCAGCCACTACCGCTTCCGCCGCGCGTATCTCGCCCAGGGCAAATCGCTTGCGGACCTGCCTTACAGGGCCAAATGGTTCCCGCTCGGCCCGATCCTGGCGATGATCCTCTGTATCATCGTCATTATCGGCCAAAGCTACGGCGCCTACGCAGACGGCGAAGTCGACTGGCCGTACCTGTTCGCTTCCTACGTGGGCATCCCGCTGTTCCTTGCGATCTGGCTCGGACATAAGTGGAAGCATCGCACCAAGCTGCTGAAGCTG
Source organism: Paenibacillus phyllosphaerae (assembly GCF_014192105.1). Taxonomy (GTDB): domain Bacteria; phylum Bacillota; class Bacilli; order Paenibacillales; family Paenibacillaceae; genus Paenibacillus_Z; species Paenibacillus_Z phyllosphaerae. Next base: position 122,319 of record NZ_JACHXK010000011.1, on the reverse strand, counting down.
TCGGAATGCGATCTGGACACGGACGTGTCGAGGTAAATTCGCGAGCGTCAGCGAAGAACGAGAGAGATAATATAGGCTGTTCCATCCGTCACTGCGGTGATGATGGGACGGTCTTTTTTCGCTCCCGCCGCAACACGAAAAACCGCTCTAGAGAAGAGCGGTGGCATGGCAGATTGAACGTGAAATTAAATATCGCAGCGGATGAAGGAGACCGCGAGAGACATCGCGCTGCGGGTGGCGGCCGTACTGCTAAGCGAATTCAGCATGACGAAGTCATGGATCGTGCCCTGTATTCGCGCCTGAGCCACGCATACGCCTGCTTGCCGCAGCTTGTTCGCATACGCTTCGCCTTCATCGCGGAGGACGTCCGCTTGGCCCGTGATGATCATCGCGGGCGGCAATCCTTCCAGCTGCTCGGTCGTCGCGCGGAGCGGTGACGCCGTAATCTGCGCTCTTTGCGCCGGATCCGTCGTGTATTGGTCCCAGAACCACTGCATGACGTCGCGGCGAAGATAGTACCCTTCAGCAAACTGTTTGTACGAAGGCGTGTCGAAGGCGGCATCCGTGACCGGGTAGAACATGAGCTGCTTGGCGATCTTCGGTCCTCCGCGCTCCTTGGACATAATGGCGACGGCCGCGGTCATATTGCCGCCTACGCTATCGCCAGCGACGATGATTTTGGTCGGATCCATGCCGTGCTTGCCGCCACTCTTCGCCACCCACTCCAAGGCAGCGTATACTTCTTCGATGGCGGTCGGATACTTGGCTTCCGGAGACAGGCTGTAGTTCACGAAGACGACGACCGCATTCGAACGGACCGCAAGTTCGCGAACCAGCCGCTCATGCGTGCCGAAGTTTCCGAGCACCCAGCCGCCTCCGTGGGTGTAGAGCACGACAGGCAGATTGGCTTTGTTCTGTTGCGGCCGAACGATCGTCAGCGATACATTCCCGGACGGTCCGCCTTTGACCTTCACATGATGAATATCCGCAGGCAGCAGGCTGACTTTCCTTGACTGCAGCTTGTCCAGCTGCTTGCGCGCTTTTTGCGGACCAAGATCGTACGTATAGGGCGGGGCCTTGGTCGCCTCGGTCACCTTCTTGGCTTCGGGCTCCAGCACTACGTCATTGACGGTGTGCGGCGTTACTTGCGGGTTGGCTGCCGCCATGCTGCTAGCGAATAACGCCGTACCTAACATTACCGTACAGCAGACGGCTGCAAGCTTCTTGCTAGTCCAATGCATAGGTCGGTTCATCCTTTGATCGCGAGATAGTGTATACCTAATTAAGGTGTGCTAGATCTTGCGAGCTATGCATCTTCGTTTGCCGCCCGAGTCATCGTCCTTGATCGGTGCCGATTCCATTTAGAGCTCCACTGGCTGCCGTAACTTATCATCGTAAAAATCGAAATACAATCCACCGTCCGTTCCCTGCACAGCATAAAAGACGTCCGCCATCGTATGTCCCTTCTTCCTTACGGCCTCTTCGATCGCATGCTGTGCAAGATGGGCTCTCTTCAATTGTTCCGGAATCAGTTTACCCTCCAGAATGAATTCAACAGGGTAGTTGGATTTAGGAGCAGGCGCTGCGGCACCGCTGGAGTGCGACAGAAAATCTTGGAGGGTAAGCGTCCGGTGCTCTTTCTTTTTGAGCACGGAGAGTTTGCCGTTGTTTTCGAGCACGGCGTACTCGACTTCGGCGATATCGAAAATATCTTTTTCACGAAGCATCTCGTTGAGCGAGCCTAGCGTATACTTGCTCTTCTTCATGTTGCCCTCTAGCAATTTCCCGCCTTCGATCAGAATGGAAGGCTTGCCGAACAGCAGCTTTTCCGAGCGGCGGCTCTTTAGCGTGAGCACCGACATGAGCCAAGAAGTAACGGTGAAAACGGCTAAGGAGATAAGCAAATGGGACGGATTGATTTTTTCGTTGAAGGCAAAGTTCGCGGAGATGGCACCTAATATAACCGCGGTCACAAAGTCATGAATGTTCATGTTAGAAAGGGTTTGTTTGCCTATTAGCCTCGTAATGATAAGCAATAGCGCGAAAGCGGATATGCTGCGGATCAAAATCTGTATATGTTCGGACATAGGTAACCTCCTGCTAACGGAACTGCAATTAGAGTGCTACCTCGATTCGAATTTATACCTTGGCATTGTGTTTATGCCCCCTGGGCAGTCACCCACAGCAGGAATCGTCTCACTTCAGCGATGAGTGGATCATCAGGTGTGGTTAAGGTGTCCGTTCGCCAGCATTGCGACCGTTCCACCAGGGAACGCCATGGCTCCGGAAGCGTGCTTAATGCCCATGCAACAGCATGCGGTTTACTGCAGATCTCTCCATTAGCCAGCGTATAGAGGACTCGGCACATCGTCTCAATCACATAAGCTTTATGGCTCAGCGGCAATTGCCATGCAGGGTCATCGACTTGGCTGCACCAGTCCGCCCAATCGCGCAATCGAAGGGAGACGGCGGCGCGGAGCCGTTCTGCGGGAATAGGGTCGATCAGCTGTTGCGGATCCGGTCCGAGGAGCGTAAGGCCATGCTCGCGAACCGTCCATCGTTCGAGTACCCAGTTCGATTGATGCCTGGTCACCTGTAGACCTTCCCCGCGGTATAACGTGGGATAGGGCTGCCCTGGCTGAAAACGCCGCAGTCCTTCCAGGTCGATATACGCGCCTTCCAACTCGTTCGCATAGGGGTTGGGAAACTTCGCGAGTCGGTTATGAAAATCCACGAGCGCCGCCAAGGCTGCATCCGTCACGGGAATTTGAGTCGCGGCCAAGAAATCAACGTCGCTTGTCGCGGGATCAAAATCGCCTAAAGCGAGCGAGCCCCGCAGATACACCCCGACGAGATTATCGTCAAGGAGCTCTTGCATGCCTTGCAGCAGAACTCGCAGCATTTCATTGACATTGGAATCCTGCCATCCCGCCGAAATCCGGAATGGAATTACAGGAGGCTGCATCCGATCACCTCTTGCCGATGAATGAACACGACGATTACGTCAGCGGATCTTCGCCGCAGCACATCGTTTGATGCTCTATTCGTTGGGCGGATCTAACAATCCTGCGCAAATATTCACTAAAAGGTTGTAAACATGGCGGCAGAGCTGCCTTCGATAGAAATCAGGGCGAAAAAATAACCCGCTGCGGAGGCGGGTTCAAGTCGAACTATATAATAAAGGGGGGTCGTTGAAACCAAGTATAAGCGGACAACCTTAACGTAATCTGAAGCGCTTATGAGGCTAACATTAAGATTTCGTTCAAGCCGATTAGACTGTTCTCATAACCGCACACTTGCCCCAGTTAGCACGCTAGATTCGCTGGATGAACTGAAGTATCGCCTCGTTGCTCGCCTTAGGCTGCTCCAAGTTAACGGCATGCCCGGCATTGTCTATAATGCGAACGGTAGCGTTACGGCATAGCGCCGCGGTGGCTTCGGCGTGGCTGGGGGGCCACATCGGACTTTGCGCGCCAGCAAGGAAGAGAATGGGGATCGTCAACGTCTCCAGAACAGGGCGCCAGTCGGAGCGAACATGATCGAGGAACAGCGGTTTGGTGGTCACGAAGTCGAATTTGGGCAGCTTTCGGCTCAGCAGCAGCACGCGAATGACGACGCCTAGCGGCACTCTTTTATAAAAAGGAGAAGGGAGCTCGCGGTCCAGGTAATGCTCGAAGTCCATCTCCTCCGAGTCATACATCCCGTGCTTCCAATGCGCGTCATGATGATTTTCGGCGTCTGATCGACGTCGATGACGGCGCTGACGTTCGCTTCCCCGTACTGATTCAGATACGAAAAAACAGTGGATGCCCCCATAGACTGCCCCACTAGAATCGGCTTCACAAGCCGCAGATGCCCAATGAGCTAATGCAAGTCTTCGCCATGCCGCTGCATGCTCTGCCCATAGGCGGGATTATCGGAATAGCCGTGGCTGCGCCGGTCGAACACGATCGCCTGGAATCCGGCTTGAACGCAGGCTTTCACCTGAGAGAACCAGAGCTCTCCAGCCGCGCTGTAACCGGATACGAACACAATCGGCCGGCCTGTCCCTTGCACCGCGTAAGCCAGTTTGACCTGGTCGTCTGTCGTGAAGAACTGAAAATCCATCGCTGCCCCCTTGGTTATGTCTTTCGCTGTCTGTTAAATTAGGGTTCCCGGAGGCTCTTGTCTTAGCCATGAGCCCGACACTATAATAAACCACATTAACGAATGAAGCGCTGTCAGGCGAAAGGGGATCAACATGCGAGCTTGGCTTCAGAACTACAATACCTTGCGCAACCAGATCTTGGCGGTGTGCCTGCTCGTAATGGCGCTTGTCCTGTGCTTCGTGGGGCTCGTGACATACAACCGCGTATCGGTGCTCATCACGAACAACGCGGAGCGCCAGCTGCAGCAGACGGCGATCGAAGCGGTCGGTCGTTTGGAAACGCTTTATCGGCAGGTGGACATGCTATCCAGCCAAGTGATGACGACAACGGAGGTGCAGCAGCTGCTCATGCAGGAGGCGAAAGGGCAGCCATCGAGCCTCAAGCAGCGGCAGTCGCTGATGCAGAGCGTAAGCACGTTCCAGGTGTACTCGGACGGCATTCACGCTTTTGACCTGTACACGAAAGACTACCGCAGCTTATTCCCGCTCGATGAGACGACGCTGCTCACCCGGGTCGGGCCGGATCCTGTGCGGCTGGCCGATGAGGCGAAGGGACGGCTCGTGTGGATCGGCGATGACCCGCGGGATCCGTCTTACTTCTTGGCCGTCCGACAAGTCCGGCTGATGGATCGCTGGTTCGATCACGGCGGTTATTTGCTCATGCGGATCAATCGCGGATATTTCGACTTGGGCGGGGACGATACCGATGGCCGCCGCGAATACATGATGCTCTATGATCAGAAAGGTGGGCTAATCTCGTCCAACTATAGCGCGGCATCCGTAAAGTTGCAGGCAGACGCGCAGCAGAAGCTGACCATCGGCGGAGAATCGTACATCCAGGTACGGCAAACCTCCGGGCTGACGGACTGGCAGCTCGTCATTCTCTCGCCGGTCAGCAGCCTGACGGAAGGCATTAATGTCCTCCGCACAGCGATTGTCGTTTCGGGGGTAGTCGGCTTCCTCATCTGTCTCATCTGCTCGTTCTTCTTGTCGGCGATGATTACGAGGCCGATTCTGCGTCTGATCAAGACGATGCGCGGGGCGCGCCTTGGCGAACTGCGTCCCACGCCGGAGATGCAGTCGACGGTGGAGCTGAACGAGTTGACGAAGACGTACAACCAGCTGGTCGGCCATATGAACGATCTCATTCAGGTCATCTATGAAAAAGAGCTCGTCCGCAGCCGCACGGAACTCAAAGCGCTGCAAGCGCAGATCAATCCGCACTTCCTCTACAACACGCTCGAGGCGCTCTATTGGGCCTTGCAGGAGAAGGACGAAGAGGAACTCGCCGATCTCGTCGTGGCGATGTCCGAGCTGTTCCGCTACACGATCGGCAGCGAGAGCCAGAGCGAGTGGGTGACGGTGAAGGACGAGCTGGAACATATCGAACGCTATATGCAAATGATGAAGCTGCGTTTCGGCGATCAGCTGGCTTGGCACATCGATGCTCCTTCCGAATGTCTTGCCGTCCGCATCCCGAAGCTGCTCATTCAGCCGCTCGTGGAGAACGCGATTCTGCACGGCGTCGGCAACAAGAAGGGGCACGGCGCGGTATCGCTCGTGATTCAGCGGATCGGTGACGGCGACCGCTGGCTCGTCCAGGTGAAGGACGACGGCCCCGGCATGGAGCAGCAGATGGTGCATGACCTCATGCGCTCGCTCGCCACGGGCGGACTGACGACAGGCAAGGGAAGCGGCCTTGCGCTGGCGAACGTGAACAAACGGCTGCAGTTATATTACAAAGACGAAGCGCTGGAAGGGCTGCAGATTACGAGCGCGCTCGGCGAAGGCACCATCGCTCAATTCGAGATACCGGGAGGTACGTGATGAAGACCAGCACAACGATTCTGATTGTCGACGATGAACCGCGAACGAGGCAGGGGCTGAAGAAGACGCTTGAAACCTGGGCGGACAGCAGCTGCGAGATTATGACGGCCGAGAACGGTGACGAGGCATTGGAACTTGCCGCGAGCCGGCCGATCCATCTGCTGCTCACGGATATCCGGATGCCGGAGATGAACGGGCTCGAGCTGATTCAGGCGATTAAGAAGCAAGGCAGCGAACCGGTCGTCATTCTGCTATCGGGCTATTCCGAGTTCGAATATGCGCAGGAAGGGATCCGGCTTGGCGTCGTCAATTATTTGCTCAAGCCGGTGACGAAGACGAAGCTGCTCGAGGCGGTCGAAGAGGCGCTGCGCGTGAGCGAAGGGCGCAGGCGGATGGGCGCGATGGAGAAAATCGTGGACAAGCAGCTGATCGAGATGAAGGAAGAGGATCGTCTCGTTCCCCAGCCGGTGCAAGAGGCGATCCGGTTCATCGAGGCGAACGTGAAGGCCCCCTTGTCGCTGCGCGAGGTGGCCGAGCATGTCCATCTCAATGCCAGCTACTTCAGCTCGCTGTTCAAGGAGAAGACGGGCATGACCTTCAGCGAGTTCGTGGCGCGCAGCAAGATGCAGGCGGCCAAGAAACTGCTCTACTCGACGGGGCTGCCGATCGCTGATGTTGCCGAAGAGGTCGGCTACCAGACGGCCAAATATTTTATTACCCTGTTCAAAGAATACGAGGGCATAACCCCCAGCCAATATCGTAAGAACCTGTCGGAAGGGGACAATATATAGGTCCTCCACCTAAAAATAACGAACTTTTCCCTGATCGCCGTTACCTTATCTCATTACCTCTTAAGCGCTATCATTGGAAATGTAACCGCTATCCTTAGCGACAAAGGGGAGAAGAACACAATGAAAAAGAAGACAATGACCGTTGCCCTGACCGTAGCGCTGGCATCTGCAGTCGCGCTTACGGGCTGCGGCAGCAACAATGCAGGCAGCAGCGAGAACGCGGGCAATACGAATACGGGCGGCAACGCGCCGGCCAATAGCAGCACGAACACGGGCGGAGGTTCCGCGGAGAAGGTCACGCTGAAGATGATGCACCTGTGGCCCGCCGGTAGCTCCAAGCAGCAGAACATGATCGTCAATGACATCATTAACGAATACCAGACGGCGAATCCGAATGTCACGATCAAGCAAGAGATTCTCGAGAACGAGCAGTACAAGAACAAGCTGAAGGTGCTCTCGGCTTCGAACGATCTGCCGGACATTGGTATGACATGGGCGGCGGGCTTCCTGACGCCATACGTGAAAGGTTCCCTGTTCGCTCCGCTCGACGACGTGCTCGGCGACGGGCTGAAGGATTCGTTCGTCTCCGGCACGACCGAGGCTTACGCGGTGGACGGCAAGACGTACGCGCTGCCGCTCGAGCTGAACATTACGCCGGTGTACTACAACAAGGCGATCTTCGCCAAATACAATCTTGAAGTGCCGCAGACGTACGCCGACTTCCAGAAGGTCGTCGACACGCTGCAAAGCAATGGCGTAGCGCCGATCGCCCTCGGCAACAAGGACCGCTGGACCGGCTCGCTCTGGTACATGTACCTGGCCGACCGTCTGGGCGGACCGGAGACGTTGAAGAACGCGATCAACCGCACCGGTTCCTTCGAGGATCCTGCGCTTGTGAAAGCGGCCGAAGAAGCGCAGGCGCTGGTCGATAAGAACGCGTTCAACAAAGGCTTCAACGGCCTCTCCAACGACGAAGGCAAGTCCGAATTCATGAACGGCAAAGCGGCGATGTACCTGATGGGTACGTGGGAACTGCCGAACTTCACGACGAACGAGACGATCCCGCAAGAATTCCGCGATAGCGTCGGCTTCTTCAAATTCCCGACGATCGAAGGCGGCAAGGGCGACATCGACAGCTGGGTCGGTGGTCCGGGCGTAGGGTTGTTCGTGGCCGAGAACTCCAAGGTGAAGGAAGAAGCGAAGAAATTCGTGAAGTTCTTCGTGGAGAAGTGGGGCGAGCAATCGGTGACCAAGGCCGGCGTCATCCCGGCTACGAAGGTCGATACGTCGAAGGTCGATCTGCCGCAGATGTACATCGATATCCTCAACGAGCTGGGCAAAGCGAGCAACATTACGCTGTTCGCGGACGTGCAGATGAGCCCGGCCGTGGCGCAGGTTCACCTGAACAGCATCCAGGCGCTGTTCGGCAAGCAGGTAACGCCGGCCGATTACGCCAAGGCCCATGAAGAGGCGCTGGCGCAGGAAGCGGGCAAATAAGCGAGGACGTTCTACAAGCGAGAAGGATCAAGAAGGGCATATCCCCATTGTGCGCGATATGTCCTTTTTTGTACGCAGAAGTAGCGGAATGCTGCATGTCCAACCTCACGGTTGTATACGCAAGCCAATCCGCCTAGGTCAGGTGAATGCTGCATTCCACGCCTTCCCGGCTATGAATGCAGGATCCATCACCCGTAAAGGAGTTGTGAAGCATGGACAAAGTCATGTCGAATAAAAAAATGATCGCGCTCTACGTTCTCCCCGCGCTTGCGCTCGTGCTCGCGCTGATCTACGTGCCGATCGTCCTCACCGGCTACTACGGCCTCATGAAGTGGGACGGCATCGGCGCCATGGAATTCATCGGCCTCGATAATTACAGCAGGCTCGTCCAAGACTCGGCCTTCTGGCAGAGCGCCTACCACGCTTTCTTGCTGGCCGCATTCTCCGCGCTCAGCCTGATCGCGTATCTGGCGATCGCGCTGGTGCTGTCCGGCGAGATCAAGGGTGCGAATCTGCTGCGCAAAATATATCTCATTCCGATGCTCTTATCCTCCGTTGCCATCGCGCAGCTGTGGTTGAAGATTTACCACCCGACGAACGGCGTCATTAATAGCCTGCTCGCCTCGCTCGGCTTCACCGGTACGATCGAGTGGCTGGCGGATACGAAGATCGTGCTTCTCGCTATTTTTATCCCGATCATCTGGCAGTATGCGGGCTTCTATATTCTCATCTACTACGCCGCATTGAAGAACATCCCGACCTCGCTCGTCGAGGCGGCGCGAATCGATGGGGCGAATCCGCTGCAGATTGCTTTTCGGGTCAAAATCCCGCTCATCCTCAGCGTCACCAAAGTCACGATCGTCCTGGCGATCGTCGGCTCGCTGAAGTACTTCGACCTCATCTACGTCATGACCGATGGCGGTCCGAACGGCGCGAGCGAAGTGATGGCCTCTTATATGTACCATCAAGCGTTCCGCAGTTTCGACTTCGGTTACGGCAGCGCGATCGGCTTCTTCCTGCTGCTCATCTGCCTTGTCGTCACCTGGCTGATCCGCAAGCTGACGGACAGCGAAGAAATTCAATACTCGTAATCGGAAAGGAGCATCAAGACTATGGCACAATCACTAGCTGCGCAGCGTCTGCCAGCCCATGCGAGCCATCGGCCGATCGGAAGCAGAATCGGCATGTCGCTCCTATATATACTCTTGGCTATTATCGCGGTCATTCAAGTGTTTCCGCTCATCTGGCTGCTGTTCTTCTCGCTCAAGGACAATCAGGAAGTGTTCAATCTCTCTCCATTCGCGTTGCCGACGGATCCGAAGTGGGAGAATTACGCGAAAGTTTGGACGGAAGGGAACATCAGCCAGTACTTCTTCAACAGCGTCTGGTATACCGTTGCGGCGGTCGTGCTGACGGTGCTGCTGGCGAGCCTCGTGACATTCGCGCTGACGCGGATGAACTGGAAGCTGAAGAAGCCGGTGCTCGGCCTGTTCATGGTCGGCATCATGATTCCGATCCACTCGACCCTTATTCCGCTGTTCCAAATGTTCATGAAAATCAATCTGACCGACCATCCGTTGTCGATCATCCTGACGTATACGGCGTTCAACCTGCCGCTCACGATTATGATTCTGCTCGGCTTCTATCAGACCTTGCCGCGCGAGGTGGAGGAGGCGGCTGTCATGGACGGCTGCTCGGTGAACCGCATCTTCTTCCAGATCATCCTGCCGATGACCTCGTCGGTCATTGCAACCACGGTAATCATTAACATGATTTACAACTGGAACGAATTCGTGTTCGTGAACACGTTCATCAGCTCCGACGGACTGAAGACGCTGACGGTCGGCATTCAGAATTTCATCGGCCAATATACGACAGACTGGGGCGCGATCGGCGCGACGCTCATGATCAGCATCCTGCCGATTCTGATCGTGTTCTTCATACTCAGCAACCGCATCATGGAAGGCATGACGGCCGGCTCGGTCAAAGGTTAATGACGTTAATTCATGCGTGGGAAGGACGGAATTATTGTGGTTAAGAATCAATTCTTCAACGCCCATCATTCGCCGATCGGCGCCTTCGCGAGCTTCACGCTCGGGTTCCCCGGCAGCGGCGGCGGGCTCGATCTGGAACTTGGCCGTTCGCCGAGACAGAGCGTCTATATCGGCGTCGAATCGAAGGAGCAGGCCGGCATGTACGACGCGCTGCCGTTCTTCGCGGCCGCCGACGACGAGAGCAAGAGGTACGATATCGAGAATCCGGACCCGGAGCCGAATAAGCCGAAGATCATTATTCCGTTCGCGAAGGAAGCGGTGGAGCGGGAATTCCGGCTCGGCACGGACACTTGGCGGGCGGGTGACATCACGTTCACGATCTACTCGCAGGCGCAGTCAGTTCCAGATCCAGCCACTGCAACTGACGAAGAGTTGAAGCTGGCGCTCGTACCGTCCGTATTGGCGGAACTCACTATTGATAACCGCGAAGGAAAGGCCGCGCGCCGGGCGTTCTTCGGCTACCAGGGCAGCGACCCGTACAGCTCGATGCGCCGCGTCGATGACACCATGGCCGGCATCGCCGGAATCGGGCAGGGACGGCTGACAGCCATTACATGCGCCGATCCGGACGTTCGCTCCGCGCTTCACTTCAGCGTCGAGAACATCCTGACGACGCCGCTGACGGAGAACTGGACATTCGGGCTTGGCCCTGTCGGCGTGCTCGTCATGGACGTGCCTGCAGGCGAGCGCCGGACGTACCAGTTCGCCGTCAACTTCTACCGAGGCGGCCTCGTGACGGCAGGCATGGACACAGCTTATTACTACACGCGATACTTCCGCAATATCGAAGAGGTGGCGAGTTACTCGCACGCGAACTTCAAGGCTTTGCGGGAACGGGCGGAAGCGTCGAACCTGCTAGCGGAAGCGCCGCATTTATCGGACGACCAGCAGTTCATGCTGGCGCACGCGATCCGCAGCTATTACGGCTCCACGCAGCTGCTCGAGGCAGACGGCGAGCCGTTCTGGGTCGTCAACGAGGGCGAATACCGGATGATGAACACGTTCGACCTGACCGTCGACCAGCTGTTCTTCGAGCTGAAGATGAACCCGTGGACGGTCCGCAACGAGCTGGACATGTTCGTGAAGCGGTTCAGCTACGAGGATCGCGTCCGGTTCCCTGGCGACACAACGGAATATCCGGGCGGCATCAGCTTCACGCACGATATGGGCGTCGCGAATACGATCTCCAGACCAGAATTTTCGTCTTATGAGCTGTACGGACTCGACGGCTGCTTCTCGCATATGACGCATGAGCAGCTGGTGAACTGGGTGCTATGCGCCGCGGTTTATACGGAGCAGACGGGCGACCGAGCGTGGATGAGGTCGCAGTTAGAGGTGTTGGTCCGCTGCTTTACGAGCATGCTGAACCGCGACCATCCGGACCCTGCGCAGCGCAACGGCATCATGGGTCTGGACAGCACGCGAGTAATGGGCGGCGCGGAGATTACGACCTACGACAGCTTGGACGTATCGCTCGGCCAAGCGCGGAACAATATCTATCTGGCGGGCAAAAGCTGGGCGTCCTACGTCGCGCTCGAGAAGCTCTTCGCCGACTTCGGCAAGCCGGAGTTGTCGCGGGAAGCGGGCGAGCAGGCGGCACGTTGCGCACGGACGATCACAAGCCACATGACGCCGGATGGCTACATTCCGGCGGTAATCGGCGAAGGCAACGACTCCCGCATCATTCCGGCGATCGAGGGACTCATCTTCCCGTATTTCACGAACCGTCAGGATGCGCTGGCGAAGGATGGCCCGTATGCGGACTATATCGAGGCGCTCGGCACGCATCTGGACACGGTGCTGCGCGAAGGCGTCTGCCTGTTCGAGGACGGCGGCTGGAAAATCTCCTCGACGAGCAATAACTCGTGGCTGAGCAAAATCTACCTGTGCCAGTTCATCGCCCGTCAGATTCTCGGTCTTGCCTGGGACGATAAAGGCGTGGCCGCGGATGCGGCGCATGTGCGCTGGCTGACCCATCCGACGTTGTCGGTATGGAGCTGGAGCGACCAGATCATTGCCGGCGAGATCGCGGGCAGCAAGTATTATCCGCGCGGCGTCACCGGCATTCTGTGGCTGGAGGAAGCCGGCGTATAGCTTTAAGGCGAGAAAAAGAGGGACTGCTTCGGCGTCATCGTATGATGACAGCCGTGCAGTCCCTCTTTGCGTTAACGGGATATTGTGAGGCGTGTGAGCCTTGTTGCTGAGTTCAGGCTTTACGTAACCGAGCGCTTATTCTTGCGGAAGTTTCTTGCGCAGCAGCTCGAGCTGCTCGGCGACAAGCGCATCCTTCGCCGGGTCGCTAGGCGCAGCTGGCGAAGTTGGTACGGAAGGCGTGCCATATACGCCGTGCGTGCCGTATGGCGCGTGCTTGCCGCTGAGTTCCAGGCGCGCTTCGAGCTCGGCGATTTTCTCTTCCATGCGCTGGAAGCCGCGTGCAGCGGTGCCACCCTCGAAACCGGCCGTGCTATTGAAGCTCGGCATCGCCGTGCGTGCTTTGGCTTCGGCTTGCTGCAGGCGGGCTGTCAGCTCGGTCCGTTTCTTGTGCAGCGCCGCGAGTTCTTCATTGGCGCTCTCCAGCTTGTAAGTCAGTTCGTGCTTGCGCGTAACGGCAGCCTCATGCAGCTCGAGGTAAGCCTTTGCTTTGTCGGCGTAATGCAGCTTGGCGGTCAATGCTTCGCGCGCTTCGGCTTCGCGGCCGGCAGCCAGCGCTTCCAGCGCCTTCGCCTCATATTGCTCGGTATAGCGGGACATCTCGGCGTGCTGTAATTTGTAGCTGCGCGCCGCAGCCTCTTGGCGGGCCAACTCGCTTTTGACCTCGGCGATCTCGTTCTCCATGTCGCGGATATATTGGTTCATCATGATTGCAGGACTCTCCAGCTTCTCCAATACCTCATGCGTTGCTGCTTTAGTCAGTTCTACGATCCGTTGGAATACGCTCATTATGAAACACTCCTTCAAGTTAATTAGGTTAATTGTTTAGGCGGTTAATGGTCGGCGGCTGTTTGGCGATTAGTAATGGTGGTGCATGCGCTCATCATAGAAAGGGTTGAACGTCGGTTCCTTCGGGATGATGACGGCGGCCAGGATGTAGATCAGAAGCACGCTGCCGAAGCTGAACAACGCGGTAACGACCAGCGCCAGGCGGATCAGGGTGGCGTTGAAACCAAGGTATTGGGCAAGGCCGCCGCACACGCCGGATAACTTGCTGTCAGTGCTCGAACGGAATAATTTTTTCATAATCGGAATCGCTCCTCTAATTAGTTTCTTGCTTATCTCATAAGGCAATCTGCGTTGTTTGTTTCGTTTGCGTCGTTGTTCTTATGGCTTAATTCTACCTTCGGATACGGGATACGGTAACAGTCCCGGGGCGGTTTTTGGAGCTAGCCCGGAGGCGGGGATTGAGGTCGGACCTAAGGTAAGGATGGGCACGCGCACGAGTAACTACTATAGAAGAACCTTTGCGAACTTTGGGAGTATCCCGCGACAATTGGGGTTTCTTTTGGCAGGGCGGACATGTAGCGGCGGTGCTTATCGGGCGGGATAGGGGATGGGGGAGTGAATCACCGTGAGACTGCTGCGACAAGAACGCCTACTCATTGACTGCGCGCTATCGGAACGGCCGCCTAATAACGAAGGATGCAACCGCATATAGGCTGACTTGCCAATTTCGCCTCGTTTTCCACTTCCCGCGGCATCGAATTACTCTCCCCCCGATCCCCCCTCCTCCATCTCATTATCCGTTCCGCCGGCCGCTCCGCACACGCCTGAAACCTCACACGAGATTCGAATTTGGACAACCCGGTACCTTGTGAACCTCACATAAGTCCATTTTTCGATGATTTCCCGCCTGCCCATTCAATTGTGAAACCTTCACAAATCCCATATTTGTCCATAATTCGCCCCTTATCCTGTCATTTTCTTGCAACGGCGCGAGGTTAACCGTTTTCAAACTAATAACGAACAATGACACTTCATGTTAGATGTAATGTTCGAGTTCTCCTCGAAAAAGGGGCGGAAAAACATTTTATTTATTAATCATTGCCAAAAATGAGCTTCTGCGTTAAAGTATGAATAAATAATGTTAGAAAATCTAACACACAAAACGAAGTTCGTTCGTGGGTAAACATAGCATCACGAATAATGTAACACAATCATGTTAGATATTAGATTGGAGTGTGGGTTTCCATGAAGAAGAAACTTGTTTTGGTAGGAAACGGAATGGCCGGTGTGAATTGCATCGAACAACTGCTGAAGCTGGCTCCCAACCGGTACGACATTACGATTATCGGCAGCGAGCCGCACCCCAACTATAACCGGATCCTGCTGTCTTCCGTTCTGGCAGGGGACGCAGATATGAAGGATATCGTCATCAACGACTGGTCCTGGTACGAAGAGAACCACATTACGCTGCACACGGGTCAGACGGTGAACGCCGTTGATTCCGAGCGTAAGATCATCTCCACTGACGGCGGTCTCAAGCTTCCGTACGACGAGCTGATCATCGCGACCGGTTCGAATGCCTTCATGCTCCCGGTACCGGGTGCCGACAAACCGGGCGTTATCGCTTTCCGCGATATTAAGGATTGCGAGACGATGATGGAGACGGCGAAGAGCTACCGCAAGGCAGTCGTTATCGGCGGCGGTCTGCTCGGTCTGGAAGCGGCGCGCGGCTTGCTGAACTTGAATATGGAAGTTACGGTCGTCCACAAACACCCTTACATTATGGAACGCCAGCTCGATTACACGGCATCGACGATGCTGCGCACCGAGCTCGAACAACAGGGGATGAAATTCCTGCTGAGCAAGAATACCGAGACGATCTACGGCAAGAAACGGGTAAGCGGCCTTCGCTTCACCGACGGCACGGAGGAAGAGGCGGATCTGGTCGTTATGGCGATCGGCATTCGGCCTAACGTGGCGCTGGCTCGCCAAGCGGGCATCACGATCAACCAAGGCATCGTGGTCAACGACTTCCTGGAGACGAATCTCCCGAACGTCTATGCGGTAGGCGAATGCGTAGAGCACCGCGGCGTCGCTTACGGCCTGGTCGCTCCGCTGTACGAGCAAGGCGCCGTTATTGCCAAACGGCTAGCTGGTCTGGAGACGGACGGTTACCACGGTTCGGTCGTCTCGACGAAGCTCAAGGTATCGGGCGTCGACGTATTCTCGGCCGGCGTGTACGCCGATCGTCCGGGAACGCGTTCGATCCGGGTGCAAGACGATTTCGATGGCGTCTACAAGAAAGTCGTCATTCAGGACGGTAAAGTGATCGGCGCCGTATTGTTCGGCGATATCACGGACAGCTCGCGCTTGTTCAAGATGATCCGTACGGGAGAAGACGTGACTGGTCACGAGAAAGAGGTGCTGCTCGGCGCATCTGGCGGCGGCGCGAAGAAGTCTGGCGCGGACATGGTAGCCGAGATGCCGGACGACGAGATTGTCTGCGGTTGTAACGGCATATCCAAGGGCGCGATCGTGAGCGCCATTAACGAAAAAGGCTGCAGCAGCGTAAATGACATTAAAGCGTGCACCAAAGCAGGCGGATCCTGCGGCGGCTGTAAACCGCTCATCGGCGATGTGTTGACATACGTGCTCGGCGCGGACGGCGTCAAGACGGTCAAGGAAGGCATTTGCGGTTGTACGACGCTCGGCCGCGACGAAGTGGTCGAATCGATCCGCAGCATGCATCTGACGACGTCGAAGGAAGTCATGAACGTCCTCGGCTGGTCGAATACGGAAGGCTGCTCGAAGTGCCGCCCGGCGCTTAACTATTACCTCGGCATGGTATGGCCGGATGATCACGAAGACGAGCGCGAATCCCGTTTCGTCAACGAACGCAACCACGCGAATATTCAGAAGGACGGCACATATTCGGTCGTGCCTCGGATGTACGGCGGCGTAACGACGCCGGCGGATCTGCAGAGAATCGCCAATGTGGCGATCAAATATGATGTGCCTCTGGTGAAAATGACCGGTGGACAGCGGATCGACTTGCTCGGCGTGAAGAAGGAAGATTTGCCGAAGATGTGGGAGGACCTGGATATGCCTTCCGGTTATGCGTACGGCAAGACGCTTCGGACGGTCAAGACTTGCGTTGGCGAGACGTTCTGCCGCTTCGGTACGCAGGATGCGATGGGCATGGGCATCAAGATGGAGAAGAAATTCGAACGTCTGCCTACGCCGGCCAAGTTCAAGATGGCAGTCTCCGGCTGCCCGCGTAACTGCGCGGAAGCGACGATCAAGGACTTCGGCGTTGTCGCGATCGACGGCGGCTGGGAGCTGTACGTTGCGGGTAACGGCGGAACCAAGCTTCGCGGCTGCGATCTGTTGACCAAGGTGAAGACCGAGGACGACGTCATGGAATGGTGCGGCGCTTACATGCAGTATTACCGCGAGACGGGCAAATACAACGAACGGACTAGCGAATGGCTGGAACGCATTGGCTTGGATACGGTGAAAGCCGCGCTCGAGAAGCAGGAAGACCGTTTGGCGCTCGTGGCGCGCATCGAACACTCGCTCAGCCTGACGAAAGAGCCATGGAAGGAAATTATCGAGGAGAAGGCGCTGAACGCGACCTATGTACCTCTTGCTGAAGAAGCGCCCGCGTCGGCACGATAAGCTTGAAGGAAAAGGAGTCTGGTGAGAGATGAAACGAATCCACATTGGCTACGAAACGGATATTGCAGAGAAGCGCGCACGGGTCGTGCGCATCGGCGAACTGGAAATCGCGATATTCAAGCTGACCGGCGGGGAGCTGAAGGCGATCGAGAACCGCTGCCCGCACAAGGGCGGCAAGCTGTCGGAGGGCATCGTGTGCGACCATCATGTGTTCTGTCCGCTGCATGATTGGAAGATCAGTCTTAAGGATGGACTCGTTCAAGCGCCGGACGAAGGCTGCGTAACGTCCTACCGGGTTGAGATTGACGGCGCAAGCGGCGAAGTTTGGCTCCATCTGCCGGAGGAGCAGACGATCGCATCCTAGGGTGCCGATCGTCTCATGAAGGAGGGGGAGTCATCATGAGCCATACGACCAACAGACCGATAAGGGCCTTATTGTTATCTACGCTCGCGATGGCGGCGTCCTTCATCATATGGAATATGCTGTCCCCGCTGGCGGGGCAGATCAAGGAGCTATACCAGTTGACGGGCTTTCAGGCCAGCGCCCTGGTGGCCGCTCCCGTGCTGCTCGGGTCGGTGATGCGCATCCCGATGGGCATCTATACCGACCGCTTCGGCGGCAGGAGGGTGTTCGCGCTTACGATGCTGTTCCTGGTCGTGCCGCTCGTGGCTGCGAGCTTTGCAACCTCTTATATGGGATTGCTGCTGTGCGCGCTTTTCATCGGGATGGGCGGTTCGACTTTCGCTATCTCGCTCACGTATGTGTCCAGATGGTTCCCGCCGCAGAAACAAGGCTTCGTGCTCGGGCTTGCGGGACTCGGCAATCTGGGGGTAGCGGCGGCAAGCTATGGCGTTCCGGTGCTTCACGCGCAAGCGGGACTGCCTGGGACCTTCCGTTTGCTGGCGATCATGATCGGCGTTATGGCGATCGGGTTCTGGTTCCTTGCGAAGGATCTGCCAAGACCGTCTACCGTCAAAACGTTCAAGCAATCCATGTCGGTGCTGCGCGTCAGATCCACATGGCTGCTGTCGATGTATTATTCGCTCACCTTCGGCGGTTTCGTCGCATTCAGCGTTTATCTGCCGACGCTGCTGAAGGAACAGTTCGCGCTTAGCGCAACGGAAGCGGGACTCCGAACGGCGGTGTTCGTGCTGCTGGCGACGCTCATCCGTCCGCTCGGCGGCTTATGGGCAGACCGGATCGGCTCGCGGCGCGTCCTCGCGGTCGTGTTCGTCGGAATCGCCATCTCGGCGCTTCTGATGGCGTTCTCGCTGGAGCAGATCCCGCTGCTCACGGCAGGCTGCCTGATGGGAGCGGCGTTCCTCGGAATCGGGAACGGCGCGGTGTTCAAGATGGTGCCGGAGGTGTCCCCGCAAGATACGGGGGCGGTGACCGGTATCGTAGGTGCGGCAGGCGGCCTTGGCGGCTTCTTCCCGCCCCTGTTGCTCGGCTTCATTCATGACGCGAGCGGCTCGTATGTATTGGGCTTCATCCTGCTGACGGCATTCGCAGTCGTATGCTTCGGCTTCAATCAATGGACCAAACGCCCTGGCATAGAGAAACGGGCGGCTCACGCGGTATAGCGCACGGCCCTGCGATAAGTTCGGCTCGCGGCGTAAAGCGCGGAAGAGAAAGTTCTGGTGTGGACGTGGAGGGGAATCGCTTATGGGAAAAACGAAGCTCGTTGTCATTGGTAACGGCATGGCTGGTGTACGGTGCGTCGAGGAGATTCTTAAGTTGGCGCAAGACGAATTCGCGGTGACGATCTTCGGCGGCGAGCCGCACCCGAACTATAACCGGATTATGCTGTCGAAGGTGCTGCAAGGGGATACGCAGCTGTCGGACATTACGATCAATGACTGGCAATGGTACAAAGATAACGGCATCGCGCTCTATGCGGGCGATCCTGTCGTGCAGGTCGATATCGAGCGCAAACGGGTCATCAGCGCAAGCGGCGTCGTCGCTCCCTACGATAAGCTGATTTTCGCGACGGGCTCCCTGCCGTTCATGCTGCCGCTGCCGGGCGCCGATCTCCCGGGCGTCACGGCCTTCCGCGATATTAAAGATTGCAATACGATGCTGGAGGCGTCTAAGACATACCGTAAAGCGGCGGTCATCGGCGGCGGCCTGCTCGGCCTCGAGGCGGCAAGAGGATTGCTCAATCTCGGCATGCAGGTGGACGTCATCCACATCAACGAGTTTCTGATGGAACGCCAGCTAGACCGGGAAGCGGCGATCATGCTGCGCCGTGAACTCGAGCAGCAAGGGATGAACTTCCTGCTGACCAAGAACACGGAGAAGATTCTCGGCAAGAAGCGAGCCGAAGGGATTCTGTTCAAGGACGGGACCAAAATCAACGTCGATCTGGTCGTGATCGCCGTCGGCGTGCGGCCGAACGTGAAGCTTGCGGCCGCCAGCGGCATTGAGATCGACCGCGCGATTCTGGTCGACGACTATATGCGGACGAATGTGCCCGACGTGTATGCGGTAGGCGAGTGCGCGGAGCACAGAGGCATGGTGTACGGCATGGTTTCCCCGCTGTATGAGCAGGGAAAGGTGCTGGCCAAGCAGATTTGCGGCCAAGAGACGGAAGGGTACGAAGGTTCGATTCTGGCCTCGCACCTCAAAGTCTCCGGCGTGGATGTATTCTCCGCAGGCGAGATCCGCGACAGCGAGACGGATACGTCTTATAAGGTGTCCAACGGTATCAAAGGGACCTATAAACGCGTCTTCGTCAAGCGCAACAAGGTTGTCGGCGCGGTGCTGTTCGGCGATAGCGCGGAAGGCGGCAAGCTGCTCGGCTATATTAAGCAGCAATCCGATGCTTCCGTGCTGGAGCAGGATACGGCGCAACCGGCCGGCGGCGATGCGGAGGAAGCGGCGATCTGCGCGATGGGCGACAAAGATACCATCTGTTCCTGCAACGGGGTGAGCAAAGGCGCAATTGTCTCGGCAATCCGCGAGAACGGTCTGGAGACTTTCGAGCAGGTACGAAGCTGCACCAAGGCATCCAGCTCTTGCGGCGGCTGCAAACCGCTCGTATCCGCGCTGCTGGCCTACACGCTCGCGAACGAAGAAGAGCCGGAACCGCCGAAAGTCACGGTGTGCGGCTGTACGACGCTGAGCCACGCTGAGCTCCGCGCGGCTATTGTTGCAGGCCGGTACGGCGATGTTCAGGCGGTCCGTTCCGCGCATGATTGGAAGAGCGGCGAAGGTTGCTCCGTCTGTCAGTCGGCCATTGCTTATTACCTCGGCGTTGCGGCTGCGTTGAACCAAGCCAAGACGAAACAAGAGGGCGCATGGACGGCCGCGGTACGCGAGACGGCGGCCGCCGAGGCCGAAGGGACGCAGGCAGCTGGCGCAGGCCTTGCCTTCTCGCAGCTTGCGGACGGCACGTATTCGATCATGCCGCGCATGTATGGCGGCGTGACAAGCGGCGACCAGCTGCGGCGCATTGCCGAAGTCGTCGACAGGTTCGCGATCCCGCAGGTGAAGCTGACGAGCGGCGGCGGACTGGATCTCCGCGGGATTGCCGCGGAGCAGCTGGCCGAAGTCGGCGCGGCGCTGGCGATGCCGGTCGCTGCCGCAAGTTACGGCAAGCCGATCGGCGCGGTTATCACCTGCGGCGGATCGCAGTACGAATCCGGTGCGTGGCGCGATTCGGTCGCGCTTGGCGCTCGGCTGGAACGACTGCTCGAGGGAGCCGCGCTGCCGGCGGAATTCACCGCGGCGGTATCCGGCAGCACGCTGCATCGCGCGGGTACGCTGACCGCCGACCTCGGTCTGGTCGGCACGCCGGCGGGCTGGGAGATCTATGCGGGGGGCAGCCGGACCAAGGAGCTGCGCGCGCCGCAGCTGATCGGAGTCTGCCCAAGCGACGAGGAAGCGATTGCGGTCGCGGCCGCATTCGTGGCGTGGTACCGGGAAGAAGCGGAGTATGGCGAGCTGAGCTGGCAGTGGATGGAGCGGGTCGGATTGATTCCGCTTCGCGAGGGGCTTTTTGACGGCGATGTAAGGGAACGCTTCATGGCGAATCTGCCTTCGGACGGGAATGTGCTGCCTTCGTCCCCGGCCGTCGGATATGTACACATGCAAGACAGTGTCGTAAGCAGTCTGTGATCGGGAGGAAGTAGCGATGGAGACCATGCAGCAGGATCATACGAATACAGGTGCGCCGGTATTGAAGGTGATGGATACGCAATGCCCGTTCTGCAGCGTACAGTGCAAAGCGCAGGTCATTGAGGAGTGGGCGCCTGGGGCAACAAAGCCGACCTATCGGGTCGAACCGAAGATGAATGCCGCTTCGGAAGGCCGGCTCTGCATTAAAGGGATGAATGCCTACCAGCATGCGCTGCATCGCGAGCGGCTGACCGAGCCGCTGCTGCGGCAAGGCGGCCAATTCGTCCCGATCTCGTGGGATGCGGCGCTCACGCTGATCGGCGAGCGGTTCACCGCGCTGCAGGATCAGTACGGCCGCGATACGGTCGGGGTCTACGGCGGCGGGTCGCTGACGAACGAATCGGCTTATTTGCTCGGCAAGTTCGCACGCGTTGCGCTGCGGAGCAAATATATCGATTACAACGGACGCTTCTGCATGTCGGCGGCGGCATCGGCCGGCAATAAGGCGTTCGGCATCGACCGCGGCTTAACGAACCCTCTCTCCGATATTCCGCTAGCCAAGTGCATTATTCTGGCAGGCACGAACATCGCGGAGTGCCAGCCGACGCTGATGCCGTATTTTACCCGGGCCAAAGAGAACGGCGCGTTCATCATCGCGATCGATCCGCGCGAGACGGGGACGACGCGCATGTCGGATCTGCATCTGAAGGTGAAGCCGGGGATGGACGCGGCGCTCGCGAACGGGCTGCAGAAGGTGCTGCTCGAGGAAGGGTTGATCGATGCGTCGTTCCTGGGCGCGCGGACGAAAGGCTTCGCGGAGCTGAAGGCGCATCTCGAAGCGCTCGATCTGGAGGAAATCGCGCAACTGACCGGAGTATCGGAAGCGAATATTCGGAAAGCTGCGGTCACCTACGGGAAGTCGAGCACGGCGATGGTGTTCACGGCTCGCGGCGTCGAGCAGCAGACGGACGGCTATATGGCGGTCCGCGCTTTCCTCAATCTCGTGCTGATGTCGGGTAAAATCGGCAAACCAGGCTCCGGTTATGGCGCCGTGACCGGCCAAGGCAATGGGCAAGGCGGCCGCGAGCATGGGCAGAAAGCCGATCAGCTGCCGGGTTATCGACTGATCGAGAATCCGGGCGACCGTGCCTATATCGCGGATGTGTGGGATATCGAACCGGAGGAGCTGCCGGGCAAAGGCGTGTCGGCCTATGAAATGATGGAGAAGGTCCACGCGCAAGAGATTCGTTCGCTGCTCGTTATGGGCTCGAATCCGATCGTCTCGAACCCGAACGCCAATTTCGTCGAGGAAGGCCTGCGCAAGCTCGATTTTCTCGTCGTGGCCGATATGTTCTTCTCCGAAACCGCGCAGCTGGCGGATCTCATTCTCCCTGTCACTTCCTATATGGAGAACGCGGGTACGCTGACGAATCTGGAAGGGCGCGTGCTGCTGCGCGAAGCGAGCCGTCCTCCGGTCGGCCAATCGCGGGACGACTGGAGGGTACTGAGCGATATTGCGGACCAGCTGGGTCGCGGTCAATATTTCGAATACGGCAGTGCCGAGGATATTTTCGAAGAGCTGCGCGTCGCGAGCCGCGGCGGAATCGCCGATTACTACGGCATCACGTACGACCGTCTGCGCCGGGAAGAGGGCGTGTACTGGCCGTGTCCATCGACGGGCACGGTGAGCACGGGCCGGCTGTTCGAGCAGCAGTTCGCGCACGAAGGCGGCAGGGCGGAGCTCATTCCGGTCGACAACCATATGCCGGCCGAGCTGACGGACGACGCATATCCGCTCTATTTGACGACGGGACGCGTGCTCTCGCAATACCTGACCGGCGTACAGACGCGCCGAAGCCGCTCGCTCGCGGCCCGCGATGTTGAATCGTTCGTGGAGCTGCATCCGAAGACGGCGCGGGCTTACCGGATTACGGACGGGGAACTGGTGCGCGTCACCTCGCGCCGGGGCACCATCGTCGTGCGCAGCCGGGTGACGACCGATATCCGGCAGGACACGGTCTTCGTGCCGATGCACTGGGGCGATTCGCAGTGCGTCAACAAAATCACGAACCAGGCGCTCGATCCGACGTGCCGAATGCCGGGGTTCAAGGTGTGCGCGGTCACGATTGAACCGCTCGTTAGCGGGGCTTAGAGGTTAGCATTTGGATAGGATAGGATAAATAGATCATAGAGACAAAATAAGAGATTCGGCTGATGGCGGCCGAGTCTCTTTGTAGTTGGGAGATATTCTATTCATGAGGCGCTCCGACGTAAAGCGGCAACGTCTCGTATTCCATAAAGGAGGCATCGACCACGAACGCACGTGTTGCAGGCGCGGTATAATCCTGCTGCGGATCAATAAGACCTGCCTCTACGACGGCTGCCACATACCCTTGAGCCCATTCGGATACTTTGGCATCGGTAATGGTGGTTTGTTGAGGAGAAAGACCGGTCGTGCGCGTTAGAATAACGGCCAATTCCTGGATCGTTACCAGCCCGTCGGGATCGAACCGGCCATTGCCTTTGCCGACCATAACACCTTTGGAGGCCACGGCGCTAATCGTCCTCTTAGAGACCCAATGCCCCTCGAGATCAACGAAATCCGCTTCCGCCTTTGCAGGGGGTTGCAGATCCAATAACCGAGACAGGACGACAGCAAGTTCGGCTCTCGTAATGGACGCATCCAGATGAGCTTCCCCGTCCGGGTAGCCCTTGAATATGCCCGCCTTTTTGAACGCTTCGTACTTCTCCGCGACGGTCAACTTGTCGTTAGCAGCGTACGCCGCGGAGTGACTCCATAATAGAGCTGCGGCCCCCAGCAGGCCCAATGCCTTCTTCATCGCCTAGCCCTCCCCCAAATTCCTATGCAAATTTTACACCATATATTGGAAACGAACGCAGAGGCGGATTTGTTGCAAAAAAATAGCCCGCATCGCTGCGGGCTCCAGTCGTTCTATATTAAAGGGGGGTTGTTGGTTCTTATTATAGGGATGGAATCTTAAATGAACCTGAGAAAGAGATTACATGAGGATTAAGTTTGTACCCTAAGAGGCTAAATGTTCCGTTCCTCATACGCAAAGGGTTCCTCGCACGAATAGATGTCATGGAAAAACCCCATATACGGGATATCGTCTTCCAGGCATTTGATGCAATAAGACAACTCTTCGTCGCACGTCGTCTCTTCACCGTTGCGCCGCATATGCTCAAATGTATCAACGATCCGTTCCATAAGAGTGACTTGGATGAACAAAGGCAATTGATCGATCATCGAAGGAGGGATCCCGGTCTCTGAACGGTATCCCTCGAGGGCCGTCTTAAAATATTCATCCATGAATGTTTGGCGTTTCCCCGCATCGGGTTCAGCAGCGATCCAGCCCACTCCGCTTTTCCAGAGATCCGCCAGGTCATACATATACCAGCCGAAACAGGAATTATCGAAGTCGTAAACCGTTATTTGGCCGGTATCATAATCGATCATATAATTCCCGTCGTTGTAATCCAGATGGATCATGCCGTAAGATTCAGGGGCCGTGTCCAGTCCTTCTAAGGTATGAAGGAGCTCCACCAGCTTCTCCTTAAGCGGCGATAAGGAGTCGGGGATTAGTTGATCGATATATGCGGTATTATATTTATCCGAAAAACGGTACCGGCGATGGACAGGTTGGTATTCTTTCGACAATTGATGCAGCTTCCCCAGGACTTTGCCGCAGTTATAATAATATTCGGTAATAGGGACCCCTTCCCGATACCGGTAATTATGGTCCACCAGCTTCTTGCCTCTGGCTTTTTCGAACAGGCAGACGAAAAAAACGCGATTATGATGCGTGATCTCTTCGACCAGATTCCCTTTGATGGAGTTGACCACATTCGCGACGCTGCCGCCATGCTCGAATAGATACCGGATAAATTCATTCTCGCCCAACAAGTCTTCCCGGCTCCTGTCGGTTAAGAAAGCGATTCGCAGTATTTTGGCAGGAGCGCCTTCTCGCTCGCAGCTGTAGACCAGGTTTCTCCCTCCGGCATGTGCTTCAACCGGCCTGAATTCATAGCCTTCCAACGAATACAACTCGGATGCTAGTGCAAGTAAATAGGCTTCACTGTTGTTGACAACCTCGTTAAAAATAATAGGTTTTCCTCCTTTAAGGGCCAACTGAAAATGTCTCGGTTGCGAGTATCCGAGCTCCAATATACATATCCATAATTTTACAAAGTAAAGAGTGCTTTGACAAAAGAAAGATCAGTTATAACCGATTTGTCCCGGTCTAATAAAGAGCTTACTCGCTAAAAAGCTCCTTATGCTCCTCTGGAATCACGGTAATGCTTTGAATCGCTTGTTCCTTGTTCGGCGTTAAATTAACGAGGAGCATCTCTCCGTTATCCAGCGTGATGACCGTATAACTTCTGAAATCTGCCCTGGATGAATTGATATCCTTCAGCTGCTCGAATAACGCTTTCGTGGCAATACCCTTCTTACCTTCACTAAATAAGGACTGGAACTTCTCATAATCATCGAAGGTCAGAGCATTCTTCAACGAGATAGCCGTATCATTCGGGGAGGTGTCGTTGGAAGCGCAAGCAGCAAGCGCAGTAATTACGAAACTCATTAGAAGTGCAGTAACGATCTTTTTAATTTTGGTCAACTCCTTTTGGGTCTGCTGTCTATAGGCATAAACGTTACAGTTTTTTGACAAAGTTGCGCCGAACCGAGCGGTGAAGAAGCAATCGACCTCTTGTTCCTTCATTTCAAGCGTGTCCACGAAGGGGACGTCAAGCGAGAGTCCGCACGTATGCTGCAAGCTGCACAAGCCTACCAGGTCAGCTCCCAAGGCACCGACGCCGCGAACGAAGCTCGCCGTAGAGCTTTGTCTTGGCGGAATCCCGCATATCGAACTACCTGCAATATTCCGCCAAGACAAAAGCGGGCCAACCGCGAAAGGACAGATCGAAGACGGCCGCGTCCGAGTCTAGCTAGTTACGGGTGTCCAGAGGGCCGTGGCCCTTGGTTCCCCTTGGCGGAGGGGGAAGGGGCGAGGGAAAAGGCTCTATAGTACCAAACTGTAAGATTTTTGTAAACTCTATTCTATCAAACAAAAATCTTATATAATAGGCAAGAATTGAAAAAAATAGAAAATAGGTGATCAACGGATGTCGCAAAATTTGACGGTGCCTGTCAAGCTGTACTGCTTCCCGTTCGCAGGAGCAGGAGCCAGCTTCTATAACGGCTGGAACGATTATTTCGGGGATTCGGTTGAGGTTGTGCCGGTTCAACTGCCCGGGCGGGAGCGGCTCATTGCCGAGGAACCTTACCGGGATCTCCATACGGCGGCAGACGCCTTCGCCTCCATGATCGAGACGGAGAATGGCGCCCATCCCGTCGCTCTTTTCGGACACTGCTTCCTAGGGGCAACGATGGCTTTCGAAGTGGCCAGACGGCTGGAGAGCCGCGGCACCGTAGAACTGGTCCGGTTGTTCATCAGCGCGGCATCTACGCCGCATAGCACGCGCACTTATAAACTTTCCTCCTGCGCAGACGATTGCTTCGTCGAAGAGGTCCAGAACCTCACCGGCTTTACGCACCATGCTTTCGCCATTCCGGAACTCAGAGAACTGCTGCTGCCGGCGCTTCGGGCCGATTTCGAAATGGACGAGACTTACATCCCCGCATCAAGAGATTCCATCCATGCTTCCATCACAGCTATGTATGCCACAGAAGACTCCTTTGTATCGCAAGAAGACGTTGCCCGCTGGCAAGCGTGCACATCCGGCGAATTCGAGCTGTTCGAAGTGAACGGCGAGCATATGTACATCACCCACAACTCCCACCAAGCGAAGACCATCATCCAAGGTACACTTGCAAAACTGTATAAGGAAGGTGCCCTCCACCATGAGTAGGTTACAAGACAAGGTTGTCTTAATTACCGGTGCCGGGCGCGGGATCGGACGGGCATGCGCGCTGCGAGCGGCACAAGAAGGCGCGGATCTCATCCTCACCGACATTGGCGGCGCCAAAGATTTCGTCCCGTACCAGCTGTCGTCCAGCGACCAGCTTGAGGTGACGGCCGAACAATGCAGGGCTTACGGCGCAAGCGTGCTGACGCAGCTGGCGGACGTGGGCAGCATGGACGATGTCACGGCGCTCGTGGAAGCCGGGCTGCAACGGTTTGGCCGCATCGACACACTGGTCAACAATGCCGGCATCGGCGCTCCGGCGGGCAAAGCGACGCATCTGTATACGAGCGAAGAGTGGGAAGTGCTGATGGGCGTTAACCTGTCCGGTCCATGGCGGCTCATTAAGGCGGTAGCGCCGGTCATGATCGAACAGCAGCATGGGAGCATGGTTAATATCGCGTCCACGGCGGGGTTGCTCGGCTATAAGCATTTTGCCGGCTATGTAGCATCCAAGCATGGGGTAGTCGGGTTGACCAAATCCGCGGCGCTGGATTACGCGTCTTACAATATTCGAGTGAATGCCATTTGCCCAGGTCCGGTATATGACGATGAACGGTTGGACGGCCATATGACGAAGGTGGTCGCGGACGCATTAGGCATTCGATTGGGGGATCAGGAATCGATCGATCTGGCATCGGTCGCAATGAATACGGTGGTATCTCCGATGGACGTAGCGGAGGCTATGCTTTGGCTGGCCAGCGACGGGTCGCATCGGGTGACGGGAACGACAGTAACGGTAGATGCCGGTTACGCAGCCAAATAGCACTGGAGGGAATTTATAATCATGCAAGCAAACAACTTCATATCGGCGCTCGAGATGGATCAGGCAGCTGTAACCCAGGTGTTCGTCCGTCGTCTTACCCATGCATCCGTGATCGGAACGATAGATTCGATCCTGCGCGGCGTCAACGGAGACGAAGCGCTGCGGGATGTCATGCATGCTTGGGTGGAGCGCACGGCCTCGAAGGAACAGCACGAGGAGTTCGTTCGCAGGGAGTCGGCGAGATCCATCGGCTGCACGGGACGCATGCGGGTCATTCTGGCGGTGGCAAGCGAAGACGAAGCCGATCTGATCATCGTGGCGAACCGGGAACGCGCGACATTCCAAGATCTGCTGCAGTTGAGCGATTATTTGTCGGAGCGTCGTCCAGACTTCGCGGTCTCGGATGCGGCCAAGCCTAAGTACGGCTCGTATATTCGGCCCAAATGGGGCGTTCCGAACTGGAGCAGCAAGGCCGGATATTCGCAGTCTTACCGCGCGCAGCTGCCTGTGCCGGAAGGCGTATTCGATTCCGCCCGCGTATCGTCGGCGATTGCCTACGCGCTGCTCTTGACGCTGGACCGGTACGGTTCGAAGAACGGCAAGATCCGGATCGAAGCGAACGACCAAGCCGCGAGGACGATCCGGACGGGCTGGCTGGACGATAACAAGCAGCTCCAGTTCAAGGACGAGGGTATTCATGCG
This sequence comes from Paenibacillus phyllosphaerae, assembly GCF_014192105.1. Lineage (GTDB taxonomy): Bacteria > Bacillota > Bacilli > Paenibacillales > Paenibacillaceae > Paenibacillus_Z > Paenibacillus_Z phyllosphaerae. The sequence continues at coordinate 93,851 of NZ_JACHXK010000011.1, read as the reverse complement.
GACGGGGCGCACAGTGCGATCGACGCGGGCATTATCATCTCCGATCTCGCTAATCCGAACGATGCCTATACACCTTGCTTGACTGCGCTCTACCCCGTCACCGTGAGTGTTACGACGTATAACGGAACTCTGCATGCCCTGGATGTCGCGGCTAGCGAAAAGATGGTGCAGCCGGCCGTGCTTCAGCAATTCGCCCAGCTGATTCAGTTCTATCTGCAAGCGCAGGCGGAGCGCAGCGATCTGTCGCCGCACCAATGGCTGAATCTGCCGCTGCCTTCCCAAGCAGCGGTCAGCCATACGCCATCGAAGAAGGGCCGTATCGGACAGCCGGACAATCTGGCTCTGCTTGCGCGGCTTGAAGCGGTTGCGGCAGCCTACCCGGGCAAGACGGCCGTATCGGGCGAAGACGGCAGTATCACCTATGCGGAATTCAAGCTGAAAAGCGATACGATCGCTAAGAAGCTGATCGCCTCGGGTCTCCATCCCGGCGACAAAGTGATCGTCTCCTTGGATCAGACGGTCGAGCTTGTGCTGATCATGGCCGCGATCGTGAAGGCCGGCGGCACTTATATTCCGGTCGATCCGAATTATCCGCAGGAGCGGATTACGTTCGTCATGGAGGACTCGCAAGCGACGCATATCATTACTCGTTCGAAGGAGCTGTCCGCCCTGGATGCGCTACGTCGCATCGCGCCGGAGCTGCTGATCGAAGAGGAGCCGGACAAGCTGGACTCCGTCGTTTTGCCGAACATCGTCGCGGACGTGGCGTACATGATCTATACCTCCGGCACGACCGGCCAACCGAAGGGCGTCATGGTGCCGCCACGGAATATTATGTCGTTGATCGAGGCGACCGAGCAGGAATTCAGGCTGACTCATCGCGATGTGTGGACGATGTTCCACTCGGCTTCCTTCGACTTCTCCGTGTGGGAAATGTGGGGCAGCCTGCTGACCGGCGGGCATCTGGTCGTCGTTCCGCGCCAGACGGCCCGTTCGCCGTATGATTTCTACGAGCTGCTCGCCGAGAAACAGGTAACGGTGCTGAATCAGACGCCGTCGGCCTTCTATGCGTTGACGAAGGTAGACCATGAGCAGCGCCAGGCGAAACTGACGTCGATCAGGCTGGTCATCTTCGGCGGCGAAGCGCTCGACACGTACAAGCTGTCGAATTGGCTGGAGCGTTACCCGGTCAGCTGCTGCCGATTGGTCAATATGTATGGCATTACGGAGACGACCGTTCACGTCACTTACCGCAACATCCGTCACCGGGATCCGGAGTTTCTGGCGAAATCGGTCGGCGTTGCGCTGCCGGGCTGGGAAATCTCGATCCGGGACGAGCGAGGCGAGCCTAGTTTCTATGGGATGGAGGGCGAGATCTGGGTCGGCGGAGCCGGTCTGTCGCACGGCTATCACAACCGCGAGGAGCTTACGAGCCAGCGCTTCGTCATCGATCCGAAGGATGGCCGCAGATGGTACCGCAGCGGCGATCTGGGACGCATGAGACCCGACGCAAGCGTCGATTACCTGGGACGGATGGACAGCCAGGTGAAGCTGCGCGGTTTCCGGATCGAGCTGGACGAGATACGCGCCGTTATTCAAAAATTGCCGAATATCCGCAATGTCGCGGTGATGCTGCATGACGGCCAAGACGGCGAATCTTCCCACAAGCAGATCGTGGCGTTCATCGAAAGCGCGGATCGCCTGCACGGGGATAGCGTTCGGGGCGAGCTGAAGAACAAGATGCCGGAATATATGATCCCGGCCCGCATCGTCCGGGTTGGTGAGATTCCGATGACGATCAACGGAAAAGTCGACTACGGCGCCTTGACGCTGAAGCTGAATGAGCCGCAGCAGGAGGAGCGCGCGAGCGATACGGGCAACAGCGCGGACGGTTATCTGTCGCTGTGGAGCAAGGTGCTGGGACATGCGATCGGACCGGATGACAATTTCTTCGAGTCCGGGGGCAACTCGCTGCTGGCTGTCGAGCTCTTGTCCGCCTTGAAGAAGGAAGTCGACAGCGCCCTGACGCTGCGGGATCTATACATCCATTCCTCCCCGAATGCGCTGCAGCAGTTCGTATCCAGCAAATCCATCCGATAGGGAGGCACGTCATGACTTCTAATCTGCCTAAGATAGCCGTCATCCATGGGGAAGGCTCTGCCTCCCCTCTCACGATCAAAGCCGCGACGCTGGGCCTTTGCCAGCCGGTATTCCTCTATGCGGCCGATTGCCCGCAGAAGGATAAGGCTCAGTTGGAACTGCTCAAGAATCATGCCGGCGTGCATAATCTGGCATCGCTCAGCGACCACGAAGCCGTGGCGCTGCTCCGTCAGGAACAAGTCGCGGGGATCGTCACGTTCAGCGAGTACGAGCTGCCTACCGTAACCCGGTATGCCGCTGAGCTTGGGCTGACTGCGCATTCCGGCGAGACGCTCCTTTATTTGACGGACAAATATGCGCAGCGGGAACGGCTGGGCGATTGCGGCGTGCATACCGTGCGCCACGCGATCGTCGACCGGAGCCATCCCGAACGAACCGCAACAAGCGTAGGGTTCCCGTCCGTCCTCAAGCCGCGCGTCGGCGCCGGCAGCCGATGGACGGTGAAGGTGAATACGCTCGACGAGCTGCGGCAAGCGCTATCTGCAAGCCCGGCCGACGGCGAGTATGTGTTGGAGGAATATTTGGCAGGCGATCCGGCTATGCAAGGTCAGTTCTACGGCGATTATGTATCGGTGGAATCGGTTCATCGGCATGGCGTATCGCAGCAGGTGTGCATTACGGCCAAATTGCCGCTCACGGCGCATTTTGCCGAGACGGGCATGTTCGTGCCGCATCCGTTCTCCCCGGAGCTGGCGGAGCGGATTAGCGCGCTCGAATCGCAAGCCATTCAAGCGATGGGCATCGCCGACGGCGTTACGCATACGGAGATCAAGCTTACCGCAGACGGTCCGAAGATCATCGAGGTTAACGGGCGTCTTGGCGGCTATGTGCCCGAGATCGTGAAGCGGGCAATGGGGGTAGATCTCGTTCGGGTCGCCCTGCAGGCTGCCTTGGGACAAGAAGTGAAATTCGCGGCAAGACGCAATGATTCGGTCGTCTATCAGGTGTTCGTGCCGGCGCCGGTTAGCGAGCCCGCATGGCTCGCCGGCATGAACGGCACGGAAGAGGCCGTAGGCTTGGACGGCGTTCTGCATATCGAGATGACCAAGGACAAGGGACAACTGATCGATTACAGGCTGGGCACGCAGAGCAACCTCGGCATCGTGTACGGCGAGGCGCCGGACTGGGAATCCTTCGCGGGCCGGATCCAGGAGATCCGGGCAACGCTCGTTCCGAAACTTACGGTTCCGGGAGGCAACGAAGTCTATGCACGGTAACATAATGGGCATGACGTTGGGCAGCCGTTTCGATGCGATGGCGGCGCAGACTCCGGAGCATACGGCCGTAATCCACGAAGGCACGGCGCTTACTTACCAAGCGCTTCAGCGGCAAGCCGATGCGTTAAGCAGCGCGCTGCTGCAAGCTGGCGTTACGAAGGATAGCCGAATAGGGATGCTGTGCGACCGGAGTGCCGAGTGGGTCGCGGCCATGATCGCGATCGTGAAGCTGGGTGCGGCGTACGTGCCTTTGGCGATGGAAGATCCGCTGCCGCATATCGAACAACTGGCGGCCGATGTTGAAGTGAAGCTGGTACTGACGGACCGGGATGACGTGGAACTGTCGGCCCCAACGTTGAATCTGAAGCGTGCCATCAGAATGGACGCGATCCGTTCCGCAGCGGACAGCCAGCCGGTCACGGACGACTCGCTCGCTTACATCATGTTCACCTCCGGGACGACGGGCAAGCCCAAAGGGGTCGGCGTCACGCAAGGGAACATCCTTAATTTGACCGTAAATGCCGATTATGTCCGGCTGGATGCCGACATCCGCGTGCTGCAGACCGGCGCGCCTACTTTCGATGCGTCTACATTCGAAGTATGGGGAGCGCTGCTGAACGGCGGTACGCTGGTGATTCCGGGCAAGCGCGGACTAACGGATTTTGACTATATAGAGGACATGGTACGTACCTACGGCATTACGACGATGTGGCTGACGGCTCCGCTGTTCCATATTGCCGCAGAGCAGAACCCCTCGATGTTCGAAGGGATCCGCGAGCTGGTCGTCGGCGGGGATGTCGTCAATCAGGCTGCGGTGAACAAGGTGCTGGAGGCTTGCTCGACTATCCGTGTCGTTAACGGCTACGGTCCGACCGAGTGCACCACTTTCTCGACGACCTACCGCATTCCGCACAGCGAGACGCTAGGGCCGATCCCGATCGGCAAACCGATCCGCAATGCGAGCGTCCATATTCTCAATGAGCAAGGGCTTCCCGTCCCGCAAGGCGAGATCGGCGAGCTGTATATCGGCGGCAAAGGGGTAGGGGCCGGCTACATCAATCGTCCGGAGCTTAACGCGGAGCGGTTCGTCGACAATCCATTCGGCGAGGGGAAGCTGTACCGGACCGGGGATCGGGTGAGCCAGGATGCTGCGGGCAATCTTCATTACTACGGGCGCAAGGACAGGCAGGTCAAAATCCGCGGCTATCGGATCGAATTGGCTGCCGTTGAAGCGATGCTCGAGTCGATCGACGAGATCGAGTCGGCTGCGGTATGCGTAGTTACGAACTCGCTCGGCGGGAAGGAGATCGGGGCTTGCGTCACCGTGCGCGGCCAGCGGGAGATCCATGGGGAGGCGATCCGCCAGGCATTCGGCCTCGTTGCGCCTTCCCATGTTATCCTGACGCATCTGAGAGTGGCCGATGCCATGCCGCTCAACAAGAACGGCAAGATCGATTACGGGCGGATTCTATCGTTCTTCGAACGGGAACAGCCGGCTTCGGAGAAGGAGAATGGTGTGCCCGAAGTGCCCGAAGCGTCCGAGGCATCCTCCGAGACGGATGAAGCACGCATGATGGAGCTGATCAGCAGCCGTACGGGATTCCCCGTTACGGACCTGACGACATCCTTCTTCGAGCTAGGCATCGATTCCCTGATGGCCGTTTATTTGGCGCGCGACATGACGAACGCTTTTGGCACGAAAGTGAGCGCGGTCGATATTCTCGCCCACGCGACGCTGCTCGACTTGATGGTATTCCTCGGCAAAGGAAGCGCGGCCGCACAGCCGGCAGCATCCGGCATCGACGGCGGCGCTCGCAGAAGCGAAGCCAAGCAGCTGCCGCTGCTCGAGCAGCAGAAGCCGTTCTTCGTCGACTACCAAGTGAATCCGCACTCGATCCGATACAATGTGCCGCTGCTGATCGAGTTGGCAGCCGAGGTATCCGTTCCTCGGTTGATGGACGCGCTGCGGCAGCTCGTCGCCAGGCATGACGGGCTCAGGCTGCAATTCTCGATGGCGGGCACGGAGATGATGCAGACCCTAATCGACGGGCCGGTCTATACGATTGCTCGCGTGGAAGGCCGGCCTGACCTGCAGCAGCTGATTCGGCCATTCGATCTGACGGGCGGCCTGCCGTTCCGTTTTGCTCTGATTGAAAGCGCGGACAGCGCATGGTTGTTCATGGATTTCCATCATATCGCGGTAGATGGCGCTTCGTTAGCCGTCATCGTTCAGGACTTGAATCGTCTGTACGGCGGACTTCCGCTCGCGGAGCCTGACCACAACTTCGCGGCCATCGTGGAGCAAGCGCACGAGGCCTTCGATAGCAATCGCGAATCGAGCAAGGCGTATTGGCAGACGCGTCTGCGGCAATACGGCGGGATGGAGGAGCTGCCGACCGATAAGCGGCCAGGAAGCGGGAATACGCACAAAAGCGAGGTGTTCCGTTTCCGGATCGGCGAGGGGCGAACGTCGGCGCTGCGCGCATGGGCAGCTGCACATCAGATGACCGTATTCGAAGGGCTGATGCTTGGCTACGCCTGCATGTTGCATGCGGTCACCGCAAGTCCGGAGGTGGTATTCGCCACGCCGACCCGCGATTATTCGATCGCTGCCGACGAGCCGACCGTCGCAATGCTGACCCATACGTTATGGGTCCATTCCGAGGCCAAACAAGAGCAGCCTCTCGCGGAATTCAGCCACGCGTTCGTGCAGCACCTACGGGAATCGCGGAAGTATGAGCATGTGCAGTTGGATGAGATGTACGAGCTGCTGCGCATGAACACGCCGGAAGCGCGCGGGGCGGTAACCGACTCGCTCATCGCCTACCATAGCGTGAAGGAGATGCAGACGGAACTTTTCGGCCGGCCGTTACAGCTGAAGCCGATCAGTCCGGACGAGGGGATGTTCTCCTTGAATTTGCAAATCTATGACGGCGCGGATCATCTGGCATGCGAGTGGGAATACGTAACCGGCTTATTCGAGCCCGATACGATCGCAAGTCTCTGCGATATGTTCGCCTTCATGCTGGAACGACTCGAGCAGCAGCATCCGCAAGACCGAAGCGTGCAGGATCTGGCAGCGGCCTATGTTCGCCTGCAGCTGGCGTAGCGCAAATTCAGGGAACGGAGAATGAGGATGAAACCGAGAAGAACGATGGGTCAAAAGAAAATAGTGGCGGCCTCCATGCCGGAAGCGGCCGCGTTCTGGGGCCAAGAGCTGAGCGGCGCGATTCCGTCCGCCTATCCAACCGATTTCTACCGGACGATGGAGCCCGGTGCTGCTCCGCAATATGCCGAGGCTTCGGCCAAGCTGGATGCCGGCTTGCTGGACAAGTTGTCGGCCGCTTTCGGCACGAATGTGCAAGACCGCGGCGAGGCGCTCGCTTCTGCCGTGCTGGCGCTCGTGTATGTCGCTTACAACGGAGTCGCGCAAGACTTGACGGTCCAATATGCCGCCGAGTCCGAGACCGGGAGCTTCCAGCTGCCGCTGCGCCTGAATCTGGCGGACGAGAGCACCTTCGCAGCCGTGCTGCATGGCGTGCGGGAATACATCGGCAGGGCGCACGCGCACAAGAATTACCCGACGGATCTCATCATGCCCCAGCATCACATCGTGATCGACGTCGCGCCGCTTCGCGAGGAAGCATCTCGCAGGACCGCAATGGAGGCGACGCTTACCTTCGAGTTTGCCGTCAATCCAGGCAGCGGGGATGTGAAACTGACGGTCATCGGTGACGCTTCGCGTTATCTCGAAGCATCCGTTCAACAGCTTGCGGACAAAGTATGCCTGCTGATCGAGCGTTGCGCTGAAGCGCCGCAGGCGAATCTGCTGCAGTTGGAGTTGCGTTCGGCCTATGACCAGGATCTCAGCCGCGCATTGAATGCGACTTCGTATCCGTTCTCGGATCAGATGTCGCTCGTGGACCTGTTCGAGCGGACATTCCAAGCGCAGGGGGCGGACTTGGCTATTCGTAGCCGCGAAGGCGATCTTACCTATAAGGAGCTCGACCGCAAATCGAAGCAGATTGCTTCCCATCTCCTTGCGTCCGGCGATCAAGGCGGTGAGCCGGTCGTTGGCATTATGGTCGACCGTTCCCCGGATTTCCTGATCGGCGTGCTGGGCATCATGCGGGCAGGCAAAGCCTATGTGCCACTCGATCCCAAGGCGCCCGAAGAGCGGAATCACCGCATCCTAAGCCAGAGCGGGGCAGCGATCGTGCTCTGCGCCGAGCGGTATAGGGACAAACTTCCGGCGTCGGTCGCTTGCTATGCCATCGAGTCGATCGATGGGACGGCTGCTCTCGAGCAACTGCCTGCCGTTGCGCCGGAAGCGCTGGCTTACGTTATTTTCACGTCCGGCTCGACAGGTCTGCCGAAGGGCGTCTGCGTCAATCACCGGAGCGCGGTCAACCGTCTGGAGTGGATGCAGCGACGCTTCCCGCTGCAGCAGGATGACGTCATCCTGCACAAGACGCCGTCGACGTTCGACGTATCGGTCTGGGAACTGTTCTGGTGGCAGATTGCAGGCTGCCAAGCGGCGCTGCTGCCTCCCGGCGAGGAAGCCAATCCCGAGGTCATCATCGAGACGATCGAGCGCAATTCGGTGACGACGATGCATTTTGTTCCCTCGATGCTGAACGCCTTCCTGGACTATGTCGAGCTCACGGGCAGCGCGGGCCGGCTGCAATCGCTGAGCCGCGTATTCTGCAGCGGCGAGGCGCTCAGTCCCCATCACGTCGAGAAGTTCTATAAGCTGCTCGGCAACGTATCGCTCATCAATCTGTACGGGCCAACGGAGGCGACCGTGGATGTGACGTGCCATATCGCCCGCAAAGGCGACAATCCGGTTCCGATCGGAGAGCCGATCGATAATATCCGGCTGTACATCGTCGATGACCGCGGCCAGGAGCGTCCGACAGGCATGGTGGGCGAACTGTGCATTGCCGGCGTAGGTGTGGCCAACGGATACATCAACGATCCTTCCCGAACGGCGGAACGTTTCGTGGCGATGCCTTCGCTCGGCGAAGCGGTCGTCTACAAGACCGGCGACCTGGCAAGAGTGCGGCACGATAAGACGATCGAATATTTGGGCCGCAATGACCGGCAGGTGAAGGTGCGCGGCTTCCGGATCGAGCTCGGCGAGATCGAACATGCGCTGACGAGCCAATCGTACCTTAACGATGCGGTCGTGCTCAGCCATGGCGAATCGGACGGCATGTATCATTTGTATGCCTATGTCATTGCGGCAGATAAGACGGTTACGTACAAGCAAATCGTGTCCGACCTGGCGCTTATCGTTCCTTCGTATATGATCCCCGACAACGTGTACCTTATCGAGCGGATGCCGCTTACCCCGAACGGCAAGGTGGACCGGAACGCGCTGTTGTCGCTTCGCGAGCTGGAGGCGCGACCGGAGAAAGTGCTGCCGGTTACACCGGAGGAGCAGCGGATGGCACGGATTTGGGAGCAGGTGCTGGGCCTCGATGAGGTCGGCGTGACGGACAACTTCTTCGCGCTCGGCGGCAATTCGATCAACTTCGTCTCCGTCCTGGCGCTGGCAAGCGAGAAGGGGATGAAGATCTCCTATCAGCAGCTGTTCAAGCACCCGACCATCCGCGAGCTGCTCAATCCGGACGGCGAAATCGTCAGCGACGAGGCGCTGCTGGATCAGATCGACGCCTTCGCGCTCATCTCCGAGGAGGATCGCAGCCGCGTTCCGGAGGGCATCGAGGATGCCTATCCGATGTCGATGCTGCAGGCCGGCCTTGTCTACCAGAGCATCGTCATGCAGGGAGACAACAACTACCACGATATCGTGTCGTACACGATTGCCGGCGCGATCGACGTCGACGTGTTCCGCGAAGCGGTCCGCAGACTCGTGACGGAGCAGCCGATCTTCCGCACCAGCTACAATCTGCGGGACTTCTCGCAGTACATGCAGCTTGTCCACCGCGAGCTCGACAAGTTGCCGCTGAACGTCCATGACCTGCGCGGTCTGAAGACGCAAGAGGAGCAGGATCAATGGTACGAGGAGTGGTTCTGGAAGGAGCAGCACCGTCCGTTCGAGTGGGAAACGCCGGGCCTGGTCCAGCTGCACATCCACATCTTGCGGGACGATTCGTACCGGTACAGCATCAGCCAGCATAATTCCGGCTTGGACGGCTGGAGCATGAATAAGGTGCACACGTACTTGTTCCAGACGTATTTTGACCTCATTAGCGCCACGAACGAGCGCACCGTCACGATCAGCGGCAACGACCATAACCGGAACTTCATCTATCTGGAGCAGCGGGCGATCAAGTCCGAGCAGCATCGCAAGTTCTGGGCGGATCTGCTTCAGGATGCGCCGGACGGCGTCATTCCGCGGTCCAGACAGCCGAAGCCAAAGCAGGGCAACGAGGTTGTTTTCCATGACGTCGCACTGCCGGAAGGGCTATCCGCGAGCCTCGTTAAGCTGGCCAATGAGCTGAAGGTGCCGGTGAAGGATGTGCTGCTGGCGTCCCACATCAAGTTCCTATCCTTGCTGAACGACAGCCCCGACGTGTTCATCGGCTACGAGATCGGCGGGCGTCCTGAACGTGCGGGCGCGGAGGATGCGCTGGGCGTCTTCTTGAATACGATGCCGTTCCGGGTGAAGCTGAACGAGCAGCATTCGTGGCGCGAGATGATTCGCAGCGTGTATGACGTGGAGGCCCAAGTGCTGCCGTTCCGCCGTTACCCGATGGCGAAGGTGATGCAGGATCAAGGCACGATCGGCATGCTGTTCGAGACGGTCTTTAACTTCACGCACTTCTATTCCCTGAAAGCGATTCGGGACCTGCCGGGCTTCGATCGCATCGACGTCCGAGCGGCGGCCATTACCGAATTCCCGCTGCGGATCGAATACTCCCGTCACTTCTACGACGATCAGGTCGAACTCAGCCTGCATTACCATACGGCGGCGTTCGATGAAGCGGATATGCGGAATTTCGGCCATATCTTCGTCCGGATTCTCGAAGCGATGGTGGAGCGGACGGATGAGCGGCACCATGATCTGGCTGTGGGCGATCATCTGGAACGGTATACGATTGTTCCGGCCGCGGAAGTTCAGCAGGGAGAAGGGCAGCATCAGCAGAAGGAAGAAACCGCGGAGTCGATCGAGCAAGCCGGGTATGCGGAAGCGGTCGAACGGGTGCGATCGGTCTGGTCGAGCGTGCTCGGCATTCCGGCAGACGACCTGAAGCTGCAGGACGATTTCTTCCTGATCGGGGGCAATTCGCTGTCCGCGATGAAGGTATCCTTATTGATGGAAAAGCAGTTGTCGCTCAAGACGATCATGCAAAAATCGGTGCTGCACGAGCTGGCCTCCGCTTTGCTGACGAACGGCGCGAAGCCGGTCGAATCGACGAATGTGCTTCAGTGCTTAAGCAAATCGGCGACTGCGGCGCAAACAATCGTCTTCATTCCGTATGCGGGCGGCAATGCGCTCAGCTTCATGCCGGTGGCCAAAGCGTTCGAGGCAATCGATGCCGATGTGTCCGTATACGCCGTTGAGCTGCCGGGCCACGACCCGAATGCCGCAGCGGGATCCTTGAAGGATTTCGCCGCCGTGGCGAAGCTAATCGTCGATGAGATCGAGCTTAAGCTTGGTAATTCGGAGTTCGTGATCTGGGGCCATTGCGTCGGTACCGCCCTTGCCTATGAGGTCACGCGGCAGCTCGAAGCTCGTTCCCGTGCGCCGAAGAAGCTGTTCCTGGCCGCGAAGGTGCTTGCGCAGCCGGGTGAGATCGAAGAGACCATCGAGAACGCGAAACGCCTTGTGTTCGGCGATATCGCCAAGTTCCACGCCGAATGGAGCGGGACGAACGAGCTGTCGACGCTCGGGGAGACGTATGAACGCCACCTGGTCAACATCTTCCGTCATGATTCCATCGAGTCCAACCAATACCTGCTCTCGCTCTGGAATCAGTCCGGCGCAGCAGCCTTGCAGACGCCGACGGTCGCCGTTGTGACCAAGGACGATCCTGCGACGCAGACCTATGCGAGCGAATGGTCCGCTTGGTCGCGCTTCGCGCCGGAGCTGAAGCTGCAGACGTTCGAGTTGGGCGGACACTACTTCTTCCGTACGATTCAGCGTGAGATTGCCGGCTACCTGCTGGGCGAGATGGACAGCAAGCGCCAAGCCATACCATCGCATTAATCGGTTCGTTTCCCGAATGCCGCAGCCTCCTTATTCCCGATTCGCGCCAGATGATCGGGAATGGGAGGCGCGGCTGCTTGGCTTAACGGCCGTTCACCTTACGAGTAGAGGATGTGCACACTTACCCATGCAAGAAGATCGTTTGCCTACCCAGCCTTTGCGTGTCGCTGCCGCTCAGGCGATCTCGCAGTCAGGCGACATTGCCGCCAACGTGGACCGCGCGGTTGCCATGATCGCGGAAGCGGCGCAGAAGGACGCGGATATCGTCCAGTTTCCGGAGAAATATTTGACCGGCTATGTGCCGGAGATTATCGTGACCGATCCCGACCGTTACGCGGTCCGCTCGAACGATCCACGGCTTGCTCCGATCCGCGAAGCGTGCAAGCGGCATAAGATCGCCGCAATCGTGGGCAGCCCGACCCTTTCGGACGAGGGGTTGCATATTTCGTCCATCGTCATCGGCGCGGACGGAACCGAGCTGTCCGCTTACCATAAGACGCATCTGTTCCATAGCGAGATTGGCGTGTTCCGGCCGGATCCGCGGCTGAGCATCCTTACGCTCAAAGGCTGGAAGATCGGCCTTGGCATCTGCTACGACGCCGGGTTCCCGGAGCATGCCCGGGCGCTGGCCCAGGCGGGCTGCCACGTCTACATGGTCAGCTCTCTCTTCAGCAAAGGCGGCGGCTATCTGGAGTCCCGAATCTGGTTCCCGGCACGTGCCTTGGATAACACGGTCTACGCGGTGATGACCAATCATGCGGGCAAGACCGGCGTATGGGATGCCTGCGGCGCAAGCGGCATATGGAGCCCGATGGGTCAGCTGATCGTCGCAGCGTCCGAGTCGGAGGCCGAATTGATCGTGGCCGATCTGCACCCGGAAGCGCTGCAAGCCGCCCGGAAGGCCGAGCATATGCTCGCGGACTCCGTAGGGATTCGCCATGCGGCAGACGATATTGTCGAGATCGGGATGGACCGTTAAATGAACGCGTTGGAACGGGACAAATGGATACGCAAGTATCCTGCAACGACGAATGGAGCGTCTTCGCGTCTCCTTGTGCTTCCGCATGCCGGAGGCTCTGCAAACTATTATTGGCCATTATTCGCACAGCTCAGCACCTGCGGCATCGACTGTATGGCGATTCAATATCCGGGTCGTCAGGACCGGATCCGGGAGACGATGATCGACCGGATCGACGACTATGCGGATCGGATCGCCGAAGCGCTCGAAGGGTTGGGTGATAAGCCGACGATGCTGCTTGGGCACAGCATGGGCGCGTTGATCGGCTACGATCTGCTCGCGCGGCATGGACGCAGGCTGCCGTTCATCGACTGCTTCGTCGCTTCCGCCCATCATCCGCCCCGGCGTCAGGCGCCGTCCCGGTTCGCAAGGCCGATGTCCGATGAAACGGTGCTCGCCCATCTTCAGGCATTAGGCGGCATGGATGACGAGCTATTGTCCGAACCGGCGCTGCTGGACATGATCCTGCCGGCGGTGAAGAACGATCTGGAAGCGGTGGACGTCTTCGCCATCGAGCGGCTGGAACGGCTGCATGTGCCGATCCTGGCGGTCATCGGCATGGAGGATAAGAGCACGAAGCGGGAGGGCGCTTCGGATTGGGCACATTTGACCGAAAGGGACTTCCGGCTTGCGGAGCTGCCCGGCGGACATTTTTATTTTGCCCATCAGCCTCGGGAGCTGGCTGGCGTTATCGTGCAGGCACAACATTTGGCGGGGAGGGAAATGACATCTTAAGTCTTCAGCGGAACTCGAGATTACTGCTGATCGGCCAGGCGCTCTCCTTCATGGGGGATTACTGCGTCTTGCCGGCGCTGCTGATTCTATCGACGTATTACCAGGATTATTGGGTCACTTCGGGCGTCATCATCGTGCGCAGCCTGCCCATGATCCTGCAGCCTTTCCTCGGCGTCTTCGTGGACCGGGTCAGCCGGGTGAAAATCATGTTATGGACCGATATTGTCCGCGGCATCATCTTCTTAAGCGTCACGTTGTTGCCCGAAGGGGAGTATCCGGCGGTCTTCCTGCTTCTCTTGCTGCTGTCTTACGGGAGCGGCATCTTCTTCAACCCCGCCCGGCTCGCGGTAATGTCTTCGCTGGGTGAAGATATTAAGCAGGTCAACACGCTGTTCGCCAAAGCGACGACGCTATGCGTCATTGCCGGCGCGCTGATCGGCGCGGGCTTCCTCGCGTTCGGTTCGGTCAAAGCGGCCGTTGCCTTCAACGCCGTCACCTATTTTGTCTCGGCCATCTTCATCGGGCGCATGAACATCGCGTCGGAAGTGAGTTTGAAGCAGAATCGGATGCCGATCATTGCCTCGTTCAAGGTCGGGCTGCAAGAGATCGGGCGTAATTCGTTCGTCCTGAACGGCGTGCTGACGATGATGGTCATGTCCGTGCTGTGCGGCGTCGTGTACAGCTATTTTCCGGTGGTCAGCCAGTCGATGGGCGACGGGGAGATCGGCAACTTCATCCTGACCGTCACGATCGGCCTCGGCGGGTTCCTTGGCGCGCAATTGGTGACCCGATGGGGGTTCAACAGCGACAAGGGCTTGCTGTATTTCGTGCTGCTCAGCGTCGCCTCGCTGGCCGTGTTCATGTATGCGGGCAGCTTCACGGTAGCTTTCCTTGCCGCGGTCTTGCTGTTCGTCGCGCTCGAATACGGGGAGGTGCTTGCGAAAGTGAAGGTGCAGGAGCACGCTCCTAACGACATGCAGGGACGGATCTTTGCGGTGTCGGAGGCAATGATCGGCCTGTCGATCTCGCTCGGGTCGGTACTGATGAACCTGGCGGGCACCCATCTCATTGTGGCGCTCCTTGCCGCGGGAATGGCCTTACTGTTCGTACATACCAAGATCGTGAACAAACTCGTTGTATCCGCGCCGAATGAACAATCGTCGAAAATGGTGTGAACGACAAGAGAAGAGAAGGAGAATGACGCGTGAGTGCGAATGCGTACACGGGCCGATGGCAGATTTTTAAGTATCGGCCTTATCTGCTTTATTTCATCGGCCATATTATCTCGATGCTCGGCACGGGCATGCAGTTCATTGCGACCAGCTGGCTTGCGATGGAGCTGACCGGCAGCAGCGCTTCGGTGGCGTATGTGCTGATTTTCACCTCCTTGCCGGGCATTGTGCTCTCTCCTGTGATCGGGGTACTCGTCGATCGATTCGACCGGAAGTGGATGGCGGTCCTGATGGACGTGTTCCGGGCCGGCGTGTTGGTGGCGATCCCGTTCTTATGGTGGGAGGGATTGCTCGAGCCATGGCATCTGTATCTGGCGACGTTCCTTGTCGCGCTCGGCGACGAAATCTACACGCCGTCCGCCATGTCGCTCATTCGGGAGGTGCTCCCGTCCAATATGCTGCTCTACGCGAACTCCACGAACGCGATTGCGATGCAGGCCGGCGTTCTGTTAGGCGCAGGGGTAGGGGGCGTCATCGTCGGGTTCTCTTCCGCGGTGACCGTCATGGTCATCAATGTGGTCAGTTTCCTAGTCTCGGCGGTCTGCCTCGTGCTCATCCGCAAAGGCTTCGTCCGTCCGGCGGCGGCAGCCGAGGCGACCAAGGGCGGCTTCCGCAGCTTCGTGGCGGATATGAAGTCGGGTCTTGCTTATATTCGGGGACGCAACGGCATTTTGTTCTTCTACGCCATGATTTTCTTCATCCGCATGTCGCTCTATACGATCAACGTGCTGCTTGGTCCGTTCGCCAAAGATACGCTGAAGGTCGGCGCGGCTGGATTCGGCTACATCGACGCTTGTTTCGCGCTCGGCGCGGTCACGGGCAATCTGCTGCTACCGGCCGTTACCAAAGCTAGAGGCAATCGCCCGGTCATGGTGATCGGCATGTTCGGCATCGCGATCGCCTTGGTCCTCTTCGGCTTCAGCGCGAATCTCGCCACGGCCATGGTGTTCTATTTCCTGATCGGCGCCTGCTTCCAAGTCGGCATCCTGTTCATGACCAGAGCCCAGGAGGAGACCGAGCTGACGTATCAGGGGCGCGTCCATTCCACGTTCAATACGTTTTTCTCCCTGCTGTCGCTCGGCATCTACCTCGGCATGGCGTATCTGATGGAGAATCTATCGTTCCGCTCGCTTTATGTCGTGCAGGGCGTCATCGTCGCGCTCGCGGCGATTATGGCTTACCGGGCGCTGTATGCGAGAGGGGCGAAGGTGAAGATGGCGGGGGATGTGTCGGGGTAGGCGAAAGGAAGACAATGTATGGCTTTTAGACCGAAATGATCTATATCAGGCTTGTAGTTGTAAAGTCATAACCCATGCGGTTCTTGATAGGAATAATATGGGTATGATAAGATTAGAATAGATAAAGGCCTTGGTGCTGGAACACCAAGACCCCATGTTAGGAAGCTGGTCCGCTTTAAGAGCGGGTAGGCCGAGCTCATGGTTTAGCGACAACGAATAGACCGCCAATCCTTAGTCGGGGAAGGTACGGTCTATTTCCTTTTGTTTTGGTTTAGTGCGACGAACAACGTTACGGCGAAAGTAGCGATGCCTAGAATCAGCGAGCCAAAGTCCACCATTAACGTAAGTACGTCCTTAACCTCCACGCGGCCACCTCCTTTCGGAGTCTCGGCCAAGGAAACCGCCCTTCAAATCTTCCAGACAACCCAACTGCCCAATTATACCAAAAAAAGCTAAGTTTGTGGTATATATTACCACTGGAGGTTTGCTCTACCTTTGAGAGGTCGCTCTCCGTTTCTATTCCTTTTGTGTTTATTAATATGGCTTGGAAATGTGCCAACATATGGGTATATTGGTAGAAGTAGATTTATAGCGACGTAGATAGGGGGAGATCGAATGCGACTAGCGGAAGCGCTTGTGCTGCGGGCGGACTGCCAGCGGAAGGTGGCTCAGCTGAAGGCGAGGCTGGGCCGTGTCATCAAGGTGCAGGAAGGCGATCAGCCCTCCGAATCGCCGACCGAGCTGTTGGAAGAGCTGAACCGGACGCTCGATGAGCAGACCAGTTGGGTAAAGCGAATCAATAAGACGAATGCGCTTAGCGCGTTCGATGCCGACCTTAGCTTGGCGGATGTGCTGGCCGAGCGGGATCGCCTCATGCAGGAGCGGAATTTCATGAGCGGACTGCTGGAAGAGGCGTCGATCAAGCATGATCGATACAGCCGGCAGGAGGTCAAATTTTACACTACGGTCGATATCGCGGAGCTGCAAAAACAGGTAGATGCCCTCTCGAAGCGATACCGCGAGCTAGACTTCAAGATTCAAGAAAAGAACTGGAGCACGGAGCTGCTGGAGGACTAATCAAGTTGGTAGTCAGCCCCCCATACAAGCGAGCATAACCCGCCAACAGGGAAAGTTGGACCTCCGAATAGATGCAGGGCCACCATCTAACCTATTACGGTATTGCCCAGTACGGTTACAAGATTGCGCGGAGCATGCAAGTAGAGTTCAGCTTGTTTATTGTTATGACCATATGCTGGTGTATGGGGCTGGCGAGGGCGGGTTCGGGGACTTGAGGCTGGCAGCGTAGAGACGGGTAGTCGTTGGACGGACTCGTCTTTTTTGTTTCTGAATATAGGCTCTGATATGCGATGAACGGCAATCCCATTCCCTAGGAGAAGCTCCCTGTGTGGCTATCTCAGACGAAGACTATCTTAACGGTCGGTCATTGCATGTCATAGCAACATGCGTCCGCAATGGAGGCAATAACTAGAGGAGGACAGACAGATGATCGAAACGGACATCTATTCCAAGTTGGTCGAAGACGCGCTGGCGAATCGGGAGCAATATCTAAGTGAAGCCAGACAATCGGTCGTTCGATGGGATTATTACGATAATGAGTTTTATCGCGTCGCCCCTATGTATTTTGAGCAAAATCTAAGGGCAAGAGGTCAGCGCATTGACGAATCCACTGCTTCCACGAGCCCTTGGAGTTATGCGTACGGGTTTGATCAGAACGGCCATCTTCGTTACGTGAGAAGAGGCAACGAAGAAGAGGGGATCGAGCGAGACGGCTCAAAGCTGATCAATCGGCGGTATAACGATAGAGGCGTTTATGCCATCGAAGAACTCGTATACGAACAAGGTATGCCCAGCCGTTTCCTCGAGTTTAAGGAACCGGAGTGTTATTTTAAAGAAGAATACATCCACCGGGAATCCCGTTTAGTTCATGCCTCCAGATTCGAGCAGTGGCCGCATAGACAAGGAACAAGGGCGTACGAATACGATTTCGCCTACAACGCGGATGGCCGACTGCAATCGATTAAGCAGGATGGTAAAGTGATGTATCAGGCTTTGACGATAGATGAAGCGGCCGCCCTTAGGCAAGAAGTGTTCGAAGGCCTGGTGCAAGAAACGGAGCGAACGATCCTTCGGTTCGGAGACGTAGTTACGGAGGACGAGCTTTGTTTCGTCGGGATTTGGATCCATGGTGAAGCTTTCGGCATCTTGAATCCCATCTTCTACGGCGGAGTTCAACGGATTAGGGAGCAGCAGCTTGCTGATGGCGATGAACTTGGGTTAATCTGGTCTGCGGCTGAGCATCCGGATTATACCGAGGCGCTGGAGAACCCTGCGCTGGAGGAACGTTTCTCGCTGCTGTTACAGTATTGGAAGTATCATTCCGGCGTTCCGGCCAAACGAGAAGTTGAACTGGAACGAGGAGATATGTGGTGGGAGTGCCTGGCACTATGGCACGGCGTAGCCATGGAACTAAACATGCGTGATTGGACAGATCGAATCCCGGCAACGGATACATTCGTTATTTTTATCGACGAGGAAGCGTTGATGGTTGTGAATGGCGATCTGGAGCACAGTGTGCCGTCTAAGAAGATCCGCATGCTGAAGGAGAAGGGGCTGCTTTAGCTCGTTCCGTAAATCGGAGGTACCTGGAATTAATCAGCTAGAGAGTCTCTATTCAAAGTTAAGGCTGTTACGAAAGTGAAGAAAAACGCCCTAGCATCGGCAACCCGATGCTAGGGCGTTCTTGTTTCACTAGCAGCCTACACGCCGAAAGCGTTATTGCGCGGCTTCCGCCGCAATCCGCTCCGGATGCGTATACACGTTCATCGTATCGCCGCGGATGAACCCGGCGCACGTAATGCCGAGATCGTCGGCGAGCTTCAGCGCCAGGTCGGTCGGCGCCGACTTGGACAAGATGACGCCGACGCCGATCTTCGCCGCCTTCAGGACGACCTCCGAAGAGAGGCGGCCGCTGAAGACGATGACGAGATCGCGCGTGCGCAGCTTGCCGATCAGGCTGTAGCCGAGCAGCTTATCGAGCGCATTGTGGCGGCCGATGTCGCTGCGGAAGGCGAGCAGCGAATCCGCCGTGCCGAGCGCCGCATTGTGCAAGCCGCCGGTGGCCTGGAAGGTGTCGGAGGCATTCTGCAGCTCACGCATCAGCGAGAGGCACTGCAACGGAGACAGCCGCACCTTCGAGGTCGAGGTGCGGGCCGTCTTCACGTCGCTCGCCAGGTAGAACTGGCGGCTCTTCCCGCAGCAGGAGCCGATGACCCGCTTGGAGGTGTCGGCGACCGTCGATGCGGCAAGCGCATGGCGGAGCTCGGCGTAGATGAACCCGCGGTCCTCGTCGATCGTGAGGGACTGCACATCGTCGGCGCTACGGATCGCGCCTTCGGAGGCGAGGAAGCCGATCGCCATCTCGCTGAGGTCGCTCGGCGAACAGACGATCGTGGCGAACTCGGTGCCGTTCACGTGGAAGGTGAGCGCCACCTCGGCCGCCACCTCATCCTCTTGCGTGATCAGCCCGCCCGCGTCGGCCTGGAACTTATACATTCGCCAGCTGGTCGTTGACGATAACGTCATGGCGCGGTCGTCCTTTCTGCATGTACTCTCGAGCGCCAAGCACCCGGGTTGCATCGTTAACCAAGCACTTCGGTCTCGAGCTCATCGATTCTTCGCTCCACGTAACGGGTATCCTTGAACGCATGATACGTCTCCGCTTTCTCCAGCACGACCGCGATATTGTACTCGGGGATGCCGGCCATCGGCTCGTAGACGCCTTTGGCTAAGAGGACGTTGCCTTCCGGCCAGAATAGCTCCAGATTGCCCGGGGCTACATCGCCGAGCTTGGCGCGGCCGTGGAATACGCCTTGCCGGTTGTAGACGACGACGGCGTCGCCGCTGGCGATGCCGAGCGATTTCGCATCCGCGGGGCTGACGATCACGTCTTCGCGGTGGGCCGCATTGAACGGATCGGTGTCGCTGTAGATCATCGAGTTGAACTGTTTGCCGCGGCGCGTAGTGGCATAGAAGTGCCCCTCCGGCTTACGCAGCTCCGGCAGCTCGACGGCGATCAGGTTGCCGCGTCCATCCGGCGTCGGGCAGATCCCGTCCTCGCACAGCCACGCATTCCCCCATTGGAACACGTCCCCGCGCTTGCTTAAGTGCTGAATGCCGTCGTAGTTCGGCGCAGCTCGGGCAATCTCCGCGCGAATGGCAGCGGCGTCCTTGAACTGGACGATTCCCGCCTGATCCGGCTTCACGCGCGCGGCCAGATCCATATAGATCGACCATTCCGTGCGTGCTTCGGGCATTCGCGGACCATCAATCTCAGGCGAGAAATAAACCATCCGCTCCGTTGACGTCGACGTGCCTCCGCCCGGCTGCTCGTATCTCGTCATGGCCGGGAGGACGAGGACCGCCTCGCGTGCATCGGCAAGCGTGGAGGTGTTCAGCACAATATCCTGATGCACGCGGATATCGACGGATTCCAGGCAGGCGCGGACGAAATCCGGATCCGGCATCGTCTCGATGAAGTTGCCGCCGGACGTGTAGAACAGCTTCAGCTTCCGCTCATGATTGTCCGGCAGCATCGCGTTCTCAAGCGAGACGCCGACGATATCGCCCTGCCAGCGCGGCAGCTCGAAGCCCCAGACTTGCTCGATGCGCGGAATGTCCTCGCCCTTGAACTCGCCGCCCGGCAGCGAGAACGGATCGGCGCCCATCTCTCCCGACCCTTGCACGCCGCTGTGTCCGCGGATCGGCATCAGGCCGCAGTGCTCGCGGCCAAGGAAACCGCGCAGCAGCGCGAGGTTAGCGACCTGCGAAATATTATCCGTGCCGAACCGGTGCTGCGTCAGCCCCATGCTCCAGACGAACACGCCGGATTTGGACCGAGTCAGCAGCTCCGCGAACTCGGTCATGCGCGCGCGGGTGAGGCCGGAGGATTGCTCCAGCTGCGCCCAGTCTTGTTGCTCCACATGCTCCTTGAGCGACTCATAGCCGTTCACATGCTCGCGGACGAAAGCATGGTCGATCGCCGAGCCGGCTTGCTTACGCTCCATCTCGAACCAATGCTTCATGACCCCGTGCATGAAGGCGATATCTCCGCCGATGTTCACCTGGTAGAAGTCGTCGGCGATCTTCGTGCCGAACAGCGCCGATTCCGGGATCGAAGGGACCCAATAACCGTCCATTGCGGGTTCCCGGTACGGATTGATGACGATGATCTTCGTGCCTTTGCGTTTGGCCGCGTACATATATTTGGTCGATACCGGCTGATTGTTGGCGGCGACGCTGCCCCAGAAAACGAGCACGTCGGTGCCGATCCAGTCCTTATAGTTGCAACTGGACGCGCCGATCCCGACCGAGCGCTTGAGCGCCGTCTTCGACGGCGAGTGGCAGATGCGAGAAGCGTTGTCGATATTATTCGTGCCGAGGAAGCGG
Source organism: Paenibacillus phyllosphaerae (assembly GCF_014192105.1). Taxonomy (GTDB): domain Bacteria; phylum Bacillota; class Bacilli; order Paenibacillales; family Paenibacillaceae; genus Paenibacillus_Z; species Paenibacillus_Z phyllosphaerae. The sequence continues at coordinate 72,606 of NZ_JACHXK010000011.1, read as the reverse complement.
GCGACCTTGGCCGCCGCGTAATATGATTCGTTCGTAATGCCGCGTGCGGTGAGATAGAAGGCGAGCTGCTTCGGATCGATGTTGCGGATCTTCGCGGCGATCAGATCGAGCGCTTCATCCCAGCTGGCGCGGCTGAACTTCCGCTCGCCCTTGCGGCGAATGAGCGGGTAGGGCAGGCGTCCGAGCTTGCGCAGCTCGGTGCTGTCCATCCGCCGCAGCTCGTCGATGTCGGCATGCAGCACGGACGGCTTGATGGCCGGCATCGTGTTCAGCCGCAGCAGGTTGAGCCGGGTCGTGCACAGATGCGGCCCTTCGAGCGTCTGGTCGTATAGGCCGGATACGCCGAGCGCGCAACCGTCGCATACGCCTTGGGTGAGTATGCGCATCGCGTAAGGCAGATTGTCGCGGTTATCGGCCATGATTTTCATCGTGTCTCTGATATGGTGCGGTTTGATGCGGCCCAGGCCGAAGGGCATGGCGCTCACCCACAGCTTCGGGTCCGGCTTGCCCGGCAGCTTGATGCGTCCGGAATGTTTGGTTGTGCCCACGGGGCTTCATCCTCTCTCATGCGAATGGGAATAAAAAAACCGCTACAAGAGCATGATTCTTTCATCGAAATGAAAAATCTTCTCGTAGCGGTTCGTCTCTGGCAGGTGCGCTGCTGAGTGCGGACATGCTGTCCTATATTAAGCTTCGGTAATGGGCAGGGGTCGGTCGAATACGAAGATGGACATGCCGAAATCCTTGTCGATGTCGATATCGACGTACAGGTCGATAAAGGCTGCTCCGAGCAGCTGTTCCATCTCGACGGGATGGTTGTTGCGGTAAATATCTTTTACCCACTGCGTGCGGGCTTCGCGCAGCATCTGCTTGCCGTCCTCCGCGGAGGCGATGAACTTCTCCACCGGGGAGAGGTTGCCCTCCATCTCGCAGATCGCCCAATTCTTGCAGAAGGTCGTGGTGATGCGGCTGGGTCCTCTACCCATATGGCGTTTGCGGTAGGCCTTCACCAGGTTGCTGAATTCGGCTTCTAATCTGTTCATGCGTACCATTCCTTCTGGCGCGAACGGCAAATCGGTGGCAGGGACGCTGCTTCCGTGTCGAGCGGTTCGCTTATGGCAAATCTTCTCCCATCTTAGCAAGAAAGCGGAATCATGACAAGATACGGAGGGCATGCTGAAAAAAAGGGGTTTTCAAGACGAATTTAATTGTGTACAATACAATTGTAATCAATTAAACGAGGTGACGGATAATGAACGTATACGATTTTGATGTAGTAACGCCCCGGGGCGAGAACAAGAAGCTCTCCGACTTTCGCGGACAGGTGCTGCTCATTGTGAATACGGCGACCAAGTGCGGCCTGGCGCCTCAGTTCGACGGCTTGCAATACCTGCATGAGAAGTACAAGGATCAAGGACTCACCGTCCTCGGTTTCCCGTGCAACCAGTTCATGGATCAGGAGCCGGAGACGAACGATACGGTCGAGCAAGCGTGCAAAATCAACTTCGGCGTGACGTTCCCGCTCATGGGCAAGGTAGACGTGAACGGGCCGAGTACGGATCCGTTGTTCCAATATTTGAAGAAAGAAACGGGCGGTCTGTTCGGCTCCGGCATCAAGTGGAACTTCACCAAGTTCCTCGTCAACCGCGAAGGCAAAGTCGTCAAGCGGTTCTCCCCGACGACGGCGCCGAAGAAATTCGAAGACGAAATCGTCAAGCTGCTGAATCAATCGTCGGTCGGCGTATAGTCCAGACAGACCCGTGCGCATGCTCCCCTAACAATAGACAGGTGTAATGATACGCCGCTATTGGGAGGGGAGTTTTTTTGTTCCTGTAAGAATATCCCACCACCGGGATTTAGAAGTATAATTGGTCTAGCAGCTTACAAGTCAATGAGGCGGGTCGGGTGGGCGCTGCGAAACACAACGTTGATGAGGTGGGAAACGTATGCTCCAAGGGTATGAAACGGTGAGGAAAAGTCCGATCCCATGGCGATTGATATTCGGTTTGAAGCTCATCGGCGATGCGGCTTTAGCGGGCGTGTTTTATTTTCAGCATTCGCTAGCTGATTTTTGGAAACTGGGCTTTATTCTCCTTTCCCTGCTGATCTTCCTCGGGATCAATGCCTTTTATCTGAATAGGAAGAGACGGCCGAATTGGCTTCTTCACGTCCTTCTCCTCGACTTCCTGATCTCCGCCGCCCACGGCTATGCCTATATCAGTGGAGATTTCCCCAACCATCTATCCATTGGCATCACCGCGCTGGCGATTCTGATGGTGATCAAGGGGATCCGAAGGCTGATCGCGGCCTGCCTGTTGCTGCTTGCCGTGTACGTTGCGACGATGGGCGGCTTCGACTGGCATAACCATCACGAGCTCCATATAACCAGCTATTTCATCTCCTGCTCGTTCATCCTCTTCGCGGGTATCGTGAGCGCCGTCATTCAGCATTATCAGCGCGCCCGCGAGAATGCGATGCAGTTGTACGCGATGCTGATGCAGTCTCATGAGCAGCTGGCCGAATATGCGCGCCAGACGGAGGAGTGGGCCGCGACGAGGGAAAGAGTGCGGATAGCGCGGGATATCCACGATACGGTAGGCCACAAATTAACGGCATTATTGGTTCAAATGCAATTGGCACGCAAGCTGGGCAATTCGGATTCCTCGCGTAGTCAGCACATCTACCTGGAGTGCGAGGAGCTGGTCCGATCGTCCCTGCAGGAGGTTCGGCTTTCGGTAAGAGCCATTCGCGAAGAGCCTGCGGGGGGCGCCTCCTTGGTTGACAGCATCGAGAAGCTGTGTGCGGAGTTTACCAGATTCACCGGCGTACGGACCGCTGTCGAGATGAAGGGAGTCCCCGTCGCTCTTCCCCGCAATCTCCAGTTAACGGCCTACCGCATCGCCCAGGAATGCCTGACGAATGCGCAGAAACACGGCGATGCCAAGCATGTGAACGTGGCATTGGCCTATTCGGAGAACGAGGTGTCGCTGCACATATGGAATGATGGCGTCATTCCCCAAGAACTGAAACCGGGCTTTGGTCTAATCAGTCTGCAGGAACGAGCGAGGGAGTGGAATGGAGAGGTGCGGTTTATACGGGAGGAAGGCGAAGGTTTTGCAGTCCAAGTGGCTCTGCCTTATTCGGCAGCGTGAAGGAAGGGGGTCCATCTTTGAAAATTCTTATTGTAGACGACCAGCGGCTGATGAGAGAAGGGCTGGCTGCCCTCATCGGCCTTGAACCGGGAATGGAAGTGGTCGGGACGGCGGTGGATGGGAGAGATGCCTATGCCAAGGCGCTGGAATGTCGGCCGCACGTGGTGCTGATGGATATCCGGATGCCAGGGATCGACGGCGTGGAGGGGGCCCAGCTGATCTTGAAGCATTTGCCGGGCACCAAGATCCTGGTTCTGACCACCTTCGATGATACGGAGTTGATTCTGCGCGCGCTGGACCAAGGCGTTCATGGATACTTGTTGAAAGATATGCCGTCCGAGGCGATCGTAAGCGCCATACAGACCGTTCATAACGGCGGAACGGTGCTTCAATCCGAGATCACGGCCTCGCTGCTCAGCGAACTGAACAAAAGGCCAACACGGAGCATGGATAAGCCGAATCTCCTGAGCGATAGCGAACTGGCAGCCTTAAAGGCGCTGACCGAGCGCGAACAAGAGATCCTTGCTTTGCTGGGGCAGGGACTCAATAATAAAGAGATGGCCGACCGGCTCGTCATCACGGAAGGCACCGTCAAAAACCACGTTTCTAACCTTATCGCCAAGCTTGGCCTGCGAGACCGCACCCAGGCCGCGCTCTTATCGGTCCGTAACCAAACTTACGTGTAATAAGGCATGACGTTTGGCATAGTGCATGAGATTCGTCATGTTCTAGCGATCAAACGTTCTGCCTTTTTCTTTGGAAATCCATGACTTATCGCAGCTTTGCCCGTTTCCGATTTCAGCTAGAATCAACTTAGAGCAGCAGCCAATAAGAAACGGGGAGATGTTGAGATGAAAAAAGTCAAAATCACGTATTGGATTATTACGGTATGTACGCTCATCGGATTCGGAATCAGCGCCTTTAATGAGATTGCCCATTCGCCCGCAACGTTCACGCAAACGACCGAGCTGCTAGGGTACCCGGCTTACTTCTTGACGCTTCTTGGGGTGGCCAAGATCATAGGGATCGTTGTTCTGCTGGTCCCCCGATATTACAGGCTGAAAGAATGGGCGTATGCCGGGCTGACGATTGACTGCATTTCCGCCTTCTGGTCGCAGATGGCAGTAGGCAATCCGAAGGGGAGCATACAGTCTGTCGTGGTCATCACTTTTGTTCTGCTATCTTATTATCTGCTGCTGAGAATGGAGCGAGGCGTAACGACGGCGTCAGCCGCTACATCTTCCCGAACCGGAGAGCAGAAAGCTGTGCTATAATGATCCAAGCTTCGCGCCCTGGACGCGCGATAGCCGCGGTTCGAAAACTCCCGCGTTATCAAAACTAGGAGGAAGAAACATGTTCAACGTATGGTGGGGCGTATTGTTCGTCCTGGTCAATTTCGCGTTGTTCCTGATCTGTTACCGGGCGTTCGGCAAGAACGGCCTGTATGCATGGATCGGGTTCGCGACGATATTGGCCAATATTCAAGTGGTCAAGACGATCGGCATGTTCGGGCTCGTCATGACGCTCGGCAACACGATGTACGGCACGATCTATCTGACGAGCGATCTGCTCAATGAGAAGTACGGCGAGCGCGCGGCGAAGAAAGCGGTCTGGTTCGGCTTCTTCTCGCTCATCGCCTCGACGATTATCATGCAGATGGTGCTGCAATTCGAGCGGTTCGAATCGGATATCGGGCAGGCGCCGATGGAGACGATTTTCGGCTTGCTTCCGGAGATCGCGATCGGCAGCTTAACGGCGTATTTCGTCAGCCAGTTCCTCGATGTGCGCATCTATTCGTACTTGAAGCGCAGATTCCCGAAGCCGAATCAGCTATGGATCCGCAATAACGGCAGCACGCTGATCAGCCAGCTGGTCGATTCGTTCATCTTCTGCGCGATCGCCTTCAGCAGCACGGCCTATTCGTGGGACGTAAGGTTCGATATTTTCATAACGACGTACTTATTCAAGTTCATTATTTCCGCGGCTTCGACGCCGATTCTGTATATCGCCAGGACATTTACGTTCAAGGATGAAGCATAGGATAGACGTATAGCGGTTAACGGGAAGCCGGTGCATGAGCGAATGCATCGGCTTTTCTTCTATATGAATGTAAGAAGGGGGCGAGCGCCATGGCAGACCGAAGCTTAACGGGCTTAATCTTTGATATGGATAATACGTTGTTGCGTTCGACGATCGATTTTCCGGCGATGAAAGGCGCGGTGGCGGCGTATTTGACGGAACGCGGGCACATTGAAGCCGACTTCGGATGGACGGCCCACACGACATCGACGCTGCTGGCCCATGCGGAGGCGTTCGGCGGCCTGAGCGCGGCAGGGTACGAGGAAGCGATGAAGATCGCGGCGGTCCATGAGCGCCGGGGGATGGTGGATGCCGGATTGGAGCCGTTTGCCGAAGAGCTGCTCGAACTGCTGCATGGCCAGGCCACGCTGGTGCTCATTACGAATAACGCGTACGAAGCGGCGGAGGAAGCGCTAGAGCGGACGGGCATCGGGCGGTACTTCGACCTCGTCATGGGCAGGGAGCAGCAGGGGGCGCTTAAGCCGTCGCCGGCGGGATTCCTTAAGGTAAAAGCGCATTATCCGGCGATAAGCGATGAGCGCTGGCTCTCGATCGGCGATTCCTGGATCGACGGGCAAGCTTCGGCAGAGGCCGGCATTCCGTTCGTCTGTTACGGCGGCGCCTTGCAGGCGATGGAAGAGCGGGGCGTGCGGCCGGTTGCGCAGATGCAGCGGCTCGATGAGCTGCCGGTGTTGTTGACGAAGCTGGGATTAACGATTTAGCACCTATAAGGTTCACGTGATGAAGCGACATGGCATTATCTGTAAATGAATGCGTTTTAATGCAGAGCCACCTTTGTCCGGTTTCACCATGTCGCCACAACGTCATGAATACCGCGGAGCGTTTCTCGCAGCTTGCGTCCCGTTTAAGGAAGGATACATGCAAGCGGAGAACGGGAGGCGTTCGTGAATGACGTATACGTACATTGCGGTGAAACTGGTGACCGGGTTCTTCGGGCTGTGGATCATGACGAGGCTGCTCGGCAAAAAAGAAATTTCGCAGCTGACCCCGTTTGATTTCGTCACCTCGCTCATGTTAAGCGAGCTGGTCGGCAACACGGTGTATGACCGCGAGGTGACATGGAGCGAGCTCATCTTCGCGCTCACGCTCTGGATGGCGCTATCGCTGGCGCTCGAGAAGGCGATGCAGCTGTTCCCTTGGCTGTCGCGCCCGCTTAGCGGGCGGCCGGATATCGTCATCCGCGACGGCCGGATCGACGAAGCGGCGCTGAAGCGCAACAAGCTCGATATGCATCAGCTGGGCATGCTGCTCCGGGAGCAGAACGTGTTCAGCGTGCAGGAGGTGGCGTGCGCGATATTCGAGACGAACGGCAACTTGAGCGTCTTGCTGGCCTCGTCGGCCGATACGGTGAAGCGGGAGGACTTGGGGCTTGCGCCGAAGCCGGCGCAAATGACGTATATTCTGATCGATCATGGCTGCATCGAGCATGAGGTGTTGAAGGAGATCGGCCGGGATGAACGGTGGCTGCACAAGCAGCTCCAAGCCCGCGGCGCCGCTCGCCCCGACGATGTGCTGTATGTGGAATGGTCGGCAGACGGCGGATTGCATATGCAGCTTAGGCAGGAGAAGCAGGCAGCTGGACCGACTGCGGCCGGGTGACGCAAGCAACCACAGGTGCAATTCTGTTAGAATAGGAGAGTGACAAGCAGAATGCCTATTCCTATAGCGGATAACCACCTCGTACAAGGAGATATAACGATATGAAATTTGGATTCGATATTGACGATACGCTGATTAATTTGCGCGAGCATGCCTTCCATCTGTACAGCAAGAAACTGGATAAGCAGGTAGAGATCGAACGTTTCCACGAGCTGACCGATGTGCCGATCCACGAGCTGTTCGGCATGACCCGCGAGCAAGGCAAAGAGATGTGGAACAGCCAGCGGGACTCCATCTACTATTCGGACTGTCCGCCGTTCCCGAGCGCGATCGACGTGCTGCAGCAGCTCGTGCGCGAAGGGCATGAGGTGTATTACATCACGGCCAGAGCGCCCGAGCATTGCGAGCGGACGCGGGACTGGATGATTGCGGCCGGTTTTCCGGTGGACCCGGACCGCTTCTATTGCGGCATGAGCGACACGGAGAAGGTGCACATCATCGAGCGGCTGGGACTGGACTTTTATTTCGACGATAAGCCAGCCGTGCTCGACACGCTCACCGGGCTTCCGGTCCAAGTGTACGTGAAGGACACGTCCTATAACCGCCATCTGACGATCCCGCGGATAACCGATTGGGAAGAACTGCTCGAGATCCTCAACTATAAGCAATGAGCTTGGAATATAAGCATTGACGCCCAATTTTTACGCCACTACAATGGGTAGTGTGAGGTGCTTCCTTTTATGAAAATACCCAACTTCAAGACGAACGAGAGCGGGCTTAACCGGTTCTTCGGACCGCTCGAATCGAAGATTATGAACATCCTGTGGGAAGGCGACGAGATGCCGATCCGGGATGTGCAGCATCGGCTGGAGCGCGAGAAGGCGATGAGCTTCAACACGGTCATGACCGTCATGAACAGGCTCGTCGACAAAGGGGTACTGCAGAAGCGCGTCGAAGGCCGCACGTCGTATTTCCGACCCGTACAGTCCAAGGATCGCTTCCTCGAGACGCAGTCCAAGGAGCTGACCAACGAGCTGATGGAAGAGTTCGGACCGCTGGTCGTCAGCCATATGCTGGACGCGATCGACGAGGCGGACGAGGACCTGATTGCGAAGCTGGAGCAAAAAATCAAAGCGTGGAAAAAGGAACGGTAGCCGATGTGGAATAAACACTCGAGACGTTTGTTCTGGGCAGGCGTATTGCCTGCAAGTCTCCTCCTGTCCCAAATGATCATCTATGTGCTTCATCTTGCCGCTGGTTTCAAGCTTCACTTCAATCTGTTCGAGCTGTGCAGCAGCATCGTGCGCAGATATGGGCTGCTCGTAGCGGTCCATGCGCTCGATGCGGTCGTCATCACGACGCTGCTGACGGGCGGGGCCATGGTGCTCTATCAGCTCATCGTCTCCAGACGCGCCATGTATAAGCTGCACCGCGCCAAGGATGACAAGCTGACCAAGCTCTACAATAGCCAGTTCGGCGGCGGTAAGCTTCGGCTGGTCATCATCGGCCACGATGCCCCGGCCGCGTTCACCTTCGGCTTCTTCCGTCCGGTGATCGTATTGTCGACCGGCATGCTGCAGCTGCTCGACGAGGAGGAGCTGGAGGCCGTCATTCTGCATGAACAGTATCATCAGAGCCATGCGGATCCGCTTAAGACGTACGTGCTCTTCTTATTCAGCCAGACGTTGTGGTATCTTCCGATTCTCGGCTGGGTCCATCAGCAATACAAGCTGGTCCGCGAAGTGCTTGCCGACCAGTACGCCCTGCAGCGCCAAGGCTCGCCGGCCGGACTGTCGAGCGCGCTCGTGAAGCTGCTCCGCCGCGGACGTCCGCAGCAGATGGCTTTCGCGCATGTATCCTTCGCGGATACGGGCATCAATGTACGCATCCGGCAGCTGCTCGACCCGCATGATCAGGCGTCCTTCAAGCTGCCGATCACGCGCGCGGCGATCTCGGCTCACGTCGTCATCGTGCTGTTCGTTATGTTCTATCTTGCTTGCCTATAATTCGTACCCGATAGATATGACAAAGGGACTGGATCCGCGTGGATCCAGTCCCTTTGTGTTTGATTAGGCCGCCCGTTGCAGCGGCAGACGGATGAGCAGCACGCAGCCTGCGACCTCACCGGTGCGCGGGTCGCGGCCGGAGGAAATATCGACGGTGCCGCCCAGCAGGTGGACACGCTCCATCATGGCGCTGAGGCCGAAGCCCGGCTTCGCATTGCCGTAGGCTTCCCCATCGTTCGTTAGCTGGAAGAGCAGCGCGTCTTCCTCATGGCGCAGCTCGAAGTGGAAGGCGCTGCACCGTCCATGCCGGAGGCCGTTCGTCATGCCCTCCATCAGCGCATGGTAGAGGATGCGCTCCTTCAGGCCGCTCATGGGCGGGAGCGGTTCGATCCGGGCGTGAATCTGGACGCCGGCATTGGAGGACGTCTCGCGGATCAGCTCCTGCAGCGCGCTGGCGAGATCGATCGATTGCTCTTCATCCTTAAGCATGCGCACCGTGCGCCGGATTTCGTCGAGCCCCTTGCGCACCATGCCGCCGGCGGTGTCGACCCGAGCGAGCGCCTGATCAAGATCCCGCGGAGCCAGCTTCTTGGCGGCTTCCATCTGCACGATCGCGGCGGTCAGCGAGTGGCCGACCACGTCATGCATCTCGTGGGCGATCCGGTTGCGCTCCTCGAGCACCGATACTTCGGCGAGCGCTTCGGCCGTCTCGCGGACGGAACCGGCGAGCACCTTGTTCGCCTCCTCCAGCTCGGAGGTGCGTACGGCAACGAGCTGCTCGAGCGACAGGTGGAATTGCGCCAGCTTCAGCTGAATGTTCATGCGCGCCATCAGCTCGCCTTGCGAGAACGGCTTCGTGACGTAATCGTTCGCTCCGGCATCGAAGCCCTGCACCAGATCGATCGTGCGGTCGCGGGCGGACAGCAGGATGATCGGAAGCTCGCTGGCGCTGTAGCGCTCGCGCACCTTGCGGCAGACGTCATAGCCGGTCATGCCCGGCATCATGACGTCGAGCAGCAGCAGATCGGGCTTGCGCTTGGTCGCCCCGAGCATGGCGATGGCCTCGAGTCCATCGGCGGCCTCGATCAATTCGTAATCCGCATGGCGCATGTAGTGGCGCAGCACCTGCAGATTGATCGGCTCATCGTCCGCGATCAGGATGAGCGGGCGGTGAGCGGTCGCGACGGCTTCATCGTCATCAGCAGCTTCTCCGGATGGATCGGAGGGCTGAGTAAGCAAGTCGGCAGACGGCGGCGAGAGCGCTGGCGGAGCAAGCGGGAGGACTTGGGCAAGCGAATCGAAGTCATTGTCCTGCTCGGATTCCGTCCCTAGCTCAGACAGAGGAGATTCCGCCTTGCTGATATTCGCGGCAAGCCTTGGCTCAAGGGCCGGCAACGTGAAGGTCACGCGGGTTCCCTTCGGGGAGGATACGACGCCGATCGTCCCGCCGTGCAGCTCCACGAGCCTTCGCGTAATCGATAGCCCAAGCCCGGTGCCGCCGCCCAGCTGATGTTCGGCCGCGGCGAACGGCTCGAACAGGCGCTGCATCTGTTCCTCCGGGATGCCTTTGCCGGTATCCGCAACCGTGATCTCGATCTGCTCAATCGCTGCGTCAGCAGGTAAGGGCAGTTCGATTCCCTCGTCTTCCTGCCTGATTGACTCATCGGCAGTCGGGTCATCTAATCGGCCCGCCTTTTCGCCCGTCTTGGTCTGCATACTTACGATCGACACCGTTACCTGCCCGGACTCGGTATACCGGATCGCGTTGCCGACCAGATTGTAGAGCACCTGCTCGAATCGCCCGGGGTCGGCCTGAATGACCAGCTCCGGCAGATCGGCCTCCACGTTGACGAGCAGCCCCTTGCGCGCGGCCAATGGCGCGAGCGAAGCGGCGACGGCTTCCGCCGTGCGGCGCAGATGAACGTCCGCAAGCGTCAGCCGGACATCGCGGTGCTTCAGCCGGTACAGGTCGAGAATATCGTTCACGAGTCCGAGCAGGCGGCCGGAGCTTGCGAGCACCAGCTGCAAATTATCCGCCATCGGCTTGCTGACCGGACCGGCCGCGCCGCCGAGCAGCGATTCGGTCAATCCGGCGATGCCGTGCAGCGGCGTCCTCAGCTCGTGCGACGTATTGCGCAGGAAGTCGTCCTTCAGCTGATCGAATTGCGCCATGGCTTCGTTCCGCGCGACCAATTCGTCCGCAACTTGTTTCAGCTGCTTATGGACGTTGGCGAACCGGCCGATGAGCACCATGACGAGACCGAACAGGAACAGCAGCATGCCAATGGGCAATGCGTACTGCAGCAGAAGCTCGATGAACCACGGCCAGGGCCGGGTATTCGCATCGGCGGTGACATAGTTGCGGATCACATGAACGAAGCCGAACACGAGCAAGGATACATAACCGAAGCTCAGCCAGAACATCTCGGACGAACGCTGGGTGCGGAGCGTAAGGATGAGCGTCCAGGTAACCACGGCAAAGATCGCGATCATGACATAAGGGAGCCAGCGGATCAGCAGATCGATGTAGAACAACGGATTGGCGAAAGCGCTGATCGCCGTCAGCAGCGTATAGGCCCCCATAACTGCCAACAGCACCCGGTAGATGCGAGCGTATTCCCGGCCCATCGCCGTGCCGTAGAACCCGAGGAACGCCCATATGCCGAGCGGCAGCAGCATATCCCGGAAGTAATACAGCCGCGCAAGGCCGTCCGCATAGAATTGCCACGAGGCGATGAGCGATGCAATCCCGAAGCCTGCACAATACGTCAGCAGCGTGAACCAGCCGTAGAGCTGCTCCTTGGGCCGACGGATGAACATCGCCAGCGACGCCGTGCCGAACAACACGAAGACGGTGGCGTACACGAGCATCGGCCAATCCTGTTCGATCTGGGCATATTCCATGAATTGACGTTCGCCGAAAGTGTTCCAATAGAGCGGGAGCGCCTCGCGATTCCAGAGCAGCTTCAGCGTCAACGATTTGCCCTCGTCGCTTGCATGCAGCCGGATCTGGTGAACGACGGCATTCGGGTTGACGTAAGAATCAGGGCGCTCCATGTTGAAGGAATAGACCGGCTTGTCGTCGAGGTAAACGTCCATATGCCTCATCCGATAAATGAAGAGATACGGGTCGCGCCCGGGGATGGCCGGCAGCTGCGCGCGTTTGAGCCACAGCGTGCCTTCATAGTGGGGCAGCCGGCGATGCGCCGCTTCGTCTAGCGGCATCCATACGGCATTCGGCCCCGGCTCTTCGCCGAAGTACGCTTCCCAACGAGCGACAAAACGAATCTGCCGTTCCTGCCGCTCTTCTACCGCTTGGCTTCCGACGGATTCCGCATGAACCTGTTTCGGCAGCAAGGCGAAGTGCAGCAGGGGGAGGACCAGCGCGGCCAGCAGCAGGACGGCTATCGGCAGCGTGAACGCGGATCTGGCGATCTGCCGCGAGTGCCCTGGGCTGCAACGATACTGCCCTGCGCGCAGCAAGCGGCCAGCAGTGCCGGCCGTAAGTCGGCGGTATGGTCCCGTGATGGGCGGCTTGGCGTGCGGATCAGTATGCCGCATCGAGCAGCAGCTCCTTCAGCAGCGCGATCGCGGCCTTGCGGTCGTTGGTGCCGATTTTGTTATAGATGACGCTAATATAGTTGCGGACCGTGCCCTCGCTCATGAACAGCGTCACGGAAATTTGCTTGTTGGTGTAACCTTCGATCATCAGAAGGATAATTTTGCGCTCGCGCTCGGTCAACACGAGGCCGCTGCGCTTCAGTTCGCGCTCGTCGAACGCGTCCGAGCCTGCGGGAGACAACGCGGACAGGCGCGCAGCGAGCTTGGCGGCGATCGGGGCAGGCAGCATCAGCTGGCCGAGCAGCGCTTCGCGGATCGTGCGCACGACTTTGTCGGCGGACATGTCCTTCAAGAGGAAGCCGTCGGCGCCGCCGGCCATCGCATCGACGATGAATTTGTCCTCGGCGAAGGTCGTCAGCATGAGCACGATGGTGGCGGGGAAGTCGCGTTTGATCAGCTTCATCGCCTCGATCCCGTCCATCACCGGCATTTTGATATCCATCAGCACGATATCGGGCTTCAAGGAAGCGACCGCCTCATAGGCCAGCAGCCCGTTCTCCGGAATCCCGACGACCTCCATATCCTCCTCCAGCTGAATGATCGTCTGCAGGCCATCGAGCAATAGCCGCTGATCGTCGGCAATCAGGACGTGAATCATAGTGAACTTCCTTTCTCTCGCGGGGCTTCTTAAGGAAGATCCCTTGCCCGCCTATTAGATGTAAGAGGCTTATTCTTGTGCTCAAATTCTAACAACTTTTCCGAAAGACGCATAGTGGTCATAGGGCAATATACGACACGGATGACAAAAGTGATGACAGGGCGTCACTAGTGGCATGACTTGCACCTGCCATAGGATAAGGGGGAAGCTTAAGGCGCATAGGGGAGGAAACGAGATGATGAAGCATTGGGGAGTTGGGCGGAAGCTATCTAGGAGGCTGGTGCCCCTTGGAATTATTGGAGGCTTATTGCTGGCGCAATTCGGAACGATGCCGAGCCGATCTTACGGGGAGATGCCGAAGGTGCTTCCGGTGTATGAGGACGCGTTGTCGCCGGAGTTCGCGAATTACGGCTGGGCGCAGGCCGATCTGGCCGAGAGCGGGACGGTGCATTCCGGGTCGCGCGCCATTGCGCTGGAGCCGGACGAAGGCCAGGCGTTGTATCTGTACAAGGATCGCATTCTGAATGCGGCCGACTATGAAGCGTTGCGATTCTGGGTGCATGGCGGACCGACGGGCGGGCAGGCGTTCAAGCTGGTGCTGTCGCTTGGCGGCGAGGGGATCGTGGAGATTGGCTCGGACGAATTGGTGCCCGGCGGCGCTCCGGCAGGCGCATGGTCGGAGGTTGAGATCAAGCTGGCCGATTACGGCGTCACCGGCCTGCTGGATGGCATCTGGATCTGGGGGAGCGGGGAGCAAGAGACGCTTTACTTGGACGATATCGCCTTCTATGCCAAGGAGAACGCCGGCGGAGGCACGGGGTCAGGGTCCGGTTCCGGCTCTGGCGAAGAACCTGGCGGCGAGGCAGTGACTGGCATTGTTTTTGAACAGCCGCAGCTGGTCATGCAGGCCGGCAAGCTTCGCGCGGCGGTGCTGAATGCGGTATTCGAGGACGGCGCGACGAGAGCCGTGAATGAGGATGTCCAATGGTCTTCCTCGGATGAGTCGGTGGCGACGGTAGCCAATGGCCTGGTCTCCGCAGTGAAGCCCGGCGAAGCGATCATTCAGGCGGTGCATGCGGGCTTTATCGCACAATTGACTGTAACGGTGAACGAAGGCGTGCCGACCCCGCCGATCGAGCCGATCGAAGGGAAGTACGTGTTCGATGACGCGCTGGGCGAAGGAATCGCCGATTACAGCTGGGGTCAGCATGCGCTGAATGAGACCGATATCGTGCATACGGGAGATTATTCGATCCGTTACGTCCCGAATGGCGACCAGGCGCTGTATCTGTACAGCGGCTACCCGATTACGGCCAAAGAATTCGACCAGCTGCAATTCTGGGTGCATGGCGGAGGCAGCGGCGGCCAACAGCTGCGGTTCGAGTGGAAGTCGGGCGGCGAGACGGTCGTGACGAAGCAGCTGGATGAGCTGCTGCCGGGCGGTATTCCGGCTGGAGAATGGGCCAAGGCGAGCGTGAAGCTGGCCGATCTGAATCTGCCGGGCGGCTTGTACGACGGATTGCTTATTGCAGGCGCTGCGGGAACGGGCGATGCCCCGGCTGTCTATCTGGACGATCTGGCGCTCACGAGCAAAGCGGCCGTTCCGGTGGCGATCGCCGAAGTGCGGATCGATTCCCCGCAGCTGGTCGTGCTGCCGGGCGAGACGCATCGGCTGCATGCCGAGACGATGCTGGCAGACGGGTTGACGGAGGATGTCACGGCGAAGGCGGCATGGTCGACCGACCGCCCGGACTTGATCAGCGTGGAAGGCGGCGTAGTGACTGCTTCGAGCGGCGGTGTCGGGATCGCCAAAGTAACCGCGGCTTACAAAGGCTTCGCCGGCGAGTCGTACGTGCAAGTAACGGAAGTGGCGGCCGAGACGCTGTATGACGAAGAGTTGGCGACTGGCTACCATAACTACAGCTGGCATGACAAAGACCTGGCGAACAAGGAGCAGGCCGCAAGCGGCGAGGTGTCGATCAAGTTCGAGCCGGACGGCTGGGACGGCGTGTGGATCGCCGGCGATCGGAAGCTGGCCGTGAGCGAGTATTACGGCGTGCGTTTTGCGATCCATGGCGGAGCGACCGGCGGTCAAAAGCTGCTGCTGCACGTCTACGACGGCAGCTACTCGCTTGGCGCGATCGATCTGAACGACGCGCTGCCGGAGGGCGGCTTGAAGCGGGGCGAATGGACGACCGTTACGCTGAACATGGCCGATTTCGGTCTTCAATCCGGTCAATTCGACGGCCTCATCTTCCAGGCGGCGACCGAAGAGAATCAGGCGGCGGTCTATATCGACGATATCGCGCTGCTGCGCAATCTTCATGCCGGCGAGGTGCCGGAGCCGGAGCTGCCTGAAGTACAAGTCGCGATCGATACGGCGGCAGACCGCAAGCCGGTGAATCCGGAGATTTATGGCATTAACTATGACGACATGCATCCGACGGAATCGAAACTGGCGTTCCCGGTGGAGCGTTGGGGCGGCAATCAGACGACGCGTTACAACTGGGAGTTGGATGTCTCGAACCGCGCGAGCGACTGGTATTTCATCAACTATCCGAATGACGTTGCGAATCCGCGCGAACTGCCGAATGGCTCGACGTCGGACCGCTTCATCGCGGATGTGCAGGGCCAGGGCGGCAATGTGCTGCTGACGGTTCCGACGATCGGCTGGACGCCGAAGAGCCGCGCGGTGACCTACGGGTTCTCGGAGGCCAAATACGGCGAGCAGCAGGATAGCGCCCAAGAACTGCCGGATGCGGGCAACGGCGTGCGTCCGGACGGCACACTCGTGACCGGCAATGATCCGACGGATACGTCGAAGCCGATCGGCACGGAGTTCGTGACGCGCTGGATGGACCATATCGACAAGACGACGGACGGCCAGGGCGTCCATTACTACGCGCTCGATAACGAGCCGGAGATTTGGTACGTGACGCACCGCGACGTTCATCCGGAAGCGCCGACGTACGACGAACTGTGGAGCAAGACGAAGGAATACGGCACCGCGATTAAACAGAAGGATCCGTCCGCGAAGGTATTCGGTCCAGTCTCCTGGGGCTGGTGCGCCTACTTCTATTCTTCCGCGGATAACTGCGCAGAGGGGCCGGACCGCGATCAGCATGGCGGCACGCCGTTCCTGGCTTGGTATTTGCAGCAGGTCGGGAACTATGAGAAGCAGACCGGATTGCGCTTGGTGGATTATCTCGACATTCATTACTACTCGCAGGAGGACGTCGTCGGCTCCGGCGAGGAAAGCCCGAATGCGGCCAAACGCCGGTTCCAGGCGCTCAAGTCGCTGTATGATCCGAATTACGTCGATCAGTCGTGGATTCAAGAGCCGATCCGCCTCATCCCGCGGATGAAGGAGATCGTGAACGAGAATCTGCCGGGGACGAAGCTGGCGATCACGGAGTACAACTTCGGCAATGGCAACGGCATCAGCGCAGGCATTGCGCAAGCGGAAGCGCTCGCGATTTTCGGCCGGGAAGGGGTCGATCTGGCGACGCGGTTCGGTACGCTGCCTGCCGGTACGCCGCTGGAGGATGCGTTCAAGCTGTACCTCGATTACGATGGCCAAGGCAGCAAGATCGAAGGCACGAGCGTGAAGACGGTATCGTCGCTGAGCGATGCGGTCGGTTCGTACACGATCGAAGGCCGCGGCGGACAGCTGTACGTGCTGCTATTCAACAAGGATACGATTACTCGCCAGGTGCATGTGGACACCGGCGCTGCTCGTAGCAGCAACGCCGCGCAATTGTACCGGTTCGACGCGAAAGACCGCCTTGGCGAAGCTGGCCTCGCTGCCGTTACGGGCGAAGGCGAGCTGACCGTGAAGCTGCCGGCGCGTTCGGCGACGCTTGCGGTGGTGAAGCGGTAGGAGGCGGATTTAACGCTAGGCATTAGGAGCAGGTACCAGAAGAAGTTGGTACTGTGAGGGTAATCATGGTTTTCCTATAATGTGGATATCAGGCAGCAAGCTTGATTCAATCAACCGATAACCCACTGGAGGAATACACATGAATACCGCACGCAAACGCAATACCGCCGCTTTTACCTTTATGGCCTGGGCCGCTTTTATCTGCGCCTTCACCGGCATGTTCATCGGCATCTACACGTTGGATGAGGTGCTCAGCGTCAAAGGCTACTATGCGATTACCGCTCTGTTCCTGACGATGTCGTCGTTCGTGCTGCAGAAGGTCGTCCGCGATAACATGGAAGATGAGCACGATGGCAAAAAACGCAATACGCCGGCCTTCACCTTCCTGGCCTGGATCGCTTTCACCGCCGCGCTGCTCGGCATGTTCATCGGCATCTACACGCTTGACCAGAATCTCTCGGTCAAAGGCTATTATGCCGTCACCGCGCTGTTCCTGACGATGTCGTCGTTCGTCCTGCAGAAGACGATCCGCGACAACAACGAGGATTCGTACGACGAGCACGGCCAGAAGCGCAGCGAGTTCGAATAAACGACGAAGGGAGTCTCCAGTTTCGACTGGGGACTCCCTTTGCGTTCAATTGCGTTTAGTCGGTCCTCACATCTGCAGCGCCGTCACTGCTAGCGGGAGAAGTGCTCCTTCGCCTCGCCGATTTTTTCCTGCGCCTTGCCCTTTAATTTATCCGCTTTGCCTTCGGCTTGAAGGGAGGCGTTATCGGTCATGTTGCCGAGCTGATCCTTCAGCTCGCCTTTCGCCTGCGATACCTTCCCCTTAACTTTGTCGCTCCAGCCATTGTGTTGTTCTGCCATTGGAATCGCTCCTCTCATGTGTAAAAAGGATGTACCCATGAATACCCGTCCACCTCTGAAGTCAAACATTCCCATATCGATAACTGTGCTAAAAGACCTAATCAAATCATGGTAAACTGCCGATTATTGTTATAAAATGTAGAAAAATATGTGGATAGGAGTCCGATTGGCGATGCGCAGTTTTCAGACACGGCTTGCGGCCGTGCTTTTTTCTTTTGTTCTCATAGCGGTCATCTTAATCAGCACCATCGTCTATCTCAAAAGCACGCAGCTGGTGCACGACATGGTCGGCACGCAGGCGGTGTCCATAGCGGAGAAAGCCAAATCCGAGATTGACCCCGCGGCGTTCAACGCCATCCTGGAAGAAGGCGAGAGCAGCCCGGCTTACGATGAACTGCGTGAGCGATTGAACGAGCTGCGCGAGACAAACGGGCTCAAGTATCTGTACACGATGCGGATGGCGGAAAGCAATGGCACCCCCGTATATGAATACGTCGTGGACGGACAGCCTCTAGGCAGCGAAGAGGCTTCGGCATACGGCGAAGCGGAAGGCGATCCGGACGAAGGGTTGATCGCCTTGTTCGATACCGGCCAAGTTCAGCTCGGGTCGCTCACCGAGTCGGACGACTACGGCGCTACGCTGACCGCATACCTGCCGCTCACGGATCAACAAGGACAACTGATCGGCGCGGTCGGGGCCGATTTTGACGCGGCTAATATCTATGCGCTTCAGGAGAAGAACACCAGGACGATGATTGTGCTCGCGATTGCTCTTCTTGCGGCGTCGCTGATCGTATCGGTCCTTGCCGCCCGTCTGCTCATTCGCCCGTTGAAAAGGCTGGCTCAGCAGATGGACCAAGCCGGACATGGTGACTTGACGGTAGCGGTGGATACGAGCCGCAAGGATGAGATCGGCCAGCTGTCCCGTTCCTTCGCAGGGCTCGTCGGCAGCCTGAGCGCCTTCATCACGCTGACTCGTCAACATACGACGCAATTGGAGCATTCGGTTGCGCTGCTGCAGGATAACGCAGGGACGACGCAAGAAAGCAGCGCGCGGATTGCGCAAGCGATGGAGCAGGTATCCGGAGGCGCGCAGACCCAGTTGCACCGGTCCGCGGAGACGACGCGCGCGCTAGACGAAGTGGCGGCAGGATCGGGCCGCATCGCCGGCTACGCAGCCGAGGCGGCGGAAAGCTCGGCAGCGACCAAAGCGAAGGCTGAGCAGGGTCAGGCGCGGATCGGCGGCGTCATTGAACAGATGGGCAGCATTCGCGCGGCATGCGAGGATGTGCGGCAAGTCGTCGGCGAGCTGAAGGAAGGCTCTCAGGCGATCGACCAGGTCGTCGTGACGATTGCGCAGGTCGCTGCGAGAACGAATATTTTGGCGCTGAATGCGGGGATTGAAGCATCCCGGGCAGGCGAATACGGCAAAGGTTTCGCGGTGGTCGCCGCTGAAATTCGCAAGCTGGCCGAGCAGACGGCAGCATCGAGCGAGCAGATTGCGGCCATGATCGGCCAATTGGGCAGCCGCACGCAATACACGGTCCATGCGGTAGAGACGGCCGTGGAACAGGTGAAGGCGGGGCAGCTCCATGCAGGACAAGCCGGAGTGGCCTTCCAAGACATTATGGAAGAGATTCGCCTGCTGGACCTGCAGTTCGAAGAGGTCTCTTCCGCTTCGGAGGAGATGGCGGCGGGTACGGAGGAAGTGGCAGCCTCGGTCTCGGAGTCGGAGGTGATCGTACAGCAGTCGGTGCTGCATTTTGCCGAGGTGGCAGGGGCATCGGCCGAACAGCTGGACCGCGTGACGGCGCTGAGCGTCGAAGCGGAGATGCTGGCGCGAATGTCGCAGGAACTGAACGCGATTATTAACCGGTTTAAGGTTTCATCCCATTAACGATATTACCGCGTCCCCTTATTGCGGCGGTCTGAGCGTTCTGACAAGAGCGTCGGCTGCAGCCGTAAGGGGATTTTTGCATGGCATATGCACAAAAAAACGACTGCTTCCCAACTGAGAAGCAATCGCCTGTTATGATGTCGCCGGGCTCAGCCGCAGGTCCCATACCCCGGTTCCGAACATGACTTTGAAGGAGGTGCCGTCGGGCCGGGCGTGCGCGCGGATCGTCGCGCCATGGCGTTCGGCAATGCTTCGGCATACGGCAAGGCCGAGTCCGGTGCCATGGGCTTTGGTCGTGAAGAAGGGGGTGAAAATGCTGCCGAGCACCTTCTGGTCAATCCCCGTGCCCTGGTCGCGTACCTCCAGTACGGGACCGCCCTGCTCGACGTAAGTAAGAATGGATAACTCGCCGCCGCCTTGCATCGCTTCTACGGCGTTGCGGAACAGATTGAGCAGCAGCTGCCGGATTTCATTCTCGTTCATGAGCAGTGGCGGCACTTCTTCAAGAACGAGATTCAGCGCAATGTTGTGCTCGATCGCATCGGCTTCGAGCAGCGGCAGCATATACCGGATGAGGTCGTCCAACCGATGCCGCGCTTTCTCGGTAACCTTGTTGCTGGCCAGCGACAGATATTCGGTAATAATCGAGCTCGCGCGTTCCAGCTCGCTGGAGATCAGCGTGAGGCGGCTATGGTAGGCTTCGAGATCCTTCTGCTGCCGGAACAGCTGGATGAACCCTTTCACCGTCGTCATCGGGTTGCGCACCTCGTGGGCGATGCTGGCGGCCATGGAGCCGAGCATTTGGTATTTGTCCATCTGGGTCAGCCGGTTCTCGGCATCCCGCAGATCGGTAATGTCATTCATGATGAACAAGATATGGTCGCTGCCATCGGTAGTAATATATTCGCCGACGAGCAGCCCGACCCGGGGTTCCGTGCCGGCCCGAAGGAACGTAATCGGATAGTTGTGGGTCGGTCCGTACTCGAGAATCTGGGCTGTCGCCCGCCGGAACTCCGACATGTCCTCCCAGAGCCCCAGCTCGGAGATCGGCTGGCCGATCATCGTGTCGGCCGGGTATTGGGTGATTTCTTGAAAATTATGGTTCGCTTCCAGAATGATGCCGCTCTTCACATCCATAATGAAGTTGATCGTCGGCGCATTATGGAAGGCGCAGCTGAACTTCTTGTTCGAGTCGGCCAGTTTGGCTTCGGCGGCCTTTTGCGAGGCAACGTTCCGCCAGCTGATCGCGAACCCGTCGCCGAACTTGAAGTGGAGCAGGTCAAGCACGCCGGTCATGCGTTCATCCGCATAGGGCAGTCCTTCGATAAGGACGACATTGCCGGTCTCTATCACTTGCCGGTAGGTGTTCAACATCCGCTCCGAGGTCAACGGGTAGATCTCGCTCAGTTGTCGTCCAATCTGGGCATGCTGAGGAACGCCGGTCAGAGTGGCGGCGGATTGATTCACATATTCGATGCGAAAATCGACGATGCGCTGCGAGTCGTCCCGGACCGCCGAATAAATGCCGAAGCAGTCGAGTGCTTGATCGAGGCTCGAGCGATGCCATTGATTGTTCGTGAACGCGTCAAAAGAAGGAATCAAGCTTCCAGTCGCATACAAGCGCGAGCCGTCTGGACTGAGGGCTGCTTGCCACCGGATCTGAGCGATTGCGCCGGAAGCCGTCAGCAGGCGTTCGTCGATCGTAAAGCGCTCTTCCTGAGCGGCTTCATGCCAACGCCTGCGGCTGGTCGCCCGGTCATCGGGATGAAGGAAGTCCGGCAGGGAGCAAGCCTGCTCCGCTCCGAATCCCGTAAGCCGTTGGAAGGCCAGATTGCTCTTTATGACACGAAGATCGAGGTCGAGCATGACCATAATCTCCGAGGAGAGCTGGAAAAATGTTTCGTATTCGCAAGCCGTTGGATTGGTGGCGGCATAGTCCGTCATCATTTGAAGCTCACCCGTCTTCTACAATTCTTGAATGCAGTTCGTATACAAGTTTTGCGTTGTTCAATCAACCGTAGCACTTCCCGGTATGGAACGCAATCCACCAGAAGTTGGTGATTTCTTCCCTATCATCTTGCGTGAATTATATCATAAGGCAAGGCGATATGGATGCGAATTGCAAGGACATCTGTCCTAAACGGCGAAAAACATGAAAACTTCTGTAGAATTTTGCCAAATGAGGGATTGCGTGCTGCAGCCGCAAATAGGAGCAGCGACAACTGGCCTCTGACTGGCACGGAAGCACTGTATTTGGCATCAATCCGGCGGGCGGCGCTCATGTAGGAGACGAGCGTTCCTAGCTGCCGAACGGCCAACGGGACAAGCCGGGAATGCTTATGGTTGACGCATCCGGCGGTGCGGGGTAGAATACAACATGTTAGGTTTTGAACTGACACAACATGTCATAATGGAGTGGGAATCGCATGTTGAATTTACGCGTTTGGGCGATATGCGGCTATGTGGCCGTGATCTATTGGATCTCCCTGCATCTGCCGGCGCTCAAAATGCTCTTCTATCCGACGCTTGGCGCCTTCTGCTTCTTGTTCATGTCCCGGTCGGATTACCGGGGGATCGGACGCATCGCGCTCGGCGCTTTCATCGCATCCTTGATCGGCACACTCATTTTCTCCTTCGTGCCCGGTATTATGGCTCTATTCATCAATACGCTGCTCATCATTCAGCTTAAACATCTGCTCAAGCTGAACGCGCCGCCGGTGCTCGCCGTATCGTTCATTCCCTTCTTCTCCGGGGCGGCGGAAGCTTGGCACGTGCCAGTCTTGATCGGCGTCTCGCTAACCGGATTGACGCTGCTCTTGATGGGCGTCGATTGGCTGGAGAAGAAGCTGCCAGACATGTCGTGGCTGCCTATCAGAAGGCAGGAGACGACGAAAGCCGAACAGGCGCCATGAGCGCCGTTTCGTACCATAATCTCCTCGTCCCGATCGATTGCGGGATGGGGAGATTTTTTTCATGAAAAAGACGTTGAATCGCGCCTTGCCGCCAGTGCAGGCGAGGGATTCAGCGTCTTGGTCACGCGCTACGCTTCGTGCTATGCTAGCAATATCGTGTACATAGCGTTGCTTATAGCGAGAGGGAGAGGGAAACATGGGAGCGAATCGGGTACGAGTAGGAGTTGTGGGGATCGGGGACATCGCGCAGAAAGCTTATCTGCCGATCCTTGCCGTCCACCCCCAGGTAGAAGTTGTCGGGTTGATGAGCCGCAACGAGGAGACGATTAAGCGCGCGGCCGATCAATATCGGATTGCTGGACGGTTCACGCAGCTGGAGGAGCTGCTCGCCCAGCGGCCGGACGTCGTGTTCGTTCATAGCGCGACATCTTCGCATTATGAGGTCGCGATGCGCTGTCTCGCGAGCGGCGTGCATGTGTACGTCGATAAGCCGCTCTCTTGCGATATTCGGGAGTCGGAGGAGATGGCGGCCGAGGCGGTATCCCGCGGCAAGCTGCTCGCGGTCGGCTTCAACCGGCGCTTCGCGCCGATGGTGACCGGGGCGAGGCAATGGCTTCAGGAGGCAGGCGGGCCGCAGACCGTTCTCGTGCAAAAGAACCGGACCAAACCGCAGCGGCGCATCGCCAAGGAAACGCTCTACGATGATGCGATCCATGCCATCGACCTGGCGATGTGGCTCGCTTCCGCGCGAGGCGGAGAGGCGGAGCTCGCCGCGGCGACGGTGCTGGCCGACGAACAAGGTCAGCTGCGCTCGGCGCTGGGCATGCTGCGGGAGCGGCAGAGCGGCTGCACGGCGGTATTCTCGATGGACCGCGGCGCGGGGCTGGACAGCGAGCGGATCGAGCTGCACGGCAGCGGCCGCAGCGCCGTTGTCGAGGAGCTAGAGCGCGCGGTGTTATACGGGGATGCTGCCGGCGGGCAGACGCTGGGCTTCGGCGGATGGGATTCGCATCTGCTGCGTCGCGGCTTCGTCGGCGTCGTGGAGCATACGCTTGCTTCGCTTGCTGATCCGGCTAGCTGCAGCATCAGCGCCGATAAGGTGCTCGGCAGCCACTATATGGTGGAGAAGCTGGCCGCTTATTTGGAAGGGTAGCATGAAAAGGCTCACGTGCTTGATAGCGCGTGAGCCTTTGTTAATTATAAGCGCAAGGAGCCGGCCCGGTTATTTCATCGACTCCGCTTGGGAGAGCGGGGCCGAGGCTTGCTTGGGGCGTCTGGCGAGAAACTCCAGTACCACGGAGGCGAGAATGCCGACGACGAGTCCGTTGCTGACGAGCGGACGGATCGCGAGCGGCAGTTCGATGAAGACGGACGACGGCGTATTCATGATGCTCATGCCGAGCAGAATCGGAATCGCGATGCGGTAGAAGCCTTTGGCATCGATCTGCTGGCCCTGGATCGAGCGGAAGGCCGTGCCGAACATTTGGAGATAAGCGATGAACAATACGGCGCTCCCGACGCTGAGCGGCAGCTGGGAGAACCATAGTCCAAGGGCAGGGAACAGCCCGAGAATGAGGAACAGGCCGCCGCCGATGGCCAGCGCTTGGCGGTGCAGGATCTTGGTGCTCTCGAGCAGTCCGAGCGACGAGACGAACGTGCCGAAGGGCAGCAGGCCGAACAACGGCGCCGCGATCGTCGATAGCCCCGTCAGCAGGAACGACCGCTTGTATTGGCTCTCCGTCGGTGACTGGCCATACAGTTTGCCGGCCGCGCTCAGGGCGGTAATCGTGTTCGACATATTGATCATGCCCACGATGAAGGACGTCAGCATGATACCGAAGTCCAGGCGCGGCGTTCCCCAAGGGAACAGCGGCGTTACGCTGACGCTATGCGTGACGGTGCCGCGGGCTTCCGGGAAACACAGCTCGAAGGCGATCCAGCCCGCGATAATCCCGATCAGCATGGCGAAGTTCGAGACCCATCCGCGCACCTTGATCTGGATGAGGCCGACGAGGACGGCGATCGCGGCAGAGAGCGCCGCGACGGGGGCGTTCATTTGGCCATTGGCTTGAATGTCCAGCATCCCGGTAAAAAAGTGCATAATCAGCTGCACGGCCAGCAGGAACAGCGAGACGCTCATGACGACCGGCGTGAACCAGCGGGTGATATGCTGCGCGGCGCCGAGCACGCCCAAGACGGTCATCATGACGCCGGCCAGGATGAAGCCCGCCGCAAGTCCGCCTCCGATCTCCGAGATCGAAGCGCCGCTGGCGGAAGCGGCAGAGGTGAGGCTAAGCGTAATGCCCCACCAGACGCCGGACGGTCCGTCCATAATGGCGTAGCGATGGCCGACTAACGCCTGCAGCACGCAGACGATGCCGGTCAGCACGCACGACAGCTGAAGCGTAAACGCGATCTGCTCCGCCGGCAGCCCGAACAGCTGGCCGAGCGTAAGCGGGACGACGATGGTATTGGCAAGAATAAAAAACATCCACTGAACACCGGCAAGCATGACTTGAGGCGATCGTGTTGTTGGGGGCATGTTGGATTCGTTCCTTCCTATACGTTCTCCATGTAAGTCGCAAACATGGTAACATAGGACGTAACATATAAGGAAATATGAAAATGCTTCAGCTTCCATACTTTTTTCATATACCTGGTGATGAGAGGGGGCGAGGGCTTGGACATTAAGCAGCTGCGATATTTCATCGCGATCGCCGAGGAAGGCCAGATTACCGCGGCCGCCAAAAGGCTCCACATGGCGCAACCGCCGCTGTCTCAGCAGCTGCGCGCGATGGAGGAGGAGCTCGGCGCCCGGCTGTTCGAGCGGGATGGCCGGGGGATGCAGCTGACCGAGGAGGGCCGGGCGCTCTACAAGCATGCGGTCCGCATCGTCTCCTCCGTGCAGGAGGCGGCCGATGAGGTGCAGGCCATTCGGCACGGCTTGCGCGGGCGGCTCGCGATCGGCATCAACACGTTGTCCGATGAACGGCTGCCCCGGATCCTGCGGCTGTTCCAGCAGCGGTATCCGAATTTCACGTTCAGCATCCAACAGAACGATTCCGCCCACCTGTGCCAGCAGCTGAAGGAGCGTTCGATCGATCTGGCGATCGTCCGCCTGCCGCTCGAGCTCGACGGCTTCACGCTGCATTACGTGAAGAGCGAGCCGCATTATTTTGTGACGGCCTACGATTGCGACGAGCCGGGCGGCTCGATCTCGTTCACGCGCATGGCGCGGCATCCGCTGATCGTACCGAGTACGGAAGGGTTGGGCTTGTACCAGCTGATCCGGGAGGAATTCATGAAGCGGGGGCTGGAACCGAACATCGTGTGCGAATGCTCGGATATTACGACGCTCATGCAGCTGGTCTCCTCCGGCTTCGGGGCGACGATCGTGCCGGAGACGGTGGTGAAGCTGCACCGCGGCGTGCCGGTGCGAAAGTATGCGCTCGAGGGGAATCCGTCCCCGGCGCTGTTCGGCTTGATCGGCCATGCGAGCGGCTGGGTGTCGAAGGCGGCGCAGGCGTTCATCGAGGCCTATAGGGAAGCGGGCTCGAAAGCGGCGGAGTAGGCGATTAAGCGGCCAGCTGGCGACTACGGCGTGCCGAGCAAGCGAGCAGGGCGTGGAACGCGCGAAGCCCGGAGGCGAATACCTCCGGGCTTTTTGTCACGAACAGCAGTAGATGACTTCCCCGCAAACTGACTTACATCCGCCGCGCCTGAGTCGGCTGCGGTCCGCTAAGCGCTTGACGGAGCGTCATCATGCCGCTGCCGAACGATACCAGGAAGCAGAGACCGGCCGAGATCGGCAGCATGGACCATTCGAGTATAGGCTGACCGAGTACCGTCTGCCAACCGATGGCGAGCAGTCCCGCGATATAGAGCACGCCCGTAATATGAACATAACGCTGCCGAATCGCCAGAGGAAGCGCTGTGGACTTCGTCAGCCACGCGACGATCGGGATCGCTTGCAGGGCATGGAATCCAAGCCCGTGCAGCCAGATGATATTGCCGCCGCTCCCCGTGAAGCGTCCGGTGTTCATCGAGATCCAGATGCCGGCGGCGAAAGAGAGCAGGATGGCGATGATCGCATACCGGGCGGACAGCACCATTTCCGGATTGGCCCGATAGGTTTTGGCACGGAAGAAGTACGAGGCGAACGGCAGGTAGAGCACGATCAGCAGCATGGCAACCGTCGCGAATAGCGTGCCCACGGTCATATCGAAGGCGCTGCCGTTCTCCACGAACCTCGGATCGATGCCGCGGAAGTTCTGAACCGTCTCCGCGAAGTAGGCATATAGCGATAGCGCAATATACGACCAGCTGAACAGGTTGCGGACCTTGTTGCCCATTCGAGCGAAAGGGCTGATGAGCGCCGTCGAGATCAGGAAGATCCCGAGTGCGGCGTTGAAAGATACGGCTTTGGCGACATCGCCGTCCGGCAGTACCTCGCCCCCCCTGAATCAACACCCAAATTCCGCATGCCGCTGCCAGCAAGAAGCCGAGCAGTCCGGTATAGAGCAATGCTTTTTCCGCCGGAACCAGCCTGGTCTGCCGTTCCTCCTTACGCTTGTGAGCGCTGCTTGCGTTCATCCAGATAACCCCACCTTCCACGTTGAGTTGATACCTTCATTGTAGAGGTGGGATATGGAAGAAACTTCCGGCGCTGGCATGAACCGCAGCTAGACCTTAGATGAGCGGACCGCTCCCGTCTAAAGTCGAGTGCAGCGGGGACGGAAGGCGGAGCAGAGGGGTTTAAAATTGGACGGCCCCCGTCTCTGATCGAGACGAGGGCCTAATTCATTACGCGCTGACATGCGCCATATATGGTAGCGTAACCGCTCATGTTTTCCAAATGTCATCGTCAACGATTCATGCTGCATTCCCGGTCTTGCGACCTGGAGCATCAATCAATGACCTTGTCTTGCACGAAAACAACGAAAGCCCTAACCTCTCAATCGTCCTTGCGGTTCCTAGACCGCGCCAGTGGTGAATCCGTGTTCCTTCAACTGCAGCCGGTAATTAAAAGGAATGATGTGTTCGGATGTGAGGAGTGTGAGATAAATCCATAATCCTGATCGAGGAATTTATAAGGGGTTACTTTCACTACAAGAGAGAATTATACAAGATTACAGGTTCAAACACAACTACAAAATTCAGGAATTTGTCATTTGACAGCCATGCAACCGTAAATCAGGAGGCTGAAACACGGTTGTCTCCAGAGGTGCTGTCGTCCGCATGATGCGGGTACATACCGAAATCTGATATTTGTCATATGGATCTCATGATATTCATGTCTGATGCGCCTACCCCTCCATCCGGTACGATGAAGACACGAAGTTAGCTCAAGGGAGAGTGAAGGCAATGACCGCGGTAATCGAATTGAAGCAGGTCAATAAGGCGTATGGCGGCAAGAAAGCTGTAGACAACGTGACCCTCACCATAGAAAAAGGCAGCGTCGTAGCGCTGCTCGGACCGAACGGCGCAGGCAAAACAACGACGGTCTCCATGATCCTCGGCCTGCAGCAGCCGACGAGCGGGACGGTGAAGCTGCTCGGCCAGGACCCGCGCGACATGCAGGTGCGCCAACGGATCGGCGCGATGCTGCAGGAAGTGAGCGTCGTCGACGGCCTGAAGGTGGGCGAGACGATCGAGCTGTTCCGCAGCTACTATGAACGGCCGCTGCCGCTCGAACGGCTGCTGAAGATCGCGAACCTCACGCAAGAGAAGGACAAAATGGCGGTCTCGCTCTCGGGCGGCCAGCAGCGACGGCTCGGATTCGCGCTTGCCTTGGCGGGCGACCCGGACATTCTGTTCCTCGACGAGCCGACCGTCGGCATGGACGTCACGAGCCGGCAGCTGTTCTGGGAGACGGTGCGCGCCATGGCGGTCGGCGGCCGCACGATCGTGCTGACGACGCACTATCTGGAGGAGGCGGACAGCATCGCCGACCGGATCATCGTCGTGAATCAAGGCAAGGTGGCGGCGGACGGCACGCCGAGCCAGATTAAGGCGGAGACGACGGGCCGAATCATATCGTTCACGGCCGGCGCAGCGCTAACGACGGAGATACTGCAGGCGATTCCGGGCGTAACCGGCGTGGAATGGAACGGAGGCCGCGTCAAGTTGACCAGCCTGGATACCGATCGGTTGATCGCGGAGCTCATCAGAAGGCAGCTGCCGATGCGCGATATTGAGATTCAAAGCGGCGGGCTCGAGGAAGCCTTCCGGATGCTGGTCGAAACGAAAGGAGCCGTGAGCTAATCATGAACCTGACGATGAGAGCGCTAAAGGCGCAATTGAAAGCGGAGCTGCTGCGTACGATCCGCAACCGCCGGTTCGTCATCTTCACCATCCTGATGCCGGCGATGTTCTACTTTATTTTTACGGGAACGGTCGGAGATACGACGCAGGTTGGGGGCAGCGACTGGAAAGCCTATTATCTGATGTCGATGACGGCGTACGGGGTGATCGGGGCGAGCATGACGACGATGGCCGTCCGCTTCTCGCGTGAACGCGCGCAAGGGTGGAATAAGCTGGTGCGTCTCACGCCGCTCCCCAGCTACGTGCAGCTGCTGGCCAAAATTTTTTCCCAAGGCGCGCTGAATATGGGGATTATCGTGTTCTTGTTCCTGCTCGGGGCTTTCGTCAAAGATGTCGAGCTGAGCGCGGCGCAATGGGTCGAAAGCGGACTGTGGATCTGGGTCGGCGGCTTCGCCTTCATGTCGCTGGGCACGCTGCTCGGCACCATTCGTAATGTAGAGCTGGTGCAGGTCGTCAGCAATCTGGTGTATATGGCGATGTCCGTGGCAGGCGGCTTGTGGATGCCGACGACGGTTATGCCGGATCTGATGCAGACCATCTCCAAATTCCTCCCGACCTACCGGCTCGGCCAAGGCGCGTGGGACATCGTCGGCGGCAGCGGATCCATTCCGTGGGCGAGCGTCGGCATTCTGGTCGCGTACGTGCTTGTCTTCATGTTCATCTCGACGTATATTATGAAAAAACAGGAAGCGGTGTAGCTCCCATGCGTCGATGGTTAAAGCGGTCCAGCGATGGACCGCCTTTGGTTTTTTTCGCGGTATGGCTCGTGTACATGGCCTTTCCGCTCTATACGCTGTTCCAGCAGCCGATGGAAGAACGGCTGATCGGGCTCGCGTTCCTTCTCGTGTTCGCTGCTTCCTACTTAATCGGCCAACAGGTGAGAGAGCTGCGCTTCTACATGATTGTGCTGCAGATCGCGCTTATCTCGGTTGCTTGTTTCCGGTACGATCCGAATTTCGTGTACATGTCCTTCTACCCTTCTCCGCTTATCGGGATGCTCGCGACGCTTCGGCAGATGCTGTTGGCTCAAGGCATCATGCTCCTCATGCATGGACTCGTCTTCCAATATTATTCCGTACATGAGAATGCCGAACTGGTCATTCAGCTGCTGCCGGCGATGCTCATCACGCTATTCATGCCCTTCGCGATTAGGACCGGGCGCCGATCTAGAGAGCTGCGCAGCAAGCTGAGCGTGGCGAACGAAGAGATCGCGCGGCTGTCCAAGCAGGAGGAGCGGCAGCGGATCTCGCGCGACCTGCACGATACGCTGGGCCATACGCTGTCGCTCATTACGCTGAAGAGCGAGCTGGCGGAGAAGCTGATCACTCGGAACCCCGAGCGCGCCGTGCAGGAAGTGAAAGATATCCAGGCGACTTCACGCGCTGCCTTGAAGCAGGTGCGGGAGCTCGTGCTCAATATGAGCGCGGTGACGATCCAGAGCGAGGTCGAGCAGGCCAAGCAAATCTTGGCCGCGGCCGGCATCGAATTTACGCTGCGCGGCGCCGTGCAGGCACCGGCTCCGTCACCGATCATCGATAATATCGCGGGCATGTGCCTGCGTGAAGCGGTAACCAATATCGTGAAGCATAGCAAGGCACGTTCCTGCTTCGTGGAACGGCAGGAACGTGCCGAATCGATGGTGCTCGTCATTGCCGATGACGGTATCGGACTAGAGGCGGAAGCTAGCGAGCACAAAGCAACGAGCGGCTTGCGCGGCATGCGGGAGCGGCTCAAGCTGATCGAAGGGCAGCTGCAATTTCAGCCTAGGGAAGAAGGGGGACTTCGGGTGGAAATGATTATCCCCAAGCTAGCGAAATCCATTGCGATGGAGAACAAGGAGGGCAGACACCCATGAGAGTCATCATAGCGGAAGACCAGGCCATGCTGCGAGGCGCCTTGAGCGCCCTGTTGGATCTGGAAGACGATATCGAGGTCGTCGGCCAGGCCGGGGACGGGCAGCAGGCACTGCAGCTGATCATGCAGGAGCGGCCGGATCTGTGCTTGCTCGATATCGAGATGCCGCTGCTGAGCGGTCTGGATGTAGCGGAGAAAGTGAAGGAGCTGCAGCTCGATTGCCGCGTCGTCATCCTGACGACGTTCTCGCGGGCGGGGTATTTTCAACGGGCGATTCGTGCGGGAGCGCGAGGCTTCCTGCTGAAAGACTCGCCGATCGAGGAACTAGGAGCCGCGCTGCGCACCGTGCATGCCGGCGGCCGGGCGGTCAGCCCGGAGCTGGCGCTCACGTTCTGGGAAGAGGAGAATCCGTTGACCGAACGCGAGCGCGAAGTGCTCAAGCTAGCGGCGGAAGGCTTAAGCGCCGGCGAAATCGCCAAGTCGCTCTTCTTAAGCGCCGGAACGGTGCGGAACTATCTCTCCGAGGCGATGCAGAAGCTAGAAGCGAAGAACCGAATCGAAGCGATAGGGATCGCGCAGAAAAAGGGCTGGCTGGGATAATGATGATGGATGTTACGAGGAAGGCAACAAGGTAGGGGCGCAGCCCCTACCTTTTTTTGTAGTGGAAGACGTAAGCCTGTCCGCAAGGACAAAGCGTTCCAAGCACCTCGATCCAATATCACCACCTCATGAAGTCCATTCCACCCCAAGGCATCAACATAACGAACGAAGCTCGAACCCGAAGCTTTGTCCAAGCGAGTGGAGGCATGTGGTGTTCATGCCAATCACTTGTTAGGACAAAAGCGTCTCAGACCACGAAAGGACAGATCGAAGACGGCCGCGTTCCGAATCTCGCTCCTTACGGGTGTCCAGAGGGCGGTTGCCCTCGGGGTCCCCTCCTCAGGAGGGGATTTAGGGGAGGTGCAGGTGGAGTCCAGAGGGACCAACCCTCGGCCCTCGGAGAGTCATATTATGGAAAATTATCCAAACCTAGCGAAACTTATGGCCAAGGTCCGCGTTTAACTTTACGCATATCAAGTGACGGAGCCTGGGGAGGCGAATCCGTGCAACTAGAACGGACTGGAGTGGGAAGGCTTTGAGAAGAAGCAATTCGTTTATGCAACGGGCAATAGCTATTATCATCATGGTAACGACCTTATCTTCGGTCAGTGTCAGTTGGAGCCAGACGGTGTCGGCAGGCGGAGCGTCACAGCCGAGCGAGTGGGCGGAGCGGGATATACAGGAAGCCGAGATAAGCGGCATTCTGCCCCAATGGGTGGAGGGACGCTATACGAGCAAGATTACGCGCGTTCAATTCGCCGAGATGATTCTGCTGCTGTATGAAGCGTTGACGGGGCAGCGGCTGGAAGGCCCGGTCAGCAATCCATTCCGGGACACGCGCAACTTCTACGCGGCACAGGGCGTCAAGCTTGGGCTGATGAACGGGACGAGCAAGACGACCTTCTCGCCGGATTTGCTCATCACGCGGGAGCAGTTGGCGGTCATGTTGTACAACACGATGACGATAACCAACTTGAAGGGACGAATGAAACAAGAGGCGCTGCCGGCTTTTGCCGACGAGGAGCAGATGGCATCCTGGTCGCAAGAGGCAATCGAGGCGATGGCGTCCGGCGGCTTGATTCAAGGGAGCGTCTATCAGAATGAGGTCTATTTTCTCCCGAAGCAGACGACGACGATCGAGCAGGCGATCGTGCTCGTGAACCGCATCCATAAGCAGTTCGGCAAGCTGAAGGTGGGCACGGAGAAGGCGCTGCTAACCGCCGTTCAGTACGGACTGACGCCATCCATTACGGATACACGGGTGCAGACGATCTACGAGGAAGCCCACACGGTGCTGGCGAAGATCATCCGGCCGGGAATGAGCGACTACGAGAAGGAATTGGCGATTCACGATTATCTGGTGCTGAACACCGTCTACGATGAAGACAATTACAATCAAGGGACGGTCCCCAAAGATTCCTACAGCGCCTATGGCGCGCTCATCTTGGGCATCGCCGTCTGTCAGGGGTACGCCAACGCCGCCAATCTCATGCTCAATCTGGCGGGCATCGAGGCGCATATCGTAACCGGGACGGTGAACGGAGAAGCCCATGCTTGGAACAAAGTGAAGCTGGGCGGGGAATACTACAACCTGGACGTGACCTGGGATGATCCGGTGCCGGATATAGCGGGCCGCGTGGATTACGGGTATTTCAACGTAACGGACGAGGAACTGCGCCAGGACCACAGCTGGAAGGATAGCCTGCCGGAAGCGGCGGCGACGGCCTTCAACTATTACGTCATGAACGGGCTCGTCGCCGAGAGCCGGGAGGAATTCGTGGACCGGATCAACCGGGCGATCGGAAGCTACGACACCGCCATCACGATCAAACGCAGCTATACGCGCGAGAAAAATATGGAGGAGCTGAAAGCAATCATCTTCAGCCATCCGATCGTTGCGGGCTTCGACTGCGTCTTCGGCAGCGGCGGGGTGCTGACGATCTCGCTGCGTTACCGCTGATCCTATTATCGTTTCGGCTTGATACTTGCCGGCGGCGGGTAACGAGCATCCTAGCTTAATCCGGTTTGGATACGATGCCACCCCTTCGGGCATGTTAAGGCTTAGCAGGCCTCGACTACCAGGAAAGGGCAGGTGAGACGTAAATGGCAAGACGAAGCAGGAATAGACTGATCGTACCCGGAGCGGAGCAAGGCATGCGCCAATTCAAGGCGGAAGTGATGCGCCGGCAAGGCTATGCGGTGGATCCGTCTAGACCCGACGACGTGAAATACGAAGTGGCCCGAGAGCTCGGCGTCCCGCTGACGCCAGGCGGAGACAACGGCAATCTGACGACGGAAGCGGCCGGCCATGTTGGCGGTCAGATCGGCGGCACGATGGTGCGCGAGATGATCAAGCTGGCTCAGCAGCAGCTCGTCGATCAGCAGCGGCAATAGATACGGCAAAAGCGAAAGCCCCGCGGTTCATGTAACCGCGGGGCTTTTGCGTGGATTTTGAAGAGAGGCTGTTCATTCAAACACGCCGAAGTGTTGGATAGCGATAAAGATCAGCACGCCAGCGCAAACCATAGCCAGCATATAGCTCCAATGGCGGACGGCATCCGGCAGCGCCGACCACTCGACCACCTTCATGGGGCCGCCGGCTTCGAGCCGGTCCAAGCTATCCAGATTGAGGTCGAGCTCAAAGTCCTGCATGCGCGGGTTTACGGCCGCCTTCGCCGTTTGCTTCGGATCGTTGGCGGAATCGGACATCTGGATCACACTCCTGTTCATCTCGAGCAAGCCGTTCACGGTCAAGCCTTGCTACTGCTAGTCTAT
The DNA here is from genome assembly GCF_014192105.1 of Paenibacillus phyllosphaerae. GTDB lineage: Bacteria > Bacillota > Bacilli > Paenibacillales > Paenibacillaceae > Paenibacillus_Z > Paenibacillus_Z phyllosphaerae. The sequence goes on along the minus strand of NZ_JACHXK010000011.1, from coordinate 38,421 downwards.
GGCCGAGCAGTCGGAAAGATGTTGGGCGCTTCGTTCTTCTACGGCGCGCTTGTTCGAATTGGACGTATGGGACAACTCGGCAGGCGAATAGATTGAACGGATAGGAAGGATTGCAGGCAAAGCAGGGAGGGATTCACAAGGTGTTCAGAGCAAGGCGCGTACCGCCTGGGCGGTATGTTATGCTGGTTATTCCCATTTCTTATATAAGGCAGTTCATCATCTATGATTTCATAGGCGGCAGCGCGGCTTATTGGCTGATGCAAAAAGGGCATTTGCCGGTCGTCTCCGCCTTCATCGGAAGCATGATCGCGCCGATCGCGATGAAGCGTGCCGTCCAGAGCGGCTCGCGCTTGCGGCGGGTCAAAGCGATTCCCTATCGTCTTGCGGCCCAGCAGCGCGCAGCTGCCCACGGCTTGCAGGGGAAGGCGTGATCGTGGCGCCGCGTTCGGCAGCTGACGGCCAAGAAGGGCAGCCCCTCTCATCCAAGATGAGAAAGGCTGCCCCTCTTATTTAGGAAAGCATAATGGCATTAACCGTTGATTTTGACGCGGATGACGTTCCAGGACGCTTTCGGCAGGGAGGCTTCGATCTTGTTGCCGTCTACCGTCGCGTTGCCGCGCGTATGCGGCGTCACGTTGTTCGGGTTGTCGAGCGTGTTCGCTGCTTTCAGATCGTCGTTCTCGAGGACGATGTGCTCGATGATGCGGCAGGAGCCGAAGCTGCGCAGGTCGATCTCGAAGCCGAGTTCGCCATTCAGGTCACGGTTGACCGCGAAGATCGTCACTTCGCCATTCTCCTCGTTGTGAACGGCTACGGATTCGAGGTAAGGCACGTCCGTGTACTCCGTTGAATCGTATTTCGGCGAGTTGATGAGCGGCACAAGCGCCGTGCCGCGGCCGAACAGGCTGGCATGCATGTATGGATAGTAGATCGTCTGCTTCCATGCTGCGCCGCCGTTTGCGGTCATGATCGGCGCGATAACGTTGACCAGCTGCGCGATGCAGGCCATCTTGACGCGGTCGGCGCGCTTCAGCAAGCTGATGAGCATACAGCCGACGACGAGAGCGTCTTCGTGGTTGTAGATGTCTTCGAGCTGCGGCGGCGCGATTTGCCAAGGATCAAGCTTGCGGTCCGCGTCGTTCGAGTGGAACCAGACATTCCATTCGTCGAAGGACAGGTTGATCTTCTTTTTACCGCGCTTCTTCGCTTGCACATAGTCTGCGGTGGAAATGACGGTATTAATGAATTTATCCATGCCGAGCGACAGCGCCAGGAAGTTGGCGGAGTCATTGGTTCGGTTGCCGTAATATTGGTGCAGCGAGATATAATCGACGTTGTCATACGTCAAATCCAGCACGGTCGCTTCCCACTCCGGGAAGGTCGCCATCTGGAGGCTGGAGCTGCCGCAGGCGACTAGCTCGATCGTCGGGTCGACCCAGCGCATGACTTTGGCGGTCTCGTTCGCGATCCGGCCGTATTCTACCGCCGTCTTCGCGCCGATCTGCCAAGGGCCGTCCATCTCGTTGCCGAGGCACCATGTCTTGATCGCGTGAGGCTGCTCGTAGCCGTGTTTGCGGCGCAGGTCGCTGAACAGCGATCCGGATGGATGGTTCGCGTACTCGATCAGGTCGCGCGCTTCAGCCGGTCCGCGCGTGCCGAGGTTGACGGCCATCATCGCTTCGGTGTTGGCCTTCTTACACCAGTCCATGAATTCGTTCAATCCGACCCAGTTCGGCTCGATCGTGCGCCATGCCAGTTCCAGGCGGCTCGGGCGCTGATCGACCGGACCTACGCCGTCTTCCCAGTTGTACCCGGAGACGAAGTTGCCGCCCGGATAGCGGACGATCGGCACGTTAATGCCTTTGACCAGTTCGAGCACATCGGAACGGAAACCCTGCTCGTCAGCGGAAGGATGATCTTTCTCGTAGATTCCGCCGTATACCGCGCGGCCAAGATGCTCAATGAAGGAGCCGTAGATGCGTTTATCGACTTCGCCGATCTGAAAATCTTTGTCAACGATCATCTTTGCTTTGTTTGACATGAGGGTCACCTCTGTTTAGAATTAATTATAATATTAACCGATTAATATAATTTCGTTTCACCATCATTAAACACGATCGTAAAAGCGATTTCAAGCTTTTCTTTTCCGGAATTTAGAATTAATATTTGTATTAATGCACGGCCGAACGGAACTATTATTGAAGGGGAAATTATGATGACCATTATTCACGCCAATACGAATCGCAAATGGCTGCCGTTGTACGAGGCGCTGGCCAGCGATGTCCGGCTGCGTATCCTGGAATTGCTTGCGGATCAGCCGATGAACGTCAAGGAACTGGCGGCTGCGCTCGGATTGTCCAGCGCCATCGTGACGATGCACACGAAGAAGCTGGAGACCGGCGGGCTCATTCGTTCCGAGCTCGTCCGCCGCGGCGGCGGCACCCATAAGATGTGTTCGCTTGCCGTCAGCCGCGTCGATCTGGCCATCCCGATGCCGAGCGAACAGGAACGGGTAAGGGAGTTTCAAGAGGTATCGATTCCGGTCGGGCATTACACCCGCTGCGAAGTCAACCCGACATGCGGCCTCGCGACGACCGAGAGCGTGATCGGCCAATTCGACGATCCGCGCTACTTCTTCGAGCCGGAGCGGATGCGGGCGCAGATTCTATGGTTCGGCCACGGCTTCGTCGAATACCGGCTGCCGAACTACGTCCTGCCCGGCCAGGTGCTCGAGGAGATCGAGATTACGCTCGAGATTGGTTCGGAAGCGCCGGGGACGCGGGAGAACTGGCCGTCGGACATTCATTTTTACTTGAACGATACGCTCCTGGGCGTATGGACAAGTCCAGGCGATCCGGGCGAAGGACGCGGGATTCTGACGCCGGCCTGGTGGACGGTTAACCAATACGGGTGGCTGAAGATGGTCCGGATTACGAAGAGCGGCACATTCATCGACGGTCAAATCCTGTCGAGCGTGACGCTAGACGATATCGTCATGACGCGCAACGACTGGGCGCTGCGGGTCGAAGTTCCGGTCAATGCCGCGCATGTGGGGGGAATTACCTTGTACGGAGAAGGGTTCGGCAATTATAATCAGGACATTGTGTTCCGGACGTATCGCCAATCGAATTCGTAACCGCCGTACGCCGAGCACATAGGCGAAGCGAAGGACATAAGGGAGTGCGGCCTACATGGCATCAACGAAGGCGGCAGACCGCTATTTATATCAGATTTCGTATCATGAGGACGAAGCCGAGCTGTGCTTCATGGAGATGCGCGCTCTGCTAGGCGCCGAGCCGGAGGAAGGCTGCATCGTGACCGACCGCGAGCTTCCGCCATCGCGAAGCCCGTTCATCCGCCAGCGGCTGGCCGTTCTTCTGGAGGCGGCCGAGCTGGATGAACTTGCTTCGGCGGCTGCGCAGCTGGATATGGAAGGCCGTACCTACAAGGCGATATTCGTCGCGACGGGCGGCAGTCAGATTTACGAGGAACGGCTCGCGATCGAAAGACAGATCGGCCGCAGCATCCGCGGACGTGCGGACATGAAGCAGCCCGAGCGGCTGATCGGCATCGCTTACGCGCGAGGACAATGGCTGCTCGGAGAATTGGAGCGCGCAGAGGCGGCTTGGCTGGTCCACAATCAGAAGCCGCAGCCGTACTCGACGGCGCTCAGCACGCGCGTGGCTAGGGCGGTAGCGAATATCGCCGCTCCGTACACGGAAGGCGTGAAAGTGATCGACCCGTGCTGCGGGATCGGCACGGTCATTATCGAGGCGATCTCGATGGGCATCGACATCGTCGGCTGCGACGTGAATCCGCTGGCGGTACGCGGGGCGCGGACCAATCTCGCGCATTACGGCATGCCGAACGTGGTGCGCCTGCTGGATATGCGTCAAGCGGAAGGCAGCTATGACGCGGCGATCATCGACCTGCCGTATAACCTGTGCTCGGTAATGGAGCCCGAGGAGCGGATCGAGATGCTGCGGAGCGCCGGCCGGCTAGCGCCGCGGGTCGTGATTGTGACGACCGAGCAGATCGATGAGGACGTGGCGGCGGCCAGACTTGTCATTGCCGACCGCTGCGTCGTGCGCAAGAGCAGGTTCGAGCGGCAGGTGCTGCTCTGCTCGCGGCAATAGGCGAGCAGATGGCAACCTTTTGTCATGAATGGACAGCTGACGGTCATAAGGTGTATTACAGCAAGCAACTAACACAAGACTGGTGAGGAAAGCATGAAAAAAATAATGTTCACCGGGGGCGGGTCGGCCGGTCATGTGACGGTCAATCTGGCCCTTATTCCACGCTTCCAGGAGGAAGGATGGTCCGTCGATTATGTCGGCTCCGAGGCAGGCATCGAGCGGCAGCTGGCCGGATCCCTCCCTGAGGTGCGCTACCATGGCATCGCGACAGGCAAGCTGAGAAGGTACTTCAGCTGGCAGAATGTGAAAGACCCGTTCAAGGTGGTCAAAGGCGCGTTCCAGGCCTACAATCTCATCCGCAAGGAGAAGCCGGATGTGCTCTTCTCCAAGGGCGGCTTCGTGTCGGTCCCCGTCGTGCTCGGCGCTTGGTTGAACCGCGTGCCGGTGCTCTTGCATGAATCGGATCTGACGCCGGGCTTGGCGAACAAGATCGCGATCCGTTTTGCCACGGGGGTATGCACGACCTTCCCCGAGACCGAGGCGCATATGCGCGGCGGCAAAGCCCATCACGTCGGCGCGGTTATCCGCGAGGAGCTGCTGCAAGGCGACGCTGCCAGAGGCAGGGCGTTCTGCGGCTTCACGGCCGTGAGGCCGGTGCTGCTTATTATGGGCGGCAGTCTTGGCGCAAGGCGCATCAACCAGACCGTGCGGTCTTTGCTCGATGAGCTGACGAAGACATTCCAGATCGTCCATCTGTGCGGCAAAGGGAATGTGGATCCGTCGCTCGAACGCCCGGGCTACATGCAATTCGAGTATGTGCAGCAGGAGCTGCCGGATCTCGTCGCTTCTGCGGATATCGTGCTGTCGCGCGCCGGCTCCAACTCGATCTTCGAGTTCCTCGCGCTGCGCAAGCCGATGCTGCTCATCCCGCTCAGCAGGCAGCAAAGCCGCGGCGATCAGATTCTGAACGCGAAGTCGTTCCAGGCCGCGGGGTTCTGCGAGGTGCTCGAGGAAGAGGAGCTGACCGAACAGGCGCTGCTACAGAAGCTGTCGCTCCTGTACGAGAACCGCGAACAGTATAAAGCGAATATGCGCAAGAGCGAAATGAACGACGCGCTAACGGCCGTATTCGAGTTAATCAAGAAGACCGCAAGCAAATAATAAGCAATGCCAAAAAGCCGGATCACATGCAGATGCATGTGATCCGGCTTTTTCAATGAGCACATTTAGTGCTCTTGTTCTTAAGTAGAGCGTGTCCACAAAGTGGACGTCAAGCGAAGGTCAGCACGATGAGGCATTGTGGCGCATGCATCAGCAGGATATCACACCAAGGCAAAAAGTGGCGTATGGAAGCGGGCATGAAGCTTTGTCCAAAGGACAACGCGAGTCAATGCGGCGAAAGCACACATCGAAGACGGCCGCGTATCGAGCGACGCCGTTTACGGGTGTCCAGAGGGCAGTTGCCCTCTGGTTCCCCTCCAATGGAGGGGGAAGGGGCGAGGATAGACAACGGGTTCCAAAGGGCGAAGCCCTTCCTATTCACCCGGCGTGTAGCCGATCGTAACCACCAGATTACGCGTCGTCCCTGCCGGAATCATCGGCAGCTCCTCTTTGCGGTTCAGCTCCGCGTTGAGCGCCATCCACGGCTCCACGCAGATGAACGGCTTGCCGTCCACTTGCCACAGGACGACGTACTTGAAGTCGTCGCTATACGTTAAGCGGACGCGGCCGGTGCCATCGGGACCCGGGAAGGCGATCTGGCGCTCCTGAGCGTCCAACAAGGCGATCGATTCCTTCAGCCCGTCCATATCGATGGCGCCGTCAATCGGCTTGACGACGTTGTCGTTGTAATCGAGGAATTTCGTCGCATCCGTCTCGTAGACGAATTTCTTCGAGCTGATGTTGAAGTACGGATGGAAACCGGCATATACCGGCATATCGGTATCCGCTTGGTTGGCATAGACTTGGCGGATATGGAGCTGTCCGTCCTTGAGCGTATAGGTGAACTCGAGCGCGAAGTTCCATGGATATTCATTATACGTGCCTTCGCCCGCGGTCAGGCGCACGGTAAGCGAAGCTTCGCCTTCTTCGGACGTCGAGACGACCTCCCATGCGCGGTTGCGGGCAACGCCGTGATTGCGCATCTGATAGACGACGCCGTCCCATTCGTAAGCGCCGTTCACCAGCTGGCCGCAGATCGGGAACAGGATCGGATTGCCGCCGCGAATATTAGCCTCCGGGTCGATGAAAGTGTCCCGGTCGAGGTAGAACAGCTCCTCGCCGCGCAGTTTGCAGCTGATGGCGATCGCTCCGCGCTCCGGACAGATCGTCACCGAAGAATCGGTCGCGCTTTCCGTTAACGTATACAGGGTGTATGTATCTTGATGCGTTGTGACTTGGTACTGGCTCATCATCCAACCTCCATTATTCGTTCTCTCAAGTTTTGGCGAAATTTGTCTAGCGTTAGAATACCATATTTTGTCCATGATGGGCACGAACCGATTCGGCAAGGCCTCGGTCTTGAGACCGAGGGGAATTTACGCAAGGAGGAGGAGGAGCCGCGTATGCACGGCATGGTATGATTTCCCTGTACCGATATCTAGTGCGCGTAGCTATTCGATAATGATGAATACCAAGTTATGAGTTATAGGGGGCGCGTTCTATGAATGTGCAGTTTAAGAAAGGCGTGCTCGATCTGTGCGTCCTCGCCTTAACCGCCTGGGAAGACCGCTACGGCTACGAGCTCGCGGTCGCGATGTCCTCGAAGTTCGAGGTTGCCGTAGGCAGCGTCTATCCGCTGCTGAACCGGCTGACGCAGGAAGGTTATTTCTCCACCTATTTGCAGGAATCCCCGGAAGGGCCGCCGCGCAAATATTACAAGCTGACCCCGCTCGGGCATTCGCACTTGATATCACAAATCAAGGAGTGGCGAACGTTTCAACTGGCGGTCGATGAACTGATTAAGGAAGGTGTCGAGCGATGAACATGAGGGTGAGAGAGCAATATTTGAATCAGCTGTGGCAGCTGCTGTCACCGGTGCCAGAGCCGCTGCGCAAAGAATGGATGTACGACTACGAGGAGCATTTCCGCGCGGCGGCCGAGCAGGGACGAAGCGAGGAGGCGGCAGCCGCGGAGCTGGGCGACCCTCGGATCATCGCCAGAGAGCTGCTGCTCGGCTACCGGGTGGAACAGGCGGAGAAGAGCGGCAAAGTCGGTTCGGTCTCCCGGGCGGTGTTCGCGACGGTGGGCATGGGTTTCGTTAACCTCGTCTTCGTCCTCGGGCCTTATCTAGCGCTGCTCGGCGTTGTGCTTGCCTTATGGGCGGTCGTCGCTGCACTGGCGATCGGGGCGGTCGTTGCCGTGATCGAGGGGCTGAACGGAGAGGCGTTCAATCGGGTGCAGGGCACGTTCATCGCGATGACGCTGATCGGCCTCGCGATGCTGTCCGGCGCAGGGATGAAGTCGATGACGCGCGGCGTCATGCAGATGACGATCCGCTATCTGAAATTCAATGGACGAATTATTGGAGGGAGTAAGCGATGAGAAACTGGATTGTAGTGGCCTTGATCCTTGTCGTGGTCGGGCTCATCGGAACAGGGGTAACGTTAGGCTCCATGGGAGCTGATGCCTTCTCGTTCGGCACCGAGAAGGTGGAGAAGGTGGAGCGCATAAGCGCGGATGGCTTGAAGTCGATTATGCTGCAGACGGGCAGCGCGGACGTGGACATCGTGCCGGGGACGGGCAGCGAGATCGTCGCCTCCCTGGATGGCCGGGCGAGCAAAAAATTCCGGGATAAGATCAAGCTGGAGCTGGAACGCAGCGGCAATGAACTGAAGGTACAAGTGAAAGCAGGCACGGGATTCAGCATCGGCGTGAACATTCTGGATGTGGATCTGCGTCTTGAACTGCCGCAGGCGCAATGGGAGAAGCTGACGATTAACGGAGGCAGCGGCAATACCGACCTGTCGCAGCTGGAAGCCAAGGAAATTAAGCTGGAGCTGGGATCCGGCAATGTAAGCCTCCATCAGATCAAGGCGGGCAAGGTTGCCGTCGAAGCGGGCTCCGGCAATATGAATGTCGACGCCAGCGAGCTGGAGAAGCTCGACGTGGATGTCAGCAGCGGCAACGTGAAGCTGAGCGACGTGACGGCTGGGCAGATCGATGCCGAGACGGGGAGCGGCAATATCCACATCTCGTCCAAGTCGCTGACGGGCGGGATCCAGGCGGAGACCGGAAGCGGCAACGTGACGATCGCGACGGACGAGGAGCCGGCTTCGGCGAAGATTCAGTACGAGACGGGCTCGGGCGATCTGAAGAACGAGTGGGGCGGCAGCTATCAGGACGATGACCGGAAGCGGACGCTCGTGTTCGGCGGCGGCCAGTTCGAGATTGAGCTTGAGACGGGCTCGGGGAATATCAATTTAGAGCGCCGATAGCGCCTAGTCTGGCAAGGGGGAGAGGGAACACACAGAATTATGCAGCGTCAGTATGGAGCTTGGGAGCGGGGCGGGGTGTTTAGGCAATCTTTAGCTCCCGCCAAGCCAGGCGGACGATAACTTGGATTGACGGCATAGAGCGGAGCGGCGTATGCTGAGAGGAGTGCACCATACGGTATAAAGACCTACTAAGAATAGGAGGAATAGGCATGCGCGTGAAAGGGAGAACCGCCCTAATCGGCGGCCCACTGCTCGCGACGATTCTCCCTCTGGTCGGCTATGAATGGCTGCGCTCCTCTGCGGCCTACGATCTGATGATCCATTCCCCTCATGGTCATTTCTATATTGTAAGCATAATCGCGGCGCTCTCGACGATACTGGCCGTGGCCGTAGGTTTTGCGGGCTATCGCCTTCGCAACATCAAGGTCGAGTTCCTCGCGCTCGCCTATCTGTCGCTCGCCGAATTGTTTATTCTGCACGGGTTATCCACGCCCGGCTTCCTGATGCACGATTCCTCCTTGCCGGGCATAGCGTCGCAGCTGAGCTTACTGCTGGCGGTCATCTGGTTATGCTTGTCCGCGGCTTCGACCGATAATCCTATCGTGCAATGGCTGGCACGCAGGCGGATGATTCTTATGCCGGTGTGGGGCGGCGTGCTGGCGCTGTTGTGCGCCGCCGCTTTTTTTGCCCCGGAAGTCATCCAGTCCTTGCCGATCAGCCAGAAGCCTTACAATTGGATCTCGGCGACGCTGACGGTATTCGGATGCCTATGGACGATCGTTCGTTACCGCAGATCTTATCTCGCTGCGGGGTTTCCTTTGCAGCAGGCGATTGTCTATAGTACGGGGCTTATAATCGCGGCCCAATATATTATGACGACCGGCGAAGCTTGGCGGCTGAGCTGGTGGCTGTACCACGTACTGTTGGTCGGTTCCATGCTGGTCATGATCGACGGGCTGGGGCGGCAGTATTTTGCCCAGGGCTCCTTCCAATCCTCTCTGAGAGTGTTGTTCAAATCCGACCCTCGCGCGTGGCTTGAAGCCTGCATTACGCCAAGCGTCCGTGCGCTTATCATGGCGACCGAGGTGCGCGACGCCTATACGGCCGGACATAATATGCGCGTCGCGCTGTACGCGCTGCGGCTGGCGGAGGAGATGGGGCGCTCCACGGAGGAGCTTCGCGCGATCGCGCAGGGCGGCGTCGTCCATGACGTCGGCAAGATCAAGGTGCCGGATGCGGTGCTGAACAAACCGGGCAAGCTGTCGCCGGAGGAACGAAGCCTCATCGAGCGCCACCCGGTCTGGGGGTATGACGTGTGCAAGCAGCTCGGCTTCTTCCCGGATGAACTGTCGATCATTCGATCCCATCATGAAAAATGGGACGGCACCGGCTACCCCGACCGGCTGGCCGGCGAACGAATTCCGCTGCTTGCCCGGATCGCCGCCGTAGCGGATGTGTACGATGCGCTGACCTCCTCGCGGTCGTACCGCAAAGCGATGTCCCACGATGAGGCGATGCGCATCATCGTCGAAGGAAGCGGCACGCACTTTGACCCGATGTGCGTGGAAGCCTGGCAGCGGCTCGGCACGAGCGATGAAGCGTTCCTGCTCGAGATCGCCGCTTCGGACCGTTATATCCGTCTCGTTCCGAATAAGGACGAACGCGCCATAAGCGGTTAATAGAGTTATAGCAAGTCCCGGAAGGCCATTTCCATGGTTTTTCGGGGCTTTTTTTGTTGGGATAAGCGTTTAGAACCTTGATTGGGGTCTAGAATTAAGGGTTATGCTTTTATATAGTGGCGCCTTGGCGGAATGGAGCCGAAGACGCTGGCGGGGTTGAAGCGTTAAAGGAAAAGGGAGAGCGCCGAGGCGCTCTCCCTTTGTTCTTGCTAGGGTGCCATATTCATATTCGCGGCGAATGTGCCTAGGAAGAGAACGATCACGACCACGTAGAATACGATGCCGATAAGCGCAAAGATCAAAGTTGCTTTGGCGTAATTCGCTTTGGTCGGATTCGTGCCGCCGCCGAAAGCCCACACGAACAGCATGACGATATTCACGATCGGAATCGCCATCAGAAGTATCGTGAGCATCCAGTGCTTCACGGAGATCACCGGCGCCACCTGCTGCTCCGGCGCGGATTGGTAATAGTGCGGGTTTACATTCGGATCCATGTTGTTTGTTTCCCCTTTATGTATATTGAGCGATGCCTACGAATCGATAGAATGGTCGATGCAGGCCACTACAATCAGCTCGTATGAATCGTAATACAGGACAGGGGAGGGACTCAAGTTAAATTTTGCTAAATACTTCTAAAAATGCGCGTGATTGAGAGGCGATTAAGGCTGTGAACGCGAAGAAGCGGTAAGGTTATTTCTTCGTATAGGTGATCATCTCAAAATAGAAGGGGTCCCCTGGTTCGTCCCAATTAGCGTTAGCGAAGCGGATACCTACGGAAAAGCTAGGCTGCTCGTAAGTGGCCGCAAGATCCATGAACCCATACGAAATCGCGTCCTTATAGATCGTGCCGTTACTCGTTCCGTACTCTTCCAAATATTCGAGTGCTTCTTCAGGACTCGTATTCCAGTATGTATCCGTGGCGTTCTTGCCGTTATTGTATAGCTGCTCTAGATACGCCTTGTCCTGCTTGTACGTCTGTATGGAGGCGTCATAATTCCAAGAGGTTTCCATATACGCTACGGAGATCTGAACGAGCTTGCCGTTCTCGAACGTGAAAGTATATGAGCCTTTTCGGCCATTCGGGATTTGAAGCCAATAATTCACCAGATGCTGCCTGCCCTCTTCTTCCAACTCTCCGGTTGGTTCCGTTGACATCAGCTGCTTGACCTCATCCACCGTCATGCCGAATTGAACTGGCGGCAGAAACTTGTCTTCGGCTTGACCGATCCGAATGGCACCGGTGGCCCGCTCATAAGTCGCTGGGACATGCGCGGCTTCTCGCAAGAACGACAGCGGCACATAGACGGTGCTGCCGATCGTTCGAGGGGCGACGGTCAGCGCGGTCTTCACGCCATTGACGAGCGCCGTATTCTTGCCCGGGGCAAAAGCGATTTTGATCCCCGTCTTCGTCAGCACGATGAGCCTGGCTTTCGGGTCATAAGCGACCGCATAGCCCAGCTTCGCGAATACCGGCTTGTAAGGCAAGTAGATGCCTTTCGCGTCGGTTACGGGTTTGATGCCGTTGTCTTGGATTTGCTCGCCATTAATGAACAGGCTGATCGCAGCAGGAGCTGCAAGCGCAGCCGGGACGGCCCCGATCATGAGCAGAATGGCGGCGAGCAGGATGGTCAGAATGCGTTTCATAGACAGATAGCCTCCCCTAACATCTCTTTATTTTACCTCTACCATCATACAGGGAACTGAGAGATTTGTAAGCAGGAGGAAGAAATGGAAAGTTGTTGACGAATATTAGGGGGGCCAATTACAATGACGTTGCACGTATGCTGCGCCAAATTGAGGGCGATGCTTCTTCGCTGATCGTGAAGAACAACCCCGGATCTCCTGAGGAGAGCCGGGGTTTATTGGCGTTCGGCAAGTGTTAGGGCGTTATTGTTTTATTCGAAGAGGAGGCGGTTAACGATGTCGGCAGCTTCAGAAGAAACGCGCGTGATTTGGACTCGGGATGAATTGGTGGAGGCGTTCAGGAACATTGGGCTTCAGGAGGGGCAGACGGTATTCGTCCATACGTCGCTGCGCAGTCTCGGCTATGTGGTCGGCGGGGCTGAGACGCTCATTCGGGCGCTGCTCGAGGTTGTGGGCATCGATGGGACGATCATGATGCCATCGCAGACGTGGAAGAATCTCGATCCGCAAACCGGCGTTCATTGGGAAGCGCCTCAAGCGTGGTGGCCGATCATCCGCGAGCATTGGCCCGCCTACGATAAGGCGCTAACGCCGGCGATCGGCATGAGCGTCGTGGCCGAGATGTTCCGCAAGTGGCCCGGGGCTATGCGCTCCGACCATCCGGCACGTTCGGTTGCGGCCGTCGGCAAACATGCGGCTTACTTGACCGAAGGACATGATCTGAGCTGCATTTTCGGACCCGGATCGCCAGTCGATAAGCTGTATGGGCTCGATGGCCATGTGCTGCTCATCGGCGTCGGGCACGACAAGAATACCTCGCTTCACCTGGCTGAGACCAGAGCGGATTTCCCGTCCAAAACGATGACCGAAGAGAGCAGCGCGATCCTCGTCGACGGCAAACGGCGGTGGGTCACGTACAGCACGCAGGCGGTGGACGACAGCGATTTTGTCCGACTAGGCGAGGCGTATGAACGGGAGAAGCAACTTCCGATTCATCGGGTCGGGCATGCCGAGATTCGGTTCATGCGGCAGCGGGAGCTTGTCGATTGGGCGACGGCGTGGATGGAGCGGAATCGGGCTTAGCGAGTACGTAATGGCAGCGCGGGCAGCAGGGTGGAGTTAGTTGGCAATGGCAGCACTTCGTCTCGGGGAGGCGAAGTGCTTTTTTGCGCGGGGGAGGTACTAGAAGGCGGAATAATAGTGGTATACTTTTGAATAGCTGGTAGTTTAGAGGGGATATATGGCAAACATCTTGTCAGTCGTGAGGAGCAGGCATTTGGAACGAGAATGGACATTTGAGATCACAACCAAGAAAAGAAAGGTGCTGCTGTGGGTAGTACTGATACCGCTGGCTCTTCTTTTTGTATGGGTAATAAGAGTACCAGCGGACGTGAAAGAAATTACGCTGACCGAGGTAAAGTGGTCTGGAGACAAGTTAATCATTGACGGCGAGTTCAACAACAAGTTCGATCGCTATAAGGGATACTCGATCGTGCATACGAATTCAGGCTATGTCAAACTGAAAATTTACGCGGGTTTGATTGGGAAGCGAAAGATACATATTGAGACCAGAGAAACTAAGCTTAACTCTGTTTGTTTTTATAGAAAAGGAAGCGTGAAACCGGAGGATTTGATCAGACCTACAGGTTAATGGTTGTTCAACGTCTCGTCGGCAGGAAGAATCCGGCGGATAGTGGACTGTCTATCGGCTTCGATAATTGATCGTTATCCGGATCTCCGTAGGAATGGAGGTGCATCCACCGCATGAAAACGAAATGGAAAGTCGTCATTGGTGTTGTTGCTGCCTTGCTCATCTTTGCAATTTTTATCAAGCTTTCGAGTACGACGCTTACTGTGGAATATGCGACAATTGTGAAGAAAGCATCTGACTCCATTTCCCTCGTAAATGAAGGTGGACGACCTGTGGAGGTTACGACATCCATCGATTTTAGCGATCTGATCGAAGTCGGACAGAAGTATTGGGTTAGATATGAGCAAAAGAGCTGGGGACCGCCATACTTGTTATCCATTGAGAAGTGAGAATACTTGGGTTGAAGTTAATGAAGATGTACTTATGTAGGGGTTGTCACTTATCCTATTGAAACTTAAAGGGAGAATATAGATGCTTTCGGTGAAACTGATGTTGTCCGGTATATTTCTGATTCTGCTGCAGATCTTCATAAGCGGCGAATACGTGGTTACTTTCTTTGTTGAACCTGTTCCGATAATGCCGTTGTTTTCCGTTCTGCTTTTCGTCAGCGGTTTGATTGTAAGAGAGCGGTTTCCCAAAAAGAAGCGAGATACTGAATTGGAAGTGCAAAAATAGCAGGGAGCGCACTCATTGTTCGAGATAAGGTTTACCTCGCAAAGCCTGCTTCGCTAGCAAAGCAGGCTTGGGGCCGCGTCTGTTTGCGACACAAAAGGGAAGACATCCGAACGAAGACCGGCTGCCTTCCCGATTTTGAACGCGTAACCGCGCTAGCATTTGATACTCACACATTCAAAGTAGAGGTTCTTCTTCTCGTCTTCCTGAATGGCGGGGGCGAGCTCCTTAAACCAGTTCTCCTGCAGGTCGGATTCGGACAGCGCAACCGGTCTCCAAAAAGAAAGGTTTAGCTCGGGAAAATAATAATCGAATCCTAGATCAAAGCCATTACGTTCATATTTCGATAGTTGATCAATCCTGTCCACCAATTCCTCCGCTTTCATATTGAATACGTCCCAAGTCTCAAACGTGCAACGGACCACATCCTTCAACGAAGAGCAAATTTGAATGAAGTTCACCCTTCCCTCAGCGTCATATTCAACCTGAAAACTACGTTTAATCGCTCCTGGATCATGGTATCGCAGCGGGTTTTGTTCGTACGTGATTTCGTATTTATCCGTGTAAATCTGGAGGCAATCTTCTACCTCGGACTGCGACATGCCCAGCCGTAAGAGGCCGATTCCCTTCATAGGTTCTATTCTAAGCTGATCCAACTATATTCCCCCTCATACAACCTCATTCAAACTCGAAATGATATACGAAGTGAATTGCTGGTAGTTGCTTTGTTTCATATGATTCCCCAATTCAGAGGTAAATGGTTGGCATAAAAGAAGATTGGATTTACAAGTAGTAGATTGTAAATATGTGGTATTATAGGAAAGGCGGAGGGCTCACAATGAACAAACCGATCGTAGGTCAGATTGATTGTGTATACTTGCCTGTTATTAACGAAGAAGGAACGATTAAATGGTATGAAGAGAAGCTAGGAGTTCGTTGGACAGGCTTTAGTTTTCATCTAGGGAATGGTCCGGAGATCATGCTAGTAACCGTGAACCATAAAGAAGACGTGAAACTGACCTATCAAACCGACCATTGGGAAGGTAAAGATTATGAAATGCACTTACTCACGTTTAAATCGGATAACATCGAAGAGACGCATAGCACGTTAGTAGAGCGAGGAGTACAGGTATCGGATATTAAGCTGTATGATGGGAATCGCAAAAACTTTAGGTTTTACGATTTGAACGGGAATCGGTTTGATGTATGGTCCGGCTGGATCTGAGAGTAGCCAGATGGACAGTCAGGCGCAATTGATCACCTTTTAAGGAGCTCACACATGACCAGAGACGAGATTCTTCAGCAGCTCGAACGATCCGGCCTCGGGCAATATACGCAGGCCATCGGCGGCTGGATTTTTCCAACGGCCCAACTGCACCTGGAGCCTGCATCAGATGAGGAGATATCGGTCGGGAGCAGTAAGGCCGGCGGCAATCCGGATCTGCCGGAGGCGATAGCGTGGCCGAGGTGGAAGGACTTCGACATGACGTTCATCGCTCAAATTAATCTGCGTGACTGTCCGGCGCTGGACGAGTCGCTGCCCGCGAGCGGACTGCTAACGTTCTTCTATGCGGTAGCGGGTATGTACGAGGACGATGAATTCTATGGCGACCCTCTAACATGCCGAGTCATCTATACGAATGGGGAGCAGCTCAGTCAGTTAACGCGCAGGGAGACGCCCGCCAGTCTAACGGACGAAGCTCGAATGAAGCCGAACCGGATCTCATTCATTCCGGGGCTGTCGGTTCCCGCGTCGGAGTCCGCCTATCTGGAAAGCCTGGGCCTTGGGTGGAATGGCAACAGGGAGGATTTCGATAAGTATTGGGAGGTGTTCCTAAAGCCATTCCGAGCTGAAGGATATATCAATCGCTTCATGGGGCATCCTGATCAGATCCAGGGCGACATGCAGACCGGATGCCTAATCGCAACCGGCGAATACAATTGGGATGACATGCGGAATCCCGAGCTTCGCGATGCCATCCTTCTGTCTGCCTCCAAGTGGCGGCTTCTGCTGCAGATCGATTCCGAGGAGGAGAAGACCGGAATCATGTGGGGGGACGTAGGACGAATCTATTATTGGATCCACGAGGAAGATCTGCGAGCGCTTCGGTTCGACCGGGTCGTATGCGAGTTGCAGTGCTGTTGATGAAGCAATCGATGATCTCATAGGAGGCTGTATACGATGCTGAAACTGTTCGAATATAACTGGCAAGTTCGCGAGGATTGGTTCAATTGGTGCGAGACGGTGAATGAAGAAGAATTGCTGAAGCAGCGCACGGGCGGCGTGGGAAGCATCCTGTACACGCTGTATCACATTATTAATGTGGAGCTTGGCTGGATCAGCGGTATGCAGGGCAGTCAGGGGCAATTCCGACACTTCGAGGATTGCAACAGCGTAGCGAAGCTGCGGGAGTATTCGGCCCAGTCGCATGCCCAGATCGCTCCGTTTCTCTATGCGTGGGATGGCAGCCTGCAAGATCGCATCTTGAAGGACCAGAACCACGAAGGCGAGTGGGAGCAATTCCGGTACGGCGAAGTGTTGCAGCATGTGCTCGTCCATGAGATTCACCATATCGGCCAGCTGTCGATCTGGTCGCGTGAGCTCGGGAAGCAGCCGGTTACGGCGAACCTCATCCGTAGAGGTTTGTTCGATCCGATCGTGCATCCTTCCGTATAAAATAAATGCCGAAAGCCGGTCCGATCTTACCGATCGATCGGCTTTCGGCTTGTTTAGTCTCCGAGCGCGAACGAAGCTGCTTGCGTTTACCGCAGATGCTTGAGGTGCACGGAGGGTTCGTATGGCGCTAGCGGCTTTCCTTCTCGCAGCCGTTGCACGAAATCCGGATTGGCGAGCAACGGCCGGCCGAATGCGGCTACATCGATCACGCCGCTGCGAATCGCCTCCGACGCTGAATCGGCGGACAATCCGCCTACGCCGATGATATCGCCATCCCAATGTTTGCGGACGAGCTCGTGCAGCGTCCAATCGCCGCCCGATAACGGCTTCGCGAATGCGTTGGTCGACGGATGGATGACGCGCAGACCTGCCGATCGGAAGACGTCGAGGAACACTTGGACTTCAGCCTCGGGTTCCTCCCATCGGAAGTGAGCAAGGTCGTCTTTCAACTCGGAGAAGCGGACGACCACTCGATCCATAGCGACGACATCGCCTACAGCGGCGAGAATTTCCTTCAGGAGCAGGAGGCGGCCATCGCGATTGCCGCCATAGCGGTCTGTGCGCTGGTTGGTTACCGCCGTCGCGAATTGGTCGATCAGGTAGCCGTGTGCGCCATGGAGCTCGACGCCGTCGAATCCGGCTTCCACCGCATGTTGGGCAGCTTGCTTGTACTCGCGGACAACCTCCCGAATTTCGCTCGGCGACATCGCCTCAGGCGGAGCAAAAGGCTTCCGCAGCCGATGTACGAGACCGGTTGCTTGCAGTGCCGAAGGCGCTTGAGGCGCGAGGCCTCCCGTCAGATCGGGATGGGTCAGCCTGCCCACATGCCAGAGCTGCGCGAAGATCGTGCCGCCCTCCTCGTGTACCGCTTCGGTCACGCTGCGCCATCCTTTCACTTGCTCCATTGAATACAAGCCCGGCACGCCGAAAGTGCCTTTTCCTCTAGGCGAAGGCGTAATGCCCTCCGTAATGATTAAGCCGATTCCGTCCTTAGCCCGTCGGCGATAGTAAGCGGCAACGTCTTCTCCCACCACTCCGGATGCATCATTCGCGAAGCCGCGCGTCATCGGCGCCATCGCGATTCGATTCCTCAGCTGCCAGGCGCCGATCCGCGCCGGCTGCAGCAATTTGTGATTAGATCCCATTGTTATCCTCTCCTTCGCGCATTCTTTCTATGGCATTTATTTTATATAATAAGAACGTATGGTTACATAGAAAATGAATGTTGTTAAGTGATCATTAACTTGAAAATCCTTTTATTCCACCGAGTTGACCTTAATAATAAAGGAGCTGCCACCATGGATGATCTGGACAAACAAATCTTGCTTGCGCTGCAAGATCAGGGGAGGCTGTCGATGACGGACTTAGGCAAAGCCGTTTCGTTGTCCCAGCCGGCCGTTACGGAGCGAGTGAGGAGACTGGAGGAGAAGGGGATCATCGATCACTACCGCGCGGTCGTCGCACCGGACAAAATCAACAAGCCGATCGCGGCGTTCATCTTGTTCTATACGAAGGGCTGCGATCGTTTCGTGGAATATTGCGGGCAGGCGCCCGATGTGGTCGAGCTGCACCGCATCAGCGGACATCAGTATAATTTCCTCGTTAAAGTCGTGACCGAGTCGCTGCAGACACTCGAGAGCGCCATCAACGAGCTGGGCGCGCACGGCGATTCGACGACGCTCATCGTGCTGTCTTCTCCGATCAAGCAGGCGAAGCTGATTCCTTGACGAAGCGAGTGGGAGGCAGGCGTACGCACCGCGAGTCTTAAATCACCAGGAAGGAGTGCAGGCCATGCAAGGCTATAACGTGCTTATGATATTCAATCCCGAGATGGACCTGCTGCTCCTGTGCAAACGGGCGAAAGACCCGTACAAAGGCCTATATAACCTCGTCGGCGGCAAAATCGAGCCGGGCGAAGCCGGGCTTGCGGCGGCATATCGGGAACTGCTCGAGGAGACCAGCATCTCCGAAGCTGATGTGACGTTGCTGCATATGATGGATTTCACCTACCACTGGCAGCAGTGCTACGTGGAGGTGTATGCTGGCCGGCTGAAGCGGGAGGTCGAGGCTGCCGGGGATGAGCAGGATCTCAGCTGGTCGCCGCTCGACCGCGATTTCTTCGATATGTCCGTCTATGCCAGCGAAGGCAATATCGGGCATATGCTCGAACAAGCGAAGCTGTACCGGGAGAAACTAATGGGCGAAGATTAGGGGGCATCCCAGCCAGTATGTCCTCATGTTTGACGGGGGACGTGTCAGAGGTAAGTCAGAATTCTCCATTCGTCCTGCGACATTATGTAACGAAATCCTTCGCGAAATCCTGCAGATTGTCCAATTGCCCTTGCTGCTTCATCTGGTATATACTGTTCCCTAAGCAAGGTGTCATATTACCTTACATAGGAACTAGGGCGTACGATATACTCGGTGAGAAAACGTATAGCTGCGGGCCTGCGCGGCTCTAGCGCACCGTGCCGGATGTCATGCATCCAAGCATGGCGCGCATGAGGCTTGCGGGGTGATTTGCTGTCGAATAAGCCGGAATTGTACAAGCCTTAACAGAAGCTAATTGTGGATTTAACGCTAAATTTACAATTGGTTGTTATGCTATGCGAGGAATGATACAGAATGTATCTTGGCAAAGCGAAGGGAGAAGAGAAGATGCGGGTTACGTATCACGTCATCAAGAGACGGGTCAGCACCATTTTGGCCGGTTCGCTGTTAGCGGGCGTTGTGCTTACAGGCTACGGTCTGCCGGTGCACGCGGCAGTGGACGGCAGCAACATCGTCATTTCGCAGGTATACGGAGGCGGCGGCAACGGCGGCGCGCCGCTCAAGAACGATTTTATCGAACTCTATAATCCGACGAATCAAGATATCGATCTGACCGGCTGGCAGATTGAGTACGCTTCCGCGACGGGAGCATGGCCAACCAGCGGCAGCAATATTCATACCCTCACATCCGGTACGATCAAGGCGGGCGGTTACTATCTCGTGCAAGAAGCGGCAGGTGCGAGCACGACGGCCGCGGCGCTGCCGTCGCCAGACCAGTCCGGCAATCTTGCTATGGGCGGCACGAACGGCAAAATTCGCATTAAAGACAACAGTGGCTCGCTAGTCGACCAAGTCGGCTACGGCACGGTCAATGAGGCAGAAGGCGGAGCGGCAACAGGGGCGATTTCGGCAACGACGTCAGCCATCCGCAAGGACCTGGCGTCCGGCGGCAGAGGTCTGGATACGGACGTTAACGCCAACGACTTTAACGTCGCAACGCCGGATCCGCGCAATTCGAGCTACGGCTTCGAGCTGGCGCAAGTGACGGCTTCCCCTGGGACAGGCGTGGTAACATCCGGTACCGCGATTACGCTCACGACGACAACCGCCGGGGCGAGCATCTACTACAAGACGGCGGACGATACGGAGTTCAAGCTGTACGAAGCGCCGATCGTCATCACGAAGGATACGACGATCGAGTCCTATGCGAAGCTGGGCGAATCTTCGACGGTTCCAACGACGTTCACGTACACGCTGTCGAGCGTAAGTACGATCAGCGCTGCGCGCGTGCTTGCTGACGGTACGAGTGCTATCATTGCCGGGATCGTGACGCATAAGGAAACAAGCGGCGGCATGAACAATCTCTACGTGCAGGATGCGACAGGCGGCATTGTCGTCCGCGGTTCGGCGCTTACCGCCGAAGTAGGCGACAAGGTCGAAGCGGCAGGGACGGCATTGAACTACTTTGGCTTGGCCGAGCTCATGGTGGACGCGGGTAATGTCAAAATTACGCAAGCCGGCGCGGGAACGCCTGAGCCGCAGCTCGTCGAGGGCAGCGACATCGGCGCAGCGAATGGCGAAGCTTACGAGGCAGAATTCGTGAAAGTGCAGAACGTCACGATCGGCACAGGCAACTCGTACAACGAGTTCCAGGTTACCGACTCGAAGGGCAACGCGTTCATGGTGAAATCGCCGTATGTGGAAGCCGGCCAGACGTATGAGCAAATCCAGGGCGTCCTCACCTACACGTACAACAACTACATGCTCGTTCCGCGCTCGCAGAGCGATGTCGCGAAGAAGCTGCTGTCCGTAGTGGCGAGCCCAAGCGCAGTCGGCCGCATTACGGCCGGAACTCCTGTAACGCTGTCGACGCCAGCAACAGGCGGGCAGATCTATTACACGACCGACGGCAGCGCGCCGACGGCGGCATCGACGCCATATACAGGCGTGATCACCGTGAACGCGGACACAACGATCAAAGCGATCGTCGTCGCAAGCGGCCAGACGAGCGAAGTGTACTCGTTCGCTTACACGATCCAGCAGTCCTACGATAACCTGGCGATCCACGCGATTCAGGGCGCATCCCATCAATCCCCGTACGTCGGCCATACGGTCACGGGCGTGCAAGGGATCGTGACGCAGAAGCGCAGCGACGGCAAGTTCTATATCCAGGCGCCGAAGAGCGCGTGGGATAACGACGACAAGACGTCGGAAGCGATCCTGCTCGAGCCGAAAGTCGCGGTTACGGTAGCGGTCGGCGACAGCGTGACGGTATCCGGTTCGGTAGCCGAAGTGAAAGAAGAAGGTTACGCGGACGCGAACGATTTGCTCACGACCCAAATTACGGCATCGGCCGTTACGAAGGGGACAAGCGGCAATGCGGTGCCTGATGCCATCGTCATCGGCCGAGACCGCATTCAGCCGACAAGCATCATCGACAATGACGGCTTCACGAAGTTCGATCCGGAAGAGGATGCGCTCGACTTCTACGAGAGCCTCGAAGGTATGCGGGTGCAGCTGAACGACGCGCGCATTATCGGGCCGTTCGACTTCGAAGTTCCGGTTCTGCTCGGCGATCAGTCGGCCAGCGAGACGCTGACCGCGGCGGGCGGCGTCATGCTGACGGAAGACGACATGAACCCGCAGAAGCTGCTCATCGCGAAGGAGCCATCTTCGCAGGTGAAGACGGGCGACAAGTTTAACGGCGCGGTTACGGGCGTCCTGACGTATGATTACAGCAATTATAAAGTAACGCCGGACAGCGCCCTGCCGAGCGTAACATCGAGCTCCAATGCACGCGAGACGACGTCGCTGACGCCTGTGGAGGATAAGCTGTCGGTAGCTTCGTTCAATATCGAGAACTTCTGGAACAACACAAGCGCATCCGAAGTGACGCGCAAGAACAATATCGCCAAGGCGATCGTGAGCAACCTGAAGCAGCCGGACATCGTCGCCCTCGTCGAGGTGCAGGACAATAACGGTCCGACGGATAGCGGCACGGTCGATGCAAGCGCAAGCTTCGAGGCGCTGATCGCGGAGATCAAGGCGGCTGGCGGACCTGAGTACAGCTACACCGACATCGCGCCGGTGAACAACCAGGACGGCGGCCAAGGCGGCGGCAACATCCGCGTTGGTTATCTCTACAACCCGGCTCGCGTCACACTGGTCGAGAAAGAAGCGGGCAAAGGATCGGCGACGCAAGCCGTTACGTACGGCGAGAATGGCCTGAGCGTGAACCCTGGCCGGATCGATCCGACGAACGAAGCTTTCGACGCCTCGCGCAAACCGCTGGCGGCCGAATTCGAATTCAAGGGCGAGCGCGTTATTACGATCGCGAGCCACTTCAACTCCAAAGGCGGAGACGAAGCGCCGTACGGCGCGGTTCAGCCGCTGCCGGAGACGCTCGGAAGCGAAGTGCAGCGCCATAAGATCGCCGCCGTCGTGAACAACTTCGTCGATTCGATCTATGAGCAGGATCCGGATGCCAATGTCATCATCCTTGGCGACCTGAACGATTTCCAATTCTCCAAGACGCTGGAGATTACCAAAGGCGATAAGCTGACGAACCTGGTGGACGCGCTGCCGGCGAACGACCGCTATTCTTACGTCTACCAAGGCAACTCGCAGACGCTCGACCATCTGCTGGTCAGCAACTCGCTCGCATCGGTATCGGAGCTCGACATCGTGCACATCAACGCCGATTTCGATACGAATCTGGGACGCGTCAGCGACCACGATCCGCTGCTTGCGCAGATCGATGTGCTGAACAAGCCTGAGGAAGAGGAAGACTTCAACCTGCGCGTCCTGCATACGAACGATACGCATGCGCATCTGGACAATGTCGCCAAGCGCATCAGCGCGATCAAGGCTGCACGCAACGAGGATACGCTGCTGCTGGATGCCGGCGACGTCTTCTCCGGTACGCTCTACTTCAACAAGTTCAACGGCCTTGCAGACCTGTGGTTCATGAACTATGTCGGCTATGACGCGATGACGTTCGGCAACCACGAGTTCGACAAAGGGACTTCCGCGCTCAAAGATTTCGTCACTGGCGCTACGTTCCCGTTCGTCAGCGCGAACGCGGACTTCAGCAAGGATGCGAACCTGAGCGGTTTGTTTAAGGATGAAGTTGGCGCTCCTGCGGATGACGCCAATATCTATCCAGCCATCATCAAAGAAATCAATGGCGAGCAAGTCGGCATTATCGGCCTCACGACCGAAGATACGGCCTCGCTGTCTTCTCCGGGCGACGTGACCTTCAAGGAGCATATCGCTAGCGCGCAAGCGGCGGTCGAGATGCTCGAGGAAGCCGGCGTGAATAAGATCGTCGCCCTATCCCATCTGGGCTACTCCGTGGACCAAGAAGTCGCTGAACAGGTAGAGGGCATCGACATCATCGTCGGCGGCCACTCGCATACGACGCTGAAGGCTCCGGAAGTCCATAACGCGGATTCGGAACCGACGATTATCGTGCAGACGGGCGAATACGGCACGAATCTGGGTCAAGTGGATGCGATCTTCAACGAAGACGGCGTGCTGACTTCGTGGGCAGGCAAACTGACGGCGGTGGATACGTTCGCCGAAGATCCGGAAGCGGCCAAGAAGCTGAACGAGGAATACAAGCCGGCGCTTGAAGCGCTCAAGACAACGGTTGTGGGCAAAACAAGCGTGACGCTGGACGGCGAACGCGGCAATGTCCGTAAGAAAGAAACGAACTTTGGTAACTTGGTGACCGACGGCATGCGCGCCAAAGTCCAAAGCCTCGTCAAAGAGAACGACGTGAAAGGCTACGTCACGATCCAGAATGGCGGCGGTATTCGCGCTTCCATCAAGTATAGCGCAGAAGGCAAGCAGGACGGAGACATTACGCTTGGCGAGGTTATGACCGTCATGCCATTCGGCAACAACCTGACGGCGTTGAAGATGACCGGGGAAGAAATCATTGCGGCGCTCGAGAACGGCGTCAGCGGCGTAACGACGGGCGAAGGCCGGTTCCCGCAAGTATCCGGCATGCGCTATTATTACGACTCGACGAAGCAAGGCGAGATCGTCGATTCGATTACCGGCGAAGTGAAGCAGGTCGGCCAGCGGATCGTGAAGGTCGAGATCAAGCAGGAAGACGGCACGTTCAAGGCGATTGATCCGAGCGCGTACTATATCGTGGCGACGAACTCGTTCATGGCCAATGGCGGCGACTTCTACCGTTCGATGGCCAAGGCGAAGGGCGAAGGCCGATTCTACGAGCTGAATCTCGTCGACTATGAAGTATTCAACGAGTATATCGCGAAGGTTGGTACGCTGAATCCGACGGTTGAAGGCCGTATCACCGACCTGCAGGGGCAGTCTCTGGCCAAAGGCGCTGCGCTTAGCGGTTCCGGTTCGGTCAAAGCAGGCAAGGATACCGGCCTGACTTACGGGCTGGATGGCGTTGACGGCGAAGTATACGCGCAGGACATTACGATGACGTATGACGCGACCAAGCTGGAGCTGGTCTCCGTGACGAGCAAAGATCCGGAGAAGTTCGTGGTTGTGGAATATGAGGAGAAAACGCTGGGTACGATCCGGATTCTCGGTATTCACTTGGACGGAGCGCAAGCAGATCCGAACCAGGAGCTTGCTCAGCTGACGTTCAAGGCGAAGGCGGAGGCAGGCAACGGCTCGACGACGATTGCGGTAGCGAACCTGGTTGCGGCGAATGGTCAAGGGGTAGAGACGAAGCTCGACGGCACGTCGTACAACCTGAACATCGTTAGCGTGGATACAGCCGCGCTGAACAGCGCGATCGCTGAAGCGCAGTCGGTGGTTGACGCAGCGGTAGAAGGAAACCGCAAAGGCCAATATCCGCGAGGTTCCAAGGCAACGCTTCAGGCGGCAATCGATGCGGCGAAGGTCGTAGCGGCCAATGAGGATGCAACGCAAGCGCAAGTGGAACAAGCGGCAACCGAGCTTGCGGCAGCGCTGCAGAAGTTCCGCAGTCTGGTTATTACGCAAATTCCGGGCGACAACAACAATGACGACAAGGTCAGCATCGGCGACCTGGCGGTTGTGGCCAAAGCTTACGGCATGAAAGCCGGCGATGAAGGCTGGAATGCGGTAAGTGCATACGATCTGAACGGCGACGGCAAGATCGGTCTGGAAGATCTCGTCATCCTTGCTCGCCAAATTCTGGATTGGGAATAATCCCGGCCAGCAGACGGATACAGCAATAACAAGAAGGGGCGCTCCACGTCATGTTGAATGACGGGGGGCGCCCCTTGCTTGCTGGTTAAGCGTAGTTTCAGCTTTAGCTTTAGTCCCAAATATCGTTTGGCTTGACCCCAAGCTCATTGGCAATGAGTTCCGCCGTCAGGCGCTGCGGCTTGCGGATCTTGCCGTTGCGCAGTTTCGAGATCGTCTGCACCGAGATGCCGGTCGACTCTGACAGATCCTGCGCCGCAATGTTGCAGCGGGCCATCAGAATCTTCAGTTTCACGGAAGGATCGGCCTGCTCGGAGCTTGGACGAAGATCCGTCACAACGAACGCATACTGCTTCAAGCTGCTGTCGCCATGGTAGAACGGCGCAAAGATCAGATTCACTTCCAGATCGAGCGTATCGGCAAGCCGCTTCGTACGAATCGTGAGACTCTCCGGCTTGCGGCCGAGTACGGCACGCTTCACCGCCTCCATCGCGCGTTCCTGCTCATCTTCATGCACGATGCCCATGACGGATTGGTCGATGGAATCGATTCCGGGATCGAACACCGACATCGGATATTTCTTATCGATCCTGTCGATCATGAAATTCGCATCGACAATGCCCGAGATCAGCACCGTCTGCGTACGCAGCTGCTCTTCGATCCACAGGGCAGCGGACACGTCCTCGGCCGTTAGCAGCCATACCGGAACGGGATGCGTTTCAAGACGCTTGCAGGTCAATTTCACTTGTATCGGCTGGCTATGTTTGGGCCTTAATGCGTGAAGGGCTTTCTCTTCGGAGAGGGAGGACTCGCTCCAATCGGTGAAGAGGGTATACAGCTTAAGCTTGGCCAGCTCGGCTTCGGAATAGCCGGTCAGCCGTACGAATGCGTCGTTCGTACGATCGAAGAATGGCTGGTCGGGGCTGCCTTGGAGCAAGGCCATTGGTGTGTCCAAGGTTTGGAAGATTGTTTCGAATACAGGCATTTCGTCACCTCATTAATCCGCTCGTCATGGTTGCTAGTCAAAGTATAGTCAATTCTTTCGTTGATTTTCAACTGATTCCAGAACTGGTTAAGATATTAAACTCGGCTACAGGAGGACGCTGTATGGGCTGTTAGGCACGGTGTACACCCGGATTTTGCCGAATTTGGGGGAATCCTCCCTCTTTATGTACGGGCAGGCATCCGCCATAATAGAAACCAAGGCAGGAGTGAGCCTGACTAGTGAAGCGGTGATCGCCGTCTCTTCGGCGGAGTGCTTGCATACAGGAGCCATACAACAAATGGTTCCGGGCAAGCGGTAACCCTCTAAGCCGCTAAACGCCGTAAGAGGAGGAGGACCTTCAGATGAAAACATGTACTGTGGAAGATTGCGACAAACCGGTCAAAGCCAAGCAATATTGCGCCATGCATCATCAGCGCTGGCTCAGGCATGGCGATCCTGCAGCGGTTAAGGTCAGGCGTGCGTCCGACTTGCCCGCCTTTTGTCAATGGGTGAACTGTTCGCGCAAGGTGCTTAGCAAAGGACTTTGCGCTAAACATTACTATATTAAGCGCATGCAGACCACGGGCCAATAGGCCCGTTTTTTAGTATCGCAAGCTAGAATGACGCTTGGCGCTACCAACTTTCGCCCTTCCGGCCGATATAGGTAGAAGAAGATACTATAGTGTACGGGCCGCCGCCGCTCGCACGGTTAAGGTCCCGATTGGAAAGGATCAGCTATGAAACATGTCTCGCTGCGGATCAAATTTCTCGTCCTTATTATTCTCATCACATCGATCCCGCTCATACTGGTGGGCATGAGTACCTATACCACGGCTCAGAGCACGATCACCGAAGCGCTCGTCGAGAAAGCTTACTCGAAAGTGCGCAACAATGCCGACAATCTCTCCGGCTGGCTGAATGCGATGCGTTCGGAGATCGAGGGGATGAGTCGCGTCGATATTATCCGGCACGGCACGGACGAGGAGCGGAAAGCCTATCTGCATATTGAAGCTTCCAGAGCCCCTTCGCCTTACACCATGCTTGCTTATGCGAGCCTCTACGACACGCTCGAGATGCCGAACGGCGCAAAGGTCGGTCCATGGAACAAGCCATGGCAAGATGAATCCCGCGTCGGGCAGGCAACGCTCACCGATCCGTTCGTCAGCTTGTATTCCACGCATCCGTATATTCTCATTCAGGTGCCCGTCTATGGGCAGGATGACGCCATGATCGGCGCAGTGTACGCGGCCATCGACACCAAGAAGATGTACGAGCAATACTTGAATTTCCGGGTCGGTTTGTCCGATGAAGTTATTATGTACAATGCGCAGGGGAATCTGCTCTACCACCCGGATATGGATTATGAATTAAAAGCGAATCTGAATACCCCGGAACTGTCTTATAGCAAGATTGCCGTGCAGATGCTGGACAACCAGCGCGGATACACGGAAGTGAAGGCGGACAATCACCAGTATATGGTGTTCTATTCCGATGTCGGGCTGACGCACTGGAAGATCGGGCTGCGCGTCGCCATGAATGAATTCGATCAGCCGCTCACCTCGCTCTTCTGGCAGACGGTCGGCGCGATTCTGCTTGCCGAGGTTGTCATGACGCTGCTGCTGTGGCAGCTAATGAACCGGCTGGTCATCCGGATCAAGCGCGTACTTGCGGTAACCGAAGCCGCATCGGCCGGCCAATTCGACACGATGCCCGTACCCGATGACGGGGGCGATGAGATTTCGCAGCTCTCCCAATCCGTGAACGACATGACGGTTCATCTGCGGGAGATGTTCGATCGACTTGAAGCGATCATTAATCAGAATGAGTACTCGATTATCGGCGTGGACGAGGAATATCGCATCACGTACTTCAACAAGGCTGCGGAACGAATGCTAGGTTATCGCGCGGAGGAAGTGCTGCATCAAGCTACGCCGCTGTTGTACATGGATCCAGATAACTTGCGAGAGGCAGCCGAAGCGCTATCGCTGGAGTTGGGACGAACGATGCCACTGGATGTTACCTTGCTCAGGGAGCTGCGGAGGAATCAGGTCAGCTACGAGCGCGAATGGGTGTTGGTTCACAAGGACGGTACGCGTATTCCGGTCATGCACAGCTCGAGCGCGATTCGCGACCGGGATGGAAATACGGTAGGCGTCGTGGGAATTTCCAGGGATATCACGAAGCAAAAGCAGGAGGAGAGCATCCGCAACCGGCTGCTAGCTGTGCTTGAATCCGCGCATGATCTGATCGCCACCTTCGATCAGGATTGCCGGCTCGTGTATCTCAATCCGGCTGGCCGGGCCATGCTCGGCTTGGAGCATGAGACGGATCTTGAATCTGCACTCCATGACGAGGTGCCTGCATCTCTCGAGGAAGCGCTGCTCTCAGGCATGGATTATGCGCAAGCGCACGGATACCATGAGAGCGTTGCCCATCTGCACACGCTCGATTCACGAATCATCCACGTCTCCAAAATTATCGTGACGCATGAGGCAGCAGGCGAAATCTTCTACTCCTGTATCGCCCGCGATATTACCGAGACGACCCGGGTATACGAAGAACTCGGCATCGCCAAGCGTGAAGCCGAGGAAGCCAATCAGGCAAAGACGGTCTTCCTCGCCCGGATGAGCCATGAGATTCGCACGCCGCTGGCCGGCATTATCGGTCTGACCAGGCTGCTCCAGAAGACGGAGCTTACGCCGCTGCAGCGCGACTACGCGGATAAGACGCATTCGGCCTCCGAGGCGCTGCTCAGGATCATTAACGATATTCTCGACTTCTCCAAGGTAGAGGCCGGCAAGGTTGAGCTGAATGCCGTCAGCTTCAATCTGGAGGAGCTGCTGCAGAAGCTGGGGGATATCTTGAGCGTGTTCGTCGGCGGCAAGGAGCAGTTCGAGTTTCTGATCGACCTGCCGCGGCGGCTTCCGGCTGCGCTGATCGGGGATCCGCTGCGGCTGGAGCAGGTCCTGCTCAACCTGTGCGGCAACGCGGTCAAATTCACGAACCGCGGGCATGTGCTTCTTAGAATTGAACTTCCGGCTAGCGAATCGGATGGTGATGTGGCGGTACGATTCATCATCGAAGATACGGGGATCGGCATATCGCAAGAGCAGCAGAGCAGGCTGTTCGAATCGTTCTCGCAAGGGAATGCGGGAACGCAGCGCAAATACGGCGGCTCGGGGCTTGGGCTAGTCATTGCCAAAAGCCTCGTCGAGATGATGGGCGGCGCCATCACGTTCGAGAGCGTCAAGGGCGAGGGCAGCCGCTTCGAATTCACGCTGAATTTCGCGATCCAATCGTCGGCGACGAGCGAGGCGTACCAGATCGGCGAATATGCGGTATGGGTCGTCGAGGATTATCCTCTGGCCCAAGAGCATAGCTCGGCGATGCTGGAAGAGATGGGCCTCCTGCCGATCGTGCTTCCTTCCTGGCGGCTTGCTTTCGACCGGCTCAAGCGGGCGGGAATCGGCGCCTTGCCGGATGCGGTCGTGCTTGATTTCGAGATGCCGGATATGTACGACGATGACACCTGGCATTCCTTCCACGCCGAAGCCGTCGCGGCAGGCGTCAGTACGGTAGCGCTGACGACGACCTTCGGCCGGGAGGAGTTGCTGAAGCTTCCGGCCGAGGATCGGCCGGATGCGATTCTGGTCAAGCCGGTAACGCGGCTTACGCTCTACCGCGCGCTGCTGCCGATCCTGAAGCTGCACGGCAACGTGTGGGAAGCGCAGGAAGAACCAGCCTCCGAGGAGCGGGAAGTGGTGCTGCCCAAAGGGAATATTTTGCTTGCGGAAGACAATGCTATAAATCAGTTGGTTGCCGTCGAGCAACTGCGGGAATGGGGATTCACCGTCGAAGTGGCCGAGACGGGTCATGAGGTGCTGAATAAGCTGGAGCAGCGCCGCTGGGACCTGATCCTGATGGATATCCATATGCCGGAGATGGACGGCGACGAGGCGGCGGCAATTATTCGGACCGATGCAAGATTCGATGATCTGCCGATTATCGCCTTAACGGCGAACGTGATTCGCCAGGACCATGAGCGTTATCTCCAGATCGGCATGAATGACGTGCTGACCAAACCGCTGCAGACGGATAAGATGCTCCATACGGTGCTGAAATGGATCAAGCCCAAAGAACAGGAAGCAGCCTATCATGAAGCGGCGGCGGCTTTGGAGACGAGGCCGATTGCGGAGAGTGAAGAGGCGATCGCCCTTCCGACCGTGCCCGGCATCGATATGAGCGCGGCGCTCGCCCGCGTGAGCGGCAAGCGCGAGATTCTCCGCCATATGCTGAACGTGTTCGTTACGGACAGCGGGTTGTTCGAGCAGCGGTTCGCCGAGGCGATAGCCGAGCGTGATTATGCGACGGCGCGGCGTCTGGCCCATACACTCAAAGGAGTAGCCGGCAATCTGTCCGCAGCCGAACTCGCGGCGCTTGCCGATCAGCTGGAGACACTGCTGAAGCTTCCGGCCGAGCAGATTGACCTGAAGGAAGTCCATAGCACGGCGGCGTGCGTCTATCTGGTGCTGAAGCCGATGCTTGCGGCACTTTCAGCCAAATAAGTCATTTATTCAACAATATTTACAAATTCGACAGCATATCCTAACAATTTTCTAACATTCTATTGTGGCTCTAGTTCGCGGTATTGTATATTGATAGTAGACGTGCGTCAACGACAATCTTCAATTCGCTTCGAGGTGAACGCCATGTATAAAGTATTAGTCATTGAAGATGACGTCATGATGAGCGATATGCTTTCAATGTATTTGACCGGAGAAGGATATCAAGTTCACCAGGCGTTCGATGGGGCCACCGGTATGGCGCTGCTCGATGAGGTCAAGCCAGATCTGATCCTCCTCGATCTCATGCTTCCGGATAGCGACGGCACCGATCTATGCCGCAGCATCCGCCAGTTCTCAAGCGTGCCGATCATGGTCGTGTCGATGAAGACGGATGTGAGCGAACGGGTACAGGCGCTCCGTGCAGGAGCCGATGATTACTTATGCAAGCCGTTCAGCATGCATGAGCTGAGCGCTCGCTCAGAAGCCTTGATCCGCCGGGCCCAGCAGCTGCATCTGCCAGGGCTTACGCAAACGGGCGGGAACGAGACGCCACAGGAGCCGGAGTCGACCATTCAGCTGGATACGGAACGCAGACTGTTGCATGTCCGCGGCATGTTCGTGGAGACGACCTTCTCGGAGTTCGAGCTGATGAAGCTGTTCTTGGCTCATCCGGGCAAAGTATTCAGCCGCGAGGATTTGATTAATGCCATCCGAGGTTTCGATTCCTTCGTGACCGATCGCGCGATCGATGTGCACATCGTGAATTTGAGACGGAAGGTCGAGAACAATCCGAAGGAGCCCAAGTATATACGCACCGTCTGGGGAGTTGGCTACAAATATGTGCAGGAGGCCGGCGTTAGGCCGTAACCTCCCGTAAACCAATAGATAGAACCGTTCTGATATGCGAATTCGTTCGCATGCGGGAGGGTTCTTTTTTCTTGTATTTCTCCGGAGTGAAACGCACCTTCGCCACTAAAGGCGGCGCTAGCCGTTTCACCTTGAAATAGAAGCATTTATAAGTTTCACGTTTATAAATCATCTTCTATTTCTCCGGAGTGAAACGCGCCTTCGCCACTATAGCCGGCGATAGCCGTTTCACCTTGAAATAGAAGCATTTATAAGTTTCACGTTTTATAAATCATCTTCTATTTCTCCGGAGTGAAACGCGCCTTCGCCACTAAAGCCGGCGCTAGCCGTTTCACCTTGCATACAAGATGAATAAAGTTTTGTCCTTCCTGTTGCAGGAGCGAGAGGTTGCATGGTAGAGTGAGGATATTTCACTTAACGGATTCCTAATGGTTCTCCTCTAACTTTTCTAATGTTTTTATGTGAAAATTTGACTTAATAAACGGATCGTTACCAGATTAGCAAAGAGAGGAAGAGACGAAGACATGGACGCTAGATATCCAGTTTTGCAGAGCATATCGGAAGGAAGAGCTGCTGCGGGCTGGGAGGATTTTGATCGTCTGACAGGCTTACCGGGCCGGATGGCCGCATTCACCCTGCTGGGGCAAGCGCTGTCCAAGGGCAGGGCGAACGAAGTCGGTGTCATTGTTGCTGTCGTTGATTTTGACCGGTTCCATCTCATTAATGAATCCCGCGGTACCGTATTCGGCGATGAGGCGCTCAAGCAGCTCGGACGCCGATTCCAGAGCAAGCAGCTGAGCGAATACACGACATGCCGGATCGGGGGGAATACCTTCCTGCTGTTCCGATTCTTTGACAACGAACAATTGGTATCGGCTTGTACGGCCGATCTGAAGGCCAAGCTTGAAGTGCCGCTGCAGGTGGGCGGTCAGATGCTCTATCCGACTTGCAGCATCGGCCTAGCGGAGTGTCCGAAGCACGGTTTGACCGCGGAACGTCTGATGCGTCATGCGGAGACGGCGCTGCAGCAGGCGAAGGCGGCCGGAGGCAACCGGATCGGGGCTTACACGGAGGCGGACGCCAATCGCGCCAGCCGTAGAATGGAGCTCGAAGGCGCGCTGCGCGACGCATTAAGCGGCGGCCAGCTGTCGCTTAATTATCAGCCGATCTACGAGGCGTCCGGTCGTCTGCGGGGCTTCGAGGCGCTGCTCCGCTGGACCCATCCGGAGCTGGGCTTCGTCTCGCCGGCGGAGTTCGTGCCCCTCGCCGAACAGACGGGGCTGATCGTCTTGATTGGCGAGTGGGTCATTCGCGAGGCTTGCCGGATGTACCATGAGGCGGCGCAGCGCGGACTGACCGATATCGTCATGGCCGTGAATCTGTCGCCGCTTCAGCTTCGGGTGCCTGCATTCGTGGAGACGATCCTGTTCGTGCTCAGAGAAAGCGGAACGCCGCCGCAGGCGATCGAATTGGAGATTACGGAGAGCGTCATGATCGATGCCGGCGAAGCGACGGTTGCGGCGCTGGAGCAGCTGAGGGATGCGGGCGTCCGGATTGCGCTGGACGACTTCGGCACCGGGTACGCTTCGCTTACTTATCTGCGCGAACTTCCGCTGCATACGCTCAAGCTGGACCGCTCGTTCATCAATCATATTTGCAAGCAGCATCCCGAGCGGGTGATCGTGGAGTCGATGATTTCGCTCGTGCATCGGCTCGGTCTCGAGGTTGTCGCCGAAGGGATCGAGGATTATGATCAGCTGCTGCTCCTGCGGGAGTGGGGCTGCGATTTCATGCAGGGCTACCTGCTCGGCAAGCCGATTCAGGAAGCCGAGGTCGGCCCGCATCTGATGGAGCTGGTCCATTAGCGGGAGCAGAAGTAACAACGTGAGAGGATAGGCCGCAGGTCGGCTGTCCTCTTTTTTTATACCCTCGAGCGTAGTGACAGCGCTTACGCAAAATGCGAAAATAAATCCCGCACACCAGCGGCTGCGGGAAGACTTGGGCCACGGAACAAAAGAATCGCTTCAGCGAGGCGCGTCTTCGCTAGCGGCTTAGGATACTTCCAAGTATAGCTTCGTACCGTCGTTGTATTGGAAGATGGCGACGTCGCGGACCATTTCCACCGATGCGATGCGTTTCCACTTGCGGCGAAAATCGAGATTGAATTCAAGCTCGTGCAGCTTGTTGCGGAGCAGATCGAGAGAGGTCGTTTGACCGGAAGAGAAATGTACAGGAACTTTGCGATTCTTAAAGGTAATCACCTTTGTCATCGTCATGCACCTCCGAATGTATTGGTTACTCCGATTATAGGGTTTAGATTTTAGCCGCTTATAAAGGCTGCGTCAGACGTTTGTTTGATTTACTCACGTTTTTCTAACAATTGGCACCATTTGTTGCATATGCTTGATGTTCCCCTATTTTGCTACCAATATTAGTAGCTTATGCTTCATGTTGATTCTTCTTGTATAAAAACAAAAACCGCCCTGTCTGAATCGAGGGCGGCTGTGGCTTCGTGTGCATTCGCTCTCCCGTTAACTTAAGAAGCGGTTAACTGGAGAAGCTGCTATGTTTGCGTTTGTAATGGCCGTGCCCGTAATGGTGGCCTTGCTGCGGCGGGTATTGCGGCGGGCGCTGATACCCATGCTTGTAGTCGCTACTGCTATAGCGTTTGTAGTGACCGCCGTGACCGTAGTGTTTATTACCCGTAAGTGAATGAACGAAACGTTTCAGCAGATGTTTAAGCATCGTGATTAGCCTCCTTTTCATACACTGCGCAGTTGTGTATGCTTTGATTAGTTTTACGTATTTCCATCCGAAGGGTTTCTGTAAATTTCTACTTTGGGTGTCAGGGCGAGGGGGGAAATGATGATCAAGAAGCTTATCGAACGGCTGAAGCTTGCGATCCGCAACTGGCAGGACTATCCGCTTCGGGAGGGAACCGTCCTGTGCGGGCGGTATGAGCTCGAGCGGTTCTTAGGGATGGGCAGTTACGGCCAAGCGTACGAAGCGTTCGATCGGCGCACCGGGGTTCACGTGCTGGTGAAGCTGAATAAGCCGAGCAAGGGAGCGGTCGGAAGGGAACTGCTGCGACGTGAGAGCGAGCTCATGCGGCAGCTCTCACATGCGCAAATTCCGCGCTGGCAGGACAATTGCCGCGCGGGCCGCAGGCACCTGCTCGTCATGGAATTAATCGATGGCGATAACCTGGAGTCCCTGATGATGGAACAAGGTTACCGCTACGATGAGCTTACCACGGCTCATATTCTGCTGGCGCTGCTGGAGCCGCTAAGCCATCTGCATGAACGGGGGTATGTGCACCGCGACGTCCGAATCCCGAACGTAATGCAGAGCAGCGATGCGGACCGGCCGATGTCGCAGCGCATCTTCCTGATCGATTACGGCTTAGCTTGCCGCATTGGCGAGCAGCTGCCCGAGGCCCTCCGGATTGCGCTAGGCGAGCATGAAGAGGCGGAGGCGGATGGCAGCTGGGCGGGAGTCAAGCAGCGGATGCGGCGCCCGGAGCCGGCGAGCGACTTCTATGGGCTGGGGCATTTGGCGCTGTTCCTGCTCTATTCCGGCTACACCCCGAAGGAAGTCGAAGAGGCGGGAGACTGGCAGAAGGAGCTAGCGCTGTCGGCGGGGATGAAGGAATGGATTCTGCGGGCATTAGGAGACAAGGACCCGTTCGTTTCCGCCTCTGAGGGCGCTGTTTATTTGGAACGATTGGTGGAAGAAATGCAACAGAGTTGATTCAATCCCGGTACAAAACGGGTAAAAAACAGCAATTCGTCTATCCTCATGCGCATTGGCAAATCGGGTTGTAATTCGGCATGACGTTGTGTTTCTCCGTAAATGAGACGCAGGCCGTCCTCTACGGCGGCGCAGGGACGTTTCACCTTGTCAGGTAGGAGGCGTAGGCTTGACATTAGCCAAAAACTTTTTTGCCAGCATCAGTATCCTGATCACGCTCGCGTACCTATTCAACATTGGCCACAAATATCTGCTCGTCCATACTTCCGCAAGAGTCAAATACGCGCTTTCTGTTGCCGTCTTTATCGCAAGCGGCTGGTTAGCGATGGTGTTCGGCGTCCGAATCGGCGAAGTAACCATGTTAGACCTGCGTTATGTGCCGGTAATCCTGGCGATCCTGGTCTTCGGCAATCCTTGGACCATCATTGCCATTGGAGCAGGCATAGGGTTGGGGCGTTTCTATTTCAGCTGGGACCTGACGGCTGTGCTCGGTTTTGCAACGATGATAGTCCTCGGTATAACAGGCGCGATTCTCCACATCATGCTGAAACGGTCGACCTGGCGCTTCTGCTGGAAAGCTGCGACCGCCATTATCCTCATCAATGTACTGAATACGCTGCTGGCGTTCGGTACGGTTTCAATCAACGGATCGATGACAGTCGCGGTCTATTGGCGCGACGTCGGCCAATATGCGCTTCCCGGCCGAACGCTGATGTGCCTCTTATTCGTCTTCATTATCCGTGATTTCGAGAAAGAACAACGGCGCGTGGAAGAGCTGCGGACGATGAACACGCTCTTGCGGCGCCAGACGGAGCAGCTTCGGGAGGCCAAGCAGGACATGGAGCAGCAGGCGGCCGAGCTGCAGCGGGTATCGGCGTATAAGTCGGAGTTTCTGGCCAACATGTCGCATGAGCTGAAGACGCCGCTCAATAGCATCATTCTGCTCTCGCAGCTGATCCGCGACAATGAGGATCGGCGTTATGAGGAGGAGGATCAAGCGTATGCTGCGCTCATTCAGACGGCCGGAGACGAACTGCTCCAGCTGATCAACGACATCCTCGATCTGTCCAAAGTAGAAGCGGGGAAGATGGACGTCGTGTTCGAGCAGGTGTCTGTTCAGTCGCTTGTCCATCTGCTGCATCAGCAGTTCTCGCCAATGGCGCAGCAGAAGAAGCTGGAATTTAACGTACATATGCTCTCCGACGTTCCGGAGTCGATCATCACCGACGAGCTGCGAGTGAACCAGATTCTGCGCAATCTGCTCGTGAACGCCTTCAAGTTCACGAGCGCGGGCAGCGTAGTGCTGGAAGTTCGCCTGGAGGGATCCGGCCTCTACGGTCAGACCCCGAAGCGGGGTAAGGGAAAAGGCTGGCTCCGCGAGAGGCGCGCCGCGAGCAAACACGCCGACTGGCCGATGCAGCAGATCGCGTTCACCGTCATCGATACCGGCATCGGCATCGACGAAGCGAAGCAGCAGCTCATCTTCGAAGCTTTCCGCCAGGAAGACGGCGGGATCAACCGGAAGTACGGCGGCACGGGGCTGGGGTTGTCGATCAGCCAGCAGCTGGCCGCGCTGCTCGGCGGAAGACTCTCGTTGCGCAGCCGCAAAGACGCCGGGAGCAGCTTCACGCTGCATCTGCCCCTCTGTCCGCCGGCAACGAACACGGCGGCGGAGGAGTGCGCCTCGGCCAGCAGCGAGAGCAGTTAATCCGCTTTAGCGGCAAATAAACCAAAAACGTCCGAGACAGCCAATGGCTGCTCGGACGTTTTTGGTTGGAGGTGCCTCAAGCACCGGATGTTTGAAAGTCAGCGTGTCCACGAAGTGGACGTCAAGCGAGGGCAAGCTCATTGCATCATCCACGATCACACGCCCCAGGTCATCTCCCCAAGGCACAACGTATCGAACGAAGCTCGAACCCAAAGCTTTGTCCCATGCCAGGGAAGTCGGTCGTTCCATGACCGATCTTCCGCAGGGACAAAAGCGTTCCACCGCCGAAAACCAGCTAATACTTGTCAAGCTTTTGGACTTGGTGAGTACGAGTTTTATTGGTATACTTATTTTTGTGCATAACAAATAATCCTTCTCCACTAAGAAGGATTATGGTTAATTATGGATATTTTTTTAATGGTAGGGCACGTTCTTACGAAGGATGGCGTACACGTGATGGAGAAGCTTGTTCGCGCAAGCGATCACGACCACCTTGTAAGGCTTGCCCTCTTTCCTTTTTTTATCGTAGTACTGCTTAATCTTCTGGTTAGCGCCTCGTCGAATTCCACATTGAACGGCAAGATATAATGCGCGTCGAAGCCTTTTGGAGCCTCTTTTCGTAATCCGATTACTTGTAGCTGTAAACTTTCCTGAGCTACAAATACCAGGGTCTAATCCTGCATAAGCCACCAGTTGTTTCGCTTCCTCGAATTGGCTTGCATCCCCTAGTTCTGCCACGATGACAGCGGCAAGCTTATCTCCAACGCCTGGAATGCTTTTGACCAAATCGACCTCAGGCAATTCATTGGACACCTCTTGGATCAGCGTCTCCAATTCACTTAACTGTTTGTCAAACTCCAGAAGCAATGCAACCATACTGATCAGCGCCACAGTCTGAGCTTGGCTTCTAGCTTGTTTATCCCAGCCCCGCAAATGTTCCTGCAACTGTTCAGCTTTCTCCGCTACCCAGCGCTTAGAATGAGATTTTCCTACGCATTCGCTTATGATGTCGCTCACATCTGCGGTATTATCTTCTAAACATCGCTGTAAAACTTTTAATGATGTTGTTGCAAACAGGTTGCTAAATAATCCGAGGAATTCAGGGAACACCTGCTCAAGCAACGCTCTGCCGTTCAGTTTCAATTGTACGTACGTGGCTGTAACAAACTCATGCTGCCTCGTCAGATGCTGAAGCTCGCTGTA
>NZ_JACHXK010000010.1 GCF_014192105.1 Paenibacillus phyllosphaerae | reverse complement strand
GTCGATCAGCATTCCATCAAGTAAAGAAGCTTGTTAGCTCATTACTTAACTAGCTATAAAACATATCGCTCATTGTTCAGTTTTCAAGGAACAAATGGTTCATTTCTTTTACCACTTTTCACCGCTTTTCTCAGCGGCGACTTTTATAATATATCACATTCACGCAATCAGATGCAAGCACTTTTTTTAGAAGTTTTTGTCGTCATCTGACGATTAGTAAAGGCGGTAAGAAGTAATTTATCATAAAGCTAAGAAGGAAGTCAACCCTCCACATAAAAAAAGAACGCCAACTCGGCGTTCTCTAATAAGAATCAAGCTTCACATCTATATTTGAGCTCCAGAGCTTCCGTATCGCCCGTAGCCGGAATGGCAACTACCTCGCGTATGTAACCGCGTTTGACAAGTTTCTGAATGAGCAGCGATAAATCAATTTGGAGCTCCTTCAGATCTTCGTGCTGATGCAGTTCGATGATTCCCCACGGTTCCTCCCTGCTCCCAAGCACGTCAAAGAGCAATTTGCAACAGGACTTCATTAAGCTCATTACGGAAAACTCGCACGCTAACAAAACCAATTGAATCCGTTGTTCCATCGTCTCGGAGCTAACCGTAAGCTCTTCGTATAGCTTGTAAATCCCGGGATTAAAACGCCGAGTTTGTTTCCATACGGTCAATTCGGGATGGATACCTGCCTCAATGAGAACGATATGCGCCCAGTGATGGAGAGCCGCCAGGACATTGCTGTAAGAATCCAGCAGGTTGC
The DNA here is from genome assembly GCF_014192105.1 of Paenibacillus phyllosphaerae. GTDB lineage: Bacteria > Bacillota > Bacilli > Paenibacillales > Paenibacillaceae > Paenibacillus_Z > Paenibacillus_Z phyllosphaerae. The sequence goes on along the minus strand of NZ_JACHXK010000010.1, from coordinate 232,714 downwards.
CATCCTGCAGATCTTGCTTGGCCTGATAGTACTTCCGCATGAAACATCCAAATTCCACGATCTGCTTGCGTTCGCGCATGTCATTGGGAAAAGCTAAAAGCCGCTGTCTTATATGAAGTAAATAATTGTTCTGATCCATCAGTATTTCCCCCCTCACGAGCCACTCAATGATGCTCCGGTTCTCACCAGTGGCAATCCATTGCTCCAAAGTGGACGGACTGATTCTGCGGATTAGCACATGTTTGCTGTCAATTTGCCTATGCTCAATGTGACGATTATTGTCGTCTGCCGACGAAACCACGAGCAAAAGCAGGTCTAATCCATCAATTAACGGTCGATATACGTACGGATTCTCAACGATAGATAAGCCGATTAACCCTGCTTCATCTTGGAACATGTGCTGTAATTGCGCTTTAATGTCCACGACAATTATCCTCCGTATAGCTTCATTGTTTAGATTGAGCTATAATAATTTCGCTAAGAAATATGTTCGACAATGTCCGTCCGGTTTCCTGCCTGATTGGCAAGAAATCGATCCAGGATCGTCAGAAAGGACTATAGCATGTTTTTTAAATCCAGTAAGATCAATGAATTTCGGCTATGGGGTTTGTTCTTCACGTTATTCGGCATGGGGCTAATGATACTCGGTACTGCAGGCATCGTCTTCTGGGGCGGACAAGCAGGCAAAATCTTCGCTGGGATTTTCATGGTGATCGGCATGATCGCGATGCTCCTTAGCGTAGGCGTCTATTTCTGGGCCGGCATGATGTCGACAAGCGCCGTCATCCTCGTATGTCCCGAATGTAATCGCCACACCAAGATACTCGGCAAAACGGATCGCTGCATGTATTGCAAAACAAAGCTTACACTCGATCCTAATCAGGCAACCGATTTGGGCGAGCCGACCACAGAGCATATGTAAGCAAAAAAACGCCTCTTCCATGGTTATCATCGGAAGAGGCGTTTTGGTTTTAAGGCTGCTGATGTAAGGAAGTATCAATGATGTCCCATATTTCATCGCTTTGGAATGTACGCTGCCATGTAGCGACGCCAGCCAAACCATATTTGCGTACCAGCGCGATTCTGGCTTGAATCGAAACGTCGTCTTCAATCCAGATCCGCTGACGGTTCCCATCCTCTGTGTATTCCACGTAGTTCTGTCCCGCCGCCGTATCGAAGGTCGGCTTAAGCTTCTTCTGATCGATAATTTCTTGAATGGACTCCATGCCAAGCGCCTTGGAACTTACATCCACTGTCCCATCGCTGCCGATCTTCTCATTCCAAACTCTTGAATAAAGCGGCATTCCGAGCACGATCTTGGAGGCCGGCACATTGTCTTCCTCCAAGATCCTCACCAGCGACTGCTCCGTCCACGGCAGCGAAGCGACTGATCCCGCTTTTGGACTAGATGCCCAATGCTCGTCATAGGCCATGACCATCATGTAATCGACAATTTGTCCAAGGGCGGCGCGATCTAAAAAGAGCGACCACAGCTCGCTGTTCGACTTAGGCGTCACATCGATCGATACGACAAGGCCTTGTTCATGGAGGATCGGCGTCAGCTCGCGCACAAACTGCACCAGTTCTTCTTTATCCGAAGTTTTGACATTCTCGAAGTCGATGTTAATCCCCTTCAGCTGATACACTTTGGAAAAAGCAACAAGCTGTTGAATCATATTGAATCGGCTATCCGCGGTAGCCAGTGCCTGGGTCGTGCGATCCGGTTCGAATCCGTTGCTGAATAATGCCCATACCTGCATCTGCCGATTCGTTGCCCAATTCACGTACTGTTTGTCCGCTTTGCTGCGAATCTTGCCTGTCCCGTCGATCAACTCAAACCACGTGGGACTGACGACGTTGACGCCATCCAAGGTACTGATCTTGGAGGTATCCGGATTCTTCTGATATACGCCTTCCCAAGTAAGGTTAATTTTGTTCCCGATCAGCTTCCAGGCAATGAACGGCGATTGTTGCTCCGCCTTCTCCACCTGCTCAATATTGGTGAGGGTCAAATCATCCTTCTTTATATAGCCGATTACACCGTTGCTCGCTTGGACCAACGACCAGCCTTTCTTATCGCTGTCCCGCCAAATACGAACGATCTCCTGCGCCTGTAACCGCTCTACGATTGCGGAGCGAATCGTTGGTTCGAGCCGGATCGCCGTGCTCGCACGCGCTTCCGCAAGCTGAACGGCGGTTCCAGAGGTGAGGGCCGTTATAATCCCGCTCTCCGCGCTCGATTCAATCTGAAGGCCGTATAGTTCCTCTAAAGGTGCAGTCGGAATGTAAACCTCATTATCTTTTACTTCCGCTGCTTCTCTCAACTCATAGGGCTTACTGTTCATCGTAGCGGTCAATTGCTGCGTCTTCAGCCTTAATACCTTCTCGACATTCGTTAATACGATTGACCCTGTCGCTTCCTCATACCATATGACATCCTTCAGCCCCAGCTTGTCCTGCAACACCGACAGCGGTAACTTAATGGATTCTCCGTTAATGATCCCTCCGAGGTTACTCGGTTCGCCAGCAATTATAATCGGGTGTTCTTGCCCATAATCGGGAGTGATTTCGTTGTCATTGGGTATATAGCGCCAATAGCCAATCGCGATTACGATCGCCATCGATAATAGACCACTAAAGAGTACGAGCCATCGTAAAAATCCGCCTGAGCGTCTTTGACGCGGCCTGATCTGGACCGGTTCCACTTATAACGACACGCCTTTCTTTCTGTAGATGTAGGAATGAATCTTGCTGACAAAAAAATAAGCGTGCAGAAGTAAGGTTCATCCCTTATCCCCCTGCACGCTTAGCGAGCCTCTATTCTTAATTTCATACCAGATCAAGAATGCGGCTTCGCGCAGTCCTCGCACTGCCCATAAATCTCCATCCGATGCCCTTCTACCTTAAAGCCGGTTTGCTGTGCTGCTACTCTCTCCACATCAAGTAATGCCGGATAGTCAAAATCCACAATCTTGCCGCATGTGCGGCAAATCGCGTGATAATGCTCGGAAAGATCCGCATCAAATCGGCTTGAATCGTCGCCATACGTGAGCTCACGAACAAATCCAGCTTCGACGAACAACCGTAAATTGTTATAAATAGTCGCCACGCTCATGCTTGGGAAAGCAGGTGACAACGCTTTGTAAATTTCATCTGCTGTCGGATGTGTCATCGAATCCATCAGGAAGCTCAAAATTGCATGACGTTGGGGGGTCATACGGACGCCGGTACTTTTTAGTTGTTCAAGTGCCTGCTCAACGGACGTACCCATGCCCTTCACGCCTTTCTGCTTTAGTCTAGAACCATTGTACGTGCATACTTTTCATTTTGTCAACGTACGACCCTTGCGCTACTGCTGCGTATAACGGCGAATGGCAATATTGCTGTTGGCATCGATATCGATTCTCGCGCCGCCCGTACCAATGTCTCCACGAATCGTTTTCTTCCCTATGGTCAAAGGAAGCTCGGACGTTATCGTTCCAAAAGTTACCGATCCGTTCACGGTGAAATTAGCCGCCTCCGGGACAAAAAGCCGGATATCGCCAATAGAGCTGTTAATATTCCAGTCGCCGCCGACTACGGCGCTATGAATCTCGATATCTCCATTGAGCGTATCGGCCTGAACATCGGAAGAAGCTTCATGTACGATAATCTCGCCATTCTTCGTCTCGAGCTCCGCCTGCCCAGTAACCTGATCCATCGTAATCGTACCGCTGATGGTCGAAGCTTCAGCCGCGCCGGTAATTTGAGAAGCCGCAATATTCCCGTTGCCTGTCGACGCCTTCAAATCACCAGCGACCGATCGGGCCGTAATGCCGCCGTTCTTCGTCTCCGCTTCCACTCGACCTGTTATACCAGCTATCGCGATCTCACCATTCGTCCCTTGTATGTGAAGTCCGCCTGGCAATGTTAAGCCGGACACGTCAATCGTACCATTGTCGACTTGAATAGACATCGAAGCCGCATATTCCGGCTCTTCTTCCGCTACTTGAGAGGGGGTTCCCAAGGCAGATTCATCACCCGTCAGCGCTTCTTCTGCAGTTCCTACCCCTTCTAACGAGTCTGCGCCTGGTAAAGTTTCAGTCGATTGATTCGAATCCGCCTCAAGCGCCTTTGCGAGCACGGAGTCTTGCGGTATCGTCACTGTTAAATTCATGCGAGGGACACGGCTTCCATTCGTCCCGTAAACCTTGGCCTTTGTTTCGATCGTTATTTCTCCCGTACCGTTAATTTCAATCTTCGATTCCGCTGCCGTGTCGTCCGCTTCCTGTTGATCTTCGCTGTCAATCCAGGTGACCGATTCAATGCGCATATCAGGAACATCGCCGGTTCGCACAATAACCGTGCCATTCGGGTTATGAATCGACAAGGACTCCAAGTCTTCCGGAACCGCAACGGATAAGGGTTCATTGGTATATTGAAAGCCTTTTTCATCGGAATAACCGCTTATGCCGCCGAGATTCACCTTCCATTGATCGAGCCATCGGAACGGCATCGTCGAGTATTGCGTCACCGAGAATGCCGTGATCGCGACAAGTACGGCGAGGAAGCTGCCGCCAACGTCGAACGAAAGCCGCTTCTTGCTCTTGCGGTAGATTAGACTGAGCACTACCACTTCCAAGCCAAGCAGAATAAAGATAGCCGGCCACCATTGGCCAAGAAGCGCAATATCGTTCCGTTCCTGCAGTTGATCCCACAGCAGCAAACCGCCTACCGTAAGCATCACAACCGCAGCGGTTACTCTTCCCATGCGAAACATTGAATTCCTCCCCCGATTAGCAACAAGCAGCCATGCAGCGATCATTAGAAACGCTCCTGGCGCGTACGTTCCGATCTCGCCGATCGCCGGACTGAGCCAGAGCGGCGATTGCAGCAAAACGAGCATCGCAAGCCCAAGCACAACGACGCTCAGCCCCCCGAGCGCATGCGCTGTCCGTTCCGATGCCGTATCCCGCTCTTCGGCCTCGCCCTGCTCCTCTTTCATACGCGCGGCTTGCTGAAGCGTATCGAAAACGCTATAGAACCAGAATACCGGAATCGCCAGACCCAAATAAATGAGCAGGAGCGCATATTCGCCCCCTCCGGAACCGGCAAAATAAATCATCGCAATCAAATCCAGCAGGAGGCCGGCGAGCAAGATCAACCCTTTCATCGGCAACCCCAGTATCATATGTCCCGCTCCAGGGATGACGAACGCAAGCAGCGTCGCCAGCCACGTTCGAGGCTTACCCGGTCGATGCATGGCACCGCCTCCTTTCCTACACCTATCTACCCTTATGCCTGCCAAGCTACACGAAGTCCTCATGAAGTTGACATTATTGTAGCATATTGCGGGTTAAAAGGTTGAGGCGCCCGCGCTGAAACGACGATCGGCTTCGAGTGGCAGAGCGAGTTCCCTTCTCTAATCCGGAGAAATACGTGTAATGAAATAAGACAAAAAGCCTGTCCGCACTAAGGCAGACAGGCTCTGTGAAAATTATGCTACTGATTCAAACGCTCAAGCAGCAGCTTGTTGGCAAGCGCCGGGTTCGCCTTGCCCTTGGATGCCTTCATGACTTGACCGACGAGGAAGCCGATCGCTTTGTCCTTGCCGGCCTTAAAGTCGGCAACGGATTGCGGGTTAGCCGACACGATCTCATCCACGATGGAAGCAATCGCACCTTCGTCGCTAATCTGCACAAGCCCTTGCTCTTCGACGATCTGTTGCGGCAATTTGCCGGAGACGAGCATGTCCTTGAACACCGTCTTCGCGATTTTGCCGTTGATCGTCCCTTTCTCGAGCAAGCCGATCATCTCGCCCAACCCTTGGCTGGTGATCTTCACGTCCTTGAGTTCCATGTTGTAAGAGTTCAGGTAGCCCAGGAGCTCGCCCATAATCCAGTTGGACACTTGCTTGGCATCCTTCGTATACTGCAGGCTTTCCTCGAAGAAGTCAGCCAGCTGCTTGGACGCCGTAATGACATCCGCATCATAGGAAGGCAATCCAAACTCGCTCGTGTAACGAGCTTTGCGCGCATCCGGAAGTTCTGGAATGGAGGAACGGACACGGTCCTTCCACGCTTCGTCGATATGCATGCGGACGAGGTCCGGATCCGGGAAGTAACGATAATCATGCGCTTCTTCCTTGCCGCGCATGGAGAAGGTCTTGCCTTGGGACTCGTCCCAACGGCGCGTCTCCTGCACGACCACGCCGCCGCCGTCCAGAATATCGGCTTGGCGCATCTGCTCGTACTCGAGACCCCGAACGACCCCTCTGAAGGAGTTCATGTTCTTCAGTTCGGCACGGATGCCGAATTTCTCCTGCCCGTAAGGACGCAGGCTGACGTTCGCGTCGCAGCGCATCGAGCCCTCTTCCATCTTCACGTCGGAAACATCGCAGTACAGCATGATCGCGCGCAGCTTCTCCAGATAGGCCTTCGCTTCTTCAGGCGTGCGCAGATCCGGCTCGGAGACGATCTCGACGAGCGGCGTGCCGACACGGTTGAAGTCCACCAAGGAAGCATAGCCGCCGTCCACATGGGACAGTTTACCTGCATCCTCTTCCAGGTGAAGACGGGTAATGCCGATCCGCTTCGTCTGGCCGTTCACTTCAATATCAATCCAGCCATTCTCGCCGATCGGCTGATCGTACTGCGAGATTTGGTACGCTTTCGGGGAATCCGGGTAGAAATAGTTTTTGCGGTCAAATTTGCTTACATCCGCAATGGTACAGTTCAGCGCCATGGCCGCTTTCATCGCATACTCCACCGCTTGCTTGTTCAGCACGGGCAGGACGCCAGGGTGACCTAGGCAGATCGGACAGGTATGTGTATTCGGCGGGGCACCGAAGGAAGTCGAGCAGCCGCAGAAAATTTTCGTTTTCGTGTGGAGCTCAACGTGCACTTCAAGCCCGATTACCGTTTCGTATTGATTCGCTTCAAACATCGCTTATAGCCCTCCATCCTCAAAAGTGCGCCTCTTGCGACAAACGCACGCTTACAGCTGCGGGCGTTGTTTATGGAAATCGGTATGCTGCTCGTAGGCGTGGGCCGCACGCAGCACAGTCCGTTCATCGAATGCTTTGCCGATAATCTGCAGGCCGATCGGCAAGCCGTCGGCGAATCCGCAAGGAACGCTGATTGCGGGTACGCCCGCAAGGCTGACCGGAATCGTCACGATGTCGTTCAGGTACATCGTCAGCGGGTCGTTAACTTGCGCGCCGAGCTTGAATGCCGGCGTCGGGGCCGTCGGTCCGATGATCAGATCGTAGTTCTCGAACACTTGGTCGAAATCTTGTTTGATCAGCGTGCGGACCTTCTGTGCCTTCAAATAGTAGGCATCGTAATAACCGGAGCTCAACGCGTACGTGCCTAGCATGATCCGGCGTTTGACTTCGGAGCCGAAGCCTTGGCTTCTCGATTTGTGATACAGGTCGATTAGGTTGTCCGGATTGTCGGCGCGCACGCCGTAACGCACGCCGTCAAAGCGGGCCAAGTTCGACGAAGCTTCGGACGAAGCGAGCAGATAGTACGTCGCAACCGCATATTCCGTATGCGGCAGGGACACTTCCTCCCACGTTGCGCCAAGGCTCTCGTACACTTTAAGCGCGGCCAGAACCGCTTCTTTGACCTTCGGATCGATGCCTTCGCCGATGTATTCCTTCGGCACGCCGATCCGGAGCCCTTTGACATCGCCTGTCAAGGCGCTTGTGTAATCGGGAATCTCGACATTCGCCGAAGTCGAATCCATGTTGTCATAGCCCGCGATTGCTTGCAGCACGTATGCGGAGTCTTCCACGTTCTTCGTGATCGGACCGATCTGGTCCAGCGACGAAGCAAACGCGACGAGACCGAACCGCGATACGAGGCCGTACGTCGGCTTAAGGCCTACGACGCCGCAATAAGCCGCCGGCTGACGGATCGAACCGCCCGTGTCGGAACCCAGCGAGAAGTAGACTTGCCCTGCGGCAACGGATGCTGCCGAACCGCCGCTGGAACCGCCCGGAACATATTCCGTGTTCCATGGGTTGCGAACTGGCGAGAAGCTCGAGTTCTCGTTCGAACCGCCCATCGCGAATTCGTCCATGTTCAGTTTCCCGATCGTGACCGACTGGGCAGCTTTCAACTTCTTCACAACCGTCGCATCGTAAATCGGATCGTAGTTACGCAAAAACTGGCTGGCACACGTCGTGAGCAGCTTTTCCGTAACGATATTGTCCTTGATTCCCGCAGGCAAACCAAACAGAAGGCCGCGTTCGCCGCCCTCTTGCAGCTGCTTGTCCAGCTCGGATGCAGCTTGGCGGGCTCCCTCTTCATTTAATGTAAGGAAAGCTTGAACCGCTTCATCGGTTTGTCCAATACGGGTGTATGAGGCCTCTACCAAGTCCGCTACGGTCAGCTCCTTGCCGACCAGCTTGTTATGTACGTCTTGCAGGCGCAGATCAAATAAAGCCAACAGTCGTTCCTCCCTTCAACATTCGAACGAGCTTCCATCCAAGCGAAGCTCGCAAGCCTTTGCATTGCCGATCTTCTACTCCAATACCGCCGGAACCTTGAACTGGCCGTCCTCATCGTCCGGCGCATTCTTCAGCGCCGTCTCGACCGGTACCGATTCGCGCACGACGTCGTCGCGCATGACATTCGTAACCGGCAGCACGTGGCTGGTCGGTTCTACATCGTCGGTATTCAGCTCATTAAGCTTCTCCGCATATTTCAAAATCGCATTCAGCTGTCCGGTAAATTGCTCTTTCTCTTGCTCTGTCAGCGTAAGCCGTGCCAGCTTGGCTACATGCTCGACGTCTTTAAGCGTGATGCTCATGGGCAAATACCCCTCCCTTTCCAAGCTCTATGCTCGCATTCTTCATAGTATAGCGTAACAATATGGACGAATTCAATGAGAATACGGGTTAAGTCGACAGCCCGATCGCCGATAGAAACGTCCAAAGGCCCGAGACGGTTAAAAAGAGCAGGATCAGCCGTTTGAACCGGTTCTCGTCCACCCGCTTCGCTAGCAATATTCCTGCCGCTACCCCGAGGAGCATGGCAGGCAGCAACGCCGCAACATGCTGTAGTTCCTCTTGCGCAAAAAGGTCCTGGCTCACAAACAACGCCAACGTCGCGATATTGAGAACGAGCGCGAACAGCGTCAGATTCGCCCGGAACCGGTGCTTCTCCATCCCTCTCGCTGCCAAAAACAACGCGACCGGCGGACCGCTGAACGAGATACTTCCATTCAATAGACCACTGAGCGCACCAGCCAGCGGGTAGGACAACCGCTCGTTATGAACCGGAATAGCAATCCCGCGCAGCTGCAGCAGCGCGAACCCCGCAACCAACAAACCTGCGGCCGACTTCAGCACGATTGCCGGTGCTGCCAGGAGCAGCCAAGTTCCTAGCGGCGCGGCAAGCAGACTCGCTGCGATGAGCGGCCACATGCCCCGCATATTAACATGTCGCCAAATCGGAGCAAGCACGGAGATATTCGTCAGCAGACTTAGCAAAACAACAACCGCAACTGCATGCTGCAGGCCTAGCGTCTGCGCAAGCAGCGGCATCGCGATAAGCGCAAAGCCGAAGCTCGTTAATCCTTGCGCCACACCTGCCGCAAAGATAACGACGCAGCTAAGCAGCATCCATGTCCATTCATCCATCGTATTTCGAACTCCCTTTTGTCTGACGTAGAAGCGGTCAAGAAAAGAATACGGCCGTTACCGATCGATCAGCAATCTGCAATTGCGGCAGAAAGATATAAGAATCGAGCGCATAAGGCTAGACAGCTCTCAGCAAACGTTCAGTTTCCCTTCAACTTCCTTTTAGGTTGGTTTCAGGTCCGCTTAAGGTAGGCGGGCCATAATCTTTCTTGTAAGGACAAACCAGTCGAATAACTAGCATGGAATGCTGATCGGTCCTTGTATCCGATCAAACCAATCCATCTATCCAAGGAGGAAAATCATATGAACAAAGTATTGAAAACAGTCGGTATTACAGCAGCTCTGGCGGTCATGATTCCGCTTAGCGCATACGCAGCTACAAGTACAACGACAGACAGCACGACTTCCGTAACGACAACTCAAGATGGAACGAAGCCAGCCGGTCATGAAGGCCGCGGCGGATTCGGTGGCAAAGGCGGATTCGGTGGACAATACATTAACGATGACGTTCTTACCTTACTGAACCTTGACCGCGCAGCGCTCCAAGAGAAGCTTGCTGCTGGCAGCACGCTGGTCGAAGTGGCAACGGCGCAAGGCGTAACAGAAGAACAGCTGAAAGCCGCGCTCACTACTGCTTTCGAAGCGAAGCAGGCCGAAGAGAAGGAAAATTTCACTACAAATCTCGATAGCTACATCAGCACAAAGCAAGAGCAAAAAGCTGAAAGGGCAAAAGGCGGATTCGGGTTCGGCGGCTCAAAATACTTGAGCACGGCAGCCACTACACTCGGACTCACCGAAGATGAGCTGAAAACCGAGCTCACCGCAGGTAAAACAATCGCAGACGTCGCCAGCGATAAAAGCGTAGACGTCAATACCGTCGTGACGGCAATCGCAAGCGCCATCAATGCACAAATCGATCAAGCGGTAACAGACGGCAAGCTTACGGAAGCACAGGCGACTGATCAAAAAGCGACATCGACCGAACAGGCCGAGAAGATCGTTAACGGCGAGTTCGGTGGCAAAGGCTTCGGTGGCGGCCGTCATGGCGGTAAAGGCATGAAGGATGCTGAAACCAGCGAGACGAACACTACGACTGATTCCACATCAACAAGCGCATAATTCATTTGGATGAAAAAGAAAGAGAGCCCTCAACTTCGAGAGCTCTCTTCTTCTATATCCGCCAGTGCTATCGCTTAAATCCAGGCCTTCAAATGGATCTGACGAATGAAATCTTCCCTCGTCTGCACCTCATTCTCGCTGCCCTCTGCTTCTTCCACCACTTCGCCGCCGTTCATAATCCGCTTGAACAGCTCCTCATTGTGCGTCGCCAGCGCGAAATCGATCAGCGCTTCGCGTTCGATCCGGTCGGCTTCTATCGCCAGCAGCACTTCTTCCAGCTCGACATCCTCGGCCGGCACATAGAAGTTGCGGTTCACCTTCGGCACGCGAATGACATAATCGAACGCATTATCCGCGTTGCGGTCGAAAGCAATAATATATCCATAGTCCCCAATCGGGAGATTCTGTTCGAATAGGTCGGAAACAATGACAACCTTCTGCCCCAGCTTGAGCATATATCCACCCCTGCCTCTACTTCCCGTTTCTATTATTCTATCCTACTAGAAAAGAAGAGGGAAGTCCAATTCCGATAGGAAATTACCCTATTTTCCGATCAGAAAAATGAATGTTTATACGTTGGCAGGCAGCGGGCCATCATTGCCTCTCTATCTATACTTGCGGCTTTCGCAAGCCGCGGCGCACGATAAGCCAATAGAATAATAGCGGCATCGGGGATTGGATCAGCCCCCATAGCCCCCAGAACCATGGAAAGCGGCTATGTTTGCGGGCATCGATAAACAGCCAGGTCGACTGGCAAATGAGCAGGATCACGACTAACGCAAGCACCCATATCTCGCCTTGACTTAGATGATTCAACTCGTTCATTCCCTCACCTCCCGTTCCCGTCCTCCGAAGCGTACTCCGAACAAGACAGCGCCTACCAATACTATGGCTTGCACGATGGCGAACCAGACCACATTTTGTTCGAGCAATAGAAGCAAGCAGGCGATCACGATTCCTCCGATAACCCACAGGATGAGCAGGTCGCGCCATAAACGAACGCGCTGCTGACTCCGATGCGAACTTACGAGCTGAGCGAGATCGGCAAGCGCAGGGACCTCCGGCTGGATCTGCTCCTCCCACTGGGCTAACGGCCCGCGGAGTAAAGACGCGAGCTCCTCATCGACGGCCCGCTCTTGCTCGGATTGCTTACCTTCAGCTGCAGTACGTTCGGCTCGGCGTTCGTTCTTCCGATAGTCCTTCACCGTTCCAGCTCCTTTCGCAATTGCTTCAATCCGTTATGAAGACGTGACTTGACCGTTCCTACCGGGATATCGAGCAGTGCGGCAATTTCCTCATATTCATAGCCGTAATAATGCTTGAGCAGAATCGTCACGCGAATCTCGTAACTAAGCTTACCCAGCGCATCGAGAGTCTCCGGCCACTCGTCCTGACGCATGGCCGCTTCGAAGCGGATGGCCTGCAGCGCCTGCTCCCCCGTTTGCCATTTGCGCGCCCGCTCTTCTTGCCGCATCTGATCCATATACAGCCGCGTGGCGATCGTAATCAGCCAGGTCGAGAATTTCGATTTCCCTTTAAAAGTACCGATGCGTTCGATGGCTCTGAGCATGGTTTCTTGCACCAAATCCTCCGCCATCGCTTTGTGCATCGTCACCTTGAGCAAATAACGGTACAAGATCGTATAGTTATCCCTCAGCAGGCCAGCCAGCGCCTGTTCATCGCCACGAACGGCCAGCTTGATCTGCGTCTCATCGCTTGGAAGCCTTGCAGCCGTGTCCAATGCAGCACCTCATTTCTGGAATCTCCGCCAAAGAAGTTGTTCTTGGCAATAGGACGCTTGATTATACGAATTTGTTCACCGGGGCCAAAAAAAGATTTTCGAAGCAAATGGCGCGGAGGCGCCAGCAAAGCAAAAAGAGCGGCTGTTTACCGCTCTTGGATGCAATCCTGCCTATTCGATTCGTTCAGGCCATGCGCTAAATTAGTAGTTACATGCCCCGGGTCTTGAACGTCATAGCAGCGTCGGCCGCCATTCTGCGGCGGTACTGCTCCGGGCTCTCGCCGACCGCCGACTTGAACAGCCGGCTGAAGTGAGCCAGATGCTGGAAGCCTACCGCCTTGCTGACGTCCGACACCGCGATGTGGGGCTCGAGGCGGAACAACATTTTGGCCTGGTTCAGACGCCGGTTGTACAAATATTTGAAGACGGTCGTTCCCGTCACTTCCTTGAACAGATTTGATAGATACGGCTTCGTCAGATGGAGCGCGTCCGCTATCGTCCCGAGCGTCAGATCCTCTGCGTAATGCGTCTCCAGGTAGGAGACGACGCTTTGCACATGCCGTTCCTTCAGCGAGCTATGCTCCTGCTCATAGGAAGAGGTATAGGCTGCGCACCAATCCTTAATGAGCGCCAGCAGCTCGAGAAATCGAAATAGGAAACGGTCGACTGCCGCACTACTGCTCTTGGTCTTGCGCTCACGATATAGCCGATCGAGCTGCTGCAGCATATGCTCAAGCTCCGACTGCTGCTCTTCATCTAAGGAGAGACGAAGGTTGCGCAGTTCCTCGAAGGGCCGCAGCAGACTGGCGGCAACCTCTGGCTGAAGCAACGAACCGAGCATAGCCTGATCAAAATGGACGATGGTGCGCACATAGGGCACATGCGGCGCCGGGTTCGAACAATGCAAGGTCATGCCGTGCATCAGAATCAGATCGCCCGGTTTAAGCGCCATCAGCTTGTCGCCAATGATATAGTTACATTCGCCGCCTTGAAAGTAATAGATTTCGTAAAAGGCATGAGAATGAAATTGCGCTCCGGGCATCGGGGAGTCATTCCGGTAGGACAGCTCGATCGGTGAATTCCAGTGCATATGATGGACGGATACAGGTGCTCTCACGCTTACGTCCCCTCCTGAATGTGCTCTGGCGCTATAGGAAGCGCTTTCGTCCCTGCTTTGCTTCATTGTACCACGCTTCGCACAGGAAGAAAGAGCGGATTGCACAATCCAGGATAATACGGGAACTTCGCTGCTATCGCACCTTCACCGCAGCTGCCTGGGCTGCCACGCATAATTCGCCGGCCTTGAACGTATGCGCCTGCGTCATCGCATGCTCGGTACGGTCGAGGCAGTCGCGGATGAGCTCGCCGAAGAACGGATAGCCGATCTGGCCGTCAACCTGAATATGGTGCTCGCCTTCATGGTTGACCAGGTAAACATGATTCCCGGTACGTTCGCGGCCGATATCGATATATTTGCGCAGCTCGATGTATCCGTCCGTGCCGAGAATGACGGTGCGTCCGTCCCCCCAGGTGCCAAGGCCGTCCGGCGTCAGCCAGTCGACGCGGAAGTAGTTCGTCGCCCCATTGTCGCCAAGCAGCGTGGCATCGCCGAAATCCTCCAGCTCCGGATATTCAGGATTGCGGTAATTGCCGACCTTGCTGTGCAGCACCTTGGCGTCCTTGCAGCCCGCGTAGAACAGGAATTGCTCGATCTGATGGCTGCCGATGTCGCACAGAATGCCGCCGTACTGCTCATGGCGGAAGAACCAGTCCGGTCGGGACGGCGCATTGAGCCGATGCGGACCGGTGCCGAGCACCTGCACAACTTTGCCGATCGCGCCTTCTTGAATGAGCCGGCCGGCATAGACCGCGCTTTCCACATGCAGCCGTTCGCTGTAATACACCATATACTTGCGTCCCGTCTCCGCTGCCTTCGCGCGGGCAGCCTCCACTTGGGCAAGCGTCGTGAACGGCGTCTTATCCGTAAAATAGTCTTTGCCATGGTCCATGACCTTCATGCCGAGCGCCGCACGTTCGGATGGAATCGCCGCGGCGGTCACGAGCTTCACTGCCGGATCCTCAAGAATAACTTCAGGCGACGACGCGGCCTGCGCCATCGGATAAGCTTTCAGGAAATTGGCGACCTTGACCGGATCGGGATCGTACACCCAGCTAAGGGTACCGCCCGCTTCAAGAAGCCCGTTGCATTGACCGTAAATATGCCCGTGATCCAGCGACATGGCCGCGAAAGCAAACTCACCCGGCCCGCATACAGCTTCCGGTTTCTTCACCGATACGGGCGCGTAATTCATGCCGTCGGAACGTCCGAACGATTGTGTCATAATCGATGTGCCTCCCATTAATCATTAAGTTCGAGCAAACATGGGCCTTGCCGCGCTAGAAGGTACCGGTCAAATCAGCAGGCTTCGACTCCACGCTCGTTAGCTTCAGCCTGGAGCCTGCAATTCGCTTATTCAGCTCCGTCTCGTGCAGCGACTCATCCAGAGGCAGATCCACCCAACCGTCCAGCCATGTGGACAGATGCATCGCATTCGAGATCGCCAGGCCATGGATGCCCTCTTCGCCAGGGGCAATCAGCGGCTTATCGTGCAGGATCGCTTCGGTGAAATTCTGAATAATGCCCACATGGTCCGTATTGCGGCCATGAATCGGAACGTCGACCTTCCAGCATTCCGGACGGCCGAACAGCTCCTTATTGCGCGCATTAAAGTCTGTCTCGCTCTCACGAAGACGCCAGAATTGCATCTGGTCGTCCTCGATGACGATTTTGCCGCGCGTGCCCGATACCTCGAACCGATTCGTGCCCGGCGCTTCGCCGGTCGTCGTAATGAATACGCCCGTCGCGCCATTCTCGTATTCCGCATAGGCGGTCACGTCGTCCTCCACCTCAATGTCGCGGTGCTTGCCGAAATGGCAGAAGGCGCGGATGCGCGTCGGCATCATGCCGATCGTCCATTGCCATAGATCGAGCTGATGCGGACATTGGTTGATGAGGACGCCGCCACCTTCGCCGCCCCACGTCGCGCGCCAGGAGCCGGAGTCATAATAGGCCTGCGAACGATACCAGTTCGTAATGAGCCAATTCGTGCGCCGAATTTCGCCGAGCTCACCGGAGGCTATCAAATCGCGTAGCTTCTGGTAGAGCGGATTCGTTCGCTGGTTGTACATAATGCCGAACTTCTTGCCGCTGCCCGCCGCCGCGTCGTTCATCTCGCGCACTTGCTTCACGTAGACGCCGGCCGGCTTCTCGATGAGAACATGCACGCCTTTGGCAAATGCGCGGATCGCTTCGCCCGGATGGTCAAAATGCGGCGTAGCGACGATTACTGCGTCGACGAGGCCCGAATCGAGCAGAGCCTCCGCGCTGTCGAATACCTGAACATCCTTCAGCTGCTCGCGAGCACAGTCGCGCTTGGCCGCCATACTATCGCAAACCGCCGTCAGAACACCGCCTTGAATTTTGCCCTCCTGGAAGCTGCGGGCATGGCCCGCGCCCATATTGCCGATACCGATTATCCCGTAACGTACCTGTGTCATCCGTTCAACTCCTCCATCCATGTGCCGATTTGCGTTGCGTAAACTTTGAGCATTTCCGGTGTGCTGTAGGCGCTGCTAAAGTCCTCCAAGCCGAACCAACCGTCATAACCGACAGCCTTCAAGTCCGCCAGCACCTGCTTCCAAGGCACGACGCCGCTTGCGATCGGACGCCAACTGCTCTGGAATGCGATTGGATCGAGGCTATTCGCCTCTGCCCCAGAACCGCCAGCAGCCTGCGACGCATTCGGATGCGTTTGGTCGAACGACCATCCTGCATTCTTCACATGCACATGAGCCAGATACGGACCGAGCAGCTCAAGACCCATTCTGTAATTCTCGTATCCTTCGTGCACCATATTGCCCGGGTCATAGAGCACGCCGATCTGATCCGGATTAAAGCGGCTGACCAACCGGTGCGTAAGTCCCGCACTCGGCGCAATCGTCACATGGTGTGTCTCGACAAGGGCCTTGACGTTATAATCTTTCGCTAACGACTCCACTTCTGCTAAGTAGCGAACGCCTTCCTCGAACAATTCGTTATAGTTGCGAGTCCGGTTATAGCCCGGCACGCCTACCCGCACCATCGAGGCGCCGAATCTCCGCGCCAAGCGGAATACCTGCTCGGTCGCCTCCAGATCGCCAACGGTCAAATACGGGGTGATCGCAATCGGCCGCATCCCATGCTGCTTGGCGGCCTGCTCGAAGCGGACAATCTCCTCTTCTTCCGCATCCGGCGATAGCGTACACCGATTATTGCCCCAGAAAGAAGGTTTTTCCTGCCGCAGCGCTTCGGGCGTTGCCTTACATCTCCACTCGATTCCTTCGATGCCAGCCGCTGCGGCAACTTCGCATAGCTGCTCGGGCGTTACGTCTGGCGTTGCCACGGTAAAGATCGAAAGCTTCACTGGATTGGCCATGCTCACTCATCCCTTCATATAGGTTTTCAATATTGATGCATAACTGCTGCTTCAGTTTGACTGTCATTTCTCGATTAAGCCGTCTCGCGCTGACCATCCTTGCTGTCTTTCCCCTTGTGAGACAACGCTTTCAATTGCGGTAGGTTGATTAGCTGAATACACGTCTAGTGCCTCTCACTGTCGATGTTTGAAGAATGATTACCTCACCATCTCTTCGTGTCAGCCCTATTGTAGCACCATGCTCTACATCGCGGATGGCTCCAACCACATCTGATTAACTACAGTCAAACAGATCGCCAAAGAAGGTTATGAGAGTCAATCCTGACAGGCCGTTCGATCCTGTCTAGACAAAAAAAGCTGTGCGGGATCGGCCCGCGCAGCTTGGCATATCTATGCTATGGCGTCTGGAGGATGCCCTGCGCCACGATGACAAGGTCATCCAGATCAATGACGTTGTCATGGTCCAGATCGTAATGCTGATACACGGCGATCCACTGCGGATCTTCGTTCGTCTTGCCGTAAGCGGCAGCGACGATGCCGAGGTCGCCGATCGTGTAAGCTCCGTCTTGATTCGAATCGCCTGGCTGCGCGACAACGACCGATGCCGCGAATGCGTTCATCGCCGCTGTCAGCCTTTCCACCGCCTGTGCGACTTGAACGGATGTTGCGAAATCGTCTTCGGCAATCGCCGCTGCCTGCGCAATCGCCGCGCCGAACGCGTCTTTGGCCTGCTGCGAATATTGGCCCGGTTTCGTGCCGATCTTCGCCTTGTCGAATTGCTCTTGCGCGCTTGCGAGGAGCGATGCAAGCACGGTTTTGTCCGCTCCCGGCTGGATCTGGATGCCTGCCGATGCAGCTGCTACCTGCGATTCGGCCCCTGTGCCCGTGGAAGCCGTGTTAGCGAAGGAGATTGCGGTCGATACCGGCTCTGCCAATACCTTCGCCTTCCAATTCAGCTTGATGAGCGTCGTATCTTCGTCGATCGCGCTGCTCTCGCCTTGGGAGGCCGCTATGATACGAATACGTCCCGGCGTATCGGAGTCAACGGTGAGCAACTGGAAGCCTTCCACGAGCGAAGCCGCCCCGACGAATTCGATCGCATCCGCATCATAGCTTACCGTAATGTCCTGGGCGTAGATTCCATCTGCGATGTTATGCAGCGTGTAGTCCGTCGCAAACTCGGAGCCGCCAAGCACGTTCGCCGGGCTGCCCGAGATCGACGCATATAACTCGCCTGCGCCATACACTTGAATCGTAGCGCTGCCGGTTGTGGTCAGTCCGGACTTGTTCACAGCTGTAGCCGTTAACGTATGCGTACCCTTCAAGCCTGAGAGCGGAATCTCCTGGCCAACCTCGACGGGGGTTCCGTCCAAGGTGATGCTCAGCGATTCGATGCCCGATTCGGCGTCGCTGGCGGACACTTCAATCTTCAAGGTATCGCTCTCACGGAGCTGCCGATCGTTCAGACCAGTGAGCACCGGGGCCGTCGTGTCTTCTGTTCCCGTTGGTCCGCCCACTACCGTAATGCGCGGAGCCGGCGGTGCCGTCATCCCTGCGCCTAAGTAAAAGCTCGGATGCGGCGGCTGGTTGTACCCGGAATTCTGCCAAGCGACCGCCAGGCGGTAGTCCGGATCATGCATAAGCGTGTGAATCCGGTAGTCGGTCAGATCCGTCGTCGTATAGATTCGCAGCTCGGTGCTGTCCGTCGTGCGCCAGATCACTTCCTCGCGCCAGTCGCCGAAGAGGTCTGCCTGCAGGTTCGGGTTCGCTTTGGTCGAGTTGTTGGATGCGACGCCTTCCGGCTTGAACACCGTGTTCGTCGTGGTGTTCACGTAGTCCCATTTGTCAATGCGCGTGCCGTCCAGCAGTTCTCTCAGCAGATCACCGTCCCACCAGATGCCGAAGTTCGTCGAGGATGGGACGGTCGTGCTCAGCAGCTCGCCTCTGGCATTGTACAGGCCTGTGATCGGAATATGCTGCTCGTTCGTGATCGTGGCTGACCATACTTCTTCGCCGATATGGTTCGGATCGATATCCGCCGACATGCCGCGCCCAGTATCGATGCCCGTATGGACGCCCCACAGAATCTCGCCCGTCGCCGCGTCGCGGAAGTCCATGCCGTACGGGGAATCCGTATGCTCGTGCACGTCGAAGACTTCCTTGCCCGGTCGGGTCGGATCGAGGTCGCCGACATGGAGCGCGTCGCCGTGTCCAAGTCCGGTATTGTAGAGCGGCTTGCCGTCATCGTCGATGCCCATCGCGCCGAACGTGATCTCGTCCTTGCCGTCGCCGTCATAGTCGCCGACGGACATGTTATGGTTGCCCTGCGCCGTGTAGGCCGAGCCGTAGGCTTCGTCATTGGAATCGAATTTCCACCGTTTCGTCAGCTTGCCGTCCTTGAGGTCGTACGCAGCGATAACGGTGCGTGTGTAGTACCCGCGGGAGAAAACCAAACTCGGGTGCTCGCCGTCCAAGTAAGCGACGGAAGCCAAGAACCGGTCGACCCGGTTGCCGTAGGCATCGCCCCACGAGCTGACGTCGCCGCGCGGCGGGTCATAATTCACCGTATCGATCGCCGCGCCGGTCAGACCGTTGAATACGGTCAAGTATTCGTTGCCGAGCAGCACATAGCCCGTGCTGTTGCGGTAGTCCGCCGTTGCGTCGCCAATGACCGTGCCTTGGCCGTCAACGGTGCCGTCCGCCGTCTTCAGCGTAACTTCGGCTTTGCCGTCGCCATCGAGGTCATAGACCATGAACGGCGAGTAGTGCGCGCCTGCCCGGATGTTCGGGCCGAGGTTGATGCGCCACAGCCGCGTGCCGTCCATTCGGTAAGCATCCAAATAGACGATGCCCGTGATGCCGGCCTGCGAATTGTCCTTCTGGTTCGTCGGCGACCACATCTGCACGATCTCGTACGTGCCGTCGCCGTCCAGATCGCCTACGCTCGCATCGCCTGCGACGTACGAGTACGGCTGGCCGTCCTTCGTGTAGTCGTCAGCCGGCTTTTGCAGCGGGATGGACAAGTAGTTCTGCTCCCATGCCGCGAACTGCTTCGTGGCCGCCTGTTCTGCGCCGCTGAGAACGGAGATGATTTGATACTTGCTCGTTGCCGTGCCTGCTTCATCTAGGAAATTCGTGCTGTCTGTAATCGGAGCGTCATTCAGCTTCACGCCATCCCGATAAACGTTGAATGCGATCGCCTCGGAATCGGTGCCGAGCAGCTTCCATCCGATATAGACGCCATCTTCGCGTTTCACGGCGACTGGCGCGCGGTCGAGATATTCCATTTGGCGGTACAGCTGCGTAACCGCTTCGGTTGCCAGCGCTTGCGACAGCTCGGAGACGCCGCCTGCGTTGATCGCCGCTACCTTGTAGTAGTACGGAACCGTCGTTAGTACCGTTGTGTCCGTGAAAGACGTATCTCTTGTTTTGCCGATGAGCGAGTAGGTGCCGTCCGCCTTGGATGCACGGAAAACCGCATACGTGATCGCATTGTCGATTTTGTTCCAGGAGAAGCTGACGTCGTTCTTGTGAATCGCCGTCTGCGCAAGACCTGTCGGTACGGCAGGCCGCTGCTGCTCAGGATCGATCGTCGACACTTGCAGCGGATTCGACGGTACCGTCTCAAAGCCCGCGCTGTCGAGCGAAGTGACCGTGTACGTGTAACTCATGCCCAGGTCTGCCGTGATGTCAGTGAACGCCGTTGTATTCACCATACCGAGCAGTTCAGGCGTGCTGCTCACCTCGGATGTCCGATACACGTTGTACGATTCCGCGTCCGCCGGCCCTTTCCAGGACAGCGTCACGAGCGGCGGGTCTTGATCCAATTGGAGGTTGTCGAGTCTCACGTCCGTCGGCGATTGCAGGATCGGCGTAATCTCGATGCCGTTGATGATGCCGGTAGAGCCTCCGAACACCATGTTCATCTGGCCGTCCCTTACCTGCACTTCGCTGATGACCTTCTCGGCGACGCTGTTCTTGGCTGCGGATACCGTGCCGAAATCTTTGCCTTCGATGGCAATGGTCGTTCTGGCCGAGCCGAGCAGATCGCCGACATACGCTTTGACCGCATAGGCGCCGTTCGGGAGATCGACCTTGAATTCCCATGTGTTGTTGAAATAGCCGAGCCAGTCGCGGATGAGGTCATTGTTCTCCGCTGCGCTCGTCCCCCGGTCGCGCGTAATCATGCCCGCGTTCATCGTCAATCCGTAACCGAGCTCCCGGGTATACAGCGTGTCCAGCGTTACCGGCGTATAGCCTGCCATGACAGGGCTCGTCGCGGCCCCCATGTCGTAGCGGTAAGCGGCGGCTTTCGTTGTGATCGTCACCGGTTCGGAAGCGGCGGATTCGCCTTTGCCGTTCACGGCCGTCACATAGACGTTATATGTCTGCCCTTCCGACATCCCGCCAAGGGTGATCGTCGGTACGGTAGCTGTCCCTACCATCGTGTATTCCGTATCCGAAGCGAGCTTGCGATAGATTTTGTAAATATCCGTCTGCTCGACTTCGTTCCACTTCAGCACCGCGCCTGCATTACTGATGCTGCCGGCAATAACGCCCGTCGGCTTCGCCGGTACTTCAGCCGGCGGCTCGATGTCTTGGACGTAATCGGCGAGCGGCAGATCCAATTCTTGAATTCCGCCGGAGAGCAATCTCGCCAGCTGAATCGCGCCATACTCCTGGAAGTGGGTGTTGTCGGCGGAACCGTTCGGGAATGCGCCGTAGATGCCCGGTTCCACGTGCAGGAATACCGACAAGGAAGCGGCAGGACCGATCGAATCGTAATACGCGACGCTAAGCGTGCTTAAGTCAACGAGCGGCACGTTCAGCTCCTCCGCCACTTCCTTCATGCCCGCTACGTACTCAGGGAAGCTGACATTGAATTTGCCCGTCGTCTCGTTAAAATCGCGGCGGCCCATCGGCGTCACCAGAATCGGCGTCGCTCCGCGCTGGCGAGCGCCGTTGACATAGGTTTTGAGATAGTTCTTGTAATCCGGCACGGACGCATAGCGCTCCGGCACGCTGATCGTCGCATCGTTATGGCCGAATTGGATGAGGAAATAATCGCCCGGCTTGATCGCGAGCAGAATCTCGTCGAGCCGCCCTTCGACGATGAACGATTTGGAACTGCGGCCGCCGATCGCTTTGTTCGTGAACGTCACGTCGTCGTTGAAGAACCGAGGTAGCATTTGGCCCCAACCCGCTTCCGGCTCCCAGTACGGATCGTACGTCTGCACCGTGGAGTCGCCTGCGATATACACATTCGGCTCTTGGCCCGCCGTCCGTTCATCCAGCTTCGTAATAATGAGCGCGTTCAGTTTCGGCGCTGCGCCCGCGAAGTCCAGATTGAGTTGGCCGTCCACTAGCGCAATCTTGAACTCCATCTCGAGGTATTCGCCGGCTACCTTGCTCGTCGTCTGCACTTTCTGAATCGTCTCCGCTTTGATCGCGATCTCGGAAGCGTCGGCGGCATCGCCGGCTACAAGTTCCACCTTGTAATCGCCGTTCGGGAGATCGATGTGGAACGACGTATCCTGCGGGGAGACGAAATCGGACTTGATCGCATCGCCTGTGCCGCGATCCTCTGCGGTTACCTTCGATGGATCGGCAAAGCCATAGTGCAGCGACGGCGTGTATGCCGTGGATGCCGCCACGCCGATATATCCGTCAGCGACCGCTCCTGAGCCAAAATCAAGCTTAATCGCGCCTTCAGGCAGTTCGGCTGGCGGCGTGTAGATGGAACTTGCCGCTGCCGCAGAATAATCGGATGTGCCATGGGCGTTCGCGGCTTTGACCTTGTAGTGCCATACCTTGGATGTATCCGCAGAACTGTCGGTGTACGTTGGGGAAGTATTGGTGCCAATCTCGGTGTATGTACCCTCAGCGGCATCCGAGCGATAGATCGTGTAAGAGGTCGCATATTCAGCGGCGCTCCAGCTAAGCTGAATGCCTGCATCCGTGACGGATGTGGCGGCGAGGTTGATGGGAGCTACCGGGGCGATCTCCGGAAGTTTCACTTCGGCGGAAACCGAGCCGCTCGGCGCCGACTCGAGGCTTGAAGCACCAACGGCTGTGACCTGGTACTCGTACGTATTGCCGACCGCGACTGTCGTATCCGTGTACGCTGCCGCATTCGTTACGGAACCGAGCTTTGTGAAAGACTCAGCACCGGCTTCTTTGCGATACACATTGTAGGAAGCTGCCTCCGCTACGCTATCCCATTGGAGAGCGACGCTGCTGGTTGCGGCACCTGCTTGGATGCTAGTGACGGCAAGACCTGTCGGTGTCGCAGGCGCCTTCTGGACAACCTGCTCGATTACGAGCGCATTCAAGTAACCGCCTGCTCCCGTACCCGATACATTCACGGTCAGCTGCCCATCCGTCACCACGGCCCGATACGTTGCCTGGGTGATCGCTTGACGGGAGGAGACCGTCCCTTTGGTCTCGCCTTCCAACGCGATCGTGGTCTTGGTCGTCGAAGTACCGGTAAGGAGATCGCCGGAGTAGACCGTCACATCGTATTCGCCATTAGGCAGATCCACCTTGAACACATAAGCGGTGCCCAGGATAAAATCGTTCGTCGCATCGTCCCCGCCGCTGCGCAGACGGGATACGACGGAGGCTTCGAGACCGTAACCGAGATCGGCTGTATAAAGCAGCGAGTCGTGGACGCCGATATAGCCTTCCATCACGGGACTTGTCTTCGTGCCGAAGTCGAATTTCTTGATGAGTTGCGGCGTATCGGCCGATGCGTATGGAACAGCGGACGGGATCACCGTCGTGGAGATCATCGCTGCGCTGAGCATCGTGACCAGCGCTTTTTTGGTTTTTTTCTTCATAAGTGTGGGAGTTGCCTCGCTTTCATCCTTGGATGGTGACAACAGGGAGACGCATGGGAATGCTTACGAATGCCGATTGGCTTGTGAGGCAGGAATGGCGGGCAGAATCTTTGTTCGTGGAATCGCTTTCATAATTAAATCTTACTCCCCCGCATTGACGCTTGCCCATGTAAATTGCAGAGTTGAATGGTTAAAAATCAGATACGTTATGTATCGCGAAAAAGCATAGAAATATAAAGAGCCTTACCCTGCCATACGTATACTTCCAGTCGTAGTCAATTTGACCCTCGCCTAATGGATTATGCTGGGCAGAATCAGTGCTTTTCGCTAGAATGGATAGCATCTGCCGTGTATCGGCTGTCTTAGGAGGATTTACGTGCATGCTGACTTTTTTCACATTTCTCGCTTCTGCATTCTGGCGTCATAAAGGCCGAACGCTGCTTCTCGTTGCAGCCCTGCTTGTCGAGTTGGCCTTCGAAACTTTTATGCCGCTCAGTTTCAAGTTCATTATCGATCTGGCCATCGTACCGAAGAATTACGAGCGGCTCATCCTCATTCTGATCCTCATGGGATCCGGTGCCCTGGCTACCGTCATGATCGGCCTATGGCGGGATCGGATGTTCGCCGGCCTCAGTGCGCGGATGATGGCAGAAGAATACAAGCGGCTGTTCGGCAAACTGCAAACCTTGTCGGCGGATTTCTACCACCGGACAAGCGGCGGCGATATCGTCGCCCGCTTCAACAGCGACCTCATCTCCATCGACGCGTTCCTCAAATTGATCCCGTATGCGCTCTTGTCATTATTCGGGTTAGTGCTCAATCTGATCGTGCTATTCGCGCTCCAATGGCAGCTTGCACTGCTCGCCGTTGTCGGTCTTCCGCTCTGCCTGATCGGGCCGAAGCTGTTCGGCAAGAAGGCGCTGGACGCCAGCCACGATTGGAAGGAAGAGCAGGCTGAGCTGACTAGCACCATTCAGGAGAATACCGGCGCGCAGCCGGTCATTAAGGCGTTCGGGCTGCAGACGTTGTTCATCCGGCGCTTCCATGATCGAATGAATGCCTATGCGGACAAATCGGCGAACGCAAGCTTCCTCAGCTTTCTGATCGACCGGACGACCAATATGGGCACGATGTTCCTGAATTTGGCGACGATCGGGGTCGGTTCGTTGCTGGCCTACAACGGCGTCTTGTCGATCGGCTCGCTGCTCGCCTTCAGCACCATTCTGATTTCGCTCAGCTATTTGGTAGCCGCTCTAACATGGCTTGCGCCGATGCTGATTGAAGCCGTTTCCGGAATGGAGCGCGTGCAGGAAGTGATGGAGGAGAATCCGTCCGTGGCAGCCAATGAGGAAGGGCCTCTCCTTGCGTCGCTGACAGGCGGCATTGCCTTCGCGAACGTCACCTTCGGCTACACGCCGGAGCATGCGAGCCTACGCGGCGTCAGCCTGACGATACCGAAACAAACCTATGCGGCCTTCGTTGGCGCAAGCGGCTCGGGCAAAAGCACGATCATTAACCTGCTCATGCGCTTCTATGACCCTCAGCAAGGGGCCGTGCTGTTCGACGGCGTCGACATCCGCAGCGTCAACCTGCAGTCGCTTCGTGCGCAGACGGGGATCGTCTTCCAGGAGAGCTTCCTGTTCCGCGGATCGATCCTCGAGAATATTCGGCTTGGCAAGCCGGATGCTTCCGACGCCGAAGTGGAGCAGGCTGCCAGAAACGCGGAGATTCATGATTTCATCGTGAGTCAGCCTGACGGATACGACACGGATGTCGGGGAACGGGGCAGCCGGCTGTCCGGCGGTCAGCGGCAGCGCGTCGCGATCGCAAGAGCGATCCTGCGCGATCCCGCTATCCTCATTCTCGATGAGGCAACCTCCGCACTCGATCCGGCAACCGAGGCTGCCATTAACCGAACGCTGGCGCAGATAGCCGCATCGCGGACCGTTATCTCGGTCACGCATCGGCTCGCTTCTGCCGAGCATGCGGATTGCATCTATGTGCTGCACCAAGGGCAAATCGCTGAACAGGGCACGCATCAGGAATTGCTGCAGCTGCCGGAGGGACGGTATAAGCAGTCCTGGAACAAACAGTCTGGCTTTGAGATCAGCGAGGATGGGTTCCATGTCGAGGTGAAGGCGGAACGGCTGCGGATGTTCCCGATCTTCGAGGGGTTAGACCTGCCGCTGCTTGCGGAAATCTCCCGGTATTTCGTCACGGAATCGTATGCGAAGGAACGAACGGTCATCTATGAAGGAGACCCCGGCGACAAGTTTTACGTTATCGTCCGGGGCAAGGTGGAGGTATTAAAAAAGGATGCGCAGGGCGAGAATCAGCAGGTGGCCGTATTGTCCGACGGCGACTTCCTCGGCGAAGTGGCCCTGATCAAGAACATCCCGCGCACCGCCACCATTCGAACGCTGACACCGGTGGTCTTTATCTCCCTGCAGCGTGAATTTTTCCAGGAGCTGATGCAGCGAGCGCCTCACTTGCTTGCGCTGATGGCTTCCCGATTGTAATAAAGCGATCGAATCGAATCGAGCAGCCGATGTTCATTGGCGGCCACCGCGACCTTCTCGCGGAACTCCGGCCGAATCAGATGGGCGAGCGGCTGCTCGACCTCGTTATAGTGACGGAATGCGTCCAGCGCCTGCGCATCCCACTGATCCGCATATTTGAGCAGATCGCCCGGCATGACCCACACCCGATCGGTCCCATCCTCCGGGAAGCATTCGAACGGCTCATCGACGTTCAGCGTACCGTAATCGTCGGTCAGCTGCTCGCCCGGATAGATGTCCCGGACCGCGATTTCAACTTCAAAGGCCGTCCCCATGCAGTTGGCATGGAAGCTGTGATTGACGTACCTCCCGATGTCCCAGCACAGAATATACTCCCCAAGCTGGTTGCGGTACGAATATTTCAACACCGGCTTCTTCCGATCATCCTCCAACGCATGCACGGTATCTGGCGACAGCACCTGATCCAGATCGTCCAACGCCCACGTTAACGTGCCTTTTGGAATGAATTTGGTGGCAAATACGCCATAGCCCATTTTGTCATCAATATATCGAAGTTCAGTATGCGGGTGCATCATCGGTGCAACACTCCTATTCTTAGCGCACAAAATTCCCGTGTCTATAGCCTCTATTATCAGGGTAACAAGAGGCTGATGTCACCAGAAATTTTGACAAAAAGCAGCAGAAAAGAGCCTATTTTTGCTAACCGATATACGTTCTGGTTTTATGAAAATCTCCATTCGGATCGAATTATCTTTACCTTCTATTCTCAGAGCCAAAGTGACAGACTTACTTGTAACGGTCCTCAATCTAACGGAGCAACAAGGAGCCCGGATTACGACGCATCGGCTATTCGAACTCGATTTCGCAACTTGTTACCATATTCGGCAAGGTCGACTCACGAAACAGCGACGAATCGCGCCTTATGGGGCGAGCAGCGGTCGGAATTGGTTGAAGCCACGCTTGATAAACCTTCAAGCACGGATGAGTAACCGGCTAATCCGCCCCAGAGTATTGTCTGCCATCGGAACCGGCTGTGACCCCGAGGCCAAGGATTGGTTCGATGCGGCCAATGCCTTCTACGATGTAGTGAATTAAGCCACCGTCCACTATCTATTGGGCCTATACCAAATCCGCGCGTAAAAAAGCCACGCAGCTCCATCTGCACGGCCTCCTTCATCCCTAGTTGCGGCCGCCAGATCCCACAGCTTCCCTTACTCCAGCACGATCGTCGTCTTCACCGTCTCCCGCTTCATTTTCAGCTCGATCTGTTCCCGGTTCAGCGGCAAAGCAACCGTCACCTCGTAGGCACCCGTTTCTGCAGGCACAAGCTTGTTCCCCTTCCATTGCTCTGGGAGAAACTCAATTTCGCCTTCCGCCGCCTTGCCCGGTTCAAGGATCGAAGTCACTTCGTCCGACGTGCATATTTGGGATGGATTCGTCAGCTGCGTACCGGACTGCTCGTGGGCGATGTTCACGTCCGCATGACGGGGACAGCTGGAACTGCCGGACACATAGCTAAGCTTCTCGGATCCGAGGTTCGTTATCTTCGTCCGCACGATAATCTTGTCATCGAGACCGAAGCGGTCTTGATCCAGATGCACTTCATACGCCAAATCGCCAATCGTCTCTTGAATCGCTATCGGTGCAGCTTCTTCGCGCTGATCCGGCCCTTCCCCAACGATGAAGTAAGCCGCGATGCCGATTACAATGACTGCTGCTATTGCGCCAATCACCCACAGCCTTTTCACCCGAACACCTCCTTCGCTCTAGTGTCACGATACCCTTCTCAGCAAGGATGTAACCATGACGACACTCGAGGACTGGATGTTGCAAAAAATAAACAGCCGCGCAGCTCATCTGCACGGCTCACCTCTCTTATCCCCCAACTAGCTCCGCCGTTCCTTTGATCGTCCACTCGATTGGCGGCAGAACCGAGAACACGCGCGGGTACTTCAATCCGATAATGACGACCACGCCGGGCTTATCGAGCGTCACCTCGTAGTCGTACAGATTGTTGCGATACAAATACGGAAACGACACACCGTCGTTGATGACATCCACGGCCAGCAGCTCTACGCCCTCCTGAAAATAACTGCCCGGCAGCGGATCGCCGTTCTCGTCGAGTTCCATATTCTGCTGCAGGTAATGGACGGCAGCCTCGGCGGCGGCCTCTTCCTCGATGTAAAGATGGCCCTCGGCGAGCTGCGCCGGGTCCAGCTGTTGGGCAGCGGCGTGCGCAGCCCGGTTCACGGCATGCTTGCCTTGATAGAGCGCATGCATCGCCATCTCTTCATCGGTCTGGAGGGCGTGCATGACCATCCACACGACGGACATGAGCATGATCCATAATAGCTTGTACATGCAGCGCCCTCCTTCCCTGAAATCACGGCCTCATGCAGCTTTCAACTAAGGCACGTATTCGCTCATCTTCAGCCCCCGCGCGCTAATCCGCATGTCATCCGGCGGCGGTGTCAGGCCGATGAGCCGGTCGATCTCGAACAACCCTTCGACCGGGTAGCTCAATCGAAGCCCGAGCCCGACACCACGCGGAAGCGGCTGCGTGCGATCCGTTCCGATCTCCCCGCTCGTGGATGACACCTCATACTTCAGCTGATCGGGCTGTAGCCCATATTCCGCCAGACGCTGCTGCGAAGCGGTAATCATATCAGCGTCGATGTAGCCATAGGTGCCGCTCGCGCCTACCTCGAGCAAATAATCGACTTCTTGCTGCAGAACAGCTTGACGCACAATCAATACATGTTTGTACACCGGTGCGAACATCATCCAGCACATGGTAGCGGCAAACAGAACAAACGCCAGGATTGCCTTCATGGGCTCAGCCTCTCGATCGTATCGCTCATCTTGTTGCCTGATTGCTCCAGCTGTTCATGCATGCCCGTTTCCCCGCCCGTAATGGACGCGTACATGGTGATCACGACGATAATGAGCAGCAGCGATACGAGAATGGAACGCATCGGCTACGGATTAATCGCGCCGATCTTCGTATTGGCCGCATTGCCCTGCGTTTCAATCTGCGCCTGCGTCCCTGTCGAATCCTTCGAGATGATTTCGTTAAACAACAGCACCACCACTACAATCATCATGACCGTCATAAGAATATTACGCATCGTGAATAACCTCCAATAGTTTAATGTTTATCTCGTTAATTAAGCGATTCGAACAGTTTCTGCCCTTCCCTGACCCAGGGATAAATGAACACTTGAAACGTGTACATAATCGGCAGCCCGGCCAGCACGAACAGCACATACGAGGACGATTCCTTCCGGCTTTCCTTGGCCAGCTCCAGCTTTTCCTTATAATCCTTAATCCGCTCGCGCAGCAGCTCATAATACTGCTCGCTGTCATGCAGCCGCAGCGAATCGATCGTCTCCGCAAAGCTGAGTCCTTCTTCGGTGCCGAGCCGCAGCTTGAACCGGCGAATCGCCCCTTCCGCATCGTGATACCATTCACCCAGCAGCAGTTGCAGATCGGAACGCATCACCTTCGCGTAAGGCAGACAGCGCATGAGCTTCGTGTGGATATGAAGCGAGGACCCGGCCAGATAAAGCAACTGATTGCTGACCACGTATATTTCCTTCGTCATTCGCTCGGCACGCGCGCGGCGGAACATCCCAAGCAAGCTTTGGTCCCACAGCAGCGTTAGCGTAATGCCCGCGAGCAGTAGCGGAGCGAGGAAGGATGGCACCGCCTGAATCGGGAGCTGCATGAGCCCGTAAGCGGCAAGCGCCCACAGCGGGAGCAGCGTAAAATAAAGCTGGCGAAGCAGCACATACCAGCCGGCATCCCACGTAAAGCCGCAGCCGGCAAGCAGCCGCTCCCGCTCCAAATAAACGGGGGCTGATCTGCTGACCCGCGCGAGCTTCAGCCATTCCTCCGGCACCTGACGAGTCCGCAGCCGAGCGGCCATCAGGTGCATGAACCTCGGCTTGCGTTCGAGCATCGCGCACCCGAGGAAGAACGCGGCGATGAAGCCCAGCGCATATTGTCCGGCCAAAGCGGTCCACATCACGATCTGGGCAGTAGCGTCCGACACGGCTGTCACCTGCCTTTACATTTTTTTGCGCGAGAGCCACAGACCCATCAGGAACGAAACAAAGATAAGCGCGACCGCGTTCAGAATCAGTTCTCTGCCTTGCGGGTCCACGACGTAATACAGGTAGCTGCTGGCCCGGTTATAGCGAAAGTTGATGAACAGGAACAATCCGAGGAACAGGATCGGCGTAAAGTTCGCGATCCGGATCTCGAGCAGCTTGTTGCGCTCCTGCTGGTTCGCTCTGCGCGCCCTTCGCATATCGTGGATAAGCTCCTTCAAGCTGTCGGTGATCGGGTAGCCTTCAGCGAGGCCTGCGCGCAGAATATTGACGAAGTAATCCGCCCAGATATGACCGGAGGAAGCGGCGAAAATACGGAGGCTTGCCTCGTCATCCCCACGGACGGACAAATTGCGGTACAGCTGCTCGAACACGGATTGCATCAGTCCCAGCAATCGCTTCTCATCCACGGTCCGCTGCAGGGCGGTACGGATTTGCCGCCCGCCATTCATTAGGCAGCATTGGTAGAACAGCTCCACCGCCGGGAGAAAATCGA
Source organism: Paenibacillus phyllosphaerae (assembly GCF_014192105.1). Taxonomy (GTDB): domain Bacteria; phylum Bacillota; class Bacilli; order Paenibacillales; family Paenibacillaceae; genus Paenibacillus_Z; species Paenibacillus_Z phyllosphaerae. The sequence goes on along the minus strand of NZ_JACHXK010000010.1, from coordinate 201,785 downwards.
TACGCGTCTGCATCCGCCGCCGCATCAGCAGCATCCATAAGACGACGTAAGGCAGTCCGGTCAGCATTGCGCCCAGCATGAGCGTCCCCTTCAGATTGTGGAACAAGATGACGCCAAGCGTCGTGCCTGTCAGGAAGAGCAAGCCGGTCGCCGCAAGAACCGTATCGGGCGCAATCGGCAGCTCGACCGCTTCGATCAGTTCGGCTAGATGGCGGTATGGCCGCTCGAAACGCTGCAGCCAGCGTGTAAGGCGCGACCGCAGACGATTATCCTGACGGTAGCTTAACCGCGATTGCCGAATTTGCCGGGTCGACCAGATGCGCAGCAAGAGCAGCTGCAGGATGAACAACGTAACGAACAGCGCGCCCAGTAACAGCCACATCGGCTGAAATGCGAATCCGCTCAAGCGAGTTCCTCCTCCAAGGTGGAAGGATATCGTGCGCCGGAAGCCCCGATTCGTGACCATGCCTTCTCCGAAGGCCGATGCGGATACACCCATCCGCCGCTTGCCTCGTCGTATCTAGCCCAATCCTGCACCGTAACCGTGCCGTCCGACCAACTGAGCTCGGCAAGGCGGACAAGTTTTCTCGTCCCGCTTACGATCCGCATCTCTATCCCGATCTGCGTCACATATTCCGCGATCCGCTTGGCCAGCCGATCCGGATTCATCGCCCGCCCATCCTGCATGCACATATCCGTTATCGCTTCCGGCACGTCCTCGAGCGCATTCGCGTGCACGGTCGTCATACTGCCTTGATGGCCGCGCGTGCAGGCCCGGACATAGATATTGGCATCGTCATCCCGAATCTCGGCATGAATGATTCGTTCCGGCGATTGGCGCAGCGCCAGCTTGAACGCCTGATTCGCGCCATGGAGCGCATCCTCATCGTCCGTCTCGTACTCCACTGCATTCTTCAGGGGAAAATCCCGCCGCAGCATCAGCTCGTGACGGCTCTCAATCGTAATGAGCCGCTCCTCATCCGGCAGCTCGTTGATGAGCGCCTTCATCAGATGCGTCTTGCCCGAGTTCGTCGGTCCGATCAACACCAGGTTGAAACGCGCTTGCAGAACCACCGCCAAGAGTTGCCTTAACTTCTCGCTAATCGTTCCATAGGCCGGGCTAGCCAACGCCGCCAGGTCAAACCGTCTTACCGTGTAAAATCGCAGCGTCAGCGTCGGCTGCGACGTAAAGCCGAATCCGGTCATCGTTACCCGAGTCCCGTCGCGGAGCATGACTTCCGCCCATCGCTTGCGCGGGTTGATCCGGTCGTTGTTGTAAAGCACCAGATTCTGCTGAATCCGCTCAACCTCGCGTTCGGAGTCAAAAGCGTAAGCCGAGCGTCTGCTCGTGCCTCCCCGCACCTCATAAATTTGCGTTCCGACGACCTGAATCTCCTCGAGTCCCTCCCGCTGTTGCAGGACAAGCTCCAGCACGCTCATTCCGATTACCTCGGCGAACAGCGCCTCAGCCAGCGATCCGTAAGAATGGTTGTATCCGGCAACATCATGGATACGTTGGCGCAGCAGTCGGTCGGATATGATCGCCAGCAGTTGCTCGCGCTCTTCGGCGTAGCCCAGAACAGCCCGGTTCAACCGCTCGTTGTAATTGCGCCTTTCTTCCTCCGTATCGCCTCTTGGCATCGCCAGATAACCCCGTATATCTTCCGCCAGCCTGGCAAAATCGCGCTGCGCTTCCTCCAGCTGACCCGATCCTGCACGCTCTTCGGCATGTTCCATACGCAGCTGCGCCGAGAATGCGGTCGGCGAGAACCTCTCCTTGCGCTTATCCATCTAGGAACTCTTCCCGCCGCGATGGGCAACCAGCCGTTTGTACCAAGGCTGTACCGCCATGACGGGCCGGATCGCCAAGCTGCGCCGCTGCACGATCGCTCTTGCCGTCTCGCTCATCGCCTGCTGCCCTTCTTCATCATGAGCCAGCCATTCATCGATCGTGCCGCTGTCCAGCTGAGACAGCATGCTTTCCGTTAATTTGATCTCGCCCATGTAGGGCACCCCCATCTCTTTGCATATATCTTTGGCCGGATATCCTCGGCTGCGTCCCGGCTGCCCAATTATTAAAGCCTCGTAGCTGCTCGGAATTTCGAACAGCGGTGACAGCTGCTTCATCCAACGTTGCGCGTCCTCCTGAAAGTGCGACAGCGCCGGGGTTGTCGCCAAGATGCGCAGATCGGCTTGACGCAGCGCGCAGACGGTCGCGGCATTGTCCCAGTAAGCGCCCACGTCTGCAATGACAACATCATAAAGCCGCATCGCCGTCTCCAGCAGATGCTCGATTTCGTCCGGCTGGTAGAACTCCGCCTGATCGCGCAACGTATTGCCGAACAGTACGTACAGAGGTACGCCGCTTCGGATCTGCACCATCGCTTGCGACAGCTTCGCAGGCTCGAGCGTAGCGGTATGGAGCTCTGGCCGCAGATCATCTAGCGTCACGGTCGGGCGATCGACGCCGAGGAAGCGGTGAATCTTCGCGCTCTTCAAGTTCAAGCACAGAAATCCGACCCGCCCCCTGCTCATCTCCGCGATCCGGTAGGCCGCCGCAAAGGCCGATACGGTCGTACCGATGTTCGGCGTCGTGCCGACGAAGGCAATAAGCGATGCGCCCGCGCTCACGGCGAACTCTCCGTCTCTCCTACATCGAGCGACGCAGGGGAATACGCGATGACCAGCTTGTTCTCGCCGCTCTTGCACAGCGTGTCCAGCTCCAGCCACTGCGCCTCGGTCAGGTTGAGATTGATCGTATCGATCATGCCGTTCGCATTGCGCCGGGAGGCATACATGCTTTCCTTATCGCCACTGGCCATCGAGAGCAGATTCGGGTTCTCCGGATCATCGATCTCCACATTCGCCGAGCTCTTCACGGAAGCGACGACCGCGGGCGCCTCGAACAGTCGCGATGAAGACGCGTTCGGACCGGAGACGTATACGATTACCTTGTCGCCGGCGCGTATGCCGCTCGAGATCGACAGCACATAATCCTTGGGGATTTGGAAGGTGGACTGCGTCCGATCCGGCTGAAGCCGATAGCGGTCCATTTTCCACGCGAGCAACGGCTCGTCCTGTCCGAGCGGGATGACCGCTTCCAGTCCGACGGCATCGCCCGCATTCATTAGCATACCGGTCATATACGATCCGCGTGCGATTCGCTTGTAATCCAGCATATCGGCCGTGATCCGCTCCCCCGCCGAGACGAACCGATTCGGCACCAAGATCGTCACCGTCTCCTGGAATCGCACTTGCCTCAACTGCAGCACATAGATGCCGTAGACGAGCATGGCAGACAGCAGTGCTGCCGTTAGCCCAATTACGATATTCCGCTTTCTGTTCATCGCCTCTTCCTTCCTAGAAACAGACAGCCCCGGTTAACCCAAGGCGAACCGGCTATCGCCGTCTTGCATGGCGAAGGCGCGTTTCACTCCGGAGAAACAAAAAAAGAACGCAGCCGGGCATATTGCCCATGCATGCGTTCTTCGCATAACCGATCACTATATCTGCTGTCTTATAATTGAGTTTATCATAGCAGACAAAAAGTATTGTGTCTATATAGGAATAGCAACTTTTGTCACTTATTGGCTGATGATGTCGGTATTCGCTTGCAGGCCCCGCATCACAAAATCTACGCTATCTTCAATCGCTGCCTCCTGATCATTCGAATCGCCAATCAGGATCGGCAAAAAATAATTCCGCTGCTTGTGGAACAGGACGTTCCCGAGGACGGTCATCATCGTATGGTCCAGCGAGCGGAAATGAAAGACGCCGTCCTCCCGCCCCTGCCGGAGCAGCTCCCGCAGCTTGATCCAGATCGGAAACGCGTTCCTGCGAATAATATCGATGCGGGGAGAATTGAGCGCAATCTCCTGATTAAGCAAGACGACGAGCTCCGGTTCCGTGGTATGGAACCGCATGACTTCCCTGACCAGTTCCTTGACTCCGTTAATCGGGTCCACCTGGCGGTCCACAAACTCCATGATGAGCGCCTTTGGAAAAAAGGTATCGAACAATGCCTGAAACATGTTCTCCTTGCCACCGAAATAATACGAGACAAGGGCGACGTTCGCCCCGGCCTCTTCGCATATTTGCCGGACGCTGGTGCCGTCATAGCCTTGTCTGGCGAACAAGCGCTTGGCCGCGACCAGCAGCCTCATTCTTACATCCGAATCTTCCGCTCGCACTGGCTTGTATACGCCTCCTTCTTTGTTCGAGAACCTAAGCGACCTGAGCCGTTCCTTGCGGCGCTTTCGGCTTCCGAAGGGCAACCGCACCTGCGCCAAGCACGATCGCTACCGCGAATATGATCAGCAAACCGGCAACGGCACCGCTGACGCCCGGTCCGCCGAACAGCAGATCCATCATCCCTTCCACCGCATAGGTAGCGGGGAGGTACGCGCTGATACCGTGATAGAAGTCCGGCAGCAGCTCACGCGGCAGCATGGCGCCCGAAGAAACGAGCTGCACGGAGAGCATGATGATGTTCAGCAGCATGCCTCCCAGACCTAGCAAAAGCAAGAACAGCTGCGCCGTGAACATGAACGCGAGCAGGAACAGCGCCTGGAAGCCCCACATCGCGAGGAATCCATGTTCCGCCTGACCCCCGAGCATGAGGACGAACGACGAACCGACCAGCGAGATGAAGACGGCAGCCACGATGCTGATGATGCTGCGCGCACCGAACCGCTGCCAACGATTGAACCGGCTTGCGAGCGCCATCGACGAGTTCTCCATGTTCATGGCAAGCAGCATCGAGCCGACGTAAGAAGCGAGCACGAGCATCATCGGCACCATCTGATTGTTCTGGCCCTCCACGACGTTGGAGTAGTTAAACTCGCTCGTCACCCGCTCCGACAATGCGGCCGCGGCGCCTTGCGCTTGCTCCGCCGGCAGATTCGCTTGCGTCAGAACCGCCTGAACGCCTTGCATGACCGCCTGTTTGTTCACGTTAGCCGTAATTTGCGCCGCCATGGCATTCATTACGGACTTGATCATTTGCGCATTCGATTCGTTAATGCTGTACGTCAGCTTCGCCGTGCCATCCTGAGCGGCAACCGTTTGGCTGAAGTCCGCCGGGATCGTGACGACCATCTGAAGCTCGCGGTCATTCAGCATCGTCAGCGCCTCATCCTGCGCCTCCACCTGCACCGTCTGAACCGGCAGCGACTTGCCCAATTGCTCGGCGATTACAGGACCCATCTGCGTATCGAGCGCAACGATGCCGACCTTCAGCTCCTTCAGCCGTTCCGTATCCGATACCCCATTATAACCTGTCATCCAAATGACCGAGAAGATCACCTGGAACATTAACGCCGTTACGATGCCGACAATGGTAGTCGGCTTCTTGAGAAATGCTTGAATTGCTTCTTTCATCTCTTTCTCCACTCCTGTTAAACATTTGTTTTAAATGATTGTTTAACAATACTCTCTGTTGGCTCTCCTGTCAAACATTAAGCGGCGGCGGCGGGACCGAGGACAATAGTACAACGACAAGAAACTACCCTCTTTAGCGACAAGAAAATACCATTAACGCTCAAAGAAGTGTTTTTCACGACAAGAAAATACCTACAAATGTGTGCTGTGTTCATTTTTTGCGACAAGATAATAACCACTAATTGTGCTGTCCATTTCTCATCACTTTTTTGTTAGCATAAAATCGTCTTCTCCTTGAGTATCCTTTCTGCTGACCGGCTTCTCGATTCCGAAGATAGGCGAAGCGTTCGGCGACCGCGACCACAGGACGGTTTTCCATGCGCCCATGAGAAAATATCGCAGCTGCCGATATAAGAAATGACCATATAAAATAAGCGTGAACGCCAACATTGAGACGTCACGCTGAAGAAATTTAGAACATCGATATCCCTAACCGTTCATCCTTTGTTTTGTATTAACGCGCAACCCACCTTTATCCTCTTTCCACGAGGAGATTATATCTTTTTTAATAAGAATCTCCAACAATTCTCGATTGATGTCATTATCCTCAAGTAAAGGCCTTTTTCTTTCTGTTATATCCGAATAAGGCGCTTCCATTCTCGCCAACGTATGTATGATCTCCTCGCTGTCCATAGTATTAATCTGCTTTAAAAGCAACATAGCCTTCTTATTAGTTGAGACTTGGGATTCCAAAATGTAATTGAAAATACTCATTGTGAGTCCCTTGTTATGCTCTAAAATAATTTTCGATATCATCCCAGCTAGTCTAGGAGAACTCGGAGTATCCTGAAAAGATATTCCCTCAATAATTCTCCATTTCTCATTAACATTGAAATGTGTAGAGCGCAGTAGTTCTACCAAATCGTCCGCACCAAGATCATAAGCTGTCTGGTTGTCTAAGTATTCTCGAGGTTCCTTTTCAATAAGCAGTATATGAAGAGTTTGATCTGGCACCTTTTCCTTTACCTCTGCATAGTTTTCTGGTGACAAAACCAATATCCCACTAGTTACTAGTGTATTAATTCTCTTGTGAGGTAAATGCTCTAGTGAGTATTCATTAAATCTGTGTAAGCTCTTTGATAGTTTAAAAAGAACTTCTTCATTGATACCGATCTCATTAATAAGTAGCACTGTGATATTTTGAAGTGAATTCTCGTCCGTTCCTTCTAACTCTAGTAGCGACGACTTAGATAACTCATCACTATTTTCAGGGTTATTAAAAAATGCAATTGCAGCATTATCAACTACTTCATATTCAGTAAGATAAGTTACCACATTCCCCCAAGTGGGTCTGATTTTATTATTGAGTAAAACAATTGGCCAGATATCTTTAGTTATTACTTCTTCTAAATCTCCCAAAATCAAGACTTGCCTTTTTAATATTTCCTTCTTCAGCGAAACGTTTATTGCATCATTGTTTAGTAACGTTAGGAAAACGTCCTCTTCTTCTTGAATTACATCCTTAGTCAAATAAACATCTGTGATATATGTATTAATGTTGCTATTCACATACTCGATAAGTTCATTACTATTTGAATATAAAATTTGAGAGTAGTTATGAGAGCCTTCCTGAGTAAGACCATGAAATGTCCTTAAAAATAAATCAATCATAAATCGATTTATTTCATAAAGGTTGTTTTTGAAAATATGTCTTAAAATATTAGTCCCATTTAACGGCTCATGAAGTGTTTTGAACTCAACCTGTAAAATAGAAAGAATTTGTTTTATTCTTTCATCTTTAGTTTCATCAATTCCTAATTCAAGAAAATTCGACTTCTCGGCTAGGTAATCTGTCAAGACATTATCTTGATTCAATAGTGGAATGTCATCTAATGAAGCGTAATAAAGAATATCAAGCAAGTACTCTTCTTTCTTATTTTCAGGGTAATTAGAATCACACACCACATACTTCCAAATTAAAGGCCATTCTTTATACAATTCTCTTAAAAACTTTTCTTTGAACGATGTATTCTTCTTAAACAAGTCAATAAACTGAATGGATCTCTCCGTTCCATTAGCTAATTGAGACAGAATAATTTTAAAATATTGTGAACCATTCTCCGAACTGATAATATAGTTGACCAACGAAAGGTTCAATATTTCCGGCTTCTTAAAGTCATTTGCATATAATCGTTCACTAACCTGTGGTAAATTCGTTAATACATAACTGAAAGAGAGTTGTTCTTGATTTTTTACACTCATAATAAATTGCATGTCTTCAAATGATAGGCTTCCTGGATAGAAGTATGTGATATATTGATGATATGTCTCGTCAATATATCCGTTTCTCAATAAGAAAATCAATAATTTCTCGTTTTTTATGTCACCTTCAAAAACATCTTCGAATTGACTATGCTGAATCAATTCCACTAAAGACCATACTTTCACTTCCTCCCTTATTTCTTTTAATTTATCTAGTTCAATTTTTAAATCATTGATTCGATCTTCTATTTTATTTTTTATTGCATTGACGCGATAATAGTAATTAGATCGTGTGTTAAATGCTGTAGCTATATCTTCGATCGTAAAATTATTATTCCATCCTCCATTGCGGTAAACTCTAATATCATTAGCAGTTTCAAGGTTTGAAAAAAAATCAGATACTTCTTGTAAGCTGCTGTAGTTCCTTCTATTAATACTTACCGTTATGCCACCGTTATAACCAAATATCGCCACAGCATAAGCTGCTTGCAGATCTTCGCAGGAGTTAAACTCTTCATTCTCTGCTAAATTGATATCATTTTCGATTTTTTCAATCATATGGTTTAAACTATCAATACGCTTTTGGACAAGTGAATTTTTCTTTTGTAAAACATTGAAAACCATACCTTCATTAAATTGCAACTTTACAAAATCCGACGGATATATATTTTTATATACAATCATAGCCAATAAACTATTTGAATTTAATTTAATACCACCTAAGTTCTTCATATAAAGAATATACTCATTGTGAATATTCTTTAAAATTCTCATGTCATCGATGAAGATAGTTATATCATTAATAAAATCATCTGTAATTCCCATTCCCAAACGATCGTCTTTTCGTAATTTCTCCTTCAAAACTTCACCTGAGTTTGACGAATTAATAATTGGTACTACTGGTACTATGAAATCAAAAAACTTAGTTCTATTTCTGCTTGTCTCCAAACTATCTTCCGTGCCAAACATATCATCTTTTACAGCATATATAAAAGTAACCTTTCTATTTATTTTTTCAGAATTATTAATAAGTGAATTTAATTCACGCAGGTTTTCAAATATCTCTACATTATTGAATCTATCTAGATCTTCAAATATTACAACATTGAATTTAGTAGCTTCAAAAAAGTATAATATTTCATCTATATATCTTGAGAAGATAGAATTATCAGCAGCTACAACTTCTATGTTCTGCAGAGTAATTTTACTCAATCGAAAATTTTTATAAACAACTTTATAAATAAGCAGCAACAATACGAAAATGTATATAACAGAGTAGGAAATTAGAATGCTTTTATACATTTCTTGATCTGCAATTTCCACCTCAAAGATCGTATTGCTTACCAACTTCTTCAAAACACCTGGCTTAAATAATTCAAATACGCTAAATAAAAAGAAGCATAGATAAAATAAATAGTATACAAATGATCTGTCTTTAATATTTCTTATTCTTTTGAATCGAGTATATGGTATTTTTTTATCCTCAACCTTATAGAACATTTGCTGCAAAATACTTTTTTCGATGGAATTGACTGTTTCTTCTGATGTAACTCTCTCAGATTGGGTAGTCAATAATGAGATGTTTAAGAAAGAATATTTATTCAAATTACGCTTTTCAAATGTCTTTAAGAGGCTACTTTTGCCTGATCCGTAGGGCCCAGATAATGCAACATTTCTTATATCCTTACTTTGGATAGACCACTCTAGTGTCTTGGAGTAAATTTTATCTGTATCAACTTTGTCGCTAGGAGTCAGCGCTTCAAATATACTGTCTTCAACTATATTTTTCGATTCTAAATAATTATTAAACCTCTCGAAACTTGCAATCAAGGCAACAATTATTTTTCTGATAAACCTATTCAGTGTAGCACTAATTTTTTTTATACCTTTATTTTGATTAGCTCTCATTAATCCCAGCTACTCCCCTTTACTATATTTATTTGTTCCATTTACCAAACAACCAAACTCCGGAATAAGTTATAAATAACCTGTTAAAATTAGGAGGTTTTTCCGAAAAAATATCTATGTTCATTTTACCTGATACTAGTGTCTTTGGCACAATGAATTATTACATAAATCCTCCTGCGCTAATCAACTTAGTTAATAGCAAACTATTGCTCCTATTATTGATTAATCACTGCTGGTTATGTTTGGAGATCAAATCAACGTAAAAAGAAGGAAGGGAAACCAAGGCACTAAACCAAAGGGGCAGGAGAAGGTGTCTTTAGCTTGAGTCGGTGTCAATGATGAAATAGAATTGTCACTCCTCATTCACCGTAATACAGCTAGCAGCTTAATGCTTAATATAAACATGAACCTCCGGCTGGACTATCATTTATTCACTTCTGTCATCCTCAAACTCATTTAGATACCGCTCATCTCAGATCTTGCACTCTTGGACTCATATAATTTATCTTCTAAAATGATCTTTGACTGCTCGTTTTCATATCAGTGCGTCATATAAGAAGAGAAAGTCGCCCTAAAAACAAAGATCCGCTTATTAAGCGGATCTAATAATATTTTGCCTCTTCTTATCATTCTTGTATTTTTAGTAACTACTTGCACCCTTGGTTCTCGAAGTATTTATCACATGGCAATTTATATTTTGATATTGAACTCTTTAAATCAGTCGAGAATTCTTTATTACGAAACATTTCTTGCCTCTGGATAACATCAAAGTCCTTTGGCCATTTCCAACTTAACACCGGTTCCTTATTATTAAAAGTGTTGAACCAGTTAACGTAATCTTTGAGAAGCATTCGTTCGTTGTCTACATTTACAATTGAGCCATCTGTAGCTATAACAATAATCTTATTATAAGGATATTGTTGAAAAATCTCTGCGCCTTCAAAAACAGTAATTAGATTTACTACACGTCCCACTGTTTTTGCGTCAGGATGAGGATATTTCTCGACGTATTGAGTTCTTCATTTGCTCTAGAACCTTTGACTTTACTTTTTTCGTGTAGTCATCAGAATGGATATTAATGTAGTAATACGTTAATCTCACCTCGCATGTATTATGTATCTCTTATTCGTGATATGCCAAATATATTCTTTTAAGCATCAGATCATTAATGTAATCTGCCCGTTAGCCATCCATGCTCCTGGCGGGGCAGCACAGAGTAATGACAATTTTTATGCGGCGTTTTATACTATTCTTACGGCTGGTGAGGAAGGTCGTTAAGCTATGGTGTCGCGAACCCATCCGTTAGTCTGACTCCAACGATCACGGTGCACCACGGTTTGTCGCTCCTTTTTAGGAAGCACGCGGGGTAGAGTAATCCTTTTCTGGTTGTTGCACCAGTCCTCAATTTATTTGCCGTAGAAAGGTGAGTTGTATGGATATCCTAATCGAGCGCGCTTGCGGTTTGGATGTTCACAAGAAGTCCATTACCGCATGCGTCATGACTCCCGAAGGAATGGAAAGTACGGGCGTTGTTTTATGGAGCCGAATTCCCTTTGCGCAGTGGCTAAATTCATGTATATAAAGTTGTTTAATCAGAGGCCACAAAAACATCCACTTCCAGCCTCGCCCTCTCCTACTTTCGCCACCGCGATCCCCAGCCCTATACGGGCTTACATAAGAAATAGCTTGCACCCTTGAAGGAGTACAAGCTGAATTGGAATTAGTCTTTTGCGTTAAGTATTGAGCCCCGCATTAACTTCAACCTCACATACATTCGCTCATATGTTTCAGTTTAGGAATTACTAACGAGCGTCATAGGCCTGCTGGATCAGTTCGCTATACTGATCAATTCCCATCTGCTTCAACGTATCGAGATAGACGTTCCATTCTTGCTCCAGATCAGCGTCCCCGATGATGAAGCGCGCTGTCATTTCCTTCTTGTAGTCGGTAATACTCTTCTCCAGACTCACTAATTCTGCTGCCTGCTCGTCGGAGTAAAAAAGCGGTGGCAGCACTTGATCATCCTGCACTTTATAAGGCTCATATTTTTGGGCAGCCTCATAGAGGATAATCTCCAGCGGAATCTCTTCATTGCGCTTCTCTCCGAGACGGAAATCGCTTGGACCATATCGTGGAGCGCGCGTTTGCCAGCCTGTATTATCGCCAGGTTGCTTCTCTTTAAGCTTCTTCCAAATCGCAGGCTTACCGTTAATACCGATGTCACCAGGTTCCGCCCAGTCCCAATAGACTCCCTTAGCCCCTGTATCCGAACGCAACGAGACTTCACCAGCATCCAATAGGCCATCTGCCCAGCGGAAAGCGACTTCAGGATACTTTGATTTATTCGTTATGACAATACTTCCAGACTTGATTCCCTCATAAGGACTCGTCCAGGCGATCCTGGTTCCGTCCGGACCAGCCAGGGGCGGCAGTACGACGTAATCCTTGAAACGCTCCTTACCGTAAGCAATACAGCCATAAAGGCCTCCCGGACATGACCCGACTCTGGCGACGTCCCCGCCCTCGCCCATCTGTCGATATTGTGTATTATCCTGCGTGAATGTCTCTGGTGCGATCAAACCTTCCGAGTACAGCCGGTTCATGTAATCGAGGCCCGCCTTCCACTTCTCCTGCGTGAAGGCCGCTACAACTTTCCCGTTATCCAGCATCATCCCCGTCTGTCCAGTACCTTGAGGATTATAAATAAAGCTGTTCATGAGGAAGCCCTCGATTTCCGTATTCCAACCGCCTACTGCACCGGCAAGAGGAATCTCGTCCGATACGCCGTTGCCGTTCGGGTCCTTCTCCTTGAACGCCTTCAGCACCTCGTAATACTCCTCTGTCGTTTCCGGCATTTTCAACCCAAGCTTATCCAGCCAGACTTTATTGATCCACATCCGCTTGGCATAATTACAATGGAAGCAATCGCCAACATCTGGCAGACTGTAAATATTGCCGTCCGGTGCGGTTATGACCTGTTGGACTAGCGGCTTGTCCTTAAAGATATTCTTCATATTAACGCCGTATTTCTCGATCATCTCGTTTAATGGGAGGAAAGTTCCTGATTTGCCATAGAGCATCTGCGTTGCCGGAGTGATGTCCATGCCGATAATCATATCCGGATAGTTACCACTGGCCAGTGCCAGATTAAGCGTTTCCTCGAAGCCATTTTCTGGAGCGACCTCGAATTCCAGATGAACGTTGGTGTGCTCTTCGTACCACTTCGTAAAATCATTCGTTTCAAAATCGACATCGGCATGTCCCCTAATCAGCACCTTCAGCGTCACCTTGTCCTCGACAATCGGGAACGTTCCCGGCTCCGTCATCGTGACGCTGCTCTCTGCCTCACTGGTTGCCTCTTTTTCCGCGGTATTATCATCCGTACAAGCGGTCAAGACGAGCGAAAAGGTAAGAATTAACGCCATAAACATACTCCATTTGCGCTTCATATGAGCCCTCCCAATATCTCTTTTTGCCGGATCCACTCAACCCTTAAGAGATCCGATCATCATCCCTTTGACAAAATACTTCTGTACGAAAGGGTAAACGACCATTATCGGCAGCGTGGATACTACAATGAGTGAATATTTCAGTAACTCCCGTATGCCCTGCCTTCTGACAAGTTCACCCGCATCACTCATGGCGGAGAAATCCACCTCATTCTGAATCAAAATGTCCCGAAGCACAAGCTGCAGGGGAAACAAGGATTCATCACGAAGATAGATCATCGCATGAAAGTACTGATTCCAATGACCAACAGCATAAAACAGCGCAATGACCGCAATAATCGGTCCTGATAGAGGAAGAACGATGGACCATAGGAACCGGTAATCGTTGCACCCGTCCATTTGGCCAGCCTCCAACAATTCACTGGAAATTGTTGTTTGAAAATACGTTCTTGCAATAATCATATTCCATACCGAAAGTGCGGTCGGGATGATCAGCGCCCAACGTGTATCCAAGAGACCGAGCGCCTTCACAACGAGGTATGTCGGAATTAGACCGCCGCTGAACATCATCGTGAATACAAACAGCAGCATGAAGAAGCCACGCCCGAATAAATCCGTACGGGATAAGGGATATGCTGCCAATAGCGTGACAATAACGTTGATCAGCGTGCCAACGCCCGCATAGTAGAACGAGTTCATAAAACCCGACCAGATCATCTTATTGGCAAAGACCGCCATATAACCGTCCAATGTCGGTTGAACAGGCCATAACCATACCTCGCCTGCTATCACAGCCTCGCTGGAGCTAATTGATGCGCTTACAATGTAAAGGAGTGGATAGATAATGATGATAAGCAGGAGTCCAAGCAACAGATGATTAGCAGCATCGAATACCCGGTCACCTTTACTCTCCCTGATAGCGTTCTTGCTCATACGAGCCTCCTTTCTCTTGCTCATTACCAAAGACTCGTGCCACTCCGCCGGGCAAGACGATTAGCCGTCACAAGTAGAAATAGTGCGATCAAATTCTTGAACAGGCCGATTGCGGCCGCTGCGGAATATTGCGGGACAGCTCCCTTCAGCCCGATGTTAAAGACGTATGTGTCAATAATCTCCGAGGTTCTCAAATTCAACGGATTCTGCATAAGCAGCACCTTCTCGAAGCCGATTTCCATGAAATTACCCATTGCCAGAATAAACATCACGACGATGATCGGCGTGATGCCAGGAATATCCACATGCCACATTCGTTTGAGCTTGGATGCCCCATCCATAACAGCAGCTTCATGAAGCGTCGGATCGACTCCCGATAATGCCGCAAGATAGATAATGGAAGCGAAGCCGACATTCTGCCAGACCCCTGATAATACATAGATCGTCTTGAAATACTCCGGAATCGCCATAAAATGAATCGAATCCATTCCGAACAAGCCGAGCACAATGTTCACCGCTCCGGTTCCCGGCTGCAGCATCTGCATTGTAATACCGACAAGGACGACGACCGAGATAAAGTGGGGCGCATACGTAATCATCTGAATGCTCTTTTTGAAGAAGGCATTTCTGACATAATTCAGACTGAGGGCCAGAATAATCGGCAGTGGAAACCCGACTAGCAGCTCGTATGCTGCCAAAGTCAGTGTATTGCGGAATACCCTTCCGAACTGATACGAATGAAAGAAACGTTCAAAATGAACCAGTCCTACCCACTCGCTCCCCCAAATCCCTCTGGCCGCCACAAAGTTTTTGAAGGCAATCACGGTCCCGTACATTGGCACATACTTAAAAATCATTAGATAAGCTAGTGGCAGTATCAGCAGCGTGTAAAGCTGCCAGCCCTTCATGATCCTTCTCCATGCCTTTACCTTCTTGCTTAATGTCCGTTCTGGGATCAAATGCGCCATCTGCTGTTGCGTATTCAAGCTTCGTTACACCTCCCTTATGATTGGATTGAGCACGATAGAATCACGAACTGCCGGATTTCGCACAGTTCCCCTTGAGAATAGTGAAATCGCTACCAATTATAAAGTTGCAATTTCCAGATTTATTGACATTAGCTAGGATTGCGGCTGTGATATTGACAGATTCAGGTGCAATCACATGGAAAGCGGTTACATACATGCATTGGTTTGGATCTGCCGGTATTCGGAAGGGGTCATATCGAACCTTCGCTTGAACGCCCGGATAAACGTGTTTGAGGAATTATAGCCGGACAACACTGCCACCTCATGGATGGATAGCTTCCTATTCACGAGTAATTCCGTCGCTCTACCCATCCTGATTTCTTCCAGATAGAATGAGAAGTTTTTGCCTGTCTGCTCTTTGAAAAATTGGGAGAAGTATGCTGCTGAAATATCAAACACACTCGCTACCTTAGTCACGCTTAAATCCGCATCAAACGCATGCTCTTCGATGAAAGCGATCAGCTTATCTCGAAGCTCGCTATGATGGCTTCGTTTATCAAGGTTTATTAGATGGCACAACTCTTTGTATTTGCCGATCAGCCGCTCAAAGTAAGTCTCGGCCTCCTTGATTGTCGCCAGTTGAATGCAGCCCTCGCCTTCGGCAGGCTCTCGATTTTGCTCTGCCAATATTTTAATGTAGGTACCATTGAGTTCATTTAGGAACTGTTGCTTCATGGCTAAGGAAAGCTTGCGTTTCCTTACATTCTCTTCATACAAATACCGCAGCAATCCCTCGCAACGCTCTTCGTCGCCGATCAACGTGAAGTTGAAAAGCTGGGACTCCATTCCCTGCGGATAAAACATCAAAGTCCGACTCATCTTACATTCGTCGTACCAAATAAAGGAACAATACTCTTCCCATTCCTGATGGCGAAACGCTTGAATGGCTTCCCTGTATGATTGCGGCAGTTGCAGCAGCTCCGAGCAACAGCTGCCGGCTGTGATCAAGACAGGAACGGACTCCTCTGAGCGTCGATAGATGCCAGCAATTAGCTGCACAGCCCGCTGCTCAATTGCCCTTTTGTTATTGATCTCCTCCGGAGAGCAACGGTAAATAATGGCTAAATGGTAGATCTCGGCATCATGAATACGAATCTTGTCTCCCCAGCAGGCAGCCAGCGCCTCCTTCACAATCATCTTTTTCGTCTCAATCTCGGCCAGAATTCGGGGATTCGCCTCATCCCCATAGCCCGGAAAATGTACGGCAAGCACCAGATATGACAAACTTTCCATCGCAATTCCAGCATGTGCCATGGAAGTTCGGATCTCCGCCTCCGAGGAAAAACCACCTTTCAGCAGCCGTTCACTGAAGGCATTCTGTATGAGCGGTAACTGCGCTTTATGTAATCGTTCGATATCAGCCTGGCGCTCGAACAAACGGCTGACGGTCTCTTCTATCCAGCTGTAGGTACTACCTCTAGCCGCAAGCTGAGCGTCCCCATTCTCCGTCAGGCTCTTGACCAGCCTCGCTAAAGGATAACTGCTCCGATAGGCAAACCATACCGCAGCGGCAATTCCTACAATCAGCGAGCCCAATAGCATTTGAAAGATGGAATGCGTAATGTCTGACGATTGCTTGGCCACAATTTCCTTCGGTAAAACAGCAACGAACGTCCAGCCGAGCACCGACGAATTTGTGGAGGATAAGATCAAACCGGTCGTATCCAGTTTTCTCTCCGAGGCTGAAGGACTGCATTCAAAATGATTGCCGGTAACGCAGCTGATAGTTTGTCCTTGCCTATTGACAATATAAGCGATACTGTCCTCAGACAACCTCAGACCGGAGAGCAACTCGGTCACTTTATTGTTGTCAATGAGGATGACCAGTGAACCTAGCGAATCCTCCTTCCTCCCAAGCGTATGCACAAACGGAATTGCCGAATGGACGTAGTCTGACAATGTGATCGCCATTGCCGGCAAATACTGCTCCTGATAGAACGATTCGATGAGCAGGCTATGCCACTGCTTGTAATCGTACCCGTTAACACGAAAATACAGCCCGTTTAATTCTTGGAACGTATAAATTTTATCGCGATTAACCGCTAGCTGACTTCGCTTGAAGAGCAGGAAATAGTCGAGAATAAATTCATTCTGTATGGACATTCCCTTCAAGTCTTGGCTCGCCTTAAGGAAACGAATGGAATTTCCACCATCGAAAGGCTCATTGATATACTGTGCTCTCATAACGGAGGCGAGTGAAAGCATCTCCCACATGGTGTTATTCAGCTCCGACATCCGGATCTCCATCGTCCGCTTCGCCTGCTCCAAGGCAAGCAGATTAGTCTTCTTGATCTCTTCCTTGACAATCTGCTGCGTTCGGTCATAAGATACCGCCAGGCAAACCGAAAGCAGGATTAAGAATGTCACATAAGGTACTAGAAATCGCACAAAAATCGGCCTAGTCCAAACCCTTCCACTCCGAATCTTTCTCACCTCTTCCTTCATGCGCCCTACAGGCCTATAAAAGAAGGGAAGGCGAATTCGCCTTCCCGCTCTAGATGCATCTCCAATCCATGTATCCATATGTAACGAAGGAAGGCGTTCACGCCTTCCTTCGTTATACCGCTTGTTCGACTCTCTTCAACTACTGAATACTGACATTGTCAAAAGTCGCGGTGGTCAGCGTCGTGTTGACGTGAGATGTGACAGCTAGGCCAACATAGACGGTACTAGCTGCAGAAATAGACGACGAGCCGGTCTGCGTCCATGACGTACCATTCGTAGAAATGTACGCTGTTACCGTATTACCAGAACGGGTTGCTCTGACCCAGTAGGGTGCAGATACTGTTGCCGCGGTTAACGAACTTGTTGCGGCCCCAGGTGCGGTTCTATTCTGGAATACAGCCTGAGTTGGCTTCATCGCAGAGAATACGTTACTGCCATAACCCAGCAGCGTTTCGCGAATCATGACCCCAGCTTTGGCCGAGGAGTGCGTATTAGTCAAACTGACAACACGAGCCGTTATTGTCCGGTCTCCTTTTAAGGGGAGATAGGCAAATCGGAATTGATCCGTTTTATCCCAGATATCACTGCCAGCTCCCTTGACTGTATACGTTCCGCCGCTATAGCTATAGCTGCCTGCAACCCCTACACTACCGATATCTTGGCTAGTGAATGGAATTTGAGAAGCGGATGAGGACAACGTTGTCGGCGTGACGGTATTGCTGACATTCGAAGTATTCGACTTCGCATCGTAAGCGCTAACGGAATAAGTGTAAGCGGTGGATGCTGTTAATCCCGTATCGGTATATTCCGTGGACTGGGAGTAGCCAACGATACTTCCATTCCGATAAATCTTATATCCGCTGACAGCCGTATTGTCCGTAGCCGCCGTCCAGCTCAAATTGATGAGTTTATCCGATACTGGAGTTGCGGTGAGGCCGCTTGGTGCAGTTGGTTTCGTCGAATCAGCAATGGTTCCCAGTCGATATGCTAAAGTGAGCAGCGCAGTATCGGGATCGGATGCAGGCATTCCATTCATATAGGTCGTAGAGAATGGGGCTGTCATACCCTTGCGCACCACATAGTGGGCATAAATCAGTTCATTTTGCGCCCAGTCAATTGTTGCGCTTCTCCCTGTACCATTAATGGCGCTCCATGGACCCATGGTGCAGCGTCCATAAGTTGTATCATAAGATGTCTGGGTATTGCCTAGATTGTAATTCGACCAATATTCCGAGCCAGCCAGAAGTCGATTATCTGCATCGCCATACAAATCCACACCTTGCTTCCAAGCAATCTCCGCCACGACGATTAAGTTTCCGAGCCCACCCAAGGCATGGACCTGATCTCTTCCCGACTCGGATATTTGCCCAGTGGACATGATGTTCTTCGTCATCGCGGCGCAATCATTCGTCCTGAAACTGTTAATCGCATAATCAAACATCGTTTGATTATTCGTGAAAATGGCGATCGAGATCATAGTTTTCAAGCATGACCCGCCCCAGTTCGCATCCCCTACCGTCGATATCTGCGGATAGAAAACATTCGTCAACAAATTCTCCAGCTGCGTAATATTAGCCGACGCCCAGCCTGAATTACTATATCGAAGGAGCTCACCCGCATTTGCCAGGAAAATACCGTTGTCTCCTGCCGCAAGCTGCGCGTCCGTCCCAGCGATCGTCGTTAAGGTGCTGGACCAGCCATTTAGAATTTGGATCGCTTTGTCGGCATAGGCCTGGTTCCCTGATATATTCCATAAGAGCGCATTGTAATAAGCCGCTCTGGCATCATTCTCTAATGCGCTATTCCCATAATTGGCGTTTGTGCAAGTCGATAGCGTTGAGTCATTGCGGCAGACGGTGCTGTATGGACCTTGCATCGCGTAACTCGAAGACGCTTTAGCATCTGTCTTAAACGCAGTAAGCGCCGACTTCCAGGGTTCTGTGTTCTGATTATTAATCATTCGAGTCAGATCAGCCGCATTATGCAGAATTCCCGGATGCGCAAATGCAGCCGCCTGAACTTGCTTGGGGGGTACAATTCCGATACTCGTAATGAGCAAAGCTAATGTGACAAAAAGGGAAAAACCAGTGATCCTCTTTCCGACTCGTTTCATGAACTCACCTCATTTAAGTTGTTGTTGCTGCCTTGAAGTGCTGTCTAGCCTTTCAGCAGTTGATGGATATACCCCTCACATCCGTATCACCTCCCTCCCGAAGTGAAGCGCTTTCACAAATATCATAACTTGAATCGCCCGGGTAACATGAGGCAAATTCCGATGAATTAAGCCCTCAAATTCCACTTTTTTGGAGCAATGCAGCAATTTTTTCTAAGGCTGATACTGCTTACGGAACTCCGTCGGCGTAAAGCCGGTTCTTCTCTTGAAAACATCGCTGAAATAGGAACGCTCATCATAGCCGACTAACTCCGCAACCTCCTGTAGAGGCAACCCTTGCAAGATCAGAAGCTTGGCTTTCTCCATTCGTTCCGTAACGACAAACTGGAGAACGGATTGTCCGGTTACCTTCTTAAATAAATTTGAATAATAGCTTGTACTTAGGTGTACTTGTTTTGCGTAATCATCCACTGTTTCGTTTTTATGCAAATTCTCGCGAATATAAGCAATCGATTGACTAATGACGGCGTTGGCGGTTGCTTTTTGTTTACTCTTCGTGTGGCTGCAATACAGATGGCAGATCTCCGTCGCGATTGACTTTAGAACCGTTATGGACGCAGAATGATAGGTCATCTCCTCCATTCTGTGTTCCAATATCCGATTGTCTTCGACATCCAATTCTTCATTCATAGCGTTACGGACCGTCACCATTAATTCCATGCAGTACACTCTGACTTTCTCCGGCGTAGGCAACGGCTGTATGTGATTCCACTCGCCAAAAATTTCGTCTATCACGCTCGTGATCCGATCCGTGGCGCCTGAACGCAGGATATAAATAAGTTCTTTTTCCTTTTCAGACGAGATGGTCATTGTGACGGTTTGTTCACCTTCATAGAGGGGATAGGCGAATACGCTGTTTCCGCCCGAATAGAAATTATAGGATAGCGCATGAACGGCTTGTTGGTAGCTGATCGGCAAATCATGAATATGCTCGACCGTCTTACCGACCCCGATCGATACGGTTGCGCGAGAATAACGGGCAATATTCTCGCGGCACTGTTCGGCAAGCTGCAGCGTGTCAAGCCCTTCGTGATCATTCGAAATACAAACGAACCGATTTATCCCATCACGGAAAACGACGGCTTTCGTAGCCGCAAGCAAAGTCTCCTCTAGAATATTCTGAAGCGCGAAGCGCTGCACTTCCACATCATTGATCGCCGCGTTCGTATCCCCTGCGTAATAATTGTCCATCTCCACGGCAAAAATGATAAACCCCGCGTCTTTCATGTCCACGTTCAAGAAGTCCCATCGCTCTTTTACCTTTTGCGGATGGGATCGATAGCGTACCAGCAAGTTCAAATATTCCTGCCTGAGCAAAGGCATGCTCTCTCTAAGCTTGCGTTCGATATCATATACATAACGCTGTCTCTGACTATCTTCCTCCAGTACACTTTTTGCTCTCAGTACGACCTCGAGTAATTGCTCGGGCGTAAATGGTTTTACGATATAATCAAACCCTCCGAGCTTAACGGCTTCTTGAGCATAGCTAAAGTCCGAGTAACCGCTGATAAAGATCAATTTCGCACCTGACTGATTGGCTTGTTGGATCATTTCGATTCCGCTTAATTTCGGCATGCGAATATCCGTAATGATAATATCCGGTCTGACTTCCTTGATCAGGTGCAAGCCATCTAGTCCATTGCTCGCTGTGCCCACAACCTTAATCCCATGTTCGGTCCAAGCCATATTATTCGCAATGCCGTGAACGACTGCCGGAATATCATCGATAACTACCATTGAGAATCGCTCTTTCACTCAAAACCCTCTCCTTCTGCTCGTACGGGTATCGAAATTTGAATGATCGTTTTATCATAAGGTACGCTGCTCATAGTAAATCCTGCTTTGTGCCCGTAATACAGTTGAACCCGCTTATAAATGTTGTGTAAAGCAAAACCATTTGTAGACGAGCTCTCAGACATGTTGAATTGGTCCATTTTGCGAACCGCGTCAAATCCTTGCCCATTATCTTCTACACGCATGGTTAAGACGCCATGCTCCTGGATTACGCTAATTCGAATCAACCCTTTTTCATGAAGATCTTTGAAGCCATGCAAGATCGAATTTTCCACTAGGGGCTGAAGTAGCAGTTTTAAGGTCTGAAAATCTTTAACTTCATCATCGCATTCGATTTCAAATTCGAATAAATCTGTATAGCACATCTTTTGGATCAACAGGTACTCCGACACATGTTCGATTTCTTTGTCGACGTTCGTAAGCTCATCTCCATTGTTTAATCCCAATCGAAACAGCTTGGATAAAGATACGATCATTTGCCTGACCTCGTTATGTTCATTCGAGAACGACTTCCACAGAATCGTGTTCAAGGTATTATAGAGAAAGTGCGGATTAATTTGCGCCTGCAGTGCTTTCAATTCTGCCATACGTTCTGCCTTCTCGGCTTCCGTCCGCTCCTGAATCAGCAACCCAATACGGTCCAGCATACTATTGAGTCTCAAGCCTACATGAGTGAATTCATCTTTATATTCGCTGACGAATCGAACCTTCAGATCGTCTTGCTCTACCTTTTTCATGACACTCTGCAAATTGTTTAAAGGCTTGAGAAGCCGGCTTGTTAACCTGCCAGAAATTAATAGAGTCAATAGCACA
Source organism: Paenibacillus phyllosphaerae (assembly GCF_014192105.1). Lineage (GTDB taxonomy): Bacteria > Bacillota > Bacilli > Paenibacillales > Paenibacillaceae > Paenibacillus_Z > Paenibacillus_Z phyllosphaerae. The sequence continues at coordinate 179,601 of NZ_JACHXK010000010.1, read as the reverse complement.
AAGAGAACGATCGTACTGACAGTCATCCATTGTATGAGACGTACATCCCGCAATAAGGCATCTCTTCTCATTAGATGAACAACTAGCCAATTGTCAGGATAGGAAACCGTTGAATAATTGACCAAGTACTTCTCGCCTTTAAACGTATAATCAAAATGTCCCTTCTTACCCATCAACTGACTTGTGAACCCCTCATTCTTGGACAACTCGCGGGTAATGGGATCTGTCTCAAAGGCAAGCTTACTATTCTCCGTAAACAACATCATTACGGCTTCGTCATTGTTCATCATTAAATAATCCCGCAATGCCGTTTCGCTCACGTTCACCACCATCTTCATGTTGGATGATGTGTTCTGGATATAGGGCTCAAACAACAAGCTTAGAACCTTTTTGCTACCTACGAATAGATCATCCTCATGTGACTCGACCCAAGTGGGTAGCTTATGGTCCAGATAGTGGAATAGGTTGCTTTTCTCGAACAAGGTAGCTTCATTGCGGCCACTTGAATTGGAGTAGAACTCACCGATTGGTGTGTGTATGAGAAATGACGTGATTCCAGGTTCAATCAACTGCATCTGAAAGATTGGCGTCTGCAAGGATTTATTGAGCGTGAAATGATCGTAGTAGCTTAACTGTTCGCCAGACGAGGCTCTGGCTATTAACTGATTAAACTGGTCGCTCGAAACGAAAGTAAGGACAGCCAGCCTTATTTTCCGCAACTTCTCCTCCAAAGCTTGAGCGGATTTATCCACCATGCCCTGGTTTAAGGAATAGGATTTCTTCTCCAAGATATTAGAGGCAATCGTAGAAGAGATGATACCGGACACAATTAACGCTGCTGCCGTAAACATGCTGATCGACAACCATATTCGCTTCCGGAATGTGCTAGAATACAGCCACTTTCTCATGTTCGGACACGCTCCAATGTGTATTGAAATGAGCAATAGAGAAGCCTCATCAGCTTCTCTATTGCCTCCATATTACTTCATATTCAGGTAACGCGTATAGGCATCGTTATAAATTTGGATATATTCATCAACGCCTAATTTCTTCAATTCATCCTTGTAGGCTGCAAAATTAGAAGCTACCTCTTCGCCGCCCATCACCCACTTTTGCGCTTTCTCGGCGAAGTACGTATCGATTTGACCTTTAAGATCAGTTATTCGCTCCTGTTCCTCTTGCGTAAAGCTCAGCGGCGGCAGCGTGTAATCGGAGGAAATCAAATTGTTATCCTGATACAGTTTGATGCCTTTCAGCGCAATTTCATTCGTCCATTGCTCCTCATACGAGAAATCCTGCCATGCGCCAATTTTCGTCAATTGTGCACCGTATGCCTCCACCAAGTAACCATTTACCGCTGGTTGGCTTAACACTTCTTCCGTGAATATCGGTTTGCCGTCAACAAGCTTGTAGGACTGATCCTCGATGCCAAAGTTAAACATACGGCGGCCTTCTTCCGTCCACCAGAAGTCAAAATACTTCACTGCTTCTTCGATGTGTTTGCTATTCGCCGATATTCCCCAGCCAAAGCCCGTTAATTTCGCTCGTTTACCTACCTCGAACACTTTGCCCGAACTGCTGGCGGGAGGGGCAAATGGAATAAGGTTTAGTCCTGGCACTTGGTCTTTTAATGAGTTGTTAAAATTGGATGTGCTAGCAAACCAATCGTGCGTAGAACCAGCTGTATTGTTGCCCAGCAGCGTTTCACGGGCTTTCGCTCTGGTATAAATCTCTTTATCGATTAATCCTTCGGCATACCATTTCGCAATGTTCGAGATACCAATTTCAAACTGATCCTCATAAGGGCCGAATACAATTTTATTCTCTTTGATATAGAAGGAATGGTACGCATCCCACAACGGCAGCAGCGAGTAGGCGCCGACGACATTGTCACGCTGCATATAAGGCACTTCGTCTTTTTTGCCGTTGCCGTTCGGATCTTGGTCACGGAATGCTTTCAGCACCTCGTAATATTGATCAACCGTAGTTGGCGATTGAAGATTGAGCTTGTCCAGCCAATCTTGGCGGATGAACCAACCCGTCGAAGCCGTTCCGTCCGCTACGGAAGGAATGGTGTAGATGTTCCCATCCGCCGCTGTAATCGCTTTTCTAACGTCCTCGTTCTCTTCAAGGAATTTTTTGAAATTAGGCGCGAACTTATCGATATACTCATTGAGCGGTGCTAAAGCGTCTTCCGAACCGATTGAATTCAAGTCCGAGATATAATAACTGATGAGGTCAGGCAAAGATCCCGATGCAAGCATCAAATTATACGCTTGTTTTTCTTCTCCTCCTGCGGGAGCTACATTGTTCAAGCTAATATTCGTGAGTTCCGCAGCTTTCGTCAGTACCGGTGAATCCATTTTCACGACACCAGAACCATCAAAGTAAAAGATGCTTAGATCAAGCGGCTCTTGACTGGCTTTGGTCGATGGCTCTGTCGAAGTATTCGTTGTTTGCTCATTCGATGATGTTTCCGAGTTGGGCAGCGAATTCTTTTCATTACCATTGTTGCTGCAAGCGGCCAATAAAGTCGTACTAACCAATGCTGCGGCCACCACAACGGCCATTTTCTTTTTCATGTTGATCCTCCCTTTTTAGATGCAGCGAATTAATTATATCAAAGCTCGGCTGAAGTGAAACAGCCTCGCTTCTGATACCGGTTAACCTTTCAGCGAACCAATCATAACCCCTTTGACAAAGTGCCGCTGAATGAACGGGTAGACGACAATGATGGGAATAACGGCGACAATGATCGTCGCATAGATGATCGTCTCGCCAGTCGAATAAGAAATGTCGTTGAGCATGCTCTCCGATGGCTTCATCTTGACGACCAGTTGATTCAATAGCACTTGGAGCGGATACTTATCCTCATCGCGAAGCAGCACCATCGCCCAAAAATAGCCATTCCATCTCGACACTGCATAGAAAAGCGATATGGTAGCTAGTGCGGCTTTCGACAAGGGTAGCACGACTCCAAACAACACTCGTACATCTCCTGCGCCATCTATGCGGGCAGCCTCTTCGATCTCCTCCGGAATGGCCTGGAAAAAGGTTCTTAGGATGATGAAGTTAAAGGTACTGACCGCAAACCCGATAACAATACCGAATCGGCTATCCAGCAAATGTAAGTCTCTGAAGTTCAAATACATCGGAATCATACCCGGTGCGAAGATAAGCGTGAAGGAAATCAGCAGGTTAAAAAACGTTCTGCCTTTTAATCTTTTCTTCGAGAGCGCATACGCACCGCATATTGTTAATACCATGCTTGTGAATGTTCCTGCCACAGTGTAGTAGATCGTATTCGCATAGCCCATCCATACGCCGTTTTCTTTAAATACCGCTTTATAGGCTGTCAACGTAAATTCCTTGGGATATAAGAAAACGTCCCCGGTGACGACTGCTTGTGGAGAACTTAACGAAGCAGACAACACATACAGCAAAGGATATAAGGTTGAGAGGGCAAATAAGCCCAAGATGATATAGTTGAAGACGTAAAATACTTTCTCCCCGCGACTCTCCAGCATCAGCTTCCACCTACCACAATCCAGATTCTGTATATTTCTTACTAATTCGATTTGCAAATACAATCAGCAGCAACCCGACAACGGAATTGAATAATCCGACTGCCGTTGCCATATCATATCGACCGTTGACGAGCCCTTCCCTATAGACGTAAGTGCTAATAACGTCTGCTGTCTCATACGTGACGGGCTGATACAAGAGAATGATGGCTTCATAGCCGACTTCAAGCAAACCGCCGATTTGCAATATAAGCATGATCATAATCGTCGGTAATATGCCTGGAATCGTGACATGCAGCGTCCGCTTCCATTTGGATGCGCCGTCAATAACAGCCGCTTCGTACAATTCCGAGTTTACCCCAGCCAGCGCTGCTATATAGATGATGGCTGCAAACCCCGTACCCTGCCAAATCGTCATGGAATTCAAGATCGTCCTGAAGTAATCCGGAATGGCCAAAAAATAGATTTTCTCTCCGCCCAGCTTCTCGATCAGAAGATTGACGATACCCGAACTCGGTGACAAGAAGTTGGTCACAATACCCGCAACAATGACAACGGAGATGAAGTGCGGCATATAAGTAAGCGTTTGGACCGTCTTTTTGAACAAAGCATTCTTCACTTCGTTAAGCAACAACGCGAAGATAATCGGCGCCGGGAATACAAAAAGCAAGGAATAAAAACTAATGACTAATGTATTTTTGAGCACTCTCCAGAAATATTCGCTTTCAAGGAACTGCTGGAAATGCGCAAGTCCGATCCATGGACTTGCTTCAATCCCTTTGAACACGCTGTAATCCTTAAAGGCAATTTGAATGCCATACATTGGTTTAAAGACGAAGATGGCATACCAGAGTAAAAAAGGAATTAACAATAGATAGAGAAACCAGTCCCTTTTCAATATCGACCATCCAGCTGATGTTTTACTTTTCGCTGACGGTCTGTCGCGTACAACTTCCGTAGTTACATTCACCTTTGCACAAGCCCTCCTCAAGTAAGCGTCGAATCAATCCGATGTCTTTATTCTAGCAACGAATCCCTGGATTGAAGAGGCAAATTCCTATTCCATAAGGGTGAGAAACAACTATATTTGAACGCTTCGATAGCTGTGAAGTGAAAATAAAGTTATAGACCGGGATCATTGATCTTACGCGATTTTTGTATTGAATAACCGTCAGCTTTTGAAAAATAAGTTATAGACTGAACATTAAAATACTAGTTAGACACTGTAAAAACAGAATATGTTTAATAAAATACTTAACTAACAATGCCTGTTACTTTAATAAACAAAAGAAGAGCTGCCGCGAAGCAAGCCCCTCAACTATCGTTCCCTCGCGTAATGATTAACTGTGATACGGCTCAGCGCGATTAATCTTAAACAATCCTGTCCGTGATAAAAAGCAGCCGCTCTTCATGGTTGGCTGCTTGCTGTTTGTATTGAGCTAACGTTCCCAGATAGCGTAATGCTATCTCACCTGAAATCCTCAATCAGTAAACCCAGTTGAAGTCGCAATGTCCCTCCATGCTTCCATCTCAGGCTCAGAACAAACGGTCCATGCGTTACAACAGGGTCGGCGAGAGGCATGGCGTGCCGGGCGAAACAGCCGTGACGTAACCGACGATAGATGCGGTTTCCTCAGCAATCGCATATTTTCAGCTAGGAATGGCCGGCAATAGCTTGCCGGCCTGCTTTCATCCTAGGTATATCGCTTTACGCTTTACCATTCACCATCGGTGCTTATCGAAAGACTACGCTATTCTTCGATTTGAGACTGCAGGTTTTTATGAACTTCCGTCACCCACTCCAGCCCATCAGACCCCGCAATAAACGACACTGGTGGTTTTTCAACCTCTGCCAAATGCAGGAGGACCTTAGCTAGCTTTGCAGGGTCTCCGGCTTGTTCATGGTTTCGATCATCGTGGAAGTCGCGAAAATCCGCCAACGGTTTGTCGTAATCAGCGATGGTGTGATTGGAATATTTCACCGAAGACGAATCCAGGAAGTCCGTTCGAAAGAATCCTGGGGAAATTGATGTTACAAGTATGCCGAAATGAGCGAGTTCTTCAGCAATCGCTTGGGTAAAGCCTTCCACAGCAAATTTGCTGGAGTTGTAAATCGAGCCGCCGAATACGCCTTTGAACCCAGCTACAGATGAGATATTAAAAATACGCCCACTGCGCTGCTTACGCATCAACGGAGCGACCTCCTGCGTAACGGCCATTAGTCCGAAGACATTCGTTTCGTATTGATCACGGATTTCCTCCAATGTGGTTTCTTCAAACACACCAAGTTGGCCGTACCCGGCATTGTTAACAAGAACATCAATGCGCCCGAAATGCGCAACAGCAGCAGACACGGCCTCTTTAACCTGATCTTCGCGAGTAACATCCAGGCCCACGGCAAGTAAGTTATCCGAAGTGCCATGTGTGTGCCTTATAGATTCCGGACGGCGTGCAGTTGCAACCACCTTATCGCCTGCCGCAAGGGCAGCTTTGGCAATTTCGGCTCCTAATCCACGGGCCGCACCGGTAATGAACCATACTTTAGTCATACGTGTTCCTCCTTCGTTTAGATAAGAATTCTTTTTTCGTTACTTTATAAAAGTTCCGTTCCTGTATTCCGTATACGCTTGAATGATCTCTTCTTCCGTATTCATAACAAAAGGTCCTCGGGCAACCACCGGCTCTCTTAAAGGAGCGCCAGCAAACAGAACCGCACGCATCGGTTCCTTTGCTGTCAAATGAACTGTGCTCCAGTTCGCATCATCCGCGGAATCAAACTGCATCGCTTGCCCTTTAGAAGCTTCCACTTGTTCTTCCCCGAAGGTTCCGTTGCCTTCCAACACATAGATAAAGCCGTTATAATGTCCAGGGAGGTCGTGGATGACAGACGCCCCAGCATCTAACATGATGTCCAGAAACGTAACAGGCGCATAATTCAAGGTGTTCGAAGTCACCTCACCGGAAGATCCCGAGTAAACCCTGATAACAGCCCCCTCTTCATACCGGACGGGCATATCCTGGGCGTGTAAATTTTGATACCGGGGCTCGGTCATCTTGAACTCTTGGGGCAGATTTACCCATAACTGAAGAATATGAACGGTTTCCCCGTCGACTGGCGTCTCGTTATGAACGACGCCTCTGCCTGCAGTCATGAATTGCAGATCGCCTTTCGTCAACGTACCTCCCCCGCCGCTAGCACTATCGTAATGGTTAATCGTGCCGTCCAGCACAAATGTAATGGTTTCTATTCCCCGGTGCGGGTGTACATCGAATGCGCCTTTTTCAAACTTATCCTCCATCAATAACAAGAACGGGTCGAACTCTTCCCATCGTCCCGATTCGAGAACAGGTGCTGCAGTGTGGATATCGCTAATCTTCCTTTCCTGTACCGTCCAAACCCTCTTAATGTTTCGCCCTTTAACCATCACTTCATCCTCCTCAACGTTAAAACGTATTGTAGCTAACGAACTCCCCGACAGGTTTTCGATAACCTTGCCGATCGCGATGAGAAGGGCAGGGACATAACGATCCGGCTCGAAGCGCTCCCTCGTGGATACGAACGCTCGTTTCACAAAATTGTTACTCATCAAAACCAGTTGAGGTAGCAATTACTCTCCATGTATCCATTTCTTTTTGAATATTCTCGATTTTGCTGGTTGCCAGCTTATAGGCATCAGTTCCAATAAACAGATGTAAGGGCGGCTGATCTTCCTTACTAATCCGAATCAGCAATTCCGCAAATTTATTTGGATCTCCACCTTGGTTTTTATCGTTTTTGCCTAAATTAGCCTGTGTGTTTTGACGGATTTGATCATAATCTTCAATTGGGTCTCTATCTGACCAGAATAAAGAGCCCGGCGAAAGGAAATTCGTACGGAACCCCCCCGGCTTAAGGGATGTCACGTGAATACCTAACGGTTGCAACTCATGCGTGATGGACTCACTCATACCATCGATCGCGAATTTAGCGGCGGCATAGATTGTACTGGCCGGAAAACCAACGTAACCGCCAATCGAGGAAATATTAATGATATGTCCATACTGCTGTTTTCTCAATTGAGGCAGCGCATTGCGAATCACGTTAAACGTACCGAATACATTCGCATCAAAGTTTTTTCGAGCCAATTCATCTGAAATTTCTTCGAAAGGTCCGACTTGTCCGTATCCCGCATTATTAAAAATGACATCTAAGCTTCCGAAACGCTCAACGGTTAATTCGATAACTTGTTTAATGTCTGTCTCATTTAGCACATCCAACTGCATTGGCAAGAAGTTATCATGTTGTCCGACGGCCTTCATTAGTTCTTCGACGGATCTGGAAGTAGCAGCTACTTTATAGTCTTGTTCCAATAACTTTTTAACGGTTGCTAGCCCCAAACCTTTAGAGGCTCCTGTAACAAACCAAACTTTGTTTTTACGCATTTTTATCTTCCTTCCTCTTGTTTTATTTTGAACCATCCTGGCATGGCTTGGATTCCATCTCGCCAGAGCTTCTCAGGAATATCAAGTTCTTTGATCGCTTGTGGGTCTAATTCTTTTACGATCAGATCTTCGTTCCCTTCTTGAACCAACGTGACCCAGCCTGGATTCATGACTAAGGCTTGGCCTAGTGCAAACAACGGCAATCCAAGCGCAGAAGCATTAAGGGCATCGTCCGGCGTTCTCATCGATCCGGCAGCCATCACAGGTACTCGGCCTGCGACTTTCTCAAGAATCAATTCAAGCCGTGATTGACCATCTTCTTTGTCCATTGGCTTTAAAGAAACATCATCTAGGGAAGCATGAATGTAATCCAGACCTTGTTCGATGAGACGGTCGATTAATTGATAAGTATCTTCCAATCCATAGCCGCCACGCTCTTCCGGTGAGAATCGATAGCCCAGGATAAACGATTTTTTCGCATGTTCTTGTATAACTTTTTTTACGACCTCAATAACGGCGATTGGAAAACGCATACGATTTTCAATCGTTCCTCCCCACTCGTCTGTACGTGTATTAGTCTGCGGAGAGAAGAAATTTTGAATTAGAAATGCGTGGGCTCCGTGGATTTCAACCCCATCAAATCCGGCTTCTATCGCTCGACGTGTTGTTTCGCCAAATGCATGAATGATGGATATAATTTCTTCATTAGACAAGGCTCTAGGCTCTTTTGTACCCGGCATAGGGAACTTCACAGAACTAGCACTAACAACATCAAGATCAGGCAAAGCTCTGGCGCCCCCATGGAAGATTTGAAGAACTGCTGGAGCTCCTCCACTTTTCGCAGCATCCGCCAGTTTACGCAAACTTGGGATGAACGAATCGTCGTAAGCAGCAAATTCATGGGTAAAGCCTTGTCCATTTGGCGTAACATGCGTACAACCAGTAATGACCAGACCAACGCCATTTACTCTTCTACGATAAAAGTTCACTTCCTCATCAGAAATGGTCAGGTCTTCGTTACTCGCCCATGTTGTCATTGGGGCCATAACTAATCTGTTCTTGATACTGATCCCGTTTTTAAAGGTGAAACGGTCAAAAAGTGTATTGTATTTCTTGTTCATATATGTTCCCTCTTTTCGATAATCATGGTGTACATCTTGTTGAATAACCTTGGTTATATTTTCTCTTCAGCATCCACATTCATCCATTGATTCGATAACAAACTCGTTGACAGAGCCAATCGTGTGATTCCTCCATTCCTTTGTTATAACCGGGGGAATGATAATGGCGATTACCAGTTGATGCTCGTTCGCAACATTGATACAATGACATCATAAAGTATTCGAGTAACTCGAAGTCAAGGGCAAGGAGGAGCGAAATTTTGGATCAGTCATTTCATGAAGCTAAGTACACCGTTAAAGATGTTTCCGAGATTACGGGCCTTACAAAGCATACGATCCGTTACTATGATGACCAACAATTAATCCCTTTCGTTTCGAGAGACGGCAGAAACATTCGATTATTCTCTGACCATGATTTGGATTGGCTGCGAATGGTTCATTCCTTGCGTATTTCAGGATTGCCCATTTCGGAAGTCAAGCATTACATTGATATGTGTTTGCAAGGTGACGACACGATCCCTCAAAGGGCTGAGCTCATTGCTAAGCAAGAAGAAGAACTTGAAGCGAAGATTCGAGAGTATAACCTTCAATTAATGCACATTAAAAAGAAGAAGGCTTACTATGCCAGTGTCTCGAAAGGCCAACAAGACGATGCATGGAATCCAGTTAATAACAAATCGGAATGCGGGGAAAAGTACGAGATACCGGAACATATCATGACTCATTAACCATAGTGGTTAGTCTACGACTTCGAGTACACTCGAAGTCAATTTTTTTTTGCATTTTTTTGATGTATACCGCACTAAACTCCCGTTAGTTTAACGCCGTCGCTGCTCAGACAATAGCGCTGTGCATATAGAAGAGGCCGACGTGTCAACACGCCGGCCTTCATCTTCATCAGTCCACTTAAGCAACCTACTTAACCTCAAGCAGCCACAGAATCGCTGTTACACCACGGGGGTAATATTTACTGCCATGTATTTCGCCCGCGATGATCTGATCGCTCCAGCTCCAATAGGAATGTTCCGGATGCGTCAGCCATTCGACATGAGCGCGATCTGATGCTCGCTCCCGTTCATTCCATTCGAAGCCAAGGATCTCACGTGCTACGAACTGGCATAGATAGATTTTACTGAGCCAGGAGTTATTGCTGGTCGACGACAGCTTCCAGCCCCCGTCCTCGAAGAGACATTTGCCCGGCTGAAGGACAGTCTGAAGATGCTGTTCCATCGCCCGGATATAGGAGCCGTATCGGCCTGTAGGATCCAGAGCTTCCCTGCATCCGGTCATGTATGGGAACACAAGACCTTCGATTGCCGGTATGATTCTCGAATCGTTGTCTTCGCCCATGACGGCTGGAATATAGCCTTCTGCAGTCTGATGCGATACGATGGTTGCCACGCATCTCTCGGCTTGCATCCCTGCTTCTGCGGATGTTTCCATCTGGCCTAATAAGAGGAACACCTTCTCCAACGCAACGTATGCTGCCCAGCATTTCCCTGCCAGATATAGATTATTTCTCGCTTGACCGAGCGATTCGTCTAAGCTGTCATAGGTGGTGATTTCCGCACCACCAGCCGTCCTAGAGCTATCCAACCCCATAATTCCGTTACGCTTTATCGGGTCAGGATGGTCCCGATTGAGCATACTGGCGAAGCATTGCATGAATACCTGATGATTAGCTGTCAGCCATGCTTCATCCTTAGTATGCTCTACATAGGACGCTGCACAGAGCACCCAATTGACCAACTGTTCATGGGTCATATGTGAGAAACAACCATCCAGTCCAGCTTGCTCGTAAGCAGAATAACCCGGCCTCGAAAATACATTGGCCACACCCATATCGTGGGTGAAGCTGATCCCTCCAGAATAGAGCATATCGCTGCCAGGCTCAAATACCTGATCTTCGTAGCTATACCGCTTCGTGAACCAGTCCAACTCATTGCGTACCGTCCATGCATTCATCTTCAGCTCATAGAATAACTGATCCACCGTTAGATCGAACGTATTCATCATCCGATACTCGCCTTCGTTCACTACCCACAGCGGCTTGTCTTGATGTGACAGAAACTCCGTGCTTCCATAATAACTGCGGATCGCATGGGTCAGCATAAATCGCTGGTCCTCCGTGAGCCTCGACTGGTCAATTAATGAGTTCGCTCGAAGACAAGACGAGGCTAGTACACCGAAGTGCTTCAAAGAATATTCGGCGACATCTTCAATTGACGGGAAATAACGGCTGTAATAGTAGGAAGCATCTAAGCCGGACGTAACCACTCCGCCGCGATGAAAGCATACGGCGAATTGGAAAGTGCGACGTTGTCCCGCCGGCACTTCCATAAGCAAGGCTCCCACGCGTCCAAGTCCGAAGTGGCGATTGAATGGAATGGTATTGAGCAGTATCTTCTCCATCGTAAAGCCTAACGCCGACACAACACCCGCATCCTTTGATACGATTGCCGTATTTCTCCCTTGACCGATGCCAACGATCCCTCTGTCGCAAGTGTCATCCATCACCCGCATCGAGCTGTAGGAATCCGTGCCTTCCATACCAAAGAATGCGCGCCTTGCCAAGCTGCCTTGCGTATTATCTACGGTAAGCTCCACTAGTACGGATGGAACAATAACGCGTTTCATGTCATTTGAATCGCACTTGCTTGGATCCGGCACCGGCTCAACGTTGGAATAGATACGAAAAGTCAAATCCTCCGCAACAAATTCGTCCGTGCCAAGACGGAAATCCCGTTTCATTTCTTGCGGCGCGAATGGAATAAGAATTTTGTTTTCCTCCGCTGTATTTTGCTTCTCCACATCATAACGGCTGCTTTCATCCACGCCTTTATCGAAGAACGGTAGCGCGTGATAGCAGCTGCCATCTGCCGACTGTAGGCCTATATATATATTCTGGTCAGCAGGCTTGCCAAGCTCCAGCCCCAATCCGCCTTTTGCCCCAGGATAGCCGAGCGTAAAACTCGCAAAAGCGCCGATCGGAGAGTGATGCGCATTAAAGAATTGATTGGTCATCGGGATCACCTCTTTTTTAATCTGTTGTCAAGCACGATATCTACCACAGGTACAAGTCATTACCCTTCAACTTGAATACCGCTTCCATCAAGTAATAGTCGCCGTAAATAATCGAGCTGTGATGGTTATTGCGGTGGTAAGCTTCGGATCCGTTCATCAGGATACAGTCGCTATTCGTCGTCCAGTCACAGCGCGATTCATCTAGCGTTCTCAGCAACTTCAGAGCCGCCTTAAGGTAAATGTTCTTCTCATATTGACCCACAGCTTTGGCAATCTCGATTAAACCGCATGCCGCGATCGCTGCTGCCGTGGAGTCCTCATAGGCGGGTTCACATGGCTGCCTAAAATCAACGGGAATGATGCCATTGGCCGGAATGTTGGCCATAAAATAATGGGCAACCCGTTTCGCTGTTTGCAGGTACTCTTCCTTCTGCGTATGCAAATAGCTCATCATATAACCATACAGCGCCCACGTCTGTCCTCTTGTCCAGGATGATCCATCTTCGAATCCCTGCCCGCCATAGGTTCTCACCACTCCCCCAAGGAACGGATCAAATTCCACAATATGATGGACCGAACCGTCCGGCCTTACGAATGCGGTCATGGCCGTGTCGGCATGCTTCATCGCAATCTGTCTGAAGCGCGGATCTCCCGTTTCTTCAGAAGCCCAATACAATAGAGGAAGATTAAACAGGCAGTCGATAATCGCCCATCCGCGGGTGTCAGTTCCCTCGAGATCATTCCAAGCTCGAATGAAACCTCCCGCCAAGTTGAATCGTCCCGCCAACAGATTGGCCGCATGAAGCCCTCTTTTCTTGGACTCCGGTTTTTTTGTTACTTTGTAATTCGCAACACTGGTAGGCAGCCACATAAATCCTACATCATGATGCAGGCCATAAAATTGACGGAAGCATTCATCCAGCTTGGCTTCGGAGATATTGGCAATGTCTTTAAATTTCTCATCGTTTGTTTCATGGTACATGAGCCACATCATGCCGCCCCAGAATCCGTTGGTCCACCAATTGATTCCGTTATCCACCGTCCCTGAGGGATTATCGACGGAACGGTCATCATGCGTGCCATGTATCGTGGTATACGGGATTTTTGTTCTGGACTTCTCGCTAACCCACTCCATCTTTGTCTTGATTTTCGCAATGATGCTATCTAGCCATTCTTGATCTTCGCCTGCCACCATAGTAAGCTTTCACTTCCTCGACTTTAGATTGAGCTTGGCTAATCTTAGCGGAACGATAACGAAAACCCGCTTCGATTCAACTCTCCCGGTACTTACCGGAAATTAAATAAGATTCCCCCGCTTTAATCAGAAAAACAATAGCACTTTCGCTGTTGCGAACATACTCTGCCTGTGTTTTGTCTGTTCTCGTGACTTGCGTAATTAAGGCTGCACGAATAGTAGAAGATCTTGTACGATTAACCCTAATGACCGCTTCGAAACTGCCATCCTTAAACCATTCCATATCTACCGTTAGCCCGCCACGAGCCCTTAATCCGGTAACCTTCCCCTCTCCCCAAGACGCAGGAAGCGCCGGCAGAACATGCAATTCGCCCGCGTGGCTTTGCAGCAGTGCCTCGGCGATCCCCGCCGTCGCGCCGAAATTACCATCGATCTGAAACGGTGGGTGATTATCGAACAAATTAGGCAGGGTAGAATGCTTCAATAACGACAGAATGTTCTGATAGGTTTGTTCTCCATCCCGTAATCGGGCCCAAAAGTTGATTAACCAGGCCCTGCTCCACCCGGTATGACCGCCTCCATGAGCAAGGCGCATGTCCAGCGTAATACGTGCTGCTTGGCTTAATTCTGGTGTAAGATCGGGTGTAATCCGACTCCCTGGATAAAGTGCAAATAGATGAGACATATGCCGATGGCCAGGTTCCGCCTCTTCGTAATCTTCCAACCACTCCATAATTTGCCCATGACGTCCAATCGAGGTCTTAGGCAAACGCTCACGCGCTACACGGAGTTGAAGCCGGAAGTCATCATCTATTTTCAATACCGTGGATGCCTCGATACATGCCGTGAACAACTCATCTAAAATTTGATTATCCATCGTCGGGCCTATGCACAATGTTCCCGACTGCCCATTCGGCAAAATATAGGTATTCTCGGGCGAGACAGATGGATTCGTCACCAGGCGCCCATCCGGCAGCTCGGTCAAAAAATCGAGGAAGAACGCCGCCGATTCTCGCATCGTTTTATAAGCCTTGTTAAGAAAAGCGAGATCTCCGCCATACAAAAAGTGTTCCCATAAATGCAGGCAGAGCCAAGCCGCTCCCATCGGCCAGTGGGTCGCAGGCAAGTAGACATCTTGAGGCGCGGTATCTCCCCATAAATCGGTATTATGGTGAGCGACAAATCCAGTGCAGCCATACATGACTTGCGCTGTCCTTCTTCCCGGTTCACGCATTCGGTCGATCAGGTCGAATAACGGCTCGTGGCATTCCGTTAAGTTGCAGACCTCGGCCGGCCAGTAATTCATTTGGGCATTAATATTGATCGTATACTTACTATCCCACGGCGGATTCAGGTGCTCATTCCAGATGCCCTGCAAATTTGCAGGAAGCGCACCACTACGGCTGCTCGCAATCAAGAGATACCGACCAAACTGAAAATATTTCGCAATCAGATCGTGGTCTACCATTCCAGCTTGTATACGTTGTAATCTCACATCCGTCGGTATTGCTTCGAGCGCTTCATCCCGCTTTCCCAATTGAAGGGATACTCGCTTATATAGGGTTTCGTAGTCGTCCAGGTGACGGCGAAACAGCTCATCGAAGGACATTCCCGAGATACGATTCAACCGATCGTTACATGTTTCTCCTGGATTCCTATATCGATACGTGGTCGCCGCAGCCATCTGAATCACGAGACTGTCTGCTCCATCGACGACAATCGTTTCGCCCAAGATTCGCACCGTTCCACCCTGCGCATCCGCTTTTACTACAGCTGCGTACTGGACCCCATCCTGTCCTCCGGCTCGGCCATGAATCCGAATCATACGGTCGCTTGTCCGTTCAACGCCGTCCAGATGCCGATTTCGAACCCCACCTAGACGAATATCCGTCGATATTCCTCCGGGGCGATCAGCCGTAATACGCATGATGATGGCTTGATCCGGATAACTAGCAAAGATCTCCCGCTTATAATTGATACCTCCAACACGGTAATTGACCTTCACCATTCCAAGGTTCAGGTCAAGTTCACGTCGATAGAAACGGGACGATTCAGCACCGGAATGAAAGGTAAGATGCAAATAGCCAAGCGGTAAATAATGCCGTTGGGATTCAGGTACGCCAGAGAGTGCAAGCGCGGCTATCCGCTGCGCTTCCTGCGGACGCCCCTCAAGAAGAAGCTGGCGAATACGGTCCAGATTTGCACGGGCATCCGGATTATTCCGATCCGATGGACCGCCAAACCAAAGGCTGTCTTCATTTAATTGAATTTGTTCCTTCTCGATCCCACCATAAATCATCCCGCCAAACGTACCATTGCCGATCGGCAGCGCTTCCTCCCATTTGCTTGCCGGCTCTTGGAACCATATTGAGTTGCCCACAGTTGCATCCTCTCTTTCACGCGATTATCTACCAGGTAATGACCAACTCTTGATCTTCTATCGCTATCAAAGCTGTACGCTCACTCTTCATCGTTACGATGATGTTCGGCTGCGCCCTTCTCTTCGGATATAAGAGCGTTACGAATCCTTCCTGTGCATCCGCCACCGCCCGGATATAATCCATCATGCTAATGCTGCCGTGTCCGCTATCAAAGAACAAGGTAGAGCGTCCCTGCTCTAATCGAAGTTGCTTCACCTCACTGAGGAACACCGTCTCCAAGTCCACATCATACAGCCCTGTGGAATAGACGCGATTCCCTTTAATCATGGACGCAGGAGAGGCCACAGGCAGACTGAATAAGACTTCTCCTTCGAAATCCTCTATCGTATCCTTTATCAAGTAGATCTCGATTTTCTTAAAGAACCGGACATGCCGCGTATGCCGGCCTCTTCCTTCCGGGTTCATGATTTCAATCGTTATCTCGTCAACCTCTTCGCCAAGCTTGCAATCCAGGACACGGCTTGTTCTTGGGACATCGACCCATCCTCGTTCAAGGCTGTAAGTACCTGCCGAAAGGTTAATCTCTCTCACTTTATTGGTCGCAAGGTATGTTTGCTTGGTCTGAAACTGCACACAGGCATGGGAATACGAACTCACATGCCAATTCGTCGTACTGTCGAAATAGCCTTCAATTCCCGAATCCATGACCAGCGGCACGGAATCCTTGTACAAGATGAACGAGCCTTGATCGAGATGACCATGCCCGATCGGCTTCGGGCTCGACATGATCGCAAAATAACTTTGACGCTCATAGCCGAAGTTTCTTCGGAAGATATAAATACCCGCATCCCTTAACTCCGAGTTGGAGCCTAGTTGAAATCTCGTGTTAGATTCAGGTTCATAGCTGCTTCCGCTGCCAAGCAAATTCTCCAACACAATGGCTTCACCCCAGAACCCTTTGACCGGTCTCCCAGCCATGTTCCACGTATGGTACATGCGATCCGCCAGTGGTCTATCGATCCTCTCGATCTCCTCGAGATAAGTTGCGAAGCAGGCAAATTCCGCCCCGTCCCGCAAAGCATGATCGCCGAAGGGCGGAGTACCGATGCGATGGCCGAAATAACCATACGGCGGCGTTTGCGTCTGCAGGCTGAAATCGAACATCTTGCCCAGCGGTGTATCGTTGAACAAATTATCACCCATCATATGCCGCACGACTTTCGCATAGCCCGCGAAACGTTCAAGCGCCGCATGATGATAGCGAATCGATTCTGGCCATGAGTTGTCTGGATTGACAGTCAGATTCAGCTGGGAAACCAACACCATATGCGCATTGCAGAGCCATGCTTGGCGATTCGGAAAATCGTCCAAAGCCATCATCATATAGGCGGTTCCGGCACACATATCAGTCTGCCAATTGCTGCAGCCCTGCTGGGCTTCATGGGCAGTGAGTTCTGTTCGGTCTCTTAAATCCAACATATATCTCAGTAGGTATTCGATCATTGCATAGAATCGACGCTTCTCTTCAGCGGAAAACACAGAGGTTTCCTTGATAAGCGAGTACGTTACAGCGATGCTGCAGAGCATACGCCCGCCTTGAACAGCACCGTAAGAATCGCTCCCTTGCGGACGTAAGTTAGTCACCATCCAATGTTCGGCGCCTTGGCAAAAATCATTCAGTGTATATAGAATCGCATGCTTGGCCTTCATGGCATAATCGCGTTCTTCCGTGAGTGCATATTGAATCGCGTCGCACTGCATCGTGAGCAGGAAACAAAAATTCGGAAGTGCGGATTTGCGATTAAATATATATTCGAATCTATCAATCACCTCGTTCGCTTCATCCTTATACGTAAGGATCGCTTTCAACCCTTTATTCAATTTACCGTCCAATTTCGCGGCAAACGTAAGGGTGTAAGTCGCGCCTCCCTCTATCTCAAAATCAGGTTGATACGTCCAAGCTCCTTCATCCTGATTCGTTGGATTACAAAGGTAAATCGATCTTCTTGGCACGCCATCCTTATAGCCGAAAGCCGATTGCGAAGAGAGTTGGATAGGACTGACGTTAGTTCGGTCACCGCCTCCGCAAAAAGGATATTCGCTTTCCCACTTGAATTCGGAATTTCCCTTTCTGATTTCAGGCATCCAATGATCAGGCAAACTCTCCCCTTGGTCGAATCCGCCGTTTAGTATGTTCAGGTTGTTCCCGCTGGCAGCCAGAATCTCCACGTTATCAATCCAGACATGTCCAAGGCCATCTTTTTCGTTGTCTTCAGAGGGGAGAACGAACGATAGCGTCGCTTTTACAGCTTGCATCGGTGCCGTGAAATTCGCGATTTTATCCGTAGAGCTCCAGACGTAGAAATGGGTATTAATCTGCTCATAATCCATCTGTTCGTTCATAACGAGCTGTGAAGCCTTCTCGATATAATCGAGGTTGTATCGATTAGCAATCTGTTCAATCTGAGCCATTTGTTCACGAAGCTGTTCATTCCGCTCATTATTCACCTTTATTCTGGTGATCTCATCTTTCGCAACGTACAAGTTCGAGGAAGGGTCCAGCTCGTTTCGGAGCAAACGGGAATGTCGGAATGTCCGGAGGCGGTTATAAACGTCTACAATTGCGCGTGCCAATCGGTCGTCCGTGCCCGACAGCGCGTCAAGGGAGTTGGCGGACGCCAACCTTTCCATCGCTTGAACAAGCTTTTCCCGAGCCTCCGGATCATATTCGCCTAGCCCTTGTCCCACATTTGCAGCTGATATTAACTCCGATGCTTTCGTCATCACGCATTCAGCTTTCTGCTCCAATGTCCAGTAATCCTCATTCCTTACATCCTGTGCCTCGAACCAGGATAGGCCGGCTTCCAGACCATAATAACGCGTGTTATGACCTTCGTTCATATAGGAAGGAGCCATCGTATACCGTTGAGTCGCGAATAAGACAGCCTCATCTTCTCTTGCCTCTATAAATTCGCGGTTACGGATGAAGGGGAGCTCGTCATTCCCCTCTAATGCTCGAACCGCACACTGCACAAGATCGGATAAAGCAAGCTTGGCTCCGTCTGTATAATAGTCCCCCTGGGTTTCAAGCAGCAGCATCGATCGATCGATCAACGCCTTCAACTTTTCTCTGATCGCTCCCGACATCATCATGCTCCTCTGCGAATAATTAAGGCCAAGAACCGTTGCGGCTCCTGACCTGGCATGTAGCACCATTATTTCATAACCGCATTCGGTTATGGAGGGGAAAAGCAACTATAAGAAGCGGAAATTCTACTGAATACCTTTAACGTCTGCGCTCTTCAAGGATATTCATAATCACGGTGACTGCTTCTGCGCGGGTAACTGCTGAGTTCGGTGAGAAACGGTTCTTCCCCGTTCCTTGCATCAGTCCAAACTGAACAGCCTCGTCTACGGAGGTTTTTGCCCAACGCGGGATTTCATCAACATCTGTAAACCGGAGATTTTCAGTAACGTCTCTTGATTGATCTAGAACACGATCTACAATGACGGCCAATTCGGCTCTCGTCATTTCACGAGCCGGGCGAAATGTACCATCTGTAAAGCCTATCAACCACTTTTCTTGGACTGCCGCTTGCACATTCTGAATTGCCCAAGCCGGAATATCACGGCCGTCTACAAACGGGAGAATTTCGTTATCGGGGCTCTCCGGTTGTAATGCCCGAACGATCATCGCTGCAAATTCGGCCCTCCTTACAGCTTGCCTTGGACGGAATGTTCCATCCGCATATCCTTCAATGAATCCTTCATTCCATGCATTCATGATGGAAGATTCTGCCCAATGCCCTTCAATATCAAGGAAACGTTCATGTGTAATCAAATTTAATTGTACATCTGAAAGATGAATAAATAATGGATCCAGCTTCGAGTCCACCAGCTTCACATGCTGAAGCGTGATTGTGCTTGTGCCGGGAGCCATTCGCTCAAATTCAAGCTGGGTTAATACTTGCCTCCCGCTCTCCCCGGTAACTTGTCCAATTTTGGTATGCGCTATGGTTAATGTATTTCCTTCTTGGGGCGGTGTGATCGAGTAGCCGGCTAAATCATTTGTTTGTCTAATAAAACGAAGCTTCTTTGAATCGAACTCCATCATAATCTCAAATGCATACATATCTTTAAGCTCATAGCCAATTACCGAAATATGAAACATGTTGGACTCACGGGAAACGCTTAGTTCAAATCTCGGTACTGATTGCTGTTCAACTGCAATTGCAGTATAACCGCCTGTGTTGATTAGGAGGAAGACGAGCAGGCTTACAAGAAGCTTTCCTTTCATATCGGGTCATCCCTTCTCGTTATGTTAAAGAAGGAAGGCGCATTTGCACCTTCCTTTCACTCAGGCTGCTTATTCCGCTAACCAATCTTCGACGATCATCTGTGCGACTGCTGCCAACTCGCGGATCGTGATCTCACCTGCTCCGAACAAGTCAGCTTTCTCGATTTGACTCCAGTTCGCATCTGTCGACTTCGTGCCATAATATTTTGCAATAACTGACAGATCATTCAGGGTTACTTTGATTTGACCTGGTACAAGGGTTACCAATTGATGAGCGAACGTCTCCTCCGCAAGCTGGAGTGCCGCAACCGCTTCATCTACGCTAGATTGTGTCGCCTGCGCATAATTCTTCACTGCCATTGCAGATTCCAGCGCAGCTTGCAGAGCCGCAATAGCCTGCTCTGGATATTGACCAATCTTCGTGCCTGCAACCGTGTTGCTTAACCTGTTTTGTACGCTCTGGATTAAATCGTTCAACGCCTCTTTATCTGCTGACGGCGTCTGCTCACGAATGACGCTGTTCTGGAACGTCGTGATGGCAGCATTGAGGTCTGCCACGGCCTGATTGACTTGTTCCTGTGTAGCCGCACTGTTGTCCCGAACGGCTGCTGCGGTTGCAATTGCCATATCGAGTGCCGACTTCGCTCCAGCCGGATACTGACCAGGCGCAGTGCCCACAACAGCTGCTTCAGACACTTCCTGCGCATGTTGAATCGTCTGTTCAAGCTGCGTTCTGCTAACGCCCTCCACGATTTGAATGCTCCACGCGGCTTGTGAAACATCTAGAGTGGCGGATTCGCCATTTATCGAAACTTCAACATCACTCAACCTTGAGGCAACCGCTGCTCCAGGTTGTGCATGGGGTTGAATCTGTCCGTGCAGTACGATGAGATCAACAGAATCAGCTGTCTCGCTATCCTGTGACGTACGCGCGACGATTAGCAGCATCTGTCCTTTGTCTGCTTTGACGCCCGTACCAATGACCTGAATGCCTTCCTGCAGTACGGTGATCGCCTCTTCAGCCAATACCAGTTGTCCTTGATCGTTCTCCTCCGTCATGAACGCCAGCTTATCCGGGTCGTAATGAACAACCACTTGTGCTGTCGTATACCCTTCAGTCACGCCGTGCAAGCCAATCGTCAAATCAATGGCTTGACCGGCAGCTGCTTGGATGGGACCGGACAATGTCGCGGAATGATCAAGTTCTGGCTGTGTTACCTCGGTGACCTCAATAATCCAGGATAAGGTGACCGTTGCTCCTTTTGAATCGGTCGCCATGAATTGCAGGGTATAGCTCCCTGCAGTATCCGGCGTCCAAGTAAATTCGCCGGTTGCCTCATTAATTACAGCAGAGGCCGGCAGGTCTATACCAGCATACGTAATTGCATCGCCGGCCGCATCGCTGGCATTAATCATTTGATTGATCGTCTGTCCCAATGAAATGGCAAGCGGCGATAAAGGAATGAATACAGGAGCTTCGTTTGCCTGTTCAGATCCTTTCCCGTAGAACTCCAGTTCCGCTACATTCGCATTTGACTTCGACGTATAGTACCGCAGATAACGATAAGCCGTGTCGGAATTGGTGCTGAACGAAGCGAAATACCATTTGGCAGATCCGATGCCGCTGATCGTATACAGATCGACGAAGTTCGTACCGTCATTAGAGCCTTGAATGATGGCACCGTTCACGCGGCTGATATGCGTACTTCTCGGATAGAACTTGATGCCGCCGATTACTTGTGCATTGCCTTCACCCAGGTCGACGAGAATCCAGCTTGGATTGGTAACAGCGTCTGTTGCCGTAGTCGTATTGCCGTCGAATGCGAGCCAACCGTTCTCCTCCGGTGTCCCTGTGCCTGGCCAAACATTTGACGACGCCTTCACCATAGACGTTGTTATATCGATCTTCGATAGCGCGCTTACTGAAACGGCTTCGCTTGGCTGAGTTTCCCCCGAATTCCCGCCAGCCGTTATTTGGTAGATATAAGTCGAATTCGCACTCAGGTTGGCATCCGTGAATGTCGTTCCTGTGACCTCACTCCATTTGACAAAGGAGCCATGAATGCTGCTCTTGCGGTAAATCGTATAATAGGCTGCGCCTTTTACTGCCGTCCATTGAAGTGTCGCGCTAGTCGGACCTGTCAACGCTGCAGTAAGTCCTGTTGGAGCATGATTCTCTTCTTCCGGATAGAGAAGGAGCTTCACCTCTTTGTCCACATAGTTACCGGTATCATCTTGCAGATAAAGATGAAACGCGTATTCACCAACGGCTAAACCTGCAGTTTTAATGGTGATCTCGCCGCCTTCTTTTCCATTCAAGCTGCTAACCATGTAACTTGGATTATCACTGGATAGCAACACTTGAGCAGAATCAGGGTCTTGAACGGAGACCTGAAGGTGAATATCGCCACCATTCTCATAGCCAACCACAGACTGAAGCTCAATGCCGCGAGCATTCGTAAGCTTCACGCTCGGCGGCGTTTCGGCAGGGTCAAGTTCATAACTGTCTAATTGTAATTTCACATTCGGAAGAGCTGATTCGATCGAAAGAAACACGCTCTTCAAATTGGTTGGATAGTCATTCGGATTGACGTATTTATCCGAGATGTTCGTGCTGACCTTAAGCCATTCATCTTTGGTATCCGGTACATGAATGACGGCGAACGGTGCTGTAGACGCATCTCGTTTCAAATTAAGTTGGGCTTCCTTATTAGATTTGACTGTGAAGGTGACAATACTGTCCTTGGTACGGTCCACTTGAAGCGTACCTTGGCTTAAATAAATGACGCTGTCATTGGAAGCTTGCACATAAGATCGCTGTCCTGCGGAACCGATCTTGAAGTCGCCGGATACCGCGATCGCCTGATCTTCAATCTGCTTTACATTACTCGAGGACGTCCCGGTCGTAATCAATCGGTTACGTTCGATATTCCGATACGATTTCAATAGAATTGGCGAGTCGCCCTCGTACTTCAGCTCAACATTACGAATACCGGTGATTTTGCCGATATCTACGCTTTCGATATTGGAAGTCAATTTAATCAACGAGCCGCTTGTGCTGCTCAAAGGATAGGTCGTAATTAATTGTCCCTCGCTGTAAAGCAACAACTTACCGTTCTCATCCGTCGTCTTCACTTGAAACTCCGCGCTATTGTTACCGCTGTCATAATTCAAGTTATTGAAGGATACCGTTCCACCATTGTTCAACAGCACCCCATCCGACGTAATTGATGCATCGCCGGACAATACACCATCAGTTGCCTTATTCTCATTTCCTGCATAGGCATCGGAGAAGGAGAACCAATCGAACGCGATTTGGTAGGAAAGCGCGTTCGTGCTGCCGTAATATTTGAAAGCAAGTAAATGCTGACCGGACAGTGGCCTGCTCAACTTTCCGGATACGGTCGTATAATTCGTCCACCATCCTGTATTCGGTACCTGCAGCGTAGCAACGACTTCGCCTTTAGCCAAATCGCTTGCCGTCACATTCGTGCGATCCAATCCCTCGACCTGATCGAGTAAGATCACGTCGACCTTCGTGCCCGCGCTGGAATTGCTGGCAGCTCGGATTGTAATGTTGCTGTAGCTGTCGTTCAATTGTAAGTCATACCAGGTATATTGATTCTCATAGCGTACGTCGTACAGAACAGAACGCATGCCGTCTAGATCCTGGAAGATGTTCGTGCTAGTAGTCGTGCTTCTGCCAAGGTAATCAAATGCTTGATAACGGTTATATGCGGCTCTCGCCTCAGCATAAGTAGGCTGACTGAGTGGTTTAGGAGGGCCAACCACCTCTCCAGTAGCTAGATCTGCCGTTCCTTGCATCAGGACATAGGAGGGAAACGCTTTCAATCCTCCCAGTTTTTCGATCGATTGATGAAGATATTTGATGCGCTCGTCATTGGGGTTCATTGGTGTGTCGGATAGAAGTGTATAGTAGCCGTACGTCACTTCAGAGGCATATCCGAGTCCTCTTCCGTTATCGGATACCGTGTTATAATAAGATGCGCTCGCGTCGCCAATAACCCCATTGCTGGTATTCACCGGCGTGTAGGGGATATCATATCCTAGATTATACTGGGCAAGCAGGTTCGCACCGGCCAAAATACGGTCATCTAGAAATTCGAATACTCCTACCCCGTCAGGTTTGGTTGTTATTTCGCCGAAGGTTGGTGAAGCAGAATCGGGATCTACCTTCGTTCCTTGAAGAGCTGTCATATACGCGATCATGGATAACGTGCTTGTATTACCTGATGCATGCCCCATATCGCGACCCATCTCGACTAATTGTACATGGGGAACAATTGGCTCGCCCGTTCTTTCATTTTGTGTGACATACCGAATTTGATTGACTATATCTCCGGATTGCCCCTTCTTAACCACGGATTTATTCGTTGTCGCCCACTCGACAGCTTCTTCATACCAAGCTTGATTGTCGGAGAAGATAGCCGCCATCATATACGCTTGCGTTACGATACCATGCTGATTCATCCATCTTCCGTTGCTATGGTAAAAGTTGCTGTCGTAAAAAGCCATAAGGAAGTTGTTCGTGAAATTCGCGGTATCCAATTCCGTCCATGCCCATTCCCCTTCGCTCTCGGTATAACGCAACAGCTCAGCGGCTCGAACCATATTCACCATCGCATCGCCGATGCTAATGTGAGAATCCGTAAAGCCCGTTGGATTGGCCGGATCGAGTTGGGACCATAGGCGAATGATCTTCATCGCCTTCTCGCGGTATCTCATGTCACCTGTCGCTGTCCAGATGACGGCATTCGTGTAGGCCGCTTCGGCATCGACCTTCGTTTCTTTTGCTTTCGCGTCATTATCGACCTTCGTATACGCCGGTTTAGAGGGATCGATTTTGCTCTGATTGCGAATATCGTAATCCAAAGATCCTGCAGAGCTCTTGCGATACGTCTCGAACGCGCTGGCCCAAGGCTCAGCGCCGATCGCGATTTGCTGTTGCATTAATGTAAGTGAATCCGCGCTGAAGCCAATGGATGGATGAACAAAACCCGCTTCGCTGACAGTTTCAACAATTGCAGGCTGCCCCACGATTGCAGAATCAGTATTTAACTCAACCCCAGTTACAGTTGGGTCACTGCTTGAAGCCGCGACCGGAAAAGTAAACGCAGTCACGCTCATGCTTGCAACCAAGACCGTTGAGATGAAGCTGGTTACAATTCGATTGCCCCATTTCAATGTAATAACCTCCTCATAGAATGTCCCTAATCTCTTTGAAATTTGATACCAAACAACCGAGAAAGCGCTTTCTACTTTTGCCCCCCCATTCCTCAATAGCTTTTCCTTCTTCATGAATCGTATCGGAATTTAGTGATGAAATGAACCCAAATTCCGACTGTAATTATAGGCAAAAGCTACTTTTCCAAGCTGCACAGAGACTACGAAAAAGAAAAAGAACGCCAGAGGTGAAGCCCTGGCGCTCTAAAGAGTCGTATCATTTCAGAGAAGGCAGTGTTTGACTGCTATAATCCACGGCTAGCAGCAGATTACAATACCTTCTATCTCCCAGATAACTCATCTTCCTTGAAGATCGGCGTAATCGTGATATTGAAGCAAATGTGCTTTTCTTTCAGCCGGTACGCTCCCAATAGCTCGGGCCCGCAAGAAGCTGAACCAATGCCGCTCATTTTATAGTCCACATGTACGAAGGTCTGCTCCCTCTCGCTGAGCTCATAGTTATGCTTCGCGCGTTCCAGATCGTTCACGCTGTATTTGGATGCATTGAACGAGAAGGCCTCCTCCGAGGTAAGCAGCAGTCCCATGCCCAGACGATTCGAGATGATTGCCCACTCCGTCCCATAACGCGAACCATTCTCTTGAGGCATAATATAGTTTTCGTGCATGTCCTGTACCATTGTTACGTAACGACCCTTTCGGACGCTGTTCCGCTTGTCGATGTAACTTTCATGCGGACCATATCCGAAATATTCCACTTCGTCGTTGCTCTTCGGCATGACGATCTCAAAGCCAAAACGGGGCAAATACACGAAGCTCTCGCTATCTCTCACCTTCGTCTGGGTTGACAGTGTAATTGCGCCTCCGGCATTTACGCGCCAAACCGTCGTCCCCCGCATAATCGGGTAGCGATTCGAGGCTGCCAAAGCAAATTCCACAGTAACCTCAATGGTCTCCTCGCTTGTCTGCGACCAACTACAGCTATAAATCTTCGTCTGTGCCCGGTCATACCCTTCCGCTCTCCATTTGACGGCGGCGTGCAGATCGTTATCTAACGGAGCGCGCCAAATCGAGTAGGTGATCGGGGCATCCAACATCTCAAGCCCATTACGCTTTATACTGGACAAGGTTCCCTTAGCGAGACAGAATGCATAGCGGAAATCAAAGCCAGTCAGAATCAGTTCATCTTCTTGTTCCTCCGCTCTCAACGGAAAACAGCGCCCTCTCGGACGAACAAGCGCAGCCATTGGAGTAGTCGATCCTTCCTGAAGCTCGAACTGCGCGAATGCAACCTCATGCGAGGCGACTCCCCATGCCAAATCCTGATTCAGCCGGAAGGACAACGTCAATTGACAGCTTCCAGGTGAATCCGGCAGGCGGTATGAGAGGTCAACCAGCTGATCCTCCCCCGCTTTAGCCTCAAGCTGCCAAATCTGTCCCTGCTCTCGTAATTCGCCATCCAACTCTACTTTCCAATATAAAGATAGATGCGACAAATCGATAAAATCGTACAGATTGGCAATCCGAAGCCTGCCTGCCGTCAAATCCTCCGCCGTCACTTTAATCGGAGCGATGATCTGCTTAAGCTCCATTAGCCCGGTATGGGGTTTTCGGTCCGGATCGACCAATCCGTCGATGCAGAAATTGCCGTCATTCGGCCGATCATCATCGCCTAGATCGCCGCCGTAAGCATAATAGGAGCGTCCGTCCGTTGTCTTCGCCAGCATGCCATGATCGCACCATTCCCAGACGCATCCGCCCATGAGCTTGGGGTACTTGTAGATCACCTCCCAGTAATCCTTCAGATCCCCAGAGCTGTTGCCCATCGCATGGCTGTACTCGCAAACGAACATGGGGAGAATATTGTCGTCATCACGAGCGTAAGCTTCCAAAGCCTCTACGGATGCATACATCTTGCTCTCCATGTCTAGAGAGGAGATATCCGAATGGCCCTTCATCTCAGGTGCAGTGCATTCATAATGAACGAGCCGAGACGTGTCACGCTTTCTCGTCCACGTTGCCATCGCGATATGGTTCAGGCTGTAGCCGGATTCATTACCCATCGACCATATCACAACGGAAGGCTGGTTCTTGTCCCTCTCGACCATACGGACGGCGCGCTCCATGAACGCTTCCAACCAATCCGGGTCCGCAGAGAGGTAATGAAACGAGCCATGTTTGAATTCTCCGGCTTGCCCCGTGCCATGGCATTCCAGATCCGCTTCATCCATGACATAGAACCCGTATTCGTTGCAGAGTTCCAGAAATCGAGGATCGTTCGGATAATGTGAGGTGCGAATCGTATTGATATTGTGCTGCTTCATGATAAGCAAATCCTCACGCATCGCTTTCATCGGAATTGTAGCTCCCAGAACCGGATGAGAGTCGTGGCGATTGACGCCCTTCAGCTTGACTGGCTTGCCGTTAATGAGGAAGATCCCGTCCCTGACTTCCACCTGTCGGAATCCGACCTGGAACACAAGTGTTTCGCTTCCAGCCGATACATACAGCTTATAGAGATGAGGAGCTTCAGCGCTCCAGAGCTTCGGGGACTCGACTGCCATTGTGATTGTTCCCTTGCCCTCGACAATGGCACTGGCTTCTGCGATCAGCTGCCCCTTCGAGTCGGTCAACACCGCATTCACTTCAAGCGGACCTGTTGTCTCAACATCGGATAAGAGCGTTACTTTCGCGTAATCCGCGGTATGCACTTGACGGTTAAAGACATCCCGAATATGGCGCTTATCCCGCGCAAGCAGATATACGTCCCGGAAGATGCCGTTAAAGCGCCACATATCCTGATCTTCGATATACGTGCCATCACACCATTTCAAGACCATGAGCGCCATCCGGTTCGTCCCCGGACGCAAATACGAGCTGAGCTTGAACTCCGCCGGCATTCGGCTTCCTTGACTATAGCCCGCGAACTCGCCGTTCACCCACAAATAAAAGCATGCATTCACACCTTCAAATACCACGAAGCTATCCTTGTCTTCCCAATCCGGTGACAACGTAAACTCGCGCACATACAAGCCGGCCGGGTTATCATCTGGGACGAACGGCGGGTCGTTGGGGATCGGGTAATGATAGTTAAGGTAATGCATCTGGTCATAGCCGCTCGTCTGCCAGCAGGAAGGCACAAGCAGGTCGTCCCAGTTGCCTGTATCCGCACTGTCTAGGTAGAACGGCTCCCTGACCCGTTTCACGCTAGCGTGATACTGGAACTTCCAGACGCCGTTCAGCGATTGGTAGAATGGCGACTCGCCGCGTCTGCCTCTCGATGCTTCGTCTACGCCTGGATAGGGAATATAATAGGATCTGGCTGCCTCCCGATATATTTGCAGAACGGACAAGTCTTCCCAATAGGGCTTTATCTTGAGCATCATTCTTTCTCCTCTGCTAGTGGTTTAACCCGATTATATAGGGACGCCGGCTTTGCAGAATAGAATTCATTCGAGACAATAGATAGTACATTTGGGACAACTCTTTCCTTATTGAATATCCGCTTAACATCGAATAGTATTAATTCAAGTAACTTATTCTCTTTTGTCCTCCTTATGAATAGTACAAAATAGACAGTTGAGGTGACTCAGTTGGAGCACTACCCCTTGAGAAGCAATGTTTCCCTCTCTTTTGCGAACGGCTTGCCCCTTGCGGTTTACACGGTAGGGATGGATCAGCAAATCGCCATTACGCGCCTAGAAGGCTTCTCAGCGCATCAGGTGCTCATTACCCTCAGCGGAGCTGGCAAATTCCGCGAGCTTAGGCAGGAGCAATGGAAGTTGCTGGAACCCGGCTCGCTTCTCTACATTCCGGCTAACGTGCCCAATGAGTATATGCCTGTTGATGGTGATGCCTGGCACGTCGGATATACCACGTATCTGGAGAACAAGAGCGGCGCCCTGTCCAGCTGGGGATTCGGAGAAGAAGCATTTGTCGGTATGCTGTCGGATCTCTCTCATACTTGTGCGTTAATCCAAAGAATCTGGAAGAATTCCGGCCCCGAGCATAATCCCTGGGCAGCGACAGAATCGCTGACCGCCTTGTGCTTAGAAATACTAAAGCAAATGCACAGCAATAACCTTAATCTCTCGCCAGCCATGTCGAGCTCATCCGGCAGCATGCAGGAAAGCATCGTGGACAGTACGCTCCGGTTCATCCATGACCACCTAAGCCGTCCAATTACCGTTACCGAGCTTGCCGCGCGCGCCGGATATTCGCCCAAACAACTGACGCGCTTTTTCAAGCAGCAGACCGGGCAAACTCCGCTGCAATATTTGCAGGCACTCCGTCTGCAAACCGCACACTTGCTGCTGATCGACAATCCTCATTTAACTGTCCGACATGCATCCGCAGCCGTAGGCATGGAACCCGTCTACTTCAATCGACTGTATAAGCGCACATTCGGATGCACGCCAACGCAGTCCCGGCGCTAAGTCGCAATCGCTGGCACGAAAAAAGCCTGGGTCTCTTAATCAACCCAGGCTACGCTGCCGTTCGACCTATCTTCTCCACACTAAATATCGGTATTGGATAACGAAAACACAACCGATACATCCGTACCCGCATGAAGCGTTAGCCGTATATGTTTGCCACCTTCGTCTTGATGTATGTCTTCTTCGCTGCCATCGACGAATGCTTGCGTCCAAGACATCCCTGTAGACAATCGAACTATATTATGATCGGTTCTCGAGCGTAGCTTTACATGCACCGATTTTGCAGTACGATTCCAGGATAGTTCCTTAACTTCTACCAGGGTTCTTGCCATGAGACCATCAATGGATCCCGACTCCCAATCGGATGGTAATGCAGGTAGAACTTCAATTTCGCCTGTATTCGAGAACAGCAGCGCTTCATGTACAGCTGCCACAGTGCCAAACGATGTATCCGTACAATAGGTGTGATTTCTTCTGTTGGTATCATGATCGGTCATTAAGGAAGGGTAATATCCGGCATCGGTCATCATGGGCAGAAGAGAAGCGAGCATCCCATCGCCATCCTTTAACCTCGCGTTGACCAGTGCCTTGTGCACCCAGCCATGTCCCGCAGTCGCATCCTCGGTGTTGTATTGGTCTCGATTCGATAGCGCAATGGCTGCCGCTCTGGCCAATTCTCGATTCTGCTGTGTCTCATAAGCGGGCCATGCTGCATAGAGATGGCTCAAATGGCGGTGGTTGTTATTCTCCATATATTCACTCATCGACCATTCGCGAAGCGCGCCATCACGGTCATATTTGTAATTCGGCAGAAGCTGAAGCAAGGCTTCCCATTTGGCAATCGAAGTCTCGCAGCCGCTACGTTGGACTGCTTGCTCTATAGCGATGACCATCATGAGGCCATCCCGCGCGGCGGCAATATCCATGGCGGCATTCGCAGTGATCGTACTGCTGTAACCAATCGGGTTATTCTCCGGCGAGTATGCAGGAATAATCATATATTTCTCACCTGGATTCAGCGCCGTTTTGTCGCTCTGATGGCGGGCAATGCCGTTGACATCGGTGTAGTATGCAGGCGTACAGATTTGTTCCCAAAAATTAGCCTGCTTGGTTAGAAGGGGAAGCAAGATGTCCTTCTCCAGATCCAGATACCCTTTATCCAACAGTTGCCCGAATTCCTCGTCTGTCATGCCCCCGTCTTTCACGCTCAGAATAGGCTGTAAAGCATGGATCCTCATAGGCTCACAAATCGGAATCTTCTGATTGCCGTAACATTGCCAGTATTCATAGATGGGCAGCAAACACCAGCTTGCCCCCGCGTTCCAATACTGGAACGGATAATCGTTGTCATATTCCACATGCATGCCGCGGTCCCCATCCGAGTTGACTGACACCTGCAGTGCATCATGCATCCCGTAAGCCATACGTGCATTGGCTTCGAAGTCAGGGGCATTCCTGAGAAAGAACGCGATATATCCAAGCTGCGCGTAGGTTAGATGCCCGGTATTCATCGCAGCAACCTGCAGATTAACGTTGGCATCGAGTGTATAGATGCCTCGCCATCCGGGGTTCCATTCGCCAGTCCACATACCGTACAAGCGGGGCGCGCTAGATCCGCTGCAGCAGATCATCGCATAGCGACCCTGATTATATATTTGCTCCAGGAAAGCATGATTGACTTTGGACGTGCTTGCACGCTGCGCGTTAATGAGTGCCTGATTGTCCGCGTTCTTATATTCCTCGTCGCCTCCGATTGAGAACCGAACGGCGTTAAATTCTGAAGCATGTAGTTTGGCATGGGGAACGAGAGCAGCCTGATAATTGAAATTGCCGTCAATATCCTTATATTTTGCTGCAACGGCCGATGTGCACTGGAATAATTGCTCTATGATCGCATATTGCGTCATGCCGGCGAAATCCCCGATCTTACCCATTTCACGGGTTCGATCCGATTTCGTAATTAAGATGACCGCGTCTGCATTCATAACTTCGACCGCAGGATTCTGATCAGTACCGACGTTCATGGATTCATAGGTGTCATCCAGCAGTACACTCTTTTTCGTACCATTTACAACGATGACCTGCGTGAGTCCTGCATAACCGCCATCGATCAACTCGCTTCCCGGGTAAGACGGGTAATGTGCGACCTGGGCAATATAATTCACGTCGGCATCCACTATTTTTTTATATCGGAGAGCTTCCACTTCGGAATGCCCATTGTGAGCCCTGCACATATTCGAAATATCATCGATGGAAATAGTCATGTTAATCTTCTTGCCCATTGAGGATCGGGTTATCTGCGTAATCGATACATTGTCTTCTCTGGACGTAAAGGATGTCCGCAGCCATAGGCCATTTTCGTCGGTGTACCGCACTCCGGTCTCGGCCGTTTCATAATTCGTCCATCTCTCATAATTCGACACGGTTCCTTTTTTCGTCATGTGCAATCTCAGTTGATGACCGGGATGGTAACTGTAGTAGAAGGTTCTTTTTCTGACAGCCCCATCTGCGTCCGTAATCTTCCAGCTGTCATTTTGGTTAAAGACATTCCATCTGGCTTCGGCAAGCTGTCCTGTTAATTCTTCCGGAATGGATCTAGGTTCCCTGGATGGAAAGTTGAACCACATATGCTGAAAGATAAAGCTATCCCAATACGGGGCGCCTGACGTAATATATCCGTTCTCACCGTTACCGCTTACCATGCCATCCCGCCAAGCATAGCCGGGATTCGCGGCGGATACCTCGGTATAGGACAACATATAATTTCCCTTCTCATACAGGCGATGTGATGCCACGAACGTCATCGTTATATCCTCCTATTCGTTCTGAGCTATGCAACTTTCCCGATACTGGCCAGGCGTTAACCCAACATATTTGTTGAACACCTTATAGAAAGTTCGACGGTTCTCGTAACCTACGCAAGCTGCGATTTTCTCAAGCGATATCGCATTCTTGTCGGCAAGCAGCTCCTTCGCCTTCTTCATGCGGATCGAATGGATATAATGGACAAAGGTTTTGCCGGTTTCCTTTTTGAAGAGTTGCCCGGTGTAGACCGGATGCAACTTCAAATAAGCAGCCGCATCCGATAATGAAATGTCTTTTCGATAATTGGAATGAATATAAGTAAGGAGCATTTTCACATGCTCACTGTAGGAGCCCTCAGACGGGTTTTCTGATGCAGCCTTGGATTCCTCCTGCTGACTGCTGGCCATGATGTCGATTGCCATGCGTTTCAACAGATCGTTCAGTTCCTGTTCATTGATCGGCTTCAGCAAGTATTCAACGACCTGCAGGTGAATCGCTTTGCGTGCGTATTCGAATACATCATAACCTGACAGAATGATGAAACGGGTCTCCAGCTTGGATTTCGCATGGCGAATGAACTCAAGTCCATCCATCTCGGGCATCT
The DNA here is from genome assembly GCF_014192105.1 of Paenibacillus phyllosphaerae. Taxonomy (GTDB): domain Bacteria; phylum Bacillota; class Bacilli; order Paenibacillales; family Paenibacillaceae; genus Paenibacillus_Z; species Paenibacillus_Z phyllosphaerae. Next base: position 146,590 of record NZ_JACHXK010000010.1, on the reverse strand, counting down.
GAATATCGGTGATTATCAAATCCGGATAGAAATAGTCCAGCTTCTCAAGCGCCTCGAACCCATCCTGCGCTGTGACAATCTTCGTAAATGGGGTATTCTGACTCTCGATCATATCCCGAATTCCGGCCAGAATAATCGGTTCGTCATCCACGATCATCAGTTTGAACATAACGGTCCTCCTCTCGAGGCACGAACGAGAGCGAACAGATGGCGCCGTCTCCATTACGGCTCGCAATACTGATTGCAGAATCTTGACCGAAGTACGCCTTGATCCGCTGCGCAACATTATGCAGTCCGATACCCATGCCAGTATTCACTGAAATGTTGTCCGGCTCCCTCTCATTGATGGCGTGTTGTACCTGGAACAGCCTCCCGCTCTCGATCCCAGCGCCATTGTCAGCGATCTCAACGATAACGCGATCATCGAGTCGTCTGATCCCGATGGAGATCCACTTCGCCCCCCTCTTCTTCGATAGCCCATGGAGCATACAGTTTTCCACCAGCGGCTGCAAGATAAAACGGGGACAACGGATCGTTAGCAAGCTGTCATCGATATTCATCTCGCATACCAAATCAGGGATGCGGATTTGGTGAATCCCGATATAGGCTCTAACATGATCGAGCTCATCCTTCACTAAAGTATCGTCGCTCTTGGACAGACTGTATCGAAGCAGGTTCGCCAGCGAGTAGGCCATATCAGCCACCGTATAATCCCGATTCGATCTGGCTAACATTCGCATCGTTTCCAGCGTATTATAGAGAAAATGAGGTTGGATTTGCGCTTGCAGCATTTTAAAGTCGGCTTCTTTCTTAAGCAGCTCTACCTTCTGAACATGATTGACCAGCTCATCCATTCGCGTAATCATGGCATTGTAGTTACGAATTAGAAACCCTATCTCGTCCGTTCCGAGCTTGCCGGTGAAATGATTGTTGAGCGAGTCTGATCCGACTCTGCGCATATGACGGGACAACAATAGAATGCGTTTCGTCAAAGATGAGACGATCAGATAATAAAGAACGGTCAGCAGAATGAGCGCACCGATCCCTCCGGCTACCCACCACTTCTTCGATTGCACCGCTTGCAAGAGCATATCCGGCTTGTTTATTTCGAAGACTTCCAATCCCAATCGGGGTATGGTTACGGAATTGATCATTCGTGCGTGATCATTCATCGCGAAAAGGTCCAACCCATCTTTCTGGTTGATTGAAGTGAGCTCCGTCAATTGAAGATTCGTTAGCTCGGCATCCCGCTCATCGTGAAGAATACGTTTATTCTGATCCATAAGGATTATCGCGTTACCAGGATGGACTTGCTGCAAATTTTGCAGAAATTGTTGAACAAGGACCGGTTTTACATGAAACGCAATAATTCCAAGATCGTTCGTATACAGATCATTGTAGATCTTATAGTAATAACTTAATGACAGGCCGCTTTCTTCCATTGAATACTTCCATAATCCTTTAGTTGGCCCAAGAGAAGCAATCTCATCCTTGGACAAGGAGTCATAGATGTTGTTATATGCGCTAAAGCCGGATACCGTCAGCAGTCGTGTCTGCGACCGGGGATAAATGACCAGCGATTCGATCGATGGCTCCGCTAAACTTGCGAACGAGATAGCTGGACTGATGTCTCTTAGATAGGAATAAATCAGGTCCCGTTCTTCCATGTAGTCGCCGCGCAGGTAATCAATCAGCGCTGTATTGTTCTGATAGATCGATCGCAGTGATTCAATTTTATTCAAGCTGGAATCCAACGTGGCAGCTAGTTGTTCAATATTCTGTTGATTGACCAACCGGTATTGCGTGAGCAGCTTATCGTTTAACTGGTAGTAAATAAATACGGCAAATAGAATAAACGGCAATACAATAAGCAGCACATAGCCGATCACCATCTTGGTACTTATGCGCATAATGGTCTCGTTCTCCTTGATCCATATGATAGATGCAAGGGCCAAAAGCCTATACGGAATATAAAGCCCTTAAGGGGAACTTTACATTCCGTATAGGGACAACGCAACTGAAACCTCTTTATTGGGTCATACTTTCATATTTTTCTTTATAGGGACCATATTGCGCGGTCGCCCAGTCCTCGAGTTTCGCCATCCCAATCTTTTCGGCTTTCTTCAGCATGTCATCGAAAGCTTTCTTCGCTTCATCCGTAGTCTTGGAAAGGTAGACCTTGGTAATTTCCGTCTTGACCATGTTATCGATGTTCGACTTGATAATTGCCTCCGGCGAATCCGTATCCGGATTCACCATACCAATCGCCGGATTAAACGAAATGATCTTACTATATTGCTCGCCCTGCTTCGTGGTTTCTGATCCTGCTTTATAAGCGGTTAACGCCATGCCCACGCCAGTTTCCCACGGAACGCCCCACCAGTAGACGCCTTTATTCTTCAGATAATCAAGATCGTTCACGTCATACTTGAACTCAGGATAGCCTGCTTGATTCCAGGTCCAGTCCGTTCCTTCGATTCCCCACTCGCCGAGCCGCCAGCCTTCCTCAGAATACATATATTTGAGCAAACGGACAGAAGCTTCCACGTCTTTATTGTCTTTCGTGACATAGACGCCAAGTCCGCCAGTTCCCGTGCTTACGATTGATGCTTCCGGTCCTAGCGGTTCAGCAAGCTGAACGAATTGATAGGCGCCTTTGGCATCCGCATTTAACCGATCGGCAGCGGAGTACGTCCATGTGTAAGCAAAGCCTTTGCCAGCAAGCATCATTTGCTCTGTTTCTGTCTCGTTCTTATACGCGTAGTTTTCGGATGTGATATAGCCATTGCGGTACAAGCTGTTCATATACAGCATCGACTTCTCAACCTCTGGCGTTCTCAAATAGTAGACCAGTTTTCCGTTCTGATCGACGAAACCGCCTTGGGCGCCAAATTGGGCATCGAAATATGGACGCTGCCAATTGGGGTTTAGAATTAGCGGTGTCATATCCGGGTGCTTTTCCTTTACTTGCGCGAACACCTGATCCAAATCTGCTAAGGACTGGATCGCGGGATTGCCGAGTTCCTCCAGAATGTCTTTACGCATTGCCAGACCCGCTACCATCATATGAGCGTATGGATTGGCTTTCCATTCCGCCTCCGTTGAGAAATCATTGCGAATCGCATAATAATTTCCATCTCCGACGGTGTTCACAAGTTCTTTGATCGGATCGAATTTCACATCAGGGGCATATTTCGGAAAAATCTCGTTATAGGGCATGCTGAGTTTCCCGTCGGACATGAGCTTAAAGTTGAACGAAACAACCAGATCAGGCAGGTCCCCGGAAGCTACCATCAATGCAAGCTGCTTGTCATCGGTAGCCACGGTAACAACCGGCTTTACGCAAGTTGCTTTCGTGATGGCTTCAGGAATTTCGCCAGACCACTCCTGGAAAGGATACCAGGTAGCATCCACGAACATGGAAAGCTCTACAGGCTTCTCGCAGGTGGCTTGGCTGCTTCCGGTATTGCCATTTGATTGTGCATTGGCCGACGTCACAACCTCATTATTCGCTGAATTGCCCGTACCATTCGAACTTGCGTTATTAGTATTGCTGCAAGCCGCTAGGATATTGCCAAGCAACAGAATGAAGATCATCAACAAGACTGTACCCTTGAAACGCTTTGCCATTCCCATTCCCCCTCATATGTTGGTTATTTCAAAGCGCCGCCTGCTGTCAGTCAGTGCGCTCTAAAACCATTTGATTTTAACCTTTGACCGAGCCAAGCATCATGCCAGAGACGAAATGCTTTTGTAGAAACGGGTATACACCAAGAATCGGGATGATCGATACAACCATCGCTGTCGCCTGCACCGAGAACGGCGTAACCTTTGATCTCGACATGGTCGAGGCCGCTGCTTCTCCAGCCGACGCTACCATCGACTGGTTGATGACCTGCATCATGCGGTACGTTAATGTGCGCAGTCTCTCATCTTGGACGAAGTAAGCTGAATCCAGCCATGCATTCCAATGTCCCGAACCAATGAACAAACACATTGTCGCGATCAGCGGCATCGACACCGGCATGACAATACGAGAGAAGATCCGGAACTCGCTGGCACCATCGATGCGAGCAGACTCAGCCAGTTCCTCCGGCAGCTCGCTGAAGAACGAAATCGCGATAAGCAGGAAGAACAAGTTCAGCATACCAGGGATTACGTAGACGCCAAAGGAGTTAATCAATCCCAAGCTCTTGAGCACCACATAATAAGCGATCAAACCGCCAGAGAAATTCATCGCCACGATGATGACGAAGAAGTAGCCCTTACGAAACAGCAGATCGCGCTTGGCCAGTCCGTAGGCTACCATTGCCGTGAACAGTACCCCAAGGCCAGTGCCAACAACGGTCCGCAGCAACGACATTCCCAGCGCTTGGATCCACTTGGGATCCTCAATGAAATAGATATAATTCTCGAGCGTAAAGTCCCTCGGCCATAGATACATGCCTCCATTTGTCGTGTCCGTCCCGGCATTGAACGTAATGATCAGGATGTAGTAAAAGGGATACAGCGTAACCAAAACGATCAGCAGTAATGCGATCAGGATAACGGTGTCCAAACTCCAATCCTCGAACGATTTTCTTCTGCCCACGAGAACACCTCCCTTCATTTCATTTACCTAAAACAAGCTGGTTCCAGAGACTCGTTTGGCAATGGCATTGCTCGTGAAAATCAGAAAGACGGAAATGACGGATTGAGCCAGATCGATGGCGGTCGCAAATGAGAATCTCCCCTGTGCTAAGCCAATGTTGAATGCATAGGTCTGAATTATTTGCGACTTCTCGCTGTTAAGGGAATTGCCCAGCAGCATGGACTGTTCAAAATTTGAACCCACTAATCCCCCGCCCAATATGCTCCCAATCGATAGAATTAAAACAACGATACTTGCGCTTTTTAGTCCAGGGAGGGTAATGTACATGATACGCTTTATCCTTCCGGCCCCGTCAATCTCCGCAGCCTCATACAACGAAGGATCAATTCCGGCGAGCGCGGCCAAGAAAATAATCGTCCACCAGCCTGCTTCTTTCCAGATTGCCGTTGATACCGCTAGTCCATAGAATGAGTCTGGATTCGTAAGGACATCTAGGGGCTCCCTCAACAGCCCGAGCGACATGAGCAACTCATTAAATATACCGTACCCCGTCGAGAAGAAAGCGTATGCAATCCCTGTTACAACAACCCAGGAGATAAAGTGAGGCAAATAAGAAACAGTTTGCACAAATCGCTTGAAGACCACATGCTTGACTTCACTCAACATCACGGCGAATAGAATGGGTACCGGATACGAGAATATAACTTTCAGAATGCTGAGAATCAAGGTATTACGAACCAAAGACGGAAAATTATAGTCATGGATTAGTTCTTTGAAGTGGGCAAGACCGACCCATGAGCTCGTAAAGATCCCTTCGACGCCCGATGATATTTTGTAATTTTTAAAGGCGATGATAATACCGAACATCGGGATGTAGCTAAACAGAATCAAGAACAAAATACCGAGTCCTACGAAAACATGAAATGGCAGTTGTTTCTGAAATTGCTTGCGTAATAATCGCGCTGTTATTGTAATCACCCTTTCGCGGAAGCGTTTTCTAAGGTAATTATAGAAGTCTTCAGGTATCTGTGAAAACGGTTCATTTCTAATAAAACTGTGCCCTTTTTCAAGATCAATTCACGTGTGTAACGTGCCGCATCATAATAGATCAGACCAGCGGTGTTGAAGTTGTTGAATATTCAATCTGACCAGCCCAATGCCAGAAGGAACCTTTTTAAGTTGCCGCTAGGTATGAATCAAATACAATTGATCGCCTTCTCACACGATGAAACGAATCAGAACGCACCGCGTTTGTTAGTGGAACGGTCGGTGGTTTGATCTAGCAAGACACTATATTCTTACAGTCTCGACTGGTAGCTGTTCGTGTCACTTCGAATAAGTCGGTTTACGGTGACGCGACTCGCTCGGCCCGAATCGCATAGATCGCTCCGGTCGATCCGGCGGTATATCACTCCTTTTTTCTATTAAAAGATTGAAACAGCGGTCGGTCTTCTTTTCTATTGTCATTTCATTTTACTAGCAACCAAGATTTAATTTCATGGGAGCTTAATGACTTATCTTATGGTGTGGTCATACCAAAGAACCCCTGAAAATTCTCAGGAGTTCCATGGGTTTTCTGTGTTTTCGGTCACCGTATACTGCTGACTGAAACCTTAGAATCCATAACATTAAACAACTTTATTTTCATTGGGGTCCATTTTAACCTAATCTGACATAACAACTTTAATTTCCGTTAAACAACTTTATTTCGAGTTAAACAACTATATTTTCGGTCATCACACACACAGCTGCTGCTGACGATCATACTTCTGTTTTTCATTGACTCCGAAAGTAAATCTTGCCCATTCTCCCAAACATATTCCATGCCTCTCTTACTAATCCTAAATGAAGCGGATAGCCTGAACATTAGATTTGCATTTACAATCAATCATTGGAAACGGATGTCACACTGAGATTTCGTCAATTACTACATAGATTTTGTGTAATGCTTAAGGAGGGATCAAGCAAACTATATAGAAGTGTTCTAGAGGAGGTCAATCTTAACTCTTTTTTTGAGGTGATTACTGGAATGGCGGATCTTATAAACTTTATTAACAAAACATCTCTTCCTAGTCTTACACTCCAACTGCCACATTTATCGATAGCTGAACTAACTACGGCATTAATGACTCCAGACCATGCTAGTCCTATCCTCGCTAGAATTCCAACTAAAGAAAACAAATATACAAAATACAGTGATTACAGTTCTATTTCGAACCTAATCATGCTTTACCTTTATGTACACAGACCATCAAGAAGAGCCAATAAGTCATCTAAAAAGGATTACTTTCGTCAATTAATACCTTTTCTTCAATACCTTTATACTACAGAAAAAACCGATATGAGAGAACTTAGCTTATACGATATGAAGGTTTACCAAGAACAGTTAACTGGGAAATACAGAAAATCTTCTACTCGTGCAAAAAAAATCATACTCCTTCAAGCCTTTACAGCATGGTGTTTTAAGCTGGGATATCTTACAGATGATTTAAGTAAGGGTTTAGCATCTGTGATCATTAAGAAAGAAGAAGTCCCAGAAAAAGATATTAACCATAATGAGTTGACATCGGCCATAGAGTTCTACAAGGCAAACCCTAAGATACAATCACTGATAATGATCTTAGCAACGACTGGACTTCGTTTACAGGAGATTGCCGAATCTAAATGGTGTGATCTACTAGTTACAGACTCTGGTAAACACTATCTAATCGTTCAAAATAAGCGCGGCAGTACTCGACGTGTCTTTATATTGAATAAAATCATCGATTTATTAATGGAGTATAGACAGACCCTTCAACTAGGCATAAAGCTGGACAAACAAGACCCATCACCGTTCTACCCTAACCGTTACGGTAATCATTATCGCACTTCTACACTGTCTGCATCTATTTCTAAACGTCTTAGCGCAGCTGGTCTGACAACAATCGATGGTCATCGTATTACTTCACGGTTCTTAAAACACTATTTTGCTCACCAAACATATGCTAATGGTGCTACGATTGAACAGATCAGAGCCGCCCTCGATCATTATCACTATTCTGATAGGACAATGAACCATTATCTAGCTAATAAACTGAGACCAGAAAAAGATGCAAGCGATTATGTAAATTTGGAATTTTTAAATGTGGATTTAGAAACTGACTATCGTAAAAACAATGTTTTTCCTTTTAGACAACATTTATAAAGCTCTTCCTGTTTTTATTCGGACAATTTAATTTGGATAATATTGCAGAAGTGTGGGGCTTGGGTTTATTCCAAATATGAAACTCAAGCACTCCCTGTTCTCCTTCAGGTATCTTGATAAAGAAAAATGGAAGGTCGTGGTATTTATTTCGCATTACTAGTACTTCGCGTTTCTCTACATTTTTTGTCGCATATTGTAGCCAATTATAAAAATGGTTCAGGAGTAATTGTGCAATTACTTTATTAACTATCCAACCTGTAGTCGTCAAGCTATTAAAAATCCCACCTTTGTTCTTTCTCTCTATCTGATCCAATACATCATCTATTGCACTAGAATCTGTTCTTGAAATTGTCCATATAACCTTTTCTAATTGAGGTTTTTTAGCGACGAAATTCCGATTTTCCACATACCAACTGACCTCAAAATCTTCAATGAATTTTCTCCAATGAACATAAGCAAAAGCATACGGGCATGATAAGTCACCACTCTTAGTCCTCTTAATACACTTCCTATGGGTGCAAAGCACCTTACTTTTGATTTGTCTTGTAATGGAGTTAAACGTTCCTACTGTACTGGAATATATGGCTTCATTCATCTTCAACATAAATCTCGAGTATTTTAGCGCTGATGAATCTAATATTTTATTATATTGATCCAGATAGTTACCATGTTTTTTAATATTTGAACTCGAACATACTACCGAATGAATCAACTTATTCGTGGGTATATGATCTGGAAATAATGCTGAAACTATATGTTCTAGCGCATCTGGGTATTTTTCTATATCCGTTTCTCTAAAAAAAATCATTTCTTCTTTGATATCTTGCTCGTAATAACTGAGCCACTTTTGTACAATGTGACAAGTTAGTTCAGGTTTAAAACTCGACCACATAGAAAAATAGTTCACTTCATATTCACTGATCAATTTTGCTCCGCACCGACACTGGAAGGGCTCGCTAAAGAACGAATCATTTAATGAATATGGGTAATCTTGATTACACTCTTTACATTGAAAATCTAGTGTAACATTGTGAAAGGGACACTTATGAATTAACTTAAATTGATGTAGGATTGAGTGATATCCGCTCTTTATGCAGACCGGACACCAAGTTAGCCGCTCACGAACATATTCATTAGGCGTTGATGAAAATGCCTTCGTCATTGTTTTTAGATTATTTTGATTTAGCTCTTTTAGGTCAAACCCAAAAGCACTTTTAACAATTGTATTATCAAGGCCCCCTAGTGAAATCAATTCACAATATTTCTTACTGGAGGTTGATTGCTTAAGCCCCTTAATGGCTTTAGTGCCAAAGTAACGTTGTAGATCAGCAAATCTTACACTGTTAGCATACTTAAACTTTTCAATTATCCCCCATGGAGATTCGTAAGATTTAATCCATTCATTATTCCAACAAAATATTGGATTGTAATGAGGATTCGGGCTCACCATAATATTATCACGCCTCGCTTACTAGTAATCTATCATTAGTATTACTAGTTTTTCCAACAAGTAAACCTAATTACCTTATTGCCCTATTCTCCTTTATATCTCAAAGTGTTTATACACCACTAATGCATTCCCTGCAGCATTTTGATTTTCACTAGTAGTGATAATCAATTAGTTCATTGCAAGATCATATCCTGCTACAATTAATTTTCATCGCCAATGTCATTCCTCCGCAAAATGTCCTTATCCTACCACAGGCTTATACAGGTAGCTAGACAGTCATTCAGGAATTTTTCTTCATTTGTTCATACTTATTTTCATAAGCTTTTCACGTCTCCGAGATAACCATGCTTCGACTTTTTTTTCAACTTCTAGTTCCATTAATAAGAACTGTCTATTAATAGAAGTGACCTGACGAAACTTATTGATTTCTAATTTGCTGAGAAATCCCCTGACTGCATACTCCTCCAATTTTTCAGTGTTTATATAAGCACTTCTAAGCAAAGCCTCTTCCCCCAAAATCCCCAATACATTTAAGGGGGGAATTATATATTTTTTTCTTATTGTTAGCCTGCCGTGTTCTGATCTAACCTCCCTATTATCTCCGTTACTATAGCAGTCGCCGATGGCTGATTTAATCAAATTCCACTGTTTAGTAAGTATATCTAATACTCTTTTATTATCCATCCATAACTGAACGCAATCTGAAGTACTTATCTGACTGACTTCTAATGTCTTCCGGTTCAATCTACTAGGGATATCAGATTTATTATCTCGATGGAACCTTACCTGGATCTCTTTTGTAAGCTCATCTCCCATCGCTTCCTTAAGAATTTTTTTCTCATGATCAAAAAGCAGTTCCGTCTTAATTGAGGTCGTGACTGGCAATAAACCATAATTGAACAAGTACTCATGCAAATTAGCATGGTCGTATCTATAGCGTTTCAATATTCTAAACTTACCTACAACCCCATTTTCTTCCCAAACATATCTGTCGATCTCCTGATTATCTAATTTATCTCTTATTCTATCTTTGAGCTTGTCAGCATACTTAATACATTCTTTAAGCTGCTCGTAATAACCAGATTCAATGAAATGGTTAAGATGTATTAAGCTCATACTTCCTCCAGTAAGATGCTTTTCAATTCTTGTTCAGGGCACTTAAGAGCACCAAGAATCAAAGAACTCATTCTCGTAGTTATCTCTTCAATATCATCAACAGGATCTTGGATATTTCTATTAAAAAACTCCAATTGTCTGGACATAAACACTGAACTAATTATAAATATTATTGTCGTTTCTAATGAATCGTACTTAAAAAGCTTCAATCGTTTTCCTAAGAGAAGTAACTCTTCAAGTTCCGACCACAATGGTGTGATTAAAAACTGTATAATTTCATTACGAGGTTTCGGTAATGTTATCTCTTGTTGAAGTATGCTCATCATATCAGGATCATTAATCCGTAACGAAGAAACATTACGTACTATTCTAGTCAATCTTAGAATAGGGTTTTCTGTGGCTTCTTTCTCCCCTGTAAAATCAAGTAATTGCATAGAAGACTGAAATATTGAGCTTAAAACATTTTCTTTTCCTTGAAAGTGATATGATATCATCATGATATTCACACCAGCATCATTGCATATATCACGTACACTTGTCTGGTCATAACCTTTACTTGCAAATAGTATTTTTGCAGCTTTTAATATTTTCATCTTTACCTCAAAATTAGTTTGATTCATTAATAACACCTCATTTCAAAATGGTAATCCACAACTTGTTAACAGAATATCCACAACACCATAAATGTATTCATTATTGAATACATTTTGTGTTATGTTTTGCACACTCAATTACTTCTATACTACTGTGTAGAGGTGATTAAAAAGATGAGCGAAGATGATTTTATTATTACTCCCAAAGAAGATAAATCGGTTACAATTACTATACGAATAGATAAAGCACTGCAAGAGAAATTTGATCACTTATCTAAATTAAGTAATCGCTCGAGAAACGAGTTAATAAACTTAGCACTTGAGTATGCTATGAACAATGCGAAATTTATAAAACAAACAGATAAAAAAAGATGATGCCAACTAACCCAGGTTGGCCATCATCTTTTTTTATATTTCAACACAATTTGTGTTCGTTTATGATTACAAAGTTTGGATTTGGGTATACAGATATCTAAATAACAATAGAGGAGATATATCTATGCAAGCTTATGTTGCGCTAATAACTTCTCAAGGTATCCAGTTTCAAAATAACTTCTATACCTGTCCTAAGGCTATTAGAGAACAATGGTTTAATCAAACTAGCCCATATTATATGGTGGAGATTCCAGTAAATTATGAGCGCGATAGATTGTTCTTATTTTTAGACTCTGGAGAAAAGTTACTAACAACTAAAGTCCACTCAAATAAACTATCTCAAACTGAGTTAGAGATGTACTTCACAAAGCTTAATCAACTTAAGTTAGAAATTAGGACAATAAAACATGAAAAGAGTTGAGCTATTTTGAGACTTACCTGGAATCCGAAATGGATTAATCCATTTGAATCAACATGGTCTATTGTTGAGAAAATCAAGTATGCTAATGCTATTACATCTCGTGAATTAGTTAGGGAATTTGGAACAAAAGACTACAAAGGGAATTTAACCAATCAACGTTATGGTCTATTAAGGCTAAATGGTATTGATCTTGAGCATCTATCACTGTCAACTGGTACTGACTTTAGTAACCATATTAATTATTACTTTAATAAAATGGTTGGAATGCTCACTCACCTCAATCCTAACTTTCTATTAAGAAAAGAGTTTACCTTTTGTGAAGACTGCTTAGCAGTTGGTTATCACAGCATATTACATCAGTTCATCTTCGTTCAAAAATGCCCCCACCATCTGACTGAATTGAAGAATACATGCAAAATATGTGGAAGTTCCTCCTCCTGCGAGACACAAAATCACAAGAGAAGAGAAGCATTTGAATGTGTATGTTCAAACTTTTATGTAGATCCGAAATTCAACTCATTTTTTGAGTGGCAAGTGAACTTACCAATAAGTGACCGTGTCATTAAAGACTGGATATCAATGGATTCCAAAACATATAATCATATTAGTGAAACATATTTTTATCTGCCAAGTTTGAAAAATCTGAATGACCCTTTACAATTTCTTCTGAATTTCGGAAAAGGAATCTATTAATTTCTTTTAACCAAACCATTGACCTAGAAGCTGCCCTGAGCTAAAAAACAGACTACGCTATTCTCAGGTAACTTGCATTCACCATATCATTCAGTGTTTCAAAACAATGAGCCTAATCCAGCGATGTCACCCGCTGACACATCTTCCGAATACTTTGACAAGAAATGAAAAAGAGCGTAACGGTCGCTATCGCCAGTGCGTTCTAATGTCAATCAACTTATTTCGCAGACAGCGACCGACCCTTAAGTTACTAATCGCTGTGAACGAAAGAATAAGATCCGCTTGATTTGCGGAGGAGCTCATATTGTAAGTTTGTTTTAGTACCCAAAGCTTTCCTTGCAGCATTGTTTAGCGCCGCGGCAATGTACGCAAGTTCTAGGGCCCACCTCGACTTTTCACAACTTGACCATTCGCATCACATACCTCGCAAAGAAATTCAAAATTGTAGAGGAACTAGTGACTCAATACCCGACTCATATGCTTGCCTTGGTCAATTAACTGAGACGGATGTACCGTTAATCACAGTTACTGTTTTTGAAACGCCACACAAGGGATGCAGGCTATTTCACGATTACCAATATCGTATTTATCAAGCAACTTAGATTCAATTTCACTTTGTAACAATAAAAGAAACTTCTGAATCAACGTAACCAGATCTTTTAACACACTTTACCCAAGTCTCAAGGTCAATCCATCTTTTTTTCTCTTTAGATTCTGCGCCATACTTAACCAAAGCATACTTTATTGTATTAGTTAAGTCTTGCATCCCTATCTCCATTTTACCTCCCAAACCATTTTCTTGTCTTACCAGCGCAAATGCCTCATATAGCTGTGTTGCACAGCCTTCAAGTCGTTTTCCTTCTAAGTATGCATCTGGATAATAGTATTTTGTATATGACCATCCACTTCCTTCCGGATATTCAAGCGTATCGTATCCTTTAAGGCAGACTTGCAAGTCAGCAACTGTTTTCGCTCCAAACAACTGATGCTCCTTAAGCATAAATCTGCCAACAATATGACGACTTCCTTGCGCTACATAAATATTTTTATTACTTTTAAGTTCTGGTTGACCTATTAGAATAACTACTAACATAACCTTGTATTCATGCAAGTAATTATAAAGATCAATAAGCCATTTGTAGTGAGCTTCAAGTAGCGCTTGTGCCTCATCAATAAACATAACGATCTGTTTGTATTTCGAGCTTTGCCCCTGCTCCAGTAAAAATTTTGATAGACGATCAAACTTCTGATTTTTCTTACCTGTAAACGGAAATTCATGCCCAACCCATTGTAACAACCACTCGTAAAAAACTTCTTCATTCGCTGTAAACTTGTGTTTAGCCGGTATGAAGAAAATGGGTAATTCATCAAGATACTTTGTCTTAAGTTTTTCGCGAATAAAGCTTATAGCTTGTGTCTTACCACGTCTTTGCAGCCCATAAACAATCCCACCAGGCGATCTATCCTCAATCCATTCATCTACTTTTGTATACAATTTAATAATCTCATTTGTTGCTACCAAGTACTTATCCTGTACTAAATGATGTGTCCCTGTAGGTATAATGGGTCTATCAAGGGCTGTTTGCTCCATGCTCATGATAATCGCTCTCCTAAAAAGAAATTGGTTTAAAGAACTCTTCCCAGTCATATTCAAGTTCTTCGACTTTTCCTTCTTCTTCATTTGTAATTACGATAATATTATTAAACACCGTTTCTTCTTGATAACTTTCCGTTTCGCATACTTCGGTTACTTCTTCATTATCAACATCACTTGCTACCTCTGTTAATTTATCCATTTGTTGCTGATATCTTTGCTGATGAGCATACCAATTCTTATCTCCTTTCTTTTTACTGCTCTTAAGATGATCTCTAAGAGCTTGAACATAATCATTACTTGCCAAGAAGAATGCTCTCTTCTCACTCCGTAGGAATTTATTTATTAATCTTCTTGTTTCTAAACTATGGGGAGTTTTAACCCACTTACCGGAGACACGTAACTGACCGAGTTCGCTTCCATTCTCAAAAAAAGCTCTGACAGAACGTACATCCATGATATTTATATAAATCGTTAGTTTCTTTCCTATTAAACTCGCATGCTGAGATAGGACCTCATTTCTATATTGTGTTCCCTCAAAGTTTATATACGGCCTTTTCCCCTTACTTAAGTTTCCTTTTACGGTAACAGTCTGGCTAATTACCAAAAGGCCCAGTTCCTGACGCCTGTGCTCAGGTAGAATTCTTGGTAGATATCCCGAGTGAATTTTGTCACGCATTGCCTTAATGGGACTTAAACCTGAATTACCGCTATGTGGCTCAATATTATACTGGGCTAACATTGCTTCTGTTAGTTCTTCTAGATGTTCAATACTAATCTCTGAAGCCAGCGCCTTCTCTTCAGCATTTTTCCTTTTGGGATCATTGGGATTACTCCCTGTAGTGGAAGGAAGTAAGTGATATCCATTAACAGCAAGAATACGAAAGAATCTCTCTATAACCGAACGTCGCAAAGGAGACTTTACAGGACCTGCATTAATAAAACACCCAACTGTTTGGGTCAGCTTATCCTTCACATTCTTAGCTAGGTTGGCTTTCGCATTGTCCATCCAGAATTCTCTCCACACTGCCCATTGAGTTTCAAGAATAGATATTGAGGGGAATGATCCTTCTTCTGGATACTCGAGCCCTTTTATTGTAAATGTCATTGATGAGTGTGGATGAATTGCGTTTTGGATACATTGTAGAACATCCATTTGAGAGTATTCAGGCTTAACACACAACAAGTGACCCAGAACTGCATTAGTTGGGATTTCTAGTATTACAAGCAGCCAAATCCTTTTTAAGGTTTTTTTCACTTGATTTCCATTAGGATCCGTATATCGAATCGTCAATATTAGATCAATTTTATGTGCATCGAACATAACACGTGAAAAAGGTCTGAAATTCGTTACATAATTCTTAGTTCCACTTCCCGTACTTTTTGCCATCATGGCAGCAACCTCACCATATAAATGCTCATTACCAAAATGACGTTCCTTTAATTTTTTGACATACCTCTCCAAAGATCTCCTCCCCTGATCTTCAGTATTTAGAGGATATTCACTCATAGAAATCCCTAATTCCTTACACTTCTCTCTAAAATGTTTATGTAAATACTTTACTGAATAAGTAATAGTATTTGAGTTCCTTTTTTTCGCTAAAGCTTTATCATCAATCCAATCTCTTAATACTGGAAACTTCTCAAGTAACAAATCGAACGCGCCCGAATAATTTGAAGCTTTCATTTTTGGGAGATGCTCCCGTTCATAACTCTTTAGATGGAGCCCAGGAATTAAAGCTCTAAATCCTAGAATCTGTCCGTATTGATCAATCATGAAACATCGCTCTATATATCGGGTTATTTCCTTTTTTTCAATTCCAGTTACCTCAGAAATCTCACTCAGGGTTGCTTCATCCAGTAAATACATCTCAACAGCCCGTTTTCTGCTTTGATATTTTTTAGCAGCAACTTCATTTAAGGCACTTGTATCTACAATCGGCCACACTGATAAGTTGAGCAAGTCATGGCTAATTCCTAATTTTTCAACCAAGCTTTTCCGTCTCATCTATCCACACCTCCGTTTCTAGACCAAAATATACTTTCTCAAGATTGGCTCTTATTTCACCAGAACATATTAAGCAAGCAACGGCTTCATATAACCGAGGTAAATTCATATTTAATATTTGATTCAATTCCTTTAATGTCTTTCTCCCGTCTTTAATTTGAGCAGCCACTTTATAGCTGTCAATTTCCACAATGGTGCTGTTATTCAGTAAATATGGAAGTATATCTTTTAGATTTTCTAAATAGATTTCGTTACTTCTAATATCTTTTTCTGTACGAACTTGATGCTCTTTACCATGGTGTTCACACCATTTCTTCTGTATATCAATTTGTTTTACCACATGTTCATCAGTGAGAGCTTTCTCGTATTTAATTTCAAAATAGATCTCCCTACCATCCTTTTTCTTAATCCACATGTCAAAAATGGATGTTCCTTCTTCCCCTTCAGCTTTATCCGGCTGCTCACAGAAAGTTTCAACAGTCCAATCAGTTTCAATTGTTACCCAGTGATCAAACTCAAGATCACTAAATAAATTTACTTCTCTTTTTATTTTCGGGCTGTACACGATCCAATGATTATTTCCATATCGACCACTTCGCTGTTTAATTAAAGGCGTTGTATACACTTCAATCACTCCTACTTGATTCTTAGTATTCAATTTCGTCTAATTTAAGCCGAAATAAACCTTATTAAGGTGATTTTTTTGTCGCTAGAACGTAAACATGGGATTTTCATGTCCAAAATAAACCGACAAGAAAATCCCTCCAATTAAAAGAAACCTTGATTTATCAAGGTTCTAAATCGGGATTATCTTGTCGTCGTACTTCTCTTATTCAGCACTCCTTATATAAATCAAAAAGGACGCTTAACTTACCAGCGTCCTTCCCCTTATCTAACCTTCGGCAGCTGCAGATGGAACATTCACTCGAGAGCGCTCACCCTCTAGCAACTGAAGCAACAATTGTTGTAACCTGAGGCACGATACGGCATCCCCTATATTCCAAAGTTGCTCCTCCAGCTTGTACACATGTCCGTTAACGACTGCAGGCAACGCCTTCCACTCTTCGCTCTCGAACATCTTCTTCGTCGCGGCTCGCGCGGCTTCGCACTCGGGCATCATCACGAATATTCGGTCTCCCGTATACTGGCTTACCGATTCCGTCGAAATCTCCTTGTAGGCCCTGCCTGCTTGCAGCGCTTCCCGCACCTTGCTCACGGGCCGGAATCCATGAGAATGATAGAGGAACGGGGCCAGCCCGATATTGCCCATGACGAACAAGCGAGTCCCCCGATGATGGACCAATACCGATGCCGTCTCGCCCGGCTGCATTGCCCCTCGGAGGTTGTTCCACATCTCCTCGGATCTGCGATCATACGCCGTCAGCCACTCCTCCGCTTCCGTCTCCATGCCGAACCAGCTGCCCGCCTTACGCATCCGCTCTTCCAGTTTCGCATGCGAGTTGTACGTCAAGGTCGGCGCGATGCGGGAGAGCCGCTGGTACAACTGTTCATTGTTGCTATCGAATAGAATAAGATCCGGCTGTTTCTGCAAAGCCCACTCCAAATCAAGCGGCGGCAAAGCGGAATACGATGCGCCGTCCAGAACCGGAATGCCAAGCGCAAGAAGGTCTCCTGCCGACTTGCCGAAGAATAGAATCCGCTCCGGCTTCCCGGGAATGTTGACTTCATGGCCCGCCCAATCCTGAACAAGGGTATGGCGTTGGAGGGATCTGTCGTATTGGCGGGGAGCTAGTCCAGTGAGCTGCCGGAAACGCCTGCTGAAATAATATTCGTCGCGAAAGCCCACCTGGCTTGCAATATCGCGCAAAGGGTCATCGGAGCGCATCAGCAGCTCCTTGGCCTGTTCAATTCGCACATAATTAACATACTCAAGCGGTTTGCGGCCGGTAATTTGCCTGAACAAAGCCGTGAATTGAGCGGGCCGCATATTGGCGAGCTCCGCTAATTTCTGAACGCTGATCTCCTGCGCGAAGTGCTCATCCACGTATTGAATGGCGCTCAGGATGCTGGCTTCCGGACTCTCCGGGCTCTGTTCCGCTTGGGGCAGCGTATAGCGGGTCACGATAAGCTCCATCAGTTTGTGAAAATGAACGTTCATCTGACTATATTCCGCATCCGACTGAAACGAACGTCCCGAATACAGCGAATCCAATACGCCGATCCGCGGGACAGGCGAATAACGGTTCAACAAGTCCCTGGATTCAAAGAGCGGGCGCGTGAAAAGCTCCGGATCCCCTGTGACCATGTGTACGGCATCGTAATGAAGCACCTTATATTCCAGCGCGTCCGAGCGGTCATGCTCGAGCTGATAACTTTCGCCAGGAGCAAGCGGATAGATCTTGCCGGCAACGAACGGGAACAATTCCCGCCCGATATATAACCGACCTTCCCCCTGTTCGCAGAACAAGAGCGTGTGCCGTTCACAGTTCACTTCAAGCATCACGTGTTCTGGTTGCTCGATACGCCGTTCGATATGGACAAAGCGGAACAGGAACGCCGTGAACGACAAAGATGCGCTGCTTCCATTCCTATTCACGATTTCCGTGCACCTCACATCCTTGTAAATGAGAATGTTTATCACTTACTGTTTTTCTTCTGATTATACGTCAGCGATCGTCATTATTCCAGACATGCTGCAGAGCACCCCATGAGATGTATGCCTGCAACGTGAAAAAGAGCTCTTCAACGGTATGTTGAAAGAGCCCTATTCCGGCTATATTCGTCGGTCAGTTATGGATGCACTAAGGGATCATCAGCTTCGGCAGCTCTTGCAGAAGCCACTCTCTGGAGGTGGCGTCACTGGACGCTTTGACGATATCCAGGCTATATACCTTGCCGGCTTTAACGGCAGGCAAGCTTTTCCACACATTGCTCTGCATCATATCTTCCGTCGATTTCTGCGCCTCCGGAGTTACTGCGTTCAGGATGAAGATCCGATCTCCGGCGAATTCCGGCATTTTTTCCTGCGAAATCTCGACGAAACCCAGTTCTTCATCCAGCACCTTCTGAATCTCTGCGGTTGGCTTCATGCCGCCCTCTCCGTACAATAGCTGTGGCAATCCGGCACCAGCCATCGCGAACAGACGGTCGCCGGGGTACATCGTGAAGACCGACGCGGTCTCGCCTTCCTGCAAGCCATTCTCGCGAAGCAGCTTCCACATCTCTTCGGTCGCTGCGGCATGAGCGGCCAACCAATCCTCTGCTTCCTGCTTCTTGTCGAAGAGGTCGCCAAGGAAACGAATGCGTTCCTCCAGCGGATCGAAGGAATTGAAGGTTACGGTTGGAGCTACTTTGGACACTTGCTCATATAACGTTTCATCGCTATTGGAGATGATGATCAGGTCGGGATTCAGAGCGAGCGACTTCTCCGTGCTGATCGGGAAGCCAACGTCTTCCGCCTCAGCGACCTGATCGTCAAACACGGTACCCTCCTGCTTCAGGATTCCGACCGGAACGATGCCTAGAGCGAGCAGATCCCCTGTCACCTCGCCATGATAGATAACACGCTGCGGATTGGTCGGTACCTCCACTTCGTGGCCCGTCCAATCTTTGAATAGCTTGGTTTCGCTCGTGCTATCGGACGACGCTGCATTCTCCTGCTCGGCTGTCGTTGCTTGCGCTTCGTTAGACGTTGAAGCCGTTGTTGCCTCCTCGGACGAACCGTTCGTCGACTGATTGCCGCAAGCGAGCAGCATCATGGATAGTACCGCGATCATCATACCCGTACCGGCAGTACGCAATGTTTTTTGTTTCATCTTTCTTCCCCCTTTTGAATCGGCACCTCAACTAACTGAGATTGATTATCATTATTAAGAAATATAAAATAACGTTTGCCCATCGACAATGGACAAACACGAATCCTGTCATTTTTGTTTTGTACAAATCGCGAGTGCCTCGCCCGAACACACCCGAGCGGATAGCTCTGGCGGATATAAAAAAACCACGCTTCCCCCCGCTTCTTGGGGAGAATAGCATGGTTACGGTACCGATTGCTTCCCTTTCGTCAGCATGAAGCTTGACCTCTTCGCTTGCTGATAAGCGTAAGCGCGAGTATAAGGATAGGCATAAGCATCTGGAAGATCCAGACGTATTTCACCTGTACCTTCAGTCCCAGCCAAATATGAAACGTCTGGCTCGGCTCCAGGAAGGAAGCGGCGAAAATGACGATCCCCAGAAACCAGCCGCATGTGCGTTCAGGCAGTCCGGTCATACGGCTGACCATCAGGTTCGAGGCCAGATAGAACACGGCAAGCTTCACGAAGAGGCCCAAGAAAATAATGAGCGTGACGAAGATATCCAGACGCTCGAGAAAATCCGCGATATGTATGAGCTGAACCGCCTCGAGAAAAGGATAGGCCACGACTTGGGCCACATCCGCGCCGAGGATCGATAAAGTGAGTACGCTCATGATCGTAAGAAACAAGGAGACGACGCCGTAGGCAGCAAGGCTCGTACGCACGAATCCCGTGCCGGACTTGACGTATTTCCAGAACAGGAGGAATACGAAGACTTGTCCGAACGGGAACGAGATCAGCTCCGGCAAGGCTTCGCCAAGCACCTGTCCGATGCCTTTGTCCAGAATGGGCCGCAGCCTGTGAACGGACGGCAAATCCGAGATGAAGAAGAACAGTACGAGGGTCGTATAACTCATCACAACGGTCGGGAAGAACAGTTCGATTGTTCGGAATAACACGAAAATGCCTTTGCGGACCGCGTAACAGGCGATGGTGGTAATGACGATCATGATCACCCACTTCGGCGTTTGCGGCAAGATGGTTCCATTGGCCATTTCTCCGAAATCCCGCACGTTGCGCATCGATTCGTAGGCTAGCAGCAGCGCATAGAACAGCGCGACGAGGCCTCCGGCCCACTTGCCCAATCGTTGCAGCAGCATCTCCGTCCAATCCGTGTCGCCAGTCAACCGCTGCAGATACAGGCAGGGCACCAGTACGAGAAGACCGGCAACCGCACCGACCGCCATGGCCATCCAGGCATTCTGACCGGCCTTGATGCCGAGCAAGAACATAGGCGTGCTGCCGATTTCGAACATGATGATCGCCGTCATGAGCTGATACTTGCCGACCCTGTCCGTGGACGTTTCGACGTTAGGACTGCTCATTTTTTCTTCTGATAGGAAACGATCGATGGATTGCTGCTTCCTGTCCCTTTGATATGCACATGAACCTGTATGTTCGGTTCAAGCTCGACAAAGTGCTCATCCCAATCCTCCTTCATCTTCTCCCAGAGCGCCGGATAACGCTCGTACACCTTGGTTCCGAATCCGATCGCATCCGTCTTCATGCGCTTCGAAGCCTCCCACCCCTTGTTCATCAACAGGCGGATCGCCTCCGCAATGAGCTTCTCCTGCCGCTTGACCACCTCGATCTCGGCAAGGTCATCCTCGCAGGTGTAATCCTCGATCTTACCTTCCGCTTCCACGTTCACGTTGAACCCGAGCTCTCCCTCGACCAGCACGGGAGATACTTTCGTATGGGCTTTCATGACGCGAAAGCTGGAGCTTCTGGTCCCTTTGCTTGCGCAAGCATAGGGTAAGAACCCGCGCGTCACATGGTTGCTCAGCCACATCATGCCGAACGACTCGTCGAACTTCCCCCACCCGACCAGCTTGTTCCGCTTCACAAGACCGACTCTGCCGAGCTTCAACCGGGCATCCAGCTGCGTTTTTTTCTGCGCGTCGACCTGGGTTAGCGTTTGGGGATTGCCGGATAGGCGAATCTCCGGAATGAGCGTGGATTGCGTGGGACCGAGCAGCTCCGATATGACCTCGAAAATATTCATGGCGCGAATTCGGGAGTTCTGCGACTCTTCCATCTCGATCAGCTTACGCAGTCCGTTGCCGGGATTCCATTCGGTCGGCGAGAGCTGGCGAAGAATCGTGCTGGCTTTCCCCGCCGTTAGAAAGATGATGACATCTTCCCGCGCATCCGTATTGCGCAAATAGACATCCAGCAAAGGGTCAATGCCTTTGCGTGCCGCCGCTTCGCCGATAATGACAACCTGATTGTGAGAGAAATAGAGCTTCCGAGTCGTTTCCAGACTTGCCTTGCGAAAAGCGCTCCGGATGCCCTCCCCCTCCGTCGAGAAGACGTCCACGGGCGAGAGACTCATCTGCTTGGCGGTGCCTTCGCCCGACGTGCTGAGCGGCAATACGATTTGGCTCGTCGCATGCCACTTGCCGTCCTCCCAGTCGATTCCCGTCGCCGAGATAATCCCCAGTTCATTGAGCTCATTGCGGTCCCAACACCCGCTTGTCAGAAGGCACGACAGGAGCGCTGCGCTAAACTTCCATGCGATACGGTAGGCCATCACGGTCCGCTCCCTCCCGGCCTGCGGTCGGAATCTTTCGTACCTAGAATGCGAGGACGTTTCTTCATCGAACGAAGCGGCGCCCGGATGATGATGTCGTGCATGCTGCCGGGAACAAACGGGGCAAACGGCGCCATATACGGGACGCCGAACGATTTGAGCCCCGTCAAATGAATCGCGATAATCAGCACTCCCGCGAAGATGCCGAAGAAGCCGAGCGCCCCCGCGGCGAGCATGAGGGCAAAGCGGATAAGCCGCGCGGCAATCGCGATATTAAGCTGCGGCATGACGAAATTGGAGATGGCGGTGAAGGCTACGATGATGATCATGGCTGGTGATACGATGCCGGCTTGCACCGCAGCCTGACCGAGAACGAGCGCGCCGACGATGGAGATGGCCGGTCCGATGGCCCGAGGCATCCGTGCGCCGGCCTCCCGCAAGACTTCGAAGGTGATCTCCATCAGGAAAGCTTCCATGAGCGCAGGTAAAGGAATGCCTTCACGCTGGCCAAGAAGACTGATGAGCAGCAGCGTCGGCAGCGTTTCTTGATGGAAGGTAGTCACGGCAATATAGACGGCCGGCAGCAACATCGAGATCATGAACCCGGCATAACGAATCATCCGCAAGAAAGAGGCGATATCGAAGCGCTGGTAATAATCCTCCGGCGACTGGAAGAATTTATGGAAGGTAACCGGTCCCATCAGCACGAACGGCGTACCGTCCACCAGCACGACGAACTGTCCCTCCAGCAAAGCGCCGGCCGCCGCGTCCGGACGCTCCGTATTCAGCAGCGTGGGAAATGGCGTGAATGTTTTTTCCTGCACGTACTCCTCGATATAGCCGCTCTCCAGCACGCTATCGATATCGATCGCCTCAAGACGGTCTTGGATCGTGCTTACGATGGTTTCGTTAATAATGCCTTTCATATACAGGAGACCGACGGCGGTTTGCGTCCTTCGTCCAATGAGACGTTCCTCGTAATAGAGCTCGGGGTCATGTATAATGCGCCGCACCAATGCGACATTGGTGCGGATATTTTCGGTAAAACTGCGCTGCGGACCGCGCAGAACCCCTTGCGTGCTCGGCTCTTCTACCCCGCGCTGCTCCCCGCCCGACGCTTCGGCAACAAGCGCAAATCCGGCGCCATCGGCGAGAATGAGACACATTCCGTTGAGGATGGATTGGAGCGCGTCTTCCAGATATTCGCTCCGGGCGGTGGAACCGGTAGACACGAACCGGTGCTGCAGCTCGTTCAGCCACATGCCGGCATCGCCCGAATGTCTTGCGGCGGCTTGCTGCAAGGCTTGTATAATATCCCGATTCAAGCCCGGCTGGTCCACCAGACCGTCGATATACGCCAGTATCAGCTGGCTATTGGGAGTGGAGACGGGTTCGATCATGCGAATGACGAAATCCGCGCTATGGCCGATTTTCGACTTTAGCCAGGCCATATTATCGCTAAGCGTATGGCACACAGGCGTTTTGGGCGGTGCACCCGGCCCGCCGGAATCCGATGAACGGGCGCCGGCTTGCCCGACCTTTCGATGGAAGATCATGCATGCATCACCTTGGTTACAACGTTTTCCTTTATTTTGATAGCAAGGAAATGATTTTATACCATCAAATTCGCATAACCGAAGAAAGCCCTTAACCTCCGCTAGAAGTTAAGGGCTTGCCGTATCCGCGCTAAACTTTCATCTGCTGTCCGACCTCTGCATGCTTGCTGACCGAGATCGAATGCCAATACTCGACGAGCCCGATCTTGCAGCCCGGACCGATCGTGACTTTACCGCCCCGCACGACGCTAGCCGTCGTATATTCCAGATACAGCTCCGTCCCTTCGATCGACTCTGCCATCAAGCATGCCTTCTTCGAATCGCTGAATAGCTGCTTTAGCTCAAGCAGCCGGCTGCGCCTCACCTCGATTGTCCCGCCATGCAGGCCGGCCGCCATGCTCGGCGCATAGAGGGTGATCTCCATCCGCTCTGCGCTCAGCCGGCCCGCCACGTCGAAACCGCCCTTTAACGTTAATTGACCGCCCTCGCACGATCCGAGCGATTCTAGCTGTCCCCTCAGCTTGGCGCGCCGAGTGAGGAACCCGCCCGTCTTCATCTGCCCCATGACGGACAGCTCTTCCGCCTGCAGCAGCCCTTCGATAACCGTCTCGCCCTGCACGCGGAACGACCTGGCCTGAGCGCCGCCTTGAATGCGCGCGGTGCCCGTGCAGCGGAACGATTCGCTCTCCAGATCGCCGAGGATGATCGCTTCGCCCGTAATCCGGACGCGCTGGAAGTGTCCGCCGCCTGACGTGCCGTTGCCTGTAATGCGGAGGGTCTGCTTGCGGACAGGCGGCACGGCACCTTTGCCATGGCCGCCGAATAGTCCGTTCTGCGCCATAAAATCGCGTTTGCTCATATTTTCACCCGCTCTCGTACTTTCGCCTCCGGATCGATGAACAACGACGCGCGATATTCCACCCGGTCGATGACGCAGCCTTTGCCTATCGAGATCCGGTCTCCTCTCACGAGCTGAGCTTGGGTAGCTTCGATCAGAATGTGCTCTCCGATCAGCTGGCCGACCCATGCACGCGGATCCAGCGCCGGGATGAGAAAGCGGAGGCCCTTGCTCCAATTGCTCTCCTGAAGCTGCCGAATCTCGATCATGCCCGCTTGAATGCTCTTCGCCTGGCAGCGGCCGGAGAGCTTAAGATCGACCCGGCTTGCGAGCAGACTCCCTAGAATCGTGAAGCCACCCGCCAAAGCCGCTTCGTGCAGCTCACAATTCCCCTTCACCTTGACCATGCCGTTAAGCGAGACGGCCTCGCCGCGAAAGTCCCCGTCTATCGTTATCTGCCCCTCGGCCTTCGCCGCCTGAATGAGCAGATCGCCATGAACCGTAAGTTTGCCCGCCAGCTCGAATCGGTCCGCGGCTACGCTGCCATTCATCGTCGCGACCCCGTTCACCGTCATTTGCTCGCAGGCCATGGGACCATTCACCTTGCTGATGCCTTCGAGCTTCACGAAGCGGTATGCGCCGCCTGCTATCTGACCGGTACCGCTCAAGTTCAAATCCCGTTCCTCCACGCGAATCATCATATCCGCCTCACTCGCTTTCACCATTGATCCGAGCCGCTGCCGCATAACGCGCTTGATGTCTTAAGTATACGTAAATCCGGGCCTGTCCGAGGACCGACGGAAGATGGATTAGGTTCTACGTCTAGAGGCGGAATTTGCAGTCGTGCGTCAAGCTAGGCCGGTATTGGCGCATACAAAAAAATCCCGTATCCGGTCGTAACCGAATACGAGATTGATTGGCCTTCCGCGGCCAGCTTACGCGCGTTCCTGCAGGAACGCAAGCGTATCGGCCTTCGCCGGAATGGACGCTTGCGCGCCTTCCTTCGTAACGGCGATCGCAGATGCAGCCGCGGCAAAACGGAGGCTCTGCTCGATGCCCGCTCCGCTTGCCTGCTCGGCCGCGAAAGCGCCGATGAACGTATCG
Organism: Paenibacillus phyllosphaerae; assembly: GCF_014192105.1. Classification (GTDB taxonomy): domain Bacteria; phylum Bacillota; class Bacilli; order Paenibacillales; family Paenibacillaceae; genus Paenibacillus_Z; species Paenibacillus_Z phyllosphaerae. The sequence continues at coordinate 120,719 of NZ_JACHXK010000010.1, read as the reverse complement.
CCCGCAGCCGTCGTATCCTTCGGCTCGACGCGGAACGCCGGCATGCCGACGCGCTCGCCAACCTTATCTTTATAGAAGCAGCCTTTCTCCCCGAGCGTGACGATCGCTGCCCGAACGCCAAGTCCGATCAGCGCATCCGCCGCCTGCTCGGACGAATCGGCGCCAGACACCGCAATGCCGGTGACGATCTGCGCTTCCGTCTCGTTCACGATGATCGTGTCGATCCACGGGAATACGTCCTGCGGCAGCTTCAAGGCCGGAGCAGGGTTCAGGAAGACGCGTACGCCGGCAGCGGATGCCTGCTCGAGAACGAAGCGCGTCGTCTCCCAAGGAATCTCGTTCTGCAGCAGAATCGCCGAAGCACCGGTCCATTCCGCCCGTGCCGCTTCAATATCTGCCTCCATCAGCTGGCCGTTCGCCCCGGCGGACAGAATGATCGTGTTCTCGCCTTCCGCGTTGACCGCGATGAATGCCAGGCCCGAAGTGCCGGTCTTCGTCAGCACCGCATGGATGCCGACGCCGCTCGCGGCGAGCGAATCCTTCAACGCTTGTCCGAAGGCATCCTCGCCGACCGCGCCGAGCATCGTAACCGAAGCGCCGGACCTCGCCGCGGCTACCGCTTGATTGGCGCCTTTGCCGCCGGGGAAGTTGCCTGTATTCGTTCCATGAATCGTCTCGCCGGGAAGCGGATGATGCTCCACATGGCTGACGACGTCCATATTGATGCTGCCGATTACTACGATTGTGCCCATTGCTGTATCGATCCTCTCCACATGCGATTATATGTTCATCTTAGCCGTTCAGGCAGCGGAATATCAAGCGGCGGCGGTACGCAGCAAAAAGCCTGGGATTCTTAAACCTCACGGTTCAAGAATCCCAGGCTTATGCCGCAAGCTTAGGTTATTAAAAGTCGATCAGCCCAACACTAATCTGCAGTGCTTCATCCACCTTGCGCATCGTCTCGTCGTCTAGATGCGTAATTTTGTCCGTGAGCCGCTGCTTATCAATCGTACGGATCTGTTCGAGCAGGATTACTGAATCGCGGTCAAAGCCATGCGATGCCGCGTCGATCTCCACATGGGTCGGCAGCTTCGCTTTCTGAATCTGAGCTGTAATGGCAGCCACAATCACCGTTGGACTGAACCTGTTGCCGATATCATTCTGAATGACCAGTACCGGGCGAACGCCCCCCTGCTCTGAACCGACGACGGGGGATAAGTCCGCAAAAAACACATCGCCGCGTTTTACGATCAAGCTTTACACCCCGCTTACGAGTCGGCCGAGCGTGTCGCCCGCGTCTTCCTCCGCTTGAAAAGCCTCTGATGCCATACCTAGATTAATCTTGGCCATCTCCAAATACCCGCGTTGCATCGACTCGCGAATTTGGCGTTTCTTCCGTTCAATCAAGTACAATTTCATCGCTTGACGAATAAATTCGCTTCGGTTCGAGTTTTCTTTGGCGACGATCCCGTCAACTTCCTCCAGCAAATGATCCGGCAAACTGATCATAATCCTCTTGGTGTTCTGCATATTGGCCACCGAACTCGCACCTCCAAAAACATTTCCAAAAAAGCGCACTATCAGTATTTCTTCGTTCCCCTCGAAATATACACCATCCATCGTATGCAGTCCGTATTGCATGTATGCTGCAAACATTGATAGATGATGCACGCAATACCCGGTGCTTCTAATTCTTATTCGCGCAAAATTGCGGAAATCCTCCAAGAAACGCGTCGAGATTGCCGGTAATATCTGCCATCAACCCAATGGATTCCATGTATCGACAGGCTGACCGTCACGGATATACACGCGCGGAACACGCGCTGCGATCATGCAAGTCACCTCATAATTGATGGTATCCAGCATGGACGCAAGGTCGTCGGCCGTAATCGCTTCGCTGCCTTGCTCGCCGATTAAGACAACTTCTTCGCCCGCCTCGACGGGAACGCCGGCCTGTGCGGCAGGATCTAGCGCGATCATGCACTGGTCCATGCAGATCGTCCCGAGTACCGGAACCTTCACGCCCCGTACAATCGCCTGCGCTTTACCGGTCATCATCCGGCTGTATCCATCCGCATATCCGATCGGCAGCGTGCCGATCCGCTCTTCGCCCGCAGTAAAATAACGCGTGCCATAGCTGATGCCCCAACCCGGCGGCGCTTGCTTCACCATGACGACCTGCGTCTTGAGCGACATGACCGGCGACAGCTTGATACGTGTCTGATTGACCTCTTGCGATGGATACAGGCCATACATGCCGATTCCCAGCCGCGTCATACCGTATGCCCATTGCGGCGTCTCCATGCCCGCCGCGCTGTTGGCCGCGTGGATGATCGGAATGTCGATCCCCCGCTGCGCAAGCGTCTGCGTCAAACTGTTGAAGCGCTCATACTGCAGCGCGGTATAATCCTTATTCGCTTCATCGGCCCGCGCATAGTGCGTGAACAGCCCTTCAACCTCAAGCTTCGGCTCAGCTAACGCCCGCTCGATGAAGGCAATCGCCTCATCGCCCGGCGGCAAGCCAAGACGCCCCATGCCCGTATCGACCTTCACATGCACGCGAAGCTTCTGCTCCGCAGCCGGCAGTGCCGATATGGCATGAAGAATATCCTCACGGAACAACGCAATCGTTATATTCAGCTTTCTTGCGAGCTCAAGCCCTTCCACTGGCACGAATCCGAGCACAAGAATCGGAGTTGCAATGCCTGCCTTGCGAAGCTGAATCGCTTCATCCAAAAATGCGACACCCAAATAATCGACGCCGAATCGCTCGGCTTCCCTTGCTACCTCTACTGCCCCATGTCCATAAGCATTCGCCTTCACCGATGCCATCAGACGCATGCCTTGCGGCAGTGCCGCGCGGAATGCTTCCAAGTTGCGCCTCAGCGCATCGAGTGAAATCTCCGCCCTTGTCGGGCGATAATAAGGGTCCAACCGCTCCACCTTCTCCTCTTCCATGCCTTACGTGTTGCACGCCCATCTGCCTTCTGACCCGTAACGGACTTGGGATTCAAAACAAACGGCGCGGGGGAAAACCCCGCGCTCGCGCATTACGTTTCAGGTCCAAGCCTTGGGAGGAATCATCGCCACTTGCGGCTGACGATCCATGAGCAGATCAGATGACGCTTAAGGCCGATGGGCAAAAACTTATAGCCTTAATGTTATACCCATCGGCTAAAGCCGTCAATGATGCCGGAAGTGTTAGGATTGGAGTTCGGTCAATCGTCACTTAGCGGCAGAGGTACGGAAGTGCTACGATTGGAGTTCGGTCAATCGTCACTTAGCGGCAGAGGCACGGAAGTGCTACGATTGGAGTTCGGTCAATCGTCACTTAGCGGCAGAGGCACGGAAGTGCTACGATTGTGATTGGTTCAATCGTTATTTGGTCATCTCGCCTTGAACCGATTGAGCGACCTTGAACATCTCGGCCTCTGGCAGCGTACCGCTCGTTAAGCGATATTGAATGCCGTTATACGTCCAAGTCAGCGTACGCTGTTCGCTTTCTTCGCCGCCGGTCAACTCGGCGATCGTGAAGCCCAGCGGAACCATGGTGCCTTTGATTGTCGATGCAGCGACGTCGGCTGGCTGCGTCTTCAGGATCGTAAAGTCGTAGTCCTCGCTAGAATAACGGTCGATCACGCCCGGCAGGCCGCCGAATTCAATATCGATCGTTTTCTCGAAAGCCACGCCTTCAGGCAGATAGAGCGGCTCTAACGCGTCGCTGAGCAAGTCTACGCCGGCATTCGAGTCATCGGCTGGCGCCATCGTATCTTCAGCCGGCTCTTCGCCCGCTTGCGCATCCGGTTGTTCCGTGCTTCCTTCGGCATCCGTACCGGTGGCCGCATTGCCCGCGTTGTCTGCGCCTTGTTGCTGCTCCCCGTTCGTGCTGCCGTTTTCTGTAGCCGCCGGATCCGTCTGCTCTTGCGCGTCAGCTGCACCTTCGTCAGCCGGTTCGGTTGTCGACGGTTTGTTCGCTGCCCCGCTCAGATTGCGCTGCGTATCGAATACGCTCTTGTCCGGTTTCGCGTCGAAGGCGAATTCCTTGAACTCGACGGTCACCATCACCGTCTGGTTCGTGTCGCTGACTTGAACCTTAAGCGGGATGTAATTGTCTTGATCGAGCCAAATCTTTTGTCTGGCCAGCGAGCCGTTCTGATAGTTGGCCATGACGTCGAATACATAGGAATCCTTCTCGTACGTTTCTTTATCGATAGCGAACTGGCGGGAATTGTCGATCAGGATGCTTTGCACCAGCGTTTGGTACAGGTACACCTGGCCTTGGTTCTGCGGCCAATCGCTTTGGAAACGGAACACCTTGTTCAGGCGCGGCGTTAAGACGAACACGCCCTCATCGTTGCGCAGGACGATCTGCGTGATGTCCTTCTTGGCATTGGTCAGCTCGATGCGGTAATAATTCGGCTTCTGGTACGTCACGTCTACATCGTACTGGAGCGGTTGTTGTCCGGTATTCAGAGTCATCGTTCCTTTGCCATGATAGCTCTCCATGCTGCTTACGACTTTGTCCAGATCCTTGACAACCGATTCCGCGTCCTTCGTGCCGCTGCCGCATGCGGCGAGCAACGCCGTTAGGCACATAAGAACTGCTGCAAGTAGACTGATTCGACGACGCATGAAATCCACCCCTCATTTCGATAAAATTGGCTTAGCCGTGTACACTCGACTGCTAAGATATCTATGAGGGGACTTGGACAATTATGCAGACTAGCATGACAAGCATCATAAAGTTGTCCATCGGGCACTCTCTCTTAGGTGGACAAATCTTGGCGAAAGACGAACAGCCCGTACCATAGTACGGGCTGTTCGTCAGGTCGTGCGCGGCTCTTGCATGCGCGGGATCCGCATTCATCCATTAATTCGGCAACGCGCGGCGCTCTGCCGAAGACGATGGCGCCGGGGCAACTTCCGCCTGCGTCGCGCTCGACGTCCCATCCGCCTTCTTCTTCTCGCAATCCGCTTTCTTCTTCTCCCGGATCGCCTCATGAAGCGCCTTCGCATCCTTGCCTTCCGTTGCAATGCCAAGACGCTTGGCCTCATCCTGCAAGCGGACCAGACGTTTGGCCTTCAGCTCGGCTTTGAACTTGTTCCACTTGGCCGGATCCGCCTCGCGCGCCTTCTTCAACTCATCCCGCAGCTGTTCATCGGTCTTGCCTTCGGTCTTGATGCCGAAATATTGAGCGGCTTCCTTCAGGCGCTGAGAGCGGCGTTCGGCATGGTCATGGCGCATCGCCTTCCAATCCTTGCGCGCATCCTTGAAATCCTCATGTTCCTGAGCGGCCGGCTGCCGATCCGTTTGCGGCTGCGCCGCTGTATTGTCAGGCGCCATCGCGAATGCCGGGGTTCCCGCCAGCAGACAAGCTGCAGCGGCGGCGGCAATGCAAGCTTTCTTCCAATTGGTCATCGGTTGACACTCCTTGCTCGCTTAGATTGACTAACTTGGGGGTAGTTTGTCCAATCGGCCAAGGAGTTATTCCTCATTTTTCCATACGAGATTCAGATGGCTACCATTGTGCATGAATGGCGCTGAGCAGCTCATCCTTCCGAAAATGCTCGCCGATAAACACCGCGACGTCGTTCACCGGCGCTTGCGGCGTAATCCGCGTACACTCCAGCTCCCGATACGCATATTGGAACATGTAGCGGCTGCCGGTCTCCTCGAACGTCACAATGCCTTTGGCCCGGTACACGTTGTCCGGAAGCCCCTTCATGAACGCCTCGAACGAATGGCTGTTCACCGGCTTGTCCAGATAGTGCGTCCAGGTCATGACATGGTCATGCGAGGCGTGCGAATGCCCGTGCCCGCCATGCCCGCACTGCCCGTGTGCATGCCCGCAGCTCTCGTCATGCACATGCGCGCCGTCAGGCAAAGACTGTTCTTCATCCCCTGACTTCGCTGCTTGCGGCTTCACGCCCGCCGGCTTCGCATCGCGATCGAATCGGCTGAGATCGGTGACGCAGCGGACCGTCGCTTCAAGCGGAGCGTACGAGTTGAGCTCGCGGACAAGCTGCTGCACTTCTACCAACTCCTCTGGAGCCAGCTTATCGGCCTTGTTCACGATCAGATCGGTCGCGCAGCGAATCTGGTCCTTCATGAGCCGGAACGTCTTCCCGCCGCGGCGGGAGCGGCTGATGAGCTCCGGCCCGTCCACGACAGTGATGACCGAGCGCAGATCGATATGAGCGAACATCGCCGTCTCGGTGACCGCGTCCATAATCTCCATCGGATTGGCGGCGCCTGTCGCTTCGATGAGGATCACATCGGGTTGATGCTCGTCGATCAGCGACTTCAGCTCCATCGACAGATCCCCGCTAATCGAACAGCAGATGCAGCCGCTCAACATCTCGGCCATCGGTACGCTCTGGTCGACGAATTGGCCGTCCAGATTCACCTCGCCCAGCTCATTCATCACGACGGCTACCTTCACGTCGGCCGCCTTATAGTAATCCATCAGTCTATTCAGCAGCGTTGTCTTGCCGCTCCCGAGAAAACCGGATAACAAGTGTACCGGAATCAATCTCTCTTGCACGTTCTCCATCTGTCTCTCCTCTTCCCTATCAGCCTTGGCATTTCGTACTTCCACTCGTTCCGATTATAACGCACGTTAGGCAAAGCGCTCAATTGACGATAACCTGTCAACAACCAGCAAACGCATAATAACGAAGGCCGCAGGAAAACATACAGCGGACCCGCCACTTCTTTCCAGAGAGGAGACGTTCTTCATGCCTGACGAGTCGAATCGCCAAAATCCGGATGCCGCCGCACCAGACGCTCATGCTGCAAGCCCGGATCAAGATGCGCAAACGACGGTAAAATCGACGGAAACGAAGCCGCCGACTTTGGAAGGTACGTTGAAGGAATTCGCCGGCTGTTTTGACCTGGGTTATCGTACCTTTCCGCGGAATCAGGTTCACGCGGTTTATTTGGAATATTTGATCGATGCCGACCAATTGCATCGCCAATTGAATCAGCCGTTCCTCGAGGCCGATGACGCGCAGGCCGCGCAGCTGCTGACGCAGTCGATCTTCCAGCCGATCACGACGCTTAACGAAAGCGTGGACAGCGTGCTGTATGGCTCGACCATGCTCTTCTTCCAAGGGCAGGCATACGCGCTCAATTTGGCCAGATCCATCGGACGATCGATTGAGCAGACGGAGACCGAGACCGTCATCGCCGGCCCGCATGACGGCTTCGTCGAGAATCTGATCGAGAATATCGCCCTCATTCGCAAGCGGATCCGCAGCTCGCATCTGAAATTCATCTCCCTCTCTGTCGGGGAAGTGACCAAGACGCAGGTCGTGATCGCATATATTGAAGGACTCGCGAACGATCATTTTGTCAAGCAGCTCAAGACACGGATCCATGACATTGAGATCGACGCGCTGCACGAAGCCAATATGCTCGTCCAATTGATCGACGATAATCCGAACTCGTACTTCCCTCAATATATGGTGACCGAGCGGCCGGATTCCATCTGCTCGAAACTGACCTCGGGCCGCGTCGTCGGTCTGGTCGACGGTTCCCCGTCCGCTTTCGTCGCGCCGACGTCGTTCTTCGAGTTCTTCGCTTCACCGGATGACTATTATCAGCGTTGGCATCTGGGCACCGCCTTGCGGATTCTGCGTTTCATCGGCTTCGCGATTACGATCGGCTTCACGGCCATCTATGTCTCGGTCACGACGTACCACTATGAAATGATCCCGCATACGATGCTGCTGAATCTGACCAAGTCCAGGAGCAACGTCCCGTTCCCGCCGCTCTATGAAGCGCTATTGATGGAGACAACGATCGAGCTCCTGCGGGAAGCCGGCGCAAGGCTGCCGACCAAGATCGGGCAGACCATCGGTATCGTAGGCGGTATCGTCATCGGACAGGCTGCCGTTCAAGCGGGATTCACGAGCAATATTCTCATTATCGCCGTCGCGTCTTCCGCGATTGCCTCCTTCGTCATTCCAAGCTACACGATGAGCGCATCGATTCGTCTGCTGCGCTTCGGCCTTATACTGCTTGCCGGCTTCTGGGGGAATTTCGGACTCATCCTCGGGATCGGATTCATTATCGTGCATCTCAGCGGCATTACGAATCTCGGTTCTTCCTATCTAACCCCGGCGGCTCCGATGAATAGGACGGACTGGCTCGATACGTTCATTCGGGGCCCTTTCTCGAAGCTGATCTTCCGGCCGAGCCAGCCCGCCTCTCCGAACAGAGTCAAAACCAAACAAAGAAAGTAGGGGCCAGATGCAAGAGAAGCTCCATGGCTATCATATCGCCCTGATCGTCTATATGTTGGAGTTGGATGTGACCGTATTCAGCCTGCCCCGAATCGTCGCCGAGAATTTGGGCACGAATGGATGGATTGGGCTCATCCTGCTAGCCTTTGTAGCCGTATGTAATATAGCGCTTATCCAGCTTGTTTATCGAGCAGGCAAAGGAAGATCGATCTATGAGATCGCCGAGCAGTCCATTCCGAAGCTTCTCCTGTATCCCGTCTACTTATTGCTTGCCATCTTCTGGATCGGGCTCGGCAGCTTCATTGGCAAAAAGTACGTGCTCATCTACCAAATGATCTCCTTCCCGACGACGAGCGCAAGCCTGCTCTACATCTCGATTGCGCTGCTCGCTTACTACATGCTGACCAAAGGCATTTATAATATGGGCAAAGCCATTACGCTATTCTGTTACATGACGATCATCTTAACCGTACTCCTTTTTTACTATACGAATGACTGGGAACTGTCACGGTTCACGACCTACTTGTTCCAAGGAGCGGCCGAGGGGCATTCCTTCAAGAATTGGCTAGAGGTATATACCATTTTCGTCGGCTACGAGATTACGCTGTTCCTCTTCCCCTATAGCGACAAGAAGACGTTGTTCAAGGGCGTTTATTGCGGCCAAATTCTGAACCTCACCATCTACTTGATCTTAATTATGCTATGCTTCGGCTTCTTCAGCTTCGAGCAGCTCAAGTCCATCATGTACCCGGTGATTAATTTGCTGTCCTATATCGAGCTTCCGTTCTTGAACCGGCTGGAGAATCTCGTCTTCACGCTCTTCCTGTTCTCCAATGTGATCTCCATCGCGCTGTTCTCCTGGATGGCGCTTACGGCCACGCAGCGCGTGTTTCCCCGGGTGAAGTTGCGGTTTCTGGAGCTTGGCATCTTGGCGCTATCGGTCGGCATTTCGTTCTATCCGAGCATCTTGCGAGATTCGGAGAAACTGCTGCGTTATGCCATGTACGGCGAAGCTGGCCTGGCCTTCATGCTGCCGCTGCTCCTGCTCGCGCTGCTCTTCTTCCAGAATAAGAAAGCCGGCGGCAATGGGGGGACGCCAGCATGATGACTCGCCGCATGATGTTCATCGCGAGCTTAGTCGCGTTTGCTCTTCTCGTTACCGGCTGTCGAGACCAGCGGATCATTGAACGAATGGGTTTTACCCGAACAGTCGCCTTCGACCTGCCCCCTGACGACGGAGAATCGCAGGATCAGAAAGATAAAATGCTCAGGGTCACGCTGAGCATCCCGAAAGCGCAGCCGGAGAATTCGAGGATTGTCTTGACGACTACGGCACACTCCAGCAAGGAAGCACGCGTGATCGTCTCGCGCAAAAACAACCGCCGCATCGTCAGCGGGCAGCTTCGCAGCGCATTATTCGGCAGCCGGTTGGCGAAAGAAGGACTGTGGAAATACATTGATACGCTCGTCCGCGATCCATCCATTGGCAGCAAAGTCAACGTCGTCATCGTCAGCGGCAATGCGAATGCGCTGCTTGAGCGCGACTTCAAGCAATATCCGAGCACCGGCGAATATATCGATGATCTGCTTCGCAACGCAAGCGGGCTTACGGAGATTCCGCAAGCGAATCTGCACACCTTCGCCCGGGACTATTTTGACAAAGGGGTCGACCCGGTGGCTCCCCTGCTCAAGGAGGACAAACAGACGCTTAGCGTCGATGGCATTGCGCTGTTTCGCAGCGACCGTTACGTCGGTCGGATCCCGCCGACCAAATCGCTGCTGTTCTCCTTCCTGCATGACAATATCGCTACCGGCGAAATCGTGATGAAGCTGCCCGGGGCCGAAGGCGCGAAGGACGAAATGATCATGCTCAGCTTCGTAGCCAGTAAGCGCAAAATAACCGCCAAAGTACGTAAACCGGTCCGCAGCGGCGATGATGTCGCTATCGATATTCGACTGCGCATCTCCGGTGAGGTGCTCGAATACACGGGGAAACTTAATCTGCAGAAGACGGAAGACCAACTCGTGCTGGAGAAGCAGATGAAGGCTTATGTCGAGAAAGAAACGAAAACGCTAATAGAAGAAATACTGAAGCTGAAGAGCGACCCGTTCGGATTCGGCAAAAAAGTCCGCAATCAAATTTCTTATCGCGAATGGGACAAGCTGCAGTGGCATGATGCCATTCTTCCAGGCGTGTCTGTTCAGGTGCATGCGGATGTGAAGGTGAAAGATATTGGCAAGCTTCAGGAGGCTGACCCGGTTGACGAGGAATAGGTCCTGTTAGCTTCTCTCTTTTGGTAAGGAAAATTGGGGCAAAAGCCGAGCGCTTAAGTTCAGTTTTGCAATTTGCCGCATACACTTACGAAGATGAGAGGAGCGATTGACAATGACGGATATTGTACCGATTCCTATTGTGGTCGTAAGCGGCTTCCTCGGCAGCGGAAAAACGACTCTGCTGCTTCGGATGCTGAAGCATGCAAAGGCTGAGGGGCTTCGCGCCTCCGTCCTCATGAATGAGGTAGGCTCGGCCGACGTCGATGGCGTGATGATAAGCAGCGAGACCGCGAGCGCCATGTTGGCACGCGTAACCGAAGGCTGCCTGTGCTGCACGAAGAAGAGCGAACTGTCCGGTTGCCTGATGCAGCTGGCTGAGGCACAGCCGGATCTGATTCTGATCGAGCTGACCGGCATCGCGAACCCGGAAGAGATCGTCGAAGCGATGAGCGAGCCCGAGCTGCAGGACAAAGTGATGCTGCACCGCATCGTTACCGTCCTCGATGCCGAACACGCCATCGACTATAACAGCATCTTCGCAACGGATCGCGAGCTTGTACATACCCTGCGCAGACAGATCGAGGTCGCCGATGTGGTGCTGGCCAATAAAGCCGACTTAATCTCATCCAAGACCGCCGCCAAACTGGATAAAATGGTCCGCGACCGCAACGGCGTCTGCTCGCTCGTCCTTACCGTCCGATGCGACGTGAAGCCCTCGCTCGTGCTTGAGGGCGTTACGGTCCGATCGAACGCTAGCGGGATCGGCACGCACTATGCGCCTCCAGTCCGTGTGAATGCCAAGCCGGCGGGCGTTGTCCGCAGCTCTTCACCCGCACCAGCCTATTCGATGAGCGGCACCGGCGTGTCCTCCTCCGCGGGCAGTCCGCCCAAGAGCGCGTTCGCGAAGCTGCCCGTCATCCAGACACAGCGGCAATCTTACTCCCGCGTGAAGACGGTGACGATTTATCCGGGCACGGCTTGTCCGGTCAGCCGCCGCACCTTCGAGGCGTTCTTCTCCGGCCGCGGCAACGCCTGCCTGCGCGCCAAAGGCTTCATGCCCTTCGGTCCCGGCGGTGCCCTGATGCTGTTCCAGATGGCCGGCAAACGGATCGAATGGCAGCCGACCGATTATACGGGCGAGCCGTATTTTGTCATGATCGGCATCGACCTGGATCATGCTCGGATTAATAACGAATGGGAGAAGTTGACGCGCCATTAGTGACGTGCAGCTACCCTTGACTAACGAATGCAAAAAGACCGCAAGACCCGCAGCTTGGCAGCTGAGGCGTCTTGCGGTCTTTATTGTTTATTCGAAGCTGGCAAGCTGGCCGAGCTTCTATCTTTTACGCCCAATTGCCTGCGCGGAAGATTGGCTCTACCGTACCGTCCGCCCGTACGCCGTCAATGTCGAGATCCGCGCGGCCGATCATGAAATCAACATGCGTAAGGCTCTGGTTCAAGCCATGTGCGGCAAGCTCCTCCTTGCTCATCGTCAGGCCGCCATCGAGGCAGAACGGGAAGCCGAAACCGATCGCCAAATGGCAGGCTGCGTTCTCGTCGAACAGCGTGTTGAAGAAGAGCAGATTCGTATCCGAGATCGGCGAACGGTGCGGGACAAGCGCTACTTCGCCCAGGAATTTGGATCCTTCGTCCGTGTCGATCAGATTCTTCAGCGAATCGTATTCTTTCTCGGCGGTGAAGTCGACGACTTGCCCGTCCTTGAACGTCAGCGAGAAGTTGTCGATCAGCGTGCCGTTGTAGCTGAGCGGCTTGCTGCTCGTCACCGTTCCGTTCACGCGGCTACGGTCCGGCGAAGTGAACACTTCCTCCGTCGGCAAGTTCGGAATGAAGGTGGTGCCGGAAGTCGTCACCGAACCGGCGCTTTTCCAAATATGCTTCGCATCCAGGCCGATCGACAACTCCGTGCCTGGAGCGCGATAACGAAGCTCCGTGAAGCGCTGCTCATTCAGCCATGCTGCCTTCTCGTCCAGCTTCGCGGCATGCGCGCGCCATGCGGCGATCGGATCCGCCTCGTCTACGCGGGTAGCCGCGAAGATCGCGTTCCAGAGCGCATCCACACGCTCCGCTTCCGGCAGGCCCGGGAACACTTTATTCGCCCATGCCTGGGATGGCACGCCGACGATCGCCCAAGCCGCCTTATTCGTCATCGTATACGCGCGAACCGGGGTGAATGCGGCTTGTCTTGCCTTCTCGTAGCTCCCCAGACGCTTCGGATCAATGCCTGCGAGCAGGTCCGGATCTTCCGATATGACCGTGAGGAAGGAGCCTCCCTCCTTCGCCACTTCAAGCCGTCCCTGTACCTGCCAAGCCGGATAATCGCCGAACGAATCCTCCGGCGCCAGCTCGAAGCGCGTGCGCACCAGCTGGTTGTCGATCCACTCGACATGGACCTGTTTCGCCCCGATGGTATAAGCATGCTTCGCGGCAGCACGGACAAATTCAGCCGCGGAGATTTGGGCCGTAATATAAAGATCCTTCCCCGGCTGTACGTTCACGCCGATCTCGACGGCGAGTGCCGCGTATTGGGCCAGGCGGTCTTGGAATGATTGGGTCATGATGATTCCTCCATGTGTGAGTGTTAAAAAGGACGTATGTACGCGAAGAAAGACTTCCTTAATCGAGACCAGTATACGCCGATCGTTGCCCGATATCAAATGGACGGCGATCCCTATCCCCCCATTAGTCCATAAGAGGAAAGTAAGCTGGAAATAGAAACGGAAAGCTCACTAAAATACCCACCGCCAAGATCACAAAGGTATGAAACAAAGACCTGATTAATCTTCGCAAGATGCCGTTGCTGCCCCGATTGTACAGCCAAGTCAGCAGATAGATCAGGATAGGATACAAAGCGAGCAATGCGAATCCGAACCGCTGTGAACCCGCACTTGGACCAATGTACCCGTCCCTATAGCGGTGATGATACTCGAATCCGAAGATCAGAATGTAGGAGCTGAATAGCACAAGGAAAGTCACAACGGAAGATGGCAGGAGCAGCAAATATTTAACTTTTGATTGTTTCAGCATGGTTAAAGAGCTCATTCAGCCACGCCCCCTTTCGTATTGAGCTAGCCTCTTCGTTAACTTCTACCCCCAATATAGCCCCCCTTAATTCCAATATATACCTGTTTATGAAATATGTTTTTCCGTGGCCGCAAAATAAAAAACGGGACCTCGTAAGGTCCCGTTTCCTTGGTATTGCTAGGTTTTGGGGCAATGACTTACATCATGCCGCCCATACCGCCCATGCCGCCCATGTCTGGCATGCCGCCGCCTGCGCCTTTTGGCTCTGGCTTATCAGCAACAACAGCCTCAGTTGTGAGGAACATTGCTGCTACGGAAGCTGCGTTTTGCAGTGCGGAACGCGTTACTTTAGCCGGGTCAACGATCCCTGCTTCGAACATGTTTACCCACTGGCTAGTTGCAGCATTGTAGCCGATGCCGATCGCTTCTTTTTTCAGACGCTCAACGATAACGGAGCCTTCTTGGCCTGCATTAGCCGCGATTGTGCGAACTGGCTCTTCCAGTGCGCGCAGTACGATGTTGATGCCTGTTTGCTCGTCGCCGTCTGCTTGAACAGCCGCAACAGCATTGTATACGTTCACGAGTGCAGTACCGCCGCCGGAAACGATACCTTCTTCGACCGCAGCGCGAGTCGAGTTCAGGGCGTCTTCGATGCGCAGTTTGCGCTCTTTCAGTTCTGTTTCGGTAGCCGCGCCGACTTTGATAACCGCTACGCCGCCAGCCAGTTTAGCCAGACGCTCTTGCAGTTTCTCGCGGTCGAAGTCGGAAGTTGTTTCTTCCAGCTGCGCACGGATTTGGCTCACGCGCACGTCGATGTCTTTCTTGTCGCCAGCGCCGTCAACCACGATCGTGTTCTCTTTGGAGATACGAACTTGGCGTGCGGAACCGAGTTGATCCACAGTAGTCGATTTCAGCTCAAGGCCGAGCTCTTCCGTGATCACTTGGCCGCCAGTCAGTGCAGCGATGTCGCCCAGCATAGCTTTGCGGCGGTCGCCGAAGCCTGGAGCTTTGACAGCTACGCATGTGAATGTGCCGCGCAGACGGTTAACGAGCAGCGTAGCGAGCGCTTCGCCTTCCACGTCTTCTGCGATGATCAGCAAAGTTTTGCCGGATTGAACCACTTTCTCCAGAACCGGAAGGATCTCTTGAATGTTGGAGATCTTCTTGTCGGTGATCAGGATGAATGGATTGTCCAGGACAGCTTCCATTTTATCTGTATCTGTAATCATGTAAGGGGACAGGTAGCCGCGGTCGAATTGCATACCTTCTACGACTTCCAACTCCGTTACGAAGCCTTTGGATTCTTCTACCGTGATAACGCCGTCGTTGCCGACTTTCTCCATTGCTTCTGCAATCAGTTGGCCAACTTCATCGTCAGCGGAAGAGATTGCCGCAACTTGTGCGATCGATTGTTTGCCTTCGATTGGTTTTGCAATGGATTGCAGCTCAGTGATCGCCGCTTTAACGGCTTTCTCGATACCTTTGCGGATAACCATTGGGTTAGCGCCTGCAGTTACGTTCTTCAGACCTTCGCGGATCATCGCTTGAGCCAGAACTGTAGCTGTAGTCGTACCGTCGCCTGCTACGTCGTTCGTCTTCGTAGCTACTTCTTTAACGAGCTGCGCGCCCATGTTCTCGAATGCGTCTTCCAGCTCGATTTCCTTCGCGATGGATACACCGTCGTTCGTGATCAGCGGGCTGCCGAATTTCTTCTCGAGGACAACGTTGCGGCCTTTAGGACCGAGCGTTACTTTAACTGCGTTAGCAAGTGCATCAACCCCGCGCAGCATCGCGCGGCGGGCGTCTTCGCCAAACTTGATATCTTTAGCCAATGGTAAAACCTCCTAATATGTTATGGGTAAGGTGAAACGGTACTCGCCGCTTACGTCAGCGGCGCTTACGCGTCTCGATTCTGGTAAAGCCAGGAGCAAGCAGCTCCTTAAGTATGGGCCGTGCCATCTATGTGTCGCGCCCTCCGAGGAATTAACCCAGGATCGCGTGAATGTCGCTTTCTTTCATAATCAATAACTCTTTACCTTCGTACTTCACTTCAGTGCCGGCATACTTGGAGAACAATACACGGTCGCCTTCTTTAACTTCCAGCGCAACACGTACGCCGTCTTTGAGCGCGCCGCTGCCAACTGCTACGACTCTGCCTTCTTGCGGCTTCTCTTTAGCTGTGTCTGGCAGCAGGATACCGCTAGCAGTTGTTTCTTCTTTCGCGATCGGTTCGACCAACACGCGTTCACCCAAAGGTCTGATCATGAAAATAGCCTCCTTTAAATAGTTGTTGCTGATATTTTATATATTAGCACTCGCAACTGTTAAGTGCTAATAACCATAACTAATAATACCGATTTTGATTTTAGATTTCAAGTGTTTGCTTGTTCATTTTGTGTGAAATTTACCACTTCGATGGATTAAGGAAGCGAATCATTAACCGCCCCAAACACTTGCTGCTTCAATGATTGACCGGGCAAAATAAGCGCTCCACCCCCTCTTCCATCATTGACAGGAAACCCTATGCCTAAGCATGCGGGAATTAAAAAAGAACCTGCAGCCGGATCGGCAACAGGTTCTTCCTTAACTCATATTTCGTTATAACTTCCGGCATGCGCAGCACAACCGCTATGTACCGAACTCTTCCTCCCACGCGGCATCCCTCGCCTGCTGCTTCCGGTAGACAACCCCGGACAAGAACACGCTGATCTCATACAGGATGATCATCGGCACCGCGACGAGCATGTCCGAGATAAAGTCCGGCGGCGTAATCATCGTGCCGAGCACGACCAGAATCAGGTAAGCGAGCCGCCGCATTTTGCGCAGACGAACCGGGTTCAGGATCCGGATCTGCGTCAGGAACATGATCACGATCGGCAGTTCGAACAGGAGCGAGATCGGAATCAGGACGCTGAACAGGAAGGAGAAATACTGCGTGACGCCATAGGTTTCTTCCAGTCCCAGATGCGTCGCTACGTCCGTCGTGAAATTGAACGCCATCGGGAACACGACGAAGTAAGAGAAGGACAGCCCGCCCAGGAAGAGCACCAGCGCCATCGGCACGAACGTCAACGCAGCTCTCTGCTCTCTCTCCCGCAGCGCCGGCTTGACGAACGCCCACAACTGGAAGAAGGCAAAAGGAATGACGAACAGCAGCGCGATGACAAGCGCAAACTTCATATATAAGCCGATTCCGTCCCATAAGGACAGGGCATGGAGCTTCATGCCGTTGACCGGTTCCTGGCTCATGAGATAAGAATAAGCCGGATCCGCCAGGAAGAGGCCGAGAATAAGGCCCAGCACCAGAACGATGAGTATATAGATGATTCTTTTGCGCAATTCGCCGATATGCTCGAACAGCGTCATCGCCAGTTCCTCGCGCGACAGCTCTTCGGACTTCGATTCGTTCAACATGCTCACCTCACCTATCTAATCAAAAAAAAGCGAGCTCCGCATTACTCCGGGAGCCGCTTCGCTTCGATCTTCTCTTCTTTGTCACGGTTAACTTCGATGCGGCTTGTGTCCTTGCGGTCCTTATCGTCGTCATCCATGAGATCCTTCGCGCCAGCCTTGAATTCCTTCAGCGTGCGACCGAAAGCGCGTCCGAGTTCAGGCAGCTTATTCGGACCAAACAGCAGCAAGGCAACAAGCACGATCAAGATGAATCCGGTAACGCCAATGCCGTTGAACATGATGTTCTTCCTCCTAAAAGTAGGCGCGGTTACTGCTTGATCGCACCTCTTCGATTCAATTCAAACCACAGACAAAACAATATTCTAGCAGCCGTACAAACCGCCGTATCCCATATCGACGATATCCGCCCTCTTGATGGTATCGCCGGCGAGTATCCGCGGCAGCAAAACATTAAACGACGTATACGGGTCATGCATGACGCAGCCAGGCAACCCCATAATCGGAACTGTGCCTATGTAGCCGACCAGCAGCATCGAGCCGGGCAGCATCGGCGTACCGTAGCTGACAATATCCGCTCCGGCTTCTTTAATCGCCGCCGGCGTGCGGTCATCCGGGTCGACGGACATACCGCCGGACACTAGTATCATATCATAACGCTTATCAAGCAAATAGTGGATTTCGTTGACAATTGTTTGTCTGTCATCCGGCGCAAAACGCTGCTCGGCCACCTCGGAGCCAAGCGACTCGACAATCCTTCTGACCGCCGGTCCGAATTTGTCCTCGATTCGGCCGGAGAATACCTCGCCGCCTGTGGTAAGCAGGCCGATCTTGAACGAATTGAGCGGCTTAATCGCCAGCGGCCCTTGTCCCTCATGTTCATTCCGGTAAGCTTGCGCGAGCGCTTCGACTTGTTCGACTTTCTCCTTGGCCACCACGAGCGGGATGACGCGCGTAGCGGCAATCTGCCCGCCGGGCTGCACGACGGCATTCGTCTTGATCGTTGCGAGCGCGATCTCGCCAATCTCATTGACGGCCTGCACGAACGCCGGATCGATAACGGCTAGCCCAGGAGCAGTAAGCTCCGACTTCACCGCGACTTTCCCCTCATGCGGCTCGGTCAACTTCGTACCTTCTCCTTGCAGCGCGGACGCCATGCGCAGTGCGGCGTCATCCTCATGCAGCTCTTGATCGCCCAGATTGAGAATGTAGATATGGGCTTTACCGATATCGAGCAGCTTCGGAATGTCCGCTTCCGTAATGACATGACCTTTCTTGAACAGCCTGCCTTTGAATTGACCCGGCAATATCTGCGTCAGATCGTGCGCCAATCTTAAGCCAATCGCCTGCTCGACCGGCACTTCCTTCAACGATGTCGTATTATTCATGCATTGTGCTCCCCGATCCGGCCTGACAGAATGCTGAGCGCATGAGGCAGTTGGTCTATAATGGCCATCAGATTCTCATGGACGCCTTTCGGGCTGCCCGGCAGGTTAATAATGAGGGAACGCCCGCGAATACCGCATACCCCGCGCGAGAGCATCGCCTGCCTGGTCCGCTGCATCGCCCCGATCCGCATCGCTTCGGCCAAGCCCGGCACATTGCGATCGATGACCTTAAGCGTCGCTTCCGGCGTCCAGTCGCGCGGCGACAATCCCGTGCCGCCTGTCGTAATGACGAGGTCAGCCCGGTAATAATCGGTCATCTCGATTAATGCGGCCATAATCTCGTCCTGCTCGTCAGGGACGATGCGATAGTCGACGATGTCGCCGCCTAGTTCTTCTTCCACCAGCTCACGTATGACCTGAGCGCTCGTATCTTCCCGTTCACCGCGCGAGCCTTTGTCGCTGGCTGTTAGCAACGCTACTTTCCACCGCATGAGCTTCTCCCCCTGGTTTCTTCGAGATTGTAAGCAGTCAGTTCGATGATGAATGCTTATAATCGCCGCTTTTGCCCCCGGTCTTCGAGACCAAATGGGTTGGACCAATCACGATGTCCTTCTGCAGCGCCTTGCACATATCGTACACCGTCAGCGCGGCTGCCGAGACGGCCGTTAGCGCCTCCATCTCGACCCCCGTCTTGCCGGTGGTCTTCACGGTTCCTTCTATATATAGCTCATTCTCTCCGTTATCGGAGAATGCCAGATTGATTCCCGTCAGCGGAAGGGGATGGCACATCGGAATCCAATTCGACGTATTCTTCGCCGCCATCACGCCGGCAACCTGCGCGACCGCAAGCACATCGCCTTTGCCGATCGTCCCCGCCTTGATGCGAGACAGCGTGTCCGCATACATGGTAACCGTCGTTCGCGCTATGGCCGTGCGGCTCGTTACTTCCTTATCCGAGACATCCACCATCCGTGCACGGCCCTGCTCGTTAAAATGCGTCAGCTCCATCGCCTTCTGCCCCATCCTTTCATCTCATGCCAATTTAAGACCTAAGTTATGACTCCTTGTGGACAAGCGCAATCCCGTTCTCGGTAATCACGCCGTCTACGCGCGCATCATGCGCTTCCATCGGGATGCCATCGACCCACTGCGCTTCATAAGCTAGTCCGATCCAAGGCGGCAGAGACCTGCCTAGCCGAGCGGCAGCCTCCTCCATCCTGTCCCGAAACCGGTCGTAGTAACCTCCCCCGTATCCGAGCCTTCCGCCATCCCGGTCAAAAGCCAAGCCTGGCACGAACACGGCATCCGGCAGTTGCTCCTGCAGCGAGATCCGCCGCGCGGAAGCCGGATTCGGCTCCATAATGCCGTAAGCACCGGCCGCGAGATCGGATCGGCCGTTAATCGCATAGAGCTCCATGGAGCGGTCCTGCGGCAAGCACCGCGGTACAATAACCGTCTTGTTATGCCGAATTCCCCACTCAATGAGCGGCCATGTCCGAAGCTCGGACCGGAAATCCGCATAGATCATGAAGCTTTCCGCCTGCTGCCGCTCCAGCCACGCCTTGGCCTCCATGCATGCGCGCTCGGACAACTCGGCGCGCAATAACTCGGGAAGCTGTTCCCGTCTTGCCGCCGCTTCTTGGCGGGCGGCTTGCTTCATCTCTTTCATTCGTTCCCCGCCCAGTTTGGCGGTCCGCGTCTCTCACGGCCCGCCACTCTCTCTTTTTGCTCAAGATTGTGTAATTAGTGTACCATTGTTGCCCATATTTCGCCAATGGCAAGGGAAGCATTCCGGATCGACCAAACATTTCCTGCCAAGCGTTGTCGTTTCCGTTATCTTTCGGTACACTAAGGGAAATCGCATCACTTATAGTTTTTATCAATCGAAAGGTTGGATTATCCATGCTGCTGCAAGTATCCGAGATTACCAAAAATTACGGCGTCCAGCCGATACTATCTGGCATTACCTTTCAGATTCTACCCCGCGAGCGGATCGGCCTTGTCGGCGTTAACGGCGCAGGCAAATCAACGCTGCTCAAAATCATCGCAGGCGAACTATCCTACGATTCAGGCACCATCTATAAGTCCAAAGAGACGACGCTCGGCTATCTGGCCCAGACAAGCGGCCTGCAATCCGAGCGGACGATCGAAGAAGAGATGCGCTCGGTCTTCGCCCATCTGATCGAGATGGAGAAGGAGCTTCGCGCCATAGAAGCGCGGATCGCCGATCCGGCCCACCAGGAAGACGGCAAGGCATACGAGGATACGCTCGAGAAATATGCCCGGCTGTCGGACAAGTTCCGCGAGCAAGGCGGCTTCGAGATGGAGACCCGCATTCGCAGCGTCCTGCACGGGATGGGATTCAGCACATTCCCGCAAGACACCATCGTGTCGACGCTAAGCGGCGGCCAAAAAACAAGACTCGCGCTTGCCCGCATTCTGCTGCAGGCCCCCGATCTGCTCATGCTAGACGAGCCGACCAACTATCTCGATATCCCGACGCTGACCTGGTTGGAGGACTATCTGAAGAGTTACTCCGGCGCCGTTCTTGTCGTATCCCATGACCGTTATTTCCTCGACGCCGTCGTCTCGGCCATCGTGGAGATCGAACGCCATCAAGCCAAGCGCTATACGGGCAACTACAGCCGCTATATCGATCTGAAGGCAGCGGAATACGAGTCTCAGATGAAGCAGTTCGAGAAACAACAGGACGAGATCGCCAAGATGGAGGATTTCATTCAGCGCAATCTCGTCCGCGCCTCGACGACCAAACGGGCTCAGAGCCGGCGCAAGGCGCTCGAGCGTATGGAAAGGCTCGATAAGCCGCTTGGCGACTTGAAGAAGGCGCATTTCTCCTTCGAGATCGACCGTCAGACAGGCAATGACGTGCTCGATGTGCGCGATCTATCGATTATGTTCGAAGAGAAGCAGGAACCGCTCTTCCGCAATGTGACGTACCGCTTGGAGCGAGGCGAGAGCGTTGCCCTGATCGGGCCGAACGGAATCGGCAAGTCCACCATGCTCAAGGCGCTCGTCGGCCAGCGTCCCCATCATTCCGGAACGATTCATTGGGGCAGCAACGTCAAGATCGGCTATTACGATCAGGAACACACAAGCTTGAATCCGCAGAATACGGTCCTCGAAGAGCTGTGGAAGGAATATCCCCACCTGGAGGAGGTTCGCATCCGCACTGTATTGGGCAACTTCCTGTTCAGCGGCGATGACGTACTCAAGCGCGTCGGATCGCTCAGCGGCGGCGAGAAAGCACGGGTTTCCCTGTCCAAACTGATGCTAGCCCGCGCCAATGTGCTCATTCTCGACGAGCCTACGAACCATTTGGACCTCTTCAGCAAAGAGGTGCTCGAGTCGGCCTTGGAGGATTATGACGGTACATTGCTGTTCATCTCCCATGACCGTTACTTCCTGAATAAGATGGCCGAGCGCATTGTCGAACTGACCCCGCAAGGAATCGAGCATTTCCTGGGAAATTATGACGAAATGGTCGAGAAAAAGCGTGAAATAGAAGAGTTGCGACTGGAAACGCTGTCACAAACGGCAGGAAAACCCGGAAAAACCGTTCAAGCGAGCGAACCGGCGCCGGTTACCTCTTATCAAGCCGACAAACAGGCCAAACGTGACGAACGGTCGAAGCAGCGCAAACTGGAACAGCTGGAGCAGAGCATTGCCACGCTGGAGGGTGAGATTGCCGGTCTGGAAGAGCAGCTAGCCGATCCGGAAGTCTTTAACGACTATGTCCGCGTACAGACGATTCAAGCTGATATGGACAAGCGCAAGGCAGAGCTTGCCGCAGTTTACGAGCAGTGGGAAGAGTTGTTGGCTTAACGAAGGAAGACACCGCGTCGGTTGACTAAGCGTTAGGTTTTATCGAAGAGTAAGGATGAGGGCCGCGGGGAAACCTGCGGTCCTTCTTATGTTTTTGTCGAAAAGAATTTTATGGCGATAATCTTCTTGCACAAGCTGATCTAACTTCGCATGCCGCATTCGACATTCCGAAACTGTCGATCGTGTCGACAGCGTGAAGCAGATCGACATCCTGTCGGAAATCCGCATGCCAATAACCTTCATTTGGCAACTATCCACGTTTTCCACAGAATTATCCACATCTGCAGACGAATTGTGCGGCAATTCTGGCATGAACGACGACTCGTTAGTACCAGATCCTTAGCCTTTTTTATGTATACAATGTGTAACGCCGTTAAAAAGCGAATAAATTACACCCACTATCCACATTATCCACAATCGACCTGTGAAGAACTTATCCCCCAATTGTTCACATCGGGGACGTCCGAAAACACTGGGTATTTGAGACTTGTGCACATTTTCCAATTTTTCTGTGCATATTTTTGTGGATAACTTTGGGCGAGAAGTGAACTTATGCCCGTTTCGACAAATATACTGCACCTCATTAACCATCGGATGCAAGGCTTGAACCCTTTTTATTCGACAAATGCTGCTAATACACGAAAGAAAGGCGAATCAGATATACTGATCCGCCCCGATTGGTTAGCATTTGCGCCCAACGTACATCAGATGCGCGGCGCTGCCAAGAATGGAAGGGTCTGCCGCCCTTTCGCAGATAAGCTGCATCATGTGCTCGAATGCCTCCTGCCCTTGGGAACGCCAATGCGCCCAAGCTTCCGCCCCCATGGCACCGGCAATGCTCTCCGATGCGATAAGCGCGAGCGTCTCGAAACCTGCCGCCTCCATAAACGGCTTAATGGCCTCGACTTCCTCGTAATAAGCGCCTGTAAAACGCCCCTCGTCCGTGTGATTGAAGCAGCCTGATTTCGCGAAGTCTCGGATCCCCTGTGCGGTGTGATTCGGCTTCCAGAACAATGGATTCGCCAGCGAAACGGCGAGATGCCGGTTCTTGGGCATAAAAGCGACACAGACAACCCCATTGCGCTTCGTGACGCGATTCAGCTCACGGACAGCGCGTTCCCTGGCTTGCTTCGCTTGCAGATGATACATCGGCCCCAGCATAATAGCAGCTTCGAAGCTGTCGTCCTCGAATGGCGAGAGATCGCATGCGTCGGCGACATGGAAGCCGTCGAAGCGGCCGTCCAACTGCGATTCAACGGCCTTCTGCCTGGCTAATTCGACCAGCCGCGGCGTCAGATCCGCCAACGTGACCCGATAGCCGGAAGCTGCCAGCTGCATCGCGTACTTGCCTGGTCCCGCGCCAATATCCAGCACTCGGCCGGACGACGGCATATAGGTGCGCATGTAATGCAGGTTGACCGCCATTTCGACCGGCTCCCGGTCCAGTCTTCCCCACTCGTCAAATCCGCTGTAGTACTTGATGATCGCCTCCATGTGCCGCTCCACCTCTCCCAGGCTTCAACTCGCCAAACTACTTACGTTCGTTCGCGGTTATACCGCGTCTTGATCGGCTGCCGGTTGATCGGCCGCTCCGCTTAAGATCATCTGATTGCAAGCGCCAACGTAAGCCTGCGCCGCTGCCAGAATAATATCGTTATGGATGGCCGTCCCCCGGAAGCGTCGCCCTTCGTGTAAAATGCTGACGACTGCTTCGCCGCGCGCGTCCTCGCCGGTCGATAACGAATGCAGCTCCAGATCCTCGAACTCGGCCGCTTGCGGGATCGCCTGCTGAATGCAATGGATCACCGCCTCGAGCGGCCCCGTGCCGCTTCCGGTATAGGTCTTCTCGTCTTCGCTGCCGCGCTCCTTGATCGTCACCGACGCGATACGCGAACGCTGCGTGCCGGCCAGCACCTGCAGATCGATCAGCGTGTAAGGATCATGCTGCTGCTGCGTCGATTCGCTCGCCAACCGGATCAGCACATCGTCCGGCACCAGCTTCAGCTCGTCGGCACGCTCCTTGAACCGGGTATACACGTCGAGGAGCTGCGCATCGTCCGGCGTAATGCCATACTCGGCCAGGCGGTGCTTGATCGCATGGCGGCCGGAATGCTTGCCAAGGACGATCATGCTGCGCGGTATGCCCATCGCTTCGGGATCCATAATTTCGTACGTATTGCGGTTCTTGAGCAAGCCGTCCTGGTGAATGCCCGATTCATGCTGGAACGCATTGCGGCCGACGATCGGCTTGTTGAAGGCGATCGGGAAGTTCATCGCCCGGCTGACCATCCGCGAAGCCTCGTAGATTTCGCTAGTCACGATGCCCGTCTCCGCCTGCATGAACGACTTGCGCGTCTCGATCGCCATGACCAGTTCCTCGAGCGAGCAGTTGCCCGCCCGTTCGCCAACGCCGTTCAGCGTCACTTCGATCTGCGTTGCTCCCGCTTGAATCGCGGCCAGCGAATTCGCCACCGCAAGCCCCAGATCGTTGTGGCAGTGGGCGCTGTAGCGAACGGAATCCCCGCCCCGCGCATGTTTGCGAACCGTGCGGAACATCTCTCCGTATTCTTCCGGCATCGCATACCCCAGCGTATCCGGCAGGTTGATGACCGTCGCCCCTTCGGCGATCACCGCTTCCACCAGCTCGATGACGAACTCGCGTCCGGCTCGGCTCGAATCCATCGCGGAGAACTCGATCTCCGGGACGAACTGCTTGCCGTAAGCGACCATATCGCGGGCGATCTGGACCACTTGATCCCGGGATTTCTTCAGCTGAAAATCCAGATGAATATCCGAGGAGGAAATGAAGATGTGCAGCCTGCGCCTAGCCGCATCCTGCGTCGCCTTGATCGCCGCATCAATATCAGCTTTGATCGCACGGGCAAAACCGGCGATCTCCACCGTCTGCAGCTCGCGGGATATCTGCTGGACCGCCGCGAAATCGCCAGGGCTGGATATCGCAAAGCCAGGCTCGATCACGTCCACCCCCAGCTTCGCCAGCTGGCGGGCAATGACGATCTTCTGCTCGGGATCCAGCGAAGCCCCGGGCGATTGTTCGCCGTCTCGCAGCGTCGTATCGAAAATTTGGATTCGTTTCATAGCGGCTTCCGTTGGCTGGCTATTGTTTATCGTCATAAAGGTTAACCTCCTGAAATTTAGGTTTTGTCCAAGGTGAAACGGCTGTCGCCGGATTTATGGCGTGAGCGCGTTTCATTCCGAAGAAATACAAGATGGTTTATAAGCGTAGAACTTATAAATTCTTGTATGTAAAACAAAAACAGCCTGCACGCCCCTTGGTTATTTCCCAAGAGACGACAGGCTGTTCTTAGCAGCGTGCCGCGGTACCACTCTCGTTGCTCGAACCGTCGAAGGTCCGAACCCGCTCACCGATCCTGCGCCCTGCCAGCTGGCTGCTGGGCAAGGGACAACGAAAGATCGTACCCGATTACGGGGGTCAGCCGTCCCGCAGTACATGCACCTTCGATCGCCCCAAGCATGCAAGGGATCTCACGGCACAACTCCCGCGTTCCGCTCTTCAGGCGAGTTCGGACTTCTCCTTCGGCTGCGTCGCACCAAGTTCGCAGCTCTCTGCCGGCGGACTCTTCTCTTAACTACCTGCGAGAAGCCGCCATTCCCGGAACTATCGTCCTACTACTCCTGTTCATTGCGTTTGGTCTATGTTCGTTTACGTTTATACTTGGTCTTGTGTGTATGAAGCTTCCACACCCGCTGCCCGGACATGCTGGCCGAAACGGTACGTCGCCTTCTTCAAGGCAAGGCACGTTTCATCTCAACAAAAAAAGCCTGCCGCCTCCTGATCGTAATCAAGAGACGACAGACTTTACGTCCGCGCGGTACCACCCTTGTTGACGCCTTCTCATCACGCAGCCTCAAGCTGCAGCAAAGGAAACGCCCACCTTTAACGAAACCGTCCGCGACTCTAGAAATCGCGAAAGCTTCGCACCCGATTACGGGGGTTAGCCGTCATGGCGTACATGCGAGGTCTGCAGGGCCTTGGCCTTCGGCCGGTCCACCTTACGCTCTCCGCCATTCCGCTCCCAGGCGAGTTTCAGGTCAGCCGTCGACTGCGTTGCACCAACCCGCAGCTCTCTGTCATCCCGGCGTTACCTTACTGTTCCTGATCATTGCGTTTGAGAAGTATGTCCCTTCAGCATCGACCGATGAATCAGTCGATTGCATCTGGAAGGATGTGTGTGTTGCTGCTTAGTATATGCCAAAGTTAAATCGTCTGTCAATTCTGAATCCAATAAAATTTTCCAATGCTATGATTGAACCGACCAGCCTTCCAGCGAGAACGAAGGCTCCGCCTTCATATCCAGCGAGGTGAATGCCGCGTGCTTCCACTTCAAATGGGCGGCTGCGCCGATCATGGCCGCATTGTCGGAACACAGTGACATCGGAGGCACCAACAGCGGCACCTGCTCCGATTCGCAGCGGGCAGCCAGCGCCGTTCGCAGGCCTTTATTCGCGGCAACTCCACCGCACAACAGCAGCTGCTTCGCGCCTTCGGCATGCACCGCGCGCAGCGCTTTGGTCACGAGGACCTCGATCACCGAGTTCTGGAAGCCGCGTGCAAGCGCGCCTTTGTCCAGGGTAAGACCCTTCATGTTCGCCTGATTGATCGCGGCGAGCACCGCCGATTTCAACCCGCTGAAGCTGAAGTCATAGGAATCCGGCTCGAGCCATGCCCGCGGCAGCTCGATCTCCTCCTCCGCTTCGCCCGCCAGCCGGTCGACGTGCGGACCGCCCGGATATGGGAACTTCAGCGCGCGGGCGACTTTATCGTACGCCTCGCCGACCGCGTCATCCCGCGTCCGGCCGATAATCCGGAAGACGCCCTCGCGCTCCAGCACGACAAGTTCGGTATGGCCGCCGGATACGACCAGCGCGACGCACGGATAGACCAGCTCATGGACGAGCTGATTGGCGTAAATATGGCCGGCGATATGATGCGTGCCGATCAGCGGAATATCCAGCGCCATGGCGAGCGTCTTCGCCGCAATGACGCCGACTAGCAAGGAGCCGACGAGTCCGGGCCCCTGCGTAACCGCGATCGCCGACAACTCCTCGAGCGTCACACCCGCCTCTTGCACGGCCTGTTCGATCATCAGCGTAATCGATTCCACATGCTGACGCGATGCGATCTCCGGCACGACGCCGCCGTATTTCTCATGGGTCTCGATCTGGCTAGAGACCAGATTGCACAATATTTCTTTGCCGCCGCGGATGACTGCGACCGAAGTCTCGTCACAGCTCGTCTCCACCGCTAATATCAGCTCATTCGTCATACGTTTCCCCGCTCTCACGCTGAAGCTCTGCCCACATAATCAAGGCATCCTCTTGGTTGTCCGAATAATAGCCCGGCCGGATTCCGGCAGGCTCGAAGCCCATCTTCTGGTACAGACGCTGCGCGACATGGTTCGACACCCGAACCTCCAGCGTCATCCGCTCCGCGCCGTACATGACCGCGACCCGCTGCAGCTCCGTCAGCAGCCGATGGCCGAGCCCGCGTCCGCGATAGTCGTGGCGTATCGCGATATTCGTCACATGCGCTTCGTCCATAATCGTCCACATGCCGCCGTAGCCGATGACCTCGCCGTAATAGGCCATGACCATGTAGCGGGCAAAATGGTTCTTCGTCAGCTCGTTCACGAAGGCCTCCGCCGTCCAGGGACTGGTGAATGCCTCCTGCTCGATCGCCACAATCGCAGGAATGTCGGCTTGCGTCATCGAGCGGAATTCGAGCTGCTCTTGGTTAAGACCCGATTCACTCATCTTGTGCGCCCACCCCTTGACTCGCCTGTGCCTTCAATCGCGCATTCAAATTCACTTCTGCCTCGGTCAGCTGCGTATAGTTCGGCACGAAGGTGTGGACCTCATCCTGCTCCCCGTCCTGCAGCTTGGCTGCGCCTAGCTCGGCAATCGCGCGTCCTTCCATCGCGAAGGGCAGCAGGCGCACATCGATGCCCAATCCTTCGAGCAGCTCCCGAAGACGAAGCCCTTCCGCTTCATGAACGGCCAACTCGCCTAGTACCACGATGCGCTCGGGACGATCGTCCTGCCCATTCCTCTCGGCCAGCTGCGCCAATTGCGTCACCCAATCCGCCATTAGCCGAATGCCATCCGGAGCCAGACGTTCCCAGCGGTCATCCGAATGCGCGGCGAACAACCCCGTATAGGCTTGTCCCCGGCGGGCATCCATGAGGGGCACGTACCAGTGCGTCCCGCTCCGTGTCGGCTGCGAATCGTCCAGCTGATCAAGCTTAAGCTTGGCCCCGTAGGCCAGCCCTTCAAGACTCGATACGCCGACAAGCGGCTTCTTCCAGATCCATGCCAACGTCTTGCCCAGCGTCACGGCAATGCGGACGCCGGTATAGGAACCTGGTCCTTGGCCTACCGCGATACCGTCCAGCTGATCGGCGCCAATCCCGTTCTCGGCCAGCAACGTCTTGATATGCGATACCGTAAAGACGGAATGATTGCGTTCGGCCAACGACTGCATCTCGCCCAGCACCTCGTTGCCGCGCATCAGCGCCGCCGCGAAAGCGGCCGTCGACGTATCCAAGGCCAGAATGACCGGATTCTTGCTCCCCGCCACGCTAGCTTCACTCGTATGTTGTTCTATCATTCTGTGCCCGCTCCCATCTTCACGAGTTGATCGCACCAGTCGAGGTACGGAGCGCCAATACCCGTAATCGCAATTCTTCGCGCTTCGCCGCCCAGATGCTCGATGTACAGCTCCAGACGGTCCGCCGGCAGCAGCTCCTGAATCAAGCTCGCCCATTCCACGATCGTAACGCCCTCCCCGAAGAAGTACTCGTCGAGTCCGAGCGCGTCCGATTCTTCCAGCGACAGCCGGTATACATCCATATGATAGAGCGGCAGATGCTCGCCCGTATATTCTTTAATGATCGTAAACGTCGGGCTGTTCACGACGCCAGGCACGCCGAGCGCCTTGGCGAACGCTTGCGAGAAGCGCGTCTTGCCCGCGCCGAGATCCCCGTCCAACGCCAGCAGCACGCCGGGCTTCGCCCACGAGGCCAGCAGTTCCGCGAGGGCGATCGTATCGGCTTCCGAAGCAGCATGCCATACGGCTTGTTTCATCGTTCCATCCTCATTTCTATCTCGAACGTTACTTAAAATGATTATATCCCCGCTTCTCTAACGGTTCCCGCACCGGCCGCCCCGCCTTGGCTTCCTGCGGATCGCGCTGCAGCAGCACTCCCGGCCCGCCCGCTTCGACCGTGCCGATCACGTAGAACGGCAGTCCTTCCGCGGTCATCGCTTCTTTGGCGGAAGCCGCATCGGCGGGGTCCATCGTGCCGAGCAGCACGTAGTCCTCGCCGCCGTAGAGCATCCACTCCAGTGGATCGATCCCGCATCGGCGGCCGTAAGCCGCCATGCTGCCGCTAACCGGCAGCATGCCGCGCTGCAAAGCGAGCGTGCCCCCCGACGCCTCGGCGATCTCCCACGCCTCGCTGGCCAGCCCGTCGCTGACATCGTTCAGCGACGTCACGCGGTATCGCGCGGCGAGTAATCGAGCCGCGCGCACGGACGGGGCCGGACGGCGGTGCGCCGCAACGAGCGCCGCCGTCCCCGCAGCCTGTGCCTCGCGGTGCGGCACAGGCTGCTCTCCGCTCGCCGAGCTTGCGGCGAGCAGCCAATGCAGCCCGGCCCCGGACATGCCGACGGGGCCGGTCAAGAACACGGCGTCGCCGGGCCTCGCGCCCGCCCGGCTGACCGCCGCTCCGGCCTCGACGGTGCCCACGACCGTCACGGCCACCACCATTTGCGCCGGCGACGAAGTCGTGTCGCCGCCCACGATCGCGACGCCGTAATGCTCGGCGCACGCGTACAACCCATCGTAGAGCCGGCCAATCCGCGCCGGCTCCCATGCCCTTGGCGCGCTCACCGAGACGAGCGCATGCCGGGGCACCCCGCCCATGGCCGCGATATCGCTAATGTTCGCGGCCAGCGCTTTCCAGCCGACGTCGGCTTCGCTCATCGTCGCGTCATTGAAGTGGACGGTCTCCACCATCGTGTCGACCGCCAGCAGCCACTGCAGCGCGCCGCCCGCATCCGGCGGCGCTTCGACCACGGCCGCGTCGTCGCCAATGCCGAGCACGACGCCATTGTCGCGCAGCCGCTCATCGCTCTGCCGGTCCTTCGTCCAGAAGCGAATGCTTGCGAACTCGTCCAGATGCCTTCGCCTCCTACTTGCGCCCTGGATTCTTACGGCTAGGCAAATCCTTGCTTGCGCACGTCTTCCTTCACCGAATCCGGGACGTTCCTATGGCCTTGCTCCGCACCGGTAAATCCTGCTTAAGACAGGCTTCACCAACCATTGCCTTTATTATATCGGCCCACTCCGCATGCCGCAACAAAAGGCGGGCAGGCGCCAACCTGCTGTTACCAACAGATGTCGCCTGCCCGCCTGAGGGCATAGATGCAATTAACCGGGCTTAGTGAATGTCCCGTTTCTTGAAGCGTCCGCCCTTCACGTCATGAATGTTGCCGACAGCCAGGAACGCGACCGGATCGAGCTCGTGGACGATCGACTTCAGCTTCGCTTCTTCCAGACGGGTGATCACGCAGAAGATGACCTTCTTGCTGCCGCCCGTAAATCCGCCTTCGCCGTGGAGGAACGTCACGCCGCGGCCCAGCCGGCTCATAATCGCTTCGCCGACCTCCTGCGCCTCGTCGCTAATGATCCAGACCGACTTCGATTCGTCGAAACCTTCGACGGTCACGTCGATCATTTTGAACGCAATATAGTAAGCAATGAGCGAGTACATCGCGCTGTCCCAGCCATAGACGAAGCCCGCGCTGCCAAGAATGAACAAGTTGATGAACATGACGAATTCGCCTACGGAGAACGGCAAGTTCTTGCTGAACAGAATCGCCATGATCTCGGTGCCGTCGAGCGACCCGCCGAAGCGAATGACAATCCCGATCCCGATGCCCAGGATAACCCCGCCGATGACCGGCGCAAGGAAAGTGCTCTCCGTTAAAGCATCGACATGGTGCAACAGCTGCGTACCGATCGACATGACGATAACGCCATATAGCGTCGATAACGCGAACGTCTTTCCGATCTGCTTATAACCAATGATGAGAAAAGGAAGATTGAGCAAGAAGAGAAAGATACCAAGAGGAAGGTCCGTCAGATGGGCGAGCATAATCGATATACCCGTGATCCCGCCGTCAATGACTTCATTCGGAACGAGGAAAATCTCCAGCGCGACCGACACGAGCGCGGCGCCGAGCGTAATAAATACGATTCGGCGAAGCACCTCCAGCTTCGACAAACGAATATGTTGTGTTTTTTTCGCCATATCTTACCCCCTAATTTTCGCTTAATATCTTTATTATAGCTTATTTTTGCTCGTTTTCCAAGGTAAAGTCGGCTATTTTGTGAGATGGCTATCATTTTCCTTCGTTTTTCACATGTTTTTGAAGAAATCTTTTAGTTCGTTAAACCATCCGCCTACTGTCACCGGCCAAACAAAAAGAAGCGCATCTCCCTAGTTCAGGTCGATACGCTTCTTATGTCCCGCCGCTCTCATAACTTTCGTCCCTTGGGCCGATTCGCTTATCCTTCATCCTGCTGATCCGTTGTTCCTTGGCTTAGAACATCGGGAACACATAGCGAACCAGGAAGTACAACACGCCGAAGGTTAAGATGATATACGCCGCATACTTGATGAAGGTGGAGGCGACCATGCTAGAATCGTGCCGCTTCTCCACATGACGTTCCTCGATATCGACATTACGGTCTACCATTGCCATCGTAATCCTCTCCTTTTAGTCGCCTTCTCTGCTCTTCATGCGCGCGAGCCAAGGCATTTCGTTAAGTTCCAAGACGGATAGTCAACGGCAGATTCTAATGCTGACTACCTGTCCTCTTAGGCATTTCTACCCTTTCGTAAGAGGGGCCAAACAAAGGTGGCAGGTTCCTTGGCTTTTGCTCCTACCCGCATGCCGTAGCTGAAGTATTGCGTGCGCATCGCCTCCCTGCAGCCGGCAGCACGAAGAACCGCCTCGGCGCGCCGAGACGGTTCGTTCATCTTGTTTATCGTTAAGGAAGGGAATCGTACACCTGATGAACCATGATTCTTTTCCGCTCACCAGGCACGCGACTGCTTGATTCCTATACGGAGTTAACCTTCCACCAATTGCTCCACTTTGACGGTCTCCACCTGAGGCGCAGCTGCGGATTCGATCGTGACGGTCGCGGTTCCTCCGCGTTCATCGACACGTTCAATCCAGACCGGCTTGCCGTCATATTGGACGGGGATCGTCTCTTTCGCTTCCAGTATTGCGATCGCGCGCTCAGTATTCATCGGCAATCATGCTCGCGCTCTGGCTCGATTTGGCGCCCTCCGGCTCCATCGTATCCGTGGTGCTCTCGTCAATATAACCGTTATGAAGCGTCACTTGACCGCCGCCGAGCCCCTCGTTCACCATTCGGTCGATATCCATAAAATAATCATCACGGCCTTCATGCTTCGTGTCATTCGTGGAACCCGTAGGCGAGTTGCCCGCTTCGCTCATCGTACTTATCTCCTTTCTATCCTTGTCACCATAATGGTCTTTCGCATCAAAATATGTCCGTAAAGGTTGAGTTTCATGCATTCAGGGAAGACTGCTACTACGGACTTATGTGATCTGCTTACCGACAAAATGGCCACCGAAAAGGAGTGAAGCGTGAATGCACACGGTATGGAAAGGCGCGATCAGCTTTGGTCTTGTCCACGTTCCGGTCAAGATGTTCTCCGCCACCGAGGATAAAGATATTTCCATGCGGATGATCCACCGCGTCTGCGGCACCCCGATCGCCTTCGTGCGCAAGTGCGACACCTGCGATGCGGAAGTTTCGTTCGACGAGATCGTCAAGGGCTACGAGTATGAAAAAGGGCGCTTCGTCCTCTTCGAAAAGGAAGAGCTCGAATCCGTCAGCGACGAGCGGTCCAAGACGATCACGATACTCGATTTCGTCGATTTGACCGAGATCGATCCGATTTATTTTCAGAAAACCTACTACCTCTCGCCGGACCAAGCAGGCGGCAATGCTTATAACCTGCTGCTCGAAGCGATGCGCCAATCCGGCAAAATCGGTCTGGCCAAAGTATCGATCCGCTCCAAAAGTTCGCTTGCGGCCATTCGCGTGATCGGCGATGCGCTGGCGATGGAGACGATTTTCTTCCCGGACGAGATTCGTTCGATTACGCAGGTACCGGGCTTGCCGGAGGCCATTAACGTGAATGAGAAAGAGCTGACGATGGCGCGGATGCTGATCGAGCAGCTGTCCACCCCGTTCGAGCCGGCCAAATATACCGACGATTACCGCAGCCGCCTGCTGGATCTGATCCAGACCAAAATCGCCGGTGAAGAGGTGCGTGTTGCGCCGGATCAGCAGCAGCGCACGAATGTGCTTGATCTGATGGCGGCGCTGCAAGCGAGTCTGGAAGCCGTGCGGGTCGCTCCCGACGCGCCGGGTACGCTCGATACGGGAGCAGCCGCGACCGCTGTAGCTGCCACGCCGAGCGCCAAGCCTCGCAAGAAAAAAGCCAAGGCGGAAGCCGAGCTGGCGGAAGAGACGGCCGAACCGGTCGGAACCGTTGCCGAGCCCGAAGTGGAGGCTGCCCCGAAGAAGACGACCAAACGCAAAACAAAGGCGGAGAAAACGAAGGAGTCGGTCGTTTAGATGGAACAGGCTTGGCATGATTCACAGCTTGATGGCGGGGAGTCCGTTGACTCCTCTGCTTTAATTTTGGCCGATGGCTCGGGCCTATCCGGGTCAGTGGTTCAGCCTGTCGATGAGGTGCAGGCGCGGACGGATAACGACATACATCCGCAGTCGAATCCCGCTGCAATGCCTTCAATTGGCACGAAACCGGCCGACCTGCCCCGGGAACAAGGTCTAAGACGCCATGAGGCTGCCCTGCTGGAACTCCCGGCCGAACCGATGGCGCCGATCTATGACGAACGGCTGCCCAAGGGAGACGAATGGTGCTATCAGCTCAAGTGGGACGGCGTGCGCATCCTGACGCGCATCCATGAGGACGGCGAGGTCGAGCTCTATTCGCGCAGCATGTTCCTGAAGAATGCGATTTACCCGGAGATCGTCCGTGTCCTGCAGCAGCGGGCGAAGTCGCTTGGGCCTTGCCTGCTCGATGGCGAGGTCGTCTGGTGGAACGGGATTCGGCCGAATTTTCAGCAGGTGCTGAAACGGGAGCGCTCGCGCGGATCGTCCATTGCTTCGATCAAAGGCGATGGCGATTCCGGCAGCGGCAGCACGACTGGCTCAGGCGGCGGACTTGTATACGTCTTATTCGATCTGCTGGCTGACCGCGGGACCGATCTGCGTCAGCAGCCATACTCGGAGCGGTATCGGATGTTATCCGAGAAATTCGGCGAGAAGGATCCCCAGTTATTCGTGACGGATATGTTCCAAGATGGCGATGCGTTGTGGGAATGGGTCGAATCGAATCAATGGGAGGGCGTCGTCAGCAAGCGTCTTAGCAGTTCCTACATAGAGGGCAAGAAGCACCGGGATTGGTACAAGAAGAAAACGGCGGTGCTGCTCGATGTCGACATCGTCGGCCTCAAGTGGCGCAGCGGCATGATCGCGAGCCTCGTTATGGCTTACGAGGGCAGCTATCTCGGATCCGTCTCCTCGGGTCTGAGCGAGCCGCTGCGCAAGGTGCTCATGTCGACGTTCCGGCCAGGCGGGAATCCCGTCCCTGCGCTGCCTTGCCCGTTCCCCGGCATGCCGGACGATCTGAAGCGCGAAGAGGTGCAGTGGCTGCATCTGCCGTTCCGATGCCGCGTTACGGGGCTTGAGGTCACGTCTGCCGGCCAGCTCCGCCATCCCAAGCTGGTCACGTTCCTGCCGAAGGACTCGCTCTCATGAGCCGCGCCGTCAAAGGCACCATCGTCGTCGAGGGCCAGGAGATCACCGTCAGCAATCCGAATAAGATGCTGTTCCCCGAGATGGAGATCACGAAGGCGATTTTTCTGCAAAAGCTGACCGTATTGTCGCCCTGGCTTATGAAACATTGCCAGGACCGGTACCTGACGACGATCCGATTCCCGGACGGCGTGCACGGCAAATCGTTCTATCAGAAGAATAGTCCGCAGCCCGCGCCGCCGTTCGTTCATATCGATGAACATGGCGGGATTCAATACGTGCGGCTGGATTCGCTGCCCGTGCTGCTGTGGCTCGGGAACCTGGCTTGCATCGAGTATCACGCTTCTTTCGACCGGATCAGCAATCCGGTGAAGCCGACCGAATGGGTGCTTGACCTCGATCCCTCCGTGGAGGAAGAGCCGCGGATTATGGAGGCGGCGTCGCTCGTTGGCGATCTGCTCGAATCGCTCGGCATCGAGTCCGTGCCGAAGACGTCCGGTGCCACCGGGGTGCAGATCATCGTGCCGCTCGTGCAGGACATGACCTTCGATGAACTGCGGGTGATCGGGGAATTCGTGGGAGCCTATTTGTCCGACCGATATCCGAAGCTGTTCACGATCGAGCGGCTGAAGAAGAATCGCGGCGACTTGATCTACATCGATTACCTGCAGCATTACGAGGGCAAAACGATCGTCGCGCCCTACTCTCCGCGCGCCCGCATCGGCGCTACGGTATCCACCCCGCTGCATTGGTCCGAAGTCCGGCGCGGCGCCGCCATCACCGACTTCAATCTGCTGAACATCACCTCCCGGTTGGAGCAGGAAGGCGATCTGCTTACGCAGGCAGCGCCGCAATCACTGCGCTCCATTCTGAGCTTCATCACGAAGAAGTAGCCTCTGAACGAGCAGCTCCGGCTGGTTGGCAGGGGCTGTTTGGTACTAAGCCAGGCAGTTTTGGTTTTGTAAAGCTATATCATTTCTCGCAGAGGGATAACCCTCACAACTTTATAACCATGAACTCGTCTATGCTGTGTATCCGTTGGGGCGATAATGTTACGCTTGGTCATCTTCTTTAGCAAATACCGAGCTTGATCCGTTGTGATATTTAAAAATTCAGCGACCGTTCTAACCTTAATACGGCTCTCTAGAAGGCCCAATCTAACCACATCGCGCTCTTGTGAGCTCATACCGTCCCATTCCTCGTTTCCTTGGATGCCCTTTGACCACCTACCTAAGAGCTGTTGCAGTACTTGTTGGCAACGTCTCGGCTTTTCATTAATGTCATCAAACGTAAAACGTATAACGAACCAACCATCGATGACCAAGTGATTCTGACGCATTAAATGATCAGAGAATTGCCATCTGCTCTGATCACGCCAATGGGCCCCGTAACCATCAATCTCTATGCAAAGTTTCAGATCTCCCTGGAGATAGGCAAAATCAATGAACCTTGTCCATCTTTGAAATCCTTTATTTCATACTCGGGATGGAGATTGTCTAGTTTATTAAACGCAGGTAGCCATACCCGTTCAATAAATAACCGTTCCGCGTATCCCAATCCTGCAGCGAGTCTACTTCTATTCTCTTTGCTTTGATTACGTTTGGTTGATTCTAACCAGCGCTGAATCATTTCGGAATACGATAGGCTAACCGTCGTATGGCTCGTCATTGTACAGTCCCTCCGTAGCAATAAAAAACGCGCTGCTCAACCGGGACTCCGGTTAAACAGCGCGTTCTTCGCGTTATTTACGTTTATGTTACTCAAAAGAAAGCCTTTCTGCAACTCTCTCGCTGTTTTAAGCCGCAGATTTACCACTTTTCCGCATCAACGCTACCACGTAGCTCGATTTAGTCGCAGATTTACCGCTGTTCCGCACCAGCGCTACCACTCAGTTTGGTTTAGTCGCAGATTTACCACTATTCCGCATCAGCGCTACCACGCAGCTCGATTTAGTCGCAGATTTACCACTATTCCGCATCAGCGCTACCACGCAGCTCGATTAGTCGCAGATTTACCGCTATTCCGCATCAGCGCTACCACACAGCTCGATTTAGTCGCAGATTTACCGCTGTTCCGCACCAGCGCAACCACGTAGCTCGATTTAGTCGCAGATTTACCGCTGTTCCGCACCAGCGCAACCACGTAGCTCGATTAGTCGCAGATTTACTACTATTCCGCATCAGCACTACCACGTAGCTCGATTTAGTCGCAGATTTACCGCTTTTCCGCACCAGCCCTACCACGCAGCTCGGTTTAGTCGCAGATTTACTACTATTCTGCATCAGCACTACCACGTAGCTCGATTAGTCGCAGATTTACCACTATTCCACATCAGCGCTACCACGTAGCTCGATTAGTCGCAGATTTACCACTATTCCGCCTCAGCGCTACCACGCAGCTCGATTTAGTCGCAGATTTACCAATGTTCCGCATCAGCGCAACCACGTAGCTCGATTAGTCGCAGATTTACCACTATTCCGCATCAGCGCTACCACGCAGCTCGATTTAGTCGCAGATTTACCGCTGTTCCGCATCAGCACTACAACGTAGTTTGGTTTAGTCGCAGATTTACCGTTTTTCCGCATCAGCGCAACCATTAATCCTCGCTCCAGTCGCCTCCTTCTCCCCCTCCCCACAAAAAACGCAGCCGGCCTCAGCCGACTGCGTCTTCACTCCAATCTACAGCACCGCGCTAGCGCCGATGCGGCGGAATACGGCTTCCGCGGATCCGGCGGCCGTCAGATTCGGGCCGTCGTTGCCCGACGCGTTCCCGATATCGGCGGCGACGATGATCGCGCCTTCGGCGATGGCGTCCCGGCACGTCGTGGCCGCATCGCCGGTAATGCCGAGGTCGCGCAGCGCCGACTCCATGGGCGAGTCGTCGTCGCCGAATACGGCTGACCCGCCGATCGCCGGCGCGCCATAATATGGCGCCGCGCCCACTGCCGACGGCGTCCCCGCCAAGTAAGTGCCGGCTACGACGCCCGCTCCCGGGCCGACGATGCCGATTAGGCCGTCGCCGTCTTCACCCGCCTGGTCGCGCGCGGCGGTGATCTCATTCAATTCATCGGCGTGCACGTCGGTTTCCGCCTCCACGCGATGCGAATGTTCGCGGTCTTTCGCGAATACTTTTATGGCATGGTTGCTGAAGCCTTCCGCCTCGAGTGCTTGTACCGCATTAATCGCTTGCTGCTCCGTATGGAATATCCCGATTTCGTAAGCCATATCCATTATCCCTCCAATAGCTGCCGCGAAGCAGCGATTTCAGTTGCTTGTGGATGTCATGTTCGTACGCTTGGTATACCCTGTTTCTTCGCGATTCAATCGGATAAAATAGAAATAGATGCCAAAGCGCCGCAATGTGTTTCAACCTGATTCCGAGCGGTTAATTCTTCATTACGAAGCAATTAGCCGTACGCTTACCCCATGTTTCCTCAATCGATTCATTCCCGATTTACTTACGGAGCGAACAGCTACATAAATACGAATAACAGGAGAGGTCCCCGCTATGAAACAAACCGATAAATTGATTCTGCGAACCGAGAACAAAGAAGGCAAGTGCACCGTGTATGTCGGAGGTGAGCTTGACTTGGAATCGGCGGCGCAGATGAGAGCGGCCATGTCGCCCCTCGTGGAGCTGTCGGACCGCGAGCTAACGATTAACCTTCGCGATCTCCGCTACGTCGACAGTACCGGCATCGGCATCATCGTCTCGGTATTGAAAGCACGTCACGCGAATAACGCACCTTTTGCCGTCGAAGCGATCCCGCCCAATATCCGCAAACTTTTCGATATGACCGGTATTACACCTTTTCTGCTCAAGCAGCAAGCCTGATCGTCACGAAGAAAGGAACGAGACTACGCCATGAAAGCTAATGAAGAAGTCGTATTGCTACAGGTTCCAGCGTCTGCGGAATATATTGATCTAGTCCGGCTTACGCTCTACGGCCTCGCCGTCAAGATTGGTTTCTCTTATGAGGAAATCGAAGATATGAAAGTCGCCGTATCCGAGGCCTGCAACAACGCGGTCTTGTACGCTTACGGCGATCTGCCGCACGGTTCTACGGCATCGGCGCCGGACGTTGCTCCGCGCATTGAGATTCGGTTCATCAAACAAGCCGATGCCCTCTCCATTGTCGTCAAGGACGACGGACGCAGCTTCGATGCTGCAGCCGCTGCACGCAAGGCGCAGCCGGCAACCGGCAAGTCGGTCGAGGAGCTGCAAGCAGGCGGCCTTGGCCTCTATCTTATGCAGGCGCTCATGGATCAAGTTGAAGTGAACAGCGAAGCTGGAACGGAAGTGGTTTTGACCAAGCGCCTGGTCAGAAGTGGGGAATTGGCATGAATCTTCAGCCGGCCAAGCAGTCGCCTGCGTCCGGGGCGGATCTGATTCTGGCTTACCAGAGTAATCCGTCCAACGACGTAGCAACGACGCTGATCGAGCATTATGAGCCGATGGTCCGAATGGCGGCCGGTAAAATTTCGCGCAATCGCCCTGATTTATATGAAGATCTGCTTCAGGTCGGACAGATCGCGCTAATCCGCCTATTCCGGCAGTTCGATATGAGCCTTGGCGTTCAATTCGAACCTTATGCCATGAAGAGCATCATCGGCCACATGAAAAATTTCTTAAGGGACAAGTCATGGTACGTGCAGGTCCCCCGTCGCATCAAGGAAAAAGGCATTGCCGTCCAGCAGGCCGTCGATGATCTGACCGTCAAGCTGGAACGCTCGCCCAAGATCGAGGAAATCGCCGAATACATGGACCTCTCCATCGAGGAGACGACCGAGATTCTCGCGGGCCGCGAGCTCTATCATTATGTGTCGCTCGATACGCCGATCTCGGAAGAAGAGAACACGACGACGCTCGGCGATCTGATCGGCTCTCCCGCCGATGACTACGAGACGGTCGACAAGAAGCTGGATTTGCAGCATGCGAT
Organism: Paenibacillus phyllosphaerae; assembly: GCF_014192105.1. Lineage (GTDB taxonomy): Bacteria > Bacillota > Bacilli > Paenibacillales > Paenibacillaceae > Paenibacillus_Z > Paenibacillus_Z phyllosphaerae. The sequence goes on along the minus strand of NZ_JACHXK010000010.1, from coordinate 80,640 downwards.
GTCGCAGCTGAAGCCGCAGGAGCAGCAAGTGCTGCTGATGATCTACCAGGAAGGACTGCCGCAACGGACGATTGCCGATCAGCTGGGCGTATCCCAAATGAGTATCTCGCGCATCCAGCGGCGTGCCATCGAGAAGCTGAAAGCGTTGCTTAGCGAAGGTCAGGAAGATGCTTCGTATAGCTAAGCTTCGAATGAATGCAATCCTATTCTTATTGCCTTTGTCCTTTATTCGCCATCATTCCCAATTCAATAACCGCTCGGACAAGCACGCTTGCTTCGGATTATCCGGAAGCGGCGTGCTTTTGCCGTTCTAACCGCATCGCTGTTAATTTTGACCAAAGAAAGTTGTGAAAGCGCCCTATTAGCGTTATGATGAATGACATATACTTGAAATGAGATGAACCGGCTTTCGAATCGGGAGGATCACCGTTTATGAATCATCGTATGCTGAGGTTCCCTTCCCAGTGGGATTGGCATGTGCTCCATCTGCAGCGTCCGCTCTCCGAAGGGATGAGCCGCCGAAGCAAGCATGCTTCTACCGCTTCACGGGCAGAAGTTGACAAGCGAAGCGAATATTCGTTTCTGGCCAAAGACTCGCCTTCCCAGGCGCGCCAGCTGACGCCCGATTCCGCTTCCGAATTCAGGGAGAGCTTCCGGCACGAGCTGAAGGACGAGCTCCCCGAGCTGGGCAATTGGCTCGAAGAGGCCGAGCGCTGCAATCACAACCATATTGCCGTATCGGAGCTGAACGGCGGCGTGCCGGTGCTGCATGGCACCTTGCTGTTCCAAGTTTCGGAGGACTCGGAGGATATTACCCCGCTCCACTTCTGGATCACCGCCAAGAAATTGGTTACCGTTCATCATGATCTGCGCCTCTCCGTTCGGTTGGCGATGGATCCATGGAAGGACAAGCTGGATCGGTGCGAATCCGCGCCGGAAGCCTTCTTCGTTATTATCGGCTGCGTGCTGGAGACGTTCCACGCCGGCTTGGACGGCTTCGAGACCCGCTTGGGAGAGCTGGAGCGATCCATGCGCACGCGCAACCGTACCGGAATCATGAACAATATTTTCGAACGCAGATACGACCTATTGCATTGGAGCCACCTGTTCATTCCGATCCGCGAGATCCATGGCGCGGCCAAAGAAGCCTTCCTCGACATGCTCGTCGAGCAAGAGGAGTTCAAACGGATCGAATACAAGCTCGATCGGATCGGCGTACTGCTGACCCACTATGCGATGGAGATTGATACATTGCTCGCGATGGATGACGCGATCTCCAGTTTCCGGGGCAATGACATCATGAAGACGCTGACGATCTTCACCGCCCTCTTCTCCCCGGCTACCGTGGTCGGTGCCTTATGGGGGATGAACTTCGAGAAGATTCCATGGGCTACGGAACCTTACGGCTTCATCGTTACGACGGCCGTCGTCGTCATCTCCACGGTCCTTATTTATTGGTGGCTGTGGCAGAAAGGCTGGACGGGCGATCTTCTGAACGGGCAACGGCCCAATACCAAGCTAAGGACGGATAAACGCCGCAGCCGGAGCCGCCGGCCAGGTCCGCCATCCGATCCTGCCGAAGACGAAAAGGGAAATGTCCACGTCGGGTAGAGAAGCTTAACCGCTTCCCTTCATACCCGGATGGACATCTCCCTTTTTGCGTACCTTGCCTTGTTGCTTACTTGATGGAATGCTGATCGACCTTCGGGTCGCTCAAACCAATCCATCTGATGGAATGCTGATCGACCTTCGGGTCGTTCAAACCAATCCATCTGATGGAATGCTGATCGACCTTCGGGTCGTTCAAACCAATCCATCTGATGGAATGCTGATCGACCTTCGGGTCGCTCAAACCAATCCATCTGAACGAAAGGCCTACAGAATATCAACGACGACCAAGCAACGGTCGTCCTGTCGGTTGGAATCATCTGTGCGGAACAGCTCTTCCTCGAGCTGATCCTGGGCAATGTGGCTGCCATACGGCTGGAGCAGCGCCTTCAACTGCTGCAGCTGATCCTCATCATCCTCTTCGGCTCCGACCAGATCGAAGATGCCGTCCGTGACGAGCACGATCCGGTCGCCTTCGCCGATCTGAACCGTATGCTTCTGCACCTGAATGTTATCGAACATCCCGATTGCAATCCCGCCTTGCGCGAACGTCTCCACCTCGCCGCCGGCGCGAATGAGCATGCCTGCCGGATGACCGGCATTCACGTATTCGACCTGCCGCTGCTTCACATCCACGACCATATACAGCGCGGTAAAATAATACTGAATGAGCTGGTCGGCAAATTGCAATTGCTGCGACCTGCGATTCAGCTCCAGCGCGACCAACTGCGGGTCCACCAGCTTCGTCATTGCATCCTTCAACACCGAAGCGATGAACATGCAGACGAGCGATGAGGATATGCCATGTCCCATTGCGTCGATGACGGCGACACCGTAGCGGTGCTCGTCGATTTTGTGCCACGCGTACAGATCGCCGGACAGCTCCTCGGACGGGCGGAAGATTGCGCCGATCCGAATCCCTTCTTCGACGAGTGGTTGCGGGAGGACAGCGCTCTGCACCTCGCGCGCGAGCTGAAGCTCCTCGCGTACCCGGCGGTCGCGCACCTTATGCCAGTCCTTCTGTTCTTTCAGACGCAAGGCTACACGAATCCGTGCAAGCAGCTCGATCCGATTGATAGGCTTGGTCACATAATCGATCGCGCCGGCATCCAGCGCCTCGGCCAACTTCTTGGAATCCCCGATCGCCGTAACCATAATGATCGGGATATCCCGCAGCCGCTCCGTCTGATAAATGGCGCGGCAGGCCGAGATGCCGTCGACGCCCGGCATCATCATATCCATCAGAATCAGGTCGATTCCGTAGTCATCGCCTGCCGCATCCGTATCCTGCTGCCCGTCCGGACTTAAGCCGAGCAAGCCAAACAGTTCCATTCCAGATGACGCCGCCACAATATTCGTATATCCCGCGCGCTTCAAAATCTCATGCACGACGGTCACGTTCATCGGGTTATCATCTACGACTACTATGCGCATCTCAATTCTCCTAAGCTTCACATGAATACTTGGTCACAACGTTCTCCTTCTATTCTACTACGCTCGCTTGGCGATATGCTAGCGGGACCCGGTAATCGCACGGGCAACCTTCACGCCAGTCTCCATCCAATCCAGCCACGACAGCGAACTCGACTTTACATTGCCGGCTTGTCCTTCGACGCTAATCGAATGCGCCGGACGAAGGCTGTCATGTCCAGCGTCGATTGCCAGGCTTGGCACCGGCTCAAGGGAGGCGGCAGCTTCCTTCGCCGCTTTGCGGGCTTCCTGTTTGGCAGCGAGGGTTTGCGCACGCTGTTTCAGCTTATCCGTCCAGATCGAGGAGAAGTTGTGCGCTACGGTAGCAACCTCATTCAGCACCTCGCCTGTCTCGCGTACCGATTCGACCAGCGGATCGATGGCCGTCAGCTTGCTTTCCGCCTGATCGGCAATTCGTTTAGCGCTTGTAACGATCTCGCTTACATCGCCTTTAACGGTATGCACCACCGATTGTACCTCGGTAAGCGTCTTGCTCGCCGCATCCAGCGAAGTTTGAACCTTCTTTAAGGTTTGAATTAAGAAAAAGACCAATACCGCGACCGATAAACCGATGATTAACATTGCCACTTCGAACATGTGCATCCCTCTCCTTCAAAGCGATTCGTCTTTCGAAACTCTAGTCATTGGTTACCCGTCCACACTTCTTTTGAATCCCTCGTTTCAAGGGTGGATGAGACGGTTAAAGTCCGAACAAGCAAGGTGAAACGACGCTAGCCACTAGGCAGCGCAGCGCGTTTCATTCCGAAGAATTCCAGGGCCCACATTTATAACGTCAAACTTATAAATGCCTGGAATTCAAGGTGAAACGACGCTAGCCACTAGGCAGCGCAGCGCGTTTCATTCTGAAGTTAAGCCAGTGGCAACCGGACAAGCCTGATCCACCGTTAACGCGTTAGCCGCGAGACCTGGAGGATCGGATCTGCCCGCTTGCGACTTGAGCTTAACGCATCTAAATCGATACGAAAGGGATGGTGATTGCTCATGTTACGTTGGGCAGCGATTTTCTTCATTATTGCGATTGTAGCGGCGATTTTCGGATTCGGGGGCGTAGTAGACGCCGCGAGCGGCATTGCCAAGGTCCTCTTCTTCGTGTTCCTGATTCTCTTCATCGTCTCGCTCTTTACCGGACGCCGTAATTCATCCATGTGACGGTAAGGAAAAGTGATTGACCCACCATCCAATCTGCGCATAGCCCAATAGCTGCGCGCTTGGATACGAGGTGAAATTGAGAAAAGCCGGCATTGCTGACGGAATCAGCATTGCCGGCTTTTTCGTTGCGTGCATGAGCGTATTTGATAGCCGCCTACACTTCGTACCAGCCAAGCTGGACGACTTTTTTGTACCATTTGTAGCTGTCCTTCGGGGTACGCTTCTGCGTGTCGTAGTCGACATGAATGAGACCGAAGCGCATCGAGTAGCCGTAAGCCCACTCGAAGTTGTCCATCAGCGACCAGCAATAGTAGCCTTTCACCGGCACGCCGGAAGCAATCGCACGCTCTACTTGAGCGAGATGGCTCTTCAAGTAAGTGATGCGGCGCTCATCGTGCACTTTGCCGTCCTCGGAAACCCCGTCGTTATAGCAAGCTCCGTTCTCCGTAATGTAGATCGGAATGTCCCCGAACTCCTTATGAATCCAGGTCAACACGTTGTACAAGCCTTGCGGGTAATAGTTCCAGCCGATATCCGTCTTCTGCCAGCCCATATCGACCGTCTCGAAGTCGAACAGCCCTTCGCCTTCCTTGTACCGGCCGATGCCGCCGGTGTAATAATTCACGCCGAGGAAATCGATCTTGCTGCTAATCAGCTCCATGTCGCCGGCTTCGATGCGAGGCTGAGCGCCTTTGGACTTGAACCAAGTCAGCAGATGCTCCGGATACTTGCCCGTCATGACCGGACGGATGAACCAGTCGTTCAGCCAGCCGGAAGCGCGGAAGCAAGCGTCGATGTCCTCTTGCTTGCTGCTGTAAGGCTCCTGCCACTCCGTATTCGGCACGATGCCGATCTGCCCTTCCATGCCAAGGGAACGGAACTTCTGGACCGCTCCGCCATGGGCGACCAGCAAGTTATGCGCCACATTGACGGCCAGCTGCAGATCCGTGTAGCCTGGCGCATGGGCGCCGATGTAGTTCGAGAGGAAGGAAGAGCACCAAGGCTCATTGAACGTGGCGAACCAGTTGATTTTGCCCCGGAACGATTCGAAGATCACTTCCGCGTACCGTACAAAATGGTCGATCGTCGCCCGATTGTCCCAGCCGCCCTGATCTTGAAGCGCCTGCGGCAAATCCCAATGGTAGAGCGTGCACATCGGCTCAATGCCGTACTTCAGCAGCTCGTCGACAAGGTTATGATAGAACGCGAGCCCCTTCTCGTTCACCTCGCCCGATCCGTCCGGGATGATGCGCGGCCACGCAATCGAGAAGCGATACGACTTGATGCCAAGGTCCGCCATTTGCTTCACATCTTGCGGATACAGATGGTACATATCGCAGGCTACGTCGCCGTTATCCCCTTGATACACTTTGCCTGGCGTACGGGAGAACGTATCCCAGATCGACATCCCTCTGCCGTCCTCTTGATAGGCCCCTTCGACTTGGAAGGAGGCCGTTGCCGCACCCCATACGAAATCTTTCGGAAACTGTACGATTGCCATTCGTCTTACCCCTTTCCCTTACTCCTTCATTGGTGTCAACACGTGTTAATCACCACCCATTATAGAGGAGGCCCAAAAGAGCAAGTTTATCCAATTTGGCTCTCGTTCCTGCCGATTTGGCTCTAATTGTGAACGCCGTTGACGTCCTTGCCTGACGGCACACATGCCTAGCGCTGCGCATATGATGGGAGCAAGGTGAAACGGCTGATGCCGTCTTTAATGGTCGTGCTAGTTTCATTCCGGAAGCGGATGGGTTTGCGTTCACGGTCGTAAGAGCGGGAATGCAGCATTAAGCTTATATCCTTATATCTAAAGAGACCGATAAAGGGGCCGCTTGTCGTTAACGAATGCGGGGGCGCGATTAGAGGAGGGAACATGCAGTGGATGAAAGAGGCGCAATGGATATACGTACGGCGCTGTTCCTGGCTGCGGTATGCGGACAAACCTACGCGCAATTCAACAACCCTCGGAACTGGTTTATGCTGCCGCGAACCTACCAGACGGTCGGCACCTTCACGGCGGAGGTCTATAACGGCGTTACGGAACCGTTCGGCTTCGTGATCGAATCGGACCGAGCCGCGATTCTTGCCTTCCGGGGCACTGGATCTGCGGTCGACTGGGTGTCGGATCTGATTGCCGAGCAAATCCCATACAAGCCGGTTGCCGGGGCAGGCGCGACGCACCGAGGCTTCACCGAAATCTATATGTCTGCGCGAGAACAGGTCATGGCCCTGCTCGATCAGCTCCCGCCCGAGAAACCGCTCTTCGTCACCGGGCATAGTCTCGGCGGCGCGTTGGCTACGCTTGCGGCACTGGATATTGCGAAGAATCAAAGCTTCCAACAGCTGCTCGTCTACACGTTCGCCGCGCCGCGCACGGGAGATCCGGCCTTCGTCAAGATGTACAACAAGTCGGTGCCGGTTCAGGTCCGGATCCATAACGAGTTCGATATCGTCCCGCAGCTGCCGCCGCTCTTGTACCACTCGCCGCGCACCGACAAAACGTACACGTATATGCATGTCAAAGGGGAAGAAAAGCTCAGCTTCCGGACCGGATCGGTAAGCGGGAACCATATTCTGAGCAGTTACTTTAACAACTTGGCGGAGCAGGCGCCGGAATTCGCCGCAGCGCTCTGTTCGGACCCGCCCGGCTGGTGCCCGGGAAACTATTAGCCGCAAGGCATAAGCCATATCGGCAAGCAGATGCCTAAGCCGCAGCCTGCACCTCGCCCTAGGGAAGGATCGCATCCTCGATACGGGAGCGTTCCGACTTCGGAAGCCCCTTGAAGACGAGTTTATATGAATGATCGATCATATCCTGCACTTCTTCGATCGTCAGCGAACCGTCCATATGAACGGTGTTCCAATGCTTCTTGTTCAGGTGGTAGCCAGGCGTGATGGCTTCATGCTGCTCGCGCAAATTCTCCGCGATGGCAGGGTCGCACTTCAGCGAGACCGAGCTGCCGTCTCCGGGCATGAGCGCGAACATTTTGCCGCCGACCTTGAATACCATCGTATCCGGCCCAAAGGGATATTCCAGGACGGCCGCCCTTCTGCTTAAGCAATATTCCACGATTGGATCCATTTGCTTATACGTCACTCCTTTGCATTCTTTCACTGCGGGCATTCCGCTGTTCATAATTGGCCTTGCATAGCTGCATCAACTCATAACGGATGCCGCGCTTCGGTGCGGCTATTAGTCTGACCGGGGCTTGTCCACGTATGCGCAGCGCGCGGGCAACCGCCTTCTGGTCACCGATCTCGCTCACAATAACCTCGTCCGGACGCGAACCAGCGTATCGCTCGATCAAGAATCGGTCACAGCCGCTGCGGTCGTCTGACCCTCGCTCCCAAGGCAGCTGTTCGAACTGATGCAGCATGCCTTGGCGCACTTTCGCGATCAGAACGGTCCCTTCTCCGAAATAAACGACATCTTGGTTAATTTGGGCCTCGCGGTCGACAATCTGCTTGGCTGGTACCCGTTCCAGAATACGAATCTGCTCCAGCATATGTGCCGCACGTTCGAATTCCAGCCGCTCGGCGTACTGCGCCATTCGTTCACGCATCGCCTCGATCAGCTTCTCGCCTTGATTGCGCAGCAGGGAAGCCGCTTCACGCGCCGAAGACCGATAATCCTCTTCCGATATCATCCCTTCGCAGACGCCGCTGCATCGCTTCAGATGATAGAGCAGGCATACCTTCTTCGGCATCGTGTCACAGGTCCGCAACTGATAGTGATCATTCACGAATAAGAGCAGCTGATCGCGAAAATAACTGCTGGCAAAAGGGCCGAACCGTTCCTCCGCTTCTTCAGCCGCTGCCGTCAGCTCCATTGCTGCCGGGAAATAAGCCATATTCTCTTCTGCAATGCCCTCTGCTGCCACTGATGCAGTCGCTGTAGACGCAAGCTGCTGGCTAATATGCGCTTCTGCCTTCGCCTGTCTGCGGTCACGGTAATAGACGGCCAGACGCGGATACCGTTCATCCGTCATTTGCAGATACGCATAGCCGCTGTTGTCTTTCTTCAGCGCCCGGTTGAACGGCGGCTTGTGCACTTTGATCAAATTATTCTCCAGCAGCAGACTTTCATGCTCATTATTAACGACGATCACCTCGATCGAAGCAATCTGCTCTACCAGCTGGGTAATCCGCTGCCGCTTCTGATTGCCATGAAAATAAGAGCGCAGACGGGCGCGAATCGACTTCGACTTGCCTACATACAGGATGCGGCCATCCTCGCTCTTCATGATGTAACAGCCCGGCAAAGCCGGATATTCTGCAGCTCGAAAGGTAAAGGACGGCATGATCATCATCCTCCTGCATGTACGCTCGCATTCTCTCATAACAAACGAACATATATTCTCGTATCTTCAGTTTACCAGAGGTAAAGGACCGGAAGCAATATACGAATCTTCCCCTTGCACAAGATGCTATTAGAGGCACAACAAACAAGCAGCGTGCCATCGCCAATGAAGCGATAACGCGCTGCTTGCGCTGTTAATCGTTGCTTAAGTTAATGATTCCACACCTTAACCGTTGCGGGCGTTAACAAACGGTCGAATCTTCCGTTTTACTTCGCCTTATTCCCTGCCGTTTGGGTAAACGTCATTAGGTCATGGCCTTTCAGCGCCGCCTCTATCAGCTCCGGGAGACGATCCGGCGTACAGCCGAAGCACGGAATGCCTTGCTGAGCCAATTTCTTGGCATTATGCTCATCATAGAACGGCACGCCATTGTCGGACAGCGCCAGCAGGCAGATCACGGTAACGCCGGCTTCGTGCATGTCGGTCAGCCTGCGCAGCATTTGGGCTTGGTTGCCCCCTTCATACAGGTCGGAGATCAGAATGAATAGCGATTTCTTCGGTTCCTTGATGAACGTCTGGCAATACTGTACCGATTTGTTAATATCCGTCCCGCCGCCGAGCTGAATGCCGAACAGCATATCGACCGGATCGTCCGCGCATTGCTCCGTCAAATCGACGACCTCGGTATCGAACACGACTACTCTCGTCTCGAGGGATGGCATAGAGGCGAAGATCGATCCGATCACCGAAGCGTAAATAACCGAGTCCGCCATCGAGCCGCTCTGGTCGATATCGAGAATAACGGTCCACTCCTTGCTGCGTCTTGCGCGGTCGAAGAAGTAGAAGCGCTCCGGAATGATCGTCTTCCGCTCCTGATTATAATGCTTCAGGTTACGGTCAATCGTCCGCTTCCAATCCATACCGCTGATGGAGGGCAGCGGCGTATGTCGCCTGCGGTTAATCGCGCCGGTCACGGCCCGGCGGAGATCCGTCGCGAGCCTTCGGGTAATATCCTCCACCACGGTACGAATAAACTGCCTGGCTGTTTCCTTCGTTTTCTCCGGTATTTGCCCTTTGAGCGACAGCAGCGTGGACACCATCCGAATATCCGGTTTGACCTTGGCTAGCGTCTCCGGTTCGAATAGCAGTTCCTTCAAGCCTTTGCGCTCGATCGCATCGGCCTGGATAACGGAGACCACGTCCATCGGGAAGAAGGTTCGGATGTCGCCTAGCCACTTCGCTAAAGAAGGGGCCGATTTGCCTAGTCCTGCGCCCCGACTAGCGCTCTTGCCCGAGCTTTGAACAGCTTCCCCTTGCGTACCATCGTAGATGGCTGCCAGCGCTTGATCCATCAGCGCCTGCTCCTCATTCAATAACGGACCGCTGCCGGGCGGTTGCAGCTTTTCCTCAGCCGACTGCCCGAGGATGAGGCGCCAGCGGCTGCGTTGTTCCATATGGTCAGTCGTCATTGCTCGCTCATCCTTCACTAGAAATCTCCAAAGTCAAAATCGTCCAATGCCGCAATCGCGGTCTGCTCATCGTCGGTCAGCGGCTCTTGCAGCGCCTCCGCCTCCATGGAGGCGGAGGCGCCCCACAGGTCGCCCAGCAGCTCGGCTACCGCCGCCTTTTCTCTCGGCTCGAAGGCGCCGAAGGAGCGGCGCAGGAATACGAGCGAGCGGCGGAATTGCTCAGGCTCGAGCGACTGGATGTAGCTGTCGAGCTGCCGCCATAGCGAAGGACGGGAGAGCAGCGCGTAACGATTGCGCAGCGAAAGGCCTTCGAACCAGCCCGCTCCCAGATCAGCTGGAATCCCGGGCGACAATCGCCGCGATACCTCCTGTTCGCAAGCTTCCTCCGTGACCGCATGCCGCTCGAGCATAATCGCGAACGCATAGCCGGACAGGCGCGCATTCCGGTCATCGCGCGACGCGAGCTCCCACAGCTGACGCTGCCACACTTCATCGTCGATCCGCTCATGCTGGTCCTGCGACACGGTATGAAGTTGGTGAATCGCGCTTAGCATTTGCGTAGCCGCATCATCGCTGCATCCCGCCGCATCGACCAACAGCAAGGCGGCACGGAAGAACAGCTGTTGCAGCAGCGGAACGAGCACTTCGGTATCCGTTCGCCTTAGCGAGCCGTAGTGAACAAGCGCCGATAGCTCGAATGCCGCTTGCGCCAACGCGGTGAATTGCTGGCCGTCGACAGACAAGCGTTGCAGCGCGGCTCGCGCTTCTTCCATGCATGCCGTTAATCCGCAGTCGCACGACAGGCGCACCAGCTTGGCGGCTTCCGCGACATCCGCGCAACCAGCAAGCCGCTCCCGAATCGCATAAGCGGCTGCCCATTCGATTGTCTCGCCTTTAAGCGTAGACTCGATCAGCTGAATCTCCGCCTCCGGGGTCCACTGCAGCACCCAATGCTCGGACCAAGCCGGCGCATCGGACCGCAGTGTCCGGCGACTGGCGAAGGATACCCCCAGCAGCTCCAGACGATGCAGCAGTATGGAACGCTCGAGATCCTGATAGGCGAGTTCCTTCGTCTTTACTCTCCGGTTCTCGCGCAGGTCCAGCTCCAGATCGGTGGCGACAGCCGACTTGTATTTCGTAAGCTTCAATCGCTTCAACTGACGATTCAAGTCATCCTGGATCGGCGTCTGGCTGATCCCCTCCGGCAGGAACCCGATCGAAGTGCCGATCTCGGTGCGGACCATCGCTTCAGCGACGACGGACCGCTCCCCGTAACCGAGCGTAACGACTGCCGCATCGCGTAAGTCCTCTAGGATCGGCTGGTTGCTCCCCCGCAAGGAAGCCAGCGTCTGCGCAAGCCGGACCCCTTCAATGACCGAGGCCGTCGAGCGATAGGTACCCTGCTCGCGAAGACGCTGGGCAATATGGGACAAGTAGAGGGACGGCAGGTTATCCAGCGCCCCGTCTTGCAGACAGTCCCACATAAGCTCAAAATAAGCCGGTGCCGGGTTGCCCGCACCGTAACCGGATTGGCTCGACAGCTTATAGTACGAATAAGGCATGAGCGTCCGCTTCGTCGGCGTCCGCGGCAGCTTCGCCAGCTCCTGTTCGGTCATCGGCGCAAGCGAACCGTCAAGTCCGCTTACATGGTGCGCACCGGTAACGACAACGATCTTCTCGGGCGGTATCCCGGCTGCCAGACGGCGGCTGATCTCTAGCCGCATATAGCTTTCGCGCACTTCGTTCACGGCCGATTCGATCGGATCTGCCTTCCGTTCATCGTCCTCCAGCAGACGGCGCATCTGCCAAGATAGTTCCGTAATCTCGTGACGATACCCTTCCATCTTGCCATCGTGCTCAAAGTGCCGCTCCCAGTAACTCTCGTAATTCTGCTCACCCGCAAGCTGCGCAATCTGCTCATAGAGCTGATGCTGACGCGTGTAATATTGGCGCTTGCTCTCGAATGCCTCTTCCCGGGCTGCCTGCAGCACCTCATCCGCTTGCTCGCTCTCTTGCCGCTCCAGCAAAGCCTGTTTCCGGTACTCATACAGCGTCACGGAAATATCCGACGGCAGATCGATGAATGCCGCGTCCGCACCGTTAGCCGCAGCCCAGCGGAATGCTTCGTATTCGGGCGAATACGAAGCGAACGGATACAGCAGCGTTCGCACCGGCAAACTCTCCGTATACGCCATCAAAGCGACTGGAGGCACAACGCCTTTGGCACTCAGCTGACTGATCCACTCGGTTGCATCGGAGGGGCCTTCTACCAGCACGACCGACGGCTTCACCTGATCGAGCAGGGTCCGCAGATGATACGCGCCCGCCGGCGACAAGTGCCGAACGCCAAATAGGTGCACATGGCCCTCGCCGCCGCTAATCAACCGTTCATCTCCCGGCATGCATTGTACAGTGGACGCCATTCCGATCCCCGCTTCTTCATCACGTTCTCGAGGTAATCTTTCCATACAAGCCGATCCTTCTCTTCGTCCTTCACGATCGCCCCTTGCAAGCCGGCAGCCAGATCGCCCTCTTCCACTTCGCCGCTGCCGAAGCTTGCCGCCAGCGCCATGCTGCCCGTGAGCAGCGAGATCGCCTCTGCCGTCGAGATGACGCCGCTTGGCGCCTTCACCTTTTCCTTGCTGTCGAGCGTCGTGCCCAGGCGCAGCTCGCGGAAGATGGTGACTACCTTGCGGATCGTATCGTCCGCTGGAAGCGCTGCGCCGATCTCATAGCTATTCGACAGTTCGCGCACGCGTCTGCGGACGATATCCAGCTCCGTCTCCAGATCGGCAGGCGCGGGCAGCACAATGCTGTTGAAGCGGCGCTTCAATGCGGAGGACATCTCGTTCACGCCGCGGTCGCGCGTGTTCGCCGTCGCGATAATCGAGAAGCCTTTGGACGCGGACAACTCCTGGCCCAGCTCGGGCACGGAGATCGTCTTCTCCGAGAGGATCGAGATGAGTGCATCTTGAACCTCGGACGCGCAGCGGGAAATCTCCTCGAAGCGCGCAATGCCGCCCTCTTCCATCGCACGATAGATCGGGCTCTTAATGAGCGCCTGTTCGGAAGGCCCATTCGCGAGAAGCATCGCATAGTTCCAGGAATAGCGGATCTGCTCCTCCGTCGTGCCGGCTGTCCCCTGAATCACCTTCGAGGAGCTGCCATGAATCGCCGCCGTCAAATTCTCCGACAGCCACGACTTGGCCGTTCCCGGCTCGCCGATCAGGAGCAGCGCCCGGTCGGTCAGCAGCGTGGCGATCGCGATCTCAACTAGTCTCGAATGACCGATATACTTCGGCGTTATGGTGACGCCGCCTGCCGTGCCTCCTGTAATGAATGTCAGGACGGCGCGCGGGGACAGCTGCCAGCCCGCAGGGCGAGGCGCCTTGTCCGTTTCCTTCAATGCTTCCAGCTCGTGCGCATATAGTACCTCGGCCGGTAATCTTAACGCGTTAGTTGCTGCTTGAGCCATGCGATTTGTTCCGCTCCTTTATATGCCGGAAATTCGGCATAGTCGTTTTGTTTCATGCGTTCTATAGCTTGCGTGACTCTCGTCTTGTAGTACGTGTGCAAGGACTTCGCGTTCTCTTCTACCTGCTGCGCATAGGAAGCCGGCAGCAGACCTAGCAAGGACACGAACCGCTCGGAGTACGAATTATACATTTTCGCATAAGAGGTCAAGTGAACCAGCAGACGCGGGATATCCGGATACCCGGCGACCAGCAGGGTTAGCAATAGCTGCTCCGCATAATCGAGCGGTTCTCTGACCTTGTGCACTTGCATCAGCTTGTCGGCAACGTAGGCAACCGCCTCTGAATCATTAGGCGATGCCAGCAAGAACGGAGCGACGAGCGAAATCTGATCGGAGCTGACTAGCTGCTTCAGCCATCTTAGGTCACGGAATGCTTCCGGGAGCTCGACTGGACGAGTATCGGCATATTCGTCATAGCCGCTCTCGGCTCTGCCGAATACCGCATGTTCCACACGCGGCAGCAGCCCTTCCATGGTATGCGCCAGCAGTTTCGCCGAGCCGGAAGACTTCTTGGCCAGTTCCGGGGCAAAGCGGTCGTATACTTCATACGCTGACAAGCAACGTGTCGCAGCGATCAGACTGTAACCGATGAAGCGTTTCTCGAAGCTATCCTTTAATTCGAGGACGAAACGATCCGCTTTCGGCATCTCCAGTTCAAGCAGCAGGCGTACCGGATATTCGCGTATATAGGCTTGCGAGAACGCGATAAACGGTTTGCTCATCTGCACGGCGCAGAGCAACTGATAGACGTTCTGCCCCTTCTTGCCGTGCAGCGCCTTCAAGGTATAGTCCAGATGCGTCAGAACGGTATCCCGCTTCTTCACCGCCTTGGCTTTGTCGTCGCCTTCGGCTTGATCGGCCGTCTGCGATTTCTCCTCCAGCTCCTGAAGAAGGCCGAAGCCGTAATCCACCACAAGAGCAGTCAGCCGCTCATCCTGGCAAGCTTGCACCGCTTGCACGGCAGCCTCCTGATCCTTGCCGGTGAACGCCTCGAACAACCGGCTCACGCTCGCTTCGCTTGCGCTGCCCGCCAGCGCCTCATAAGCCGCGCGCCGAACTTCCTTCCGCCCGTCGGCCGAGAGCTCCAGCAGCAGAGGCAAATAGTCGGGATGTCCGGCGAGCAGGCCGAGCGCTGCAATACGCACATCGGCAGAGCCCTCTCTGGCTGCCAGTTCCACCGTGCCGAGCTCCGCGTCTCCCGCAATGGCGTACAATACGCGCAGCTTCCGTCCATCGCCCTTGTTGCCTTGCAGGTTAAGTTTCCGCTTAACGATCGGCACGATCGGCTTGCCAATGGCCGGCATGACGTGATCGGCGATATAATCCGCAATCTCGGGAACGTCCTCCAACCCGTCGACAGCCGGCAGGTACGTCCTGAAATCTTGAAACACGCCCTCCTCAGCTCCGCTGCGGATGACCGCAACTCGTCCGCTTCCCCGCGTCGTGAGCGCCTCCAATAGAGGCGCCAGCTTGCGGTAAGAAGCAGGCTGCGACACTGACGCGCACCCTAGCGGCACGAGCGGAACCGGATCGCCTGCCGCGTCGCTCTTGCCTTGCGTATACATAATCGAATGAAGCAGGCTGCCGAGCGCAAGCAAAGGCACAGCCGCCTTATCGCCGCTTGCCTCAATCACCTGAGAGACGTAATCGGCCAACCGCTTGAACACCGGCGATCCTTCGCCTAGCTTCGCTAGCTGCGGCTGAAGCCTGCGAAGACGCGGGTCTCCCTCTGCCAGGCCGCTGCCCGCGATGAAAAGTCTGCGCACCTCGTTATGTAAATCGGATAGAATAGCGATACTCATCGTTTGAAGTCTCCTCTACTATGTTCAGACCGCTTGGCAACAATTAATATAGCAACCGGATGATTTGGCGGGGGGTGATGATAGAAATCGGCTGAGCGAGCAGACGGGAGCTTGCCAGGTCATGCTCGAACAGCACGAGTGCCGCTGCGTTCTCCAGCTGATCGGGCGAGAGCAGCTCGAACAAATGCGTGGTCTTGCAGCCGAGCGACGGCAGATCGGCTAGCGCAATCCGTGTCCCTTGTTCATCCTCCATATAACAGACGCCTTCGGTCGTCGTACCAATCGTCTTGAACTTGACCAACTGCCATGGCTGTCTGTCCGCAAGCGGGTTCTTCAGCTGATTCTTCACCAGTTTAACGGTCTCCGCAAGCGTCGGCTTGGCATGCGCGTATGCCGCAGCCGTGTCGCTCGCGCTCGTCTCGCGCATCACCGACTCCTCGAAACGTACCCGAGGATTGAGGTCTCCGGGATAGATGAACAGTTCTTTCACTTGCATCACCTGGAAGCAACTATCCTCTTCCTTAATAAACTTCGCCGCCCGGAACGGCCGGAGATTCTTGGTCGTATAGGATGCGCCATCCTTCAGCGAAAGCCAGTAGCCCTCATCCACATACTCTCCGCGCGCCGTATCGGCATAGGACAGGAATCCAAGCTGAATCAGCTCGACATCTTGCACCGAGTGCCCCAGCTCACGCAGTTCGGTTAGCTGCCATGCATGCCCGATCCGTTCCTCTAGCGACGTTGCCGTCTCCATCGGCAGCTCGGGATCGGCTGCCCGCGCGGCCAGATAGTCCTTGCTCCGCTTCATAAGCGTGTGAAGAACAGTCAATCGATCCATGACCTCGGTATACACCTGTTCCCGCTCCGTTGGCGCGCTGAGCAACTCGGACAGCTCGAGTACGGCCGCTTGGAAGCCTGGCACGTAGAAGCCTCCCAGTTGCTTGGCCTGCTCCTTCATGAGCCGCAACATGCCCGCATCTACGGAAGCAATGCCGTTCTGCACAAGCTGCAACACCAGCTTCTCGAGAATTGCGGCCCCTTCCTGCTGCGCGGCCAGCTTCTTCACCAAAGCCGACTTGTTGACTTTCCGCTTGGCGGGAGCCGCCGTCCCGTCAGCAATCTGTTCCGCCTCGGTCTGCCGCTTCTCTTCCCGTTTCTCGGCCTTCTCCCGCTTGTCCGCAATATCGTCAGGAATCGGCGCGACCGCGAACTCCTTACCTTGCGCATAAGCGAACAGCAATCCGACGACATGCTTGCACGGGAACTGCCTGCTCGGGCAGGAACAGCGGTACACGGGACTCTCCGGCTTGGCGAAGTCAGCCGAACAGCGGTACGGTTCCTTGCCGCTGCCCTTGCATTCGCCGAACAGAAGCGATCCATCCTCCGAACGGTTCAGCAGCGTGAAACTATTCTTCTTGACGAGGTCGCGGCCATTCTTAGCCGCGCTCGCATTAAGCGCGATCGAGTCTACAAAAGCTTCTGTCACCGTCACCATCGTTGTCATCTCCATACTCTGCGTTATATCCATTTATTTTCCACGTGGACCAGTTTATTTCCTGCATCGGAAAACTAGACCATATTTTTACCAATTATAGAACATGTGTTCGTAATTTGGCAATGCGGATTTTAAAATTAAAAAACCGGAAGCTCACGGCCCCCGGTTCAGATGTTTTAGACACCCATTTTCTTGCGCTGATTGTTAACTTTCTTCGTGTTCTGGCTCTTCATGACGGCTTGATTGCCGCCTTGGCCGAACTTCTGCTTGCCGCCGTTGCTCTGCTCCTGCTTCTTCTGGGCAAGCTTCTGCTTGACCGCCTCGGCAAGGGAGACCTTCTTAGGTTCTTGAATCGTTTCTTCCTGGCTTACTTCAGGGGTTACTTGTTCTTCTGACATGAGATCACCTCATTTACATGTACTGCTCATATTGTAGCGTTTTTTCACATCCGATGCCACCCGCAAATGGACGATCCTTCCGGAAATCTTGCGGCGGCGCGCCTTTAAGCCAGCCAAGCTCGCTTGCTACTCCCTTAGCGCATCCTTCAGACGGCTGGACATCGTCTCTTGGACGCGGGAACGAATAACGCCCCTAAGCTTCACCGTCTCCTGACGCAGCCGCTCATTCTCTTCACGCAGCCTTACGCCCTCCTCCAGCAGTTCCCCGTTCTCTTGCCTCAGTCTTTCATTCTCACGCATCAGTTCAGCTTGCTGGTCCTCGATCTTGCTATGTTCCGCTTCCTTCATCGCGCTTGCGCCTCACTTTACGTTCGTCACTTCCATAGAGCCATTGTAGCCCAGCGCGATTGCGGACCGCAAGGTGAAACGGCTTTCGCCGTCTTTGATGGCGCAAACGCATTTCATTCCATGTTCATTTGTCAGATAAACGGCCGTAGCTCTTGGCGAACGAACGCATGCGGTTATAAGCTACCTCGTCGACCTGCCGGAGAGGGTGGTATTGCGGATGATTGGAGTTGACCTCAAGAACCCACAGTTTCCCCTTGCGATCATAGGCAAAATCGATGCCCATCTCGTGCATGCCTCTCTTCTTGCTGCTGAGCAGCCGGGATACCGCGAGCGCTTTCTCCTCCAGCCGTCTCGTGCGTCCCGCAGCGTGCCCCTCGCCTAGCCCCTTGCGCTGCCAAAGCTCGCGCAGCGTAATGATTTGTCCGCCCTGATAAAAGTTGGTCACGATCTTCCCCGGCTTCCCGACCTTGACGAAGGCGCCGGTGCACGTCCAATTGCCTTTGGGCTTGCGCTGCATCATGACACGCATATCGTATGGGCTGTTACCGGCCTTATCGAGCCTGATCGCCGCCTGTACGATCATTCGGCCTTTCGCGGCCGCTTTCAGATGCCGATAGACCTCCTGGACCGTGGCAAATTCCCGGCGGGTCGTCTGACGGCGGCGCGTACCCAGAAGCTCGAAGCCCTGCGCAAGACGATTTAACTTAAATATGCCAATGCCAAGCGAACCGACATCAGGCTTAATATATAAGGAAGCATGGGTTTGCGACATGGTTTTAAGGCCGGCTAACGTGAGCGCAGCCGTACGCGGGACAAGGCTCGCGAGCGTTTTGCTGCCTTGCAGGTAACGGCATACGCGAAGTTTGCCTCGGATCGTGCTGCTCTTGTAATTTTTGCGATTCATAGCATTCACCTCGCAATACCATATGTACCGAGAGGCGTACGAACCTGTGCGTATGGAAGGGGACGAACGTTTGATTTTTCCCCAATGCCAATTGTTACTACATCCGCCTATCAAGAATGAGCTTCCTGCGTTTACGGAAAAACTGACAATAACGCTTACAACTTACAGGAGGTGATGCGTATGGCTAGAATCGAGCATGAAGGCAATGCCATCGATCTTGCGCAGCAAGCTACAACGCAGCTTCGGCTTCATCATTGGCTGCAGGTCGAAGTGCTCTCCGCCCAATGGTGGTTCCTGCTCGTAATCT
Organism: Paenibacillus phyllosphaerae; assembly: GCF_014192105.1. Classification (GTDB taxonomy): domain Bacteria; phylum Bacillota; class Bacilli; order Paenibacillales; family Paenibacillaceae; genus Paenibacillus_Z; species Paenibacillus_Z phyllosphaerae. The sequence goes on along the minus strand of NZ_JACHXK010000010.1, from coordinate 61,830 downwards.
TCGTCGTATCGATCGCTGTATGGCTTGTCGCGGTGGATAAAACCCGATTCTTCGAGCTGCTGCTGTTCGCAGCGATTCTGTCCTACATCACGACGATGCTCGACGCCATCGGAACGGAGCTTCATATCTGGAGCTATTCGTACAAGCTGGTCCCGCTCTTCAACCGGTTAATACCGATCGACGTTTCTTTGCTGCCCATTACGTATGCGCTCGTCTATCAATGGTTCGGCCAATGGAGGCACTATCTGCTTGCCCATCTTATCGTTGCTTGCGGCGCGGCTTTCTTGGCAGAACCGTTCCTGATCTGGCTCCACATCTACAACCCGCACCACTGGAAGCATATCTACTCCTTCCCGATCTACATCCTGCTTGCCGTCTTCATGAAATGGGGCATGAGCCAGCTCAAGCATATTCAGTTACGCTATCGCGCCTTCCAGAAATCGCCTTCGACTTAGCGCAACGACAAGAGGCCGCCAACTCCAGCTTGGCAGCCTCCTCTCCTAACCTTGCACCTTCCGTCACAGCCCGCTTCCCGGCACCTTGCGCAAATCCCCATCCCATAGCTCATAGCGGCAGGAGAATGCAATACCTTCCGGCGATGACTCCGAATGAATATAGCAAGCGTCGATCCCGATCCGGTGCGCGCCTTCCATATCGGTCCGCGGATCGTTGCCGATCATAATCGCCGAAGATAGATCTGCCCCGTATTGCTCCTCCAGGTAAAGGTAGAACAACGGATCCGGCTTGCATACGCCCGCTTCCGACGAGATGGCAAGCCCGTCGAACAGATCCTTGATCCCCAAGATCGTAAGTTCGGCTTCGATGAACGTCTTCTGCCCGTTCGAGAGCAGATACAGCTTCTTGCCTTGCTGTCTCAGCGACTGCAGCAGCTCGAGCGCCCCGTCATATAAGGCAAGCTTGCGCATGGATAGAATACGGAACCAGCGCACCGTCTCATGCAGCCATTCTGCCGAAACCTCTCTCCCCCATTGCTGCGCCAACGCGGCAAAAACCTGTTCATAGGCAAACTCCGGATGCTCCGCCCGTGCCCTGCCTGCCTCCAGCTGGCGCCCAATCTCTTCGGCCACCGCGCTCTTTAGCTCCTCCGGTCCTACCTGCATGCCGCTATAGCGGAAATGCACCGCCAGACGTTCCCATACCTCCGGACTCTCTTCGTCTGTTACAATGTCTATCAGCGTTCCATATAAATCGAAAATATAAGTCTCGTACATCATGCGATACCTCTTTCATTTATCATTCTACGCTTAAAAGTTTACACGATCGAAACAAGTCGGATAAGAGGTTGATAGATTTATTCTCTATAATCGGGTAAAGAACGATTAAAAGGAGATGACAGCATGAACTTCCGACAATCACGCAAACTGATCGCAGCTCTGCTCATCGGCGCTTCCCTGACGACAGCGGCCACTTATCCTGCTGCGCACGCCGCTTCAGCCAGCTCGTCCTTCCTATATAGTAACGCGGCGAGCCGCACGATTACCAAATCGACCAGCGGCGCGAATATCGTCATCAATAAACTGAGCACGCTTGTGCTCGTCAATAAGACACGCAATCTGCCATCGAATTATGTACCGGCCGATCTGGTCAAAGTGAACGTCCCGTTCTCCTTCTCGGGCGACAGCCCGAAGAAGCAGATGCGCAAGATCGCGGCTGAGGCGCTCGAGAAATTGTTCGCGGCGGCCAAGAAGGACGGGATCTCGATTAAAGCCGTCTCCGGCTACCGCTCGTACGCGACGCAGAAGGCGATCTTCGACCGCAACGTGAAGCTCAAAGGCGAGAAAGTGGCGAATCAGACGAGCGCGCGCCCCGGTCAAAGCGAGCATCAGACAGGCCTTGCGATGGATATTTCGAGCGCATCGGTTAATTATGAGCTGGAGCAGAGCTTCGGGGATACGAAGGAAGGCAAATGGCTGGCGAAGAACGCGCCGAAGTACGGCTTCATTATCCATTACGGCAAAGGCCTGGAGAAACAGACGGGCTATTCCTATGAGCCTTGGCATGTCCGTTACGTTGGCGTCTACATGGCAAGCGTTATTACCGCCTCCAATCAATCGCTCGACACATTCCTTGCCCAGCAATAATCCCATTCTTCTATCGCATGTCAAAAACGCACGGCGCTCTATAAAAGCGTATCCGTGCGTTTTTAGTTTGCCTGCTAGCGCTTGTCCTTATAGCGCTTGATCAGATCCATTTTCTTCTCCCATACGGCAGGGCTCAAGTCAACCGGATACCCTTCCGGGTTGAGCTTGCGCAAATATTCGGGCCAGAACAGTTCCAGCTGCCGCGTATGATGCGAGCGGATGGCCTGCAGCGTAGGCAGCTCATACACGCATTCGCCGCCTTGGAAGATGGGAACGAGCAGCGGGATCGCTTCGTAATCGCTAATCCGCTTATTCAAATAAGGATGCGCCGGGTCAAAAAGCTCCAGCTCCGCGCCGGCGCGCACATTCTCCTCGTCCTCGAACGCGAGATAATCGGCTTCCGCCTTGCCGCTTGCAAGATTGACGAGCCGGTAAACGTCCTTCACCCCCGGCGTCGATACCTTCTCCGGGTTGGACGAAATCTTGATGACCGGCTCCATCCGTTGATCCCGCTCAATCGCCACAAGCTTATATACGCCGCCTAGCGCCGGCTGATCGGCTGCGGTGATCAGCTTCGTCCCGACGCCCCAGCTGTCGATCTTGGCCCCCTGCGCCTTCAGGTTGAAGATCAGATTCTCGTCCAGATCGTTCGAGGCGACGATCTTCACGTCCGTAAGCCCCGCTTCATCGAGCATGACGCGCGCCTGCTTCGACAGGTAGGCCAAGTCCCCGCTGTCGAGGCGGATCGCGCTCATCCGTTTGCCCTTGGCAGCGAGCGACAGGCCGACCTTAATCGCGTTCGGCACACCGCTTCTGAGCGTATCATACGTGTCGACGAGCAGCGTCACCTGGTCTGGCAGCGCTTCGGCATACCGCTCGAATGCCTCGAGTTCCGTACTGTGGCTCTGCACCCACGAATGCGCATGCGTACCTTTGGTCGGTATGCCGAACAACATCCCGGCCCGCATATTCGAGGTCGCGTCGAAGCCGGCCACATAGGCCGCACGCGCGCCCCATATCGCGGCATCGCCCTCTTGCGCACGCCGCGTGCCGAATTCCATCAGCACGTCATTCGGCGCCGCTTGCTTCACCCGCGCCGCCTTGGTCGCGATCAGCGTCTGGAAGTTGATGAAGTTCAAGATCGCCGTCTCGACCAGCTGCGCCTCCGCGATCCGCGCCCTCACCCGCAGCAGCGGCTCGTTCGGGAAGGCCAGCGTTCCTTCCGGCATCGCATCGATGTCTCCGGTAAAACGCAGCGACTCGAGCTCCGAGAGGAAGGCTTCGTCGTAATTCTCCTCCTGCTCGCGCAGGTAGGCGATCTCCTCCTCGGTGAAACGCAGCTGCTTGATGAACTGGACGACGCGTTCCAACCCGGCGACGACGGCATATCCGTTGCCGAACGGCAGCTTGCGGAACGACAACTCGAAGACCGCCTGCTGATTCATCGTGCCGTGCAGCCAGTGCGCGTACATCATATTGATCTGATATTTGTCCGTATGTAAGGTAAGATTGGCGCTTATCCGATCCGCACCGATCATACGCATTCCTCCGCTTCTCTAACGCCTATTGCGCCTAATATTCCCTCTTGTGCGCCCAATTACCCGCATTCAAGCATAACCGAATCGGAAGACGCTACGCAAAAAACATAAAGGCCGCGTTCTGGACAACTGCTCCCCAGATCCGCGACCTTCCTAGACCACACGCGCGCATCGCTTTACATCACCTTCCGGACAGGCCGTTTCGTGAATCGGTTCGCGTACGAGGATGCGGCGAACGATTCCGGTTTGACGCGCGCCAGGAATATCCCGGTCGCCTCCACCCGATCCACCATCTCCTGTACGTACAGCGACGTTTTGTTCACGACCGGCTCCGTTCCCGCATCGATATCAATGAATAATTCCAACGAGGCGCCTTGATACAAATACGGCAACAGCGGCTCCTCCATCCTGCTTAAGAGATCGCCTTCGAATTGACTCGCGAGCTCCTGCGACAGCGTCGTCTCGTAAGACAGCTTTTCCTTCAGGCTCATCATCTCCCGCGGCACGACGACCACCCGGTAACAAGCCCATGCCCCTTTGCCCGGACGGTGCAGCACCAGACCGGTGACGAATTTGGTGTAGCCGCGGAACACTTGGCTATCTGTGCCGATGACAAAGTGATAGGCGGTTCGCGGATCCTGGGAGATGAAGCGAATCATTCTGCTCAGCACATCTTCGGTCGACATGCCATGCTCGCTCACATTTTGAAACGTAAGCTCAGTCCATGCGGATGCTTGCTTCTTCATGTGATTCCCTCCTCACCTGATCAAGGATGCGTACATCCTCTTCCTACAATCTATTCCGGCGGCTGACAACAAACACGTTCCACAAGCAGATTTATTCGAAAGATAGAAGAGAATATGACGCTTTTTTTGTTAAATTCCTTTGATCGCCGCCATCGGCTTGCATTTGGCGACGACTTCCGCTAGACCCGCTCCCGTCACGCTATCGATAATCTGATCGACGTCCTTGTACGCTTGCGGGCATTCATCGAGGATCGCCGCGAGCGAGCGGTGATTCACGAGAATCTCGTCTTCGGTGCCGACCTTGAGCGATTGCGCGAATTGATCGACCGTGACAAGTTCCTTCGTCGCGCGGCGCGAACGGGCGCGTCCGGCGCCATGGCAGATCGAGTAGAAGTTTTTCGCTCCGGCCTCGCGCCCGACCATAATGTAGGAGCTTGTGCCCATCGAACCCGGAATGAGCGCCGGATGCCCGGTAGATTTGTAAGCAGGCGCGTTCATGAAGTGTCCCGGCGGAAGCGCGCGCGTTGCGCCTTTGCGGTGGACGATCATCGCCTCATTGCGGTGAAACTCCTTCAGCGCGTAGTTGTGCATCAAGTCGTAGAGCACCGGCAGTTCGAAGTCCTCCCCGAACACGTCCTTGAGCGCCTGGCGCACGCCGAACGCGATCATATGCCGGTTGGCGACCGCAAAGTTGAGCGCCGAGTACATCAAGTTGAAGTACGTCTTCCCTTCTTGGCTGACCGCCGGGGCATAGATGAGATTCGGGTCGGGATTCTCGATACCCCACAGATGCATCGTCTCCTTCAGCGACTTGGTAAATTCCCGTCCGAGCATCGCCCCCCATGCCCGGGAACCGGAATGGATCATCACCACCGCCTGCCCGTCGAACAAACCCCACTGTTCCGCGGTCGAACGCGCTTCTTCGGCTAGTTCCAGCGTCTGCAGCTCGATAAAGTGATTCCCGCTCCCGAGCGTCCCGAGCTGGCCATGCGCATTCTTGCGGATTTTGGCCGGCAGCTCGCTCAAGAACGCATGGTCGAATTTGAACGTCGCTTCTTCCACATGCGTCAGCCAACGCGCATCCAGCACGTATTTGTCCGGCAAGCCGCGCAACCCATGCTTCACGACCTCCATAATATCGATATCCGCGTAGTGAGAATTCGTCCGTTCGTTCGTCGGAACGTAGCGCTCGATCGCTTCAATCAGTTGACGGCGCACGGCCGGGTCTTGAATATCGCGCTTGTGCAGCGGCGTCAAGTGGACGCGCATCCCGCAGCCGATGTCGACGCCCACGATCGACGGCGATACGAATCCGTCGCGAGCCCGCCATACCGCGGTCGTCCCGATACAAGTTCCGACGCCGACATGGACGTCAGGCGTGTAACCCATGTACACGTTGCGCGGAATACGCAAATTGTTGTCCGCCATCTCGTACACTTTGGCATCGAAAGCCGAGAACAGCTCATCGCTTGCAAACACGTGCAGCGCGCCATGGTCCAGTTGAACCTCGTGATGGTTGTTGCCATGGCGTTTTACATTCCCATTCATTTACTTACCCTCCTTGTTCTCGTGCACTGAATGCTGCATTTCCAATCTTTCGATCGCGAACGCAAACCAATCAGCTGAATAAAAAAAGCTGCCGGTTCATAGCACACCCCTCATACCGCTTCCCGGGTAAGGTGGTGATGCTCATGATCCGGCAGCCTAAGCTTGCCTGCGCAACCTAACTTCGACTCGCGCCTGTTGGATCTTCCAACAAACGAACGCCATGGATCCATCGATGAGATCGACGGTAAATCCCATGGGCCGAAGAAAAGGGCAGGACTAGCAAGCGGCTGCCGGCCTAGATCGGATCTATCATGTTCATAGCCGAATATCGGCTGCAGACTTGCGCGTACCATTGGCTTCATCGAGATCACTCCTTTCGTTTATTGGGATAAAAAAAGACTGCTTCATCCCGCGCCTTTTTCTCCCGCTATCTGGTCAGCCCCTGATCGGCCTGCCCGAAGGAAAAGAAAAAGACTGCGAAACATCGCAGCCCTACCTACCGTGATTGCTATACGAATGCCGATCGGGCTGTCTTCCAGCCAGACGGACGCCTTCGTAACGGTATGGCAAAGCTGTTCCTGCCGCTTGGGTAAATGCGTACGGAATCATGTTGCTGCACATGTATCATCTGCTCTCTGCTTCGTTCATCACGATTCGCAAATTGGCTCATTTTCCGTACCTCCTTCGCCTTCATCGGCATTTGTAGTGGGTAATGCTTGAATTTAGTGGATATCTTAACATGCATTTCCAAAAGGCGTCAACCGCTAATTTGATTGTTGCATTACAACGCAACGAAAGGGCGGCCGATAAGGCACGCCCTCCCCCTACGCTTTAATCTAGCTGCTGCAAGGGCGGCCGTTGATGTAGTAGGCCTCTTCTTGATACACCTTGAAAGCAACCTCTACTTCGGCTGCACCGGCGGCCAGCATATGCTTCGTAAGCGCCTCCGCGAACCTGTCCCGAACCGCTTGTCCGCGCTCGAACCAAGCGACCTCCACGAAAGGATACGCTTCTACGATCTGGCCGTCGTAGACCGATATGGTCTGAAGCACGTCGATCGTGAAGTTATCCCTTCCGCAAGCGCATATGTCGGCAAGCTCATCGATCAACGCGGTGCTGACCGGCCTCAGCTGCTCGGCGGACACGCCTTTTATCCATAACTGCGGCACCTGTTGCTCCTCCTTTCACTGCCAATTTGACACGACTCCAACTCGCTCCCATCTTACTCGTATCGCACATAATCTGTCTATAATATGGCTTATTCTTCCTTAAAGTTAAGACCTTAGCCGCTTGCTGCGGTTATCTTAAACAACCTTTACACTATTCTTTTGTCAGATCAGCAATTTCTTTCTATAATAGAGAGACAACATAGATAGTTTAGGAGACGATAGCTGTGACGAAATTAGGCAGAAACGACCTATGTCATTGCGGCAGCGGACAGAAGTACAAACGCTGTTGTTTGGGAAAGGATGAGGCGGCCGCTGCGCGCGGAAGCAACTTCGACCCGACGACGGTAGATATACAGGAATTGATTCAGGCGATGACCTGGAGCAATGAATCGCACCGTGAACTGGCCGTTGATCTGATCGCCAATATGGAAGGCCGATATGAACCGGACACGCTGTATTTTGCCCTTGTGTTGTGGAATCAGTACGCAGCCAAGACACAGCCTGTATATCGCAAGCCAGGCGTCTATGCAGCGGCAATCGAATTCTTCTTCAATGGCGGAACGATGACGGAGCTGGCGGAAAGATACGACGTATCCCCGACTTCGCTGTCGAAGCGCTATCAAGAAATCTTCGACTTCGCCTTGACGCTGTCCATCGGAGGGAACAACGCGACTGCACAGCGATAAGCCATCCGGCTGCCCGGGAATGGATCGCTTGCTCTACTGCCCCGGCGACGCCGGTGCAATTCTTATACGTCTTTAGTCGGCGGCTCTAATAGCCCGCCGGCCGCTGGACTATCGTGGATAGCCGCTCGCTGCAGCCTCAGCGTACGCGGCTATTGGCATTTTCTCATTTTTTTCCTGTTCGTCGTTTCTTACCTGCTGTTACAATGGTAACAATAGATAGAAACCGTACCGAACGTTGATAAAGGGGGCAGCATGAAGATGAACACGACTTCATCGAACAACATGAATTTCAGCTTCGAGGCCGTGTTTCGGCATGCTCCGATTGCCTCCGTAATCGTGGATGTGCCGAGCGGCCGGATTAGGTATACGAATCTCGCGTGCTCCCGTCTGCTCGGCTATACGGCCGAAGAGCTGGAGGGAATCGTCTGGACGGACCTTGCTGTACCGCAGGACAAGAAAGCGACCCATCATCCCGAGCTGATCGATCAACTGTTGAGCGAAAGGACCGCCCAGATCGAGCTTAATCTGCTGCATAAGGACACCCGGCTTACCCCGTGTCTGCTGCATATCTCTTTCTTGCCTTTGGAAGAGCAAGATCATGGCTCCTTGCCAGACTATGCGGTCATTCAAGCCACGGATATCTCCGTGCTGCAGCATCGCTATGAGCAGGTGCGCAGTCAGCTCAACCTGCAAACACTGATTACCGAATATACGACCGAACTCGTTACGTTCAGCGATCCGGACGGCACGATCCTCTACAGCTCGCCGTCGATGCTCTCCGTGCTTGGCTATGACCCCAAGGAGATGATCGGCCGCAGCCGGATCGATTATTATCACCCGAGCGATGCCGATGACATGAAGGAACGGCCATACTCCGACCGGGATATATTCGTCCGGCGCGTCCGTCATCGAGCAGGCCATTACGTATGGCTCGAGCTCTCCTCGCAGGTCATCCGGCATTCGGAGACAGGCGAGGCGCTTCGAGTCCTCACGAGCGGCCGGGATATTACGCAGCGGAGAAAATACGAAGAGACGCTGGCACGCGCGCAGCAGCTCGCCAATATGGGGCATTGGGACTGGGATTTAATTAGCGGACAGCTGACTTATTCGGAGGAGCTTCGCCGCATTTTTGCCTATCAGATCCCATCCTCTTCCCATTCGATGGATACCTTGCTGCAATGCGTGCATCCCGAAGACTACGAGCGCATCTATGAACTTATCGGCCAAGCGCCTTATATAGAGATCGGCGGCGATGCGACCTACCGGATCTTACATCCGGACGGCAGTATCCGCATCATGTATGCCCAGTGGCAGCCGACGATCGGCGCCTCCGGCACGCCGGTCACGATTATCGGCGTTATTCAGGACATTACCGAGCGCGAACGCAACACCGAGCAGCTGGAGAAGCTGAGCCGGGAGCATGCGCTAATCTTGAATTCCGTCTCCGAGGGCATTATCGGGCTTGATCTGGAAGGCCGCTGCATCTTCATCAATCCTGCCGGCGAGCAGATGCTCGGCTGTACGCAGGAGCAGATGGCGAACCACCCATGGTTGCACAGCTTCCAACAGGTGACAGCCGACGGCAGCCTGGCGCCCTTATTCAATGCCATCGGCAACGGGGAGCCGCAGCCCCGCACGGAAGGCGTCTTCTGGCGGGAGGACGGGTCCAGCTTCCTTGCCGAATACCGGGCAGCGCCTTTGTTCGACTACGGGAAACTGATCGGCGCGGTCGTTATGTTCCACGACAAGACGAGCGAGATGGAGATCATTCGCGCCAAGGAACATGCCGAGCAAGCCGACCGGGCCAAGTCGGAATTCCTTGCCATCATGAGCCATGAGCTGCGGACGCCGATGAACGGCATTATCGGCATTACCGATCTGCTCGCGGAGACCGAGCTCGACGACGAGCAGCAATCGTACATCGACATCATCCGCACGAGCAGCGATTCGCTGCTGCACATTTTGAACGAGGTACTCGACTTCAGCAGGCTCGATGCCGGCAAAATGACGCTGGACAATGGCCCAGTCGATCTGGCAACCTTGATCGAGAGTATCCTTGCGCTATTCTCCGTCAAGGCCGCCGATAAGCGCATCGTCCTTACGAGCTCCATCGACGAATCGACTCCGCCAATCCTATGGGGTGATGCTGCCCGGCTGCGCCAGGTGCTCATCAATCTCGTCGGCAATGCGACGAAGTTCACCGATTCCGGGACGATTGCCATCACGGTTCGCCCAGTCGGGCAACCGGAAGCCGGCAGCCTCTCCCTCATGTTCCGCGTCGAGGACACCGGGATCGGCATTCCCGCTGCCCAGCAGGATCAGCTCTTCCAGTCCTTCTCCCAGCTTCATCCGGCGATTAACCGCAAATACGGCGGCACCGGTCTGGGTCTGGCCATCTGCCGCAAGCTGGTTGAGCTTATGGGCGGCGTAATCGGGGTTGACAGCCAAGAAGGAGAAGGCTCTTCGTTCTACTTCACGCTGCCTATGGGCCTCCTGTCCGAGCCGGAAGCAGCTGTAGAGATGCCGGCGGGAGATCTGCGTGCATAATGCAGGGCGATAATGAAAAGATACAGGGTGCGGGCTCTTTCGTTAAGAGAGAACCGCACCCTGTCATGCAGATATGGAGGAACCAATACCGTGAGCACGATTGAAACTAGACTATCCCTTGGCGTAGACGCGCAGCAACTTGTAGATATCGATAACAGCGGCATCTGGAACGATTCGAATGCCCCCGTCGAACTTGCGGGCAAGACAGCCGAAGAATATGCGCTGCAGAATCCGCCCGGAACGCAGATCGTGGCGACCAAAGACGGCTTCGTCTGCGGCTATGTCGGATTCCGGGCACCGACGCCGCTGCCAAGCAACCAGCATGTCACCCAGCTGGATATCGGCGTACATCCCGACTATCAAGGCTTTGGCGTCGGCCGCAAGCTGATCGAAGCCGCGAAGGCGTATGCGGCCGAGCAAGGCAAACATAAGCTCTCCCTACGGGTCATGGCGACCAATACGAAGGCGATTGCCTTTTATCAAAGCTGCGGCTTCATCGAGCAGGGCCGCCTCATCGACGAGTTCTATGTCGGCGGCCGTTATGTCGACGATATTATGATGTACGTCCTCTTATAAGAGGCGGGGCTACTTGAGGCGCAGCAGCCGGTCATCGGTATTGCCCGGCTCGCCGCGCCCATCCGTGTTGTTCGTGATGACGTAGATCGCTCCGTCCTTGATCTTCACATCCCGAAGCCTGCCCTCGCTCGTCACGAGCGTCTCCTGCTTGGAGGCATCCGGCGAGAAGCGTACCAGAGATTGGCCGCGCAGTCCGGTCACCAGAATGTCTCCGTTGTCGGCAATCGCAATACCTGACGGCGCAAGCGTAGATTCTCCCGTATGATAGAGCGGCGTTACCATCCCCTCCTTCTTCTCATCGCCTATAATGTCCGGCCAGCCATAATTGCTGCCCGCTTGAATGATATTCAATTCGTCATGCCCGCCTGGCGCCCCAGATGGCCCGTGCTCGGAGCTATATAGTTGGCCCGCCTTGCTCCAGGCCAAGCCTTGCGGATTGCGATGACCGTATGAGTACACATAGGAATCCGGCAGCGGATTGTCCGCCGGTATGGAGCCGTCCGGCTTCAGCCGCAGTATTTTGCCCGCCAGCGCGCTCCGGTCTTGCGATGAGGCTTCCTCCTGCGCATCTCCCGTCGTCGCGTACAGCATGCCGTCCGGTCCGAGCAGCAGCCGCCCGCCATTATGATTCTGGGCTCCGGGAATGCTGCCCAACAGCTCTCTCATCTCGCTCCAGCCCGTTCCTTGATCATCCTCGCGAATCAGCACGATCCGGTTATACAGCTTGCCGTTCTCCTCGTACGTATGATAGACGTATGCCTGCTTCGACGTCTGGAAGTCCGGCGCCAGCGCGAAGCCGAGCAGACCGCCTTCGCCCCCGGCTCGGACCGCCTTGGACAACTTCACGTTCTGCCTCGTCTGCTTGCCTGAATCGACCTTGACGATCTTGCCCGCACGCTCGCTTATATAGATCGTGTCGCCGATGAAGTCGATCGCCCATGGCGTCTCCAGCTTCTCGGCCAGCACCTCGAACCCTGCCGTTTGCGCTTCATCCTCCACATTAACGGCGCCAGCATCCGTTCCTTGCGTGTTGCTTACGGTATTATTGCTGACGGTATTCATCACGTTCGGCGCCTGCCCCCGGCCACAGGCCGTCAGTAGGCCTACCGCCATCGTCACGACGAGCAGACCGCTGCCGATTTTCATCGCACCCATTCGAATATCCCTCCTCTAGGAAACTCGTAATCTATTAGGATTAGTATAACAACCGGCCCGCGCTTCTAAACCTTGCCCGATCCATCGTATGGAAATCCGTGCACCAATAGGCGATGACACTCGAGCGCCTATGCATTGAGCCAATCGCACGGGCTTTATAGCTGGTTATACGTTCATCGGTGGATGTGCGTTGCTGTGAGGATGTTTACGTTTAGGAGACGACAGGTTCACTGACGATAGCTTGAGAGGTTCGATAGGTAGAAAAAAAACGAGCTCGTCCTCTTCCTGAGGCGAGCTCGCTTTGTTAATAGTTGCAGCCGAATTAGCGATTCGTATTCGTCTCGCGAACGATCGGATTGCCGTTCTGGTCGACATCGACCGTTTCCTTGCGGACGGTGTCCTGTACCTGTTCGGTCTCCTGCACCGTTCGTTTGCCGACGACAATCTCCTCCGTGACGACAGGCTTCTTCGTCACCTCGATCCGCTCCTCCGTAACCGGAATGCGGATGGTCTCTTCGCCTTCGATCGGCAACGCATCCGCCTGATCGCCTGTCACCGGACGGCGCTCGACGTAGACCTCTTCATGTTCGACCGGCACATGGACCGTCTGTTGCTCTTCCACGATATTCTTATGCACGACGACTTCGCCGGCCTGCACCGCTTCCTTATCGACCTTCAGCTGTTCCTCGCGAAGGCGGAGCGTCTGCTCGTCCTCCACGTCCGGCCTAATCGGAACCGACTCGCCGACAGCCGAATACGGGGTCGTCACTTCAGTCGTGACGGGATCCGGCGTGAACAAGTCGTCGGTGAGCGTATTGCGGCTCGTGTCCTCTTCCACCAGCAGCTCGCTTGCGGCCGCCGCTTCCGCGTAGCTTGTCCGGCCCTCTTCGGTCACCAGGTTATTCATAATGCCTTTATCGTCATCGACTAGAATGAGGAATCTCCCTTGACGCAGATCCTCCCAATACGTATCGGTATCCTGCTCCGTCAGACCAAGCGTATACAGCCGGTCGCGAAGGCCGTCATGCTCGTCCCCCGTGAAGAACCGTTTCACCTTATCGAGGAACGAATCATCGCGATCGCCGTCCGATATCGTCTGCACGTTCGCCCGGCGGTATAGGTCGGGTACGTCCCACGATTCTTCCTTGTCCGCTACGACGGTCATATCATAGCTGTTGTAGCCTTTCGCCTGTAACGTCTGGATCGCGGAGAGCACCTCAGCCGAAGTATCGAATACACCATACACTGCTTTAGCCATCATGAATTCCTCCTTTAGACTTGCCAGCTACTGGATACAAGTCGTATATACCCGCGGGCGAAAAAGGATAAACGAGCCTCGCGCTTTACGCGCCCTTATTCATCGTGCAGCCCAAAAAGCCCACGCTCCGTCATCCTCGAGCCTGGACTTGATGCGCTCGGGCAATGACGCAGCAGGAGGCTGCCAAGCGATTCATGCCCGCTTAATATTGCGCTCGGCGATTCGGTTAGCCGCCTGATTCGTCGGAATCCCTGCGCTCTTTGCGTAACGGAAGACGAGCCGCAGCACCGATTCGATCTGCTCCACGCTCCGCATCATATCGCCGGCCGAGCCGCCTTGGATCTCTCTGGCCGTAATGAGCAGCCCGCCGGCATTGATCACATAATCCGGGGCATACAAGATGCCTCGGTCGCACAGTAGCTGACCATGAGCCTCTTCCAGTAATTGATTGTTCGCCGATCCGGCCACGATCGCGCACCGCAGTTTCGGTATCGTCTCGTCGTTCAACAGACCGCCCATTGCGCATGGCGCGAAAATATCGCAAGGCTCTTGCATGATCGCTTCGGGAAGCGCGATATCGGCCGAATACGCCATCGCCGCGGAGCGGACACGCCCACCATCCAGATCAGCCACGAGCAGTTCTGCGCCCGCCTCGTGCAGATACCGGCACAGCCGCATCCCCACCTTCCCGAGACCTTGAACGGCAACCTTGCGCCCTTGCAGGCTGCTCGATCCGAACGCTGCAGCCGCTGAAGCTTTCATCCCCAGATAGACCCCGTAGGCGGTCATCTCCGGCGTGAAATCATCGGTCGCCATGATCGAACCCGTCGTATCCGTCACGTACATCGTTTCCTTGCCGACCCCGTCCATATCGGTCACCGTCGTGCCCAGATCGACGCCCGTAATATATCGGCCGTTCATATAACTAATATATCGTCCCAGCGCCTTGAACAGCGCTTCGCTCTTATCCGTCTCCGGGTTGCCGAGTATAACCGCCTTGCCGCCGCCGTAATCCAGACCGAAGACAGCGGCCTTGTACGTCATCCCTCTGGCTAGGCGCATCGCGTCGATAATCGCTTCCTGCTCACTCTTGTACGCCCACATTCGGCACCCGCCCAAAGCGGGGCCTCGCTTCGTGCTGTGTACGGCAATCACCGCGCGCAGCCCGCTTGCACGGTCCTGGCAGACCACCAATTGCTCGATCGACAATCGCTCCATCTCGTCCATCACGTTCATCGATATCCGCTCCCTTCGCTTGTCTCACGCGCGCAACGATCGTTCGGGTCGGGATCTTAAGTCCAGGCACGAGCTATGAATGCTAGTAGGGCTACTAATATATGACGGGCAAAGGCGATTATGTGCGTACGCCGACCAAGCACAGCGGCAGCGGAACGGGGTTGAGCGGGAGCATTGAAGCGAGGTAAGCCGGCCAGCCGAAATGAACGGTTCCACTTATTGTAAGGTTGGCTTATAATATTTTGTAAATCGTTATTCTTTGAACCATGCTGCGCGCCGCTATACCCGCGCACAAACCATTATTCATGCAGACCGTGGCGCTTGCATGCCGGAGCTCATCCGCTTACTTAAAATTGAGGTGCTCTTATGAAAATCGTCGTATTCTCGGACATGCATACCATCTCGCCGCGCGAACCGCTCGTCGAGGTTCGCAACAGCCGGCTGTTCTTCGCCGACGCATGGCCCACCTTCGTCAAACTATCCGGATTGATCCGCCAAGAAGCGCCCGACCTCGTCATTTGCCTGGGCGATATGGTCGACTGGTACAGCGACGAGAACCGCGACTTCGCGATCGGCCTTCTCAACGAGCTCCCTTGCCCTTGGCTGTCCGTGCCGGGGAACCATGATTATCAGCGCTTCGTCCGAACGGAGCACGCGATCTTGAAATTCTCCGCCGCAGAGGGTCGCGAGGCTGCCCGCGAGGGATGGCTTGCGCGCGGCATCGAACTGCACAATCGTTACATCGAGGCGGGCGATACAGGGCTCATTCTGCTCGACAGCGCCTTAAGCGGCGTACCCGAGGGTACGCAGAAATGGCTGGCGTCCGTCACCGGCCGCCACCGTCGGCAGCTTGTCTTCACGCATGTACCGCTCGATCAGCCGCAGGTCCGGGAGCAAATCCTGTCCGTCGATGCCAGACGCGACCTGGCCAAATATGTCCAGAGCCGCTCGCCGTGGCTCTTCCCGGAGGCGCTGCGCGGGCACGTCAGCGACGTCTTCACCGGACATCTGCATATACCGGGCGAACTGACCGCCGAAGGCACGCGTATGCATATGCTCGGCACCGCGATTACGACGCCGCGCAAGCCGGATCTGCACGCCTCTGCGCTCGTGGTGACGCTAGGGCAGCACGTGGATGTACGGCGAATTTACATCTAGCGTTGGACGCGAACGCCAAAAGGCCGAACAGGATCGTTCCTGTTCGGCCTTTTGGGTTACCTGCATATGAATTAACGGTTGTCCACTTTCTCCGGATACAGATCGTGGTTCATTAGGCGGTACTCCGCCATCTGCTCATATTTCGTACCGGGGCGTCCCCAGTTCGTATACGGGTCGATCGAGATGCCGCCGCGCGGCGTAAACTTGCCCCACACCTCAATGTAACGCGGGTTCATCAGCTTAATCAGGTCATTCATGATGATGTTCATGCAGTCCTCATGGAAGTCGCCATGATTCCGGAAGCTGAACAAATATAGCTTGAGCGATTTGCTCTCCACCATCTTAATGTCCGGAATATACGAGATATAGATCGTCGCGAAATCCGGTTGGCCTGTAATCGGGCACAGGCTCGTAAACTCCGGGCAGTTGAACTTGACGAAATAGTCGCGGTTCGGGTGCTTGTTATCGAACGATTCCAGCACCTCAGGGGCGTAATCGAACAGATACTGCGTGCCCTGGTTGCCCAGCTGGGTAATGCCGCCTTGCTGCAATTCTTCTTTGCTTCTTCCGCTCATGATGTCAGTCTCCTTAGTTTTTTATAGAGGGAGGATCTCGAACCTCTCTAGTCGTCTGAACCGTCTCGTAGTATACCATGAATGGGGTTCAATGTGAATGAGCACCTCTTGGCAGCCGCGGCCGGTCGACCTTCTCGCATGTGATTCGCTATAATAGACTGATCATCGATAGAAGAAAAGGAGGAACCAAGCTTGAACCCTGTCATCGACATACAAGGCATCTATTACCGGAGCGGCGCGAATGAGCTGCTGCGCAATATCCATTGGACGCTGCATAAGGGGCAGCACTGGGCGCTGCTCGGCCTGAACGGCTCGGGCAAAACAACGCTGCTGAACATCATCACCGGCTATATCTGGCCGACGCAAGGCAGCGTCTCGGTCCTTGGCCACCGGTACGGCGAAGTCGATCTGCGCGAGCTGCGCCGCTCGATCGGCTGGGTCAGCTCCTCGCTGCAAGAAAAGCTATATGCCGGCGACCGTGCCCAACATGTCGTCATCAGCGGCAAATACGCCTCGATCGGCCTATACGAGCGCCTCACCGAGGAAGAGCTCGCCAAGGCGGAGCTGCTCATGCGCACGCTTGGCTGCGGCCATCTGTGGGATCGCGAATACCGCACCTGCTCCCAAGGCGAGAAGCAGAAGCTGCTCATTGCCCGGGCGCTGATGGCCGATCCGCGCCTGCTTATCCTGGACGAGCCTTGCAACGGGCTTGACTTGTTCTCGCGCGAGAAGCTGCTCGATAGCATCAACGCCTTAGCCGCCGCGCCCGACTCGCCGTCGCTCATCTACGTGACGCACCATACCGAGGAGATTCTTCCGGCCTTCGGCCATACGCTGCTGCTCCGGCGCGGCGAGGTGTTCGAGTCCGGCGAGACGGCATCGATGCTGACCGCGGACGTGCTCAGCGGTTTCTTCGAAGCGCCGGTGGCCGTAGAAGAGCATGATGACCGGATCTATGTGCGGGCTGTACGCTAACGCGATTCTTATTCCGGAAACTCACAGCTCTCTGACCTTCTGAAGCTACATGCAAAAAGGCTTCGCGTACCGGTTCTGCCCGGCAAGCGAAGCCTTTTTGCTATATCTTGCGCTCATGCGCGTTATTTGAAGTAATCTTCAAGCCCCTCGGCAATCGCCGCGGCTGCCTTGCGTTTGTAGCTGCTCGTCCGAACGACAGACTCGTCCTTCTCGTTCGACAGGAACCCGAGCTCGACGAGCACCGCAGGCCGATCGTTCTCGCGCAGCACATGATAGTCGCCGAAGGCGTAACCATTGCTCTTAAGGCCGATGTCGCTATCCGCGAGCTGCGCTTCGACCGCGCGGGCAAGCGGCTTGTCCTTCTCCTTATTGTAGAAGGTCAGCGTCCCGGAGGTCTTCTTGGTCGAGGAATTGTAATGGATGCTGACGAAAGCGTCCGCGCCTGCATTCTCGCTGATCTGCGCCCGCTGAGACAACGATGGCTTCGAATCGTCCGTGCGCGTCAGGATGACCTTCGCGCCTTTGGCCTTCAGTTGGTCCGCCAGCAGCTCAGCCGTCGTCAGGTTAAGCTCCTTCTCCAACGTCTCTTGCTTCTTGCCGATCATGCCGGGGTCATCGCCGCCATGGCCCGGATCAATGACGATCACTTTGCCCCGAATCGAACCCGAGCTACTGCTCGATCCGCTAGAGGAGCTGCCACCGCTTCCGCTGCCCAGATACTGCTCCGATACCCAGCCCCGTTGGCCGTTCGAAGCGCTTACTTGCGACCATCCCGACTGGCTCGTCAGCACGGTCACGGCTTCGCCTCGGACGAGTGAGCCCACCACGCTATAATCCGTGCCCGGTCCTTTGCGCATGCGCAGAGAGTCGGCCGTTACCGTCTTCTGCTTGCTGCTAGTCGCAGACGAACTGCTCGACGTCTTGCCGCCGGACGTAGACTTGCTGTCCGTCTTGACCAGATAATAGCCGGCTACCCAGCCAGCTGTCTTATTGAGAGCTACCTTCATCCAGCCGTGCTGCTCGGTGGAGACCGCGACGACATCCCCTTTGCCGAGGGAGGCGACTACCGCTCCGTTCTTGTCCGGATCGCTGCGCACATTCAAGGAATCCACGGACACCTTATAGTAATCGACTGAACTCTCTTTTGCTTGTACTTGCCAAGTCACCCCTAGCATCATAACGGCAATAAGCATAACGGAAACAATCTTCATTACGTTCATCTGTTACCTCGCTAATGGATAATTTTCTCTATCATTATAGCAAAATACGAAGCTACGTCGAGGTTTTTGAGCCAATTTGCGACAAAAAACGCGTGAATCGCGTGAAAAAAGGAAAGAAGGACTGCGAGGACAGTCCTTCTCTCGTAACGTTATTCGGGAAGAATGGGATTATTATTGCGGACCTATGCTGGTCCAGAATGCTTGAGCGGCTTCCTCAACAACCTCAACCTGCGCCATGAATTCAGGCATCTTGCCGTAATCGAGATCATCGATCATCGGCTTCAGGATATCCAGTTCTTCTTTTAAAGCCACGTACAACGGAGCGGTCTCATAGGATGGATTCGACGTAAGCAGCGCTTCGAGCCGTTGCTCTATTTCATAGGTTTCCGTGTCCACCATGGTATGGACATAGAGCAAAATATTAACGTACATCTGGTCAAATAATTCGAACACGCCAGCTCCGTTATAATCGAATTGCGACATGGCATTGGCTGCGGAGACGAAATCCTTAAGTGTCGATATGGCTTCCAGAGCAGCGTCAGACGTATGATCCGCATTGCTAGTCAGATATCCTTCAATGGAAGTAATGCTCTCTTCCAGACTAGTAACCGTCTCTTTGTCAACCGCTTTCGTATTCTTGATCGTGAAGTTGGTATCTACCACGCTCTTGAGAAGACCGCGCAGCGTCGTCTCCGAGGCATCCGTTCCAAGGACTGCGGAGGCTTCGGTAATGACTTGCTCGAGCGTTGCCGCGCTGCCATAGGCATACTGGCCGACATTCCGGGCTTCCCCTTCGGCCGCTTCATTGTTGAGCGCTGCGTTGTACGTATCTGTCGCATCCCCAATCGCTTGCAAGAGGATTTCATCCGATACCGGCTCAGACGCCAGATAAACATCCGTTGCCGCAGCAAAATCTTTACGCGCTTGGACCAGTTCCGTCAACGACGCATCTAGATCCGACATCGTGGAAGCTGCGGTCATTAACGCTTCAATCATCGAGGCTTCATTCGCCGTTGGTTCGTCTGCCTCTCCTCCCTCAAGGATCGCGGCCAAATCGTAACCGAAATAGGAGGTATAATCAATTCCCTTAAGCATCTCCACATAGAGCTCGCCGCGGGCGACAACATAGCGGGCAGCATGATCGAGTTGTTCGTATGAGGTACTCAAGTCTTCTGCGGCATTTTCGATCTGACTCATCATTTGAATATAGTCCAATTTGCCCAGGAACGGTTGTAAGACATCTAAAGCATTAGTTGTCTCGCTATATAGTACGTCGCTCATAATTTCCGGCAGATTAGTCGCTATTTCAGCCGTACCTTTATCGGCAACATAATAAATCGTGCTCGCTTCAATTTGGTAGTCCAACATCATGACATACAGCCGAAGGAGACTAGCGGCTTGAATATCCGCCAGATCCAGATCAGCCTCTGCGAGCTCATCGACGTATCCCGCAAACTTATCCAATTCCGCGTTAACGAAGCTGTTCGTGTAGCCGGGATATTGTACAGCTACCTCCGTAAGCTTCTGCCGTTCTTCATCCGCAAATTCATGCATCTCGGAGATATATGGAAGCTCCTCAACCTTCATTTTATTCTGTGCAACGGCTAATGCATCCAGAACGTTCCACACCATGCTGCGAAGCGCATCTGACGTGGGTTCGGCTTGATCATCCAACAGAACCTGCGCGGAGTTCAGCACCGATGCCAGTGCATTCGAAGCACCGTAAGGATACTGTCCGGCCTCAGTCGGTTTCGTTCCTTGTGCGACCTCTGCTTCCTTAATGCCAGCCACTTTCAATTGCGCATCTTCTTTAATGGAAGCAAGCATGTCTTTCGTCACGCCTTCTACCGACATGTAAGCATTCAACGCGGTACGCATATTCTTTTGGGCCGTCTTCAGCTCGGAAGAGGTAGCATCAAGGTCAAAGAAGATGTTATAGATTGCATCGATGCTTTCGACGAGCGCACGCACATGTGCTTCTAGCTTGTCTGACTCTCCGACCTCCACGTTCAACAAGGTATCGTAAGATTCCATCACTCTAGCAAACTTCATCATCTCCTCATACAGCGCCCCACGGTTAACCACATACTTGGATTGTTTGGTCGTCGACGTCGACGGCGTCGCCATCGTAAACGTCGGCACGCCGTTCACATACGAAGCTTGGCCGATCGTGCTGCCATAGTTTGGAATGACGTTCTGCGGCGTCACGCCGTCCGGCAATTCGATATTATTGATGCTGCTGCCGGGCTGGAAGTTAAGCACCGTGCCTTGCTTGCCGACCTTCACCTTGCCAATCGAACGTTTCCCCGTGAATGTGATGGATGGCGATCCCGTCGTGCTGAGCTCGTCTAACTTGCCTTCGCCGCCGATTTCCAGATCGCCGTCGCCTGAATAAGTAACGCCTGTCGATGATCCGTCAAGCTTCAAGGACGACACGCCAGACTCGACATTAATGCCCGGCAGTCCATGATCCGAGCTTAGGTTGCCGTTCGCTTTCATCGTAATGCCAGTCGCTATCGTACTGCCTTTGAGAGCTACATGCACGCCCTTCTTGTTGATGAACAGCCCATTAAGTTTCCCGTTATCGAATACGACCGTATTGCTGTCTCCGCCCAGCACATTCGTGGTGCCGGCAATGTCCAGATTCAAACCGTAGAAGTCATGCTCGACGGATACCGAGATCTCGAAATCGCCTTCGACCTTCAAGTTCTTGATAGTAACGAAGTCCGCGCTGACCTTCACGGCGCCAACCGTAAGTCCGGTGCCATCGAGAACCGCATTGCCGCTGAACTCCGCTTCGCCTTCCTTAGGAGCCTGTCCGCCCGCGACAATATTGAGCTGGGTTACTTTGGTAATGACATCTTTATCGACGGTAAAACGGATGCCTGCATTCGCCAGAATCGCCTTGTTTGCTTTGGTGAACAATGGCTTCAGGCTGTCCGCAAACTTATACGTTAGACCGTTAACGACAATGGACTCCGTACCGATCGATTGCAGCTTCGGTAGCTCGTCGGTCACGGCAAATACTGCGTATTGCGCCGTTTCCTGGCGCGTGAGCGCCTTCTCCGGATGAAAGCTGCCGTCTTCCGTAACGACGAGCCCTTGCTCAATGGCCGTCTGAATATAATCCCGTGCCCAAGGTTGAATGCTTGCTGCGTCTTTCACGGTCAAGTTGGCGCCTTTGCCTGTCATGTCAAGCTTCAGACCGCGTACGATCGTCGCGAGAAGTTCTTCGCGCGTCAGCGTATCCTTCGGACGGAAGCTGCCCTGCGCACCGCTCATGAGACCGGCTTTATGAACCGCTTCGATGTAGCTTGAAGCCCAGCTTGTTACCGCTACGTCCTTGAAGCTCGAAGCGGTAGCCGCCGGATGGTCGAGCTTGAACATCCGAACGAGGATCGTCGCCGCTTCTTGGCGCGTCAGCGTAGCTTCGGCGTGAAAATCGCCATTGGCATCGCCCACCAGAATACCGAGCTGCTGCGCCCTCGCAATAGCCTGATCATAACCGGACAATGCGTTCTGAATAACGGCAGCCGGCGTGTCTGCGAATACGTTGATCGGCGCTGCTGTCATTGCAATAGCAAGCGAAGCTGCCGCGAGCTTGCCTGCCATTCGTTTTGTATGCGATCTTTTCACCTTGAATTCCCCTTGTACACATCGGATATCGAGCCGACCCGCGTGTTCTTATTAAAAACTAGTAAAATTGTACTGCGAAATTCGACAATTTCCTATAATCACTTCGGGTTATTTTGTCGAATCATTGCCTGTTTGCAGCAAAAAATCCCGCCAGCCCCGCACTTGCGGCAGACTCAAACGAGCCTGCCTGCATATGCTTCGCTAACGGGATTCCCACTTCTGCGATTAGGATTCGAACAGCTTCTGCTGGAACTTCGCGATCGCCGTATACTCTTCTTCCAGCTTGCGCGAGATTTGAATATAGATCGGCAGCAGCTCGTGATAGACCGCAGCATGCTCCGGATTCGGCTTGTGCGAATGCGTAGCGCCGACCATGTTCGAGACGACGCTCAGCGAATCGATCTTGCCGAGCCCGTACAAGCCCAGCACGACCGCGCCAAGGCAAGAGCTCTCGAAGCTCTCCGGCACGACGACCTCCTGGTCGAAGATGTCGGCCATCATTTGACGCCACAGGAAGGAGCGCGCGAAACCGCCGGTCGCCTGAATCTTCGTCGGACGGCCGATCTGCTCTTCCATCGCCAGCAGCACCGTATACAGGTTAAAAATAACCCCTTCGAGCACGGAGCGAATGAGATGCTCCTTCTTGTGGTGCATCGTGAGCCCGAAGAACGAGCCCCGCGCATCCGGATTCCACAGCGGCGCGCGCTCGCCGGTCAAGTACGGATGGAACAGCAATCCATCCGCGCCCGGACGAACGCGCTCGGCGATCTGATTAAGCAGATCGTAGCTGTCGATGCCCAGACGCGCAGCGGCCTCAACCTCAGCGGAAGCGAACTCGTCGCGCACCCAACGGTACAGCATGCCGCCGTTATTGACCGGGCCGCCGATGACCCAATACTTGTCGGTGAGCGCATAGCAGAAGAATCGGCCCTTCGGATCGGTAATCGGGCGATCCACGACGGTCCGGACCGCGCCGCTAGTTCCGATCGTCGCGGCGACGACGCCCGGCTCGATCGCGTTCACGCCCAGGTTCGAGAGGACGCCGTCGCTGGCGCCCACGATAAACGGCGTAGAAGCGGACAGCCCCATCTCCGCCGCGTAGGACGGCTTCAAGCTGTTCAGCGCATACGTTGTCGGAACCAGTCTCGACAGCTGGCCTGGCGTGACGCCCGCGACCTTCAGCGCTTCCTCGTCCCAGTCGAGCTTGTGCAGATTCATCATCCCCGTAGCCGAAGCGATCGAATAATCGATGACGTACTCGCCGAACAGCTTGGCGAAGACGTACTCTTTGATCGAGATGAACTTGCTCGCCTTGCGGAAGCGCTCCTCATCGTCATGTCGCAGCCACATCAGCTTCGTAATCGGCGACATCGGATGGATCGGCGTGCCGGTCCGTTCATACAGCGCCTGTCCGCCATTGGCCTTCAGCCAAGCCGCCCATTGCGCGCTGCGGTTGTCCGCCCACGTAATGCAAGCGGTAATCGGCTTGCACTCCGCATCGACGGCGATAACGCTGTGCATCGCAGAGCTGAAGGAGACGAACATCACTTGCTCGGCCGTTGCGCCGCTCTCGGCCATGACTTGCTTGATCGTATGGATGACTGCTTGAAAAATAAGATCGGGATCCTGCTCGGCGATCGACGAAGTCGGGGTATACAGCGGATACCCCTCATTGGCCTTCGCGACGACTTTGCCATTCTCCTCGAACAGAACCGCCTTCGTGCTTGTCGTGCCGATATCGACACCAATCATGTAGGTCGTACTCAACTAAAGGACCTTCTTTCCTATCAAGGTTGCTTCGTTACACAACCGTGCTCAGAAGCAGAATAAAGATGAGACCGACAACGGACAGAATCGTCTCCATCGCCGTCCATGATTTCAACGTTTGGGTCACCGACATGTTGAAGAATTCTTTGACCATCCAGAAGCCGGCGTCATTGACGTGCGAGAGCACGAGGGAACCGGCGCCTGTCGCCAGGACGACCAGCTCGACGTTCGTGCCCGGGTTCATCGCCAGAATCGGCGTTACGATACCCGCGGCCGTCGTCATCGCTACGGTTGCCGACCCCGTCGCCACGCGGATCAGCGCCGCGACTAGCCATGCGAACAGAATAATGTTCACGTTGGCCTGCGTGGCCATCTCGCCGATGGCCGTACCGACGCCGCTGTTAATAAGTACTTGTTTGAACGCGCCGCCGCCGCCGATGATCAGAATAATCGTAGCTGTCGGAGCCAGACATTCGCTCGTGAATCGGGATACGTCTTCCTTCGAGAAGCCTCGCGCAAATCCGAGCGAGAAGAACGCGAACACGGCCGAGATCAAGAGCGCGATAATTTCATGTCCGATAAATTCGCAAAAATGCGTAATGCTGCTCGTCCCGTCCGGATCGATGATAATTGCGATCGAACCGATCAACATTAGAATAACAGGAAGCAGGATCGTAAACAAAGTGATGCCGAAGCCTGGGAGCTGACGGGCTTCTTTAGCCGCGAACTGTTCGGCCAGATCGGCTGGCGGCGACACGTCGATGCGGTTGCCGATGAATTTGCCGAAGAGCGGGCCGGCGATAATAGCCGTCGGAAGACCGATCAAGATGGAATACAGAATGGTTTTACCCAGATTCGCGCCGTAGGCATCAATCGCAATCATAGGAGCCGGATGCGGCGGCACGAGGCCGTGAACGGTAGAGAGGCCGGCAAGGATCGGGATACCGATCTTAAGCAGCGACATGTTGGTCTTGCGGGCTACGGTGAATACGATCGGGATCAGCAGAATGACGCCGACTTCGAAGAAGACCGGAATACCGACGATGAAACCGACGATCATCATCGCCCAATGCACGCGCTTCTGGCCGAAGCGGTCGACGAGCGTGGTCGCGATCTTCTCGGCGCCGCCCGACTCCGCCATCATTTTGCCGAGCATCGTACCTAGCGCGATAACGATGGCTATCGTGCCGAGCGTACCGCCAAGTCCGCCGGTGACGGATTTAATGACTTCTTGCGGATCCATGCCCGCGAGCAGTCCCAGCATAAGCGCCGAGATCAGCAGCGTGACGAATGGGTTCCACTTGTATTTGGCGATCATAATGATCAAGAAAACGATTGCGATCAGTGTCCATACGAGCAATGTTGCGTTATGGCTAAGTCCAAACAAGCTGTCCATGGATGCATCCCCTTTATGCTCTAATGATTCGTGGTGGCTAATCTTCTTACTATTCCCTGATGCGGGCAGCAATCCCATTCAGCCTTTAATGTATACCTGTCGACAAGTTGGCGGGGAGAAAAAGCGGAAGCTTCCTGCCATGCCTCCACTCGCGCTCTTGCCTTATGGCAAACTGTGATGAAGCGTAACCTGCGAATCGTTGAAATACGCATCGACGACGCCGCGAATAATATTCACGTCCTGCGAAGCAAGCCCCTCGATAATGGTCCGGTGCTTCTGTATGACCATCGCGAGCTTGTCCTCGCCCTTCCCGAACACCTCTTCCGTCGTAATGAGCATGACGGTCAAGACGATCAAGCGAATGCTCTTCCACAGATGCAGGATCCGAGTATGCTTCGAAGCCGTAATGATCGCTTCGTGGAAGGAGAAGTCCAGATAAGAGAACTCGACAATATCCTTGTGCTTAACGGCAAGCTCCATCTTGTCGATCATTTGCCGAAGGCTCGCCAGCAGATTCTCCGTGTCCGCGGTAGCCAAGCGCTGCTGCGCGAAGCTCTCGATCAGATACCGTACGTCGTACAACTCCTCCACATCGGTCATGCTAAGGCCTAGCACAACGGCCCCCATACGCTCCAAACGGATCAAACCTTCGTTTGACAGCGATTTCAAAGCCTCCCTGACAGGTGACCGGCTTGTGTTGAAATCGGCGGCGATCCGATTCTCCGAGATGACCTCGCCCGATTTAATAATGCCCCTAATAATTTGCAGCCTTAATTCGCAGGCGATCGAATCCCCAAGGGACATCCCCGCCAGCCATGCAGAAGGATACCGCATGTTAGATCGACTCTCCTATAGCTCAATTTCGTTCCGACTCGTCGCACGATCAATTATTCTCGATTGTAGCACACAATTGCAGTCAGATTCCATGAGCGAAGAAGCAAACTTAAGGTGCACGCGGCATTGGGCCGATATCCAGGTTCGAAACGCGATGCTTACGTGGAAATCGCTTGCATAATTAAGCTTCTTACAGTCATCAACAGTATACCTGTACACAAGTATTCTGGAATTAATAATAACGCTTACATTTAACTTTGTAAATAACCAATATGCTGCCTAATTTTTACACTCTCCATAAGTGCGCAAAAACGCCGCTACGTCTGAACGTAACGGCGCTTTCTCTTAGGGCTTCATCCCATGCTTAAGGGCATTAATTGCCCCCGCAGCACTTCTTATATTTCTTCCCGCTTCCGCATGTGCACGGCTCATTGCGGCCGACCTTGTTCTGCACATGCACCTGCGCATTCGGCACGATCCGCTTCGGAACGCCGCCGCGCGCCAATACGTTGGCCGCTGCTTCACGCCGGGCCGCCAGATCGGAAGGCGTGTGGCCCTTCAGCGTCCATTGACGCGTATGCTTCATAAGTTCCACCACGCGCTCGACGAGCGCTTCCAACAGCTGCCGGTCGGCGACGTCCAATTGCTCCTGCATCGACGCTACGATCTCTTGCAGTCCTGAACGCGCTTGAATCGACTCATGTACGGACATCGCGATCGCGCTCGCATCGTCCTCGCCCATGCTCCAGTTCTCCATCAAGAAACTCGTGAACTGAGACCATTGCTTGGTCCGTTCGAAGAATCCCGGCTGACCCGCCTCGATCAGCTGCTGCATCGAGAACGGATAGAACGGCACTTCCGCGCCGGCGTTATGCTCCTGTGCGATCCGTGCGGGATCCTTCACGCTATTATGCGATACGCCATGCGTCTCGTCGTATTGGAATTCGCCGCGTGCGGCTTCGTCCATCAACTGCTGATACAAATCGGCCGAAGGAATCGACTGCTTCGTGTACTGCTCGAGCAATCTGTGCAGCTTTACCTTGTCGAGCGTGCCGTAGTAATACAGCAGCCCCCTGGTCAGCGTCGTCCACGCATCATTGCGGCTCAGCTCAACTGCATCATTATTTGCCTCGGAAGCACCTGCCTCTGCAGGCGCTTCCGAGGCAGCCGGAACTCCGACCTCGCTCTTCAGCGCCTCCAGCACCTCAACGGGCATAACAAGCGACTGTTGCCCTTCCACGGTTCCCGTGAACGCGATACAACTATCGCTGAGGCCGCTCACGACCTGCTCACCGAACGTATCCGCCAGCGCAACGCCTTGGCTTGCCACCAGCTGCTGCAGCGCTTGCTTCATATTGTGTTCCATATGGCTAACGGCTTCCTGCGCCGCCTGCGGCAGCTGCTCTACCGTCATATCGATCAGGTCTTGCTTCTTCAAGCTGCTCTGCTTCGCAAGTCCAAGACTGACCCGGACCGCCACGAGCTCGTCCTTCGTCAACCTCCCAAGTGCCTCGCCGAGATGCAAGGGGTGCTCTATCGCCGCCCATCGCTTGGCCTCTGCCTTCGTTGCGCCTTGCTCTGCTGCCTGCTTGTCTATTACGCCAATCACCAACATCCCGCCTTATCACTATTCATTGCCAAACGCTCGTTTAACGGTAACATAGATGCGCTAGGGGCGTAAAGTGGAGCGAGAACTAGAATAACCTGCCAACTCCCGCCCGATGTACGTCCGATTACGTCGAATATTGCTGCAGCGAGAGCTATTATACGGCTCGGATGACCTGCCGCTATTGACCTCTCGCCTCGCGGATCATTCCTTAAACCAACGCCTGCAACACCTTCCCGATCCGATCCGCGACCTTGTAATTAGCCCGCCTGTCGAACGAGGTTGCCGACATATTAATGAGGACTAGCTTATCTCCTTCGTATTCCGCCACCAGGCCAGCCGCCGGATTTACCGTGAGCGAAGTCCCGCCGACAATGAGCACATCGCAAGCGGCGATATAATCCCTCGCGGCGAGCAGCGTATCCATATTCAGACTTTCTTCATATAACACGACGTCAGGGCGCACCAATCCGCCGCATGCGTCGCAGCTGGGCACCTGATCCGTATCGGATAGCATATAATCGAGATCGAACGATTTGCGGCAGCGCGTGCAATAATTGCGGTGAACGGAGCCGTGCAGCTCCAGCACGTTGCGGCTTCCCGCGAGCTGATGCAACCCGTCGATATTTTGCGTGATGACCGCCTTCAGGCGACCTTCCGCCTCCCACTGCGCGAGCACCTGATGCGCCGGGTTCGGCTTCGCTTCCTTGTGCACCATCTTCGTCCGGTAAAAGGCATAAAATTGCTCGGGATGCTTCAGAAAAAAACTCCGGCTCAGAATCACTTCCGGCGGATGCGAAAATTCGCGCTCCGTCTCATACAGTCCGGTGGCGGACCGGAAATCCGGAATTTGGCTTTCGGTCGATACCCCCGCGCCGCCGAAAAAGACGATGTTATCGCTCGCCTGGACAAGCTGCTTCAACTGCTGAATCTCCCTCTCCATTCGCCATCGCTGCCTCCTCTAATCCCATGTAAATTCCAATTTCATCCACCACGTAGCATACCATGTTTTCGCTGTTTCCCCAAAAGGGGCAAGACGGCAAAAGCCCGCCGGAAGCTTCCTGCCGGCAGGCCCATATCGCTTATATCCCTTGTATCGACCCTATAACCGCGGATCAACCGGATCCGATTCAAGAGCCAGCGCAGCGAGCACGCATTCGTGCATCCGCTCCACCGAATCCTTCCGGACGAACCGCTCGATGCCCTCCATGCCGAGCGCGAATTCGAGCAGCGCATGTTTCTCCTTCTTGCGCGTCTTGCGCTGTTTCAACCGCTTCAAGTTGTCCGGCTCCAAGTAGTCCATGCCGTAGATGATGTGCAGATACCGCCGTCCCCTCACCTTCAGCGCAGGCTGTACGAGCTTGCTGCCGTTACGCGTGCGATAGAACTCCGGCTTCACGACGATCCCCTCATGGCCCGTCTCGGTCATCTCCGCCCACCAGGCGATTGCTTCTTCCTCGCTTGCCGCATCGGTAATAACGCGGTACTCCGTCTCCATGAACAGCTTCGAACAGCCCGCCAACTCACGAGCATGCTCCATATGCCACACATGCGTCCGGTCAAAAAAAGTTTCTCCGCCGTGCGCGAGAATATGGAACGACGCGATGCGCACGCCTTCCAGTTCGTCGACATCCCAGCAATAATATTGAAAAGCTTGCCCGAACGTCTCCGCGTTCGCAAGTTTTCGTTCCCCTTCCTCGATCCAATCGCCCACTTCGCGGCCGGCCGCCTGGGCCTCCTTCAGCTTGACGAGCAGCTTCGTCCGATCAAGCATCGCCGCCTCCGCCACATGGGCATACTGGGCGGCGATCAGCTCCTTCGCCTTCAGATTCCACGGCAAGATCTCCGCATCGAGCACAAGGATATCCGTGTCGTACCGTTCGAAGTATTCGGACGTCCGCAGATCCTGCTGCAATTGGCCCAGCACCTTATGCTCCATTTGATTCGGGAAGAAGGCTCTTCCCGTTCGGGTATAGATCGAACCTGCCGAAGGGTATCCGATGTACGGAATCGCGGCCGCTTCGTCCTTGTAGATCGTCAGAATCGCCCGGCTGCCCATATGCTTCTTCTCCGCCACCATCGTCTGAACGCCTTGCGCCCGGTAATAGGCGAACGCTTCGCGCGGATGCTCCAGATACGCCTCATCCTCCGATACGGCAGGCGGACTCATCGTCGGCGGAATATAGAGCAGCTCCTCGATCGGAACGGTGAAGTGGGATACCGTGTCGATCGCGGCTTTGACGAATTCGCCGCGCACCTCGACCTCGCCGTAGCTATCGGTCACGACCGAGTAGCCCTCGATCAAGCGGCGCAAGTTCGGCGGCGAGAATCGGCGTCTGGCCCATTCCTTCAGCGGATTATCGGCAGCTTCCGAATAATCGCGGGCAGCCTGCACGCTGACGAACGCTTTCTCCGGATAGCGGTAAGCGGTCAGCTGGCCGCCGAATACGACCCCTTGGTCGATATTGATCGTGTGATTCACGACCGCCGGCTGTACCCGCGGATCATGCCCCCATACGATCAGCTCGCCCGTATTGTGATGCGCATACCATTCCTTGCGCACCGGCTTGCCCGCCGCGTCGAAACCATCCGTATCGCCATAGCGACAGAAATCGGAGATCCGCTTCGATTGCTTGCCGATCGCCTCATCGCGAATGCCCGCATGGGCCACCACAACGTGCCGGACGCCATTCTTCGTGAATACCAGGTGAGACGGCGCCTCGAGCAAGAAGTGGCTCATCCGCTGTCTCCACTGCGAGGCCGCTTCGCTGCCATGCTCCTGCGCAAGCTGCGCCAGCTCATCGGCAACCCGCTCATCGCCATGGCTGAGCGATACGTCGCGGCCGCTTAAGTAACGGGCGATCTTCCACCCGTGATTGCTGTCGACCATATAGGCCGCTCCGGCCTCCACATGCTGCTGCCAGAACATCATCGTGCGGATCGATTGCGGTCCTCTGCTCATCACATCGCCGACCGAGACCAGCTTGCGCCCTTCCGGGTGCAGGTACAGTCCTTCTTCGCCCGGCACATAACCGAGCTTGCCGATCAATTCGATCATCTCATCCCAGCAGCCGTGGATATCTCCGATAATATCGATGCCCGGGCCGATCTCCTTCAGCAGCGGATTGCTCCGACGCTCGAAGCGAAGCTCCGGCAGCTGCGCGTCTTTCAGAATGTAGACCGAGTCGAAGCCTTCTTCCTTCAAGCCGCGGACGGTGCGCTTGAATTGATGCGCCTGCTGCTTCACCCGCTGCTTGCCGCGCGGCTCCGCCCGTCCCGCGTCCCGTTTCAGGAGCGCCTCTTCAGGCACATCGAGCGCAACGACGACAACCGGCAGGTCTAGCCGATGGGCCAGGTCGATATATTTGCGGCGATCATCGGGATACAGATGGGTGGCATCGACGACGGACAGCTTACCTAACCCGCCTCTCATGCGCAGGATCGTCTCCATCGCCGCGAATGCCTGCTCCGAGATGCGCTGATAGTCGTTATACAGGATATCCGCCTCATGCTTCGGCCGCCCGCGCCAATCGATATATACGTCATCGCCGACGAGCATCCGGAACTGATCCGAGGAGACGACCTCTGTTTGGAGCAGGACACCTTCCTCTACCAGCCTGGCAAGCAGCGTCGATTTGCCGCTGTTGGATGGCCCCATGAGCAGCACGATGCCTGCATGCGGCAGCCGGATTGTCCTTCTCGTATCTTCGTTCATCATCGTTGTTCCCTCTCTTCCCTTCTGCTGAACACGGCCATCTGCGTCGGCTGGCCCAGCCCAGCGACTTCTTCGCCGATGCCCTGCATCTCGACCGTATAGCCGCTCGTACGCCACCGGTCGCACGCATCGGCGAACTCCCCGCGCGTCCATTCGAACCGGTGGTCGTTATGCCGCATGGACTGGTCCATCTCATATACCGCGTTGTACTCCCGGTTCGGCGTCGTGACGATCAGCGTCTGCGGGCGATACTCGTTCAGCACCGTATCCATCACCTTGTTCAATCGAGGCGCATCGATGTGCTCAATCAC
Source organism: Paenibacillus phyllosphaerae (assembly GCF_014192105.1). Classification (GTDB taxonomy): domain Bacteria; phylum Bacillota; class Bacilli; order Paenibacillales; family Paenibacillaceae; genus Paenibacillus_Z; species Paenibacillus_Z phyllosphaerae. The sequence continues at coordinate 30,076 of NZ_JACHXK010000010.1, read as the reverse complement.
CTCGCACAGCACGATGACATCCTTGCCCCGCAGCGTCTCGTCATAATAGAACAGCGAGCCTGTTACCGGCGTCGGAACGACCTTCTGCCCGTGATCCGCCAACTTGTCGAACCGCTCGATCGCGCGCAGCTGCGACATCGCCGACGGCTCCACGGCTAGCACCTCCGCCACGCCTTCAACCGAGCTTAGCCGTGCGGCCAGCTTGCCTTCCCCGCTGCCGTAATCGACGATCGTGCGCTTGGCGTCCAGCCCGCTGACGAGATTCGTAATCGCCTGATAGCGCAGCTCATTGAGCCGAATCTTCGGCTGCTCTTCTGTCTGCGGCTCCTCTCCCATCCGCGGCTCACCATCTGTCTGTGGCTCCCCGTCGGCCATCGATTGCCCATCCGTTCCATCATCCGCATTCACCGGGGAGAGAGCCGCTTCCCTGCGCAACCTCGCTTCGAATTGCGCGATGATGTTGCTGAACCGCAGCGACCGCTTCAGGATCAGTTCCCGCAGCGGATGCGGATCCAACCAGCCTTCCCCGTAGCGAGCCAGCTTGTCGATCTCGTCCTGGCCCACATAGTGGTGCTTATAATCGTCGAGCACGGGGATGAGAATGAGCAGCTGGCGCAGCGCCTGCTGCAGCGTCACCTCGCCGCGGAGCGTCACGTACCGTACCGAGCTGCGCGATTTCAGTTCGAACGAATAGTCCGCAACTCCTCGCTCCAGCTCCACCTTATACCCGAGCGGCTCGAACAGCTGCTCCACGATCGCATCCGGCAAATTCGAGGCCACCGGGCCGAACGAGAGCGTGAACGGGAACGAATGCGTTACCCACGGGAGGTACTCCTCCTTCGTCTTACCGTTCAGTGCCGTCCCGAGCGCACTGCGGATGTATGTGCAGAACAAGCTGCTTACCACGAATTCACGGTCGTTGATATACTGCGTAATGTCGTAGCTGTCCGGACTTCCCTTGACCAGATCGACCGGATCCGGCGTCGCGTATAGCACGGCCTCCACCTCGTCATCCGTACAGACGGTATAGACCAGCCGCACGCGCACCCCTTTCTCGTCGCGGTCGTACAGATTGTTCGGGTTCTTCGCGAGCAGATAAGAGACTGCCCTTGCGTCAGTGCCTTCTGCCCTTATGATCAAATGCATAATGATGCCCTCCTCATCTCTGCCTCTTCTATTTGGTGCCCCATACCGTTGCCACTGCCGAGCGGAACAACTGATCGAGCTGCTCATCCTGGTCGACCTCTACCGCAGGCTGATGCTTCGCTGCTTCCTCGTAATAAGCGATGCGATCCTCGAGATAGTCGTTGATCACCTGCAATCTCGGTTCGAGATCCAGCTCCTCGCCGGACTTCTTGCGCGCGAGCAGCTCTTGCACCGCCCCGTAGAGCGCCGCTTCAGTCGAGAGCATCGCTTCGACCAGTTCGTCGAATGCGATCGGCGGCACCGTGCCATTCGCTTCGATCCACGCGCAGGCGAGAATCGGGCGCAGGACGTAGAAATATTTTTTAATCTTCACCTGCTCGCCTTGCAGGTAGACGCGGTAATTCCCTTTGGCCATGTGCAAGTAGTGGTACATGCACGACTTCGGCGAGAACGACAGCGGCGAGAGCGCCCGAATCTGATCCGCGAATCCGTACTGCTCCATGTACACCGTCGGCGATTGCAGCCATTCGAGCAGAGGCGGATTCGACTTGCGGAACAAGCCGAGCGCCTTGCGCACATCCCAGCCGCTGAAGTCAAGCAGGTCGCTGATCGGCCGCTCGATCACGTCTCTTCGCTCATAGATGGACAGATACCATTCCACCGGCCTTACGTATAGAAAACGAACGTCGTAGTCGCTGTCCTTGGACGGAAATCCCCATGCTCGGCTGCCGGATTCGCAGGCGTAGACGATGCGCACGCCTTCCTCGCGCTCGATCCGCTGCAGTTCTTCCTGTATGTGTCGTTCCATCGCATTCATCCGTAATTCCTCCTGCCTTCCGAGCGACATCGCCGCTCTTGTAACGTTTAGATTTTGCTGACAGGCAGCTTCCCGCTGCATCTATCGCTATCATCGCTTATATAAGCATGCTCGAACATGGCAAAAGTATGGCGACCTCTCGCAAAGTTTCCCATTTCTTCACTTCCCGCCCTTTGCTACAATAAATGTCATACGCGTATTTTCGAGGAAACGGGGTACCCGAATGGCCCGCGAAAGTTTTGACAAAGAAATTCAGTTCCTGCGCATGCTGGCCTTAACCAGCGGCGCTTATAACCGCCAGCAGTTTGCCGAGCGGCTCGGCATCTCCGTCCATACCTATGACAAGACAATTCGCCGGCTGAAGTCGATCCGCAGCACCGTGTCCGAGGAACTGCCTTCCGAGAACGGGCAAGAGCTGGCCGAATCCCTTCGCTACAACTACTATGAAGCGACCGATCCGCTGCTCTTGTTCCTGTATCGGGCCAAGTCCGTGAAGGAATCGGAGAGCTTCCGCCTGTCGCTCCTCATCGCCGCTCTGCAGGACCAGACGCTAACCGCGATGGAGCTGCTTGATCATTGCGTCGCCTCCATGCCGCCGGAGGCCGCGCTGCCCGACGAGAAGACGCTGCGCAGCGATCTCAAGTATCTGGAGGAAGTGGGCGTCATTCTGCGAGAACCGGGCGGAAGACCTTACCGTTACAGGCTGCACAACGACCTCGTCACGCAGCTGACGGATGAGGAGCTGCTCCATCTGTACGATTTCGTCGACGTGATGGCAGGTACGCAGGTGCCGTCCGTGCAAGGGTATTTGCTCCGCGACAGCTTGAAGCAGACGCTGCGGACGCGCGGGATTGACCCGGCCAAGAACGAAGCGTTCCGTTACAAATACCACTATTACTCCCGCATTCTCGACGAAGCGCATCTGCACCCGCTGCTGGCGGCGATCGCGGAGCGGCGGATCATCCGGTTCGTGTACTACTCGCCGAAGGCCGGCAAGTCCTACGCCGCGCAGCATACGAATCCGGTCTTCTCGCGGGAAAGCGAAGGCGCTCGGGTACAGATGCTCCCGCTTCGCGTCGTCTACGACCATCAGTACGGACGGTGGTATTTGCTCGGCCAGACCGCCAAGCAGCAGGTCGCCAAATTTCGGCTCGAAGGGATGACCCAGCTCGAAGAAGGCGAACCGGTCAGCGAGGAGGAATTCGCCCGCAGGCTTGCGGTTCTCGATGCGAAGACCAAGCTGAGCTGGCTCGTCGATACGAGTTATCCGGTCAAGATCCGGGCACGGTTCTACAATCCCGAGGAGGCACGCTCGAATTTCGTGAAGGAGCGTGTGCTGCTGCAGGGGCAATGGGGACTCATTACGGAGGAAGACGACCACTCGTTCGTCTACGAGATCACGGTGAACGGCATGACCGAAATCAAGCCTTGGCTGCGCAGCTTCGGATCGAGCTGCGAGGTGCTGGAGCCCGAACGTCTACGGCAGGAATTCATCGCCGAATGGAAGGAGATTCAGCGCTACTATGAGCCTATTTGAGAAAGTGTTCAACTATCAGGTGCTCTCCCGCATCCGGGATGCCGGCGCGATCGCCCTCACCCGCCACGAGCGCGCCTGGCTCCGCACGATGCTGCACCATCCGGCTGCGGCAGACGCGCTTGACCCGGAGACGCACAGGAAGCTGATCGCCTTGCTGGCAGGCGACGACGGGGCGCTCGATACGGCTCCGGCGCTGCAGGAGAAGGCCCGCAGCGCGGAGGTGCAGGTCTATCACCCGCTGCTGCGCGTTCTGAGGCGAATGCTGTCCGGGCAATCCGGCTTCCGGCTCACCTTCCGGCTGCGCAACGGGCGCGTGCAGCGCCATGAGCGCGGCTTCCCTTACCAGCTCGAATATTCGATGGTGAAGCGCGAGTGGTATGTGCTCTGGTATCACTTACGGCGCCGTTCGTGGATGGCCACGAAGCTTGCCAACATTATCGAAGTCGAGCCGATGACCGTGCCGCCCCGAACCGCCATTGCGGTCATGAAACGTCTTGCCGTCATGCAGCATGTGCGCAAAGAGCAGGTAACGGTTGAAGTCGTTCCGGCGTATAACAAGGAGTTGTCCCGGATTCTATACGCCTTCTCTTGCTTTGATAAGGATGTCGCCTACAACGATGCGGCAGATACGTACCGGATTACGCTCAATTTTCCGGCAGACGAGAACGATTATTTGCGGTCCAAAATCCGTTTTCTCGGCATGCGGGTGAAGGTGGTGGAAGGCGCCTACTTCCAACAGCGCATGTATGAGTCTGCGACGAAGGCGCTGGCGCGGTATGGTGTCGTGAGTGAAGCAGATGGGACGGCCGAATCCGGCCTGGAAGAAGCGAGTTTAGCGGATGCGCACACGCCGGAAGCGATCGGGGACGGTACGGCCTCTTAGCCTTCCGGGGTTGCAATTCCGCTTTTTTTTCACTATCGTTACAAGATAGCACGTTAATGTTGTGGAAGAGGAGAGAATGAGAGCATGACAACGCCGAAGCGTTCCCCATTGATCGAGCAGCTTGGCCTGCATCCCCATGTCGAGGGCGGTTGGTACAAAGAGCTGTGGAAAGCGAATTTCCAAATTTCCAAAGAGGTGCTGGGAGGCAAATATTCCGGTCCCCGCCCTGCCGCAACGTCGATCTACTTCTTGCTGCATGAAGACGAGACCTCCGATTGGCACGTCGTTCTGTCGGACGAGCTGTGGCTCTACCATTCCGGCAGCCCGCTGCGCCTGACGCTGGGCGGTTCCGGCGATTCGCCTGAGGACGGGGAGGAATTCATTCTGGGCCTCGATATCGCAAGCGGACAACTGCCGCAAGTGCTGATCCCCGCCGGCGTCTGGCAGAAAGCGGAACCGCTGGGCGAGGAGCCGGTGTTCGTCTCCTGCGTCGTCGCGCCAGGGTTCCATTATGACGACTTTACTTTGATTCCGAGGAACGCCTCCGCAGCCGAATAACCGCTGCGTTCGCCTCCTCCCACTTGCTGCCGCTGCGGATCGTATCGACGAAGCGTTCGAGCTCATTGGCGAATGCGAACAGATTGGCTCTGTTCTCGAACTCTTCCCGCGATTCGGGCAGCGGCAGCAGCTTGTGGTATTCACGGATGCCGCGCAGCATCTCATGGTAATGCTCCGCCTGGCTCTGATTATCCAAATTCGAGCTCACCAGCTCAATGAACTCCCCGATCCTTGCCCCCTGCTCCATCGGCGCATTAATCCGGGGCACGAACGGCAGCATCCGTTCGATCAGCTCGAACTGCCGCTGCTTGGCCTCGAAATGTTGGGCATAGCTGCTTCCTTTTTTGCCGCCGCGGCTGTTCTCCGCGTCGAGCAGCGCAATCCGCCGCGCTTTGGTCAACTTATCGTTAAGCTCCAGCACTTCTTTCCCGTCCCACAGCGTATCCCTGTTCCGCAGATATTGCGCAATCTCGTGCAGAATCTGCGTAATGAGCCGATCGATCTCGCGCCGGTAACCGTTCATCTCCTTATCGATGCTTGGCATATACCAGTTAATGACGAGCGCAACCCCAAGGCCGATCGCGACGACCAACACCTCGTTGAGGAAGAAAGCGTCCGACAGTTCGCGATGCATATACACATGCATCACGATGACGATGCTGCTCGCAATCCCCTCTTGGATGCCGAGCCAGACGCAGAACGGGATAAACGACAGCAGCAGCAACAGGAACGTATATGGATAATAGCCGATAACCTCGAATAACAAGCTGGAGTAGAATAACCCGCTCACGCACGCCATCGCGCGGCTTATGGCCGCCGAATACGACTGCTTGCGCGACTTCTGGATACAGAGCAGCGTCAGTATGCCGGCCGCGGAGAAATAGTCGAGCCCCAGCGACTGCGCGATCAGAATCGAGAGCGTCACCCCGATCGCCGTCTTCATCGTTCGAAACCCAATTCTAACTTTCATCTTCTTCACCTTGCTTCCTCTGCATGTCCTAATTACATGCAGGATTCCTAACTTCTACCCCACATCTTACTCGCATGGACAACGGGATTGCAAACCACATGCAGCAGGAAATCCGCTTATCGACCAGTACATGTTACGGTTACAAAAAAACGGTAATCCAAGACTTGAAGCGCAAGTCGTGAACTACCGTTGTGAGCTGCTGTTGTGGCCGCTATCGTTGTTTCGTTTTGACGCGGAATGAATTTCGTCCCGGCAGTTTCACGATCCAAGAATCATTACCCGCTTCGTTATTGCCATGTTTATTCAAAGCGATGAATAATGCAGTGAAGCCGATCGCAAGCGCAAACACAAGCAAATAGAGCAGATACAAGTAGAAGAAGTTCATCCCCTTATACATGCGGAACAAGTCCATTTGCACGAAAATCGGTTTGAGGCCAAATGCGTACGCCGCACATAGTCCCGCACCGCACCAATAGAAATTCCATCTCCTATGGAGACACCATTGGTAGAGCAGCATGAACGAGACGGGTACCAACGAGGTATCAAGCGTAATGCTTTCCGGCAAGTACGGCATGATTTTGAACGGATATCCCCACGCACCATGCTCGACTCCGTATGTATCGATATAACTGAACCAGATATGAACATTTAATCCGAAGAAGCCGAGCAGGAATGCCTTGCGCCGATCCATCTTCCATAGGAGCACAGCTAGGGGAACGAGGAACAGCGTGGCAAGCAGCCAGAATTGCCACGTTCCCATATTGGAATGTTGAAGCCAGTAGTCTTGAATGGTTTGGGATTCTTCAATTTTAGCTTGCCTGATCTGTTCGAAATGTTGCGCTTGTCCTTTATCCACGTCTTCGCACCTCCACTCTTACTGTTTCCTGTATCTGCCTTAACATACATTTTGGGGACAAAAGAAGGAGCGGATGCCCACCCGGGAAACCGCTCCTCGTATCGTTACACCAATTTATGCGCGTACCACTTCTTCCCTCTGTATCGCCAGAGGAATAATGCTCCTCGCACGCCCCATTCGCTGTTCATCGCGAACCATACGCCGATGATGCCGTAACCGAGCGTAATGCCGAGCACGTACCCGAGTACGATCCGGAACAGCCACATCGACAGCATCGACGTGATCGAGGTAAAGCGCGAGTCGCCGGCTGCCCGCAGACCCGAAGGCAGGATGAAACTGATCGACCATAACGGAATCTGCGCAATGGCGTTGATCAGCACCACCCAGAAGATATCGTCCACGATTTCTTCCGGCGGATTGAACAGACTGACCATCGGATGGAACAGCGGCAGCAGTATGATCGTCATGAGGATGAACGAATACGTGCCCAGCCATAGGAACGAGCGGATGAACTTCCGCGCATCCTCGATATTCTTCGCCCCGATGCATTGGCCGACGACCGTGACCAAGGTGATCGACATGGCGACGGCCGGTATCTGGTACACCATCGCGATCGTGCCGCTGATCGCATTCGTGGCGATCGCATAGGTGCCCAGGCTGACGATGAACACCTGCGTCAGCATTTTGCCGCCGTTGAAGAACATCTGCTCGGCCGCGAACGGAAGGCCGATCGTCATAATCTTTTTCAACATGACCCATTGCACATGGAACAGCTCCGCCAGACGCAGATGCAGCGAGACGTCCCACTTCAAGATATACAAGACCGCGCAGATCGCCGCACCGAACCGGGCCACGTTCACCGCGATCGTCATGCCCAGCACGCCCATATCCATGAGCGTAATCAAGATGACGTTCAAGAGCACATAGGACACATTCATAATTAAAGATAAGAACAGAGATACCCGCGATTTCCCGATTCCCCGCATCACGGCGCTGACCGCCTGTACGATGCCGATCCCCAGGAACGACGTACAGCTGCCGATCAAGTACACCCTCGCGTTATCCATCACGTCCGAGGGAGCAGAACCTAAGAGCAGCCTGAGCAGCGGACCATGCAATGCCATCACTAGCAGTCCGATCCCTAACGCGCACAAGGATACGGCCGCGATGCTCGCACCTGCCGCCTTGGACACCATGGAATCATTGCCGCTCCCCTTGTACTGGGCAACAATGACGGTTCCGCCCGTAGCGATGGCGACGAACACGTTCACCAGGAACACGTTCAGCGAATCCACGGTACTGACGGCGCTGACCGCCGCTACGCCCGAAGAGCTGATCATCGCGGTATTCACCAGATTCAGCCCGATGATAAACGCCTGATCGATCAAGATCGGAAGGAATAGCGCGATCACTTTTCTATAATCCATCGAGGCGCCGGACAAATATTTGTCCAACCATCGGTGGGTTCGAACCCGTACTTGCGATTGCGCCACGGCTATCACATTCTTTTCTACTGAAATAGTGTAGTGCTTAAGTGTTTACTATAATAACATACTTCGTCAGATCCGTTCGCAGAAATGTTCACGGGCTGCAATGTTTCTTAGCAATCTGCACCAGTCAAGCTTACAGACGATATGCGAGTTGAAAAGATAGCAGCACATAAAGAAATGCGAGAATGCTCATTACGCCTATGGCGATCAGGATAGTACCGGCTCTACACGAACGAGACGGCAACGCTTTGGACAAAAAAACGCCGCCTTTCGGCAGCGTCATTCTAATCCATTATAATGCGCCCCGCATAGGCACCTGCCTCTTTACCCGCGGTTCCAACTGATAGCCTTACGTCATTAATCTGCTCGCCCTCGCTTGCTGGCTTCACGGCCTGATAGCCGTTTTCCTGGTTGGCGCATGTTTCGCCATGTATCATGAACGAAGGCCATGTTTCTTCGCTCCATCGTAAGATTGACACTTGAATTACACCTCTTCATCTATACTTATTCCATCTGTAGCACATCTCATTCTCGCCTAGATGGCCGCAAAGCCGACCCGGCCGCCGGTCTGATCCTGGAACCACTCCTGCGTCCGTCCCTTGTGCAGATCCGCCTTCAACCGGCTCACCAGACGCGGTACGTTCAATGTCCGCTCTTCGTACCATTCCATTGCCGCCGACACGTACAGCTCATTGAGTTGGGCAAAAGAAAACCCTTCGGTCAGCCGCGCTAGTTCCTCTAGCTCTCCAACCTCCAGCAGCTTCGGCATCCCTTTGCGATGCAAATATTCGCCGCGTTGCCCCACATCCGGCAGCTTGATCTCGTAGGCACGGTCGAATCGGCCGGCACGGTTCATGAGCGCCGGATCGATCTTCTCCGGATAGTTCGTCGTCCCGATGAGAAAAATGCCTTCCTTCGACGTCGCCCCGTCGAGCGTATTGAGAAAATACGAGCGTGCACGCTCCGGCATCGAATCGATGTCCTCCACGACCAGGACCATCGGGGCCATCGCCGCGGCCGCCTCGAACACCTCTTCAATCGTATCGCTGCACGTATGTTCGGTAATTTGCCAGTACGCGACTGGCGCCTTGACGCTGCCGGCGATCGATTTCACCAGCGTCGTCTTCCCGTTGCCGGGTTTGCCATATAATAAGATCCCCCGCTTGTAGGGGATGTTGAATGTCTCGAAGAAACTCCGATCCTCCTCGAAGAACCGGTCGATCGAGCGGAAGATGTCATGTTTGACCTCGGAAGCCATCAGGACCTCCTCCCGCTCCACCATCACCGTGATCGGTTCCAGCTTGCGCTGCGTTCCATCATGCCCATCCGTAAACACGGTCACCTGCTCGCGGTCGAGCGCCCTGCGGCGCCGCTTCATATCCGCCAGAAACTCCTTCAGCAGCTGATCGTCCACGGCGAAGATCACGTCCTCGTGATCGATGCCGTACCGGCGCATGACCGGAACCCTCGCCAGCGCGGTACCCCATTGCGGGTACAGAAACAGATGGTTCGTCTTACTCGTGTAGAAAGGGACATTCTCTTGCAGCAGCGAGAACGAGCGGGATTCGAGGAACTCATAGATTTGAGCGACGACCTCGATCCGATCGCTCCCTTTGAGCAGATCCTGCTCGACCATGTCCCAGCAATCGTCGATATTGCTTTCGCTGGTGTACAGCTCATACTGCCAGCCTTCGCCCGCTTCCAACAGCCGTTTCATCCGGCTGATGGCGATGCTGAAGTTCTGCATGACGAATAAGGTCCGGTCGCTGCTCTCCTCTGCGCTGATCACATGCGTTATTATTTGATCCCCTTGAAGGTTAACCGGCTTAATCATGAAGCTCCTTTCACGGTGGCCAGCGGCTTGCACTTAGCTACGACCTGAGCGAGCCCTGCACCGACGACACTGTCGATAATTTGATCCACGTCCTTGTAGGCTTGCGGCGATTCGTCCACGATCGTCTCCAGCGACCGTTGGTTGACGACGATCTCCTCGTCCGTCCCGACCCGCAGCGCCTGCGCGAATTCTTCGACCGTCACCAATCGCTTCGTTGCGCTGCGGGAACGAATCCGACCTGCCCCGTGACAGATGGAGTAATAATTGTCCGCGCCGCCCTGGTCCCCGACCATAATATACGAGGCGGTCCCCATGGAGCCGGGGATAAGCGCGGGATGCCCCGTTGCCAGATACGGCGCCGGATTGTCGGGATGGTCTTTCGGGAGCGCCCGCGTCGCGCCTTTGCGATGGACGAAATACGCGTTGTCCCCATGCTTCTCTTCCCATGCGTAATTGTGCATCAGGTCATACAGCGTCTTCGTCTCGAACTTGCTGCCGAACACGTCCTTGCATGCTTCGCGTACCGCATAGGCGATCAGATGGCGATTCACGACCGCGTAGTTCAGCGCGCTGTACATCAAGTTCACGTACTGGTACGCCACCGGATGATCAAGCCGCGCATAGACCAGCTTCGGATCCGCCGTCCCGTACCCTTCCTGCCGCATCACCTTGGCCATATCGCTCGTGCAATACGTGCTGACCGCGCCGCCCCAGGCCCGCGAGCCGGAGTGAATCATCACCGCGACCTGCCCGTCGAACAGTCCCCAGCTTTCGGCAATGGCCCGGCTCTCTTCCGCGATCTCAATGACCTGCAGCTCGACGAAATGGTTGCCGCCTCCGAGCGTCCCCAACTGCCGGTGCGACCGGTGCCAGATGATGTCGGGGAACTTATTCAGCACCTCTTCGTCGAGATAAAACTTGCTCCGTTCCACATGCGTCAGCGACGTCGCTTTGCGCGGCGTATAGCCGTCCGGAATGTATTTTTTCGGCAAGCCGTGCAGACCCTTCGTGACGATCTGCTCCAGCCGGATATCCGAGAAGTGCCCGCGCGCATGCTCCTCGACCGGCAAATATTTCTCGATCGTCTTCACCAGCTTGCGCCGCAGTTTCACATCCCGCACATCCTCCTTGCGCAGGTTCGTCAGATGAACCCGCATGCCGCAGCCGATATCGCTGCCGACGATCGACGGGGACACATAGCCGCTCTCGGCTTCCCACACCGCCGTCGTTCCGATACAAGTGCCGACGCCGACATGGACGTCAGGGGTGTAGCTCATATAGGTTTGATTCGGAATTTGCAAATTGTTGCCGGCCATCGTGAACACCTGATGATTCAGGCCATTAAAGATCTCATCGCCGGCGTAGACGTGCACGACTCCCGAAGGCAGCTGCACCTGCCGATAATACGTTTGTTCCATGTTCATAAAACCTCTTTCTGTTATCCGTTCTCGCTTGGGTTTTCAACCGATTACTGAGCGTCATCCTCACCTGCAACAACCTCCTCTTAAAGTCTCCACGTCAACTCTGATGCTAAAAAAGCGCGCAAAAAAGCCACGGACATTCTCAAGTCCGTGGCTTATCGCTGCGCTTTGCGCCGCTTCCATCGCCGCTGCCAACAGGCATGCGATTGGTATAGGTGCGCTAAAAGGCAGAAAGTCCGTGGAGACCAAAGAAATGGGCTGTTGTATTCAATTGGTTAACGTTCGCTACAATTGCCATCATTTTGTTGGCCTCCCTTCGATTTGTTAGTCTTATCTTACGTGCAGCACCCTTGCAGCGTCAATGGGCAAGAATCGTTATAACGATTCTTGCCCACTTAAGTCGCTCGTGCCGGCGTTACGCCTCTTTGGTTGCTTCCACCGCGCTTGCGCCGAGCAGCGTGTTCAACCGCTCCAGCAGATTCGAGCCCCCGGAGAGCGAGATCGTGCCGATCTTCTCGCATATTTTTTCGAGGAATTCCAGCTCCTTCAGGCGGTACAACGTCTTGTTCTCGTCCATCAGCTTGGCGGTATTGAGCAGGCTCCGCGTCGAAGCGGTTTCCTCGCGGCGGGTGATGAGCGTCGCCTGCGCTTTTTTCTCCGCGAGCAGCACCGTGTTGAGAATGTCCCGGATCTCGCCAGGCAGGATAATATCCTTCACGCCAGCCGAACGGAACGAAATGCCGTATTCCTCGCTCTTCGCGTTCAGCCGCTCCAACACGAACGCCGCCACCTCCTGCTTGCTCCGCAGCAGCTCATCCAGCTTCAGCGTCCCGACATATTCGCGCAGCACCAACTGCAGCTGAATGTAGATTTGCTCCTCGAACGCCTTCATTTCGAGCGAACGCATCGGATCGACGATCCGATATTGGCAGACAAAATTCAGCCGCAGCGTGATTTTATCCTCGGTCATCATCTCCTGGCCGTTCAGATCCAACTGCTGCTGCCGCAGGTCGATCGTCTTCACGACCGGCTGAACGGCACCCGTACGCCAAAAATAATATTTCCCGGGCATTAGCTCCCGCTGCAGCACGTGATTGTAATACAAGTAGCCACGTTCGTAGCTGGCCACATCAAGTACCGATATATACGCATGAAGCCGCGGAATGATCGCCTTATCGATCTCAGGGCCGAGCTCCGGATTGCGCAGATCCGCCCGGACGACATGATGCCGCTGCAGAACGGTCCAGAACGCATAGCGCCCGGCGGTCAGCAAGCGATGGAACTTGCCGTCGATATAGTGCAGCGCCAATTCGTGGTCGCTGACCTCCACGACCTCCAGTTCCCGCGTAAGGTTCCGGTCCTGCAGGAACAACGGCAGCTCCATGCCTTTTACCTCGAATGGTTCGGTCACCTTAACCACCGTCACCGTCTGGCTGCGCAGCTTCCAGATCCGGTAGCTCCCTGGCGGCAGTACTTTCTTATATTGGCCTTTCTCGAATAACAAGCCTCGCTCGTCCGCTTGAATGATGATGTTCGTATACATAGGTAATCTCTCCCTTTTGGCGTAATCTTCGCCGCTGCTACTTGCAGCAATCCTTCCGGCGGCAATGGCGGAGCCATGCTTGAGAACGTCTCGCGTTTACTTAGCGATACCCTTGCCATCCTCGCGTATTCTGCCTGCTCACTTTCAGCAGAGATAACACGTTAGGCAGCAACAGGTTCGTAATCGGCAAACGACGGGCATCCGGTATCTGCCTGGCTGCAAAGCCTTGCGCCGGCGGCCTGCCCTCTTGGGCAAGCCAGAAGGATTGTCTGCTTTCGCTCTCTTGGAATAGTGCCGAGGTGTAATCGGCAGCTTTGTCAGTTAATCGCTCCACAGCGACGGGGCATACGCCCCAAATTGGCGCATCGACGAACATACGCGTGCAGCATACGAGCCCACAGCGTGGACCCGCACTGCCGGATGAATCGGACATCCCGGCCCGGTCAGGCGCATGCTTCCATTCGATGCTTCTCTATCATGCCGGATCTCGCGCGCGAGCAACATGGCGGAAGTATTACGAACAGGGAATTTTACCCTTTGGATAGAAAAAAAGCAGCCCAAGCGCGAGTGCGCCTGGACTGCCTAAGTTGCCATATTCTACGGCATGTCTCTTACCATGGTGAAATTTGAGCTGCCTGCATGAGGCGGAGCAGCATGACCGCCGCTTCTGCGCGTGACGATTGGCTCGCAGGGCTGAACTCGCCCGCTTCATTGCCTTGAACCAATCCCAATGCGGAAGCCTGCTGAATGGCTTGCTGCGCCCATGCCGGAATGCTTCCTTGATCCTTGAAGGTCTCGCTTGCCGCTCCCTCGGCATGCGAGACGCCGATGAACTCGGCAGCCCGCATAATCATGACCGCCATCTCTTGACGGGTCACTACCGCACCCGGACGGAAGGAACCATCCGAATACCCGGTAATAATACCCGCTTGAGCAGCAGCAGATACATCATCGGCATACCAGCTGCCGCCGTTGATGTCGCCGAACTTCGCATTCCCTGTCTCCCCGCCGATGGCGAGAATACGGGTCAGCAATGCTGCGAATTCGGCTCGCGTGATCGAGCCTGTTGGGTCGAACTGGTTGTCGTCCTTGCCTTTAATGATCTGCATCGAAGCGAGCAGTTCAATCGAATCCGCGGCCCAATGGCCTTGGACATCCGGGAAGGTAGTCGGATCTTCCAGGATCAGATAGACCCCGGTAGAGCGGTCTTTCAGCTCAGCAACCCAGACGCCGTCCTCCTCGCGGAAAGCGGATGTCGGAACGAAACTAAATTCGCCGGTCTCCGGATCCAGACGTACCGCAATCGCGCCGGACGCCGGTTTTTCCGTACCCGCTCCGATCGTCCTCGTTACATACTCGCCGAAGGAAGACAGTTCGAACGACTTGCCATCCGTGTTCTCCACTTGAACGGTGAAGCTTGCCGGATCAGCCGGCGATGTCGCTCCCAGCTTGGCGAGCGCTTCGGATACCGCTGCCGATTCCTCCGCACCCGGAGCTATAACCCCGATCTGCAGATTGTCGATGTTTTCTCCCGCCAGCTTCTTCGCTTGAGCGAGCACATTCGGCAGTGACAGGCGAATCGAGTTCGAACCTGTTCGAAGCTCCAGATTCAGATTGCCGTTCAGCTCCAGCAGCTTATTGAGCGTAGCCATGTCGAGAGCCAGCTCCAGCGGTTCGCCGGAAGCAATGTTGATTTTGAGCTCGCCCGCTTTGATTTCGTCCAGGTTTACGGTGTACGCAAGCCCTTCAGCTCCCAAAAGCAGCGGCAGATCCAACGTATCGGTCACATTGCCCGCAACCGGAGGCGAAGTGACCTTAATGGCCGCCGTAATCGACTGACCGGACCATTCCGCTTTCATGATCGCCGTACCTGTCTGGAGCCCTTTAATGCTAGTGCCTTCCATGGCCGCTATCGACGGCTGATCGAATGTGAATACCGCGTCAGCCGTAATATCCTTCTTCGTTCCGTCGAGATACGTTGCCGTCAGGACAAGCGCTCTCGTCTTGCCGCGAACGATCTGGTATGACGCCGCATCGAGGGAAAGCACAGGAACGATCGCAAATTGTACCGTTCTCGTCTCGCTGCTGTTGCCGGACGCATCCGTTGCAACTGCCTTCAGCGCGTATTCGCCTTCCGATAAGCCGCTTAGCGTAACCGACCAATGGCCGTCTTCGCCAACCGTTACCGTCTGGGCAGCCGCTTCCGTGCCCGCTGGTTCCAGCGTTGCCGTTACGCTCAGCACGGTTCCTGCTTCCGCTTCCCCGTTTACCGTCACCACAGCCGTTTGGAACAGCGTATCGTCATCCATCGCAACGACCGGTGTGCTCGGCGCTTCCGTATCGATCTTCACGACGGAAGGCGTTGAAGCCGCTGGCAGCGTAAGCACCAGCTCATTGCCGGCATGGTCCTGAATCGAAGCCCCTTGCAGGCTCAGCTGCGTCAGCTCGATTCCGTCGGAATCATTCACCCCGTCCGCAATCGTGTATGCGAACGTCAAGGTGTCCGTTTCGCTGGAATCCCCGGTGTACTCGGCTTCCGCCACATCCTCGCCAATCTGCAGCGTAAGGTTTGGCGTGCCGTTGACTGTGACCGCTTTGTTCACTTTAACGGTTAACGCGAGGTTCTGACCTTCCCGATAGTTGCCGGACTCCGGCCAGATTACGTTCGTCAGTCCCGGTACGTTCGTATCGAGCTTAATACCCGATACATCAACAACCGGCAAGGCGAGTACCGCCGAGTTGCCCGCAGCATCCGTGATAACCGCATCATTCAACTGAATCTGGTTCGAGGATAACGCGATCCCGTCCAGATCCGAATCGCCGCTCGTTACCGTGTAGCGGAAGAGCAGCTCGTTTTTCGAAGCGTCTTCCGAAACAAGCATGGCCTCGCGAACGTTCTCCCCGATTTGCAGGACGATCGATGGCGTTCCCGATGTTCCTTCCACTGTTACCGATTCGCTTGTTGTAACCGTGAAGTCCAGTTGATCGCCGGCCTTGTAAGTCTTCGATGCCGGAACGTCGAGCAGATCGATCGTCGGTTTCACCGCATCCACGATTACGGCTGCCATGTTATCGACGCCATTCAGCGCCAGTTGCGCAGGGTTGCCGTTCACGTCCGCCAGCAAGCCGCCGCTTAAGACAAGCGCTTGCGTACCGGATAGATCGACCGGCTCGCCGTTCGCATCGCTAGCCGTTACGACGTAGCTGAACGTCAGCGTGTCCGTGCCGCTGCCGGAAACATACTCGGCTGTGCGTTCGTTCCCGCCAAGCTTGAAGGCCAGATACGGCTTGCCTCCGGTAGTCGTCGCTTGGATCGGTTCATCGAATTTCACTTGGAACGATAACGTGTCGCCTGCCCGATAGAATCCGTCAGTCGCCGTTACCGTGCTAATCGCAGGCACTTTCGTGTCGACGATCATCGTTGGTACAACCGCTGTCGGCAGCGTCAGCACGAGCGAGTTGCCCGCTGCGTCTGCCGCCGTTGCTCCGCGAAGTTCGATCGCGTTGCTTGGTGCCACGCCATCTTCGTCCGTATCGCCTGGAGCAATCGTGTAGGTGAACGTCATTTGATTCACCGAACCGCTGCCGCCCGTGTAGACGGCCCACTCTTCCTCGGTGCCGATCTGGAGCTTCAATGCCGGTGTACCGCCTGTCGTCGTTACAACCACTGGCTTGTTCAGATTGAGCGTGAACGTCAGTTCGTCGCCTTCCAAATAGCTGCCTGCCGTTGGATAGGTTACTCCGCTAATTGTCGGAATGAGCGTATCCACCTGAATACCCGATGTATCCTTAGCCGGCATCGTCAACAGAGAGCTGTTGCCCGCTGCATCCTTCATCGTTGCGCCGTTCAGGGTGAGCTGAGCCGGTAGTTCAATGCCATCCGCGTCCGCATCGCCAGTAGCGACGGTATAGCGGAAGAGCAAGGTGTTCTGCAGCGCATTCGCCGAGACGAATACCGCTTCGCGCATTTCTTCCCCGATCGTGAGCGCCAAGGACGGAGTACCGTTCGTCGTATCGATGGCAATCGCCTCGCTGGCCGTAACCGTAAAGTCTAACTGACTGCCTGCTTTGTAGATCTCGTCCGCAGGCGTGTCGATCGCCGTTAAACTTGGAAGCGTCGCATCGACTTTAACGCCGCTCATGCTGCTGACGGCATGGAGAGCCAATTCAGCCGCATTGCCATCCAGATCTTCCAGCGTGCCTCCTCCTAATGCCACGCCCGTCGTGTCGGCCAGACTGACCGATTCTCCGTTTGCGTCATTCATCAGCACGACGTAGCTAAAGGTCAGCGTATCCGTGCCGCTGCCGGAGGCATATTCCGCCTGAAGTTCGTTCCCGCCAAGCTTGAAGGCCAGATATGGCTTGCCTCCGGTAGTCGTCGCTTGGATCGCTTCATCGAATTTCACTTGGAACGATAACGTGTCGCCTGCGCGATAGAATCCGTCAATCGCCGTTACCGAGATAATAGCAGGCACTTTCGTATCGACGATCATCGTCGGTACAGCCGTTGTCGGCAGCGTCAGCACAAGCGAGTTGCCCGCTGCGTCTGCCGCCGTTGCTCCGCGAAGTTCGATCGCGTTGCTTGGTACAACGCCATCTTCGTCCGTATCGCCTGATGCAATCGTGTAGGTGAACGTCATTTGATTCACAGAGCCGCTTCCGCCCGAGTAGACAGCCCATTCTTCCTCGGTTCCGATCTGGAGCTTCAATGCCGGTGTACCGCCTGTCGTCGTTACAACCACTGGCTTGTTCAGATTGAGCGTGAACGTCAGTTCGTCGCCTTCCAAATAGCTGCCTGCATCCGGGTACGTCACGCCGGTAATTTCCGGAATGAGCGTATCGACCTGAATACCCGATGTATCCTTAGCCGGCACCGTCAACAGAAGGCTGTTGCCAGCGGTGTCCTTAATTATTGCGCCGTTCAGTGTGAGCTGAACCGGCAGTTCAATGCCATCCGCGTCCGCATCGCCAGGGGCAACGGTGTAGCGGAAGAGCAAAGTGTTCTGCAGCGCATTCGCCGAGACGAATACCGCTTCGCGCGTATCTTCCCCGACCGTGAGCAACAAGGACGGAGTACCATTCGTCATATCGATGGCAATCGCCTCGCTGGCCGTAACCGTAAAGTCCAACTGGCTGCCTGCTTTGTAGATCTCATCCGAAGGCGTGTCGATCGCCGTTAAACTTGGAAGCGTCGCATCGACTTTAACGCCGCTCATGCTGCTGACGCCGTGGAGATCCAATTCAGCCGCATTGCCATTCAGATCTTGCAGCGTTCCTCCTGCTAATGCCACGACCGTCGTGTCGGCCAGACTGACCGATTCGCCGTTCGCGTCGTTCATCAGCACGACGTAGCTGAACGTCAGCGTGTCCGTGCCGCTGCCGGAAACATACTCGGCTGTGCGTTCGTTCCCGCCAAGCTTGAAGGCCAGATATGGCTTGCCTCCGGTAGTCGTCGCTTGGATCGCTTCATCGAATTTCACTTGGAACGATAGCTTGTCCCCTGCGCGATAGAATCCGTCAGTCGCCGTTACCGAGGTGATAGCAGGCACTTTCGTGTCGACGATCATCGTTGGTACAGCCGCTGTCGGCAGCGTCAGCACAAGCGAGTTGCCAGCTGCATCTGCCGCCGTTGCTCCGCGAAGTTCGATTGCGTTGCTTGGTACCACGCCATCTTCGTCCGTATCGCCTGAGGCAATCGTGTAGGTGAACGTCATTTGATTCAACGAGCCGCTGCCGCCCGTGTAGACGGCCCACTCTTCACTTGAACCGATCTGAAGTTTCAGTGCAGGCGTACCACCTGTCGTCGTCACGACCAACGGCTTGTTTAAGTCGAGCGTGAACGTCAGTTCGTCGCCTTCCAGATAGCTGCCTGCCGATGGATAGGTTACTCCGCTAATTGTCGGAATGAGCGTATCCACTTGAATGCCCGACGTATCCTTAGCCGGCACCGTCAACAGCAAGCTGTTGCCCGCGGTATCCTTAATCGTTGCGCCGTTCAGCATGAGCTGAGCTGGCAGTTCAATGCCGTCCGCGTCCGCATCGCCAGTAGCGACGGTATAGCGGAAGAGCAACGTGTTCTGCAGCGCATTCGCCGAGACGAAAACCGCTTCGCGCGTATCTTCCCCGATCGTAAGCGACAAGGACGGAGTACCGTTTATCGTATCAATGGTAATCGCCTCGCTCGCCGTAACCGTAAAGTCCAGCTGGCTGCCTGCTTTGTAAATCTGATCCGCGGGCGTATCGATCGCCGTTAAACTTGGAAGCGTCGAGTCGACCTTGACGCCGCTCATGCCGCTGACGCCATGGAGAGCCAATTCAGCCGCATTACCATTCAGATCCTGCAGTACCCCTCCGCTTAACGCTAAGCCCGTTGTATCCGCCAGATTGACGGATTCGCCGTTCGCATGGTCAGGTTGCACGTTGTAGCTGAAGGTCAGCGTGTCCGTGCCGCTGCCGGAAGCATATTCCGCCTGAAGTTCGTTCCCGCCCAGTTTGAAGGCTAGATATGGCTTGCCTCCGGTAACCGTTGCTTGGACCGCTTCATCGAATTTTACTTGGAACGATAAGGTTTCGCCTGCGAGATACATTCCGTCCGTCGAGGTCACCGAAGTAATCGCAGGTCGTTTCGTATCGACGATCATCGCGGGTACAACCGCTGTAGGCAGCGTGAGCGCAAGCGCGTTCCCGGCTGTATCCTTTACCGTTGCTCCACGGAGATCGATCGCGTTGCTTGGTGCCACGCCGTTGTCATCCGTATCGCCTGATGCAATCGTATAGGTAAACGTCATCTGACTCACCGGGCCGCTGCCGCCCGTGTAGACGGCCCAAGCTTCATCGGAACCGATCAGAAGCTTCAAGCCCGGCGTGCCATTCGTCGTCGTCACAGCCACCGGCTTGTTCAGATCGAGCGTGAACGTCAGTTCGTCGCCTTCCAGATAACTACCTGCATCCGGGTACGTCACGTCGGTAATTTCCGGAATGAGCGTATCGATCTGCATGCCCGACGTATCCGCATTCGGCAGCGCCGCGTTGATACCGTTGCCTGCAGCATCCTTCACGGAAGCGCCGCCGAGGACCAAGTTCGCATTCAAGGCGATGCCGTCTTCATCCATATCGCCTGAAACGACGGTATAACGGAATACGAGGGTTGATGCATTGGATGCCGCCGCCGTGTAGGCAGCCGTCCGTTCTCCGCTATCCGTAACCAGCGTCAAACTTGGCGTACCGGTTATGTTGACCGGTTCGCTGATGCTCACTTGGAATTCCATCACGTCGCCGGCAATATACGGCTTGTCCGCACTGGCCGTCATGGACGTCATTGTCGGAATCGTCGAGTCCGCTATGACCCCGGAGAGATCGGCAATGCCACTCAGAACGACATTGGCCGGATTGCCATTCAAGTCTTTCACTTCGGCGCCGTTAAGCGCAATCGCGGCACCGGCTTCGAATGCAGCCGCTGCGCCGTTAGCGTCATTAGGCTGAATCGTATAACCGAATACCAACTCCGCTGTCCCGCTGCCCGACAGATACGGAGCCTCGAAGGATTGAGTCCCCAGCTTGAACGTCAGGGAAGGCGTCCCTCCTGTCGTTACTACCGTCACCGCTTCGTCGAGTTGCACCTTGAACTGCAGCAAGTCGCCGGCTGTGTAATAGCTGTCTGCCGCCGTCACGGCGGTTACCTTCGGTACGATCGTATCGACTTTGACCTCCGGATAATCGGCTGGTCCAGGCAGCAGCGTGTTCACGTTATTGCCTGCGATGTCCGTAATTGTCGCTCCTGCCAAGGTCAGATTCGTACCAAGGCTGATGCCGTCGCCATCTTGCTTGCCAGCCGGAATCTCGTAAGCGAAGCTGAGCGTCTGCGTGCCAGAACCAGACTGATAAACAGCATCGACCGTGTTGCCGCCAAGATTGAAGCTCAGTTTCGGCGTGCCGCTCACGTTGACGTTTTCGCTCATCTGCACCGTCATCGGGATCGTATCCCCTGCCAAATACGTCTTGGACGGAATCGTAATCCCCGTAACTTGCGGTACAGTCGTATCCACAAGCACGCCGTTCATGACTGGATTAGATGTCGGCTTTATCGCTGCTGCATTGCCCGCCACGTCTCGAAGCGTACCGCCATTCAAAGTAATGGCTGCCTCGCCTCCGCTGAACGCGATGCCATCCGCATCGTTGTCGCCAGCCTGTATCGTGTAGGTGAAACGCAAGGTTTGCGTTCCTGAGCCGGATACATAGGCCGCTTGCTGTTCCGTCTCGCCGCTCACGAATTTGATCGTCGGCGTGCCTGTTACCGTTACGGGCTCATCATAGTTGGCCGTAAAAGTAAACGTATCTCCCTCGTTGTAGGAGCTGCTGGACGGAACGTCTAACGATTGCATAACTGGAGCGACGGTATCGATCCGTATGCCGCTCGTGTTTGCCGGCGCCAGCGTCAACCTCGCGTCGTTGCCCGCTCCGTCGCGGATGCTGCCCGAATTCAGCGTAATCTCCGTAAGCTCGATTCCATCCGCATCGTTGTGCCCTTGTGGGACGATATAACGGAACGTCGCTTTCTTCTGATCGGCGCCTGGATCGGTATTCGGCACATAGACGGCTTCCGCCGTTTCGCCTCCAACGTCCATGGTCAATGTCGGCGCGTCTTGCACGGCAACATTTTCGCTGAACATCACATTGAAGTCCAATTGGGTACCTGCCTTGAACGTACCATTCGTCGGAAGTCCGATCGAAGAGATCTGCGGAATAACGGAATCGACCCGAACGCCGCCTGTAGTTGGCATGGAGGTCAGCGTGAGTTGAGCCGGCGCTTCATATTCGCTGGCCATGCCGGTTCCCGCTCCAAGCACAAGGCTTGACCCCGGCTGAATGCCATCGGCGTCGGTTAATCCCTCTTCGACGGTGTACGCGAATGTTAACACCTGCGAGCCGGAGCCCCCGGTATACACGGCCTGCTTCGTCGTGCCGCCGATCGTGATGGGCAGCGAAGGCGTGCCGGTCACGGTCACGTTCCTGTCGTAAGTGAGCGAGAATGCAAGGACATCGCCCATCTTATACGTCTTGCTTCCAGGTACCGCAATCGTCTGAATGCGCGGAATCGGATAGATTTGGTGCGTATCCGAACCCGAGTTATTGGTGTTATCCGCAGTTTCCTCGCCGCCGCCGGATACGGCGGTTTTGGTAATCACCGTACCCGACGCATTATCCGCGATATTCACATAGAGCGTTAATGCCGCGGAGCCTTTGGCCGGAATCGACGTCGTGCTCGTACACGTTAAGCCCGTGCATGTCCACCCCGTGCCGACGGATGAGTCCAACGTCATCCCTGTAGGCAAGGTGTTGGTAAGCGTAATTGTTCCGCTGGTCTCCTTGATTCCCTCATTCTTGACGGTTATCGTATAAGCCGCTTTTTTCTGCGTCTGATAGAAATTGCCGCTGTGGGTGACCGATACGGTCAAGTCCGGAACTGCCCGAACTTCCAACTCGAAATTCCCCTTAAGCGTATAGTTGACGTTCGCAATCGTCCGGTTGAGCGAAATTTCGTAGACCGCCGTGCCTGCTTGTTCAGTCGTCGGCGTGGCGGTAACCGCCGGATTCGCAAACTGGAAACTAGAGATAAGGCCAGATGGCGTCTCGCTCTTCTTCGTCATGGAGACTCCGGAAGCTCCGCCGAAATTAAATGTCCCGCTATACGTGCGGTTGTAACGAATAGAAGCTCTGAAGCTTTCATAGGCCCCGGCTGCCGTCTGAGCGGCCACGAGCCTTGGGAAGCCCCGCTGATCGTAACTTACCCCCGTTGCGCCGCCGGCTGCTAGAGCCGGGCTGCTCGTTCCCAGCGCATGTGTCTTCGTGAATCCGCCGTTGTCCGCAAGCGGCAGCAAATTCGCCGACAAGCCGATGACGTTGCCGCCGCCTGGCGTTGCGGTCTTGAAGACGCTCGCTGCTTTCTCGAGCACGTTGTTCATGCTTGTCGTGTCATCGAGTTTAGCGGTTTTTCCCGCTCCGATGGCAACATCCGCATTGGCTGCAGATGCAGCAGTATTACCCGATACGATGGAGCTGATCAACTGCGGCGTGCCGCCATTCAGTAGCAATCCGCCGCCGCTGCCGGTCGAACTGCTGTTATTGGCAATCGTCACATGTTTAAGCACGGGTATCCCGGTACTGGCCGCTGCCGCGATGATGCCGCCGCCCCCGTCCCGCGCTTTGTTGCCGCTGAAGGTGCTATTCGTTATCGTCGTGAGCGGGACACTGATGACCAGGCCGCCGCCAACGCCTTGTTTGGTCGGCGTTAGATCATCCATTCCTTGCGCCTCGTTGCCGATGAATGCACTGTCGCTGATCGTGACCGGTCCCGCACCCGATTCGGTCTCCGGAAGAAAAGCAATGCCGCCGCCGGTAAAGCGCTTGGCAATATTGCTCTCGAATGTGGAGCGTATGATCGAGACCGACAGATCGCCCTCCACGAACATGCCGCCCCCGTGTTCTACGGCCATGTTGCTCCCGATGGTTACCCGATCCAAACTTAAAGCGCCTTGATTGGGACCCGATACATAAAGGCCGCCGCCATAGCCGCTGTTGTCTCCCGTTGCGTTATTCGTAATCGCGACGTTATAGAGCGACAGCGTCCCGCTTCCCGTATCTGCCAGAATGCCTCCGCCGCCATAGATATCGCTGGCAACTTTCGTAACCGTCTCCTTCCCGGTAACCGGGTCCTTAGTGGTTACTTGACTGTCCGGCGCGGTTCCTCCCGTTATGGTAAGTGCCGCGATCTTCATGCTGCCGAAAGTGCCTAGCGCGTCATTAATGTTCAGCACCCGGTTGTCCGAAGCTGCCAGTATCGTGGCGCCTGCCGTCCCTTCCGCATTGCCGCCGGAACCGATCAGGTTGACCGGCTCCGTAATGTCCAGCGGCTCATCGCCCAGATCATACGTACCGGCTGCCATGTTGATCGTATTCACATCGGAGCTGAGATTGCTTTGCGTTACAGCGTTCCTAAGCTCCGTAATATTGTTAACCGTATACGTCTCAACGGCTGCCGAGCCTTCGTTATTTTGCAGTTGGAACAAGGTCCCTGCCAGCAAAGCTACGCCGAAAGCCCCCGCCGTTATTCGTCTCCACAGCTTTCGCCGCTGGACGGTACTACCTTCGAAGTCCATCCGACTCCCCGCTTCCTGCATCATTTCTATCTTACGCTTTTTGCCGCACGCTACGACCTCGGCGGGAATACGCCCTGCAGCGCAATGATGAAATTCATCGTCAGGTAAGGCTGCATGTTATTGTGAGGCTGGCTTCCCCCCGTCGGATACGTTGCCGGCATTCCAACCGTAGGGCTGCCTACATGGTAGAGCGTTCCCGCCCGTCTTCCTCTCGGTGCCGTCGGCAGCGCGCTGGTCGGATCGCCTTGCGGAACGGTGGTCGTCCCATACGAAAGCTGATGGGTATGCGCGGGAATTTCGGATACCAGCAGCGACGTATACGCTTCTCCGCCTAGCTCCCCGAGATCTCGCAGAGAGAGCCCTTGACCTTGGCCAGGATGCATAGGCGCGCTTCCCTGAAAATTCGGGAGTGCAAACGTCGATTTGCCATCGCCGCCATACGTCGTTCCTAGTAAAGCGAACAGCGCCGTATTCTGCGAGATAGGCAGGATCTGTCCATTGCAGAACGCCCAGCCTGTGGGCGCAAAATTAAATCCGACGATGCGAATTTCGGCTAAAAATGGATCCACATTCATTCTCCTTTAATTTTGTGAAGGGAAAATACCTTGCAGCGCGATGCAGAAGTTGAGTACCAAGTAGGGCTGCATATTGTTATGCGCCTGGCTGCCGCCTGTATTGGTTACGTACTGATTTGCGGTGTACATGACAGTATTAGCTCCTCCATCATGATACGCGCTTACGGCAGGCGCCGCCCAGATCGCTCCATCAGGTGATTTGACCGTGGTTTGTTGCGTGGTTGCCCCTAAATCATGCAAGTGCGCCGGCAGTTCGCTAATCGTGATCGTATGCGACGTCTGCCCACTCGCTTGTCCTTGCGTATAACCGTTAGCCACATGA
The DNA here is from genome assembly GCF_014192105.1 of Paenibacillus phyllosphaerae. Lineage (GTDB taxonomy): Bacteria > Bacillota > Bacilli > Paenibacillales > Paenibacillaceae > Paenibacillus_Z > Paenibacillus_Z phyllosphaerae. Next base: position 4,968 of record NZ_JACHXK010000010.1, on the reverse strand, counting down.
ATCGGAACTCTGCCGCGCAAGTTCGGCAACGCGAAGGTGGTCTGCCCATTGCCGCCGTACATCGTGCCTAGCAATGCAAACAGAGCTTGATTCTGATTGATCGGCAAGAACTGACCGTTGCACAACGCCCATCCTTTAGGGGCAAAATTGCAAGCAAACATCTTGATTTCCCCCAGGAAAGGTTCTGACATTTCGGATCGCCTCCTTTCTGATTTAGGCTGCTCGTTCTTTAGGTTGGCTGCGGAAAAATACCATACAGCGAGATAATAAAATTCACGCACAGATACGGCTGCAGGTTGTTATGCGGTTGGCTGCCGCCAGTCGACTGAATCGCCTGCGCGTGCATCTTGTTTGCGCTAACCGTCGTATCTTCCGGATCGGTATACGGCGCGAGTGTCGACATAGCCGGCACAGCTCCCGATGGATTGCTCGTATTTCCCTGTTCCTTGCGGCCGGATAAATAGTGATTATGGACAGGAATCTGCTGCGTTGATAGCGTCTCGGATTCTGTGCCGGCCATTTCGCCGATTTGATAGGTGGTTCCATCCGGTCCGGTACCCATATGAATCGGAATTCTGCTTTGAAGATTCGGTAGTGCGAACGTCTCCTGTCCATCCCCGCCATAGGTTGTTCCGATTAGATTGAATAACGTATCATTCTCCGAAATCGGCAACAACTGTCCGTCGCAAAATGCCCAGCCTACGGGAGCAAAGTTCCCCGCGAACATGCGTATTTCCCCTACATACGGAGTGCCCATTTGTTTCCTCCTCTCTCATCATAGTAAGATCATCTATTATCCCTTCTACTCCACGACTGGACGATTAAAGACAGCCTCATAGTGAATGCCAGCGTCAACCTTCTGAATCGGAACGATGAACACCGCTTCCTCTTCCAGTTGCTCATGTCCAAGCACCAGCGTCTGCTGCTGCAAGAATGGCTGCAGCGGTCCGGTATATACGAGCGTAAACCGTTCGAAGCCGCTCTCCACCCCGTAATCCACAACGTCCGATAACGTGAGCTCAACTGCCGGCTCGGTCCCGATTACCCGAAACGCCGTATGAACCGCATCCTTGTATTGCTGAAGTGAGATACTCAATTCTGTTTTCCTCCTCTCTATGTATAGTTAGCAGCCTCTGACAAGCCGCGCCTATCTTCTCTCCCGGTATCATGCCGTGGCCCTGTAGACATGGTTAGGGTCCAAGGGAATCTCCATTCGGGTTCCATATCATCTCGTGATGCGTGAGTGTGCTGCTTACTTCCTCGAATCCCATTCGGACATACCAGTTATAAGCATTCGTATTCGAAACATCTACATGAAGCTTGACGGGAATGTCCCGCTGCTGCGCTTCTGATTGCAACAGACGTATGACTTGCGTGCCTAATCCTAACCGTTGGAAGTGCGGGAGTACCATGAGATCGATCAGCGACAGGAGGGTTGTGCCTTCATGCACGATCGCGATCCCAGCCGCTTCGTTATCGAGATCGATCAGAAAGTCGATCGCCTGGGGATACTGGTTCCGATACGACATGGACTTCGCCCGGTACTGCAGCTGAAGGATTTGATTCGTCTCCCTCTCACCTAGTCCCCACTGCTCAAAGCTCCGACGGTAAACGGCAGCATACATCCCGAACAGAAGCTCCTCATCGGGATGATCCATCCGAACGAGCTGCATACTCCCTTCCTCCAATCCCGTTCGCACATCGGCACCCGATTGCTGCTTCCGATCTGTGCTCGATTATTTCCTTCACTACGCCCTCATTTGCCGTTGGGCACAACTGAGACACCTCTTCGCCGATGGTAACGAGGCGTGGGCTGTACTTATGATTGTTTTGCTATTCAGCCGAGGCCTGTCTACTCGTTCCGCTATGACTTCAGCTCTAGGCGGGCGATAGCCGATTGCATTTCGATCATCCAAAGCTTGTGTAGTCCATAAGCACCATGTGAGTCTCATGGCTTACGTCACTATTCCGGGAGGCCGTGCTATCTCACATCCCGTTCAACTGCTAGACGAACCAGCCAGTCTCAGCCAGCTGTCCACATATGAAGCTCCATCCCTCAATCTCATTGAACCTGGCTTGCTGTTAAGCTTCACGTACACTCCTAGTTGAGCCAAGAGGCACAACGCAGCAACGATCAAAGTCTCTCTATTGCAGATCGGACTATGGATCGAAATCTCATCTTAGGACCCTGCAAGATACCATTAATCCCTTAATAATCCGCTGTTGCATGGACCTGGAAACTTTGAAGGTTTTACTGGGCTTTTCGGCAATAAATCGCATATTTCGCTAGTTCAATAGTATACCGTTCCTCATGCTAATGCACTAACTTTCTTCGCACAAAATAGTTTTGCCTCCCTCTCAAGTTGTGCTATCTTTAAGCTTAGAAGAAACTAATTTGCTATCGTGCGTAATCGATCAGGAGGAACATATGAAAGAACAAAAACAAGTAAGCCGCCGCTCTTTTCTGGCTATGTTAGGCACCGGAGCAGCAGCACTCGCGGCGGCTTCAACGGGATTAGACTCCTTCATCGGAAAAGCATCCGCTGCGACTTGGACCCCTAAGCCGACGGCCCTCCCATTCCCTGCTCTTCAACCGGTTACAACCGATTATCTTCTGGCAGCAGACGGCTACACGATCGATGTGCTGGCTCATCATGGTGACAGCCTTCGCGGTACCGCTCAATTGGGTGTAGGCGGCGGTTATGTCGGATTCCGCCCAGGCACGGACGCGAGTACCGGACTCGTATGGGTCAATCACACAGCTCTTCCTAATCATGCGGCTGACAACAGAGGCGTATCCGTAATGGGAGTAAAGCGTACGGCAAACGGATCCTGGTCGCTAGACAAGGAGAATCCTGCTGCGCGCAGACTTACTGCCTCAGAGCGAGTTCAATTGACAGGCAAAGCGAAAGGCAGCAAAGCGGTACATGGCGCATCGGTCACGCAAGGCATTTGGTCGAATGGTTCGGGCGGAGCAACATTATGGGGAACGGCTTTTGTAGGCGAACAAACGAATGATACGCAAGCCGCCCAGACCGGAATGCCCCCAAGCTCATATGGATGGCTAGCTGAGTTCGATCCGTCCGACAGCAGCTTCAAACCGCGTAAGCATTCGGCGCTCGGACGTTTTGCCCATGGTCATGCGGTAACCACGCTGTCCAAGAACGGACGGGTCGTCGTCTATATGGGCGGACAACATGCGCTCTACAAATTCGTGAGCAGCGGCCAATATCATGCGGGGAACGGAACAGCGAATTCTTCCCTACTTGAAGAAGGTACACTTTATGCGGCAGATTTGGGCAAAGGCAATTGGATCGCACTGAATGCTTCGGCGATTGCGCCAATCCTTGCAGATCGCACGTTCAAGGTACCTGCAGGCGTAACCTGGCTGCGCGAGGATTTGATCGACATGCTGCAGGACGAGGCAAGCGTGCTCACGAATGCCCATGAAGCTGCTCTTGTTTTAGGCGCGACACGCTTGGAGAATGCGACCGGCATTGCGCTGCATCCTGCGGACGGTTCCCTCTTCATCACACAGACAGGCAATGCGGAAGCTGGTAATGGTTTCGGCAGCATTATGCGACTCGTGGAGCAGCAGGATGATGCCGCATCCTTATCTTTCGAGGCCGACTTGACCACAGCAGGCGGACGACAAGCAGGTTTCAGCTCGCCGAATAGCGCGCTATTCGATGATGCAGGCCGTTTATGGTTATCGACAGCGATTCCAGCATCCCGCTTGAATGAAGGCTCTTATGCCGCATTCGGTAACAATGCGATCTATGCGTTATCCCCTTCCGGCGAGACCTTCGCCAAAGCGGAATCGTTCGCCTATGCCCCAGCGAATGCGACTCTCGCCTCGGTGGCATTCGGTGCGGGCGATACCCTATTCACAGTGGTGCAACAACAAAATGAACCTAGCAGCAGCGTTGTTGCCATACGCAAGAAATAAAGAATTGCAACAAGAAAGCCGTAGACGTGCAGAATCGGGATCCTTTCGGATCGGGATCTGGCGGACTACGGCTTTCTATTTGAGATGCAATCAACCGAAACGTCTTAAACGGTACGCATGCAAAAAACTCCTCGCTATTAGCAAGGAGTTAAAATGTGTATGTATGGAGCGGGTGATGGGAATCGAACCCACGCTATCAGCTTGGAAGGCTGAAGTTCTACCATTGAACTACACCCGCAAACATAATGGTCGGGATGACACGATTTGAACATGCGACCCCCTGGTCCCAAACCAGGTGCTCTACCAAGCTGAGCTACATCCCGATAAAAAAATGGCGCGCCCTAAGAGATTCGAACTCCTGACCTTTTGATTCGTAGTCAAACGCTCTATCCAGCTGAGCTAAGGGCGCGTACTTATGGAGCGGAAGACGGGAATCGAACCCGCGACCCTCGCCTTGGCAAGGCGATGCTCTACCGCTGAGCCACTTCCGCAAATGGTGCGGTCAAGAGGACTTGAACCTCCACGGTTGTTACACCACTAGAACCTGAATCTAGCGCGTCTGCCAATTCCGCCATGACCGCAAAATAATATGGTGCGGTTGATGGGACTCGAACCCATACACCCGGTGGGCACTACCCCCTCAAGATAGCGTGTCTGCCAATTCCACCACAACCGCATATGAAAATAAAAGTGAGCCGTGTAGGACTCGAACCTACGACACCCTGATTAAAAGTCAGGTGCTCTACCAACTGAGCTAATGGCTCATACAATGGCTGGATCCCGGACCGTTCTCTTTACTTTGAGGAAGTAAAGCACATATCCATACCGCTTGGCCTCGTATCGAATAGCCATAAGTCAGTAATTCCTAGATGCCATAAAATAAAACTGGTGGAGGATGATGGATTCGAACCACCGAACTCGGACGAGAACAGATTTACAGTCTGCTGCGTTTGGCCACTTCGCTAATCCTCCATGGATGGTGCCGCCGAGAGGACTTGAACCCCCAACCTACTGATTAC
>NZ_JACHXK010000009.1 GCF_014192105.1 Paenibacillus phyllosphaerae | reverse complement strand
TGAAGAAAACAACCTCCGTCAAAGTTCTTAGTGATAACTTCGACAGAGACTGCTGGAAAACCTTGTTAGCTAATTGGTCAGTCGTAGAAAAAAAAAGCATCCGCCTCTGCAAGAAAGGGGATGCTTAATATTCTTACTTACCGTTGTACGCCGTCGTCGCTGCTGCGAGCATCGCGTCCCAGTCGGCAAAATCCGTTTCCCGGGCGACATGCCGATCGAACAGCTCGTCGGGAATGTTATTAATATCTTCACGTACTTTGACTTGAAAGTTGCCTTTCTCCACAAAAGCTTCGAAGCTCGAATGGCTGGAATGCTGGCTCATGAACGATTCATTAAATAACTTATCCAACGAAACGTTGTTCGGATCTTCCTGTACCGTTTTCTGACCTTGTAGCTCCATCAACAAATCGTCAAATGACATTGGCTTATGCTTTCTCAGAATACCACCCCTAAACTGTTGTATGTTACGAATTCCATTCTGACTACACTATTTCTCAGACTTTACGCTTTTCGGGCTAACGGCCGCTGCCGCGCCCTCCGGCTTCTTGGTCCCTTTGCTCTTGTACGGCTTAGGTGCATTAATGGCTTTTCTCTCGGCTTTCTGCCAACGATTCCAGCCTTTTTTGCCCGTACCTCTGCCTGTCCCGCCCTTGCCTTTTGCTGTACTCAATTCATCACTCCGTTATGCTTTGCTTAACATCGAACATGCTTGCGTTTGAAGCCAATTTGATTCTTGTCGATCGCCTTTTGGATCGTTTCCATGGCGTTCAGGAAGCTGCTCTTCCCTTTGTCCTTCTTCAGTTCGATCGGGCCGACTTCCTTCGCAATTCCGACCGCTCGCTCATGGAGAGGGACATAGGATACCGCCACGGTGTAGATGAAATTGTTCATCGCGATCTGCGCACGTCTCGGCGCTTCATGAATGGAGGACTTCACCGTTTCAAGCATACCGGCGAGCTTTTCTTCGGAAAACTCATGGTCCTTGCGATTGCCCAGCAGCCAGCAATAACAGCTCCACCCGCCGGACATCCGCAGCTCATCGCCGCTTGCGATCCACGTGTCGGCCACCTCTTGCGCAATATCCGCCTCTGCCAAGGTGACGGCCACCACATAATCGGACAACATATAGAAATATGCCCCATCCATCCACCGGTCATAATCCGCCGCGGTCATCGCTTTGGGATCGGCAATGATGCCGGCAAAGTACATCGCGTCGTAGTTGCCTGTGGCGTACAGCTCCTCCGCCAGCGGCTGATTAATCTTGATCTTCCTGAAGAGCGGCTTCATCTCCCCGGTCGCCACGCCGAAGACCGGCTCATGCGCACCGTTGGACATGTACATTTTCTTCAGTCGTTCCTTGCCCAGCGCTTCGAGCTCCTGCATGACTTCTTCCAGGTTCATGGGTTCCTACATCCTTTTATAGAGATTTTGGCCCGCAGGATGAAAGCCCAGTCACCTACAGAGGCCACCATCTTTGTCTATGTTAACATATTTAGGGGGGGAGATGTAAAAAAGCAGCCTGGAGAGGCTGCAGAAGATTAAAAGCAAGGTTTCATAATTAGGGAACTCGCAGTACATTAGCTCCATTCCTCACGTGACCGGCTCACTTCTTTCAGTAGTTCCTGTCCCCGTTCCGGCGATATAGAACCTGCCGCTTCAAGTAGATCATCAATGGAGTAGTCATTATCTTGTGATACTACTATTCTTTTCTCAAAATCAATTAGTATACGTGTAGAGTGAATATTTTGTTGTTGGAGTAATGATTGGATTGCATTAGCTGTTTGAGCGTCGATTTTCTTTAAAATCATGATATAGCCCTCCCAACAACGTAATAGCTTCATTGTATTACATTGAGGTTCAGTTCAAACCAATATAGAAACTGTCTTTGAAAAAAAGGCTGCCGACCTTCGACAAGTTTACATGTTCGTATTCACATTTGAGTCCCGTAATTCTTTTACACGAACTCAGCCTCTACCTCATTGGTGCGCTTGTAGTCCAGCTAAACGGCATTGCTGAAGCGCGTCATGGAAGCTGCGGACAATACCCGTCGTCACCAACTCAGCTGGTATGTAATGCGTGTAACGAGCTGCTAGCTCTAGCATCAGCTGGTGAACGATCCAGTACGTCTGTCCGTTGTTTAAGAGCGTTACACCTTGACGGGCAAGTGCAGTCTTTGTCTTTTTGACAACGAGTGTACGCACCGTTTCTACTTCTATATTGATTACCGGGCCATATTGCGCGCAAAGCCAAGCCAACCATTGATCTCCTTGGTCGAATCGCTCGACTAGAAGTGTTGTCTTAGTCAACGGCTGCATACGGCAGTAATCATACAGCCGTTTCATCCACATTGATTCCATGCCTCACACACCTTTGGTGATAATTGGGAGTGTTGGGTATAGAGAACCCAGTCTTTGTACCTATACAGGCTATTCGATATGGCTTAACAGTCTTCCTCTTTTAACGCCGTTTCATTTGCCGATATTTCTGCGCGTGAAGCTCCTTTCGCATCTGGCCGGAGTACGCGAAATATGGTAGGTGTTCAGCAAGCAACTCCGCCTCCGCCTGCAACTGGGCATCGCCGTTCTCCGCGGCGAATTGGTACATTTCGTCGGCTTGCATTTGGAGCAGCGCCTTCCCTGTCTCCACATCCCCTTGGTCAAGTGCCTCCATCGCAGTTTCAATCGTCTTAGCGGAACGCATTAGCTGTACATAGTTCATAACATTCGGATCTGCAGGCTCTGCGAGCTGCTCCAGATCGGATGAGAAATTCCCTTTCACTTCACAGCAAAGCGTACAAGCTGCGGCGCCTTCGGTCACATCGATATATTCACTTGTTGCCATAAGCACGGTGTGCGTTCCGGAGGCATGTGGATCGATCGACATTTCGATCAGAAGCCCCTTTACCTCCTCGCCGAACAAATCGCCAGCTTGTACCATAGACACGCCATCCTGCTCCTCCGCACGATAGCCATATATTCCGGTTATTTGAGCATGATTTGACGGTTGCAGTGTAATCTTCACATTCTGAGCAACCACGCTCAGCAAGCCCTGCAGTTCCTGCTCGAATATTGAAGGGATATCGTCCGGCTTGCGAATATAATGAAAATTCCCACCGCCATATTCGGCAAGTACCTCCATAAGCTCTTCATCAAAGCCGTCCCCAACCCCCATAGCTGAAATGCCTACACCAGATGTGTAGTACTCTCTTGCAATTTCAACCAACTGATTCCTATCCGTAATCCCCACGTTGGCATGACCATCAGAAAGCAGAATTACCCGGTTTACCGTTCCTTCTTGTTTTCCCTTACGAACGTATCCCGCTCCTTCAAGCAAACCGCCGCTTAGGTTCGTGCTCCCTCCAGATTCGATAGTCGTAATCTGTTGCTTCAGCTTATCCTTTAGCGTCACTTGGCTAGGCGGGAACACCGTTGTCACCTCGTTGTCGAAAGCGACAAGACTCAACTGATCTCGAGCATCCATCTGCTCCACGACGAATTGGCAAGCCTGCTTGCTGTACGCAAGCGGCTCTCCATGCATAGAACCGCTGCGATCTAAGACTAACGATACGTTCAATGGTGCTCGGTTTTTGCTCGGCTGTGCGGTCCCTTTCAACTCTATGAGCAGGTAAACTTTCTCTTCTCCTTTTGTTGAGAAATATGGGCGGCTCCACGCATAGGTCATATGAACAGCAGATTTCATGTTCGATTCCTCCTTGGTTCTTGTAGCTTCAGCTTACCAAAGGCAACGGACAGATAGGTGTCAGCGAATGTTTGTTCGGAGTCTATTAGAGCAAATTAAAAAGACCCAAGCATCCTCTTTGCTTGAGTCAGAAGTCACTTATAGGCAATGCATTTATGTATGAATTCAATTATGTTAAAAACCAGTCACTGGGTGGAATTACGACGATTGGTTATTCTAGATATAGGTGTTCAACCAAAAACCTAATATTAGGATAGTCTAACAAAACTTAGTCTTAAATTATTATTCTGATTGGTTTGAAGAAAATAAAATCCATTCTCCTCATAGAAATCTCTTAGAGGTTGTACGTCCTCGTACTCTACGCAAACTATACGTAACCCAGTCAGCTGTTTAATCTCTTTACACCGATGAAGCGCGAGTTCCAAAATTTCTTTCCCACTAACTTGTCCTTTATATGGATCTGAACGTCCAAGCTGAGCAATTAATGTGGTAGTAAAATTCTCAGAATTTTTACTTCCCGAAAGCTTCTGCTTCGTTGATTTAGAGATATCCTCACTAAAATGAAATGGCTTCACAGTAACCGTAAAATAACCAATTATTTCATTTGTGTCTGTTTGATCATCAATGACTAAGCTTGTACGAGCAAAATCTCTTTTTTCAGCATCTATAGCTCTGTTATGCAGAAATGACTCTACTTCTTCATTTTTTGAACAACAAAAAGAGGAGAGATATTTTTGAACTTCTCCCTCCTCTGTTTCCACACTAATTAAACTTGACAAATCAACTACCTGCATTGTAGTTTTTACTTCCCCTTCCGTGAGGCAAGTATTGACGCAGCAGTCGTCCTTTTTGCCTTTTCATCTAAAGTGAAATCAAATTGCACATTAGTTGGGGGGAGTATTTTTACTGAACTGGACAGAATTTGTTGGGCTTCCGATTCGTTTAATGTCAATTGTTCAGCCAATGTATTGGTTGCCATTTCTTCTTCCTCCCTTTCGTTACACACTGCTCTCACCACCTAAACGTCGATTAGGAAGCAATCTCATGTGAACGATAGTATATACGTGCGTTAATTATAACACGGTTTATTTCGCTTCACAAAAGTTATACATACTATCCTTCCCATCACTTTATGCAGTTAAAACCATTTTAATATAATAACCAACTTTATCAGTACAATATTACTGGCAGATGTTAAGCAATTGGAGCACAGTTTTTTATTCTGAGACTCAAACACTCAGTCCTCAACAACTCTAGCGACCGAATGCTCGCATTTGGCACACTTTCCTCGCAGAACAATCCCAAACTTCTCTATCTGTACGTTATAGTCTTTGATCGTTGTTACGCCCGAACAGGATCCACACCAGACGTTACTGATGTATAGTTCGCGTACATGCTCAGGAAGCTCAAGCCACTTACTCATGGCAGCAAAAGAAACAACACCAGTTCCAGTTTTCGATTCGCCAAGCGAGTCCGACTTCTCTTCCAAATGGTTCAAAACAAATGTCCGAGCCTCTTTGTTCGCCTTAACAGTCTGATATAAGAGCTCAATAAGTTCTTCTTTCGAGTATTCTTTTAACTTACGTTTGATTTGAGAAGGGGTTAACATCGTCGTCATCCTCTATCTAGACTTAGTATATAAAACAAAAAGGGACGTTTACTCACGCCCCTTAACATTACTAGCGATTACTCTCCAGCCAAACCACACACTCCACATGACTCGTATGCGGGAACATAGGTATGTTGGTTGCTATGTGCCACGGATGGTCAGAACCTTGATTCATAAGGGTTTCCTCTGTTTGCGTATGGTTCTATTGGGTTGTGTTTTTTTCTTTTAGAACGGCTTTGGTCCCCATTTCGTCCCCACAACATTCATTCCGACCATTTAATCAAATCAAGCGATCGAATCCTATGTAAAAGAGAACTAGAGATACATCTGGCGCTCTATCTTGCGATTCTGAGCCTCTATAACTTCATACGCAGGCATCGGGCGCGGTTTCTCTCTGAAGTCTTTGTTTTTCAAGGACTTTACCAGAATCACTAAGAGAGCTGTCTTACAATACAATAGTAGAAAACGTTTATGATATTGAAATAACAAAATTAATATTACAACACATGAAACAGAATTTTTTGGGATTGAAAATATTGAAGTGATAATGTTAATTGATAAATGAGGATAATGAAGGTACAGTGATATTTCCCTTGTGAATTTCATTTAATCTTGGATGCAAAATAAAAGGTAATAAATGCAAAGAAAGTTAAGGCCGACACTAGCGCCTTTTATGAATAGTTAAGTCTGTGTAATGTAGCTCTAATCAATCTTTGAAGCAAAAGTTGTCCTCAAAAGGCGGGTCCATGGCATTTACAAATAGGGAAGAACCTTGTATATTATTAGCGAGTCGCATGGGGGAAGCACCTCTGCGACTCTACTTTATTTTAAGTAAGAATCAGTATTCATAGCGAGCTAATATAGAGATAAAGAATACAAAAAGACAGCTAGCATTAAGGAGGTCAAATGATGATATATAACGGTGATAAAATTGAAAACCATGAGATTCAATATTATTACGATTCAATATTTCAAAAATTAACTAATAGGATAAATGGGTTTCATTTTCATAATGACGATTCATTGTATTGGGCAAACGCTATGTTTCAAAAATTTAAGATACAATTTTATTCAGTTATGCAACTGACATATAAAATGACACGCAATCCAAATAATCAATATGAATATTTAGATATTGCGTCAATTAATAGCATTATTCGTTCCTGCTTTGAAACATTTCTGATTTTTGAGTACATCTACACTCAACCATCTTCTGCTCATGAGAAAAAGTTGAGATTACTACTATACCAGTATCATGGGTATAAAGATGCTCGGAGAATGATTGATAAAAAGTCTGAACAGTACAAGGAATATAGCGAGGTTTGTAATGACTTGAAAACCTCAATCTTAAACATGAGTTGTTTTTCCACATTACCTGAAAAGAAACGCAGTGACCTACTGTTTGATAGCTGGAAGCCCTCATGGAATCAAATTGTTGCTGGGACGAAATTCAGTACTTTGATGGGCAAAGATGAATATGGAAAAATGTCATGGCATGTCCATAATACTTTCGCTGCTCTTAATAATGTTGATTATTATTATAGGCATTTAGATGAATATGATTTTGATGCCATCAATTTGCAATTATATATGGTGGCATCTCATTTCATACAATCTATGTTATTACAATTTGAAATCACAATTGACCTATTTAGTGAAGATGAATTGGGTATTATCAGTGAATTTTTACTGCTTTCAACAAAAGAAAGCATGGAACACTAATAAATTCCTTTGTCGCTTCTATTGCATAGTCTGCTTTCAAGGATGGTTTATTGACGTAAACTGCCTGCCAATTACTAGAGTAGAGGGCTGGTCTTCCCAGCTCCTCCTCATCAAACCGTACGTGAGGTTTTCCCTCATACGGCTTTCCGAAGTTCGTCTTCATGAGGATGCAGATTACAAGAGCTTTTTCAATCCATGCAGTTTTACCAAATGGCTTACCTCTCGAAAGGCCCCCATCCATCTCGTTCGTTGCCGTTTCTTCGCATACCATCTTGTGAGTCGCTGTAGAATATACCAGTCTAATTTGGCTAATTTCCGTTTACCGTATACCGTGTGGTAATAATTTCGCCACCCTGGGATTTTGGGGTTCAGCCACGCATCGTGTTCTTGAAAAGCATACTTTCGCATACTTGGTGGTGCTAAGCGCTCCTTCACCACTTCGCGAATCCGCGCTTCCGCTTTTGAAGTTAACCATTGTTGTGTTGAGTAATACACGCGTGCTTTGGACGTTTCTGCTCTTGTTCTGTTGTGATGCATACCTAGAAAGTCAAAACCTTCTTCGCCTGTCCATAAGCCAACAATACGTGTTTTGGCCGGATGTAGAGTTAGCTCCAACCGTTCCATGATTCTCTGGATGAGTTCATAAGCACGCATAGCGTCTTTTCTAGTTTTGCATACGACCACAAAGTCATCTGTATATCGCGTTAATTCTCCACATTGTTTTCCATGGCGTTCCCACAGCAGATCGAAGTAGTTAAGATAGATGTTTGCTAGTAACGGAGAAATCACTCCGCCTTGTGGCGTGCCTAAATCCGACCGTCGGACGCTCCTTCTTCCATGACTCACGCACCAAGCCACTTTCTCACCAATTTCAAGATGCGCCGATCACTGATTCACATGGCGATCAACTTCATTAGCTTCTCTTGGTTGATGTTGTCGAAGTAGCCTTGGATGTCGACGTCGACCACCCAATTTCCCTTGCAGTTGCATGCTTTACGGATTCGTTCCAGCGCTTGTTTGGCACCTCCTTTCGGGCGGAAGCCTAACGAGTTTTCTTTGAAATCTGCTTCAAATATAGGTTCGATGACAAGCTTCGTTGCCATTTGCATGAACCGGTCACGAATGGTCGGAATGCCCAGAGGCCTCTGCTTTCCATCCTTTTTGGGGATGTACTTTCGTTGAACTGGAGAAGGGTGGTAGTCTCCTTCTTTCAGCAGTCGGTGACACTTTTCTATGAACTGAAATTCACCTTGCCTCTCAATGTCCGCAAGGGTCTGTTCATCCATACCTGCTGCGCCTTTGTTCGCGCGCACTCGCCTCCATGCTTCCCACAAAATATCCCTTGTGAGACCTTGTCATACAAAGCATGGCTTCTTGTTTCCTTGGCCGCATGACCTAGCTTCTCTTGGAGTTGTTGAACGTTTTCTTTTGGTGTTGTTAGCCCTTCGGCATTCACTAACTCGTACCTCCTTAAGAAACATGAACATAGCAGGGCTCCTTCCCTCCGGCAGGTTGTGTTGTCCTGCCGTTCCACAGTACTATGAACCCCTCGGACTCCCTTCCTACAAGTCGATCATTTCATCTTTTGGACTTATAGATCACTTCGTTACGGTTTCAAAAAAAAATCCGTGCAGGGGAGGGTCTCCCCAGTTCACTGCACCTTCTTTCATATCATGCCGATCCCCTTAGTCCGGAGGATTCTTCATTGCCGCTCCAAGTTCGTAGCAGTTTCCGTGACTTTCACCCATTGAACCGAGGTTCGGCTTCCTCTTATCCCTCTTGCGAGGCGTCTTTGACGACGCGGCAGGATTCACTTCATGTTACCGCCTGATATGTTGCTCGCCCTGTCTCCGACAGAGCTTTTGTCGATGCGCTTCTGCGCAAAGCTCTCACCGTACGCAGGTATCCTAGCTACTTTGAGGTTTGGCCCCTCCCATGGCCGGACTTTCACCGGCTAGAAGATGCGTGCCTCTGGGCACGCGTTCAACAATAAACGGCGGCCTATTGAATGGCCAGCCGCCGCTGTGTTAAGAATGAGCTATTTCAATTATTAATGTAGATGTCTTTTCGGCGAATCCATAGGAATTATTTGACACCTCATCCTTTAACCATTCAGGCACAGAGTCAATTACTTCTTGAACTTCCTCCTTTGTTTTTGGTACCATTTCGATTTGCTTAATAAACATATAGATCTATCTAACTCCTTATCGTTATCACCAGATGTCATTAGATAGTAGGAGGCTAAATTATCAATTCTTTCTGGAGCGATAGATATGAACCATTTAAAAAGTATCTATTTGCTTCTCTTTTGATCATTATTTCAAAAGGAATCAGCCATCTCAGATGGCACCTCTAAACTTAAGTACACATTATCACCACTATTCACAAATTATATATTCATTGCCATTATCAGTTAACTGTTTCAGAAATTCTGGACCCGCACCGATCCTTTTTTATTCTTGAAGAAATACCAAACAACTTTATTAATCTCATCACTTTTTTCAAGTAACTCTGCATCCTTTATCATCTGCTTATACTCTAAAGTTGATTTATATCCCGTTTTAAATCCAACCTTTGCTTCATAAGCGACCCCGTCATTTAAAACATCAACTTATCTAGGGCCAGTACTAGTTGAAAAATAAACATTTCCACGACCACCACCGACTATATTACACCGACTATATTACCTAATAATAATTCTCCTTCTGCCCCAACTGCCCTTACCCTTCGCTGAATGCTTATTAATTCTTATAAAGGTTGTAATTAAACTAGTTAAACGATCTGCTCTGTACCCTTAGGGTTAAAATAAAGCCTCTCAACGATCAGAATGGATTTGAGGTGGAACATTCCGGGGTCGCTACAAAGTATCGATATTCATCTAGACAAGCCGTGCTATTTAGACTTCAGCCAGATGGTTTCTAGATTCTCCAATAAAAGAGTTGAATTAAAAAAGATGACCCCTTTATATACAAGGTCACCTCTTTTAATTCTCAAACACTATTTGTTGCTGTATGAAAACAGAATCTCACCCGATGTTGCATCTACAACTACATTGTTTTCATGGAAGATTACATGTTCTGTCTTTCCTCCACGGGATACGCCACCAGATGATCTAAGGTCTACTCCCTTAAATGTCACAATATAAACTGGCGTTTCATTAAGATGTCCATCTTTTGCTAATTGCTGATTCTTCTTTTTAGCATTTTCTGAAAACACCGTAAAATCAGTATTAGTTAATAATTGATACTCGGCTTTAATGGTTTTTGCTTGTGAGGCAATCACATCAGCATAAGAAGATGCTAGCTTAATTGCGTCTTCCTCAGAAATACTCGCTGAATTTGTCGGTTTTTTCAAAAACATCCGATGGTCGTTTAGAAATTGTCGATCTAACTCTGTTTGAACTTCCGCATTATTGTTCGATTTTTCATCATCTGCAGAAACCAAAGTATCTACTTCGGATTGAACTACAGCGTCCTTGTTCAATTCATCAGTGTCTGCTGAAGCTGATACAACAGATACAACAGATATCCCAACTGCTGCGGCGATCGCTAAAGGGATAAATACCTTCTTGTTAATATTAGTCATATTTATTTTCCACCCTCCAGTTTTTATTTTTTCCACGATGTCCAATACGAGCCTGATGCCCAGTTACTTGTGTCCATCTCTGTTCCTGTATAGTTACCGAATGTTAAGGACGGCTTACTCCATACCCATTTTGAAGTGTCAGTGGAACTTGCACTACCGTTCCAAAACTGCACAGACGAAAACTTCAGTTTACTCGTAGAGGTTCCGTACCATACAGGAGAATCATCATAGGTTTCGTTCGCGTACTGTGGTGAATTGGGAGCAACATTAGTATTGGTGGATGCAATCAAGTTTCCGTTTGCATATCCCTTCCAATACCCATTTTCTTTTTGTATTACATAGGACAAGCTAGTTGAGGTAGCAGGACCAGTAGCCGCGCGAATTTCAGAATAATTGCCTCCAGTTGGTATACTACCATAAAAATAATGTGGATTGACTGAACTTACAGCTGGCTCGCTAGCAAACCCAACCTGTGCAATAGCGCCTGTATTAGTGTTGGCCACAGCTACCCATGCTGAAGTTGCTTGAGCAGTCGTAAGTGAAGGAAAAGAGCTTGGGGTTGTTATTGTTGCTTTTGCCCCTTGGACAATCTGTGTAGGACTAGTAGAATAGGTGCCGTATCCAGCCACAAATATTGATGTGGATGCATGTGCTGCTACTGGCAAAGCCAGTGCCAAAATACCAGTTAAAATAGTTACGCGTTTTAATTTCAAAATTATCCCACCTCTCACAATATTTCACGACACTATCATTTATACTTTTTTTTGTAAATACATTTTGAAATATTTAAAGAAATTTTTTGAAACAATTTATAAAGTTTGAACCCACCAGCAAGCCCGCTCCTCTCAGCTTAGGAATAGAGATGGACCACACTGACTTATTCTTTTAAAGCGATCACAAACTAAGCCATTAAGCCATCTTTGTCGTATAAAAATACCTTGTACCTTTATTGCTACTAGGAGATATATTAATCCTTTGATGCCAGAATCGAAATTACATTTGAGCAACTTGAAGAAAACCTTCTAAATGAAGGTTATTTTATTACAATCGTCTAAAACAGAAAACCCACCCAACAAGCTAGTCACGATTTTCAACCAACACCAGCTTGTTGGGTTGGCTTTTATTATGTATCTCAATTTGATGCTGTTTTGTATATTAGAAGTTAATTGCACTTTGTAGACTATCATGTTCCTTGTACCATTGAGATTGTGCTAAGTACATGGCTGAATAAAGCCCGTTTAGCATTAATAATTGTTCATGGTTTCCTTCTTCAACAATAACTCCACTATCTAAAACAATGATTCTATCAGCGTATTTAACAGGTCCCAATCGATGAGTTATTAAAACTGTTGTTTTGTCCTCATTTAATTCAAAAAATCGTGTCATAATTTCCATTTCAGCCAGTGGATCTAATGCTGAAGTAGGTTCATCAATAATGAGCAATTTTGAATCATTGATTAAACCTCTAGCAATAGCTAGCCTTTGCCATTGACCACCGGATAATTCAAAACCATTAGTGAACTCTTTTCCCAACAAACTGTTAATTCCTTTTTTCATTTTTTTCACTTCCTCAAAAAGCCCTACGCCACTTAATAACAATTCAATTAAATCCTCATTATTTTCTTTAGATAGATCGCCAACAGCGACGTTCTGACGAATAGAGAGCTTATATCTATAATAATCCTGAAAGACAGCAGAGATAGCTGTTCTGTAGCTAGGGAGATTTTCGGAAGTAAGCAGTTCTCCATTAATATAGATAGAACCTTTTGTTGGATGGTATAAGCCCAGTAAACAATTGACTAAAGTACTTTTACCAGATCCGTTTCCTCCTAAAATAGCGATTTTCTCACCTTTTTTTATTTTCAGATTAATGTTTTTAAGTGTATCAACATTGGCGCCTGGATAACTAAAAGAAAGATTCACTAAATCTATCTCTTCAATATCCATATTATTGTTAGAAAGTGTTTTACTCGTTTCAACATCAGAGTATTTTTTGTTTTCAATAAAATTAAATAACTGGTCAATCTTGAAAAACGACTCCCACATGTTCGAAAGTCCCGCACCTATTACACCTACCTGCGCTTGCAGGCTCACTGATGCTGTTGTGATTGCAACGAAATCGCCGAGTGTGAGTTCATCCTTCAAAATACCAAATGCAAGAAAAATAGAAATAATGGCATAGGATAAACTGGTTGATATAACTCCAAAGATAGCTCCTCTGGATTCAAAAATTTGATTTTTCATCAATACTTTTTTATTTTTAACAAAGAGAGATGACCACATGTTAATTAAGTAATTACCTAAGCCGAACAACCTTATCTCTTTAGCGGACTCTTTAGAACTTATCAGCATATGAAAATATTCAAGCATTCTTGACTCTTCACGGTTATTCACTAAATATTTCAATCTTTGATTTTTAGCAATGAAAAGAAACCAGATTCCAGGTAATGATGATAGGATAAGAATAATCGGAAGATACCAATTAATTATAGTAATCAACGACAAAATACTTGTAATAGTTATCAAAGTTTTACACAATTCAAGTGTTGTACTCAGGGGATCTAGAAGACTACTATTAATTGAACCTTTAGCTAGTTGATAGGAATTATAGTACTCAGGATCTTCAAAGCATACCATTGGTAACGATGTTGATTTTTTAGCAAATAGTAATCTGAAGAAATACCCAATTTCTTGGTTAATGTTAGTGTAGATATACTGTTGGTAAACAGACAATGTCGCAGACACTATATTAAGAGACATCATTAAAGAAATTATGAGGCTAACCCTTGAGATAGCAGCTTCGTCACTTAGTAAGTTTTGAATAGAATCTATTAAATATTTTTGCCCATATATTTGAAGCATCGGAATAAAGGATACCAAAAGGGCTATCATCATCCATAAAATTAAAAGTACAGGCTTTTTGTTCCAGCTCACTTTCAATAATTCTTTTAAGGTCCGAATATAGTTTATCTTCACTTTAACCCAACACCCGTTCTTGTTCCTTTAAATAGCCTATCGCTTCAGGCATATCTATAGTCCATGATAATAGGTTGTGGTTTGTCATAATACCTCTTTTTAGGATTACCCCTCTCTCATTAGTGAGCACTCCAAAAGGATAGATATTTATCTTAAATAGTTTTTTCCCTTCATTTCCGGTAAGGTTATATGATGGTAAGATAGTTTTAGTTCTATTAATTAAGTTTTCGCTATTTCTCTCATCTTTATGAAGCAATAGCGTTACCTGGATATCTGGGTTACGCTCTTTTAATTTTTCAATCTCTGGGATAATCTTCTCACAAAATCTACACCCGTTAGCTACGAAACAAACCAAATTCACTTTACTTTTAGAAAGAATCTGATATAATGGTTGACTTTCATTGTTTGAATCTTTTACGATAGTTGAAGGAATGTTTAATCCAGGTGGGGTTCCCTGGGCAAAATATTTAGATTTTACACTTATTAAAATAACGAAAATTAATATTAACTGAAGAGCGATAATTAACCATAATGAATAAATATTAAAAGTATCCATACTATCACCTCATTGCGAAAAATCAGTTAGTTTAAACAATATCCCCATAAAAAAGAACATGACCGCTCCAAAAAATACGGTTATTACTTCTACAGTGCCCAAAGTATCAAATAGATTAGTAACACCAATAGAACTATGGCTCAATAAAGCAATACATGAAAGTACAATTAAAAATAGACTATGTAGAATACCACCCCAACCTAATTTTTCATTGAAAATTGAACCAAAGCAATTACATGCTAGGTCTTTTTTTGATATAATTGCTTTTAAGTTACCTATCACAAAAGAGGCCAGTAATAATATTGCTAATACCAATACTATTTCAAGCTTAAATTTAAGCAATATAAGAATTGCTAATGCTAGCTCACTAAATGGTAATAGAATACCATATAGAGTAGATAGTTTTTTAGGCAAAATCTCTAGTGATACTGCGATTCGAACCGATGTCTGTAGGTTCGTTAATTTGGTAAATCCAGAGAAACCAAAAGTTATAGCTAAAGCTAACAACATTTCGTAATTTAATAGTTCCAATTGATCATCCCTCGAATGTAACTATTATTATTGTTAAAAATATTGCAAGTAAACTAAGATTAAATATTATATGCTTTATGGTAACAACCTTCGGTAAGCTTATTTCAAAGCAACCACAACCATACTTTAAAGGCTTATTAAAATTGATTAGTGCAATTAAAAGGAATAAAGTTTGCATTGCTCCACCGATTATCGCACCTTCCAAACGCAAGCTTGGGAATAACAACCAGAGCGCAGACACTAATTCTAATATCGCTACAACAGGTGCAATATATGGCGTTAAACTCTTTGGTAGCATATTATATTGATCTAATACCTGGACGAAACCATAAGAGTTATTTATTTTTTGCACACTACTTTTATAATAAATTACAACTAATATAATAACGAATACCCACTCAATACAGACCAACACTTTATCCATAAACTCTCAGTCCTAGTTTTTTTTCAATATATTCTGTAATTGGTTCTTCAAGCTTAGCATTTTTATGTTCTATACAAAATACTCCCCCTACACGCCTACCTTCTCTGACATAAACCATTGATGGCCAGTATCTTATATCTAGTTTATTTATAAGCTGTTCCGTTTCGACAGATGGATCTTCACCACTAAAAACTATAACTTTTCTGTTATACTTCTTAATTATGTTATTTATTCTGGCAACGTCAACTTCGGTAGTTGGGTACCTGACATTCATGACTGTAATTAAAAAACCTTCGAAACCTGCTTCAATTTCTGACTTTAACATTGAAGTTGAGTAAATTCTTTTTGAATAGTCTTTTCCCTTCCTTATACTCAGCAGGCTTTGAATATATAGAAAAACAGAAAATATAAGTGTTAAGATCACTATAACTGTAGTAGTCATACTAGCTATTACCTTTCAATAATTTGGGGTGCGTATCCATAGGTTCACTTTTAATTTTTAATTAATAGCTATTGCTCAAACTTAGACTGGACAGTCTGAGTAAGTCTCACATTCTCTATAAGGAGCACCGGCTACAGATACACAGTGTCCAGTTTCATTGCAATAGTAATGATAGAGATCAGCTTTATAATAGGAGTCACATTCACTGCTGTTCCACCATTGAGCACCTGCTTTATCCAAGAAGATTCCCTCGGTGCCCCAGTCACATGCACCTTTAATTAGTTCGCTAGAATTACCGAGTTGTACAACTTGTGGACTATTATATAATTTCATTTTTATCCTCCTAAAGTTGAACACTCATGGATACGCACATCCCGTTAAATCGAACTTTTATAATTATCGAGATTATGAAGCCATATTTCTAAGTTTATTAATGGCCAGATATCTTCTCTTGTTTCCACTCCATTTCTCCAGTTAATCAAAGCAGTTTTCCATTCTGATTTCGATACTAATCCAAACTCTGAGATTCTTGCTTCTCGAATAGTCTCGAATAACTTTGGCCATTCGTTTCGTAAACCGCTATAGATAAGTGGGTAATGATCAGTTTTATTTTTTCTATCCAGAATTTCTTGAGGTAGTTTGTTTTTCATACCTTTGCGTAATATAACCTTAGTTACACCACTATTCCACTTCCAGTTGGGAGGTACACTGTATAAGAATTCAATTAGTTTTTTGTCTAGAAATGGATGAGAACAATTAATCCCATACCGAGATGCAATAACTCTGTCGGTATATATTCTCGCGACCGTTCCATTTAACTGATAACAAAATTCTTTCTTCGAGAGTGTTTTATTTTTATTTATGGCATCCTTGGTCATAGTTGGTAGAGCACTGATTTTAGAATGTAATGAACTCAACCCAAACAAGGGATTTATCGCATCTCTAACTAATACTTGTGGAAACGATAGTCTACAAACTTTTGAGTAACTGTAAACATCTGAGACTAATTTTAATAACCTTCCTCGCTTTAAACTGTCTGCAAATTGAAAACTAGATCCAGATAAAACATGATCTCCCGCATAACCAGTGAGTAAATTTTTCACACCAAGTTCACTGCTAAGTTTAATTAATGAATCTGTAAATTTAAAAGATGCTGAATTCACAGCAGGTTCAAAGGACCATGCACAGTGATTCGGAAATCCTTTAAAAAAATATTCACTATCACAAACTTTGAAAGCAGTAGAACCTCCATACATTTCAGTAAGCAACCGAATGTATTCCCTTTCATCAGAGCGCTTATATTCATCAAAAACGGCGCTTACAGCCTTAATTTCATTGACCCTGCCGGCTTTTGATAAGTAATTTACCGCCATAGCATAAATAGAGGTAGAATCCAGTCCACCACTTAACAGCACTCCATTAATTTCCTTTTTAGATGTACGCTTCTCGACCGCTGACTCAAATAGTTCGAGAAAACAATCTTTATAATCCTTATTTTTCATTATCCCAAATGGATTCTCAGGCAAACTACTTAGGGACCAATATTCTCTCTCGACTACTCTATGATTTGAAATTTCTACAAACGTACCGCTTCTCAATCTATTAACTTCTTTATAAGGAGTTATTGAAGAGTTTACACAACCATTTGACTGATAAAACTCTAAAAAGTAGTCATTGTTTAGTAATTGCATCGAAAAATTAGGAAGTAGTAATTCAATATCCGAAGAGAACCAGATCTCATTGTTTTTGTAACACCAAAATAATGTTTTTATACCAATCTGATCTCTTATTAGGAAGAGCTTATTTAAGCTCTCATCCCAAATAATTATTGCAAATTCCCCATTAATATACTCAGCAAATTTAGGCCCAAACTTATTGTATAGTTCATAGACTAGATTTTCTGTGTTGCTGTTATCAAAGTGGTTGTTTAATAAAGAATATAATTCCTCCTGGTTAAAAATAGTTATATCTCCGCATATTGATATCTGATTTTTAGTGAAAACAGATTTCGTGTTTTTTTCAGTGGTTACAGTAGAAACCGAGAGATATTTACCTAGATACACATCTGTTTTCAAGGCATTGCTGTCTATTATGTTCAAGTTACTTTTGTCAATCTTTACGTCTGTATTATTAATAGATTTACTCTCTAAATCTAAAACCCCTCGAATCCACCTCATGCTTACCCCACCCGTCATCCTCTAAGGATGACCTTAAATTGTTTTGTGAACTCTTCACTCTCATTAATGTTTTTATCACCCAACATAACCCACGCATGAGAGTAGAATGGAAATTTTTTAACTCCAATAACAATGCTTACTGGGATAGAAAATTTTTTTCTTAGAATCCTGTAGGCTAAAAATGATCTATGCATGCACTTTGCCTCGAAAGGGTATACTGCACAAACTCTGTCAATTATCTTGAGATACTCACTTGATTGCTGGTAAAGATCCTCGAAAGGTACTTTCTTAATATTCATATCAGCATATTTCTTTTTATAAATTGTGAATACATCATTAAATCCTAGACGTTTTAGATTAATGTCGAATGACACAAGATATATTGCGGTTATACAATACTTGTATATCTGCAGAATGATTCTTTTCATATTTCTTTCACCAGTCCATACTTCAATAGTTTTTTAATTAAATCGAACACATCGGATTCAACAACACCTTTATTTACTTTGTATTCCTTTGATATGCTTTCAATAATAACTTCAATGGTCTTGCCCACTAAAATAAAGTCCCATATCTCAGTACCAACTTTGTCAAGAGTATAAAACAACCCGTTGTCCATATTGATTATGACGACTTCACTCTCATCTTTCACATATTGCACTGGTTCTGGGATTATGTATCTCATTCTTTTACTCCTGTTAAGGTTAGTTATTTTTATGATCCAGCTACAGGCTTAATCTTTACCAAATATACATTACAATCTTTCGATTTTCACTGACAGATTTCTTTCATTTTTTCAACATTTTCGACAATACATTACAAATATCTAACTTACATGCCAACATAATGAAAATGTTTCACTTAAATAAAAAATGATCACCTAAGAAAAATTAGGTGATCATTTGAGGTAATTGTGCGAACATTAGACAATATTTGTTTCAGCTATTGTGTAGCAGTGACATTCTCATTCCTAGTTGATAAACAGAAAATATAACCAACGTTTCTTAAAGAAATAATATAATTATGCTGTGATTGATTACTTTTACTTCGAGAAAGAATCTTTCTTAGTCTAGTTATATATACAGACAAATCAGATTTCGTTATCCCTGCACCCTGTCCCCATACATAATCGATAATCTTTTCTACCGAAAATGGACATGATGGATTAGATGATAGTAAGTATAGAATTTTGTAATGTACGCGGGATAATAGAATCAAACTTCCATCGATACTAACTCCCTCTCGAGCCAAATCTAAGTAAATGTTTGGCCCTAAATAAATAGTACATCTAGCACTTATCAACCTATCTCACTCCTTTTTTTCCATCTCTCCCCAAATGTTAATTCACATTTTAATAGCTTCTTGCAAGAATAATCAATAGTTTTTTTGATCACTGCCCCCCTAACTTGCAATTAATTGACTATTAGTCTAATATCACAGAAGTGTCCACTAAAGCCAATATTAATATAAATACTCTAAAAGATGGGCATTTTTCAGAGCTTTATCTGCTAATGAATCGTCTAATCATTAGGATTGAATGATAAAAAATCATCTATGTATATGGAGTGAACAGTAAACTTGAACAGAAACCCATTTAGAAATCTTGACGTTGGTATAATCCTCATGATTATCATTTTTATGGGCATTAGTACTCTACTGATTTACAGCTCGACTCATCAGAATCCTAGTTATAATAATTTTTATATAAAAAACTTAATTAATTATTTTATTGGCTTTATATTTTTATTCACTTTGTTCTTTATAAGTAATTCATTCTTGAAGAAATATTCTTACTGGTTATATATAGGTGGGATATCCTCATTAATCTTAGTCAGTATTTTTGGCGATGAGGTGAATGGAGCAAAAAGTTGGTTCAATATACCGATAATTAACTTTAGTTTTCAGCCGGCTGAGCTAATGAAGATATTTCTAATAATGGCACTGGCAAAGCAAATCGAAACCTCATTAGCAAACAGCGTTAACTTAACGACAACTAATGTCTTTTACATTCTTTGCATATTTTTCCCACCGACAATACTAGTTATATTACAGCCCGACTTAGGTAATGCTGTAGTTTACATGGTAATACTTTTAGTAGTGCTTTGGGTAGGTAATCTGAAGTACAAAGTTTTTTCATTTATTCTTTCCATAATAATTATCTTCGTTACCTTGTTCCCCTTTGTTTTCAACAAATATAATGATGAAATCAAGACTACCTTATCAGATTATCATTTAAGTCATTGGTACAGTAGAATCAATACTTTTATCAATCCAAACGATGCAAGTGATGATGCAAAATACCAAGTAAAAATGTCGACCATAGCAATAGGAAGTGGAGCACTGTTTGGTGATGGTTTTCTTAAAGGAGATACCACACAAACAGGGCGTGTTCCTTATACTTACTCAGATTCAATATTTGCTGTTTTAGGAGAAGAATTCGGTTTTGTAGGCTCTTCTTTACTACTCCTGTTATATCTTTATCTTATCTATAGAATTATTCTTATTGGTCAGGAATGTTCAAAAGATATATACAATGCCGTTATTATTGTTGGGATCTGTGGTATGTTCTTATTTCAGATCTTCGAAAATATAGGAATGCTCATCGGACTGATGCCACTAACTGGAATAACACTTCCGTTTGTGAGTTATGGAGGTAGTTCATTGATAATTAACATGATATGTATAGGGTTGATATTACAAATAAATAAAACTGTCCGCGAAAATTAAAATCCAGGACTTTAGGTTTCTTAATGGTTCAAAAATCACAATATCCTCTAAGAGTTTTCAAGAATTGTATAAGCCTCAGTGTCTATTACGCATTGACTTTGAAACAGATATTAGAGCTATTATCACTAAAAAAGATCTTGAAGAATCCCACCCGTCTTTCACAATAGTTCGAAGCAATCACTACTGTATATAATTTGAAAGTGCCCACAATAGTTATTTTTGCTTGCATGTATCTTAGCATCGCTTTCAAAACAAAAATACGCTATGTCTGCAAACTCTCGTAATTTCAAATGACAAACAGAACAGAGCTAATTAATTTCACATCTTGGATGATTTAACAAAATTGTTGCAATTTAAGCAAAAATAGATACGTCTAATTGAAAAACACCGCAGACTGAGACCAATGGACTGATCTGCGGTGTTTCCGCTAGAATTTGAATTAATATATTAATTCCAAAACAACAATTAGAACAGCTCTGCATCCTCATTCTGTGAGATAACTGCCCACTTAAGATATTTGGAGTCTATCTGGAAGTATAATAATAAAAAGAATAGTATACCTTACTAGGATTCTTACACTCGACTTTCATGTACAAATCAGGTAAGTACTCGTCCATTTCCTCGTCATAATAATCGCGATCTTCAATAGGAATGGATTTAGTTCCTTGATATTTTAACATTTACTTTTCAGGACTGTCTCCGCCAAGAGGCTTCACTTCCCATATTTCATACCAATTGTATTAGCATAGGTGTTCAAGATACGTCTGCCTTCTCATCAAGTTTCTTAGCTATATTAACGAGTTCCTCATGCTCTTCGACAGATACTTCCGGGCCTTTTAGTTGCTCTGGAATCCATCCTACAAACTTCCCAGTTCGTGTTTTACTAGTAATTTGCGTAACATTTCTTGGCACTTGCATTACATGCTCTTTCTTTGTCTTTCCGTCCTTAATCATTCCTTGCAACGTCTTTATCGCATAGCTCAAATGTTCCTTCCCTGACGCCTTCTTTACAGCTACTTCTATTACTTCAATATCATTTTCACCAATATAACTAAATAGCAAGTCGAGATCTTTTTGATTGTAGCTTTTTATCTGACATTCTTTAATAAGGTTCAATATTCGATCCTCATAACTATTTGAATTCAATGCGATTCTTCCCCAATTCCCTTCCCTTACATTCACATTCTCTTCTATTCCGTTCTGTTCGCTTCCCTTAATTCCAATTCCTTTCCCTTGGGCAGGACTTTCCGGGAACTTCCCGGAAGTTTGGGGATTCTCCGGGATTTTACTTTTTGTCCTCTTGTGTAATCCAGTTTGGTGTTTCTCAAAATTCACAACTTGGATATACTGGTCTCCATCAACTTCGTACCACTGTATAAGCTTCTCATTATGAAGTGTTGTAAGTGATCGTTCGACATCCTTATTAGATTTTTCAAGCATCGGAATTATTAATGCCCTCACCTTAGCTGGAGATCCATGTAACCTCCCGAAGTCATCAGTGTGGGGGATCATCCATGTAAATAGCAACATATCGAATACATCTGGTAATAAGTTCACTTTCTCGGAGATGCTAATACTTCTACTTAGCATTCGTCTGTCTGCCATTCTTCATTTCTCCTTTTATTCTGAATAAACCTCTTACTTCCCGAATTGAATTTCAATAGAAACAGTTGCTTAAAACAATAACTTCAACTTTCTCATCCTCTTCGAGTTTTAATAATGTTTGCTTCAAATACATGAGTCCTTGTTTGCATCTATAAGATTACTGGTTAGCTTATCTCAGCTTTTTTCAAACAACAAATTTTATAATCTCAGGTGTCATTAGAAATAATCGATATTACTGATTTATTAAATTGTGAACTTTACAAAATAAACATCTTTACTGTGGTAAACAAAAATAGTCCACACCAATCGCTTGTTTAGGGCAGTTGGGTGGACTACTTTTTTGTATTTTATCGACTAATTGTTTATGTCAGACAGTTCCGCGAAATTCGAAGGATTTTATCTCTTCAGCGTTTTCAACATTCTCTTCAATTTCCAAGACAAATAAGCATTGATATCCTTATTAATCACATTCACTTCATAGTTCGAAAACTCCATATCAACTTCAAAATGCATTATCCCCAATACTGCTACAAGCCCCAATACAGCCTTATTTTTTTCCCTTAGTTGGCCGAGTGCAAAAATTAAACGTTGGTAGTCGTTATCTAACATTAAGTCAGATCTTAAACGATACATGTTAAATGTACTCTTGTCTTTCAAAAGATACATCGAAATGAATCTTTCTTTACGGTGGTTATTCATTCTTGTTTTAACTATAGTGTCAAAATCAAGGTCATTAAACAAATGTGAATGTAGTTCAGATATATATTCGTTAAACGATTTCGGATCGTATGTAACCTCGAACAAGTAAATCTTCCTTTCGTTCAAACTGCTATTAAACTTTTCAGGTGTCCATTCAAGACATTTAGCTGAGTCATCAAGCTATTACCCATAATTATCCATCAAACTAAACAGGGGGAGAACAATTAAACTAACCAACTTGATCTCTTGCCCTCCTCAACCAATGCTATGTTAGGCCGTTATATGGCCTTGCGCAGTCGCTCGATCTATTTGGCCTTCACCGCTGGGCCGCCGACTTCGCGCCGCCGCGTACCTTCGTTGAACACGATCTTCAGCTGGGCGGTGCTGAGCAATTGAGGAGGCGGACTTGACGCTCGAGGCGTATCGCCACTCGCCCTGTAACCTCGCTTGCTGCGGTCTGCGGGTTCTCGCCCGCGCCTTCATTGGACTTCAACCGGCGTGCGCGTGGTTCGGGGGCTGCGGGGTATAGCACCCTCACTTCCACATGCCAGGGTGAGTAGAACACGCGTTGGTCGGCGGAGGCTCCGTAGTAGAGCGCGATTGCTTGGACACCGATGAGGTTCGAAGCGTTCCGGTCGCCATCAAGTTTGTAGAGTTTGGCTCAGGAACCGTCGTTGGTCAGATTCTTGACGACGTTCTCGTCTCTGCCCTTCCGCTAAGGACGCGCGCAGTCCATGAGGAGACGCCGCAGTGGGGCTCTAGGCGGCCGAATAACGTGCCATGCCGATTCCTTCGTTGCTCACAATCTCATTGTGGTCTCAGATTGAGACGCCCGAGAGGGGGCTTAGCAGGCAGAACGACGAGCCTATCACTGATACTTTTCGATTGAGAGATCCGTGCGAGACTGAACCTTGAACTCAACATAAGACCCTTGAAGGTCCGTTGATTCTCACGTTGTCACCCTCTCCAGTCTTCCGTTGCCGCGCGGCGGGGTTGATAACCTCTCCTACTACATAAATATATCGAACTCCACACTCAACCAGATCGTTGCTACTGGCTAAAAACATCCATCCGATGTTTCTAAAAACACCCCTTTCTTATTGATCAACGGTGAATGTAATTTATCGATTACATCAGATAATTGCGCCTAAGTTTACAATATATATGGAATACTGAGTATTGAAATTTTGTTATGTAAATACCCTGGATATATTTGGGGATTAATGAACTCCTACGACAGTCTTTAGCCTTACAAATATTGTTACTGTCTTCTCAGTACCTTCCGAATTTGTACTGGGGAAATCAATTTAGTTTTGAAGATCAACATTAGTTTTCATTAGAGAAAAGGAAAGACAAGGACAAAAAGGGAAAGGTGCTATCCCTTCCCCTTTTACGCCTTACCTTGTACGATTATTTACTCACTGATTAAGTCATCTATATTATAGAACAACAAACATCTTAGTTCTTATTTTTCAAGCCAGGAAAAACCTTATTTATTTTAGAAGCAATATATCTCAATTTCACTTAGACTTTGGTACGAGGTAAACAGCCGGGGGAAGACCCATATATTCAGTTTTTGGTATACCCATTTTAATTCATTAAATCAAACATAATTGATAAGAGGTCAATCGGGCGCTGTACAGTATCTATTGAAAGCTGGATTGTCCCCAACCTTACCCGGATTAATAGTAAGAGCCAGTATCCCCCCTACATTGCCTCCTCAGTTAATATATCAACTAAATGATCGTTCGATGCCATCCTTAAAAAAAAGGGATTCCCGTACCATGGGGTGAACGCGCTCTGATTTACCAGCAAGCACGGTTTCTTTTAGCCTCAACCACAATTTGAATTACCGAAATCGCTGGCCACTGGCTTTTTTATTCCCCTCATTTAAGTCCTCAATTCATTTCTCAAATATAATAAAAAACACTTTATGTAATCCGTTTACTTACTATGTACTCCGTGTACTTATTATGTACAAATAGTATGTTTCATGTAATATTAGTATATAAAAAGTACTAATATTATATGGTTTCTGATTTCAACGACACTGTTCATTTTGCCTAAAATCAAAAGATTTCTGGCCCCTTCACGCTTATCTTTATCGGATTCTCACGTTCTCCATCATTTTAGTTCCCAATCCACATTCTCAAATATATTAAAATACACATTATATACTCCGTGTACTTAATAAGTACTAATAGTATGTTTCATGGATTATTAGTACTTATTAAGTACAAATATTATATGGTTTCTGATTTCAACGGCACTGTTCATTTTGCCTAAAATCACAGATTTAAGGCCCCCTCAACGCTTGTCTTTATCGAATTCTCACGTATTTTCATCGTTTTAGTCCTCCATCCAAGTTCTCAAATATAATAAAAATACATCTTTATATACTCCGTATACTTAATAAGTACTAATAGTATGTTTCATGTAATATTAGTACTTATTAAGTACAAATATTATATCGTTTCTGATTTCAACGGCACTGTCCATATTGCCTGAGATCCAAGATTTAAGGCCCCCTCAACGCTTGTCTTTATCAGGTTCTCACGTTTTCTATCGTTTTATTCCTCAAATCAGTTCTCAAAATATAATAAATAAACTCTTTCTATAATCCGATAATATTTTATATAAATTTATTCGTTTTTCTATTTTATCATTATATAAAATGTAATAATAATATACCGTCAGACTGACCGTCATCCCACTGAGCCACAAGCTCTCCCCCGGAAGCCTAAAAACATTACCGCCTTTACTCTTTACTTTCTCTAGATCCATCTGCTCCTATAAAAAATTCAGGATGTTCCCGAAGTAACTGATCTAAGTACGACTCAATTTCTAACACCTGCTCATCATCAAAGTCTTTACCTAATATAGTCACGCTACTAGCAAAGAAATTAACAAATACAGAGTAGTGTTCCTCATTTCCTTGACAACAAACGCTGATTTCCATTGATTGACGCCCCCAATCCCCATCAATCTTCCCCTCACAAATCGGGCAGGTCCTTCTTCCAAAAACGAGTTTGTCCTCAGAGTGATTCCATCTCATCTCCACACCTCACTGACCCTCAAGTATATTACCTTTTTTAAAAATATCGTCCGGCACTACAAAGTTACAAATTTTCGTTCTGAGCACCCTGGATAGTTCAATCATTTCATATCCATTTTCCTTCTTAGAGTAGATTTCTATATCCTGGTCATAAGGACAGATTACCCATATCTCCTGAATACCATATCTCTTATAGATACCAACCTTCTGCTGTGCCCATCTATAATTACGTTTACCTGCAGGCATGATTTCTACAACTAGATTAGGTATCCCAACGAGCAAACCTGCTCCTTGAAGAAAGAACTCTGAATATAGTTCAGCAGGATTGTTCTCCTCCACAAAAGTGATAGAAGGAATAAGCCTGTCTTTTCCACCTTTTAAGCAAATCGCGTGTTTTGGTCCATACACTTTTCCGATTTTCTCTTTTTCAACAAACTGACCAATATATCCAGATAGTTGAGTAAGTAAAAATGCCTCCCTTGGTAACCACACCTTTCGTAAGAATCTTCTACTTTCCCAAATTTCAACCCAGTGATGTATATAGCTTGTCTTGCTATGCTCCCTGAGAGTATCATCTAACCACCTTTCTTCCTTTTCATAAAAACCATCACAATCAAAATCAATCAAAGTATCATCCTGTTCCTGAACAACCTCACTTATGTCACTAATTTTGTTTTCAAAATGCATAGTTATTCCCTCTCTTCGAAAATCTCAGGCTTGTCCTGATAAAGCTCATTCAAGAACATTTCAATTTCCGCAACCTGATTCTTTCCAAAATTCCGATTAAGAATGGTTATGCTACTATCGTTTAAGCTTAAATAAGAAAAATAATGTTTCTGATCCTTCGGGCAATAGAGTTGTCGCTCCCAGGAACCGTATTCGTCTATACCAGCTATTGGACTCTCACAAATTGGGCAGGTTCTTCTATAAAAGTAGTTTAAGTTTGCGGAATGATTCCAGTTCATAAAATTCCCCCCGCATTTTTTTCATACCTAGACTTCGATCAGTGTCAATTGCTCAAGACAATATATTTCCCCCTGTGTGCCAGATAAGCCATCGATACCTTTCCTCTATCATCAACAATGACATCTTCATCTTCATAAGGGCAATATAACAACCTGTACGCCTTATTAACTGTTACTATTGATTCAATAACGGATAAATCCCCTTGTGTCACAGGCATCCAGTGGGTAGCCTCATCTATATCACTTACTTCGTCAATTCCCCACGCTATAACCAATTCAGAATCATTCGTAGGCAAGAGACCAGAGGAGATTGAAGTAAAATAAATAAAGGTTTCCCAGTCCCTGATGATACATTTAACCTCTGTTTCAGATACTTTTGAGGTTGTTCCAGTCACAGGTGTTTGGAATTTCTGAATAATCGAATCACAAAAAGCCTTAACTTGATCAGACTTATACCTCTCAGTAAACAATGCATTTACTACGGCACCATATAGATTTAATATTTGACTCACATAACGATCACTACAAAAGTCCTCGATATTGGTCAGTATGTACATTGCCAAATAACGTTTCGCTATTCGGCTTTTTCTCGATCTAATTATGATCTCGTCGATTGTCAGTCCATTTAGGAAGGTATTCCTTATACCATCCATATAGTCAGTAAAAGAGAATCCGTTCTTGTTTTGCAGTTGGCGAAAGAAATCTGCTTTACGCTCTTCAAGCTCAATCATTAGCTTAACAAAGTCCAATGAATCCTCACCTCACCTTCCATCTGACCTAGCCTCCTTCCGTGTATTCCCCATTAACCACATATAATCACGCTCGGCCTTTTCCTCCCTAAGTCGGATCTGACTTATCTCCCTACTCCGGTCCATGTATTCAAAAGTGTTGGTTGGTTCCGGTATCGAACAATGAGCCTTATAACGTTCAATGTAGCCCATATTCTCATAATCAAGCAGGAAAAGAAGCCATTCAACAAGGGGATCACTTGAGGGATAGCTGATCCGATCCGAAACGGCGTCTTCAGGCCTAATCACATGTACCTCAAACTCATTACCTGTATCCTGAATGTAGGGGAAGACCGTATGATAATTTTGATCCCGTATTTGATTTCCGATAAGGATTATAACTATAAGGTTCTTGCTTTCACTTGTTCTAATAACACCGTCCTTGTTAAAGGACAATCCGATGCCGGATTTGATAAAGGCATGAGCCTTCCAATCAAACGCGTAGACTAATTTGATTACAATACTTGTCCTCTCTCCCCCTTCGTCTATTGCCTCGGCGCGTATGTCGTAAACACCTTTATCAATTTCGTGAAAGGGAATCCATGGACCAGTATAAGAGATATCCTTTACTCTCCTAATCGTCTCTGATCTTAAACTGTTAATAAAACTGATTAACAACTTCTTGCTTCGTTCACTTCCAAATATCCAGTTAAATACGAGATCAACTTTAGGATCGAGTAATTTCAAAACTCACACCTCGCCCATAATCAATTAACGAAGCTTGTCCATCTTTGGTATCCGGTACACAAACTTTATTGGCTCAATTAATATTCCGCCTAACTGCCCGCACTCTTCATTACTACATCTCCAGGAGATCTCCCCCTGTTTTCGAGTTGGACCAAAATGTCCGCATGACTTACACTGAACATTTTCAGCTACGTCAAAACTCTTATTACCCATCTAATTAACCCCGCCTTCTGGAGTAAGATCCTCACAGTCTGCACAATAGGGAATTCCGGTGATAAAGAAAGGAAAACAATTAATCTTTATCTCGTCACACATAGTACACTGCCTTGCTCCGTGTTCTTTATACAATCTGTCGAGGTTAGCCTCGAGGTTCATCATAAATTGCAACATGTCTTTATCCATGAGTGTTCTCCTTTGTTGTTGTTCAATAGAACTTATTAACAAGTTGTACACAGATTATCCACAGAGAACAGTTACTTCCCCCTCTATCTATGATACGCATTTGCGTACCACCTTAAGAAATATTATATGGTACGTTTTTGCGTATAGTCAAATAACGAGAAGTGGGTATAGGGGAGAATTATGGGGAAGAAAGTGGTTATCAAAATACCCGAACTACTTACAAAACATAACATTTCTTTAAGGGAACTTTCTCGTCTTACTGATATAAGACACGCCGCGCTAAGCCAGTTAAATAATGGCAAGAGACAAAACATTAACTTCAGTCATATTGAGCGGTTAGCTGATACATTTGATATTGTTGATATTCGTGAAATTATCGAGCTAATCGATGAAGAAAAAAGAGACTCATAATTACGCTTTACCCTTTGGTAAAAAGCGTGATTGTGAGTCTTTTTCGTGTTGAGCTCTTAGCTCTTACTTTTAGTATTCGTAAGTGATTTGACCATATTTTTCATTAATCTGTCTCACGCCAACCTCAAAACTATCTTGATTTATTATTTCATTAGTAAAAAGTTGTTTTAGAGCGCAGAACAATCGATCGGAATAGGTTACAGCTTGATCTTCCGAAAGAAATTCGGTCATTATATCTTCAGTTTCATCAATCAAGCAATTATATTTTTGTTTTATTAAAGTGTAAAAGTTCTTATCGATTAATTGACTTAGTTCCTCTAGGGTAAATCCAATAATAAAAACTTTATCTGCCAGGGCAAGTTTTCGACGCTTGCCCTCGGCATAATGCCATAGGTTGTTTTGTTTCTTACTAAAAGAGTAATATGACGAAAAAATACCCATTTGCGAGTTCTTTGAACGTAACAATTCTTTCAAGTCAGCAACCTCTCTGACACCGATTGCCTTCTTATGATTCTTTGATTCCCCGATAATTCTTAACCCAATATTTTTATGAATGAATGTGGGAGTTAAGCCATCTACAAATTCAATCATATGGTCAATTTGATTATCACCCGATGTTAAATTGTAATGTATAACAGCTATCTCATCGAATCGCTGATAAACGTAAGTCATTAATGATTCTAAAGCCAGTCCTTTTTGATGCCGGTCCCCCTCTTCAAGTGCTACACGGACAGACATAACCAAAGATTGAAAATGGACTTTTTCACTCTCACTAAAAGGTTTCCAAATTTCATCATCGGGAGCATTATTTATATACTTATTATAAGAAAATGTATTGTCCATAAACATCTCCTACAGTACAATGGTATCTTTCTTTACGAAAGCCACCCTGATGTCTCTAATATTTAATTTTGAATCACAATCCGGACAATGTGACCCATGATTGACAATGAACTCTTTTAATTCCCTCTTGGTATCGAACTCAAACCCATGTACTAACTCTTTATCATCGTTTATACAAAAAATAAAATATTTTGTGTCTAGGATTAACGTGTAGGCCAGTTCCATTAAAATGGGCTCCACTAATTCGCTGTTTAGCTGTGTTTTTCGGGATATAAAACTTGCCGATACAATATCACTCGGCCTTAGAATCGTTAATTCATAGTCCAGTTTCCTCAGTACGTCCAAGGGAAGGCCGAACTTCTTGTTTATACTTGTTAAGCTTTCGTAAAACATCGTTCATAGCCTCCTTTTCAGTCTGAGAAGTAGTATATTTTTTAAGTGCGTAGTAGTAATTTGATTTCGAAATGATATAGGGATGCTTTCTCTTTATTTCACCCTCGGTATAGTGTATTATCCCTAAGCTCACTATATCTCCATTCTCCCACATCAACTTTATAATTTCTCCTGCTTCGGAGTAACTTAGGGCTTTCCCCCTTGAATTCGCCTTAAACTCTGTTATCCCTTTGTCGGATTGCTGAAGAAACACTTCGAACGGCGTTGATTTACTGATATGCTTGTAGGAGTTCATCAATTCACTTTCGTAAAGCTTTAGAAGTGATTTCTCCACCCTAAGCCTATAATCTGCTCTGGAGAATGACCTTTCACTCTCAATAATTCTCTCCGTGAGATCTTTTAGATGTTCAGTTCTGAAAGAAGTAAGTTTTGCTTCTATAGTTGGGTTATTATGATAAAAGAATTCTTCTGTAATTTTGTATAATGAATCTGTCAACCAGGTCGGATCAGCGAATTCAAAATGGCCGACTACTTGACGAAACTCATTTATAAGAACCCAAGTGAGCTCATCCCATTCTTTCTTCTTTGTTTCTCCAGCTATAGAGGTAAGGCTCACAGTAGGATGCATTGAAAGAACATAGTGTTTCAACTCGAAATCCATGATAACATATGCGAGATACACGTGTTTTTTTAAGAGAAACGTGCCAGTTTCTTGATCCTTCTCCTGCACAGTAGCTGGAGCAGAGAACGTGAAGATAATTTGAGTATCTCCTTTTTGCACATTAACTAATCTGATCTCATTCAAATTTTCCGCATTAATACTATATAAAGGATAAACTCGTCCTTTTACCCGCTCAACTACTTGATCGATTCCATATTCAAAAGTTTCATATACTTTAGGCTCATATATAAATAACGAGTTATTTCCCTCTAGTTCCACGTGACTCAGCCAATCTATATATTCGCCAAGGGGAATTGCCCCCATCATTACACAGTCCAAAACATTTTGTCTTGATAAATCTAGAGACCTCGCTGATCCAACCTTGTATCTTTTCTTCATTTTATCTAGATGAGCAGTTTGTGAACGTTCCAAGAAGCCCACCAAATTTCTCTTCTCCATCTCGGTAAGTTCGCTATACTCTCCCGGCATATCATCCCTCGGTTTCTTTAGCTAATATGTTACCGTTTCGGCCAGCCTTTTTCTCAGATTTCCTTTCTTGTAGTCTAGCAGAATCTACCAGTTACGACAATGAAAAGAGCTAGTCTTTAACAAAAGGCTGGTTCATTATAGACTTTAGATAATCCTACTTCAGCAATTCCTACGTAATAGTCAGCAAATGCTTACCGGCATTGGAGGTGATCGGATTGATTGAACGTGATTATCATATTCGCGGTACCACATTTACTGGGG
Source organism: Paenibacillus phyllosphaerae (assembly GCF_014192105.1). Lineage (GTDB taxonomy): Bacteria > Bacillota > Bacilli > Paenibacillales > Paenibacillaceae > Paenibacillus_Z > Paenibacillus_Z phyllosphaerae. Next base: position 204,853 of record NZ_JACHXK010000009.1, on the reverse strand, counting down.
TTCAGGTCAACGAGACCTCAAAAGCGAAATCGGCCAAACATGCCCTTGGTCTAATCCAAAAAAAGTACGGCAAGCTTAAGAACCCGTACGATATCTATACTGTCTCAAAACTCGCGGATGGGGGAGAGCTTCCCGAAGAAGAATCACTGAAGGGGATTCCTCAGCTCTTAGCTGTGGAGGATATCTTGCGCATTACTAATGCTCTTCGTGAAAATGGTGAAGTGGACTCCGATGAATATCGTTTATTCCGGAATGCCTTTAAGCCAATGATAACCCCCCTTTTACAGGACTATTGGAACGACGTTACGATCCTTACGAAGGAAGAGCTCGAGGAAGAACTGTACGCCGACATTATCAATGAGTTTCTTCCGAAGTACAATCCAGAGCGTGGTAGGCTATTTGGATATTTAAAGATGAAACTGAGAAGTAGAATCAAACGAAACTGGAAGCGTGAAAAGTATGTGAATGCCGAGAAGGCGAGCGCAAAAGCAAAGTACGAGATTCTTGATGAATATGCTCGAGGTATAAGTGTTTCAATAGAACTATACTCACGAGAACAAGAAAAGAACGAGGCCATGCTGGCCTGCAAACGGATCTATACGGAGAAACCAGATATGTCGTTGCCACAACGCAGAGCCTTCTACTCCTGGATTGTTCGTCTTGGTTTACATCATGACCTGTTACGGTCTGAGCAACAAATCGCAGCTTTAGAACTGATTTATGGACCTGATGAATTGACTGAAGGTGAAGCCGCGCGCCGACTCAGTTTGTCTCAGGCTACAATACACATTAATAAATCGCGCGGAGAAGCAAACATATTAAAAAATGGAGCAAAAAAATCTTTATAAATTAGGAAAACGTCTATTTTTCACAATAGTCCTTGGGGAACCTAACTCTGTCAGGCTAATCTGACTAATAGAATATAAGGGTTAATATAATTGAATGCTATAATTGGATTGTCTTTATACTGTTCCATTAATATATCTTGTACCTGTCGTGCCAATTTACCCTTTAAGGGAAAAATGTATTTGGGTAAAATCGAATATCAATCTAAACGCCTCTATTTATAGTCCAGGACTATGTAGGGGCTTTTTTGCTTTCTTTAAGTTCCCTCCGGCCTCAGGCACTACCGCTTCACTCATGGGGTATATTCCTTTAACTACCTCTAACCTTCACTTCATAGCCCAAGTGGCTGCCGACCCTATTCGGCGCCCACTTGGGCCTTTTTTGTTTCCCGCAAACTTTCCGGGTTACGGCGCTGGATGATTCCAGCGCCTTTTGTGCTTTAGGCACAAAGGAGCGAAGGGTTATGAAAAAGGATTGGCGGTTAATCCCAGCAGGGCAGTATCCCGTTCTAATGCCATTGGAGCCTACGAGCTACTTTTGGAAAAAGGAGCGCATTTATCGTGATGCTGAGCGCTTTTATCACAAAGATGCTCTACACGGAGAGGTGGAGGTATACGATAAACGCGGAAGGCATATCGGGGTAATGACCCCTGAAGGGGACTGGCATCCGAAGAAGCAGGCAGTTAAGGGTCGGAAAATTACAATCTAACTTGCATGAGGAATTTATAAGGGGTACGAATGAATGCAAAACAGCCCGTTGGCGTTACCCCAATGAGCTGTTTTGCATAAAACACTAGGGAGATGCCTCCTGTAGGAATACAATCTTTTTACATCAATATCACCACTAGGATCTTCTGCCCTCCCCAGTTAACCCTTCGATTAAATAAGCTGTGAAGGTACCATGGCCATCCCTATCGTAAGCAGACTGGATATTGCTCATTTTTATCATTGTCTGACCTGGATTCAAGGAATCGCCGTCATACCGAACTAGATATCCTTCAACATTACTAGCGTAACCATGTCCTGCCCAAAACCGTTATTGAGTTAAATACAATATCTATTCTGTTGAATAATACTCAGCAATCTCTTTCAAAAGTCTTTTCTTTTGGAGTTCATCAGCTACATTCATATCAATAATCACATTCAATTGACTAATAAATGTTTCTCTATTCAGCATTTTATTATCAAGCAAGACTTTAGTTAAAGCATCAATTCTTATATCCGTTAGACTCATTTCTTTAGATATATTTGTTTCCTTCTCTTCACCAGAGTACATATAATTAATCACAAAAATATCTAGACAAGTTTTCAACAGCGAAACGGCGTAAAAGACTATAAAAAATAATCCGTAAGCTGCTATGGAGCAATAGACGATAAAGACATATGGTTTAAAGATGCCATTAATAGAAAGTATGAAATAACCGAAAATGTAAAATACAAAGAAAAAACCAATAAGATATCCTAAATAATTAAAACTATACAAGATCGCTAGTACTGATTTAAACTTGTTCTCTTTAATGATATTTTTTGTAACTTTGTTACTCATCGTTCCAGAAATAATAGCCAGACCGCTAATAATAAATCCTAGCATTCCAAGCAAACCGAATGATGCGTAGAGTATAATATTTTTAGTGTCAGAGACAATAAACCCCACATTATCTGAGTTACTATCTACCAGGGTATAAATGATAATTGTTATAATTACTGTAAAAATCAATGACATGTAGCCTTCGAACTTTACGAAATCAAATAGTGGATTTTTACTAAAGGACTGCTTATAGAGTTCTTTAGGTGTATACAACTTAAATGGCATTCTCATCACTACCTATCGGTATACTTGTCTATCGTCTTTTTCGCCGAGAAGATTGCAATACCTTTCTTACAATACTCAATAAATGTTTCTAGAGATTTTTTTTCTCTTTCAGGAATCTGCGTCTGATACAGTGAGTCCTTCTCCGAATCAAATTTGAATAGCGTTCCGTCCCGATTCTCACCTTCAACTTCTAATTTTCCATATCCCCTTGCAAATTTTTCGTATGCCTCGTTAGTTTCTAGCACTTGTTCTACCATCTTTGATTTTAGATTGATACCCTGGGTACTTTTTTCATTAATCTCAAATACATTAGTTTTCTTAGTAATATGTGCTTCTTTCATTTCTTCCACTTCTTTATCATACAGGTCCCTAAGTGCCTCCTCATTTACATTAGGTGGTATGATCGTGGATTTAATTTTCCTTATTTTATAAGCATTTTCAAGACGTTCTTTCATAGAAAATGGATCCTGTAGAAGATATATCTCAAATCCTACACTTTTGTGAAAAATATTCAGCAATTCTTGAAATGCTTCTATAAACTGCCTTGTCCCAAACTTCTGACGTTCACTAAATACTACTATTTCCGTTTCCAGATCAAAGTAAAACAGAATGCTACTAGAATTGTTCTCAAGAACTGTTCTACGGGACGTCCTTGTTGTTTCATCAAACTCTTCTGTTACAATTGGGTACCGCCTTACTACTTTACCGCTTACTTGTAGTTTGTTAACATCCTCTTCCTTCGCTAACTCTGAGAAGTTATATACTTCACGATACTCCACACTTTTTTCTTCACCTTCATCATCTTTGAATGTTCGCACTTCAACTTTATGATATTCCTCATTGACATCAATAGTTGAGAATAACTCTCTCATAATACCCTGAATAGTAACTTTATTATCATATACATCAAAAATATTCGAATTGATATTAACTTTAGCATAATGTAATAACGGCATTAATATTCACTCCTGATCATGTCGGCGTATTTTCTTCTCTTAAACTGTATTTCAGGGTTTGGGAGGGAGTTTGGATATGTTGGTAGTAATTTAAGCAACGCCATTTTTGCAGAAGGGATGGACAAACGTTGCTCGAAGGGTCTACAGCTGAGCTATTCACATCAGGAACTGCTTAAGCATGTCACCAACGGAGTATCCCATGTGATGAAAGATATTGATAGACTACGGATACCTAAGTTTTAACAGCAGATTCTCGAATAGTCAACAACAAACATTCATTGAGGGATACCACTCCGTCAACTACCTTGAATCCATATAAATGTGCTCGGTGATGCAAATGCCACTGTAAATACCCGTGATTCACAAAGTAAAAATGATCGTTGAAAAAGAGTATGAGAACTATTTCTGAAGATACACTTTATGATTCTTAAGAAATAGCAAAAACCACAACTCTTGCGGTTGTGGTTTTACATTGTGGAGGCGAGGGGATTTGAACTCCGGTCCGTAGTACATTTACTAAAAATAATATAACTTCCCTCGTGGTTATTTACCTTATAGATGTCTTTTTTGTTCTGGTAATAATTACATAGCAAATCTCCTTGTTTTTTAAATAAAACGGGATAGAGTAACCCGGAAGCTTAAATTATAGCAATGAAAATACTTTAAACTGCAGGAGGATAACAGTCATGAACTACTCTTTCGAAATCTCTAGTAACCAAAACGTGCTCACATTTTCAGAAGCTTGGGAATCTTTCTTTGAACGTAGGATTTCAAAGGATAAATTATACAGTGAGGTTCGCGCTGGACGAATCCCTCACTTTCGGATAGGAAACAAAATACTGTTTAGAAGAGATACACTGGTCTCCTTCTATGCCCAGCAAGAAATGAACAGCTTAAATTTAGGAGGATATAAGCATGGCTAGTATTGAAAGACGTGGTGAAAGTAACTCTTGGAGACTTATAGTTGAGGCAGGATATGATGCCCATGGTAAACGATTAAAGAGGTACAAGACAATCAGAGTTGAAGACCCTTCGCTTCTAAGGACAACTAAGCGTCTAAAAGAATACTTGCAAGAAGAATTAGTTAAATTTAAGATCGAAGTCGAAGCTGGTGAATATATAGCTCCAGAAAAAATGACATTCTCCGCATTTGTAAACGAGTGGAGAACTAATTATGCACTTAAGCATTTGGCAGAAAGGACACTTTACACTTATGAATCTAACTTAAAAACACGTATAATTCCTACCTTTGGTCACATGAGAATTGACCAAATAAAGCCTTTGCACATAATTAGGTTTTTGGATTCACTTGATAAAGATAATTCTCGTCTTGGTTTCAGAGAAGGAAGGTTATCTTCTGGTTCAATTGAAATCGTTCATCGTGTTCTCAAAAACATCTTTTCTCGTGCAGTAGAATGGAAACTCATAAAAGAGAATCCACTATCAGGAGTAAAAAAACCAACCGTCCGTTATAAACAGATTATTCCTTACGACAACCAGGAAATCCAGGAACTTCTACAAGCCCTTCAAAAAGAACCTATTCATTGGAGGGTTATTGTTACCCTAGCTTTAACTTCTGGTCTCAGGAGAGGAGAATTACTGGGCTTAGAGTGGCATCATATCAATTGGGATGATGGCACACTGGACGTTTTACAAAGTGTCTCACTGGCACCAGCAGGGATTGCCCACGTAAAAGAACCCAAGACAAGAAATTCGAAACGAAAAGTTTCGCTACCAACATCAATGTTAGAACAGCTTAGGTATTACTATGAGGTTAAATCCGATGAAAGAAGAATGATCGGAGATAAGTGGAAAGGTGGCAATTATAACTTTATCTTTTGTCATCCCGATGGAAGAGCATTCCACCAGGAAAGACCGTACTTGTGGTTTCGTAACTTTCTAAAGAAAAACAACTTAAGGTATATAAAGTTTCACACTCTTCGACATACCAGTGCCACACTTTTGATTAACCAAGGAGTACACGCTAAAATAATCGCTGAAAGACTTGGTCACGGATCAATTCAAGTCACTATGAACACCTATGGCTTTGCACTTAGAACTGCAGATCGTGCCGCTGCAGAAAAGTTTGAATCAATAATTAATCAAATGGAGACGTGATTATTCATGTCTCCATTTCGTCCCCAACAAGTCTAACTACTTACTCAAGTCCCTTATAAATCAAGGAAGCAACGCACTCCACATGACTCGTATGCGGGAACATATCCACCGGCTGCACTTCCACCGTCTTAAACCCGCCATCCTCGAGCACGCGCAAGTCTCTCGCCAGCGTCGACGGATTACAGCTCACGTACACCACGCGCTGCGGCTTCATCGCGAGGATCGTCTCAAGCAGCGCGGGGTCGCAGCCTTTGCGCGGCGGGTCGACGACGATGACGTCGGGGACGATGCCTTCCTTGCACCAGCGCGGGATGACGACTTCGGCCGCTCCGGCCTCGAAGTCCGCATTCCCGATCTCGTTCAACTGAGCATTGCGCTTCGCGTCCTCGATCGCTTCCGGCACGATCTCAACGCCGTACACATGCCCCGCCCGGCGGGCGAGGAACAGCGAGATCGTCCCGATGCCGCAGTAGGCGTCGATGACGTTCTCGGTGCCGGTCAGCTGCGCGTATTCGACGGTCTTGCCGTAGAGCGCGATCGTCTGCGACGGGTTGACCTGGTAGAACGAGCGCGCGGAGATCGCGAAGCGGATGCCGTCGAGCTCGTCATAGATGACGTCGCTGCCCCAGAGGGTCTTGGTCTCGTCGCCGAAAATCACGTTGGTCGTCCGCATGTTGATATTCTGCACGATGCTCTTCACCTGCGGCAGCGCCTCGCGGATGCGGGCGATCCAGGTGTCGAGCTGCGGGATGCGGTAGCCGTTCGTGATGAGGACGACCATCACTTCACCGGTAACGAAGCCAACGCGCGTCATGACGTGGCGCAGCAGGCCGCGGTTCGTCTCTTCGTTGTAGACGGTGATGCCGAGCTCGCGTCCGATCTGCTTGACCACACGTACGACGTCATCGTTGTGTTCGTGCTGGATCATGCACTGATCCATGTCGATGATGCGATGGCTGTTACTCGCGTAGAAGCCGCCGATCAGCTGGGAAGCGCCTGCTGCGCCGATCGTCTCGGCGGCGACTGGCCCCATTCCCATCGGGACGGACGCCTTGTTGCGGTACCGCCAAGGCTCGTCCATGCCGATCGTCGGATGAACCACAACGCCGCCTAGGCGCTCCTTCGCCTCACCCGCATCCACCTCAGCCGCTCCGCCAGCACCTTCCCCAGCCACGTCCAGCTTCCCGATCCGCACCAGATTATCGACGACATGCTGCCGTTTCCAGCGCAGTTGTGCCGCGTAGCTCATATGCTGCAGCTGGCAGCCGCCGCACTGCTTGAAGATCGGGCACGGGGCGTCCGTACGATCCGGGCTTGCGGTCATGAGCTCCTGCATCTTGGCGTAGCCGTACTGCTTCTTGACCTTCAGCACCTTGGCGCGGACGCGCTCGCCGGGCAATGCCCCTTGTATAAAAAGGGTAAATCCGTCCGCGCGGCCTACCCCTTCGCCTTCATGCGTCAAGCCGACGATATCGACGGTGACGACGTCATTCTTAGTAACCGGTACTGTCATTCGCTAGTTGTCTCGCTTTCCTTAAATAAGTCCGTTCATGCCGTTCTGCTCCCTACTAACGCAGCTTGTAAGTCGATTCGCCCGCTTCGTCCACGAAGATGTTCAGATGCTGCGGCAGGTTCGTGAACGTGCATGGCAGCGTGCCGCCATACTCGCCGTCGAGGTTCAACTGCACGTAATCCGGCGTCGTGACCGTCAGCTGTTTCGTGCGGAAGTGGATCAGGTGCGGGTCGTTGAAATGTTCGCCGCGCAGCGCCAGCGATACGATCCTGATGAACTCCGGCAGGTTGCACTTGCGCAATACAACAACGTCGAACAATCCGTCATCCAGAATCGCCTCTTGGGCGAGCTTCTCGAAGCCGCCGACCGAGTTGCTGTTACAGATGAGGAACATCATAATCTCTTCGTGAATCTCGCCGATCTCGTCGGCCACCAGCTTCAGCTCGGTCGGGCGCAGGCGGGTCATTTTCTCCAGACCCTTCATATAGTAAGCTAGCTGCCCGATCATCGTCTTGAGCTTGCTCGGCACTTCATACGTCAGCTCGGTCATCGAGCCGCCGCCGGCAATGTTGATGAAGTAGCGGTTGTTGGCCTTGCCGACATCGATCGGCCGCGTGAACTGCTGGGTGATCAGATCGCACGCATACTCCCAGTGCTTCGGAATCCCGAGCGCTCTGGCAAAATCATTCGTCGTCCCGAGCGGCAGGATGCCAAGCGGCGGACGCACGTCTTTCTCCGCGAGGCCGTTAATGACTTCATAGAGCGTGCCATCGCCGCCGGCCGCGATGATCAGGTCGAAGCCGCGATCCGCAGCCTCAGCAGCAGCGATCGTCGCATCGCCTTCGCTCTCGGTCGCATGGCAGCTCGTCTCGATCCCGCCGCGCTCGAGCTTCTGCAGGATGTCCGGCAGACGCCGCTTCATCTCTTCCCGCCCTGAGGTAGGGTTATAAATCAATCGTGCACGTTTAATATCCATATCTGGCACCTCCGGTACCCTTGCCCTTAGCATATGTAACAATCAATGCTATCTATATTACGCTTATTCCGCGTCCGTCTCAAGCGAGTCCCCAGGCAGGTCCGCCACGGTCACTTAACCGTAACAAGGGACTGCCATCTATTACCCGCAATCCCTACAGTTTATGTCCTTATGGATGCTTCCTATACGATCCAATCCAACAAAATTAACCTTCGTCCCGCTGCTGCACAAAAGCCGCCATCTGATGCTCCATCCACGCCAGCAGTCGCGGATGCGGCAGCATCGCCTGACCATTGTAGCGATAGGTCAGCCCAGTGAGGCGCGACGGAATCATCTTCTGGGTAAAATACCCCTGGCTCAGGAACAGCGGCACGACGATCCATGCCTGCTCCGGCCGTTCTTCCTGCAACGCCCTCAGCTTCGCCGCCGCTTGATCCGGCAGCAGCATCGCGTAATCTGCGCCGGCGAAACCGCCAAGGCGGCGCAGCCGTTCAGCCAGCAGCTGCATCCCATCGCGATATCGCTCGTGGAATACCTCTTCGTTCGAGCCGTGCGCGATAAGCAGCAGCGACTCCCGCTCCGGCGACTCTGACAGCTCGCGGATGTTATCGAGCAGCACCTGCGCGATATCCTCGTGGTCGTCGATCGGGCTGCCGAAGGTCACGTTCACCTGTCGGCCCACGCGGAACACGCCAAGCTCGCCTTCGCGGTCTTCTCTCACGCGCGGCAGGCCGAACCCTTGCGCAATGTCGTCGACATGCGTGCTGCCGGACGACACAAATAGCGGAAGGACGAATAACTCCGTTACGCCTTCCGCTTCTAGCTGGTCGATGCCGTCTTGGATGAGACGGCCTTCTACGATTTCAAGGAATGCCGAGACCACCTGGACCTCGGCATTCAGGGAAGCCGACACTTGCGCCACAGCGTCGTCGACGAGCGCTACCCAGCCCTCGTCGCGCGAGCCATGGCTAATGACGAGAATACCCGGCTTCTGCATCGCTTAGCGCCCCGCGCGCTCCAGCGCCATCTTGTAGCCGTCGTTGCCGTAGTTCAGGCAGCGCTTCACCCGCGAGATCGTCGCCGTGCTCGCGCCCGTCTCCGCCTCGATCTGGTTATACGTGCAGCCCTTGCCTAGCATACGCGCGACTTCAAGACGTTGCGAGAGCGATTGGATCTCGTTCACCGTGCACAGATCGTCGAAGAAAATATAGCACTCTTCCACGGACTTGAGAGTCAGGATCGCTTCGAACAATTGGTCAATCGTTTTATCATTCAGCTTCTTCAGCTGCATAAAGTCACATCCCTATGAGAACTATAGTCTGATTGTATCGGCTTTGCGCTAACTTTTCAAGCGTCACCGTATTCACGCTTTACAGAGTAGAAGAATCATATCATAAGAACAAGTGCGGAAATAATTGCCCCGCGAGTGGGCATTCGTCCAAACCAACTAGTCACTTATCCCATAAACTAGGAACAAAACGTGAAAAAGGTTGTGATCCGCGTGAAATACCGCAACGACCCTTCCGTCAGCGGCTTCCAGCAACCGCTCGGAGGTCAAAGCCAATATCCAGGCATATCTGACCCGTTCGCGCAAGGCGGCGGAATGAATACCGTGACCCCTGTCCCGTTCAGCCCATCGCTCGACACGAACATCGCTCCGATCGTCGTGACCCCGGCAGCCGAGAAACTGCCTGATCCGGCCAAAGAAGAAGGCACGGCAGCCAATAAAGCGAGCGGCTTCTCGCTGAACAATCTCGGCGGCAATATTAAGGATATCCAAGGCATAGTCGAGCGTATGGGGGGCCTCGACGGCATCCTGAGCACGGTACAAAAAGTGCAGAAGGTCGTCAGCAGCGTGCAGCAGATGACCCCGCTCATTAAAGTACTGGCCGGCTCGTTCGGCAAAAAAGGCAGCGCGGCCGTCGCCTCGACGCTCGACGAGGACGAACTCCTCGAAGCGCCGCCCAAGCGCAGAAAATCGCGCAAAAAATCCGGCTCCCGTCCGCTTGCCGGCGGACAGCGCCGCAGACCGCGCAGACGTTAGGCCGCCGTCTGCTGTTCCACACTTACCAACGCCAGCCGCTTATCACGGCTGGCGGCTCTATTAACCCCATGATCCGCATCATTCGCGGGCATGAAGGACTACACGACGAAAACCGGAGCACATCCTGTCGGCACGACAGCGGCTCCGGTTATCTTTTGTCTCTATTATCCTCGCATTGTCCGCCCTAAGCAAGATATAAATGGATTTCGCTGCCTATCGGGCCTTCTTGCGGAAGATGGAACGGGTGTCGAACTCGAGCGAACGGCCGGGCACATAAGTCGGCTGCGGTTTGAAGATCCGCTCCTGCCATCTCTGATAGACGTAGATCATAACGGCAATCACCAGCATGAGGAAATAGACCTGCAAGTGGCTGATGCGATCAAGCGTGTACAAGCGTCCTTCGAAGAGGAACGGGCTGAAGACGAATATCTGCAGCGCGTCGATCGCTGCATTAAGTCCAAAATAAAGCCAGAAGCTGCGGTAGACGAAGCGGAAAATCCAGATCGTGCCGATGAAGAACGTCCCGAATGCTAGCGCCGTATTCGTGATAATTCCGCCAGGCGTAATCCGTTCGGTCATCACCCACCAATGCTTCGCATAGGCATGCTCCGATACGAACATGAGCGCAACGGTCGTCAACAGCGCCACGGGCGTATACCGCCGCAGCATGTCCCCCCGCATCAACAGGACGCTGAACCAAGGCACGATCAAGAGGGTCCACATGATCAGCTGATTCCACATAAGATGAATGAGCTCCTTTACATGAAGATGTAATTGTCATCCATTATCGCCGAATGATCCCGTGATTAAACGAAGGAGACGCTTATCACACCGCTAGTACTCCCATCCGAACATAAAAAAAGCCGGCCGCGATACGCAGCCAGCGTCTATTGCTCTTACATAAACAGCGCCATCACTTTGTAGATCAGGGCTGCCAGAATCGCGGAAATCGGAATGGTAATGATCCACGAGACGATGATCTTGCCGGCGAGCGACCATTTGACCGCCGAGAATCGCTTCGCGCTGCCGACACCGAGAATGGCCGACGTAATCGTGTGCGTCGTCGAGACCGGCAGATGCGTCAATGTCGCCGTGAAGATAACGGAAGCCGACGTGACATCCGCCGCGAACCCGTTAATCGGCTCGATCTTGAAGATCTTGGTGCCCATCGTCTTGATGATCTTCCAGCCGCCGATCGATGTACCGAGCGCCATCGCCGTCGCCGCCGACAACTTGACCCAGAACGGAACGTCCATCGTATCTTGGATCCCGGCCGTGACCAGCGCGAACGTCATGATGCCCATTGCCTTCTGCGCGTCGTTCGTGCCATGCGTGAACGCCTGGAATGCAGCCGTGAAGATCTGCAGAGTACGGAAGCCTTTGTTGATCTTGTGCGGACTCGACTTGGCGAAGATGATCTTCAGGATCCACATGACAATAAAGCCGATGGTAAAGGCAATAAGCGGTGAACCGATCAGTGCAATAACGATCTCCCTGAATCCGCTGGCGTTAATGCCATCGAAACCTTGCGCCGCGATAACCGAGCCTGTCAAGGCGCCGATCAGCGCGTGAGACGACGAGGACGGAATGCCGAACCACCATGTGACCAAGTTCCAGATGATGGCGCCGATCAAGGTTGCGATCAAGACCTGGACCCCATTCTCCAACGTATACGGATCGGCGATGCCGCTCCCGATCTTCTTGGCTACGCCGGTGAACAGCATTGCGCCGACAAAGTTCATCACGGACGCCATAATAATGGCGGCGCGCGGCGACAACGCGCGGGTCGATACCGTTGTCGCGATCGCATTGGCCGTATCATGGAAGCCGTTAATGAAGTCGAAGGCGAGCGCCAAGAAAATGACTATACCTACTAAAATATAAATATCCATGACCGAAAGTCCACCTGTCCTTAGCTGTTGCGCATAATGATTGTTTCGAGTGTGTTGGCCACGTCTTCACAATAGTCGGTCGTTTGCTCCAGACGCTCGTAAATCTCTTTGCGCTTGATCAGCTCGATCGGATCCTTCACGTTCGCGAACAGGCTCTTCACGCTAACGCGAAGCAGGTCGTCCGCTTGGTTCTCGAGTTCATTGATCGCAATGGACGGCTCGCGGATCGCCAGCAATTTCTTCTCCGTCAGGAGGTAGATCGCCTTCTTGATCTGTTGCGCGCTGCGAACAAGGTTATCGGCGAACAGCGTGATGTACTCGTCATGCTCGGTAATATGGTACATCTCGAAGCGCGAAGCGCAAGCCTCGATGCCGTCGAGCACATCGTCGAGCGATGTCGTCAGCGCCATAATATCCTCACGTTCGATCGGCGTAATGAACGTCTTATTCAGCTCCGTCAGAATCGTATGTACATGGCGGTCGCATTGGCTTTCGAATTCTTTCATCGATTTCGCAAAATGAGTAACGTCCTTGATGTTCGAGACATGCTTCGCGAAATACTCAACTGCCTCAAGCAGTACATCAGCCATCGCTTCAAGCGTTGTAAAAAATACGTCCTTTTTCTTAAACATCGATATCCCCTTCGCATGGTTGCAGTTTGACATTGCAAGTAGCCTTAAAGCCGACAATATCTTATCACAGTTTACATCTTAATTGTTAAGGGATTGTAAACACGTCATGAAAAATTTAAATTTATTTCTTGAACATTCACATTTCCTTTACAATTGGCGGCGGTAAGTACGGGCGGCCCTCCTAGTGTTTTCCGTCCCTTACGATTTTAACCGTCATGACCGCAGCAGGTTTGAATCTACTCCGGCCGCTCGTTGCATCAGACAAAACAAAAAAACCTTCAACCCGCATTCGGCCAAAGGTTCGATGTTGTTCGCTATGAAATTCGAACTTAGTTCAACTGATCGTTACATGCCCCTCGAAGGTTGGCGTATTCGGCACGACGTGATAATACGTTTTGCCCGGCGCCAGCGGAAGCTCGTTTCCGTCCTGCAAGATCCGGATCACGCCATCCACGCCGCGCTCCCATTGGCAGTCGATCACTCGGCCAAGCTGAATGAGCTTCGCCGGTCCGCCGGAGTCAAGATCCACCTCGAGCCGCCCGACGTCATCGAGCACCTTATGCGCCGTTCCTAGCACGACGAGGTTCGTAGCGCTCAGCTGCGCCTTCGTCGTCAGATCGGTATGCGGCTGATCGTTAATGGAGCGCATATATAACTTCGTCTGCGGATCGTACGCGTAAGATACTTTGTAGTTCTTCAGCATGAAGGAGATGTCGACATGATTGGCAGCCGTCCCCGCTCCGGTTGCACCAAGCTCCGAGAAGGTAAGTAGCGGCGCCATGACAGACTGATCATACTTCTTCTTATCGATCCCCGCCCGCAGTTTCTCGAGGTTGGAATACAGATTATGCGGCGCTTTGCGGAACGATTCGCGCCAGAAGTAGCTGCCCGCATTCGTAATCTCGTCCAGATGCTCCTTGCCTTGATGCTGCAGAATCGAATAGGCGTCCGGGCTGCCGCCGGCATGGACAAGCACGCCGCCGTACGACTCGCCGAGCTCGATCAGGTAAGGGCGAATGCTGCGGATCGGCCCGATCGCATCGGTGAACTCTTCACTTTGAAAAATAGCGACCAACCGCGTAATCCCGCCCTCCGCGAGCACTTCCCACACCACATCGGCGTGCGGCAGCCCGGATTGCGGACGCGCCTTCCCCATGTTATTGACCATCACGGCAATCGGCCGCGCCGTGACCTCATGGTCCACCGCAAGGCCGGTCAGCGGCGCGAGGTAGCCGGCCGTCTCGGCCTCTTCTTCTTCAGCCGGCGGAATCGGTTCTACCGGCGTCTCCTCCTCCGTCAGCTGCTGAGGCGGGAGTTCGTCCAGCTTGTTGCCGCTACTGCACCCATTGATCACCGCAAGGAATAGCAGCAGCACCGCCAGCGCGTAAGCCGAGCGCTTGCCGGCTTTACGTTCATCTCGCATTGCGCATTGAGCCCCTTTTCGTTGTGGTCTGACTGGCAGCTCCCCTAAACGTTACCGGGATTGGCCCGCGAGCAGCATGCCATACTAGTAGAAAACAGCCATGAAAGGATGTGCAGCCGTTATGCCGCTCTGGATGCAATTCATCGCGGACCACTGGCTTCCGATCGTTATCGTCATTCTCACCGCGCTCGCCATCACGTACGTCACGACCAAGCGCAAATCGCTCCTTTATAAAGAGTAGCGTTCGGATATCGTCAGATTGACCGCGCCTGATATTGCCTCATGATTCCGCCGTTCCTTCCTCTATCGAAACGATTGCCTCCTGAGGCAGCTTCATTAAGGGCAGCCTGACCGTAACCGTCGTTCCTTCTTCGACGATGCTGGCCAGTTCCAGCGTCCCGCCGTGCAGTTCCACGATCTCCTTGCATATGGCAAGTCCGAGGCCGCTGCCGGCGCGCTGGCTGTTGCCCTTGTAGAATTTATCGGTTACATGCGGCAGGTCCGCGGGGTCTATGCCGATTCCCGAATCGGCGATGCGCACCTGGACATCGTCGCCGATACGCTCTGCGGTCAGCATAACCTGCCCCCCTTTGGGGGTGAATTTGAACGCATTGTCGAGCACGTTAATGAGTACCTGCTTCAGCCGGTTGGCGTCCGCTTCGACGAGCAGCGGCCCGTTGTCGGCTAGCCCTGCCGCCAGACGTATGCCTTCGCGGTGCGCCCTTGCCTCGAACTGCCGGACCGTCTCCTTGATTGGCGCGAGGAAGTCGAGCGGCTCGGGATGGAGCACGATGTTCTTCGCATATAGTTTGGAGAAATCGAGCAGGTCCTCGACGAGACCGGCCAGTCGATCCGTCTCCCGGTCGATCACTGCCAGCCCCATTCTTACCTCTTCCACATCCGTCGGATCGCCGGAGGCGAGCGTCTCGCTCCAGCCCTTGATGGACGTCAGCGGCGTGCGCAGCTCATGCGAAATCGAGGAGATGAAGTCGTTCTTCAGCTTCTCCCGCCTTGTAATCTCGGCCGCCATCGTGTTCAGCGTATCCGCCAGACGGCCGATCTCGTCCTGCTCCCCAATTTCGGCGCGCCGGGTCCAATTTCCTTCCGCCATCTGCTCCGCGACCTTCGTTAAGTTCCGAATCGGCCTGGCGATCCGGTTCGCCATCAGCACGCTCATCCCGAAGAACAGCAGCACCACGATAATGGCCCCGAGCAGCGCGACGAATATCATATTGCGGACGATCGCGTCGATCCCCTGTAAGGACGCCGTATAGCGGAATAGAGCGACGACGCGCTGATCCCGCTTGACCGGCAGCGTCACCGCCGCGATCCGCTCGCCCGTCACCGGGTCTTTGCCGCGCCACGATCCCTGCTGCCCGTTCAAGGCAGAGGCCACGTCCGGCGTCGCGAGGACGCGCCCGTCGCCGGGCATCCCGTTGCTGTCGACGATCAGATTGCCGGCATGATCGAGCAGTTGCAGATGCGCCGTCCCGGCCGTCATGTTCTGCAGCATATACCGCGCAATGGTACGCATCGGCTGCGCCGACAGGTTCCGGTTATGCAGCGCCGCCTCCGTCTGCGCCCGCTGCATAAGCGAGCTGACCGCGCTGCCGTAATAATAATTCCACACCAGCGTGACGAACAACGAGCCCAGCATGACGACGACGAGCACGATCAGCATGCCGAAGCTCCATACCATGCGCGTCCGGAGGCTCGTCATCCTTCATCCCCTCGGTTGAAGCGATAGCCGTAGCCCCACAGCGTCTCGATGTAGACCGGATGGGAGGGCGTAGCCTCGATCTTCTGGCGAATGCGACGGATGTTCACGTCCACGATCTTGA
The DNA here is from genome assembly GCF_014192105.1 of Paenibacillus phyllosphaerae. GTDB lineage: Bacteria > Bacillota > Bacilli > Paenibacillales > Paenibacillaceae > Paenibacillus_Z > Paenibacillus_Z phyllosphaerae. The sequence goes on along the minus strand of NZ_JACHXK010000009.1, from coordinate 188,799 downwards.
GGTCGCCGATGAAATGCCGTCCCCATACCGCGTTCAGAATCTCATCGCGGCTGAGTCCTTCGCCTTCGCGATCCATAAGCAGCTTCATCAGCGTCCATTCGGTCGGCGTCAGAATCACTTCCTCGCCGCTCTTCCACAGCCTGCGCTTCGCGGTCGACAGCCGGAACGGGCCGACATGCTGCTCGTCGGCCGAACGGCTCGCTTCACTTGGACGCTTCTCTGCCTGATGCGGACTTGCGTGCGCGGCATAGCCATTGCCATTGCCCCATGCACCGCCGTCAGTTGCCAGGCTTCGCGACAGCTCGCCTGTGTCTGCCGACGCATGGCTTGGCATGCCGCTACGGCCTGCGTCCGCGGTGGCGGGCTCGCTAGGCGCGTGCGTTCCGAGCGCCTCCTGCCTATCCACGCCCTCATGGGTATTGGAAGCAAGCGCAGCAGTGCCATCGCTGCTGAACTGCCCCGATTCCGTCGGCCGCTGCGGCTGAACGTCATGCGACGACAGGCCGCCCGGCATCATGCGCCGGTGAAGCGCGCTCAGCCTGGCGATAAGCTCGCCGGGGCTGAACGGCTTTTGCACATAATCGTCCGCCCCGAGCTCCAACCCGCGAATCTTGTCCTCTTCCTGCGACTTGGCCGTCAGCATAATGATGCCCATTCGCGGGAATCTCCGGCGCAGCGCCTCGCACACTTCGAACCCGCTGATCGTCGGCAGCATCACGTCCAGAAGCGCCGCATCGAAGGGCGGGTCCGCTTCCTCCGCCAGCTGCAGCGCGGTCTCGCCGTCTTCCGCTTCCGTGACGTCCATGCCGTTGCGTTTCAAGTTGATTCTCACGAAGCCGCGTATCGCCTCTTCATCCTCCAGCAGCAATATCCGCATCTTGTCCTCCTACTCGTAAAGCTTGCCTAATATTCCGGCAGAAGCTCGAATTCCCGCTTCAGCTCTTCCACATCCGGCTGCAAGGAAACGAACCGTTCCTGATCCCGCTCGCTCCAATCGGCCGGCGCATCCTTCCATTCCACGGCATAGATCATGCCGGCGGCTTTCAGTACCTGGTTATACCGGACGCCGTTGTCCTTCCAATTCTGCTCGAAAGCGCCCCAGTTGTCGAGCGGAACCATATAGATCGCGAAGAGCGGCGCACGCTGCCCGGTCTCCTCGCTGTACTGTTCGAACACGATGCCTTCCGGTACGGCCTCGAGCAGCGCTGCGGCCTCGTCAATCGGATTCTCGGCATCGGCGCTCGAGTTCGAATGGCTCACCGTCACTTTGTTATACCATTCGGACTTGAACCGGATCGCATAGCCTTGCTCGTAATCGACGTAACGCTCCTGGACGGTGATGAAATTTCCTTCGCCGTCCCACTGCTTCCGCTTCTCGATCCACAGCATTTCGCTGTAGGGCACATCCTCCGCTTGCCCTGGCGCGGGGGTCAGCAGCTCAATATCGAGCACGCCGTCATGATTGCCGTCGCCGCCGAAGGTAGAGGAGTCGTTGACATGCTCCTCGTCGCCCTCGGACAACGGCGGATAGACTCGCTTCAGCTGGCCGTCCTCCCAAGCGAACATATGCGTCATCGAGGAGTGGGCGCCGATGCCTGCATCCATCACGAGCCCATAACGGCCCTTGGCAATCTGGCCGATCGCCAAATTGTAATAGCCGCTGACCGAACCGTCGATCGGGGTCGACAATTCATCGAGCATCTCTTTCCCCGACAGCCGGTACAAGTGGAGCGCGGCCCTTAAGTTGTCGCGGTCGTGCGTGATCAGCACCAGCTCTTCTTGCCCGTCGCCGTCGACATCGCCGAGTCGCGCCATCTCATAGGGCAGCTCCGCGAGCGGCGCAGGCGGGTACTGGCGCAATTCTTCGCCCCCTTGCACCGTATAGACGTTCACCTGATGATAAGGATCGCCGTAGCTGTTCCAAGCGATGAACAACTCCGGCTGCCCATTGTCATCGAGGTCGCTCACTTCGATCCAATCGACGCCATAGCCGGACGATTCCGTGAAGGTGAACCAATGATGCCAGCCGCTTGCCGATTGCTCGCCGCTTCCGCTGCCGCTGGTCAGCACCATAACCTTCTCTTCCTCGCGTTCATTCACGTACGTCACGATGACTTCCTTGCGTCCGTCGCCGTCCACGTCCTCCTTGCGGATCGCCGAGGTCGTCTTCCCCTGGTCGGTCACCGTCAGCTTCGCCCGGGGAGGGAGCGCATCCTGGACAGCCGCCGCGATCGCGGCATTCTCCGCCGTTGCCTGCGGGGCGAGCAGCAGATCCGCCGGGGTTGCGGTATATTGACAGCCTGCCAAGACCAATAGCCCGGCCCAAGCCGCAGCCAGTCGCAGCGTATAGGTACGCCATAATCTGCCTTTCATCGCGTCCGATCATCTCTCCCTTCTCTATGGCTTATCTGATTCGGATGGTAGTCCCGAGCGCAGTACGCCTTCTTGTGTCATATACCGGTCACTAGGATTTCGCGGTCTTGGCCTGATTCGTCTTCGCGCTTGCTTGTGCCGCGGCTTCCTTGGCCTTGGCATTCAGTTCCTTGGCCGCGAGCAGCTCGTCGACGGTGACGAAGGTGTAGCCTTTATCCGTCAGATCTTGGATGATCAGCGGCAGCACCTTCACCGTGTTGCCCAGATGCTTGCTCCCGAACGAGTGCATGAGCACGATTCCGCCGGGGTGCGTGTTCTTGTTCACGTTCTTGCGCATCGCCTCGACGGAAGCGCCGTCCCAGTCTCTCGTATCGACCGTCCAGCCAATTAGCTCGCGGTCGTTCTCCTGGATGACGTCCTTCACGATGTCGGATACGGCACCGTACGGCGCGCGGACCAGATGGGGAACGAACCCGATGGTCTCCTTAAACCATTCATCGGCGGATTTGATTTCCTGCTTAATATCATTATCGTCAAGTTTGGATAAATTAGCATGATGCTGCGTATGATTGCCGATTGCGTGTCCGTCTTCGACGATTTCCTTCACCATATCAGGGTATTTCTTCACCTGCGTGCCGACCATGAAAAAGGTCGCCTTCACCTTCTGTTCCTTCAGAACCTTCAGAATGTCAGGGGTATAACGATGATCCGGCCCATCGTCGAACGTGAGCGCGACCAGCTTCTGGCCTTGCTGCGGGACAAAAGCGACGTTCGCTTCTGTCGGCGGATCCAACCGTACAGCGGACTGTCCGCCAGTTGTCGTCTGGCCGGCAGGCGCCTGTTCGGCCTGGCCGCTGTTTGCTCCCGCGCCAGCAACTCCCGCTCCTTGGCCAGCCTCTTGATCTTCCTTGTCCGTCTGAGCGGTATTGCTATCCGTTCCGTCTGCCTGGCCGCCTGCAGCAACCTCTTCACTTGATCCGCTGCCACCGCTTCCCAAGCTGGCGTCCGTCACGGCCGCGTCTCCCGGCTGCACGCCGCTTCCTGCACCATCGGCCTGCTCCGGCTTCCCGGTATCCTTACTCCCCGAAGCAGCGGAGACGTGTCCCGCACCGCTTCCATATCCTCCTGTCATCAGCGGCAGTCCCGCTTCCGTTCCGCATCCTGCCACCATCACCGCCAGCGCGCCTGCAAGCAGCGCGACCATCAGCCGCCGCTGCTTCACGATGTCCATCATCATTGCCTCTCTCCCCATATCCCCTGATAGATTCATCGTAACGGGATTGGGCAGGCAAGTTGTTACAAACCAGTAACATGGAGGCGAAATATGTCATTCGAACGACGCACGGCTCGTCCCTGCTCGACTATATGCTCATTTTGACGAACGATAGAATAGTAAAAAAGCTGCACGCACATCCTTCGATCTGCATGCAGCCTTACTATAAGTACAAGTAGATTCAAGCCGTCGCCGTTAGCCTTGCCCGCGGACGCGCGCGTCCTTCGGAAGCAGAATGGCCAGCACGCCGAGCAGCGGCAGATAGGCGCACAGCTCCATGACGAACGAGATCCCCTGGAGATCCGCCACTTTGCCGAGCAGCGCCGAACCAAGCCCGCCCATGCCGAACGCAAGCCCGAAGAACAGGCCGGAGACGAGACCCACATTGCCGGGCAGCAGCTCCTGCGCATAGACGACGATGATCGAGAAGGCGGACGAGAGAATGAAGCCCGCCAGTACCGCAAGCACGCCCGACCAGAACAGATCACCATACGGCAGCAGAATGGAGAATGGCGCCGTGCCCAGGATCGAGAACCAGATCACGTTGCGCCGCCCGAACCGGTCAGCCATCGGCCCGCCCAGGAAGGTCCCCGCCGCCGCCGCAAACAAGAACGCGAACAGGAACAACTGCGACTCGCCTACCGATACGCCATAACTGTCGATGAGATAGAACGTATAATAGCTGGAGATGCTCGCCATATAGACTTGTTTTGTAACGACCAGGAACACGAGAATGACGATCGCCCACGTAATCTGCTGCTTGGTGAGCGAAGAGCCGCGGCTCTCCCCTGACCGTGCCCTTCTCGCGGCAGGCTGTCTCGGCGCCAGCAGCTGCCCGTTGTACCAGCGTGCCACGAACGTCTGAATGATGATCGCGGTAATCGCGGCAAAAGCAAACCAGATGACCCCGAATTGACCCACGTGAACGAAAATCGCCGCCGTCATGATCGGTCCGAGCGAGCTGCCGATGTTGCCCCCGACCTGGAAGATCGACTGCGCCAATCCCCGCCGCTGTCCTGCGGCCAAGTACGCGACCCGCGACGACTCCGGATGGAACACCGCCGAGCCGATCCCGATAGCGGTCACCGATAACAGCACCAGCACATAGTACGGTGAAACTGCGAGCCCCACCACGCCTGCGAGCGTGAAGCACACCCCGATCGGCAATATGTACGGCCTCGGCTTCAAGTCCGCGCTATAGCCGACGAGCGGCTGCAGGACCGCCGCCGTCACGTTCATGGCGAGCGAGATCAGGCCGATCTGGAGGTAGCTGAGCGCATACTCGGTTTTCAGAATCGGGAATAAAGCGGATACGGTCGATTGCATCGTGTCATTGAGCAGATGAACGATGCTGATCGCGAACAAAATCGGGAATACGGTCGCCGACGTGTTCACGTTCGGCGCTGCTGCACTTCTTGTACTCATCGTGTACCTGCACTTCCCTCTGGCTTATATTTTGTTGACTACTATACCATATATTTCATGGCAGGGAAGGAAAGGATTTGGCTGAAAAATGATTCGATCTAGGCGGGACGGGCGATCCTTCATCCAAAGGAGTAAAATGGATATTTCACAAGACGATTAAGCGCTCGCAGCTGGCCATCGTCCAGACAGAGAATCAGAATAGATTGCCCATGACTATCCGTGAAGACGAGACGCTTGCCTAGTTCGCGTTCAATCAGCCCGCTTAATTTGGCCAGCACGTTCAAGTCCATCCAGTCGTCATCGACTTCGATCTCCCACTTAAGGCGCTCCCCTTTGAAAGTGAAGGATACCCAAACCACTTCCTCCATGATATCGACGTAATCTTCGATCTCCCCGATCTCAATCCCCGACATCAGCTGAAGCCGCTGAAAAACATCCACGTAGACGCCATGATCCTCCACTACTTCGGTATCGATATACCAGACATGATCCGATATGTTCTCGAATACGCCATCACGTTCGAGTTCGCAGCCCATCTCCAAGAGCAGCCAATCGTAGGGGTCAGCCTCATACTTTTCCCGTCCCGTATGTTGTAGCAAGGTGTCAACCGTTACGCCAGGATTCAGCGCAATCCCGATATCGCGCAATGCCTGGAGCTGTTCCTCCAGCGTTATCGTTCTACTGCGCACTGATTTGGTATTGTTTCTCTTCAACCATCCGAACAACCGCGAACACTCCCCTATACGTTCGGTCCCATCAGATACTGACCCACTTATCCCCAATTCTGCTCAATAGCTGCCGACACAGAACCTGCCCGCCGACCTCCTCGATCTGGTCGACCACCGCCTTCATCTCCGCAATACCCTGCTCGTCTTGCCGATCGCAGAACATGAGCACATCGCTCGAAGGAATGGCCGCAACGAAACCGGACTCCACCTGACCTTTAAGCGTAGCCTCCCACAAGTCGTCGAGCAGCAGCAGGCTCGCCTCGAAATGGCCGTCCATCAGCAGCATCTCATACCTGGCGTCGTCGAACGACTGTAGCTGCAGTTCATGCGTATCCGTCCGCTCATATAGATTGTCGACCGCCAATCTCAGCAGCGCGTCTGGCGTCACCCCAAGCGTCTGCAAATCCCCCTGCTGCACGTAACGCAGCACATCCATCTCGCGGTCGTCGTACAGGAAGGCTATCGTCAGCGTCTCGTTGAACCGAATCTCCACGATCTGATCGTCTTCGGACAGAGCCTCTATGCCGCCTTGCTCGCTCTCTTCCGCTAGAGCAGATTTCAGGTATGGCAGGGCACCGTATAACGGTGATTGCTTCTCCATGTTGTTCCTCTCCTCGTCATAAATTGAATCATTCATCGGTAGCTCATCTTCTCCACGATCCACGTATCGCCGGGCTTTTTGGACATCGTCAGGAACACCGTTATTTCCCGCTTGCTCCCCTTCACTTTGATCGCGTAATCCGCTTCTCCCGCTCCGTTCGTGATCCGAACGCTGCCTGACGGGAGAAACCCGAATTCGATCTCCTCCCCGGCGGCCTCGCGAATGTCCGCACTATTCTCGATGTATGCGGTCGCCGTTTCATAGGAGGCATCGTTCTTGATGAGATATAGTACGCCGCCCACCAAGAGCGTAATGCCTATCGCCGTCGCGATCACGGCGGCAACCACAATGCCGACGACGTTCCTTCGACCAGACATCACATACACATCGGTATGCGCGATCCGGTCACCAATCTTTAGTCTGCGCTTGGACCCTACAATGAGGATGAATTCAATGGGCCATATAAAAACGAATGCATTACGGATGATCCGCCTCACGACCGTTGGCGTCTCACCTTGCTCATTCCGCACAATCAGGCCGAACAGCCGCTTGCCGATGCTTCGCCCCCCGATCACATCTTTGCAAAGATAAAGGATGTAGCCGGTCAGGATTACAAAGCCCATACCCGATGTTAGCATACGGAGCCATGTTTCCATCCCTACTACAACCATCATCATCCCGCCTGCTACCGCGGTTATCGTCACATGATCGACGAGGAAAGCCCCTATTCTTCTTCCAATCGATGCTCGCTGTCTCTCTTCCACTTGCACACGTTTCCCCTTCTTTCAGACGATTAACCTTTAACCCCATGAATAACCATAGCTAGTGTGACTATATCACATCCGCTCTTCGCCGTCCCTGCCTGAAACCAAGCACGATGCCACGCCGAAAAAGCCATACGGAGCAACCCGCATGGCCAAAATCTACTCCTGCACGACAAGCTCGAATAAGCGCACCTGTTCCACCGTTCCTTCACGCTTCGGCGGTCCGTTAATCCATGCCTCCACTTTCATGCCGATCGTCAATTCGTTCGGGCTCATCCCCTCCTCCGAATTGTTGCGATGGATGAACAGATACGGCTCCGGCGTTCCCTGCCACCGTCTCGTCGAAGATTCGCCATCCGCAGAATCAGCGGTCGAAGGGGTTGAGGAGATCCAGATCCGCCCCGACGCCTCGATCATCGTAATCGTCCCCGCCAAATCTGGTTCGGCCCGCCTTTTCACTGGCTCGATATCTAGCGGGAAGGAGCGGCCGGCGATCTCAAAGACGGCATGCCGGAGAGTGTCGATTTCCTGCGCCGTAATCGGGGTGCGGTCCCAAGCCGGCTTCGTAACGGATAGCCGGGTTTCATACGGATCGACGGTGTATGCGACGGGGTAAAGCCTCAGATCCTCAAACAACGATCGGCGGTTGTACACCTTCGCCATCGCGGACGCCATAGCGGCTTGAAGCTCGTAGCCCGTCTTGTAGGCCGGCTCCTCCTTATAGATTGGCGTCGATTGCACGAGGACATAAGCGGGCTCGCGCGGCATATCGAAGACGACCGTATGGACCGTGCCGTCTGCCGGAGGCCGCTGCTGCGTTAGCTTCGTCGCCTTCCCTTGCTGGTCCACGGCGATGATCTGCAGCTCAATTGCCTCCATTCGCTCGCCGATCCCATCGGCCCGTTCCATCTCCATCGTCATCCGATAGATCTGCTTACCGCTGCCGCTCTGGATCACCTTCTGGGCAAGCGCCGTCGGGATCAGCGGGTAAGGGGCCTCGGACATCATCGGCGGGTAGTCGATATGCGGGATATCGTCATCTTTCACTTCATCCAGCAGCAAGGCGTCGGCTGGGTCCATGATGGCCAGGTAATTGTAGTGCCGGATTCTGCGCATCTCGTAGCTGTACGGATCTAACCCATCGAGAACGGGAGTCACCGGGATGAAAAGCTCCCCCGCTCGGTATTCCGGCAACGCACCAATACCAAAGCCCATGTCACCGCCGTAAACGGCCCAATCGAAGCCCGCCCTCAAGCCTGTCACGGAAGTCTCCAACCCTGCCATCCCGCTCGGCCAAATCATGTAATACGTCCCTTTGCTCCCGTCCCTCTCGTCTACGAAAGCCCCGATCGCTTTCGCGAACGTCTGAAGCGGAACCATCAGCCGATTGCTCTTGATGAACGGCGCCTTCTCCCCCGGAAAAAGTACAAAATAATTGTTCATGAGCAGCGGAATCAGCTGTTTGCCCGGGTTCGTAGCAACTGTAGACGGCTGGTCTGGCACGGGAGCAGACGCAGCGGCCTTGCCGACCGTTAATGGGACCGCACCTCCGATCATGACGGCTGCGAGCAGGATGAACATCCATTTTGTACGTATGACGACCACCTCGTATTTTCCGTATTTTACCAACCATACTGACGAGGCCTATCCCAGTAAAGTTGCACACACGGAACTACGCCGACGACTCCTTCTCGCACAAAAAAAACCGCAGCCATACGGGTCATCCCCCTACGACTACGGCTTGTAACTTACACCAATGCTTTGGCTGCAATATCCGTCCGAACATGCATCCCTTCAAAATGAATTGCCGATACCGCTTCATACGCACGCGCGCGCGCTTCCGCGATATCTTGCCCGCGGCCGACGATGCCGAGCACGCGGCCACCGTTGGTCACGAACTCGCCGTCCTTCAGCGACGTTCCGGCGTGGAAGACCAAAGCGCCTTGCGCCTTGGCAGCATCGAGGCCGGTAATGACGCGTCCCTTCGGATACGAAGCCGGGTAACCTTCGGAAGCTGCGATGACGCAGACCGCCGATTCGTCGCTCCATTCGAGCTCGAGCTCATTCAAGCGGCCGCTGAGCGACGCGAGAATAACGTCGAGCAGATCCGTCTTCAGACGCGGCAGCACGACCTGCGTCTCCGGATCGCCCATGCGCGCGTTGAACTCGATCGTCTTGACGCCTTCGCTCGTGATGATGAGGCCTGCGAACAGCACGCCGCGGAACGGACGTCCTTCGCTGACCATCGCCTTCGCGGTCGGCTTGATGATGTTCTCGATCGCTTCCTCGATCAGCGCCGGATCGATGTGAGGCAGCGGGGAGTACGTGCCCATGCCGCCCGTATTCGGGCCTTTGTCGCCGTCGAACACCGGCTTGTGGTCTTGCGCCGGCACCATCGCGCGTACCGTCTCGCCATCGACGAAAGCTAGGATCGACATCTCTTGGCCTTGCATGAACTCTTCGATCACGACGCTGCCGCCGGATGCGCCGAATACTTTGCCGACCATCATGTCGCTGAGCGCTTTCTCGGCTTCTTCGATCGTCGCCGCTACGGTAACACCTTTGCCTGCCGCCAGGCCGTCGGCCTTCACGACGATCGGCGCGGATTGCTCGCGCAGATAAGCCAGTGCCGTCTCATAATCCGTGAACGTCTCGTACTTCGCGGTCGGGACGTTGTACTTCTTGAGCAGATTTTTCATGAAAATCTTGCTGCCCTCGATCTCCGCCGCATTCTTGCGCGGACCGTATACCGGAATGTTGTGTTCTTCGAACGCATCAACGATGCCGTCCGCGAGCGGATCGTCCGGACCGATGACGACCAGATCGATCGCCTGATCCTTCGCATATTGAATCAAATCCGCGAACCGGTTAACCGGAATCGGCACGCACTCCGCCAGCTCCGCGATACCCGCGTTGCCCGGCGCACAGTACAATTGTTGAACCTTCTCGCTCTTGCTCAGCGCCCAGACGATCGCATGCTCGCGTCCGCCGCCGCCAATGACCATAACCCGCACGTGGAAACCCTCCCCTGATTGAAAAAGAAGAAGGAAGCGTTCGGCGCATGAGGGGTGGATGCCGCTCATGCGCTTTCTTGCTGCCTTCTTAGATTGTTGTTGTCTGCCCGTTAACTAGTGTTTGAAGTGACGAACGCCCGTGAATACCATCGCGATACCCGCCGCATTCGCCGCGTCGATCGACTCTTGGTCTTTCACCGAGCCGCCTGGCTGAATGATTGCCGTGATGCCGTACTTCGCCGCCAACTCAACGGTGTCGCCCATCGGGAAGAACGCGTCGGATGCAAGCACTGCGCCTTTGGATTTCTCACCGGCTTGCTCAAGCGCGATGCGCGCCGCGCCGACGCGGTTCATTTGGCCAGCGCCAACGCCGACGGTCATGTTGTCTGCCGCAAGCAGAATCGCGTTCGACTTCACGTGTTTCACGACTTTCCATCCGAACAGCAGCTGCTTCAGCTCGTCTTCGGTTGGCTTGCGGTCGGTGACGACCTGCAGATTGTCCTCGGACAGGCTGTGCACGTCGGACTCTTGCACGACCATGCCACCTTCGACGCTTGTTACGATCCAGTCTTGCTTGCGCTCTGCGCCCGATTGGAACTCGCCGAGCTTCAGCAGGCGGATGTTCTTCTTCTTCGTCAGAATCTCGAGCGCTTCCGGCGTGAAGTCAGGCGCGATGATGATCTCGAGGAAGATCTCGCCGAGCAGCTTCGCCGTGTCCGCGTCGATCGTACCGTTAGCCGCTACGATGCCGCCGAAGATGGACGTCGGGTCGGCCGCGTATGCTTTTTGATACGCTTCATGGATGTTCGCGCCGATGCCTACGCCGCAAGGGTTCATGTGCTTAACCGCAACGACTGCCGGCTCGTTGAATTCCTTAACGATCGCAAGCGCCGCGTTCGCGTCGTTGATGTTATTGTAGGAGAGCTCTTTGCCGTGCAGCTGCTCCGCGGTCGTGATGTTGCCGCTCGTCGGGATCGGTTTGCGGTAGAACGCCGCCTTCTGGTGCGGGTTCTCGCCGTAGCGCAGGTCTTGCACTTTCTCGTAAGTGACCGTGTAGCGCTCAGGCAGCGGATCGCCTTGCAGCTTGGACAGGTAGTCCGAGATCAGCGCATCGTACGAGCCGGTGTGACGGAAGACTTTGGCCGCCAGACGTTTGCGCATCTCGAGCGTCGTGTCGCCTTGCGCCTTCACTTCTTCGAGCACGTTCGCGTAGTCAGCCGCATCAACGACGACGGTTACGAACGCATGGTTCTTCGCAGCCGAGCGAAGCATCGTCGGGCCGCCGATATCGATGTTCTCGATCGCGTCTTCGTACGTCACGTCCGGCTTCGCGATCGTCGCGGCGAATGGATACAGGTTGACGACCACGAGGTCGATGTAGTCCAGGCCGAGCTCTTGCATCGCCTTCTGATGCTCTTCGTCATCGCGAACAGCCAAGAGGCCGCTGTGTACTGCCGGGTGAAGCGTCTTAACGCGGCCGTCGAGAATCTCCGGGAAGCCCGTTACGTCGGAGATGCCGATAACCGGTACGCCTTCCTTCTCGAGCAGCGCGGATGTACCGCCCGTCGAAATGATTTGCACGCCCAGTCCTGCCAGCGCACGCGAAAACTCCACAATCCCCGTCTTATCCGACACACTAATCAATGCTCTACGAATTGCCAAAACAATACCCTCCCAAATCGATCCTAGTGTTATCTATCCGGTGCTGCACGACTCTGCAGTCGCAAATGTACGATGATTCGCTGTTATCCGTTGCTCGCCAAGTTCCCGCTCTTCCGATCGTTCCGGCCTCGCAACCGGGCCAAGCAGCTCTCCCACAGCTGCTTGGGCCCGTCCGACCTACAATCTACAACGTCGTCACGGTCACGTGGCGGCCGTCCAGGCTGACGCTGCCTGCCGCGATGCGGCCAACGACCCACGGCAGTACCTCTTGCTCCACCGCATGGATGCGCGTCGCGAGCGTCGACTCCGTCTCGCCGTCGAGCACCTCGACGAGGCGCTGGGCGATGATCGGGCCGCTGTCGAGGCCGCCGTCGACGTAGTGCACCGTTACGCCGGTTACTTTGACCCCGTAATCCAACGCTTGTCTGATAGCGTTAATCCCCGGGAAAGCCGGCAGGAGCGACGGGTGAATGTTGATCATCCGTCCCTCGTACGCGTCGACCATCACGGGCGTTAGAATCCGCATATAGCCGGCCAATACGACCAGCTCAATCTCCCGGCGCTGAAGCTCCGCGAGAATCTCTCGTTCGTACGCTTCACGCGAGTCATACTCTTTGGGCGCGAACACGAACGTATCCACGCCTGCTTTCTTCGCTCGTTCGACGACCGGCGCGTGCGCCTTATCACAAACAAGAAGCTCGAGGCTTGCGCCATCGAGCCGGTCTTGTTGCGCCGCGTCCACGAGTGCCTGGAAGTTCGTTCCGTTGCCGGAGGCAAACACGGCGACACGCAGCTTCGCCATTATACGTCCGCTCCCGTGAACGTAACGATGCGGCTTCCTTCCGTAACAGTACCGATCCGGTAGGCGTCTTCGCCGAGCTCGCGCGCCACGCGTACCGCTTCTTCCGCTTGATCCGCAGGCACGACGACGACCATGCCGACGCCCATGTTGAACGTCGTGAACATGTCGCGGTTCGTGATGTTGCCCTTCTCCTGCATCAGCTTGAAGATCGGAAGAATCGGCCACGAGCCGTATTCGATATTCACGTTCACGCCTTCAGGAAGCACGCGCGGGATGTTTTCGATGAAGCCGCCGCCCGTAATGTGCGCCATGCCTTTAACCTTCACCTTCTGGATCAGCTCAAGACACGATTTCACGTAGATGCGGGTTGGTTCGATCACGACTTCGCCCAACGTCTTGCCGCCAAGCTCGGGCAGCGCTTGCTCGAGCGTGTAGCCGCTTTGCTCCAGAAGCAGACGGCGAACGAGCGAGTAGCCATTGCTGTGAATGCCGCTCGATGCGAGGCCGATGACCGCGTCGCCCGGGGCGATCGTTTTGCCATCGATGATGTTCTTCTTGTCGACGATGCCGACCGTGAATCCGCCGATATCGTACTCGTCTTCCTCGTACATGCCCGGCATCTCCGCCGTCTCGCCGCCGATCAAGGCACAGCCGGACTGCACGCAGCCGTCCGCGATGCCTTTGACGATCGCTTCGATCTTCTCAGGCACGACTTTGCCGCACGCCAGATAGTCGAGGAAGAACAGCGGTTCCGCGCCTTGCACGACGATATCGTTCACGCACATCGCAACCGCGTCGATGCCGATGGTGTCGTGTTTGTCCATGGCAAACGCGATTTTCAGCTTCGTGCCGACACCGTCCGTGCCGGAAACAAGAACCGGCTCATCGTACTTGTCTTTGTTCAGGCTGAACAATCCGCCGAAGCCGCCAAGATCCGTCAGCACTTCCGGGCGGAACGTCTTCTTCACGTGCTTCTTCATCCGTTCGACTGCTTCGTTGCCTGCCGCGATATCGACACCGGCTTGTTTATACGCTTCTGCCACAACATTCACTCCTTAAATTGTTCGCATCATTCATCATTTCGGCCGTTAAAAGGCAGCCTAAGCCGGCCGTCTCGCGCCTGCTTAAGCCCCTTTCCATGTTCCCCTTGTTGCCTTGCTTATCTCTATAAGAGTCATCCATTGATCACGAAGCCAACCAGGGAGTACCCCGGCATCGAATCTTGCGTGCAGGCTTGAAGTCCGGTGCTCATTTAGGTTTGCCTAAACTTAAGCTCCTCCTTCTTCACCTTTACGACAACCTTCTCGGTGCTGAATGGTCGACTTTTTGAACTCTGTAACCTAGCAGCTGCAGCTCTTATCGGAGCTGAAGTCGACCGGCGTCGGGTAATCGTTGTCGAAGCACGCCAGACACATGCCGCGATTCTTCGCGCCGTCATTGCCGCCTACCGCGTCGATCAACCCTTCGTGGCTGAGGAAATACAGCGAGTCCGCGTTGATCGCTTGGCGGATCTCCTCGACCGTCTTGGAGGACGCGATCAGCTCTTTGCGGTCAGGCGTATCGATGCCGTAGTAGCACGGGTTGGCAAAAGGCGGCGACGTAATCCGCACATGCACCTCGAGCGCCCCTGCTTCGCGCAGCATGTTCACGATGCGAAGCGACGTCGTGCCGCGAACGATCGAGTCATCGATCATGACGACGCGCTTGCCTTCGACGACTTTGCGCACCGCCGACAGCTTCATCTTCACGCCCTTCTCGCGAAGCTCCTGCGAAGGCTGGATGAAGGTACGGCCGGTGTATTTATTTTTAATGAGACCCAGCTCGTAAGGAATACCCGTCTGCTCGGCATAGCCGATCGCGGCCGAGATACTGGAATCCGGCACGCCGGTGACGATATCGGCATCGACGAACGCTTCGAGCGCCAACCGCTGACCCATCCGCTTACGGGACGAGTGAAGGTTAATGCCGTTAATATCGCTGTCCGGACGCGCAAAATAGATATATTCCATCGCGCAAGTCGCCCGGCGCTCCAGCGGCGCGAAACGATCGACCGTCATGCCGCTCTCGTCGAACACGAGCAGCTCGCCCGGCTGCACGTCACGCTCGTACTCCGCACCCACAGTCTCAAGGGCGCAAGATTCCGAAGCGAACACGTACCCGTCGCCGAGACGGCCCATGACGAGCGGACGAAGACCGTGCGGATCGGAAGCGACCAGCAGCTTGTCGTTCGTCATGATGAGGAACGCGAAGCCGCCGATGATCCGTTGCAGCGCATCCTTGGCCGCGTTCACGAAATCCTTGCTCGAACGGGCGATCAAGTGGGCAATGACTTCCGTATCGCTGCTCGTCTGGAAGATCGAACCGAGGTTCTCGAGCTCTTCGCGAATCTCAGGCGCATTCACGATGTTGCCGTTCGTCGCTACAGCCAAGTCGCCTTTGCGGTATTTGAAAATGAGCGGCTGCGCGTTCGCCAGCTTGCTCTCGCCCGCCGTGGAGTAACGAACATGGCCGATCGACATATTCCCCGCAAGCGTGTCGAGCACGTCCTGCGTGAATACCTCTTTCACCAAGCCCATGCCGCGGTGGTAGTTGAACTTTCCGTTCGCCTCCGGATCAGCCGTGCAAATCCCCGCGCTCTCTTCGCCCCGGTGCTGCAAAGCATGCAGCCCGTAGTACGAGAGCGAAGCTGCGTGCGGGATGTTCCACACCCCGTACACGCCGCACTCTTCACGCAGTTTATCGAAAATATCATCCCGCCCTATGCCCTCGTTGTAATGAGAGCCTGTCCACAGCTTGTGAGGCTGCTTCACTTCATCAGACATGGAATCGCATCCTTCCAGACCTGCTCCAGTTGCTCGACCGGTGCTGCGATGCCCGGTCTGCCGTTGATGTTGATGGTCAATGCGTCACCGCGTACGACGCCGATCTCGGCATTCGTTACGCCTTGCTCCGTCAGATATGCCGTCAGTGCCGCTGCGTTCTCAGGCTTCGCCGACAGCAAGATACGCGATTGCGATTCGCTGAACAGCGCTGCGTCCGCGCGCAGGCTTGTCGCCACGTTCACGTCCGCACCGAGGCGTCCGCTGATGCAGGACTCGGCCAATGCCGCCGCAAGTCCGCCCTCGGACAGGTCATGCGCCGAAGCGACGAGGCCTTGCGTGATCGCGCCGCGAACGGCGGAAAGAAGCTTTTTCTCCACAGCCAGATCAAGCGCCGGCGGACGGCCTTCGTTCTTGCCGATCAGGACGTGCTGCAGTTCGCTGCCGCCGAATTCGTGCTTCGTCTCGCCCAGGAGGATAATGACGTCGCCTTCGGACTTGAACTTCTGCGTCGTAATATGGTCAATGTCGTGGACCAGGCCTACCATGCCGATAACCGGCGTCGGGTAGATCGCGCCCTTGGCATTCTCGTTGTACAGGGATACGTTACCGCCGATAACCGGCGTCTCCAGCACGCGGCAAGCTTCGGACATGCCGTCAGCCGCTTTCTCCAGCTGCCAGAACACTTCCGGTTTCTCCGGGTTGCCGAAGTTCAGGTTGTCCGTGATCGCCAGCGGCTCAGCGCCGGAGCAGACGATGTTGCGCGCTGCCTCAGCAACCGCGATCGCGCCGCCGACTTCTGGATCGAGGTACACGTAACGGCCGTTACAGTCCGTCGTCATCGCAAGCGCCTTGCGCGTGCCGTCAATCGTAACGACAGCTGCGTCGGAGCCTGGTTGAACTGCCGTGCTCGTGCGAACCATGTAGTCGTACTGGTTGTAAACCCATTCTTTGCTCGCCACGGTTGGCGAAGCCAGAATTTGTTTCAGTGCGCCTGTAAGATCCGTTACTTCTTCGTACGAAGTGTCAAGCGCGCCGTTCTCTCCGAAGTAAGCCGGTTCGGAAGATGGCTTGTCGTATACCGGGCACTCGTCGACGAGAGCGGTAACCGGCATATTGCCGACTTCTTCGCCTTTGTGGAACAGACGCAGACGGCCGTCGTCCGTTACTTTGCCGACCTTCGCGCAGATTACGCCCCAACGGTCGAAAATCTCTCTAGCTTGCGCTTCGTTCTCCGGCGTCACGACGAAGAGCATGCGCTCTTGGGACTCGGACAGCATCATTTCGTAAGGCGTCATGCCTTCTTCGCGCTGCGGTACTTCGTCGAGGTACAGCTCCAGGCCATTGCCGGCTTTGGACGCCATCTCGGCGCTCGAACAAGTCAGACCTGCCGCGCCCATGTCTTGGATACCCAGGACGATCCCGGAGTTGATCAGCTCAAGCGTTGCTTCCATAACCAGCTTCTCCATGAACGGATCGCCGACTTGCACCGCCGTACGCTTCTCTTCGGATTCCTCGGACAGCTCGACGGATGCGAATGTCGCGCCGTGGATCCCGTCGCGGCCTGTTGCAGGACCGACGTAGAAGACCGGGTTGCCTACGCCTTTGGCTACGCCGCGTTGGATCTTGTCATGGTCGATGAGGCCTACGCACATAGCGTTAACGAGCGGATTGCCTTCGTAGCTCTCGTCAAACATAACTTCGCCCGCAACCGTCGGAATGCCGATACAGTTGCCGTAGCCCGCGATGCCGCTGACGACGTTCTCGAACAAGTATTTCACGCGCGCATTCTCGAGGTTGCCGAAACGGAGGCTGTTCAGCAGCGCGACCGGACGGGCACCCATGGAGAAAATGTCGCGGATAATGCCGCCTACGCCTGTTGCCGCGCCTTGGTAAGGCTCGACCGCGGACGGATGGTTATGCGATTCGATCTTGAACACGACCGCTTGGTTGTCGCCGATGTCGACGATGCCCGCGCCTTCGCCCGGACCCATCAAGACTTTCGGGCCGGTGATCGGGAACTTCTTCAGAATCTTCTTGGAGTTCTTGTACGAGCAGTGCTCCGACCACATGACGGAGAATACGCCGATCTCCGTGTAGTTCGGCTTACGACCCATAAATCCGCAGATGAGGTCATATTCGTGGTCGGTTACGCCGAATTGCTGATAAATCTTCTGGTCGGCAATCTGTTCCGCCGTCGGTTCCTTAGCCGTTAACTGCTGCGCCATGTTGTTCCCTCCATGCATTCAAAATCGATGTAAACATCCGTTTGCCGTCTTCCGAGCCGAGAATCTGGCTGATCGCGCGCTCCGGGTGAGGCATCATGCCGACCACGTTGCCGCGTTCGTTGCTGACCCCTGCGATATCGTCGACCGAACCGTTCGGGTTCGCGCCCGCTTTGTAGCGGAATACGATCTGGTTGTTCGCTTGAAGCTTCGCGAGTGTCTCATCGTCACAGTAGTAGTTGCCTTCGCCGTGCGCGATCGGAATGTCGATGATCTCGCCTTCGCTATATTGGTTCGTGAACGCCGTCTTGTTGTTCGCCACTTGAAGCAGCGTGCTATGACAGCGGAATTTAAGATCTTTGTTGCGGAGCAGCGCGCCTGGGAGCAGGCCTGCTTCCGTCAGGATTTGGAAACCGTTGCAGATGCCGAGGATGTACTTGCCTTGCTCGGCTGCTTTCTTCACTTCGTTCATAACCGGGGCAAAACGAGCGATCGCGCCGCAGCGCAGGTAGTCGCCGTACGAGAAGCCGCCTGGTACGAGGATCGCGTCATAAGCGCTCAGATCCGTCGCTGTATGCCATACATAATCAACTTGCTCGCCGATCTCTTCCACCGCTTTATAGCAGTCGATGTCGCAGTTGGAGCCGGGGAATACGAGTACCGCGAATTTCATCGAATTAACCCTCCAGTTCAAAACGGTAGTCTTCGACAACCGTGTTCGCCAGCAGCTTCTCGCACATCGCTTTCAGGCGGGATTCCGCTTCCGCGCGGTCGTTCGTGTCCAGTTCGAGTTCGAGGTATTTGCCGATGCGAACTTTGCCTACTTCGTCGAAGCCCATGGAGTGCAGCGCGCCTTGTACGGCACTGCCTTGCGGGTCAAGAACGTTTTGCTTAATTGTCACGTAAACCGTTGCTTTCATTGGGGGGTCGCCTCCTGATAATTTTCGAGAATGGGAAAATGGAGGGCTATGCAAACGCGGCACTGTTCGCTTCCGTCGCTGTTGTAATTGGGAAACCAGGATCGAATGTGATAGCGGTAGTTTCCCAATTACAAAGGCGATCGCGTTGCTCTCCAGCTGAACAGTCCGCTTATTGCTGCGCCATTTTCCGAATTGAAAAAATTTTCATGCTGCTCTGGGTGTAGAGAATGCTCGCTTGCCGGTCGTTCCCGGCGCGCGGTGATTTATATATGGTGCGGGGCATATTTGCTTGCCCCGCGTGTTGGTTGGTTAGTTGACGCTCGCTTGGGGCGAGCTAAACCTTTAAAAACCTTTTTATAACGACTTGCCCGTCAAGCACTCGTAGATGTTCAAATAACGGCGCGTTGTCTCGTCGACGACTTCGACCGGGAGCGGAGCAGGCTTGCTGTTCTGGTCCCAATCGGAGCCGAGCAAGTACGTGCGGACCGGTTCTTTGTCCATGCTGTCGATCTCGATGTCGTACGCGTAATTCTCCTTCGCCCAGAAACGGGAAGCATCCGGCGTGAAGATTTCGTCGATCAGAATGACTTTGCCATCGATAAGTCCGAATTCGAATTTGCAATCCGCCAGGATGATGCCGCGTTCCTCGCAGTAGCCGCGAGCGAACTCGTACAGTTTGATGCTGCGGTCGCGCAATTCTTCCGCCAGTTCCGCGCCGATGAGCTCCTGCATCCGCTCGAACGGGATGTCCTCGTCATGGCCGACATCGTTCTTCGCCGCAGGCGTGAAGAGCGGCTCCGGGAAGCGCTCGTTCTTGCGCAAGCCAGCCGGCAGCTCGATGCCGTTGATCGCGGACGTCTTCGCGTATTGTCTCCAGCCGTTGCCGGTAATGTAACCGCGCACGACGCACTCGATATCGATCCGCTCCGCTTTCTTCGTCACCATGATCCGGTTACGCAGCAGTTCCGGCTCCGTAATCAGGTCGCCGAGCAGGTCGACGTCCGTATGGACGACGTGGTTCGGCTGAATGTCCGCCGTCTGTTCGAACCAGAACGCCG
Organism: Paenibacillus phyllosphaerae; assembly: GCF_014192105.1. Lineage (GTDB taxonomy): Bacteria > Bacillota > Bacilli > Paenibacillales > Paenibacillaceae > Paenibacillus_Z > Paenibacillus_Z phyllosphaerae. The sequence goes on along the minus strand of NZ_JACHXK010000009.1, from coordinate 169,135 downwards.
ACAGCCGGTTGAGCACATTGCCCTTCTGGGGAACCGCCGGGTCCAGCACGTAGTCGAACGCGCTGATGCGGTCGGTAACGACAATCAGGTAATGCTCGCCGAGATCGTAAAGCTCGCGCACCTTGCCTTTGTACAGCAGTGGCGCTTTGATATAATCCGCAGCCGTGGACAACGCTTGTACCGTCATGAATATCCGCTCCTTGTTCCTTGCGAGGTATGGCAGACAGCCTCTGCTCTGACACGCTCGGTGACAGGCGCGCCGCCTCCATCCCCCGCAAGGTTTCTCCCTCTATACCAACCGCCGCTCGCCGCGGGCGGTGAATTCGATTAGATCAGTTCAAGCCGTTTGAAGATCGTGTCGACATGCTTCAGATGCCATGCCGGGTTGAAGCAATCGTCGATCTCTTCCGCCGACAGCACCTCGGTGATCGCAGGCGTCGATTCGATAATGTCGCGGAATTGGCGCTGCTCTTCCCACGCTTGCATCGCGCGCGGCTGTACAGTGTCGTACGCTTGCTCGCGGCTGAAGCCTTTGTCGATCAGCTTCGTCATGACGCGGCCCGAGAACGGAACGCCGAACGTGCGCTGCATGTTGCGCTTCATGTTCTCCGGGAACACTTGCAGGTTCTTCAGGATGTTGCCCAGACGGTTCAGCATGTAGTTCAGCAGCATCGTCGCATCCGGCAGGATGACGCGCTCTACGGACGAGTGGCTGATGTCGCGCTCATGCCAGAGCGGAACGTTCTCGTACGCCGAGATCATATGGCCGCGGATCACGCGGGCAAGGCCGGAGATGTTCTCGCAGCCGATCGGGTTGCGTTTGTGCGGCATTGCGGAGGAACCTTTTTGACCTTTCGCGAACGGCTCTTCCACTTCACGGAACTCGCTCTTCTGCAGGGCGCGAATCTCGGTCGCGAACTTGTCGAGCGATGTTGCGATCAAGGCCAGCGTAGCCATATATTCCGCATGGCGGTCACGCTGCAGCGTCTGCGTCGAGATCGGAGCAGGCGTGATGCCGAGCTTCTTACAAGTGAATTCTTCAACGAACGGATCGATGTTCGCGTAGGTACCGACCGCGCCGGAGATTTTGCCGAACTGAACGCCGTTCGCCGCATGGCGGAACCGCTCCAGGTTACGCTTCATCTCTTCATACCACAGCGCCAGCTTCAGGCCGAATGTCGTAGGCTCGGCATGCACGCCGTGCGTCCGTCCCATCATCGCCGTGTCTTTGTACGTTACCGCTTGGCCGCGCAGAATCTCGATGAAGTTCACGATGTCTTTGTCGAGGATTTCGTTCGCTTGGCGAAGCAAGTATCCAGTTGCCGTATCGACAACGTCGGTGGATGTCAGGCCGTAGTGCACCCATTTGCGCTCAGGTCCGACCGTCTCGGATACGGCGCGCGTGAAGGCAATAACGTCATGGCGCGTTTCCAACTCGATTTCGTAGATCCGGTCAATATCGAACGATGCGTTCTTGCGCAGTTCGACAACGTCTTCGCGCGGGATAACGCCAAGTTCTACCCAAGCTTCGCATGCGCATAGTTCCACTTCGAGCCAAGCCTTGAATTTGTTCTCTTCCGTCCAAATCGCTCTCATCTCTGGTCTAGAGTAACGTTCTAACATCGATTAAACCCTCCAAATATTCGTTTCGGCGATCCAGGCCAGTGCGTCGTCTACGTTCGCCGCCAGCACGTTAATATGGCCCATCTTCCGTTTATGTTTGGCTTCATGTTTGCCGTACAAATGCACCTTCGGTGCCACGTCGTACTTCGCTGCCGCCGTATCTGCTGCCGCAACATGCTGCAATAGCGGTTCGATATGCTCGCCTAGCACGTTCACCATCACGACCGGCGTAAGCAGCGTCGTGTCGCCCAGCGGCAAGCCGCATACGGCGCGCACATGCTGCTCGAACTGCGAGGTCCGGCACGCTTCCATCGTGTAGTGGCCGCTGTTATGCGGACGCGGCGCCAGTTCGTTCACGAACAATTCGCCGTCTGCGGTTAAGAACAGCTCCACCGCGATCAGGCCGACGACGCCGAGCCCTTCGGCGATGCGCGCCGCCAGGCGCTCCGCTTCCTGTTGCACGTCTTCACTCGCCCGTGCAGGCACGATCGACAAGTGCAAGATGTTCTCGACGTGAATATTCTCCGCCGCCGGGAATGTTCGGATTTCGCCTTGCGGGCTGCGTGCCGCGATCACGGACAATTCCTTATCGAAACGGATGAATTGCTCGAGCACGAGTTCCGTCTTCGCGCGGCTCAATGTCTCGTAAGCTTCTTCGATCTCCGCTTCGGTCTTGATGACCCATTGGCCCTTGCCGTCATAGCCGCCGGTCGCCGTCTTCAGCACGCATGGCAGTCCGAATCGTCCTACCGCTTCGCGAAGCTCGTCCACGCTGCGGATCTCGCTGTAAGGCGCGACTTTCACGCCGGCCGCTTCGATCGCGCGTTTCTCCCGCAGACGATGCTGCGTCGTGTAGAGCAGCTCGCTGCCTTGCGGCACGTACGATTCATCCATCAGCATCGCCGCCACGCCGGCGTCGACGTTCTCGAATTCATACGTAATTACGTCCGAGCGCCGGGCAAGTTCCCTCGCCGCTTCGCGGTCGTCGTAGGCGGCCACGATCTGGTCGGCCACCTGTCCGCACGGCGCGTCAGGCGTCGGGTCGAGCGCTACGAAGCGGTAGCCCATCGCGCTGCCCGCATTCGCCAGCATCCGCCCGAGCTGACCGCCGCCGAGAATGCCGATGGTCGCTCCGGGCAGAATGACTTTCGCTGACGCTTCGATCATAGCGTATCACTGCTTTCCAGCACTTGCTGCTGCACGCGATCGCGGCGGGCTTGCGTACGAGCTTGCACTTCCGGGTCGAAAGCGCCGAGGATTTGAGCTGCCAGCAGCCCTGCGTTCGTGCCGCCCGCGCTGCCGATCGCCACCGTCGCTACCGGAATGCCGCCTGGCATCTGAACGATCGACAACAGCGAATCCAGGCCGTTCAGCGTCGAGGATTTCACCGGAACGCCAATAACCGGCAGAATCGTCTTCGCAGCGACCATGCCGGGCAGATGTGCAGCGCCGCCAGCTCCCGCAATGATGACTTTGAGACCGCGGGATACGGCCGTTTCTGCGTATTCGAACATCAGGTCAGGCGTTCTGTGCGCCGATACGACCTTCTTCTCGTACGGAATATTCAGTTCATCCAGAACGTCGCAGGCCAATTTCATTGTTTCCCAGTCTGACTTGCTGCCCATGATGACGCCCACTTTCGCTGACATGCATCAAACCCACTTTCTCTATATGAATGGTATTAAAAACAGAAAAATCCCGGCAGCAGCCTCTCTCCATAGGGAGCCGCCGCTTCGGGACTAAGAACGTAAAGGCGAAGAACATAACGCCGTTCCCGAAGCCGCCCGCTGATCAAGGTCGTGATGCGGCAGCTCCCTCTCCCCCATCTTCTGCATGTACAATAGATGTGTTCCACATGATGAAAGAGAATGAATGGCGAAAGTTGACCCGTACTGCTTAGGACAACCTGTTCTTACGTGTTTAGGCTCGTAGTCCGAAAATTTGAGGTTCTCGGGTAGAAACTTCCGGGCCATATTCCCGGACTTATACGAGATTGCTAGGTGAAACGACTAAGCCATCTTCTATGGCGTAAGCGAGTTTCATTCCGGTGAAATATAAGGCTTGAGTATAAGGTGAAACGTATACTTTCTTATATTTCTAGGTGAAACGGCTATTGCGCGTTCGACCGTTTCGTCTCCCCTAGTGTACCGAATGCCCCTTTAAGCTGTCAATCCAAATACGAACATTTATTCAATCCACTTTTACTAAAGTTCGCTTTTGCGTCACAGCGCGGCAGATTTTCGACTTAAATTGTCAGAAAACACGAACATTTTGCCGATGTTCGCCCTGGAATGAACCGTTTTTGGACTGAGATTCATTCTCACGGTATTTTCCCTTCCATCAATTTGACGGAAGAATGGAAGAAGAGCCTCCCGTTACTGCCCCTCTCTTACATCCGGCAAGCACGCCAACGCTTCTTTCGTTAGCTTGCGCGCGCGGCTTCCAATCCATGCAAGAGCTGCCAGAAGACGCATGAGGTTTGGTCGCCAGCTGAACCTCAGCTTCCAGCCGCTTATGTAAAGTTCCTACTCCTTGGGACAAACAAAACCGCCGGACAAACGGATCGCCGGCGGTTCGCTTTCCTATTTTCTGCGGGATTCCGTCAGCTGGAATTGGCCGACGAGCTGCTGCATCGAGGCGGTGATGATCTCTACGTTGTCCGCCGTATCCCGAACATTGTGAATCTCCTTCACCAGCTCCTGCACGTTGCGCTCGACCTCCGTGGAGATGTAGCGGTTCTCCATGCTAACCTGCGCGATCTTCTCCATCAGCTCGACGACCTCGTCGACGATGCGCGTCTTGAGGGAATCGTCGGACTTGGCTGCGCGGAGCGTCTCGGACGCCGCCGCAACGAGCGCCGTCCCTTCCTCGACCACCTTCGTGCCTTCCTTCATCGAGACGGTCGCCTGGTGAGCGCCTATGAAAATTTGCTCGACGATCTGGTTCACCTGATCGGTCGAGGTTCGCGTCAGATCCGCCAGCTTGCGGATCTCCGCGGCGACGACCGCGAAGCCGCGGCCCTGCTCGCCCACGCGCGCCGCTTCAATGGAAGCATTCAATGCGAGCAGATGCGTCTGAGCCGAGATCTCCTCGATGACGGACAGCACCTCGCGGATCTCTTCTGTCGTTGCCATGAACGCCTGCATCGTCGTATTCGTGTCGGATACGCGCAGCGTGATCTGGCTCATTTTATCGGTAATGCGGATCAGCTCGCCCTGGGTCAGCTCAATCTGCTCGGCCGCCTTCGACTCGAGCGTCCGCAGCGTCTGGCGCATCTCGTCGGCGACGTCCTTCGCGACGTCGATATCCTTCAGCTGGCTGCGCAAGGCCTGGATCATATCCTGGATCTGGCCGTTCACCCGCTCCGTCGTCCCCGCGGTCGCATCGGCGGTATCCCCGAGCATCCGCTGACTGCTCGTCACGTCCAATGAAGCTTGTTTGATCCGCAGCATGATGCCTTCGAGCGAATCGTTCATGTTGTTGACCCATTTGGCCAAATCCCGAATCTCATTGTTCAGGAATGAATCCGGCGCAAGACGCTGCATCAGATCGCCCTTGCCCTCCGCATTCATCCGGATGAACGCATGGAGCCGGCGCAGATCGTGAACGATTGGCATGCCGATCTTCCTATCCTGCCGCCGCAGGAACACGCCCATGACAAGCACACTTACAACGCCTGTCGCAATCGACGTCAGCCACGGGCTTAAGTCAAGCTGCTGCAGCAGGAACATCGCCGCAGCTACAAGAATGCCGAGAATCGGAAGCCAGCCGAGGCCGTGCTTCATATAAGACCAACGGAGGCTTCGTACCCGGTACACCTCTTCCAGATCGCCTTCGCACATCATGCCCCAGCCGTCCGGGCAATGCGGAAGCTGGAACGTGATGCCTTTGCCGATGACGGGAATGTGCCGGTAGTCGGAATAACCCGGGAATTCGACGAACAGATTGCTGCCGCCCCGGATCGTATTGGCTACGCCCGGGTGGAGTTCGCCCGTGGCCGGATCCGTGAAGATCAGCTCCAGCTCCGTATGGTCTTGAACCGATACCGTGCCCCAGCTGGTCGTTACGCCATCCTTCAGGTTCTCGCCATGCGTGAAGGTCCGGTCTTCGAACCGGCTACGGGACAACGCCGTCCCCGGCGCAATGTGGCGGTTCAACACTGGCTTCGCCATGAACAAATAATTGTCGCCCGAGTCCGGATACACATGGCCCGATTCCCGCTGAATTAAATCCCCCAGTACATCGTTTGGCACTCTGCCACACAGGTAGCCCTGATGACTTCCCTTGTGCATGAACGGTTTAATGAACAAAAGCGTCATCGCGTCATGAAACGTCGAGGATCGAGGTCCGATTCTGACCGTCATCGGATCGACGAATGGACCGAACAAGCAGCTGCGAATATCCCGTCCCCCGCCTGCGTATTGAAGCCCCGTCGCAAGAATCGAGCGGCTGTCATAGACATCCCCTTGATGACCGGCATGGGTGGAATAGATCACCCGGCCTTCGCGGTCGAGCAAGAACAGCTCGGTAAAATCGGATGCCCGGTCATACACGGTCCGGAACAAGCGCGCATGCGCTGCGGAAGGATCTGCCGTAAGCTCGCCCTCTTGTCCCGTATCCGCCAATTGATCATGCAATCGTTCCAGATGTCGCCAGCTGTCCGTGGCCCACGACTCCAGAATCTGCTTCCGCGTCTCGGCAATGCCTTCGAATATCTCTTCGACGTCCTGCTTCAGTTCCCGATTAAGCCGATAGGACCACCACAGCGGCAATCCGTCTCTCCATCCCAGCCAATCAAACATGAGTGATTCCCCCCTGATTCGCTTATGCCTAGCTGTTCGTTATGTAAGCATTTATAACATTATACATCTTTCGACCTACTCTTCCAGACAAATTTCTACAGAATTCCCGAACATTCAACCGAAATCCGATATAAATGTAAAGATCCATGCCAAAAAGCCGATCAGAAATTCTGACCGGCTATCGGTAAACCTAATTGAATGCGCCTAAATAACTAGCGGCACTTAATTCTTCGGATGCTCATCTCTTGTCACCCGGATGATCGCTTCCGGATCTGCGCGCAGCACCGCTTCACGCAAGGCGTATGCCGCAAGTCTGGCAACCCGCACCTCAATCGTGAACGTCTGACGTTCCGCATCGGTGCTCAGGCCTTGAAGCTCTCCGTGGCTTCCCGCCGCCTGCTTCACGGCTGTTACCACGGTATCCGCTTGTATCGTCGTGATCGTTAGGACGAGCGAGAGGGAAGTCGCTCTATTCCATCTTGCGGCGGCCAGGAAGGCGACAATCACCGCGATAACCGAGTGCAGCCATAGATGCCATTCCAGCAGCAAGGCGCCCGTTGCCATAACCGTCACACTTAATAGCATACGACCCGCATAGCCTGCCATGCCTCGCGACGTACGGGGGACCGCGCTTGCGCCGACATCCAAGAATCCTCCGTAACGCAGCGCTACCCGGAAGCCGAGTCCCAGCACGGCGCCGCCTACGATGGCAGCGGGCAAGAGTTCGTCCGTCAGTCCCTGCACGGCGTGGAGCAAGGACGCGAACACACCGAAGGCCACCAGCCCTTGGGCGGCAAGCATTCGCTGCTCGCTTGGCAGCAGGCGTCCCTGCCGCAATAGAAAAGGAAGATTAAACGCGAACAACAGCAACCCGATTCCCGTGCCGGCATGCGGGGCAGCAAGCATCGATACCCCCGTCATACCCGCCACGATCAATCCGCTCGGCGCCAAGAACAGCTCTACCCCGACCGCGGCAAGCAGCGCGCCGAACACGACTGCCGCCAGCCGGTATCCAGCGGTGGCTGGCAGATTGGAATTGCCCGTATCCATCCGGTGGTTATCGCCTCTCATCGGCCTCCCCTCCTTCAGCCTTATTGGCGATCAGGATTCCGAAGAAGACGACAACTCCTGTTGCTTGGCACGGGGACTGGCCGAGAATTTGAACACCTTATCGAGAAGGCGATAAATGAACTTGTTCTCCTTCGTGAGGAGCGGACCGAGAATAGCAAGAATAAGGACGTACAGCGCGGCAAAAGGCTGAATGATCGCCAGCAGGCCGCCGGCTTTGGCCAAATTGGCCATAATGATCGAGAACTCGCCGCGAGCCATGATGGTCAGGCCGATATTAAGCGAAGCTTTGGGCGACAGACCCGCGCTGCGCCCTGCCCACATGCCTGCCGCAACGTTGCCGATCAGCGTCAGGACGACCGCTCCGAGCGACATCCATACCGCGCCTCCAAGCGCCAGCGGATCGATCGTGAGGCCGAAGCTGAAGAAGAAGATCGCGCCGAAGAAATCCCGGAACGGCAAGATCAAATGTTCGATCCGCTTCATATGCTCGGTCTCGGCGAGCACGAGGCCGACGAGCAGCGCGCCGATCGCTTCGGCAACGTGCAGCGTCTCCGAGAAGCCGGCGACGATGAACAGCCCGGCGAAAATAATGAGCATGAACAGTTCGTTCGAGCGGACGCGCAGCGCTTTATTCAAGAACGGCACAAGCTTGCGGCCTACGACCAGCACCATGAGCATGAAGCCCAGGGCGATGAGCGCCGAGAGCGCTACGCCGCCGATCGTGGACGAGCTGCTGAGGACCAACCCTGAAACGATGGAGATGTAGACCGCCAGGAACACATCCTCGAACATAATGATGCCAAGGATCATCTCCGTCTCGGCATTGCCGGTCCTCCTCAAATCGACCAGCACCTTGGCCACGATCGCGCTGGAGGATATCGTCGTTATGCCTGCGACGATCAAGATCTCGGCCATCGGCAGCCCGAGGAGCCAGCCGAATAAGAGACCTAGCGTAAAGTTGATCAGAATATAGATCGATCCGCCGACGGCGATGGACTTTCCTGATTTGATCAGGCGTCCGACCGAGAATTCGAGCCCCAAATAAAACAGCAGGAACAAGACGCCGATTCGGCCCATAAATTCGATCAGCGGGGCGCTCTCGATAAAGCGGAAGTCGAAATGCCAGATCTTGATCGCATGCGGCCCTACGGCCATCCCGATCAGAATGTAGAACGGGATGACGGAGAAACGCAGCTTCGTCGATATCATGCCCGCCAGGGCGATCAGGCCGATGGCCAGGCCGATCTCAAAGACCATATGATTCATCCGCCGCCACCTCCGCTAAGGAATGTGTCGCGGAAATGCTTCTGTTGGCGCCGCTCGCCGGCGACGACGAGCGTAGTTTCCGGACGAAGCACGACCTCCGGACCGGGATTGATCTGGCTTTCCTGATTCTTGGCAATGACGGCGATGATCGTCGCGCCTGTCTGCTGCCGCACTTGCAAATCGCCGATGCTGCGGCCGATGCAGCCCATGCCCGGTTCGAGCCGGTACCATTCAATGACGAGCTTATGGAGCCCCACTTCAATGGAATCCAGCTGCTTGGGCGTATACGCCATGCCGCCGACGACCGAAGCGATCAGTCTCGCCTCGTCATCATCGAGCGTCACCTGGGAGATGCTCTCGTCGAGATCGTCATAGTTGTAATGATATAGTTCACGTCTGCCATCGTCATGGACGATGATGACTAGTTTGTCGCCTCCTCTTGTGAGGAGCTGAAACTTTTTGCCGATGCCTGGCAGATCACTTTCGCGGAAATTCATAAGGATAACCTCCTGTTCATTTTGCTCTCGCTTGTGTGGAGGTCCTTCCGCATACAGCGCAGGTCAAGGTGAAACGGCTGACGCCTTCCTCTGGCGGCGTAGCGCGTTTCATACCGGAGAAATACAGGATGATTTATAAATGTGAAACTTATAAATTCTGTATTTCAAATAACACCAGCCTTAAGGCTTAAGCCTTCATTGCGGTTAGAAAATGGGTACACGAAATAGAACCAGAAAATTTGGATTTTTCTAGCAATGTGGTGTCATTGTGAACATGCGGAAATACGCGGAAGGTTCGAATCTTACACAAAGAGAGAGGTACACTTCACAGGGGTTAGCTTCATCAGTATTAACCGGCGTGCAATGAACGGCCGGAACACGTGTGCAGCAGGCAGAGGGAGCGGCAGCTTGCGCTGTGCGGCGGCATGGAAGAGCAGGACCGCCATGAAGGCAGCCAGCTTCAGCTTCGCGAGCATCGGTTGATCCTTGCGGACGGACGGCTTAGCGGCCGTCTCCACAGACGTAGAATGGATCAAGCGCGCGAACGGCTCATTGATGCCGGACTCCGCTACGGGGATTGGTGTAGAAAAAATCATGAAGATAACGATGAGAATACTCGAAATCATACGCAGGAAAGAGATATTCGTCGATTTCATAGCTTCTCACCGTCCTTTTGGCTGATTTTAATGAAATTATACCATAAATCGGCGCTTTTAACAAACGCATATGGCCCAAGCCCTGCGGAAAATGATTCCTGCGATTCTTCGCATACAAAAGAGACAGGCGCTTTCAAGCCCCTGCCTCTTCCCTCCTAACCCTCTATAACGGGAGATCCCGCCGTCTGAACCGGACGATTCCGATCGCGAATGCGGCAGCGCCAATCGTAAGCAATGCAGCGCCGAATAATGGTGCAGGGCCGCTCCCTTCCACGATCTCGCCGGGCCGATAGAGCGCGAACAACGAAACCGCGCGAAGCCAATCCAGCTGGCCGCTCAACCGTCCGAGCAGATCGAGAGTGAAGAAGCCGAAGGTAATGGCGCCGGAGATACCGAGCGCCCGCTTCTCGTCGTTGGAGACCGCCGAGACGAGGAATGCGATTCCCCCGACCGCGAAGAACAGCAGGAAGGCCATCCCGTTCAACGCCAGGAACCGTCCGGAATCCAGCGCGCCATCCTCGAGGAAGATCGCGGCTCCCGCGAATCCGGCAATCGTCGTCATGCCCATGATGAGCGCAAGCCCGGTGACCAGCACCGATGCCTGCGTGAAGGCAACCTTGCCTCGCGTGAGCGGCGCGGCCAGCAGATACGCCATCGCGCCTTGATCGACGAGTTTGGCTATCAGCTGCGTCGCCAGCAGAACGGAGAACACCGATAGAATCAGCACGAGAATCAAGCCGTAATACTCCCCGGAGATGAACGACTGCGCCGTACCGAATCCGCTCGTCAGATTAAAAGCGCGCCCGATGCCTTCAGGCATCGCCGCGACAAGCTCGTCGATGGCCTGCGAATTGCTCGCGATGCTCGGATAAATCCCCAGCATCAGCACCATGTAGAAAGCCGAGCCGACCGCGTAGTTCATCATCGTTTTGAGATGGAGGGACAGCATCCGCCGATAGAGCGCCAGACTCATGCGAGCACCTCCGACTGATCGTAGTAGTTCATGAAGATATCCTCGAGATTCTGCGCGAATACATCGATATTGCGGACCGGATACGGCAGGATGCTTGCCAGAAAAGCATTGTAATCCCCCTGAACGGCGACCCGGACGGTATGGCCTTTGCGAATCTCGGCCTCATCGCCCCTAGCCGCTGCGAAAGCGTGCGCGTCCGCTTCGTTCACGAACGTCACCTCGAATATTTTGCGCTGCATGGACTGCAGTTCGTGGATATCCTTGACCGCGACGATCCGCCCCTGCTTGATGATCGCCGCCCGGTCGCAAGTCCGTTCGATCTCCGCGAAGCTGTGCGAGGACATCAGGAAGGTCGTCCCCCGCGCCTTCTCCTCCAGCACGAGGTCGATGAACACCTTCTGCATGAGCGGATCCAGTCCCGAGGTGGGCTCGTCGAGAATGATGAGCGGCGGCGCGTGCATGAAGGCGGCCACGATGCCGACCTTCTGCTTCATGCCTTTGGACATTTTGCGTATAGGCGTACGGGCATCGAACTGCAACCGGTCAATCAGCTCCCCGCGTCTAGCCATATTGCCGCATCCTTGCAGCTCAGCCATAAAGTCAAGGAACGCCTTTCCGTTCATCCCTTCCGGGAACGCGATCTCCCCCGGCAAATAACCGAGAACCCGCTGTAACTGCCCTTGATGCTGCCAACTGTCCATGCCTTGAACGGTTACCCGCCCGGCATCCGGCTTCATGAACCCTAAGATATGGCGGATGGTCGTCGATTTACCTGCTCCGTTCGGCCCCAAAAATCCGAAGACCTCCCCTTTCTCCACCTGGAAGGAGACGTCCTCGATTCCCTTACCGCCCGCAAAACGTTTCGTCAACCGCTCAACCGTTAACATAGCCGCACCTCCGCAGCGCCTTAATTATGAAATATATGAACTATAATATTACATAAATTATATTACTGCTCGGTGAAAACGGCGTCAATGGAGTTATGAAATATTGATATGCTATAATTTCATTATCTAGCCTAAACCAGGAGGGAACATGAACGGATTCGAGAAAAGAGCGTCCATGATCAAAGACAAAATTATGGACACGACATTGACGATGCTGAAGACCTGGGAGCCCAAGCGTATCCGAATCGCCGATATCGCCAAGGAGGCGAATGTGTCGCAGGTGACCATCTATAACTATTTCGGCAGCAAAGAGATGCTCCTGCGCGAGACGTTCAAGGCGTTCATCGACAGCTCGCTGACCGAGTTTCAAGTACATATGGAGGAGCGGCATACTTTTAAGGAGACGATTCACTACATCATGTTCAATGAGAAAAAGTCGAATCGCTTCTTCACGCTCGACTTGCTGCGCGAGCTGCTCGTGGAAGACCGGGAAATCGCGGAATACGTGGATCGGCGGTACAATGAGGTCGTCATTCCGCTCATGGCGGAATGGATCGAACGCGGCAAAGCAGCCGGCGAGGTGTCCGAGAAGGTAACGGCCCCGCTCGTCCTGGCGTATTTCCGCATGTTTATGTCCCAGACGGCCCAACTGTTGGAGCTCGCCCGCTTGCAGGGCAATGAGGCGCATTTTGCGGAGGAGCTCGCGCATGTGTTCTTCTATGGGATTTGCGGGAAGGAGTAAGCCGAATCTTAACTTACCTAACGTAGGAGGGGATGAAAGTTGGCATTTTTCATTGTCATGTTTATTGTTCTGCTGCCCCTCTACGGATTGCTCATCTGGTCGTTCTTCAATCCGGAAGGCAGCATGTCGTGGGGAAAAGCTTGGATGTATAAGGAGCGGCCCGAACCGTCGGAGGCCGGTATCATCTATATCCGCAGCGCCTCGGTATTCGGGCTCCTTGTGCTTACGATCTGGTTGATCATCGCATTCGTGCATGCCTTGAATTAAGGCATGTCTGCAACATAATTCCATCGCATGTGGGAAAAACTGTATCCATCTCGCACCTGGGGGGGTACATGCTGCTCTATGATTCTTGCCTCGAATCTCATCTTGCTGATTGCAACCGTCTGGACCCGCTCGTATCGAAGCTGGCGTCAATTCTACGCCACGATTCTCTTCGTCTCCGGCGTGAACCTGCTGTATAATTTCCTTTGCTTGAAGAAGCTGCCCTGGGCATTCAAACCGGATATTCTCTTGACGCATCGCGGCGGCGATCTGGCCAATACGTTGTTGCTACTGCCCTGCACGGTGCTGCTCTATTTGCAATACTATCCGTCCGGCAAGAAGAACCAGGCTATCTATTATCTCGCTTGGATCGCATTTTTCACCGCGCTTGAAACCGTCTGGTACGGAATCGGCAATATTCAATATGATCATGGATGGAATTTGCTCTGGTCGGTCACGTTCTACTTCCTGATGTTCTTCGTCATCCGCATTCATCATACCCATACCGGCAAAGCGCTGCTCTTCTCTCTCGCTACCGTTATTGCTCTCTTGGCGTTATTCCGGATTCCATTCTGGCAGTAAGCCGTTTCTTCATCTCGAACCAGCTGTCGGTCCGTTCGGGATAGAACAGATGCTCGAAGACTTCGTAAGACAGCCTTTCGTAAAAGGCGACGTTACCAGGCAGCGAGCAGCGTACGGACACTCTCGTCTCCTCAATACCGTGATCAATGGCGAGCTGCTCGAGCGCCCGCATCATCGCCACCCCTGCGCCCTGTCCTCTCCCCTGCGGGATGACGGAGACGCGGCCGATATACAGATGCTGGTCGACGAAGCGATAGAGCGCCGCCCCCAGCGGCAGTCCGCTGTCCTTCGCCTCGGCAATGACCGCTCCTCCCTGTTGCTCCATCTTGGCCCGGATACTGTCTGCCGTCTCCCGAAGCGCGCCGGACGGCGGAATGAGGATCCCTTCGTACTCGCGAAAAGCGTTCAGTACCAATTGCAACACCAGTTCACACTCCTGTGCCGTTGCCAAGCGAATCGATATATTCGCGCTTGTGCCCATCGCTCTCCCTCCCGATTACGCACATGTTCTTGTTCTTCTCCCATTGTAAGCCATCCCTGTACGGTTGAAAAACAGCTGATACCCTCTTGAATGGCGCAGCGGCGAAACAACGCAAAGCAGACCTTGCCCAAGACAAGGTCTGCTCACTTTGATCGATTAATGCGAGGCTACCGGGCTGCCGCCCTCTGCACCCACTTGCTCAAAGCCGAAGTACGATTGCGCATTGCCGTAGGAGATACGCTCCACCAAGCCGCCGAGCAGTTCCATGTCGTAAGGCGCTTCGCCGCGCACGACCCACTCGCCGAGCATATTGCACAGAATACGGCGGAAATATTCGTGCCGCGTATACGACAGGAAGCTGCGGGAGTCGGTCAGCATGCCGACGAAGCGGCTGAGCAGGCCGTAATTCGCCAGCTTGTTCATCTGCTCGAGCATGCCATCCTTCGTGTCGTTGAACCACCATGCCGCCCCAAGCTGGATTTTGCCGGGAACGCCGCCTTGGAACGAGCCCATGAGCGTGCCGAGCACGTCGTAGTCGTTCGGGTTCAGCGAGTACAGAATCGTGCGCGGCAGTCCGCCTTCCGATTCCAGACGGTCGAGCAAGCGGCCGAGCGGATAAGCAAGCTCGCCTTCGCCGACGTAATCGAAGCCGGTATCCGGACCGAGCTTGCGGTACATCGCGCTGTTGCTGTTGCGCGCGGCGTGGATGTGAAGCTGCATCGCCCAGCCGAGCTCTTCGTACAGCCTGCCGAGGAACAGCATCGTGTACGTCTTGTACTTCTTCTCGTCCTCGAGGCTGACGATCTCTCCCGCCAAGGCGCGGGCGAAGATTGCCGCCGCTTCCTCGCGCGTCGTCTCCGCATACGGCACGTAATCGAGCGCATGGTCGGAGACGCAGCAGCCGTTGTCGTCGAAGAACTGTGCACGCGCTTTCAAGGCATCCAGCAGCTCGTCATACGTTGCGATCTTGCTGCCGCTCGCCGCTTCCAGTCGGGCGATCCAAGGCAGGAACGTCTCGCGGCGCAGCTCGAGCGCCTTATCCGGACGGAAGGAAGGCAGCACCTTGCAATCGAAGCTCTCCAGTTGCGCGATGCCGATATGATACTCGAGCGAATCGGCCGGATCGTCCGTCGTACAGATCACCTTCACCTGATTGGCCGTGATGAGGTCGCGAACCGCGAAACCTTCCGACTGCAGCTTCTCGTTCGCCTTCTCCCAGATGAGCGGCGCATTCTGCTCGTTGATCAATTCCGAGATACCGAAGTACCGCTGCAGCTCCAGATGCGACCAATGGTAGAGTGGATTACCGAGCGTCATCGGCACCGTTTTCGCCCAGACGAGGAAACGATCGTAATCGGAGACGCCTTCGCCGCCGGTGATCAGCTCCTCCGGCACGCCGTTCGCGCGGAGCGCGCGCCATTTGTAATGGTCGCCGTACAGCCAGATCTCGGTCAGATTCGCGAAGCGTTTGTTCTCGTAAATCTCTTGCGGGCTGAGATGGCAGTGATAGTCGATAATCGGCTGCAGCGCGGCATGTTCATGGTACAGCCGCTCCGCAACGGGATTCGTTAGCAGGAATTGATCATCAAGAAACGGTTTCAATGGTGGTGCGCCCCCTTCATGTCGAAGAATCGTTACCTTGTTTCATGAAACTTGACGAGCGAGCCCACCGCAACCGGCAGACCTGTGCGGATCGCTTGATTCGCCGCGATGCCCGTAAGGATGGATTTGGCGCCGTCGATATGGTTGGCCGCGCGCTTGAATCGGTCTTCGACCGGCGTGCCGAAAATATCGTTCAGCAGGACCGGATCGCCGCCGCCGTGGCCGCCTTCGCCTTCTTCGACTTCCGCTTCGTATGGCGCTCCGAACATCGGGTAGACGGTAATCGTCTTGCCTTTCAGCGCGCCTTCTTGCGCCTTGTCGCCGCCCGAGTTCACGTAGGAAGCTTCCACGATCGTCATCTCGATCCGGCCTTTGGTGCCGTTGAACGCGATCCGGTAGCCTTCCCATGGCAGGTAGGCATTCAGCGAGTAGGTCAGAATCGCCTTGTTCTTGTAGCGGACCATGACGCCCATCGTGTCCTCGATGTTGATGCCGTCGCCGAATACGCTCTGGTCGCGGCGGTAACCGTCTTCCGGTTCAGCATCCAGATACAAGCGCTTCAAGTGCTCATTGTTGTCCAGACGCAGCGCGAATGGGTCGCCTTCCGCATTCGGATTGCCCGTCGCACGGTCGTAGAACTGCGTCACGCCGCGCTGCTCGGCGTTCTCTTTGCCGTAGAACAGCAGATCGCCGAACGCGAACACCGTCTCCGGCTCCGAGCCGATCCAGAAGTTGACCAGGTCGAAATGGTGCGTCGACTTGTGCACGAGCAGGCCGCCGCTGTTGCGCTTGTCCCGGTGCCATCTGCGGAAGTAGTCCGCCCCGTGCTGCGTGTTGAGCAGCCATTCGAAATGCACGCTCGTCACTTGGCCGATCGTGCCGTCTTCGATGAGCTCCCGCGCCTTCGTATGATGCGGCGCATAGCGGTAGTTGAACGTGACGCGCACGTTGCGGCCGGTACGCTCGACGGCGTCGAGGATCTCCTGGCATTTGTCCGCGTCCACGGTCATCGGCTTCTCGGTAATAACGTCGCAGCCCAGCTCCATCGCGCGGATAATATACGTGTGATGCGTGCGGTCGACGCTCGTAACGATGACGGCATCCGGTTTCTCGGCTTCGATCATCGTATCGAACTGATCCGACTTGTACGTGCGGACCGGCTCGTACCCATACCGCTGAACGAGCAGCTCATTCGCATAATCCATGCGGGTCTGGTTCGTGTCACAGAAAGCAAGCAGCTCGCTCGTTTCCTTGTACGTGGTTGCAATCGCAGAGTAGAAGAATTCCGCTCGTCCGCCGGAGCCGACGAGTACATATTTCTTTTTCGCGCTCATGGGTTACCATCCTCTTCGCATGAAGTATTTTCTTCAAGCATAATGCAGAATCGAACCGTTTTCTCCTCGTTTCGTGCTAAGATTGAGGTAAATGCCGCGTATCTTGCACAAATCTATGTTCGGTATTCTGAACATAGATTTGTGCAGTCACATTGTTTTGGACTCGCGGTCGCGAGTACAACATTGTGCAATCACAATGTGCTTAGCGTGTTGGATTGGAGGAGGCCACCATGACCTATCCGCATCATATGGAATACGGCGTGCCTGCGGGCGAATCCGTCTACGTCGAGTATATGCGCCGTGACGGGCCTTACAGCATGGACAGCAACCATTGGCACCCTTTTTACGAAATCTACTATTTAATCGAGGGCAGGCGGACGTATTTCATCCGGGATACGGCGTATTCGGTGGAGGCGGGCGATCTGGTCCTCATTCGCAGGCATGAGCTGCACAAGACGATGCAGACGGGAGAGGGCGCTCATACGCGGGTCATCGCGCACTTCGACGAACAGCTGCTGCAATCGCTGCCCAAGCCCGAATATGAGTGGATGACCGACGCGCTAGCGCATTGCCAGCCCGTCATTCGGCTGCCGCTGGCGGCCAGAGGGTATGTCGAGGGGCATATCGGGCGGTTGATGGAGGAGCTGCATTCGCAGCCCGCCGGGTTCATGCTGGTGCTCCGGCAGACGGTGCTCGATCTGGCGCTGCTCTGCGCGCGCCATGCCCAGAGCGGTGGCAGAACCGAGGCGGAGGCAAGCATGTCCCTCACCTCGCCCATCCACCGCAAAGCTTCCGAGGTCGCGCGTTATTTGAACGACAGCTTCGAGCAGCCCGTCCACCTGCATGAGCTAGCCGCCCGCTTCTACGTGAGCCCGTACTATCTCAGCCGAGTCTTCAAAGAGGTGACGGGCTTCACGATCATCGATTACGTCAATCTGATCCGCATCAAGGAGGCGCAGCGGCTGCTCAGGGAGACTTCCTTGTCCGTCACCGACATTGCGGGGCAGGTGGGCTTCGGCAACTTCTCGCATTTTGGCAAAATGTTCAAGTCCATCACGCGCATGAGCGCCCGCCAGTACCGCAGCGAAAGCAGCCAGAAGGTCAGATGACCAACGGGCTGCCGTTCCTTGCCGTATGGAGGCCGGCGAATGCTTTTATGCCAAAGCCCGTTCATGAATCACGGTCAGGCACCGATCCGCGCATCGTTCGATATAGGCGACGATTTGGCTGTTATCGTCCGCGAACAGCTCGAGCGCTTCCCCTGCCGCATCCTGCGACTGCGTAAAATCGCGTTCCAGCCCTTCCAGCAGCTGCGGCACATGGCGCAGCGGATAGTCCGCTTCCTCCAGCCCGATCGCAGGAATCGCGGGGCCCAGCTCCATCCGTTCGAGGGCGTAATGCCGCGCAAGACGAGCGTTCAGCCGCCAGAAGTCCTGATAGCACGCGGCAAGCCAAGTCTTGCGCGTCTCTTCAGGGAGATGCTCGACCGCCGAATACCACATTTCCGTCCAGACGACGTCGGAGAGCAGATGGCACAGATAGCCCAAGTAGAAAGGCTCCTGCAGCCGCCCTCGGTACTTGGCGATGTAACGTTCCACATTGATCCGACCTATGCCTGCGGCATTCCGGTCGACGAAATGGGTCCGATCCTTGGGCTTCACGCCCGGCATAAAAGGATGAATGTCCGGCGCAATGCCGCCCAGCATAAACTCGCGGCTGCCCGTCAAGCCAAGCGGCTGCGCCAGCAAAGTCGTTATCGCGTAATGCATGATTCGAGAGCCCAATGGAATCCACCTTTCTGCTCTTTGTTAACAGCTGCAAGCATTGACCCATGAAACTTTAAATCGCATTAAAAGGCCGGCCACTGACTGATGAATGACATGCATGTGAGTTAAGCCCATCTTAACGGGAGCCGAGGACTCAAATAAAGAGAAGCTATTCTTCTAAAAGTTTCCTATTTTCATTCCTGTCTCAGGACGTCAGCTCATCCAGCCACAGCAACGAAACAAAGAGCAATTCGGCTATGCACAGCAAGCCATAGGTGCCCAAGGCGGCGAGCAGGAGCGTCAAAGCGATTCTGATGATCCATTTTTTCACAAGCACACGCTTCTTTACCTTATAATCCCTAATTCTACCATACCCTGTAAGCGATTCGGGATAAATTACGGGTAAAATATGTGCCGCCAGCAAATAGGTTATCGCATTCTTCGGCCGCTCAGGTGTATGATCAAATCAGTTGCATCCCTAGCCGAAAGGACTGTTGCCATAATGTCTGCAGAAGTCGTTCACCAGGTCGAGACGCCTCACCGTAGAATCGCGTTTACGTTCGATGATGGGCCGAATCCGGTCTATACGCCGCAGGTGCTGGAGATTTTCCGCGAAGTGTCGGGCCAAGCCACCTTCTATATGATCGGCGAACAAATGGAGAAGCACCCCGATATCGTCAAGGCGGCCTTCGCCGAAGGGCACGAGATCGGCAATCACACCTACACGCACCCGCCAATGACCGAACGGTCGACAAGCGAGCAGCGGCTTGAGATCGAGCGCACGAACGCGCTCATCGAACAGCTGACCGGGCGCGCGCCGGCCACGTTCCGTCCGCCGTACTTCAATACGGATTCGACGCTCGAGCAGTTGGTCGCCTCGTACGGCCATCGGTCAATCGGCGCATTGAACGGGGACGCGCGGGACTGGGAGCAGCCGGGCGCCTCGCATATCGTAGAGGTCAGCCGCCTGCATGCCAAGAACGGCAGCATCCTGATCTTCCATGACGGATACGGCGACCGCTCCCAGACGATCGAAGCCGTACGCACGCTGGCGCATGAGTTGACGGCAGCGGGTTATCAGCTCGTGACGGTCAGCAAGCTGCTCGAAGACGCGCTATCGACCGCAGAGTGAAAGTGAAACGGCCGATGCCGTCTTGAATGGCCGCGCTAGATTCATTCCGGAGAACACAAGGACGCGAAGTGCGAAGCCGTGAATTCGGTTCGTACCCGCGTCCTTATTTGTGTAGATCGTATTTGTCACATGCCCAAACGCTAACTCTTCATGAATGCGAGCAGTTGCCGGAACGCCAGCCTCGCCGATTCCTCGTTGTAATTCGGGGAATACGGATCGGCGAAACCGTGCCGCCCGCGGTAGACGACCGCTGCGACCTTCGGCTTCTGATCGAGGACGGCGCTCACATCCGGCACATCGAACGACTTCTCTTCCTCCGCGAAAAAGAGCAATGTCCGGCACGACGGCAATACGTCGAGATAATTGCGAATGCGGGAGCCGTAATAGCCGACCACGCCAGTAACCCCCTCCTCCTGGCTGCACAGCCATGCGACGGTCGCCCCGACGCTAAATCCGACCAAATAAAGATGAGCGTAAGTTCCGCGCAATTCCGCGATGAGTTCCTTAATCCGGTCGCTCGCCCGCGTGAAGCCGACATGCGCCATATAGTTCGCGTACGCTTCCGCTTCCTGGTCGTACGTGCAAGGCTCTTCGGCCGCGAGCAAATTCGGGCCGTACACATCGTATTGCTGCTGCGCAAACGCTTCGCTCACCTGCTGCATATGCGCATTGACGCCATAGATTTCATGAATGAGGATAACTGCCGTATCCGAACCGTTGTTGATGCGAATCATCGCCCTCGCCTCCTTCAGCATGGAAGTTGGTGTGCCCCATCGACCTCTCCCTCTCAGTCTATGAAGAGGCCGCACAAAGAATCACCCGCAAGCGGGTTACGGACGGCACGAGCTTGCGGGCGACCTCGTCAGGCATGCACTATCTCATTGCTTCTTCCCTTCGGCATCCTGCAGGGGGAATTCCGCCACGACCTTCGGCCCGTCCAGCACGAGGAGAACCCCATCCCGCGCGTTCTCCAGCACCTTGCTAAGATCCGCGTCTTCCTGGATTCGGTACTCCACGTAGAAATGAACTTCTCTGCCCGGATCCAACAATCCTCCCGAGCCGCTTCCCTTGAACGCCATTTTGCGATACTTCGTATGTTCGTCCATCACCATATAACGCTTCAGTTGTTTGCCCGGCCGTACCGCTACCTCAATCGGATAGTAATGGTGTCCCGGATAATCGAACTGGGGCTGAAGCGTCTTCCGTCCGATATTCTTGATGGTAAAGTCATAGCGCAACACCTTCTCCGCCTTCATGATCGTGAGATCCGTTTGCGTCACGACGAGCTTTGGCTTCCCTCCGATCGAGACGGCTTCGGCTTGCGCGGCATGAGCCCCAGTAAGCCCTAGCCCCGTTATCGGTAACAAAGCGACGAACAGCAGCAGCATTCGATTCAATCTAAACAAATCATAACCCCCTTTTGGATTGTCATGATTTGGATGCCCGTATCGATCCTTTCTTATGCACGTCCTTGATCCTTACCCGTCATTCGACGGCGCGCAACAGTCGGCCCGCCAGCGCATCCGCGTTCTGCCGCCCTTCCCTATCAACTTCAGCATGCATATGCTATCAAAAATAGTAAAGGAGCTGATAGATTTGGTAAAAACGCTAGATGCCCGCACCTCGCAGAACGCCAGCTACGGACAGTCCATCAGCATCACGCTGCTTGCGGATACGCCAACGGCCATCGGCCAGGTCGGCCTGAATATAACTGGCGCCTCCGGTATCCTGCGCGTCATCTTCAACGGCATCGCTACGCTTGCGCTCCCGGCGGAGGTCCCGCCAGATACGGTAATTGCTCTTGGCGTTCTGCGGGGAACTTCGCCGACCACCGATCCGGTCGTCGGTTACGCGCTTTTCCCAGTCTCATCGTTCGATACGAATGTAAGAGTGCTCAACATCACCGTGACCGATTACGAAGTCCCCTATCCGGTAGCGAATGACGAACTTGTGTATTCCCTCATCGTGTATTCCTCGGTAGAATGTACGCGAATTGGCCCCGAAAGCATGAATGCGGTCGCGTATTCGGACTAATGAAGATTCCCTCCAATAAACGAAAATAGCTACGTCTACAAGCCGGCCCGAACGCGATTCCCGTTCTAGCCGGCTATTTGGTGCTCGGTGAGATTCCCCTCCGCCCCCTCTGAATGTCCCGCATAATATGGGAATGACTTCCTAGCCAACATTTGGGTTATGCGCTAGAATGCAAGGAAGCATAGCAATGCATCGTCTTTGTTGTTTCAGCCTGATCGCTTATGCTGTATAAAGTGCAGGTATCGATTAAGGAGTGGACTCATGTTGAACGACGATATCATCAAGCGAAACCATGTCAATATTCAGGGCCACGGAACCCAGCCGATTCTATTCGCCCATGGTTATGGCTGCGACCAGCATATGTGGAGAAAGGTCGCACCCGCTTTCGAGAACCGTTACCGCGTTATTTTGTTCGACTATGTCGGTGCGGGCCGTTCGGATCTCAATGCGTATTCCCCTACGAAATATGCCAGCCTGGACGGTTATGCGCAGGATATTATAGACGTTTGTGACGCGCTTCAACTCAAGAACGTCCTATTCGTAGGCCATTCCGTATCCGGCATGATTGGCCTCCTTGCATCCATCGCCAGACCCGAGCTGTTCGACCGCATCATGATGATCGGTCCTTCCCCCTGCTACCTGAATGATCCTCCCTACTTCGGCGGTTTCGACAGCGAAGGGATCGATGGCTTGCTGGCGTTAATGGAAGAGAATTTCTTCGGGTGGGCCAATACGCTGGCACCCGTTATTATGGGGAACCCGGATCGGCCGGAGCTGGCAGGTGAACTTGCCGAGAGCTTCTGCGCCATGGATCCCGCGATTGCCCGGAACTTCGCCAGGGCTACGTTCCTTGCCGACAACCGGAAGGATCTTCCCAAAGTAACGGTGCCTTCGCTGATCCTGCAATGCACGGAGGACGCGATCGCCCCTGTTCAGGTCGGCGATTACATGCATGAGCAGTTGGCTAACAGCACCCTTGTTCATATGAGAGCAACCGGTCATTGCCCTCACCTGAGCCATGCGGAAGAAACGGTTATCCGCCTAAAGAAGTATTTGTCGACCCCTCTATCCTAACGATGAATAGAAAGAAGTCGTGATGCTTATGGACGAACGGCTGAACCATTTACCGTGCGGTTACATGTCGTTGAACCCGGACTACATCATTACCTCCATGAACCAGACGCTGCTAAGCTTAACCGGTCATGATCGCGAAGACATGCTTGGGCAGAAATTGGATCGGTTGTTGACTGCGCAGAGCAGAGTGTTCTTTCAAATTTATTTTCCGCCCCTCATTAGCCTCAACCATCGGGTCGAAGAGATGTATCTCCTCTTGAAAACGAAGGGGGAGGATAAGCTTCCCGTCCTGCTCAATGCCGCCTTGTACGAGCAGGACGGCGAGGTGCTTATCGACTGCATCCTGCTGCCTTTGCGCCGAAGACTGGAGTACGAGAAGCAGATTCAAGAGGCGGAAGCGCGGGCCAACAAGGCGGCACAGAAGGTTAGAGCGCTCCATCACGACATTGATGCCGGCCAGAAAACATTGGCCCAGCTAACCTCGAAGATCGAAGCGCTCCCGCTTGTCACCGATGAATTCATCCAGAGTTTCCAGTCGATTGGATTACCGGTATATGTCTATTCCGTTTACGATCAAGGCGGCGAACCGCTCAACTACGGTGCGATTATGGATTGGAACGAGCACTACTTTTATGTAGAAGGCAAAGCTTATAGCCGGAAGGCTTATATTTTTCTGGTCACAAAAATCGATTAGGAGATGGCAGCCAGCCTCCTCCCTCTCACCCACCGCATTAAAAAAGCCGGCTAAGCGGATAATATCCGCTCTAGCCGGCTTTATTTGACGTGGACGAAACGTTCGATTATTAGCGCCTATTCTCACGAACCAGCAAGAGGATCGGTGCCATCAATATCGCTGCGGCCATCAGCGAGGCGCGTATCGAATACGTCGAGCCGATCCAGCCGACCGCCGGACCGCCGCCGAACTGCCCGAGCGCATCGGACTGGCTCATCATTCTGATGACTAGCATGCAGCTACGGCAAGCGGCTGATTGCCCCGGTCACGGAACCGGAAGAACGATCCTTATAACGGTTCTCTGCCTTGAAATCCCCTTCTACCAACGCTTATAGTGGTGACAAATACGCAGGGATTTGAGCAAGTCCATCCTCTACAATGACAGGAAGCGGTGAGAACATGGTAGAAATGACTACCGAACTCGTACGCCGGCTAATCGATCGCCAATTTCCCCAATGGAGCCATTTCACCCTAACGCCCGTGCCCAAAAGCGGACACGATAATCGCACCTATCGGCTCGGGAGCGAGCTGACCGTCCGGCTGCCAAGCCATGAACGTTATGCTGCCGCGGTGGAGAAAGAATCGGCTTGGCTGCCGGTATTGGGACCGCAGCTATCCTTGCCGATTCCCGTGCCCGTCGCCAAAGGAGAAGCTACGGACGATTATCCCCTCCCCTGGTCGATCAACCGATGGATCGATGGCGATACCGTCACGCGTGCCAATATTCGCGATGCGAACGAGTTCGCCGAAGACCTTGCGGCATTCCTGAAGGAGCTCGAATCGATCGATGCGAGGGGCGGCGTTCCGGCCGGTGTCCAGAACTTCCATCGCGGCGGCAACCTCGCCGTATACGATCCAGATACGCGATCCATTATAGAGACGCTCTCGGGCGTCTATGACCAAGCCTTGTTAACGGAGATCTGGGAGCTGTCCCTTGCAACGCGATATCAATCCGCTCCGTTATGGCTGCACGGCGATGTTGCGGTAGGCAATCTGCTCGTGAAGGAAGGACGATTGTGCGGGGTGATCGATTTCGGAACGATGGGCGTGGGCGATCCTTCCAGCGACCTCGTGATGGCATGGAACTTCTTCGACGACGACAGCCGGCGACGCTTCCTTGCTGGCATGAATTTCGATGAGGACACGGTTCATCGCGCTCGCGGATGGGCCTTATGGAAGGCGCTCATTACCTTCGCTTGGAACGACCCCGGCACGGAAGCCGCGAATTGGGGCCGCCAAGTCATTGAGGTGATCATCGAAGACTTTAAGAAACTTCGCAGTTAAGCGGAGTACAGAGCATAGCTTGAACAAAAAGAGCTATCCGAACGTTGCAGCTTGCTGGCTGCTTGGATTCGGATAGCTCTTTGGGTTGCATTAGACCTGCTTGCGTCCGCCTCTGACGAGCAGCAGGTAGCAGATGACCGCGCTCAGCTCGGCGATCGCGATGACGATGCCGAGCGGCAGCGCCGTATCTTCGCCGGCAATGCCGACGAACGGCGCGGCGATACCGCCGATAATGAAGGACAGCAGACCGAGCAGCGCCGAGGCGCTGCCTGCATTCTGCCCATGATTCTGCAAAGCGAGCGAGAAACCCGAAGTCGATACGACCCCGACGCTCGCAACCACGAAGAAGAGCGGCGGCAGCACGGCGGCCAGCGGCGCTTCGATGGCCAGCATTGCGAGCAGCACGAAGCCTCCAATAAAGGCAAGCCCCATCCCGATGACGAGCAGCTTCGCTTCGCCGAACTTGCCGGCCACGCGCCCGGTAATCTGGGTAGCCAGGATGATGCCAAGTCCGTTGAGCGCGAATACCAGACTGAAGGTTTGCGGCGATACGCCGTAGATATCCTGCAGCACGAACGGCGAGCCGGAGATATACGCGAACATACCGGCCATAATGAAGCCCTGCGTCAGCGCGTAACCCATGAACGTACGGTCCGCAATCAGACGCTTGAAGGTACGCAGCGTCTCACCGACTCCCCCCGCCATCCGACGTTCCGGCGGCAGCGTCTCGCCAAGCCCGCCGCCGACGGCGACCAGCATGAGCAAGCCATACGCGGCCAATACGATGAAGACGGTCGGCCATTCGCCGAAGCGCAGAATCTGCGCCCCGATGATCGGCGCCAGGATCGGCGCCGCGCCGTTGACGAGCATGAGCAGCGAGAAGAATTTCGTCAGCTCCGTGCCGGAATACACGTCACGAACCATAGCCCGCGAGATGACGATGCCCGCCGCGCCGGCAAGCCCTTGGATGAAGCGAAGCGCCAGGAACGCCCAAATATTCGTCGTCCAGACGCACAATACCGATGACACCGCATAGACGAGGAGTCCGACCAGGAGCGGCATGCGGCGCCCGCGCACATCGCTGAGCGGACCGGCGAGCAGTTGCCCCAGCGACAGGCCGAGCATGCAAGCCGTCAAGCTGAGCTGCGCCAGCGACGTGCTCGTATCCAGGTCATCGGCAAGGGCGGGCAGCGCAGGCAAATACATATCGAGCGATAAAGGGCCGAAGGCGCTCAGGCTGCCGAGAATGATCGCCATCCACAGCCGTTTGGTGCCGCTGACGCTTTTGCCGGTGGCTGCTTTCGTTGATGTGGAGTCCATTATGATGGTCCTTTCTTGAATCGGTTAATGATAAATAATTGCTATAGCAATTATTAGCTTATGCTAAGCTATCATGCGATGTCTAAGCTGTCAATATGAAACCGGATCCAGGCGATCCCCATGCTTTGGCACGATGGTCGATGCGGTATATAATGAGGGCTAGGCAAGGTGAAAGGCCGCCGGCGTCCGCGGCGGCGAAGCGCGCTACATCCCGGATTACATAACGGCGGTATATGCTGCCCACATTCCCATGAACGAGAGGTGTTACTGAGATGTCAGATTTCTCTTCTATCCGCAACATTTATTGCGTAGGCCGTAACTACGCGCTGCATGCCAAGGAGCTTGGCAACGACGTCCCGGAGGAGCCGATGATCTTCGGCAAACCGACGCATGCGCTTGCGCCCGCCGAAGGCGAGCTGACGCTGCCGGGGACAATCGGCGAAATCCATCACGAGCTCGAGCTTGTCGTGCGGATCGGCACCGAATATGCGCCCGGCAAGCCGCTCGACGAACTGATCGACGGCATTGCGCTCGGCATTGATTGGACGGCCCGCGACGTTCAGTCGCAGCTCAAAGAGAAGCGCCATCCGTGGCTGCTGGCCAAAGGATTCAAGGGCTCGGCTACGCTGACCGAATTCCAGCCGTTCGAAGGCGCCGAAGCATTTCGCGCATTAACCTTTAGCTTCGTTAAGAATGGCGAGACGATTCAGCACGGTTCGCCGGCGGACATGATTTTCCCGCTCGAACAGCTTGTTCACTATATCGGGGACCGCTTCGGCCTCGGCCAAGGCGACCTCATCTATACGGGAACCCCCGCCGGCGTCGGCCCGGTAGCGGATGGCGACCGTCTCGCGTTAACGCTTGGCGTATCCGGCGGCAGCGAGTCGATTGTGGGCCAGTTAACGGTTCGTCTGGCGTAACTTTTTAGCGCTTTACTTGATTAAATTTGGGACTGATGGAAAGAATATTGACATTCCCACTAGGAGGTATGTCAAATGGACGCTTCGATGAGTGCTCAGGATGTCCTGTCCCAAATTCAACAGCTAAGAACAGCCGGCCATAACTTGAACAAGAAGAAGTTGAAGACCACGCACCCCGAGCTCATGCAAAATGCGTTGTTTTACTTCCCAAGCTGGGAGCATGCGCTCAACGCAGGATCGAATTAATACGAATTGTAGCTCTCATCGCACCAGTTATCACAGCTCACGCCCCGTCGTTTCGAGACCCTTCGAAGACGGGGCTTTCTTGTGCGCATTTAATCCGTCCTTTTGCGCCCCCCGGCTCGAACCCATGACAAAAAGACAGCAATCCGGCGCTACGGATCTGCTGTCTCTTCAAGTTTGTGTGCTTTATGCCGGCGCTTGCTCACGCTGGTTTCTCCGTTTTTTGCGGCGGACGACGGTTGCCAGCAGCACGATCGTCAGCGCAACCGCCACCGCCCAGTAGATGAGCAGCAGCCAGACATCCTGCCGGAGCAGGGCATAGTCGCCAGTCGAGAGAATCGAGCGGAAGCCGTCCACCGTATACGTAATCGGCAGGAAACGATGGATCGTCTGCAAGCCTTCCGGTCCCAGCTCGACCGGGAAGGTGCCGGAGGTTGCCGCCAGCTGCAGCACGAGCAGGATGATCGCGATAAACCGACCGACGTTATCGCCCAGCGTGACGAGAAACTGGATGATCGCCATGAAGATCAGGCTCACATAGAAGGCATAGAGCCCGAAGTAGACGGGATCCATCGGTTCGAGCCCGACCACACCGGTCAAGATGAAGGCGACTAGCAATGCTTGTCCGAGGGACACGGTCGCCATCACCGCGTATTTGGATAAAAACCAGAGGAAGCCTGACGGCGCCGGCGTTAACGTCTCTCGCAGCGGGAATACGGTCGTCAGCAGCAGTGCGCCGACATACAAGCTAATCGAGACGAAGAACGGCGCCATGCCGGTTCCGTAGTTCGGCAGCGTATTGATTTTGTCTTCTTTCACCCGTACCGGGTTCGCCATCATCTCGAACAGCGATTGGGAGGAATGAATGTTCGCTAGCTTCTCCGCCCCGTCGGTCAGCGCTGTCTCAAGCTCCCGGCTGCCGGTATACAGCTTCTGCTCGCCCGTAGATAGCTCGTCGATTCCGTTCACGAGCGCCGTCCAAGCCGTGCTCAGCTTGTGCACGCCGGTGTAGAGCGAGGCGGCGCCGCTCGAGAGCTGATCCGCGCCGGAAGCCAACTGCTTGAGCGATGGCGTGAACGTATTCACGCCCTTCAGCAGCTCCGCATGCTTCGTCGTCAGCTGACCCAAGCCGGTGTTGAACGTACCCATGGACGTGTTCACCTGCGCAAGTCCGGCGGACACTTGCTTGCTCGCTGCCGTTAACGTCTGGAAGGTCGCGTCGGCCGAAGCATCCGGATGACCCGCGGCATAAGCCGATACCAGCTTATCGACCTGCGCGGCTCCTTCCGCGAGCGGCGTCAGTCCCGCGGCGAGCTGCTTGCTGCCCGATACTGCGGAGGCGATGCCTTCATCGATCTGCTTCGTGCCCGTGGCCAGCTTGCCGAAGCCGGTATTCAGCTGAGCCGCCCCTGAAGCCAGTTTCGCCGCGGCGGCCTTCAGGTCAGCTGCTCCTTGGTCCAGCTGCGCGATGGAAGATTGATTGCCCGTCACCGATGAGGCCAGCTTCTTCGTGCCGTTCAACAAGGTGCCGATTCCGGTATGCAGATCGCCAGCGCCGGTGCTCGCTTCCTGCATGCCGTCTTTCAGTTCTTCCAAACTCTTAAAGATCGATTCCGTGTAGTTCAGCGTCAGCTTCTCCGACAGCTGCTGGCGGATTTTCTCCACGCCGGACTGTCCGATCTTCGCCACGATGTAGTTAAGTCCCTCATTGGACTTGATCGTTATTTCGAGCGGTGTCGGCTGCTGCTCCATGAGCGTCGTGGCCCGTTTCGAGAAATCCGAGGGGATGAGAATGCTGAAGTAGTATTTCTGATCGGCCAGCCCCTGGTCCGCTTCCTCCCGCGTTAGGAACTGCCAGTCGAACGACCGGTCCTTCTGAAATTCCGCCACCAGATCCTCGCCGATCTTGAATGTCTCCCCTTCATAGACGGCCGGCTGATCCTCGTTCACGACGGCCACCGACAATCGTTCCAGATTGCCGTACGGATCCCAGAACGCCCACAAATAAATGCCGCTGTACAGCACGGGAATACAGATGATGCCGATTAATGAGATTAACGTCTTCGGCGTGCGAATCAGGGTTCCCCATTCCGTGCCCAGCCACGATCTGTTCATGCCACCCATCCTCTCCTGCTTTTGCCACATTAGTATGTGTGGGACCAGCTGGAGCTATGCGGGTAGCCCCCCCATCCCACGTCGGTGAGGCTAAGGGCTGCCGCCCTTTGCGATCCCCTGCTGGATACTGGGCTAGGGCTGCCGCCCTTTGCGAACCCGCTAGATAGAGAAGGGCTGCGCCCTTTGGAACCCCCTTGTTTATCCTCGCCCCTTCCCCCTCCTTTTTGCTCGCCTCCCCCTTCCCCCTCCATCGGAGGGGAACCAGAGGGCAACCGCCCAGCTTATGCTTCCGAAGTGAGTTTTCCATCCGGAAAACTCTGAGGACACCCGTAATCGGCGTGACTCGGAACGCGGCCGTCGTTGATGGGTCCTTTCGATGGGGGCTCGCGTTGTCCTGAGCATGCTGACTGAACGTACGGCATGCCGTTAGGACAAAGCTCTTGTTCGAGCTTCGTTCGTTACTTTGTTGCCTTGGGGAGGGGACCTGCTGCGTTAGCGCTCCAATGATGGCTAGGCGCTGACCCTCGCTTGACGTCCACTTTGTGGACACGCTTACCTTTTTACAAGACAGGAAGGTCAGAGCGAAGCGAATTCGACACTGCGTGTCTAAAACAAACGAAGCTGTCCCACTGGGACAGCCTCGTTAATGATTTATGCCGTTAATGCGGTTTCGCTTTTAACGTCTTTCGGTTTCTGTTTCATGAAGTACAACAGCGTCAGCAGCATGAACGTAACCGCATATACCGCCAGGTTCGCCATTTGTTCCCACATGACGCTAAGGTCGCCGCTTGCGATGACCGCCTTCAGGCCGATAATGCTGTGCGTCATCGGCAGCCATGGGTTAATCGACTGCATCCAGTCCGGCAGCAGCTCGAGCGGGAACGTACCGGCGCTCGAGGTGAGCTGGAAGATCATCAGGATGATGACCAGGAAGCGGCCCGGGTTGTCGAGCCACGTCACAAACGACTGGATGATCATCGAGAACGCCAAGCTGGCTACGAAGGCGAACAGATAGAACAGCGGCACGCTCTGGACCTGAATATCGAGCACGGTCAGTACGACCGTCGCGACGATCGCCGACTGCGCCAGGCTCATGCCGACGAAGGTTAACGTCTTGCTCGTGAATAGGCCGAAGCGCGAGGCGTTAGGTACCACCGATTGGCGGACGGAGAAAATGGTCGTGAAGACGAGCCCGCCCATGAACAATGCCAATGACAGGAAGTAAGGCGCGATGCCGATGCCGTACTTCTCGACTTTCCGGTCGGCATTCTCCGTAATCTTCACCGGGTCGGAGAACATCGAGACCGTCTCGTCGCCACTCTTCACTTCAGCGGTCTTCTCTGCCGCTTCCGTCAGCTTATCGGCCAGCTCGCCGGAGCCATCCTTCAACTGTACGGAGCCGTCTTTCAATTCATCCGTGCCGCTGCCGAGCTGCTTCGTACCGTCCGCGAGCGTCACGACGCCGCCGGCTACCTTGCTAAGGCCGTCCTGCAACGTACCAAGGCCGTTGTTCAGCTCGCTTGCGCCGCTGGCCAGTTTACCGCTGCCCGCAGCCGCTTCGCCAAGCTTATCGCCGAACGTCGCAAGACCGCTCGCCAGCTGCGTTTGTCCTTGCTCCAGCTTTTGCGCCCCAGCGAGCAATTGCTGCTGGCCGCTCTCGAGCTGCTGAGCGCCGGCAACTAGCTGTTCGGTGCCTACGGCCAGCTTTTGCGCGCCAGCGGCAAGCTGTTCCTCGCCGGTGCTTAAGCTTACGCTGCCGGAAGCAACGGCTTGACTCGCAGCGAGCAGCTGCTGCAGCTGCGGGTTCTCGGCTAGCTGCGGGCTCGATTCCATGAGCTTGGCGAGCCCTTCGGCCACCTGCTGCGCGCCGCCGGCTACCTGCTTGCTTGCATCCACCGCAGAGGTCAAGCCGCTCGACAGTTCATTCGTGCCGTCCAGCGAGGTAGTCAACCCCGCCGTCAGCTTGCTTGCTCCCTCGGAGGAAGCCGCAAGCCCATCCGCCAGCTGACTTGCGCCGGCCTGCGCAGAGACCGCGCCTGCTTCAAGCTGACCTTGCGCATCCGCTAGCTGGCCAAGTCCGCTCGACAGATCCTTCGTCCCTGCCGCGAGTTCCGTCGCGCCGTTATGCAGCTTCACTGCGCCGTTATAGAGCGGCTTAATGCCCTTGTTCAGCTCAGCCGTTCCGTCCGCCAATTTGACCGCGCCGTCCTTGAGCTTCGCCAGGCCGTCCTCGAGCTTCTGCGCGCCGTCTTCCAGCTTATGCGCGCCGTCGCCCGCTTCGTTCAGGCCTTCCGATACGGTGCCTACCTGCTCGAGCATGCTGCGGGTATACGCTTCGGTAATCTGCACGCCCAGCTTCGCGCGAAGCTCCTTCACGGCGCTGTTGCCGATCTGGCCGGCGATATAGTTGTACTGGCTGTTCGGCTCGAAAATGATCTCCGCCTGCTGAGGGTCATCGTCCATCACGGTCGTCGCCTTCTGCGAGAAATCTTCCGGAATGGTGATCGTAATATAATATTCGTTGTCGGCCATCCCTTCCTGCGCTTCATCAGCCGACACGAACTGCCAGTCGAACTCCTTATTCTTCTTCAGCTCTTCGACGAATTCGGAGCCGACATCCATCTTCTCTTCCTCGTAGACCGCGCCCTGGTCCAGATTGACGACGGCCACTGGCAGTTTCTCCAGGCTGCCGTACGGATCCCAGGACCCTTTAATCAGGAAGCTGCTGTAGAGCATCGGGATTACCGCGACGCCGACGAACGAGATCAGCACGAGCGGCTTTTTGACGACCGCCATGATGTCTTTCCCGAACACGCTTAATGCTTTCACAATCGATCACTCACCTTTACCTACGCTTAATGAACGAATGACCAAATTCGAATTCCGGTCATTTTATAATAAAAAAATTCTCCCGACCCGATCAGTCCGGAGTAGCCCCGCATGACCTGCTTGCCCATGGCAAGATGAATCTTGGCGCATACCAATGAGGATTTTGAACTTTCATAACGGATGCCTAGCCGGAATACCGCAGCCCTTCCGCGAAAAACAAAATAAAATGCTGCTGAATCTGCTCCTTCGTCAGCGGCTCCTTATGGAACTTGTTCCAGTCGCTCGTCAGCGCGATATACAGCTTCAGAATGGTATAAGCCACGATATCCGGATCGCACGGCTTGATCTCGCCCTTCTCGATACCATTCACGATATGGCCGCGCAAGTAGTCGAGCACCACGCCCTCCAACCGATGCGTCCCTTCGAGCGCCTGCGACGTGCCGATGTGCTGAACCTCTTGCTGCAGCTTGATGAACAATTCATGATCCGAGCGGAATTCGAGCAGCGCCGAGAGGACCCGGAACAGATTGTCGAAGAAAGGTTCCCCTTCATGCATGCCTTCATCGAGCACGACCTGGAGCTCATGAAGCGCCTTGCGCACGATTTCATCGAACAGCTCTTCTTTTGTTTTGAAAAACGTATAGATGGTTCCTTTGCCAACATTCGCGATCTTCGATACGAGATCCATGGTCGTCGCCTTGTAGCCGAACTGGGCAAAGGCTTGCGTGGCAGCCTTCAAGATCAACGATCTGCGGTCGATTGCAGCCATGATGTCCCTCCTTGTTGTCCGTTTCCTTTTACAAACTGACCAAATTTCATTTTTGGTCATTTAGTCACTTCGCTAGAATAGCACGCTCCCGTCCGTTTGGCAAATAAATTGTAACGGCTGCCGGGGAATTAGAAAAAGCTCCGCCTTCCCTTATCGGAAAGCAGAGCCATTTCATATTTGTTTCTTCTATTAATGCCCCATCATCGCGGCTGCATTCGGATCTTCGGCCTTGCTGCCGGCCGAATCGTCCGGCTGCGCCTTCGGCTTGCGCAGAATGATCGCCAGCAGCGCGCCGACGATCGCGATACAGGCCGAGAGGAAGAACGTATCGTCGTACGAGCCGATCGAGGCAGTGATCTGATCCTGGCCCTTCGCCATATTGTCCGTAATGCCCGACGTCAGATAACCGGTCAATCCAGCGACGGCGAACGAGACCATCACCTGCTGCGCCGCTGTCGTAAGCGGCGTTACCCGGCTGACGAGGTGTCGCGGCGCCGCGGCGAGCACATGAGTGTTGATCGACATCATCGTCATCCCCATGCCTGCCCCGATCATGCCGAGCGCCGTCATGATATACGTCAAGCTCGTATCGGCAGACAGACGCGAGAGCATGAAGAGCGCCGCCGTAATAACGGTGAGTCCCGTCATAACAAGCGGGCGGGCGCCGATCTTATCGTACAGCTTGCCGCCGATCGGCATGAACACGGCGGAAGCCAGCGCTTGAGGCAGCAGAATTACGCCTGTCTTCAGCGCGCTGTACTGCTCGATCTGCTGCAGATAGAGCGGGATGAGCAGGATGGAGCCGAACAACGAAATTTGCGCCACCCAGGCAATAATAATCCCCCGCGTAAAATCGGACGAGCCGAACACTCGCAGCTCCAGAAGCGGCTGCTTCTTGCGCAGCTCGACGAAGATGAAGAGCACAAGCGCGACTCCGCCGACGATCAGCCCTGTCAGCGTACGTGCCGAACCCCAATCCGTGCCGCCTTCGCTCACGCCGAAGGCCAGCATCGCGAACGCGATCGGTGCGAGGATCATGCCCATGATATCGAGCGACGGTACCGTTTTGCGTTCCAGATTCGGCAGGAATTTGATCCCGACGAGTACGGCAATGATACCGATCGGCAGATTGATCAGGAAGATCCAATGCCAGCTCACATACTCGACGAGATAGCCGGCCAGAATCGGTCCCAAAGCCGGCGCGAGCAGCATCGGCACACCGAGCACGCCCATGATCGAACCCATTTTGCCCGGGGGTGCCAGTCGGAATACCATCGCGAAGCCGATCGGCGAGACCATACCGCCGCCAAGTCCTTGAATGATGCGGTAGATGACTAACTGCTCCGGCGTCCGCGCAAGCGCACAGAGCACCGAACCTAACGTGAATAACACAATGGTAATAAGGAAGATCCGTTTGGCCCCGTACCGGTCGGTCATCCATCCCGCCAACGGGATAACGGCGGACAAGGCTAATGTATAGCCGGTGATCGACCATTGCAGCGTCGTTACGGAAGAATTAAAGTCCTCCACCAATTTCGGAAGGGCCACATTGACGACCGTACTGTCCAGAATAACCATGATCATTCCGATAATAACTGCTGCTAAGGGACCGATCAGTTGACGAAGCGTGACTTCTTGCTCTATAGCGCCACTTTTTTCACTCATCGTACGACTCTCTCCTTTTTTCTCTTTCTTGCTGTCAGTGATACATTAACTCAAGCCAAAAAATACACACGGTGTCCATTATAAGGTGCGCGCCTAATCGTAGCATCATCCTTCAGGCTGAGATTTCGTATTAAATTTGCCTCTGGAAATATTTACAGCGGAACAAGCCGTAACCTTTACTCTCTGAATTTCCGTTCACTATAGTATAATGAAGGGTATATATGAAAAGGCTTACGCTGCCAAAGCGGCGAGGCGGATAAAGTGAACCGATTCTATCTCTATTAGGAACGACCAGCGCTATCATTAATGAGGTGCCTACCATGAAATACAGAGGAAGACTTATTGCCTCAAGCATCATTCTACCGATTCACACCGCCTATATGGTGTACTACTACTTCCGTGACGGCCATGTCGATATCGCGGATCTTGCTGCCTATCCGCTCTTAGCTTTTCTTTCTTATTGGGCAGGGCTTCAATATGACAAAGCCGTCTACTACTCGGACATGGACACCCTGACCGACCTCTACAACCGCCGCTTCATGATCAAAGCGTTCGACAAGATTAAGGCGTTCGCGAATCGGATGGACGGCAACCTGTTCCTGCTCGTCATCGATTGCGACAATTTCAAGTACATTAATGACCACTACGGCCATGCCAAAGGAGATCAGGTGCTGAGCGCGATCGGCAAGACGCTGATCAAGTCGACGCGGGATAGCGATCTGGTTGCCCGCTGGGGCGGCGATGAGTTCGTCATCGTCGGCCATTACAAGGATGGCGGCAAAGGTCTCGAGGCGATGCTTCATCGGCTCGAAGGCCAGCTTGCCGAGCTGTCGGGCAGGATGAAGCTCCCGATCAGCGTCTCCATCGGATCGGCCGTCTTCCCGACAGACGGCGCGGATCTCGACCAGCTGCTGCGGATTGCCGACGAGAATATGTACGTGACCAAACGCGCGCGCAAAGCTTCTCAGGCATGAACAATGCCGGACGATCGCTCAAGCTAATTTGAGCAGTCGCCCGGCTTTGTTGTTTCATTCGCTTGCATGCAAGCGGCTGTTACGCCGTGTAGACACCTTCGGTTGCCGCAGGCTTGGCGGAACTTGCTTGCTCGCCCTGCTGTATCTGGTACATCTGATAATATTTGCCCTCGCGCTGCATGAGCGTCTCGTGGTTGCCCCGCTCGACGATCTCGCCGCGGTCCAGCACGAGGATTTGGTCGGCATTCTTGATCGTCGACAGCCGGTGCGCGATAACGAATGTCGTCCGGCCCTGCTTCACGACTTCCAGCGCGCTCTGAATGAGCGCTTCCGTCTCCGTATCGATGTTCGAGGTCGCCTCATCGAGGATGAGGATCGCCGGATCGAACGCGAGCGCCCGGGCGAACGAGATGATCTGGCGCTGGCCGGCCGAGAGCGTCGTGCCTTTCTCGATAACCGGCTCGTCGATGCCCTGCGGCAAATTCTTG
Source organism: Paenibacillus phyllosphaerae (assembly GCF_014192105.1). GTDB lineage: Bacteria > Bacillota > Bacilli > Paenibacillales > Paenibacillaceae > Paenibacillus_Z > Paenibacillus_Z phyllosphaerae. Next base: position 133,009 of record NZ_JACHXK010000009.1, on the reverse strand, counting down.
AGCACCTGATCCCCGCCGACGTCGCGGATCGCCTTCTCGACCATCTCCCGCGTCACCTTCGGATCGTCCATCGAGACGTTCGAGGCGATCGTGCCGGTGAACAGGAACGGATCCTGCAGCACGATCCCCATATGGCGGCGCATCGTCTGCTTTGGCATCGTGTACGTATCGACGCCGTCAATCGTTATGCGACCGTGCTCGATATCGTAGAAGCGGAAGAGCAGGTTAATGATCGAGCTTTTGCCGGAGCCGGTATGCCCGATCAATGCTACCGTCTGGCCCTGCTGAGCCTCGAACGAGATGTTCTTCAGCACGTTCTCGCCTTCCTTGTAAGCGAAGGTAACGTTGTCGAACGCGACATTGCCCTTGTAGCGCGGCATCTCTTCGTCCGCCACGTCGACGCCCTTCTCATCGAGGAGCACGAATACCCGCTCGGCGGATACGAGCGCCGTCTCGAGGTTCGGCAGCTGGTTGACGATATTGACGATCGGCTGGAATAGCCGGTTCAAGTAATCGACGAACGCATACAGCACGCCGAGAGTGACGAAGCCGCCCGGCGTCGTCAGCGAGCCGCCGCCGAAGTACCAGATGAGGGCGACGTACGCGATGTTCCGGATGACGTTGACCAGGTTGTGACCGGTCCAGGAGTTCAAGCTCAGCAGCTTGGTTTTGTACAGCAAATTCTCCTCATTGTACGTCTCGAATTCTTGCTCCATCTTCTTCTCTTTGCGGAAGGCGCGAATGACGGCCATCCCTTGGATCGATTCATTGATTCGCCCGTTAATCTCGCTCAAGGTCGAACGAATGACCCGATTGTAACGCTGTGCGATCCGTCCGTAGAACATAACCCACAAGACGAGGATCGGCACGATGAACAGACAGATCGCCGCCAGCTGCGCGTTCAGAAGGAACAGCGCGCCGAAGATGCCGATCATGTAGATCGTACCGGTGAAGAAGTTCGCCAACACCGTGACGTACAGCTCGCGGATCGATTCGGTGTCGTTCGTTACCCGCGAGACGATTTTGCCCGCTGGCAGATTATCGAAGTACCGCACCGGCAGCCGGTTGATGTGCTCGAAGACGTCCTTGCGCATCGTGCGGATGATCCGGTTCGAGGATGCCTGCAGATAGTAGCGCTGCCCGTAAGCGAACACCGCCGACAGCAGGATTAAGGCAAAATAATACCAGCACAGACGGATGAGCCCGCTAAGCTCCGGCTTGAAGAACGTGTATAGCTCGCTGGTCGTCAGCTCCTGCGCCGCGTAGGACGCCGTTTGCTCGCCTTTAGCTATCGTAATCTGATTGTCCGTACTTGCTGTCCGCGTACCGTCGAAAGCTATCGCGCCCGGCACGAAGTAATAGTTGCGGCCCGCCTGCAGGATGCGCACTTCCGCGCCGCGCGCCTCTCCGACTTCGAAGTGGTCTTCCCGCTTAAATGTCTTGCCGTCGTAGGCCACCGTGTATTTGTCGCTGTCTTGCGTCTCGTACCAAGGCTTCTCGATGCCCGAAATATGCACGTCGATCAGCTGCTTGGCGACGAGCGGTCCCGCCAGCTCCGTGCCGACGGATACCGCCAGCATGAGCAGCGCGATGATCAGCTGGACGCGGCCTTTCATCGCGTATTTCACGAGACGCTTGATGGTGGCGCCTTTGCTGCCGGCCATCCGGTCCATGTCCAGATCGTAATGCTCGTTGGTTTCCATGCTCATATGCGTTTCACCCGCCTTATTCGCTCGCTTTTTCCAATTGTTGCGTTTCGTATTGCTCTTTATACCAGCCGCCCTTGGCCATCAGCTGCTCATGCGTGCCTTCCTCGACGACATGCCCGTCATCGAGCACGACGATCCAGTCGGAATGCTGCACGCCGGACAAGCGATGGGTGGCGATCAGGGTTGTTTTGCCTGCGCGCTCGCGGCGAATGTTGCCGATAATCTCGGCTTCCGTCCGTGCGTCGACCGCCGACATCGCATCGTCGAGCATCAGAATCTCCGGATCGGCGATCAGCGCGCGCGCAATCGATACCCGCTGCTTCTGGCCGCCCGAGAGCGCCACGCCCTTCTCGCCGACGAGCGTGTTCAGCCCGCTCGGCAGGAACGCAAGGTCCTTCTTGAACGCCGATGCTTCGATCGCTCGATCCAGCTTCTCCTGATCCGCACCGTCGGAGCCGAACAGAATATTCTCGCGCACCGTCCGCGAGAACAGGAACTGCTCTTGCGGCACATAGCCGTACCACGACTTCAGCTGATCCATATCGATCCGGTCGAGCGATACCCCGCTCATCGTCAGCGTCCCGCCGCCAATCGGATATTCCCGCAGCAGCTGCTTGATGAGCGTCGTCTTGCCGCTGCCCGTTCTGCCGACGATGCCGAGCGTCTGGCCCTGGCGCAGCTTGAAGGAAACGCTGCTCAAGTTGTCGACCGTTGAGGACGGATAACGGAAGGTGACCTTATTGAATTCGATCTCGCCCGGCTGAGCCAGCTTGACCGTGTCGACCGGGTCCGGTACGTCGGGCTGGACGCCAAGTGTCTCGTTGACGCGGTCCAGCGACGCATTCCCGCGCTGCATGACGTTGATCATCTCGCCGATCGCGAACATCGGCCAGATCAGCATGCCGAGGTAGACGTTGAACGATACGAGGCCGCCGATCGTCAGCTCATTATGGTACACGAGGTAAGCGCCGTAGCCGAGACCGATCAAGTAACTGGCGCCGACGAAGATTTTGACCGTCGGTTCGAACAACGCGTCGATGCGGACGACGGCGAGATTTTTCTCCAGCACATCTGCGGTTACCGCATCGAATCTTTTCTCCGCCGCCCGCTCCTGCACATACGCCCGGATGACGCGGGTTCCCGAAATCGTTTCCAAAACGCCGTCGTTCATGTCGCCGAATGCATCCTGCGCGTCCGTGAACCGCTTGTGAATCCATTTGCCGTACAGACCGACGAGAATGGCCATGATCGGCAGCGGCAGAATCGAGATGAGCGTCAGCTTCCAGGAGACGAACACCGTCATCGTCACCAAGAGCGTGATCATCCACAGCGTGGAGTCCATCACGGTCAGTATGCCGAAGCCCGCGGTAGCGCCGATCGCCTGCAGATCGTTCGTCGCCCGGGCCATCAGGTCGCCTGTGCGGTTCTTCTCGTAGAAGCTCGGCGTCATCTTGAGGAAGTGGCGCATCAGCTTCGTGCGCATCATCCGCTCCACGACGTTCGCGCCGCCGAACAGCCGGGAGATCCATATATAACTGATTGTGTACGTGACGATCGTGAGAATACCCAGCTGAATGAGCGTCGTGAACAGGCTGCTCCAGGACATCGTCCCCAGCTGAATGCTGTCGATCGCATTGCCGACCATCATCGGCGGCAGCACTTCGATGACGCCGCAGATGAACAGCAAGATCAGCGAGATGATGTAGCGTTTTCGTTCGAGCTTGAAAAACCAGCCCAGTTTATAAATAACGGCAAACATGCTTGAATCCACTCTCCCTTGTTAATGCCCCTAGTGAATGTATATAAAAAGAAAAACACACCGCTCGTCAGCGATGTGTTTTTGCCCGCAAATAGAAAAGGCGCACGCCACGAGAATTCGTGACATACGCCTTGGTAGATATGTAAATTCAGCTTATGCCGGAATATTGCGATCCGTGCAGAAGGAATCACCAAGGAGGTCACGATCCGTATGAAGTTGGATGAAGCCCGTGCCATGCGTACGTACGACAGTATCGGCAGTAAAGTGGTTCATCATGTTCAACATCTAAGATCACTCCTTTCCTTCCAAATTTTGAAATCGACACTTCGTAAGTTATCATGGCGGACAAACGATTGTCAATGCTAATTTTTGTAAAAGGGCTCCGCCCTTTGGAACCCGCTTCTCCTCTGAGAGGCCTCAGCCCTCTGAACACCTTAAATTTCACCTCCCCCTTCCCCCTCCATTGGAGGAGAACAAGAGGGCAACCGCCCTCTTAACACCCGTAAGCGGCTGGATATGTGATGCGGCCGGTGTTGATCTGTCCTTTCGAGATGGGCTCGCGTTGTCCATGCGGCTTGCCTGAGTATGTCAGTGGGACATGCTGTATGCCGCTTGGCAGGACAAAGCTTTTGTTCGAGCTTCGTTCGCGGCTTTGGTGCCTTGGGAGGTGACCTCTACGTAGAGCATAAGCGCAACAACGTGCCGATCCTCGCTTGCGTCCGCTTATGCGGACCCGGCTTAACGTCATTAATTAAATACAAAAGACCGTACGCGGGCTTAGGCCCTGTACGGTCTTGATACTAGGTCACAATCAATTATTGCCGTGCTGCATCTTCAGCCACAACGTCTTGTTGCGGTACTCGTCCTCCGCGCCCAGCTCGCGTCCGAACCAAGCCGGCGCCATGAAGTAATCGGCTGCTGCCAGGTCCGGGAACTCTACTTCGACCACGGTAAGCTCGACCTGCTTGTAATCGTCGATCTCGAGGATCGTGCCTTGGTAATCGACGGTCGTGCGCACCTTCATCAGCGGCGTCAAATTCGCATTGCGCAGCAACTGCTCGTAAATTTCGCCGGAAATCGCGTATTCGATCTCCTCCCGCACCATGCCATGCCCGGACTTGAACGTGTGGGTATACGTGCGCTCCCCTTGCTCGTTCTCGATCATCCGCACGCGAATTTCTTCCTTGCCGGCATAGGCCAGATACGTCTGATAGATCGTCTGTGTCGACTGTACGGTTATCCCTTCCCCCTGCAGCTCTTCCGCAGGGAAGGCGTCAAGCAAATATTTGCGTTCGATCTCTTTGCCCATCTTCTGTCTCCTATCCTCTCTGTAACGGCATGAACCGTTAATCCTCTAAAATAGCGGTCTCCAGCTCGTTAACGAACCTGCGCAGCTGAACGGCCAGCTTGCGGTTGATCTCGCCGCGGCTGACCAGACCCTCGACGTAGTTGCGCTGCTCTTCCACGGCTTCCATCTGCTGGTCGATGCGTCGGTCGTCCTCCTCCAGCATTGGAGATCCCGGTTTCGCTTGGCGAAGCCTTGCGATCAGCAGCTCATAGTGGGCAATGACGACCTGGGCAGCCCGTTCGTTCCGGTCGTTGATACGCGGCGTGATGGCTTGGATCGCCGCCTCCGCCATACGCAGCCGGGCATCCATCATCGTCAGCACCTCGGATCTGCTCTTGCCTTCGGCCGTCATCCCGGATTCCGAGAACAGGCGGGAGAGCAGCCTTCTTACTTCCGTCCAGGATTGCTGCAGCGGCGCCGCGAGCCTGCCGGCCAGCAGCGACTCCATCCGGTCGAGCAGCCCGGTCAGCTTGGCCGCCAACTCTTCGCTGATCTCTCCATTCTCCATGAGACGTTCCAATTCCTCCCGCTCCGCGCGCATGCCCAGCATGCGAATCTCGGCCTCCTGCTTGCGCAGCCCGTTATCCGCCCACTGCTTCTGCTTGTTAACCTCCTTCACGCAATTGAGGAAGCTTCCGATCACCTCGGACTTGTCCGCATCCGGGCCATTCATCATCCGCAACCGTTTGAGCGCGGCGTGAATCATGGCTTCCTTAAGCGTCGTCTCCCGACTCTCAGCCGTCTCCTTCTCGCTTCCTCGCATAAGGATCGGCAGGAGGATGCTCGCGATGATCAAGGAGAACAGGATGACGCCGGCTGCGAGGAAAATCATCAAATCCCGCTGCGGAAAGGGTTCCCCGCTGGACATCACAAGCGGAATCGACAAGGCGCCGACCAGCGTAACCGCGCCGCGCACGCCGGAGATGGCCGTGACGAACAAGTCTTTGACCGGCGATTGGCGTCGCGAGATCAGGTACAGCCACAAGAAACGAATCGTAATCAGTACGACCGTAATGATGGCCACATAGCCAAGCACAACCTTGTTATCGAATGCCTCGCTTTCGAAGATCTTGTGCATGACCTCGGGAATCAACGCTCCCAGAATAACGAATACCAGTCCGTTCAAAACGAAAATCACGACCGACCACGTGCTCGTCGACACGACCTTCAGTTTGAAATCCGGCGAGGCGGTCCGGTCGCGTTCGATCGCATGAATGACGCCGCCGGCCACCACCGCCAGAATGCCGGAGAGGCCCCAATGTTCGGCAATGAGGAAAATAATAAACGGCGTTAACAACTGCAGCAGCATATGCGTCGTGACGTCTTCCATCCCGAGCTTGCGAATGAAGACGCCGATCTGAATGAGCAGATAGCCCACGATAGCGCCGATCAGCAGCCCTCCCGCCGCGATGAGCAGGAAGCTGCCCGCTGCGCGCGGCAGCGAGAATTGGCCGGTGATCGCCGCCGCGATCGCGAATTTGAAGGCGACGAGGCCCGAGGCGTCATTCATCAGCGCCTCGCCTTCGAGCAAGCGCAGAATTCGCTTCGGCAACGGCGTCTTCTTGGCCATCGAGCTGACGGCCACCGCATCCGTCGGCGACAAGATTGCCGCCAGGGCGAATGACGCCGGCAGCGACAAAGCGGGGATCAGCCAGTGGATCGTATAGCCGGCCACTAGCACCGTTACGAATACGAGTCCCAACGCGAGCAGCAATATCGGCGCGCGCAGGTTCCACAAGTCCTCGCGGGGCGTCCTTTTGCCGTCGTAGAACAAGAGCGGCGCAATGAACAGCAGGAAGAATACTTCCGGTTCCAGTTCAATGTGGATGCCTCCCGGAAGCAGGGAGCCGAGCGCCCCCATGACGATCTGGATGAGCGGCACCGGGATGAATGGCAAGAAACGATGAACGATGTCCGACACGCCGATCAGCACCAGCATGGCTAACACGGTTAAAAATAATTCCATATCAGGCCGTTCGCTCCTTCGGTCAGGGAATTCCTGACGATATTGTACTCCCTCCTTTTTACCCTTGTCCTAGGAAAAATATTCGCATGGGCGAGTAAGGGCTGTCCGCCCTCAGTAACCCGCTAATTTTTTTTTAAGACCTTTTACCCCTCGCCCCTTCCCCCTCCGCCGAGGGGAACCAAGGGCCACGGCCCTCTGGACACCCGTAATTGGCGTGACAGATACGCGGCCGTCTTCGATCTGTCCTTTCATGCGGGGCTCGCGTTGTCCTTTGCGGATTGCCGGAGCATGTCCTTTGGACATGCTCCATTCCGTTGGATGGACAAAGCTCTTTTTCGAGCTTCGTTCGCGACTTTGCTGCCTCGGGAGCAGACCTGATACGTGGGAGCACCTATGTTGGCTGCATGCTGGCTCTCGCTTGACGTCCACTTTGTGGACACGCTTTACGTTTTTTTGCGCAAACAAAACAAAAACCGTCCCCCTATCATCTGCGATGACAGGGGGATGGCCAGATATTCTATATTCCTATACATTTTACAAGTCCTTGCGCCTGAAGCGCAGCATGCCCAGCACGAACGCGGCGACCGTGTAGATCGCGGCATAGACGAGGAACGAGTTGGACGGAATTCGGTCCAGCGAGAACAGATTGAAGGACGAAGAGAAGTTGACCAGGCCATCCATCTCGTCGTAGCTGAACAGCTCCGAGAGCATGCGCCGTTGGATGGAATCCGACGGCATGATGAGCGAGATGATGCCGGTAATATTATTAAGCGGCTTCAGGACGAGTTCATCCAGACCGAGCGATCCGCTGACTTTGTCGATCATGCCGCCCAGCCAGCCTGCGCCGTACAGCATCGTCATGAAGACGCCGTTGCCGAGCGCGGAGAATATGCCCGAGCCGAGCATCGCCACCGAGATCAGCATCGGCACCGTCGAGGCGAACAGCAGATAGGACTTCATCAGCGCCCCGAAGTCCCGCGGCACGTTGGAATGCACGTCGGTCACCAGCAGGATGGCGCTGAACAACAGCAGCGCATAGAGCACGCCTAGCGAGACATAGCCGAGCCAGCGGCCCAGATACCACTGGGAGCGCGGGATCGGACGCGGCATCAGCGCCTGCATGACGCCTTGCTCGGCTTCGCCGGCAATCACGGAGAAACTGCTGAAGATGGACAAGAACGCCACGACGAAAGAGCCGAAGAAGAAGCCGAGCATCAGGATGAACGATCCTCTGGAGAATTGCTCGATCAAGTAATCGCCGCTCATCGGGTCCTCCGGAATATCCAGGCTTAGCGTATCCGCCACGAACCAGAATGCGAGCAGGAACAATGCGGTCATCATCAAAGTAAGCAGCATGACCCGCTTGCGGAGCAGCTCCTTCCAGGTCATCACCAAAATCGTCGTCATCCGCGTTCCCCCCTATGCTCGAGGCCCGAGACCGCATTCATGAACCATTCCTCGAGGCGCTCCCTCACGCTCGTCACCTCATAGAGCGTCATGCCCTGCTGCACGATCAGCGAATTAATCCAGCCGACCTGCTCCTCATCCTCCAATTCCGCCTCCAGCCAGCAAGCCGATAGACCTGAGGCTGCGCCAGCTGAAGCGGCAGCGCCCTCCGCTAGCGTAATGGCCAGCCCCGTCGTATCGTTCAGCCAGGAAAGCAAAAAAGGCGTGAAGCCGCCGACTTTAAAACGCCAGCGGGTTCGCGTCTGCAGTACCTCCGACACTTGGCCATGGCGGAGAATCTGTCCGTTATTGAGCAGGGCCATCCGGTCGCACAGCGCCTCGACGTCCTCGAGCAGATGGGAGTTGAGAAATATCGTTTTGCCTTGCGCCTTCAGCCGCTCCAGAATACGGCGTACCTCGCGTCTGCCGATCGGATCGAGCGCAGAGGACGGCTCGTCGAGGAACACGATCGGCGGGTCGCCTACGAGCGCGCATGCCAAGCCGAGCCGCTGCTGCATCCCTTTGGAATAATGCTTGACGCGGTCGCTGCCGCGCCGTCCGATGCCGACCTCCTCCAACAGCTGCGGGATGCGATGACGGGCCACGCTGCGGTCGACGCCGCACAGCTTCGCATGCAGCCGCACGACCTCTTCGCCGCTCAGCCATTCCTGATACCGGTACAGCTCCGGCAGATAGCCGATTAACCGCTTCGAGGCGAGCGTGCCGATCGGTTCTCCGAGCAGATTGGCGGTGCCGCTTGTCGGGGTGATGAGGCCCACGAGCATTTTGACGAACGTGCTCTTGCCCGCGCCGTTAGGGCCGAGGAAGCCGAAGGCTTCCCCTTTCCCGACTTGAATCGTAACGTCGCGGCAGCCCCGGCCATTATCGTATTGCTTGGTCAGCCCGCGGGCTTCGATAGCCGCTACCGTCATGCCGCCAGCTCCTTCAGCTTGCTCAGGAACGCGTCTTTCTCCATGTAACGTTCGCCGCCCTCGAAGGAAATCAGCTGGTCGTCTTGAATCCATGTGGCACGGTAGCGCGTGTTATTATCGCCATAATTAAACTCTTCCACGACAACCGTATGCTCACCGACGGTAAGCTTCTCCGATTTCGCATCTCCCGTAATGACAGGCATCGGGATCGTGCCCGCGAGAATGCGGCTGCGTTTCAGGTTCTCCTTCAAATAATCCGGCAGCAGCGGGAAGTTCATGACCGCTTCGATAGCCTCTTCGACGTCAATGGACGGATCGACCTTGACGAAAGGCACCTTCAGCTGCGACAGATACGCCCACTCGTTCGAATCCGCCCCGTTCAAATTGAATTGCACCTGCTCCGGCACGGTGAGCGTAATCGGCTTGCCGTCGACGGATTCCGGCAGCAGGGCAGTCGCGCCTAGACGCTTCAGCGTCTGATTGACCTCGCTCACGTTCAGCTTGAAGGTCATCGTCTCCGAAGGCGAGACGTACACCTTCGCATTCGCGGGCAGCAGCTCCTTATGAATCAGATCGTAGCCCAGCTGCTTGGCTGCCTCAGCCGGCGTATACTCTCCCTCCGTCTTGCCCCGCTCAACGGTGAACTCTCCGTATTTATTCATGCTTTCTCTCAAGCTTTGGTCATCGGTGAACACCTGGTACATGCTGCGCAGATCCTCCTCCTGCACAACCGTTACGTCCTGCATCCGGAACTGGTCGAGAATCGCGGCAAGCGCCTTGTCGCCAAGCGGCGTCGACGCCACGACGCCGAAGATGACGCAGGCGGCAGCCACGGCGCCGAAGCGGCGGCGTCCGCTCCACTTGCGGCGTGGAGCACGCCGCTGCGGCGCGTCTGCGCTCGCAACCGGTTCAGACCGCTCGTTCATATTCGTCTCAGGCGTTGCCTGACGATGTTCTCTATTTTGCACATGCATAGGAATAGCCTCCTCTTGTTTCGCAGCCGGCCAGTCCGCCCACTTCGGGCTCATCGGCTCGGCCGTCAGTTTCGCCTGCAGCTTCTTCCACGCTTCGGCTGTCCGTGCTTGTTCTTCCTTGTTATCGATGGGATTGCTCGACATCGGCGAATAACCTCCTTCATAACTCCTGTAAGCTGTTAAGCTCTCGTCTCTATCTGATTGTCTGGTTATGGTTCATCCTTAGCTTCTTGCCGGCTCGTGAGTGACGGTCTGCGCGGCCCGTTGCCGAAGCCGCTCGGTAGCCCGGCTGAGCAGCGTGCCGACAACCGGCGGACGGACATTCAACTCCTCGGCGATCTCGGCATAGCTGTAGCCTGAATAACGCAGCAGCAGTACCTGCCGGTCTCGCTCAGGGAGCTGGTCCAGCCACTCCCGCACCTCCTCCTGCTCCAGGCGGCGCATCAGCTCTTCTTCGCCCGAAGCGTGCGCGGACGCGCCTTCATGCAGCTGCTCTTGCTTGCTCTGCAGCTTCCTTTGCCGGGCGATCGCGTCCAAATAGTCGTAACCTACTCGCGTCAGCACGCGGTGCAGCCAAGCGCCGAGCGCGGCCGGGTCGTCCGGCGGATTGCGGTACAGCTTTATGAATACATCCTGGGCCAAGTCATCGGCGGCGGCTTCGTCGCGAACGAGGGCAACCAGCTTGCGTCTAACGATCGGATAATGCTCAAAAAATGCGGTTCGAAATGCTTCGGATTCCGGAAATTCCATTCACATAAAGCCTCCTTTCGGCTGCAGCTATAAGAAAGACGGACGATTGCGTAATTATGTATCAAGAGATTATCAAAAATTTCCCCGTCTTCGTAAAACCACACTGACAGCGGGTAAGACAAGCGTTACCGCTTTCTTTTATTCCAGGAAGGTTAATTCCTCCACAATCGCTGTAAACTAACATTAATTGTACCCGGAAGGTGAGATGGAGCACATGAATGAGGGATCCAGTTCTTGGCAAGAAGCCATCGTCTATCAAATCTATCCCCGCAGTTTCAAAGATTCGAACGGCGACGGAATCGGCGATCTGCAAGGCATCATCAGTAAGCTGGACTATCTCAAGCAGCTGGGCGTAGACGTGATCTGGCTCAGCCCGATCTACCGCTCTCCCTTCGACGATAACGGTTACGATATCAGCCATTATCAAGAGATCGCCGCCGAATTCGGCACGATGGAGGATTGGTGCTTGCTGCGCGACGGCCTCCATGCCCGCGGAATGAAGCTGGTGATGGATCTGGTCATCAATCACACGTCGGATGAGCATCCCTGGTTCGAAGCATCCCGTTCCTCGCGCGATAATCCGTACCGCGACTTCTATTACTGGCGGGACGGCAAGCCGGACGGATCGGAACCGAACAACTGGGTATCCGTGTTCGGCGGCTCGGCTTGGGAGTACGACGAAGGGACGCAGCAATACTATCTGCACCTGTTCTCGCGCAAGCAGCCGGACCTCAATTGGAGCAACGGGAAGGTCCGCCAATCGCTCTACGAGATGATGCGGTGGTGGATTGCCCTGGGCATCGACGGGTTCCGGATGGACGTCATCAACTATATCTCCAAGGCGGCGGCGATGCCGGATGGCGAGGTATATGATGGAGCGCGTTATGTGTGGGGCGGACAGCATTTTGTCAGCGGGCCGCGGTTCCTTGAATTTCTGGAAGAAATGAATGCGGAGGTGCTCGCGCGCGGCAATGGCGGGCCTCTCTTGACCGTAGGCGAGATGCCCGGCGTAACCGTCGAGCAAGCCCGGCTCTACACGGGAGATCCGCGCTACGGCATGAACATGGTGTTCCAATTCGAGCATGTCGATATCGACGGCGGGGGCACGGACTGGTTCCGCACCGACTGGTCGCCAAAGGCGTTGAAGGCGATCTTCCACCGTTGGCAGCTCGGGCTTGCCGATCAAGGTTGGAACAGCCTCTACTTGAACAATCACGACCAGCCGCGCGCCGTCTCCCGCTTCGGCGACGATCAGGTGCACCGCCGGGCTTCGGCGACGATGCTCGCCACGATGCTGCATACGCTTAAGGGAACCCCTTATATTTACCAGGGGGAAGAAATCGGCATGACGAACGTGGCGTTCCCCGCGATTACGGATTACCGCGATGTGGCGTCGCTGAACGCCTACCGGGCATTCGTCGATGGAGGCGGCGGCGATGCCGGGCGGATGTTGGAAGCCATTCAGCGCAAAAGCCGGGATAACGCAAGAACGCCGATGCAATGGAACCGGGAAGAGAACGCGGGCTTCACGACCGGTCAGCCTTGGATCGGCGTCAATCCGAACTACGTCGACATTAATGCGGAGCAGGCGGTTCGGGATTCGGACTCGATCTACCACTATTACCGGCGGCTCATCACGCTCCGCAAGCAGCACCCGGAGGTGCTCGTATATGGCAAATACGAAGCGTTTGCCGACTGGCACGAGCATATCTATGCCTATACGAGAGAAGCGGCGAGCGGCGAGCGATGGCTCATTCTGCTGAATATGACGGCGATCGATTCGTGGCTGGCGCTGCCGGAGCATCTCGCCCATGAGCATCGGGACGTGATGGTGAGCAACTATGAGGTACAGCCGGAATGGGAGATCATGGAGCTGTCGCTGCGTCCCTATGAGGCGAGGGTGTATCGGTTGCGTTAATAGGCAGCTTGGCGATAAAGGAAAAAGACAAAAGCCGCAGATCCAGTGGATGTGCGGCTTTTGGCGTATGGCGGTATCGTGGTCTGGCAACGGCTAGGTTGCGTGCGCTTACGTCCTGCTTGTCAGCGTGACGGAATCTAAGGCTGCAGCAGCCAACGATGCGATTCGGGGAATAACACGCTCCACGTGGATTCCTGATGCGTACCTTCCGGAACGACTTTGAATTGAATACGACTCTCCGGCACCCCAGCTGCGATCAGCGTCTGGCGGGCCAGCTCGACATGCTCGCGCGCGGTCCGGTTGAAGTCGGGGTTGTCGGTCTCCAGTCCTCCGATACTCAGGTAAAAGCGCAGCGCTGGGGATAGCGACGACTGCCGGATCAATTCGATGATCGCTCCGCCATCGTGCCACATGACGAACGAAATCCCGCTCACCCGGCCAAAATGTTCCGGATAGCGAATGGCCGCGTACAGCGAGATGTAGGCCCCGAACGAGCTTCCGCCGATCATCGTAAGCTCCGGCTCTGGGAGCGTCCGATAGTGGCTGTCGATAAAAGGCTTGAGCGTATCCGCGAGGAACCCGACATATCCTTCGCCTTTGCCCCCGAAGCCATATTCCGCGTTTATCGTAAAGTTATATTCGTTGTTGCGCTCCTTGCCGCCATGATCAATGGCGACCACGATCGTCTCGAGCGCGGGATCCTCCAGCGCCAACTGCTCAAGTGTCTCATCGACGCCCCACTCGCTCCCCCACGACGTCGCTTGATTGAACACATTTTGTCCATCGTGCATATAGAGAACCGGGTAGCGGCGATCCCCTTCGTTATAGCTCCTCGGCAAATAAATCCACACCCTGCGCTCGATCTGCAGCTGCGGAATCGGGAATGCTTCGATAATCCGGACATCGCCGGTAATGGTATGGTTCGTGTCGCCAGCGAGAACTTCTCTCCACGGCGCAGCAACGATATTCGTCATGAGCGACTCTCCTAGCACAATCATGTATTTACTAGAATCGTAACTCGCGGCGTGCCGGGATGCAATGCATTTTAGTGTGATGGTTGATGGTCATCAGTCTGAGCGATTGCCATCAGGATCGCGAAGAGGTTACATAGCGGCACTAGCCCCGCAATAGGAAAGCCGCCGGCGAGAAAGATCAAGCTGGGCAGACTGAAGAGCAAAGCCAGGACGCCGAGCAGGAGAATCCGGCTTGCCGCAAAACTGAGGGAAAGGATGGCCGCCGGGAACAGAAAAGGCGTCAAATCATCGAACTCTTCCCCCATGCTTCGCATCTCACGCTGGAATAAGATGTACCCCACGAATGTGAGTACAAATGCCGCTAGTCCGAACAAGGACGCTAGCCGGGCTGCAGTCGTATTGAACATGCTCTCACGCCCCTTTTTTAGCAACAGCTATCCCCGATTATGGCCGCCTGCATACGCACCGCTAACGAAAAGGCAACCGAATGCCTCGCGGCCGGTTGCCTCCCTTACATGCTAGATTTAGCGATATTCGCAATTGAAATTCGTGAATTCGGCGACGGCACCTTCGCCGTACGCATACAGGCCGATGATGACGCCGGTGAACCCTCCCGCAACCTCGGAGGAGAGATACTTGGTCTGCGCGGTGCCCAGATCGATGTCCTTGCCGTCTGCGCGAAGAACGAACCGGTATGCCGCGTTGCTCGCTTCAATCACGAGGGAAGCTTGGTTGTCCCCTACTTCCACCGCCTGCACGACCGACTTTACGTCGCCGACATTCAATCGCTTGATGACCTCATACCCATCGCCGGCTTGACGGATCGCGAAGTCGTAATGATGATGCTCGTCCATATAGAACGTGATGCCCGCTTCGGCTTCGGTAAGGCGTACATCGCAACCAATGACCGCGTTAAAATCCTGCTGGCGAAGGCCGATGAAGGTCGGCGAATCCGCTTGGTCCAGCGAAACGGCCGTTCCTCGCAGCGTGAACTTGTTGTCCTCGAACGTATAGTTCTCCTCGTGCGGATGACGAAGATAGCACCATTCCTTCTCCAGCTCCGTGTTCGCGAACGTATAGCTCTTCTTCTCGTTCTGCGTCACATCGCCCGGAATTCGATCGGTCTCGAAGCTGGTCAGCGTGGTGCCCTCATGCCCCGCCGTGAACCAGCCGTCCTCGCCGAACGTCACCGGCGTCAAGAATACTTCGCGGCCGAGGTGATGGTAGGCCACCCATTGGCCGATCTGGCGGAATCCTAAGTGCAGCATCCACCAATGCCCGGCTTCGTCCTGAATGAGATCGCCATGACCGACCGCCTGGACTTCATAGCCGCCCAGATTCCGATTGGTCAATACGGGGTTGAGCGGATACGCTTCGAACGGGCCGGACGGCGACTGGCTCCGGGCATACGTAGCCATATGGCCGAACTCGGTGCCGCCCTCGGCAGCGAGCAGATAGTACCAGCCGTTGATGAGATACAGATGCGGAGCTTCGAGGTAACGTCCGCCCGTCCCTTGCCAGATCGAGCGGCTTGCGGTGAGCTTGCGCCCGGTCTCGATATCGATGCGGCACTGCACGATGCCGCCGACGCCCTCGTCGTCCGTCCCGTTGCTCATGAAGTACGCGTCATCGCCTTCAAAATACAGATCGGGATCAATGCCGCCCTGGTCCACATAGACCGGCTCGGACCATTCTCCGTAAATATCGTCCGTCCATACGAAGAAATTTTGCCGCGTCGTATCGTTGGTCGTCGTCATGTAGAACCGTCCGTTGTGATGCCGGATGGTCGGAGCGAATACGCCGCCCGAACTGTTCACCCGCTCCAGCTGGATCTGGCTCTTCCGGGTCAAGCAGTGGCCGATCGGCGTCCAGTTGATCAGATCCTTGCTCTCGAAGATCGGCACGCCGGGGAAGTATTGCATCGAACTGCAGACGAGATAATAGGTATCGCCTACTTTGCAGACGCTAGGGTCCGGGTAAAAGCCCTTAATAACCGGGTTGTTATATTTCATTGCGCGTATACACCTCTCCTATCCAATCTCGCTTATTGGCGTTATTCAAAATTGTACCGGAAACAGGCGAGATTAAAACCCATACGATTAGCAGAAAAATCATCGCTCAATTACGCATTGGCTGGCGTGCGCTTCCTCATTCTAACAACCCGGATATCATGGCCGACTGCCTACCTTCGCTTCACGTGAGCGACGATGGCGGTCGCAAGCAGTATGGCGCCGAAGACATACAGCAGCAGCTTCACCCAGTCGTACCAGATGCCGGCGCCTGCGTAATAGCCGTCATAGGTCGCTTTCACGAACGTCCCGTCAGCGGCTTTCACGGCGATCGCTTCCTTCTGCCCTAGATCCCGAATCGCGTAATACGACGTCCCTTTTGGAAAATGGTTCGAGAAGTTCCCCGAATACGTCCCTTCCCGATCGGAATATTTCGTCACCTTGCCAACTTGGTCCCCGACGAGGCCCGCGGCGACCGGCTCATCGGTCACGATATACTTCTTGCCCTCGTTCACGACAAACCGGTGGGCCCAATCGGCATGCGCGGTGTCGAGGCCGAACAGAAGCGTGCTTACGCCAATGAACGCCGTCACGAGCAGCATCACCAAATTTCGCATGATATCCCTCCTTTTTCCTTATTATAGTTACCGACGGGCGTAATCGTGAGTTAGTTGCGGGATGTGCGCGAATAAGGCAGCCGGTTATCCGACTGCCTCCACCAATAAAAAAGAGAGGCGATCGCCGCCTCTCTTTTCGTTTTGCTATTATTTCGTGATGTTGCCGTCAACATCGCGTTTGACTTGCATTTTGTTCGCCGGGATGTAGCCAAGTTCAACTACGTCGCCGTTTTGAACTTCGTCGCTCATCATGAACTCGAGGAATGCTTTGCCAGCCGCGTCAGGCTCGCCCTTCGTGTACATGTGCTCGTAAGCCCATACCGGATAGTCGCCAGTTACGATGTTTTCTTCTTTTGCTTCTACGCCTGCATATTTAACGGTCTTAACGGTGTCGTCCAGGTAGGACAGGGCAAGGTAGCCGATAGCGCCCGGAGTTTCAGCAACGAGTTTCTTAACCGTACCGGAGGAATCCTCTTGGATCGAGCCTTGGAGGTCTTCCGTTTTCGTGCCAAGCGCATACTTCTCGAATGTTGCGCGCGTACCGGAGCTTGCTGGACGGTTAACGATTTGGATCGCTTGGTCTTCGCCGCCAAGGTCTTTCCAGTTCGTTACTTTGCCTGTGAAGATATCAACCAGCTGCTGCTGCGTCAGGTCTTCTACCGTAACCGCCGGATTCACGACAGTTGCCATAGCGACAACCGCTACTTGATGGTCAACAAGCTCTTTCGCTTTGTCGGCATCGAGTTTCTCTTCCGCGAACACGTCGGAGTTACCGATTTGCGCTACGCCTTCGGATACTTGCGTCAGGCCTGTGCCGCTGCCGCCGCCTTGTACTTGGATGGATACGCCTGGGTTTTGCTCCATGAACTTCTTCGAAACTTGGTCTACCAGCGGTTGAAGCGCTGTCGAGCCTGTTGCCAGAAGCGTGCCGGTCAGATCTGCGCTGCCACCGGTCGTGTTATCCTCGGTTGCTGTATTATTAGTTGTAGTCGAATTATTCGTCGTGGCGTTGTTACCTTCATTATTCTTACTACCACAAGCTGCGAGAGTGAAAGCGACAATCAGCGTCATCAATACGATCATACTTTTTTTCAACTTCAAGTTCCCCTTCCTGATTCCCTACTATTTTTTTGAACAACTTCATTGTAGTAGGCAAAGATTACTGCGGTGTTTTCCAAACGTTAATGGAATGTAAAAAAACAACAATTTTATCAAGGTAATGTTTTCGCTTTTCCGCATAAAAAGCCGCTTTTTCATCGAATGACGAAAAAGCGGCGGAAGGGTTCTTCATATATTCTTCAACATGTAATTGTTGTTAACTGGCAAGCTGCTTCCCCGCAACAAGGAAGAACCGATGCTCCCGGGAGGTGAAGCCTCCCTTACGCTCCGTCACCGCCTGCAGTGCCAACAGCTGCGGGAAGCACCGTTCGACCGTAAATCCGGGGAACTCCCATTCGATGATGGTCGCAAAATAAACGAACGCCCCGACATCATGGAAGGTAAGCAGCGGGAAAAACTCATGGCCTTCTTGGATGGTGAAGCCCGCTTGCTGAAGCGCCGCAGCGCTCTGGTCCAGCCCGAACTTGCGATCGATCGGCGAAGCCTCGGTCTCCTTCCCCAGCACGAAACCGGCCAACTCCCGATTGTTCATCCCGCCGACCTGCTGCGTAAGGAAGCGTCCACCCGGCTTCAGAATCCGGTACACCTCTTCGGCCGCATAAGATTCGTGGCGATTGATGACGAGATCGAAGCTTTCATCCGGGAATGGCAATTCGTTGTCATCGAATACTTGCCTGATCTCGATCCCGTGCGCCGGCAGCCGTTCCTGGCATAGCATCACGTTCGGCGGATAGGACTCGGTGGCATACGTGCGTCCCGGAGGCGGGGATAGGGACAATAGAAACTCTCCTCCGCCCGTGCCCATATCCAGTATCTGCCGGCTCGGCGACATAGCCGCCTGCACCGCGGTACGATAATCCCATGGCAGCGGCTGCTCCGTCGTTCTTGCGGCAATATGGGCAAAATCCCACCCGCTGAAGGTGCGCCGCGCCTCCTGCAGCCAAAGCTGCTTCAACTCGTTTTCCTTGTTCATCATGTACGGCTGTACCCCTCTCATGTATGGTTCCAAATGTGAGGTTCGGTGCAGCTGACTGACAGCATCTTCTATTACTATCGCTCGGCCCAATCTGCTGTCAGATTAGATCACCTGCACCGAGCGGTTACCGAATTTGAACACCATCCGCATAGACTCCTTTCGCTTACGGAGCAGATTTACGCCAACAACGATTCGGCGAATTCAACCGTTCGCAGCAGCTTCGGCAGCTCTTCGGGCGCCGCGCCGTCTTCGACGCTCCAGCACATGCCCATCGTCGTCTCGACGTAGAGGCATTGCCGAATGATCCGCTGTGGAATGTCGAGCTTCGCCTCCAGCGAGCCAATGACGGCGTTGATATGATCGCCGGTCCGCGGCGTGAGATCATCATCGAACTCATTCAGGATAAATCGCGGCACATCGAATACCGGATCGCCAATGACGCCTTTGGGGTCGATCAGCACGTAGTTCCCATCGCTGCCTTGCAGTATATTATCGTGGTGGAAGTCGCCATGCAGCAGCAGCTGCCGCCCATAGGCTGCGGCGACGGACAGACAGATCTCCTCCGCCTTGCTCATATGCCGATAGAGTTCGACGAAGTCTGTCCGCGTGCTCATGTAGGCCGTTATTCTGCGCACCCAGCCGATATAGGTCGGATAGCGCTCCGATTCATCCGGCGCGATGTGCAGTCCTTCATATAAGGTACTGAATACCGTTAGCCGATTCTCGAGCACGGGTTCATCCCGAAGCGGTATGCCCGGCTCCACGCAAGCTTCCAACATGACCTGATTCGCAATATCGGCCTCGAAGACTTGGCAGAATCGTCTGCCCTTATATTCGCTGAGCGCCAGATATTCCGCTGCGATTCCTCCCCAAGCCGGATTGCCGATCTTCAGCACCGCACGGCCATGACGCGCCGAGTGGCAGCGGAAGACGATATTCGCGGAATAGGAAGGGATCAGTTGAAGGGAAGTCAGCGACCACAGGTCCGCATACGTACCGAGATCGCTACTTATTTTGGCATAGAACGGTTCGCCGAAACGCGCGGTAATCTTGTCCGTCTCTTCCGGCTTGAATTCGTAAGGGTCGCGCATCGTCCGTATGACCTCCTGATCTAAAGGTTCTTGGTCATCATGATCTCAAGGGGTTCGTTCTCGAGCAGCAGACAGCCCGCATCCTTGTACCCCAGTTTCCTATAGAAATGCTGGGCGCCTTCATTCGCCAACGTCGAGGTCATCGCGAGCTTAAACCCCTGTTCCCGCAGCATGTCCTCCCAATACAGAACAGCCCGCTTGCCCGCGCCTTGCCCCCGATAAGGCTCATCGATCCATAACAGGTTCATGAACGGCGTGTTGTCCCAAAAGTACCCGTAACGCAGCCACCCGATCGGATCGCCATCGTCCGTGCGGAGGATGTAAATCTCTTTCCCTTGTATCTTGGCCGTAATCAGCTGCTCCCTCAGGTGGCGATCCCGCTTGCGGATATACGCGTAATCCCGTTCCGTTGCCGCTTCGATTCTCATCTTGCACCCGCGTTCTTCTATTATATGTATCTTTCAACTATGCATGAATGTCCGCATGCTAGCAAGCTTACGTAACCTCATAGCGCTGCAGAAAAGATAACGTGCCCCCGATGAGCCGCTTCAGGTCTGCGACCCGGCGAGGCGTCATGATCGTCGCATGATTCAGCATATCGGATAAGGCGATAAGATCCTCCAGCTTGGCGAGCAGCAGCCAATGACGCGTAAGCTTACTGCCGCTATGCGCCTCATAAGAAGCAAGGAATGCCTGCCCGAAGGACGAGCCCGGCTGCTCATACCGCAGCAAATTGCCCATATCCGCATATCGGCTCCAGGCAAAAGCGAACTCCCAATCCAGCACCGCCGACACGCCCATCCCGCCCGTGCCCGGCTGCATCAGCAGGTTCAAGCCGTTAAAATCGGCATGCACCAGCACCGGTTGCTCCCGGATTGCCGATAAAAGCGGTCCGTACATCAGGCACGCCGTCCATAGCTGGTCGGTCACCTGTTCGCCGAGCCACTGGCCGCACCGGTTATGGAAGAGGCTATTCTCCATGAAGGCGAGGAAGGTTTCCCGGTTCATGGGGAACGGCTGCGCGATCGCCAGCTTGTCGCCGAAGAAGCCGGAGTCGGCGAATGGGAACGAATGAATCCTCGCCAGTACCGCTCCAACGGCCTCCGCCGCTTCGATCGTCTCCGCGAGTTCGTCTTGGCGCAGCACGTCCCGCAGCAGCGTGCCATCCTTCCACTCCAGCACCGCCCACGCTCCGTCGAAGACCGAGCGGCTCGTGTCCATGTACAGAAAATCCGCTACCGGGACCTTTCGGCGCACGAGCTGATGGATCGCGTGCTCTTTCCTCGCCGTCTCGGCGCCGCTGCGGTAAATCCGTACCACATACGGATCGCGATGCCCTTCCAGATGAATCCGATAATTGGTATTGCTCAGCCCCGTGCCCAGCGCTTCGGCATAAGCCACTGTTTTGCCGGGGAATACTTGTTGAATCAATGCCTTAAGTTCATGGGTAGGGAGAGTGGCGGCGGTCGCCGTCCGTTCCCAGCCTTCTTTCATTTGGTTACCTCCCTATAACGAGACAGCTATGATAGCGCCAATCCCGACCACGGAACACATGAAACCGCCGAAGCGCGTCGACCACAGGTACAAATCCGACGGCTCGGTGCCGTCATTGGATTTCCAACTCTCCGAGATCGCCCAGAAGACGGCAGGCTTCACCATTAGCAAGAGGCCGAACAAGACAAGCAGCACATAGAGCACGATCACAGCATTCCCCACCTTTTTAACGAATTTCAAGATAATGCGCATCCGTATTCATTCGCTCTTCTATTCGTATCCTACCTCTATTGGTATGCCTCGAGCCTCTCCTTCACGCTTGTAATGATTTGATTCGCAATTTCGGTCATCTCTCTGCCGTCCTTGCCGAAATCACAGGCCGCCCATTGATAGCGAACCTCGCCTCCATTAATCCATACCGTCATGTCATAACTCACGTCGGATGCGTCCTTCTTGCAGGCGACGGTAAGCTTCTTGTTGCCCAGATAGTTGGCAAGCACGAGCTGCTTGTAGATGGCCTGAAGGTCCTTTGACGGGAGTTGGAAATCGGAAACGGCCAAGCTTTCGCCTTGACCCAGATCGAACTGGACGGATTGATCCGCCGTATGAATCTCCGACTCGAGATTAGGCCCATATTTCAGTACGAAATCGAAACGATCTTGTGCCTGCATATTATAATTGATCTCCAGAAGAACGACCGCATTCCGTTCACCGCTGCTATCCCCGGAACAGCCCTTAAGCGTGTAGACTAGGGCTGTATCCGACTCCGCCCGATCTAATGCTTCGCATTGCAATGTGGAGACAGTAGGCGCGCCAAATTTGTCGTGCGTCGTATCGACGACAAGCTTCACCTTCCCTTGATCATGAGATACCGTGTGAAAAATCGGATCGCCCTCGATCGTGTAATGCACGATCCGCTGACTGCCGCTGCCTTGCTCCATCCAAGCATCGAGAAGCTCCCGGTTATGTACCTGAATGCCATGCAGGTTAATGACATCCCGCTCTTGGTCCACTTCATCGTTGCCGCTGCTCCGGTTATCCGTTGTCGCTTCCTCGATCAAATCCCGAATCGCATTGGACTGCTCGACGGGAATCGAATACCCGGTATGCGTGTCCTCTTCATAGACGAGCAGCCCATTCATCGTCCGGTCGGGCCCTACGCCGATTGAAAAGTTCATTGCTGCGCCTTCCGAGTATGTGAATGTCATCATGTACTCACTTGTATAGTCCATGACGCCAGGCAATTTCTCCGCTGTCTTCACCGCCTGTTCGAATACGGCGATAGACGCTTTATCGTCCCACTGCATATTTTCACAAGGCATACGTTCCTTCATGAACGATGAGCAGACCAGCTTAACTTGCTCGATCCCGACCGGCTCCGTACCGCCAGTCTGTGGATGTTGGCCGCAGCCGCCCAGGAACAAGATGCCCGCAATTATCCCGATGCTGCTCCAATGTTTCATCGACGCACCTCCTTACTTCTGTTACTTTAGACGCACCCGGAGTAGGCAATGTTTCACGAATAGTAAAATTATTCCATTCCACTTTAACGCAGGTTTCATGGCATCAAAAAAGCAAGCCTTCCCCACTTACGAGAAAACTTGCCCCTTGCTCCCTTATCTATTGCTAGTCATCGTCTTCCTCGTTGCCTTCGTGCACATTGACGGCCGGAGTGATTTTGTAGCCCGCCAAATAATACTGCGCATTCGCGGTATCGTTCTTGAGCGTCAGCTCTATCCGATCTCCATTGGGCCGGCACAGATTGATGCCGATCTCAAAATACAACGCGCCATGAATCGCATCGACCGGTCTAGCCTCGCCGCGCTTGCCTCGGAACGTCTCCCGTTCATTGATCGAGACGATCTGCTCGCAATTAAACTGCGCGTACTGCTCTTGAAAAATCTCGTTAAGCGCTTTATCGATCGCCGGTTTCAGCTGCTGGAGCAGCGCTTGTTCGATTCTGGCCGCTCTCGGGTCCAATGCTTCGTCCGGTTCGGGATTAGGCAGATCCGATGCATAAGCGGAGCCACTTAATCCGAATCCGAACAGACTGCCAGCTAGCGCGAGCAGAATTAGATAGGTAGGAATCGTCCTCACGTTTGACACCTCAACCTCAATTTATCGTGATGCCTTGTAGTGTCACCATCCATCGCCATCGTCAAACCGGCGAGACGGGGCCAAGTTCAGGATAAAAAAAACCGATACCGCATGTGAGCGGTACCGGCTAATCGGTTCAATTATGTGGCGGGTAAGCTTCATACCTTGGTGCGGTTACGGTAAAACTATATTAGAGGGCGCTGCCGCCGAATACGAAGCGGTACTCCCAGTGCGTGCCTGCGATATTGCTGATCGTGACGCCGCCGCCGGCATTGGAGTACGTATGGAGCACTTTGCCGTTCCCCATGTAGATGCCGACATGCGTAATGCGCTGCGCCTGTTTGTTAATACCGGCGTACGACGATTTGCTCGAGCCTTTGTAGCTCATGAAGAACATGAGATGACCCGGCTTCAGGTTGCGCCAATTCGTCGTCTCGGCCGTCTTATTCTTCACATAAGTCGCCTGCGACCTGGAGTCGGAAGGCAGCTTCACGCCAAGGCCGTCCAAGAACGCCTGGCGGACGAAATCCGAACAGTCGAATGTGCTTGTATTGTAACGGCTGGAGCCCATCTCATACGGCGTGCCCATATACTTCTGGCCGGCGCTCAAGATCTGCTGCGCCTGCGTGCTGCTCGTGGCGGCAGACGCTTCATTGTGACCGCCCAGCGGAACAGCGGCGCCCATAATCACTGATAGTCCAATCGTTGCGGCAAGTATAGTTTTCTTCATGTCGTAAGTCGTCCTCCTTTTGTTTGGGAAAGGCGAATGGCGGCGCTGAAGAATCTGCAATAGCGTATCATGGTTATTCCGGTATCGTACACCTATAAATCTTGGCAATCTGCTTCAAATACGAATGCGGGGTAAGCTATATTAAAGGGCGCTGCCGCCGAATACGAAGCGGTACTCCCAATGCGTGCCTGCAATATTGCTGATCGTGACGCCGCCGCCGGCATTGGAATACGTATGAAGCACTTTGCCGTTGCCCAGGTAGATGCCGACATGCGTAATGCGCTGAGCGGACTTGTTGATCCCCGCGTAAGCCGACTTGCTCGTGCCTTTATAGCTCATGAAGAACATCAGATGACCCGGCTTCAGATTGCGCCAGTTGCTCGTCTCGGCTGTCTTGTTCTTCACGTACGTCGCCTGCTGCCTGGAATCCGAAGGCAGCTTCACGCCAAGGCCGTCGAGGAACGCCTGACGTACGAAATCCGAGCAATCGAAGGTGCTTGTATTGTAACGGCTGGAGCCGAATTGATACGGCGTGCCGAGATATTTTTTGCCTGCGCTGATGATCTTGTTCGCTTGCGTCGTGCTTGTCGCTGCATAAGCTTGTCCGCCGTCTCCGAACGGAAGCGCAGCGCTCATCATTACCGACAGACCGACCGTTGCAGCAAGAATCGTTTTCTTCATGTTGTTCATGTTCATGTTTTCCCCCTTTGTTGTTGGACGAAATATACGACTACACATTTCGGGAGGAATACCGGATATTTGTCCGTATCCTGAAATGTGAAGCATTCGTCCGTGGCCAAATGCTGCAACTTTTGCACTGAGTTGCAAGCCAATTGACCTGGGATGAATACACATTTCCGTATCCTGAAATGTGAAGCATTCGTCCGTGGCCAAATGCGCATTTCCGTACCCTGAAATGCTAAGCAATTGGCCGTACCTACGAGGTTAGTTGTCGGGTTCGAACTGAAGGAGTCAGCCCTACGCGTTGCCGCGATTCACCCCAATTCAGACGCGATCAAGATGGTCTGTCGCGCTGAAAGTCTTGCGTCCCCCGCACCTCGGCTTGTCACCGACGTTTCGGCCTGAAACAGCGTAACATGGGTTTTCAACCGAAGTACACCCATAAAAACTGGAAACGGCCTCCAAAACCGCGGGACTATTAATAGTAAATAAAATAAAAAAGAGCCGCAAAATTTGCAGCTCAACCAACTCATTTTTCACTCGTTCTGATCGAAAACCTACACTATTTTCCCACAAGATAAGGCAGTTCTTGGATCGATTCGTCCTTGAACTGCCTTTCCTTATCCCTTATTTCTTCAAATGATACGGCACCGTTGCGACGATGACATCTCGCCGATACAGCAGATGCGCGCGAAGGAGCAGACTGGACTGGTTATGCAGAATATTATGCCAGCCCTTCTTCGGGATGAACTGAGGGATAATGACGGTTACCCTGTAGTTGGATTCGCCTGCCTTGCGCTCCACCGTATCGATGAATTTGATCAGCGGCGCGAGCAGGCTGCGATAGGGCGAATGCAGCGTCACGAGTCGCACATCCGGCTGCCACTTGCGCCATTTCTCTTCGAAGATCGCCTCATCTTCCCGTTCGAACGGCACATGGACGGCAATGACTTGATGCGCATGGAGCGACTTCGCATAATTCAGCGAGTTCTCCACAACGTGCGTAATTCCCGCTACGGGCACGATAATGACGTTGCCTTCAACCGGCACGGCCTCTTCGCAGGTCGAGATCCGCAATTGGTCGGCGACCGCCTCGTAATGACTGCGGATTCGGTAGAACACGAACAGGATGATCGGCAGGAAGATGAGGACCGACCACACCTGCGGGAATTTCGTAATGAAGAACATCATCGTCACGATGAAACTGATCAAGGCGCCCGTCGTGTTAATGATGAACTTCGTGACCCAGCCTTGCGGTTTGTCGCGCAGCCATTTCACCATCATGCCCGATTGGGACAACGTGAACGGAATAAATACGCCTACCGCATAGAGCGGGATGAGATGCTCAGTCATGCCTTCGAAAGCGATGATCAGCACGATCGACAACAAGCCCAGGATGATGATCCCGTTCGAATAGCCAAGGCGGTCTCCCCGGACGGTGAACATGCGGGGAATGAATTTATCCTTCGCCAGATTCACGGCCAGCAGCGGAAAAGCCGAGAATCCGGTATTCGCCGCCAGGATCAGGATCAGCGCCGTTGTTCCTTGGATGAAATAGTACATGGCATGGCGGCCGAATACTTCCTCGGCGATTTGCGAGACGACGGTGACCTCATCTCGTGGCACCGCGCCGAAGAAATAAGCCAGCAGCACGATGCCGCTTAGCAGCAGCGCGAGCAGAATCCCCATCGCCGCCAGCGTCTTGGCCGCGTTGTTCGGCGCCGGCGACTGGAAGTTCGGGATCGCATTGGAGATCGCTTCGACGCCCGTAAGCGCCGAGCTGCCCGATGCAAAAGCTTTGAGGAGCAAGAACAGGCTGATGCCGGCGACCGGCGCGCCGAACGAGGCGTGAAGATCGGGATCCACTTGCCCCGTCGCGACCTTGTATAAGCCCACGCCGATCAACACAAGGAGCGCAAGCACGAACAAGTATACCGGATAAGCCAGAACGGAGGCCGATTCCGTAACGCCCCTAAGATTCAACGTCGTTAACAAAAGCACGAATACGATGGCGATGATGACGTTATGCTCGTGCAAGCTCGGGAATGCGGATGTAATGGCATCCGTTCCCGCGGATACGCTGACGGCTACGGTCAGGATATAATCGACCAGCAGCGAGCCGCCGGCTATGAGCCCGGGCAGCATGCCGAGGTTTTCTTTGGATACGACATAAGCTCCGCCCCCATGCGGGTAGGCGAATATAATTTGGCGGTAGGACAAAATGAGCGCAGTCAGCAGCACGAGCACGCCGATCGCGATCGGAAGCGAATACCAGAAGGCTGCCATGCCGACCGTCATGAGCACGATCAGAATCTGCTCCGGACCATATGCCACCGAAGAGAGCGCGTCGGATGACAGGATTGCGAGCGCCTTTTTCTTGTTCAGTTTCTGTTCGCCGGCTTCCGTCGATTTCAACGGGCGTCCAATTAAAAAACGTTTGAGCGAGGAGCGCACGGGACTCACCACCTTAGGAGATAGAATTAAATTACCCTGCACAGAAGCTTCCGATTACGCTTGTATGCGGTTTTTTGAACAACAAAAAAACACAGGCGCAAGTCCTGTGTTTTCGAAAGTCGAAACACATACCCCTCCCTCTAAACGACGCTGACGAGGTTAGCTGTCGGATTCGGGCGGTAGAGTCGCCCTACCCGATCGACCGATGAGCGCTCATCGGTCGATCGGGATTCACCCCATTTGATTGGGTCCCCCGTTTTCCATTCCTGGAAATTTAGCGTGTGCAATTTGCATATGCAGTTATAAGAATGCCTCAAACATGCTGAAGGCTTCACTAATATTACGCCTGCAAGATGCGGTTGTAAAACGCAATAGAAGTCAGTTTTTGTATCTTCGCGCATCAAAAAGAACGCAAGGTAACGCTTACAACACCCCTGCGCTCTGCCAATCGATGAATATCGTTCGTTATCTCGACCAATCGCGGATTATTTAATTCGTTCAACTCACACGACTTCCTAGGATTGCTCCTTCTCTTTTTGTTTCTGCTTCAGCATGAAGATCTCGCGAATGAAAGCGCCCATCATAGCGGATAACAAGACGATGCAGATCAGATTCAGAATACGGACGAACAGATGCGGCGTCCCGGCCACAACGGTGCAGCTCAACGCAATCCAAATGAAATAGAGCACAACAGTCAGATACAGCTTCTTGATCGTCATTAGGCCGTTTGTCCTCCCTTACTGTGTCCGGCGTCCTTCTCGCCCTTCGGCTTCCACAACCAGCCATTAAGGATAAGGAGCAGCACCAGATAGATCCAGATCCCGTGCGGAATAAATAGGGCCGCTACATGGATAAGCACGAAGCCGCCAAGCAGAACGAGGAGCATCGCGGTCTTTGCTCCGCCAGATCCTTTCTTCCCGGCAAAAGACTGCGAGAACGGCAGTTCCTTATTAAAAACAGCGAAACAGATGATCGTGTAGATAGCGAGGCTGAGCAGCATAGCCGCCACATCCGGAACAATGCGCAGCCCGAACACCGCGGTAAAAATGACGGATTGGAGCAGGAAAATTGGCGCGAAGAGGCGGACCATCGCTGCCTTCATGACCCCTTGCGTAATGGAGCTCTGGTACCGAACCGGACTAACCAAATAGATCCATGCGCCCTTGTAAGAACCGGAGTAGTTCAGCATGAGCGCAACGGTCGGAATAACAATGCCGCTGAAGTAAATGGAGATGTACCACCAACTGCCGGCCATCCCCTCCCACCCCATATCGCGCAGCGCGTTGAACATAAAAATAAACGGAAAAATGATCGCGAACCCCAGCGACGGGTACACTTTCAGCTTGAATTCCCGCTCACCCTTCAGCATCCGAAGCGTGAAGCGGAAGAACGTCCGCTCCTCCCGGGATCGGCACAAGATCCGGGCCGCCCAATCCGTCAATCGGCTATGTCCCGCAGAAGCGCTCCCGCCGCCGCTGTTATTGGCAAGCTTCTGCAAGTTCCGTTCGAATCCGTCCATTAACCTCGAATAGAAGAGAATCGATAAGATGGGAACGATGAGCGCAAGTCCTGTCATTATTAGAATGGGGATCGATGTATCGCCATGGAGCAGCAGTTCGAAAGGGGCCGCGAACCAGACGGGCGGCAACAGTACCTGCCACCAGCGGAACGTATAGCCAAGCGACATGTCGATCAGCTCGAATGAGCGAATGATGACCTGATAACCGACCGCAATGACGATCGATAAGGCGATCTGCACGTAGTTGATCGTATCCTTCAGCCGCTCCCCGTCGAAGAACTTGAGCAGCAGCACATAAAGCAAAGCGGTCAGCAGCACAATGACCATATCGGCCAGCACGATCTCCGTGAGAAGAAGCAGGAAGAAAACGAATCCATGCGTAATCCAGCCTGCGACGAGCGATGGCAGCGTCATGGAAGCCGTAAGCAGCGAGAGGTAGATGATGATATGGACCGTCTTGGCCATATGGATCGTGCGCGGGGAAACCGGCTTCGTCTGCAGAATGCTTTTGTCCCGGATATCGAGCAGTACGGAAGAGAAGTCCGAGATCATCGAGGTCGTAATCATGAACATAAGAATGGCCCACACGAGCGATAATTGAAACATATAATGATCGCCCATGACGACGATCGGGATCATAATGAGGCCGAGCAAACCGTACAGCCACAACGAGCGGACGAACAAATTGCTGTCCTTCTCCTCCTCCTCGGCCCGCTTGTCCGCGTCCTGCTGCTGCATGAAGACGGTCGGTACCCGCCTGCGGTCCATCGTCAGCTTCACCTGGAGCATGCGGCGCATCATCGCGTAGTCCACGCCGAACCGCTCGAACAGCCCTTGCCCATAATCGAGCAGCTTCAAGATGGAATAATCCTTCATCGCTTTAAGCCTCCCGTACGATCGATACGAACTCCCCGGCTAGCTGCTTATAGGCATGGAAGCCGGTCAGTTGGTTGAATATCTGCTCTAGCGTTCCCTCCTGGCTCTGCGACTTCAGCTCCTCGAACGAACCGTCGGCGATAATTCGGCCCTCGTCGATCAGGATGATGCGGCTGCTGATCTTCTCGACAACCTCCATAATATGCGAGGAGTAAAAGATCGTCTTGCCCTGAGCAGCAAGCTGCGCCATAATCTCCTTCACGATCATGACGCTGTTCGCGTCGAGCCCGCTTAGCGGCTCATCGAAGAACAGCACATCGGGATTGTGCAAAAGGCTGGCGATCAGCATAACCTTCTGCCGCATGCCCTTCGAATACGAGGTCATCCGCTTATGGTACACCTGCTCCAGCTCGAACATGGCCATCAGCCGGCTAGCCTTGGCATCGGCGTCCGCATAGGAGAGGCCGTACAGTTCCGCCACGAAGGTAAGATACTCGCAGGCCGTCAAGTTCTCGAACAGTTCCACCACTTCAGGCACGTAGCCGATCCGCCGCTTATAGTCATACGCTTCTTCGGCCAGACTGCGGCCGAAAAGCTTCACCTCGCCCGTGTAGCCTTGCACCAGGCCGAGCATAATCTTGACCGTCGTGCTCTTGCCGGCGCCATTCGGTCCGATATAGCCGATAATCTGGCCCGGATAAGCTTCCAGATCGATACCTTGCAGGACATATCTGTCGCTATACTTCATGCGCACATCGCGCAGTATTATGACAGGCTCCTTACTCTCGTCGTACATCTTAGTTCCTCCCTTGCTTGCTGGTCGTCACTCTCTGAATATTTTACCATTAACTAGGATAGCTAAGGTCAAAATTTCCATATATGCGCTTGTCACGCTTCTCGTTTTTTGTATAATACAGGAAACGAGGGGGATTGTCCGAAAGGAGCGGAACCGGGATGGAAGAGGTTTACTTAGCGAAACCGACTGCTGCTCTGCAGACGGAATATATGGATTTCTACGAGGAATGGGTAGCGAGCGGGGAGACCATGGTGCCTTGGGTCATCAGCCAAGACCCGACGGACTTCGCGGCGATGCTCCAGTTGCTGCACGACAATGCGGCCGGCGTCAATCAGCCGGACGGCTGGGTACCGAGCTCGACGTTCTGGCTCGTCACGGGACGCAATCGGATCGTCGGCGCAGTGAACATTCGCCATCGGCTCACCGAGTGGCTCGTCCATCATGGAGGGCATATCGGCTACGGCATCCGCCCTTCAGAGCGGCGCAAAGGCTATGCGACCAAGCAGCTGGCACTCGCGCTAATCGAGACGCGAAGACTCGGCATCAACCGGGCGCTCGTCATTTGCGATGCGGCCAACACCGCTTCCGAACGGACCATCTTGCGTAACGGCGGCATTCAGGATGCGGATTTTATCGAGGAAGACGGCAATGTGCTTCATCGGTTCTGGATCGAATGCTAGATCAACAAGAAATAACCAGATGAACGGGGTCAAAGGAGGAGGATTAGATGATTCCGGATCTCTTTCATTATTATGATGCGGCTACGGGCCCTTTCCGCAACTTATCGGATCTGAGTCCTACTGAAGCACAGCAGGTCATGCGCGACATCAGGAAGCAGGGCAAAGGATTCGCCAGCCAACGTGCAGAGGACTATCTGGAGATTCGTCGCCGTCTGGAAAGCAAGGCCAGAGAGATGTTCCTCTTGAAGGGCGGCAAACCTGTACGTGTGGCACCGCACTATATGACAGTTGGTGAATGCCCTTGGCTGTTGACTTGGTACGAGAACGGCCAAGCTTTACGAATACCAGCCCCCACTTTCGATCCCTGCTCCATAAGCTTTACTTACGGTGACTTATTCCCTACGATGCGGGTTCTAGACAGCAAGCCATACCGAGGACAGGTGTATACGCTGCGAGAGATAAAGCAGGTTATTGATGAATTCGGGTTGCCGCAGGAATGGAACTACCAAGGCGAACAAGGACCGGAGCGATACATTGAAGTGCAGGTGTGGGATGATTTTCCTTTAGCCTCATATCTGTCACCGGACGGACAGTAAATAGCGTAGTCTACCGTCTATAACGATAAGGGCAGTCGCATTCGGCTGTCCTTTTTTACGCTGCAAACAATTAGTCTCTCCCCCTTATAAGAAAATGGTAAATTTACCACACTAGAACAGGCACGCAAAAGACGGATTAATGAATGCTTGATTTAAGGTTAACCGCTTAAGTTAGTGCCGCTAGTTTAATCCATTCCATGTTTGGAGGAAACCATGAAGAAGCTTTCTTTAACCCTCGTCAGTCTACTCGTCCTCGTGAGCCTCGTCTTGAGCGCCTGCGGGAACGAGAATACGACGGACACCAATGACTCCACCACGAACACGACGGACACCGCCAATACCGAGGGAACGGAGACGACCGATCAAGCGCCCTCCGGTACGGAAGGCCCACCTGACGGCGGCGGTCCAGGCGGAGGAGGACCCGGCGGCGGCGTAACGATTCCCGAGAGCGTCACGGATGTGGCGGCTACGATGACCAAAGACACTGCCTTGCCGGACGTATCCGCCTGTAGTACGGGCACTGCCGCTGCACAAGTTGCCTGTCTGGCCCAAGCGTTCAAGGCGACGCTGACCGAGGAGCAGATCAGCACGCTGCAATACGATATGACGGCGGACAACGCCAAAGTGTGGTCCAACTTGCCAATCAATACGACGCAGCGGAACGGGATTATGATCGGTACCTTGAGCGCTGAGAGCTTGGAAGCGTTCAAGGCGCTGGCCTATGGCGCGCTGGGCCAGACCGGTTACGAGACATTCCGGCAGCTGCTCTATGCGGACGAATTCTTGAGCGCTTCGAACAGCAGCATGTGGGATTCCAATTATTACTATGTCTCTTTCCTGGGCGAGCCCTCTGACAGCTCCGCATGGATTCTGCAGATCGGCGGCCATCACTATGCAAGCAACATCTCCTACAACGCCAAGGCTACCAGCTCGACGCCGATGTTCGTTGGCGTCGAGCCGCTTAGCTTCACGGCCGCGGATGGCGCGACCTATACGCCGCTCGCCGTCCGCCACGATACGATGTACGACATGCTCCAGTCGCTGAGCGACGAGCAGACCGAAGCGGCGAAGCTGTCGAAGACATTCGACGACGTGCTCGTAGGACCTGGCAAAGACAGCGCCTTCCCTACCGAGAGCGAAGGCGTCGCAGTCTCTGAGTTAAGCGCGGATCAGCAAGCGCTCGTCAAAAAAGCGATCGAGGCTTGGGTGAACGATACCCAATCCGATATTGCCAACGAATTGTTGGATGTCTATCTGTCCACGGAATCGCTTGGCCAGACGAACATCGCCTGGTCCGGATCGACCGAGTTGAACACGCACGCTTCCTACGTCCGTATCGACGGTCCGCGCGTATGGATCGAATTCGTCTGTCAGAACGGGATCGCTTTCCCGAACGAAATTCACTACCACACCATCTGGCGCGATAAAGTGGCCGACTATGGAGGCAGCTTCAGCAGCTAAAACGAAGGAGGAGGAACATGCGGAAGTTACTAGTTGCGTTCGCCATGATGAGCCTTCTTTTTGCAAGCGTCGTGACGGGAGCTTCGGCGCACGAAATGCCAAGCTCTGCGGTCTCCCTCGACATCGAAGACAATCGCGTGACGGCGGAGCTGGTGCTTCCGCTTGATCGCCTCGAGATCGCGTTCGGCCAATCGCTTATGGACAACCCGGCCAAAGTTCTTCGCGCGTACGAAGACGAGCTGGAACAATATGTACTCGAACATGTGCGTCCCGTCAGCGCGGACGGAAGGACATGGGACGTCACGGTGAAGGAGATGTCGCTTCAACTGGAGACGCAGCCCTATGACCTCATTGTCCAGCTGGCGATGACGCCGCCTAGCGGTGCAGCAGCTAACCGCTTCACACTCCACTACGACGTCATCTTGCATGAGATCGTGACGCATTCCGTCATCGTCTCGGCCCGCAGCGACTGGGATCATGGCATAACGTCCAGCGAGCCCGTCGTGCTCGGCACGCTGCGTGCGAATGTCACCTCGATCGACGTCGACCTCAGCGGCGGCAGCTGGTGGCAAGGATTCGTCAATTTCGTTCAGCTCGGCATTTCGCATATTGCGGAAGGGACGGATCATCTGATGTTTCTGCTCGCGCTGCTGCTGCCGGCGCCCATGCTGGCTAGAAACAACCGATGGGTTGAATTCGGCGGCGTCCGGCATAGCCTCGCTCAGCTGCTCCGAGTAACGATGGCTTTCACCATCGGCCACTCGCTTACGCTGATCGCAGGTGCCATGGGCTGGGTTCCGGGTTCTAGCCGTTGGGTGGAAGTGTGTATTGCGCTATCGATCCTCGTATCGGCGATCCATGCGATCCGGCCGCTGTTCCCTGGCCGGGAATCGGTCGTTGCTTTCGGTTTCGGCCTCATTCACGGCATGGCGTTCGCTATGCTCATTCAAAATATTGGGCTTAGTCCCTTGCGGATGGCCTCGAGCATTCTCGGCTTCAATCTCGGCATCGAGTTGATGCAGCTCGCGGTTATTGCCGTCACGATGCCGTGGTTGCTGCTGCTCAGCGTGACGCGGCTAGCCGCATCCATCCGCCTGCTAGGTGCAAGCTTATCCATCGTCGCCTCGGCTGCCTGGATCGTCGAACGTATTACCGCAGCGTCCAATCCGGTTGCAGCCGCGGTCAACCGCGCGACGCCATATGCCGGCTGGCTGATCGTTACCCTGGCGCTCACGGCCATCTCCGCCACAGGCTGGCGCATGCTGGCCAGGAACGCGAACAAGACATCAACCGTCGGCTGATCCGCATCGAGAAAACAAAAACAAGGCTGACCGCGTGCACATGCGGTCAGCCTTGCTTTATTTGTGCGAGCCGTAGGCAGCTAGCCTTATGGCAGCCGTAATGCCGCTCGCGCTTCCGCTTCGCTTTTCTCGGGCCACATGGCGCCTTGCTCCCAAGCCAGAGCGAATGCCTCGAAACGGCGGTCGTCCAGCACGGTCTCCAAGGGGCCGAAATGCCGCATGATCGCCAGAATCTGTGAGTCATGACAGCGTAGCGCCTCGGCCTTCATCGCCCACAGCGGCGCCGTATCGATCACAAGATTCGGTCTGCGCCCTTCTTCATGAAGCGCACCGGACATGACATAGTACAGCTGCCGGACCGAGGGACACCGTCCGCTGACAACCGCTTCGGTCGTCAGTCGCGAGATCGCCATATGATCCGGGTGGTAATTGCACCCGTCCGGCGGGAACGTGAAGACGACGCTCGGCTGAAGCCGGTTCACCGTTTCCGCGATCGCATCCACCGCGCTGCCAGGGTCTACTTCAGCCAGCTTGCCGTCCGGGAATCCCAGATGCGTCACCTGCCCGAGCTTCAGTACGCGGGCCGCCCGCTCCATCTCCTCCTCCCGCAGCTCGCCGAGCTGCTCCCGGGTCAGATGCCCGAAGGCGCCGTTCTTGCTTCCCGCATCGCCACGCGTAGCCAGCAGCAGCGCCGCCGGCTCGCCTGCCTCGGCCAGCTGATGGATGAGACAAGCGCTAAGGAACGTCTCGTCATCGGGATGGGCGTAGCTGAACAGAATATTGTAGGACATGTGCCTTTCTCCTTTCCCTATACCTGCGTATCAATATGGTGCTGCTTCTGCCGCCCAAGCTCCTTGCGAAGCATCCGAACTTCGTCCGTAAGCAAGTCAATCTTTTGCGATGTCCTGGAGGAATCGATCGCATGACGGATTATCGCGACGATTAACAGCAGCAGTAACACCACGATCATGACCCCGAACAACAGCAGCAAGCTATTCGCAATCACCTGTCGTCACCACCTGTCTTCTGGCTTGCCGGTTAGGCAGTTTACCTTGCCGACACTACCACTCTTGTTGGGAGATCCAACCATTCGTTAATGGTATACTAGGGGCAAAGCCGATACAAGGGGGCCAGTCTGCCATGCTCGAACAAGCCCGTCAGCTGCTTAGCCAGCGTATCCTGCACAATATTGCCCTGCTCAAAATGATCGAATCGTACGGTCCTCACATAGACTGCCGCCTCCACCAAGAGTGCGGGCAGTCCGCGCTTCTCCTCCTGCTCCCGGCTTCGCTATTTCCTTACGATCTCATCCATTACCCGAACGCCTCCGCCATTGCCTTCCTGTATGCGACCGATCCGCAGCTGCTTCCGAGGCTGCTCGGGAAATTACCGGATGAAGGAGCAATCGTCTTCAAGATCCAAGACAACAGGTATAAGCCTTACATCGCCCACCGGTACGCATACGAAAGGATCCGAGCCTTCCATTCCTACTCCTGCACGGAATTGCCGGTTCCTACCCGGTCGACGAATACGGTAATCGAAGGTACGATGCTCAACGAAACGCTTCTGCCGCTTTGGATGGCCAACGGCTATAGCAAGGATGAGCTCGCCGATCTGTTCCGCCGAGGCGCTCGTTCGTATACGATCTATCATGACGGCCAGCCAGCGAGCACCTGCTTCACCTTCCGGAATTACGAGCACGTGTGGGAGATTGGCGGCGTTCACACCGGCGAGGCCTGCCGCGGTCAAGGATTGGCCCAACAGGTCGCCGCCGCGGCGACCCAGCAGCTGCTCTCCCAAGGCCTTATCCCACGTTATCAGGTGATCGAGTCGAACAGAGCCTCCATTCGTCTAGCTGAGTCGCTCGGCTTCACGCTGGCAGTGACGCTTGAGCACCTGTACGGCCGTCGTTTGGACGTAACAGGGGCATTCCGGTAGATGTCGTCCCTGCTACCGCCCCGTTACGCAGCACTGCTCCAGATACCGGGCGAGACTGTCCCTGTTCATCCGAATATAGGTGTTGGTGCCCTCGAGTTTGCTAAGCAGGATGCCTCCTTCCAGCAGCGATAGAGCGAAGGAAGCAAGCGATTCGGCATCGAGTTCTTTCTTGAACTCCCCTTGCTTGACGCCTTCCTCGATCATCCCGCTCATCATCGCCATTATCTTGCTCAGGCTCTGCTTCGCTTTCTCCCGTAATTGAGGATGGGTGTCGTCGCTCTCCACGGCCGTGTTCAGCAAGGGGCACCCGCCAATGAAAGGAGGATCGTTCACCACGTCCTCATACGCATGAAAAAAGGCAAGAAGCCGATCCGCCGCACACGTCGCTTGCGCAATCCCTTCGGCGAACCGGCGGCCGACGATTCCGGAGGCATAGTCGTAAGCTTCAAACGCAATCTCGTCTTTGCTTGCAAAATGGCGGTAGATGCCGCCTTTCTTGATACCGGTAGCGGCAATAATATCATTGATCGACGAACCCGCGTATCCCCTCTGATTAAACAACTCGGCGGACTTCCGAATAATACGTTCGCGGGTCTGCTCTCCCTTTTTCATACAACCTCCGTAGGTAATGGTTTGGCTTCATTATACCAAAAGGGTCGGTTTGCCTCTTGCCATAATTTGGAACATGGTTGTAAAATAAAAAAAAGATACCATATGGTATCTTTCTAAGGATAGCATCGGGAGTTGCCGTTATCCGATTTCGTCAAAGGAGTGTGTTGTCCTATGTCCCTTCACGAACAATTGGAGCTGCAGAAAGCAAGCTTCGTCGCGCGCGTACCGGAAGAAGCCCAGACGGCAGTATTTCGTCATATCTTCGAGCAGCAACAATCCGGCATTACCTTTGGGCTCCCAGCGGGATCCGTTGCACCGGACTTCTCATTAACGAATCCGCTCGGGAAGACAGTCAGGTTGCATGATGAGCTGGCCCGAACGCATATCGCGCTCGTCTTCTACCGCGGCAGCTGGTGTCCGTATTGCAATGTTCAGCTTCGTGCGTATGAGCAAATTCTGCCGGACATTCAAGCACTCGGCGGCCACCTCATGGCCATCTCCCCCCAAAGTCCCGACAATGCCTTAACCCAGAAGGAGAAGGAGCAATTATCCTTCGAGGTACTCAGCGATCCCTATGGTCGAACGGCCGACAGCTATAAGCTATTATTCGAGATGCCCAACTACCTTCAGCGGACGTTCGCCGAAATCTTCAGACTTGACCTTGCCGCGTTCAACAGCGCCGACCGTTGGACGCTGCCCGTCCCCGCGACCTATCTGATTGACAAGCGCGGGATTATTCGGCACGCCAGCGTGAACCCAGACTTCATGGAGCGGATGGAGCCTTCGGCCCTGTTGGACCAATTGAGGAACCTCTAAGAGGAGCACAGCATGCGTCTAATTACTATTTGGGATTAGTAAGATCGCAGCCGCCCGGTCTGACCTGGCGGCTAATGCACGTACTTGCCGAATTTCGGTTTGGCTGCCGTATCGAAATCTTGGGCCAGTTGGTCCAGCTTGTGCTGCAGCTCTTCGCCGAACATCGGCTGCCCGTGCCCGGATACGAGCGCTTCCGGCTTCAGCTCTGCAAGCAATTGTACCGACGCCTTGGCCTGCTCCCAATCCGGGGTAAAATATGCCGGCGGTCCGTTAAGCTCCGGCGCCTGCGTGATGACGCTATAGAGCGATTCCTGCTCGACGGTCACCACCGCGTCCCCCGCGATCAGCGTACGGTCCGATTCCCGGTACAAGGAGACATGTCCCTTCGAGTGACCTGGCGTATGGATCCAGCGAAAATCCGGGAGCTCCGGCACAGTGCCGTCTTCCGGAAGCGGCTTCACGCGGCGGCTTAGCTGGATCGGCTCATTGGGGAACATGAACGACAGCTTCGCCACAAGCCCGCCCTGCACGCCGGGATCGGGTTTCGGATAGCTTTCGCGCCCGGTCAGATAGGGCAATTCCGCCTCATGCGCATAGACGGGTACCTGCCAATGCTGCACCAGCTCAATGATCGCGCCGACATGATCGAAGTGCCCATGCGTCAATACGATGGCCTTGGGCCGGCAATTCCGGCCGAATCTCCCTTCCGCCTCTTCGATAATCGCAGGCGCCGAATGCGGCATGCCGGCGTCGATCAGCACGAAATCAGGCGATCCCGGGTGCCCGGCCATAATGACATTGACGATCTGGACCGTGAAGCAGTACAGGTCGGGGCGTACCTCCACTCCTTCGCCATTATTGACCGAGGTAGCCGGTATGTAATGATAGTCGCTGCCATAGTGCATGTCTTGGTCATATTGCATCGAATTATCCTCTTTTCAGCTCGATATATCAGTCGCTCTTGCTTAGCGTCCCATCATTTGTCTGCAAGTATGTGCACTCCTCTTATTGGTTCCACACGAATTTCACGATGAACGCGATGACCGCAAGGACAATCGGCAGGAGCCATGCGGCACGAAGCCGCAAAGATCCTCCTTCTTCTTGCCTCTGTCCCGCAGGTTCGATCTTCAGCCACAGCCACCGGCAAACGAAGAACGCGGCGACCGAAGCGAGACCCGTCAGCGCCACCGCCGCAAGCTTCGGCCCCTCAGCTGCCGTTAACCCTTCGAGCATATCGCCGCCTTGCCAGTAAGAAACGCAGACGTAGGTAAGATTCGTGACGAGATGGACGAGCAGCCCCGGATAGACAGACCGTGTACGCAGCACAATGCTAGCCGCTATCCACGCCGAAACGAATAATTCGGCAAGCCGGTACGGATTATCATGGAATAAAGCAAAAAGCCCGGCTGTCACCGCTGCGCTGAACCAGACGCCTCCTCGGGCGTAACCCGACAATAGTGCCCCTCGGAACAGCAGCTCCTCGCAGATCGGCGGTATAATCCCGATGCTCACGGCAAGGAGAAGAAGCGTCCCTAATGAATCCGCAATCGGATAATGGGACGTCTCGTAATTCGCCCCTGCCGCGATCGCCGCGAGCTCCGTCAACTGGTGGAAGAACAATAGAATTACCTGGCTGACGACGAAGATAAGCAGAGATAGAACAAGTGCGCGCAGCGAGACTCTTCTTAAGCGAAAGGCCTCCCTGAACGGGATCCGACGAAGCTTGCACCATACAACGGCCGGCAGCAGATTGAGACCGACCTGGCCTGCAATGACATAACCCAGGAATGCGGCGTGGTTGTCATGATGCGGGCTCCCGCTCGCCGTCATGAAGGCCGTCAGCAGCACTCCGGTTACATAAGAGATCAAGAATAGCCAACCTGCGGCTGTTTCATTCAATCGCCTTTCCATAGATACAGCCCCTCCCGTCATACATGGTCAGGTTAACTATATCGTCCATCCATATACTGGTAAACTTAAGATTGAATAAAAAATTGTCTCCGAGATGAACCGCGAAGTGGATCGTTCGAGGAATGCAGCTTGTTTCCTTAACGAAAGATACGGTAGACGAAGCAAATAACGTCGACCGCCGGGCTAGGCAGCCTGATGGTCGACGTTAGGGAGAATGCTTGTCGGGAGAACGAAGCAGCGCTTGCGCATGCGACCTTACTTCTGATCCAGCACCGTGCCGCCCATAAAGAACCGCCATTGCAGGTGGTTGCCGAACACATTGTCGATGCGGACGCCGCCGGTGCGGGGCGAAGCGGTATGAATCATTTTGCCATTCCCCAGATAGATGCCGCAATGGGACACCGAATCGACGGTCTTCGAGACGCCTTGGTATTGATCCGGATTCACGCCGTTGAACGAGGTGAAGAACAACAGATCGCCGCGGCGGGCGTTGTTCAGATTATAGTAGGACCGGTTCGAATAAGCTTGGACATAGCGGGCTTGGCTGCGCGAATCGAGCGGAAGATCCATGCCGATTCCCGATAGATAGGCCCATCGGGTGAAATCCGAGCAATCGAACGAGGACGGATCATCTCGGTCAGAGCCGTATAGATAAGGAGTGCCCATGAATTGTTGCGCGGTTGCGATGGCATTCTCCGCATAGCTGCCGTTGATGGGCTTGACCGACCAATTCGGGAATACCTGAGGGATCGCCGCTTGCGCAGCGAACGGCCTGTCCGCACTGCCGCCTCCACCTATGCCAAGGTCGCCTTGCTTCAAATCCTTGTCCTCGGCCACGATGCGAGGATCGGTCAGTTTGTTATCAGTGACATTCTGGCTGCGAACCTGATCTTGCCGCTGAAGCGGCTCGTTACTGCGGGCACAAGCCGTTAAACCGAGGGTAAGACTAATCGCTAACACTGTCGTAGATGTCCATCTCATGGTGTGCAGCTCCCTGTACGTTTTGTCCTCTTCAGTGTTCCTCGGTTGCGCGGTTTCCATTACGCTGGCGATCGATATGACGATTATCACCTTGAATCGATGACTAGACACACTATGGAGTCGCTCCCTAAACGGAGAAAATAAGGCAGGCGCAACCTTATTGCTGCCGGTCTTCTTCATTGCGGCATCGCTTACGCAATTGCTCGATCCTTCGCTGCATATCCGCGAGGAGCAAGCGATCCTTGCGATCGCTATCGGCGTCCTGGTCTCGATTCCGTTGATTCGAGTCGACCAATTTTGAAGTGCGGGACGGCAGCACGTTCATCAAGCGGAACAGGACGGTTTTTGCGCTGCTTCTCATACTGTTCGCGCTGCGTTTCGTCGCGATTGCAACGATAACATCCATCGATCCGGGTACGCTTGGGTTTATGTGCAACCTCATGACCTTCGGCTATATCGCGACTTGGCGGATCGTAAGTTTCATTAAGTTCCGGCTGGTCCATTCTCCGAAACAAGCTGCTCGTGGCGTTTCGCGCAGCATCTAAGCCGATCGATCAGTTCCTCTCATAGATCGACCTAGAACCCGCCTTGCGCAGCGGGTTATTTTTTTGTCTGCATCGCCATAAATGTATGTCAAAATACCGAATATCGCCCAGAGATCGCTTATAATAGATAACAGATAATCGGCGCGAAGTCTGGCCGCTTCTTCATGATTCAATAGGAGGACAATATGAAAGGCTACATAAAGGCTGTTTGGATCCTGGCTGCCCTCTCAATGAGCGTCATCGGCTGCACGAACGCGGCCGAGCCGTTGAGCAATCCGACCCAGACGGAGGATAACGCGGATATCGGAACAGACGTTCAGGAGCAAGGCAGCGGATGGAATCGAATCCTTACCGCGCAGGAAGCCGTCAATCGGGTGAAGAAAATGCTGGGCAAACAGCTGCAGCTGCCGCTGTGGCTATCGGATGCGGAACTCATCGACGACAAATATAAAGTGACGCTATTCCAGGAGATTACTAGCGGCAATACGAGGAAGATCAACGATTTCTATGTGAATCGCTATACGTCGGACATCTATTACGACAATGGGAACGGCAAACTGAAGAAAGTGACCTCCGCTCAACTGACGGACGGCGCTTTTCCGTACCGGAACGATCCGGAACCCGCTGCCGGCACCGGCCAGACGACGGAGCACGAACGAATGGAAGAGCAGAACTCGGACTATCTGATCGTACCGGGCCAATCCATCGGCAAGATCGCGCTCGGCATGACTCAAGGCGAGGTGCTGGCGATCTTGGGCCGTCCGACCGAAACGGGGAACGACGAGCTCATCTATCGCTCCGCGCGAAACTATATTCGGATTGCAATGGAGAGCGGGATCGTCAAACAAGTCGAGTTCTCTTCCCCGGCGTTCGCGACGGCGGAAGGCATCGATCTGGGCAATTACGGCGACAGCGCCGATGCCTTTGACGTCAAGCAATATTGGCGCAATTACATGCAGCTGCGTTACGATCTCGCTGAGGGCGGCTTAACGTTCATCCGGTTCAATGCCGGCATGCCTGCGGACAACGGCGAATACGAGCAATATGTCAGAGGTTATCTATATGCGGGCAAGAAGATGTTCAACGATCCGATTCCGGACGCGGTTTGGGAGCCGAGAGCGTAGAGGGTCCATCCCATTATAAAATCAAAGAGCGTCGGCACTAGGACTCCATGCCATGTCCTAATGCCGACGCTCTTCTTCATGAATGACCGATCATCGCCCGCGCCTGTTCGCGGTAATCGTTGGGCGTTGCCCCAGTCGCATTCTTGAACACCCGGTTGAAGTGGCGCACGTTGCCGAAGCCGATCGACTCCGCGATAACTGTCACCTTCTCGTTCGAGGAGGACAGTTGCTTCTTCGCCTCATGGATGCGAAGATCCGTCCAATACTCGACCAGGGACTTGCCCGTGCGCTGCTTGAATAAGGTGCAGAAGTAGGCCGGGTTCAGATAGACATGCTCCGCCACATCCCGCAGCGTCAGCGGCTGCCGGTAATGCTGCTTCACGTAACGCAGCGCCCGCTCGATCGGATCGCTGCCCTGTTGGCGGGGCGACTTGGCCATGCAGCCGGCAAGCCGCCCCAGCTGCCTGCTGCACAGGTCGATCAGCTCGGCACGGGACGTGA
Organism: Paenibacillus phyllosphaerae; assembly: GCF_014192105.1. GTDB lineage: Bacteria > Bacillota > Bacilli > Paenibacillales > Paenibacillaceae > Paenibacillus_Z > Paenibacillus_Z phyllosphaerae. The sequence goes on along the minus strand of NZ_JACHXK010000009.1, from coordinate 90,308 downwards.
TGGAGCATAGCTCGAGCATAGCCGACTGGATCGTCTTATCGCCGAGCCAAGCCTTCGTCAACTGCAGCTTCTCCGCCTGCTCATAGTAATAGATGAGCAGCTTGCACAGCTGCTGGTGGATCGTCTCCGGGCTCTTGGCATGCTGGCACAGATCGGTAATGAACGTGCGCACCAGCTGCTGCGTCTCTTCTATCTTCCCCTCATAGATGGCCGTCTCGAGCAGATCCCAGGACCATTCCTTCACATCCAAGGCCAGCTCGTGATGGCTCTGCCGTGTCTGGCTGTAGCTGAGAACGCGGTCGCCGCCGACGATCAGCCTGTGGAGCAGCGCGATGCGCGCCTCCGCGAACGACTGCGGAATGCTATCCGCGCCCTCCAGAATGCGGCCAAGCCCGATCGTCACCGTCAAATTCGAGAGGGAGATCATCCGCTTGCGGATCGAGGCCGACATGAGCGTCAGCTCCTCTTCCGCCTGAGGCTGCTGTTTCACGTTAATGAGCGCCACGACCTCGGTATCCGAGATGACGAAGGCGAATCCCTTCGCCTTCTGATCCAATAACTCCTGCACCATCTGCTGGATGTACAGTTGGAACAGCGATGGGTCGGCCTTCGCGTAACGATCTTGATCGAGCGCATCCTTATCCAGCTTGATGATCATGCACGCGAAGCAAGGCTCGTCGAGCGGCCTGCCGATTCGTCCGAGCAGCGCCAGCTCGCTCGCATGCACCTCGCCGCGCAGCAGGCCTGCGACCAGATGCTCACTGACCTGCTGCCGAACCCGAGCCGCGTCGGGCGGCTCCGGCGCATGGGATTCCTGCTCCTTCTGCGCGGCATCCAGCTCCACGGCCAGCTTCCCGAGCGCATGGAACAATTCCTCCCGCTCTACCGGCTTCATCAGATAATCCCGTACGCCATGCCGCAGCGATTGCTGCAAATACGTAAATTCATCGTAGCCGCTCAGCACGATGACGCGCAGCTTCGGGAAGCGTTCCTTGACGATCTGCTGCAGGGAGATGCCGTCCATCCGCGGCATCCGGATATCCGTCAGAAGCACATCGGGCGCCAGTTGCTCAATCTGCTCCAACGCGTCATAGCCGTCCTTTGCTTCACCGACCACTTCCCATACGCCAGAGCCCGAAGATTCGATCATTTTACGAAGTCCTCTGCGAAATATCGTCTCGTCGTCCACGATTAGAATACGGTGCATATCGTCCTCTCCTCTCTATCCCGTTTCCGTCATCGGATAGGTGACCGGCATCGTCAGCGTCACCTTCAAGCCTTGGAACGGCATGCTCTCCAGCTGCACGCCGTATTGCTGGCCGTAATGGAGCCGCAAGCGGCGGTGCACATTCATCAGGCCATTGCCCGACGTGCCGCCCAGGTCATAGTCATGGTGCAATCGCTGCCGGATGACACTCAGCTGCTCTGACGTCATACCGATTCCGTCGTCCTCGATCACGATGGCCAGCATCCCTTGATGCCGGCGGCAAGCGAGGTTTATGCGGCCTTCGCCGATTCCTTTGTCCAACCCATGATTGATCGCATTCTCCACGATCGGCTGGATCAAGAGCGGAATGACCGGACACTCCAGCAGCGTCTCCTCCACGTCCAAGCCAAAATGGATCCGGTCCTCGTAGCGCATCTTCTGAATGGTCATGTAGCCTCTCACATGCTCGATCTCATCCCGAAGCGTAACGATCTCCTTGCGTCCGCTCAAGGAATAACGCAGCAAGCGGCTGAGGTTGTTCGTCATCTTCACGACCTCCCGATTGCCTTCCACCTCGGCGTACATGGAGATCGATCCCAGCGTGTTGTACAGAAAATGCGGATTGATCTTGCTCTGCAGCGCGGCGATCTCGGCATCCTTCTCCCGGATCTCAGTCTCGTACAGCCGATAACCCAGCTCGCTCAGCTGGGAGACCATCATGTTGAACGCGTTGCCGAGTTGGCCGACCTCATCCCACTGCTCGACCGGGAACGAGACCTTCAGGTCGCCGCGTTCGACCTTGCGCATCAAGGTTCGCAGCTTGCGCAGCGGCATCGTCATCCGGAAGGCGATGAACACGGAGATTAAGACGGCAAGCCCGACGCAGATGGCGCCGATAAGCATCATCGAGTTGCGCACGACGAGGCTGTCCTTCGTCAGCTCCGCGACCGGGACGACGCCCACCGTCGTCCAGCCGGTCACGTCGGAATTGACGTGCGCGACGAGCAGGCTTTGACCATCCACGTTCATATGGGAGACGCCCGCTTCCTGCGTCAGCTCGCCAAGCGGCGGATAGACAGCCGCCTGGTCCTTGCGCAGCACCAGATCACCGGCACTGTCGGCGATATACAGCGATTCTTCGCTGCCCATGCTCACCTGGGCGAGCAGGTTGCGTACGGCCTTCGGATCGATATCGATCGCGATGTAGCCGAGTATTTGCCCGCTGTCGAAGCTGCGCAGTTCGCGGGCGATCGAGAACACCTGATAGACCGTGCCGCTCGTGGATTGGACCTCGTGCGTCGTAATGAAGGTCGGTTCGCCGAATTTGCCTTTCGCCTGCTCGAGCCATTCCGTCCCGCCCTCCAGCTGGTAGGTCGTCATATATTGGCTCTCGGGCAATACCACGTAGGAAGCGCCCTTATCTCCGACCAACGAGATGCCCATAATGTCGACGCGGCCGTTCAGGAATACCTTGGAGACGAAATTGTTCAGCTGGCCGATCTCCGTGAGGCTCAGCGGTTGCCCCGGCGCGCGGGAGGAAGCGAGAAAGTCGAGAATCTCTTCATATTGATAAGGCATGAGCGACAGCCGGTTCAGCTCATTCATGTACGTATCGATGTTCAGCGTGACTTGCTTGAGCGTCTGCAGCTGGTATTTGCCCACCTGCTCCTCGATCTTCCCGGCGAAGCTGGCAAAAGCAAAGTAACCCATCGCGCCGAGCGGAACGACGATCAGCGCGACCTGGACGAGAATGAGCTTGCGGGCAAGCGGCAAGTTGCGTAACCATCTTCTAAGCGATGTAAATATCATCATGTGCGCTCCCCTTGCCTATTTCGTGAGCTCGGCATCGATCTCTTGGACCGCTGCATGCAGCGTCTGCTCCGGCGTCTGTTCCCGATAGATCATGCGCTCGAATTGCCGGATGAGGACTTCGACCATCGAGAATTGCTTCGTCGCCTTCGGCCAGAAGACGACCGAATTGGCGGCGGCCGCATAATCGCTGCGATAGTTCAGCGCCTTGAACGCCTCGGCATTCAAGACAGCGCTTACACTCGGTACATGCCCGGCCTCGGCCCACATCGCGCCATGCTCGGCGAGCCATTTCATGAAGATCATCGCCGCCTGCCGCTTCTCGGGGGTCATCTCGTGCTGCGCGGGAATCGTCAGCGTGTGCGAATCCGCCCATGCCGCCGGTTTGTCGTACAGCGTGGGCAACGGCACGACGCCGAAGTCGAGCTGCTCCGCCTGCTCGAGCGCTCCTGTCGCCCATACGCCCGTTATGAGGGCGGCCGCTTTGCCGTCGTGGAACATTTTGAACGCGTCGGTAATGTTCGCGGGAATGAGCCCGCTTGCGTACAACCCATTGATGTACGTGAGCGCCTTTAAGGCTGCCGGATTGTCCATGACCGCCTTCGTCCCCGAAGCGTCGTAGAAAGCGCCGCCTCCTTCGATTTGGTTATACAGGCTCCACCACAGCCACACGGAATCGATGCGCGTGCTCGGCTGGGCGAGCGGCGCCACATCCGCCGGAACCGTCCGTTTCAACTGCTGCAGGAAGGAAGTGAACCCCGTCTCTCCTTGCTCCAGTATCGGCTTGCCTTGCGGATCCAGCAGTCCCGCCTGACTTAAGTACGTTTTGTTGTAATACAGGACCAGCGTGTGCGTATCGAGCGGCACTGCATAAGGCCTGCCCTGGAATTGGGAAGCCTTCATGATCGTCTGGTTAAAAATACCGAAGTCCAGCCCCGCTTCCTGCGCAGGCTCGTATAAATCCTCTATGTACCCGTTCTGGACAAAGCGCGGCAGCGAGCTGGCATGAATAATGGCGACATCCGGGGCATTGCCGGACAGAATCGCCGTCCGCAGGCGGGAATAATAATCGTCCAGCCGCGAATTCATCTGGACCACCTGAATCTCCTTGTGCTCCTGGTTGAACTGGTCGACCATCTCGGTCATGAACAGATTATCCCCGCCGCTGAAGGGCGTCCAATATTCTAGCTGGACCGCATCGGTCGATACGGCCTCCGTACTCTCGGCGCTTGAGGCGCTGTTGCCGCAGCCGGCCAAGACCAGGCCTGCCGTCAGGAGGGCCATCACTCCGGTGAGGGCCGATTTCGCGTTGGACAAGCCTGTCATTGGCCTACATCCCCTTATCCCCTATGGTGTTAATGTTCGCGTTACGTCGATATAATCGAGCTGCACCTCGTCGGTAGCATGTTCAAGTATAAGGGTGTTTGGACCGGCGCTCAATTGCAAACTAATCGTCTGCGGTTGGAAATCATTTCTTCCCCCGGACGGAATCACGATCTCATCGGACTTGCCGCCGCTTGTGCGGACCGTAAGCTTCGCCGCTTGGCCGGCGGCATTCGCCGCCTGCAGCCGAATCTGGTAGACGCCGCTCACCGGCACGATGACGTTGTCGAACCGGAGCGCTTCTTCCTCGCCGGACGACAGCACGGCATACCCGAATCCCGATGTGGTAAAAGCATTCTCCTCGATCGTGCCATGCGTAAGCGCCGTGGCATTCTCCGCTTCGTAACGCGGCAGTTCGATCGCCTCTATGGAGGCTTGATCGCCATCAACCGCGATAGCGATCTCGTTCATGCCCGCTTCCAGCGGAATGTCGGCGTAGGTATAGCCCGTGCCATCGACTGGCGGCAACGAGATTGAGATTGGCGCTGCGCTGCCTGCTCGGATACTTGCTTCCTGCGCTTCTCCAGAATCATTGCGGTAATGCAGCAGGATCGCCGCGACTGTCGGCACTTTCGAAGGGATCAGGTCGAATACCGCCTCCTTGCCGCCTGGCGCAGCCTTGAACACGCCGGTACCAGCCGGCACCGGAATCGCGGTATCGAGCGACAGCGGTTTGCCGAGTTGCAGATTGCCGTCCGCATCCCAAGCGAGCTTCTGGGCACGGGCTCTGCGGTTGCTCCAGCCATCCGTCGGCGCCGTTGTCGCATGGTAGACGATCCACTGCTCTTCGCCGTCCGGGGACGTGACGAAGGAATTATGCCCGGGACCGTAGACGCCCGCATCTTCGTCCATTTTCAGAAACGGCTGCTCGGCCTTCTTCCAATTGGCCGGGATGAGAGGATCCGCGCCTTCTTCCAAGGTCAGCATCCCGAGCGCATAGAACGGCGTCCAGCTGCCCGCGCCCGAGTAGACGATATGGACGCGCCCGTCCTGGTGAAGAATGGATTGGCCTTCATTGATATAAGGCGGGCCGCCTGCCTTCTCCCAGGCCAGATCGGGCTCCGAGAGGAGCACGCGCGGACCGCTGATCGTCAGCGGATCGCTCATCGGCGCGATATAGGTGTTCTGCTGGATGTTGATCTCGCCTTCCCAGCCGGACCAGACAAAATACAGCTTGCCGTTAAGCTCCATCGCCAGCCCGTCGATCGCCCACTTATTCGTCTCGTCCGTCACTTGCCCTTTGAACGTATAGCTGCCCATCGGGTCATCCGTATCGGCTTCCAGCGCATACATCCGGTGATTCTCGTTCGCGCCGTCGTCCGCGGCGAAATAGATATACCATTTGCCCTGCAAATACTGGATCTCCGGCGCCCACAGGTTCGCGGAATAGGCGGTCCCCACGTCCGGATACCAGACGGTCTTGCGCTCCGCCTGCTTGAAATCGATCGTCCGCGACTTCAGCACCATCACATCCGCGCCGTTATGCGTGAACGTCATATAGTAGTAACCGTCCTTGTACACGACGCTCGGGTCCGGCGTGTCGAACGGCACCAAGGTGTTCTTGAACGTGCCGCCATGGCCGTTATAGGCCGCGTACACTTCCGCTTCTTCGTTGTTCCTTGTCATGGCGAACCATGCCCCCAATCCAATAGCCACGACGAGCAGCACCGCTGCCGCCAGCCGTATTTTCATATGCGTTGATTTCTGCATGTTCGTCTCCTTTGCCTACATGCTCGAAAAGAGACCGCGAAGGGTCTCTTTAAACTTCTTTACGCTGTTATAGCTCCGGTTCTTTCGTTAACGCTCCCGTTATAGATGAGTTGCCGGATTGAATCGGCTAAGGGAGCAACTCATCTACAAAAGTCGCTTATAACGAAAAACCTCCGCTAACAGCTGAAAACCTATCGCCTGCGGCTTTGCGTTCGCCACAAGTCTGGCTTACTTGACACCTGCCTGCGTGATCGCCTTCACGAACGAGCGCTGGCCGACGATGAACACGATCATCACCGGCAGCGTCGCGATCACCGTCATCGCCATCAGCTTGCCGTAGGCTTGCGTGTAGCTGCCTTGGGCCATCATCGCAATACCGGCCGTAATCGTCCGCATCTCCGGCGAGGTCGTCGCATAGAGCGGCCAGACGAAATCGTTGTAGATGCCCATGAAGGTGAAGATCGCGAGCGTCACCATGATCGATACCGATGCCGGCAGCAGAATGCGCGAGTAGATCTGCCATTTGTTCGCGCCGTCGATGCGGGCCGCCTCCTCGATCTCTTTGGGGAACGAGGCGAAGAATTGGTAGAGCAGGAACACGCCGAACGCTCCGGACGAGTAAGGCAGAATGAGCGCGGCGTACGTGTTGATCCAGCCGAGCGCATTGAATTCCATGTACATCGGCAGGAACGTCAGGACGCCCGGGATCATCATCGACCCGACGAACATCGGGAACATCACCTTGCGCAGCGGCAAGTCTTGCAGGCGCGCCAGCGCGAAAGCCGCCATCGAGGAGAACAGCAGCACGATCGCCGTCCCGGCCAGGCCGACGAACAACGAGTTCGTGATCCAACGGGTGATCGGCACGTTCATCAGCTCGCCGCGCAAACCTTCGATGTAGTTATCGAGCGTCGGTTTGTTCGGAATAAAATTCATTTGTCCGGCCAGCGCCTCGAAATCGTTCTTGAACGAGGTCGATACCATCCAGATGAGCGGCAGCAGGAAGAGCGCCGCCAGGAGAATAGCCAATATCATAAGCAACGTCTTCTTCATGCGGGTCTACTCCTTCCTGCCGTAAGCGATCTTGTACTGCACCGCCGAAATGATGATGATGATGACCGCCATCAGGATGGCCATCGCCGAAGCCGAACCGACCTGCTTGCCCTTGAACGCTTCGTCGAGCACGTTCATCAGCAGCACGCGGGTGCTGTCGCCCGGTCCGCCGCGGGTGAGAAGGAACGGCTGCGCGTATACGTTGAACGAAGCGATGGTCGACGTAATGATGATGAACAGCATGACCGGCCGGATCGACGGCAGCGTAATGCTCGTGAACTTGCGCCAGGCGTTGGCCCCGTCGATGGAAGCCGCCTCGTAGTAGTCCTCCGGCACTTCATTAAGCGCGTTAATGAAAATAATCATGTTAAACCCGATCGTCCACCAGAGCGTCGTCAATGTAAGCGACACCCAAGCCCATGGAAGATCGGTCAGCCAAGCGATCGGATCCACACCGATCTTGCCCAGCAGTCCGTTCAGGAAACCGGCGTTCGAATCGAACATCATGAGCCAGATGACCGACATGACCGAAGCGGACACCGCGTACGGCATAAAATAAAACGTCCGGAACAGGCTGCGAAGCTTGCTCGGCAGCGCGTTCAGCAGCATCGCCAGACCCAAGCCGAGAATGACCAGCAGCGGCACGGAGTACAGCACGAACTGCAGCGTGTTCCACAGCCCGCGCGTGAACTGCTCGAACAGATACGTGCCCGGCGTGAAGATCGTGACGTAATTCTGAAGGCCGACGAATTCATGCGTATCGGACAACAGCTCGAAGTTATGGAATGAAATATAAACGCCATAAAGAATCGGGATTAACAAAAACGCGCAAAAGCTCACGACATACGGCAGCACGAACAGCGATGACGTCAGCCTCGATTGCCAGGTGCTTTTCACCATAAGCGACTCCTCCTTTTCCCGCCTGAAATGAACCTATAAAAGAACGGCGGGAGGCGCTAAGCTGCCGCGCCTCCTGACGTCCTCTACTTCATGACCGCTAGACCCCTAGGTTCAAGCGGGCTTATTTGTTCATCGCTTGGCGGGATTTGGCGACTGCGTCATCCATCGCTTTTTGCGCGTCTTTCTTGCCGAGGATCGCATTGCTCAGCTCGCCCCAGATCGGATCGGAGATCGTCGCCCAGTTCAGGACGTTCGGCGCGAATTGCACGTAATCGAACGCTTGCGCAACGCTGCTCTGCATCGGAAGCGCCTTGAACTCCGCGCTCTCGAGCATCGGCTTGGATGCGAGCGCCTGACCGGAAGCCGCCCAATCCATCGAGTTGGTGGAGACGTATTTCAGGAAGTCGCCGATGCCTTTGACGACCGCGGCGTCCGTCGTGTCCTTCGTGACGACGAAGTTATGGGAGCCGGCATAGACCGCTTGCTTCGCTTTGCCGATCTGCGGCACCGGCGCAACGCCGTAGTTGATGCCCGCTTCGTCGAACTGGCCTTTCATCCAAGGACCGTTGAACTGGATCGCGTTCTTGCCTTGCAGGAACAGCGTGTTCTCTCCGTCTTGCTGCACGTTCGCCGGCGAGAAGCCTTGCTCGACGAGGCCGCGCATCCATTGCACCATCTCGACCGCTTCCGGCGAGTTATAGGCTACGTCCGTGCCATTCCACAGGTCGCCGCCGTTCTGCCAGACGAGCGACGGGAAGATGAACTGCTGCGGCCACAAGGTCGGTACCGCGTAACCGTAGACGCCTTTGTCTTTGTCCGTCAACTTCTCGACTGCCGATTCGAACTCCGCGCGGTTCGTCGGCGGCGCGGCGATGCCCGCTTTGTCGAACAGATCCTTGTTGTAGTACATGACGAGCGGATGGATATCGAGCGGAATGCCGTACCATTTGCCGTCGATCGTCTCGTAGTTCACCGGCGCTTCGACGTAGTCCGCCTTGTTGATACCCGACGCTGCGGCCAGATCGTCCATCGGCTGCAGTTGGCCTTTGTTCACATAGGTCGGAATTTGGTCGACGTGCATGATCGCCAGGTCCGGACGGTCTTTGCTCGCGCTGAGCGCAACGTCCAGCATTTTGTAATACTCGCCGTTCGGCTGGATGACCAACTTCACTTTGTAGGTATCCTGCGAGCCGTTATATTTCTCCACGATCTTCTTCATGAACTCGCCGTCCGCGCCGGAGAACGGCGTCCAGAACAGAATGTCTGCCTTCTCGGCTGCAGGCGCGTTGCCGCCGCCGCTGTTGCCTTCGGCCGCGGTATTCGTACCGCCGCTGTTGGTGTTGCCCCCGCCGTTATTGCCGTTATCGCTGCTGCAGCCTGCCGCGGTGACAAGACTCATTGCAAGGAGCGTCGTGCTCAACACTTTTACGGATTTTTTCACTGTCATAACCCCCATGATATGAAGTGCGATGCCTTATGACCTTCATTCTAGCGGTCGGGGGGAGGCGAACAAATGTCGCTTTTTTGGGTCGGATGGACATATTTTTGGGTTCGGCGGAATGTGAAAAAGCAGCCGCCGGGGAGAACCGGGGCTGCTAACTTTATGCGAACATACGAGTTACTTCTATGGAATCTGCTCCTATTCAACTACTTGTCTGCAAGCGCCTCGATCACATCGGCAACCAGCCGGTCGGCTCCGGCGATCAGGCCATCCGGATGATGCGACATCCCCAATCGCACGACGACCAAGTGCTGCGAGGGTACGATGACAATATGCTGACCCATATTGCCCATGGCAAAGAATGCGTCCTGCGGCACATGGGGCATCCCCCATGGAAGTCCATAAGGCGCGTTGCCGCTAACGGCTTGGTTAATCCAAAAGCCAGCTCCATACCCCGTATCGAGCGTCTGCGAAGCCGAGTATTCCACCCACCCTTCCGGCAGGATGCGATCCGTGCCTGCCATGCCGTCGTTCAGGTACAACTGTCCAAAACGAGCCCAATCGCGCGCGGATGCTAACATCGACATGGCCCCGTTCGGAGTGCCGGTCGCATCGAATTCCAGCGTCACGTGTTCCATGCCGGTCGGCCCGAAAAGTTCACGCTGCGCGAACTGTCTGACATCCGACGCTCGACCGCCAACCGCATCGCGGATGATACGCGAGAGAAGAATAAAATTGCCATCGGTGTAAGCCCATTGGCTCCCAGGGGCAGCCGCCAGTTCGGCATGCTCGGCGAAACCCGCCATGTCCCGTTCGAGGAATATCATTCTTGAGGCTGGATCGAATCCGGAGCTGGTTTGTTTCAGCGCGAGTCCGCTTGTTTGCCGCAGCAGTTCATTTATCGTAATCAAGTGGCGCGGATCCTTTTCATCCTGCCAAGCGGCAATTGGCGCAGATTGGTCGACATTCAGTTTTCCCTGCCGGACCAGAATGCCAATGAGCGCGTTGGTAACCGATTTTGTCGCCGACCACCCTAGCAATGGGGTATCCACACCTATGCCGGAAGCGTACCGCTCAGCAACGATCTTGCCATCCTTCACCACGACGACCGCTTGGGTGCGTATGTAGGGCGGCTGCTCGCGCTCTGCAAAAGCTCGGTCTAACGCGGCGCGCAGTCGTTCGTTCTTCGTCTCGACCATGGCGTTTCCCGCTATCTCGGGACCCTGTGAATCCGATAGGCCGATTACGGTATCCACGTCAGCGGCTGCGACCAGATTCACATCGTCAGGCTGATGCACCAGCATGCAGCCCATCCCCTCACCATATACCGCCCGAGTTTTGTAAAAACCAGCGATGGTCGTCGTTACTTCGCGTTGCTCCGGGTTAACGTCGAAGCGAATCAAAGGGCTAATATACCCGATAGCCCCCTCCGGTTCGACCATATCGGCGTAGACCTGATCGGGATCAAGCCCCGAGACAAAGGTTCCGGAACAGATTTCTTTGCTGGTATAACCCGAAGCAACCATCAGCGGCTGATAAAGCAGAAACCCGAAGCAAGCAGATAGCGCAATCACGGTTACGCCGGCAGCTAGAGCAATTCTACGTATGCTTTTTCTCCTCAAGGGCAAGTTCAACTCCTATTTCCGGAAGTATACACTGTATACTTCGCATTATAGGTATACAGTGTATACTCGTCAACTTTTTTGTTATACTAGGGCTATACTTTTTCTATCGGGAGCGTCGAACTGTGGTTCGTAATAAAAATGATCAACAACCTGAAGGCAACCCTAACCAAAAGGGCTCCCTTAATCGGGAAGCCATCGCAGCGCAGGCTTTACATCTGGCGGATACGGAAGGGATCGATGCGGTGAGTTTCCGCCGCTTAGCCCAAGAGTTCGAAGTAACGGCTATGGCAATCTACCGCTATGTAGACAACAAAGACGATCTTTTGGATGCGATGACCGAATCTATGCTGGCGTCTTTCGATGTCTCCGCACAACAGGAAACGGATTGGCGGGACCAGGTCAGAGGGTTAATTTACGCGTTGCGCCAACTGCTGCTTACCCATCCATCAGGAAGAAGCTTGCTGTCGAGGAGAGCTCTTCCTTCCACAAACAGGCTGAGGATTTTCGAGGCCTCTCTCGGCATTCTGCGCGATGCCGGCTTCGAGCCTCAGGAAGCGTTTCTTATTTTTGAACACATCCTGAATCAAGTGGTATCGTTGGTGGTGACGGGGGATGGATACGTAAAAGGGGCTGAAGAAGAACGCCGATTGTGGGGGGCGAAATTGCTGGCGTTCTATGGCAGCCTTCCGAAGCAAGAATACCCTAGGCTCGTGGAAACGGCTCCGAATATCGCCGCTTCCGTTGATATGGACCATCATTTTAAATTTGGTGCAGACCTGCTGATGGCTGGCGTAGAGGCATTCGCGGCCTCCAAACCACCTCGAAAATTGTAGCCCTTCACCGGTAGCGGCAATAGAAAGACGAGACCGACCTCTCCCCTTTACAGGGAAACGATCGGCAACGCCACTGGCCTGAGATGGCCCTTCATTCTAGCGGGCCGGGGAGCCGAACAAATGTCGCTTTGTGGGGGCGGATGGACATATTTCGGGTGCGGTAATGTGAAAAACAGCCGCCGGGATGAACCCGGGGCTGCTGCCGTTGTCAGGAGATCTATTTATTGCTTTTTTATCTTAGCAACATGCTCAGATCTAAGCGCAGGATCAGTAATGTTGGCGCTTTGAATCCTATCATAGATGTTTTGCACTTCAGCTTCCGTTAGCAAAGCCTTATCCGAAGTAGCTTTGATCCTATTTATCTTACGACTGATAAATTCTGATAGTTCTGTATCATAAACAATCAACTCATTGGATTCAATCTTTCTCAGTTCAGGATCAATACTGAAGCGGCATCGCATCGTAAAGGAAATCATGGAGATATATAGTAAGTCGGGGATTTCCGATAGTACAAGCTCAAGTGCTTTAATATGCCCAAAATTTTGTCTTAAAGGATTAAACATATTGAATCTGTTGCTAACCTTCCAATACTTATCAGACCGGCCTCCTTTAATTTCTCCATTGTAGTTCTTGGTTTCAATAACGAATAATCCGTACGGAGTTACGACAATATGGTCGATTTGAGCGTATCCTGTACGGGATCTGGGGTTTTTAACCATAATATCACGCAGGTTTTTTGTATCCTTCGGAAGTTGGTCCAATTGAATGTTAATTTTATATTCCCCGAGTTCCCCAATCCTGGAGGGATCAATCGTCCTTTTCATAGGTGAGTTCGGTGATGACTTCCTAGTAGTCTGTGGGGATTCTTTCTCGTTGGATGACTTGAACCACGATAGAATTTTCTTGAACATCTCAAATATGCTCCTCATTAAGAATTAACGTGCCTCATTACTTCTTCGGAACATACGCATTCTTTTTTTAGTTTATATTCCCACCACCCATTTGCCGGACATAAGAAAAGGCAATCGCTTATTGATCGGCTTCCGGCAACTGTTCCTCTATTCCTATTCCCAGTTTAGCTTTCTTCGTTCTTCGTTTCTGATCCTAGAGCGAACTTGTAAGTATTTCAGCTTTATGGCCAAACTGGCATATAAACATATGTTCGGGACTATAATTTCATTGAGGGTAAGTTAGGTTTCTGCCCTTGAAAAGATGGAAGAGGAGCGATGCTTAGCAAGAGATGTGAGTTTGATATGGAGGTGAAAATAACTATGAACGTATTTTCAGCCATTATTTCTCTTCTCACCGCCGCCTTTGGCTTAGCTACAGCGCTGCTTGGGTATCTTAAAACGGCAAAAGAAACGAAGAAAAGCGAGAAAACCGCTAACGGGCAGCCAGCGGTTTCCTCCAATGAAGAGGCTTCGAGCAAATAACGATTCTGTGTAATCCGTTCCGAGCTACAGATTAGACTAGGCGCAGGAGCGTTCCGAGGCGCTCCTGTCCTTTTTCCTTCCTATACTCGTTCATACCTTGATTTGCTACATCGCGCCTGTTTTCTATTTTCTGTTTTCTTACCTCTGAATTCTATGCGGTGACCTATGGCATTATTACGACCTCACATGCCATCCTGCCATACCCCGCCTTTATGAATCATCGGTTTTTCTCCCAGCTCAAGACTCCCTTGGGCAAAGCATTTAGAAGCGTTCCAGCACGCTCTTGCCCACGGTCCGGCCGGTTTCCAGCAGACGATGCGCTTCGCGCAGATTCTCATCAACAGACGATGCTGCTCGATCATATCGGCCGTCTGATACTTTGAACGGGTGAACATGAATTCCCACACGAAAGTCGCGCTTCTCGTAATGGTTGTTCTTTACTGATCGTTCTCAATAATTATCGTGCGCTTATGTTCTGTTCTATGGCGTTATCGGCTTTTCGCTTTCCTCGATCAAATCCGTGTTCTGAACGAGCGCAAACATTTCCGTAGTTAGGAAGACGGCTCTTTGATCATTGCCGCCATATAACGCATATACCCTTGCTTCCGATGTGGCCTGCTGCAGGAGCTCATTCACCATGGCAAAAGCTCTTTTCGTGGTTAACTCCCAGATATCTTCCTTCTCTTGATCTTCCAGATCATACATGATGTAGCCCTTACCATTCACTTCAATCTCATAGTCGTAACCTTCAATTCGCTCACGAATATTCGTTAACGGCACGTTTTCCTTGGTCAGAAAGGGCTCGATTTGCTGTAGGAACTGTCCTACTCCCCCTTCGGCCAAATCTTCCGCATCGGCATGAAAATCACGATTCGTCTCTTCCCAACCGAATACGTACCCGGCACTTATCGAGTCTTTCTTAACGGCCGGTAACTGATCTGCATCGGTATATTTGTAATAACCGAGCCTTTCGAATTCTGTAATAAGCGGCGTAATGTCTGCTGCCATACTTGCCTCCCCCTCGCCCCTAGTAGTCTCGAGATCAGCGTTGCCGCAACCGGCAATCAGCCAGAATAGCGCCAATGTCAAAACACCGATCGCATACCTTTTATGGAAAATCCCAGCTTTCATTTTCTTTCTCCTTGATTAGGACTTAGCTGCAACCGATCCTTATATACAACTCTTTGGCCTTTCGATTCGATGAATATCATGATTCCTCTCTGTCCTGCTCATCTTTATAGTGAAAATGCTCATGATGGATCGCGTTCATCCCCACCAATTTCCCCGTCTTCTTATGATAGTAAGGGAAGCTCTTATTGAGCGGCATCCTCAGCAATTGATAATTCTCGTCTCTCGGCAAGCGGCCCAATTCTTCGAGCGCCAACTCGCGCGACGTATAGATCCCAATCGGGAAAAAATCCGGGAAACGCTTCGTCTGATCGGCTACAAAAATACCCCACACATACTCGATATCCACCAATTCCACCTGCCTAAACTTCTATTTTCGATCCTTAACACAACAAAGACCGCCAATCGTCGATCAGCAGTCTCGCCTTAAAGCAGTCGTTTGGATCTTGCGATATACAGCGACATTGCCAGCCGCACATCTTCCCACTTGCCCGTATGCACATATTGGAACGCCTCGGCGACCGAGTGCCGCTGCACGAGAATGTCCTCATCCTCATCCAACTGCTGCTCGCGCTCCTCTAGAATATCCTTGGTGAAAAAGAAATTGACCTTGATCGTCCCGTTCGTGTTCAAATACTCTCCGAGCCCGATCAATGTTCCGCACACCAGACCGGTCTCTTCCCGAAGCTCCCGCTTCGCGGCCGAGACGACGTCTTCGCCCGGATTCAAATTGCCGCCAGGCAGCTCAATGGTACGACGGTTGAGCGACCGCCGGAACTGCTCAATGACGACGATCTCGTTGTTGTGCAGCACTAATACTTTGACTAAATGCTTCAAATCGCTCCCCTCTCCTCTCCCATTCTTCCATGCCTGCTTGTACGTCTTCTGCTTATGTATATGTCGATCCTCTATTACACTTGCTAAGAAATAGATGAATCGCACGAGTGTATCTGGTCACTTGCAGGTTCCCCAGAATACCCTCGCTTATTCCCATTCCTATACAAACAAGAGGAGATCCTGATCCCCTCTTTATCCCTATTCCGTCCTATGAAGTTGATCCCTAACGTATGGAACAACGTTCACATTAGGATTATTTTACCATAAGCTAAGCTATTCTGGCTACGACGCTACGCCACTTCAAGCACCTCGTCATGTATGATAAGCATCTCTAGCAGCTCCGCTTCCTCGTGGTCCGGACAAACGATAACGATATCCCATAGCTTGGCGTCATCCTGATATTCCACGCGGCTCACTGCGCCCGCCAGCTGCGAGTACCGATCGAGCGGAATATAGAGACTCGAACCGGGAACCAGCTTTCCTTCCAGCAACTTGCCATGAAGGACGAACGCCCTGTCTATGATACTAGTATATGCAACTTGTATTTGCGCCATGCTTTAGCACCCGCTTTCCTCTTCCTGATCTTCGATCCGCACTGCAACTCCCTGGCGATTCGCTTCCAAATGTATAAAACGCATCAAGCCGACCAGATCGGTCAGCCGATCCCGCTGCAAGCTATAGTAACGATGCGGCTTGCGTTCCTTGATCGCAATCGCTTCGAAAATAACCCCGTGCCACCGCTCCGGCAGCTGTTCCATCGCATACAGTCCGGCTTTCACCTTACTCGTGATCGCCCGCTCCCGAATCGTATACAACTGACGCAGCATACCTAGGGCGCACCATTCCACGGCTTCGTCCAGCTGCTCGACCGGCAGATCCGCCTGAATGTCCTGCACGAGCGCCAGCTGCCGCTCCAGCCGGTCGATCCATTGCGTCCAGTAATGGTTCATATTGTGAAGGACATAACGAGTCAACTCGTTCTCGTCCAGCTCATAGTCGAACGGAAGTTCATTCCCGTAGATACGAATACCGTGCTGCTTCAGAATCCACCATGTAATCGGATTAAGATCCGCGCCATGTCCGTCCGTGCGTACTTGTTTATCGAAATAAGTCATGATCGGCGTTCGTGCGTCCGCTTGCTTGCCCAGCTCCTCGCGAAGGATATAGCTGCCCATGATGTCGGTATTCGGAAGCTCTGCCTCCACTTCCTCATGCGCAAGCCGAATCGCTTCTAGCTCTTCCTCCGTCGGCGTCTGCCGCAGCACCGCAATAAAGTCGATATCACTGGAGCCTTCGATATAGTCTTGCAGGGCGACCGATCCGTACAGATAGACAGCTTCGATTGTCGTCATCCGTGCGGCTAAGGCGCTGCACAGCTTATTCATCGTTTGTTCTACGCGATACGGCAATGTCGTCATTCTCCCTCAACCTCCTCTAAGTCCAGTCCCGAGCCTTTAGCGCCATTATAAAAGAGGAAGAACTTCAGGATAAAGAGAAAAAACAACTTCACTTTTTTCTGGTTTTCGACAGGTATGACCGTCATGACCGAACGAGTGACGCTGGTAAATGGTCATATGACCGGTCCGTTCCCTATAGTTAAGGCAAGGAAAACATTAAAGGAGGCACTACGAATGAAAGGTTTACGGAAGACATTGCAGACCGCGGCTATTGGAGCGCTAGCGGCGAACAGCTTGCTTGCAGGAGGTATCGCTTGGGGAGCGGACGGTACGACGGGCGCGGCTTTGACCGTGAAAGAATTCCGCTATTTGGACCGCGAACAGGACCGGATCTCGCTGACGCACGCGAACCAGCCGGACGGCACGCGGGATGGCCATTTGAGCTTGCTGGTTGACGCGGGCGAAGGACTCGAGATCAAGTCGATCGTCATGAAGACGGCGGACGACAAAGGTACCGATACGGGCCATGGCATCTGGACGACATGGAAGGAGCCAAGTGACGTCGGCAAATACTTGCTCGCTGTGGAGCATGACGGAAAGACGATCAACGGCACGTTCAAGGAATCGCTCGGAACGTTTAAGGGCGTGAATCAATTCGAACTGTACGGCTCTGATAACAATAGCATGAAGGCCGGCGAGTTTTACTACCTGGAGATCATAACAAGCGCGGGCACGGTCAAAACGGCCGTAACGCCATTCGTCGATGCCGACACTTCGTATGCGCCTGTGCTGATCCGCGAATTCAGCTGGGCCGACCTGAACCAAGATAAAATCTCCATTGCCCAATTCGGCGAAGACGGCAGCACGGACGGGCACTTTAGGCTGAAGCTTGCTTTTGCCCAGAAGACAGAGGTGTTGTCGGTCATTCTGCGCGGCACGGACAAAGACGGCAATGAACAACCAGGCATCTGGCGCACCAATCGCGCAGGCGTCGGCTGGCTGCTCGGACTTATGCAAGGGGATAAAATCATCAACCCTAGCTTCAATAAAGACGTGACGACGCCGGTGGGCAAGTTCCAAGGCACGGTCTCCTTGGACCTGTATGCGAACAACAACGGCTCGATCAAGAATGGCCAGTACTACGTCATCGAGGTGGAGACGCAATTCGGCACGGTCATCTCCAAGCCGATCGAATTCGGGAACCAAGAGTCGATCTATCGCGACGACACGATCTTCCCGTTCAAAACGATCTCGCTGAAGCTCAATTCCAAAGCCGCAACGGTGGACGATCGCAGCGTGCAGCTTCAAGTAGCGCCATTCTCCCTCGACGGCCGCACGATGGTGCCGCTCCGCTTCATCAGCGAAGCATTCGGCGCCAAGGTCGATTGGAATCAGAAGGCGCAACGCGTCACCATTACGAAGGACGGCCAGTCGATCGAACTCGTGATCGATCAGAAGGAAGCCAGCGTCAATGGCGAGACCGTGCTGCTCGATTCGCCGGCCATCTCCCGCAACGAAGTGACGCTGGTGCCGGTGCGGTTCGTCAGCGAGGCGCTGAACATGAAGGTGTTCTTCGATGAAGGCGAGATTTTCATCACGGATGCGAAGGAACAGTAATTTCGCCAACGGCGCAGAAGGTCTGGACTTATCCCAAAGTCCAGACCTTCTGCTGTTTCCTTGCCCCGTAGAAAGCCGTCGATCGCCTAGCAGCTCAGCTTATTCCTGCCTACCGCATTATTGACAACTATAAAGTTGTTGTATTAACCGTATGGTTATATAATGGAGCAAGTATGGAAAGCGAGGACATCCTATGCATATACAAGTAAGCACGAAATATATGAACCTGCTGGAATGCTTCTCCTCCGAGACGCGCGTGCGGATGATCGAGCTGCTCGATGAGCGGCCGATGAGCATTAAGGAGCTGGCCGAGACGCTCGAGATATCGTCGGCGATCGTCACGAAGCATATCCAGAAGATGGAGGAAGGCGGAATCATTGCGACGCAGAGCCTGGCCGGTACGCGCGGAAGCCCGAAGATCTGCTCGCTTGCCGTCGATGCGCTCACGCTGCAGCTTCGTTCCCCGAAAGTGCACGAGGAGATGACGAAGTACAGCGTGGAAATTCCGGTCGGGCAATATTCGGATTACGCCGTCAAGCCGACCTGTGGACTTGCCTCCGAGACCAAGATCCTCGGGCTCGTCGACGACCCCCGTTACTTCTCCGATCCGGAACGGACGAAGGCGGCGCATCTGTGGTTCGGGAGCGGATTCGTGGAATACCGAATCCCGAACTATCTGCACGCAGGCCAGGAAGTCCAGGGCATCGAGATCTCGCTCGAGCTCTGTTCGGAGGCGCCTTATTATAATGAAGACTGGCCGTCCGACATCAGCTTCCTGCTCAATGACATCGAGGTGGGCATGTGGACTTGCCCTGGCGATTTCGGCAGCAAGCGCGCCTTGCTCACCCCTTCCTGGTGGCAGATCGGCACGCAGAACGGCCTGCTCAAGACGCTTTCCGTCCAAGAAAGCGGTACGTATCTGGATGGTACGAGGCTCTCTGACGTCACGGTGCAGGATCTGGGCATCGTCCGCGGAGAGGACTTCCGGCTGAAGCTTGTATCGGATGAGAAAGCGCGCCATTGCGGCGGGATCAGCCTCTTCGGCAAGCAATTCGGCAACTACAACCAGGATATCGTGGTCCATGTCCATTACAAGGATGTCTCGCGGAGCACGGAGCGGATGAGCGAAGCCCAGGTAAGCCAATAATGAAAAGCAAAAACCGGCAATCGCTGGACCAAGTCCAGGATTGCCGCTTTTGTGTTATAGCAAAGGTTCGCGTCATACCGTTACATCACTTACACTTCGCGCCCGCAGACGCCGCGATAAACCGGCCGTCGGCTTCCTCCGTCACGCCGGACTCCGCCGTATAGACCACTTTGCCGCGGCTGATCGTCATCCGTACCTTGCAGCCGAATGTGCGCCCTACATAAGGACTGTGCTTATGCCGGTACAGCAGCTGCTCTCGCTCCAATCGGTACGCCGCGTTCAGATCGATCAGCACCAGATCGGCATCGGCGCCGATCCGTATGCTGCCTTTGGCTGCGTCCAGACCGAAGCGCCTTGCCGGTTCCGCAGACAGCATCCGGCTGAGCTGCGGAAGCGGAATGCCCCGCTTCAGATGGCCTTCATCGATCATCAGTTCCAGCGTGCTTTGCGCCCCGGAGATGCCGCCCCATGCCTCGAACAAGTTCGACGTATCGGCCTTCATCGCGCTATCGCAAGGCGAATGGTCCGAGGCGATCATATCGATCCGCCCGTTCTCCACCGCCCTCCACAACGCTTCCTGTTCTGCGGCGGACCGCAGCGGCGGGGCGCACTTCGCGACGGGTCCCATGTGCGCCAGATCTTCATCTGTGAGTGCCAAATAGTGCGGGCACGTCTCCAGCGTCACGTCTAGCCCTTCCGCCTTCGCCTTCTGAATCACGCCTACCGCTTCACTGCTGCTAATATGGACAAAGTGGAGCGCGCAGCCGGTCAGCCGGGCGAACGACAGCGCCTTCTGGACCGCCTCTACCTCCGCCGCGATCGGACGCGACGCGGAATAATCCGCCGCCGAGACCGTACCGGCCGCCAGCTTCTCCTTCGTCAACTTGGCGACGATCGACTCGCGCTCGGCGTGCAGAGCCAGCACTTTGCCCAGCTTCGCGATGCGCTTCATCCCTTCCAACAACGTCTCGTCGTCTACTTCGCGGAACGCTTCCTCGCTCGGGTCGCCTGGCGCGGACATGAAGGCCTTGAACCCGATCACGCCGGCCTCGCTCATCGGAGCCAGATCATCCAGATGGCCTGGAACCAAGCCGCCCCAACAGGCATAGTCCACATGGGAGCTGCCGTTGGCGCAGTCCATCTTCAACTGCAGCGCGCGGACCGACACCGTCGGCGGAATGCCGTTCAGCGGCATATCCAGATACGCCGTGCAGCCGCCGGCGGCAAGCGCCGCCGATCCGCTGCGGAATCCCTCCCATGCTTCGAGTCCGGGTTCGTTCAGATGGACATGCGCATCGATCATACCGGCCATCAGGAACAGTCCCCGTGCCTCGATAACGGCATCCGCCGTCTTCGTTTCCATCGCTCCGCTTGCTGCGATAGCCGCAATTTTCCCTGACCGGATGCCCAGATCGGCTGCTCGTACTTCATGCTCCAGGACGACGTTAGCCCCGCGGATGATTTGATCGAATAACGCCATAGCGATGGCCTCCCCTCATCCCTGATGCGAATTATTTCAGTTCGGTCTTGATCAGCGTTGCATCCAGCGCTTGCAGCAAGCTCAGATCGTGATACGATGCGGATTCCGGTGTCGACTTGATGTTGCCGACCGATTCCAGGTACTCGCCGACGGCCGGGCCGTTGCTGCCATTGACGTACGTATCGTTAACCTCCATCGAGTAAACGTTGCGGTTCATGATCTCCTTCAGCTCTTCCTCGCTCAGGTGCAGCTCGGGAGCCAGAATCTTGATCGCTTCGTCGCGGTTATCGTTGATGTAATCCGTCGCTTTCTTCAGCGCGCCAAGCACGGCTTTGATCGTATTCGGGTTCTTCTCCAGGTAGCCGTCGGTCACCTGAATCGTCGTGTGCACGCTCATCCAGTTAACGTCGCCCTGCTTCTCCGGCAGCTCGCTCTTCGTGCCGCTGAACAGGAACTTGCCGCCGCCTTGGATCGCCTTCGTAATGAACGGTTCCCACGCGGCCATCGCGTCGATGTCGCCGTTCTGCAGGGCAACGACCGCGTCGCTCGGCGCCAGGTTGACGAATTTGATTTTGCTCACGTCGACGCCCAGTTCCTTGCCCATATTATCGATGGCGATCTTCACGTCCGCGCCGTTCGGGATGCCGATCGTCTTGCCTTCCAGATCCTTGGCGCTCGCAAGTTCCAGATCTTTCGCGCCGACGACCGCCTGCGTTCCCGCGATTTGCGCGAGGGGCGCAACGATTTTGACGCCGATGCCGTTCGACTTCAGAATAATATCCATGAAGTTCGTCTGAATGCTCACCGCCGCGCTGCCGCCCGATACCATCGGCCCGATGTCCGGTCCGCTCTCGATCAGCTTGCTCGTCACGTTAAGGCCCGCTTCCTTGAAGTAGCCCAGCTTGTCGGCGATGATCTGCTGCGAAGAGATTTGCGCGTCCCGTACGCCGATCAGTTCGAGATCCGTCGTCTCCAGCGCGGCGCCGTCGTCCGTATTCGTGTTCGTAGAGGCCGGCTCCGAGGTGGAGGCTGCGGTCGATTCGGTCGTGGATGCATTGGTGCCGGAATTGCCATTGTTGCCGCCGCAAGCAGCGAGCATGACGGCGGTTAAGGATAGGATGAGACAGGATTGAAGCCAACTTTTTCTCTTCATACGGTTTCCCTCCAAGGAATTAGTTTCTCTCTTCGCGCTAACCTTTCTCGACGGCTTCTCGCATGCCGCCCCTCCTCCAAGCGAGCACCCTCCTCTCAAGCAGCTTCAGAAGCCCATGGAACAGGCTGTATTCAATGCCGATCAGAATGATGGCAACGAACATATTGCTAATCTTGAAATAGTTGCGGGCATCGACGATGATGTAGCCCAAGCCTGAATCCGCCCCCATCATCTCCGCGACGATGAGCGCCGAGAACGAGAGGCCCAGACTGATCTGCGCGCCGATCAGCAGATTCGGCACCGCCGAGGGGATCATCACCCGCGTGAACACCTGCCGCTGCGAAGCGCCTAAGCTCAGCGCCGAACGAATCAAGGTCGACGGCACGGATTTGAACCCCTCGAGCGTATTGACCAGCACCGGCACGAACGTCGTCCAGGCGATGAGCAGCACCTTCGGAAACTCGCCGATGCCGAACCAGATGATGAATAACGGCAGCAGCGCGAGCGCCGGAATCGGGCTGACGAGCGACAGGATCGGGGAGACCCATCGCTCCAGCTGCTGGAATTTGCTCATAAGCACCGCGAGCAGAATAGCGGCGAAGGTCCCGATCGCGAAACCGAATGCGATGCGGATGGAGCTCGCTACCAGGCTGTCGACGATAATGCCCGTCTTGGCGAGCGCCCAGCCATCGGAGAGCAGCAGCGAAGGGGCCGGGAGGAACAACGGATTGAACAGCTTCAGGCTCCCGTTCAGCTGCGAGAAGATTTCCCAGACGACGAAGAACAGGACATACGGGATGAGATTCCATCGTGCCGAACGGGTAGGACGCGTCTTCTTCCCATTCTTGCTCTTGCTTGCAGCGGCAAGCGGCGTTTCGGAGGCCGCAGTCACAGCCGATAGGCCGGCTGCCGGCGGATTATTCAGCGTCTCGGGCTGTAAGTCGCTCATGCCAACGCCTCCTCTTCATCCTTCATGAGCACCCGCTCGATGCGGGCCATCGCCTCGCCGAAGCCCGGCGATTCGTACGTCCGCGGATGGGCGATGCCGATCTCGAAGATATCCGCGATCTCCCCATGCTTCATCACCACGACGCGATCGGCGAGATAGACGGCTTCGCTGATGCTGTGCGTCACGAACAGGATCGTCGGACGCAGCTTTTCGTAGATGCGCCGGAGCTCCCGCTGCATCATATCCCGGGTGAGAATGTCGAGCGCGCCGAACGGTTCATCCATGAGCAGAATGTCCGGGCTGCTCGCTAGCGCCCTGGCGATCCCGACGCGCTGCTTCATGCCGCCCGACAGCTCTGCCGGATAATGGTTCGCGTAAGATTCCAGACCGACCAGGCTCAGGAACGACTGGGCCGCCTCCCTCGCCTTCTTCTTCGGCATGCCCTGCACTTCCGGGCCGAAGGAGATATTCTCGATCACCGTGCACCAAGGGAACAGCGCATGATCCTGGAACACCATCCCCCTCGCCTTCGAAGGGCCTTCGATCGGCACGCCATCCACGCGGATCTGTCCCTCGTCGGGAAACAAATAGCCGGCGACCATATTAAGCAGCGTCGATTTGCCGCAGCCGCTATGGCCAAGTATGCAGACGAACTCATTCTCGCGTACCGTCAAATTGACATCCTGCAGAATCCGCCTGTCTCCGAAACGTTTGCCCACCTGCTCGACCGATAATTTCATGCCCTCACCCCATCTTTAACGTCGTCGTGCACTGCGTTGTATCCGATCGTTCCGCCATATCAGATACAAAATTGTATACAATGCTGGCCAAAAAAATGGACAGCGCTTTGCCGTTACGTATGCGCCTGCCGCTCGGTCTTAAAAATGTCCGCCAGCGATAACAAGCGGTCCTCCGATTGCTCGAACCGCAGCGAATCCTCCAGCTCCTGCAGATGCTCCCGCATGAGACGTTCTGCCGTTACCGCGTCTTGCCGGCGGATGGCATCCAGAATCCGGTGATGGTCCATGCAAGCCTTCATCTGCTGCTCGCCGTAGAGCGCGATAATCACGTACGTTAACGAGATGAGCTCCTCCAGACTGCGGCTGTAATACGAGTTATTCGATAATTCAGCCAATTTGAGATGGAATGAGCCCGTAATGCTGATCGCGCCGAAAATATCTCCGTTCGCCTGCGCCTCATGCTCCTTTTCGAGCAGAATGCCCAGCTCTTCGATCTGCTGCTCCGTCAGCCGTCCGCACAGCTTGCGAACAACGGCCGCTTCGATCACCTGGCGCATCTCGAATACTTCCTTCGCTTCCTGGATCGTCGGGCAAGAGACGAATGCCCCGCGGTACGGGATCATCGTCACGAGCTTCTCGCTCGCCAGCTTGCGGACGACATTGCGGACAGGCGTGCGGCTCACGCCGAACGATTCGGCCAGTACCTCCTCGACCAGCTGCATATTGGGCCGCAGCTTTTGTTCAATGATGGCCTGTTTGATCGATCTATATATCTCCTGCTCATGCTCCAGCCCCATGAGTTCGTTCCCCTTCCTTGAGCAGCGTTGTTGTAGGCTTAATGGCTACGCAGATCATATGCCAAATTTAGGTATTACGTCAATATTCCTCACACATGGATGAGGAGGATTTTGTTTTTTAAAACAAAATGTTGCATGATCTTCGTCATCTCAGCCAAAATTCTTCATATACCTAACATTGATATGACGTAAATTAGTGAGATCGCGCATATTTGTCCCTTGCCTTAGCTTGTAGCGAGTCGGTAAAAGAAATAGCGGTATTCCAGGACGTATGAAGTCCCAGAATACCGCTATTGGCGCTACTGCTTGGCATATCGCACACACATGAACCGCTCTACGCCCGGATATTTCTCGCCCAGGCTCGTCACTTGAAACCCGATTCTCTCATAAAAGCCGACGGCCTCATGGTCCGTCTCCGCCTTCAGGCAGCCGATCTGCCGAGTCTTCATCAATTCCTCGATCATCGCTTGCCCCATGCCTTGCCTCCTGAAGTCCCGCTTAATCGCCAGATGCTTCAAGACGGACACGCCTGGCGATTCTTGCTCGATGCCGGCCAGCCCCACGAGTTGACCGCCTTGGACGATGCCCAGCAGTTCGCTCGAATGGCTGGCGGCATAATTGGCGTAAGCTTCGGCGATTCGCCGCTCATCCGGCCACATACATGCCGAGAGCAGCTGCTTCACTTCACTCGCGTCCGGATAATCCAGTAGATCGATCAAGCGGATTCACGCCCTCTCGTATGGAAGAATAGGAAGCCGTATGTATGGCCTGCTTCAACGCATGATTTGCTGAGCCTCATCCTCCGCGATCTCGCGCGAGAACTTCGACTCCACCCATTTGCTAATAAGGAACGACGCGACTACGAACAGCAGCACATAGGCAAGCTCCGCCGGATGCTCCAGGAACCGGCTCACATCGTGACCGACGATCGAGACCGCCATGACCATCACCGCTTTGCCGAACGCGATCGCGATGAGGAAGGACCGCAGCGGCATCCGCGCGAGGGCGGCCGCGATATTAATGACGACGAACGGGCCAACCGGGGACAAACTGAGCAGGAATACATAGCCGAATGCGTTGCGCTGCACCCACGCCATGCTTTTGCGGACCTTCGGCTTGCGCGCCCACTTATCCGCATAGGGGTGGTCGCTGAGCTTCCGGAAGATGAGGAACGTGGTCAGGCAACCTGCGATCATTCCGATCCATGAATACAGGAAGCCGAGCCACAAGCCGTAAACTGCGGCATTCACGCCGACGATGATAAGCGTAGGCAGCGGCGGCACGAACGACTTCATGAACGTCAGCAGCATGCCGGGGATCGGCCCGAGCGAACGGTACTGATCCAGGAAGCGCCTCAGATCCTCTTCCGTAAGCGAGGTCAGCGTATCGACAAGGGATGACATCTTTCTTCCCTTCTTTCTTGTTACCGATTGGAGTTGCCTCAACACTAACATATAGGACTGCCTCTATTGTAGCGGATTGCCTGGCGGTAAGGAATACGCGCCGAGGCGAATAGACGCGGCCTGTCGCTCCTCCCGCTTATTCTATGCCGGACAGGTAATCCGCAAGCTCCAGTTCGGAGATCACGCGAATGCCGCTGCGCTGAAGAAGCGCCGCCGTGACGCCGTGGCCGGCAATCCGTCTTCCCCGGAAGGTCCCGTCATAGATCATCCCGCTTCCGCAGGAGGGACTATTCGCCTTCAGCACGACGACGGTGGCGCCAACCTCCCGCGCATGCCTAAGCGCCAGGTTCGCCCCTAACACGAATTGCTCCGTTACATCCTCGCCGGAGCTCGTAACTACGCTCGCCCGCCCATCCAATACCGCATACCCGTCGCCGCCTTGAATCTCGGCAGGCTCGCGCGGTATAGCCAATCCGCCGAGCAGCTCCGGACAGACCGTGACAGCCTGCTTCGTCTCCAGCAGCTTCGCGATCGTCTCATCGAGGCAGTCTGTTCCGTTGTAGCGAACCGCCAGGCCAGCCAGGCAGGAGCTTACTAGCATCATCGTCGCTAACCCCCTTAATGATTTATCGCATCAACAATCCCGATTTTCCGTCTAGCTAGTTCCATTCTACCATGAAATTTCTAGCATTCTTGAATAGTTATGCACCATTCATCCACATGTGGAGTTGTGGATATTGTGGAGAACTATGTGGATAGCTTGGAACCATTTTGTTGGAAAACGGGGCGATCCGATGCTCCTTTTGGTTAATAAATCCATTAACGCCGTGAAATTGTGTACAATCTTTCTAATTTTCTTCAATTATCCACAGTGTCGGGCAAGAAAAATGATACCGCTTTCTTTTTCATGTGGTTAAATATTCAACCCTTGTGGAGAGAATCAAGCCGTTCAGCCGGGACGGCAGGCCTATCTATGTTTCCTCCAGCCGTTGTCATTTCCGCTCGAAAAGCTTCATATGCTTCGCAAGGAGAAGGATGGAGCCGGACTTGTTTCATCCCGTTAATGAAATGAGGTGAGCGTGTTGACCAACCGCAAGGAAGACAACAACGCCATTCCGCAGCCGATCCGCGGCGACGGTGCCGGATGGGTCGACCTCGGGCCGCGCGATGTGATGCGCGACCGCGAGAACCCGGACCTGCTCGTGCCGCCGAAGACCGATAGCGGACTCATCCCGAATATGCGCTACGCTTACTCGGATACGCATATGCAGCTCAATCACGGCGGTTGGTCGCGCGAGATTACCGCGCGCGAGCTGCCGATCGCGACCACGCTTGCCGGCGTCAACATGGCCCTTACCCCCGGCGGCGTACGGGAGCTGCATTGGCATCAGCAGGCGGAATGGTCCTACATGATCGGCGGCAAAGCCCGCATTACGTCCGTGGATCAGAACGGCCGCAACTTCATAGCCGACGTGGAAGCCGGCGATCTATGGTATTTTCCGCCAGGGCTGCCGCATTCCATTCAAGGTCTGGAGGGCGGCTGCGAATTTCTGCTCGTCTTCGACGACGGCAACTTCTCGGATCTGAACACCCTCTCGATCTCCGATTGGTTCGCCCACACGCCGAAGGACGTGCTGTCCGCCAACTTCGGCGTGCCGATCAGCGCATTCGACGGCATTCCGAAGGACCAAGTGTACATTTATCAAGATAAAGTGCCAGGCCCGGTCGATACGCAAGCCATCAGCTCGCCGTACGGCACGATACCGCTCAGCTTCAAGCATCAGCTGCTGAAGCAGCCCGCCCAGCGTTTCCCCGGCGGCTGCGTACGGATCGTGGATTCCACCAACTTCCCGATCTCCGTCGCGATTGCGGCGGCGCTCGTCGAGATCGAGCCCGGCGGCATGCGCGAGCTGCACTGGCATCCCAATAACGACGAATGGCAGTACTATTTGACCGGCCAGGCGCGCATGACGGTGTTCGGCGGCAACGGTGCGGCGCGCACGTTCGATTATCGCGCCGGCGACG
The DNA here is from genome assembly GCF_014192105.1 of Paenibacillus phyllosphaerae. Classification (GTDB taxonomy): domain Bacteria; phylum Bacillota; class Bacilli; order Paenibacillales; family Paenibacillaceae; genus Paenibacillus_Z; species Paenibacillus_Z phyllosphaerae. The sequence goes on along the minus strand of NZ_JACHXK010000009.1, from coordinate 62,241 downwards.
TCGGTTACGTGCCTTTTGCCTACGGACATTATATTCAGAACACGGGGACGGAATCCGTCTGGTTCCTCGAGATGTTCAAGAGCGACCGCTTCCAGGACGTATCGCTGAACCAATGGATGGCGCTCACGCCGAAACAGCTTGTCGAAGGGAATCTGCATGCCAGTCCGGAGCTGATGGGAAGTCTGAGGAAAGAAAAATGGCCGGTCGTCAAATATCCCGGCTTCAGTTATTTTCCAAAATGAAACAGTTAACGCCTTCCATGATAGGAATAGAAAAAGGCCTGCACCGTCTTCGATGGCGCAGGCTCGTTTCATTCCGGAGTCGTGTACACGATCTGATCCAACTCATCCCAGCCGTGAATCTCGTAGGTCGGCTCGATGCCGGTCGCATTCGCCTTCCGCTCCGGATTGAACCAACATGTATCGAGGCCCGCCAGCTGCCCGCCCTTAATATCTGCCGTGAGCGAATCTCCGATGATGAGCGTACGAGGCAGCGCAAGATTCGGAATCCGCGCAAAGACGTAATCGAAGTATTCCTTCATCGGCTTCTGGTAGCCGGTCGCCTCGGAGACGAATACGTCCTTGAAGAACGGATGCAGACCCGAGCTTCGCAGCCGTTTGTCCTGCGTCTTGGATACGCCGTTCGTCACGATATAGAGGTCAAAATCCGGCTGCAGGCGGGTGACCAACTCCATCGCGCCGATAATCAGCTGGTTGCCTTCCTCCAGGAAACCGCGGTACTTCTGCTCCATCAAGATGCCGTCCACTTCTTGCCCGAAAGCTTGGAACAGCCGCGCATACCGGGTATTGAGCACCTCTTCGCGCGAGATGCGGCCCTCTTCGAAGTCGCGCCACAGTCCTTGATTAATAGTGCGGTACGCCGCTTCGAGTTCCTCCGTAAGCGCCATCTGCTGCGCTTCGAACAGCAGCCGCAGCGCGAGCTTCTCCGCCGCGCGGAAATCGAGCAGCGTATCATCGACATCGAACAGCAGCGTATCGTATCTTTTCATCCTGATCTCCCCTTATGAATGAGCTTCCTTTACGTTGGCGCGCGCGTGGACCGGCTCTTGCTCCCGCGTCGTCCCGCCAAGCTTGAACACGATGACGCCTCCGACAATGACGAGCACGCCGATCAGCTGCTTGGCCGTGAACGGCACCTGCTCGAGACCGAACAAGCCGAGCGAATCCCACAGCAGCGCGGTACCCAGCTGAGCCGTCAGCGCAATGGCGATCGCATACGTCGGACCGAGCAGCCGCATGCTTTGGACCAGACAGGTGACGACGCCTACGCCGATAATGCCGCTAAAGCAGAACCATAGCTGCATGTGCTGCAGCTGAAACATCTTGCTCCCTTCGAAGATCAGGCCGCACGTCAGCGAGGCCGCGAATCCCATGCCCAGCACAAGCGTCGTCGTCGCCCAGGAACCGGTCCGCTCGTTCACCTTGCTGTTGAAAATATTTTGCACCGCCACCAATGCCCCTGCGACCAGCGCCATGATTAACCCTACCAGCATAACTGCATTCTCCTATTCATAGATGTTCTCGCTCGCGCGCTTCCGGAGCCCTTCCTTATCCTTCACGACAATGACGCCCTTGCGCCGCTCGAGCAATCCTTCAGCGCAGAACTGCTGGATAATCCGGTTCATGTGTCGGTAGCTGGTGCCGATCAGATTCGCCGCGTCCTTCAGCTGATCCGTGCGCAGCTTCCCGTGGAACCGGGTATCCGACTCGTCAAAACAGACGGACAGCATGTAGCTGGCCAGCCGCACCTCGACCGGATAGAGCAGATTGAAGCTGAACGCGTTCGACTTGATCGTGAATTTGCGCGTAATGATCTCGAGCAGGAACTGCAGCAGCGGCGCATGATCCTTCCCGTACTTGCGCAGCCATTTGTAAGGAATGACGATCATGTGGACCGGCGTCACCGCCTCGACCGTGTTATGGATGTCCGTCCCCCGGATATATTCGATATCCCCGATGACTTCGATCGGCGTCTTGAAGGACAGAATGATCGCGCGGCCTTCCGCCGTATTCGTATAAATCTTCAGTTTGCCCTTCACCAGCACATAGAGCTGCTGCGGAGTCTCGCCCTGCGAACAGACGAACTCGCCTGGTTCGTACCCATATAAGGACAGATGCGGCAGCAGCGCCTCCGGCAGAACCGTCTCGAGCTGAGGCATGGCCAAATACTGCTGAAGCAGCATGGCATCCGCTATCTCTTTCATCGCGCGCTTCCCCTCCCAAAAACCTCGTACCCCTATTAAACGCTGAGAATGACGACGCCCGCAATCATCATTCCGATTCCGATAAACTGCGGCAGCCTCATCCGCTGCTTGGCCACGCCGAACCAGCCGTTGCTGTCGATCGCGAACGTCACGCCAAGCTGGGCGATCAAGAGCGCCGCGATCGAGATCGTCACGCCGATTTCTTCGATCGCCTTCACGTTGCTGAATATAATAATGGCCGCAAATGCGCCGCCGAACAAGTACCACGGCTTCACCTGTTTATAATCCTGCAGCTTGCCGTCCCGCATGAACAGCAGAATGATGAGGGCGACGATAAACCCCGTGAACTGGGTCAGGGCCGCCGCCTGCCACGTGCCGATCGACTGGCTGATCTGCGTATTCGCCACCCCTTGCAGCGTGATGAAAGCTCCGCCGAGAATGGCGAATAGAGCTCCTCTCATGTTATCTTCTCCCCTTACGCTTCATGTTCTTCACTTATTAAACGCCATCTCGGGCCGGTTTAGAAAGGACATATGTCCTCAATTGGTTCAGATAGGCGGATGATCCGCGGCCGCAGCTTTGAGGCATCGCCCTCATAAAAACAAAAGACCGGAGTCCCTACAGCCCTGCGGCTGTCGACTCCCGTCTTTTAATGTGTCCATTTTTTAGACGTATTCGATCTCTTCCCGATCTTCCGTGCGATCGTATCGGATCCAGCTCATCGCCTCGATGCCGAGCAGCGCTTTGAATTGCTCCACGGCTACGAAATCGTCTTCATCGAAGGTCAGATCACCGGCCAGCAGCTCTTGAATCGCCGCAATCTTCGCGTCATCCAGCCCGAACAGCTTGAATGCTTCGGCATCCGGATTCTGATTCTCGTAGTCCTCGAGCTCAAGCGGCTGATCATTCATATCCAGCAACTCGCCGAGATCCTCGCCGATCAACTCATAGATCACCTGCAGATTCGAGACAATCTCGCCTTGATGGTGGATTTCGAAGCCCCAGCCATGATCCTCCAGATGGAAGAAATATAAAACCGGACAATGCGCCGACAGCGCCTCCAGCTCTTCCGACGCGCCTAGCTCTCCATCCTCCGTCGTGAAGAACGCCAACCAATTCTCGCCCAGCGGAAGCAGCGGCGTGCCCGAAGGCAGATGCTCTATCAGCTTCGCTTTGTCTGCCGTCCGAATGATATTGCCATACGTAAACTCGCTCATCTATGCACACCTCATCCGATTAGTGGTTAACCCTACTAAAGATAACACATTTCGGAAATGGCGGCCTACTACTAGTTTAGGGCGTGAAAGATTCACGGTCATATACTTGTCTTGCCGACATCTGATTTCCCTATCGGTTGCAATTGAAACTTCCTGTCAAAACTTACAATTGGTATGATAGGCGTAATAACTATTATCGAGCAGGAGGCAATCTACGAAGAATATGAAAAGCAGATTAAACTTATTTTTCTTCCTTGCGGTTATTTTCATACTGTCGACAATCGCTAGCCCCGTAGTCAGTGTTGTATCCGCGGAATCCGCAATCGCTGAAGAATCAACGAATGCGGTAAAAACGAAAGCGGAAGTAATACGCGTCCTTGACGGGATGTATGTGGAGGTTAAGTATCGGGATGCGGAGGGAAGCGTAGTGACGGAGCCTGTACGTCTTGCCGCTCTGTCCCCGATTCGCAATGGCATGGATGCCACAAGTTACATGAGGAGCCTGCTGCCCGCCGGCTCGTCCATCATGATTGATTTTAGGGGAGAACGGGATCGTAATAAGCATTATTGGGCTGCGCTTTATTTGGAGGACGGGACGTTTGTTAACGAACTGCTGGTGAGATCGGGCTATGCGAAGATAACGGTGAACGGCCCTTATGATTCACTCGCAGAGCAGTTTAGACCGCTTGTTGAAGAGGCCATGCTACACAAGAAAGGCGTCTGGGGAATTACTGATCCTTATTATAAACAATCCGTAAAAATGATAAGCATTGATGGCGAAGCAGCTATCGTCACCATGAACGGAGAGCTGTGGGTCTGGGGGCAATTCTTTGAGAAACCGACGCGTATACTTACAGGGGTCGTTCAAGCACGGACCGATTGGGACACCGGCGCGGCGCTCAAGAAGGATGGCACGGTATGGGTATGGGGCTTTAATAACGCCGCGGGCTGGGGAAACGGAGAACAAGCGTATGAAGTAACCATAGTGCCGCAGCAGGTAAAAGGTTTGTCTAACATCCTATCATTAGAGAAAAACAATTCTTCAACCATCGTCATCGACCGAAGCGGTAACGTATTCGGCTGGGGCTCTAACTTTAATGGGAGATTGGGCCAAATGGATTTTGGCCCTTCGAATATTATCTACTCCAAACCGTTCAAGCTGCCGTGGACAAATGTGAAGGAAGTTAAGATCGGCTTCCCCTTTACGATCGTCGTCAAGAAGAATGGTACGGTGTGGCAAACAGCTCCTGATTCCGACCAACTCGTTCAATTGCAAGAGCTGCGCAATGTTGTTACGGTGGCGACGAGCAACACAGCCGCTCTCGCTCTTCGTAAAGACGGTACGGTCTGGGGTTGGGGCCAATGGAATAACGGGATATTCGGGAACCAAGGGCTATTTACCGAAAGACCTCAACAAATAGCCGGGCTCAGTCAAATAGCCAAAATCGAGTCGGGAATGTTCCATTTCTTCGCGATTGATGTCAAAGGCAATCTTTTCGGTTGGGGGAATAACGAATTCGGTGAACTCGGTTCAACTTCGATTGGCGATCGAATCGAAAAACCAATCCGAATCCCTCTCATGTCAGGGATTAACCAAGTAGCCGCGGCGTCGGAGAAATCACTCTTCCTGAAGCGTGACGGCACACTATGGGGAGTCGGCCACAGTCCTTACTCGCTATTCGGCGAGGACTATTATGAAAAGTATGACCTCAAATACCATCAGCTGACGCAGCTAAAGATTCAATAACGCAACTGAAGTGAAGTGAGCATCTGCAGAAATAAAGCGGTAGTTGTGAACGCAAGTATAAACCAAACTACCGCTTCTTGTTTAATGCACAACCTGAATGACGACATTCCCCTTCTTGCGCCCCGTGTCCACGTAACGATGCGCTTCCACGATCTGCTCAAGAGAGTAACAACGATCGATGACCGGCCGCAGCTCCCCCGCCTCCAGGCGTGCCTTGAGAAAAAGCAAATCCTCTTGTTTTTCCCTCTCCGTTCGAGTTCTCAGCTTCTTGCCGCTGCTCATTCTCAACCACAGTCCATTGACTCCCGGAGAGAGCCCAACGCTGTATGAGCTTACATAATAGCCTTGGGGCTTCAGCGCCTTGATCCCGCTCGCGAACCTGCTCTTGCCCACCGTATCGAAGATAAGGTCATACTGCTCGCCAAACTGCGAGAAATCCGACTTCGTATAATCGATGACGTGCTTCGCGCCTAATGCCTTCACCATCGCGACGTTGTCTGTGCTGCATACGGCGGTTACTTCTGCGCCGAAAAGGGCAGCGAGCTGAACCGCATAGGTGCCCACGCTACCGGATGCGCCATAGATAAGAACCTGTTGCCCCGGCTTGATCCCTCCTGCCCGCAGATATCGCAAGGCCGTTCCTCCGCCGATCGGCACGGCCGCAGCCTCCGTGTAATCGAGATTAGACGGCTTCAATGCGATGATGCCATCCTCAGGCAGACATCGGTACTCCGCATAGGCCCCGAAGCCGAATCCGCAGGAGGCGAAAATGGCATCGCCTATTTGGTAACGCGTAATCTTGCTCCCTATGGCTTCGACCTCGCCAGACAGCTCGAAGCCTAGAGTTTGCACTCTCGAAGGTTTTACCAGCCCGTTGAAGAGTCTGGCCGCGAATGGATCTGCCCTGCGCATTCTGCAATCCCCCGCCGTTACGGATGTAGCATGGATTTTCACTAAGATTTCATGATCTTTGGGGACAGGCTTGGCTACCTCGCGAATCTTCAATACGTCTGGTGGTCCATATGCCCCATATAAGACTGCCTTCATCCTACCCCCTACTTTCTCCTCGATATCATCCCTCATCCATATGAGATACGGTGTTCCGGATGAAGAAGTCTCGTTCACTCGGTTTTTTATGCTGGTGAAACTCAGGATATGCTCCTTTCCATGAATCCTTTATAGATCTCAGATCTCCAGTCAAAATGCTTCGCGCCGGTTCGGGCAGCCGGCCTTGCTGATCACGAAGTAGCATACGCCTCCAATGCAACCACCAAAAAACAACCGTTCCTCCCTGGTCTCAGGCGATGAACGGTTGTTCTTGTTACCCCTATGGCTGGTGCTTCTCCATTGCTGTCGCTTCGGCTTTCGTTGCATGAACGGTCCCATGCGGATGCTCAGGCGGCGCATAGATGACATATACCTTCAGCGGCCTATCCCCGGTGTTCGTGACATTATGCCACGTACCGGCAGGAACCATAATGGTCTCATTTTCATGCGCCATTTTCTGAAAATCCAGTTGGTCTTGAGCGTCCCCCATTTGAACCAGGCCTTGCCCTTGCTCAATGCGAATGAATTGGTCAGTGGCGGGATGAACTTCAAGGCCGATGTCTTCGCCGACGGGAATACTCATGACCGTTACCTGAAAATGTTTGCCGGTCCACAATGCAGTCCGGAACGTATCATTGCGCGTCGTCATCTGTTCGATATTAACGACCGTAGGATTCGGACCGTAATCCTTGATTTCCATCGCTTCTGCAACGTCTGACCGCGGTATAGCGGGCAAAGACCCTGGATGCGGCATGTATGCAGGGTAGTAGCCTGTCACGTAGCCGGGACGATACGCCCGCATGTTGGCATAAGCGTAATACGGATAGGCGTTCGAAGGGTAGGCGTATGCCGGATAGACATACATCGGGAAAGCTTGGGCTCTCGGATAACCGTACATGTCAGAAATGACCTCCATAGGCGAATAATCAGATAAACCAGTATATGACTGTGGCCATAAAAGGTACGTTATCCAGCTATCCAATGAGACCTATGTGCCGACCAAATAAAAAACGCCCCGATAGACTAGAATCGGGACGTTGCTCTTGCCGTTATTTCGGAATCATGCTGACATATCGCTTCCTTAATGCGTGCAGCTGCTCGAGTCGCTCCATCGCCGCCGCTCCGCTGCGCTTGGCCGCCGCGGCTGCCAGCCCATCGACGAGTGCCAGCGGCGCGGCATTCGTATGGAAGCCTTCAATCTCGCCCCGATCTACCTGGAGCACGATGCTGCACGCCTCGATCATCTCCGAGACGAGCAGATCGGTAATAAGAAGCGTCTTATACCCAGCCTCCTTGGCTTGGGACAGAATCACTTGAATCTCCGGCGAGCTTCGTACGAAGCCGAAGATGACCACGATATCTTCTTCTCCGGCATGGACAAGATTCTCGTACAATTCATGTCCGCTCCTCGCCATGACGCGTACATCGAACCCGATCCGGTTCAAGCGGAACTGAAGCAGGTCCGTCAGGAACGCCGTGGCCCCGCTGCCATAGGCGAAGATTCTTCTGGCCGAGCATAGCGCTTCGACCGCCTGTTCGAACTCACTGCGGGATAGCCTGCGCGCCGTTTCCTCTAGATTGGCGATATTCATCGCCAGTATGCCGCTCATCATGTCGTCTTGCTCCAGCTTGTCGAGCAGCTGCTGCATCTTGCGGGCAGGCGTAGCCTGACGGCTTTCCTGCATAACCCGCTTCAATTCCTTGAAGCTGGCATATCCGATGGAACGCCAGAACCGGGATACCGTCGCGACGCTGACGCCCGTGTGCGCAGCGATCTCCTCCTCGGTGAAGTAGAGCAGCCGGTCCTCGGATTTCATGGCGAAATCGGCGATTTTCTGCTGGCTCTTCGAGAACCTCCCAACATCGAACTCCCACTTCATCCGTTTCTCTCTCCCTTGTGTATCCATGGATATAGACAACTTTCATCTGGTACTACCTTAGCAGAATTTGACGCCCAATGAAAATATTTTTTCATTTTTAATTTTATGAAATAAATTTTACAATACATCCATTTCCGGTTGACGCCGGATTAACAATCCTTGCCTATACTTTGAACCAACACATGCCAGACCAAATCATTATAGGAGGGTTCCACATGCTATCCCGCAATGAAATGACGTCGTCCCAGAAGCTGATGGTCTTTATTCTGGCGATGTCGCTGTACGGCATCTCCAATATGTTCACGGAGCTGATCCCCTCGGTGAAACTCGGATTCATCGAGCTGAAGGTCGAGTACTTCATGTTCGTGCCGCTTACGCTCGCCATCCTGTTCAATCCGCTCTACGCGGCGCTTGGTGCCTCCTTCGGCGAGGTCATCTTCGGAGAGCTGCTGCTCGGCCAGTTCGGCGGTCTCGGCGAGGTCGAGAAATTCATCGAGTTCTCGCTTGCGGTCTACATCGCCGGTCTGCTCGTCAGCAATCCATCGAATCGCCGTCAGCTGGCGCTTGCCGCCTATGTCGCGATCGGCATCGATCAGCTGCTCAGCGTCATCGTCGACATCGCGAAGGTCGGCTTCGGCATCGAGGATCTGGAGGCGGTACCCGGGCTTCCCGAGAGTATCTTCGTCATTGAAGGCGTCAACTTCCTGAATACGATGATTGTCTCCGGCACGCTGTTCACCCTTCTGCCTACGCTGTATCTCGTGCCGCGCCTCTATGGCAAGATCGAGCCTCTGCTCGGCATGAAGCCGCGCGAGACCCGGGTTAAGGCGTCCTTCGGCGAGTTCGCCTCTCCGCGGCTGATGCTGCTCAGCATCTTGTTCATTCTGATCGCCGGCACCGCCGAATTCATGTCGGAAGCGGACATTAACTTCGCCGTCTGGGAGCCTGAATTCGTCGAGCAATACGGCAACGGGGTCGTCTGGGCCAGCATCGGCGCCGCGGCACTCGTGCTCGTCGCGACGCTGATCTTCTCGATCCGCCGCTCCGCCCGCAAAGCCACGCATGCGAGGAAGCTCTAATGAACCTTAACCAACAGGAACCGATTATCGAGATCCATGGCCTAACGTTTCGTTATCCCGGCGCAACGGACGATGTCTTGCGCGATGTGTCGCTTACGATCGCCAGAGGCGACTTCATCGCCATCGCCGGCGGCAACGGAAGCGGCAAGTCGACCTTGTGCAAATGCCTGAACGGCCTCATTCCGAACTACTACGTCGGCGATTTCAGCGGCAGCCTGCTGATTAACGGAGCTCCCGCCCATGAGCAGACCGTCTCCTCGCTTTCCCGGCAGGTCGCTTACGTCTTCCAGGACTTCGAGAATCAGCTCGTCCGGCCGAGCGTCTATGATGAAGCCTGCTTTGCCCCGCTCAACTACGGCTATGCGGATTACCGCGAACGCGGCGAGCGCGCGCTGCAGCTGCTCGGCCTCACGCATCTGCGCGACAAGTGGATCTGGGAATTGAGCGGCGGGCAAAAGCATATGGTCGCCCTCGCCGGCGCGCTGTCGCTCGACCCCGATGTCATCGTCGTCGATGAACCGGTCGCGCAGCTGGACCCTTTCCACGCCCGGTTGATCTATGACAAGCTGCGCATCCTGAACGAGGTGCACGGCAAGACGATCATCGTCATCGAACATCATACCGAGTTCATCGCCGAATACGGCAATACGATGCTGCTTATGGATCGCGGCCGCATCCGCTGGGTGAAGCCTGTCCGCGAGGCATTGAATGCCATAAGTGAGCTGGGTGAGCTCCATATTGAGCCGCCGCAAGTGACCGAAGCCTTTCATCGTTTGCGTGAACGAACTACGCCGACGACGCAGGATTCGCCCGCTTCCTCCCGTCCGCTCTACCCGGTGACCCTGGCACAAGCCGCCGACTGGCTGGACGATCTGTCCCTGGGCAAAGATCGGTATCAGCCTGACCATTCGAACAGCGGTGATGACGTCTCCTCCAGGGACAAGCAGACCCACGAGCTGCCGCAGGAAGCCGACAGTCGTTCCGGTCGGCAGCCACTTGTCCGCTTCGAGCAGGTGACTTATGGCTATAAGGATATGGCACGCACGACGGCTCCCGTCCTGCGCGGCGTCAATCTGACGTTATACGAAGGCGACCGAATCGCCCTGATCGGCAATAACGGCGCGGGCAAGTCTACGCTGATGCGCCTGATCTCCGGGATTCGCAAGCCCCAGCAGGGGCGGGTAACGGTGTGCGGGCAAATAACGAGGGCCGTCTCTCCTGAGGAGCTTTCGGATGACGTCGCGTTTATTTTTCAGAACCCGGAGGAAATGTTCATTGAAGACTCCATCCGCAAGGACGTCGAATATTTCCTGAAGGCGCGCCGAATACCGGATTACGAAGCGTTCATCGAGGACATCATGGTCCGCTTCCGGCTCAAGGAGCTGGAGCAGCGCGACGGGCGGCTCATGAGCGGCGGCCAGCAGCGCAGGGCGACGCTTGCCATCGGCCTTGCGATGAGGCCGAAGATCATGCTCCTCGACGAACCGACGGCCAGTCTGGACCTGGCCAGCCGGCGCGAGATGACCGAGCTGCTCGATCGGCTGCAGGACCGCGTTCAGACGGTCATCGTCGCCACTCACGACATGCAGCTGGTCGCCGATTGGGCGAATCGGGTCATCGTGATGCACAACGGGCAGGTTGCGCTTGATACCGATGGGCGCACGGTGTTCGAATGCGCGCCGCTGCTGGAGCAGGCCGGGCTTATTCCGCCGCAGATCGTCCGCCTCAGCCACATGGCCGGCATCTCGCCTGTCTGCCTCACCGTGGAGGAACTGGTCGCCCGACTCATTGAACGAAGCTGCAAGGAGGAAACCGCCATTGGAAGCTGTTAAACCATCCTTCTGGGATAAGCTGAGCGTGGAGCAGATCAAGATTGAGCTGATGCGTACGGCCTATGGCCACGCGAATACGTTCCTGTCGCGATTCGATCCGCGCGTGCTCGTTATCTGGTATGCCTTTTTCGCCATCGCGCCGTGGTTTATCTTCAACAAAACCGTTCTGCTCGGCATGCTCGCGCTCATGGTCGTGCTCACCTACACCTCGAGAGTCAGCACCCTCGTCCTCGTCATTCTGGCGGTCGGACTCGTCAGCGATGTCGGCTATATGCTGTTCGTTTCGTTCTTCTTCGGCGGCAGTCTGGACGCCATCTGGTCCTTGTCGACGTTAACGCTTAAGCTGCTCGTCATCTCGCTTGCGAGCATCGCCGTATTCGCCAGTATGGACCCCGAGAAATTCAGCGATGCCATGCTCAGTCTCGGCATGCCCGCGCAGTTCAGCTTCGGGATCTCGTACGGCTATCGGATGCTGCCGATTCTCATCGAGGAATATAACAACCTGATCTATTCGTACCGGCTTCGCGGGCGTACGCCGCGCAACAAGGGGCTGCTCAAGTGGCGTTATCTCGTCTACATGGGCAAAATTACGGTCATTGCCTTCTATCCGCTCATTCTTAATACGGCCAAGCGGACTAGAACGACCGTCGAGGCGCTCGAAGTGAAAGGCTTCACGTACGCGATGACCAGCTCACAGGCCAAGAAGCTGAAGCTGGCCTACCTGCGTATCGAGCGGCATGACTACCTGTTCATCGCCGTCTCGGTTCTGTTCGTGGCGGCCCTGTTCACCCTCGGCCGGATTTTCCCTCTCTAACATCTCATAATAGGAATGGAGCCTAACGATGAATATTGATCTGCACACCCATGGCAAACTCGCCAAGAAGACCGACTTCGACCCGATCCGCTTCCGCGAAATGATCGAATACGCCCGTCTCAGCGGACTGGACGCGATTGCGCTGACGGAGCATTTTAACACGCGAAATTTTAATGACCTGTACGATCAGCTCGACGCCCGCTACGACTATGTGCACGACTATTACGATATTGAAGGGTTCAAAGTGTTCCCCGGCATCGAGATCGATGTGCAGGAAATCGGCCATCTGCTGATGATCGGTCCGCGCCAAGCGATCCGCGCCCTCCGCGCCCGGCTCACGGCCCATGTCGAAGAGCATACGTTCATCGGCATCCGCGACTTGCTCGACTATTGCGACACGCTTCCGCTCCTGCGCATCGGCGCCCATCCCCATCGGGAGAGCACGCCGCTTCACCATCTGCCGGCCGAAGAACTGCGCCGTCTCGATTGCTTCGATCTGAACGGCAAGGATCTGCATAAGTATGGCCTCGGCATGCAGGAGCGCGTCGCCGTACTCGCGTCGGAGATCGGCCTGCCCGTCGTTGCCGGCAGCGACACCCATCACCCGCTTCAATACGGCTGCGTGATGAACCGCCTGCATCAGTCGTGCAACACCGTTGCAGAATTGAAGGCCTGCCTGTTGAACGGGCAGTATGACATCATCATCTCGCCGCAGCTGCATGAGAAGGTGCAAGCGGCCGCACTAGTGAAAGATATGATTAAGCAGCAATGGAAAATCGCCCAATAGTCGCTTAGGATAGACGCTCTGCCACGGTATCGTATCGTTAGCCCCGATGCCTCTGCCGGGCGTACGCAAAGAAAACGGCCTTCCGCATGGAGGCCGTTTGTCGTTATTAGGCGGGCGAACTTAGCTCACTTAGCTCACCTCGCCTCTATTACCTATTCGTCTTCCCCGATGACCTTCACTTCCATCTGCAGCTCAACATCGAATGCTTCTTTGACCTTCTGCTGCACCAAACGGATGACGGACAAGTAATCATCCGACGTGCTCTCCCCCACATTGACGATGAACCCGGCATGTTTGGTCGACACTTGCGCTCCGCCGATCCGCACGCCTTGCAGTCCCGCATCTTGGATTAGTTTGCCGGCAAATAGATTCGGCGGACGCTTGAATACACTTCCGCAAGACGGATATTCGAGCGGCTGCTTCGATTCGCGCAGGAAGGTCAGTTCGTTCATCTTGGCTTCCATCTCTTCGCGAACGCCTGGCCGAAGCGTGAAGGTTGCTTCAAGCACGATGAGATTTTGTTTGGCCACGGCACTATTCCGGTATTCGAGCCCCAGTTCATCCTTGGACAAAATCCGTCTTTCGCCGGCCACCGTCAAGACTACGGCATGGTCGATCACGTCGGAGACCTCGCCTCCATAGGCTCCCGCATTCATGTAGACCGCTCCGCCGACCGTGCCGGGTATGCCGCAAGCAAATTCCAGCCCGCTAAGCGTATGGCTTAAGGCAAAGCGCGATGTCTCGATCAGCGACGCTCCGCCTTTGGCGATGACCTTGTTGCCTTGCCGCTCGATGCCGTTCATTAACGTGAGATTCATCACGATGCCCCGAATCCCGCCATCCCGGATGAGGACGTTCGACGCGTTGCCTAGAATCGTAACCGGTATCTCGTGAAGATCTGCATATTGAAGGGTCTGCTGCACCTGTTCTTCGTTCACCGGGAACACGAGGACATCCGCAGATCCGCCTATTTTGGTATACGCGTAATTCCGTAGAGGCTCATTTATTTTAATGTGCGATTCGTCATAGATTGTGCGTAAAAAAGCTTCCATCACATTCATCTCCCATACGTAACGATTCATCCGGCATCCTTCCGATGCCTTCGCGCGGATCCCGCTTCCGGATCCTCCGCGCGTGCGATTCCTATCGATCATCCGACAAGTGCGTTCAGTTGACTATAGCACTGTTCACTGGTTCGGTCTAGGTTTCATCCTGCCAGGATTGGACGAATAACCAACAAAATTCGCATGCTGTATAATATACTTATTTAACTATTTTGTATATAATGTTTGAAGCAACGCACCTTTTGTGGCACTGGCGTATAACGGTCACCACCTAGGAGATGAAGGCCGTTTGATTTCAGAAGAACTCGATCTTTCGACACGCGAGAAGATCATGTTGATGCTTAAGACCAGCGGCGAGCTCAGCATCAAAGCCATTACCGAAGAGCTGGCTATTACCGGTATGGCCGTCCGCCGCCATTTGTCGGCGCTTGAGCGGGATGAATTAATTGCCTCTTCTACCGTTCGGCTTCCCATGGGACGACCCGCCGCAGTCTATCGCTTGACGGAGAAGGCGGATGATTTTTTCCCGAAGAAGTACCACACGGTTGCCTTGGAATTATTATCGGAGCTCGAAGGCGATTCCAGCGAGATACAGGTCAATCATTTGTTCGATCTTCGCCAAGCCTCTCTAGAGAAACGGTATAAGGCCGAACTGCACGGCAAGCAGCTCGAAGATAAAGTGGCTGCCTTAACCGCCCTTCAGCATCGTAACGGCTATATGGCGACGTGGAGGAAGCACGGCGACCACGAGTATGAATTGACCGAGTACAATTGCCCGATCTACCAAGTGGCACGCACCTATAATCATGCTTGCACCTGCGAGCTGCAGCTATTCGAAGCTTTGTTAGAGGCCGAGGTAACACGCACCGAATGCTTGGCGAGCGCAGGCCAAAAATGCGTGTATCGTATCCGGGCAGCCGCGCCGTAACCCGGCACTATCACTATCCAATGAATATAGACAAGTCAGGAGAATCGACATGGAGAACCACAAGCCTTATCGCATTTTGTTATATTATAAATATGTCACGATCGAGAATTATGAGACATATGCCCAAGAGCATCTTGCTTTCTGCAAAGAACTGGGCGTCAAGGGAAGAATCCTGATCGCCGAGCAAGGGATCAACGGCACGCTGTCGGGTACCGTAGAGCAGACGGATGCGTACATCGCCCACATGCGCCAAGATCCTTATTTTCACGATATGGTATTCAAGATCGACGAGCACGAAGGACATGCCTTCAAGAAGCTGTTCGTCCGCCCGAAGAAGGAGCTCGTCACCTTGCGATACGACACTCCGCTCGATCCGAACGTCTTAAGCGGCAAGCGTCTGTCGCCGAAGGAATTTTATGAGCAGCTGCAGCAGGAAGACGTCATCATTGTCGATGGCCGCAATGATTACGAATACGATCTCGGACACTTCCGCAATGCGATCCGCCCTACGGTAGAATCGTTCCGCGAATTCCCGGAATGGATCCGGACGAACCTCAAGGATGCCAAGGATAAGAAGATTCTGACTTACTGCACGGGCGGCATCCGTTGCGAGACGCTGACCGGCGTGCTGCTGAATGAAGGGTTCACCGACGTTGCCCAGCTGGAAGGCGGCATCGCCACCTACGGCAAGGATCCGGAAGTGCAAGGCCGTTTGTTCGACGGCAAAATGTACGTGTTCGACGAGCGCGTCTCGGTTCGCGTTAATCAGACGGATGAGGATATCACGGTCGGCAAGTGCCACCACTGCGACGCCCCTACCGATGTGTACGTCAACTGTGCGGACGACCTGTGCCACCATCAGCATCTGGTGTGCGAGGATTGCCAAGAGACGCACAAAGGTTACTGTTCCGACGAATGTTTCCACAACGATACGAAAACAAACGTAGGTTAACCGTTTCATTCCGGAGAAATAGAAGATGATTTATAAGTGTGCAACTTATAAATCTTATATTTTGATAAAAAGCAGGCTCTTGCCCG
Organism: Paenibacillus phyllosphaerae; assembly: GCF_014192105.1. Classification (GTDB taxonomy): domain Bacteria; phylum Bacillota; class Bacilli; order Paenibacillales; family Paenibacillaceae; genus Paenibacillus_Z; species Paenibacillus_Z phyllosphaerae. The sequence goes on along the minus strand of NZ_JACHXK010000009.1, from coordinate 46,584 downwards.
ATTGGACAAGAGCCTGCTTTATTTTTGTCATGCGCTCGGATTCGTGCAGTCAGCCCTACGAGACTCGGGACGCTCTGATTTTCCCGATTCGTTTGGCCTCTACCTCTTCCACCTGGAAGACCGCGCCTTCGAATTCAATAACCGGCCGATCCCCTTTTCTCGGAATGGAACCTAACTGGCCGACAATAAATCCGCTCAGCGTGTCGTACTCCTCGACGGGAAGAGTAATGCCCAGTACCTCATTCACCGTTCGCAATGAAACCATTCCGTTGATGATATAGGTCGCGTCATCTAACCGTTCAATCTCTTTATTATCTTCATCATGCTCATCGAAAATATTACCTACAATCTCCTCCAGCAAATCTTCGATCGTCACAATCCCCGCCAAACCGCCGTACTCGTCAATAGCAATCGCCATATGAACCTTATTCGTCTGCAGATCCTTAAGCAATTCATCGATCGGTTTGTTCTCGGGCACAAAATACGGCGTGCGCATAATGGCTTTCAAATCAAATTCATCCGAGTTCGCTTGCTGGATGAAAGGAATCAGGTCTTTGGTATGCAGGATGCCTACGATATTGTCGATATGCTCCTCATATACGGGAAGTCTGGAATACTTCTCTTCATGCGCAATCACAGCCAACTCTTGGAGCGATATCGTTACCGGAATGCTGATTACGCTCGTGCGGTGGGTCAGAATGTCCGAGACCGTCTTATTATCGAATTCGAAAATATTATTGATCATGCGCTTCTCGGTTTCCTGGATCGCGCCGCTCTCTTTGCCCACATCGAGCATCATGCGGATTTCTTCCTCCGTGACCTCTTCTTTATTGGCATCCGGGTCTACGCCGAAGAGCCGTACCGTCATATTCGTGGACAAGGTGAGCAATTTGACGAAAGGTGAAGCAACTTTGAGGAGAAGCGTAAGCGGCGTTACCGCGAACATGGCGATCGCTTCGCCCTTTTGCATCGCTAGACGTTTCGGGACCAATTCGCCGAATACGAGCGTGAAATAGGACAACACCAGCGTAATGATGACAAGCGATATCGTCTCCAATACTTCGATCGAAAGCGGCACTCCCGCTTCGAATAGAGCGGTCGCGAGCACGCCTGCGAACGACTCGCCCGCAAACGCACTGGCCAAAAATCCGGCCAATGTAATACCAATCTGTATCGTCGCTAAAAACCGTGAGGGTTCGTTTAAGAGATGGACCAACATTTTCGCTTTCTTATGTCCCGCTTCCGCCATCGTTTTGATCTTCGTGTCATTGAGAGAGATGAGCGCGATTTCGGAAGCGGCGAAGAAAGCATTTAATACGATGAGCAAAAGTAAGACGACTATTTCTACTGACAAGCTGATTGACCTCCTACGATCATGAATGAATGGTTTAACCGATTCAATTTCAGTGAAGCTTAGGTTATTCATACGAATGATCGGGGCATGCGTTTACTTTTTTTATGGCATCAGCCGATTATGGCCATTAGATTGTGACGGAATGATGAATGCGGACAAAGAAGCGGTCGTCACAGCCACTACGTCGCTAGACTGGCGGAGACAATAAAAAAGGTTGCTCTTGAAAGCGTTAAATATACTTTGTAACTTGGGTTTATTGATAAGTAAGAGTTCTTCTATCATGAATTAAAACTAAAGTTTGTAACTGACAATTTTCCGACCGATAAATATAGTTTGTAACTAAAATCGGTAATTTGGAATATATCAACCAACCCCTGAATTTTCGGGTAGTAATGGAGTACATATAGGACCTCACACTATTATATGACGTTAAAAAACTAAGAGGTGAGTCTGCAGCACGAGACTCTCCTAATCGCCAAGTAGCGGAACATTCTTCAATTGAGATGATCTGATTCCGCAGGTTCATTAGATCTTGATCTGAGGCCTTCAACTTTTTGTTCGCCTCATCTAAAAATCCTACTAAGCCTCTAAATTTCCCTTAGCACAACTACATATTTTTATAATCCACTAGTTTATAGCACGGACAGTAGACTCCTTATTTCATATATTAATCTAGCAAAATGAAGGGAGGTTAAGTTTATATGGGTACCAATCTTTGTGATCGTCTAGCTCGTATAATTGGGGGCACTGGTAGCGTGACAAATGGTGCTTGTGTCGTCCAAACACTGCGGAATTTGAATGTAAAGATCTTAGGTCGTAGAAGCCGTTCTCCGTTAACTTTACCGTTCGCCCTATCCGTGGAATCGAAAGATTCGCGCGGCCGGACGTTAAACCTTGGAGAAACCGTCATATTAGAAAAAGAAATAAACCCCTTTGTTACTGAGCTTCGTAAACGCGGTATTAAGGTAACAGCTATTCACAATCACTGGCTGTTCCAAAGCAACTGCTTCAAGTATATTCACTGGGAATCGATTGACGATCCTGTCGATTTTGTCCAAAAGAGCGCGGCAGCCGCAAGAGCCGTTGGGATCTTGCCAAAAATGCGTTAAAATTCGCCAAAAACCATATAAAACGGAGGCCCCTAAAGGCCTCCAATTTTGTTTATCCTTAGTTTTTCCCAAGCTCACTCTCAACAACCCATTGATGGTTCTTCACAACTTCTCCACCTGTAGTTGGCGTGTAGTCGACCATGTATACTGTCATCTTTTCGGCAGTGTCAATTGTGGCTTCTGCACCTTTCATGCCTTCCATATGCTCCGCATCTAACGTAACTGTATCTCCCGCTTGAAACGGCTCACTGCCCGCATCCTTAATTTCTTCATGAATGACCCATTTGTGATTGGTAACCTTTTCACCACCGGTAGTCGGAGTATAAGACACACTATAGACTGTTGTGTCATACGCACCGACAACTGTTGCTTTCGCACCATCCATACCAGGCATATGTTCAGCATGAATGACAACTTCTTCTCCAACTTTGTAGGTAGGATTTGCTTCTACCTTTAATCCTTCTGGTACCTCACCAGTTCCTGAATGGTTCATGGATTGATGACTATTATGGTCAGTAGTCGCTGATTGTTGGCCGCACGCACTTAAAACAAGAAGCGCTGCAAAACTAAGGATCATTAGCTTTTTCTTCATTTTTCGTACATCCCTTCTGTTGGAGTATCGCATTATCCCTGATCTCATACTTTCATTATAACCAAGACTTATGTAGAAGCCGTGTAGACGACATCGTTCAAGGAATTTAACTTTTGGGCAACACAAAAGGGACAATTCCGTGATAGGAATTATCCCTTTGTTATTAATCAACCGAATTAATGTTCGTCATTAACCATGTTTGTATAGTCTTGACCCGTAACGACACGACGAGCGGTCACATATCTTTTCGCATAGTATGTATCAGTCAACTTGCTAATTGTTACACCCTTACTACTAGAAGAGTGAGCAAACTCACCATTTCCGACATAAATTCCAGCATGGGAAATCCCTTTTCCATCCGTATTGAAGAAAACGAGATCTCCTTCGCGCAGCTGATCTTTTTCAACCGCGGTGCCTACTTTCGCTTGTGCTTTGGAGACGCGCGGCAGCTTTACATCGAACTGTTTGAATATGTATAGAATGAATCCCGAACAATCGAAACCTTCTGTCGTAGTTCCGCCCCATTTGTATGGAGTTCCTACAACTTTACTGGTTGCATGCCTTAACTCAGACATATCAGCAAAAACACTTGATGCACCAAACGTAAATAACATGATGGCCCCTAACAGAGATGCAAGCACTTTCATAAAACGATTTGTTCTCCCTTCGATGCCTACGAGGTTAGCTGAGGGGTTCGGTTGAAGGTTCCCTATAATCTCTTATTACCAGATTAATTCACCCAAAATGGATCCCCCGTTTCCTTACGGAATTCGGCAAGGTATGTGGTTTTTTTATGCTAGAAGTAGGATTCGAGTTTTCGTGTCGAAGTCCTGCTCTATAAAAATTAGAATCCTTTCATAAAGACGGGTTAGTTGTTTCAAAAGATCCCTTTATGAGTCCAGAGCTTGTGTGAAAGTCCTTAGCTATCAAATAAAGCCTGCTCTTTATTTAATGAGCAGGCTGATTATCTATGATAGGCAATCTAATATGGAATAATGCTCCGTTGTGGTTTTCAACCCAAATTGCACCTTTATGAGCTAAGACGAGCTTTTTTACAATAGCGAGGCCAATTCCGCTTCCACCTGATTTTCGGTTCCTTGATTTGTCTCCACGATAGAAACGCTCGAAGATGTAAGGTAGATCCTCAGAGGCTATCCCTGGACCGGAATCATGAATGTCGATTATGACGTATTCCCCTTGTATTTCCGCTCTCACATCGACCTGACCGCCTATTTGCGTATGTGTCAACGCATTCGTCAGGATATTGACGAGAATTTGTATTATTCGATTAAAGTCCATCTGAATATTTACATTAGGTACAAGCATGATATTTAAGCGTACGTCTTTATTCAGGAATGCTGCCGCTACGATGTCATTAGCTTTATGTATTGCTGGGGCCAGCGACTGTTTCTCAAGCTGAAGACGAAACTCGGGGGAATCCATATAATTCAGTTCTTCAAGTTCTGCAACTAATGAAATTAATCGTTCAATTTCTTCGTAGCACGCATGTATTCGTTCAGGGGTGGGCTCCCATATTCCGTCTTCAAGGGCAATCATGTGACTTTTTAATGTCGCTAATGGAGTTCTTAACTCATGAGCTACATCTTGAGACATGTTGATCCGCAGCTGCTCTTGGACTTGTAATTGTTCGGCAAGCCCATTGAGCGAAGAGGCCAATTGTGCAAGTTCATCTTTCCCTTTGACATTTGCCCGAGAGTTCCATTCCCCGGTGATCATTCTTTCTGCGATCCCCTTCATCTCAACTAAAGGAGAAGAAATGCGCCGCGCTACATAAAAACCGATTAACACTGCGATCATCAGAGAACCGATGAAGGTAAGCAGCGTAGATTGTACAAGAGCTTGTTCTAGATGAAAATCAAATGCAGGGAAATTCGCTTCGTCAACCATCATCGAATGGAGCGGCTGTTGGTGATTAAATAATCGAAGATGGTAATGAATGCTCAATAACGTACTCACCGTAGACAACACTAATATAATGGCTGCCATAGCAATGAGGATCGCTGCCAATTTATTATGTAGACGCACTTGACGGGGCACCTCCTGTGAACCGATAACCAGCCCCATAAACCGTAACAATAAACAGAGGATTTCGTGGTTCAGGCTCAATCTTCTGTCTTAAGTTCTTGATGTGCTGATCGACGGTTCTTACGTCGCCATCAAAGTCATATCCCCAAACCATTTCGATCAACTGTTCCCTCGTGAAAGGGCGTTGGGGATGTTTCGCTATCGCAAGCAGTAACTTGTACTCGTTGGGGGTTAAACTAATTGGTTCAGACTGGACGAGAACTTTGTGCTGCAGAGAATCTAATCAAATAACCGTTCTGGAAACTGATTCGATCCGCTAACAGCTGAGTGTCATCTGAACGACGGAGTATCGCCCTCACTCGAGCTACTACCTCACGAGGATCGAATGGCTTTGTAAGATAGTCATCGGCCCCAAGTGAAAGCCCTTCAAGTCGTTGGTCTTGGGATACTTTTGCCGTAAGCATAAGTATAGGGATGGAACTCGTTTGCCTGATTTGCTTACAAACCTCTTCTCCGCTCATGTCGGGAAGCATTAAATCTAGAATTACGAGATCAATGGTCTCTTTGTAAAGCGTATGTAGAGCTTCTTTTCCTGTCTCGGCTTCTAAGGTATTAAATCCATTCTTTTTCAGGTAAGAAGTGACGACATCTCGAATTTTCGGCTCATCTTCAACAACTAAAATCTGTTTCACCCGGATTCATCCTTTCTTAAATAGCTTGAGCTAGTCGGCCCCCTAATTATTCGAATAAAGGCCAAGCCATCGGAACGACATTTTATCGTTAACGAAGGCTTATGCTTCCTATTTTATACCGGCAGCTCTTGATACTTCAGCTTGGTGTAGCAAATCCAGCTTACCGTCGGCATGACGCAAACTATTCTTAAAGTGAATATCAAAATGTCCAACGAAATCGTTATCCTTCATGAAGTCTTCCCCATGCGGCATTGATGTCATGGAAGCCGCAATCCGCCTATTATCAACAGTGACGATTACCGCTCTTGTTTTCCAAGAATAACTTCCACCCCAGACAGCCTTAATTTGAGCTGCATCTGCTACAGTTAAGGGCTCCGTATCGGAATGGATCTCTCCCATCACCCGCTTCACTTTGAACTGAACTCCAGTACTTAAATCAGTCACGGTCGCAATTTTATTGATCGGAAATAAATACTGAGCCGCTTGAAACCAATCCAAGTTCTCCCCATATTGAGGTCCTGGAGTTGTGGTTGTTGGGATTGTATGAATCGGTATCAATTCAGGCATTGGGATCCCATGTTTTATCGCGATATTCCAGAAGGTATCACCACTTTGAATTAAATAATCTACATATGTGATCTCGTTGACTGGTTTAGCAACAACACTGTTTTGCGTAGTGCTGCTGATAGCATTAGGAATTATTAGTTTTTGGCCAATCAGAAGCTGAGTGTTCGTAAGATGATTGGCATTGATAATTTCAAGCGTTGAAACTTTATAGGTTGCAGCCTCTAAAAATTACCTTGGTGCCATGTATAGACGTACAGCAGCACGAAAGGGTAAAAAACGGGCAGCAATTAATGTGGCACATGCGATGTTGAGGATTGCCTTCTATCTCTTAACTCGTAAAGAGTTATATGTAGATTTAGGCGAAGACTACTTTGACAAGCAGAAACAACAATCTATTGTAAAGTACGCCGTTCGACGGCTAGAGAACTTAGGATATTCAGTAAGTATTTCTGAAGTCTCTTAATCTCTCAAAGTTAATCTATATCTCTATATCCGAGCGCTGCCCCACTTAAAAAAGATCAAAACAGCGGTCTTCTTTTCTATTGTCATTTTACAGCAGCCAAGTTTTAATTTTCATGGGAGCTTAACTTCAGCGATCAAGTCAACTGTATTTTCCTCGGACAAAAAACGATGGAACTCCTATAGGGTTCCATCGTTTTTTTGGTCTTAAGTTATGGCATTTACATATCAGCGTGAGATCATATGACCGATTTAACTCCGTTCCTGTTCTAATTGCTTCCTCCAACCATATCGCGTAATCCCTCGTGGTTTGAATACAGATAATGCGATGATTGATAGCAGCACCACGATTCCTCCAACCGCGTGTACAACCAGCGAGAGTCTAACCTCGTGAAAACTACCACTCGTTAAGGGTGAACCATAAGCTTGAGCTGCTATGTAACTTATAGGTTCAAGCTGAAGAATCAAAACAATCGCAGCAATGATTGTTAGAATAAGTTTCACCACTACCCAATAGTGTCGGAATATCCCCCACTTCGTGCCTAAGGATTGTATGACCCCGCTTATAAGTGAGGCAATACTTAAGGGGAGAATAACAGATTTTGTAATAACATCCATGACGATATAAGAAGATCGAACCAACTGATCATTCTCACTAATAAGCCCAGTAGTCGCAAGAGCTAAAAACACAGCAACTGCTCCCAACCAACCTACTGATGTAGTGATATGCACAGTAAGTGTAAATTTGCGAATGCCTTGAGTCATCATCATGACTTTATCAGTTGCCGTTCAACAGGTGATGTGTAATTCAAAGAATCATTCTCCGAGAGGTGGCGCCCCGGCCCATGCTCTCCACCAATGCCCGTAAGCTTTAAAACTACAAATAGAAGAATCAAAACAATGGCAACAGTAAACAGTATCTTCACCCATCTTGGTGTAGGTGGGGATTTTTTATGGTCAGTCACTAAGTACCCTCCTATAAAAACCGCATTATGTTTTCTCATTATATCGAGGTTATTGTTGAGCTGTCACGTTTTGTTCTTAGGGTCCCTTGAATTTAGTATCATTATCCAAAAGAAGGATCATTTATAATTAAGATAAGCACGGTATCAAAAACAGTATGAGGGGGTTAAGTCATGCGTCTTGAAATTGAAGATACATTGTATCAATTGACTTTTTTCAATAAGGAATCCCTGTCTGTAAATTGTTATTTCGTGGAGGAAGACGAGGAATTAACTTTAATCGATACGTCAATCCCTGGTTGCGCAGAGGAAATCCTTGAAGCCTCTGTACAGATAGGGAAGCCTATTACTAAGGTTGTTCTGACCCATGTTCATCATGATCACGTAGGTTCTCTTGATGCTCTGAAACAAGCATTACCGAATCTCGCCGTCTACATTTCGGCAAGAGAATCTCGCCTGCTATTAGGAGACCTCTCATTGAATCCAGAAGAGTCGAATTCTCCAGTCCGCGGCGCAATCCCTAAAAACGTCCAAACGAGGCCGAATATTCTGCTCCATGAAGGAGATCGAATCGGTTCCTTATTGGCACTAGATGCGCCAGGGCATACGCCTGGATCGATGGCCTTCTTTGATACACGTAATGGTCATTTAATTGCCGGTGACGCTTTTCAAATCGAGGGAGGAATCGCAGTTGCGGGTCAATTACGGCCGACATTCCCGTATCCATCCAAGGGAACCTGGAGCAAAATAACCGCGCTGAAAAGTGCCAGCAAGCTGATTGAATATTCTCCTACCCTTCTCGCGGTGGGACACGGCACGATGCTGAAGTTACCGATGGATGCATTGACGAAGTCCATAGCGGAGGCAACGTTGAATCTTGCTGAATCGTCGACTGAATAACGTAAAACCCCGGTCGATTTGACCGGGGTTTTACGTCGTATCATTTTTAATGTTTGTTTGCGACCTGCTGTAGTTGTTCAAGTGTAACACGATTCACGAACTTGCTGAACTTCTCCTTCCCTTTTGCATGTGTTTTATAGAAATCGATGATAGCGGTAACGACTGGAACGAGACGTTCTTCCGTTAAACCGGTTAGGAGCTGCTTGGCAATGGCAGTTTTAATTCCCTTTGGCTCTCCCCCAACGTATATGTCAAAGGTATCGCGCATTTTGACGACCGCGATATCTTTCAGTAGCGGCTCGCTTGTACCTAGCGCACAACCCGCATAGCCGACCTTTAACGGCATAGGCGTTTCTATACCGGCTATCGCCTTATTTAACGTTTTTGCGGCACTCAGACTCGCTTCTTCGGCACCTTTGCAAAAATTGCAGGCAATTAAACTTTTCGTAGCGAACCCGGCAGGATAAACTTCCAAGCCCTGAAGTTCAAGCCCCTCTTTTATTGCATCCCGCCGTTCGATCGGTACTTCAGCGTAGAGCTGTTTGAACGTGGTCATCTCAATTTTTGCATCCGCTCCGACGATGGTTCCAATTTGTGAAAGCTGCTCCGATGTGAATAAACTGCCACCCACTTGAATAGGAGCACTTATTGCAATTTTGGTCTTATCCCCCAAGATATCCACCTCTGATTGAAGTAAAATCAACTGCAATGGGACTTCATTCGAAACCATAAGGGACGGGTTATTCCCATCCCATTTGGTTTGCGTTGTTTAGGAAAGCCCTAGCTGCTGCTTAATTGCCACCAAATTCTCGGCAAACCCAACGTACACTTTATCGTTTATAACAAGAGTCGGAACAACCTGTTTCCCGGTTAGTCGCAAAACTTCTTGCGCATAGCTCACATTGTTCTCGCAGTTGTATTCGGTGTATGGAATCTGGTGTTCTTTAAAGAAACGTTTAGCATAGTTACAATCACTGCATGTCGGAATTGTATACAGATCGATGTTTGTTTTCATCCCCAACGCCTCACTTCTTTGATTTATACGATGTCGTACCCTTGCTCTTCAATCGTCTCTTTCACAATAGCGACCGAGATTTTGTTCTCGTCGAATTCGACCGTTACTTGATTAGCAGCCAGATCTACTTTAGCTGTGACACCCTTCGTCTTAAGCGCACCTTCAATGCTGTTCACGCAATGCTGGCAAGACATTCCTTGGACATTCAATGTTGTTTTCATATCTCTTCAACTCTATTCTAAAGTTTGTGTTGTTTATAGTTTGATACGCTGTAATCGCAAAGCATTCAGGACAACAGACACGGAACTAAGCGCCATTGCTGCACCTGCCAGCCAAGGGGCTAAGAAGCCTGCGGCAGCTATCGGAATACCGATAATGTTATAAGCTAATGCCCAGAACAAATTCTGCTTGATGTTCGCCATGGTTTTATGGCTCATTGTAATAGCGTCTGGAATGCTATTTAAATCGCCGCGCATCAACGTTACATCGGCAGCTTCCATCGCTATATCTGTCCCTGTACCGATTGCCATACCAATATCGGCTGTAGCTAAGGCTGGTGCGTCATTAATCCCGTCTCCAACCATTGCTACCTTAAGACCTGTGGATTGTAACTTCTTGACCTCCTCGGCTTTACCCTCGGGTAAAACCTCGGCGAGAACGCTATCTATACCTACTTCTCGTGCGATAGCTTGTGCAGTACGTTCATTATCGCCTGTGATCATAACAACCTGAAGGCCTTGTTGCTTCAATTTCGCGACTGCCGATTTTGAAGTATCTTTTATTGTATCCGCGACCACGACCATTCCCGCGTATTGATGATCAATGGCCACCAGCATCGCAGTTTTCCCCGCACTTTCAAATCTCTCCATGTCTTCAAGAGCCTCTACAGCGGTTACCTTGAACTGTGCCATGAGCTTTCTGGTTCCCACGAGAATTTCATGACCCTCTACAACGGCACGGATACCATAACCCGGAATAGCCTCGAATGACTCCGTCCGCGGAAGAGAAAAGCCTCGTTTTTCAATCCCTGTGACAATCGCTTCAGCCAATGGGTGTTCGGAGTTTTTCTCGGCTGCACCAACCCAAGATAAAAATTGATCTTCTTCAAAAGCTTTCTCGACGAGCACATCCGTAAGTTCCGGTTTTCCCTTCGTTACCGTTCCGGTTTTATCCAGTATCACGGCTTGCAGACGGTGCGTCGACTCTAGGTGCTCGCCGCCCTTAAATAGAATACCCAGCTCTGCCGCTCGACCGGAACCGGCCATAATAGAGGTTGGCGTTGCTAAACCAAGTGCGCAAGGGCAGGCAATTACGAGAACCGCTATAGCCTTTTCAAGCGCCTCAGCGAAGTCTCCAGGTGAAACGAAGAAGTACCAGATAAGGAATGCCAAGACAGCAATCCCTACGACAATTGGAACAAAGATGCCCGAGATTCTATCCGCAACCCGTTGGATCGGCGCCTTGGAGCCTTGCGCTTCCTCAACGACCTTAATGATTTGCGCAAGCGCGGTTTCCTTGCCAATCTTCGTCGCCTGCATACGAAGTACACCATTTTTGTTGATCGTTGCTCCAATAAGCGTGTCATTTACCTTTTTCTCTACTGGTAAGCTCTCTCCTGTAAGCATGGACTCATCTACCGAAGAGAGGCCTTCTAGAACGATACCGTCAACAGGGATTTTCTCGCCTGGTTTAACGATAATCACGTCACCGACCAGCACGTTCTCGATAGGTAACTCGAGTTCAACGCCGTCTCGAATGACAAGTGCTGTCTTGGCCTGCAAACCCATGAGTGATTTGATAGCTTCTGAAGAACGACCCTTGGCTCTAACTTCAAAAAGTTTCCCTAGAAGGATAAGCGTAATTAATATCGAGCTCGTTTCATAATACAGTTCGACCATGTGCGCGCCGTGGCCTATCGATTCAATCGTCATGTAGAGGCTGTAGAAGTAAGCAGCCGATGTTCCTAGCGCAACCAGTACATCCATGTTGGCAGAACCATTTCGCAGTGCTTTATATGCACCTACATAAAACTGCCCGCCGATGATGAACTGCACTGGAGTAGCAAGCGCAAACTGAATCCATGGATTCATAAGCACATCTGGCAACCAGATAAACGAAGTAAACGAGAAATGTGCGACCATCGCCCATAACAGCGGCAGAGACAGAACAGCCGAGGCAAAGAATTTAAGCTTTTGGACCTGGATATGCTCTTTGTTCGACCCAGTATCTCCTTGCTCTTTCTTCAGATCAGCCGAATACCCTAGTTGTTTTACTTTCTGTTGCATGGCTTCAAGCGTTACCGTAGAGGCATTAAACTCAACGCTAACCGTTTCCAGAGCGAAATTGACCGTTGCCTTCGTCACACCCTCCAATTTATTGAGACCTTTCTCAATACGATTTGCGCATGCAGCGCAGGTCATTCCGTTTATCTGTAACGTTGTTTGTTCGTTAGCCATAACATTCACCTCATCAATTTTTACACATACCCCTAAGGGGTATGTTCTTTGTTGATTTAATCATATTATACCCCCATGGGGTATGTCAACATGCGAATGAGCCTAATTTTCTTACTCTTTTACTAAGTTAAGTACATTCGTCATCAGCGCATACCGACAGCGTATTTGCAGTGCAACTTCCTAGTTTGACAAACAAAAAAGAACAGCTCACAAGAACTGTTCTCTTTCGTTAATTTATTTGTATTAATTTTGACTCTTTAGACCATCACAGTGAAGTGACCTTCATCTTGCAATTGCTTTATTACGTTCCCCTATTCCAATCTTCAGATAACATGCCATACACAATATGATCAACATAATGGCCATAGAGCCATTCTGCCTACCGAATTCTTCCCTTATTTATAAACCCCAATTGTTCAGGTATTGCTCGACTTTTCATGTTCTCCACAGCAATCCGTATATCGATACGATTTAGTTTCCTTTCATCAAAAGCATATGTAACCAAAGATTTGACAACATGCAGCATAATACCATTTCCTTGATATTCCTCGCCAAGCCAATAACCCACATACCCTGTTTTATTGGGCCAATCAATTAAATTAAAGCCCACAATTCCCACAATTTCACTGTTCATAATTACTAATTGTAAGCCCAGGTTTTGTTCCTTTGCTTTAATACTCAGTTTTATATATTCTTCAGTATTTTTCACTTCTACAGTTTCATCAAGCCACGGAAGCCATTTCCTTAAATGTTCTCTTGAATTATCAATTAAATAAAAGACTCTTTCCGAATCTTTTAAATCTATTAATCTTATCTCTAGTGATTCATTTTTATCCATACTATTACCACCACTATTATTTTTCAGTTCTTTGCATTTTGATGTTTGTTAGCTATGGTTGCTCTCATTCTTAATCACCAAGTTAGTGTTAAATCATTTATGGGATTTATACATAATCCCGTATCAACTTTTTGAATTTTCCGCACGAGAGCAAGTTCGCTATGGATTATCAATATCATCATACATTCAATGAATACCTCCAATAAATCTGGGCTGCTTTTGACTAATTGGCTGAAGGATCCGTACTTGGATGTACAACTATATCCCGCCCCTCGGTTAAGCTTAATACGTTCCCACATTGCTCCCGCTTCCGCATGGACCTCAGAACCCTCTGTAATGCTCAGAAACACACATAAACATAGATCAATGAAAAAAAACCTTTGTTCGATGTTAGACGCGTCAGAAGGGCATATAGGCCGTAACATGCATGAATCTCTGCCTAAATTCTAGCCCAAAGAAAAAAGGTTGCCCTGAGCACATCAGAGCAACCTTAGTGACAATCTATATTTTGCAGTTACAAACTTCTTTTATCAGTTACAAACTTTATTTTGCAGTTACAAACAATATTTAACGCATTCAGATTGTTCAGTGAAAATAAAGTATTAGACTAGAGTTGTTGATTTAACGGGATATTCGAGTTGAAAATTCGTTAGCTTTTAAAAAATAAGTTTTAGACTAGCTTACTGAGTTAATTAATAACGGAGATGTATTAAGAAAATAAAGTATTAGACTACTCCATACCAATGTTTTACCTCATGAGTCATTAGGTTATGTGGTAAAATACGTTGATTTATAGCCCTATTTGCTTTCCCCTTGTAGTGGATTGATATTTCGTAGTCCATTCCCACAGTGAACCCGTTCTCTTTAACAATCTTTTCAAGCTTATGGGCCATATTTACACCATGTCCAACACTAATGAGTTCATGGTGAATTTCATTTCCAATTGTCGTTGCTACCGTTGTTTCCCCTGACCACATACAAATTCGAAACCCTTTATAACCTAGTCTACTCATGTATGTTTGAATTTCGTATGCAGCAGTTGCCGCCCTAGACCTAGACGAAGCTAAACTTTGCTCATTTTCAAGTTTAAGAAAATGGGCGCTTATACCATCCCCTGGAAATTTCTCCACTATGCCATTATTACGATAAATGATGCCAGTCAGGTTGCTAAACATTTCAGCATATGTATTGATGAAATCCCGTTCACCATGATCACGGATGTTGGCGGAAGATCCCTCTAGGTCGAATACGAATGTTACCCCTGGTATTTCTAAGATTGCATTATCTCCAATCTCAACATCAGTAATGGAGAAATGCTCACGGATAACCTCAGGGTCTAAACTACCATAGATTGCCCTTCGGGTGAGCTGTCCGGCTTGAAATAGCTTGCTGAGATCGCTTGGGTTTAGCGACTTTTTCAATAAACGCTTCATCGAATCCTCCGCCTTATCATTGTACTGAAATCTTCAACTGAATTTATGTTACATACCAATTTTTAAGTTATATAAGCATCCAACCAGCAACACCTGAGATAGCGCCTGTCGTTAAGAAAACAACTGCTCTTTCAAAGTTCCAGTATTTTTTTATACACACTTGGGCTAATGAATAATTCTGAGCAGCCATATCCTTAAGAAACTTTTGTTCAGGCTGTTGTTTAAGATAATTATAGTAGTCATCTAAATTTGCAAAGGAGCCTATCCCTCCCCATGATTGATACAGTTGTGTACTTTTAACATATCGAGGCCAAAGAATTCTCCACAAGATAAAATACAAGGAAATTATAAGAAAAAGTAGAGCGATGAGTAAAAACAAGTCAGACAACTTTAATGCTGTAATCGTCCAACTGTCCTTTAATGTTTTTGCAAAAAAACCAACCAATGCGACGTTAAGTCCCAATGCAGCCCCTGCTTTTGCATCAGCGAATTTTATATAATCACTAATATAAACTGAATTATGTTTATGGTAGTCAAACTCTTTGTTATTATCCACTATTTCACCCCATACCGGAATTCTTTAGTATTAGTCTGCTTTTTTAGATCATCAGGCATCGTGTAAAGATATGTCGAAGAATTAGTATATACTTTTGTTTATACTCCTTGACAAATTTCATCCATTCCAAGTATACAGCCCTTTGCTTTTAATAGTTTTAACCTCTCATGAGTTGAATTTGACTTGAAGGTGTTAATTTTTTGATAGCTTGTTTATTGTCACTTACGTATATACCAAATTTATCTTTTGCCATCAGCGTATTATCCCTATGGAACAAAGAGCATACCATATTATGGTGTCCATTGTATTTCGTTGTTTGGTAACACTCCAGCCTATCGTTATATGAATCCATTGTGAATGACAATGCCCCCTCTTTGGTTGCCTCTTCTCCAGTATTCTCTACTCTCCATTTAATATAGGACGGCTTAACAAACTTAGTTTCTAACACATATTTCAGTCTTAAGCCTTTTTCAAGTGCAAAACTGTTACTTCTATATTCAATTTCATTCCCATCAAATAGTACATAGCACTTAATTTCAAAATGATCTGGCGAGGTTATTACATCTGCTCCCTCTTTAGGCAAGAATGAGAACTGGTTAAGATATTTATTCCAATTAAACAATCGCATTGAGTATGCGGGAGATTTAATAATATACTTATCTTCAACTACTTGATAATTCTCCTGATAAGTTTTCACATCTAAAAATGACTCAGGAAGATCTAAATAAGTATATACATTTTCACCAATCATGATATTATTTCCATTCGCTCTTGATTGTAACTTTGCAGCAAGATCAGTATGAATACTAGTTGTAGTAATTTCTGTTGTATCCCCAATACCATATTTGGACCATAGGACACTCTCATTATCACCAAAATCGATACCAATACGAATCTTTAAGGGCTCAAGGCCATTTTCTTCGAAAAAGTTAGTTAAAGTAGTTTTGTTAAATGCTTGCATTAATGAAGCTGCATTTAAAGCATTAATAATAGCATCTGCCTTTTTCATCCCTTTATGTCCAAAAAACGCAAAAACCGCATCACCTTGCAACCTATGAATGTGTCCATCAAAAGCCTGAAAAATCTCAATCGCAGATTTTAAAATAGCATTTTTATAGAATCTCACCTCTGGCAAATCAAACTTTAAACCAAGACGTGTAGAGCCCGAAATATCAATGAACATCGAGACTATATAGTGGTATTGAAATTCATCATCCCTTAGATCGCAAAAATCAGGGTGCGACCCAATACTAAAAGAAAAACATTCATCAGGTTTCCCGAATAACCTTCTTATCTCTGCTAATGGTGGCCTTGTAGTGTCCGGATGCTGATTTTGGGCTATTTCAAAGACCAAAGATTTCTTTAAGATTTCATCTTGTTTTCTTTTAAATAATTGATCCAATATATTATTTATCCTTACCATACAATCACCCCCAAAAAATAGGCGTCGCTAATACTGTTTTAGCTACGCCTGATGTCCATTAGTATTTAAATTCTTCTGTCTCTGCCTGTGCCATTAACTCCGCCTGTTGAAGTACCAAATCAATTGCCATTTTTTCAAGATCAGGTGGATATCCGTATTTCTTCAGTAATCTCTTAACCGTAATCCTCATCTGAGCACGGACATTTTCACGCAGCGTCCAGTCCACCTTGATATTGTTCTTAATGGCCTGAGTAAGCTCATGCGCAATTTGCTTTAAAACCAAATCTCCCATTAGTTCTTTTGCTGCTTCATTTGAGGCAAGTGCATCATAGAAGGCCACTTCTTCCTTGATTAGCCCGAGATCTTCACCGCGCTTAACGGCAGCGTTCATCTCTTTAGCCATCTGAATGAGCTCTTCTATAACCTGCGTTGTCTCAACAGTACGATTATTGTACTTACGAATAGCTTCTTCAAGCATTTCAGAGAATTTTTTGGACTGCACAATGCTCGTACGTGAAACAGCCTTCACCTTGCCTTGGAGGAGCCTTCTCAGCAATTCAACCGCAAGATTCTTCTGTTTCAATCCCCGAACGTGCTCGAGGAATTCATTCGATAAAATCGCGATGTTCGGCTTTTGCAAACCAACCGCTTCGAGAATATCGACAACTTCATCGGACATGATTGACTTGGAGATCAGTTGATTAAGTTCAGCGTCCAACTCATTCGTTGTTTTCTTCTTGTTCTCCGTAGTGATGATCTTAACGATTCCCGATTTCACGGCTTTATAGAAACTGATTTCCAGATTGACCGACTCCGCGGCTTCAGTCGTGGCACACAAAGCATAGGCCTTAGCCAGCTCCGTCGTCCAGTTTACGAAATTACGTTTGCCTTGATCGCCAAGTCCAAGCACATAATCCACTGTTTCTACGATAGCTTTCATCCGTTCAGAGGCTTTCTCTGATGCGAACTTGGAGAAATCATGTCCATGTAATTGCTCGCGGATGAGTTGAATTCGCTCCAACATAAAATCAATGGCTTGGTCAGTGTCAATACCCGCGGTCTGGCGATCATTCTCTGTGTATTGCTGAAGTGCCGACTTCAACTTATCCGCAATGCCGATATAGTCTACAATTAGGCCGCCCGGCTTGTCGCGAAATACACGGTTAACGCGAGCAATGGCCTGCATCAGGTTATGACCCTTCATTGGCTTATCGATGTACATCGTGTTCATGCTCGGAACGTCAAAACCGGTCAACCACATATCGCGAACGATAACAATCTCTAGAGGATCGTTCAAATCCTTCATCCTCTTGGCCAGGTGTTCCCGCCGCCGCTTTGTCCCGATATAAGGCTGCCATTCGGCTGGATCACTTGAGCTTCCAGTCATGACGATTTTGATTTTGCCTTCGTTATCGTCATCACTATGCCAATCCGGGCGAAGGGCGATTATCTCCTTATACAGATCAATGGCGATGCGCCGTGACATGACAACGATCATCGCTTTGCCGTACATGGCGCCTTTACGCTGCTCGTAATGATTGACCATATCCTTGGCGACCTTTTTGACCCGTTTCTCCGCACCAGCGAGAGCCTCGAGACGCGCCCATCTGGACTTCAGTTTCTCTTGCTGGGAATACTCTTGATATTCGGTGATTTCTTCGTACTCCTCATCGAGAACTGGACGTTCAGTATCCGATAGTTCCAACCGTGCAATACGACTCTCATAGTAAATCTTGACGGTCGTGCCATCTTCCACAGCCCGGGTCATGTCGTAGATGTCGATGTAATCACCGAAAACAGCTGGGGTGTTCTTATCCGTCAGTTCTACCGGCGTTCCGGTATACCCAATATAAGAAGCGTTCGGCAACGCATCGCGCATGTATTTCGCATAGCCATACTTGATTTTTGCTTCATCATCCGATGCGACCATTTCAGCTTGAAAGCCGTATTGGCTGCGATGAGCTTCGTCTGCCATAACGATGACATTACGGCGATCTGTGAGAACAGGGTACTTCGATTCGCCTTCTTCAGGCGCAAACTTATGAACCGTAGTGAAAATAATACCGCCTGATTCCACTGATAGCAGCTGTTTTAAGTGGTCGCGGTCTTCGGCGTGTTGTGGGGTTTGACGGAGCAGGTCCTTCGACTTGCTGAACGTAGCGTACAGCTGATCATCGAGATCGTTACGGTCTGTTACAACTACAATCGTCGGGTTATCGAGTGTCAGAACCAGTTTACCTGCGTAAAAGACCATCGACAAACTCTTGCCCGAGCCTTGTGTATGCCAGATGACACCGATCTTACGGTCACCATCGTCAAGCGTTGCTCTTTCCGTAGCAGCAATCGCCTTATTTGTGGCGTGGTACTGATGATAACCGGCTAATATTTTGAAAAGACGTTCACCATCCGTCTGAAACAACACAAAATGCTTAATGATGTCCAACAGACGACTTTTCTCGAACATGCCCTTAATCAGCACTTCGAGCTGCGGGAGTGAGGAGGAGGCTACGTCCTCACCATCAATGGTGCGCCACATCATAAACCGTTCCTCGTCAGCCGTCAGCGTGCCTACTCTGGCATTGACCCCGTCACTGATCACCATGAAGGAGTTGTACGTGAATAGAGACGGGATGGCCTTCTTATAGGTCTGCACCTGATTGTACGCATCACTGATTCCCACTTCTTCATTGGAGGCACTCTTTAGCTCTAAAACCGTAATCGGAAGGCCGTTGACAAACACCACGACATCTGGACGCTTATCCACTTGGTTCTCAATTACCGTAAACTGATTCACAACGAGAAAATCGTTATTGTCCACACGGTCCGGATGCATGTCGAATAACCAAACTTTCTCGGTAGGATAGTCACCATTGGTCATACGGTATTGTACATCAATGCCGTCCGTAACCATTTTCTGAAACGCTTTGTTGTTAATCATTAAACTTGGGCTTCGAGGCACTTCGATAATACGAATCGCTTCTTCAATTGCTTCACGAGGTAGATGTTTGTTGATGCGAATAAGCGCTTCACGTAGGCGTTCTTTTAGAATGACCTCCTGATAGAATTGCCTTTCCGGATATTCACCTTCGGGTGAAATCTCCGGTCCGTAGGCTTTGTTGTAGTTCAGTTCTTCGAACCACTCCAGAGCGGCTTGTTCGAGGTCGCTCTCTGTGTAGGATGTGGTGTACAGGGCCATATTGCACCTCCTTTGGTCAGGTAGTAGTGTATTGTTCTTTGCTCTCAGCGGCTTTAGGCAAGTCGGTGGTTTGAACTCGTGAATACTGTTTTACTGGCACTCGAATCTCACCGGACATGAGTTTTGGGAGAAGAGAATCTCTAATTGATTTTAGTCGATTAGATTCATCATCGTTCTTTTTCATTAATTCCAAAGCGCTTTTAGCAATCCTCCCAAAATCGACAATCAGTTTTAAATCAAGGGGGAGTGCAATTCTAAAATTCTTTAGGCCTGATTCAGACACTCTCTGACGTCCAGATGATCCCGTCATATTTGTGATTGCATGTGACCTGAATAACTCGGAACGAGCAAGGAAGTATGCAAATTCATTGGGAATTCCATCATACGTCCTTAAAACTATGAACTCAGTAGAGCCCCAACCTAACTGGTCCTTCTCAAGAAAGTCGACAAAGGCCGTTTTTCCATTTTCCAAACACGGTGTAATTCTGGCGAGAAGCACATCACCATTTGTGAATTTCGATCCAGAACTAAGCTCCCTATCTGTATGTTCTAAAACCCTAGCATAATCGTTAATAAGGTTTTTCATTTCAACATATGGATAGATAGCCTTTTTTTTCATTGCCCTTTTTGGATTGATTTGAACAAAATTATCTAGATTTAATACTTGCCACCCCTTCGGAATCAATCCCAATTCACTTTCATTAAAATCACCACCGTTGGACTTATACGGATCTCCGTTCTCATTCGGGAACTCAAATTCCACAAACCAACGTTTGAAAATAGCTTGTGTCATTTCTTCAAGATTTTTGGTTATTGAATTATTGAGTTCAATTTTTTCATCAAGACCAAATAGAATACTTGAAATTTTCTGTTGTTCCTCGATAGGCGGGACAATAATTGGCAATTTAAGTTGCTCAGTAATACCAATATAGCTTCTGGTTGAGCCCGCTCCCGACCAAAGATACAACAAACTTTTAAAATTACTATACTCAAAGTAGTATTTCAAAAATTTATTATCCAGCTTTTTTTTATTAGCAACTCTATAGTAAGTAACCTGAGGAGTTAACATGATGAATTTGTAGGGGTTTTTCTTAACCAAAGCAACCCTACCAATTGTCGCTTTGTGAGTAATTAAAACATCCCCTTCTTCTGCAAAGCCTTTTCTAAGTTTGCTTGCTTGTAACTCGGTAATGAACTTACATTCATTAAACGATAACACGCCATTATTTATGTCCGATGCCATAATAAATGGGATACCTGTTGCAACAAAATCGCTACCTTTAGGATGAATCCCTCCGTGATTCCCATCCAATGGCTTTAATAAAACCCCTTCATCTACTAGTTCACCTACGGAAACAATTAACCAGTTAACAGGAATTTTCCCTACCAATGTTTCTTTAAAACTCAAACCCAATCCCCCCAAGACACTTACGAATCTCGTCTTCTAGCTGCCGCGATTTAGCGAATTGCTCCGCCAACTCAGACATAAGTCGAGCCATCTTATCCTCGAATGGCTCACTATCTTCCTCGACATCTTCAATCCCAACATACCTTCCTGGTGTCAAGATATATCCATGCTCTTGCACATCCGCAAGTTTCACCGCTTTGCAGAAACCTTTCGTGTCCTCATATGACCCAGCTTCAGACTGACCACGCCAAACATGATAAGTATCTGTGATTTTCCTGATATCCTCAGACGTCAACTCACGATGTGTACGATCGACCATTTGTCCCATTTTACGAGCATCGATGAACAGAATTTCCCCGCGGCGGTCACGGAGCCCTCTTGGAGCTTTATTCTTAGCCATAAACCAGAGGCAGACTGGGATCTGCGTCGAATAGAACAACTGTCCTGGCAGCGTGACAATGCAGTCCACCAAATCCGCATTGACCAACTTGCTCCGAATGTCCAACTCGGTCGTTGTACTCGTAGACATAGATCCGTTCGCCAAGACGAAGCCGGCTATACCACTTGGAGCCAGTTTGTTCACCATGTGCTGAATCCAGGCGTAGTTGGCATTACCAGCTGGTGGAATCCCGTACGCCCAACGGGCGTCTTCAGTTAACCGGTCGCCGCCCCAATCACTGATATTGAAAGGGGGATTAGCCAAAATGTAATCTGCTTTCAAATTCTTATGCAGATCGTTATGGAACGTATCCGCATGATGTTCGCCCAAGTTGCTGTCGATGCCGCGGATCGCCAAGTTCATTTTACAAAGCTTCCAAGTCGTTGGGTTGGATTCTTGGCCATATACTGCAATATCACCGAGTTTGCCTTGATGTTCTTCGACGAACTTCTCGCTCTGTACGAACATACCACCGGATCCACAGCAAGGGTCATAAACCCGGCCTTTAAAAGGCTCGATCATTTCGACGAGAAGGCGTACAACGCTGTTCGGTGTGTAGAATTCGCCACCGTTCTTGCCCTCCGCGCTAGCAAACTTACTAAGGAAGTATTCATATACGCGGCCAAGCACATCCTTGGAACGGCTATCTTCATCGCCAACTTTGAACGAGAACAAATCGATGACTTCGCCCAGGCGCGTTTTATCCAGGGCAGGTCTGGCATAATCCTTCGGCAAAACACCTTTAAGTGAAGAGTTTTCTTTCTCTATGTCGATCATCGCTTGATCAATTATTTGGCCGATTTCCGGTTTCTTGGCATTGTTCTTAATGTGGCTCCATCGAGCATCTTTCGGTACCCAGAAGATATTCGCAGCGACATATTCATCCCGATCTTCAGCATCAGCGTAAGGCTCATTCTTCAATGCTTCGTACTTCTCTTCAAATGCATCGGAAACATATTTTAGGAATAACAAGCCTAACACAACGTGCTTATATTCCGCGGCATCCATGCTGCCGCGCAGCTTGTCGGCCATGCTCCATAATTTTTCTTCAAAACCTAAGTTCGCTGTTGCCATTTCTTAAATGTCCTCCTCAATATAAATCACTGTAAATTTGGTTCTTCACTTGTTCCCACCGAGTAGTCGCCTCTCGAACCACGGTGTTATATCGTTCTTCCTCTTGTATATATCGGTTAATCCGTTCTAACTGTTGATCTTGTGAGAGGACAGGAATCTCGATCTCCGCGACATCAGCAGGATTCAAATTCATTACTGTTGTACCTCGCTGAAAGCTTTGAATAAGTGCAGACCCTGTGGGGCTTTCTAAGAATATCTTCGCATACTGACTAAGGATCGTTGATTTGAAACGAATAACGATTATGTTTGCCGAGGCAATAACCGTTTCATTGGTCTCAGGAAACACAGCCAACTTTGTAACGGTTCCTCGACAGGTCATTACAAGGTCATCAGGTAAAATCTCGTATCGCTTAATTTTCCGTTCCGCTTCGTCAATTGTTTCTAGCCGGTCCAGAACCACTTTACCATCTTCTATATTAGAGATGTTAAGTACCTTTATCGTTCCTGGCTTTAAATCTTGCTTGAGAATCGACTTGCCACGAAAGATCTCCGCCACATCTCTTAGCTTCACTTTAGGGATTACAACTTGCTGGAATGAGCGAATCACATCTTGATCTTCATCAATCAGCATTTCGATTCGCCAATCTTCAAACGTTCGAAATTGATCGGAATACACTGTTATCTCTTTCTCTGTGACTAGCTTCGTGTTCTCAACCTTTGAACGTCCCAGAAGAACTTCTTTACCTATTGAGTTACTAAACTCCACTTGGTATGTCTTTATGGAGGTATAGGGACGGAACAAGCCATCCGGAAGCAAACAAATCGATTTTACTGGTAGCCAATCATTAATCTGTTTACGCCAGTTTGCGATAGCACCAGATTGAAACATCATGCGAGCAGGGAAGGTGGCGCTTATTGTTCCTCCCTCTTGCAAAAGTGGGACGAGATTGTTAATTGCAGCGCCTTCGGCATCTCGAATCGTTGTATCATCTTCATCGGTCATTTTCATTCCGAAGTTTGGAATCGCTAATACCGCTTCATACTTTTCTTGCAGAGGCAGCGGCTGATAAATGGAGCCTTGAATGACGGTTACATTGGATGAAGAGTCGAAGTACGTCTTCAATAACCTGCCAACGATGTAGCTCTCTGTTAAAAGGGTTATAGAGAAAGGCTCCAAAAAGAATTTTGTCTCAATTAACCCTTTAAGGTACTTCTCGACCTCGGTAATGAGGAGGGACTTGTAGTTACTGCGTTTACACATATCCACGAACCGTTCTACAATTCCGGGATAAACAATGATTCCACCGGTAACTCGATCTTGCTGCAAGGTCTGCAATGCGTATTCCAGCAAGTCTAAGTCTTTGCCTGCATGATATAATTTATAAAATAAATCCCGGTCTCCAGGGAAATGGCCCAGTTCACGCTCACCTACGCGTTCCTTCATCCATCGAAATAATTCTTCAGGATCTAGTGTCAGATCCTCATTCGATGGATTACTTTGTTCTAATATCTGCTTCGTACGGATAACCCGAACTGCTTCACGAAGAAGCTGATCCCTGGTGCCAATATCATGAAGTAGGCAGATATTCCAGAACGTTTCAATCAATTCATCACCCTCTTTTCAGTGCTAGCTCACGAGCAAATCATACCACATTAAAATTAAGTATTACAATACTAAAAAACGAACTGCGATTTATCAGTCCGTTAATGGATCAATTTATTTGCAATCCTATACGCCCAATCTCGTGCACTATCACTTTGGTAATGCTTCACTTTGTCGATTTTGACCTGGCTACGTAGGTTTAAGACAGATTGATCCCAATGGCCATTTTTCTCAACTAGTCCCTCAAGTAGAAATTTAATATCCCGCTCGATACTTTTCATCGTTGCTTGTTGAGTTGGCTCAAGGATTAAGGTCGAAATCGACCAATTATCCGGCCTGGCAACTTCGACGATATACTTTGTAACAACCGTATTTGTAACCTGAACGATAGCACATGTCCTGCGCGATCCATTAGGACAAATTGAGAAGCGCTTGCCCGTAGGAACACGTAATACCGACATACGGATCCCAACTGCAAATTCTTGTTTTAAAAGTTGAATCATACTAAAGAAGTCTTCAAGTCCGAATGCCTGAGTTGACGGGATCGTCTCTAAACTTTGAAAGTCGATTGGTGGTGTGTCACCTCCAACCATTGAGTCTTGTGTACTTACTTCCTTTAGCGTCCCTAAGTTCTTTCCGCCTCTGCCTGAGATAACAATTACATCTTTCCCCTTATTGGAATGCTGAACATTCTCACTCCGAGTATTAACAACCGGATAATTATTGAACTGCATGACGGTAAGAGGGGCTTCCAGAATATCTTGATTTACGTCTTCTTTGGAATTCTCACTTTCATCATTCAAAATATAATTTTCACTAGTGGGTTTCGAAACAATTCGAACTTGCCTATCTCCATAGGCGCTCTCACGATGTTTCTTTGAAGGATGCCAGAAGAGGATTTCGCTAGCCGGATGGTTGAAGCCGCTGACTCCTATAATCTCCTTGACCAAAACATGATCCATAAATCTCTCGCCTCTAACATGTAATTCAAGTGGCCCTAGATCAGGGAGTTCAATATTCAGCGGCAACCCTTTTTTCAGTCTAGTACTAGGGTTTACCGGTGAATCCTTTATAGCCTGACTGAACATCGAGTTATACACCGAATCCCACATTGAGCGTACTCTGGAGTCGGTATAAATCCATGACAAATGACGTGCGTTTGTATCAGTTGCATGCTTTGCGGGAACACGACTGGTTAGATCGAAATGAAGAGTTTTTCCCCTAAGATCACTTTTCTCCACCAATAACTCCAGACCGTGAGGCTGGAGTAGATAATAAGCCAGATACTTAGAGTTGATAAAAAGCGCTCGAACGAATTCAATGAGCGGAATACAGATTGTTAAGCCTTCTGATTGAAACTGTATAATCCTTTGTAAGCCAAGCTCAGGATTTTTGCCAAAATCAATTAATCGTTTAGGTAATCTAAATCCATTTGTTATTACGCCCTGGTTCAAGTTGTTTATCGTGACCTTAAGGACATCTCCGCTTAGCGCCTTAATCGGATCACTTATACCGTTTGAATAAATTTGCCCTAGGCGTAAAGTTGGAATTGTTCCCCACGGAAATGAAATAACCTTTATTTCTCCCGTAGGAGTTCGAAAAGCTACACGGATACGCCAATTCTCCCTATAATCCATGTAGGGTGAACCAAACCAGAATAATTCAATATCCTGATTATCAGGGAACGGCCATCCTTGTAGAGCTAGTGAAGCCATGTTTGAATCACCTCAGTAGACGCATGCTGATAATTTATTGTGTTACGACTAAGACAACGATCGATCTCCTCTGAAACCTCCTTGCTATACCCTGGCCTCAGTCCTGCCTTTCGGATCAACTTCCATCGCCTTATAGGCCATTCACCACTCAATCGTTCCGCGGCCCAACGCACTCTACGAATCTGAAACTGTGAGACCGACTCCAAGTATTGCTCCAAAATTGACATCGTAATGGGGAGTTTCCGCTTGTACTTCTCTAGCAGGCTCAGTCTTCCGATTCTCTTGCCAATTGCTGCTCTCGTGATTCTGATCGGTTTAGAGGCATCGTCGGAATTCATTCCTTTACACACTTCCTCCACTTGCCAACTTAATTCGATATCTCGCTTTTCCCAGTCAACTCGCGGTTTACTCGATGTCCTTACTCGGGAATCAAGACGAGATTTAATTTCCTTTTTGGGGATAGCTGGCTCAATCCGATCATGAATCTCCGTCTTGGAATACTTGATGATTGTATTTGTATCTACGTCAAGCAACGCTGCTATTTTACGGAATGATAGACCTTGACTCAGATACTCTTGCAGCTTTGAAGCCCAAATAGATCCGTACGATTTGATTCTGCCCCTATATAACCGATCTTCCTCGGACCGATCCGGACCACGCCTTGAATACGCAAAACCACACTCACACCTAAATGTACCTACAGGCCGTCCTGTATCCGTACATCTGGTAATGGAACAAGATTTAATTACAGACTTCCTATAATGGTCCACGGTTCTGTTTAGGCAGGGCCATGGTCCTTTACCAAAGGGAGCATAGGTATTGCCCCAATGACTCATAAACTCTTGAAATGAACCGTATAAAAAACGAAAGAGAAGCAACTGACGTAGTGGATGGATGGCACGCCGCGCAGCCCTTGTGGCAAAGGTCAGCCAACTCCAGTCATTGCGATCGGGCAGACTATCTAGCATCTTTAAGATTTCATGTCCGTAGTAGCAGGTAAATTGCTCTTGTAACTGATGCTGTCGAATACGTTGTCCTGCCGTTACATAACCTAGCTCCGCCAACCTTGGCAGAAGTATAGGTTTGCTATCATAGAGTACAGGCACTTCTGCTAAATGAAGGAGCGATTGGAGGTCACAAGCAATATCGGAAAGACGGCAAAATACTTTATCCGGTAAACCAGTAATAACTGGAACTGAATGAAACATTACTCGCTTAATCGGCAATACCGTCAGCCCGTGTCGCTCGGAGAGCGGATAAGTAATTTGCTCTAAAACTTTACGGTGTTTGGGACAAACTAGACAGCCAGATAACTGGTGTACCCGATGCCAATACGGTTCACCATACTGATTAATGTCTTCATCAAAACAAGAAGGACAGAAATGCAAATGCCGGTTAGTCTCCAGTGTGCTAGCGGTAATACCAACAAGAGCATGGATGCCCGAACCATCGGAACTCTTCATCAACTTCCTTAATCGTTGAGTTCGAGCCTCCGGTAAGAATGGAGCATAGAAGGGGAATAGGGTGTGCTTTTCTATCCAATGATCTGTTGATTTCCCTTGTACCATGCATCTTTTAGCAAACTCTCCAAGATGACTTGGAAGGTCAATTGTCGGTATGACGTTGTCTGTACCGAAAACTTCCTTAAGCGTCCATTTCGCACTCGTATTATTCGACCTAAGATGGTATCGAGTTGTAACACTGTACAAGAGCTCATCAGGGTATGGAGTCGGAAGTGCACACCATTCATTCATATACTCTAATCACCTTTATCCTAGAAACTCCACTGGACTTTTTATATAACCAGCGGCTTTCAATGAATCGTAAGCCGTCATCTTTTTCTTCTTCCCCTGGGTCACAATTAATCGTAAGTCGTTTGGTTCAGTTGGCATTGTTTTGGGCTTCTTTGTGCTGCTGCGTGGTTGAGTCAAATTACTCTTAGGGCCAGATGATTTTTGCAGGGCTAGTCTAAGCGCTTCCTTGTGAATGTCTATCTTGTCCAGCTCATGAAGGTGAATTTTAGTTACCTCTCTGGCAGCATCTGATGCAATATCCTGATTAATACCCGCGTCAATCAACCATGCACTGAGTTCACTTACAGTCTGTTCGGTAACATCATAGCCAAGCTCTGATCGAATCACTTCTAGCCGCTCAGCCTGCCTTTGTTCAGCTTCTATCCGTTCTAAGTAGTCGTCTATTGAGACACTGTCATATATATCAGCGAACTTCTGAATCTGCTTCTTTTTACCGGAGCGCAGCGCTTCCAAAGCTGGGCGTATCAGAGTAAAGCGATCCCTTGCAACAGAACGAATAAGCTCGGGTGTAATATGTTCAATTTCTTTATCTAGGGCTCTCCATTGCGTTAACATGAACAGCTTAATTGCTATATCGGAGATTCCTTGAGATTCATCGTACATAACGTCAATGAATTCCTGATCCAGCTCAACCTTTTTGTCTGTCCATTGGTACTTCCACAGGCCCTGTAGCAACCAATCCCATTCCTCATCCTTCTTAAAATGATGCCATGTTGCATCACCTTGACCGCTATTACGCCGCGCATTACGAAATTCTCCATTTAGTGCAGGAAGGGCTTTATAGGTGCCAACAAGAACAACCGGTAAACCAATTGTATTAACGAGCTGTACAAAGAAATTGAGCATCTGAGCCGCCCGATCATCTTTGGCTTCCTGTAGATTCTGGATTTCATCAATAACAAGCACTCCAAGACAATGTACAGCGGCAGCTTGAGCCATTAAAGGCAAGAGTTCGTCGGGACTTTTGGTCACATTTTTCTTATAGTATTTAGTCCCCACCAAGCTATCTACGGCCAAGAGGAAGTTTAGACATAACCCTCTAATGGAGCCATCATGAGGACAATCCATCTTCAGCCAAACAATTTGATAGGGTGCAGGCATATCTTGACCTTTATATTTCCGATGAAGAATGACTTGCGGGTACATCTGAAGAATGCGTAGTAAACTGCTTGACTTCCCGATTCCAGATATGCCCACCAAAGCGAATCCAGCTGATGTTGGGGTGTTCACCGGATACCCGTTTGTATTGCCTTGCATAATGAGCTCGTATGCGTCTCTACGGGCTCTGAAGGCATAGTTAGGCGTAAGAGGATTACGACCTACATAGCCATCTCTAATGAGTCGAGAGATGCTTTGTTGAAGCTCAAGGTGTCTTGATAATGGTCTGAAGAAGTCCCGGGATATTCGCTGAACACAATGTAATCGAAGATGAACAGGTAACTCACGTTCGGATTCATGAAAGATCGGCTTGGAAGCTAGCCTTCTTACAACAGTCTTGTCGTCCCATATGGGCGGTAACGCCTCCAAAAGAGGATTATTCCGATAATCCTCAAGTAACGGATCTCGATATTCCGCTTCTACAAACTCACCACGGCTAAAGTGAAATAACGGAACATCAAACTCACTCATCATCATCACCATCTTCAAGCAAATAAGCTTTAATTTTGGACAGCTTGTCGGCGGGCGGTATATAGGTTTGTTTCGTCTCAGGCTTACCGTCACGTTTCAAAGGAACAACATTACTAGTAGGACTGTCGGGCGATGTAACCTGTTCTGACAACTTAAAAACCTCTTGCTCGCGATTTATCAGCTTCTCGTTAGAACGGCGTTGCCTTGTGCCTTTGATACGCTGATTACTGCTTTCCTGGCTTTGTTGAATAGCTTCCTCAGTCTTCTTGGCAGCTGCATCGACAATTGCCTTCGTGTGCGCATCGAGTTCAATCTTTGACAACATATTATTTGATCCCTGATGCCGTCCTTGATACCGCTCGATTTCAAGCAGATCTTCCACTTCCTCAATCCTCTTATTACGGTACCGCTCTTCTCGTTCGAGAAGCATGCACGTCTCAAATTGTCGACCCTCATCTAACCATAAATAGATTTCATTAGTCGAACGTGGATCGTAACAGACTTTGACCCGCCATGTTTTATTAGCCCGAGCTATCACAAACCATTGTTCACGCATTGCCAACTCACAGCCATAATGCATGCCCTTAAATTGAATACCAGCAGCTGTAACAGTAGCTTCACCTTGATACATCAAATTCAGCTTCACGATGTTCTCTGGTTGTTTCTTAAGTCTTCCATTCCGGTTGATGATACCCCAATGCCATAAATCCCTAGGAACAGGTGCAACTTCATCTGCCACCATAAATTCATTCCGGTCATACCACAGCATGTGATGATGATTGTTATGATAAAGAACATTCCGAATCATGATCTGAGTAAACTCTTTAAGTGTCAGCTTAGCGTCCAACCGATAATCTCGTTGCCCACGTTCTCTATAACGTTCTTTAATAGCCCCTGGAATGAATTGAATGCTCCGTAGATTTACAAGTCTAAACTGCTGCTCAACAATACCTTTCCAATCGGCCCGATAAGGTGGAGCATTCTCCACATCGACACCAAGCACATCGATAAGTTGGCTTGGTTTCTCACCTTCAAGTTCACCACGATCCGCAGTCAGCTTTTGTGGCAAGTGACTGCTGACCCATTCCTCTGGTTCAATATCGATCCCGTATTGTGCGCAGAATTGCACCTTATCCATTGTCGTGTTGGCCAATGCCATCATTGCGCCTATCCAGCTTGGACCTTCCAGCCCTATATAGATTCCGGCTATATAACGGCTGAAGACATCGATAACGATATAAATAATGGGACGTCCAATGATCCATTCCCGCCGGTATTCGCTAACCAAATAAACATCCGCTACAGTAGCGTCAATCTGAAATCTTGACCCTGGCCCAAAACTTTCGTAGGTGGAGCTACCCAGAATGGGACGATAGTCTAAGGCAAAACGCTTCTCCCCATGACGACTTTTAAGCGTATCCTCTAGATCCATCTCCTTCTTGAACCAGTACCTGTACTGTCCGAAACTCGGTAACTTGTCGGTGGGAGGTAGGATTGGAATTATAGCTTGTCCTTCTTGACGAAATCCTGTTGTGAAGAACTTCTCAAGTGTTTTCTGGTAAGCATGCTTGAGCGGCGACTTGTTCTTATTGTTGTAGAACAAACGAATTCCCGAACGTAGTAGTTGCTTCGTCTCCTCATCGATGTTAATGCCCAAGGATTCTTCCTCGAACTTTCTAGGGCGACCGCGCTTCGCCTCCCCAGGCATTCGATCATTCCCGTAGCTGCCGCAATTATTGTAGTGGGGGAGAAGGGCATTCTTCATCTTCCCACCTTGCCAGTACCTGCGTAAGTAACGGTAAATTGTACTCTTATGTAGCCCTGTACGTTCTTGTGCCTCACGAACTCGTGAACCCCTAAAGGATTTATCGAAACATCCCGGCTCATCCAGAACAATACCTTTGATTGCATCCCAAGATTTTTCACGTAGATTGAGATATTCTTCATCAAGTTCTCGGTCTAATAATGGGATATTGCCATTGACCCACTCGACAACCCTGCATAAATTGGATTCTAAGCCTGCTATATATTCGGAGTGGGTTTTCATTAAAGGGAATGCTTTGTCGTCTTCCATAGCAATACTAATGGCTACATCGTTACTAGGTGAAACCCACAAGATTCGTTCAATTTGCCGTTTCTCAGTATCTGATGTAAACCATTCGATCACCGTGTTTTCTACGATATTATGCACATTAATCACCCATCCTTGGCTTCAAGTCTGTATTCAGAAATCGCAACTTTGAAATCTACGGCTGGAAGAGACGGGATAATTCTTTCATTCATATCTACAATCCATTTTTTTCGCGCAATAAAATGCCGAAACAATGCGAGAGAAGTTCCTGCTTCTAGCCCTAACTTTTGATCGCATGCTAAACAAGCGCTCGATATTTTCTCTCCGTCCTGCAAACGAACAGAAAGTAATTGTTCTACGTTGCGGACCGTAAATGTGCTGAGCTCAGAAACATCCTCATTATGGTACTCCTTATGCACCCACTCGATGTTTCTAACCATTACGTCCGGTATATCCTTATCGATAATAATTCCCCAGTCAAGATGATGCGTTTCCCAGTAAACTCGCTCAATTTCAAACTTTGCGATTGTGCGTTCATTTTCCAGTTCATTGAATGGCTTAACTGTTCGAGCATAGTCTCTATCATTGCAGGTGATAAGGAAATCCGTTGTCATTACGATTGGTACCCCCGTTCTAGGATCACGAGGGTGTTCAATACCTATCTGTTCCGCGATCATTAATGTTTCTTCTAACGGCAACAGCGGAAACTGTTCTCGAATATCCGTAACCTCATCTGCATAGTCCAGAAGATAAAAATAATCACGTTCTATATCCGAAAGAAGCTCGTGTCTTCGGCCTGTAGTCCAGCCTAATCCACGAGTTGCTCTACCTTCGGATGGAACGTCCTGAATCTTAAGCCAAGGAAGATATTCTCTCCCTGTGCCTTGGCCTCTTCCTTCCTTAATCATTCTTTCGATTTTCGCTTCGGTTAGCTGCCGTTTTCTCTTTGCCATTGATACACCTCAGTTGTTAGTAGGCTTATCCGAATGAAGATTTCCTCCTGTATCAGTATCTTTCTCGGCCTGTAGCTGTTTACGTAAAGCAGCTAATCTCTGAAACTCCACATAATATGAATTGAGTGTTACCTGATCTACAGGGATGTGGTCTACACGAATACACACTACAGTGGTGCTATCCTGTAAGATTACTTCAACTCTATCGTTCTCTAGGCGTCTCACCGACACAGGCCATCCGCCAATATACTCCGCATGCTTATACCACTGCTGTCTTAACGCAAGAGAACATGAATAGATTTTACCCTCGAACCATATTCCGTTAGAAGTTACGATCCCAATCTCAAACTTATCCAAAGCAACACCCCCGTATTTCGGTGATGTTACCATAATTACACTTTTCGGATATTTTAATCCGTATTCGGATATTTATTTTTCCTTAGTTTGATATGTATGATTTCAAGCAATTCTTCTTTTTCTCTAGGTGGGAGAGACCGAATGCTGTCGAGTAATTTTAACTCCTCGTTGGTTATTGTGGTTTGAGTAGAGGAGGAATCAGTACCTTCCTCATCAAGCAGCCAATTCAAATCACAATTAAATTTGATTCTTAGTGCAGAGATCGTCTCGCATGAAGGAAGACACACGCCCCGTTCAATATCGCTTAACGTTCCCTGTGAGACCCCAACTCTTAATGCAAACTCCTTCTGGTTTAGATCATTCGATTTTCGAATAAATCTGACTTTTTCGCCTAGATTCAACCTGTATCAGCTCCAGAATAGAAAAATACCCCGTAATTACTCGCATAATTACGGGGTTACGGGGTTTAGCTCATGATGTCTATTTATCCATGATGTGCCGAACTCCCAGCAGTCTAATACTTTATTTTCTCAGTCTACAACTTTATTTTCACAGTCTAATACTTTATTTTTCAGTCTAATACTTTATTTTCACTGAACACAGATCAGAGCAACCTAAGTCACATTTATTCAACCGTAACCGATTTGGCGAGGTTACGCGGTTTATCGACATCGTTGCCGCGTGCCAGCGACGCGTAGTACGAGATCAGCTGAAGCGGAATGACCGACAGCGTCGGCGACAGCAGCTGCAGCGTCTTCGGAATAACGAACAGCTCGTCGACGGATTTGCCGACTTCCTCTTCCATGCCGGCGTTGACGACGCCAAGGACATGCGCGCCGCGCGCTTTCACTTCCTTGATGTTGCTGAGTGTTTTCTCATACAGATCTTTCTGCGTAATGACCGCAATGACCGGAATGCCATCCTCGATCAGCGCCAG
The DNA here is from genome assembly GCF_014192105.1 of Paenibacillus phyllosphaerae. Taxonomy (GTDB): domain Bacteria; phylum Bacillota; class Bacilli; order Paenibacillales; family Paenibacillaceae; genus Paenibacillus_Z; species Paenibacillus_Z phyllosphaerae. Next base: position 12,986 of record NZ_JACHXK010000009.1, on the reverse strand, counting down.
CGTGCCATGCTTCAGCTCGCCTGCCGCATACGCCTCGGAGTGGATGTACGAGATTTCCTTCAGCTTCAGCGAGCCTTCTTGCGCGACTGCAAAGTCGACGCCGCGGCCGATGAAGAAGAGGTTATTGTGCGTCGAGATCGAGTCCGCCACTTGCTTCAGCACCGGCGCTTGCTCGATAATCGCTTCGACTTGTTCCGGCAGCTTATGCATCGCCTCGAGTACTTCCGCAACGAACGCTTCGTCACGTGTGCCGAGCACTTGAGCCAAGTACAGACCGAACAGGTTGAACGCGATCAGCTGCGAAGTATATGCCTTCGTCGAAGCAACCGCAATCTCCGGACCTGCTTGTGTGATGATGACGTCATCTGCTTCACGGGCAACCGAGCTGCCTACAACGTTCGTAATCGCAAGTACGCGTGCGCCATTGCGTTTTGCCTCGCGGAGCGCAGCCAGCGTATCTGCCGTCTCGCCCGATTGGCTGACGACGATTACGAGCGTATCAGGCGTAATGATCGGCGAGCGGTAACGATACTCGGATGCTACATCCGTCTCTACCGGGATGCGCGCCAAGCCTTCAATGACCGTTTTGCCGACAAGACCGGCATGGAATGCCGTACCGCAAGCAACAATATGCACTTTGCGGATGCCGCGGATTTGCTCTGCCGTCATACCGATTTCTTTCAGGACGACACTGCGGCCATCTTCCGATACGCGGCCCATCATCGTGTCGCGATAAGCTTTAGGCTGCTCGTAGATTTCCTTCAGCATAAAGTGGTCGAATCCGGCTTTTTCTGCGGTTACCAGATCCCAATCGACATGGAATATTTCCTTGGAAATAACTTCGCCTTCAATCGTCATCAACTCGACAGCGTTCGTTGTCAGAACGGCCATCTCGCCGTCGTTCAGAATGTACACGTCGCGTGTATATTCCAGAATCGCCGGGATGTCCGAACCGATGAAGTTCTCGCCTTTGCCGACGCCGATAACGAGCGGGCTTGCAAAACGTACCGCAACGAGGCGATCCGGCTCATATTCCGTCAGTACGCCCAGAGCATAAGCACCGCGCATATGCTTCACGGCGCGCTGAACCGCTTGAACGATATCTCCGTCATATTCTTCCGCGATCAGGTGCGAAATAACCTCCGTGTCCGTCTCCGATACGAAGTGGCGGCCTTTCGCGATGAGCTCTTCCTTCAGTTCTAGGTAGTTCTCGATAATACCGTTATGAACAACAGAGAACTTGTGCGAGTTGTCCGTGTGTGGGTGCGAGTTTGCATCCGACGGCTTGCCGTGCGTCGCCCAGCGTGTATGGCCGATACCGACGGAGCCATGGAGCGGATCTCCCTCAAGTTTGCCTTCCAGGTTAGCCAGACGGCCAATGGATTTGCGAACCTCAAGACCTTCTTGAGTGAACACTGCAATACCAGCCGAGTCATAACCGCGGTATTCCAGTTTTTTCAGTCCCTCGATCAAAATATCCTGCGATTCACGATTACCGATATATCCTACGATTCCACACATGTGTACAGACCTCCGTATAAGGGGATGATGCCCGCTTCTACGAAGCCGTCCGTGCCTCGCGGCGTGAATAGCGTTATGAGGTTATCTAACGTTAACAATGATGACTGTTCTCGCAAGTAACCGTTGTGCTAAGCGCCGCGACTTCTCAAGACGGCCTCGTAAGCAAACGGGATAGTAATAAGCAATTAAACAAATGCCGCCGGTTCGGCAACATCATTCGACATTCGTTAGGCATAAATAATTAATAACGTATAACTTCTCTGGCTTCCCCTCAGTAAGCTCCTCACGGACTCACACCGCGCAGGATTCGCTTTGGGAATAGCATTTGCAATCCGATTCCGTTAAATCCAAACGTGCAATCGCGCATACTCAAACACGAGCCTCCGATGCCGGCCTGAGCTGCTAATGAATGATGAAGCATTCCTGCTGAATTCTTGTGCGACTGGTCGCCCCGTCGTTTTCGAAGATCAGCTTACGGTCTGAATGCAGTACCGGGAGGTCCCCGCCGAACATTTCGAACACCTCCACCTCGTCAGCTTGCCGGTGCTACATCCTCATTGCTGAAGATGAACACCTCCGCGCAAGCTCTGGCGCTTATGACACTCGCAACCTCTTCCCTCTCTTTCCTTCCAGAATACATAACCTATCATATTCATTTTACCCCCGAGGCGCAACCGTTAATTTTCACAATTATTTTCAAACCTTGTCTTAAGGGAACAAGGTGAAACGGCTGAAGACGTCTTTGATGGCGTAGCGCGTTTCATTCCTGAGAAATAGAAGATGAACTATATGCGTGCAACTTATACGTTCTTCTATTTCAAGCAAAAGGCCCCGAAAGCTGCCACTAGCTATGGCTAACCTCGAGGCCATTACACTTCATTACGCTATCCCATCATTACCGCTTAAGCGCCGCCAAGCTCAGCGCGCACCGTATGGGCAATGCTTTCGACATAAGCTTCAACCTGCTCTTTGTCCGGGCCTTCCGCCATGACGCGAATGAGCGATTCCGTCCCCGATGGACGAACCAGCACGCGGCCGTTGTCCCCGAGTTCCTGCTCGACCTTTGCGATCGCTGCCGCAATCGCAGGGTTATCCTTATATTGGCTCTTATCCGCAACGCGCACGTTAACGAGCTTCTGCGGGTATTTGCGCATCAGCGTCTTGATCTCGCCAAGCTTGCGGCCTGCGCCGACCAGCGTGTTGACCAATTGGAGCGCCGTAAGGATGCCATCGCCTGTCGTGTTGTAATCGAGGAAAATCACATGGCCGGACTGCTCGCCGCCCAGATTAAATCCGCCGCGGCGCATCTCTTCCATGACGTAACGGTCGCCCACCGCCGTCTGTGCCGTCTTAAGCCCCAGACGCTCCGTCGCTTTGAAGAAGCCGATATTGGCCATAACCGTCGTCACGATCGTATCATGGTTCAGCTTGCCTTCCCGCTTCATCGCCTCGCCGCAAATGCACAGAATAAAGTCGCCGTCGACCTCATCGCCATTCTCGTCAATCGCAATGAGACGATCCGCGTCACCGTCGAAGGACAATCCCAGATCCGCGCCATGCTTTAGCACTTCCTCGCGCAGATATTCCGGATGCGTAGATCCGACGCCATCGTTAATGTTGAGGCCGTTCGGTTCCGCGCCGACCGTAATCACTTCTGCGCCTAGCTCGCGGAATACGGAAGGAGCCAGCGAATAGGCGGAGCCATTCGCGCAGTCCAGCACGATTTTGAGACCTGCAAAGGAATGCGTTACCGTCGTCTTCAGGAAGTCCAGATAGAGACGCTGCGCATGCTCTTCCGTCGTCACTGAACCGATCTCGCCGCCTTCCGGACGAGGCAGTTCGTCGACCTCGGCATCCATCAGACGCTCGATCTCGTTCTCCGTCTCATCCGACAGTTTGAACCCGTCGCCGCCGAAAAATTTAATGCCGTTATCTTCGACCGGATTATGCGAAGCCGAGATCATGACGCCTGCATCGGCGCCTAGAATGCGCGTCAAATAAGCAACCGCCGGTGTCGATACGACGCCAAGACGAATGACGCTCGCCCCGATAGAGAGCAGTCCAGCCGTCAGCGAAGCTTCCAGCATTGGGCCGGAAATTCGCGTATCGAGTCCGATAACGACCTTCGGTTTGTCCGCTTGTCCCGCCAGTACATAACCGCCGCAGCGGCCGATTTTATAAGCAAGCTCTGGCGTCAATTCACGGTTGGCTACGCCCCGAACGCCGTCAGTTCCAAAATATTTCCCCATTATTTAGTCCAATCCCTTCGCCAAGTATCATGGTGTGTACTTCTGATGTTTATTCCGATAGCATACGACTGTATTCGTCAAATGTCACGTTATTCGGCAGGATCCTCTTCATTAATGACCGGATCTCCGCCGCTATCGGTACTGTTTGCTTCATTGGTTGCATTCGTATTGCCGCCGGTTGTCGGCTCCGCCCCGTTCGTACTTCCCGCCTCCGGTTCATTCGTCGTTCCGCTGGCGGGTTCATTCGTCGCCGCATCCGTCTGATTGTCGGATGTATTGTTCGAAGCGCCGCCTGCCGCGGCATTATCCTCTTTGTTAGCCGCGCTGCCGGTTGCCGTCGATCCATCCGTAATGACTACTGTCGCGCTAATCCCGCCGGTTGCCAACGACACAAACCGCGGCAGCGCCGCCTTTAACTGCACGACATGCGTGCCGGCCCCAAGTTCGGTCAGATCCGCGATCAGCTGAGCATCCTGCGCATCGACATCGGCTAGCATGTTCGAGGCCCCCGACACCGTCAGATTCACAGTGCCTGCTGCAGGCACGGAGATTTTCGCTTGCAGGCCGGAAGCTAATCCGCTAAGCGTAACCGGTACTTGAGGCAGCACTTTCGTCGCAGCCGCGGAGTAGGTCACATCCACCGTAATCTCTGCCGGTTCGACCGCTGCAATCCCCTCAATCAGCGGAACGGCAACCGTCATGGCGCCAGACTGCTTCTGCTTCGACAGATCCGCTACCACACCGTCATAGCTGCTCAGCTTATCCAGCTCTTCCTGCAGGCCGTAGACCGTGACTTGCTGCACGGTAGGCGTTACTAATGCTACAGCCAATCCTTCCGGCGCATTCCCCGTATAATCGACGTGCAGCGGCAGTACCTTCGAAGGCATGGACACCGGTATTTGAACTTCAACTGTGCTAGGCTGCACGACCGCTTCCTTTAGCTCTTCCCCGGCTTCATTCAGCACGATGATTTTGGCTTTGTTCTCCGTGAAATCGTCATCTGCATCCTGAATGGAGATAACCGCTCCGACAAAACCGACTTCATCCATCCGATCCTCCGGCAACGTCACCGCTACCTCGCCTGGCGTTACGACCGGCACACCGGAATTGTAGCCGTCCGTCACCGTCCCGTCGGTCTTCAACTGGACCGTAAAGTTCTTCGTGACCATCGGTTCGAGCAACACGGAAACATTCCGCGGCGAATAATCCAACAATTCGACCGTATCCGGTTTATCGATCGTCACCGGCAGCTCATGCAGCCCTTGTCCGATCCCCGTTACATCAACTGTCGCCTTATATTCCTTCGCCGCCTTGAATAAGTCGCCGCTTGTGCCCTGCACCTTGATCTTTACGATCGTCGGTTCGACCGAGCGCAGCGCGTACTGGGTATCTAGCCCGGTTACCTCAACATTCAGTTCATACTCTTCCGTCTCCGTTAATGTCGCTACCGTATTTGGCGAACGTTCGGCGTCGAAATGGACAACCGCAAACAGAAGGATGCCGATGACGAGTGAAATAATCTTGATCGCCGTCGGATGGCTCAGCCACTTATCCATTCTGGTTGCCCCCTTTCCATTTGCGCCAGAAAGGAGTCTTGCTTGCGCCAGCCTGCTTCTCCTTCATGTTCGGGTTCAGCTCTTCGAACAACTTCGAGATCAGCGACTCTTCTTTAATATCGCGAACAATCATGCCGCCGACTGCCAGCGACACTTGCCCGGTCTCCTCCGAGACGATGACCGAGACCGCGTCGCATACTTCCGTCACGCCGATCGCGGCCCTATGCCGTGTTCCGAGCTCCTTGCTGATGAACGGATTCTCCGACAAAGGCAAATAACAGCCTGCCGCCATGATCTGGTTCCCCCGAACGATGACCGCTCCATCATGCAGCGGCGTATTCGGAATAAACAGGTTAATGAGCAGCTCGGAGCTGATCAGCGATTCCATCTGGATGCCGGACTCGATGTAATCATTTAGCCCCGTGTCCCTTTCGAACACGATAAGCGCGCCGATTTTGCGCTTCGACATGTAGTTCACGGACTTAATGATTTCCGTGATCCGGTCGTTCACGTCCTTCTCCACGACAGAGGTACGGCTGAACAGTTTGCCCCGTCCAAGCTGCTCGAGCGCCCGGCGAAGTTCGGGTTGGAAAATAATAAGCACCGTCACGACGCCGAACGTGAACATCTGGTTCATAAGCCACTTGAGCGTGTATAAGTTGAACCAGGTGCTGAACGCCCATGTCCCGACAAGCACGAAGATGCCCTTCAGCAGCTGGACGGCCTTCGTGCCGCGAACGAGCAGAATCAGTTTATAAATAATGTAACTGACGATCGCGACGTCAATAATATCCTTAATCCATTCATTCCATGTTAAATCGGCAAAATAGTCCATGCGTCAACCCCCAACGACCGATTGCACAGGTTCTTCGATCCCAAAGTAGATTCTCAACTTTATTTTCTTCTAGAGACGGGGTTGTAAATCCTTTAATTTTACAAAAAAACCTCCCCGCGAAGGGAGGAGCCAGTCTAGTAGGCCAAATCACTGATCGATTTGGTCACTTTGTACCAGAACCAATCGAGCGCCTGGTCGATTGTCTTCACTTGTCCGGCTATATGTGCGGTGGACGCTTGATACAGCGATCCATCAATGACAGTAACATTCCCGTCGACTTCCCCGAGTACATTCGCTTTGCCGTTCTCGATCGTCAGATCGCCTTTAATATGCGCGTTTTCCGGCACAGTAACCGTATCGCCTTCAATGACGACCTGGGCCAAGTCTACGCCGCTGACCGACAGCTGGTTATCCTGCTCCCACATGGCGGCAAAACTTGCGAACATGACGAATGCGAAGACGGCAGCAACCGCAACGGCCGGATGTCTCCGTATCCATGTCGTAAAGCTGTTGGCTCTGCTCCGTTTGGCCGGAAGCTGGGCCATAATCCGATCCGTCAGTTGTGCGGATTGCCTCGCATCGATTGCCGCTGTTGTGCCCACGAACCCGAAAGCCATCGCCTCGGTCTGCTGAAGCTGTTCGAATCGAGCTCGGCAGGTTGGGCAAGCAATGAGGTGCGTCTTCAGTTGCGCCACATCATCGCGGGGCATATCGCCGTCCAAATAATCGTGCATCCATACGATGGCGACGTTGCAATTCATAGCAGCCATTCCTTTCTTGGTCTTAGATGAAGCTCGCAGCTAGGGGCAGTTTCATACGAACAAGTCATCGACTTGCTTGTATACGATACGTGCCTTTGCCGCATTAGTTTCGTTTTTATCAAACACGCTATAGCTTATGCTCAAGCTTCTTCCGGAGAAACTCCCGTCCCCGGTGGACACGCGTTTTTATCGTTGTAACGGGCATATCGAGAACATCGCCAATCTCCTGTAGCGACATATCCTGCAAATAACGAAGCACCATTACCGACTTATATTTGGCCGGCAACGTCTCAATCGCCTGATGGATGATCCGCTGCGTCTCGGACATCAGCGTCTCGCTCTCAGGCGTAATATTATCGCTTGGAATCATCGAATAGCCGTCTAGTCCTTCATGATCATTCGATTCGGCATCCAGCGAATAGGTCGGCTTGCGCTTGCGCAGCCGGTCGATGCACAGATTGGTTGCAATGCGATAGATCCACGTCGAGAATTTCATCGTATCATCGTAACGCTCCAAATTCTTGTACACCCTAAGGAACGTATCCTGTACGACGTCCTCCGCTTCCTGGCGGTTATACAGCATCCGGTAAGCCATATGATACAACTTGTCTTGATACAGACTGACGATCTCGGCAAACGCACTTTGATCGCCCTTTAGCGCCATGCGCGCAAGACGCGCCTCCAATGATTTCACCGTTTCTCCTCCAAACCCGCTGTCGGCTTTCGTTGCCCTGGCAGGCGACAGCTTGGCAATGCGGCATTCAATTACTATTTACGCATTAGCAGCTGCTTCTACATGTCCTTCTCACTAAGCGTTAATCATCTTATTGTACACTAATTCTTCTGTCTGGGAAAAATGGTAAATCATCTAGCCTTAAAAAGCAACACGACAGCATGTTTCCCGCTCCAAATCAAAAAGGCCGGAACCCCGAACAGACCGTGCTGTCCGGGTCCCAGCCCTTATTCAAAATCTTCTTAAAGAATTAGCCAGTGTTCCGAAGCCCTGCTGCAATTCCGTTAATGGTAAGCAGCACTTCACGGAGAAGCTCCGGATCGTCTTCGCCGCGGTTTCTCAGCTCACGCAGCTCCGTCAGCAGCTGCACTTGCATGTAGCTGAGCGGATCGACGTAAGGGTTACGCAGTCGGATCGATTCCTGGATGACAGGCACATTATCCAGAATATCGGCTTGGCCGGTAATCTCGAGAATGAGTGAAGACGTCTTCGCGTATTCTTCTTGCACGAGATTGAAGATCCGATCACGGATTTCTTCATTCGCAATCATGCCCGCGTACTCTTTGGCGATATTCAAATCGGCTTTGGCCAGCGCCATCTGCAGATTATCGATAAGCGAAGTGAAGAACGGGAACTTCGCGTACATCGTACGCAGCGTATCGAGCTTCGCCGAATCGCCTTGCACATACCCGTCAAGGGCAGTACCTGCAGCGTACCATGCCGGCAGCAAGTAACGGCTTTGCGTCCAAGCGAATACCCACGGAATCGCCCGCAGATCTTCGAACCGGTCGCTGTTTTTCCGCTTGGAAGGACGGGAACCGATATTCAGCTCGCCAACTTCCGGTAGCGGCGTCGACTCCTTGAAGAACGTCATAAAGTCCGGATCACGGAAGATAAGATCCTGGTACTTCGTCTGCGCTGATTCCGAAATCCCCTTGGCAATCTCATCCCATTCCGCTACAGCTTCCTGCTCTTGCTCCGGGTATTTCGCCAGACGAGCCGCTGTAATAAGCGCCCATGTCGCCTGCTCCAAGCTGCGGTAGGCAATGCCCTGCATCGAGTAGCGCGAGGACAACACTTCGCCTTGCTCGGTAATCTTGATGCCCCCGCCAATCGTATGCGGAGGCTGTGCAAGAATACTGCGGTTGAGCGGCATACCGCCGCGTCCGAGCGCGCCGCCGCGTCCGTGGAAGAACTTCAGTTTCACATCGGATTTCTTCGCCGAAAGCGTAATAGCATTAAGCGCTACGCGCAGCTCCCAGTTCGCTGTTACCGCGCCGCCGTCTTTATTGCTATCCGAATAGCCGAGCATGATCTCATGCAGATTGCCTCTTGCTTCCACCGCTTGACGATAAACCGGAAGGTTGAACAACTGCTCCATGATGGCTGGTGCGGCATGCAAATCGTCGATCGTCTCGAACAAAGGAACCGACTGAATCGAAGAGCGAACTTTGCCGCCTGCTTCAATCCGGAACAATCCTACTTCTTTCGCGAATACCATAACCTCGAGCATATCGCTTGCGCCTTGCGTCATGCTGATCAAGTAGCTTGTGATACAGCCTTGACCGAATTCCTGCTGCGCGCGATAGATCGTCTGGTACACATCCAGACATTCGCGTGTTGATTCCGAATATTCAAAATGCGGGCTCGTCAGCGGGCGAGGATCTTTCAGCAAGCTGTACAGCAGCTCGACCTTCTCTTCCTCGGACAAGGAAGCATAATCGTCAGTAATGCTCATATATTTCAAAATTTCAGACATTGCATTTTCATGTTCTTTGCTATGCTGACGAACATCAAGTGCTGCAAGATAGAAACCAAACAGCTCTACCTGACGTATCAGTTTACGTATGTGCGTATCCGCCACGTAATTCGCATAGTGATGACGAAGGCTCCGGTCAATGATGAGCAGATCTTCCTTCAGTTCATCCGGGTTGTTGTAACGCTGATTCGTCTCATTGTTCAGCGTGTTGGCAATCTTCTCGAGCATATATCCGATCTTAATCCGATACGGCTCGGTATCATTGCGCCAAATATCCACGCAGCGAAGCTCGATTTCTTCACGTTCGCGCTTAATGGACTGTACAAGCTCATCCGAAACTTCGACGAGGTTCGTGCTGAAGCTGAGCAGTTCCATCAGATTCTTGAGCAATTCTTCATACTTACGAAGCGCAAGGCCGCGATGCAGTACAAGCGTCTCCCAAGTTACTTTGGCCGTAACGGAAGGGTTACCGTCACGGTCGCCGCCGATCCACGATCCGAAACGCAGATACGTTGGCACATGCCAGTTCTCGCCCGGATAGTATTTCGCCAGGCAGCGCTCCAGTTCTTCGTATACGTTCGGCAACACTTCAAACAATGTCTCGTCGAAGAAATACATACCGTTGCGCACTTCATCGATGACTGTCGGCTTACGGCCGCGCAGTTCGTCGGTCTGCCACAACGTCAGCACTTCATTCATCAGCTTGTCGCGCAGCTTCTCGCGTTCACGATACGTGAGCGTCGGGTTGTCGAGTTCCATCATGTCGCGTGCAATACGCTGATGGATATCGAGGACCACTCTGCGGGAAGCTTCCGTCGGGTGGGCCGTCATGACCAGCTCAAGCGAAATGCCCTCGAGCATCGACTTCACGTCTTCCACCGGAATGCCTTGCTCTTTGAGCACTTGAATCGCGCTCTCGATCGAGCCTGGCTGTACCGTCTCGCCTGCGGAACGCTCATAATCGCGTTTGCGGCGGACACGGTGGTTCTGTTCAGCGATATTCACCAATTGGAAGTAAATCGCGAAGGCGCGAATCACTTGGTGGCGAATCTCCGGGTTCAATTCACTAATGACCTGCTTAAATTCTGCAAAGAGCTCAGGGATAAATTCCGCGCGCAGCGTCTTGCTCATCTCGCGGATTCGTTCGACGATATCGAGTAATTCACGCCCGCCTTGATGCACGAGCACATCACCTAAAATGTTCCCCAAAAAACGAACGTCGCGGCGCAAAAGGTTGTTCGATTGCGGCCGACTCGCCGTTAATGTTGATGAGGCCTGTTCCGACATTGATGATCCTCCTCAGGATTTGCCTTGGCAGTGCCATTCAATAAGTTCGTACGAAGGCATCCACGTCAAGCAATCCACTTCGTTTGCATTAGCAGGGATGTCCCAGCAGTCAATTTTCACTTTCTCCATCATACTACAAAATAATGGTCCGTTGAAGCTTTTTTGACCAAACCTACCCGATAAGTTTACATCAGAAGGCATCCTTTGGAAGTATTGCTGAATGTTATTAAACAACAAAAAAAGCCTTGAAAACTCAAGGCTTTGTCTTATTATTATGGAGCGGGTGATGGGAATCGAACCCACGCTATCAGCTTGGAAGGCTGAAGTTCTACCATTGAACTACACCCGCAAAATGATGGTCGGGATGACACGATTTGAACATGCGACCCCCTGGTCCCAAACCAGGTGCTCTACCAAGCTGAGCTACATCCCGATATAAATGGCGCGCCCTAAGAGATTCGAACTCCTGACCTTTTGATTCGTAGTCAAACGCTCTATCCAGCTGAGCTAAGGGCGCGTATTATGGAGCGGAAGACGGGAATCGAACCCGCGACCCTCGCCTTGGCAAGGCGATGCTCTACCGCTGAGCCACTTCCGCAAGCATCACTACACAAGGCAGCGACAAGAAGTAATATATCACTATTCCCTATCTAATGCAAGTAACATTACTGATTTCGCTAATAAAAAATGCTGTACCTGACGAACAGGCACAGCACTGGATAATAGGAATTAGTTTCCTACAGCCGCCATCATTGGCACAGGTTCCTGAGCTACGCTTGGCGATTTCGCCGCAGGACCGCCTACCAAAGAGTAAGGCAAGCAAAGCGGGACGCCCGTACGCGGATCTGGAATGATATCAGCTTCAATACTGAACACTTCACGAAGAATGTCTGGCGTCATGACTTCTTCTGGCGAGCCCTCGCCGGCAACTCTACCCTTCTTAATAGCAATCATATGATGTGCATACCGGGAAGCATGATTGAGATCGTGCACAACCATAACAATCGTACGGTTAGCCGTTAGATTAAGCTCCCTAAGCAGCTCGAGCACTTCAAGCTGATGGGCCATATCCAAGAACGTCGTAGGTTCATCCAAGAACAAGATATCCGTCTGCTGAGCCAAAGCCATTGCGATCCAAGCACGCTGACGCTGGCCGCCAGAGAGTTGATCGATTGGTCGATCCGTGAACTCTTCCATTCGTGTCGCTTCGATCGCCCATTTAATAATGGCACGGTCATCACGGTTCAGAGAGCCGAATCCCTTCTGATAAGGGAATCGCCCGTAAGAGACGAGCTCTGATACGGTAAGTCCGTCAGGAGCGGTCGGGTTCTGCGGCAAGATAGCCAACTGCTTGGCAACCTCGCGCGTGGACTGCTTATGAATCGATTGTCCATCAAGCAATACAGATCCGGCAGAAGGGGACATAATACGTGCCATCGTCTTCAGAATTGTAGATTTACCCGATCCGTTCGCACCTACAAGAGCGGTAATCTTCCCCTGAGGAATCGCAATATTAAGGTCCTCTACAATTAGACGTTCTTCATATCCGATGTTCAAGCCTGACGTCGTTAAACGAATCACAGTCATCTCATCTCCCTCTTCTACATCCGCATATAGGCAATCTATATCCGTTAGCTTAAGCTGAACGGTTCAACGAAGACTTGTGAAGACAAGTCCCGAAAATGATAATTATTCTCACTAATATTCATGATAACGATTCTCACTGTATCCGTCAATGATTATCTTCCTTATTTATCAGGATCCAGACCGTTTTCATCCACTTCATGTGGATAGTTAAATGAATACCTCTGCTTCAAACGTTATACACAAGTGGATAACGTTAACGTTAGTTGGCCGGATCGGCTTGAACCTTGAGTTAAAAGGAAAACAAAAAGACTCTTGCGATTAACAAGAGTCTTTTGTCAAATCAGTATGCGCGTAGAGGGACTTGAACCCCCACGGTCGCCCGCCAGATCCTAAGTCTGGTGCGTCTGCCAATTCCGCCATACGCGCGAAGCATTTGAAGAAGTGAGCCATGTAGGACTCGAACCTACGACACCCTGATTAAAAGTCAGGTGCTCTACCAACTGAGCTAATGGCTCAAAATAAATGGCTGGGGATCAAGGATTCGAACCTTGGCATGACGGAGTCAAAGTCCGTTGCCTTACCGCTTGGCTAATCCCCAACAACTATGGTGGAGGCTGACGGGATCGAACCGCCGACCCTCTGCTTGTAAGGCAGATGCTCTCCCAGCTGAGCTAAGCCTCCATATGGTGACCCGTAGG
>NZ_JACHXK010000008.1 GCF_014192105.1 Paenibacillus phyllosphaerae | reverse complement strand
TGAAGAAAACAACCTCCGTCAAAGTTCTTAGTGATAACTTCGACAGAGACTGCTGGAAAACCTTGTTAGCTAATTGGTCAGTCGTAGAAAAAAAACCATCAAAACCAACTTCACGATCCCGATGCCGAAGGACGTTCTTGAAGGAGCCGGCGCTTCGAACACGATCAGTTTCAGCGCCGAGAAAGTCAAAACCAAGATCGATGTGTCACGCGCCGATCAGCATTTCCGATTTGACATCTCCGTCCGGATGGGCCTTAACCTGACCGAAATTTTATTCCCGCTCGATGTCGTTGCGGCGAAGGAAGAATTGGAGACCGCCTGCAGCAATGAAATCAGGCGGCAGCTGACTGCGCTGGTTGCCAAATTTCAGAAAAACCAATTGGATCCCGTCGGTTTCGGCGATTACGCACGTGCGCATCAATATGCGGCATTCCTGAAAGTACAAGATCAATGGGGCCAGTCGTTCAGCCAGGCGGACATCCATATCAACGTAAAAGCTACGCTTGCGGATATCGGGGCTATTGAGTAAGACGATGAATTGTCGGAGTCTTCCAAGCAGATTCTAAATCTCGCTAACGGATCATAGTAATCTAGTATCAACAAAGGGTTCTTCCTGCCTAAATGGAGGTGCTGCGTATATCGATTACTAGTCAGGATGATCCAGCCATTATCGTAACCAAGAACTCGAATAAGGCCATTGCGGTTCTTGGCGACTCGATCACCTATACGGTGTCCGTCGCCAACAACACCGGCATGAATAATGCGGGTAATGTCGTGCTAACCGATTCCCTCCCGGAGGGACTTGCCTATGTTGACGACAGCGTAACGATTAACGGTCTATCAAGGCCTTCCGGCGATATTACGTGGGGCGTGCCGCTTGGCTCCGTGAACGCGAACAGCACGGTTATTGTTACATTTCAGGCCGTCGTTACATCCATACCCGCGAATTACATGCTGTCCAATATAGCACACGCCGCATTTACGTACCTTAGCCCGGGCAACGGCAATCCGATTGCAGCCGTCGTTCCGTCCAATACCGTAACGACGACGGTATATGCGCCAATTCTATCCCTTTCGTACCGAGCAGATCGCTCGACGGCTGTTATGGGCAGCACGCTTACCTATAGCGCGCTCATCGCCAATTCGGGCAACGTCGCCGCTGACGTCGTGCTGCTCGACGCCATTCCGGATGGCGGTTCTTACGTGGCAGGTTCGTTCCGGGTCAATGATGTCGTTATTCCGGATGCCAATCCCGAGGCTGGCGTGCCGCTCGGTACCGTCGCTCCGAATACGACGGCAACGGCGACATTCAGCGTGCTTGTGAATTCGCTTCCTTCGCCTCCGCAACTCGTCAATCAAGTCGTCGCTGACTATACGTTCTCGGTATCCGGGGACAGGACGATCTCCGGGACGGTGACTTCGAATGTACTGACGCTGCCCGTGTCTCTGCTGAGCGTATCCGCGGTCGCAAGCGCGAGCGTCGCCGATGTTGCCGTAAGCGAGACGATGACGTATACCACGGTCATTACGAACAGTCGAGCCGAGCCGCTGACGGACATTATGCTGACCGATATTCTGCCGGCGGGCACTCAATTCTTACCTGGAAGCGCAGCGGTCAACGGGGCGGCGCTCGCATCTGCTAATCCGGAATCCGGCATACCTGTTGGCACGCTCAATAGCGGCGCTATAGCGACGGTTACGCTGCAAGCCAAGGTCATGAACGTCCCGATATCGGGCTCGCTTGTCAACCAGGCTTCGATCGCTTATACGGTTGGGTCTTCCAAGGGGGCACTATCTTCGAACTCGGTCGTCACGCCGGTCTATCAGCCTGTCATATCGGTTATCAAATCGGCCGGCAGCAAAAGCGTTGTCTTAGGCGATACCTTGCTGTACACGCTGCTGGTAAGCAATTCCGGCAACCTTCCCGCAACGGTAACGCTGACGGACAATATACCACAAGGCGCGGCGCCTGTTGCCAATTCCTCACCGTGAACGGCGTGACGAAGCCTGGCGTCAATCCGGTGACAGGCATCGCTGCAGGCGCCTTAGTTCAAGGCGGGAGCCTCGTCATAACGTACCAGGTCCGGGTGCAAAGTTTCCCAACTTCCGGCACCTTGATCAGTCAGGCTGCTTTCAGCTGCTCCTATACGCTGCCGAGCGGGCGCACGCTAAGCGGAACGGGAAATTCCAATTCGGTCACGACCGCGGTTGCGCCATCCCACGTTGCGCTCTTGAAATCGGCAAGCGATGCTTTCGTCACCATCGGCGATGTGTTGACTTATACGGTGCACGTGACCAATAACGGCAATCCCGCTGTAACGAATGGCCTGCTGTTTGACTTGATGTCGCCCGGGACTGAATTCGTGGGCGGCACCGTCACCGTCAGTGGCACATCGAACCTGAGCGCGAATCCCGTAATGGGCATCACGATACCAACGTTAATCCGGAATACGTCCGTCACCGTTACGTATCAAGCGCGAATCGTATCTCTGCCGCCCGTCGGTTCCCTCGTCAATACTGCAAGCTTTACGTTCAACAATGGAACCAATGCCGGGACAAGCTATTCCAACACGGTCGTCACGCCGCTCATCGCCGCGGACATCCGGATTTCGAATCAAGCCAGTGTATCGCAAGCAACGGTAGGCGATATGTTCCCCTACTCTTTTCTTATCGGCAATTCCGGCAATACGCCGGCCACTGCCACGCTCACCGACCAGCTCTCGGAAGGGATTGTCTTCGTTGCGAACAGCGTGCTCATTAATAATGAGCCGGTTCCCGGAATCGACCCCATCTCGGGTATTCCAGTGACGATTCCGGCCGGCGGAAGCACCTTGGTCAGCTTTATGGTGGACGTAGTATCGGTTCCTGACACACGCACGCTCGTCAATCAAGCCGATATCGCCTACGTCTATAACATGCCGGACGGAGCAAGCGTAAGCGGAACGGCTGTGTCCAACACCGAGACCATAGTTGTTACCTTGCCTGATGTCGCCTTGCGCAAATCAGTCAGCCAATCGTTGGCCGTAGCCGGCGATGTCCTCGTGTTCACATCTCAGATAACCAATAACGGGATTTCCAGCATCTACAATGTCATGCTCTATGATCCGCTATCTTCCAACCTTGCTTTCATGCCCGGCAGCGTCATGATCGACGGCCTTGACCGTCCTACCGCATCTCCCGCTACCGGAATAACGCTCGGAACCGTCGCCGCAGGCGTCACGGTGTCCGTATCATTCGAGGTGATCGTTACGATGGCAGTACCTGATAGCATTACGAACCAATCGACGGTAAGTTTTACGTCGGGCAGCTTCTCCGCGACGACCGCTTCCAATACGACGGTCACGCCAGTCACACAGCCTCAAATCTCCCTTCTCAAAAGCGCCTCGACGAGCCATACGAGCGTAGGCAATACGGTCGCGTATACGCTCGTCATCTCGAATAGCGGGAATGTCGCTGCCGATGTAACGCTGACCGATCCGCTACCTTCTGGCGCTGATTTCATGGCCAACAGCGTGATCGTGAACGGCTTCCCTGTACCGAGTGCGTCCCCTATCACGGGGATCGCCATCGGAAGTCTGAACCCTGGGGCAACGGCAACCGTAAATTTTTCCGTAGTCGTAACGTCGCTGCCAGTCCCGCAATTGTTGGTCAATACAGCAACAGCCGCGTTTGCGTATTCGCTGCCGGACGGACGAAGCTTGGACGGGACGGCCTTATCCAACACGGTAAGCATTCCGGTCTCGGCACCGGATGTCGGCGTCACCTTAAGCACCGCATCGACAGCGCTTACGATCGGAGATACCGTTACGTATTCTTCCGTCATTACCAATAACGGCATCGAGACGGTAAACGATGTCGTCTTTACGTCTGCCGCGCCGAACGGCTCCGTCTTCATCGGCGGTACGGTAACGATTAATGGAATAGCTGCAGTCGGCGAGGATCCGGCTACGGGAATCGCGATCGGTTCCATTCCGCCAGGCGCCTCGGCAACGGTTTCGTTCAGCAATCGGGTTGTTGCCGTGACGCCAACCGCTACGCTCGGCATTATCGCGTCGGTAACTTTTACGTCAGGCGCTTTCTCGGGCACGGCATTATCGAATCAAGTCTCAACGCCCGTATTTCAGCCGGTTCTGACTGCTGTCAAAAGCGCGAGTGAGAACAATGCTACGGTCGGCGATACGGTCACGTATACCGTCACTGTAACGAACAGCGGCAATTACGCCTCTTTACTCACGGTCACGGATTCATTCCCCGCCGGCGTGTCTTTCGTTCCCAATAGCGTCCTCGTGAACGGCAGCCCCAGTGCCGGAACCGACCCGCTCAGCAGCATCAATGCCGGTCTGCTTGAGCCGGGCGTGACAACGACGATTCAGTTCTCCGTTATCATCGATTCGCTTCCCAATCCGCAGCAGCTTAGCAACCAAGCGGTTGCTAGCTATTCCTATACGCTGCCGGACGGACGTACTTTCACGCAATCGGAGGCTTCCAATATCGTCAGTTTCCCGGTGTCGGCTCCGAACGTATCGGCTGTCAAGAGCGCTTCATTAAGCGCGGCAGCAATTGGAGAGACGATTACCTATACAACCGTCGTGACCAACAACGGCATCGCCGCCGTCAGCAATGTTCTTCTATTGGACCTGATTCCGACCGGGACGTCATTCGGTACGGGAACGGTCACTATTGATGGCATCTCGCGTCCAGCCGACAATCCGGCGATGGGCATTCCGCTTGGATCGATCGCGCCAGGTTCCGCGGTTTCAGTTACTTTCCAAGTTCAGATCACGGCGCTTCCGAATCCGGCCGAAATAAGCAATCAGTCCTCCGTTACCTTTACGTCAGGGTCGTTCTCGGGAACTGCGTTCTCGAATACGGTCATTACGCGGGTTTATCAGCCGATTCTGTCCGCAGTCAAGACCGGCAGCACGTCGAACGCTTCCGTGGGCAGCAATCTCACCTATACGATAACGCTAACCAATGCAGGCAACTTCGGAGCGGCCGTATCGCTCACCGATCCGATTCCGGAAGGAACTTCTTTGGTGCCGAACAGCGTCATCGTCAACGGTCAGCCCGTGCCGGGCGCCGATCCATCGATTGGCGTACCGCTGGGCATCGTAATCGCGACAGCTAGCATTAGCTTCACCGTCACCGTTCAGTCGTTGCCTGCATCCCAGCAACTGTCGAACCAAGCCTCTTCCAGCTTTGCTTTTACGCTGCCCGGCAATCGGACGCTTAGTGGAACGGTCGAATCGAACATCTTGACCATCCCCGTGTCCGCGCCCAACGTCTCCGTCGTGAAATCAACGCCTCGGAGCAATGCCGTTGTCGGAGATATCGTCCCGTACACCGTGACGGTGACCAATACCGGCGTCGCCAACATTACCAACCTCGTTGTGACCGATCTGGTGCCGGCCGGCGCCGCCTTCGTGAGCGGAAGCGTCACGGTTGACGGCGTACCTCGCCTTAACGCAGTGCCGGCTAACGGCATCGCGCTCGGTACGATTGATCCGGGTAACTTGGTCACCGTTCAATTTCAATTGACGGTCGTTAGTCTGCCGGCGTCCGCGCAGTTGAGTAACCGTGCCGCGGCCAGTTTCACCTCGGGCACCTTCTCAGGCACGGCACTGTCCAACGTCGTCACGGTACCCGTCTATCAGCCGATCATTGCCCTTGCGAAAGAAGCGAACTTATCCCAAGCTACGGTGGGCGATACGATCACCTATTCGATCTATGTGACCAACGACGGCAACTGGCCTGCTGCCGTGTCCTTGACGGACGCGATCCCGCCGGGCGCTGTCTTTGTACCGAACAGCGTCATCATTAACGGAGTGCCGCAGCCAGGCGCCAATCCATCCGAGGGCATCCCGCTCGGCACGATTGCCCCCGGCGATACGGTCAGCGTAACGGTTACGCTGGAAGTTAGGATCGATACGCTGCCGGCATCGCAACAGCTTGCCAATCAAGCATTGGCCAGCTTCCTCTTCACGTCGCCGGACGGGCGAGAGCTGGGCGGTTCCGCGCAGTCGAATACGCTCATTATTCCGGTCTCCTCGCCGGATGTATCGGCCGTGAAGAGCACGACGGCGATTGACGCGGTGGTCGGGGATATCCTCACCTATACTATCGTCGTTACCAATAACGGAATCAGCCCGGTCGACCACGTCGTTCTCGTCGATCCCGATCCGCCTGGCGGCACGTTTGTGGAGGGCAGCGTAACGATTGATGGATTGGCTTATCTGACGATTCAACCAGCCAGCGGTATCCCAATAGGCACGATTGCGGCCGGAGCCTCTTCAGTCATTACTTTCCAGGTGCAAGTTGTCACGATCTAATCAGGCCATGATTCATTATTAGTAGACATACTAAACGAGGCTGTCCCATAAGTTCAATTTCACACTTGTGAACCCTTAAATAGCTCGATTTGAACAAAAAAGTGACCAAGCGGGTCCTAAACCTGCACGGTCACTTTTGCTATTTTATCTGTTGCTGCTTTCTTCAGCAGATTGTGGGCAACCGAAAGCCACCCGACCTCAAGGCACACTTCTGGCAAGCCCCCAAGCAGGAATCTTCGAAATCCTCGGTTGTTTTTGATTTTCCCAAATACACTCTCAGGTTCATGCATGCGCCGAACCTATAGGGCATAACCATCTTCGCTTTTTAGTTGTTCTCGGGCTTGCCGTTTCATACCTATGTAGTTCATGCTGACTTGTATTTCACGATCTCCCTTTGCCTTTGTACATTTTGGCTTCAGTGGACAGCTGTCGCATGTTGAGCTCCGATAATGACGAGTTTGGATCTCGAAACCGCTTTCTGTCATCGTTTTTCTTTCATAACGAAAGGTAAGTTTTTGGCCTTCTACACAGATCCAGGCATCGTTTTTTTCATCGTATGTCCAATTGTCTAATTTGCTGATATCTGTTTGCCAGGATTTGCTGTTCTCTTTGTGATAAGTGCTGTATTTAACCACCGCGTTACATGCTTCTTCATTCAGATAAGCGTAGTTTTTTTCCCTGCCATACTCCGTATCGGCGATGATGGTTCCTGGAAATTGACCAAGTGCAGCATCCACTTTTCCAAATGCGGTTTCAAGCAACGCCTGTCTGTTGGACGTTGATGAAGACTTTATCCGATGATGTGTTTGATTTTCCGTTCCGATCTGCACGTTATATCCCGGCTTCAGCTGGCCATTTCACATGTGGTCTTCTTTCATGCGCATGAAAGTCGCGTCGTGATCCGTCTTGCAGTAACTGTTATCGTGTTCCGAGAATTTGCTGCTGTTCTTCGTATTTTTGAAGGCGCGTCATCAAGGGCGTAGATGATGACTTTCATCACCATTTTGGGATATTAGCTGTCCTGGCCGCCACTTGGGAGGGCCTTAGTGAAAAGATTCATGCTTAAACGATTTATAGCATCGTTGATAACGCAAACAAGATGGTCTCGTGGAATATCTTCCTGTAGGTCCATTGGAAGGACTGCTGGTCTATGGTATATTCTTTTGCTTTTAAAATTTGAAGGTTAACCCAAAACGGAGCAGGTCAAATGATTCTGGAGAAGCGCTAGCGGTCGCCTTTGTGAGGGGATTCCCACTTTAGCCTATTCATTCAAAGAATCCCCGAACAACAGCGAGCGGAAGAACATTTGACTGCAAAGTGAATTTGGTAACCTATCCTGATTTAAAAAGAACCGGGCCGTCCCAACCGTCATCTTTGATGACTTATGGGACAGCCTCGTCTTTTATGAAGCTGCTCATTTTCCCCACACCGTCTTCCCCACATACATCCCATACACGAAGACCGTGGATATCACGATAAAATGAAAAACAAGCCAGCCCCATCTTCCATACCGAAACTGAATGCCCCGGATAGGCTTACGATCGGAGGAGCGAACGATCCTGCCCCCAATCCATTCGAAGAAAACGTAAAACAGCCACCACCACGTATACGAATCCCATAAGTCCCAGCCGAACGTCAAACGGAAAATCCGGGTGTTCTCCAGCAATGCGATTTCCGAAACGACGGCAATATGCACCATCGCCCAGTAAAAAGGGATTTTCCAGCCCCATTTGACCGGACTATACCGGATCCCTGCCACGACCGTGTATGGCACCCATGTAAACATGACCATCAGCGGAATAATAACCTGTCCATGAAACGGCCTGTCGGGGAACGCATATAATTTCATATACGCAAAGGCCCAGCACAAGGCATTCCCGATGACCCCGCTGATAAGATAGACGCTCCCGTATCTTTTCCAATCGTGCCGGCAGACGAAATAGCCGCCGATGATTCCGAGCAAGATCGGTACAGCCATTATGATATATTCATAGATCGGATATTTCATAGAAAGGCAGCCACCCTTGTGTATGCATTACAGGTAGCATGTGCTCATAAACCCATTTTATTCAAAGTCGAATATCCATTTGCTTCATCCATCGCACCAATGGGATTCACTTCGAGCTGGCAGCTATATCGGCAACCAACGGTTCAAAAAAGGTTGTGCCATCCTCCCGTTCCATTCATGCTCGCCGTCAAATACATCGTGTTCCAGCTGTTCCTCAGCGTTGTAGATCTTATAGACGTCCCTTACAAGTTCGACTTGCGGTAAGACGTTGGCCATTCCTCTCCGTCCGTTCAAATGATCGCGGCATCCGGTTTCGATTAGCAGCGGCCGTGGTGCAATCAGGGCGCCGATGTCTCCCATATCGACATACTTCCACAGATTCGGCACGAAATTACAACCGCAATTGTGAGGCATCATGAGGTGGGAATCATGAAAGCCATAGAAATACCCGCTAATAATCGCGCAACTCACTCGATCATCCAATGCCGCGAGCCATAAGGTCTGCATCCCTCCGCCGGACATACCGCCGCAGCCGATGCGAGCAGGATCGCAGTCGTCTCGCGTTGCGATATAATCGAGCAAGCGCCGCAGATCCCAAGTCATCATCCCAGCCAGCGTATAGCCCATGCTGAACGCCATGTGGTTGATAGGCGTACACGTATTGCCGAGGAAGTCCTCCATCTGATCGGACTGCTTCATCCATTCCCGACGCTCACCGGCTCCCCGGGCATCGGGGCAGAAGACGATATACCCGGCTCTAACGAGCTCAATCGCAAGCGGCTCTCCTTTGGCTTTCTCCAGCCATTCCTTTATGACGGGAATCTCGCTGACACCGGCCGTGTAATATTTGCCTGCCAAGTGACCGTGAGGATTTACAAAAGCAGGCCTTCTCTCCCCGTCCGCAATGCCATCCGGTATGAGGATATAGAATGGCATATAGACGCCCGGCTCGGTCTGAATCAGCCACTTTTCTCGTCTATACCCCTCCATTTGATCCCGTTCCAGCCGTTGCGGTTCTAAGGGACAACTCTCCATTCGATCGAGAGCGAGCAGCTCGCGCAGACGGCTGCGAACGTCGGTACGCCAGTGCGTGAACTCGTTCGACGTTCCGCCTTTCCAAGCGAGCTGCCTCCCCTCCTTGCGGAACAAGTCGGACATCCTGTCCGTAACCGTATAATAGGTCTTAATCGGATATGCGATCGCCATTTGCGCCTCATCCTCTCCTAATTTGAACGCCTTCAGGGGCTTTGATGACGGTATGGACCGAGCCGTCGCGCCGCTTTTCGTGCCTGATCTCCACAAGGCCATGTGGCGTTGGATAGGTTCCCTCAGCCCAGCTAAGATCGCCAAGATTCGGCTCGATACGAAGAACTTTGCACCCCGGCTCCTCCACGCGCACGCCGAGCACATACTCGGTCAGCCAAGCCGTTGGACCGGAAGCCCATCCATGGCAAAAGCTGTGCCGGTAGCCTTCGTAGCAGTACCCTCCGTATGTGCCGTGAACATCGATTTTCCCATCGGGCGTGATTTCGTCGATACGGCCGGCATTCTCGAGCCAATCGATATCGAAATCCTCCCAGAACGTCGTGGCTCCGAGGGACAGCATGCCGCCCCAATACTCCCTTATGCTCTGAATCGCCCCGGCAACATCGCCGGCGGCCCCCCTCGCCTTCAGAATATAGTAGCCATAGAAGGTCGAATAACCTTTGGGGGAGTTCGGCGCGATGACCGAGGCGTTCGTTTCGGCAGGATCAACGAGTCCCGTCAGGGCAAGTAACGAAGCGGCTTGCTTACTGCCGTTATGCGAAGGAACGACGGCACTGAGTCTGGCTTCATATTCATCGCACAGCTGTGCCGCATCTTCTTCATTCAGCCAGCGGCAGAGCTTGCCGCCGATACGGAATGCCCAAATAAACAACGCATGTACGCCCGCTTTCACCCCTTCGGGGTTCGAAGAGGACGGCCAATCGAGGAATGGGAAGGGAATGTCGATTGTATCGTCTTCTTGGATCACTTGCGTCAGTTGTCGCAGCAATGCGGTCAGATAGCCGCGCTGCTCCTCCAGGTAAGCCAAGTCGCCGTTTTGCATATACCAGTCATGATGGATGATGATCCACCAGATCGAGTAGGTCGGCATGGTCATCCATTGCGGCAGTGGATAGCGGTCACGCTTGAAATCCAGACTCCTCGGAACGATGTCATGATTGCCGAATACGGTCTGAATAACCGATGTCTCCGGATGCATGTCTCCCGTCCAGACTAGCCGATCCCGCTTGATTCCATCCCATAGGTAATCCTGCATATTCAGATGAACCGTGTACGCGCCGGTCAGCCAAATATCGTTCAATAGTTGGTCGTCGCAATGAAAGCTTCCTTGATATTCGATATCCCGGTAGAGAAAGACGGCCCGGACGCTGCGAAGCTCCAAGTACCGTTGTTGGTCCATGAGATCGATTCGAACGAAACGGAAGCCGCTATTCCCGATCTCGGTCGCCCCCAAATAACTGACCTCGATGATCTGGTCCCGCATGGCGTGCGCATTCGTTGCGTTGCGATCTCCACCAATATCGCTCATCGCTTCCATGACCGACTCGCCGAACCGAACCCGGAGTTTGGCGACCCGCTCCGGATGGTTGCCTTGCCATACGCTAATTTGCACGCCGCCATGTAGCTCGATGCCAAAATCCAGCAAGATCCCCGCCGGCGAACCTTGATTGCGCATCACGAAAGGGTTGACTGCCGACAGCGAAGATTGACCATCCAATCCCGTAAGCAGCACTTGTTCGTTCTCGATCGCGCCCGCTTCTTCCGATTGCCAGACAATTCGCACCGGGTCGACATAGCGCCTCGTTCTTGGATCCTGCTCCCCTCGAATCGTATCCAATGGACTCTTCACGTAATCCCTTCTTCCCTCGTTTTTTCGCTTCGTCGTATCATTATCCTTTGACTGCCCCGATGACGATCCCCTTCGTGAAGTACTTTTGCAGGAACGGGTACAGGAAGAGGATCGGAACCATCGCAATGAAGATTTGCGCTGCTTTCAACGTTACGCCGTTAACGGATGTTGCCTCATTGGCTTGCTCTATGGATGTGATGTCTTGCTCTTGAATGACGGTATACAGGAAGGTCTGCAAGGGATAATTCTTGTTGTCGTTCATATAGATCAAGCCGTCATACCACGAATTCCAGTGCATGACGAAGCTGAACAGCACGATCGTCGCGATGACGGGCTTAGATAATGGCAGGATCAGCTTCCACCAGCTCACCCAATACGATGCCCCGTCGACGTAGGCGGCTTCTTCGATTTCCCGAGGCAGCATCTTCATGAAGTTCATGACGAGGATGATATTGAAGATCGGTACGGCGGAAGGCAGCACCAAAGCCCAGATCGAATCGATCAGTCCCAGCGTTTTGATCAGCAAGTAATTCGGCACTAAGCCGGCATTGAACAACATGACGAATACAAGCATCCACATATAGACGTTGCGCCCGGGCAGTTCTTTGGAAGTCTTAGAGAGCGGATACCCCATCAGGAGCGTCAACGTCGTGTTTAGGGCAACGCCCAGCACCGTTCTTTCGACGGATATGCCGAATGAAGTCAGGAACGAAGCTTTGGAGACGAGCACGGAATAGGAAGACATCGTAAATTCGATCGGCCATAGCACGACTTCGTTAGCGGCGGCTGGTCCTGCGCTGCTGAGCGAAACGGCGACGATATGCAGGACAGGAAACAAGCATAACGCTGCGGCGATCCCGAGAAAACAATAATTGGCAACCGTGAAGATCAAGGTGCCCGCGGAGCGCGTTGACGTTGGCATTCGCGTCACCTCCTAGAAGATCGTGTAGTCGGAATATTTTTTGGCGATCAGATAGCTGGTCACGATTAAGACAAACCCAACGACTGACTTTAACAAACCGATTGCCGTGCCCAAGCTATAGTTGGCTTCTACGATCGCCAGTCTGTAGACGTAAGTATCGATAATGTCGGAGCTGGACCACACGAGCGGATTATACATATTGAACACCTGATCGAATCCGGCATCCAAGATACCGCCCAGGCTGAGCGTAAGTACGAGCAAGATGATCGGACTGAGACCTGGAAGCGTAATATGCCAAATCTGCTTGAAGCGATTAGCCCCATCGATTCTCGCCGATTCGTACAAGGAATCGTCGATCCCCGTAATGGCGGCCAAATAGATGATCGTCGAGTAACCGAAGTTCTTCCAAACGTCGGTCGCGATCAGCAATTTAATGAAATGCCCCGGCTCACCCATGAAGAAGATTGGGGAAATGCCGAATAGACCTAAGGCCTTGTTGACGATGCCTGTCTGCGAGAACAGATCGATGAATATGCCGGATAGGATAACCCAAGACAGAAAGTGCGGCAAGTAGATCATCGTCTGCACGGTTCGTTTGAAGACCGCCTTACGAACCTCGTTGATCAAGATGGCGACGATGATCGGAATCGGGAAGTTGAATACGATTTTGAGAAAAGCAATCTTCAGCGTATTCCAGAACACCTGCATCGAATCCGGCAGGTCCATCATGTACGCAAATGTCTCTAAACCGACCCAATCCGATCCGAAGATTCCCTTGGTCGGTATGAAATCCTTGAATGCCAATACGATACCCGGCATGGGCCCGTACATGAACACGAGGACCAGCAAGATACCGGGCATCATCATGACATGCAATTGCCACGATCGCCCTAACTTTGCGCCTCTCATTCCCGCTCACCTGCTTTCATAAGAAAGAAAAAGGGGCATACGATGCCGTTTGCCCCCTGGTAGAGGTTACTCTTGCTCGAATGCTATCATTTCGCTTGCGATCTTACTTCCGCCGAGTTTGTTGAACGTCTCGACAAAATCGCCGAATTCCTCTAATGGACGCGCGCCCATGATGAATGCGATATAGGCTTCTGTCTTCTCCTTGTTAAGAATGGATTCCGTCTTCGACAATGTTTCCGTCGGCGGCCCGCTATAATCCGGATAACGCACGCTCTCATACTCCGTCTTCAGATACGCTTCCAGATAGGTTTTCTTCCAACCCCAGCCGTCAATGCCTTCCTGGAACATCCGTTTGTAGTCCGCCCGTTTGGCCGCTGGCCCTTCCTTGTCCCCTTTCTCGTAGGCTTCCTTAAATATAGGTCCCCAGTTGATATTGCCGGCGATCTGCAGCGGCATCCAGTTATTTAATCCTTTGTTCGCGTATTTCGGGTCGCTGGCAACCTTTTCATATCCCTGCTGGAAAGAGGTCGGACCATCCTTTACGAGCCATGGCGCGCCGTAACCGTCGGAGATGTAGTTCATCATGGTCACCAACGCTTCAGGATGCTCGAATCCTTTTTTCACGTAAACCCAGCCGTATGCGTTATAAGGCGCGCCTGGGATAAAGGAGCCTTGACCTTCAGCCGCGGGAACGGAGAGCGCTTCCCATTCGGCGTTCGGATTGTTCTTGACCGAATCGACGAGCGGAGAGAGCGGAGAGAAGAAGAGCCCGAAGTAGATGCCGATTTTATTCGAAGCGATGAATTCATTCGCTTTGCCCGCATCCTTAATCGCGAACTCTTTATCGATCGCGCCCATATCATATAGTCGGTTCAACCGTTCCAGGATCGGCTTGGCCTTCGGATCCGTCGAACCGTTGTAATAATTGCCGTCCTGATCCTTGAGCCACATGTTGGACAGGCTGATGGAGGTATCGGGATATACGCCGTAGGCATTGAAAATGTAGTTCAAGCTATTCAGATCTTTATTCATGTACAGGCCGAGCGTATCTTGCGCGCCGTTGCCGTCCGGATCGCCGGTCGTGAATTTCTCCGCCATGTCCAGCACTTGATCCATCGTCGTCGGTTCGGGCAGGCCCAGCTTCTCCCGCCAGTCTTTGCGAATATAGAGAACCGGCATATAGTCATAAATCGTTGTAGGAGCAGGTAACGCATAGATTTTGCCATCGCGCATCGCCGGTGCGAACAGCTTCTTATCATTCTGTTCGAGCACTTCTCTCAAATTGTCGGAAGCGTACTTCTCGTATACCTCCGTCAAATCCTCTACCATATCGCCGCGAATCAGCTGATTCAGCTTCGATTGATTCACGATCGCGAAATCAGGGATGTCATGGCTCGTGATGGCAAGCTGAAGTTTATCTTCCTTCGAGCTCGGCGTCGTGACGATTTTTGCCTTGACGTCGATGCCCATTTCGTCCAGGAACAATTGATGCATCGGATTGTTCTCCGCATTATCGCCAGCCGGGAACGTATTCGCCTCATCGATGGCGTACAGCGTCGACATCTCGATGGGAGGATTGAACTTCTTGAATGGATTTGCTTCTTCCGAAGTCTCAGGCGCCGGCGCCGTTGTTGCCGCTTGCTCCTGCTTCTCGTTATCCTCGCTAGGCGTAGCAGTGGGGTCAGAACATCCCGAGATCACCACCGCGAGAAGGTTGACGCTCATTGCCATTGCAAGCCACTTTTTCAATGTTACCCCTCCTTCGTCTCTGTTACTTCTTCATTATAGAAAGCGCTTGCATACGCGAGTAGAAAAAACTCTTTACTTTGTGGAAATATATTTACGTCATTGTTCCAAGCCGATTTGGATCCGATATTCATGCGGTGACATGCCATACGTCTTGCGGAATACTTTGGCAAAATAGTTGGGATTGCGATAACCGGCAAGCTCCGCGACTTCATACACTTTGAGCATGTGATCTTCGAGCATGTTCTTGGCCGCGGCCATCTTCGTCCGCTCGATATAATGGCTCAGCTGTTCCCCCGACTGCTGATGGAAGATACGGGATAAGTACGATGGATTAACGTAGAACTTCCCGGCCAGTGCTTCCAAGGAGAGATCCTTGTTCAAATTATTCGCGATGAACGTCTGGACGTTGCGCAGGAAGCCTTCATCGGTCACACGCTTCGGCAGTGCCTCCTCCGCAGGGACTGAACTTCTATTCCCGGCGATTCGATCCGGATTCATCTCCGCCTCGTGAATCTCGATGGAACGCTTCACGGCCTCGATCAGTTCCTCGTCCTCTGCCGGCTTAAGCAAGTAATCGAACGCTCGCCCTAGCAGTGCACGCTTGGCGTATTCGAAATCGGCATATCCGGTCAGAAAAATGAAGATGACGTGCTGCCAATGCTCTCGAATGCGATCTTGCAAGTCCAATCCGCTCATTCCGGGCATCCGGATATCGGAAAGGACGATGTCCACGGGCTCTGTTCGGCATCGCTCCAGTGCCTGGCTGGCCGAGTATGCCGTGTTGACGCTGACAAGCGGGAGTTGACTGTCGCGGAACAAGTCGGCTAGGCCGTCTGCAATATTTTCTTCGTCGTCAACGATCAGTAGATGGTACATTCGTTATTCTCCTCTCTTGCTTAAAGACTTGGGGAACCGGAACGATACCAGCGTCCCCGTCCCATCCAGACGCGGACCGATCGATAGGCTGGCTTCCTCCCCGAATCGGTATTGAAGACGCCACTTAATATTCCATAGCCCGAAGTGCTCCGTCTCGTTCTCCGTTTCTTCTAACAGCTTGCGGATATGATCCAGGTCCCCTTCCTTGATACCGGGTCCGTTGTCCGAGACCTCGACGCGCAGCTGATCATCATCGTCCATCATTCGAATATGAATGTGCGTCTGCCCTTCTTGCTGCTCGAGCCCATGAATGAGCGCATTCTCGACCAGCGGTTGTAAGATAAGCCCAGGGACTTGATAGTCGCTTACATCCATAGGACAGTCGATGCTGAAGCTGAGCCGGCTCGGATACCGAATCTTCTGAATTTCCAGATAGTTCAAGGTGTATTTGACTTCCTCCGCCAGCGTAACGTCCTTGTCGCTCGAATACGTGACAAAACGGAAATAATCCCCCAGAAACTTGAAGAGTTTGGCCACGTTCTCGACCTGGCCGGATTTCGCCATTCGATATCCGTTATAGAAACAGTTGTATAGGAAATGCGGATTGATCTGCGACTGCAAGTTTCGGAGCTGCGCGCGCTGATATTGGATTTTTTTCTCGAGTACCTCTTGGATAAGGTTCTGCAGCTGGTCTGACATGCGGTTGAACTGTTTGTACACGTAGCCGAATTCATCGTTCTTCCGAAGCGCCAATCTTCCGCCATAGTTGCCTCGTTCAACCTCCTTCATGGAGCGGACAAGAAGCGCGAGCGGCGTCTGGATCTGGTGGTTGATGAACAAGGAGAATGCGATAATGATGACAACGATCAAGCAGCTTAGCGCCCAGAACCATTGTTGAAGGGAGTAGAAGGCGCCTAACACCTGCGCTTTGGAAGCGTAGAATCCGATCGTGAACAGTTGATCCTTGGATTGGGTCTCTTGCACGACCAGATCACTTGCATGATCGGCGCCGCTTTCGATTCGCGCAACCGTCCCTTTCTCTTCTACCGACAAACTTTGGGGGGATAACAGCGTATTCTGCA
Source organism: Paenibacillus phyllosphaerae (assembly GCF_014192105.1). GTDB lineage: Bacteria > Bacillota > Bacilli > Paenibacillales > Paenibacillaceae > Paenibacillus_Z > Paenibacillus_Z phyllosphaerae. Next base: position 245,739 of record NZ_JACHXK010000008.1, on the reverse strand, counting down.
GCCTGTCCTTGACGTAGACGTGATATTCGGGATTTCCTTGATGGATTCTAAGCGATTCGACGATTTGGGACTGGGATATTTCGACGCCAAGAACAAAATCATGGCCCGCGCTGAAATAGACCAGCTTGTCTCCGTACAAAAAACGATTCGTCGTGCTTTTTTGCAATTCTCCGAGGTATGCGCGCTCCTTCTCCTGTATGTGATTAAAGCCATCAATGACGCTCGCCACTTCCCCTGGTTCGGGAAGGATCATGAAGACATCGGTAATATAATCGCTTGAGAACTGGAGAATTTTCAACTTGCTCATCAGTAAATCGAAGGTGATTACGTTCGGATAGGAGAATTCGCTGTTGCGTTGCAACGCGTATTCGGCTAGATCGGTATCCATGCTAAGCGAGACCATCATCTGATTGACATTCGATAGCTCCTCTTCCAGAAAGCTAGCGAAAAAGAACATCTTCTCCTCCATCGACTGGTTTGTTTTCTCTAGCACGATCTTGGCTCCGTACCAGGTAACCGCAAGTCCGATCGTCTCAACAGGAATCCCAATGATCAAAAAACCGGCTAGCAATTTGACAAAGACGCGGTGCCTAATCAATTTAAGCATATCCGGACCTCCCGTTCCCTCAGTCAGCGCATAGCTAGATCGTATATTCACCTCTGCTGGAAGACAATCACAATATCGTGCTTTACGATAGGATAATATTGATTTTTCCATCACAAATAGGCCAACCAGATTGCTCCGGTTGACCTATTCCAACGCTATTCTTATTGCAGACTTTCAGCTAGCTCGGTGAAGATGACGCCGAGCGCATAAGCGCCGGCATCCGGGTAGCCCAGGCTCCGCTCGCCTACTGTGCCGGCGCGCCCCATCCGCGCAACGATCTGCTCCGTCGATTTTGCCCCGTCAACGGCGGCTTGCGCTCCCATGCGGAAAGCCGTCTTCATGTCGGCATTCTCCTCCGCGCACGCAGACCAACGATCCGCGCATGGAACCAAGGCATCGATAAGCGTCTTGTCGCCGACGACGGCTCCTCTGCCGAACGAACGCTCGCCGGTCGCTTGAATGCCTTGAACGGCAGCCTGCATCATCTCCGCGAATTCGGCTACCGTTAACTCGGTACGATCTCCTGCGGCACGCCCAGCCGCACGGAATGCCGAGCCCCAGATCGGACCCGATGCGCCGCCGCAATGCTCCATAATGATGAGGGAGCAGGCACGCAGGAACTCGCCGATCGAAGAAGTGTGCTGCGTCGATAGCTCTCTCCACTCTCTCTTCAGCTGGCGGAATCCTTTGGCGACGCTCATGCCGAAGTCGCCGTCTCCCGCATGGGCATCCAATTCGCAGAACGGTACTTCGTTACGGATGATGATCTCGCCCATTTTGTCGATCACGTAAACCATGTTCTGCAGCGTAAACTTGTTCCCTTGAATCACGGCATGGGAACGGTCCGTCTCGACCTCGAACGTTACGTGCTGTTCCTCGCTTCCCGCGCTTGGGAGGTCCTGGAAAGGAACATGGTCAGCAGGACCGGACACCTTGAACGCCGGCGTGTCGCTCTCGCGGGAGAGCAGCGTGCGCAGTTCATCGTCCAGCTTCATCATCGATATGGAGAGGCCTGCCATATCGATGCTGGTCATGTAATTCCCGACGAACACGCGGTTTACCTTGATGTTTCTCGCAGCCAGTTCCCGTGCCGCCGCATGGTGGAAGAGATACAATTCTTGTAACGGCGTTCCGCCGAAACCGTTGATCAATAACGCGATCTCGCCCGGGTTCGTCTCGCTAAGCTTCAAATCGCGTAGAAGGTCGTTCACCATTCTGGCGGCGAGCGTGTTCGCATCCGTCATTTTCTCGCGCCGGATGCCGGGTTCACCGTGAATGCCGACGCCGTACTCGATCTCGTCTTCGCCGAGTTCGAATGTCGGCGTGCCTTTCGCCGGAACCGTACAGGATGTCAAGGCGACCCCGATGCTGCGTACATTCGCCGCGGCTTTCTCCGCCGCTGCCTTGACCTCGGCGAGACTGCGCCCTTCTTCCGCTGCCGCTCCCGCGATTTTGTGCACGAGTACGGTGCCCGCTACGCCGCGACGTCCGACTGTGTATAAGCTATCTTCGACCGCGATGTCGTCGTCTACCTTCACATAGTCGATCAGCAGTCCGTCTTCCGAAGCCAGATGAGCGGCGTTCCGGAAATTCATGATGTCCCCGCTGTAATTTTTAATGATGAGCAGCGCGCCCTTGCTTCCTGTCGTCTCGCGGATCGCCTGGTACACTTGAATCTGGGACGGAGACGCGAATACGTCGCCGCACACGGCCGCATCCAGCATTCCTTTGCCGACGAAGCCGGCGTGAGCGGGCTCATGCCCGCTTCCGCCGCCGCTGATCAGCGTAACTTTCTCCGGATTTAGCTGTTTCCTCTTGATCACTTTATACTTCGGCAGAAACTCCAGTTCAGGATGCGCGAGCGCGATGCCGCTGCACATCTCCATCACTAGGCTTTCCGGACGGTTGATGAGCTTCTTCATTACGATTTCGCCCCCGCTTTATAATCTCTGCCGATGCGGTCGGCGGTCGCGATCGCCGCGGCCACCTGATCGACCGTAATCGGGAAAGGCATGGCGTGGATGGATTCTTCCGGGATACACGCTTTAACGGCGACTTCCCTCAACTCTTCCGCGCTGATCTGATCGACGCCGATATCCGACAAGCAGACAGGCAGTCCGACGGATAGACAGAAGTCGAGCACTTGATTCAGTTCTTCCGTTGGCGCATTCTCCAGCACCAGCTGCGCGATCGTGCCGAACGCAACCTTTTCCCCGTGGTAATAATGGTGCGTTCCTTCGAGGATCGTAAGTCCGTCATGGATCGCATGCGCAGCCGCCAAGCCTCCGCTCTCGAAGCCAAGGCCCGATAAGAGAATGTTCGTTTCCACGATGTTTTCCAGCGCTTGGGTAACCTGGTTTTCCTCGCAAGCGGCCTTCGCCTTTGCGCCCTCTTTAAGCAAAGTTTCATAGCACAGCGTAGCGAGCGCCATAGCTGCATTCGTTCCTACTGCCGGCGGGCACTTGCCTTCTCTTACTCCGCTTGGCAATCCCGCATTGACTTTGGAGAACGAACGAGCAGTCGCGCGAGCCTCGAAATACGTGGATAACGCATCCCCCATCCCCGCGACAAGGAAGCGCGCAGGAGCTTTGGCAATTACGGTCGTATCCACGAGCACGACGCTAGGACTTTGCTTGAAATAAGCGTAGTCATCGAATGCGCCTTCAGGCGTGTAGAGCACGGCCGAATGGCTTGTCGGGGCATCCGTAGCGGCAATGGTCGGGCAGATAATTAGCGCTTCGCCTTGCGCGACGCACTTGGCCGCATCGATCGCTTTGCCGCCGCCTAGGCCGATGATGCAATCGCAGTTGTTCTCGCTTGCGATACTTTGCAATCTAGCGACTTCCTGTCTCGAACACTCGCCCTTAAAATCGCTTTCAACTAGCGTAATGCCGAATGTTTCGGAAGTTGCGTCGAGCATATCCTTTACCCGGGCTACGTCATCGCGATGCGCGATCAAGAGCGCCGAAGTTCCGAACGTTCGTACGAAATAGCCTAGATTCAACAATTCGTTCTCGCCTTGCACATATTTACTGGGGCTGATAAATGCTTTTCTCATAATTGAAGCCTCCATTAAGGGTGATTTTATAGTCCCCCTTACTATAGCCCAACAAGCAAAGCTTTACATCGGAGGAATCGAGCAATATATTATAATTTAGAATCATACTTTTTTGCACAGTATGCTGCCAATCGTACTATTTTGCACTCATAGATTGAATTATTCTTGAAGGAATGAACATATATGATACGTGAACATTTCAGCATTCATAAAGTATTCGATATGGAGAAGTGGGAGAAGCTCCAGGATTCGCTTGCCGCAGCCACCAAACTCGCCATCCTCACCGTCGATTACAAAGGAATCCCCGTAACCAGCCACAGCGGCTGCCAGTCCTTCTGCCACAAGGTGCGTCAAGACAGCGAGTTGCTGCCGTTCTGTCAAAAATGCGATTCGCGCGGCGGTCTGGAAGCGGCACGCTCCAATGCGCCATATATCTACCTTTGTCACTATAATATTGTGGACATTGCCGTTCCTATTATCATCGACGACAAATATATCGGTGCCGTCATGGCCGGGCAAGTACGCCTGTCCGATCCGGCTAGCGCCTCCGAGCTGGAACAGATTCTTTCGTCGAAGAATCAAAAACTGTACAGCGCCAAATGGGAAGAACTGAAGGACCATTACGCCGACTTGCCGACGATGACGTTAAAAGAAATTCAGACCGTCTCCAATATGCTGTCGCTGCTATGCAATTACATCGTCGAGGAAGCCATGAACAAGAACCTGGTCGTCGAGATGTTCGATAAGGCTTCAGCCGCGCACGACGTTCCGAGATTATCCGATATCGTTCCAGGCTATTCGTTGAAGAATATCGAGAATTTGAAGAAAGAAATGAGCAATGTCTTGGCTCATGCTTATGTGAACGCGACGCGAGAAGAGGAAGTGTCCTGCAGGAATCCGGTGCTGAAACCCGCCTTCGACTATATCTTCACGCATAAGAACGAGGCGATATCGCTCCAGACATTGGCCGATCTTTGCCATATCAGCCCAAGTTATTTCAGCAAATTGTTCGCTAAGGAAACAGGCGAGAACTTCTCGAATTATATCGCCCGATTGAAGATCAAATGGGCCAAGCAGCTGCTCGAAGAGACCCAGATTCCGGTATCGGAGATCAGCACCGAACTCGGATTTAACGAGCCCGGCTACTTCATCAAGACGTTCAAAAAATACGAAGGGACAACCCCTGCCGTCTATCGGAGATATTATAAGGACTAACTGGAAAAATCTACATGAATAATGCGCGGTATATGAACGCGATAAGGTTGGCATATTACCATTAATCTCACATAAGGAGTTGGATAGAATGGCTAACAACAGAAGCAGCAACAGCCTCGTAGTGCCGCAAGCGACCGCAGCATTGGACCAAATGAAGTACGAAGTTGCACGTGAGCTTGGTATTCAAATTCCTGCAGATGGCTACTATGGCAATATGGCGACGCGCGATGCCGGATCCCTCGGCGGTTACATTACGCGCAAGCTGGTCCAGATTGCTGAACAGCAACTGGCTGGCCGTTTCTAGGACGAAGCGTACCCGATTGGTACCCTTTACGATAGCAAGCCCAATGAGCGCTCCTTAATAAGGGGCGCTCATTTTTGTAAACGCGATGCATGTAGAAAACAGGCATTCGTCCTCGTGCATCTGTCCATACCCGTAAAATGCCTGCATCATATATTAAGACTATCCTAAGAATGAGGGAGGAACTCAAATGAGTGGATATGTAGGCGGTTATGATGGCTGTGGCAAAGGTATCGGCGGTTACGGATACGGCGGCGGCGCCGCTTTGGTCCTCGTTCTTTTCATCCTGCTGGTTATCGTTACCCGTTCTTGGTTTTGCTAAAATAGAGTAACGCCGATTCAAAAGACTCCCTTGCCTCAAGGGGGTCTTTTGGCTGTGCTTGCGTTTGTGCTCATTATTTAGCCCTTCAATCCGGTCAGCGATATGCCTTCAAGGAAGTATTTCTGACCGATCAGGAATACGAACACGCAAGGGAGCACCACGGCCGCCGACGCAGCCATCAGCAGATCCCATTGGGACGTATATGTTCCTTGGAACATTTGCAGGCCGAGCGCGAGCGTGAATTTTTCGGTCGATTTCAGATAGATGAGCGGTCCGAAGAAGTCATTCCACGCGCCTAAGAAGGTGAATAAGGAGATGACAATGATTGCCGATCGGCTGAGCGGCAGAACGACATGATAATAGATTCTCAAATAGCCGGCGCCGTCGACTAATGCAGCCTCATCGAGGTCACGGGGGATCGTCATATAGAACTGGCGCAGCAAGAAGACGTTGAATATGCCTCCGCCGAAAAAGGCCGGTACGATTAGAGGTACAAAGGTGTCGTAGAATCCTAGCGATTTCCACCCTAGGAATGTCGGGATCAAGGTCACGGCACCGGGCAGCATCATCGCGGTGAGCAGAATTCCGAATACCGCATTGCGCCCCCGCCATTGAATGCGAGAGAATCCAAAAGCGGCAATGGTGCTGCTGAGGACGGTTCCGATCAGGACGAGCACAACGATGATGATCGTGTTCATGAAGAAGGTATTGAACGGAAGTACCGTAAGTGCTTCCTTGAAATTCCCCCACTTGAACGGATCAGGGATCCATACGGGCGGCATAACGAAAATCTGCGACAGACTCATCAGCGAGCTGCGGACCATCCATACGAGGGGAAGGAGGAATAACACGGACATGATCGTAAGCAGAACGTATACGACGGTTCGCTTAACGGTGGATATTCTCATGAACGGCCCTCCCCTTCATAGTAAACCCACGATTTGGCCGTTCGGAATACGAGCATGGTGAAGAGCAGGATGATGACGAATAGAATCCACGCCAGCGCCGAAGCATACCCCATCTCGGTATCGCGGAACGCCGTGCGCCACAGATAGAAGATATAGAAGAGGCTCGCATTGTTCGGCCCGCCTTGCGTAAGGATATAGGCCTCATTGAACACTTGGAATGCCCCAATAATTGTCATGACGGTATTGAAGAACAAGGTCGGGCTTACCATAGGCAGCGTAATATGAAGCAGCTTATGCCAGCTGCCCCCGCCATCGACTTCTATAGCCTCGTAATACTGCTGCGGAATGCCGCTTAGACCTGCCAAGAAGATGACGACGGTACCGCCGATCCCCCACATCGTGGTCAGCACGATCGAAGGAATGACCGATTGCTCTGCGAATAACCATGAGCTTGTCGGCAGATGCAGCCATTGCAGAATCGTATTGACCAACCCGAGATCCGGATTCAGCAGCCACATCCAGATGATGGACGTAGCCACGGCCGGGACGATGCTCGGCAAATAAACGATCGTACGAAACAACGCGCGCCCCTTAATATTCTGATTTAATAATAGCGCTATGGCAAAGGACACCACGATGGTGACGGGGACCTTAAGGATGACAAAGTAGAACGTGACGCCTAATGATTTGTTGAATAGCTCATCTTGACCCGACAGCAACTTGGCATAATGATCGAACCCGATAAAATGAGTCGTGGACTGGAATACGTTGTAATCCGTTAAGCTGTAGTACAAGCTGGCCAGCATTGGACCGGCCGTGAACAGGAGAAAACCAAGCGTCGCCGGAAGCGTAAACAATAGTCCATACAGCAGTGCCTTGCGTTCCTTAGACCGTAAGCCCCTACGTAGGGGAACGTGGTGAACCGTCTTGAGATTTGCCGCCATGAAGCCCTCCCTTTCTGATCAGCCGGACGGAAGTAACGGGCCGCGAGCGCCGCCCGCTTCCGAACAGGCGTAATCTGGCGCAGCCCGATTATTGAATGTCTCGCCGGCCTTGAACCTGAGCTTGCGCTTTGGCCGCAATGCCGTTCATCGCTTCTTCAGCCGACTGCTGGCCGAGCCATACTTTATCCAATGCGGGATTCACGATATCCATAATCTTGTTGAAATTCTTCACGTACCCCGTCGGAGTCTGATGACCGTGATTCAGCGCCATATTAATGACGGCATCCCTATAGCCGGACCGGCGTCCTTTGGAATCGGCGGTCCATTTGGCGATGAGCGCCTCATCTTCATACCAGTTCTTCAGCGCGGGCATCCACAGTCCTTTGTGGTGAAGCTCGAGCGTACCTTCCGGATCCAGCAACGCCTTCACAAGCTCCCATGACTCTTGCGGATGCTTCGTCGATTTGAAGATGGAAAACATCCCGTTCACGACGGTCGTAACCGGATCCTTCAAGATCGGAAGCGGGGCGACGTCATAGTTCACGTCGGTGCTGCTCAAGTCGAAGTTCGCCCATTGCCCGTCGATGACCATCGCGACCTTGCGCGTCTGAAGCGCCACGTTCGTGCCTGGTACGTTCTTGGATTGGACCGGAGACGGTGCCACATGGTGCACATTGATCAGGTCGGCGACCTTTTGGAGCGCCTCGACAGCTTCCGGCTGATTCAGGCTGAACGTCTTGCCGTCTGCCGAGACGAAATCGCCGCCGTTGCTGTAGATGAAGTTGGACCAGGATCCCCACCAGCCGTTGGCTCCGCTTACGCCGAACTGCCGGATTTTGCTCGGATCGAAGCCGGGTTCGGTGGCATTCTTGCCGGATTGGTCGATCGTCAGTTTCTTCGCCGTCTCCACGAATTCATCCCATGTCCAGGCCTCCTCCGCTTTGGCCGGCGGCGGCTCGATGCCGAGCTCCTTGAACATATCGACATTATAGTAGAGGGAGAAAGTCTCGATGTTGGAGGCAAGACCGATGATATTGCCCGGCTCGGTAAAATAAGACGTGTTCGGCAGCAGTTGATCGGCATGGAACGAACTGTCCTCATCGAGCATCGTTTGCAAATTGACGAGCTTTCCCTGTTCGGCAAGCGGAAAGGCGATCGTAGCGGATTCCAGCATCGCGACGTCCGGTTCTTGGTTACCGGCTACCATGGTCGTCAGCTTCGTATCGTAATCCGTCGGAATGGATTCATATTTGACCGTAACGCCGGGATGGGTTTCTTCGAAGCGGTCGATGGCTTTCTGATACGTTTCGATTTCTTTGGGACTGCCCCAGTTCGTCAATCGCAGCGTGATGGGCTCCTTCGAGCTAGACTCACCCGTCACATTACCCGCTTCTGCAGCGTTACCGGTTGAGGATGAATTGGTGTTATCCGTCGAACATGCGGATAGGCCGGATGTAAGTACAAGAAGACCAATGGAAAGTGATGTCAGTCTCTTCCATGAACGATTCACGTGTCGTTCCCCTTTCGCTTGCCCTTTGTTTCATAGCTGCAGTCTATGATGGGACCAATATAACAAATATAAAGCGATTACAAAACTCAGTTTTATTAGATTTGGTGGACTAATCTTGGGTATCGAACGGCAAGCGGATACTTATGCTCGTCCCTCCGTCAGTCGAAGAGCGAATGCGCACTTCGCTGTTATCTCCGTAACGATGACGGATGCGCGCGATCGTATTGGCAATGCCGACGCTCGGCGTCTCGCCGTGCATGATTCGGGTAATCGTCTCTTCTGCGATCCCGCAGCCATTGTCCGTTATCGTGAAGACCCGGGCATTCCCTTCCGACTTGCCGGTAATCGTTATGAGGCCGCCGCTTTCCATTGGTTCGAAGCCGTGAATAATGGCATTCTCCACGAAAGGCTGGAACAGCAGCCTTGGAACCGTATAACCGTACAACGCGGGTTCAATGTCATAATGAACGGTGAATTTATCTTCGAAACGGATCGCCATCAAGTAGAAATAATTGCTCATCCAGTTAATCTCTTCGCTTAAGTGGACGGCGTCCCAGTCCTTGCGTGTCGTATAGTGGAGCATATTCGACAGACAGAGGAGCATTTTGCTTAACTCGCGTTGGCCATTCTCGAGCGCTACCCAGTTCATCACGTTCAGCGTGTTATATAAGAAATGCGGGTTCATTTGGAAGTTCAACGCCTGGATCTCGGCTTGCTGCTCCCTCAGCTTGATTTCGTAGTTCTCGTTGACCAGCACGCGGATTCGGTCATTCATCGTATTGAACTTATGGATGAGAATCCCGATCTCATCGTTCGACTTGGCTTCCACCTTGGCGTGAAAGTCACCTTCGCCGACGAAGCGCATCGCAACCATCAAATGCTTGATCGGCCCCGTCATTCGGCTGAAGATGAAGTAGCCGAGCGCTACGGCCGCAAGCGCAAGAAAGGCGGCAATCGTAATCGTGGAGGTGAGGATAACCGGAACCATCTTCTCGACGAGCACGCGTTCGGGGATCACGACGACGGACAGCCACCCGGTGACATCCGACCTGTCGAACACGACGAGCATGTTTTTGCCGTCGAGCTTCAGCCGTTGCGTACCGCTTCCCTTCTCCAACAAATCATAGACCCACTGGTCGCGAATCTTCTCCGTGATTAGGCTTTGATCGGAATGAGCCACCACGGAGCCATTGGAGCTCACGACAAAGTAATTCGATTCGGCGGGGATACTATCTTCGAACAGATGTTGAAACAGATCGGCTTTCATGCTGATGGCCAGCACCGGCCTTTCGACGTCCGCATCCAGATTGGCCATCGTGCTGTTATCCAGATAGGAGAAGTTCAGCAGCCTGGTAGCCGTGAACAAATAGCGATAATCGTAATCGACCGCTTCGCTTAGCCAAGGTTGGTTGAACATCTCGGCGAAATCGTACGTCGGATTCCAGACGAGCCGTCCTCCGGCTAACTTCGCCTCCTTGTAGATGTGACTCTCCGTCAGGTCGCCTTGCGGCATATTTTGCGGGCCGAACTTAAAATACGACGTCCAGATTTGGTAAGCGAATAAATCCTCGGTCTGCGCGAAACGTTGCGCCAGAATCGCGTTGATTCTGCGGTCGGCTTCCAGAAGCTGTTCGCTCCGGGCGGGATTCAACTCATTGAATATACGGAACAGCTCTTTATCCGTGAACAACGTCGAGCTGATTCCATCGATTTGTCTCAACTTGACGTCCATAATCTCGTTGTTCTTCCGTACGATTTGATAAAAATTATCTTGCGCCTGATCCGTGACGATCCCAAGACTCAACCGATAGAATAAGGTGCCGAGCACAAGCAACGGAAGCAGAATTAGCAGCAAGTAGCTGATTAGCAAACGGGTACGCAGCATCAGGTTCGCCCGCTTCCAAGCATGCCGCCCCTGTAGGCTTCGGGAGATACGCCTACGTGGCTCTTGAACACCCGAGAGAAATATTTGGTATCGCGATAGCCGCACCGCTCCGCGACATCATAAATCTTGAGCGCGTTTTCGGCATCGGCCAGCAGTTCTTTCGCGTGCTTGATCCGCGTGTCGGTCAGGAACTCCGAGAACGTCATCCCGGTATGGTTCTTGAACATCGAACTGAAATAGGACGGATTGAAGTAGAACTGCTCGGCGATGTTCTCCAGCATCAAGTCCTCCATGAAGCGTTCACGGATGAGCTGAACGCAGGATTCGGCAACGTATTCGCCTCTGCCCCGCTTCATTTGCTGAAGTGACTGAGCCAGTTCCAGATATCGTGCCTCGACCAACGCAAGCACGGCGAAATAGGAATCGCTGTTCGGGATGTCGCTGGCGGCCGCCTCCGACATTCGCTCCGCAGTCTCTTTTTTGACGAATGCATAACTGCGGCTCTTCAGCTTCATCATCAGGAGCGAAGCCTGTTCTTTGATCATGATCGGATCCGTCCACCCCTCGCCCGATAGCCGATCGAACCATTGCCGGATCAGCGTCAGACCGCGCTCCGCCTGGTAGTCTCGAGCCGCTTCGAATAAGGCCGTTACATCAAACTCAGTCGTATCTGCTGTGGACTCCACTCGCTCGTCCGCGAAAATAATCCCGTTCCACTTATCGTAGAACGTGTTAAGAATCGCAAGGTTCGCCGTCCGATAGGAATTTCGGCCTTCGGCAAGAAGGCTGCTGCTAAGCGTGCCGATCCCATGGACGAGCTTCATTCCCCTGTATGCTGGACGATTCGCTAATTCCGTGAGCCGAACTCTTACAGCCGCGCGATCGACATCGGCCGCTTTCGCGCATAGAACCGTCACGAGCTTGACTTCCTTCTCTTGATCGCCGGTTTCAAGGTAAACATGCGCTTCCCCGATCCCGGAGAAGACCGATTCCAGGTCACGGCAGAGCTCTTCGGGTTTCGTCGGCTGCAGGCCGCCCGTCAAGTCCTCGACATGTGACTTCATCACAACTCCCGGCTCATACATGAAGACAGGCAGATCGCGAATTTGCTCCGGCCGATACGAATGCTGCCCCCGAAGCAAGTGCAGCAAGGCGGTACTATCTTTCGTTCCGTTCCTTTGCGCGGATTCGTTATCAAGCTGTTCTTCGATCCGCTTCAATACTTCATCCACCGCATCCAGATCTACGGGTTTCAGCAAATAATCGAAAGCGCCGTTGCGAAGCGCTGATTGTGCGTATTCGAACAGATTATAGGCCGTCAGGAAGATCACTTTGGGCCGCAGCTTCAATTCGGAGAGCTTGGCCATGAATGTCAGCCCGTCCATCATCGGCATCCGTATATCCGTAATGACAATTTCCGGACGCTCCGATCGTACAAGCTCCAGCGCATCCATGCCGTTCTTCGATACGAACACCTCGTAGTCAGGACGGATGGCTCTCATCATACCTGTCATCCCCCTCAAGTGGCGGGCTTCGTCATCAACTAGCAGCACTTTCATACTCATCCCCCTAGCGGCGCATTTTCCTTTGTATATTCGATCCATATTCAGGAAGCCCTTCTTCAATGGGGATGAGCTGAATTTATGTCCGGGCAGCACGGATGACTTATCGAAAAAAATCAAAAAGCCGTGGTCTGAAATTCAGATCATCGGCTTAATATCATGATTCTAGGGTTTAATTAGTCCCTCGAACGGTTTGAAGATCATCTCTAATAAAGTGACGGGGCCAGGCGTTGCAGGCAGATCCAGCATGGACAAAGCCCACACCAGAAGGAGCACGGCGAACAATGCCGCTTTTTCTCTCCTAGGCTTATCCTTCAGCTTCCGCCATTCGAAGGCGAGAATGAGAATGACCGCAATCGTGATGCAGGTACATAGTGCGACTCGCATCAGTGAATCACCTCTTCCTGTGGCATACCGCCAGGTACATTGACAAGACCGGGACGCAAGATGTGGGCTTCGACCTGAACGGAAACCGCAATCTTCGGGAATAGACTGTCCCAGTCACCTTTATGCTTCTCCCACTGTTTGGGATACTTACGATGAAATACGCCGGCAAAATCGAAAATATCGGCATTCCATCTATGCTGCTGTTGATTAATGCACTGTTCAATCCGCTTACGAACCGAATCCTTGAATGCTTGCTCAAGTACGATTTGGATTTTCGGGTCCACCGGATCCAGCTGCGTGTTATTCTCTTCAATATCGCCTTCAGCGCGGATCGACACGGTTAAGGACCATTTATCCCCTTTAATTAAAGGTTTTAGCTTAACGTCCGCCTTTACAGGTTTCAGTGAAACTGCCCCCTTGCCCTCCGGATTAAAGGTCACCGTGTAGTCTTCGATTTCATTCAATACCCACATGACGCCTTGCGTTTCTTTCTCGGACAAAGCGCCGATCATTCGTCCATTCTTGAACATGGCAGTGCCTTTAATATAAGGAATCGTCTTCAGAGGATCCTCGGATTTAGACGGCTTCAGAATCGTAACATAAGGCAAGGCGAATGCGTCCGAATCACGCTTCAGCATGATGCTGGTTTCCTCCAGCGTAACGCCAAGGCTGATCTGAAGCTGGGCCAACTCTCGGAGCGCTTCCGAGGAGTTGCGCTCGATTGGCGGAATGAGTTCCAACGCATCGGATGCAGGTCCTTTGCTGATGAATATGTACGCCCTTTCTCTGGGCTGAGGATGACGGACGAGAAAATCGAAGTGCTCCTTTAACCCCGTTTTGGCCAAATCCTCACCGATTAGGAAGACTTTGCATTGGCCCCAGAACAGCTTGCGGGGCACCTTCCGCTGGAGACGGGAAAGTGCATCCGAGATGTTCATACCCTGCTCTGACCGCATAATCGTCTTCTTACCCTCGCCGCCTCCTCCTTCTGCACCGGATCTTTGATTCTGCGGAATGATGATCTGGGCGCTGGTTCGAATGCCTCCCTCTTCGGTCCGGTCGATCGCCAGCATCGTTATGAGCGCGAGATCGTTTAGCTCAGTTCTGTCCCAGCAGCTCGTTAGCAGGACTGAAGAGGCTAGCAGCCACAGTAACGGCAAGAGCTTAATGATTCGTCTCATTGACGCTCACCTGCTCCGGCTTCTTTCTGCGAAGAAGAGCAATGAGGAGAAGGAAGAGCGGAATAACCAACCCGGTCAACAGCTGCTCGAAAGGATACGCCGTTCGAAAAAAGACCCCCATGGCCGAAACATCGGGAAAATCCCACAAGCTAAACACGACGATCAGTAATCCCAGCGGGAAAACGAAGCTGCGGTAATTCTCAAGATTGAGCCACTGCGCCAATGAAACGGAAGCGACGTAATAGAAAACCGCAACCCGGATGAAGCATCCCACCACCCACATGACTAACAGCAGCGCCTCCATGTTCTCGAAGAAATTAGCGAACGAAACATAGCGGAAGAGCACGTGAACGGGATAGATTTTGACAGACGTATCCGGTCCAAGCAGCATGAGACATAAGAGATTGATATACGTGCCTGTGACCACAACCGCCGTAAGGGTAAACATACTCGCTTTGCGACCGCTTTCGGGATTGGACAAGTACGGCAGTAGATAGGCGATTACAATGAAATTACCGATCCACCATTGCGTCGCCTTGACGACAGGTATGATCCCATGGCTTAAAATCGGCATCACATGCTTGATATGAAGATCAGGCAACAACAGAATGAGCATCGTGAGCGGAATAACGAAGAGAGGGACAAGAATGGTTGCGCTTCTGGCAATGACCTCCACTCCGCACCGTACGGTAATCGCCGCGAGCAGCACGATCGAGATTAGAATGAGCAATATTGGCGTGCGGAACAAAAACGTACCGGTTACGAATTCTGCGTATTGCCGAATGGACGCACCTAGCGAATGCAGGAAGTAGAACAGATAGAGGAACATGAGCAGCTTAGCCGGAAATTTACCGATGATCTTCTCGCTATATTCGGATAACGTCTGGTGAGGGTACAACTTATGCAGCTTCGTCAGAATGTAGATAATGACGCTGCCGAACAGGAAGTGAAAGAAGCCGACAAGCCAAAAATCGTTGCCGGCATATTGGGCTGCAATGGTCGGATAGACCAAAAAGTTGATGGCCAGCATAAAAGGAAACATCATAATGCCCATCTGCAGAGCTGATATTTGACCCTTCTCCTGCATGCGGTCACCTCTTTCTACATCTAAATTTATTGCTCGCCCCGATCCTGCTCTGGCCGCTGGTTAGGAGACTGCCTTGTGTAATTGGTCGTTCCTGTTAAACTCGGCCGGGTATCCATCATCCACCAAGGTGCACGGAATATCGTGTCTTTGAACTCGCTCCATATCGGTGTCGAGCTGGAGGACAGATACGGAACGCCAAAGGAACGAAGGGTGCACATATGCACCACGATCGCGATAATGCCAAGTATAAGCCCCAACAGGCCTAAGGTGCTCGCTAGTATAATTAACGGGAAGCGGAGCATGCGTAAGGCTGTACCGGCAAAATACCGCGGGATCATGAACGATGAGATGCCCGTAATAGCTACGACTATGACCATGGGTGCCGAGACCAAGCCTGCCTGCACAGCGGCTTGTCCGATAACCAGCGCTCCGACGATGCTGATCGCTGCGCCGACCTGCTTCGGCAGCCGGACACCTGCTTCGCGCAGCGCTTCGAATGAAACCTCCATCATGAGCGCCTCGATAAAGGCCGGGAATGGCACAGCCTCACGGGAGGCCGCCATACTGATCAGCAGTGAACCCGGTATCATCTCTTGGTGAAAGGTTAGAACGGCTACATATACCGCCGGTAACGTGAGCGATGCAATACTGAAGAAATACCGGAGCCATCTGGTGATCGTACTGATCCAGAAGCGCTGATAATAATCTTCGGCAGCCTGCAGCATCGTGAACATGGTAACGGGGGCGACGAGCACGAACGGCGTGCCTTCGACAAGTATAGCGACCCGCCCTTCTAGCAAGCATGCCGACGTAACGTCCGGTCGTTCCGTGTTGAGCAGCTGCGGGAAAGGGGAATACGGCGAATCCTCGATCAGCTCCTCGATATAACCGCTCTCGAGGATACCGTCGATCTCAATGCGGCAGAGCCTGCTTCGCACCTCTTCCACAAGAGAGGCTTCAGCAATTCCCTCGATATAGGCAAGCACAATGCTCGTCTGCGTATATTCGCCAAGTTGCAACGTTTCTAGTTTCAATCGCGGGCTCTTAATAATCCGCCGGAGCATGGAGGTGTTGACGCGCAGCGTCTCGGTGAAGCCTTCTCGGGGACCTCGTATCCCGACCTCCGCGGCCGGCTCCTCCAGCGCCCGTTTTTCCCATTTGGCCATGCCAAGCGCAAGACCGGATGCTTCATGCTCCAGCAACAGAATCGCGTAGCCTCTCGATAAATAGTCGATGCATTGCGAGAACCGGCTTACCGCTTTCCCTTCGGCGACGGATAAAGTCTGTTGGAGCAGCTGATCCGGACGAAAGTCTTCTGATTGTTCTGCCTTGAGCAAAGGCGCGATTACGAATTGCTCGATCCCATTCGTATCCGTAATGCCTTCGATATAGATCATGACGGCCCGTATGGAGCCGGCAATGACGAAATGGCGGTAGATCACGTCCGAACAGCTGCTGTATATGTTGCCGATCGTACCGACATTTTCATCGAGACGATCTGTTAACTCGGTATCATGCGGAATTTCAGCGCGGGATTGTTCATCTTGCTTGTGATGAGACGGCCTCTGCTGCTTAACATGGCGGTCGAAGTATCGGCTTGTTCTGCGAATGGTCATAGCGCAACGTTCATCCCTTTGACCGCTTTTTTCCATAGGATGAGCATTTTACCTCATAATATTCACTGTTCCTCGCCATTCGCGTGTATAGGAAAAGCCGTCTTTCTCTTATCGAAAAAGACGGCTCCTGGATCAGTCTCTGCTTATGAAATTATTAGTCCTCTACAATCGCGACCGGCCGCGCCCAGCCGGCGCTTGCCTTCTCTACCTTGACGGGGAAGCAGCTGACCTTGAAGCCGAACGGCGTCGGAATCCGATCCAGATTAGCCAGTTTCTCGATCTGGCAGTATTCCCGGTCTTTTCCGACATAATGGGCTGCCCACAATACGCCTTCGCGCGGTTCTTTCTTGAATGACTCTGCTTGTAGATTAAGCGGGATATCCCAGCCCCATCCGTCTGTTCCGACTACCTTGATGCCCTGATCCAGCAGCCACACCGTCGCATCGGCGGAAACGCCGGCGTGCAAGTAAGCATAATGCTCGTGATAGAGCCGTTTGTCCGCATCGCTGCGGATGAGGACGATGTCCAGCGGCTTCAGCGTATAGCCGATCCGGTCCAACTCGGCGATCAGATCATCGGTCGTTATTTCGTAACCAGGCGGCTTCGAACTGAAATCAAGTACAACCCCATCGGAAAAGAACCATTCGAGCGGCAACTCGTCAATCGTCCTGGAGGGTTTGCCTTCCGAGGTGGGCCAATAATGCCAAGGCGCATCGATATGCGTGCCTGCATGCGTATTGAGCGTAACCGTCTCCGTCGCCCAAGCTTTGCTCTCCGGGAAGTCGCTATTGTTCAAGCCGAGAATAGCGGCAGCCTGATTGGCCCCATCCTCATGGCTGGCATATTCGATTTTGGCCGGCAGCGGTTCTCGGATACTCGGGCTGATCGGCACGCTGAGATCGATCAATTTCATTATTCATTCCCCCTGCAATCTAGTGTTTTTCAGTTCATCGTTTCCCTTGTCTTAAGCAAATTGTACCAGCTTACTCCGCCATGTTGGGATGCCGACAAGCCATGGTTAACGAATCCGAATTTTTCATAGAACGGAATTAATTCTTCTTTACACGTTAGCGTTATTCCTTCTCGTTCATTCTCGACGACAAGCTCTTCCATTCTGTCCATCAATAGCTTGGCAATACCTTGTCCACGGGCCTTGCTGGATACCGCTAGCCCCAATACGCTCTGATAGCCTCCACGTCTCGGATTCTCTCGGATCTCCTTAAACAGATCATCCGTAATATAAGGCTCGGCAATGATTGGGCCATTCATGTAACCTAGAATTTCGCCGTCCTTCTCGGCCACGATAAACGTATCCGCGATCAACCTCGTTCTCTCCACGAATGCTTCTTTCGTGGCAGCTTCTTCTTGCGAGAAACCTTCATTCTCAATGATTAGCAACTGATTCAAATCCATAGCTTGAACATTACGCAACACAATCATTTTGTCTAGATCCCCATTCCGTAACTACTTCAATACCAGTAAAAGTATATAAGAAAAAGCCATGAGATTCTACGATCACATGGCCCACGTCTAAATCACTTTCATTTCTATTTCTTAACGATCTTGAATACGGCAAATATTAGAATCGCCAGTAGCAAAAGGCCGGCAATGGTAATGACAATCGTATTGGTCTGACTTGTTCCGGATTGCGCAGCTTGATTAAACTCAGTCAACGAATCACTAGTGGCTTCAACGCTGCCATCATCAGCAGGCGTTTCCGCGGAATCGCTTGTTGTCTCGCCGGAGTCAACAGATTCGTCAGGACTCGTATTCGTAACCGCCGGACTTTCCTGCGTTTCCGGTTTTGCTACGTCAAACGCAAATTCGCCGGTTATGTTATGCCCGTCTTCACCAATGATGCGCCACTCTACTTTATAGGCACCGTTGGCTAACGAGGCGGAAAATGCGCCTCTAATGCTGTTATCCCCCGCCTCTACCTTAACAGGGATCTCAGCGCCTTGCGCATCCGTTACTGTCAACACGGTCATCGGCTCAATGACGGTGTTGAAGTTGAGTTCGATCTCCTTAAGTTCGGATGTGATCGTCTCATCCTTCGCGGGCGAAGAGCTCTTAAGCCCGGTATGCGCGGAGACGGATTGAGGCCATACAAGCAAGAAAATGACCAATAGCCAAACCGAAAGATAAGATTTCTTCACTACCCATTCTAGCCCCTTTGCAGGTGATTTGAACAACTATAGCATGTGCGTTCCCGACATGGGATGACTCGATGGAGCTATATAAATATTATTGATCGCCCCAGAATCAATCTAATATTTAATTAATAATCAGGCAAAAAAACAGGTCTGCTCAGCGCGAGCAAACCTGCCTTTTCTTCTGCCTTATCTTTCAACCGGGAAGTTCCAAGCCTACGCTTAGACCTTCACCTGCTGGAGCGCTTCCCGCATCTCGGCTGTCCGGTCGCTCAGCGCTTCGGAGCCTTCCTGGATTTGCTTCATCTTCTGTAGCTGGATGGAGGTCAGCTCCTGAATGCTCTGGGTTTGCCCGGACACTTCGCTGGCAATGCCGGCCATACTGCTCACGGTCGCGGCAACCTCTTCGGAACCTGCAGTCAGCTCTTCTACCGTTGCCGACACTTCCATAATCTGATCGGTCACGAGCCGGAACGAAGTGACCGCCTGCGTGAATGCGCTCTCCGCCTCATCGGACAATTGCGTGCCTTCGCGGATTTCGCGAGCCGCTGCGTCCATCTGATCGCTGATGCGCGCGGATTCCCGCGCAACATGGACGAGCAGCGCTGTAATCTGTTCGACCGAGGAAGCCGAACCTTCCGCTAACTTTCGGACTTCTGTCGCAACGATCGTAAACCCTCGTCCGTGTTCTCCTGCTCGGGCCGCCTCTATGGATGCATTCAAGGCAAGCAGCTTCGTCTGATCGGCAAAATCGCGAATGGAACTCAGCGCGCCCTCGATCTGCCCCGTGTAGCCCTTAAGCTGATGCGCCATGGTCAGCGTATGGCCGGCCGACTCCGAAATCCCCCTCATTTGTTCGTTCATATGATGAATGGCGGATTTGCCGCTTTCCGCTTTGGCCAGCGCTTGAATCGCAGCTTCGGAAACCGCTGACGAGGAGACCGAGATCCGAATGATGCCCTGAGCCATCTCCTCCATCGCCATCGCATTGTCCTGCGCGCTCTGCGTCTGCGCATATGCGCCATCGTAGATGTGTTTAATCGACCGGCTGACCGTCTCGCTCATCTTCAGCATTTCGCTGGCGTGGTCCTGGAATTCCGTCGACGAAGCGACCAGCGTATCCGAAGTGACGCTGACCCGCTGCACGATTCCCCTTACGCGGTCGTTCAAATGCATGGACATTTGCATCATGGCCGCATAAGCCGTACCGATCTCATCCTTGGATTTCACCGGCTGCTGTACGAGCAAGGTATGCGCAGCGGCAAGCTCACCGCCTGCCATCAGGTTGGCGCTCCCGGTAATGGTCTGCAATGGACGAAGGGCGCGCGAGACGAACCATAGAATAAGAGCTAGTGCGGCAAGCGCGAACACGAGCACGATCGCATAGAGCGGGAGGCTCTTGCGAATGACCTCTTCGGTCAGGTTGCTGAATACGCTTGCATCGGTATCGATCCCCATGGCGCCGATGACGTTCCCGGCAGCATCCTTGACCGGGACGAAAGCGGAGATATAATCGCCGTACTCCGGATTCTCGATCAGATCGGAGCTGGCGCGGTCGCCGCTTAACACAAGATCGACTGCCTCTTGCGGCATATCGGTCTCCTCATTCAACGGAGAGGCAAGCGGATCCCCTTTCGGTCGGCCGTCGATCAAGAGCAGCGGCGGCTGGTCGATTTGGATTTGGACAAAATAGACATAAAAAGCGCCGATCGACAGACGAAAACGATCGAGCTGATCTCGAAGCTCCCAATAAAGCTCGTTCTCCTGCGGATCTTTCACGAACTCCGCATACTGGTTCACGTCGATCTGCGTAACGTAATTCTCGGCAATGTCCATGTTGTAATTGCTAATGGCTTCCTGTACAGCAGATTTGGTGTTCAACAGCTGAATCACGCTGTTACCAGCGATGATCAGCAGAACGACTGTCGTCAAGACAATCAGGATGCGGGCGATCAGCCGCGTGCGAAACCAAGCAATCATGTGTCTAAAATCCTCCCCAAGTGAAAAGCACAATTGTTATTTGACATATTTCGGTTATTTTTCGACACACAACGACGTTTTTCCTTCTAATACTTAGACTATCGGACTATTTCTTTTTATTTATTAGTGAAAGTCACCTATTCTTGATTCCAACACCGATATAATCGCCGGCAATCATGCAACTCCAACCCAAAAAGGAGCAGCTGCCCTCGTTCAGGCAAATCTGCTCCATCACTCGCATTAGGTTGGGAAGAAATCGTAACATATGGCATGCGGAATTAATTGGCGAAGCTTGCTCCATGCAAGAACAAATCGACGATTTGCTTGCCTAAATCAGAAGGCGAGGCGAATTGCTGCCTCGTATCATGACGATTGCCCAGCAGCAGCATAGTAGAGAAGGTCTGTGCCAGCAGCATGGGATCGTTGGTTCGGAATTCCCCCTGCTCCATTGCAAGTTTGAAGCGGCTGGCCAATAGATGATAGATTTGCTGCTCTGCGGCTCTGATCAACTCCAGCTGATCCGGGCTTAGATAGTTCGCCGCCTCCTTCATAATCATCTCGAATTCCGGATGCGGATTCGCAAGCCTTGTCTCCGCTACGTTCAGCAGCCCGCTCTCCAGATCTCCCGCTTCATCCAGCAGATGGGCGGTCTTCGTATTGACCATGTTCAGCAAAGCGATAACCGAGGCTTTGAACAGCTCAGGCTTATTGGCAAAATGATAATAGATCGAGGGTTTCGAAACATTGCAAGCTCTGGCAATGTGGTCCAGAGACACCTGTTCATAGCCTTTCTCCATAAAGAGCCTCGCAGCCGTCCGGAGGAGTACATCCTGCACCGGTTCCCGCGAAGTATCGTGTTTGGGTCTGCCTCGTATTCTGCTCGTATTGTTGTCCATAATAACCTCCATGAACATTTTATGACAAAGCCGTTTTAGGATCAAAACCGACTTGTAATTATACTGACCGGTAAATATAATTTAGTGAAGCTTAAGCTTAACATCTCGTCGCCCATCGTTCAATGCCGAAGATTGCCAACTGAAAGGAACGTAAGGAATGAAAAAACTAAGCTACTTGACAACGCTGTTTATGTTTCTTGCCACATTCGGAGGAGGAGTCGTAACCCGGACCGAATCGGGCTTGGGCTGCGGGAGTGAGTGGCCGTTATGCCATGGTAAATTCGTCCCTGCGCATACGCTTGCTTCCGTGATTGAGTACACGCACCGCCTTGTCAGCTCGACAGCCGGCATATTGGCCGTCCTTACGCTGGTCCTCTTTCTCGTGTACAAGACCAAACGTAAGGATTTGGTTTTATTTTCCGTCTTAACGGTCATTTTCGTCACCATTCAAGGCGCCATGGGAGCGCTGGCTGTCGTCTTCACCCAATCGCCGCCGATTATGGCCTTGCATTTGGGCTTTGCCTTTATCTCGCTTGCCAGCTCATTAATGACAAGTCTTGGGGCAAGGCAAGAAGAGCGTTTAGGAGGTCTAGCGGCCTATCAGCACATGCCGCGCATTCGTAAAGGGTTCCGTATCCTCGTCTGGGCGACGGCCATCTATTCGTATATCGTCGTCTATACCGGAGCGTTCGTCAGCCATACGGATTCTGCGGGCGCATGCGCCGGATTCCCGCTTTGCAACGGCGAGATCGTACCGGAATTGACGGGCAGCGTCGGCATTGCCTTTTTCCACCGGTTAGCGGGTTACTTGCTCGTTGTGCTCATTGCCGTCCTCTGCTACTATCTGTTCCGCTACTATGGACATATTCGTGAATTCCGCATTCTTGGATATTTATCGATTACGCTTATCCTGTTCCAAGTCCTATCTGGCGCAAGCTTAATGGTAACCATGGGACGTCCGGAAGTGTATATGTTCGTCGTATTGGCTCACGTAACCAGCATTGCCATCCTGTTCGGAGTCCTATCTTATATGAGCTATCTGGTATGGCGGTTAAGCAAGCCAGCGGCCGCTTAGGGAACTTCGACATCCACGCGCGAGCATTACATCAAGAATAAAGGAGCGGATAATTATGCACGCTGATGCCAATCGTCCAACACGTAAAAGCAGATGGAAGAAGGTTCTACTTTGGGGAGGCGCAATTGTCCTTATTATCGTCATTGCGGGGTTTGTCTATCTGAATTCGATTACTTACCAGCCTTCTGCAACGGCTGAAGCTGCCTTCCAGACTGACGGCCAGGTGAAAGTAACGAACATTACGGATGGCTACCAATTCGAACCGGCAGACGGCCAGAAGATCAAACAGCCTAATATCATCTTTTATCCAGGCGGATTGGTTGAACCGGAGAGCTATTCGCCGTTAGCGCGTGAACTTGCCGAAGCGGGACATCGGGTATTTGTCGCGGATATGCCGCTCAATCTGGCGATGTTCGGCCAGAATAAGGCGGGTTCGTTCATATCTGACCATTCCGATGAGTCATTCGTCATTGGCGGACATTCGCTAGGCGGCGTCTTCGCGGCCAGATATGCCGCTGCGCATACGGATCAGATTCAAGGCGTATTCTTCCTGGCATCCTATGCGGATGATGGTGGAGCAATCCGAGATACGGATCTCTCCGCCCTGCAGATTACGGGAACCAACGATGCGGTTCTTAACACGGAAGCTTGGGAGAGTTCGAAGACGAATTTGCCTGAGGATACCGTCTACGTGCAGATCGACGGAGGAAATCACGGCCAGTTCGGATCGTATGGCATGCAAAAAGGCGACCAGGAGCCGACGGTGTCCGAGCAAGAACAGACCGAAACGACGGCAGCAGCTATTGAAGATTGGGTTGCCAAGCTGATTCCATAAATATAATTGACAAGCCAGCAAGGCATTCCCGCCTTGCTGGCTTATCTTGTTATAGGAACGAACAGTCTACCGTTGATACTGCGACCGTTCGATGAGATTGTTATCCGGGTCCCGAATATAGACCGAGGTTCGAATTCGTTTCCAGTTTCGTGCAGATTGATTTTTTGAGTTCCGAACTGTAGTGCCTTCCTTCCGTTACCGAAGGTCTCTTCTGTCATGCCTTCATAGGCGTTCCTCCTGACACCGCATCTGTTATATAGCCCTTGCCGTTATAGGCTTGGTCCAGATTGTAGCCGATCATGCAGCTCTGCAGCGCTCCCCTAACAACAAAGGACAAACCGATACTGCCAATTATCCGGTCATCCTCACGGTGGCAGACGACGAAACTATATCTCCGGTCTTCCGCCATGTCGGCCTTGCTCTTCCTAATTGATTGGAGCTGGTGCTCCTCGGTATAATAGTCCTCCGGATTGCTTGGCGAGAATTGCTCGAAGAGCGCCCTGTTACGCTCGTACATGGCTGCCAATTCTGAAGCATCCGACTCTTCCGGAAACCGGATGTATACGCGTTGCTCTGACATGTGTGAACCATCTCCCACAAATATGCTATTGAGCGTTATATCACAGGCCTTCTTGGGCAATAAAAAAGATGACCCCTGTTGCTCAGGGAATCATCTTCTGCGATACAGATAGGCGCAACTCGTAGTTCGTCTCAGGTCAGTAAGGAGAACAGGGAAGTCAGGAAAATCAATATTCCGATAACGGCTCCACCGTGACCGTAATTGCTCTTCGTCACAATACCGAGAATAAATGCCGTGATTGAATCAATGGCCGAAATAACGAATAGATTAATGAAGCCCGTCGTCAAACCGATTATATACATATGAACGGCTAGGATTGCTAAGAAAAGCGCTATAATATCCCTTTTCGATCTGGTTCGCATCCGCATCATCTCCTAGGGAATTGTATGTTCCGGACTGGAATAACATTTCCAGATCGTAACTGTTCGACAATTTGGTGTCTTTTCTCCCTTTTTTATTGGAATATGGCTATCTATGATGAGACCATTCTGGTTCGACAATGGAAAGCGTGGTAAGATACACACAGCAGTATACACGTCATCTCCCACTTATGAATCTGGATCGTCGAGATCACGCGGCAGACCCGCTTTCTCTTTGACCTTAATGTCCTGAGTTTGGTAGGTGCTGAGAAAAGGGGAAATGAATGAAATCACTTGAAAACCTTAATCGCTTGAAGATGGACTTGGCTGCTCACGGAAAATCCGACTGGAGGAAAAGCGTGTGGCAGATGATCAACAGTATCGTGCCATTTATCGCGCTGTGGTATTTGGCTTATCACAGTCTGACGATCTCGGTATGGCTCACGCTTGCGCTCGCGATTCCGGCTGCCGGTTTTTTGATCCGGATTTTCATTATTTTCCATGATTGCTGCCATCTATCGTACTTCTCCAGTAAGAAGGTCAACGCAATCATCGGGACGATAACAGGGATTCTCACCTTCTTCCCTTATGAGCAATGGAAGAATGAGCATGCTATTCATCATGCTACGAGCGGGAATTTGTCCCGCAGAGGTACGGGTGATATCTGGACCCTGACGACAGACGAATACGCTGCGCTTTCGCGATGGGGACGACTGGGTTATCGCTTGTACCGCAACCCCCTTGTCATGTTCGGTCTGGGCCCGATCTATATTTTCTTGGTCGCTTACAGGATGAACCGGAAGAACGCCAAGCGCAAGGAGCGCTTCAACACGTATTTGACCAATGTGGCAATCGTGCTCCTGATGGCTGTCCTTTGTTTGACGCTCGGTTGGAAGGAAGTCCTGCTCGTTTACGGGCCGATTCTATACTTGTCCGGCATGGCCGGGATTTGGCTTTTCTATGTTCAGCATCAATTCGAGGACACCTACTTCGAATGGGCCCAAGAATGGGAATACGTCAAGGCTGCAGTGGAAGGGAGCTCCTATTATAAGCTGCCGCGGATTCTGCAGTGGATGACGGGTAATATCGGCTTCCACCATATTCACCATTTGGTGCCGCAAGCGACCAATTACTCCTTGCAGAAGCTCCATGAGAGCAACGAGTTACTGAAAGCCGTACCGGCCATCGGCATTCGTTTAAGCTTGAAGTCGCTTCAATACCGGCTGTGGGATGATAAGGCCAAGCGATTCGTCGGCTACCGTTATCTGAAAAATAAAAAAGCAACTGCATAATAAATAAAAGGCTGATGAGCGCTCATCAGCCTTTTATTTTGCTTGCAGCTCAGAACCGCTCCTCGGCGTCAGGGGTTGCGACTTGCAAGTAATCGAATTGAACGCGAGTCCCTGTCCCCTTCGGCGATTGAGCAACGACGCCAGCCATTAGCGGCGTCGGGAAGTTCATTCCGAAGTACCGGATTAGCTTCCACTCTACCGCATCCTCTGAATACGCGAACGTAATCAGTTTGCCCGCTTTTGTTATCCGAAGGTATGGACGTTCACACGTAACGCGCTCCGAATTGCAATCGTCCGAGGAACCGTCTCTCGTCACAACGGACACGATCGTAGGATGCTTTCCGTTGAATTCAAAGCACAGCTTCGCCCAATTCAGCTCATCCGACATCAGCATCAGACAGCCTGAATCGTAAATATGCTGCATATCAACGTGCAGACGCGTGGTCAGCTCGAACGAATGGTCAGCCTGAAAATAAAAAAACGGGGCGGAGTTCGCAATATGCTTGCCTGCTGGATCTTGGAAGAAGTCTGCCGATGGCGGCGCTTCAATGACTACTCCTCCGTCTTCGGTAACCTGCCAGAATTCAGGCTCATTTATCCATTGAAACTTTGCTCTTTCCTCGCCGGCCAATAAGTTGTCGATCATTTCATCCTCTCCTCGCAAGGTATTTTTTGGAAGTATAGCCTATGTTCTCTAGTATAGTTGACGAATCTACTAAAATCCAAGTTTGCCTTAACAAAGATAGATAACTTAAAAACCCTACCACTGTTGTGTTAGGGTCAATGTCCCACGTATGGAGAAGCAGATTCGCTACTTGTCGAGTATTCTGTGCTTACAAAATAGAAGCAAACGTAGTCGCTCTCTCGTGCAAATTCCGCACGGCGTCTTCGATTGTCTGGAATTCGGTCAACGCATTCGCAATCTGCGCTTGGCTTTTCGCGACAGCCGAATCGATACGTTTGGATCCTTCCCCCATCTTCGCCACGAATCCGACAATCTGTTCCACATTATGCTGCACCTCGTTCGCCGAATCTTGCACCTGTTATATTAGCTTCTTCGCGGCTCGTGATATCGGTAGCCGGGTTGTTTTAGGGCATCGGCCATAGCGAAGGGACCTCCTTGAATTCTATACCCGTTATTGTCCAGCAGCGATGGTTAAATCATACAGTGAATACTTCCGGATTTACTCTGTTAGGAAAAAGAGCCCTCCCGAGACAATACTCGGTAAGGGCCCATGAAAGGATGAACGAAAAACTAACGAACGATGGTCTCTCCGCCCTGCTCGCCTACCGTGGATTGATGATCCAAGGAGGCTTCGGCAATGTCCGCGAATGCCCAGTGCGTAGTTGGTACATCTGCCCAGATCTGCTCCACCACTCCGGACAGCGGACCTCTGCCCAATGCCCGATTGATGATTACGACAGCTTCCGCCCGCGTTAACAGCTGCTGCGGCCGGAACGTACCGTCCGCATAGCCTTGGATGACGCCTGCGCCTTGAACCGACAAGATCGCTTGTTCAGCCCAGCTGCCTTGAATATCCGAGAATCCGGCTCCTTCCTTCTGCTCGCCCGTAAGGAGCTTCGCTGCAACAGCAGCCATCTCGGCGCGGCTGATCGGTGCGCTCGGGCGGAATGTTCCATCCGCGAAACCTTGCATCAGCCCTTGCCCAGTAACGGCTGCGATTGCCTCGGCAGCCCAATGGCTGTCCGCCACGTCGCTGTACGTTCGATTCGCGACGGCGGCCTTAGCGTCAGCAACGCGCGACAGAATCGTCGCCATCTCGGCGCGTGTCAGCGTTTGTTCCGGCTTGAATAGATCACCGGCAACACCTTTCATATAAGCGGCGTGACGAATTGCCTGTGCTGCGTCGAACCCAATAGCAGCGAACGTGCTGAAATGGTCTACGTTAACTTGCAGCCCCTTGCCGCCTTGCCATTCCACGATCGTGCCTTGCACGAATGCCGTCGTGCCGTCGCTGTGCTCGATATAGACGCCAAGCTTATCGTATTCGAGCGCCGCCGGATCCAGCGGGAGTATTACGCTGACTTCGCGGTGTTGCAAGTTCGTCTCGATGGCAATCGGCTGGCCGATGAGCGTTACTTCTTGCCCGTCAGCTGCCGCGATGACGATGCTTGCCGCGTTGGAACGGCTAGCCAACTGATCCTGCTTCCCCGCGTCTCGAACCGGCGTAAAAGTGAACGTGACATCCTCTTGTACGCCCGATAAGGATTCATTCGGGATCAATACCGACGCATTCACCGTATCGATTCGAAGATCCAGCTTCGCTTGCGTGATCGTCTGAACCGCTTCCTTCGCCAGCGTAACTTTCGTCTCCGCAACTTCCTTCTTCCCGTCCGGGATCGAAATCACGACTTCGGCAAGCCCAGCCGCCGTCAGCTTCTGTATCGCATTGACGGTTAATTCCTTGGTCAGCGTAACGGTATCTTTCTTCGACCCGTCCGCTTGAGTCGTGCGGGTAATCGGCAGTTGGAGCGCATCGGAGTTATTGGCTGATCCCGCTCCGCCAACAGTGCCATAGATTGCTTCGCCGCTGCCGCTGCTTGGCGGTATCGAAGTCGATGGCGACCCAGGCGACGGATTGACGACGGATGCTGATCCGACTTCATAGACGATCTGATCGACGAGCATGAGCGCGCCGGATTTTTTCACCGCCTTGATCGTGTGGAATTTGTCGCTCAGCCCGCTGATCTCGAACAACCGCTGTTGAACGGTGCGCACTTCCGCAGAAGTATGGATCGTCTGCTTCAATTCGCCGTCCACATAAACTTCCACTTCGCCTTGCTGCGGACCGGTCGGCATATAGAGCGCAGCCCCGGTACCTTTGAACGTGTATGTGAAATAGTCGCCGTTCGTCCCCGTAGCATGGACATCTTCCCCATGATCCCCTTCAAAATGGAACGTCAGCTTCGCTTCGCCGTTCGACAAGGAAGCCAGATACGACTTGCTGATCGTGACAGTCCCGCCGGACGCCGTGTAATCGGTTCCTAGGACAAGCGTGCTCGTACCATTCGTTATGCCGCTGAAATTCCCGGCATCGCCGAGCAAGGTCACGTTCAGATCGGACTGCGCGGACGGATTCTTGTCAAATTCCGCCGTGGCCGGATCAATCAACGATGGAATCTGCACCTGAAGCATGTCGAGCAGCATGAACGTGCCAGATTTTTTCACCGCCTTGATCGTGTGCTGACTGTTCGTTAAGCCTGAAATCTCGTAGACGGTTTGCAGCGTGAGCCGCCCGTCATGATGAGTGTCGACCGTACCCTTGAACTCGCCGTCGATGTAAATATCCATCTCGCCTTGCGATTCATCCATCTCGGTAATCAGTTTGATGCCGGTTCCCTGGAACGCATATTGGAACCAATCGCCGTTCTTCTCGGTGAATTGTACGTCGTCCTTGTAGTCGCCGATCCCTCTGCCCGAGTTCCGCGACCAAGAGCCGTTGTACAGAATCGCCGGATCGTCGTTGTTGATGTTCATGTATCGGCTGCCGTTGGATGTTGAATTGATGATCGTGACCTTAAGCGTCTGCGCTTCGCCTGCGCTGAAGGTGAACGTTAGCGTCATCGTGCCTAACGGCTGCGCTGCCAAATAAGCTTTGCTGATCGCAACGACATCATCTTGGACCGAGTAGTCGACCCCTTCGGTCAATCCTGCTCCCTTGTTGGCAATACCGGTCAACGTATTCCCATTCAGGGTGAGAACAGTGTGTACATCGGCTTGAGCCGACGTTTTCAGATCGAAATTGGCGGTTTGCGGTGCGATCGCGCTGCTTTGCTCAGTAGGGCCGGTCGTCACTCTGAGCGCATCGAGCAGCATGTAGTCATCGCCGTTATTTGATTTTTTGACCGCCTTGATCGTGTGCTCGCCGTCATTCAGATCTTGTCGGCTGAAGACCGTCTGCTGCACGAGCCTCTCGCCCGTACTCGAAGTGTCCACTGTCTCCTGTAGTTGGCCGTCCAGGTAGATCTCCATGCTGCCCTGCGAAGCGTCCTTCTCGGTCATAATTTCGATACCGGTGCCCGTGAACGTATAGCTGAAGTCATCTCCTTCGGTCTGCGTGTAATGAACGTCCTGCTGATAGTCGCCGAAGCTGCGATTCGTGCTATGCCCCCAATTTCCGGTATAGACGATGGCAGCATTATCGTCGTTAATGAGCGCGGTTTCTACTGTTGCCGACGCTTCCGACGCTTCCGACGTATCCGACGTTTCCGTATCAGTATCAGTTGCGTTCGCGTTCGCATCGACCGCTTCCGTAGAATCAGATTCGGCGGGCTCGATTATGAATGGTTGAGAAGCTTCTTCCACTGCAATCGAGTTCACAGCCTCTTGCGTGCTCGAATCCTTGATCGTCAGTTCCAATTCCTGCGATCCTGCCGTCTGCTCGTGTCCGCCATTACGGACCCAGTCGCCGGTGTATCTCATCCCGGTATCGTCGTCGTTCACGCTGGACGTACCGTTCTTCGCCGTCACCTTGAACAGGCGGGATGCATGCGGCTCAAGTTGCTCGGCGGTGTAGCCCGTCTTGAACGAACCGAGATTCTTATGGCTCCACAGATCCCGGACGGCCGCTTCGCCGCTCAATCCGATATCGCTCCAATTGACGGTGACGTTCGTGCTCTTCGTGCCCAGATTGAACAAGGCAACCGTGTACGTGCCATCGCCATTGTTGGCATACCATACCTGCTGATTCGTCTCCATCGATACCGGATGCGCCGGACGCCCCGCCTGATTGACGGCGATAACCTCGTCATTGGTCAACAGCGACAAGCCGTAATCGTCCAGCTTCGTCAGATCGTCGCCCGTATACAGCTGCGCCGATGACATGGCCCATAGCGTCATCGCGGTCTGCCGCTCATCCTTCGTCAGTCCGTTCATCATGCCGTTGCCGATATTGAGCGAGTCGAAGTCGTTCCATCCGCCCGGTCCGGCATCCCGCCACCAGAGCGCGGCATCCGGGAACAATCGGGCAATGTTCGCCCATTGCGTCATGCCGACTTTCGGATCATACGATTCAACGTCCCAATTCACCCGCCAGCCGTTGGCGTGTTCCTTCCAGAAATCGATGTAATTGTGATCGAGCGCCCAGGAGAGCTCGAACCAGATCTTATGATCCTGTTTCGCCAAAGCCTTCGACCATGCGGCGACGTCGTCGCGCGCATCGATCGACGTATTGTTGTGTCCCGAGCCCGGCGTTACGCTGTCGTATTTCAGAAAGTCGATTCCCCACGACGCGATCATCTCTGCCAAGGAATCGATATAAGCTTGCGCGCAATCCCGCGAGCTTTCCGATTGAAAATCGATCTTGTAGCCGATGTTCCAATAGTCACCGTAACGGAGCGGTTGAGCGGCGATATCTTTCATGCTGCACCCTGGCGCGTTGTAGATCGGCAAGTCCGCTTCATAAGCTTGCGGCGACAAGCCCGGGATCATGTAGATACCGATCTTCTGGCCGTTATTGTGGACGTAATCGATCACTTCCTGGAAACCGTTCGGGTATAACGTCGTGCTCGGGATCGGACGTCCGTATTCGTCCATGCTGCCATTCCAGCCCGCATCGATGTTGATATATTCGTAGCCGTGCGCCTGCAGCTTCTCATGCATCGCATCGGATTGCTCCTTGATCTTCGCCGCTGACGTCCAGCCGGACGGACCGTCGTATACCTGTAAGCTGAACGTGCTCCAGCCCATATAAGGTTTCTGTGCCAAACCGTTATCGGCCGCCTCGGCAACCTGCTGCTTCGGTACGAAGCCGAATTGTCCGATGACGATGGCTGCCATTAGCAGCGCCATCCATGATTTTCTAATCGCTTGGTTCACCATACACCTCTCCTTGTCGAATAGTAACAACGCTTTCAACAATCGGATGCGAACTCAGCGACTAAGGCGGCTGAAATGGATGTTCAGCCACCCTTGAAGCTGATGCGAGCAAACGCTGAGTCGGGTCTACATGCCGATCAGCCGTATAGCGGTGTTTCAGGAACCGCTATGCATTATTTGCTCGACGAATCGTACGCTTTTTGCAAAATTTCGAGGTAACGGTCCAACTTCAGATCTTGCAAGCCTTGCACGTAGCTGTCCCAGTCTTTGTTCAGATCTTTGTTGCCGGTGACGAACTGCAGCGCATTCTGCTCAATATAGTTCTTGATATTGGTCTGTAGCATGCTTGCTTCATCCGTCTCGGTCGGATCGAGCCAGATCGACCAGAGCGGGAACAGCTCTTGCGGTTCTTTGCCTTCGTACAGCAGCGTTGCGTTGTATAGGCGCCGCTCGTAACCGGACGGATCATAGATGTCCGTCGCTTGCACGTAGCTGTCGCGGTATTCTTTCGGCATATAGAAGTGGGCTACGCCGCTCCAGCCTGCGTTGCGCGGCGCTTCGCCTTCGACGGCAGGAATCGGCTTGAACTTCGCTTCTACGTTCTCGCCGAGCGCCTTGTCGTCCGGACCCGGTTTCTCCCAATCGATGCCTTCGAGCCCTGAAGCGCCATTGGTCTGCCCTTCCGGCGTGAACATATAATCAGCCATCTTGATGAGCGCGATCTGCGCTTCCTTGCTGGCTTTGTTCGTAATGACGAATTTCGCGCCAGGAATGACGCCGCCGCCGTCATGCGTGGCGAATTGACCGTGAGGGCCAGTCAACGGCGGTACCGGATTGTAATCCGCCGAGTACTTGTTGCCTTTGTCGATATTGACGAAGATGGCTGGGTGCATGCCCGCTCCTGCGCCGAGAATCTGCGCGTCGCCGTTCTCGCCGATTTTTTTGAACGCTTCCGCATTCTGCGTGAACGCGCCAGGATCGATCAGTTTCTCGTCATAGAGCGATTTGACATAAGCAAGGCCTTCCTTCCACTCTGGCTTGATCGCGGCGGATTCTACCTTGCCGTTCGTCAGGTTCAGATAGTTCCGGTCGTCGTCGTACACGAAGCCGTTCATCAGGAACGGAATGACGCGAACGCCGAAGTCTTCGATCGAACCGGAGAGCGGTACTTCGTCCGCCTTGCCGTTGCCGTTCGGATCTTGCGTTTTGAACGCTTGGAGCACTTTTTTGAAATCGTCGGTCGTCTTCGGCATTTCGAGGCCGAGTTTGTCGAGCCACTTGGTGTTCAGCCACATCTTGTTCGGATACGAGCAGTGGAAACATTGCGTGTAAGCGATGAGGCCGTAGATGTTGCCGTCCGGCGCGGTGCTGTAGGCTTTGAGGTCCGGATGGGCTTCCATGGCCGCTTTGATATTCGGCGCGTATTGATCGATCAGGTCATTAAGCGGAACCAGAACGCCTTGCTTGCCGTATTTGAGCACATCCGCCTGCGAGAACTGATCGATATATTGCGGCAGAATATAGGCGTCCGGATAGTCGCCGCTGGCGAGCGAGATTTGGCGTTTCTCTTTGGCGCCGTCCGATGGGTTGAGCTCCCAATCGATCTTCAGATTGAATTTCTCTTCGATGAAGGCCGTGAATTTGTTCGTCGGCAGATCGATGTTCGTCTCCTGGATCGAGAAAACCTTGACCGGCACCGGCTCGCTGCTGCCTTCCGACGTCTGGCCTTCCGTGGTGGTCCCTTCTGTCTGTGCGCCGTTATTGGTTGGTGCGTTGTTCGTCCCGTTGTTTCCTCCGTTGTTGCCCGAACAAGCGGACAACAGCAGCCCCGCTGCGACGATCATGGCTAATACGCTGCCTAATCTTTTGTTCACGTGAATCGCTCCCTCTTCGCTAAATTTGTCTGCAGGTTGATTCATCTCGCCGATCTGACCCCCATCTAAATAGCCATCTCCCCTTTCAAGCAGTGACAGTAACCGGATCAGCCTTTCACCGAACCGACGAGCATCCCTTGGACGAAATACCGCTGCACGAACGGATAAATGATAAGCACCGGCAGCGTGGCGACGACGATCAAGGCGTACTTGAGCAGCTCCGCAAGCTGTTGGCGCTCGACCATCTTCATCGCGTCCATCAATCCCGAGCTGTTGTTCTGGATGATGATACTGCGCAGGACAAGCTGCAGCGGGAACAGGTCGGCTGATTTCAGATAGATGAGCGCGTCGAAATACGCATTCCACTGGCCTACGGCATACATCAGCACGAGTACGGCCAGGATCGGCTTCGATAACGGAAGGACGACGCTCCAGATGAAGCGAAGATCGCTGCAGCCGTCCATCTCGCTCGCTTCGATCAGCTCCTCCGGAATCGAAGAGAGGAAGAACGAGCGGGCGATGATGACCTGCCATACCCAGATGGCGTTCGGGATAAGCAGCGCCCAGCGCGTGTCGATCATATGCAGCTCTTTGACGACCATATAGGTCGGAATGAGGCCGCCGCTGAAAATCATCGTGAAGGTGATGAGCATCATGAGCGCATTGCGTCCGAAGAACGTTTTGCGCGAGAGCGGATACGCGATCATGACCGTCAACGCGACGCTGATGAACGTCCCGACCGCTGTATAGAACAGCGAGTTGCCGTAGCCGGTAATAATCTGAGGAGTGGCCAGCAGCGTCTTGAAACCTTGGAACGAGATATCGACCGGCCACAGCCACACTTTCCCCGAAGTGACGGCCTGCGGCGAGCTGATCGAGCTGCTCACGATGTAGATCAGCGGATAGATCACCGCGATCAGCACAAGCGTCAATATCGTATACACGACGATCATGAAGAGCCGGTCGCCCGAGGACTCCCTGATCGTTCTTTTCATCGTTGCCATGGGCACTTACGCTCCTTCTACCACAGACTATTGTTGGAAAATCGCTTGGCGAGACTGTTCACCAGCACGAGCAGGATCAAGTTAATGACCGAATTGAACAAGCCCACCGCCGTCGCGAAGCTGTAATTGGCGTTCAACAGTCCGATGCTGTAGACGTAGGTGGAGATAATCTCCGAATTGACAAGGTTCAGCGGGTTCTGCAGCAGATACACCTTCTCGAAGCCGATCGCCATCACGTTGCCAACGTTCAGAATGAGGACGATGACGATCGTAGGCAGGATGCCCGGCAGATCGACGTGGAAAATTTTCTGGGCACGCGATGCCCCATCCACCTTCGCCGCCTCATAGAGCGTCGGATCAATCCCCGATAGCGCGGCGAGGTAGATGACCGCGGTGTATCCGGCCGTCTGCCAAATATCCGACCAGACATAGATGGATCGGAACATGCCTGGCTCGCCAAGGAAGTTGATCGAATCGAGACCCATGTTATTCAAGAGCACGTTCACGAATCCCAATCTCGGCGCCAGGAAAAGCATAATCATGGAGACCATGACGACCGTGGAGATAAAATACGGCGCGAAGGTAACCATCTGCACGAGTCGCTTGAACTTGCCGCTGCGCACTTCATTGAGCATGAGCGCAAGCAAGAGCGGGATCGGGAATCCCGCCAGCAGCAGGTAGCCGCTTAAGAAGATCGTGTTCTTGATCAGATCCCAGAAGATCGGGTTCTCGAAGAAGAGCCGGAAGTTCCTCATCCCTACCCAAGGGCTTCCCCATATGCCTTTGATGACGTTGTAGTCTTTGAAGGCAAGGACGGCATTGAGCATCGGGTAGTATTTGAAGATGAGGAAGAACAAGACTGGCGGCAAGACGAGCAAATAGAGCTGCCAATGTTTTTTGAAGCTGCGGATGGCTGTACCGGAACGGCGGCGCGACGGCCGAGTCCCCTGTACCGGTTTCTCCGCTACGATTTCTGCATTCAGAGCAATCCCTCCCAAAGTACGTTCGCAACCTTGCATGATAACGCTTCCACACCACGATATTAGCGGTAATCGGCGCTGCTCGGGTAGGTACACTTCGGGATATGGGCGTACATATGAGGATTCCCCTCCCCCTTCCCCCTCGCTATTTACCACCCCTAAGTCCCCTCGCCAGGGGATTCCAAGGGCCCCGGCCCTCTGGACACCCAGAATAGGCGAAGTTGTTACGCGGCCGTCTTCGATCTGTCCTTTCGGCGGTGGACCGCTTTTGTACCCTGCGGAGCGGAAGTGTACCTCTTCCGCTCGAAGGTACAAAGCTCTTGGCCGAGCTTCGTTCGCGGCGTTGATGCCTTGGGAGGTGACCTGGGCGTTATGCGCTTGATGCGCATTGCGTGCTGACTCTCGCTTGACGTCCACTTTGTGGACACGCTAACTTCACTACAAAGTAAAAAAGCTTGCGCCGTCGAGTATCTCGACTTTGCAAGCTTACAATCATTTTTGTTGTGTTCTTCTCAGCGTACGTCGTACTTCATCCAAGTAAAGAAGTACCTATTCCGCTACCTGTAACACTCGCTAATCCCGAACGCTTACACCTGTGTACTCGCACCCCCTACTTCCCCTGCTGTTCCATATACGCATCGTATCCTTTTTGCATAATCCCGACATACTTGGACAATCCCATCTGCTCGAGCTCTTCCACATACCGTTCCCAACCCGTGTCTAGACTGCGCTGGCCCGTGATGAACTGCAGCGCGCTCTGGTCGATGTAGCTCTTCAGATTCGTCGCGAGGACGCTTGCTTCTGGCGAAGCTTGTTCATCAACCCAGATCATCCAATACGGGAAAATCTCCTTCGGCTCATGTCCGGCATATAGCCGGGTTGCTTCCTGAAGCCGTCGCTCGTAGCCATTCGGGGCATAAATATCATCGCCCTGCACCCAGCTTTCCCGATACGAGCGCGGCATATAGAAGTGTCCCGTTCCGATCCAACCCGTGTTGTTCGGCGCTTCGCCAGCTTCTGGCGAGAGGAACGCGACCTGAGGCGCGGTTCCTTCACCCAGCGCACGCTCGCCCGGCTCCGGTTTGCGCCAGCCGATACCTTCGGTCCCAGACTCCGCGTGAATCTGCCCCTCCGTCGTGTAGGTGTAATCGACCATCCGGATCAGGGCAATCTGCGCTTCCCTCGACGCTTTATTCGTAATGACGAATTTGGCGCCGGGGACGATGCCTCCCTCATTGTGCACCGCGTAACTCGCATAGGGTCCGGTCAGAGGCGGCACCGTGTTGTAATGGCGGGATCGCCCGCTTCCATTGTCGCCGGAGACGAAGATGTCCGGATGCATGGCTGCTCCGGCCCCGAGGATTTCATCCCCGCTGTTATCGCCGAGACGACGGAACGCATCGGCACTCTGGGTGAAGGCACCGGGATCGATGAGCCCTTCTTCATACAGCGAGCGGATATACGCCAACCCTTCGCGCCATTGCTGCGTGGTCGCCACAGATTCGACTTTCCCGCCAGACAATCGCATATAATTACGGTCGTCATCATAGATGAAGCCATTCATCAGGAACGGCATGATGCGTACCCCGAAATCCTCGGTCGATCCGCTGAGCGGAATTTCGTCTCGCAGGCCGTTCCCGTTCGGATCCTGCGTCTTGAAAGCTTTGAGTACTTGTTTGAACGCTTCCGTCGTTGTCGGCATCTCAAGCCCGAGCTTCGCTAACCAGTCGGTATTCAGCCACATTTTGTTCGGATAAGAACAGTGGAAGCAATCGCTATAACTGACCAGCCCATAGATCCGGCCGTCAGGAGCGGTATTTAGCGCGCGCAACGTCTCATTCTGTTCGAATGCCGCTTTAATGTGAGGCGCATAGTCGTCAATCAACTCATTAAGCGGCAGGAATATCCCCTGCTTCCCATATCGCATCACGTCGGACTTGGAGAATTGATCGATGTATGCCGTCAACATGTACGTGTCCGGATAATTCCCGCTTGCGATCGAAATTTGACGCTTCTCTTTGGCCCCTTCGTACGGATATGTCTCCCACTGGAATTTCACGTTATACTTCTGCTCCAGATCGAGCGTGAACGAGCTCGTCTCCAAGTTCTGCCTCGCATCCTGCAGCGCGAATACATGAATGGGCACCGGGGCCTCTGAGAGTGTTCCTTGCTCCGGTGAGTTCGCCGGCGATTCCGCGCAACTATTGAGCAGTACAGCGACGACGACGAGCAAGGCAGCGCACGTCATCCAATTCCGGTTCATGGTCCACCTCCGATGTCTACTGGAAGGATTGCCGATATACGCTCGGCGATACGCCGGTCACTCGCTTGAATGCGCGCCGGAAGGAATGGGAGCTGTTATATCCGACGCTTGCGGCAATCTCATCGACCGTCACCGAAGAACGTTTCAACAATTCCGCAGCCTGATCCATGCGCACATTCTCCAGATGGTCGGATAGATTCGTCCCCGTGACGTCTTTGAACAACGTCGAAATATATTTCTCCGGCCGTTCCACCTGCTCGGCAATCCGATAGAGCGTTAACTCCGCATCGGAATAATGGGCGGCAATGTATTGCTTGATCTGCTCGACCGTCTGGCTGTGAAGATCCTGCTTCTTGCTCACTATCATGCCGCACAGTGTCTCGCTAATGTCGAGCAGCTCGGCTTCCATGCCCGGAATGGAGTCATGCAGCGCAACGGCCAGAATCCGTTCCTTGACGGCTTCAAAATGCGGCGATTCCATAATCGTCTTCTGATCGAGCAGCTTAAGCAGCGTTCCCTTCACTTCCACGATCAATTGGCCGGCCATCTCCGGCGACAATTCGCGCTGCTCGGTATTCTGTTGAATGACCGATCGCATAATCCGCTTCGCTTCTTCCGCTTCCCCGGCGCGTATCGTGCTGATCAGACGAAGTTCCATCTCCAGCGGATAATAATACGTAGCGCTTTCCTGACGGATATCGTCATGCCAGAAGAATCCTTTGCGCTGCCAATACTCCGCGTGGGACATTGTCTCCTTCGCTTGCTCATACGAACGGCTTACTTCCATCTCCGAAGTGAAGAATGAACCGAACGCGCCGTCAATCGAAATTTTGTATTCGCCGAACATGGAAGCGACGAAGGGCTCCATCATTTGCGCCAAGCCTGCCTTGCCGCTCGCCTCATCCTCGATCGTCACGATGGCGACGACCCGATCAGAGCTAAGATCCGTCAACAGAATATGCGGCAGTAACTCTCGCAAGTTTTGTTTCAGCAGCAGCCTGGCCGTATTCAGCTCATGGAGCACTTCAACCGATTCCATGCCGGCGTAGCCATGAATCCGAAGAATGCCGACATAGCCGCAAGTAGGAGTATCGTCAAGGTCCGCCTGCTCGGCCGCCGCATGGATCTCCTCCCGCGACTGGAACTCTCCGGCAAGCAGACGTTTCAAGAAAGCGTCGCGGATCAAAGGCAGCTGACGTTCAAGCTCCGTCTCGAGCCATCTGCTGTTCGTGATCATGCTGGATATATTCCCTTGCAGAAAATCGTATGCGTTCGTCCCGGCTGGCGCTTCCTTGCCGAACTGCTCCCGCATCATGCCCAGCAGCCGGTGAATCGGCGCGCTGTTGCGGCGGGATAGCACCCAACCGATGCCAAGCCCGATGACGAGGGCGGCGCCGGTCACCGTCCATGTGATCGACTTGATGACGTTCGCGTTCTTCATGAGCACATCGCGGGGAATGCCGGCGCGATATACCCAACCGTTCGAGTCCGAACGGATCGTAATGACCAGATCGTCGCCGAAGAATTGGCTTTGCTTGCCTTCGTCGAATCCGGCATCGCTGTTCATCGCGTCAATGGCCGCCGGTTCGATGCCTTGCGTGCTGATGGCATGCCCTTCCGAATCGCTCACATAGGTCCATCCGCCGTAACGCTCCCGTACGCCGGTCAACAGGCTTGCCACGGTTTTCTGATCGATGAGGATCACGACGGTCGCAGGCGCTTCGTCCCCGAAGCTGTCTAATGGAAGCGATTGCAAATACGAAATGACGGATGTTTCCCCTCCGTTCGTAATAAACGGGGTAAGCGGCATCATCTCGCGGCTATGCGTGCGGCCGAGAATGTTCGTCTGCCAGTCTTGAAGCGACATATCGCGGTAATGCGCGTTCTCGTAGTAATGCTCGGGCCTAAAGTAGGCGGAGCCAGGCGTCAGGACGACATTATAGTTATGCAGATAGATGTAGTAATTTTTGAGAAAATCGTTCGTCTGGCCGAACACCATGACTTCCTTCATGATTTTCCAGATGCCGTACACATTCTCGTTGCTGGCCGGCTTCTTCTCGTTCATAAGCACATAGAGATCCTGATTGAGCGCGAGCTGTCTAGTGAAGCCTTCTACCTCGGCCATCCGCCGCTCGAGCATCTGCTGGCTCTTCTGCAGCTGCGTGACGCTGTTCTCGATGGAGATGGACTGCGTTACCGAGATCGATGTCCGGTAAGACATATACCCGGCTATGCTCGGGATGATCAGAATCACGATATACGAGATCAAGAATCCGCGAAAAATTGTGGAATCCTTCGCCACTGGCACTCCCCCTCATTCCTCTCTCAAGCTTACTATATATTGCCAGTAAAGCCTTGCGCAATCGGAATATTCATCACCCGCCGCCCGGTAAAACGGAAAAGACAACTACAGTTGACCTGTAGTTGCCTGCACGAATCTTATCGTCCTTCCTGCACCGTCGCGCTTGCCTTCCAGCTATAGGAACCGCCTGGTGTGAGCGAGATCGGGATGACGCGGTCTCCGTAACGAAGCTGGGTGTCCACACTTGAGTATGCCTTGACTACGGCATCGACCAGCTCGCCATCCCGCCAGACGATATCGACCTCCGCATTTCCTCTTGCCCGAAGTCCTTTTACGCTGCCGCTGGCCCACTTGCTTGGCAGCGCCGGGAGCAGATGAATCTCGCCTGCATGGCTTTGCAACAGCATCTCCGCGATCGCGGAAGTTCCGCCGAAATTGCCGTCCGCAACGAAGATATTCGTCTCGGCGCCCGCAATGCCTGCCTTCGAATAGGTGAGCAGATTATCGAAGCATAGTTCGCCGATTAGGTATGACAAATGTTCGTATGCGGATTCCCCGTCATGCAGTCTCGCATAGCTGGCCGCGAATTGGGCGAGCGTGAATTCGACGTCTTCGAAGCCGTCTTCCCGTTTGCGCGCCTGCAGCGTTACGCGGGAAGCCTGACTAAGTGCTGGCGTGCGGTTCGGAGATATCTCATTGCCGGGATACAGGCCATATAGGTGCGAGATATGCCGATGGTCCGGCTGCGCTTCCTCATAATCCTCCAGCCACTCCTGCAGTTGACCGTTAAGACCGATCTGCAGCGGCGGCAGCAGCGCGATCGCGGCAGACAGTTTCTCCCGGAACTCTTGCTCTTCGCCTACACGTTCGCTGACTTCCAGCAAGAACGTAAACAGCGCGCGAATGAGCGACTGATCCATCGTCGGACCCATGGATAACGCATGGCTGGCATCGCGATTGCCCTGCACGTGGAAGCTGTTCTCCGGCGAGTTCGATGGACCGGTCACGAGCCAGCCCTTTTCCGGATGGATGACCATATAATCGAGGAAGAACCTCGCCGCTTCTTTCAACACCGGATAAGCCTGCCCGCGCAGGAATTCATCATCCAGTCCGAATTCATAATGATCGCGCAACTGGCTTGCGATCCACAGACCACCCGTCACGTTCAATCCCCAAGAGAAATACCATCCCGGCGCGGAGAATCCCCAGGCGTTCGAGAACACGTGAGCCGTCCACCCTTCGCACCCATAGAAGTCCGAAGCCGTTGCTTCTCCCGCCTGAGCCAAATGTTGAATGTACCTCAAGAGCGGCTTATGGCATTCCGCCAGGTTTGCCGCTTCCGCGGGATAATAATTCATCTCCGTATTCACGTCGAGATGATAATCGCAGCTCCATGCCATCCGGTTCGCTTCCCCGTCGTTCCATATTCCTTGCAGATGGAGCGGAAGCGGCGAATCCGAACGTGAGCCGGCAATCATCAGATACCGCCCGTATTGGAAGAATAGCGCGAACAGTTGCGGATCGTCCCCGTCTGCGGCAAGCTGCCGGATCCGTTCGTCGAGCGGAAGCGAGTCCGCATTGGAGCCGCCGAAATCCGCTTCGACTCTGGTATATAGCGAACGATAATCCTCCATATGGTTGGCGCGAAGACGCTCATAACCTTTGTCCGCGGCTTGCCCGATCGTAAGCAATGCCTCATTCTGCCACGAATCGTCCGCCGCCCGGTAATCCGTAGCCGCCGCGCAGTAGATCCATGCTTCATCGGCGCCCGTGACCCGAATCGTATCGCCTTCTGTGCTGACCGTCCCGTTGCTCGTCACGACTTGAATCGCGCCGCGGCACATGACGCCGCATTCGCCGTTGCTGTGCATCGTCTCGACGGCTTGACCGGTGAATACGAGTCTTCCTGCGCCATTCGTTTCAACGGCGAAGCGTGTCGTCCGTCCTTCCAGCCGGAGCGTGAACGAAGTGCCGCCCGGTTCATCGTTCCACAGACGAGCAGCGATGACGTTATCGGCATGTGAAGCGAAGACCTCGCGGTTAACCGCTTTCCCTTCCATGCTCGTTGCGCGATAGACCGATTCATCGAGATTCAGCTCGCGCTCGAAGCTCTCTCCTTCTCCGTCCAATGAAAGTTGCACGTCGCACAACGATATGTTCGTGCCGAAATTCTGCTTATCCGCTTGCAGAACCCGGCTTGCGATCGCCTCGCCTTCCGCGTATTTGCCGGCGAAGAACAGCTCTCTCATCGCGGATAAATCTTCCTTCCCTTTCGAATCCGCAGGCGTACGTTCCTCCTTGCCGGACCAATACGTAATTTCGGATAAACTCCAGGTTTCACGAGCGATTCCGCCATAGACGACGGTGCCTAACCTGCCATTGCCGAGAGGCAGCCCTTGCTTCCAATGATCTGCTTGCGTGTCGTACCATAATCTCATCGTTTATCTCACCCGATATTCGTTAAAGTAGTGTGGAATGATGTCCGTCGACGCGCCCGGCCGCTCAGGCAGCACGTAGAACCCGTCCTTGACGGTCGCCGGTTCTTCGAAAATATGGCGAATCCAAGGGATGTATTCGAGCATGAACGCGCCAGGCGTAGACGCGACCAAATGCTGATGAATCTGCCCCATCTCCCCGACATGCGGGCAGAGCGGGATATCGTAAGCGGCGGCTAACCCCGCAACTTGAAGCCATTCCGTAATTCCCGCTACGCGGGTTACGTCGACTTGGCAATATTCGATCGCTCCGGCGTGAATATAGTCCCGGAACGCATGTTTCGTATAGACATGCTCGCCGATCGCGATCGGGACGTTCAAGGCATCGGCCAGCTTCTTGTGCCCCATGATATCGTCGGGATTGAGCGGCTCCTCGAGCCAGAACAGATTAAATTCCTCCAGCCGTTTGCCCCATGTCATCGCCGTGTTGACGTTCCATTGCTGGTTGACGTCGATCATGAACAGCGTCTGGTCGCCGATCGCTTGGCGCACCGCTTTCACCCGTTCATAATCTTCATGCGGGTCGGGTTTGCCGACTTTGATCTTCACGCCCGTGAAGCCTTGCTCCACAATCTCGGTGACATCCTTCAGCAGCCGGTCGGTCGACCAATTCAGCCAGCCGCCATTCGTGTTATAAGCCTTGATGCCCTTGCTCTTATGTCCGCCTAGATACTGCCATAGCGGCCTGTTCGCCGCTTTTGCCATAATATCCCAGAGCGCAATATCTACGGCGGCAAGCGCCATATGGGTGATACCGGCCCTGCCGATCCAATGCATCTTGCCATATCGGAGCGAATCCCACAGCTCCTTGACCATGAACGGATCCTTGCCAATCAGCTCCGGTGCATAGTATCGCTCGATCGTGTCGACGATCATGTCGTCGCCGTGCGCGCAAGTCCCCGTATATCCGCAGCCGACAATGCCTTCGTCGGTATGTATGTTGACGCCGGACAAGCCCCAGTGGGAAGCGGCGTTGATCGCATCCGTAATGGGAGGCGTGATCGGCACGTGCAGGACGAATGTTTCGACTTTGGTAATGATCATTTCCTTCAAGCTCCTCTCGCGCGTAATCGTAACGGGACATGGCCAGTCCCGAATTCAATAACCTAACGAAGCGCCGCCTTCGATGGGCAGCGCGACTCCCGTTATGAAGGAAGCTCGGCGGCTCGCCAAATAAAGCACGGCGTCGGCCACCTCCTCCGGTTCGGCG
Source organism: Paenibacillus phyllosphaerae (assembly GCF_014192105.1). Classification (GTDB taxonomy): domain Bacteria; phylum Bacillota; class Bacilli; order Paenibacillales; family Paenibacillaceae; genus Paenibacillus_Z; species Paenibacillus_Z phyllosphaerae. The sequence goes on along the minus strand of NZ_JACHXK010000008.1, from coordinate 202,022 downwards.
AGCCGGCCGAGCGGATGCATCTCGCCCAGCAGCTGCCGGGTTCGTCCAGGATCTGGTTGTTGCTCCGTCCAAGCCTCTAATAGCGGGGTACGAACGCCTGCTGGGCAGACGCAATTAATGCGTACGCCGTCTTGGGCGAAGTCGAGCGCGAGCGACTTGGACATCGCGATGACCGCGCCTTTGGATGCGGTATAAATCGGATTGTTCGCTTGTCCGGTAAGCCCGCCGAGCGACGCCACGTTGACGATCGACCCTTGCGTCCGCCTCAGATAAGGGATAGCATGCTTGATGGTGAGGAAGACGCCTTTCAGATTCACATCCAACAGCCGTTGAAAGTCCATTGCTTCGATCTGCTCAATGGATCCGGGATGAATGATCGCCGCATTGTTGAGCAGCACGTCCAGCCTGCCGAACGTTGCGATCGTGCGTCCCAGCATGCTCTTCACGTCCGTCTCGCTTGCCACATCCGTGCGCACAGCGATGGCGCGAACGGGCAAGTCCGAGTCATCGAATTGTTCATTCATCCGCTCCGCGACTCGATTGCCTCCCGCTTCATCCCGATCCGCGATGACGATATAGGCTCCTTCCGTTGCAAAACGATACGCGGCAACTTCGCCGATCCCGGAACCACCGCCGGTCACGATGACGACTTGATCCTTGAATTGCAAGGGTTTCCCCCCTCTCCCTGCGCGTGATTCCTATTCGTCTGACGTTCTTGCCAATTCCTTTCTTTTCATTCGGTTGCACCTATCGTATCATGTTCCTAATGATTCGTATTTGTTAGCGCATCCATAAATTTGACGATTCATCCGGTAATGTCATATAGAATCCATTCCCCGAATTGGAGGCGATCCCCGCTTGAAAACCATAGCCGAACTGTCGCCATATGTCGGCGATACGATGCCTTATCTCTATGACGGCAGCTCCAATGAACATCTGCGCGTCTGCAGCGTCTATGCGTTTCATCTTTTTACCGACGGACCCGGGGAGATGGAGATCGACGGGCAGCGCTTTCCGATCGAGCGGCGCACGCTCATCTTTCTTCGGCCGGGGCAGCCCCACGCTTTTCACATTTCGCCCGCGCATCCGCTGTCCTCGCATAACCTGTACTGCGATATGTGGGATACGGGAACGCCTGTCTCGCGCCATCGCACGTTCATCTATGCCCCGCAGCCGTTTCGACTTCCGGAGCTGTCGCTCGCGTTGCCTTGTTCGGAGCTCGACAGCTTGCCAGGGGTCTTCTCGCTGCAGCAGCATCCGCACCTCTACGATGCCTTCCTTCATATGGTCAAACAAAACAACGAAATGCGGGACTATCGTCAGGAGATGGTCAATGCCTTGATGTATGCCTGGATGCTGAGTTGGTATAACGCTGTCCATACCCGCACCCCTCGCGATTATCGGATCGTACGTCTTCTCGAGCAGTTGGAGCAGCATCCCGAGCAACGCGAACCGCTAGAGCATTGGTGGGGCAAATGCGGATTGAAGCGAACCTACTTCCATGAGCTGTTCCTCCGCGAGACCGGCATGACGCCGAAGGCTTACCAGCACCGGCTGTGGATGCGCCGTGCGGCGAACCTGATTCAAGAAAGCGACCTAAGCATTACCGCCATCGCCGAGCGGCTGGGCTATCCGTCCATCCATCCGTTCACCCGACACTTTACGGCGTATTATGGCGTAAGTCCGAAACAGTTCCGGTTGCATCCGCAGATGAAGCAGGATGGGAGCATGATTCAAAGATAGACAATATGTTTAAGAATAAAAAAGAGGCCGTCCCATTGCCATCTCTTGGATGACATGTGGGACAGCCCCTTCAATATGTCGACTTACCTTTATTTCAGGTCAAAACGATCCGCATTCATCACTTTCACCCATGCAGCAACAAAGTCGCGTACGAACTTCTCTTTGTGATCGTCCTGTGCATACACCTCGGCGATTGCGCGGAGAACAGAGTTCGAACCGAAGACAAGGTCAAATGTCGTCGCTGTGCGCAGGACTTGGCCTGTTGTACGGTTACGACCTTCGAATACGTCTCCGCCAACCGGCTTCCATTCCACGCCCATGTCGAGCAGGTTAACGAAGAAGTCGTTCGTGAGCACGCCTTCGCGATCGGTGAATACGCCGTGTTTCGTGCCGCCGTAGTTCGTACCCAATACACGCAAGCCGCCGAGAAGAACGGTCATTTCCGGTGCCGTCAGGTTCAGCAGTTGAGCCTTGTCGACCAATAGCTCTGCCGGGCTTACGCTGTATTGTTTCTTCTGGTAGTTGCGGAAACCGTCAGAGATCGGCTCCAGTACCGCGAAGCTTTCGAGGTCCGTCTGTTCTTGCGTTGCATCGCCGCGACCGGCCGCGAACGGAACGGTTACCTCGAGGCCTGCAGCGCGTGCAGCTTGTTCTACTGCGGCACTTCCGCCGAGTACGATCAGGTCAGCCAGGCTAACTTGTTTGCCGAAATCTTCTTGAATGCCTTCCAGAATCGTCAGCACCTTCGTCAATTGAGCCGGCTGGTTGACTTCCCAATCCTTTTGCGGAGCAAGACGGATACGGGCGCCATTCGCGCCGCCGCGCATATCGGAGCCGCGGAACGTGCTGGCCGATGCCCAAGCGGTCGTGATCAGCTCGCTCGGCTTAAGACCGGAGTTCAGAATCTGCGACTTCAACTCTTCTACGTCTGCGTCTGTTAACTCGTTCACGCCGGCAGGGATCGGATCTTGCCAGATCAGCTCTTCAGCCGGAACTTCCGGACCAATGTATCTCGTGATAGGTCCCATGTCACGATGCGTCAGCTTGAACCATGCGCGAGCGAATGCATCCGCGAATTCCTCCGGATTCTCATAATAACGGCGAGAGATTTTCTCGTATGCAGGATCGACGCGCAATGCCATGTCCGCAGTGGTCATCATTGTCGCTACGCGAACGGATGCATCCTCCGCATCTGGTGCCTTATGCTCTTCAGCCTGGTTCACGGCATGCCAGATATGAGCGCCTGCCGGGCTCTTCGTCAGTTCCCATTCATAGCCGAACAATTGCTCGAAGAATCCATTGTCCCATTGTGTCGGATTAGCCGTCCAAGCGCCTTCCACGCCGCTACCGATCGCGTCGCGTCCTTTGCCCGACCCGTGCGTGCTTACCCAGCCCAAGCCCTGTGCTTCGATCGGAGCCGCTTCCGGATCCGGTCCGACTTGCGCTGCATCTCCTGCGCCGTGCGCCTTGCCGAATGTATGTCCGCCCGCTACGAGAGCGACGGTTTCTTCGTCGTTCATTCCCATCCGTTTGAACGTTTCGCGAATGTCGCGAGCGCTTGCAACTGGATCCGGATTACCGTTCGGACCTTCCGGGTTGACGTAGATCAGACCCATCTGCACAGCTGCCAGCGGATTCTCCAGATCGCGATCGCCCGAATAGCGATTATCCCCGAGCCATTCCTTCTCGGAACCCCAGTAGATGTCTTCTTCCGGATGCCAGACGTCTGCGCGTCCGCCGCCGAACCCGAATGTCTTGCCGCCCATCGATTCAATCGCGACATTGCCTGTCAGGATGAACAAGTCAGCCCAAGAAATTTTGTTGCCGTACTTTTGCTTAATCGGCCACAGCAAACGACGCGCCTTATCGAGGTTGACGTTGTCCGGCCAGCTGTTCAGCGGCGCAAAACGCTGCGTGCCCGTATTCGCTCCCCCCCGGCCGTCGCCTGTACGGTATGTACCGGCGGAGTGCCAAGCCATACGGATGAAGAACGGACCGTAATGTCCGTAGTCAGCCGGCCACCAATCTTGGCTGTCCGTCATCAGGGCGTGAAGATCTTGCTTAAGGGCATCGTAATCCAGCTTCTTGAATTCTTCGGCATAATTGAACTCTTCGCCGAGCGGATTCGATTTGCGGTCATGCTGATGAAGAATGTTCAAGTTCAGCTGATTCGGCCACCAATGTTTATTCGATGTCGCACTAGGATTGTGATTCGTAGCGCTCCCGTGTAAGAATGGGCATTTCCCTGCGTTTCCATTAGCTGTCGTGTCCATGTGTACCCCCAGATTAGAATTATAATAACTTGTTAATTAGAATTACTATAATCTATTTATATAGCTTTTCGCTGCGGAAATCAACCCATTATTTTGTTAACAATTGTTCACACATTGTTTCGGCTCATCCGCAACCATCGATACGTCGTCCAACTCTATTCTACTTTATGCTTGATCGACCGGTATATATGATTATTTCCGCGCTTCACAGTGAGTTGCTACAGCACTCAACGTCCTCTTATTCTCAAAAATTGGCTAGATGAAAATCTACAGAATGTCGACGAAAAATGTCGATAACCTATTAGATGCGTGAAATCACATTTAATAGGAGTGATAATGTTTGATAGGTAATCTCAGAAGCTTACGCTTCCGATTAACGATGATGATCCTGGTACTTACCTTGGTCCCCCTTGTATCGCTTGCAGTCATCCAGATGCAGCAATTCAAGAGCCATGTGACCACGAACATCAATGACGAGGAGATCAGCATTGCGAAGAAGAATGCAGAGGAAGCCGACCGGTGGCTGAATACGAAAGTAGCCGCTATTCAAAAAGTGCTCGAAGACACTCCTAAGTTCAGCGGTCTCGACGCCATTGGCAAAAACACGGCCGTTCAGCCGATCGTCAAGACCGATCCGGAAGTCGTCATGACCATCGTGGCCGATGCGGAAGGCAAGATTCCGGCTGAAGACGGCACGGTTACCGATGTGTCGGACCGCGAATACTTCAAAATAGCCAAAGAAACCAAAAAACCGACGGTCAGCGACCTTCTGATGATCCGCAGTATCGAACAGCTCGGGGTTACGATCGCCGTACCTTACTTCGATGATCAGAATCAATTTCAAGGCATCGTCATCGACGTCGTGTCCGCTGAATCGTTGAAAAGCAACTTCGAGAAGATTAAAGTAGGCGAAACGGGTTATGGGAATTTGTTATCGAGTAAAGGCGTCTTTATGCACCATCCGGATCCGGAAAAGGTGAATAGAACGTATCAGGAAGCGCTCGACAGCCCATCCGCTATCGCAGCTTACGATTCCGCCTTCTCGCAAGATTCGGGGGTCGAATCCTATACGAATGATGATGGGGTCGTGAAAATAGCAGCCTTCGCAACGGTCAGCATCTCGGGCTGGAAGGTCATGGTAACCGTACCTGAGGACGAAGTATTCGGCGAGCTATCCGCTAGTTTGAACCGAATAGCAATCTTGATTATAGTGACCGTTCTGCTCGTCGCTCTGATTGCCGTGTTCACCGCAGGACTCATTTCGGTTCCAATCAAACGGCTGTCGGAATTCATGAACGTCATGGCCGAGGCAGACTTCACGCATGTGCTGCCAACCAAGCTGCTCAAGCGAACCGATGAGATCGGGCATCTAGCCCAATCTGTCGAGAAAATGTCCGCCTCCATTCGATTGATTCTCGGTCAAGTCGCAGGCGAGACGAAGAACGTCAAAACCAACATCGGTCAATCCTCAGTGAGCATGAGCACATTGGCTGCTCAAGTCGAGGACGTGTCTGCCACCACGGAGCAAATGTCAGCCGGCATGCAGCAGACGGCTGCAATGGCGCATGATATGAATGCTACGTCTTCGGAGATTAAGAACGCGGTAACGTCCATCGCCGTCAAGGCACAAGACGGTTCTGCTATGGCGGATGAGATTGCCGTACGCGCCCAGCATTTGAAAGATTCCGCCGTTGCCTCGCGCGATTCGGCTCAGGAAATCCGCGGCGCGATCGAAGGCGAATCAAGATCAGCCATGGAACAAGCCAAGGCGGTCGAACAAATCCATGTGCTGACGGACTCCATCCTGCAGATTACGGGCCAAACGAATCTGCTCGCGCTGAATGCCGCGATTGAGGCGGCGCGCGCGGGCGAAGCCGGCAAAGGATTTGCCGTTGTTGCGGGCGAAATCCGCAAGCTCGCGGAAAATTCGGCCAAAACCGCTAACGAAATTCAAACCGTCGCCAGCGTCGTTATGAATTCCGTCCAAGCGCTGACCAAGAGTTCAGAGAAAGCGCTGGCCTTCATTGACGGAACGGTCATTCGCGACTATAACGCGATGGTGGCCAATGGCGAACAATATTACGCGGATGCCGGATCGGTTCAATCCCTTGTAACCGACTTCAGCGCAACGGCGGAAGAACTGCTCGCATCCATTCAGAATGTCGCGCAATCCATTGAAGAAGTAACGATCTCCAATAATGAGAATGCTTCAGGCACGCAAAACATTGCCGAGAAAACATCCGACATGCGGATTCAGTCCGAGCAGCTTGCCGAACTGATGCTGAAGACGGAAGAAACTGCGGCGCAGTTGCTTGCCGCAGTCAGTAAATTCAAGATTTAAGAGCGGAACGAAGGCCGGCGCATGCCGGCCTTTTTGTCATGAATGGCGCATCGGATCGGGGAGGAAGGAACATAATTAACGTAAGTATTGTCCGGTTATGGAATGTTCCACGTTGACGATCTGCGCGGGCGTGCCTTCGAATACGACTTGTCCGCCCTTGCTGCCGCCGTCCGGCCCCATATCGATGATCCAGTCGGCCTGGCTGATCACTTCGAGGTTATGTTCGATGACGATGACCGTGTTACCGGCATCCACGAGACGGTTCATAATCTCCAGCAGATGGCCGATATCCGACATATGCAAGCCTGTCGTCGGCTCGTCCATCACATAGATGCTGCCCTTCTTATGCAGCTCGCTTGCCAGTTTGATTCGTTGGCATTCGCCGCCCGAGAGGGTGCTAAGCGGCTGTCCGAGCGTGATATAGCTCAGCCCTACATCACTCATCGCCTGGAGCTTGCGCACAACCTCTTTGAGCTCGAAGAACGCCAGAGCCTGCTCCACCGTCATCTCCAGTACGTCTGCAATGGACTTGCCGTTGAACCGATAGGCTAGAACCTCTTCCTTGAACCGTCTGCCCCCGCAAACTTCGCACGGCAATTTCACGGTATCGAGGAATGCGATGTCCGTGTATACGACCCCTTGCCCTTGGCAGTTCTCGCAAGCGCCTTTAGAGTTGAAGCTGAACAAGCTTTGATTCACTTTATTCGCGGAAGCGAACGCCTTGCGCACATCGTCCATAATGCCGGTGTATGTAGCAGGATTCGAACGGGTAGATACGCCTACCGCAGACTGGTCGATGACGATCGCATCAGAATGCTGGCTAAGGAAAATATCATTAATAAGCGTGCTCTTGCCTGAGCCTGCGACACCCGTAACGACGGTCAGCACGCCAGTAGGAATATCTACGCTTACATTTTGCAGGTTGTGTAGCTGTGCATGCTGAATGGACAGTTTGCTGGAAGACGTCCTGCACGCCTCTTTCAATTGGAGCGGCCGGCTCATGTGGTTGCCCGTCAGCGTTCCTGATTCGAGCAGACCTTGGAAGCTTCCTTCGTATACGATGTTACCGCCGCGGTTCCCTGCATGAGGCCCGACGTCCACGATATGGTCCGCCACCTTGATTACATCCGGATCATGCTCGACGACTATGACGGTGTTGCCTTTGTCACGCAACTTCTGAAGCAATTCATTGAGCCTGTGCACATCGCGCGGATGCAGGCCGACGCTCGGCTCATCAAAGATGTAAGTGACATCCACCAGACTGCCGCTCAGATGCTTCACCATCTTAACGCGCTGCGACTCGCCGCCCGATAAGGTGTCGGTCTCGCGGTCAAGCGTCAAGTATTCAAGTCCAATATCCACCAGATGCTGCAGACGTTCCGACAGGGACTTAACGATCGGCGCGGCGACGGGATCGTCAATCTCCCGAACGGCGCGGATCAGCTGACCGACTTCCATGGCTGACAGCTGCGCAATGTTCAGGCCATTGATTTTGCAGCTTAGCGCAGCCTGGCTAAGTCTTGCGCCGTGGCAGCTGGAGCACGGACCTTCGGAGATGAAAGGCGCAACCGTCCGCTGCGTCCGTTCGGACTTTGCCTTCACATCCTGTTTAATGTATTTATTGGTGAATTTCTCGATGACGCCTTCGACCGTCATATTCATATCTTTGCCGGCGAAGTCCACTTTGACTTTTCTCGCCTTGGCGTAGAGCAGCTGATCTAATTCATCTACCGAATAATCGCTTAGCTTCTTGTCGAGATCGAAGATGCCCAGCTGGACAATCATGTTAAATTCCCAGCTGCCCACTCCATAATCCGGCAGCATGATCGCACCTTCATTCAACGACTTGGACATGTCGATCGCCTTGCCCATGTCGACGCCAAGCCGGCGGCCGAGTCCGTTGCATTCGGGACACATGCCTTGCGGATCATTGAACGAGAACAGATTGACGGGACCGACATAAGGCTGGCCAGCCCGCGAGAATAGCAACCGCAGTATAGGCGATATATCGGTTATCGTCCCCATCGTGGAATGGGAGCCGCCGCCGAGCCGTTTCTGGTCGACAATCACGGCCATACTTAGGTTCTCGATCGCGTCCGTATCCGGCTGCGGATATTTAGGCAGGAAAGTACGTACGAACATGCTGAAGTTCTCGTTCAGCAATCGCGTGGATTCAGCGGCGATCGTATCGAAGACGATCGAAGACTTGCCGGACCCGGATACCCCGGTGAAGATGGTAATCTTCCGCTTCGGGATTCGCAAGGACACGTTCTTCAGATTATTTTCCCTCGCACCAGAGATGACGATATACGCTTGATTCGATTCGCTCATGCTTAACATCCTTCCGATTGCGTAAATTTCATTGTCCATCCCACATTGTACCATTCTTCGGGCATGAATGGTCATGCAGCTTGAAGTACCGCCGGCCAATTGTTGCGCACGGATTTAAACCGGCTGCAATTCTGCGGCCGGCTAGCCTCGCGAATCTGGTCCGTCTACGATGCGACTCCTTTTAGGTTATTATACCCCTAGTCTTTTCCTTACTATTTGCTTCCGACACAAAATTGCCCCATTTATCACAGCGCGGATTTCCCTTGTTAATACTTGATATGTATAAATTTAGGGGTATTTTACTGGAAATTGTTATGCTATACAATCGGAGATGAAGATGCGAAAATGGGTGAAGTCAATGTAAACAGATACCCTTTTTCGGGCGGATAGGATGAGGTGAAGGAAGTGCCTGTATTTGAGGCGATTTTCAAAGAAATCAATGTACCGATGGCGATTCTCAAACGCAATTATAAAGGCCTGTATTTCGATCGGTCTAATGAAGCGTTTGTTCAGCTTGCCGGCTATACCGAAGGTGAACTATCCAGATTGAATCCCAACATGATTCTCTATGAGTGGAAGGATTCCTCGCTGCCGGAAGTGAAGACCCTATACACCTTGCGAACGAAGCAGAACCAGCGATTGAACGTCAAAATCTCGTGCAAAAAGAGCGACTCCGACTCCGAACCCGCCTGGATCTTCACGGCCAACGATGCGAGCGCTGAGCTGTGGATCGAGGAACAGATGCGTAACCAGACCATACTTATCTCCGGTATCGTAGATTCGAACCATGTGTTCGAACGATTCGACAAGAAATATCCCCACTCCCTCTTCGACGACGACACGAGTCTGATCGCAAGCTCGATCATGTCCATTATCCATGAAGATGAGCAGGCGCGCATCCGGGAAGCGCTTCGTCGCGCCGTACTCAGCCGTCAAGCAGAGAAACTAAACCTCCGCACCAAGTGGATCGGCAACAAACTCGATCTGGAAGTCAGTTTGACCTTTGCACCGTTCTACAACTTCGACAATTCCTTAAAGCAATATGCTTTCATCGTGACGGATCTGAGGTCCAAGCAGGACGACCCTGCCGTGAAACTGCAAATTATGATGGCGCGGCGCAAAATTTCAGCTCAAGAACTGTCCGAGTCGACCGGAATATCGGTTCAGACTATCTCGAAGCTGCGTAACGGCAAAATCCTTAAACCCCAGCGGTTAACAGCAGAATTGCTGGCCACTGTGCTTGGCGTGAAACCACAGGATATATGGGCTTGAACTTAACTTCCTCGCATCTGCATTAACCATATGAAAAATGAAACCCTCGTACCTTCGCATCCGTAAGAGATGGACTGGAGGTGCTGGCATATGTTCGTGAGTCGAAACTCGATACGTAACGAATCTTTATTGAATATCCTTGAGGTTAAGCATCAGATGATAACGGCTAACATTGCCAATGCCGATACACCCGGCTATAAAGCGAAGAAAGTCGAATTCGAAGAGGAATTAGCGAAGCTGATCCGTAACGGGAATACGGGGAATTTGCAACTGACCAGGACTCATGCGAGCCATTTGCCGCTCAGCAGATCTAGCGTCATTCCATATCAGATTACGGAAGATACGGATTCCATCATGAACAACAATCAGAATAACGTAGATATCGATGCAGAAATGGCAGGTTTAGCAAGCAATCAGCTTGCCTACCAATTTATGATCGATAAAGTAAGCGGGCATTATAACAAATATAAGAAGCTCCTTGCCGATATGAAGTAAGTGTCCATCATCTGGCAAGGACACGAAACCACAGCCTGGCGTCTCATGGACGCCAGGCTATTTACTCGCTTCGAACGATTCGAAAGCCTTGATCAGGGCCGATGCCGCTGGCCTCGAACTTGCCCCGGTAGGCAATCGCCGCACTGCTGGCGTCCCCCATCCAGCCGCCGCCCTTGAGCATGCGCAAGGATCCGCCCGTACTGTTGTTCTCGGTCTCGCTGTACCAATTCCAGCACCATTCCCTTACATTGCCTGACATGTCGAACAGCCCTAACTCATTAGGCTTCTTGCTGCCGACGGGCTGGGTCTGATTATGGTTATTCTCGATAATAGGCCAGTTCCATTCGCCGGACAAATACTTATCGCCGGCATTCCTCCAATACCAAGCGACCTCATCGGCAAGATTGCTGCCGCTATAGGCGTAATTGCTGCTCAGTTGGCCGCCGCCTGCCGCGTATTCCCACTCGGCCTCCGTCGGCAGCCGGTAACCGTTAGCCTCCGCATTGATGGAAACCGTCCATTTGATCACGTCGAACTTGCTGTGATTGTTAGGATCCTTCGCTTGCTTGTCGATGTTGTAATAAGGGTCCAACCCTTCCTTCATACTCCGCCCGTTGCAATATTCGATGGCGTCATACCAGCTCACCATGTCCACTGGCAGATTGTCGCCTTGGAATTCGGAAGGATTGCTTCCCATTACCGAAGACCATTCTTGCTGTGTGACTTCATATTTGCCGATATAGAAATCCGGCATCGTTACGGCATCTCCATAGTAGCTGGAAGCCGTGTTCTTGAATGTCCCCCCTTGGACGAGTACAAATTGATCATCATTCACGGCAGGTTGAGGCTGTATGTTGTCGGCTTTGTCTACCGAACAGCCACTGACAACGAATAGACTTGCTGCAATAAGAACAACGTATCGAACCCTCATCTTGAGATCTCCTTTAAGTGGATGGAATTCGGACTGGTGGCATTCATGCGATAAGGCCGGCGGCTATGAGACCGGCCGGCCTTTGTATGATTCATGCTGGAACGAATTTCGCTTCTATGCAGCTGATCTGGTTACCACACCGTTACGTTCGAGCTGCCGCTGCTTTGATAACCTTCTGTCGCCAATACTTGATAAGACCAGCTGCTGCCCAGGTTCATCCCTTTGCTCTTCCAAGCGTTCACGTGGTTGCTGAACGTGATGGCGACGTTGCTGCCGGTCGCTCGCTTCGACTGCCTTACGCTCCAGTATTGCGTGAAAGTTTGCGTGCCGTCAATGGATGGCGCATTAACGCGCGTTGTCGTATAGATGTCATACGTACCGCCATCGCTGGTCACCGTTCCTTTGTGCGTTCCCGTCGGTCTGTAAGTGCCCCAGCTGTCTACCACGTAATATTCGATGAGCGAGTTTCTCGTCCACCCGTAGAGCGTCAGGTAACCATTGCCGTTCGGCGACCAGACACCGGCGTTATAGTTAACGACCCGGGTCGGCGATCCGGTGGTCCAGCCTTTGCCGACGACGAAGTTGCCGGTATTCGACCAGGTCACGCTGTAATTGCCGCCGGATCCATTGACCGCGTTGACGGTCCCGCCGCCATCGGTCCAATTCTGCCAGTAATCCGTCGCCGCATTGGCAGATGCTGCGAACAAGCTCAGACTCATGGTGGCTGCGAGCAGCCCGGCCATCATTTTCTTTTTGAATTTCAACATAACTTACCTCCTCAATGGTTGGTTGACACGTCTTGCCTGCATGTTGTCGTCGGATGCTGCTTTTTGCAGTACGTAACTTCGCTGTGTCATTCTCGTTGTATGGCTGCTGATCACCTCCCCACAACGTAAATTATAGAAGGTAAGCGCATACATCACACTTTGGAAATTAAAGATTAATCCCTAGATTTTTAACATTTTTAGTAAGGAAGGCGACGCAGCTTCATGGCAAAACAAATAGGCCCGCGATATACGCAGGCCTTCATCCGGATTACGAATATAGATTACTTCCAAATCTCTTCGGCGATTTCTTTAATGAACGCAAGTTTGCGCCATTGCTGCTCTTCGGTCAGGTGGTTGCCCTCTTCCGTGGAAGCAAAACCGCATTGCGGGCTCAAGCAAATCCGGTCGAGATCGACGTATTGCTTCGCCTCCTCGATCCGCTTCAGAATCTGTTCCTTGTTTTCGAGTTCGCCGAATTTGGAAGAGAACAGACCGAGCACGACCTGCTGATCGTCTTTCACAAAACGAAGCGGCTTGAAATCGCCGGCGCGTTCGGTATCGAACTCCAGATAGTAGCCGGAATAATTCTCGATGCCGAGCAGCTTCTCCGCGATAGGCTCGTACCCGCCGCCTACACCGGCATGCGTGGACACATAGTTGCCGCGGCATACATGCGTCGTGACCACAAGATCTTCCGGCAGTCCCGTTACGATATTCTCGTTCAGCTTAGCGAATTCATTGGCGTAGTCGGCCACATTCACGCCGATCTGTTCCATGATGGCAATGAACTGCTCATCGCAAAGCGCGCCCCATGTGCAATCGTCGATCTGGAGGCTGCGGCAGCCCGCTTCATAGAATGCCAGAATCGCGGCCTTATAGGCTTCTGTAATATCGGCCAGAAGTTCTGCCCGGTCCGGATAAATCGCTTGCGTGAATTCCTTGTTCTCGGCTCTATCCAGTTCGAACAACAGCTGTGCAGCGGCTGGAATCGATTGGCGGGCGGCAACGTCATCGCCTGCGATTTCGTTCAGGAATGCGAAGTGTGCGACGAATGGATGGCTCGTGAAACGAATTTTGCCGGTCAGACGGGCTGTCTCGGGTCTGGATTGGGCGCCGTTGAACTGGTAACCTTGGTCGATGATAGTCCGATCTACGCCGTCGAAGCCCCAGAAGAAATCCAGATGCCACCACGAGCGGCGGAATTCGCCGTCGGTGACGGCTTGGAGGCCGACTTCTTTTTGCTTCTGAACGAGCTTCACGATCTCGGCATCTTCTATGGCTGTCAGCTGATCGGCCGTAATCTGGCCATTCTGAAATTGCAATCGTGCGTCCTTCAGCGCCTGGGGACGCAGGAAGCTGCCCACGATATCGTATCGGTACGGAGTAACGGATCGTTGTTTAAGTTCGGTATGCGTGCACATAAGTTATTCTCCTTTTTGCCGTGAAAATGAGTATAAAAGTAAGATATCACAACCGATTAGCTATAGCGTGCTGCGAATATGTTATAGCTGGTTATAATTAGAAACTATATCGCAAGCATGATGATTCGAGATCGTTGTTGCTCCATTCACCATCAGACGCCTATTCGTGCGGGCATGCTGCAATCGAGCGTTCCGTTATGCGTAGTGAAAAAGCCCCCGCCTGACGACGGGAGCTTCGCGGTTCTGCTGACTGTTAGCGGATAGGCGGATGCCCAACTTGCGCGTTCCCTGTAACCAATTGGCGCAAATACGACTTGAAATCGACGATGCGTTCGCTTGAAGGCTTGCTGTCCGTCCCCGCAATGATGACGGGGATCAAGGACTCGATGCGGTGCAACGAACCGTGCGCCCCGCCTCCCTCATGCGTGGTCGAGCTGTAATCGGCGAACTCATAGCCTAGTTTCGTCGTAATGATCATATCTACGCCTTCATGGGAATGAAGCGCTGCGTACAACCGTTGCAAGCCGTCCGGGTAATCCCCGTACGTTATGCGAAGCCCGGCCTCATCCCGCTCCAAGTCCAATACGCTTTCATCATTTTCCACCGTCCATGCCTGGCCGTACGGATCGACCAGCTTCCCGCCCGGATGATAACGAAGCTCTCGACCCGTCCCGGCATTCCGTACGTATATCCAGCCGTTCTCCTGCCAAGCCATGAAATCGATGCGATCATCCTTCATGAGGATGTCGGCAAAATCATCGGGCCCATACCGGTCATTCACGGCGTAGAGATACGACATCGTTTCATTGGCCGCGATGACCAGATCGGTATCCGGCGTAACGGGATCGCCTGGCCGATTCACGTTCCAAGACTGGAACAGCATCGGCAGATTGATCGTAGGCTGCTCGCCGCCTGGCAGCACTTGGCTTACCCCGCTGTCCCCCATTATAATAATGACCGCCTGCCGAAGCGCTTCGTCCATCGATCCGTACTGCTGCAGGATGGAGCGCAATTGTTCGTCCGCTGCGCGCAAGCCATCCATGCCTTCCTTAGCGGCCGGACCATGGCGATGCAGCTTCTGATCCAGATCGGGCAGATAGACGAGGAGCAGATCAGGCACTTTGCGATGCTGTATCAAGTATGTGGCGACATCGACCGCATATTGATTGTCCAATCCCATACGGTGCAGGAGATCGTCTTTCAGATCGATATAACCCTCCAGCGGATTAGAGAATGCGCCGAAGGTGAATAAATCAGGCGCCTGTACCGCAAACGATCGCGGCAGTTTGGTCGGCGCTTCCAGCCATTTCGGAAAATGAAGCTGATGCTCGGTATTTCCTCGATAGACCAGACCGTTGACCGATCCCGACTGAAAGCCCTTTTCGGCCAAATCTTCATAGATCGTCGGAGTTTGCCGGTTCAGATGTTGGCCGTTCAGCTCGACGAAAGCATGCTCGAGGAACGGGTTGACCCCTCGCTTGAGCAAATCTTTGTAACCGCTCCCGTAATTGATCATGCGCTGCTCGGCTGCCGAATACCAGACCAGTCCGGGAATCCGATGCTTGTCCGGATACGTGCCGGTCAACAGCGTGCTGTCAATCGTGACGCTCATCGTCGGGAAGGAGCTGACGAATTGGGGATAATACTGCCCGCGGTCAATCAGTTGCCGGAAAGTCGGCAGCATTCCCTGACGGACGCCTTCGTCAATCGAGGAGGATAGCAAGGAATCCACCAAGAATACGATGACCGGCTTGGAGCGATGTGCGGTCGCCTTATCCTCCGTTGATTGGATATGAAGCAGATCCGTCTCCTTCGGATCCGGGCGTTGGGCACAGCTTATCGTGAACATCGTAATCAAGGCCAAGATAAACGATATTGCCAAGATTCGCTTGCTGAATCGATTGAATTCCATACCTACTCCCACCTGTTGGATAATCTTCTCACTTCATTGTTTGGAAGCCGGCCGCAAAATATGTAAGCCGTCCTTCTCCGCATGATGATCGAACAGGCTGATGGAGATGTAAGCAACGCCAATTTCAGGATAACTAGGACTCATTAAGCCATACTACTCATGGATAACTCAAGCGCAATTCGTGGGCATTACAGTAAGGCGACATGAAGGAGGAATGACCATGTCACGTGACGATTACAGTCCGGAAGGCAAAGGCGATCAGGAATTCATCGATGAGACCAAACGATATCCATACTATACCGATCTGGCTTCCGTGGAGTCTCAGCGCAACGACATGAATGCGCAGGAATTCCCCGAAGGACCTTACGGTTCCCGAATCGTCCCCCCTCGGCTGGGCAAAAGCACGCCTTGGCGCGAAGATCAGCGCGCATCGAACCGCTTCGATTATGAGAACCGTACGCTGCATGCGGGCTTGGACCGCGACTATCCCGGCGATCAAGACGCGGGGAACGCGGCGGAAGATACGTTCGGTGAAGACGTATAATCGTCTGGACCTAACAACGTGCAAAGGGCAGCCGGTCGTAGCACCGGCTGCCCTCTATCTATATGCACGACTATCACTTACTTCGCGATCAACTCAGCCAACGCTTTGAGGAACAGAATGAGAAGCTCTTGGTAACCCATGATATCACCTCCTTTCATTCATAGTCATGAACGGCGGAAGCAATCCCTTGATATCCCTGTTTACCATAACTATATGCATGAACGGCACGTCCATCTGCCAACTTTTTCATTAGAATAAGTACAAAAAAGGCCGAAGGAAGTCGACGCTTCCCTCAGCCGCGATCAAGTGCTACATCCGGTTATTCCTCGTGCGGTACAGCAGATAAATAAAGAATGGCGCACCGATTGCCGATGTGAACACGCCGACCGGTATATCGAGCGGCATGAACAGCGTGCGGGCGAGCAAGTCGGCAAGCGCGACCATGCAGCCCCCGATCAACGCGGAGAGCGGAATTAGCCTGTTCACGACGGGACCAACCAGTCTGCGTGCCGCGTGCGGCGCAATGAAGCCGACGAAGCCGATCACCCCGCCGATCGCCACGGCCGAACCTGCCAAGGCAACGCTCAACATGAGCAGCAGGAACCGGTCACACTCAACCGAGCTGCCAAGGCCGGCCGCGAGCTCGTCGCCCAACAGCTGCACGCTCATCCGCCGCATCATGGTCGCGATCCCTGCCGCGATAACGACCGTCCATGGCAGCAGCACGCCGACATGCTGCCAGGTCGAGCCGTAGATGCTGCCGGTCAGCCAAGTGTACGACGAAGCCGCGGTATAACTGGGACTGAATACCAGCATAAAGGTCGTCACGCCGGATAAGAGCGAAGCGATCCCGATGCCGATCAAAACGAGCCTTGCCGTATGGACCCCTTTCTTCCATGCGAGCGCATAGATGAGCAGCGCCGCTCCGAACGCCCCGAAGATGGCGAAAAGCGGCAGGAACGCCAGACTGACCGCGCTTGGAATGAAAGTAATAAAGGCTACGGCTGCGACCGATGCGCCGCCCGTTATGCCAATCACGTCCGGCGCGGCAAGCGGATTGCGTATGACGCTCTGCAAGATGGCGCCGGATACGGCTAATGATGCGCCCACGAGAAGGCCGATGACGAGTCTCGGCGCCCGGAACGTTCGTACGATGAGCACATGCTCCGAGTTTCCCTGGCCCATAAGTGCTTGCCATACCGCAAGCGGAGCGATTCGCTGCTCGCCTAACAGCAGATTGGCTGCAGATAGGGCTATCAAGAGCATCAGGAAGAAACCGGTAGCCCATAGGGTTCGACGATGGCGCGGAACCGTCACCGGAATCCCCATCCGTTGAAGCTGCTCCTGCCTCATAGACTTCTCAGCTCCTTGCGGGCGATGTAGATAAAGAAAGGCGCGCCAATGACCGCCATCATGATGCCGACAGGCATCTCTTCCGGCATAATAATGAAACGGGCTGCAACGTCGGCGAGCAGCAGCAGAATAGCTCCGAGCAGCGCGCTGTAAGGAATGAGAAGCCGATAATCCAATCCCGTGATTCCTCGAACGATATGCGGAATGACGATGCCGATAAATCCGATCGGACCTGCGACGGCGACGGATCCGCCCGCAAGCATGACGACCAGAAAGCCGGACAGCAGCGTAACGGCCGTCGTCCGCTGCCCGAGTCCTTTGGCCGCCTCTTCCCCCATCGCTAATATGTTCAGCTGCTTCGATAAGAGGAGCGCGCCTAGCCAGGCAATCGACATATATGGGATGACGGCCATCAGCATAGACTGTTCCCTGCCAGCGATCGAGCCGGTCAGCCAGAAGAGCACGTCCTGCAGGCCGTTCTCGTTGCGGACCAGCAAGCCTTGGGTGAACGACACGAACAAGGCCGTCATGGCTGAACCGGCCAGAATGATTTTGAGCGGCGTCAGACCGTCTCGTCCGAGAGATCCGAGCAGATATACGAATGCGGCGGCAACAGCGGCCCCACCGAATGCGATCCATACGATCGTGCCCATGTGCGTGACCGAGAAAACCGTTATCGCTGAGACGACAGCCAGCGTTGCACCGGCGTTAATCCCCATAACGCTTGGGCTGGCCAACGGATTGCGCGTGACCGCCTGCATGATCGCCCCCGCAACGGCGAGGCTCGCTCCGACAGCCGCAGCAATGAAGGCGCGCGGCAGCCGCGTCGTCCTGACGACGATCTGCTCATTGATCGCCGAGTCGTACTTGGCGATGGATGCCCACACATCGTTCCAGCTAACGGTCAGGAAGCCGAAGCGGATGCTGGCTAGCATGCACCCGGCGCAGAACAGCATGCCCGTCAAAAGCCCGACTGTATGTATAATCGCTTGATTAGGCTTCGTTATCATATACGGATGACTCTCCTATTCTCGCCTGAACGCCAAAAGAATGAGCGATTCGCTCATTCTTTTGACAACCTCATAATGGGATGCTTCGCCCTGCTGACTACTCCAAATCGAAGTGGAAATAGAGATCGTCGAGCAGCAGATCCGCCGCCATTGCTCCGCCGGACAAGTTCCAGGTAACGGAGTTGACCTTGTAATACTTGTCTTTCTTCACCGCATTTAAGTTCTTCCACAGGTCGCTAGTCGTCCATTTCTTCTGATGCTGCAGCACGGCCCCATCGCCATCCCAATCGGTCGTGAAGTCGAAGATGTAATCGCCGTCGAGCAGGCTGACCTGTTCCAGCGAGCTGACCGTAATGAATTCCTGGCCGGTTGCCAGCTGCTGCTTCGGCGTCGAGAACCCGAGCTCTTTGAAAATTTTATACGCGAAACCGGCGTTGTACGCACGTGCGCTGCCATCCGGATTGAACCGGATAATCGAGATCGCCGCGCCTTTGTCCTTGGCCGGCAGCTTGCGCTTGAAGTCTGCGACCTTCGCTTTCCATTCGGCAAGGAATTCAGCCGCAATTTCTTCTTTGTTGAAAATCTGCGCTTGAATTTGCAGGTTGTCCTGCCAATCGGACAGATCTTCGGTTACGATCGTCGGGGCAATGGATTTCAGCTGCGCATGGATCTTCTCGTGGCGCACTTTAGTCGCGATAATCACATCCGGCTTCAATGCTGCGATCGCTTCGAGATTCGGCTGCGTTTCGTCTCCAAGCGTCTTCGTACCTTTCAATTTCGGACGAATATATTCGTAGAAAGGCTGCTGGATATAGGACTCTACTGCCCCAACTGGTTTCACTTCGAGCAGGACGGAGATATCAACAGCTCCGTTGAACAGAACTACAGCCCGCTTAGGCACGCTGTTAAGCGTCGTCGAGCCCAAGCTATGCTTGATCGTTTTCTTCGTCTCCAGGGCCGCCGTCGACGTGCTGGCTTTCCACGTAACCCATACGCCAAGCGACTCGCCCACGAAACGAAGCGGAACCAACAGCGTGCCCTTCACATTCAGCGGAGCGGCATCCAGCTTTGCGGAGCTGCCGTTAATCTTGGCGGTCTTGCTCCCGACCGTGAGCTCGACCGTCTGTTTGCCTTTCGTAATCGTAGCGCGGTTCGTCTTGCTGTCGAACTTGACGGTAGCGCCGATCGCTTCCGCAATGGCTCTGTATGGAACGAATGTCCGGCCGTTGACAGTCTGCGGGCTGACGTTAGCAGTGAGCTTTTTCCCATCGACCGTGACGTTCACCGCCTTGGCAGCGGCTGTTGCCGTGAAGCTCGGCACTAGGGATAACAGTAATGCAAAACATACGAATAAACTGACGAAACGCTTCTGTACCGTGACCATGCTTGAAACCACCCATCCCCTATTTGTTTACGTTGGTGTGTTGCTCAAAAATGTTGCTTCAAGTCGCGAAGATGCTGATATAAGCTGTAGTCCAGCTCGATCAGTACATCCTTCGAGCGCTTGTCCGACGCAACTTCCGCCATTAAACGCTGCAGTTCGCCGTCGATCGTCTCGTGGAGACTCCCGTTAGCCGACTTCACGTCTGCTTGCATCGCAACCCAGACGCCGGCCATTTCTGCCGCAAGCTTCTTGATCTCTTCCGTTTGCTCCGCTTCCACGGCCTGCTTGAATTCCTTGACCGCAGATTGCAGCGATTCGATTCCGCTCTTGGTATCCGAGATCGTCGCAGGCGTCACGCCCGACCAAGGATCTTGCTGTACTTCGGACGAAGTTTGACTTACGTTCGCGGAAACGGAATTGCCGCTGCCGGAATCGCCGTTGCCAGCTCCGTTGCTGCAGCCGGCCGCCGCGAATAAGGTGAAGCTTGCCAGCAGCAGAAGCATCCATCGTTGCTCCCGCTTAAGGCCTGCATGAATACGTCTTTCCGAATCGATAATGCCGATACCTCCGCTCTAGACTGAGAATGATTTTCATCATCATTGTACAAACCGACACTATCATTTTGTATACACGGGATTGCCCGATTGATATGGACAAAATCGTCACAGTTGGAGCGAGATACATAAAATGGGTTGTCTGCCGAGGCGGCCGACCGTATGATAGAAGTAGTGAGAATAGTTCTCAAGACTGCGTTCTCCACATTAACGAAAGGAATGAACTTGCCTTGCCTTCATCTCCTTCCCCTCATAATTGGATCTCTTACATCCCGTTGACCTTAAAAGAACATCACTATGAACCCGCCTTTCGCTCTAGGCGAATAGAGCTTGCGCGTGCTTCCATCGTATATATCAAGACCGGCAGCGGCAGACTGTTCATCGACGAGCATTCTTATACGGTACATGCTGGTTCCATCGTTGCATTAAAGCCTGGAACAACCTTCATCGTACATAATCACTCCGCATTGCCATTAGAATTGTTATTGCTGCAGTATCAGTCGGTTCAGCTTGCCAGCGTGACTGCTTCACGGCCATTGAAAGCTACGGAAGCGGATTCTTCTTATCCTTCTGCTTCCGCAGCTATCGCCACACCGGTACGATCGGCGTCAGCCGCAACCTTGCTGGAGCATCTGCAGAAGGCCTGGACAAACCGCAGCGAGCTTGGCTTCATCCGGCTGCAGAGCCTTTTTCACGAGCTGCTGCTCGATGTCTATTCTCGCTCTACCACTGCTCAGCGCAACGCGATGCCATCTATTCAAGCGATGCTGACTTACTTGGAGGAGAACTATGCCAAACCGATCGCGATCCATCAACTGCCGGAGATGGCCGGGATGACGGCAAGCTCTTTCTGCCGGGCGTTCAAGAAACGAACCGGGATGACGCCGATCCGTTATTTGACGCAGATTCGGATGATTAAAGCCAAAGAATTGATGAGTCATGAGGGGATGCCGCTGAAGGATATCGCCATCTGCGTCGGTTATCAGGACGAGCTCTACTTCAGCCGCGTCTTCAAGAAAGTCGAAGGCGTCCCTCCTTCGGTCTATACGAAGCGCCGCGAGAAGAAAATCGCCGTGATCAGCACGTTCCTGCTGCAGGATCATCTGCTGGCGCTCGGCATTCTCCCTGTCGCCGCGCCGAGTTATCCGAACTATTTTCGCACCGCGACCGGATTCCCGTCTTATTTGGAGGATCGGCTGCCCGGAACCGCTGCGCTCAACGCAGACCGAACGATTACGTACAGCGACGTTATCCCTTTCGCCCCGGATATGATCATAAAGTCGGTATACCAGCATAGCGATGCTGACACCGATTGCAGCAGCGAACCGAATACGATCGTGCTGGACCATTCGACGACGTGGGAGCAATATTTGCGCAGAATCGCGGAACGGGTGAAGAAGGAAGCCGAGGCCGAGCGAATCATCCGCCATCTATCGAAGCTCGAACAGGAAGCGCGCAGGAAGCTGGAGCGAGTGACGCAGCGGGGCTCATGGGTTATCATTCGGTTGATCCATCAACGCTGCCGGCTGTACGGAACGCAAGATCATACCCTGACGGAGCTGTTCTACAGCCGCCTCGGCTTCCAGCCCGATGAACGGATCGCGCACGGCATGTATCAAGAAGACGCTTATGATCGGCTCATCGAGCTCGATCCGGAGAATATCCTGGTCGTCTGGAGCGAAGAGGACGAACTTAACGCTTTCTCGGCAAGGAAGGGTTGGCAGAATTTGCAGGCGGTCCGGCAGAATCGCGTCTTCATACCGGACAGCAAGGAATGGGATCCTTGGGGGCCGATCGGTCGCGAGCATATGTTGCGGATGATGGTGAAGTACTTCGAACGTAGATGAGACGAACGCGGGAAGAGCGCCTAGTTCGGACGAAGTCTGCGTTAGACTCATCCGCTCCAGGCGCTCCTTAACTTGCGAGCTATATCGCGTTACCTTGCGCCGATATTCGTTCCGCTTGGCGTTCCGGCTCCCTTCAGATCGCTATTATCGGCCAGTTTCAAGAAATTGCCGAGATTCGGCGATCCGTCCGCGTTCCGCGTAACCGACGGCGCAAGGCTGACGAAATCCGCAGCGCTCGCCAATCGCCCATTCGCGTTCACGCTCGCGTTATTTTTCCACCAGACGTTCGACCCGCTTACATCCGTACCGCTTGTTTTATCGCTCGAACCGCCGTCCAGGGAAAGATTATTCGTGAAGAGATGCGTCCCGACATCAAAGGCAAAATTGCTCTGGCCGTTGTCCCAGGACGTATTATTCGTCATCGTGATCGATCCCGGGTTGCTGTTATACGTAAAGCCATGCTTCTTGTTCTGGAAGGCAATGCTTCCGGTCACGATATGGTTCACCGGA
Organism: Paenibacillus phyllosphaerae; assembly: GCF_014192105.1. Classification (GTDB taxonomy): domain Bacteria; phylum Bacillota; class Bacilli; order Paenibacillales; family Paenibacillaceae; genus Paenibacillus_Z; species Paenibacillus_Z phyllosphaerae. The sequence goes on along the minus strand of NZ_JACHXK010000008.1, from coordinate 179,334 downwards.
ATCTGCTCGCCGCCCAGCTTGAATCCGTTGCCGTCGCTGTTGGTCGTCGAAGTGCCGTCGGATGTCTGTCCGTTATGGTGGGCTATGCTGTTCTTGATCGTCACCGCTCCGATCGGCCCGGTGTCCGTCTTCGCGTACAGATCCCAACCATCGTCGACATTATAGGCCGCGATGCAGCCGTCGAACACGTTCCCTGGACCGACCGTCAGCTTCGCCGCGAATCCGTCCGCATCCTCGCCGTTGTCCGGATCGAAATTGTCATGCGAGTACGAATGGATCACTTGGTTATACTGCGGCCACTCGCTATTGGCTGCCGTTGACGCATAGCGCCCAAGTTGAATGCCCGTATCCCGGTTATGATGGGTTTCCACATTGCGAAGAATGTTGTAGTTGCCGCCGATGAAGATGCCGTTATCGCCAGCTCCTTTCACTTCGATGCCTTGCACGGTCCAATAGTGGCCGAATAGCTGCAACCCCCGATTCGCCGATCCAAAGGATTGGCCCGAGAAATCGAGCACCGGCTTCTCGCTGCCGTAAGCGACGATATTCTTCCGGCTGCCGGATGTTCCGTCATTCCCGCGCTCAACCGTAACGGTGGACGAGTAGCTGTAGATTCCGCCGCGCATGTAGATCGTTTTGCCCGCTGCGATTCGCGTAAGCGCAGCTTCCAAGGACATAGGGCTGTCGATCGTACCGGTATTGCTCGCTGTGCCGGTCGGGGAGACGAACAGATCGCCCGCAGCCGGTGTAGGCGGGGTTTCTCCTCCTCCATCGCCTGGATCCGTGCCCGGATCGGTGCCGGGATCGGTTGTGGTCGAGCCGGTCGTTACCGTCACGTCATCGAACTTCGCTTTTGTCTTAACGGCAAGAAGTCCGACGCTTCCGGAGGCAAGCGCGTTATCGGTGGCGGTCAGCTCCAGAACGCCGTTAACGTACATGTTGATGGTCGATCCGTTCATTTCCAATTTGACCGTGTACCATTGTCCGGAAGACAAGGCGTATGTCTTGGAAGCCAGTGTGGACGAGGAGCCGCTCACCTTCTTGCGAATCTCCAGTTTGCCTCCGCTGCTGTTATACAAGGAAGCCGCATAGTAGTTGTTCCCGTCCGTGTAACGGCCGGCTACGTACGTCCGGTTCGTTCCGTTCCAGTCGTCCACTTTGACCTTCGCTTCGACGCTGTAATCCGTCCAAGAAGCGTTGCCTGCCGAAGTGCGTCCTTCGCTAGTACCTGTCTGCGCATACGCATAATTCCCGTTATCGGAGACGACCGACCAGCTGCCTGTCGTCGCTGTCCATCCCGTAGCGTTGCCATCGTTGAAATTATCGTTAAAAGGCGTCTCCGCAGAACTAGTACCGTATAGAACGAACGGAACGGCTAGCACCATACAGAGCGTGGCCGCCGTTGTTTTGAAAGCGGTCTTCTTGAACAGGTTACGTGTTTTCATCATCATCATGGCCTCCTTTGAATTTACCTTTCTCCTAGCAATCCCGGCAGTTACGACCGACGGTTAAGACCGGCTGATCATCAGCTCCTTCCTCCCGCATAAGCGCCCGTCAGAGTAGCGGTTCTATTCCTATGGTAACGAATCCCAAGCTTAGGCGAAAGGAAAGAACCCGGGCGAATTCGTTCAATTTTCCGCACGGAAATCGCTTCCCGATCTGCCTGCCAGCGAGCAACGTCCGATTCGATCGGCGCAACTAATAAAAATCCGGGGAAAGACCGGATTTTTCATGCGTGAAGGGCAAAGAAAAGGCCCTAGTTCCGAAAATCCGGACTAAGGCCTTTTCTATGACTTCCATCGTCTTCAATTAATCAGTCGTATTACGATTTGTCTTCCTTCTTATGGTCTTGTCCTGCGGACTTACTGCCTGCATTCGTTTTCTGGGCAGCATGCGCTTGCGCTTTCTCCGGTTTGTTGGACGAACCGTGTTCTTCCCCGGATTGACCTTTGGTCTTAGGCTTGTCCGCTTGGGCGTCTTCACGATCCTTGGCTGCTGCCTTCGCCTTGCTGTTGCCGGACTTTTGCGATTCTTGGGAGACGGATGTTGCGGTGCCCTCCACGCTAGTTTGATTAGTCGTCGTTACGGCTGTCGCTGCCGCTTGAACTTCCGTAGCCGTTGCTTCGTTCGACGTCGCTGGCGTCTCGGTCACATCTGTTGCCGTCGTATCGGAAATTACGGTCGTGTCTTCCGTGACCTTCCCGCTCAGTTTGGTCAGCTTCTTCTCCAGACGGGCAAAGGACTTCGTGATATTCTTCAGCAAAGAGCGCTGCGCTTGCGGATTCTCAACTTTATCCAATGCGGCGGAGAGCGCCAGAATATTATGCGAAAGCGCAACTTTCACTTTGTCGGCTTGTTCGGGATCAACGTCCTCATCCGCTTCTGCTAGTGCATCCGCCGAAGTTGTAGACTCGCTTATATCGGTTGTTTCGTTCACTTCGGTTGTTTCGCTCGCCTCGGTGGTCACACTCGCTTCAGTTGTTGCAGTGGTAAGAGTAGACTCGGAAGTCGTGCTCGCCGCGGTGTTCGCGGACGTCTGTACTTCCGAAGAAGAAACTTCAGCCTGTCCTTCGGCCGCTTCAGCGTCGGCATTCTCAACCTCGTCAGCCGGGTCTACGACAGAAGCAGCTGCCTCCATCGCTTGCTGCTGCTGATCCAAGGAACGCTGCAGCGTCTTCTCCGCGATCTCGTCCTCGCCATGCTCGAGCAGCGCCGCCGACTCGGCTAGACGCTCCTGCGCGAACTGCGCGAGCAGGATCGCTTCTTTCATGTCATCGCGAGTAAGGGCCAGCTGAATGTCTTCATAGATCGATTTGACGAAATAGAAGAAGTCGCCAGGCAGCAGAGAAGGCTCTTCTTGAACAGCTTCCGTTGTGGCTGTCGTCGTTGCCGTTGCCGTTACCGTATTCGCCGCTTGCGTATCCGCTTCATCCGCCCATGCCGAGCCAATCCCGCAGGAGAAGGCAATCATGCCGGCCAGCGTGCTTTTCGTAATAATCCCCTTGAATTCGATCCTTGTACGCATATTCCATCATCATCCTATTCTTGTTGGTGTTTGCTGCAGCAGTAATTAAGAATACGTAAGGAGGGCGGATTTTTAGGGGGGTGTCCGACATAGCAGCTTGTGGAAGATGAGATCGGCGTCATCGATTACGGTCAAATAAAACGGCCTTCAGCCCATATAATGCTGGACCAAAGGCCGTTTGATGAACGCGCAAAAAAATGAAATATAACATCTAGCTTGCGGACGGATTCCATCCCTTCAGCACGTTCTCGATTGTCCATTCCGCCGCTTCTTCGTCCTTCAGCTGCGGACGCGAATCGTTCACGGCCGCGCCTGGCCCCGTGTTCATGTATTCCGCGAAACGGGCTTCCTTCCAAGAGAATCCGGACATATCGGTCCAAGGCTCGGTCTTGATATGCGCGCCCATCTCGGTGTTCATATAGACGACGCTCGCGATGGCGTTCGGATTGCCGCTCGGATGCCAAGGCCGGCCAAGATGAACCGTGCCTGCCGCCGCATCGCTCGTCAGCTTGCTATTCAAGATCAAATAACCATACGGCTCGTCGATCATTGTGCTCGCAGCGGTAATATAACCGTTGTTCGTGGCGGATCCGCGGTCGAGGGAATGAATGGTGCATTCGTTAAAGACAGCCCGGGATCCGCCGAAAATAAAGTCGACGTCGCCTTCGATATAGCACTGCTCGAAATATTGCGTTCCGCCATTCGTCAGCAGCGTGTCTTGATTACCGAGGAAACGGACATTCGAGAACGAGATGCGCTCCCCGCTGACGTTCATGGCAACCGCCTGTTTATTCGACTCGGTCACTTGGCTCTCGTCCGTGCTGTTCTCGAATGTGATGTTGCGGACGCTCACATCGCTAGCCGCGATGAATGCCGTTGCGCTGCCGCTCGTTCCGAAGGTTCCGCCGGCGCCGTTGCTGCGGCCCGAATAATTGTCGAATGTAATGACCGTCTTCTCGCTATCTTCGCCTTCGAGCGTAATATACGGTTTGTCGCCCGGAATTCTGACGACTTCCTTATACACGCCGTTCTTCACTCTAATCGTCACCGGCCGTTGGTTGCCTGCAGGCACTGCATCGACCGCGGCCTGGACCGTCTTGTATTCGCCGCTGCCATCGGCCGCGACGGTCAGCTCATTCTGCATCCGGCCCAGCTGTTCCGTAACGCTCGCGACCTGAGTAAGCTGCCCTTGCAGCAGCGTTCTGCCGTTCCGGTCCTTAGAGCTTGCGCCGACCACCTCCGCGTAGATTTTGCCCGGGAAGTAGCCGGTAGTCGAAGCTGTCGCCAACAGCTGCTTGGCATAACTTCCGCCCCACGAATACCCGTCCCTGCGTTCCTTCTCGATCTCCTGAATCGTCGATTTGATGACGCCGTCGCGGCCGGAGAAGATCGGCTTGTTCGTCCCGATCTCATAGAAGCGATACCAAGTCGTTGCTTTCGGGTCCTGGATAAAATAGACGCCGTTCGGATCTCCGCTCACATAGCGGATTCCCTCCAGCTTCACGTCGTCGAACCATTCCAGCGCCCCTTGAACCGCTCGCTTGATAGCAGGTGTCTGAGCGGGTCTGCCCATCAGGAAGCGAACGATGCTGACCGATTCGGAACCGGACAGCGAAGGATGCTCATAAGTACGCGCGCCCTTCGGCTCGAACGTGACCGGATCGTGCTGGGCGCACCAAGCGAGCAGCTTGCCGTCGACTTTGATCTGCGCATCCAGAATATAATCGACGCCGGCTTGGATCGACCGCTTCAGCTTCGAAGCCAGCTCATCGCCGATCAGATCGTCCGTGAACGGATAGCTCCGGTTCGCCGCTTCGTCCATCAGCTCCAGCACGTTAATCATCGCATTATCGTTGAAGGTGACGTAGTTCGAATATTGTTCCGGATCGCCGGGATTGCCGCGCTTCGGATAGACCTGCGTGAAGCCGCCGGTGTCCGTCTGCAGCAGGAACAGGAAGTCGAGCCCTTTCAATATCGCTTGCTTGTAGGTCTCGTCCCCGGTCGCCTTGTACACCTCCGCGAGGAAGCGCAGCTCCTTCACAGTCGCATCATTGTCGATCATTCCGAGCTCCGTGCCGTCCGCATTGGTCCACTCCGAGCGCTTCGACTTGCCGTCCCACGGCTTGCTGTAGTCGATCGCCTTCGAGAATCCGCCGTGGTCCATCTGCCAGGTCACCATATTGTCGGCTTGAACGATGGCTGCTTCCAGATCGCCGGTGAACGTTTGCTCCGCCTGCTTCACTTGGAATGAGGCGTCGGGCTCCCACTTATCCAAGCTTTGCAGCACCAGCACCGTCTGGCCGAACCGATTCACGCCTTGGGCGGCCTTGCTGACGCGCAGCTGCTTGAAGTTCGGCGTCAACGATGCCCAGCTCCCGGTCGGGACGCTGATGGCAAGATCCTTGTAATCGAAAGCGTCCAACTGGCCGTTAAGCGTTACCGCAAGCAGATTACCGCTGATCGCTTGCGCGGCAACGACGCTGACAAAATCGGCCCCCGTGTCGTAGTCGGCGGAGACTTTCGCCAGAATGTCCCTCGCCTCTCCGAAGGTAAGCGGCTTGGACGCGCCGAAGCCGCCGGCAGCGGCGGATAGATAGCCTTTGCCCGCCATCGCGCCAATCGCTCCCTTGCTCCATTCCGGCAGATTCCCGAAAGCTTCGGACGCAGAAGGATTAGGCGCAAGCTCGAGCAGTCTGGCGAGAATTACGGCGGCTTCTTGCCGGCTAATCAGCTGTTCCGGCGCCATCGCCCCGTCCGGCATGCCCGTGATGTAGCCCGCCTGCTCAGCCGCTTCGAGCACGTAAGCGTACCATTCTTGCAGCGAAACTTCTCCGATGCTGGTCTCCGCGCCAACCCCCTTGAACCGCTCCTCCTTCACGAAACCGAACGTATCGTTGATCAACGACATGAAGGCGATCCGCGTCATCGGCTCGCTTTCCTGCGGACTGACATGGACGATCAGGCCTAACTGGCGCAGCTGTTTCAGCTGCAAATCACTGAGCAGATCCGACAGCTTTACGACCTCAAGCTCGACTTGCTCGGCCTCGGTCGGCGGCTCGTTATGTATGCGAAGACTGTCTATATTGCCGCCTCCGCTAACGCCGACTGCCGTCGCGCGAACCGTGTTCTGCCCTTTACGGAGCGTGACTTGCGCTGAAGTCGTCAGCCATTTATCGAAGCCCCCGGTCGGATCGAAGGCTAGCTCTTCTTGAGCAACTTCGCCATTGACGGTAATTTGCGCAGGCCGTTTATCCGCGCCGCCATGGGCATAACGGAATTCGAGCGTATAGACGCCCGCCTCCGGCATATCGAATGTCCACTCCAGGTATCCGCCAGGCACATTGGGGTTGAAATCGGTAAAGCCCTCGCCCGTATAGCCGGCGTGCTTCGTATCCACGATCACGCCCTGTTGCTGATCGGCTTGTTCCGCCTCCAACAGGATTTCTACCGTTGCTTTCTCGCTCGTTGTCTGCGCGGAAACCGTAGCCATGACATTCACGGGGAGAGCAGGCCATACCGCGCCCGCGCTCATTACGGCTGCGATGCTTAGGACGGCCGACTTGCTCATAAGCTTTAATCGTTTCATGTGGTTCTCCTCTCGTAATCAGATCGACCCGGTTGCATTAGCCCTTGAGGCCGCTCGTGCTAATCCCTTCCACGATATAGCGTTGGAACAGGAAGAAGATGATGAACACCGGGATGACGCTTAGCGTCGACATTGCGAACAGCGCGCTCCAATTCGTGATCGAATCCGGATCGGAGAACATCTTGAGGCCTAGCGACACGGGATAAAGCTGAGGTTTATTCAAATAGAGCAGCGGCCCCATGAAGTCGTCCCAGCGCCAATAGAAAGAGAAGATGGCGCACGTCATCATCGCCGGAACGATCAAAGGCACGATGATTCGCGAGAATATCGCGAACTTGCCGCATCCGTCGATCTTGGCCGCTTCATCCATCTCGTGCGGCAATGTGCGGATGAACTGCATGATGAGAAAGATGAAGAACGGCGTGCCGAAGAAGGTCGGCAGAATAAGCGGCCAATACGTATCGACCCAGCCGAACCAATTGAACATGACATATTGCGGCACCATAATAATCTCAAACGGCAGCATCATCGTCAGCATCATGCAGACGAACCAGACGTTCTTCCACCTGAAGCGGATCCGGGCGAAACCGTACGCGATCAATGCCGAAGAAGCGACGCTGCCGAATGTGGACAGGAGCGTAATGATCGTCGAGTTGATGAAGAAGGTTGCGAAGGTCACGCCCCCGAATCCTTGCCACCCCTCGATGTAGCTGGAGAAATCGAGACGGTTCGGAATGAGGGAATGGGCCGTCGTGAAGATGGTGCCGTTATCTTTGAATGAGCCCGCAATCATCCACAGCAGCGGGTAAAGCATCATGAACGTCAGCGCAAGCAGCAGCGCTTGTTCGCAAACCAGCTTGAGGACGGACTTTCGACGCAGGTACATCCTACCGCTCTCCTTCCGATTCGTAATGCACCCAGTACGAAGAGCTCTTGAAGATCAGCGCCGTGAACAGCCCGATCACGAGCAGCAGCAGCCACGCCATGGCCGACGCATACCCCATATCGAAGAACGTAAATGCGCGCTGGAACATATAGAGAACGTACACGAGCGTCGAGTTGAGCGGTCGGCCGTCTTCGAAGATGATATAGCTCGGGGTGAAAGCCATGAAGCCTTGAATGGTCTGCATGACGACATTGAATAGGATGATCGGCGTCAACAGCGGGATCGTGATGCGGACGAACCGCCTCCAAGCGCCTGCGCCGTCCACTTCGGCCGCTTCGTAATAACTGGCCGGAATATTCTTCAATCCCGCAAGGAAGATGAGCATGGAGGATCCGAATTGCCAGCCATAGAGCAAAATCAACGTCCAAATCGCATAGGCCGGATCACCGAGCCATGAGACCGTCGGCAGGCCGAGCTTGGCGAGAATCGAATTGAGCGCCCCTTCATTGCCGAACAGCTGCCTCCACATGACGGAGACCGCGACGCTGCCGCCGATGACGGAAGGCAGATAGAGCAAAGTTCGGTACATCCCTTTCATGACGACGAGCCTGGCCAAGAGCAGCGCGACCGCCAACGCGAAGACAAGCCGGAACGGCACTGCCGTGAATACGTAGAAGAGCGTCACTTTGACCGATTGCACGAATTTCGGATCATCCATGAGCATGCGCTCATAATTGGCAAATCCGATCCAGCTCGGCGTGCCGAGCATATCGTAATTCGTAAACGACAAGTAGAGCGACATGACTACCGGGAATACCGTCAGCGCGAAGAAGCCGACCAAGAACGGCAGGATGAACAGATAGCCGGTCAGGTTATCGTTCTCCTTCTTCTTCCTCTTACCTTGCGCTGCCGCAGCTGACGACGAAGCCTCTAGACTCATGCCAACCCCTCCTTCCGCGATTTAAGCAATCCGTATAAGAAGACCGGCTCCGCTTCGATCTGAGCGGGCGTCATTCGTTCGGAGCCGGCCATTCCTTATGCGCCGATAGTTGTCTTCATTATTCCGCCCCTCGCGCGATGATTTCTTCCGCCCGCTTACGGAATTCGGCAGCCGCCTCTTCCGGCGTAAGCTGCTTATACATCACTTGCTCGTGAATCTCCTCCATCGCCTTCGAAATTTCGGAGGCGCCGGCCGGATAGACGCTGTCGATCGGGCTGCTGTTCTCGCCGATCCTATCGATGTAATCGAAAATCATCTTATTCGTCTCGTCCAGATCGGCAGCCAGCGTCTCGCGTATGGTCGACGTGATCGGAACGCCGCGTTCGCCCATCATGATTTTGTTCGCTTCCACGTCGTTGATGAAGTAGTCGATGAATTTCGCCGCTTCCTCTTGATGTTTGGACTTCTTGCTGATCGAGAAGAACAACGATGGTTTCAGATACATGCCTTTGCTGCTGTCCGGGCCCGGCAGCGGGGCCAGCTTGAGCGTCCGGTTCGCCGCCTTGGTCAGCGCGACTACCTGGTTCGACCAGCGGAAATCGAACGGCGCTTTGCCGTGCACGATCAGCTGATCCTCGATCGCTTCATGCTGCATGATGACGTCCATCGACGGATACGTCTTCTTCTCCTGCTGCTCCAGCGTCATGGCGAGATATTCGGCCAACAGCTTATCGTCAAAGCCCAGTCCCTTGCCGTCTTCGCTGTACATCTTCTGGCCGTGCTGGCGAGCGTAATACTCGAAGATATTGGTAATCTCAAGACCCTGAGTACCGTAATTTCCCGTCTTGGCATACACGGTTTCGGCTGCCTTCTTCCAGTCGTCCCACGTCCAGTTCATGTCAGGTGCGGCTACGCCGGCATCCTGCAACATCTGTTCGTCGTAGATGACCGTCAGCGCGTTCATCCCGAGCGGAATGCCCAGAAGCTGGCCGTTCGCGATCCCGGAAGCCATGATACCTTCATTCGCCTTGCTGACGTCGATCGTTCCGTTCTCGGTGAACGGCTTCATATCGAGAAGGACATCCTTGCTGGCATACTGGGTCATATATTCGCCGAAGTTCATTTGCAGCACATCCGGCATATTGTTGCCGGCGACCATGGCGGCCAGCTTTTCCCAATAACCGTCGAAGCTCGTAAACTCGGTCTCGATGTTGACATGCGGATTCTTCGATTCGTACAGCTTCACCACTTCGTTCGTCAGGTCGTGACGGGTCTGGGATCCCCACCACATAAGGCGGAGCGTGATATCCTCCTCGCTGTCACCGGCGGAACCTTCCCCGGCTCCTTCCTTGCCGCTGTTCGTCACAGCCGGCGTGGCGCCTTCATTCGTAGGCGTGTTGTTCGTTCCCGCATTCCCGCCGCCATTGCTGCAGGCAGACATCGTGAAAGTAAGCATCAAGGCTGCAGCGAGCGTGATCAACGTCGACCGTCTTCTCATGGTATGGATAGACCTCCTCAAGGCTCTTTTCGTATAGCTGCTACATAATGGTAGCGCATTCATAAGGACTCGAAAATATAACGAATCGGCATCATCCGTTAAAAAAACCGATATCCTGTGCAGGCGTCGCGCCTTAGGAATCGGCTGGTTGACGTTCAAATTTCCGTTAGACGTTCATTTTTCCGGCATAATGGACAGTTGTTTCATATATTCCGAGGGTGTGAGCCCGGTATGCTTCTTGAACACTTGGCTGAAATATTGGGGATTGCTGCGAAATCCGACCTTCGCGGCAATGTCTAGAATCTTCACGTATTCCGCGGCCGCGATCAGCCGCATCGCTTCCTCCATGCGGACGCGAATCATATACTGCGAGAATTTCTCGCCGGTCTCCTTGCGGAACAGCTTGCCGAGGTAGTCCACGTTCAAGTAAAAAATGTCATGAGCCAGCTTCGATAACGTCAGTGATTCTTCAGGCAGATGCTCCGCCACGTAACGGATCACCTGGTCGATCACCTTCGACTGCGTCTGCATGTTGGCCTCGTAATTGCGCATTGCCACTTCGGCGGCTGCCTGCAGCAGGTAGTCCTCCGTCTGGTCCAACGTATCGAACGCATCCTCCCGCAGCAGATACGATTCGAGTCCAAGCATCGGCTTGATCCGGGCAGACGTACCCGCTGCCGTCATATCGGCCGCATCGGGGGAACATCCGGGGCCGGCGTTATTGGCAGAATGGGAGCCTGCCGTCCACGCTGGCTTAGCGCTTCCTTTCTCCCGCAGCAACACGAGATACAGCTCGAGCACGCACGATTTGACCAACCCTACATCCAGCTTGCTCGCCTTTAGCTTGATAATGGTATCGCGGACGAAAGTGTGCACGCGCTCCAAATTTCCGCTGCGCACTGCGATGGCGAACGCTTCTGCGTCGACCTCCAGCTCCATCGGCAAGCCTTCGACGGGATGCAGGATATCTTCTGAGGTTATAATGCTTCCTTCTCCCAGATAGAAACGGTGCGACAAGCATGCCAGCGTCTCTCGGTACAGATACCGAAGCTGGGTGATGGAGCCGGGATGGCTGACCGCGATCGTCAGATCGAGGCGGAAGTATTGTCCGTACACCTGCTTCACCCGTTCCAGCAGCGTAAGCCAACGCGCCAGCTCGCCGTCCTCTACGAGCAGCACGAGACGATCGCCGATCGTCGTGTTAAGCAGTACGTGCTGGCCGGCGTCGCGAACGAGTTCTTCCGCAATATTATGCAGGGCGAACAGATGCTCGAACTCGCAGCTGCCTTCGATCTCGAACAGCAGCAGCCGTACCGCTCGCCCTTCGATGTCTAAACCCAGCAGTCCGCCATAATAATCCCAATCGCGCTTGCTATAGGTCTTGTTCATCAGGCATTCCTTCAGGAATTGCTCCTTGATCTGGGGGAGAACGCGCGCCAACTGCTCCATCGTTGCCGCCCGGAACGACTCTTGACGCTGCCTTTCCTGCAGCTCCTCGACAGCTTCGACCAGCACATGTTCGATTTCATCTTCCGTGCAGGGCTTGAGCAAATAATGCCGGACGCCTAGCTTCATCGCCGTCTGGGCGGAAGAGAACTCTTCATGACCGGACAGTACGATGAAGATCATGCCGGGATAACGTTCCTTCGCCCACTGAATGAGCTCGATCCCGCCAAGTTCGGGCATTCGGATGTCGGTAATGACGATATCCGGCGGCATGGCTTCGATGTGACGGAGCGCTTCCATGCCGTTCACCGCTTTGCCTGCGAGCCGCGTCCCGTGTTTGTTCCATTCCACGACACTCGCAATGCCTTCAAGAATAATCCGCTCATCGTCCACCAGCAGTACGTTATACATCTTCATCCTCCCATCGATAAGGGACGCGTATCCGAACCGTGGTCCCCTTCCCTGTGTCACTGTCGATATCGACGCCATATTCGTCGCCGAACATCAGCCGGATCCGTTCGCGGATGTTGCTCAGCCCGATGCCCGTTCCTTTCGGCACGACGTAACCCTCCTTGATCGCGAGCAAGGTTGCTTCGTCGATGCCCGGCCCGTCATCCGTCACTCTGATCGTGATGTGCGAATCGCCTGATTCGAACGACAACGTGATGGTGCATGGACTCGACATCGCCTCGAGTCCGTGCTGGATGGCGTTCTCCAGCACCGGCTGTACGGTCAGCTTCGGAATGTAACAGCCAGACAATTGCTCCTCCCCTTCGATGCGGAATTGGAGCCGTTCACCGAATCGAATCTGCTGGATGGTCAGGTAATTGCGGACGATCCGCATCTCCTCCTCAATCGTAATGAGCGGTTCCTTCCGGCTGATGATCCCTCTCAGCAGACGCCCGAGTGCCGTCACCATCGCCGAGATATCCGGCTGACGGTTCGTCTTGGCCATCCAATTGATCGATTCGAGCGTATTATATAAAAAGTGCGGATTGATCTGCGCCTGCAGCGCTTTATATTCCGATTCGTTGATGGCTAGCTGCTTGGCATAATTCTCGCGGATCAGCGCGTTGATCGTCTCCAGCATCAAGCGAAAATGGCGATGGATCTGGCCGGTCTCGTCCATATTCGGATTGTCGCCCTGAAACAGCTCCTCGGTATTGAAGTTCCCCTTCTGCACCAGCTTCATCTTTGCCGTCAGCTGTTCCAGAGGCCTGGAGATCGAACGGCCGGCCACCCTCGCGATGTAGAGCGCCAATCCGAAGAGCAGCGCATACACGCCGAACAGCCCGTACTTGATCATGTTCGATTGCAGGAAGACGCTTCCGTAGGGCAATACGTTATAGTAGGTGAAGGATTGATATTTGGAGATCAGATGAGTGATGAAAAAAGTTTCGCCGTTCATTTTCGCGATTGTGTACCCTTGCCGTTCGCGAAGCGGCAACTGCGTAAGCGGCTCGACCGATCCGGCGCCGTTGGATAACACGACGCGCCCCGCATGCTCCATGACGAAGTAACGGTCCCCGCTCAGCTCGAGCGACTGGCCGGTCAACCGCTTCATATCGATGTAGACGATCATGACGCCGAGATTCTTCAGGCTAAGGCTGCTCATTCTGCGAATTTGGCGGACGGCAATCAACACATTCGGCTCCTCGGCCGGCAGCCAGACGACCGATCCTCCCGCCTCCATCGCCCTTCGCTCATATTCGGCGGTATCGAGACGATAGCGCGACGTAATGGCTGCCTGACTCTCCCCGCCCGTCACATCGTTAATCTGGATTGCCGATACGGCATGATGATGCTGAGCCAGCTCGATCAGCCGATCCGTCAGTTTATCTTTCATTTTGAAATAATCGTAATCCCTCATAAGTCCCGTAACGCTCGATAACTGTGTCTGGATCGTACGGTCGCTAAGGATATCGAAGGTCAAATCCTCGATTTCCCTCAGCTTGCCGTCAACCATGCCCGAGGACAAATTCAATACTTGCGCCGCCTCCGCATAGACCTTGTCCTCATAAATTTGGGTTGCGTAATGGACCGCGACCATGCTCAGGCCCGACACTAGCGTCATGATCACGGCCGTAATGAGGAAGATTTTGTTCTTGATCAACTGATTGCTGTAATAGGCGCGCAAATGCAAGACAACAGTTTCCCCCTTTTGGCAAGTAAAGTCTACGACCCATTCGACGCCTCTATTTCTTTTTCCTGTGAAAACGCTATCTTTTCCAACTTTGGGCCTACTCTCGTTTAGGCATGCCAATTAGCGACAAATCAAGGCGAACCCGCTGGCACCATCTTTAATGGCGTAGTCGGGTTTCATTCCAAGTGAAAAACAAAATGATTGAACACAAAAGGGACACCATGGGCGGTGTCCCTTTGTTATAGCTTTATCCGTATTCACGTAATGAAAGCGGTTTGCGCAACCGCAAGGATGTTTTGCGATGGATCATATGATGATGCAACCGCTTGTGGATGAAGCGGAGCATCGGCTTGTTGGATGCAGCAACCGCCATGCGGATATATCGATACTGCGTATGAAGAGCGTGTCTCCTTATCATTTCGCACGCGAGCGCAATTCCTTGTCCGAACATGCGATGATTCGCTTCGGCATGAAGGGTCCGGAAGAGCAGCATATTCGTCGCGATTCGCTGGATCGACTGCCAACCAACCAACTGTCCATGATAGGTTAATCCTTTGCTCAGTTCCGAATCAGCGAGCGGATCCAACGCTACTCGATTTTCTATTTCGGCCCAATCGATCAATTCATAGCCATCCGGCAGTTCCGTTAAGCGAAGCCATTCTTCTTCCTTATCCAATGACTCGGGCATGCGGAAGGTGAACTGATGAAACAACGTTTGATCAATGGAATATCCTCGGTTGAAGTAGAACCGGCGGCCGTGACCGCCTTCGTTCTCCGTGATCTCCACATAGCTGACCTTGCATCCCGCTTGCTCCAGTCGCGATTCCGCCTCATGCAGCAGCTGGTTGCCGATACCAAGTTCGCGGAATGGCTCGAGCACATGCAGATGCCTGATCAGTCCGCTTTGGCCGTCAGGGGTAATGCTAGTCAGCACTGCGCCTGAGCGAATTCCATCCGATTCCGCTTGCAGTGCAAATGAACGGTCACGCTTAGAGTCGTGACTGAGACTCAACAGATGATTCGGAACATAACCGCGTAGCGACTCGGGAGAGACGATCTGAATCCGTGTCATATGGAGCGCATCCTTCTACTCGGACATGATCGGGTCGAAAGAATCTGTCTCTTCATTGTAAGTCACCAGCTCAGACGGAATCAGCGGAATACCCGAATTCGTGCCTTCAGCTTTACTGAATTGAAAAAGAGCAAACGACAAGTTTACTGAGACTTGTTGGATGGTCGATACAGTTGCAGCTGGTCCATCCATGACTGCTTTGACAGCATCAATAGCGGCTTTTAAGTTGGCTGCATTGGTGTTATCCGGATTTGAAGTCAGCGTAAGTTCTGCCATCTGTATCTGCTCCGCCAACGAGGTCTTGTCTCCGACTTTCATTTGATTGAACTGGTTAGAAGCGGTGCCTAGAGCGTTTTGCGCCATAAGAATATCGTAAGGAATTGAGTTCGGATCTGAAAGCACGTTAACCGCTGTAACAATTGCATTCTGGAAGACGGCCTGGTCTGCTTCGTACAGTATGTCGCCGACTTCTTCCCCTAGTTCAGTGCGATCATACTCAGCTTGTGCGAGATAGATCGTGTTGGAAAACTGATAATACATGTAAGCACTATCGAGGTTGCCGAAATGAGTAGAAATGGCGGCATAATTCAAATCGCCGGAAGTCAAGTAATCGTCGGCTGCTTCGATAGCTGCAAGGAAATTGTTTGCATCAAGTTCTCGGTATACATCGGGAGTGCTAGCGATATATGCCTTGTAAGATTGAATTACATTCACCAAATCAACCATTAGCTTCCAAGTCTCAATATTGGATAGCGCTGATTGCAGTCCCGATTTGCCCTGGTTGATTGCCACTTGCCATTCAGAGCCTGTCAGCGTGTCCTGATTGAGCGCCTCTTTGGCTGAAACAATCGCGTTAGTCAGATCTTCGATTGCTTGCGTTCCGCTGTATTCCAGGTCAATGCTTTCAGCTTTAGCGATTAATGCCGCCAACGCATTCGTGTTGACTACGGTAATTTTGGTGCTCTGGAAAGCTTCAATCGCAGACGATAGCTCAGCTGCTGCATTGTCCACGGCCGATTGCGTCGCCGTCGCTGAAGCATTCGTCGACTCCGCAGCTGCAATCGCTGCATTAAAGCTGTCTAGTGCCGAGACTGGGAATTGGCCATAATCTTCTTCGCCGATATCCGTCTCCAGATTCAATGCGGATACGATTGCCGTCGCTTCCCCAATCACCGCTTGGATCGTCTCTTTGCTCGCTGCAGGAGCGTCTAGCGCATCTAGAGCAGCTTGTAACTGACTTAACTCACTTTGGACTGCCGTGTGCCCTTCTGCTCCTTCAGGCTTGCTGTCGATGACGGCTTGAGCGGATTCGATTGCCCCTTGCAGCTCGAATTTCGCTCCAGCCGAGAGGGTCTCCTCTTCAGCCACAGCTTGAGCTTCCGTTATTAATGCCGCCAGCGCATTCGTGCTGACCGTCGTAATCTTGGTGCTCTGGAAAGCTTCAATTGCTGCTTTTAGCGCAGCTGCCGCATTGTCCACGGCCGATTGCGTCGCCGTCGTTGAAGCATTCGTCGACTCCGCAGCTGCAATCGCTGCATTAAAGCTGTCTAGTGCCGAGACTGGATATTGGCCGTAATCTTCGCCGAGATCCGCCTCCGAATTCAATGCAGCTACGATCGCCTTCGCTTCCCCGATCACCGCTTGGATCGTCTCTTTGCTCGCTGCAGGAGCGTCGATCGATTCTAGCGCAGCTTGTAGCTGACCCAATGCGCTTTGGACTGCCGCGTACCCTTCTGCTCCTTCAGGCTTGCTGTCGATGACGGCTTGAGCGGATTCGATTGCCGCCAGCAGTGCGGATTTCGCTCCAGCTGAGAGGGTTTCTTCTTCAGCCGCAGCTTGAGCTTCTACAATTAAAGACGCCAGCGCATTCGTGCTGACCGTCGTAATCTTGGCGCTCTGGAAAGCTTCAAATGCAGACGATAGCGCAGCTGCCGCATTGTCCACAGCCGATTGCGTTGCCGTCATCGAACCATTCGTCGTCTCTGCTACTGCAATCGCTGCATTCAAGTTGTCTAGCGCCGAGCTTGGATACTGGCCGTAATCTTCGCCGAGATCCGTCTCCGGATTCAAGGCGGTTACGATTGCCGTTGCTTCCCCAATCACCGCTTGGATCGTCTCTTTGCTCGCTGCAGGAGCATCTAGCGCATCTAGCGCAGCTTGTAGCTGACTCAACCCAATACTGACTGCCGCATGCCCTTCTGCTCCTTCAGGCTTGCTGTCGATGACGGCTTGAGCGGCTTCGATTGCCGCCAGCAGTGCGGATTTCGCTCCTGCCGAGAGGGTTTCTTCTTCAGCCGCAGCTTGAGCTTCTACAATCAAAGACGCCAGTGCCTTCGTGCTGACCGTCGTAATCTTCGCGTTCCGGAAAGCTTCAATCGCTGCGTTCAGCGTCGTTACCGCACTATTGACGGCGGATTGCTTGACTGAGGATTGCGCGTAAATCGCTTCGGCTGCGTTAATCGCTTGCTTGAAGGTATCGAAGGCCGCGCTTGGATATTGGCCGTAATCGTCCCCGATCGCCGATAGTTCATCGATGCCGTCCGCCAAATCCTTCGCCGCTGAGATGGCAGTTTCAAGCGTCTTTTTGTTCACGCTCGTTGTCGTGCTTGTTGTATTCGTGACGACAGTGTTGTTGGACGTCCCGTTCACATTGCCGATTCTGTCTTTGAATTGACTATAATTGCTAATTACCGATGAGGGGTCTACGCCTTCCGGCAACGTCAAATTCGCAATCTTCGTTTTGTCGCCTAACGTCATGTTGCTATTCCCCGACGCAACGTTCAAATCGGTGACGTTCGCATCCAGATTGACGTCCTTCGCCCCTTCACCGACCGTCATCTTCGGCAGCGTGATTCCGGTATCGGCTTCGATCGTCGCATTGCTGTTCACCGCAATTGTTCCGACTGTAGTATTGCCGCCTGCGGCGACACGAACGCCCGGTTTGTTCACGTTAATGCTTCCCAGGTTCGCATTCTGGAACACGACGGTATTGTCGTCCCCGCCTTTGATCAGCGTCTCACCTTCAACTTTCAGACCGGAAGAATAAAAGTCATGCTGCAAACCTGCCCCGACCTCGAAGTTTCCTTTGACCGTCAAATTGTTGACCGTGATGTAGTCCGCGTTCGCGATGAGCGTCCCCGCTACAATTGCTCCGTGCCCATCCAACACTGCGTTGCCGCTGAATTCCGCAGCGCCTTCCGCCGCAGACCGTCCGCCGGACAGCAGCTCAAGCGCTTCGACAGATTCGATTACACCATTGCGCATGGTCGCAGAAAGCTTCGCGCCTGCAAGTGCGGCTTGATTGTCCGCAACGAACAAACCTTGAACCTCTGCAGCCGCCGTATACGTGATTCCGGATGCCGTTACCGTTCCTTCACCGACTTGCTCGATCGTGAGCGGAAGCTGGTTCGATACGGTGACGAAAACTGCCGCTGCCTCTCCTCTTACGAGCGAGGCCTTAGGATTAAACTTGCCGTCCGTCATCGGGAACAGCGCTGCCGCCGCGGCGGCCTGAACGCTTTCGCGTGCCCATTGCCCTGCTTCTGCAAGATCATCAGGAGTAGGCGCGCCGGCCATTGCAGCTAGGTCTAGACCGAGTGCCCGAACCAGTACCGTTGCCGCTTGCTCCCGCGTCACCGGCTCATTCGGCTGGAACGAGTTGCCGCTTCCTTTCATCCAGCCTTTAGCTGTTACGGCTTCGATCGACGGAGCAGCCCATGATTGCGGACGTACATCCTTGAACGAGCTGGTCGCAACCGCCGAAACGGATAGTCCGAATACCCGCGACAGCAACGCGGCGAACTCCGCGCGCGTCAATGTACGCTCGGCATGGAAATTGCCTTGTTTGTCTTTGCTCATCAGCCCACGCGCAATCGCTTCTAGTACCTGCTCGGAATCTTGCTCATGACCTTGTTGTATGCTAGCTGTCTCTTGCGCATATGCCGTTAGCGGCGTAACCGCGGTTACGAGCGCCAGAGCAGCTGCCGTTGCCTGTTTCCCCTTGTTTGCACCCATGATATGATGCCTCTCTTCCAATCATCGAATTAGATTCATAGTCCTCTTCATATAATAGGTCTTTAGTTTTGCTTTAACAAGGACTTTAGCATCATATTACGACGATGTTCGACAAACTACTCGGAAAGCAATCAATCCCCTCCTATCCAGGCGCTTCCACCTGATATTTACGCCAACAAAGATTGGAAAATCGTATGAAAGGACCGCTTATTACAAATCAATTTGGCTGTATTTATGTTACTTTGTAAGCATCTCCCGGCCCAATCGATGACCGGAAAGGAGGAGGCTTCACAGCACTGCGCACAGGCATCTTTATCTATCACTTAGGAGGGTTTCAATTGAACAGAACGATCGGCATCGTTATGGCTATTCTGCTCTTTGCCTGTACCATCATTCCCGCGGACGCGCGTGCGGCGGCTCCGTCGCAAGACGGCCATGGGCTGCTTGGCGAGTTTTACAAATGCGTGCCGAACCCGGCTAACCGGGAGGATATTGACGTGTTCACTTTCAATGATCGGAAGGGAGAACGGACTGTCGCCAATCTGAACGGCGATTCGTTCACCGGGCTATTCAACTCGATAACCGGTTCGCCGGACTACAATACGGCGCGGTTCACGGGCACGATCGTACCGGAATATACGGAAGATTACACCTTCTACATGAAAGGCGACGACGGGTTCCGATTATGGGTGAACGGCGAGCTAATCATTGATTTTTGGCAGCAAAAATGGGAAATCGAACAGGCCAGCAAGCCAATAACGCTCGAAGCAGGCAAGCATTACGACATCAAGATCGAATACTTGCAAGGCTGGGGCGGCGCTTGGCTTCGAATGGAATGGAAAAGCGCGAGCCAGCAGCGGGAGACCGTGCCGGAGTCGGCGCTCTATCTACCCGCGAGCCATACGCTTGCCGCCCAGAAAGCCGCTTTGACGATTGAATTGCAGAAGGCCGATTATCTGACGGATACGTTCGCAGATAAGGTGACGCCGAATGTCGTGGACGCGATCCGCGCCTCCCAACGAGAGGCGACCGAATTGTTAGGCGCCATGGACGGCATGGAAATCGAAGTCCGCGACAAAATCGCGCTGCTGCTTGCGCAAACCGGCAAACTGTCCGCGGCCCGGACCACTTTCATGCAAGAGATGGGCGTCACCAGCTCCACCGTGCACGATAAATTCAACAACCCGCTCTATCAGGGGCAGGATCCTTTCGTAGCGTACAAGGACGGCTTCTACTATTTCGTCTCCTCCAGCAATCTGGATTCCAACAACAAGGTATACGTCTCCAAATCCCGTACGCTGACCGACCAAGGCGAGAAAGTCATGGTGTTTGATTCGCAAGGCACGCAGACGCGCATCTTCGCGCCGGAACTCTTCTTCTTCGATGGCAAATGGTATATCTATTATTGCGCGGATTTGCAGAGCTTCGGCTATCAGCATATGGCTACGGTATTGGAATCGGTAACGGACGATCCGCAAGGTGCCTATATCGACAAAGGCGCGATCTATACAGGCGAGAACGGCGTCACCAAACAGGCGAACGACTTCACCGTATTCGAACACGGTGGCCAGCTGTACGCGGTGTGGGGAACGCTTGGCGCAGGCGAACCGGTCGGTCCGGCCATTGCGCCGATGGACAATCCGTACACGATTACGGCAGACCGCTCCTTCCTGCCCGGCGGCGGAGGCGAAGGCCCGCGTGTGCTGCAGAAGGACGGCCGCATCTTCATTACCGTATCGGAAGGCGACTATCAATCGAACGGCTACCGTCTCTCCTATTTCATGAACACGGATGGCGACGTGCTGAATCCGAACTCGTGGTCGCGGAAGAACGATGTGTTCGTGGCCACCGGCGATGTGTCCGGTCCGGCGCGGGCGGGCTTCGTCAAGTCGGCGGACGGCAAGGAAGATTGGATGATCTACCACTCCCGCGTCTACAAAGACACGAGTCGAAACTGGTGGCGGCAAGTCAACATCAAGGAGTTCGGGTGGAATGAAGACGGTACGCCGGACTTCGGGCAGCCTGTGTCCCCTTATGAATGGCAGGAACTGCCTTCTGGCGATCCGGGCCAAGGCGATATGTACCAAGCGGAAGACGCGATTCTATATGGCGGCGCCACGGCGGACGATGCGTACGCCAATTACCAAGGAAGCGGCTACGTCCATTTGCCGGAGACGGCCGGCGCCGAAGCCAGCTTCGTCGTGAATGCCGAGGAGGAAGGCGATTACATCGTAGGTCTGCGCTATGCGTACGGCAAACAAGTGAACGGCGAATCCACCAATCAGCCGAATACGCAGCTGCCTGCTCGCGCTGAGCTCAATATTTTCGTGAACGGCGTGTTCGCCAAGACGATTGCCCCGGATAAAACGGCGATCAGCTGGGAGGAGTGGTTCACGGGCTCCGAGCGATTGACGCTTCAAGCCGGCAAGAACGTGATCAGCTACCGCATTGACGACGGCAGCATCGGCAACGTCAACGTAGATTTCATCACGATGTACCGAGCGGATGTGCCGAATCCTACAGGAGAATCCCCGCTGTCTGCAACATTGACGGGCGACGATGAAGTTGCGGCCGGCAGCACATTCACCATCCGGTATGGACTATCCCATATCCCTCAGGATGAGGCGTTCTTCGCCCAGGATCTGATCTTCCGTTACGATCCATCGAAGGTCGAACTCGTATCGGTCGAGTCGCTGGTCGAAGGATTGACCGTCCTGGACTACAAGGTCGATTCGGCGGGACTTGCGCGGGTCCTCGTCATCAGTGAAGGCGCGGAACATGCGATTGATGAGGACGGCGATCTGTTGAAGCTGACCTGGAAGGCGCTCGGCGAGGCACTTGGCACCGAAGTGTCGTTGTCCTCTGCCCTGCTTGCGAACGCGACAGGCAACGAGACGACTTTGTCTGAGGTATCGCATTCCGTTGAGATTACGGACGGAACGGTTACGATTCCAGGCGACACGAACGCCGACGGCAAAGTCTCGATCGGCGATCTCGCCATCGTGGCGGCCAACTATGGCAAGACTTCGGCAAGCGCGGATTGGCAGCAGGTCAAGCAATACGATCTGAACGATGACGGCAAGATCGAACTTGCGGACCTCGTCATCGTCGCGAAGACAATACTGAACTGAATGCGCTACGGGCAACAACCGACCTGATCGAGGTCGGTTATTGTTGTTTCTCGGACCGAGATGTCATGACCGTCACCTGCCAGTCATATGACTTGTCATAGCAAATCATGAAGTTTAAATATGCCTAAGGATACTGGTGTGCGGCAGACGATTCCATCATACTTGAGGAAAGACATCCAATATTTGGTCGAACGCAAAGGAGAGAGATGATGGAAAAAGCACTGCAGAATAATGCCCGCGTATCGAATGCCTCCTCATTATCCAGGGGGCAATCGCTGATCGGCGACGCGATCGGCAACGACAAGGCACGCGTTTCCCCTTACGACATCGAGAAAGCCGTCGCGCTGATCGAACAGTCTTTCGCCATTCAACAGGAACGGATTCAAATTATCGTCGACGCGGCGCTGTTGGCAGTCGAACAGATTCAGGACAAACGGCTCGAACTGTTGGAGAAAGGCAAGACCGTCACGATCAACGACGTCATCTTCGATCTCTTGTCCGTATACCTGTGGGAGGTTGGCCTGGTCGGACATGTGCTGCAGCCGCTAGTGAAAGAAGTTACGCGTATCATATGTTCCAAATCGCTCAAGTACAGCGCCGTGTACAACCATCTGCAGAAGTCCGATTACGGAGCCCAGTTCATCGGTTATGCCAGACAGGAGAAGGACAGCAAGACGCTGCTGAAGGAAATCATCAGCGATCACGTCCGGAACACGCAGCAGTTCAACAGCGAACAATTCGCCCTGTTCAGCAAAGAAGCGCGTGACCTGGTCGCTTCGGCGCCGGACTTAGTCTGGGAGAAGGCAACCGGCGTCGTCGGCAAATGGAAAGATATGAAGGAAAAAGTGAGCGAAACGACGCTCGAGACGACGGATACGCCAGGCGTGTCGATGCTCAAGGCGGCGCAGTCTTACGTGAGCCGTCACCGTTTTGCGCTGCGGCTCCAGCAAGCTCGCATCGTCGCGCTCGTTCGCTCCCAGCCTGCCATGACCGTCAAGGAACTGAAGGACTTGACGTCTATCTTCAAGGCCGAGGAACTGCCGGATACTTCCTTCATCCGCGACCAATATCAATGGACGTTCGAGATCATCATTTGGGCTCGCATGTACGGCTTCAAGAAAGATGCCGGGGATTCCCCTTACGTCGTGAGTAACGGGGACGAAGGATTCAGGGGTATCCGCTCCGACCTGACGTATTATTGGTTCGACCGCTTTCGGGATATAATGAGCTCCTATGCCCGCATGAAGGGCGATGACTGGGATAAGCTCAGCGTTCCGGCCAAAGCGACCGCGCTGAAGAATTACTTCGTGGAAGTCATGAAATTGCTCGACGAGAAGACCAAGGATACCGGCCCGATCGAAGCAGCGTTTATCGTGACGAACCAGCCCAAGGAATAAGAAGTTATAACAAAAGGCGTATCACCTGGATGACTCCAGGGATACGCCTGTTTGCGCGCTATATGAACCGACTAATAACCGTCAGCTATTCTTATTGCTCCAGCTTATTCCAGTACGTGACTTGACCGATCGGCAGACGGGCTTTCGGCAAACCGGCGCCGGACGCTTTGCCGATGGAGATCAGCATCACGGGTACTAGATGGGACGGGATCTGGAACTCTTCGATGAGCTTCTCATGCGAGAATCCGCCCATCGGAACCGAGTCGTACCCTCTCGCCTTCGCGACCAGCATCAGCTGCATCGAAACCAATCCGCCATCGATCAGCGCCACGCTGCGCGCTGTGTCCTCGGACATCTTTGCGTAGTATTCCTTCATGCGAGGCACATACGCATCGCGGGATGCTTGAGGCATTCCGGCTTGAACGGCAAGATCGTAGATCTCGTCCGCACGCTTGTAGGCTTCCTTATCTCCAAGAATAATGACAGTCGCCGCCGAGTCGAGCACCTGCTGCTGATTGTTCGCGATCGGATGCAATCTCGCTTTCACTTCAGGATCGTTCACGACGATGAACCGCCATGGCTGAAGATTCGAAGATGAAGGCGCGAGCGTTGCTTCTTCCAGCATCGCCGTAAGCTCCTCTTGCGAGATACTCACATTCGGATCATACGTGCGAATCGACTGACGCTCCCGAATTACCGTGAACAAATCCGTCTGTACTGTCTGGGTCATTACTTATTCCTCCACTCTTTAACTGTAATATCAATTGTTACTGTATTAAATATAGTTACAGTATAAATTAGGACCCACTCCCTGTCAACCCGTGTTTGCTAACCGGAATTACCGCGAATAACAATGGCGTATCCCAGTGGATACGCCATTGTTGCGGGTTGCATTATATTCATATAGCGTGCCGCTTCTAGTACGCTGTGCCTCTCCCTATTGCGGCTGTCGGTTCCGTTAAATCAATACGCCGTTGTTGGTTAGCGTTGTCGTCGTTTCGGCTGCTTCTTCCGTCGTTGCTTCCGTAGTTGACGGATTAATAATGCTATATAGCTTGGCGGCCAGCTCATCGCGCGATTCGAGAATTTCGAGCGCCATCTGCTTCATGCGGATCTCCGTCTCGAGCATATTGTTCTTCAGCGACTTCTCGCGTACCGTCTCCGTCTGCAGGTTGCGCGAGTAGTTGTCGAGCGCCTCTCCTTGACCGAGGAGCGCTTCCACGATGACGCCCTCCGTACGCAGTACGTGGCGATTGGCCGCCAGGATGATGCCCGGTACCGAAATTTTCGTGCCGCTGGCTTCGTCATTGTACGTCGAGACGTAATCTTTTTTGACGCGCAAGTAGTTGGACAGCGGAATGACGTTGCCGTTCTCGTCCTTGAATGGCGTATCCTCGACGAACCGGTGATGCTTATCCTGATAGTCGAAAATATTCGTCAGCTGGTTAATGATCGAATTGCGTACCTCTGTCCGTTTCTCCGGGAGAATAATCTCCGCCAGCAGCGCATCCAGCTGCGGGAGCGTCACTTCCTTGTACGTGTGCTTCTCTACGCCGTTTACCATGTCGACCTTGAAGAAACCGATGCGCATGTCGACCAAATGCAAGAGCGTAATAAATTCCTGGTTCATCTGACGGAACACGAAGTTGAGCGAGCGGCCGACGTTGATGTTCTCGATCTCGCGGATCAGCGCGGACTCTTCGCCCGACGTCGTCTTCTCTTCGTAGTTCGTGTTGATCTGCACGTCACGGCGAGCGGATGCCCTGGCGACATGCTTCTGCGTGCTGTTCGAGATATTGCGCGCGAACTGTTCACGGGCCGCGTTCGTTCCGCCGCTGGCGCTCGCGCTCACCGATGCGCTGCCCCATCCCCAGCTTGCCCCGGCTTCGGCGCTTACCTTGTACTCGAAGCTTTCCTTGTAATTCTTCTGATCGGTCTGCTCGTTCCCCATCGATTTTTCGAACTCGTCGGCGATTTCGTCGGTAACGGAATCGAGAATGGTGGAAGCGTTTTTGGCCGTTTGCTCATTCTGCGTATACGAACGAATGCTGATCTTGGTCTTCTCGCCCGGCAGCAGGGAGAACGTCTTGATCGTGCGGCCGGCGCCGTAATTGCCGAGGAAGGATGACATCCGGTAGGACTCGACGAGAATAATTCGTTTCAGCCTGGAGCTGACTTCGGGCAGAATCGTAACGTTCACCGAGACTGTCTTCTCGATGGAATTCCCCGCAGCGTCCGTGCAGCGAGCAGTTACGATATGGATGCCCGGCTCCGTAACGCTGAGCGTTGCTTTCCATGACGACCAGTCGCCCGGCGCCTTCTCCGATGCGCGAATAAAGACCGGATTAAGGTTGAGCGAGACTTCGACAAGCTTGATTCCGCCTTCGTCCGAAGCGGTACCCGTCACTTCGATGACGGCGCCTTTGGAGTTGGTACCCGCGATTTGCGCATTGTTGAGCGGAGCGGTGATGGCAAGGCTAGGAGGAGAGGCATCGACCGCGAGCGTCTGGCTTTTGGTCGTGACGTTGCCTGCCGCGTCGGTACATTTGACGGTAAGGGTATGATTGCCTGGAGCAACGCTGATCGTCTTGCGCCAATTCACGTAGTTATTGCTGGACTCGGCTGCGATGAACGCGCCGTTATCAAGCGAGATTTCCACTTTGCCAAGCGCGCGGTCATCGGAAGCGGTCCCTTCGATCGTAACATTCGCCGTCGCTGCTCCGTTCGCGGAGAAGAATTGACCCGGAGCCGGAGCCGTGATCGCAAGCGACGGCAGCGTGACGTCAGGCGCCGCCGCGATCGTAACGTTGACGGTAATTTTATGGGTCGAGATTTTAGTTCCGGCGTAAGCTTTGGCCGTAATGGCAACTTGGCCGGCAGTTGTGATGGTTACATTGTCAAGCGACCAGGAACCGTCGCCTCCGAGTTGT
This sequence comes from Paenibacillus phyllosphaerae, assembly GCF_014192105.1. Taxonomy (GTDB): domain Bacteria; phylum Bacillota; class Bacilli; order Paenibacillales; family Paenibacillaceae; genus Paenibacillus_Z; species Paenibacillus_Z phyllosphaerae. Next base: position 153,266 of record NZ_JACHXK010000008.1, on the reverse strand, counting down.
GCGGTCTGGAAAGATCCGCTGCCGATCTGCACCAAGACTTTCGTGATCGCTGCATCGCCGGAGTCGACGCTCGCGTTGCCGTATACATTGAACACCGCGCCGGTATGCGCGCCATTAATCGTACCGTTCGCTGCCGGTGACGAGATATAGACCGATACGACGACAGGATCCGGGAGATCTCCGCCGCCGGTGCCGTCATCGATCGGGCGCAGCGTCGGAATCGGCTCGTCAATCGGCTGTTGCGCGGCAAGGCCAGCCAATCGCCCGGCTGCCAGAGACGGCGTGCCCGCAGCGAACGGCTGCTCGTCGCCGACAATGTTGTCAACGAAGTTATACGTAAGCGCGCCCGTCATGGATTTGTACAAGTTGAGCTTTTTGCCCGATGCTTCCATCCGGAGCACTTCTTCTTCGGTCAGTTTCGCCAGGCTTGGGCTTACCCGCTCATCGGCAGGAATCGAAGCGAGCGCGCTGAGCGACTTGCTCGCATTCTCATCGGCCGGCGCAGTTAGCGACGCTTCTCCGCCGCTTGCCTGCGAGCTGAATGCGTTAGCGCTTGCAACCGTGCTCGGCGTGAAGTAGCTGTCCGGGAACTGTATGTCAATGAAGTTCCGGCCGCTGTAGGCAGTCGGTTCTGGCACATTATAACTTAGGATCGGCGCCGTACCGCCGGGCTGAAGCTTGATCATCGGTTCTTGATTGCTGGACATGAATAGTTCCCCTTTACAATGAAATTTTGCGAGCAGGTAACGCCTGCTGACCAATCCCAATCTTTGCGTTTCGTTATCCTCTCTACACACAGAATTTACCTTTTATTGTGTCATATCACCAGTGTCTGTTGTCATTGGTTACCAGTAATACCTAATCGTGAAACTATAGGTACAAAGTACGGATAACGCGAAATTTGTTCGAATTAGGAGGAAGGGGAGCAACGCAAAAAATCCACTTCGGAAAGTGGATTCATGGCAAATAATACTTCGTCTGTATCTGTATGCCGCTCTATTGCTCGACCGCTTCGCTCACCGTGACGCGCCGGAGGGGATTCCATCGGTCATCGACCGAAACCGAGTAGGACTTGCCGCAGGCTTGTACGATCGACGGGTTAGCCGGCGCGCCTTGAATCTCTACATCCGTGCATGGCGCAAAATGTTCTTGGACCGCCTCGATCGTCTGATTCGTCTTTGCTTGGAAGTAGAATGTACCTCCTGCAAGGACGACCAAGATCGGGATAGCCAAATATTTAAAATACTTCAGCGCGTTAAAATCGTTGATGTTCGTCATGGCGTTTCCCTTCATCATATAGAATGCCTGGGCATTATTGGCCAAGCGCCTTGCGGATGTCGTAATCGGCCAGATCGATCGCAAGCTCCATGCCTAGCGCAAGCTTCGCAAGCTGGCTGCCGACATAGGGGCCGACCGTCAATCCGGATGCGCCAAGTCCGTTCGCGGCGAGAAGCCCCTCCCAACCCGGAATAGCGCCGATCACCGGCAAGAAGTCGGCCGTAAAAGGACGGAACCCGACCCGGACTTCCCGGAACTCGCAATCGGCCAGACCAGGGGCCAAAGCAAGCCCTTTGCTCAATACCTCGTGCATGCCCGCCGGCGTAATTCTCGTGTCATAACCTTCGATATCGTTCTCGTGCGTCGCGCCAATGACCAGCTTCCGCTGTTCGAACGCGAGCAAATATTGATCGGTTGGCGGAATGACGACCGGCCAGCCGTCCGTGCTCGGCACAGCGTCCGAAGCCTGCAGATGCATGATCTGCGCCTTCTGGTAGTTTACCTTGAAATCGATACCGAGCGGCTGCAGCAATGGCCCCGCCCAAGCTCCCGCACATACGACTACCCGATCTGCCGAGTATTGGCTGCCATTGACGGTAATGCCTGTCGCACGATTCTCTTGAAAATCGATAGCAGCGTCTCCATAGATAATCTTTGCGCCATTCCGCTGAGCGGAGCGCAGCAGCGCATCCCGAAGCGCGCGGCCGTCGACGCGGGCAGCCCCGCTAATATGGACGGCACCATATCCTTCATCAAGCAACGGGAACGACGAGCGGGTGCGATGTTCATCCATCCGGGTAATTTCGCCCAGCTCGGGGGCATCTTCTCTGCGCATCTGCGCTCGCTCTTCCATCCGGTCCAACTTCTCCGGCTCCCTATGCAAGCTTAACGCACCGACTTGAGCATAACCGGTCGCGGTCTCTCCTTCCCGTTCAAGCTCCGCAATGAGCTCAGGGTAATAACGCGCGCCGGCTTGGGCCAATCGATACCAAGCTTTATTGCGCCGCTGCGACAGCCATGGACAAATAATGCCGGCCGCCGCATCGGTAGCCTGTCCAGGATCTTTACGGTCGACGATGCGGACATTCGCGCCCAGCTTGGCTAGCTGATAGGCCGTTGAAGCGCCGGCGATGCCCGCTCCGATAACAATCACGTTCACGATACGATTCATTCCTTCCTGCAAACACTACCTCCTATTATAACGGGATTGCTGCCAATAGAAAAAGCCGCGTAAATGACGCGGCTTCGTCGATCATCCTTATCGTCGGACAATACTATCTGAAATATTGCGCAAGATGACTTGCTGCTTTCACGATTCCTTGCTGCTCCGCTTCGATCGATCCCCAATACCGATGGTCCTCGAGCTCGATGGAGATTGCGCCTTGATAGCCGATCTGCTCGAGCCGTACGGCAACTTTGTTCCATTCCACGTCGCCATGTCCAGGAATCGTATATCGCCACGAACCTTCCGAGAAGGCATACTTGGACTCGAATGTCGACGGAAGAATGCCGCATTCGTAGAGCTCGTCATGCAGAATCTCCGTATCCTTGCCGTGGCAGTGTACGATTCGGTCCCCGAACTCGGTCAGCGCGCGCAGATAATCGATTCCAAGCCGAACGAGATGGGAAGGATCATAGTTCAGGCCAAAATGCTTCGACGGAATCGCCTCGAACATCGCTCTCCACATCTCCGGCGTACAGCCTAACGTCGAATAATGAGGCGCCGGTCCAGGCCAGCCTTCGATTGCCATATATACGCCTTGCTGCTCCGCATGGCGAACGATCTCCGGGAAGGTTTCCTTCCAGATCGCGAAGCCTTCGCGCCTTGGGAGCGTATGATCTTCCGGGACTAGGCACAGGAACATCACGCGTCCGCCCAGTTCGGCGATCTGGTCGATCTGCAGCTTGAACGATTCGACGGCTTCGCTCCTCACTTCCGGATTACGGCTCAATAGACGGGAGGTATGCTGCGCGTCGACCGAACCAATTCCGATCCCGCGCGCGTCGCAGGCTTGCTTGATCTCGGGAGTCAACTGCGGAACGTCCAGTAGATCAAGTCCGGCTTCCGCCGCCCATTGAACGGTGTAATGGATGCCCTGCTCCCCGATTCGCGGCGGTATTCTCATTCCGATCGGATATCTCATGAAGTTGTTTCCCCTTCCGATTGAATTGGCGCATCCGGCACATATCCGGCGGCTTGATAGATCATTTCGGAACATTTAACGACCTTTAAGGCGAATTCGCCCGGTACGAGCACGTCATGCCGGCCAAGGATCGCGTCGATGAAACTCTTGTCTTGATTCGTAACCGGCTCCGGCAGTTCGGGAATGACCGCTTCCTCACGGTAGCGTCGCAGCGTGACTTTGCCGTTCTCGTAGAATATACCGCCCTCTTCGCCGCAGAACACGAAGGTTTCATGCCAGCAAGGGGCATACCCGACCAGATTCAGTCCCGCCAACGCACCTTCCGCGAACCTGATGGACGTGAACGTATCGATCTCCACGGGCGTGCCGTGTCTATGAAGCTGGGGCTTCACATCGACCGGCGTAAGTCCCGTGGTCCACAGCAAGACGTCGATGATATGGCTGCCGGAGTCCATCAGGAATCCGCCACCCGATAAAGCCGGTTCCTGCCGCCACGAACCCGTCGTGCCTTGCTGCCATTCTTGATAGAGCGAGGCCGTAATCGAAGTCAGTTTGCCGATCGAACCGCTTGCGATAGCCTCCTTAATGTAGAGGAACTCGGGTTGAAAATGCCGCTGATACGAAACCTGCATCACCTTGCCCGCCTGCTTCGCGGTATGGATCAGCAGCTCGGCTTCCGCTGAAGAGCAGGTCATCGGCTTCTCGATGAGCACATGCAGCCCTTTAGTCAGCACATCGTATGCTTGCTGAAAGTGGAGCGTATGCGGCGAACAGATTACGACTGCATCGAGCTCGGCTTGATCCAGCATCGCCTCATAGTCAGCGAACAGGCTTGCTTCCTGCAAATCGAACTTCTCGGCGAAAGCTTGCCGGTTGCGTTCGTTGGTATCCGTCAGCGCCGTGATCTGTACCTCCGGCAATTCCAACAGCTGTTTGGCATGCCATCCGGCCATGCCGCCGGTGCCGATCATGCCCACGCGAATTTTGCTCATCGTATGTGCCCCTCCCATTATGTATTGCGGGACTACTCATCTTCATTGTAGGTACGTAAGCGGTTTCAAACAATTCAACTAAGCGCCATATGAACCGGAATCGGCATGTAATTAAGCGACAATGCGAATGCGTCGTGAAATAGGCTTTCCCCCTCGTGCAGGTGCGCGGTCCGCTTCCGATTCTATGAATACATTATTCATAGAGGGGGTGAGAAGAATGAAGAAGAACGACATCATTATCACGCTGCTCGGAAGCGGCGGCGGCGTTGCCAAAGCTATTCTCGCGATACTAAACCACTCGCATCAATATGCCGGCGATCCGATTCATATGCCTATCAACAGCTGTACGTTGCATTTGATCGACCGCGAGCAGAAAAACCGGGCGTATTACGATCAAATCCTTGACTCGTTTCGGCCGAACGCCTTCGTGTTGCATCAATTCGATCTGGATGACCTCGACCGCTTCCGTCAACATTTGGCCGAGACGGGAACGACTCATGTCATCGACGTCTCCTGGGCAGACACGGTCGATATGCTGGATTGCTGCCATGAAATGGGCGTAGCGTATGTCAATACCGCGCTTGAGAATGTAATGGTCGACAATAATGAGAAGCTTGAAGGCTATACGCTGCTCGAGCGTTTCCGTATTTTCCAAGAGCATCGCAGCCGTTTTCCCCGCATGAAAGCGATCATCGGGTCGGGCATGAATCCCGGCGTCGTCCAGTGGATGGCGCTTACGCTTATGCATCAACATCCCGGCGAGAAGCCGATCGGATGCTACATCGTCGAACAGGACACGACTTTTTTCAAAGATAGAACACTTGCTCAGCCGAATACGATCTATTCGACCTGGTCACCGGAATGTTTCTTGGATGAAGCGATCGACAACTATCCGATGTACGTCACCAAGCATATCCCGCATATGATGTACCGCGACGTCTATGAGCAGGAATTCAAGGTTACGTTGGGAGACAAGCAATTCTACGGCTGCTTGATGCCGCATGAGGAGATTCTGTCGCTCGCGCAAACGTTCGACATGGAGATGGGATTCATCTATCGGGTAAGCGAGGAAATGACGGCGCTCATTCGGGCGAATCTGGACCGGACGGACGAGCTTTGGGATTGGGATCTGCATGTGCTGAACCCTAAGGAAGCCGAATTGGACGGAGAAGATCTGGTCGGCGTGCTGCTCGTATACCCGGACCATGAACGCTATATGTACAACGTCATGCGCAGCTCCGACATCTACCCGGTCTTTGCCGTGAATGCGACCTATCTGCAAGTGGCCTGCGGTCTCTATGGCGCGCTTGCGACGCTGCTGCTAGACGATATACCCGATGGCGTATATTGGGTAGACGAGCTGCTGTTGCAAACGGACAGCCGATATGGCGAATATCTGTCGACCTACATGACAACCTTCATTACAGGCGAGAATGCCGCATCGGACGGCTTGCTGCTGGACAGGCTGACGTCACGGCAAACGGATGCCGGCAGCTGACGAATGCAGATGGAGGATAAACGTCTTGGACAAGCACAAGCTATGTATATACGGCCTCGAAAACCAAAAATAACCTTGGCTTACTTGCGGCCAAGGTTGTTTTTTGCATAAAAGCGTATGGAATTTTATTCAGCACTCCTTCAGCGGAATGGAAAACTCCACATAAATAGGATGCGCCTCTTCATTCAGGCAGAGCTCGATTCGTTCTCTGAAATTCCCCCAACTGACCATCTCTAATGCGGTCTCGATTGGAAAATATCCTACTTCTAAAGACTCGTTGGTCGTCGTTAACTCTCCACCCACGGGTCTGCCGAGAAATAACGTATTACAGATACCAGCGCCTACATTTTGAAAAACGCCGCAAAACTTCGTCACTTCGATATCGATGCCGCTCTCTTCCTTCGTCTCCCTGATCGCCGCATCTTTCAGCGATTCTCCCTCTTCGACCTGCCCGCCAGGCATCTCCCACCCTCGTTTGGGTCCTCTAATCAGTAAGATTTCGTTATGGTCATTGACTACAATTGCCGCTGCAGAAACGATATGTTTTGGCGCCATGCTGGTCCTCCCTGATATGATTTGAGTCAACGATTGCTTACTGCTTGTCATACCCAACAATCTTCCCGATAATAGCTTGTTTCCGGAAAGGTCCAGCGGTTTGACTATCGTAAAATCCTCGCCATCGAACATCGGCCAAAATATAGTATTCCCTCTTCATGCATTGTAACAGGATCCCACGACTCGAGCGATATCCGTTTCTTGCTCCTTCTGGTCTTTTGTTCTGAAAACAACGATATCTCCTCTAGCTATCTCATAGCTAGCATAATAGGTCATGTCCACTAACACTTCGTTGTTCACAGCAAAAGGATGGGGGTGGCTGTATCCGTAGGCTAACATACCCCGTCTGTGTTTACTTTGACACGTGTTAAAGTCGATTCTGGATTCACGATGGGTTTTATCTTTTCTTCCGTCAGATGATCGGCTATCGTTTCGTTACAGCCAGTTAAAGCGAAGACTACGAAGAGATTCACAGCAACAAGCTTGATATAATTCCGCATCTCCTCACTCCTAGCTATACATAGCATTCACTCGCACTAATAATACCACATACTGGAAGGGAATTTACTTATGAGAGATATGAACGGCAACACCGTAGGTAGTCTCCCCCGTATCGATTTGCCACTCATAATCTCCTTCCGGCAGGTTATCGGGAAGGGTACCTTTTGCTTGCCATTCTCCATCTTTCACGGGAATCTTTTGCAGCAAGACGGTATCGTTATCCTCGATCAATTCGACAGTCGCCCAATCCGCAAGAGCCCCATGTCCTCGGATTAGATACTCGTCCCCTGCTTTAAGTTGATCCGGAGCTTCATAAGGTGCCACGCTGGGCATCCAGTCCAGATAATCTTGTTGGATAAAATCATACAAGCTTGCCGATTCGGCGAAATACTCGCCTTCCTTCGAGTTCGATACCCAGATACGATCTTCGACCGAATTGCAAGAGGTCTCCGTATTGCCTTGTTCATCTTGGCTGCTCGTGCACGTCCACGCCGGCCGGATCTGCAGTCGTTCGCCGTTGGCGTAGTCGATGTTGATCGCCATGCTGCGGCCATCCAAGGGGGAAGTAAGCCCTCTTGGTTCAATCCGCCTCGCTTGATCAACCCAACCGAGCAGTTCATTGATTTTGTTGCCATCCCTCGAACCAATCAAGGGTTGGCTTACCTTGTCCATAGGAATCGGCCAAGACATATGTACCCACCGAACGTCCGCTCCAGACACGATGGATGCTCTAACATGCGAATCCTCGGAGGCAGCAGCTTGGCTGGAAAGTTGGGAATTCCCTTCGAAGTCCGTAAGAGGATCTGTTACGAGATCAGGTTTAACGCCGCAGCCTTGTAACACGAGAATGAAGAGCAACATCGTGTACGAAATGAGGGATATTCGGCTCCTGAACAATACTAACTTTTTGATCATTCGGTGCTCGCCTCCTGGTGTTACTGACGGGTTCTGTTATCCATAAGTTGCATGCCTCCATCTCACCACATTTTTATTAAGACCCCCTCCTTGTCCACGCATAACCAAAAGCGGCCGCCCCTCGGGCAGCCGCTCGCACAATTCGTTTATTCGATTACAAACGCTTCACCGCGGCTAGTTCGCCATCTGCAGTTTCACGACTTCTTTGCCCTTCAGGTTCTCGTTGACGTACGCAATGGCTTCCGCATAACCGGTGCTGTTCATCTGGTCGCGCAGCGCGTTAATAACCTTGAGCGCCGCCTCGTCCGACTTGGCGAACACGGCTTCCTTCCAGACGTCGCCGATCTGATCCATCGAAGGCTTGAGCGTCTCCCACTGCGGCGACTTCGCGATAACATCGCCGGCATTGTAGGCAGAGATGACCGAGATGCCGTTCGGACGAAGAATCGCCCGAGCTTGATCCATCGCAGCTACACGTTCCTGATCCGCCCAGATATCGCCGCCGAGCGTATTCGTGCGGTCTTGGCCGGTCAGCGATTCGAAGCCAATGCCGATGCCGACGTTCTTCTTCTCTTTGCCCGTCGTGTCGGCGGCAAACTTGTCGAAGAACTCCTTCTTGGCGACTGGCTTGCCGTCTACCATATCATAATGAACGCCTTCCACGCCGTAATGCACGAGCTTGAAGCCTTCATCGGAAGCCAAGTAATCAAGCAGCTTGAGCGCGGCATCGACGTCCTTACACGCTTTCGTAATAACCGTCACGTTGTTGCCTTGAATGCCCAGATCGACCGGGCGATTCGGCTCGGCGCCTGCCCGCTCGAGCGGACCCACCGCGACGAAATCGCTGCCCGGATGCGATTTCACGTATTCTTTGGTCGCATCGTAGATCGCCGGGAAGTGAGCGGCCAACACCGCGATGCGGCCCTGATTGATTTTCTCCTTGGCGATCGGGTCCGTCTGGGTGAACGTCTCCGGATCAAGCAAGCCTTCGGCGATCAGCTTGCGGTAGAACAACGTATATTCTTCATACGGTTTCGTGAAGAACGTATGCTCGAGCGTACCGTCGCCTTTGTCCTGATAATCGCTGCCATAGAACATCGTATTCCCGATCCCGACCGCCCAGCCGTTGCTGAACCCGCCGAGCGGCATAACCGGCATGCCGTTCTCCTCGAGATTCGCGTCCTTAATCTTCTTCAGGAACTGATACAAATCATCCTTCGTCTTCACCGATTGCGGATCAACGCCGATCTTCTCCGCAATATCCTTGCGAACGTAGAAGCCATACAGCCAATCCATCGCATCCTTGTCGCTCGCCGGCTGGTTCTGATACAGCAAATATTGTTTATCGCCAAAAGCGCCGATCGCTTTCTCGTACAACGCAGGCGGCACGTTCTCCTTGGCAATCGCCTTGGACAGATTCGGATAGCTCGCGAGTTTATCCGACAGATCGACGAGCTGATCTTCCTTGGCTGCCTTCACGATGCCGTCGAGTTCTCCGCCCCAAGCCGGTCCGGTATAGATATCAGGCAAATCCTGCGTGGCGAAGATCGTGTTCACTTTCTCCGTCTCGCTGCCCTTCGTATATTCGAGCTGTACGGTTACGCCGGTCTTCTCCTTAATGGCCTCGGCGATCGGCGTCACGTCTACGTCGCCGGTACCTGATCCGTTCCAGTTGTGAAGAATTTTGAGTGTAACGGCCTTCTCAGTCCCCGTACCGCTATTGCCTTCCTTATTGCCGGTCTGAACATTCCCGCCGTTAGCGTTGCCGCCGCCATTGTCGCTGCATCCCATCAACGCCGTGCCCATCATTGCCGCAACCAGCAGCGTATTAGCGATTGTGCTGCGCTTCTTCTTCATTCGAACCCCTCCATGAACGCGATAATGGATATGATAAAGCTCCTGGATAAGCGGAGCGATTATCCTCTAGCCTTTGACCGAGCCAAGCATGACGCCTTTCACAAAATACCGCTGAAGGAACGGATAGACACAAAGGATCGGGAACACGGTGATCACGAGCAGCGCCATGCGCAGCGATTCCGGCGTCGCGCCGGCCATGCTCACGTTGACGGTCTGGCCGCCCTGCTGAGCCGCTCGCTGCATCGACGATGACAACGCTTCCATTTCGGTTAGCATTTGCTGCAGCAAGGTTTGAACCGGGAGCAGCTCTTTGTTCGACACATAGTAAGCGCCGCTGAACCAATCATTCCAGTGCGTTACGCCGATGAAGAGCGAGATGGTCGCGAGTACCGGACCGGACAACGGCAGTACGATACGGAGAAAAATCTGAAAATCGCCGTATCCGTCAATGCGCGCCGACTCTTCGAGTTCCTCCGGAATCCCCTGCAGGAACGTTCGGATGATGACGATATGCATGAAGTTGAAGAGCAGCGGGATCACGTAGACCCAGAAGCTGTTGATCAGATGAAGCTTCTGCAGCGTGATGAAGTACGGGATGAAGCCAGCGCCGAAGATCGTCGGCAGGAAGATGTAGAAGGTGAAAAACGTCCTGCCCGGCAGCGTTTTCTTCGACAGCGCGTAAGCCATCATCGTGCAGAGCGTTACGTGCAGCACGACGCCGATCAGCGTGCGCAGGATCGTGATTTTGTACGCCTGCCAGATGAGGTGATTCTCGAATACTTGCGCGTAATTCTCCAGCGTAAATTTGCGGGGCAGAAAATAGAGCGCTCCCATCATCGAGTCTTTGCCGTCATTGAGCGAGTAGACGAGAATATAGATGAACGGGTAGATCATCGAAAGCCCGAACAGCGTCAAGAATGCATAGTTGAGCGCGTTGAACAGCGAGAACCGCCACTTCTTCATGCCGAACACTCCTTTCTAGCCGATTAGAAGAGCGAGACATCGCTCACTTTACGGGCGATCCGGTTCACCGTCAGGATAAGCACCAGCGCGATGACGCTCTGGAACAAACCTACCGCTGCGGCATAGCTGAGTCGGCCTTGGCTGATCCCGGCGCCGATGACATGCACGTCGAGCACGCTGCCGATCGCTGCGGTGGCCGGCCCGTTAAGAAGAAGCAGCTGTTCATAGCCTGCGCTCATCAGGCTGCCGGTTGCCAGAATGAACAGAATGACGGCAATATTGCGGATGCCGGGGAGCGTCACATGCCAAATTTGGCGGAACCGTCCCGCTCCATCGATCTTCGCCGCCTCATACAACTGCTGGTCGATTCCGGCCATTGCCGCCATGTAGATGATCGAATTCCAGCCGATGTTCTTCCAGATGTCCGAGCCGACAATAATCTGATAGAACCAGGTCGTATTGTTCAAGAACTGAATCGGCTCTTTCAATAGACCGATTGAAGTAAGCAGATCATTGACAGGTCCCCCGTATGGCGTGAGCAGGCGCTGCATGAGCGTTACGACGACTACCCAGGAGACGAAATACGGCAGATAGGACAGCGTCTGCACCGTTTTCTTGAACTTGAGCTGACGTACTTCGTTCAGCAATATAGCGAGCAAGATCGGCATCGCGAAGCCTATAAGAAGCTTGAGCGCGCTAATGATAATCGTATTGCGGATCAATGCGCTGGATTGATAATAGTCGAAGAATTGCTGGAAGTATTTCATGCCTGCCCACGGACTCCCGGTGAACCCTCCCGAGAACGTGAAATCCCGGAACGCCACCTGAATGCCGTATAGCGGGACGTAAGAGAATAAGAAAAACCAGACGATGCCCGGCAGCATGAACAAGTAAAGCAGCTTGTGCCGCCAAATTCTTTTCCACAGCAGCGTTTCATTCATGGCGACTTCTCCTCTCTTGCGACTTGAATCGGTTGCATGCGGCAGTAGGAAGCGCCTGTTTCAGGGAGAGCAGACGCCTCGAGATCCGCCAATCCTCCATTAACGGTGAAGCGCAGGCTTCTCCAATCTCACGGTAACGATCTCGAACGGGTCCATCGCGAACGCAACCGTCCCATCCTCTTCGACCTGCAGAATCTCCAGCTTCTCTTCCATCAAATCGGTCAGCCACGCGCTTGCATAGGTAAACCCGGCCTGCAGCTTCGTCGTCAGTCTCGTGCCTGCCGTCTCATAGAGCCGGACGATAAGCGCATCGCCGTCCTCGGCACGCTTCACCGCTTCGATCATGACATGCGGATGGCTTGGTAGCAGGAATGAATCACACGCGACGGTAAGTCCTTCCGGCGCTGCCGATGCCGCCAACTCCGCCGCCTGTCTAGGCTGTGCCGTCGAATTCGCGCCTTCTCCAACTTGAACAGGTAACGCCTGCGCCACTGCAATTCGAAGCGGAATATTCAGCTCATAGCCGCGTCGGTTCACTTGCGCCTCGACATGATCCCCTGGATGCGGAAACAGCGAATACGTGAAGGTATGCATTGCCCGGTCTGCTTCCGGATCGGGATAGGACGGACTGCGCAGCAAGTTCAGATCGAGCTCGCCATCCTCGGCACGGTGGCCGTATTTGCAATCATTGAGCAGGGCGACGCCATAATCCGGTTCTGACAAGTCGGCATAATGATGGGCGCAGATTTCGTCCTTCGCGTAATCCCACATCGTATTGCGATGCGTCGGCCGCTTCAGATAACCGAACTGAATATCGCAGCTCACGCTGTCGGCGCGGATCTGCAAGGGAAAAGAAGTCCGCAGCATCTGGCCGGTTTCCTTCCAATCGACTTCTGTGGCAAAATCGACCCGCCGGCTGCCCGACATTATCGTAACACGCTGAACCAGCTCGGATTGACCAAAGGCATAAGTCATGACGAAACCTGCGGTCGGACCGTCCGCGAAAGCCTCGATATGGCGCAGCGCCAGCCGTTTGGCACCGGTCAGGCGGTAGTCCTGGCGGAAATCCCATGCATCCCCGCTGTCCGCGTACACGCGCAGCCGATTCAGCGTATATCCCGGCTTCACAAGTTCTCGCCCCTGCTCTTTGTCGACCATCGAGACGATCTCGCCGTCATCGTTGAAAACGAGGACAAGCAGCTCGTTCTCGATCCTTCGTCCTTCTTCAGATACTTCCACTTCCGGGATGGATTCCGCCGGTCCAGGCAGCTTCGCATAGCCCATTGCCGGTACACGCGCAAGATGCCAACTTCCTTCCCGGTTCAGCCACTCCACCCGTTCCCATGGCAAAGAGTTGAATACGACAGCGCTTTCCATGCCGACGGATGCCGCCTCGTACGAGGAAGCGACAAGCTTCTCGACCTTCTCTTCCAGCAGCGCATAGCGTTCCAACGATTCGTCGTACACTCGCTTAATCGACGAACCGGGCAGGATGTCATGGAATTGGTACAACAGCACTTCCTTCCATATCTGCTCGAGCGCTTCGGCCGGATAGGGCAGACCTGAGGTCAGTTGCGCCAGGGCGGCAGCGAATTCTAGCTCGCGCAGCGCTTTCTCCAGCTTCCGGTTATAGCGCTTGTTCCGGGCTTGGCTCGTCAACGTCCCTTGATGCTTCTCGAGATAGAGCTCTCCGCGCCAGACTTGGTAACGTCCATGCCCTTCCGCAAGCCGCTCGAAGAATCGAGCCGACGGCTCCTGCTCGACGGGGCTTAAGCCGAGCAAATTCTTTTCCCGCGCAAGCCGTTCCAGATGCTCCTCGCCCGGGCCTCCCCCGCCATCGCCGATCCCGAACAACATGAGCGCGCGATCCGATACGGAACTATCGAGATAGCCGTTCTCCGCCTTCGCGATCGATCGCGGAGCGGCCGGACTGTTATACGTATCTTCAGGCGGCATATGGGTCAACACCTGGGAGCCGTCGATGCCTTCCCACATAAAGGTGTGATGCGGGTGCCGGTTGTAGACGCTCCATGAGAGCTTTTGCGTCATCATGTAATCGACTCCGGCTTTCTTCAGAATTTGCGGCAGGCTCGCCGTATAGCCGAACACGTCCGGCATCCACAGCGACTTCATCTCCATGCCGAACTCCTGCATGAAGTAGCGCTTGCCGTACAGAATTTGACGCACGAGCGATTCGCCTCCGGGCACGTTCGTATCCGACTCGACCCACATGGCGCCCTGCGGCTCCCAGCGGCCTTCCTGAACTTTGGCCTTGACGCGTTCGTACAGTCTCGGATAATGCTGCTTCATCCACTCGTAAAGTTGGGGCTGGCTCGCGCCGAAGACATAGTCCGGATAACGCTCCAACATGTGCAGCGCGGTCGAGAAGGTTCGCGCCCCTTTGCGGATCGTCTCGCGGATCGGCCACAGCCAGGCCAGATCGATATGCGCGTGCCCGATTGCGCTGATCGTCACCACCGGGTCGCCGCCTCGCTTGGCGAGCTGTTCCTGCAGGATTCCGCGAGCCGTTGCGACGCGCTCTTCAGCCAAGTCGGTCAGCAGTAGCGATACGTCATACAACGATTTGAATATACGCGACCGGCGTGCCGAACCGGCCGGTAGATGTTCCGCCGTCTCGAGCAGCACTTCGGCATCGTAATACAGCTGCCGCACCTCTTCCCGGCAAATCGCGACGACCGCTTCCTTCAACGTCCCGCTCCGATAGCGGCCGAACAGATCGTTACAGCCGGCATCGCCCCACAGATCGATCTTCTCGGTTCCGTCTGCCGAATCGCTGAGGGGAACGACCCGCTTACCCGGCTTGCCGAGCGAATAGTCGAATTCGGAGTTAATATTCGTCAGGCCTTGCACCGGCGTACCTTCTTCATCGACGAGGCATACCTCGCCGTTCACGTCTATGAGCAGCACGACCTTCTCGCCCACGGCGGAAGGCGGCACGGCGCCGCTGAAGTGAAACCATGCGCAATCCCATAATTCGCCCCACCGCTCTCCGGGGACAAGCTCTAATCTGCGCCCTGTCGCACGCGCTTCATAGGATACCGGCTCCGCCGTCACCCAAGCCGTAACGTTTAACGGAGCGACCGGCTGATAGATATGCGACTGGAGCTGGTCCAGCATGGCGCGCAATTGCTCGGGCTTAATGATTTCATATGGCATTGGTTCCCCGTCTCCTTTTCGCTGGTGGCTCAACACGAATATAATATAAATATTATATATATTCAATATGATTTTAAAAATTTCCCAATAGCTTTTTTTGCGCACACAAAAAAAAAAAAAAAACCTCCAGCTCCCAAGTGGGGAAACTGGAGGTGTTAAGCTCATTGGTTTGCGTACCAAGTCGTGAGACTTGGCATGCAGCATTGAGCTAAAAGCTCATTGGTTTGCGTTCCAATCGTTAGCTTCAATTAGGCGGTCCCGAAGTTTGACGTACCGCGAGCTCAGGCTCGATCAGCGTCTTGGTATACTTGCCGGTTGTTGTGCCGCCGCCCTGAATGACTTCGATCAGCTTCTCCGCGGCCTGGAAACCCATCTCATACTCGAATTGCTTGATGTGGGTGAACGAGCTGAACTCGTCGACGATCGAAGTCGGGTCATCGAAGCTGACGATGGACAGATCGCCCGGTACCGTAAGTCCGGCATGCTTCGCCATCTGGTAGATCTGCACGGCGAGGCGTCCGTTCAGCGTGATATAAGCCGTCGCCATCTTATTGGCGATATACCGGTACAGCGGATGCGACTTCACGTCCTGAAGATTGACGCTCTCGACCGTGAAATCCGTAATCATGTGGGCAGGATTGATTAGCGCGCCTTTGTTCTTCAGCGCATTCATATACCCTTCGATCCGCTCTTGCACGGTAACGGTCTGAAGCGGCGAATCCGAACAGATCGCGATTTCCCGATGACCGAGTTCCCATAGATGATCCACGGCAAGGCTCGTGCCGATCCGCCCGTCAGCCGCAATATAATGCGTCTCCACGCCGGGCAAATAACGGTCGATCAGCACGAACGGGAAGCCCGTGAACTTCATCGTCAATATCTCTTCGTTGTACTGCTCCTCATCGACCGGGAAGATGAGCAGCCCTTCCACCCCAACGGCTTTCAACGTCTTAATCGCATCCTTCTCCTTCGCCAGATCGCCGTCCGAGAACAGAATCATAATGCGGTAGCCCTTATCCTCCGCCGCATTGCGAATGCCGTCCAATAAGCGGATCGCGAAGAAATCGTAGATGGAAGGCATGACAAGACCGATAATGCCTGTGCGCACAGTCCGATCACCGGCAAATGGCAAAGCCGAGCCCCCCAAAGCCGATACTTGCGCAGGAGCTGCGGCGGAAGCCGTCGAACCCGCGTATTCCGCGGCTTCTGCCGTCTTTCTGTCACTGACGAAGCTGCCTCTGCCCGGCACGCGGGTAATAATCTTCTCGTTCGCAAGTCCGGTCAGCGCGTTAACGACGGTGATTTTGCTTACATTGAAACGTTCCATCAATTCTTTCTCCGTCGGGATGCGCTCGCCTTCCTTCAGACCGGCGGAATCGATCAACTCGCGGATATAATCCTGGATCTTCTGATAGAGCGGAACTCGATCGTTCGTATTCATTCCCATCACCAATCTTCTGTCAGATATTTATATATATAATATATTCCCCGCTCCAGTTATGCAACAGTTGTTCCACAGACTCGGAAACAGGTAATAAGCCGCAATTTCGAGCTGCGATGCGTATCACACACACCCATAACTCCCAGTTTACTCGGTCTAAAAAGAAGGTCAAACAGCATATTTTGTGAAAAGTTTTGTCGAAACACTTGAATTATCTATGTAATATATATTTAATATGACTTGTGAGGAGATCATCTTCGATTCCTAACGGTAACAGACATGAAGGAGGTGGGATTGCGAGGGTTAGTCAGCTGTTCTGCTAGACCAAGTTCCACCATACCACGATAAGATGAGGTGTTCAATCGTGATTCGAAAGCTCACGGCCGTCAGTCTGGCAATCGTATGTACGCTATCCTTCACGTCCGGCGCAACAGCAGAATCAACCGCCGTTCAAGGATCCGGTAAGCCAACAAGTTCCATCTCTTGGCCGAAGGATCAGGCACTCCCTACCTTCGCCAAAGCCAAGCGGCTAGAAGTCGCGGACATCTACGATGCGCCGGGCGACGAGAAAATCTTGATGGCCACGCTGCAAGGGATCGTGAATCGCCAAGAGCCTCGCGTGTACTTGCTCGAGAGCAAGGAAGAAGGCAAGTTCACGTGGCTTAACGACCTCGACGTTACTTATAAGGTACGCGATAACTACTGGGACATCTTCAACATGTTCAGCAAGGAGATTAAAGGCATCATCGTCTACGATCCGAACGTCCCCGACTCGATCAATGTCGCGACGACGCTTGCCGGGTTGAAGGATGCCGTCGTGGCCAGTCCAGCGCTCGCAGCCAAGCTGACCGGATCGCCTTACAATCTGAATGTGCTGGAAGATTTGCAGGGCAAGTTCAAAGACCGTATGGATGCGTACACATGGCAGTTCGAGAACCTGTGGGATCAGACCTCGCACCGGATGCTCGTCGGATTAAGTCCGGACACGTCCATTCGCATTCCGGGCGGTATGCCGGCTTCGTTCAAGACAATCGCCGAGGACACGACGCAAGAGCGCGACGGCAAGAACCGCGACGTGTACGATCTGGACCTGACTTCGTTCCTGGGCCAGTCGGACGTCTATCTCCGGTTCGACGATGCGTTCACGCAAGACGGCTGGGGCACTGCCGTCCATGAAGTGACGGTCCAAGCCGACGGGGAGACGATCGCTCAGTTCATCCCGGGCACGCCGGAGGAAGAGCAATTCCTGTATGACCGCCAGAACTCCCAAGTTTCTTCCGGCAACGGCGGACATCGTTTTGCCGATAATGGCCGTTACTTCGTATACCGCTTCACTCCGCCTGCCGGCACGAAGCAGCTGACCGCCTCCGTCGATATGTGGAACCAATACAAGGTATCGGCCGGGAACGTTCAGCCTCTGTCTTCGGAACACAAGGAACCGTACGGCTATCTCCGCGATTACGCCGTCGCGAATAAAGCGATGGTGTTCTGGCTGGATTCGAACGTACCTGAACAGCGCGAACTGTTCGAGAAGATCCTCTCCGACGTCGAGCCTGGCACGCCTTACTTAGGCTGGTTCAGCAACGACGTGGAGGGCGAATTCAATTCCGTTGAAATCACCTCCCGCCACAGCGTCTATGTACTGGCGGCGGACTGGTTCAGCAACTTGACCGTCTTCTCCGCGAAGACGCCTGCCGCGAACCCGCCGAAGCCAGCCAAGACGCCGAAGCTCGAGAACAAAATCTATGTCACTTATACGTTCAGCGAAGGCGACAACTTCCAATACAATCAGCACCGGATGCGTGTTCTGTGGGATGATCCGAGCCGCGGACAAGTGCCGCTGAACTGGACGTCGAGCCCGCTCCTGTACGATGGCGCGCCGGCAATCCTGAACCACTACCTCAATACCGCGACAGAGAACGATTTGCTGATCTCCGGTCCTTCCGGCGCCGGTTACTTCTATGCCAATGCTTGGCCGGACAGCACGTTCGCGCCTTACCTGAAGCAGACGTACAGCTATCTGAAGAAAACCGGGATGACGATCCCGTATGTGCTGAACCGGATCGACGGCCAGAACGTACCGCTTAGCGAAGCCAAGGCCAAGGCGTATGCGGAAGAATACCGGGCGCCTGGCGTATTCCTCAGCTGGGAAGACCGTTACGGCATCGAAGTGCTGAACGGCAACCTCCCTGTATCTACCATTCAGGGCATCAGCACCGCGCAGGACGGCAAGGCCATTCTCGATCGTGCCAAAGAAAACTGGGACGGCAAGTCGCCGCTCTTCGTCTCGCTCGGTTTGCTCGCTTGGAGCATGACGCCTTCCGATGTGGCCGGGCTGCAGGAATCGCTCGGACCGGAATTCGAGGCCGTGCTGGCTGATCAATACTTTGCGCTCGTCCGTGAAGCGAACGGACTTCAGGCGAAGTAATCGAAGTCAAAATCGATCAAAATTCATAATGGCGACAATCGGACGGGGCTTAGACCCTCTCCGATTGTTTGGCCTGATTCGCATCGTCCTCAGTTAAGCAAGATACCTGCGCTACTTTCTGCTTTTCAGGGGTTATTTTGCAGCTCAAAGGAGAGATTGTCGTTGTCTACCGCATTCCGTCCGGCCTCCGTGCCGCTTATTACCGTCGATCCGTACTTCAGCATTTGGTCGCCGGCCGACCGATTAACCGATGCCCACACCGTTCATTGGACGGGCAAACGCAACAGCATGTGCGGGTTGATCCGCATTGACGACCAAGCCTATCGATTCATGGGAGGAATCGGCCTAGCCGATACGGATCTGCCGGAACTAGAAGCAACGCCGGCTATGGAGCAGACTAGCTTGAACGTCGATCCGCTTACCACCACCTATACGTTCACGGCCGGTGGCATTGCGCTTGACGTTCAATTCACGACGCCGCTGCTGCTCGACGATCTGGAGCTGCTCTCACGCCCCGTTACATACATTTCATTCCGCGGGCGCTCGACTGACGGCGCCCCGCATCGGGTGAAGCTGTATCTGGATCTATCCGGCGAAGCTTGCGTTCACGCCGCCGATCAGGCGGTAAGCTGGTCGCGCAAGCTGATCGGCGATACGATCGCCGCGCTGAGCATGGGCACGGAGGATCAGCCGATTCTGGCACGCGTCGGCGATGATACCCGAATCGATTGGGGTTACGCCTATCTGGCTGTTCGGCAATCGGAGCAAGTCGAGACCGCGATTGGCGCAAGCGCGATGAGGCAGCATTTTGCGCAGCAAGGCAGCTTGCCGGAGCACGAAGAAACCGGCATATCCCGTTCCATCTCCGACAATTGGCCGGTCATGGCGACGGCAATTGATCTTGGCGTCGTGGAGTCGCAGCCTAGCTCCGCCTACGTGGCTGCCGCTTATGACGACATTCTGTCGATCGAATATTTCGGCGCGCCGCTTCAGGCTTACTGGCGCAGGAGCGGTCAGTCGTTCGAGGATATGCTTGTATCGGCCATGCGCGACTATGACGCGATTCAAGCTAGATGCGAAGCGTTCAACCGCAGGCTCAAGCAAGATAGCCAGCAAGCCGGGGGCGCCAAATACGCCGATCTCCTATCGCTCGCTTATCGGCAGGCCATCGCTGCTCACAAGCTCGTGAGCGACCGGGACGGCAGCGTCCTCTTTTTCTCCAAAGAAAACTTCAGCAACGGCTGTATCGCTACGGTCGACGTCAGCTATCCGTCGATTCCGCTGTTCCTGCTCTACAATCCGGAGCTGGTCAAAGGTATGATGAGGCCGATCTTCCGGTATGCCGCCTCTGAGGATTGGACCTTCGACTTCGCGCCTCACGATGTCGGCTGTTATCCGAAGGCGAACGGGCAAGTATACGGCGAGAACAAGCTCGAATTCCAGATGCCGATCGAAGAATGCGGCAATATGCTGCTCATGGCCGCGGCCGTCTGCGCGTATGAACGGAACGGGGATTTTGCCCGTGAGCATTGGGATCTGCTGACCAAGTGGGCCGGGTATCTGAGCGCACATGGCCTCGATCCGGATAATCAGCTGTGCACGGATGATTTTGCCGGGCATCTGGCGCATAATGCGAATCTGTCGATCAAGGCCATTGCAGGCATCGGCGCTTACGCTCTGCTGTGCGACATGATTGGCGAACAAGAAGCCGATACCTACCGTCAAGCGGCGAAGCAGATGGCTGAGCAGTGGGTCGTGATGGCTAAGGCCGGCGATCATTACAAGCTCACTTTCGACAGCTCGCCAGAATCATGGAGCTTGAAATATAATTTGGTATGGGATCGCCTTCTCGACCTTAAGCTGTTCCCATGCGAGATCGCGGAAGCGGAAGTCGCGCACTACATCGCCCGGCAAAATGTGTACGGCACGCCGCTAGACAGCCGCAACTCCTATACGAAGTCCGACTGGCTCGTATGGAGCGCCACGCTGGCCAAGTCGCAGGCGGAATTCGAGACGCTCATCGCGCCGCTCTGGCTGGCGCAGCACGAGACGGAGAGCCGCGTGCCGTTTACCGATTGGTACGATACGGTCACGGGCAAGCAGATCGGCTTCCAGAACCGGTCGGTTGTCGGCGGACTGTTCATCGCCCTGTTGCAGCCCGTAAGCGCAATTGTCGCCAGCTCCCGCTAATTTCGCGATTACAATACAAATACCCCCATCGCCAGATCGGCGTTGGGGGTAATCCATTTTTTTAGGATAGCGGATAGATCAGTAAGCGGTTGCAGTTCCATCCGTCGTTATTTGATCGCGACACTCACTTCATATCGGCGATAGGCCGGATCTTCGCCGGACACCATCATGCCCATGCCCCAGTCGTAATGCGTCTCCGCAGTCGGCGGATCCGCGGGATCCCGGTATTGGAACAGCACATTGCGGCGCGGACGGGTGCTGCGGTTCACGTCGGAACCGTGAATCGTCAAATAATTGAAGAAGAGTACGTCGCCGGCTTGGGCAGGCTGCGCAGTTCCGAGATCGATCGGATACTCCTTGTGATTCAAGTAATGACGTCCGACATGCGGCAGCGGTCCTTCCTTATGCGAGCCGGGTATGACGCGCAAGCAGCCGTTCTCTTCATCGGCATTGTCCAGGTGAACGCTGGCTGCGAGCATGGAATGATTCGCATGGGGGAAATACGGATAATCCTGGTGCATCGGGAATGCGGCGCCCTTCTCCGGCGGTTTCACGAGCATCTTGGTATGATGGAGCTGCACGTTCGGTCCGATCAGCTGTTTAAGCACGGCCACCATGTTCGGATGGGCGACGGCCCGCGTAAAACTCGCATCATGAAACTGAAGGTCATGGAAGCCTTTCAACACCAACTTCTTCAGCTCATCGGCCGGTATGAAGTCGCCTTGCCACGCATGATTGTCATCGAATTTGGCGGCAGCCGCTTTCTGGATCGTGCGTTCAACGGCATGGCGCATTTGCTCCACTTCATCGGGACTGAAGACGCCTCGGACGAGCAAATAACCGTTTTCCTTGTAAAATTCGGCTTCTTGTGATGAAATCATCTATATCTCTCCTTCTTGGCAATAAGTTCTTCCTTAAGTCTTATCATACGATTCATGGCGCTTGGCGTCTTTTCACCGTACGACCAACCTTTTGTCACATTCGGACATTATTTCCTGCGAGGTGCCTACCGTGGAAAATGAAACGATCGAGCAATCCATTACGATTCTGCAAGATGCCGTGCACAAACCGGCTGACGATCAGCTGGCCTTCCTCGTCCATTATTGGGGAGCCGCCAAGCGTCACCGGACGAATAACGCGCACCTGCACTCGTTCTTCGAGGCCTGTTATGTGCTGGACGGGAGCGGCGAATATATCGAAGATTCGCATGTCTTCCCTTTGGCGCCTGGGACTCTCTTCCTCTCCCGCCCCCATGTTATGCATCAGATCCGCAACGAGCAGATGTCGCTCATCTGGATCGGCTTCGAGATCAATGCCTTCGGCACCAATCCGGCATGGCAGGACCGCTTCGCCCGGTTGGCCTCAGCAGGGCCGCTCGTTCGCCATCATGCGCAAGACGACCCGCTGGTGCTGCTATGGCTGTCGCTCTGCGGCTATGCCATGCAAGCCGCAGAGTCGGAGCGGTTTCTCTTCGATCGGCTGACGCATGCTTTGCTCGCCATGTTCCCCGGGACTTTCCTCGGGAACGAAGCGCCTTCCATGTCCAGGAAACCGCGATCCGGATCGAAGGTCATCGCGATCGCCGAGAAATTCATCCAGGACAACATCGGACAATCGCTGCAATTAGAGGAGCTCGCTCAACATTGTTATCTATCCTCGCGCCATCTCGCCCGATTGTTCAAGCAGGAGCTTGGCTTGTCGTTCACCGATTATGTCCAGACGTATCGGCTCCGCGAAGCGGAAAGGCTGCTGCGGTACTCTGAACTCTCCGTGAAACAGATCGCGGACGTGACCGGCTTCGGCTCGGTCCATTATTTTACTCGCGTGTTCAGCGAGCACAACGGTACTCCGCCCGCTTTATATCGGAGACAGGCACAGGAGTCTAGCCAAAAATAAAGGAAGACCCTGTTGCCTGTTCGGCTTCAGAATCTTCCCCCATTTTCTTATGTGCCCATTACACCGTCGTGGGCCTATTCCTCTGCGATGCGAATCAGCTTGGATTCCATGGGCTCAAGTTCAACGCGGAATCCGCTCGATACGCTATATGCCTCACCGCTCCACAGTTCTTGAATGGCAAAGCGTTCCGTCTTGGGAGACAATCCGATTCGATCCAGGGCGATCGCCCGTTCCGCTTTCCGCTCGCGGTCGTAGTTGAATACAGCGAGATAGACGATTACAGCATCGTCTTCTAACGTTCGAAGCAGGAATAGATCGGATGCGCCTGCAGACGAATTCCCCTCTACCGGCACGAACGTCTGCCCCTTACGCGCAAGGCGCAAGACGTCCTGATTCGACAGCCATTCTTCCGCCCGCTTCCGAGCTTCTTCATTGCGGAAATCATCGCCCATCAACATGACCGTTCCGGCAACGACCGAGGCCGTTAACCTGCTGCGTCCTTCATGATAAGCCGTCGATTCTTGATTAAAGCTCTTATAGAGGACCGTATGATCCGGGTCATTGAACCGGTAGAGCGCATCATTCATCCACCAGCCGTTAGTCAAGGCGTTCAGCATATATTCGGTGTCAGCGATCAAGCCGAAAGCGTCGCAGGAGATACGCCGGCTGTGTCCGTATTGATAAGGGAACAGCGGTGCGATCGAGAGGTTGATATGGAACGGCCGCCCGATGAGCTCCGGAGCAAGCCGATCGCGGATAACCGCCATTCCGAAATTATAAGCCTGAATCCCCGTCTGAATCGAAGTATTGTAATGCTTCCCTTCCACGGCGCCATGGCCGAGAAAATCGAGCTTCACATATTCGAATCCCCATTCGACGAATCGGCTCAAATGATATTCCGTCCGCAGCAGATTGCCCGGATGCGTCGGATCGATGGACAGACCGCCGTCCAAGCTGGGCAGCACGTTGCCTGCCCGGTCGCGGAGCAGCAAATCCCGATACGCGTAAGCGCCGTCCGTCCCTTCGACGGCTTGATCGAAGTTGTTCCCCCAGAACGTGAACGGCGTCCAGTAGATGCCCGCCTTCTGCCCGTTGGCATTCACATGCGCGACTGCGTCGGTCAATTGCTCCTCGCTCAGACTCGTCCAGAACGAATCGAAGTTGATATACACAACGCCCTCATTGTGAAAATCGTTCCGGATGCCGTGCAAGAAGTCCGACGTCTTCACGTACAGGTCATAATCGAGCTTATCGGCCGCTGCCGACCAGCTGTTCCAGCCGAACGGAACGCCCCCTTCCCAGGCAAGCGCCGGCGTGACCTTCGCATTCGCCTTACCGAACGCTTCGAGCCCTTCGCGATAGTCGTCATAGGAGCCGATGAAGATTAGCGGAGATGTCACCGTATCGCCGATTACCTCGCTATGCGTAATCGAGTCCCGGGTCAATTCGCCGGCCGCACCGCCGAACACCTCCAGCCAATTCGCCGCGCTCGCGGTATCGCCTGCAATGCGAAGACCGGTTTTCCACGTATCGTGCGTTAACGATCCGACGACAAGCCCCCGTCTCGTTACAGCGTCATAGATCGCCGACGCTTCGTAACTTTCGACGGAACCTGGCAGTTCGATGGACTCGTAGCGCACCCATTTGTCATTATCGAACGGAATAAGGAGCGCGCGCAGAGCTTCGCCGTCTGCAGCTGCCTGTAACGATCCGCCTGCGTCCGCGGTCACGAATACCGGTGCGATATAGTTGGTCTGAACGGTTGTATTGAGCTCGCGCACGGTAAGCCGTACCGTCACGAAAGGCGTCTGCTCGTAGACCGTGAATTGCTGCTCCATCGTCGGATATCCGGCTGCCTCGTGCGTGACCGTGACCGTTGCTCCTCGTCCTAAAGCTTCGTCGGTCGGCGCCACTGTTGCCAGATGCTGTGCATAGTCCGTCGTATGTCGAAGCCCGCTGTCCAGTTTCACCGCTCCCGACGCGCCTGTGATCCGGTCTCCGTTCTGCCACGCCAGCTCATAGGTGCCATCGGTAAGGCTGATCGCTAGCCGAACGATCCCATTATCCGCTGTGACGGCATCCAAGCCGATCGTCGTCTGCACGCTTGTCGTTGCTACGTCTTTGCTCATCCCATGATCCTCCTCATCTTGTTTGGCAAAATGACAAAAGGGGCCAAGCGTGAAATCTTGTGCCCCTTTATATCTACTGAGCGCAATGCTGCGTGTGCTTTACCACACACGCAAGCCATTACGCTTACTTCCACAACTCCTGCCGCTTCTTAAAGTTATCCGTTATCACGGCTTCCACTTTCTCGTCGCCCGCTGCTTTCATGGACGCCAGCATCGCGTCGAAGCTTGCGTTGGCTTCAGCTTCGCTGCCGGAGATGATGATTTTCGTCAGCGATTGCTTCATGATATCTTGAATTTTCTGGTAGTTCAGCGATTCCGGCGTGCCGCCTTCCGGTCCGAGGTTGTCGTATGGCGACGTATCCCAGACGGAATCAAGCAGGTTCTTGATCGCCATCTGATCGATCTCGCCGCGGTTGTAACGGCCGATATCGTATGGCGTGCCGTCGGAGCCGACGCCGTTCTTCACGAACCAGGTCCAGTAGCGGACGCCGTTCGTTTTGGTCGTTGCGGCCCAGTCGTCCTTCAGCCCCTGCAGCAGCTCTTCGCGAGGGACGTGTTTGCCGTCTTTCATATCCCAGTGCGTACCCTCGATACCATACATGAGCAGGTATTGGCCTTCTTCGCTTGCCAGGAAGTTAATGAATTTCATCGTTTCTTCCGGATGCTTGTTGTTCTTCGTGATCGCGATCGCATCCCAGCCGAGCGGGCTGCGCGGGCCGTATGTCGTCTTGGCCGGATCGACGCCTGGCGCTACCACCTTGTAGGCATACAATTGGCTATCGTCGCCGCCGGATTTTTTCAGCGCGCCATTGGCATTGCCGAGATCCCAATAGGCTGCAGGCGTCGAGAAGACGATGCCGTTGGCGATCTTCTGCTCCCATGTCTGCGTCTTGCTCACCGCCCAATCTTTGTCGATCAAGCCATCGCGGTAGAGCTTATTCATATAGAGAATCATTTCGCGGTACTTCGGATCTTTCACGTCGAACTTCAGCGTGCCGTTATCTTCGAAATACGTTTTCAAGCCCCACATGCCTTTGAACGTGCCGAGCACCGCGCCCATATTCTCGCCGTTGAGCGTCAGCGGAATCGACGCCTTGCCGTCTACGCTCGGATACTTCTCCTTGTAGCTCTTCAGCAGCGCCTCGAACTCCTCGGTCGTGAACGGCTGGCCGCCTTCCGCTTTATCCGGCGCGAGCTCCTTGAGCACGTCTTTGCGCATCTGCACGCCGAATACCGGATCGTTATCGAGCCCATACCAGTTGGATAGATAATAGTTCTTGCCGTCCGTATGGCGCGTTTGCTTCAGGATGTCGCCATACATGCTTTTCACGTCTGGACCGTATTGATCGAGCAGATCGTTGAGCGGAATGATTGCGCCGGCTGCAATATATTTGTTCACGAGATCGCCGCCGCGGCTCATGAGGATGATGTCCGGCAGATCGCCGCTTGCGAGCATCAGGTTCAGCTTCTCCGCCGGATTGCCGGTCGGCTGCTGGATCTCGACTTTCACGCCGGTCCGTTTCATGATCTCTTGGGCAACCGGATTGGTGAACGACTCGCCTGTATTCTGGTCGAAGAACGTCAGCGTGATCGGTTCGGACGGTTTCGTCGTATCGCCTGCATTGCCCGAATCTGCTGCATTGTTCGTCGTATTGTCTGCGTTACCGCTATTCCCGCCATTGCCTGTATTATTGCCGCATGCGGCCAGCATCGAGCCGGCGAGCACGAGCGACATCGCCACGGAAAGTACGCGTATTTTGGTCATGCGTGTATCCCCCTATGTTCGTAATCGTTGCGTCACAACCTCTACTTACCTTAAGTTCGATCCGTATGCCCGATTAGCCTGCTTGGGCGGCATTCCCCCTCTCAAGATCTGCTGCGTTATGATCGTTCCTTGCCCTATACCGATCTAGCTTTTCACCGCGCCGAGCGTCATCCCTTTGACAAAATACCGCTGCAGGAACGGGTACACCAGCACGATCGGCAGCGTCGCGACCATCGTGGCGGCCATCCGGATCGTATCCGAGGAGACCGCGAGCCGCTTGGCGGAGTCGGCCATCTTCTGGGCGTCGGATACCATGCTGCCGGTCTGGTATTGATTGAGGATTTTGACCAGCACGGCCTGCAAGGTCTTCAGATCGGGATTGTAAGTGAACACGTAGGAATCGAACCAGGCATTCCAGTGACCGATCGCCGTGAATAGCGCAATGGTTGCCAGCACCGGCAGCGTTAACGGCAGGATGATGCGGAAATAAATATGCAGGTCATTCGCGCCGTCGATTTTGGCCGATTCGACCAGCTCTCCCGGCAATCCTTCGATATACGTCCGGATCAGAATCATATAGAACACATTCATCAGTCCGGGCAGAATGAAGACCCAGAACGAATCGATCAATTGCAGGTTCTTCAGCACCATGTAGTAGGGAATCAAGCCTCCGCTAAAGTACATCGTGAAGATAAAATACAGCGTGATCGGCTTGCGGAGCATCAGCTCCCGATTGCTGAGCGGATAAGCCAGCAAGCTGATGACAAGGACCGTCAGCGGCGTGCCTATTGCCGTTCTGGCGACGGTGACGCCGACCGAATGAAGAATCTCGCCGTCTGTCAGAATTTCGCGGTAGCTCGTAAAGCTCAGCTCCCTCGGCCAGAAATAAATCCCGCCTTTAATCGTATCGGAAGCGCTGTTGACCGACAGGACCAGCACGTTCCAGAACGGATAGAAGGTGGCGAACAGCACGGCGATCAAGAACGCGTAAACGACGCCGGTGTAGATGATATCCCCCATGCTTCTGCTTCTCATGAAACCTCTTCCTTTCTCTAAGCGAGCCGCCTGCTAGAACAGCGATTGGTCATTGACCTTCTTCGCGATATGATTCACGGTCAGCACCAGGACGAATGCCACGATCGACTTGAACAATCCGACGGCCGAAGCGTACGAGAACATGCTGTTCTGCAAGCCGTACCGGTACGTATAGGTGTCGATAACGTCGGAGTATTGAAGCACCAGGTCATTCTGTAACAAATATTGCTGGTCGAATCCGGCATTCAGCACCCCGCCGACCGCCAGGATGAGCAGGATCACGATCGTCGGCTTCAGCGCGGGCAGCGTCACGTACAGCATTTGCTTCATTCGCGAGGCTCCGTCGACTTTGGCCGCTTCATACAGTTCGGGATTGATCGCGGCGATGGCGGCCAGATACATGATGGCGTTGAACCCCATATCCTTCCACGTGTTGGACGAAGCGATGATCCACCAGAAGTAATGCCCGTTCTGGAAGAACGCGATCGGCTCATCGGTCAGATGCAGCACCATCAGGATCTTATTGACCAGACCTTCCGAGGACAGCAGCGTGATGATGATGTTCGCCGCGATTACCCACGAGATAAAGTGCGGCAGATACGATACGGTCTGAAAAAGCTTCTTGAACGCCCCGCTCCGCACCTCATTGATCGCTAGCGCCAGAATGATCGGCGCCGGGAAGCCGAATAACAGGCTGAGCAAGCTCTGCGCCAGCGTGTTGCGCATGATGATCCAGAAGTCCCCGTTCGTGAAGAAGTAACGAAACCACTGCAGCCCGACGAATTCGCTGTGGAAGAACGACGTGAAGAACGAACCGCCCGGCTGATAATTAATGAATGCCATATACAGGCCGAACAGCGGGCCGTACGAGAAGAATAGCGTGCAGACGAATGCCGGCAGGATCATCAGCCAGAGCATTTTTTGCTGGCGTAACCGCTTGCCGATCCCGGCGGACTTGCCGTTTCCCGGCAGCGTGGCCTTCGCTTGTGCCGCTGCTGTGTTCATTGGTGCCCCTCCTTGTGAGTGTGTAATGTGCTTGATTGACTCTAATTATAGGGGAGCTCTCGCGGCGCCTTCTATGCAAACATCCGCCGAATCGTAGCTCTAACCGCCGGAGATTGACGCTAAGGATTGTTGAAATGCGGTAGACCTACTACAATGAAGACATTGAAGAAACCTGAACGTTAGGAGGCTGCCCCGGATGTATACGATCTTAATCGTGGATGACGAGAAACTTGAATTGGAAGCGTTCACAGAAAGCGTGCCCTGGGCTTCCATGGGCATTCGCGTGATCGGCACGGCGAAAAACGGACGCGAAGCGCTCGAGCTGACGCAGCGCCTGAACCCCGATATCGTGCTTACGGATGTCCGCATGCCAATTATGGACGGCCTGGAATTCGCCAAGCGGGCCAAGCAGTTCAACAAACATCTGAAGATCGTGTTCCTGAGCGGACACGATGAATTCCAATATATTAAGACGGCGCTCGCGGTCGAAGCTTCCGGCTACCTGCTGAAGCCGATCGACATGGAAGAACTGACGCTGCTCATGGATAAAGTGAAGGTCAAATGCGAGGAAGCCAAGCTGATTGCGCAATCGGAGGAGATGGCAAAGGACAAGCAGCTTCGTCTGCTGCTGACCGAGAATTCGCCGGAGCACCGCAATCACCTCGCCGCAGGCCTTCATCAGCTCGACCGCGGCGCCTTTCCGCTCCAAGGCCCCTATCGGGCTGCCTATCTTACCGTGAGCTACTGCGGGAATGCCGGAGCGGCGGGCGAAGCAAGCGAACCGGTCAGCGAACCGATCCAGAGCAGCGTGCGCGACGCGCTGGCGAGATCCCTGCGCGCACTTGGCTATAACGGAAGATGCCTCGATTGGGAACACGGCACGTTCACGGCGTTATTCCAATCCGATCAAGAAGATGAAGCGATGTGGGATCGGCTGCAGCTGCTGCTCGCGGATGATTTTCCGATTCGGCTGACGATCGGGTTGTCGAGTACCGGTGCGCGTCTAGAGAATGCCTATACCTTGTTCCGGGAAGCTCAGCTGGCAAGCGATCACGCCTTCTACTGGGGTCTTGGTTCATTGCTTGTAGCGGACCGTCTTCGCACGCCGGTGACGGAGGAGATCGAGGTCGAAGATACGCGTGCTCACTTATGCCGTCTTATCGGTCATCAGCAATCCGAAGAGACCGAGACCGAAGTTGCGCGTTTCTTCCGGGAGCTGCGCGACCGATGCATCCATCGGCATCTTGTCCGCACTGCGGCCGTACGGCTGGTATCCGGCGTGCTGCAGCATTTTGGCACCGCGATGAAGGAATTGTCGATCCCGGCGATGAACAGCGAATGGGAAATCATGAACAATTGCGCGTCGATGGCGGAGATTGAAGAGCATGTCCGGCATGTGTGCCACCGCCTCATCATGGCGTTGTCGGAGAAAGATAAGGACCGCCATCAGCATATCGTGAGGCAAATTCGCTCGATTATCGAGACTTCCTACCAGAAGCCGATCACCGTCGAAGATATCGCCCGGGAAGTCTATCTATCGCCGAACTACATTCGCACCATCTTCAAAGAGAAGACCGGTCAGACCATTCTCGAGGTCATCACCCAGCATCGAATGGAACAGGCCTCGCTCCTGCTTGCCGACAAATCGCTCAAGATCCATGAAATCGCCGGCCGCGTCGGTTACGAGAACGTATCCTACTTCTGCTCGATATTCCAGAAGACGACCGGCCTTACGCCGAACAGCTACCGCAAGCAAATTTGCTAGAAGATCCGGAGGGTATCGGCTGTGCTGTACACCATCTTTGCTATCTTAACGAAGCCTTTCCGCCATATGCGTCTGCGCAACAAGCTGTTCGCGCTCGTCGGCTTGGTCTCCCTCGGTCCGATTCTGCTGTTCGGCGCTTACTCGTACGAGACGATGCGCAGGGAGCTGACCCGCCAGATGTACGACTCGATGGCCGGGACGACCGGGCAGGTAAGCGCCAACCTGAAGATGAAGCTCGACTCGTATTCCAAAATATCGTCCTCCCTCTACCTCGATCGCCGTCTGCAGACGATGCTGACGAACGATTATTCGAGCGGGAGCGGCTATCTCGAAGCCTATGATTATATCAATAACACCTTCAACAACCTGCTCGCGACCAACTCCGATATTGCGGACGTGGTCGTCTATTCCACTAACCCTACCCTCCCGGCCGATCAAGTCTTCATCAGGCGTGCCGACGAGAAGATGAAGCAGAATGCGTGGTACCGGGCGGTGGAGAAAGCTTACGGCTCCGTCACCTTCACGGTCATGCGCGCGACCAACCCGACCAACGAAGCGGTCGCCCAAGGGACCGAGGAACGTAAGCCCAATCGGATCGTGCTGGCTAGACAGTTGGATAACAACAGCCTAAATTACCCCTACGGAATTCTGACGTTGGACATTCCGGAGGCCGATATTTATGCGCTGATGGAGAAGGAAAACGTGAGCAAGGCGGTGTTCGTCGTGGCTGCCGACGGTACGATTATCTCCGGCAAAGACAAATCGCTGCTGAACGAGAATTTGTACGCGCAGCTGCATGGGGAGCAATCCGATGGGCTGACCGGAAGCTACTTCGGGACCTATAACGGCGAACGCGTCTATGTCGTCTACAACACGATCGATAACGGCTGGCGGACCGTCTCGGTCGTCTCTTACGACAGCTTGCTGAGCAACGTGAACCGCGCGTTCTCCCGCATCGCCGTTATCGGACTGGCCACAGCGCTCGTCGCGATCGGGCTCATCTATATCATGGCTCGACTGTTCACCAAACGAATCGAAAAGCTGCTTCAGGTGACGCGGCGAATCGAACGCGAGGACTTCGACATCCAGCTGCCGGACAACTCCCACGACGAGCTCGGTCAGCTTTCGTTCGCCATGACCAAGATGTCCGGACGGATGAAGGCGCTCATTAACGAGGTCTACAAGAAGGAAATCGCCAAGAAGGAAGCCGAGATGAATATGCTGCAAGCGCAAATCAATCCGCATTTTCTATACAACACGCTCGCCTCCATCTCGGCGTTGGCCGCCCGCAGCCAAGATACGCGAATTCAGGACATGGTCGGGCATCTAGCGAAGTTTTACCGGATCTCGCTGAACAAAGGCAAGCGGATCATCAGCTTCGGCGAAGAGCTCCGTCTGACGAAATCCTATATCGCGATCCAGCAGCTCCGATTCCAGGGCCTGCTCCACATCCATGAACGGATCGACGAGGCCGCGCTCCCTTATCCGGTCGTGAAGCTCATGCTGCAGCCGTTCATCGAGAACGTGATCAACCATGCGATCTGGGACGACGAAGCCGGCATCAATATTATTCTGAAAGCGCAGATCGAAGGCGATATCCTCCTGCTCCACGTCATTGACGACGGCATGGGCATGCGGCCCGAGAAGCTGGCGCTGCTGCAGCCCGAGTGGGACGGCGAGAGCACCTCGGGTTACGGAATCCGCAATGTGGATGCCCGTATCAAGCTGGCTTTCGGCGAAGAGTACGGGGTTCGGATATACAGCCGCTTCGGCATCGGGACGTCGGTGCAGATTCGTATTCCGCTCAGCGGGCTGAAGGAATAGGCAACGTGAGCATCCGTTCGGCTGCCCCCCATCCGCCTATCTCGCTTTGAATTAGGCTGTTATCCAGTGCACGGCGTAGGCCTCCGCATATGATGAGGTGTACGGATAACTATAGAGATGGAGGTCGTTACATGAGCATGCATTCTCCAAACCTTCAAGAGCATACGATCTATCAAGCCAACACGAATATGAAACAGTCGATGAAATCCGTTCGGGATCATATCCATCACGTGTGCAAGCAGCATGTGAACCGGTACGTGCGCGTCGAGACGCTCGACGGCGATGTATTCGAAGGGGTTATCGTCCATTGCGATAAAGGGGTACTCTACCTGAAGATGCCCGGCCACGCGGCGCCGAGAGGCTTCACGCAAAATTTCCACAATGACGTGATCTTGCCGCTCGTCCTGTATGAATTACTCGTCATTACACTCATGCTCATATAAGGAGTGATTGATCATGGCATTCATGCCGCCGCAAGGACCTCAAGGTCCGCAGCAACCCCCTACGGCTCCGCCGCCGCAGATGACGCCGCCGCAGCCGATGTCGCAGCAAGGCGTATCCTCATTCGCCGTCGATCCCGGGGGAATCCGAGGTTGCTTATTCCGCAATACGTACATTTGGCCTCGCTTCGGGAACGGCTTCTGGTTCTATCCTACGTTCGTCGGCCGCACGTCGGTGGCGGGCTATCGTTGGAACGGTCGCTTCTGGGCGTATTCCGGAATTAGCCTAAGAAGCATCGAATCGTTCACCTGTGTCTAGCTGCTGCTTCCCATGAACGAATATAAAGATCCCCCGGGACTACTGGTGTCCCGGGGGATTTCTTCAACCAATCCTTTAACTTGCGCTTAATTCAGCTTCAGCAGCTTGGATTGGCCGGCTGCCAGCTGCACGTTCAGCGTCCCGGATGCCGTAGAGGTCGTGCCGCTCCACAAATCGCTCACGGTATAAGTCGCGCTGCCGCTGAGTCCCGCGCGGGCAAGGCTCAGCGATACCGTCCGGGCCGATGTCAGACTATAGTTGAATAACGCCAGATAGTAAGCGCTGCCGTCTTGCAGCACGAACGCATCCGCCGCAGCCGAGCCGGTGTTGCCCTCGACGGCCCGGAACGCTTTGCCTTTGCGGGCGACCTCGTTGACGCTATTGTTCGTGAGCAGCTGCAGCGCCCGCCCTTGTTCGGCGCTCTGGGTCAGATCGTTGCCGTTTAGGAAGACCGTTCCCGCGATGACGGCGGAGTTGACGCGGCTGCGCGCTTCTTCCGTATTGCTTTTGAGCACCATATGATCCGGATCGGTGTACTTATAGATCGTCCCGTTCTGCCACCAGCCGTAGGTCAAGGAATTCAGCAGATACTCGCTGGATGTGCTGCTGCCGCTCAGATCGCCGTAGACATCGCAGGAGATACGCCGCGCATGGCCGTATTGGCTCGGGAAGATCGGGGCGATGGACAGCGAGATGAACATGGTGCCGGCAATCCGGTCCCGGATATAGGCCATACCCATGTTGTACGCTTGGATGCCGGTCTTCACGTTAACGTCGGCATGATGCCCTTCAAGCGAACCGTGCGTCAGGAAATCCAGCTTGATGTAATCGAAGCCTTTGGCCTTGAATTTATCGATGTAGTGATTGATGCGCTGCTTGGCGCCGGGATGCGTCGGGTCGACCGGATAAGCGCCGTCGAGCGATTTGTCCCAATGGGATCCGTCCGCCCGCTTGAGTACGATATCGCCGTACGTGTAACTCGAACCTTCCACCGTCTGGCTCATATTATCGCCCCAGTACACGAACGGTGCCCAGTAGATGCCTGCCTTCTGCCCGTTGGCATGCACCGTATTCACGAAGTTCGTGAGCTCCGTGTCGCTCAGATTGTCCCAGTAGGAATCGAGATTGATGTAGACGGTGTTGTTGTTCACGAAGTTGTTGTTCTGCAAATTGTTCTTGACCCAGTTCGACGTCGCGACCGCGTTCGTATAATTCAGGTTCGTCTGAACGCTGCCCCAGCTGTTCCAGCCGAACGGAACGCCTCCATTCCAGGCCAGCGTGCCGCTCTGGGTCGCATTGACTCGCCCGTACTCCTCCATTCCCGTCCGCCAGTCGGCGTAGTAGCCGACGAATATTTTGGGCGACCATAAGCTCGTGCCCGTCAGTTTGCCATGTCCATCCTTATCGCGGGTCGCGCTGTCGGCTACGCCTCCGTACACTTGCAGTTCCGTCACATTATTGCCGGTTCCGTAGTACCAGATGCCGGTCTTCCATGTGTCGTGGGTGATCGAACCGAAGATAAGCCCGTTGCGGCTGTCATTGTCGTAGGTCGCGAACACTTCATAGCTCTGGGCCGAACTGTTCGCCGGCTTCGCGTCATAGCGCACCCACTGGTCGTTATCAAACGGCACGACGAGCGCGCGCTTGTTCGCGCTGGCATTAATCGAGGTTGCGCCGCCGTCGCTCTTCAGCGGAGCCATGTAGCCGCTGCTGATCGAGGCCGTTCCCGTCACGTTGATGTCGGTGAAGAAGAACGGCTCGCCATCGTACAGATAAAAATGCTGCCGGATATCCTGCTTCCCGCTTGCTTGATGAACGAACGTAATCCGCGTGCCTACCCCATGCCCGTCGACGAAAGTGGCCACATCGGCGGTCGAGAAAGTATGAGACGTATAATCCTTTGCCTTAAAGGTGGCCGTGGAGGCGAACTCCGCGTACATGCCGCCTGCCTTCTTGGCGCTATTCCAATAGAAGTCCGCGAGGCCGGTCGTTTTGTTGAAAATAATACGCACCGACCCATTCGTAATCGTTGTTGCGCTGGTGGTATCGTCTACCGTCGTTTGGTTGTACGTGTAGACGGCAGCGTCCACCTGCTGGATCGGCAGTTGGAACAGTACCGTTCCCAGCATGATGACGGAGAGGACAAACGGTAGGAGTTTCCCTCTCTTGCGAGCCATGGACGATAATATATTCGATTTCATCATTCATCTCCTCAACCTAATATTGGAAGCGCTTCCGTAAACGATTATAACGGGCCTCTCGCCTCCTTCGCTATGCCAATTCTCTACGAAACATAGCCGAAAACGATGAGGACGAGTTCTGCGAAAGAATCTGCTAATTAATCGGCAATGGATTCGGAGAATAATTTTGCGTTCGCGCATGCGTTGAAACAACGGGAAAAAGCCGAGGCAAGTTATCCTTGCCCGGCTTCCCGATACCGTTATCGCTTGATGCGTTCATGCTGCTAGCGCGTTCATTTTCCTCAGCGTGATTGTACCTTAAACTCGTACAGCCTGGACTCGGCCGCTCCGAGCGATACGGTCAGCGCATCGCCTGTCAGCTTCGAGGTTGCGCCGCTCCACAGCTCGGTTACCTTGTACGTTTTGCCCATTTCCACTCCGGCTCTCGCAAGCGAGATGGACTTGTTGGACGCTTCTTTGCTGTAATTGAACACAGCGAGATAATACGTATCCTTATCCTTTGATACGAAGGCATCTGCCGCTTGCGCGCCTGTATTGCCCTCAATGGCACGGAACGCTTTGCCTTTGGTCGCGAGTTCCAGCACGTCTTTATTCGTGTAGAGAACTTTCATATATTCTTGCGCTTTCGGATCGTTCACGTCATCGGATCCGAGGAAGACCGTGCCTGAGATCACGGCCGAGTTTACCCGGCTTCTCGCTTCCTCGAGCGTCGCCGCCCGCGTCAATGCCATATGATCGGGATCCGTGTAGTGATAGATCGTGCCATTCTGCCACCAGCCATAGGTCAGCGCATTCAGCTGATACTCGGTATCGCCGATGCTGCCGAACGTATCCGTGGCAATCCTGCGGCTATGCGCGTATTGGCTCGGGAACATCGGCGCGATCGACGCGCTGATGAACATGGAGCTGCCGATCAGTTTGTTCATTTCCTTCATCCCGGCATTGTAGGCTTGCGTACCGGTCTGCACGGCCGGATCATAATGGTCGCCTTCCAGCGCGCCATGGGTCAGGAAGTCCAACTTGATATATTCGAAGCCGAGGCGCTTGAATTTGCCAAGGAAATAGTTCATCCGCTCCTTCGCGCCCGGATGCGTCGGGTCGACCGCATAGGCACCATCAAGCGTCGGCAGCAGATTGCCGTCATGGTCGCGAAGCAGGATATCGCCGTACTTGTACGTTGAACCGTCTACGGGTTGTTCCATATTGTTGCCCCAATAGACGAACGGCCCCCAATAGATGCCGGCTTTCTGGCCGTTCTTCCGGATCGTCGCCACCACGTCAGCGAGCTGCTGGTCGTTCAAGTTGTCCCAATAGGAATCCAGGTTGATGTAGGTCACGTTGTCGTTATCCATGGACTTGAGCTGTTTCTTATAGTAGTTCGACGTATCGATGATATTCTGGTAGGATAGCGAACTGCCGAATGCTCCCCAGCTGTTCCAACCGACGGGCACTCCGCTTGGCACCTTCTTGCCGAATGCGAGCGGCGGCGCGATGACCGCATTCGCTTCGCCGTATGCTTCCATGCCCGTGCGGTAATCGTTATAGTAACCGACGAAGACCTGAGGCGATGTCAGCTTCGAACCGGTAACCGTCCCATGCGGCTGCGAGTCATGCGTCTTGGCGGATGAAGCGCCGCCGTATACGCTAAGCGAATTCAGCTTGTTCGCTTCCCCGATAAAATCGATTCCCGTCTTCCACGTATCATGCGTGACAGAACCGACAATGAGGCCATTGCGGGACGTATTGTCGTAGACGGCCGTTACTTCATAGCTCGTATCGGCAGCATTGATCGGCACCGCTTGGTAACGCACCCACATATCGTTGTCGTAAGGGACGGACAAGACGCGGCCGTCGCCATTGCCGAGCGTGCCCAGGCCGATATCGATACCGCCTTCGGTATTCGTCACCACGGGGGCAAAATAATTCGCCGAAAGCGCTCCGTCCCCGGGCGCCTCCGTGCGCGTCAAGAAGTACGGCTTATTCGCATAGAAGCTGTAAATCTGATTCAGCGTCGGCTTACCCGCTTCATGGCTTGCGAAAGTCACTTTGATCCCGCTGCCGAATCCGTCCTTCAGCGGCTTCACGTCGCTCATCGAGAACGTGTGCGCGCTGTAACAGCTGCTCGCCAGATCGCCGAATTTGCTGTATACGCCTTTAGCGACGGTCTGCCCGTTCCAGCTGTATGCGGCAAGCCCCTTCTGCGTATCGTACTGGACCGAATAAGATCCTTGTTCGATCTGAACGATATGCTCGAATTGCTTCACGCTGATCTTGCCGAAGGACTTGGAAGCCGTCGGCTTGCCAGCCGGCAGTTGCGCATTGGCTTCGGCCCGCTCGCATCCGGCCACGACCTGACCTGCATGCGGCGCGACCGTAATCTTGTCCAAGTCCGGCGCATAGCCGCCGCCGTCCGAGAACAAGAGGCTGTTATCGCCGGCTTGCAGCATGACCTGAATGTTCTGGGTGCCTACGGTGTCCCAGTCCGGCGTCTTGGCGAACAGGATGCTCTGCGCAGGACCGTCATTGACGCTCACACTGAACGAACGCGGATCGCCGGAGATATAATATACGGTAATTTCATATGCGCCGGCTTCGGGAACGTTGATACCGTTCATGCGTACAGCGGCGCCTTGGTACAGATTGCCGACTTTCTTCCCATCCGAGCAAGCCGCGCAATCGTTGATGGAGGCGTTGCCGCTCAGTTCATTGCCCGCTGCCTCTCCCTCGTAGCTTTGTGCCGCAGGCACGATCGTAATGCGGTCGATGTCCGGGGAATAACCGTTGCCGTCGGCGAAGGTGATGGCATTCATGCCGGCCGCAAGCTCGAGCATGACCGATTGCGTCCCGAGCGTGTCCCAATCCGCGGTCTTCATGAACTCGACATGCTTGGCAGCTCCGCCGTTGACGCTAATTTCCGCGCTGCGCGGATCACCGGAGATGTAATCGATGATGGCATAATACGAACCGGCTGCCGCAACTTCGATTCCCGTCATCTCAAGCGAGCTGCCCTGATACAGTCCCCCGACCTTAAGGCCTCCCGAGCATGGAGGGCAATCCGATACGGAAGCGTTGCCTGTCATCACGCTGCCTTCAGCCTCCGCCTCATATACCGTTCCTGAAGCTTCCGACGCGGCTTGAAGCGCAATCGGCTCGGCGGTAATGCCGTCTTGCGCAGAAGATGCCTCTTCTGTGCTCGCGTCCGCAGCAGGCGCTTCCGCAAACCCGGCATTGGCCGTCATAATGGAGAGCATAAGCAGTAGTGCCAACCATAACGTAAGCGGTTTCTTCATCATGTTTCTCCTTTCGCGAATGGAACTCTCATCGTTCATGTCAACTGTAACGGAGCGCGAATTCCCGGACAATCCAAGAATCTTCCGAAACATACCGCATAACATGGGAATCTTGCGAAGATGGATCCCATTGTGACCTCTGTCCGGATAAACGCACAAAAAAATGCTTACCAATGGAAAACCAAAGGTAAGCATTCATTGCAAAACTACCATACATAATAGAACGCCACAGGGGCTGGCGGGATCAACTTCTGCAACAATCTCCTTCGCGTTCAACAACCCCGTGCTTATCTCCTCACTTCGGATCGTCTGGATGATGGTTGAATCTCGTATTGGTGTTCATAAGGTCGATCCGCTCCATGTCTTCTTCGGCCAAGATGAAATCGAAAATATCTGCATTTTCAGTCAGCCTGGCAGCCGTGGACGTTTTCGGAATGACGACAACGCCTTTCTGCAGCTCCCAGCGGAGAACGATCTGTGCTGCCGTCTTCTTGTACTTGCCGCTTAATTCCGCCAAGGTCGGATGATCGAGACGCCCTTGCATGAGCGGGAAGTACGCCGTCACCTGGATCCCCTTCGATTGGCAGTAAGCGAGCAGCTCGGGCTGGCTCAGTAATGGATGGTACTCATACTGGTTGACCATCGGCATGATTTCGCAGTCGGCAAGCAGGTCTTCCAGATGATGGATTAAGAAGTTGCTGACGCCGATCGCCCGCACCCGACCGTCGAGGTACAGCTTCTCGAATGCCCGCCACGTCTCTTTGTATTTGCCCTGAATCGCCCAGTGGACCAAGTATAGATCGAGCACCTCAAGACCAAGTTTCTCCATGCTGCGGTCAAAGGCGCGGAGAGTCTCCTCGTACCCCTGGTCCGTATTGAACAATTTGGTCGTGATGAATAATTCCTCACGCGGTACTCCGCTCTGCCGGATGGCGCGGCCGACGCTTTCTTCATTGCCATAAACGCTGGCCGTATCAATGCTTCTGTAACCGGTACGAATTGCCTCTGCAACAATCTCAACCGTTGCCTCTGGATTCGCGCCCGCTCCCATACTGCCGAAACCAAGCCACGGCATATGAACCCCGTTCCGTAACACTGCGCAATCTTCGATCCTGACGACCAATTTATTATCCCCTCTCAATTGTCCATCCCTTAGCGGCAGACTGGTGCGTGAACAGCTCATCATCGAACCGCAAGCCGAATCCCGGCAAGGACGGGATGAGCATCGCCCCCTCATGGACCCGATAAGCGGAAGTGTCCATGCCCGCGATCGTAATGTCGTCCCATTCCACGAACTGAAAACCAGCGATACTCGGCGCTAGATGACCGGATACATAAATCCCGTAAGCGTTGCCATAACAATGCGGCGCGGTGCGCAGCCCGTGCTCATCGAGCTTCTTGCCGAGCTCCAGCCAGAATGTAAACCCTGGATGAATAATATCGTACTGGAGCACATCGACGAACCCCTTAACCGCCCAATCGACGAGAAACGGAGAGGCAAGACCTTCGCCGTCCGCGATCAGCACTTGTTGGTCCCGCTCGGTCAGCCAGGACTTGAGATCAGCATATAGCGCATCATCTTCGTGAAACGCCTCTTCCAGCCAATAAAGGTTCACATCGTTCAGCGCGCCAAGCACTTCCTTGGTCAAGTTCAAGTTGTAGGCGTTGTTCGCGTCAATCATGAGTTTTCCTGCCGGTCCCGCAACTTCACTGATTCCTCGGACGATGGCGATATCACGCTTTGTCCCTTCCAGGAGCGGCATATGTCTGCCCCCGCGGCCGACCTTGATTTTGAAGTGGCGGTGTCCCTTGGCATACCCTTCCCGCGCTTCCTCCTGCAGCAGCTTCACCGCATCGCGCTCATCCGGCAGATGGAGATCGTCGAAGTACAGCGACGTATCATAACACGGCACGCTCAGCTGCTCGCCTGGAGACAGCGGCTGTTCGGAGGCCAGCTCATAGACAGGCTTGTTCCTCCGGCGCCCCAGCCAATCGAGCAGCGGATATTCCAAAGAGGTCCTGAACGGGTTCAGGACGCGCCCTTCCCCATCTACGAAGGCGCCAAGCGGCTGCCCGACAACGGATCGCGCCTCTTCTCTCGATAAGTAAGAAGATCCATATCCGGTCTGTCCATCGATGGTGAGTCGAACAATGCTTACTTCGCAATGCTTCCCATGCACGCCGATCCGTCCGTTCGACCCCGCGAGACGGGCCCGCTCTCCGTGCAGCTTGGCAAATTCGATTTTTTCGATGACCGAGCCTAACTCGGCTTCCGACAACTGCATACCAAGTCCTCCTGTTCCTATTCAGCCTTCTTTAAGTTAGTTTAATAACGAATTAATTCGTCTACAGACTATATTCTAAAAACCCTCTTTCGATTCGTCAATCCTTCCAAGGAACCAAGGACGATAATTGAAGGTATCCCACCTTTTTGTTAGAATGATAACTAACTAAACGAGGTGAATCTATGCTTTCCCTATCTACCGATGAACAATCGTTGCTTGTCTATGAAGCGCTTGCTTCCAAACCACGGCTCGCGATTCTCCAAATGGTCGCCGAGCAGCCTCTCAGCGTCAAAGAGATCGCCGACCGTCTCTCTTTCTCCTCTGCGACGGTGACTGTCCATATCCGCAAGCTTGAGGAGGCTGGTCTGCTGTTGTGCCGGGCTGCCCCGGGCAAACACGGGCAGCAGAAGATTTGCTCGCTCACCCACACGCAGTTCGAGGGTCGGTTCGACAAGCAGCGGGATGCCGATCATTCGTTCACCTGCTCCATTCGAGTCGGGCACTATACCGATTATATGGTCAAGCCGACCTGCGGATTGGCTGAATCGTCGGGATTTATCGGACAGATCGACGATCCGCGTTATTTTTCGGATCCGCTGCATTTTAACGCGGACGTCATCTGGTTCGGCGAAGGGTACGTCGAATACCGCATTCCTAACTATCTGCTCAAGAACCAGCAGTTGGAGCGGCTCGAGATCTCGCTCGAATTGTGCTCCGAAGCACCGGGCGCCAACGAAAACTGGCCATCCGACATTTTCTTCGAGTTGAACCGCCGCCAGGTCGGGACGTGGACTTGCCCGGGGGACTTCGGAGACAAACGCGGGGCACTCAATCCGGACTGGTGGCCGCGGATCAACAAAACGCAGTACGGCCTGCTTAAGATTATCACCATCAATGAAGAAGGCTCCTTTATCGACGGCTTGCCGCTGTCGGGCGTGACGATCCGCGATCTCGACCTCACTTACGGCGCAGACATCCCGCTGCGGATCGGCGTCGCCTCGGACGCCCGCCACGTCGGCGGAGTAACGCTATTCGGGCAGCAGTTCGGCAACTACAACCAGAATATCGAAGTCGAATTCCGCTGCAAACCATCGGGCGCAAGGAGGAAGTGACAAGTGGAAGCGGACAAACAGTCCTTCTGGAAGTCATATTTGACCGGTCTTCAGCTTTCCGTAACGGTCGCTAATTATACCAAAGTGCCGCTCAGCTGGAACGAAGATCACTATACGCCGGACTTCAACAAGCTCTACTTGATTGAAGATGGCGAAGGCTATATCCAGGTCGATGGCCATCGCTATTACCCAACGCCCGGTACCCTGTGCTTGCTTCCTGCAGAGAAGCTGCAATCTTACGGTACGGTCAGTCCTCATACCTACAGCAAATACTGGTGCCACTTCACGGCCAAGCTCGGCGGTCAGCATCTGTTCCAACTGCTGGATACGCCTGCTGTCGTGCAGCTGAAGGACTTTGACAAGGCCAAGTCGTTGTTCCAACAGCTTGTCGAAGCCCGTTGGAGCGAAGCATGGACAGCCGAGCTCCATGTGCAGGCCGCCCTGCTTGGCCTGATCGCCGCCTATATCGAGGAATCCGGCGCCGTGGTGCTGAACACGCAGCATTCGGGTCCTTTTCGCCAAATGAATGTCGTACTCGCCTACATAGACGCCCATCTATCCGAGAACATAACGGTGGAGGAGCTTGCTCAGCTGGTTCACTTCCACCCCAATTATTTCATCCGCATTTTCAAAAAAACGACCGGCTTGTCCCCCATCCAATACGTGAACCGCAAACGGATGGACAAGGCCATCGAGCTGCTCCAGTTCTCGAAACTCAGCGTCTCCGCCGTCTCCCACGAGCTCGGCATGGAACCAGCGTACTTCTCCCGCTTGTTCAAGGAATATACGGGATTATCGCCAAGCGAGTATAGGGAGCGGACATAATCTGTGCCGGTAAGGAAAAACGTCTCTGCCGCGGATGCTGCATCCGCGAACAGAGACGTTTTGCCGTATTTAAGGATAGAACGTATTCGCCGGCGTCGTGGTCGGACACCATCTTGCATTGAAGAGCGCTTTGATCAAAATATCTTTGGCCTGCTCGCTGCCGATGTAACGGAGCGCTTCATGCGCGTGGGCGCGAACGTAACGGTTCTCGTCCTCCATGGCTTCCGCCAGGTAAGGAACGGCCGCTTCGGCGCCTTGACCGACCTGAGCCAACGCGAGCCCTGCCGTGAATCGAACTTGGGCAACCGGATCCTGCATCGCCCGGATTAGCGAAGACACCGCTTCGTCACTGGCTTCGCCGATCAACCCGAAGGCCTCTACAACAGCCAAACGAACGATCTCGGAAGGATGAGACATCAATCCTGCAAGTTCTTTAAGGGCAGGCTGCACCGAAGCGCCGAGTTCGCCTAACGCGAATGCAGCATGGGCAGCGGTTTCCGGCCGAGTGTCGTGCAGCGCCGAGCGAAGCACTTGGGCAGCTTCCGATCCGGATACGGACAAGCCGTAAGCCGCCAAACGGGATACGTCCAGCCGCTCGTCATGCAAGGCTTGCGCTAATGCGGCAACACCTTGTTGCCCGCAGCGAGCGAGTTCGTAGGCAGCGTTCAATTGAACGGGTTCGAACGTATCGCGCAGCTGTTCCTGCAATTCCTCGATCTCGGAGATGGACGGCGTTCGCGTGCCAGCGAGGCTTCCAGCTCTGCCGCTTAACCAATTCCACGTGTCCTCCCACATGGCGTCATGACTTGCGATCGGCAGCTGGAGATCGGCTGGCGGCGTCCACGTTGCTGCCGCGTTATTCCATGACGGGGCTTGCGGGACTTGCGTGCGCATAAATTCGAACTTCAGCATATAACGGGATTGTCCGCGCACATTCGCGGTCGAGCGATGCCAGATGTCGTAATGAATGAGAGCGAATGTCCCGGCCTTGCCGCTTGCATAAGCCTCGCCTTCCGTTTCATCCGATTCGAACGTGCGCGTCTCGTAGTTCTGCGTCCCCGGCATTACGCCCGTCGGCCCCAATTCGAGCGGCGTATCCTGCGGGAAATACATGATCATCGCCCACCATGGATGATGGTTGCGCATACGCGAGTAGCCCCAATAGCTGTCCTTGTGCCAGCCGCCGGGGACCGGCTGCGCGTTATAGTGTCCATGCCGATGGGCATGAAGCATATAATCCTGCCCCAGTACGCTCGTGAGCGCTCCCGTTATCGTCGGATGGTCGAAGAGCTGCTGCACTTCGCGGATGCGGGGCAGCAGGTTGTTGCCGGGATTACCCTCCTCAGCATAGATCGTCCCCAGTTGTTCCGTAAGCCGTTGGTGGAACGCCTCCGGGAAATCGGCATTCAGAATGAGAAATCCATTCGTAATAAAGCTGCGGATCTGTTCATCGTTCAAGAGAATTGGTTGTTGGCTCACGTATAACGCCTCCTAGAATGCGATCGAGTTGCTTACAAACCGATTATAAGAAAAGCGCTCCCAAGACAACATACACGATCCTAAGCGAACACTTGGATAAAACTAACTCCGGCTTTGGCGATGCGTACATAGGCGATCAACCGACTCACCATAAACCGGATTAACAGAAAACGGCCGATTCCATTGGAATCGACCGTCTGCTGCGCATGTTTCAACCGCTTATAGTTTCACGAACGTCCACTTCTGCGCGCCGCTTCCGTTATCCGTCCAGATCTGCACGTTCGTGCCGTCTGTTGTACCGGAGCCGGAGACGTCCAACGCCTTAGCGCTGTTCACGTTAATCAGCTTGAACGACCCGTCCCCGTTCTGCACGATATTCCATTTCTGCGCGCCGTTGCCCAGATCATTCCATACTTGCACGTTCGTCCCGTCAGCCGTTCCCGATCCGGCTACATCGAGCGCATGCCCGTTGTTGACGCTGATCAGCTTGTAAGAGCCGTCGGCATTTTGGTAGAGCGTCCATTTTTGCGCATTCGTCCCGTTATCTGTCCATTGCTGTACGTT
The DNA here is from genome assembly GCF_014192105.1 of Paenibacillus phyllosphaerae. Classification (GTDB taxonomy): domain Bacteria; phylum Bacillota; class Bacilli; order Paenibacillales; family Paenibacillaceae; genus Paenibacillus_Z; species Paenibacillus_Z phyllosphaerae. The sequence goes on along the minus strand of NZ_JACHXK010000008.1, from coordinate 108,452 downwards.
CGTACCCGGCGCTGTACCTGCGGATTGGACGTCCAACGCCTTGCCGCTGCCCACGTTGATCAGCTTATACGTTCCGCCCGACACGATCGGGCCGGAGGACGGCGGCGCTACTCCGTCTTGGTAGACGCGCACGTAGTCGACGTACATTTTGGCCGGGAAAGGCGTGGCACTATTCGGGGAGCCTGGCCAGTTGCCGCCAACCGCCATATTAAGCAGCAGGAAATGCTCCTTGTGGAACTCCTCCGTGGAATTCACGTTATTGGCGATATTCGCTTCCCTGAATTGTACGCCGTCGATGAACCATTTGATCGCCGATGGGGTCCACTCGATCGAATAGACGTGGTACTGGGTGACGTCAACGGCATGGCTAGCTCCGCCGTAAGTAGCATGGCCGTTCACATCCCAGTGGATATAGCCGTGCGTATTGCCCTCGCTGTTGACATGCTCCATGATGTCGATCTCACCGCTCTTCGGCCAGCCGACAGTGTTGATATCGGAGCCCAACGTCCAGAACGCCGGCCACAGCCCTTGACCGACAGGCATCTTAATGCGAGCCTCGATCCGGCCGTACTTGAAGCTCTTCTTCCCTTGCGTCTTCAGTCTGGCAGACGTATAATTCATACCGCCATACGACTCTTTTCTCGCTTCGATAACGAGATTGCCGTTCTCGATCCGGGCATTCTCCGCACGGTTCGTGTAATACTCCAGCTCGTTGTTGCCCCACCCGCCGCTGCCCGTTCCGGTCTCGAAGCTCCAGTTATTCGCGTCGATTGAAGTACCGTTGAACTCGTCGCTCCAGACCAGGTTATAAGCCGCATTAGCGGTCGCCATCGGCAATAAGGCGCCGAGCATTGCGAAGATCAATGTTATGGCATACAGTTTCCTTCCCTTGAACACTTGAATCATGAATACCCTCCTCACGGAAAACGATTTCAATTCGTTGTTCGCCAAAGAAGCATGGTTTCAATTTCGCGCTGTTGAAGCGCTTACAGATTGCCGTAAACTTCACAACCGTCAGAACGAAACTTTCTCTTCCCAGCTTTCAACCGATCGATTACTCGGTGGTTCATCACGCTCCTTCCTTAAGATGATCATGCTCTCAAGCTTACGGCATTCAGGTAATTTCTTACATCCGTTTGCCGCGCCCTTATCTTATCAGCTAATGGAACGATTCAAAATGGCCATTTTTTTGTGATTGATGCCACTATTTTGTGCAGATTTCCGCTCCCCGCAATTCTGTTCTTTTAAACGAAAAAAAGCCGCAATTATGCGACTAATAGTTTCCGTGACGGTCAGTTATCTCTTTCCCTGGTTCTCTATCGGACGGTGATTAGACGGAAGGCTCGCAGAGCGATAATTAATCTGCATTATTATTAGCGTTATTTTCGGTTTGCGTATTCGCGTTATTATTGGCATTGTTATTCGAATCCGTATTGGCGTTGCAAGCGCTGATCATCAACATGGCCGCTAATACCGTTACCATCATCGTTAAACGTTTCTTCATTTCAATCCCCTCCGCTTTCCTGTCATTGATTGTAAAATAGCTTACTTCGTATACCATACCCCAAATTCGCGGCATTGAAGCTGGAATAGATGATATCGTCCTATTCAAGTGTAAAACAAAAAATAGACAACCGATCGCATGCAACCGGCTGTCCTACTTTACAATATGCTACTTTCTATTCAACCTTGAACTTCCCTACCATCTGCTTGAGCTGATCGGCCAGCGCATTCAGGTCAGCCGCAGCCTTCGAGACTTCTTCCATCGTGGCCAGCTGCTCCTCGGAGGTCGCGGACATCTCTTGGGTCTTGCCTGCGGAAGTTTGCGAGATTTCAACCATGTTCTGCATCGAGGCCGTTACTTCCTCGGTTCCAGCTGAGATCTGCTGCGCGGAAGATGTAATCTCTTGGATCTGACCGGCTACCTCATGGACGGATGCGGCGATCTTCCCGAACACGACGCCGGTTTCTTGAATGATCGATGTGCCGGCCTCTACTTCGCGATAACCGCCATCCATCGCCGACACCGCTTCGCGGACGGAAGCTTGGATCTGCCCGATGATCGACGCGATCTCTTCTGTCGATTTCTGCGACTGCTCGGCCAGCTTCTTCACTTCGCTGGCCACGACCGCGAAGCCCTTGCCATGCTCGCCCGCCCGTGCCGCTTCGATGGAAGCGTTGAGCGACAACAGATTGGTCTGCTGCGCGATGCCGCTGATGACTTCGATAATAGCCTCGACTTTCTTGGAATGCTCCCCTAGCGAATGGATCACCTTTGAGGTCTGACGGCTGGATTCATGAATCGTGTTCATCTGGCGAATGGCTTGATCGATCGCCCCGCCGCCCTCTCTTGCTTGCTTCTCTGCCGCAGCCGAGTTCTCGGATACATCGGAAGCGTATTCCGCAATGCGTTGAATACCGACGGACATCTCTTCCATTGCACGGCCCGTTTCCTCAGCACCTTTCAGCTGGGACTCCATGCCGGAGGCGATCTGCTGAATGCCGTTTGCGTTCTCGACGCTTACCGCCACCGTCTCATCCGCCGCTACTCGCAATTGGCCGGAAGCGGCAGCGACCTGCTCGGAGACTTCTACGGAAGTTCGCAGCATCGCTCTCATCGATTGGGACATTTGGTTGAACGAATCGCCGACGATGGCCAATTCGTCCTTCGTATCCAGCCTCAACTGCACGGTCATATCGCCTGCAGCCATTGCGGATGCCCCATTGGCGAGATTCGATACCGTACGCTTTACGGTTTGCGAGAATGCGACGAACAAATAGAGGAGAATGAGAAGCGTTACGACGAGAATGACGACGAATAGCTGAATCTGGCTGTTCAGCTGGTCAATGCGAGTGTCGTACATCTCATTGAGCACCGTGATATGTTGATCGAGAAGCTTGAAAGCCGCATCGATCGCCGCTGTCGTAATCGTCATATATTCATCGGCAGTGATCGTGATGTTCTCGTTGGAAAGCATCGTTGCATCCATCTGTTCCAGGAAGTGATTGATGGATGTATTCATCGCGTCCACTTCGCTTTGCAGCACGGCTTGATTGTCCCCGGTCAATCCTGCCTGCTCGAAGCTTTGATTAACGCTAGCCAAAGTCGTCTTTATCGTACCTGCCATAGGGAAGAGCTGTTCTTTCTCGCCAGGCGCAAAGGTGCCGCGCGTGACGGCCGCAACTCCCATTCCGCGGGCTTTGCCGATCGTTTCCGTCAGTTGCGGAATATTGAATACGATATTGTCGACCAAATAGTAACGCTCCAGATTCGTGGCGAGCGTAAGCTTGAACCGGTCCGCAGAAGTACCGATATAGGTCAGAATCTCTTCGATAAGCGCTACATGTTTCTCAAAGCTTTCTGGCGTCGTGTAGCGGTTTACGTTTCCCTTGATCTCAGTCCATTGTTTCAGCATGGATTCCAGCTCCTCAGGAGCGTAGAAACCGCTGGCATAGCCGCTCGATGCGGCTTCAATCGAAACCACGAATGCGTCCGCTTCGGCTTGTTTGGCAGATAGTTGTTGTTCTGCCGCGCTATCGCCGCTGATGACCTTGCTGGCGAGCGCGCGGTGTTGCTGCACGCTCCGCAGCAGTCCCTTAATTTCCTGAATATACGCGAGACCGTCTTTGCGTTGTTTGGCATCACTTGCTTCACCCATATAAGTGTTAAGCAGCATATAGCCGAAAGTGGACAACGACAACAGAATGATCAATCCGATCAAGATGAACTTCTGCGTATATTTCAGCGCATTCAGCAATCGAGCCGCAGGACTTAGGACAATATCCAATAACTTATTGATCTTCACTTCTTTCTTCCTCCTGGTGTAATTAAAGTATGGTTATTAATTCATCGTCCATATACCGCGAATATGTTAGGTATAGACATTTGGAAATTAAAGTGAAATAAAAAAAGATTCGCAGCCGCGCGGCTACGAATCCTTTGCCTTTCTTGCATGTATGTTTTTGCGTTTACGGCAAACACTGTCAATATTCTTCAGGCATTCGCCAACTTTATTGCTACTCCTTCACCGACCCAAGCGTGATGCCATGGATGAAGAACCGTTGGATGAACGGATAGATAATCAGAATCGGGATCATCGAGACGATGATCTTCGCGGCATTGAATGTGCGATTGGACACGGCCATCGCTGCGGCGAGCTCATCCGGCGACATGCTCGTCATCGCTTGCGCGCTGATCTGCGTCACGAGGGTCTGAATATACGTTTGCAGCGGATAATGATCCTGTTTGCTCATAAGCACGAGCCCATCGAAGAAAGAGTTCCAGTGAAACACGATGCTGAACAGCGTTACGGTTGCAATCGACGGCAGCGATAACGGAATATAAAGCCGGATCATGACATACCACGGACCAGCGCCGTCGATCTCGGCCGCTTCGTTCAGCTCCTTTGGCAGATTGCGGAAGAAGTTCATGAGCAAGATGACATTGAACACCTGTACGGCGTGCGGCAGCACAAGCGCCCAGATCGAATCGAGCAGGCCGTAGGTTTTGATCGTCATGAACCAAGGGATAACGCCTCCATTGAACAGCATCGTGAAGACGAGGAACCACATGTACACGTTGCGCATCGGGAATTGCTTGGCATCCTTCGATAAGGCGAACGCCATCATAATCGTCAGCACGAAATTAATAAGTCCGCCGAGCAACACCCGCTCCACCGAGATCAGGAACGCCTTGAAAAATTGCCCGTCGTCGAGTACCTTCGCATAGCTCGCCGTCGTCGCTTTGATCGGCGTAAGGAACACTCTGCCCGCGTCAGCTGCCGTCTTATCGCTGAATGAGACGGCGACCGTATGGAGCAGCGGGATCAAACAGGCGATCGTAATGAGGAACAAGGCAGCGAGTATCGATCCGTCGATGATCCGGTTCCGGACGCTGTTGTAACCTACCACAAGCAGTCACCTCCCATTAGAATATCCGGTAGCCCGCGAATCTGCTGGCCAGTACATAGGATAGAACGACAAGGATAAAGCTGACGACGGACTTGAGCAAGCCGACCGCTGTTCCAAGGCTGTACTGCAGATCGTTCAGTCCGACCCGGTATACATAGGTGTCGATAATATCGGCCGACTGATAGACGAGCGGATTGTACATATTAAAAATCTGGTCAAAATTCGCATTCATGACGTTGCCGAGCGCTAGCGTCGCAAGCAGGATCACCGTCGTTTTCACGCCGGGTAGCGTAACATGCCACAGCTGCTTGAACCGCGAAGCGCCGTCCATGCTCGCCGCCTCATAGAGCGCGGGGTTGATGCCGGTCAGCGCCGCCAAGTAGACGATCGCGTTAAATCCGAACTCTTTCCACACATCCGTCGCGACGATGATCGCCGGGAACCAGCTGTTGCTCGCATAGAACAAGACCGGATCGATCCCGAACAAGCCCAAGGCTTGATTGACGATCCCCTCTAGCGAGAAGACGTCGAAGAAGATCGTGGCTAGCAGGACCCAAGAGATAAAGTGCGGCAAATATACGATAGTCTGGATCGACTTGCGCAAGAACCGGACCCGCACCTCATTGAGCAGCAGCGCGAAGACGAGCGGCACGATCAGATTCGCGATGATCTTGAGCACCGCCAGGAAAATCGTATTGAAGAAGATCAGCCGGCTGTCCGGCAGCTCCATCAAATACTGAAAGTTTTCAAGCCCAATCCACTCCGAGCCGGAAATTCCCCGGCCCGGCTTGAAGTTCTGGAACGCGATGACGGCATACCCCATCGGAACGACGCTGAAGAGAAGCAGCAATATAATTCCGGGCAGTACCATCGCATGATAATGCAGCGCGTTTTTGCGAGTATACATAGGTCACCGCCTTATTTGCCGCTTGCGATCTCAGCGACTTCCTTCGTAATTTGCTCGCCGCCCAGCTTATTCCACTGCGCCACGAAATCATCGAAAGCCGATACGGGCAGATCGCCGACAATGATTTTCAAGAACGTCTCATTCTCCAATTTCTCGAGCGTCGTCCACTTCGTCTCCATCGTGCGCGTCATGCCGTAGAAGACGCTGTACACCTTCTCCATCTCCGTCTGGAAGAGAACGCCGCCGCCCAGCTCATACGCTTTGGCCGCTTTCCACGCGTCCATATTTTTCTTCGGATTCTCCTTCTCGGCTAACGAGAAATCGTAGACGAGTTTCGTATCCGGATCGAACGTATTCGGGTCGATCTCGCCTCTTATCGCCTTCTGCACGTTGTCGTAACGCTGAACGACCGCATCCGAGTAGTCGAGCAGGAGATCGAACGGATAGAAGTTACGTACATGTACACCAGTCTCCGCCGCAAAATCGTCCAGCTTCTTCACTTCTTCCGCGTTCGGATCTTGCCTGCGCTCCAACCGCGTGAAGGCATTAAGCAGCTTCACGACCGCTTCCGGATGCTCATAGCCTTTGCGCACGACCAGATAACGGTCGGTGACCGGCGCCATGTGCGTCACGAACTTCCCGCTTTCGTCCGTCGGTGCTGCGTACGCTTTCCAGTCTGCTTTCGTGTCATTGACGACCGAATCCGCGAGCGGCCAGTACGGCATCCACCATGGGCCGAAGAACAGGCCTGTCTTGTTCGCGACGATCGGCTCCTGCGTTTCTTTGTACAACGCGAACTGCGGATCGATTATGCCTCGCTTGTACCAATCGGCCAGCAACTCCAACGCTTCCTTGTTCTCCGGCTGGATGGAACCGTACACGACATTGCCCGATGCGTCCTTAATCCAGTTTTTCGGGAAGGCATGGAAAGCGCTGAAGATCGTGTCGAATCCGTTCGGGTTCGGTTTCTGGCCGAACACGACCATTTTGTCGCCGGTCAGACCGACGGTGTCCTTCTTGCCGTTGCCGTCCGGATCTTGATTCGCGAACGCGTCGGCAATCTTCTCCAGATCGGCTATCGTCTTCGGCGGCGTAAGCTTCAGCTTATCCAGCCAATCTTGTCGAATCCAGAGCAGCGACGGCGCATCCGCCTCGATCGCGACGTTAGGCAGGCCATACAGCTTATCATCCACCGAAGCGTCGGCCAGCGCCAGCCCATCCGTCGAATCATACATATCTTTGACTAGCTGCGAACCGTACTTCTCGTACACCTCGGTCAAATCTTCGATCATGTCATTATCGACCAGTTTCCGAAGCTGGTTGCGGTCCACGACGAGCGCGTCCGGAAGGTCGTTACTGGCAATCGCCAGATTCACCTTCTGCTTAAAAGGATCCTCGCCCTTCGCCTCCCACGTATGTCCCACTTTGATGCCCGTCACGCTCTCCAGATAGCGGGAGACGATGTTGTTGTCGTTCGTCTCTCCTTCCGGAAGCTTGTCGTCCGGAGCGCGGAACCCGATATTAACCGTGATCGGTTCCGTTACTTTTTCATAAGCAAGATCATCGCCGGTTTTGGCCGGTTCGTTCGCGTTTCCTTCTCCTGCATTAGACTGATTGGCAGCGGCGCCGTTGTTGCTCCCGGTGCTATCCGTTTCATTATTGCTACCGCCGTTCGAGCAAGCGCTTAGCGCCATAACGAGCACCATCGATGAAGCCATCCACATTTTTGCTTTCATGATATCCCCCGCTTCCGAATTCGTTGCCGTTGTTTACGCTTTCATTGTATCGAAATAGGTGTCAGGAACGAGAGCGAAAACCGCATGCTCCTGCAAGGCGGCTGTCGTCAAAAATCAAACCATATTCGCCTTCCGTTAAACCAAATTCCCACCTCGCGAGCGGAATTCGGTCGGCAAGAGCCCTACACGGTCGCGGAACAGCTTGCTGAAATATTTGTCATCGTCGAATCCGGCGAGCGATGCAACGCTATATATCGGGTCATCGGTTTCCAGCAGCAGTCTCTTCGCATGCTCGATCCGCATGCTGCGAAGCGTCTCGCCGAATGACTCGCCCGCGAAACGCGAGAAGCATTGGCTGAAGTAACTTCGGCTCATCCCGACGTGCGAGGCAACGTCATGCTGATTGATCCGGGTGCCGACCTGTACACGCATATACTGGACCGCGCTAAGCAGTGACAGCATCACTTCCTTGGACAAGCCCAGTTCCACCATGCGCCGTTGCGCGCAATCGGCGAATCTACGCAGCCACTGCTGGAAGTCCGGCCATGTTCGGATACGTGGGATTAACGAAGACAACTCGCCCCGCTCCGCTGCTGTAATCAGCAGCCCATGCCATTCGCGGCATAGCTGTTCAGCCGCCAAGGCCAGACTTGCCGGAGCAGGACGCTCCGATTCGATCCGTTCGAGAAGCTGGCGCAAATCCCGTGACGATAATGCCCAGATCATCCGCTCGTTCAGCTGAGATCCTTCTTTCGCGCTTATGCTCGTCTTCTGGTTACGCAAAGCCTCATAGCCGATTGTCTGCATGCCTTCACTAGACCCGTCTACATAGTACAAGGCGTCTTCGATCCCTTCCGTGAATGCTCGCTCCATATCGGCTACGGATTCACCAGCAACGCCTACGACTTGTGCCGCTCGCCATTCCTTAAGCTCGTCCAACTCCTGCAGCCATTGCGCCGTACGTTCAGACTCCAGTATAGGGACCAGCCAATAGATCCCGGCTTTCTCCATGCGGATGCTCTGGGGGATGCCCGGCAGCCGATACAGCTCGCCGCTGTCGGAGCGATCCGAATTCGGGATGAAGACGAGTGTGCGATCCGTTGCCCATCCGCCTTCCGCGTCATCCTCTTCCGCCTTGCGGCTGCCTTGCTCCCATCGGAATCGCTCCACGATCCGGCTCATCACTTCTGCGGTGCTCTCGAGCTCGAATAACGTTTTCACGATATAATCGATGGCGCCCAGCCGGAGCGCCTCTTGGACGTAATCGAACTCATGATGACAGGTCAGCACGACGGTTTGAACGCGCGGAAACTGCCGTCTGACTTGTTTCATCAGCTCGAAGCCCGACTGGCCCGGCATCGTAATATCGGTGAACAACAGATCGACCGGGGTTTGCGCCAACACCGACAGCGCGGATTTCGCGTCAGCGGCCTCACCGACAATGAGGATCCCGTATCGTTCCCAGTCAATCATCGAGATGAATCCTTTGCGGACGAGCTTCTCGTCATCTACAACAATGGCACGTATCATTCCAGATGCTCCTTCCCTCTAATCGGCAGCTCGATGCGCACTTTCGTCCCAACTCCCGGCTGGCTTCGGATCGCTATTGCGGCCTCCTCGCCATAGTAGCGCTTGAGCAGCCGGCTCACATATGACAGCCCAATGCCAAGTCCGCGCCTTGCCCCCTTGTTATCGTCCTCCAACAATTGCGCCGCCTCCTCTTCGGTCATTCCGCTGCCGTTATCCATCACGTTGACTTCCATCCGCTGGGTGCCGGACGTACGGATCGATACCGTGACGCGGCTCGTCTGCTCGCTGCTGCCATGATAGATCGCATTCTCGACCAACGGCTGAAGCAAGAATCGCGGAATCGCCGTATTGAGCAGATGCTTGTCTGCTTCCACATCGAAATCGAATTCATAGTCGTACCGTACCCGCTGCAGCTCCATGTAATTGTGCAGCGCCTCGAGCTCCTCTTGAAGCGTGACAATCAAGCTTTGCTTCCCGAGGTTGTAATGAAGGACTTTCACTAGCAGCGTGACGAGCTTGTCGATCTCCTTCTGCCCGTTCATCCGGGCGAGCCATTGCACCGAATTGAGCGTATTGTGCAGAAAATGCGGATTGATCTGACTGAGCAGCTTCTCGATTTCCAGCTGGCTCTTCTGCTTCTCATTGTGCTCGGCCGCATCGATCAGCTCGTTCACCTTTGACTTCATCTCCTGGAAGTTCATGAGCAGCAGATCGAACTCTTCAATGCGGGTTAACGTCACAGGCGCCGTCCGGTTCTCCGCCATCCGGACGATCTCGATATTCACCTTCCGCAGCGGGCGATACACTTTGCGCCAGATGAGCATGGCGATCAGGCCGGCGAAGAGCAGCATGGCGAAAGTGAGCAGGACCATTTTGGAATACCAGAGCCGAAGCTCGCTGTTGAACGTCGATTTCTTCACCGCGGTGATGAGCTCCCAGCCCTGCTCGCTTTTGTAACGGAACAGATGATAGCCTCCGAACTCCTCATGCAGCAACGAAGCATCCTGCCAGCTTGGCTGGCTGAGCGGAATCGGGGCTTCGTCATTCTCGACGTACGCGATCTCTCCGTGCTCGTTGATGAGCAGATGCGAGACTTCGACGCCATAGGACTCGGGATTAAGAATTTTGCGGAACAAATTGTAGTTGGATTCGAGATACACATAGACCTTATGGTTCTCGGAGACGCGAACCGGGCGTACGGAGGAGAACACGATATTCTCGCTGTAGTTGTACATCGTCCGGTGCGGCCCGCTGTAAGTCGCGCCATTGTACTTGACGAAAGGCCTTAGCTTGTCTATCGCAAAGTTCGGATTCACGCTCAGGTTCGAGAAGAGGACGGGATCTCCTTCCGCTGCCGGCATCACATAGGCGGTCAAGCCGAGATAGGGGTTCGTAAAGTTGACGAGGTTCATCTTCTCGTTGATCCGCGTCATGATTTCGGATTTTTTGTAAATCTGGGTCTCGCTTAAGAAGGCGGAGACCTCATCGACCATCTGCCCGTCAAGCGCGAACTGTTTGGAGGCAAAATCCAAGTTGCTGATCAAATTCTCTAGCGCGGCTGCTTCTTGCTTTAGGCTGGCGCTTATTCCGCTTTGAATCTTGTTCGTTAGAATCGAATAGATTGAGGTGTACGTAATGATGCCGACGAGCGCAAGCGGCAGCAGGCAGGCAATCATCAGGTACATGACGAGCGTGCGGCGCAGCGATCGCGATCCCAATCTTCGCCGGATGTGCAGTTGTCCCTGCATAAATACCTCCTTCTTCGGTGCAGCCATACGACGGCGAGTCAATTGCAAGCGCTTACCGATCATATTGGGCCGTGTATGTTTGTCTGATGTGGTGAATTATAACATACCGTTAGGCGAACGTAAGCCCGACTATGGAACGATCCCGCGCCTTCCCCGCCGGCCGCACGGCATTAAAAAAAGGACAACCTCTCGCCTGTCGGCGATAAGGTTGTCCTTCTGTCGGTAACAGCTATGGCTTATGTTTACTTAACGATTCCGTGGCTTATTGCGGATTCGTCGTCCAGATGCCGGCCATCTTGACGAACACCCGCGCAGGCAATTTCAAGGCAGCCAAGATCAGCTCGGCCACATCTTCCGGCTGCATCATTCTGTCCTCGTTGCCGATCGGCAGTCCCGCATTCACCGCCAGTTCCGTGTTCACGGTGCTCGGGGTCAGTGCGGTAACGCGAATGTTCGACTTCCGCACCTCCTGCATGAGCGCTTCGGTCAGCCCCATCACCGCAAACTTCGATGCACAGTAAGCCGAACCCGTCGCGAATCCGCTAAGTCCTGCAGTCGAGGCGACGTTAATAATGGCGCCGCTGTTCTGCTCCAACATGGTCGGCAGCGCTGCGCGCGTCACATAGTACGTCCCCATCAGGTTGACGTTGATGATGCGCTCCCATTGCTCCGGCTCCATGTCGACGAGCTTGCCGAAGGAGGCAATGCCTGCATTGTTGATCAGGATATCGACCCGGCCGAGCTGACCGATCAGCCCCGCTACCGCTTGGTCGACCTGCCCTTTGTCCGATACGTCGGCTGTCGCATAGTACACGTTCACATTATGGGAGGATAGCTCGTCCTTCAGCGCAGCCAGGTCTGCTTCGCTTCTTGCGATCAATCCGAGATGCACGCCTTCTTTCGCGAGCGCGATCGCGGTGGATTTGCCGATCCCTTTGCCTGCTCCAGTGATGATTGCCGTTTGATGTTGTAATGCCGTCATTCCATTCACTCCTTTGACCATAACAAGCTGTAATTCCTCAACCAGTGTAGCATAATGCGGCCCCGGTTCCAAAATTGCCCACGACCATACACTTCATCGATCGTATTCGATCGGAGGTATGCCCGTCACCGTCTGTTGGCCTCAAAGCAAAAAGCCTCAAATCCCTTGAATCGGATTCGAAGCTATCTAAATCAACCTGTGGAAGGCCGTATTCGTTGCACCCTTCTAGTTCAGCTCTTGCAAAGGCGGATGCGCGTTTACTTTGCGTCTCTCCATGCTAATCCAGATCAGTCCGGCGGCCATGAACAGCGCGCCTACGAGCTGGGAGCCTGCGATAGTCTCGTCGAACCAGAAGTACCCGGCAATCATCGCGGACGCAGGAACCACGTAACGGAAGAAGTTCGCGCGCGTAGCCCCGATTTTGTACATGCTCGCATTCCATACCACGAAGGCAAATACGGTGCTGACGAGCACATTGAACATAATGGCCATATAACTATCCGTGCCAAGCTCCGTCCAAGCGACCTTCCCCCAAGAGCCCATCGTGAACGGAACCATGAATAAGCTGCCGAACAGAATCATCCACGTGGAGACGCGAAGCGCCGAATACTGCTTCATCAGCGGCATGCAGACCACGTTATACAACGCGCCGATCATGCTGACCCCGAGAGCAAGCAAGTTGCCGACCATGTGATCCGATCCCAGATTCAAGCCTTCTTCGCCGCCAAGGATGATGAGGCAGACGCCCACTAGCGCCGCGATGCCGCCGACAACCAGCCTCGAAGAGATCGCTTCCCGGATGAACAACGGACCGAATAGCGCGGCAAAAATCGGCCAAGGCGCTACATTAAGCAGCGAAGCATTGGCAAGCGTCGTATATTTGATCGAGTACATGACCGCAATCTCGAGTCCCGTAATGCCCACCAAACCGATTGCCGCTAGCTGCAACGCTGCCTTTAACGGGATTCCGATGCTTCCCTCCGTCAGCTTCAGCAGCAGGAAGAAGAACGGCACTGCCAGCCCGAATCGCAAAAACGTGAAAAGTATCGGATCGAATGTATCCATCGCATACCGGGAAATGCCGAAATTGGCTCCCCAAATGGCGGAGACCGTAACCAGCCCCGCATAGCTCAACCATTTTTTGTCCATCTTCCCATCCCGCCCTATTCCTTATCTCTTATGGACTTATGACACCGCGTACTGCTTGCAACATCATACCATGGAAAGCCGTCCGCGAGCCGTAAAATATTCAAGATGGGAAATGTAATAATTGTGTTTGGAATCAAGGGCTATATAAGTTGAACTGAAGATTCGAACAAAGAATGGCTACGCAAGAGTGATTGGACTTCCGATCGCTGTTGTTCACGGATTACTTGGATAGGAAGTTTATTGGTGTAATCCGTTCACAAAGGCGAACGCTGGCGCTTCTCCAGCTCCATCTCTCCCGCTCCGCCACTAGGTTCGGTTTTCCAGTTCAAGTTATATAGATATAAAAAAGAGAGCCGAACCGTGGTTCGCTCTCTAGCGTCTCAGTGCACCCGGGAACTCATGCAGTACAGGTACAGCTTTTCGATTTCCTCATCCGACATGTGAGCAAACCCTTTCGTAGCGACAGCCTTGAAAATAACCTCTGCCATGGTGATGTTGCTCTTATGCATGATGGTGATGGCTTCGATCATCTTCGCGCGACTCACTTTCATACGGGAAAGACCCATGATCCAACTCCTTATCACTTGTCAGTTAACTTATGAGACCGTAAGTTAATCCTATTCTGACGAGTTGCGAATCATGACCGGTTAATGCCATTAATGAACGGTCTGCTCTGTTACCTCTTCGGTTGAGGTCTTCGCCACCATGATTTTATAGGTGTTCGGCTTCTCGGCCCCGACCTGACCGACCCCTTTGGAGGTGTAGGCGATAAAAGCATGCGCCTTCAGCTCGCCGTAAGCCTCGCCATCGCTTGCTGCGGCATGGATGAACAGTTGCATGGAATCGAGGTTCTGATTCTTAAATTCGTTCATCACGGCTTTCGTGACGACCTCGTAGTTCGGTTCATTGGTCACGACTCTAACCTGCTTTTGCTCTGTATTGTCGAACTTTTTATCTTCAACGACTGTGTAGTTAGACGCAGTTGTTTCAGCAGTAGAGGTTGCGCTTGGTTTCTCTTCAACACTCGAACAGGCCGACAGTAATACAAGACCGGCGAGCATGATGAGACCGAATAGATGGATAGACTTTTTCAACTGGATGACCCCCATATTCTTTATCACCCATTGAATATACCATAATTGTCCTGCCGTTAACCATTGGCGTCCGCTGCGCAATGGTTCTAACGGTAACCGTTTCATACGGTCGCCCCTCGCATCTCTTTCGCTTTGCTAGAATCCGTCCACGCTCAACTACACGGACTGCCATTCTTCTTCGGTGAAATCGGCCATGACGGCCATCGCCGCTTTGCTCCCTGACGCTGCGGCATAGATCAATTGGGAAGGCATCACGTAGGCCGAATCTCCTGCCGCATACACGCCAGCTGTCGTTGTTCTTCCGATCTCATCGGTCACGATCCCGCCGCTTGCGGTTGTCTCATACCCAAGCGCTTCCTCGAACCGGACATGCGGAATGAGAGCCGGATCAATAAATCCTCCGCTGCGCGCTACCTGCGTACCATCCGTAAAGTGCACCTGCTGCAAAATACCTTGCTGGCCAGTCAGCCTTTGTATCGGAGTATCCACCACGGTAATTCCTTTATCTGCAAGCTGCTGGCGTTGTTCGGCGTTCAGAATATCGCTCCCATTGGTGCACACGACGAGGTCCCGGCTCCAGTTGAGCAGCAGACGGATCTTGTGGAACACGTGCGGATTGTCCGAGATCACGGCGAGCGGTTGATCCCGAAGTTCCCAGCCATCGCAGAACGGACAGTTGAATAGGCTCTTTCCATAAAATTCGCGAATACCTTCAATCTCGGGCAGCACCTCTTTCAATCCTGCGGCCAAAATTACCTTACGTGCTTGCACCTGCTCACCTGTGGACGTTATCAGCTCAAACTGCCCGTTTGCCTGCCCAATATCGGTTACCGCCGCCATGACATGCCGCACCGAGGGGTAACGCAACACTTCTTCATACCCGATACGCCGGAATTCGCCTGGCGTAATGCCATCCCTTGTAATGAACCCGTGCGAAGCGTGCGTAATGCCGTTCCTTGGCTCGCTGTTATCGATCAGCGCCACGCGCTTCCGCGCTCTTCCTAATACCAATGCTGCATTCAATCCTGCCGGACCTCCTCCGACAATGGCTACGTCATATTGCATAGGATCAGCTCCTTTAATTGCGGATATTATGAGTCTATAATAACTACGTTATAGATGGCTGTCAACCAAAAGAACCCCACGGTAATAACCATGAGGTTCACGCCTATCGCCTTATTTGTTATAAATGATGCCTCGCTTCCAGCGCATGGCCAATAACCGGGAATTCGCCGATCCTCAGTTTGGCTCCGCCGTATGGCACGAGCGTAAGTTCGTTGACCGGCTGTCCCTCCGTATTGGGATGAAGCGGCGGCGTGCCCGCACTGTTCCCTTCGAGCTTCCAGTCCCGAATCAATTGACCTTTGGTTTTGAGATGAACCGGCGAGTTCGTTGCGTCGAAAGGCTGCCGTCCAATGTCCCCATAACCGACCTGGAACTCATGATCGGCGAGCAGTCCGTATTACCAAGGGGACTGCGGGTAGATCTCCCAATCATGGAAGCGAGCGCGAGGCTTCACGAGCTGCCAATTCTCCTTGACGGGAAGCGCGTACACGAGCGGACCTCGCTCTACGCTGACGGCGAGCAGATTGCGCGTCACCGTTCTCACCGTCATAGGCAGATGTAAGGTTAACTTATCGCCATCCTTCCATTCCCTGACGACCTTGGCATAACCGTTCGCAGCATGAAGTTCCAGCTTCTCGCCGTTAATGGACAGTACGGGAGCTTCGCACCATGCCGGAATCCGCATGGAAATGCCGAATTCAACCTTCTCGCTTAGCTGAATCGCCATCTCGACCGATTCACGGAACGGATAACCGCCGCTTACCGTAATTTCGGCCTGTGCGTTTCCAGCGCCTACCTTGGCGTTTATGATCGAAGGCGCATAAGATACGGCTGCCAGACCGCCATCGCGGTCCTTCATCCACAGATGGGAGACGAATTTCGGCCAACCTTGATGCATATTCGCGGTACAGCAGCCGAAATTCGGTTCGAGTCCGAACAGATTCGCATCCGCCGAATTGCTCCAATTTCGAGGGGCCACGTTGCACATGACCTGATTCACCTGCTGATCGTACTGATGCGATGTCCAGTCTTTGGCAATCGTCGCGGGTAGCGCATTGAACGCCACATGTTCAAGGATATCGCCGAATCTTCCCTCGCCGAATATGCGGGTCAGCTGCTCGAGCGAGAACATATATTCGACAACCGCGCACAGTTCCACGCCTTGGCTAGGATGCGTGCCGGACAACCATTCATCGCCGGAGAACATGCCATGAGCTTGGCCATGGTACGTCATTAAGCTATCGATTCCGCGATGGATGGCGGCTCGTTCCCTTTCGTCTCCGGTTAACGCATACCTCACCGCCGGCGCTTTGGTACCCATAGCTACGTTAACGACATGCGTCTTCCAGTCCCATTGCTCCACCTTGCGCCAGAATGGAAAATCATGAAATACGCGGGTCCAGTCCGTCGTCTGCTGCGCGATGATCTCCGCCAATTCCAGCAAGAATGGTTCTTGCGTTCGTTCATGCAGCCATTCGATCGACAGCAACATCTCCATGCCGCGCGCTTGTGCCCAGCCTTTGAGCGGCTTCTCGACGATATTCCGATGGACGTATCGGAAGTAGCGGGACAAGAACGGCTCGACTCTTGCATCCTGAGATGCTTCCGCATATTGAGTCAGCACCTTCAGCATGATCATGTAATGCCACCAATCGTATTCCCGACTCACATCGTTGTTCACGGTCTCGATCCGCTCCGGGCCGAAAGATCCGTCTTCGCGCTGGCTGGCGAGCGACCATTCCACCCAGCGGTTCGCCTTGACGATTAACGCTTCATCCTCCAGCAGATAAGCTAGCGGCAGCAAACCGTCCACATAGTAAGGACCGCGTTCCCAACTCTCCCCTGTGCCGCCTATCCATCCGTTATTCGGTCCGACATCCGCCCAATGCTCTTCCAGATGGCCGGTTAAACCATCGGCTTGAATGCGTAATTGGTCATGCAGCCAGCCCGCCGGCTTAATCGCCCCGAGCGGCAATGCTTGGAAAGCCGTATGCTTCATGATATTGACCTCACTCCTCTATTTCTCAGGAAGAAACGTGCTGCCCCTTCAAGTCGGCGAAATCCGTTTCACCTTCGGTAGTGGTATAACCTTCCACTCGAATATAACCTTGTCTGTGCGGTTTAGCCGATAGCCGATATCACTCATTAGTAATACGATCACAACTTATCGTTCGAAGTTGGCCCCTCCCAAACACGCCGTTATTCGTTATAATTAAGCCAGAAGAATCATTCCAGGAGGTATCCGAATGATACAATTCCTCTCTCCGCCTTTGCCCCATTTCATCTGCTGCGGGGAAGATACGTATCCGATTGGCGGCCGTCACCCGGACCGCTCTTCAATTGGCGTATTCGACCTGTTGGTCGTGACTCGCGGCTGCCTGCACCTGAGCGAGGACCCGCTTTCGTTAACCGTGCCAGCGGGTTCGTTCGCGCTTCTGAGACCTGACCGCTTCCACCGGACAGCGCTGCCTTGCGAGGAGGAGACGCATTTCTACTGGCTCCATTTCCACACGTTAGGCCAGTGGAAAGAGGTAGACGAACGTCCGGACGCAATCAATGAAGGGTCCAAAGATGCCTTTCAGACGCAGACGGTCCATCAATTTGCCCATTACTTGCCTCAGACCGGGAAGATGACGTTCCCGGAAGCTGCTTACGGATGGCTAAGGGAACTTCTGGACCTTGAGGACGAAACGACGGTCGCTTCGCAATGGCGGCAGCAAATCCTGTTTCAAGAGCTGTTGCTCTGCCTCCAACAAGCAGCCAAATTGCCGGCGAGTAGCTCGTATATTTCCGTAGCGGACGAGGCATCCGCTTACCTGCGCCGCAATTATAAAACGGCGGTGTCGTATAAAGCGATGGCCGAAGAGCTGCATTTTCACGCCAATTATATCTCGCTCTGCATGAAACGGGCTTATGGCTGTACGCCGCTTGAATATTTGGCCACTTATCGAATTGAGCAAGCGAAGCGTCTGCTGATCGATACGAACGAGACCATCGGCCGGATCGCGGAAGAGACAGGCTTCGGCACATTCTCGTATTTCATCCGCAGCTTCAACCGTTTAGCCGGCTGCACGCCGAAGGAGTTCCGGACAAGATACCGTTAGCGGCGAACGAAAATGTCTATCTAACTGACTTGGAACCCGCATACAGTCGTGGTACGATGAGGAAAATGATACCGACCATGTCGATAATGGAGTATTGGAGGAGGCCGTCAATTATGCAAACGATTCAACGTATGTTCACCCATCTCGAATGGGCCAACCGTCAGCTGCTCGCTTCGCTGCAAGCCGCTCAAGCAGATGAAGCCGGCAAGGCTGCTACGTTATTCTGGCATATCCTGCAGGCTGAGCGCGTCTGGCTGATTCGCCTTAACGGCAACAGCAGCGAAGGAATCAAGATATGGGAAGACCGGGCTGATCTTGCAGCCTGTTCGGAGCTAATCGAAGCTAACAGCAGCGGCTATAAGGCCTGGTTGGACGCCTTGCCCGAAGCTGAATTGGATCGGGTAATCGATTATCGCAGCCAGGCCGGCGCGCCTTTCCAGACATCCGTGCGGGATATTCTCATACACGTCGCCTTGCATGGCCAATACCACCGGGGACAGATCAACACGGCATTGCGCGCTGGCGGTTTCCCTCCGGCTGCCCTGGATTATATCTTGTATTCGCGGCTGCTCGATCAAGTCTAACGGTGTGGAGTCATCAATAGATTGGACCCTTCAGATCCTCGTCGACAATTCATAGAATTTTAGAATTATAGCAGTAATAGACGTTCTTCTTCCGACACAAAAAAAAATCGCCGCTCCGCTTGCCGGAGGGCGATTTCTTCAATGTCTGACTTTTACTCGTCCGCGCCAATATTAACCTTGGCACCTTGTATGCGCTTGTTCCCATCAATGTCCAGCGTGTTCGCGATCGACTTATGCGCCGTTCCTGCATCTATGGCAGGCGAATTCTTCTGCAAGTGAAGGTTGGCGATTCGCGCATTCACGAACTTCGGATCGATGAATAGGGAATGCTTGTCATTCCCAGTCGCCTTCCGATAAGCCTCGAGTCCGGTGTACTCCTTATTCTTCCACGTCCAGAACGAGTCGGCTTTCCCAGCCGGACTGAAGTACAAATTATAGTCGACGACATTACCGGTGTTGCTCGTATATTCGTTATAGATGAATACATCCGATTGTCCGGCATGAATAATATTGTTCATGATGACGTTATTGCGCGCGTTATTCTGGAGCAGCATCTGCCCGCTGCCATCGTTCAAGGTGTTATTGTTGTAAAGCGTATTATTGATAATGACGCTCCCTACGGTCGACCCGCGGTCCTCGTCGTATCCGCCCATTGCAATTCCCGTATAGCGATTGCTGTACACGACGTTGCTGCGCACCGTGATTCCGCTAGTTGCTTTACCATAATGTTCGCTCGCCAGTTCGATCCCGATATCGTTGCCGAAGCTGTAATTGCGCTCAATGACGCTATCTTTGCCGCCATCGACATAGATACCGCCGGCGGAATAGCTTTTGTTCGGCAAGGTTCGGCCGTAAGACGGATTATAATTGGCCGTTATGTTGTATACTTTGTTGCCTCTCACGATCCCGTTGCGCACCTGGTCATATCGTTCATCGGGCGATACGCCTTCGAACCCGATCAGGTCAATGCCTATATTGTCGCTGTCATGGACACTGTTGTTGGTAACCGAGAACGTATCTACATTGCCATTGATGGCGAGCGCTTCACTGGATCCGAGGACCAGACCATACAGCTCGTTCCCGTCAATGGTCAGTCTCCGAATAGCATCGGGCGCTTCATTACCATAGACGGCAATGCCATGCGCATCTCGCCCGGCCAGATCGCGATCGACGGCAACCGTATGCTTGATCGCGTACACCTTATTGCCCGCGATCTTGATATCCGTTCCGGAACCATAGACGAAGATGCCGATCGGCATTTGCTCCTTCTTCGCAGTCGTGAAATTCCGGATGACCAGGCCTTGGATCGTAATGTAGCTGGCATCATCGATCTCGATCAGCCCTTCCTGGCCATTGACCGCGAGCCCCGTACCGTCGAGCACCGCCGTCTCCTTCGGATAATTGGCGAACGTAATCGCACCGCCGCTTTTCGAACCGGAGCGCGAAATCTTCAGCTTCTGCTTATACACGCCGCCCCGAACATAGACCGTGCTGCCAGGTTGAACCGTATCCGCCGCGTACTGCAATGTTTTCCATGGCGATTGCTTCGTGCCGGCATTCGAATCCTTACCGGTCGGAGCTACATAATAGGCCTTCGCCGCAGCGTTGGCGGAAGGTGCTTCTATTCGATTCGCGACCGTCAATAACGCGGCCGCGGCAATACCGCCGACCATGAGTTTTTTCATCCAATTGTGCATAGTTAATCCTCTCGATGTCAGGTAGTTGATGGCGGAATTTCTCGCCAAATTGATTTCGTATGGGCAACCCGCATCCGGAACGCTCACTCTTACGGCGAACGACGATTCCATGCCGCGACTCATTCTCCACCACCTACGAATTTTCTTACTCATAGATTCTGGATCACAACCGCAATTTCCTTCCTCTCTTCGAAATGCATCTTAAGGAATGGTCGGCTGATTAAGAACGTTTCCATATGCATATGCAGCACATGGTCGTCGAACTCACTATTGCTTAAGAACATAGAAAAAGAGGCAAGCTGCTTCGCTTGCCACCTATGTATTCGCTTATTCCGTTCTATCATGCAAACTAATCGTCGCTCCGTTCCACCTGCAGTCGGAAGCTCATTCGCTGAGCGGATTGAGCCGGCCGATAGGGATAAACGATCTCGATACGTTCTCCCAATTCGCGAACGAACGGCGCCGGCGCCTCGGCTTCGAGCGAGCAGCGCAAACCAGGGAATATCCACTCCCCGCCCCGCACGTCCGCAGAACCAAGGTTCGGCCCTTGTACCTCGAAAAACACTTCGATCTCCATATCCGTCTCGATCTGTATCTCGACGTTAAGATGCCCTTCGCTCGCGTGGGCCTCATACAAGAATCCCCGCGTATGCTTGCTCCAATGCTCGCCTGCAAGACGCCGCAACAGACGGATCGAGTATCGCTCGCCGTTCGCGGCACGCCAATGAACGGTTGCCGGATGCAGCTGCCCGCTCGTATTGCGGCTGCCGGATAAGGCGCCGATCATCAGATCCTCGCCGATCCACGCTTCCGTCGTGCATAGGTTCGAGTTGCTGCCGGGCAGGTCCCATTCGACCAGTTCGCGGAATTGCTTCGCGACAAAGCGGTTCTGTCTATGTTCGCGCAATAGGGGCAGGACGTCGTCCGGTACGTCTACGCCGACAAGCGCGATGATCGGGTCATGCTCCGACTCGCAGTTCACGGCCGTCATATGCTCATATCCGGCACCAAGCGCCAAGTAGACGAATACGCCTAATGAGCTGTGCGCGACCATCTCCATCTCGTACGCCCGCGAGAATGGTCCGGACACATTCTCCAGATTGGCGTTGTAGAATAAGGCCAGGTTGCGCCAAAGTCCGTGCTCCACGGCGAGGCCGATCTTCCGGAACGATGCCGTACGCCCGTAACGGCGCCACATGCCGAGCACGGCGAGATCGACGCCGTAATAGGTTGCCGAGTTGTATTCGGCGAATGAATCGAACTCCTCGTAGGCATGCAAGAACCGTTCCGCTTCTTCCTCTGCATGCCGTTGCCAATCTTCGCGTCCGAATCGATGTCCATAATAATGCGCGATGAACATATGCATCAGCTCGATGTTCGTATTCATCGCTATGGATTGGGATCGCCGGCGTTCGATCGAAGCAGCAACGGCCATCTCCATCGAGGAATCCATGCGCCTAACCGTCTCGGACGGGAGCGCGTCTTCGAAATGTTCGAGCACGAGCGCGAATGTGCAAGCGATGAACTCCCTCCAATTCGGATCGTAACTCCTCCATATTGGAGGCAGCACGGAATCCGCCGCTTCCTGGAATATACGCTTCGCCGTCGTTCTTCCCTCGGGGCCATTGAGCGCAAGCAGGTCCTTCGCTTGCACCAAGAACGTATCGAAGATGGAATCCAGCGTCTCCGGAAGCGAATAGGCTATGCTAGGCGGGAAAGCCCCCCACGCCATGCGCCCCGCCGGAGGCGATGCAGCTTCCGGCGAAGCCCGGAATGTGGCGTGATAGATCTCGCCCGGCGCAATCAGCTGCGTGTCGAGGACTCGTTCAATCGCTACGACGGCGCGTTCCCGGTCTCCCGGAGCATTCCTGAGCAGCAAACCAAGCACGTAATGCGCACTCGCCCGCGTCGAATGATAAGCGCCGCTTTCGTCTTTTAATAATCCCATTCCCGCGTTGTAGTGCCGATCCATATAGGCCATTGATTGCGTAACGAGAAACTGCTGTTCTTGCGTCATATCGTCCCATGGATGTTGTCGTACCATTGTGCGTTATGCCCTCCTCTGAATTCGTTCTTACGCATTCAACCTCGATTGCGTCCGAGAAGACGTTCCGGACCGCTTCACGATCACCAACAACAGCATCGCTCCGCAAGCCGCGCTCACCATGCAAGCGAGATTCATGGCCGCAGGCCCTCCTGCTTCCAACAAGAATCCATTCGTCAAATTCCCCGCAATCCCTGCTGCTCCGACGAAAACGACGTTGAACACGCTCTGCCCCGTAGCTTGCAGGTCTCTAGAAACTAGCGAACCGACATATTCGACGGCGGCGACATAAAACAGCCCGAACGACAGACCTTGCAATGCTTGCACGCCGACCATTACGGACGGGATCGGCAGCACATATTGGATTGCCCATCTGAGCACGTAAGCTGCCGCCGCCAGCATCATCGTGCGTTCCATGCCAAGTTTCCCGATAACGCGCGACGCAAGGAACATGGACGGCACGTTCGATAGCGCCGCGATCATGAGCGCAAGCCCCGATTGCTCATAACTTCCTCCCGACATCTGGAATACGACGACGAAATACGTATTGAACGCCGTCAGCGTCTGATTGATTAAGAGACAGGCGATTAGGAACAAAACGACTTTCATGTCCCTAAGCAGATCCCCTATGCCGGATAAAAACGATCGGCCAGTAAACGCCACCTCGGTCTCCTTCGGAAACGCGAGCACCACCGCCACGCCTAGACAGCCGAACGCGAAGAACGGCCACACAAGCGTATGCGGGGCATATGTCGCCACCAGCATGCCGGCGAGGTACCCGCCAAGCGCGTTGCCGACGCTCTGGAAACTGCGAATCGTGCCGTACGACGAGCCTGCCGCGCGAGCTGCCGCGACGGCATAGGCATCGCTGATCGGCGCTTGCGGCGAGGTGAACAAGATGACCACGAAGTACGCCGCGACGAGCACCGGCATTGACGCTACCGGATATAGCAGCGCAACAGCGGCCGGCACTGCCAAGCTGAGCAGTAATATCGTGCGCGTCAATCGGTACCGGTCGGCGATTCTCCCCCACATGAGCTGAGCGAAAATAATAAGGAAGGACGAGATCGACATGATGATGCCGACGTCATTGCGGTTCCATCCGCTTTCCACGAAGATGGTGCTCATATACGGGTTCAACAACCCGCCCGCAAGACCTGTCGCCAAGTAGAACGCGCGAAGCTTCACCAGCAGGAGAGACGTTGTTCGTACCATTGACGTCTGCGCAATCATCGGCGACTCGCCTCATTGATGCGCTCTTTCGCCCGCACGGCCAGCTTCTCGACGATCATCCGATGGCTCGCTTCGATCGTTTCCGGTTCGCAAGCCGCCTTGAGTTCGTATACTTTGATCGGCGCAGCTTCGATGACGGGGAGGAAACGGTCGAAATAACTATTGTTACCGCTGTGCACATACGGACACCAATGATCGGACAATCCGATCGTCTCGTGAATATGTACGCCCGCCACTTTTCCTTGCTTGGCCAATAGAGTGGCGTCGTTCTCATACAATCCCATTCGTTCCATCATCATGCCGTGTCCGATATCGTACCAGAGACCGACAGGCGCGCCGCCCAGCCGATCGATGATCGAAGCCGACTCCGCGATCGTCGGAATCTGATGGAACCGAGCGCGAGTCTCGATCCCGAAGACGACGCGATAGCCGCGCTTCGCGACAATATCGCACGCTTCTTCCAGACTCCGCGAGATCCGCTCGAGATAGACGCCAGACCGTTCAATCCTTCGTTCTGCCAGCTCGAGAAAACGCGCGCGATACGCCGATGATGCGGGACCTTGATCCGCATACAACCGTTTTAGCTCACCATCCGCATCATAGTCGAACGGCACCTCGCCGGGATGGACGACAACGGCGCCCGCGCCATAGCGGTCAGCGTACTCGGCGGAACGAACCATCAATTCGACGGCCCGCTTCCGCTTCGTCTCGTCGTCGAAGCCGAGAAGCACGGAATCGGTGCCGTAATCCGGATCGTCGATGAACGGGAACGTATTATGCACGCTCGAGACCGCAATATCCCCGCGTTCGATCATCGGTTCGATCGTTCGCAGCAAGTCGAACGTCACATTGTAGTTCAGTTCGATGTTCCGGAAGCCGAGGGATAGGATTTCCTCGATCATCGCAGCACCGCTTTCGTGTCGCTTGATATTCCAACAGGTTGAGAACGAGTAGTCTCCTTTGTCCGCCTTTTCCATCAGCCTTTCACCGATCCGATCATCACGCCGTTCACGAAGAACCGCTGCAGCCATGGATAGACGATCAAGATTGGCAGCGTGGCGAAGATGACGCTGGCTGCCTTCAGCCCTTCGGGAAGCACTTCGGACATGCCGGTTCCCTCCATACGCAATAGGTCGGTCGCTTGGCTGTTGTTAATAATTTGGTATAGCTTGAGCTGCAGCGGATAGAGCTCAGGTTTGGTGATGTACATGAGCGTGTCTTGGAATCCGTTCCATCGGCCTACCGCATAGAACAGGCTGAGCGTGGCCAGCACAGGCATGGACAGCGGGAGCACGATTCGGCCCAAGGTGCCGATGTGATTGCTCCCGTCTATCTCGGCCGCTTCCTCAAGCCCCGCCGGAATGCCTTTGAAGAAGGAGATGAGAATGATCAGATAAAACGGGCTGATCAGTCCGGGCAGCACCAGCGACCAAATCGTATTGAGCATATCGAGGTCGCGGATCAGAATGTACTCGGGAATCATCCCGCCGCTGAAGAACATCGTGATCAGGATGATCACCATATATAGCTTTCGTCCCTTGAGCTGCGACTTGGCGAGCGGATAAGCGGCCGCCACCGTCATGGCCATGCACAGCAGCGTCGTCATCAGCGTCAACAAGATCGTAAAGCCTAAGGAACGGATCATCGCCGAATCCGTGAACACGCTTTTGTATGCCTCTACGGTCCACTCGACGGGAAGCAGCGTCACTTCCCCCGACATGATCGCCCGGGAGGAACTAAGCGATATCGCGATTATATGCAAGAAGGGAGCCAGGCACAGCAGCACGGCAAGGATCACCAGTACCGTATTGGTCACATCGAAGATGCGGTTCGCTGTTCGTGCACTCATGCGCATTCATCCTCTCCATAGTCTGAAGTGTTGGTTACAGAATACTCTCGTCAGCCAGTTTCTTCGATGCGTAATTGGCGCCGAGCACGAAGATAAGTCCGACCACGGCCTGGAACAAACCGACGACGGTAGCCAGCGTATATTGCCCCGATTCCATGCCGACCCGATACACGAACGTACTGAGCACGTCCGAATAATCGCGCACCGCCAAATTGCCGATGACATAAGGCCTCTCGAAGCCGATCGTCATAATATGGCCAAGGTTGATAATAAGGAGCGTCACGATCGTCGTCTTGAGACTGGGCAGCGTAATGTACCAGATACGCTGGAGCCGGTTCGCGCCGTCCATATCCGCAGCTTCGAACAGTTCGCCGTTAATGCCGGTCAAGGCGGCCAAGTACAGGATCGTCCCCCATCCGGCGCTCTGCCACACGCCTGTGGCCAGATACGTGAACAACCAATGCGTCTTCTCGGTGAGGAACGGAACGGCATCGAATCCGAGCGCCGTGATCATATTGTTAATCATCCCCGATTGCGTGCCGAACACTTGATAGACGATGCCGCCAATAATGACCCATGAGATGAAGTGAGGCACGTACAGAATCGTCTGCGATACTTTCCGGAAGGCCTTGCTCTTGAGCTCGTAGAGCATGATTGCCAGGAACAGCGGCGCCGGGAAAGAGACGAGCAGATCAAGAAAGTTCAGCATGAGCGTATTACGGAGCGTCTTGTAGAACTCCTGATTCTGGAACACTTCGCGGAAGGCGTCGAAGCCGATCCACTCGCTGCCATGTATGCCTTGGAAGAAGTTGAATTCCTTGAACGCGATCTGAATGCCGTACATAGGACCATACTTGAAGATGGCAAAATAGATGAGCGGCAGCACCAGCAAGGCGTATAACTGCCAGTATCGAATGAAATAGGTCGAAGCTCTCATGGCGTCCCCTCCTCTTGAATTGCTTCCGCGAGCCGAGCGGCAGGCACATCAGCCCTCCCGCCGCCCGTAGCGCAAGGCGTTATCGCATCTCGCCGTAGACCGTCTTGCGCTCGTCCAGTATCGCCTGTCCGCCGCCGGCCATATATTCTTTCATAATCGATTCGTAGGTGGACTCGAATTTGTCCGGCGCCGCCATCGTCGTCTTAACGATCAGCTCCTTATACTTCTCGGCCAACGCATTGCCGTACTTCGATTCGGATTCGATCGGACGCGGCATGACGATCTGATCGATCTTGTCGACGTTCGAAATATCGACCGACGTCCGCATCAATTCGTGATATTCTTTGGGCACTTGGCGAATGTAAGCTTCACTGTTCTGCTGCGGTTCGCCGATAAACTTGCCGTTGACGATTATGGCCATATCGCCATAGTTGTACAAGCGGTCTTGAACGTCCTGCGGCGCCTCGGCATCCAGTACCGGAATGCCGTCCTCGAGCGCGTAGTTCTCGCCTTCCACGCCATTCTGCATGAAGAACAGGTGGTCTTCGGATGCCATCCAGTCCAGATATTTGATCGCTTCGACCGCGCGTTCGCTGGACTTCGGAATCATAATGTACATGGCGTTCGGTGCGTATCCCGGTTTCGCATGCTTGCCTTCGGCGTCCGTGTAAGGGTCGATCGGCGTAAACGTTGCCCCAGATACGTTCGTCTGCATGTTTTTGTACGTCGAGTTATATCCGAAGAACAGCTCGCCGGCATCTTCGCTGTATGCGCCGACCAGGCCGTTCTGCACGTCTTGCCAGATTTGTTTCTTGTCTTCGTCGAGCGCAAAATCCTTGCTGATCAAACCTTCGTTATAAAGTTTATTCATGAATTGCAGCCCATCCTTGAATCCGGGGAGGAGCACCGGATAATCGCTGGATCCGAGTTTCTGCGTCAGCGTATAGCGCTGTTCTTCCGTCAGCGGTTCGACGAATGACCAGAGCAGCGATTCGTATTGCGCGGGCGCCATCGACATGCCGAGCGGAATCATTTTGTCGCCGAGGCCGCCCGGATCCTGCGCCTTGAATGCCTTGAGCGCTTCATATAATTCGTCGGTCGTCTGCGGCACCGGCAGCCCTACTTTGTCCAGCCAGTCTTGGCGAACGTACGAAGCATATCGTCCGAGCACGAGACGGCGTCCCGGTATCGCGAGCTGCTGCCCGTCGATCTGACCGTACTTTAATGTATCTTCACCCAGGAATGCCTTCAGATTCGGTCCATACTCGTCGAGCAGTTCCGTAACATCGGTGAGGCCGCCTTGCGTCGCGTACCGATAGTAAGTCCCCGAATCGTACGTGAACACGATATCCGGCACATCATCTGCGCTCGCCATGAGGACGTTCAGCTTCTGAATTTCTTCCGAACGCGGGATCGGCACGTATTGCACGTCGATACCGCTCGTATCGCTGAAGGAAGACTTCACGTAATTCGTTAAGTAGTTGTTGTCGATCGACATCCCTGCAGGTGCGTTGCCGCGATCAAATACTTCAACTTTCAACGTTGTTCGCTCCTGTTCTCCCGAGGCGGCACCTTCCGCGCCTTCATTAGGAGCCGCATTCGAACAGGCAGACATTAGAACCGCGAACCCGGCCGTAACCGCAAGCATTTTCTTACTGGTTTTCCCCATCCTTCTCTCCATCTCTCTCATCTCCTCTTCGAACGTTCGTCCCGATTGCTTTCCCCGGGAACGACTCCAGTATGTCATCCGACCCTGACTTGCGACAATAAACTTGTTTTCAGACATAAACCACACATATAATGTCACTGTTATGGACGTTATTGACTAAAAATCTAAAATAAACCGTTCATCTTGCGAATTGGCGTCATATTCATGTTAGATAAAACATCACAAAAGACGGCCGATTCATCGAGTAATGAATGGCCGTCCGCGGGTTGGAATTATGATATAGCTTCATGCCTTTTGCGATAGTCGCCCGGCGTCACGCCGACGATACGTTTGAACATTCTGCCGAACGTAATGGAATTCGAATAACCGACTTGCTGCGCGATTTCTTGTTGGGCGAATCCTGTTTCGGTAAGCAATTGCTTGGCCTTGCCGATCCGCAGCGCCAGCAGAAAATCCACGAAGTTCTCATCGAACGCGTCCTTGAACATTTGGCTGACGTTCTTACCTGCCAGACCGAATCGGTCGGCAAGATGCTTGAGCGACAAATCCGGATTGGCGAAATTCGCTTCAATATAGTTTCGCATCTCGATAACGACGGTTTGCTGGCTGTCATTCTCGCAAGCCGCGACGTATAAGCGATACAACTCGCCGAGCGCCTCGGTGAAGTCCCATTCTAATTGGTCAAGCGTCTTGCCGCCGGTTACTTGTCGGTCGATGCCAATCTTCCACCATGCCTGCGCTACAGTTTCCGAAGTCCCGTTCCCGCTGACTATTTCTTTCTTCAACAACTTCGTTATCGTTTCAAGCACCGCATAGATTTCCCGGTCCTTCGTGCGATGGGAACGGAAATCGTCGAACAGCTCGGCAAGCGACGACTGCCAACGTTCCTGCGTTAACCGGAACGACTTGGCGATGTCCGCAGCGGCCGTCCAGTACCAGATCGTGTCTTCCAGATCGTAGTCTGCGACCTCTTCAGCCACGATTACGCCGTCATGCACGCGCGTGAGCTTATGATCGAGCGCCTCCTTCGCCGAAACATAAGACTCAGCAAGAGAGCGCCAATTCGTCGTCGACGTGCCGATGGCGAATACGAAGGAGATGCGGAAATTGTCCTCGATCCAACGCCGCGTGGACTCAGCCGCCTCCAGCAGCCCGCCCCTCCCCGTTTCGCCAGCTTCGAACGCGCACAGAATACCGACCCTTGTGCCGTTAATCCATTCGGTCCACGAAGATGCCCCGCGCCCGAACGCGTCTTGCATGAAGCTTTGCAGCGCAAGCCGCATGACCGAACGATCCTCGGCCGTGGTCCCTTCCTCGAACGACTCGGCGTTTTCGATTTCGGCCACGATGACGACGGAACCGGCATCGGCAGCCTCACGGCCGACTGGAGGAAGACCTTCCCGCCAGTCGGCCTCCTCGATGGAGTCCGTGCCTTCCAACAGATCCAGAAACGCCTGACGCCGTCTGGCGACCAAGCTTTCATGCCGTTTCTGCTCGTAAACGCCCGTCTGCTCGATCAATCGCTCCAAGGCTTGCCCGATGATCGATAGATCGTCGACCTTACGATCATCGGGCAAAGCTTCCAATTGAATCGACTCAAGCTTGTTCATCATTTTCTCGATAGGACGGTAATTTCGTTTCGCGACGTAAACGATGTAACCGAAACTAAGCACGATGGTGGCGAATCCGATCGCCACCCATACGTAGGAGATCAGCGAGAACCATGCGAACAGCTGGCCCGGTTGAATGCCGCTGCGAATCGTCCATTTCGTATTGGGTATCGGAATGCGTGATAGGAACGTCACGTCATCGGCGATCGATTCGCCTGATCCGGAAGCAATCGCCACGTCTCCCCGCTCGTCGACGACGTCCAGATAAGTGACTCGGTCATCTGCCGTCTCGTCGATGTATTGCCGCAGCACCCGTACGTCCGCATTGATAACCGCCAGCCCTCTGTCGCCGAACGGGACCGGAAGCCGCTTCACCAGCGAGATAACGGGCGTGGCAGAACCTTCGAACGGGGCACGCAAGTTACGAACATCGGACCAGATGTCCGTGGACCGTCCGGCGGTGAGGGAAGCTTCAACGAATTCGCGGTCAGAGAACGCATCCAGCCGGTACTTCCCGTTCGGCGTTAGCATCAATCGATCCTCTGCCCGGTACAAGTAGACGGAATGGATGAGCGGATTGTTATCGGTCAGTGCGCGCAGCGCATTGGACACGCCGTACATTAACAAGCTCTCGTCGACTTCCTCGCTTTCGCGCTGATCCGTGAACGTAAGTACGCTCTCATTGGCCGCCAACTCCTCGAGAGAAGCCGTCTCGATCTCATCCAAGGCACGCACCATCGTATCGGATATGAACTGCGCCGAGAGTCGATTCGCCTTCTGCGTCTCCTTCCGAGAGATGTCCGACACAATGACCAGTCCGAGCAGCACAATGACGGTGATGGCCATCAGGAAAATAGGGAAATAAGACAGTAATTGCTTCTTGTACCAACTTGTCAACGGGATCCCCACCTTTTTCCGCCGATAACTCGCGATACACGGGGTAGATTTTCTAACATCATACTTGATCAAAGTAAACTACACAAGAGTTCGCCGGAGATTCGCGTCATGTATTCTTACATAAAGAATTTGTTCTCCCTCCTCCAATCTTGGCTTCGCATCTTACGAACGTTATTCGAGTTCATGCCGGTGAAAATGTTGCTTCAAAACCGAATGCCTGTTAATTACCATCAGAATGAAACATCACCTGATGCATTATTCTCAAAATCAAAAACGCAAATAGACGCCCCGTCGTCATCCACGATGACAAGAGACGTCTTTGCTTTCCTGAGTGGCTCGCTTCTTTTCAACTCTTATTCACGCATGCTCGATCATCTGTCCCGCTGCGAGGCTCGTCACTGCCGGCGGCGTCTGCGCGACCAGGCGGCCGTTGCGGTAGACGTATCGTGGGGCGGGGCGCAGACGAATCAATTCGCTCGCATCGGCGGCATCGAACAGCAGGAACGAGGCCGGCGCGCCTACCTTTGGCCTGCCGTCTTCGAATCCGTATGCCTCCCCCAAATTCATTGCCGTCGCTCCGCCTCGCGTCAACATGCCGATTAATACCGAGAGCTCGGAGCGTCCGCACATATGGGCCAAGTGCGCCGCCATATGGGCCGCGTCAAGCGGATTCCCCGTGCCAAGGGGATAGAACGGCGTGCGGATATCGTCATGCGATAGGGCGACATTGACACCGGCGTTGTGAAAATCTTGTATGCGCGTAATCCCGCGGCCTTTGGGATAACCATCGTAACGGCCCTGCATGACGCTGTTGATCAGCGGGCAAGCAATGACCGACATCCCGGACCGTTGAACTAGGCCGAGTAGCTTTTGAAAATAAGGCTCCCCGTAATAGGCGGCGGCATTGGCATGGGCGGCCGCAACCCGCGAGGTTAACCCGGTGGACAACGCAAGCGAGGCGCAAACTTCAAGATAGCGCGAAGATTCGTCGTCCGTCTCGTCGCAGAAGACATGGACGAATGCATGATAGCGTTCGGCCAGGCCGAAAGCTTGGCGCAAGCTAAGCACGCCGTCCTCCCGGGTGTGCTCCAGATGCGGCACGGCCGAGACGCCGTCCGCTCCCATCCGCAGCGCTTCTTCCATTCGCGTCGCGTTCTCCGGACAAGCGACGATACCGTCTTGCGGGAAGGCGATGACCTGTATATCGATCAACTCGCGATACCGTTCCTTCAATTCAAGCACCGAACGCAGCGCGGTCAGCTGGGGATCGCCGATATCGACCATCGCCCGGAGATGGAGCGCGCCGTATCCAATATACAGTCGCAGCGTCCGCTCTGCCCGCGCGAGGACATCTTCGCTCGTCAGCGACTTCTTGCGAGAGGACCAGATCGCTATTCCCTCTCCCAATGTACCGCTCTCATTCCATAATGGATCGCCCGCGGTCAACGTCGTATCCAGATGCACATGGGGCTCGACGAACGGTGGAAGCAAGAGCCTGCCCTGTGCATCAAGCATTTCTACGGAAGCCGCATCCGGCATGCTGCCGATTGCCGCTATTTTACCTTGGCTAATCCCGACATCGGTATTCCCCTTGCTGCCGGGTAATCTCACATTGCGAACAATGAAGTCACACGATCCCGCCATCCTTATCACCGCCATTCATTGTATGCCTTTGCTCGCTTCCGCGAATCGTGCCACCCGAGCGGCAAGCCTACCTGCCATTCTCAGCTCCCGCTCGTCAGGCGAGCGGCTGCTGTCGGGACCGGCTAACGTGGACGGGCCATACGGAGAACCGCCGATCGCGTCAGCCGTCAAATATTCCGGATTCTGCGAATACGGCAGTCCGACATAGACCATCCCGAAATGCAGCAGCGGGACGATTGAAGTCAACAGCGTCGCTTCATGTCCGGTATGAATGGAGCCGGCGCTGGTCATGATGCCGGTCGGCTTCCCTTCCAACGCCCCGCTTGCGCATAGACTGCCGGACAGGTCGAGGAACGATTTGACTTGAGCAGGCATCGAGCCGTAATAGGTCGGGAACCCCCAGACGATGCCGTCCGCCCATCGCAAGTCATCCGTTACGGCTTCCGGCACATGCCGCTGGATAGCCTGCGCCGCCACGTACTTCTCCCATCTGGCCCCGACTCGGAACGTGCCGGATATCGCGCTATCCGCTTTGCCCTGGAGACGATCGGGATGATCCAGCAATGCCGTCACATTGTCCGGCGAACGAAACTCCGGAATACGGGCTAGCTTGACAACATGCCCTTCCCGCTCAGCCTCACGGGCGGCTGCTTCAGCCATCCGGTAGATATGCCCATACGCGCTGAAGTAGATGACTAATAGATTAGCCACATCCATCCCCCCTCCGGAACGTTTATTGGGCCGGCAGGAATTCATTCGTGAAGACCTTCTCCAGCGGTTCGGCTTCCTCGAGCATTCCGATATCGATCATTTGCTGCTGCAGCCCCGACCAGATCTCTTCACTCATATAACCGACGCCATGCGTCTCCGCGTCGCCGCCGTACACGAGTTGCTCTTGCGCCTTCGTCCCGTATGCCATCGCTTCGAGTTTCAGGTCCGGATTCTTCTCCTGCATGACTTTGTTAATTTCTTCCGAATTGTCCTTGTAATAATCCCAGCCTTTAATCGAAGCTTGCACGTACGCCTTCACGACGTCGGGATGTTCCTTCATATAATCCTCCGTCGTGTAGAGGATATTGCCGTATTGCTTATATCCAAGGTCGTAATTAAGGAAATACTCGACCTCCACGCCTTCCTGCTGCATGGAGAACGGTTCGCTCGTCACATAGATCTGGGTCGCGGCATCCGGGTCGGCGACGAAATTCGCGAGCGAACCGGTATATTTGAGTTCCGTCACGCCGTCTAACTTATACGCTTTCTTGAGGTATTCCCAATAGACGACGCCGCTGCCGACATAGACTTTATTGCCATTGAGCTCGGAAATATCTTTGAATCTTCCCTTGTGGAACATGATGCCCTGCGGATTCTTCTGGAAAGTCGCCGCGATTGCCACGAGCGGGATCCCGTTCTTGCGCGCCAACAGGATTTCGTCGGCCTGCCCCATACCGAACTCCGCCTTGCCGCCTGCAACGATCTGCGTGGAAGAGACGCCCGGACCACCGGACTGGATCGTCATATCAAGGCCGGCTTCTTCGTAGAACCCTTTGGCAAGCGCCGCGTACTGACCGCCGTGCTCGGGTTCCGCGAACCAGTTGGTCACTTGCGTAACCTTCGTAAGTTCCTTCGGCTCGGACGACGACGCTGCGGCGGGCGCATTGCCTGTGGTTTGCGCATTATTGCCAGTGTCAGCCGTCGTATTGGCATTGCCTCCGTTACCGCAAGCTGCCAGACTGATCGCCAACGCTAACATGGCGGTAAAACCACCTGTTCTTCTAAAAGCTCCTGCTTGACCCGTATGTAGCATGTTCTCTTCCTCCCTTTATCCCGCGAAATCTTGTTTATCTATGATCTACTTCCCGCTGCGCAGCCTCAGGAAGATCAATCCGTTGGAACAGCGCGTGGTGGCGAAGCAGCTTCTTCAGGCATGGCCGCTTCGAATCCGGATCGGCTGAATCGGGACGCGAACGTCCATTTCGCCTTGTTGTACACCCATCGCCCCGCAGGCAGCTCCTGCAGCAGTTCCTCTGCGGAAACGGCGTCTAGAACGACGAACCTTGCAGGGTTCCCAGGCGCAATGCCGTAGTCGGCAACCCCCGTGATTGCAGCAGGAATCGAAGTCAACATTCGCAGCACCGTGCCAATATCTTCTTCCCGTGCCATATGGGCGGCATAGGCGGTCATCAGCCCGTTCTGCAGCATATCGCCTCGACCGAAAGGATGGAAAGGATCTTGAATATTATCCGAAGCCGCCGCAACCAGGACGCCGGCCTCCAGCAACTCGCGGACACGCGTGACGCCGCGGCGGACATTGCCCCGGTCCCCCCTTCCTTGCAAATACAGGTTCACGGCCGGCAGCGTAACCGCAGCTATTCCGCATTCCGCCATCCGCGCTATCAGACGCTCCGCTTCATCTTGCTCCATCGCCGATAAGGAGCATAGATGCCCTGCCGTCGCACGGCCTGCGTATCCGAACCGTTCCGCGTGCTCGCAATAGACTTCGATGGTTTTGACCGAAGGATCGTCGGATTCGTCCGTGTGCAGATCGACCGGCTTATCGAACGCCGTCGCAAGCTTGAACGCCCATGCCAAGCTCGCTTGGGGATCCGGCGACAAATGCGGCGCCCCTCCGACGCCGTCGATGCCAATGCGCAGCGCCTCAGCAGCAAAATCGGTCCATTCCCGCTCCTTCGCTTGGTCGAAGTAGAAGATCGGGAAGTATTGAATATCTAATGCTCCATTCACGATCTCCCTCGCTTCAAGCGCCGCCTCGATCGTTCGCATCGCGATATCGCGGCCTAGATGCACGGGGACATCGAGATGGCTGCGCAATACAGCCGATCCGTATGAAGCTGCGCGCAGCGATGCTTTTACGATCCGTTCGCGAATGACCTCCTTCGTGAACGATGGCGCGACGGAGCGGTAGTTCACGATCGCTTCGAGAAGCGTGCCGGTTCGGTTGCGGACCCAAGGCAGCGAATACGCTTTGTCCAAGTGCATGTGAGCGTCGACGAATCCGGGCAGCATCGCCTTGCCTTCCATGTCGAGCCATGCCGCCGTCTTGAGCTCCTCGAACCCAAGCTGTCCGATCGGCTTATGGACCGGTGAAACAATGAAGTTTTCCTGGCGTTCGACCGCCGTGAACTTACCATCGCGAATCGTAACCGTGTAGAACCCCTTATCGTCAAGCAGCGGCAGCCTCACGTTGATGGCTTCTATCCCATCGATCATCATCGGTCATCCACGCTCCTTTCATTGACGGACTAACGTTAGCCTTCGGACGATTTCATCTCGGATTCGTGCCAGGAACTGAGCATCCACTTGGAGAAGGCATTCACCAGCAGGAAGAAGGCAATGCCCAGCAGCGAAGCGGATAAGCCGCACGCGAAAAGATAGGGTGTCTGAAGACGCGAAGCAGCAACGGTAATCGCATAACCGAGACCGCCTTTGCCGCCGCCGATGCCCGCGATGTATTCGCCGACGATCGCGCCGATGACGGCGAGCGTACACGAAATTTTGAGACCTGCCACGATGTAAGGAAGCGCGGCCGGAATACGTAAACGGAACATCGTCTGCATAGGAGAGGCATTGTACAGGTAGAAGAGGTTTTTCATGTTGTGCTCCGTTGAATCAAGACCAATAAGCGTGTTGGAGAGCATCGGGAAGAATCCGATCAGGAACGCGATGATGACGATCGCATTCATGCCTGCGCCGAACCAGATGACGATAATCGGGGCAATGGCTACGATCGGGATGGTCTGCATGATGATGGCGTAAGGATATACGCTTCGTTCAATGAACTTCGAACTGGCAAGCAGAATGGCGAACCCGACGCCTAAGATGATGCTTAGAATAATGCCGAGCACCGCTTCCACGATCGTCGTGTAGACCGATACCCACAGATTCGCGGCATTCTCCGTCGCAGCCAGGACGATATCCGACGGCTTCGGCAGCAGATATGGCTTCGTGCCGAGCAGGCGGCAGACAACCTCCCACCCCCCGATGAATAGGACGAAAGCGGCGGCAGGCGGACCGAATTGCCGATTCATCTTCCGCAGCCGCGACGCGGTTGCCGATCCTGCAGGGGATGTTCGGAGCGGTACGTTCGACTCGGTGAGCAGCTCTTCATGCATCGCTTATCCCTCCTGATTGGTCAAACTTTCTACCGGCGTCAAGAGTTTGCCGGGATTAAGCAGCCCGCGAGGATCATTCGCCCTCTTCGCTTGATGCATGACGTCCCATTCTCCGCGTCCGCCCTGTTCCAACACCCACGTGTGGGGATCGTTGATGCCGACGCCGATCGAGCGGAAGTAGGCAATAATCTCGTAGAGTCGTTCATGCGTCGTATAGCGAACGATCGGCAGCGAGGCAGGGACGATGCTGCCTGCGGAACGGATGAGTTCCAGATGCATGAGCACCTCGTGGCCGAATTTATTCTTGATCAATCGGACTTGCTCCATCAGACGATCCAACTTGAAGCCAGCTTGCAAATAGGTCAGAGACGGGTCGGTCTTCAGCGCCCATAGCGTCGTATGATTCCACGTAAAGTCGGACAGATTCATCACCTTCCGGTATTGCTCGGGCGGAATGGTATAGCCGATGCGACCGCCGTGAACGCTCGCGTGGGAAGCAATCGATTCTTCGCAGCCTTGAGCGATTTCCAGCATACAGACGCTGGCTCCATCCTCGAGCTTGGCGGCAATCGGCTTGAAATAGGACGGAATCGGCCACTCCATCGGAGATACGAGCCGCTTGCGAATCGAATCGTCGACCGCGACATCGTGAGCGAACAGGCACGCGGATTCGAAATCGTCGAACTGCGCGACCGTCTGCACCCACTCCACCTTGTCGGCGATCGGAATGACGAGCTCGGCGATAATCCCGGTCGTACCGTAATTATGGATATACGCCTGCAGCTCTTCGCCTTGGACAATCAGTCTGCGCGGCGTCTCTTCAGCGGTAAGGACGACCGCTTCCAGCACATTGCCGTCCCACAGATTACCCCAAGTAATGGACCCGATTCCCCCTGAGCCCCCGCATACGAAGCCGCCAACCGTCGCTTTCATGAACGTGCTTGGATAGATGCGCAGCTCCTTCCCCTGCTCGCGCAGCCGTTTCTCCAGCGCGCCGAGCCGAACGCCAGCCTGCACGCGCGCATAAGCGTCCGTAATCTCCAACACTTGGTCCAACTTGCTCAAATCCAGGACGATACCCCCCGATAGCGGAATCGCCTGCCCATAATTGCCGGTACCTGCGCCCCGGGTCGTAACCGGAATGCTGCGTTGGTAAGCGAAGTCCAATACTTCGGTCGCTTCTTCGACCGTTTGCGGCACGATTACCGCATCCGCGCTTTTATCCTTCAAGAGCGGCGCAAGTACAGGGGAATACCAATAGTAATCCTTCGATAACTTGTCGATCTGCGCGGGATTCGTTACCAACCGTTCCTCACCAAACACTTCCAGTACGTCCTTCATCCACTCCATGCATGCTCCTCCTCTCGATCTTGCCGCCCAGACTTGGACGTTAATGCTTTAACGTCATCGATACGGAATGGACGATTCTTCCGAATTCCGGCGTCGACCGGAACGTTTCGTCGCGCGGGAAAGGCACCGGCACGTCGATTACGTCATCGATCTTGCCCGGCCGCGGCGTCATGACGGCGATGCGCGTCGACAGGAAGACGGCCTCGAAGACGTTATGCGTCACGAACAGGATCGTCATCTCCGGATCCTGCCTCCATAAGGACAGCAACTCCAGTTGAAGCGTCTGACGCGTAATCTCGTCTAATGCCCCGAACGGCTCATCCATCAGCAACAATTTCGGCTTCGCGACGAGTGCCCTGGCGATAGACGCCCGCATCTTCATCCCGCCAGATAACTCGCGAGGCATAGAGCGCATATGGTCTTGCAACCCGACCATCGCGAGCACGCGTTCCGCCTCCTGTTGCCTCTCCTTGCGCGAGACGCCTCGCAGCGCGAGCGGCAGCATGACGTTGTCGATGACCGAACTCCAAGGCAGCAGCGTATGATCCTGGAACACGAATGCCGTGTCCGACCGTTTGCGGGCTTCATTCGCCGTAGTCCCCATGACGGTCAACTTACCGCCGGTCGGATTGGACAAGCCGGTGATCATTTTGAATATCGTCGATTTGCCGCAGCCGGAAGGACCGACGAAACAGAGGAATTCGCCTTCCCGAATCGATAGGTCAACCTCCTTCACCGCCGTCGTTCCATTCGGATAGACCTTGGACAACCGTTCCATGCGGACCCATTCCTTCGCTTCCGTGACCGCCGTCATCGCATCATCCCCTTTCAATGTCAGCACGAAGTGATTCCATGTCGAAAGCCGCGATTTCCATAAGCGCCTTGGCGAGCAGCGGCCCCGCCTCCTTCAACATCGCCTCTCCTCTCGCAGCGGTTGCTTTGGTGGCGTCACCGGCTACTCCGGTACGCGAGATGTCGTCCATCACCCAGGCGAACGATTTGGCCCGGAAGGAAAAGGATCGTGACGTCGGAAAACGCGGCAACTCCTTGGGTGCGAGCTCAGCGCGGACCCACTCGGGCCGTACCGCCATAACGAGCGATGTCTCGACGTCGCCGGCATGGATGCCGCCGGCTTTCTCCTCCTCGTCGGTGAAGGAATCGCTATAGCCGACCGCTCCAGGTTCCAACCGGTAGACGGCCAGCCCCGTCGCGATCCGGATTTCGCGCGCCATCATGCCTAGCAGATCCGCATTGCCGCCATGGGTGTTGAAGAGCAGCAGCTTGCGGAATCCGCTGCGGGCGAGCGACACGGCAATATCCTCGAGCACCGCCATCAGCGTCTTGGCCGAGAGCGTAATCGTTCCCGGATGTCCGGCATGCTCCGTGCTCTTGCCGTAACCGATCGACGGCAGCAGCCAGATCGGCGCGTCTTCGGGCAGACAATCGAATGCCGCCGCCATGAAGGATTCGCCGATGAGCGTATCCGTGTAGACGGGCATGTGCGGGCCATGCTGCTCAATCGCGCCGACCGGGAGGACAATCAAGACGTCGTCCTTGTTCATCGCCGCGATCTCTTGGGTTGTAAGCCTCGGCAAGAACCGGCGATCGTAGGCATTGCCTTGGTAACGGGACAACATCGTAACCACTCCCCCTTCAAGTTTAGATGTTAGGATATCTACCACCGACTTCTTCTAACCCATCGTGAAACTTCAATTTCAGTTGAGTTTTCTGAATTTTGCGTCACTTTTACTCACAAGTATGTAACAACAACTACCTCTTGATCACATTTATATCACACAAAAGAAACACTGTACACCTATTTTTTCACAAAAACGAACATTTCTCAGCTGACAGCGCATTCTTCGAACGATATAATGACATATAAGCTAACACATACCTGCTAAAGGAGGTCCCTCCCATGCTCATCGGAACGCGGCGCCATGAAATGATGAAGCTGCTGGAAACCAAACCCCAGATCACGATCCCTGAACTCGCCGAACAATTCAACGTCTCGCAGATGACGATACGCCGTGACTTGGATACGCTTCAGACGGAGGGCAAAATTCAACGCTCCCATGGCGGAGCCATGAAAGTGAAACGGTTCATGGGCGCGAAATACGAGGAACGAGCGAATGAACATAAAGCGGAGAAAGCCGCGATCGCCAAGGAAGCCGTCAAGCATATTCAGGACCATATGAGCCTGATTCTTGATGCCGGCACGACGGTTGCAGCCATGGTGGACGAATTGGAACGGTTCAAGGGGCTGAAGATCATCACCCGCGACCTGCATACGGCGCTCATGCTGTCCAATGAAGAGCGGTTCGGCAGCTTCGACGTATATTGCGCAGGCGGCAGAGTCAGCAAATGGGCGTACAGTAATGACGGCATCTACACGGAGCAGATGTTCCGTTCGATTACGGTAGACGTCGCGTTCCTTACTTGCGAGGCCGTCTCCCAAGCGAAAGGCGCTATGGCGTGGTCGCCGAATCTGGTCGGCGCAAGGCAGA
Source organism: Paenibacillus phyllosphaerae (assembly GCF_014192105.1). Lineage (GTDB taxonomy): Bacteria > Bacillota > Bacilli > Paenibacillales > Paenibacillaceae > Paenibacillus_Z > Paenibacillus_Z phyllosphaerae. Next base: position 68,075 of record NZ_JACHXK010000008.1, on the reverse strand, counting down.
CGTCGATGGAGGCCGCAGGGAAAAGCATTTTGCTCGCCGATTCGACTAAGTTCAGCTACAATTCGCTGGCGATCTTCGCCGGCGTCGATGCATTCGACGAGATTATTACGGATAGCCGTCTGGACGAGTATGAAGCCGCTGCTTACCGAAAGGCGGGAATTCCGCTTTCGATCGTGCCGGGGGCCGGCTAGACGTAGTCATGGTGCCGACATCCAAACACGAAGAGCCCCTTGCTAATTCAGCAAGGGGCTCTTCGAATGGGCTAAGACAAGCGCACCAACCTTATCAATCTAACAGGCGCCTATATGGTTAAGACGGCACATAAACTCGAAGATTCGCATATTCGCCGATAAACGGCGCCATCTGGCGGAAACCAAGCTTGCCGCCGCCCAGACGCTCGCCATAAGTGGCGCCGTCGTCGTGCCATTGTAGGATGGGGAGCCCGTTGATCGTGAAGCTGATCTCTTCCCCATGCTTCGTGAGCAGCAACCGGTAAGGACCGATGCTATCCGCAACGCCAGGGATCGGATCCGCGCCTTGCGCCACCATGTGGAAGCCGTAGCTTTTGCGGAGATTGCAGGTATGGAACATGCGCTCCTGCGGCCAAAGCCTGCGAAAATACGACAGATGGTAAGCGTTCATCGCCCCATGGTGGTATTGATCGTAGATGCCAACGCGAGCCGGCAGCGCAGGATCGAAGAGATCCCGGCCATCCCTCCCGTCGGCCGAGAAGAACATAATCGCAAGCCCCGGTTCCCGGACGGGCCAGAACTCCCAAGTTATCGCGTAATCCGAGGGGAACTGCTCCGGGCACCAGAATACGATGTTCGCCGCCTGCCCTTCCTCTGCATCCCGTACGCTCTCGAGACGCATCCGACCGAGCGGGAAAGTGACTGCGCCGTCCCCTTCCATGCGGAACCCACGCACGTCCGTTTCGCGATGAAGCGGATTCTCATAGAACATCTTCCATCCATCCGGCACGCCGACTGGCGGGCTTCCTGCAGCTTCCTCATGCTTGGGCAAGCGATTCATCCTCCTGTTCTTCCCGATTCGTTAGTCGCTCCGGCAGCGCATCGGGAATTAACGCAAGCGCGATAATCGTATTCAGCGACCACTGCGCCGCTTCGTTCGTATTCATCCAATCGATCTCCTGCAATTCGTCGACATAAGCGACCGTTCTGGCTTGCGCCTGAAGATCCGTCTGGGCAAAAGGATTGCCGAGCAGCACTTTCCAAGCGGTCTGCGCCGTCTCTTCGTCTTGCTTGTATGCCGCGCCATAGGCGGTAATGGCGATGCTGAGCACCGGATGCTCGAACCGCCCATGCGAGATCGCCCCGCCGGTAATCGCGTCTTTGCGCTCCTGCGGCAAATTGTAGAACACGCCGAACTCGGCCAGCATCTCTTCCCACTCCTGGTCCTTCAACATGCCGGCCAGCTCGAACCATACCTGCGGCCCGCCCATGCAGATCGCCAGATGGCGCCCCCAATTGTCGTCGCCCATCGGCGTCAAGCGCCCGGTAACCGGGTCATAGCCATAGGTCGGTCCGGAGATGAGGCGGAAATTCGCCTGTTTGATGCAATCGATGCCTACTAGAATTTTGTCCCGATACGCCGTGTCCCCGTACCGCTCCCACCTCGTCATCCAGTTCGAACTGAAGGCCGCCCAGTCCGGGCCGACCCGGATATGCGTCGGATGCTCGTCATTGGGGAAATAAGCGCGCATCGGATCGAGGTTCACGGTGGTGTAATCCGAGTCCCTGACTTCGTCCATCATATCGCCGATCCGTTCGTCCGCCGTCAGGTAATAGTAGTAACGGTGCAGGCCAGCCATCCCGATGCGCGCCTCCTTGCAGCCGCAGCCCCAATGCACGACGTTATGCCTCGATCCCAGCCCCGCGTATTCGCCAAAATGATAAACGTCCACTTCGCTTGTATGCCGCGTCATCGCTTCGGCCAGGCGGAAAATATCTTCCCTGCCGGATCGCAGGAACATGATCCACAGCCACATGTTCGGCGCAAGCTCCGTATTCTGCCAGGCGCAGCCGCCAAGGTCATAGTTCCAGACATGCCGGACCGGATCATAGCTGTGCATGAAATCGCCGTAATCCCAGAATCCGTACCACTTCCGCTGTTCCACCTCCGCCTGATAGAAGGCGATGATGCCATCCAGCCGATCCTCCAGTTCCGCTCTTGCTGCGGTGCTCCGATCAGGCAGGCTCCAGATGCCGAAGGCGCCGGCCTTCTGATAATATTCGGGCTCGCAGATGAGCTGGGATGGAGCATTAAGTTCGCGATTCATCTGCGCCAGCTTCTCCGGATTCGGCGTATTTTCCAGGCACCACAACATAGCTTCACTCGTATTCGCGATGCCATAGGGGGTTGCCCGCAGCTCCTCCGCGCCTTCATAGGAAGATTCGACATGCGTGCGCGTATCGTAATGGCGCAGATCCATGCTTGCCGCATCCGGCGACCAGAACCACAACGTGAACTCCGCTTCCTGTTCCGCCATGCGCCGAGCTTCAATGCCGGCAGGCGCCTTGCGCCAGAAGTTCCGGATCCCCCCGGCCAATCCGCCTCCCTCGCTGCCGACGTACGACAAGCCGCCCGATCGACGCCCTTCCGCACATTTCAGCCAACAGCAATCCGCTCCCGTCCGCTTCCAGATCCGGTACTGCTCGGACGAATCCTGGACCAGCTTGAAGTCGTTCCACAGCGCCGAATCATCCAGCAAGCCGGCAAAATAATCATCGGCGCCAGGCTCGAAGCTTACCGTCTCCCCGGCCGTCTGCCGTTCGAACAGCTCCCGGTATTTGCCTTTCGTACGGCGAGTGTGCAACGTCTTGGGCGACTCGCTGAACCAGCCGCGATCGCCGGCGAAGCGAATATGCCGGTTATACTGAGGCCCTCGCATCGGCAGCTGGAACGTGATGCCGAGTCCGCGTATGTAATCCTCGTGCGGATTGCCGTCATAGTTGAAGGTATGGACGAGGCGGATCGACTCCAGACCGGCATAGACATACAGCCGCAGCGTAAAAGGAAGCCACTGCCGAGATCCCGCCGTATGGGCATGCCGTCCGTCGATGCGGATCACAGCGCGGACCGGACCGCTCTGTTCGACCGTCGTCCGCAGGATCGTACTGCGGAACTCCTCCTCCTTCACCACGCGCTCGCCGAACAGGCGACTGACGCTCTCCTTCAAGCATACAAGACGGCCGCCGCTGCATAACTCCTTGCCTTGCCGTTCGATGCTGCGTATCAGCTGAATGCCTTGCTTGTTCAGCGTGAGGACCATGACTCCCGTATTCAATCGGATCGTGTCCTCGTTCTCTGTCAGCTCGATCTGCTTCGGCTCGGAAGGCTTCGCGTTGTCCGCTTGCCCTTTCGCCTTATTGATGCTCCACTTGGCGGCATCGCCGTTGGCGCGGACCGCGGCGTGCGCCGACCATTTGACGCTGCCGTCCGGCCAATAGGCCGTCCACCAGCTCTGAAGCGCAGCTGCTTCATCGCCGTTCTCGTCCGTCAGCGTCAGCTGATCGATCGGGGTCAGTTCGCCTTCGCGCCACGGAATGCCCCAGGTTAGACCCGTCGGCATGCTAGCCGGCTCACCGAGCCATCGCAGCGGTATCGCGTTCGAAGCTTGCGTACTCATCTCACCACTCCCTCGCCATTTTCACCCAGCTACGACCCATGGTTTGCGTTACAAGCCGTAAGACTTTGCATGCAGCATAGGTCGCGCTGAACCTAATGGCCTCATTGTACGAGCGGGCGAGGTTGCGCTCAATGAGACATTTTTGCAATTGTTAAGCACATCGCGCTTCGTACATTTTTGCGCCGATTGCACTTTATTGCAGGGGTTATCTGGAGGCTCATCTTACCGGTTGAGCCGCGATCCGGCCGGGTTTTCCAAAGAAACAACTTCACACGCTTCGGCTCATCTCCCGATAACGGCTTGGCGTCGTGCCTTCGAGCTTCTTGAAGATTCGGTTGAAGTAGCTGTGCTGATAGCCGACTTGTTCGGCGACATCGTTAATGCGAAGTTCGGAATCGCGCAGCAGCTCCTTCGCACGTTCCATGCGCAGCTCGGTCAAATAGTCGATGAAGTTGGTGCCGGTGACCTGTTTGAACGAACGGCTGAGGTAGAACGGATTCGTCCCGATCCGATCGGCGCAGCTATCGAGGGAAATATCCTTCATATAGTGCTCGCCCATGTATTGCCGCGCCTCTTCAATCAATTGCTTAACGGCATTGCCGGACCGGCCGGCCAACTCCCGTTGGAACGGCTGCAGCACCTTCTCTTCGAACCAGTTCAACATGCGCGAAGACTCGCGGATTTGAGACAGCTGTTCGTACAGATTGTTGCCTTTGTACAATCGGTTCGGATCGATCCCCGCAGCCATAATGGCGTGACGGACGCCGCTGAGCAGATCGAGCATACCCTGCTGAACGGCATTTTCCTTCGCGCCGCCCATTGACAACGATTCCAGGAAAGCGCGCAGCAGCTCATGGGTATCCGCTTCCCGGCCGGTTCGAAGCGCGGCTAACAGCTCGCGCTCCAGCGCCGATGGATATTGCAGCGAGGTCGGTTCGTGGTCATGGAATTCCGCCTGAGCCAGCGCAATGAACTGATTCTTGTTCTCGCAGTTCCTGTAACCCGCCGCCTGCTTCACCGCCTCGAATGCATGCGGAATGTCGCTGACCCGGTCTACCAGCTTACTGACGGCGATCGTTACGTTCATCTTCAGATAATGATTGATCGTCTCGGCCAACTCCGAGCAGAACGACTGCAATGCCTCGGAAGAATCCTCGCTCTCCGGTAAAGTCACCAGCAAGCCGGCGGCCAGATCATGAAAATTGATCGCATTGGCTTGCTCGAACCGGACGGAGGCCAGCTCTTCGATCATATTGACGGCAGCGAAAGTGAGCAGCCCTTCGTCGCCGGACTTGAACTTGCCCTCCAGGCTTGCAATCCCGGTCAACTGGACATAGAGCACGACGAACCTGCGGCCGGCCACGTTCCACTTGTAGCCCTCCATCCGCTTAATAAGGTCCGCTTCGGAATAAGCGTACAGGTAGCCTTGAAGCAGCTGGTGCAGGAAGCTCTCCTTCACATGCGGAAGCTGCTCGGTCAGTTTGCTCTGAAGCTCGCGGCTCTCCCGATTCAAGTGATGCCAATGTTTCTCGATCAACTGGAATTCGTCGTCATAGCCGTCTTGGATCACGCCCCCTTCGGATAGCGCGCTGACCAGCCTCCGGATCGGCGAATACATGCTGCGGGAAGCAAGCCAAGCCAGCAGCGCGGCGAGCAGCAGCGCGCTTACGCTGACGGCGAAGACAAGCTTGGAGATAAACAGGACCGGCGAGGTGATGGAAGTGATCGGCGACGCGGAAACATACGACCACCGATCCGCGATCCGGTCGAAGGCGCCATAAGACACGGTGTAGGTCGTCCCTTGCCAATCGTAGAAGAACGAGCCCGCTTCGTCGCTTCGCGCCTCGATCCGGGATTTCAACCCCAACAGGAACGGATCGGTCCGCTTCCCCTCGCCAGCAGATACATTGATCTCGCCGTTCTCCTCGATCATGAAGGTAACGCCCTCGTTATAAGGCGTCATCGTTCGCAGCATATTGCCTACTTTATCGCCGTCTAGCCGGACGATTAGCGCCCCGAACGGCTTCATGCTTCCGCCGGGCAGCAGATGGACGAGCGTCAGATCTTCCGTCCCCAGTTGCTTCGGATCGAATGCCCGCTTGGTCCAATACGTAGATTGGTCCGTGTTCAGCAACTCCTCGTAGACCGATAGTTGCTCCCGCGACGCAAGGCGCGAATATTCAGGCGCGAACGCGACCGGCGCCTGTCCGCCGACGAATAGCTCCACGCGCTTCACCATCGTGCTCGAACCTTGCATGAGGAGCAGCGTATTCGTAATATCGCGCGACACTTCGAAATCCCGTTCGAAGTCTTTTTCATATAAGCTATAATTGAAGGTCGAATCGAATGCCCAGTGCGACAGCATCAGCTCCAAATTCGTGAATTGCTCGTCGATGTTGGAGACACGCTGTTCGATTTGGTTGTGGTGGAGCTGCAGCAGCTCGCTCTCCATTCGCCCCCCGGCGATTCCATAGATCAACGCGCCGATAATCATACCCGGTATGGCCGAGACGATCAGGAACAGAATAAGGCTTCTTCTGTAGAATCTCCCTTTGCTCGCCGGTAATTTGGATAGGAGGCGGTTCACCGAATCGCGAACCTGGATCGGATACAGCATGCGAATTCACCAGCCAATTCGTCAGAGTGGGTGCATCGACGCGTGCGGATCTTGCGCGGCAATGACGGACTTTCTTTGTGTAAGCGCATCCATAAATGGGTATGGGAAAAGGCCTTGTTCAATGCTCTTGCCTTCATGAGAAGCATAGCTCGGCAGGAATGAATGAACAAGACCTATTTGTAAAACGGTTCCAATGCGTCATTTTACATCGCAAGAACTACGATCGGGCAATATTCGACACGAGACGCAGCGAAGTTGCCAGCGTGCATATGCCCGCGCGTTACTCCATCGCATGGTTGCAATAAGCGTCAATGAACGCGATGCGATGTTCGCCCTCTTACTTCTGGCTAGCCGCGTATAGCTCGTTCATCTCGGCGATCAGCTCATCGCCGCCGCTCTTCTTCCAGGCCTCGATCGCCTCCTGGAAACCGGCTTCGTCAATCTTGCCGACGATATATTTGATTCGCGCGTCGTTGATCATGTTATCGAGCTGAGCGCCTTTCTGCGAATAGACCGTGGAGATGAACGGTTCAGCCGGATTCGACACGATCGTCTTCTCGTTCTCTTTCATCAGCTCCGTCTGCTTGATCCGAAGCGGCGTCTGTTTCACTTTCAGCGACCGGTCCTCCGGCATGAAAGTCAGCATCTGGTTGAGGCCTTCCACCTCGGATTCGAGCAGCACCGTGTCCTTCGACGGCTCGATCGCCTCGCCGCTCTTCGTATAATGTTTCCCTTCGATCCCGAAACCTGCAAGCGTTTGCATTTCTGGCTCGTTCATTTGATCGATGAAGGCCAATACCCGCTTGAGTTCATCTTCGGATTTGACCGTCGATTTCGGAACGGCCAGCATGCCGGCGAATCCCGAAGTCGGCAGCGTGTGCAATTGCCCGTCGGTCCCGTTCACGGCGCCGATGACGTCCATGAAGTGGATATCCGGTTGGTCCGTGCCCGCCTTGACCAGAGCGGCATGGATCTTGTCGTCGATGCGTGCGGCGTTATCCACGACGTCGACGATGACGCCCGCGTTCCCGTTCACGATCGGGTCGGTCCACTTGGCGCTGTCCATGACGGCGAAGTCCGAGTTGATCAGCTTCTCCTCGTACAATTTGCGCATGAACTTCAATGCTTCCATATATTCGCTCGTCAGGTGCTCCGGCACAAGCTTGCCGTCCCGCACGCCCCACTTGTTCGGCGATCCGAACCACAGCTTCATAATGTCGAAGCCGCTGGCCCATTGCCCGGTCCATTTGACCAATACCATGCCGTACGTATCGTCCTTGCCGTTCTTGTCGGGATCCTTCTCCTTGAACGCTTTCAACATATTGTAGAATTCATCGATCGTCGTCGGCGTGGAGAGCCCTACGTTCGCGAGCCAATCTTGGCGGAAAATAACGCCGTTGCGGCCCAGCGCCCTTCCCCGGTAAAGGCCATAGTTCTTGCCGTCTACGGAAGAGTTGGTGAGAATGACCGGATTCGCCCCGCCCAAATTCGTATAATCCTTGAGGTAAGGTCCCAGTTCCCAGAACGCGCCCGACTTGGCCGCATTGACGAAGCTTGGCGACTTCACGTCCGGTACGTACATGATCGCCGGAAGTTTGCCGGATGCAAGCGTAATATTGAATTTGTCCGTATAGGAGGCATTCGGCACCCATTCGAAATGGATGTTCGCGTTCGTCCGTTTCTCGATCTCCGCCGCGACCGGCGAGTCGTCCTTGGGATAATTCGTCTTGAAGATCGGCAGCATGATGCTGATATCGAGCGGCTTCTGTTCGGTCGTTGCTGCTCCATTATCGGCGTTGCTGCCCTCTGCTGCATTCGTGCCCGTATTGGTATTCGCGTTCGCGAGCGTGTTGCCGCCGTTGGCCCCATTATTGTTCTGCGCACAACCAGCCATCGTTACCGCGAGCGTACCTGCCAGCAATGCCGGCACCAAGGCCTTGCGAACTTTCTTCTTCCCACTCATCACGGATAACCTCCCTATTAGATGTTCTATCACAAACGTAAACCTGCTGCCAACCACGTTCCACGCATAGGAAGCAGCTCGGGAATTACCTCAGCCGCACTTGCGGACGGGCACGAATGCCCTTTTATCCTTTCACGGAACCGATCAGCACGCCTTTTGCAAAATATTTCTGCAAGAACGGATAGACGAGCATGATCGGAACCGTACCGACGACGATGACCGCCATCTTCACCGACTGCTCCGGCGGCTTCACGAAATTCGGATCCATCGAGGCGAGATCGCCCGCTGCCGCCTGGGACAACAGCACGATCTGGCGGAGCATCACCTGAAGCGGCCATTTGGCCGGATCGTTCAGATAGATGAGCGACGCGAAGAAATCGTTCCAATGCGAGACCGCGTAGAAAAGCGCGAACGTGGCCAGTACCGGCTTCGACAGCGGCAGTACGATTTTCCACAGAATGCCGATATCTGTGCAGCCGTCGATCCTCGCCGCCTCCTCCAGCTCCATGGGCAGTTCCTGGAAGAAGTTCTTGATGATGATCAGATTAAAGGCGTTGATCGCCCCCGGAAGCATTAGCGCCCAATAGGAATCCAGCATGCCAAGCTCGCGGATGACCAGGTAAGTCGGAATCAGCCCGCCGCTGAACACCATCGTGACGACGATCATATTAAGCATCAGATTGCGTCCCATCAGCCCCCGTCTGGCAAGCGGATAAGCCATCGTGCACGTGAACAGCAGATTGATCAGCGTCCCGCATACGGTAACGAAGACCGACACCCCGATGCTCTTCAGAATGGTATCCGTCGAGAAAATGAATCGGTAAGCGCCGAGCGTGAACGTCTCCGGGATGATGAACACCGACCGCTCGGTCAGCTCGGCGTCGGAGGCGAACGATCCGGCGATGACATAGAGGAACGGGAAGATCGCGGCGATTGCCGCTATGCCCAGCAAGATATAGTTCGCCGCATCGAAGATCGTACCGGATACCGTTCGGTGTTGTCGGGACATGGTGACCCCTCCTCTCTAATAAATGCCTGTCTGGCCGAATCGCTTGGCCAAGTGATTCGTGCCGAGTACGAGAATGACGCCGACGACCGCCTTGAATAGGCCGACCGCCGTGCTGTAGCTGAACGCCCCTTGCGTAATGCCCATCATGTACACGTAAGTATCGAATACTTCGGCGACCTCCCGGTTCAACGGGTTCAGCATGAGATAGATTTGCTCGAAACCGTTATCGAGAACATGTCCCATCCGGAGGATCAAGAGGATGACGATCGTGCTACGGATCGCGGGCAGCGTAATATGCCATAGCTTGCGCCATCTCCCAGCGCCGTCTACGGTCGCTGCCTCGTACTGCTCGACATCGACGCCGGCGAGCGCGGCCAGGAAGAGAATCGTGCCGAAGCCGCATTCCTTCCAGATCGTCTGCAGGATAATGAGCGGACGGAACCATTCGGTGCTGGAGAGGAAATCGATTTTGTCACCGGTATACTTCAGCAGCAGCTCGTTGACGATCCCGCCTTCGGTCGTGAGGAACACGTACGTCAAGCTCGCCACGATGACCATCGAGATGAAATGCGGTACGTAGATCATCGTCTGGATGACCCGTTTGTAGAATGCGAGCCGCACCTCGTTCAGCAGCAAGGCCAGAATGATCGGCGCCGGGAAGAAGAACACCAGGTTGTAAAGCGACAGGATCAGGGTATTGCGCAGCAGCATCGTAAACTCCGGGTTGTCGAAGAACAGCCGGAAGTGCTCGAAGCCGACCCATTCGCTCTTCCAGAACCCGACGAACGGCTGGTAATTCTTGAATGCCAGCAGCGCCCCCCACATCGGTACGTATTTGAACACGATAAAATAGAGCAAACCGGGGAGCAGGAGCACGTACATCCATTTGTCCCTTCTTAGCCGGCTGAGCATATGACGGCTACGATTGACGCGAGAGAGCTGCTTGACCGACGGGGTCGCAGCCGATACCTGCTTCATCTTGGATCACCTCCGCTAGTTGATCGCCGCTAGAGCGTTGTAGCCTCAGTATGCGAGGTCGAACCGTTTGCGGGCAATGAGACATTCTTGAATCAGCGGCCCTGTTCGGCCCGGTGCAAGAAAGTGCAAGACAGGTCAAAACAGTCCAAATCGACGCCACTATGTGGCAATAAAGTCCGATTGCAGGCCATATGTAAGCCCCTTACAGTGGGAAAGACGAGACATTCAAGGAGGAGGTTCGCCAGTGCAAAAGCTATACCATGGAGCGGCATTCTACCCCGAGCTGTGGGAGGAGGCCGTCGTTAGGGAAGATATTCGGGCAATGAAGGAAGCGGGGATTAACGTCGTACGGATGGGGGAATTCGCCTGGTCCGTCATGGAGCCGGAGCCGGAACGCTATGAGCTGGGATTGTTCGTTCAGGTGATCGGGTGGCTGCATGAGCAAGGCATCGAGACGGTGATGTGCACCCCGACGCCCACTCCCCCGATCTGGTATTCGCATGGCCATCCGGAGCGCATGCACGTCGATGAACGCGGAACGGTCATGAGCCATGGCGCCAGGCAGCATGCCTGCACGAACCATCCGGAGTTTCGGCTACGAGCCGCCAAAATAACGGAGCAGCTGGCGATGACGCTCGGTCGACTGCCTGGCGTGACGCATTGGCAGTTGGATAACGAATTCAAGGCACATGTGGGGGCCTGCCTGTGCGCCGTCTGCAAGGAACAGTGGCACGCTTGGCTCGAGCAGCGATACGGAAATATTCAGCAGTTGAATGAGGCATGGGGGACGCATATATGGAGCCAAGCCTATCGGACTTTCGAGCAAGTCCCTCAGCCTGCGGCCACCCCGTTCCTGCATAACGCTTCGCTGCAGACAATGTACCGGATGTTCGCGATGGAGCGGATTGCGGAGTTCGCGGATCAGCAGGCGGCGATCATCCGGAAGTATACGGATGCGCCGATCACGCACAACAGCAGCGTCGCATTCGGCGTTGATAATGAACGGCTGTTCCGCAATCTGGATTTTGCCTCCTATGACACGTACGCCTCCATGGAGAATGCGCCCATCACCTACTCCGACCGGGCCAAAGCTTTCCTGCAGACCGAGCCGCTGCGCAAACTGAACTATCGCGGACTGACGACGTCGTTCTATAGCCGGCTGCTCCATATGGGGATACACCGGGATCTAATTCCTGAAGGCGGTACGCTTGACGTGACGGGCTTAAGCTGCTGCTCACTCCGTATCTTCCTTATGTATCGGACGACTTTCTGGAACGTGCTGCTGCGTTCGCCCATCAAGGCGGAATCTGGGTTGCCGGGCCGCTTACGGGCGGAAGAACCGAGCATCACACGGTTCATACATCTGCAGCGCTCGGGGAGCTGGAACGTCTGGCCGGCGTCCGTACCGTCCACTCGTATCCGATGGATGGAACCGGGGCTGTCGGAGAAGCCTTCGGCATGGAAGCGCCGCTAGCCATGTGGGGGAATTTGTTCGAAGCGGTGGAAGCCAAGGGGATCGGTCATGTACGCGGGGGATTAACGCCAGGTCTGGCATTCTTAACCGAACGGTCGTATGGCAAGGGAGCCATTGTCATGCTCGGGGCAATGCCAGCTGGCGACGAAGGCGAACTGCTGCTGAGGCACGTAGTAGACCATTACGCTGAGGCTGCCGGCGTCACGATGCGGACCGATGTATCGGAAGGGACGATCGTCGCCCCTCGCCGATACGGCAATGACTTGCTGTGGGTGATCGTGAATATGAACGGCCGAGGCGGTACCGTCACGCTCCCCACAACTGGCAATGATCTGCTGACAGGTGCACGATTGGATCGCGGCCCGATCTCCGTAGAGCCGTTCGGCTACCGGGTCATTCAGCTTCTGTCAGTACAACAATACGTCCGTCGCGTTCTTCGATAGGAAGGAAGATCGGCCGTTCGTCCGGCGTCCGGTTCGGCGTGTGAATGGTGAGCATAAGACCGCCTTCATAGGTTCGGAAAATCATCCCGTGTCCGCCGTCACGCCGGAACAACGGCTTCTCTTCTTGCTGCCACGGACCTTGGACCGAACCCGATGCGGAAGATGCAATGCCAAGCGCGTACTTGTTGTCGATGAAGCTGGCCCACAGCATATACAGCTTGCCGGAAGCGCCGCGGAACAAGTAAGGTCCGTCGGTCACGTAGTTCGCCTGATCCGGATAGCGCGGGGAAACGTAAGGCGTAGCCCATGCAGCCTCGGAAGCGCGGAACAGCAGCTGCGGCTCCCCATCGGCGTATTTCAGATCGAGGCTTAGGCGTACTGCGCATATTTCCCCGTCCCCCACCTGCTGCCACTCATGGCAGAACACCATCCACGGCTGCCCGGTCTGGTCGATATGAAGCGTTCCGTCAAGCGAACTCCATTCCTTTGGCGTGACGGGACCGTCGCTATGCGGGGCATAAGGTCCCAGCGGATCGTCGGCGGCGAGCACCGCCGTGCCTAACAGCCCGTTATCTTTGCGGCGGAATGTCGCGAACATATAATAGCGTCCCCCATCCTCATAGACTTCCGGCGCCCAGAAATTCTGCTCGGCGAAGAAGTCCCCGGGCGGGCGAAAGACCGGATGCGGTCCCTCCCATGCGTGCAGATCCCGGCTTACATAAGCATCGAATCCGGTTCCTTTGCCCCATATATTCGCGTCCGTGCTGCCGAACAGATAATAAAGCTTTTCTCCGCTGCGTTCCAGCGGTAGTACGAACGGGTCGCGAATTTGAATATCGGCGGTGCTTGGCATATGCCCAACTCCTTTTTTTTGGCAGAATGATGATCAATACGTCGGATAGACGAGCCCAATATCGCGCTTGGTGCGCAAGTTCCCATCCTCATAAGCAAGCAGCTCGTTCGCCTTGACGTTGAACGCCAGCTCCGTCCCCCGATAGTGTAGCGTGCCTTGCACCGTACGCGTGCTCAGCCCGAGAACTCCTTTCAGCTCACCTTTGCGATCGGTGATGATCCTAACCCCGGACGGGAATCGCATCCAGCTCTCGCCCTCGCGCACAATCTCGCTGCCTTCCGGCAAGTTGACCAGCTCATACGTCGCACCGTCAACGGTTCTGGCATATGCGGTATGGCTGGCGATCTCCTCGCCATGGTCAAAATCGTACGGCGTCAGTCCGCCGAACCACAGCTCGCCTTCCGGCGTCGGCATAATGCCGCACAGCCGCTCGACATAATCGAGCACGCACAGGATCGCCGGCGAGTATGATTCCGTATATCCCTCTTCGCCCGTCCAAGGACTTAAGACTTGCCCGAAACGTTCCATGTTGGCCATCGCGGCCAAGATCGGGAACATGATCCACGTAAGCTCCACATGTCTGCCGTGATGCTCGAAGGCGTGCGGCGTGCGGATCAGGCTCAGGAAGTTGGTCGCGCCGCCCCAGGTGTTATAGCTGGAGAACGGATCGAACCGCGGATCGTCCATGGCCATCGAAGTGAACGGATACTTGGCAAAAAACTTGCGCGTGTTCAGCAAATACTTCTCGAGCATCGTATCGAAGAATGCCCGGTCGCCGACCTCGCAAGCCATAACGCGGAGCAGCACGTCCGACTGGACGCGGACGAATCGGTCCTGGCGGTCTCGGTCATAGAAGAAATGGTCTTCGTCGTCAAAGCATTGCGCATACAAGCTTTGCAGGCTTCGCTCTGCCTTTGCCTGCCACTCCTCGCCGTTTACGCCCAGCGCTTCGGCTATCTTGGCTAAGTAGAGGCGTTGGCAGTAGACGTTCGCGGTCAAATCCGGCGCGACGAATGGCAGGATCGGCGAATCCGGATATACTTGCGCCGGATCCCCCAGATGAGGCGTGTCCGGCACATGCCAGAAACGCGGCGATAGATCATGCCCGGTATCGAACGTACAGAACGCTTCGACGCCTCCCGTCCCTCGCGTGTCCCGATAATCGGCAAGCCACTGATCGTGACGGCTCATCGCCGCATACATGGCTGGTAAGAAATCTCCATCATGCCCATGAAGCGAAGCGTGGTTCCATACGCAGCGGGCTAGCGGCGTAACCATCTGAATCTGGCGGAACACGGGACCGTTCGGGGTTACCTTGTACGGCATCAGCCCGTCCTCGCGCTGATGCTTCGCGAAAGCGCGATAAGTCGACGCCGACACGGACGGGATGAAGCGCGATAGCAGTTCGGCGTTAATCGTCCCGGTGCTCTCCATCCAGTAGCCGAGGTAGACGCCGCCCTCATGCAGGATCGGCTCCGGGCCGCCTGTCGGTACAATGCAGTCGAGTAATTTGCCCAGCGCGTTATAGTAGACGGCCTCCAGCCGGCCCGTGGACGCGAACTTTACGCCGGATTGTTCAAATTCGGAGAGGACAGCAGTATCAGATTCCTTCTTCAGTGGGCCGATCTTGTTGGCCGTGTCCGCTTTTCGGAGCTTATCGAGTAAATGATCTCTCATCAAAGAGTAGCCTCCTTCTATTTCGCCTCCCCCACCCCTCCATCGGAGGGGATGCAAGGGCCACGGCCCTCTGCACACCCGTAAACGGCGTGACTCGTGACGCGGCCGGCTTCGATGTGTCCTTTCGACGGTGGCCCGCATTTGTTCCAGCAAATCGGTCGCTAATAGACCAATTTGCTGTAAGAACAAAGCTCTTGGTTCGAACTTCGTTCGCAACGTTTTGCCTTGGGGAGGAGACCTGCTGGTTCATGCGAAATGCCCATCAGCGTGCCAATCCTCGCTTGCGTCCGCTTGCGCGGACCCGCATTTACTTTCCAACACAAAACAGCTACATCCCAGCTACATCCCTACAACACCAAAGGCAGGCCTTCGGCCTGCCCCTAGCCCGCTAACTGGCCGTTGGCCAAATAGCGTAAGTGCGATTATTTGTTGCTGTCGAAAATTTTGACCGTTCCGCTGTAGAAATCGGTTACCGCTTGCTCGACTTTTTTGCGGCCGAAGCCGATTTCTTGGACCGTTGTTTCTGCAAGCTTCGAGAATTCGGAGAAGCCTGGCAGATTGTAGCTGACGGCGAACGGTTCGGCTTCCGCTTGTTTGGAGACTCGGCTCGTGTAGTCGTAGATCAGGCTGTCGACTTCGTTCGCTTCGCCTTCGAGCAGCGTTCGGTTGGCCGCCGTGACCGGCACGCCGCGATCGTTGCCGAGGATTTTGGCCGCATCCGGATCGTTGATCCAGAAGCTCATGAGACGCGCGACTTCGGCCGGATGCTCGGTCTTCGCATAGCCGGACATGCCTTGGCTGGATTCGAACACGACGCCGGTTCCTTTCGGGCCGCGCGGCACCTGCACCATCGTCAGCTTATCTTGCGTCAGTCCTTGCATGGCCGTCAGCTGGTTGGAAGCGGCCAGCGTCATCGCGACTTTGCCCGTGATGAGCAGCGATTTGCCCGTATCGGTCGGCGGATTCGACACTTGGAGCTCCGGCGTAACGACGCCGCCTGCTTCCGAGGTCTGCTGCCAGTAGTCGAACCATGGGCGGATGTCCGCTTCCGCGAAGCCCAGCTGATTATTGGCCATGTCGTATAGTTGCTTGCCTTTCTGCTTCAGATAGATATCGAAACCGTCGACGGTGAAGTTATACGTGCCGTAGAAACCTTTGCCCAGTTTATCGGCAATCTGCTTGCTGATCGCCGCATAATCGTCCCATGTCCAACCATCCTGCGGAACCGGGATGCCCGCTTTCTCGAACATCGTCGTATTGATCAGAATGCCTCTGGCGTTGGCGCCAGCCGAGATATGCTGCAGCTTGCCGTCGAGGGTGCCGTATTCGATCATCGCCTTGTCCATATCCTTCAGGTCGAGCTCCTTATCGACATAAGGGCTGAGATCGAGCAGGACGCTTTTCTTCGCATAATCGACCACGTTGCCGCCGAGGAAGAACACGTCCGGCGCCGTCCCGGAGGCCAGCTGCGTATTAAGCTTGTCAAAATAACCCGAGCTCGGCGCGAACTCGCCGATCACCTTAATGTCGGGGTTCTTCTGCATGAAGATTTTCAGCGCTTCGTTCGTCCGGTCGGCGCGGGCTTGATCGCCCCACCACATGACGCGCAGCTCGACTTGTTCGCCCGAAGAATCATTTCCACCGGCAACCGGTTCGGTGTTCGTCGTGCCGCTGTTCGTCG
Source organism: Paenibacillus phyllosphaerae (assembly GCF_014192105.1). Classification (GTDB taxonomy): domain Bacteria; phylum Bacillota; class Bacilli; order Paenibacillales; family Paenibacillaceae; genus Paenibacillus_Z; species Paenibacillus_Z phyllosphaerae. Next base: position 51,731 of record NZ_JACHXK010000008.1, on the reverse strand, counting down.
CACCGGTATTCGTCGATCCGCCATTCGTTGCTTCTCCGCCAGCCGGCCCGCCGCCCGTGCCTCCCGAACAAGCTGTCGTCACTGCCATTAGAGCCGTAAGCGTCAAAGCCAACATCGATTTTTTCATATCGCTGCTCTCCCCTTGTATGGACGTAGTAGTGTTAACCGCTTACATCGTTTCTTACTTCAAGCCTGTCGTCGCGATCCCCTCGAGGAAATACCGTTGGAAGATAAGGAAGATCGCCGTGATCGGCAGGAGCGACAAAGCCGACATCGCCAGCAGCGCGCCCCAATCGGATTGTCCCGAAGGGTCAAACAAAGAACGGATGCCCAGCTGAACGGTGAACAACCGGATATCGCTTAAGTAGATCATTTGGCTGAAGAAATCGTCCCATGACCAGATGAACGTGAAGATGGCTGTCGTAATGAGCGCCGGCACGAGCAACGGCAGCATGATGCGCCAATAAATTTGCCGCGAGTTGCACCCGTCGATCGTTGCGCTCTCATCCAGCTCCCGCGGAATGCCGCGGATGAACTGCACCATGAGCAGGATGAAGAAGGAATCATGCGCCAGCCACTTAGGCAGGATGAGCGGGAAATACGTGTTAATCCACTGGAACTCGTTGTAGATCATGTACTGCGGTACGAGCGTTACGTGATAAGGCAGCATGATCGTCACCAGCATGAGCGCGAACCACAGTTTCTTGAACCGGAATTCAAGCCGTCCGAAGGCAAAAGCCGCCAATGAACAGGTGATGACATTGCCGAGCACGCTCATGACCGAGATCAGCGCCGAGTTCATGAAGAACTTGCCGAACGATACGCCATTAAGCCCCCGCCAACCGTTGATGTAGTTGTCGAGCGTGAACTTCGCCGGCCACAGACTCGTATCGGTGAAGATCATCGTATTCGGCTTGAAGGAGCTGGCGATCAGCCAGAGCACCGGATAGAGCATGCCGATGCCGATCGTGATGATGAAGAGATGTCTGCCGAATCGGGACAGGTTGCGTTTCATCGCCATGACCCTCTACCTCCCTTCCTTGCCGTCGCCGTAGAACACCCAATATTTCGAGGTGACGAACACGATGGCGGTGAAGATGGCGATGATGATGAGCATGATCCAAGCGAGCGCGGAGGCGTAGCCCATATCGAAATACGAGAAGCCCTTCAAATACAGGTACAGCGTGTAGAACATCGTTGCGTCGAGCGGTCCGCCCCGTCCGTCCCCGATCATGAATGCCGGCGTGAACGCCTGGAACGAATTGATGATGCTCATGATCAGATTGAAGAAGATAACCGGCGATAAGAGCGGCAGCGTGATGCGGAAGAATTGCCGAACCTTGCCTGCGCCGTCTACTTCGGATGCTTCATACAGATCGGCGGGAATTTGCTTCAGGCCCGCCAGGAAGATGACCATCGCCGAGCCGAACTGCCACACCGACAACGTCACGATCGTGTAGACGACATAATCGGGATGGGAAATCCACGACGGTCCTTCTATGCCGATGCGGGCGAGCAGTTGGTTGACTACCCCCGTCCCCTCGAACAGCTGCCGCCAGACGATCGCAATCGCGACGCTGCCTCCCAAGAGAGACGGCAAGTAGTATACGGTACGGTAGATGCCGAGCGCCCGAATGCCCTTGTTCAGCGCCATCGCGACGCCAAGCGCGAAGATCAGCCGCAGCGGCACCGACAGGAACACGTAGGTGAACGTAACGGCGAGCGACCTCGTGAACGTGCTGTCCTCGGTGAAAATGGTGACGTAGTTGTCGAACCCGATCCAGCTGGGTGGACTAAGCAGGTTGAATTTGGTCAGCGACAGGTACAAGGAACCGAGCATCGGACCGAGCGTCAAGGCAAAAAAGCCGATCAGCCAAGGCAATAAGAACGTATAGGCGGTCAGGTTGTCCGAAGCTCCCGGCAGCTTGCGCATGGGGCATCACGCCTCCTTTTCTCGTGTGCGGTAGTGGTATATGTGTAGCATACCGCCGGAGGCGCCTGACCTGAATGCTATTTCTTCGGCTCTTCGCTATCGATTTTTTCAGGTCGCTGCTGCCGGTACTCCGAAGGGCTCATCCCGTACACCTTCTTGAATTTGGAGCTGAAATAGCTCGCATTGGAGAAACCGGTCAATTCGGCGATATCCCAGAGACTTAGCTGCGTCTCCTCCAGCAGACGTGTCGCTTGCCGCATCCGAATATCGGTTACGTATTGGATGAACGTCTTTCCGGCCTTCGCCTTGAACAGCTCGGAGAAGTAGGAAGGATGATAGTTAAACCGTTCGGCGATCATCGTCAAATTGAGGTCGAACATGTAGTTGTCGTCGATATACTGCTGCACGGCTTCAATGAGCGACGACTCGCCGCGCTCCTCCGTCGCTTGTTGGCGCTCCGTCAGGCGAATCGTGATCTGCACGAGGAACCCGCGGGCTTTGGCGACCGAATCCAGCCCTAGCACCTTCTCGGGTCGAAGCCATAGCTGTTCGCCACCGCTTAGCGGCACATGAGCTGCGTGTGCAAGCGCTTCAAGCATCAGATACAGCTGGAAAATGACTTTGACGAACCGGGACCTCGAGATCTTCAGCGCTTCTTCCAGTTCACGGCTTAATAAGGTTTCAAAAGAAGGAATATCCCCGCGCTGCGCATAATTGCGAAGCACCTTCACCGCATCCTCGGACAGCGCGGCTTGTCCTTCCGCCGCTCCCCGGGCGGCTTCATGCATCCCGCGGTCCGCCAGATTCCACGTCAGCAGCGACGACATATAGCCTTCGCCCCATTGCTGCAAGCCAATAACCGAATGGCCGATGCCGATGAACGGCTCCATGCCGAGATAGGCCGATACATTCGTTTTCAGCGAATCGGTTAATGACGCGAGCTGCTTATCGTTTAGCGTCGATGCGATGTGCACCAGTCCCGGGTAGCTCGGATCGCGGAACATGCAGGCCGAATCTTCGCAAGCGCTCAAGCTCTCGCCGCAGATCAGCTCGAACGGAAGGCGCAGCTGATCCGGCGTCCGCTCCATCGCAGACGTTCCTTGCGCGAGTATACGGTCGCGCAGCCCCGTCGTTAAGAACCGAACGGCGCGCGCGTCCCAATCGCCGAGCTGGAACAGTTTCGCCCGCTCGAGTCGTTCCCGTGCATGGACGAGATTCTCTTTCACCAGTTGAAGGATGAACTGCTCCTTCATCTCCTTGTAATATTGCGACAGCCGCCACTGGATGGCGGCAGCTTCGTTCTGCTGCGCCCTTTCGTCGTCGAGCTCTTTGCGCAGCCGGGTCAGCGCCTCCGAAAGCTCGTCTCTGGCAACCGGCTTCAACAGGAAATCCCGGGCCTGATGGCGAACCGCAGCCTTCGCGTATCGGATATCTTCATAGCCGGTTATGACGAGCAGCCGAAGCTCCGGGTACCGCTCTTGGCAAGACTCCAATAAGGAGACGCCGTTCATGAGCGGCATATTCATGTCCGTAATGACGATATCGAACGGCTCGTCCGCGAGCATCGCCATCGCTTCCGCGCCGTTGCCCGCTTCCCCCGCTATCGTAAGGCCAAGGCTCTCCCAATTGACTTTGAGCTGCAGTCCTTGCCGGATTTCCGGCTCGTCATCCACGATCAATACTCGGTACATTCGCATGCTCCTCCCTAATCGGCAATATCAGTTCTATAACGGTGCCTTCGCCGAGCGCAGATACGATTCGCAGATCGAACAGCTCGCCATAGTACAGCTTGCAACGGGCAAGCACGTTCCCAAGGCCGATTTCGCGGCTGCGGCTCGTCAGCATCTGATCGAGCTGCGCATAGGCGGACTGGTCCTTCAGCTTGCGCAGCATTTCGTCCGGGATACCCGGACCATAATCGGCGACCGACAGCCGGAGCCGGTCGTTATCGCGCTTAATGCGGATCTGCACGCTGGCCTCCGGCGATTGCCGGAAGCTGTATTTGACCGCATTCTCGATTAACGGTTGAAGAATGAACTTGATAATCATCACCCGCTCCAGCCCTTCGTCGGTCTCCAACGCAACCTGCAGTTTGTCGCCGAAGCGAACTTCCAGGATCGACAGATAATCCTTCACATAAGCAAGCTCTTCCTTGAGACGAATTACGTCGTCGCTGATCCGCAGCGAGAAACGAAGCATTTTGCCCAGGGATTCGATCACGTCGACCGTGTCGTCCGTTCGCTTTTGCATCGCAAGGGAACTCATCAGCTCCAGCGTATTGAACAGAAAATGCGGGTTGATCTGCATCAGCAGCGCCTTATATTCCGCCTGTTGCCGCAACAGCTTCAGCTCGAATTCGGTCTGGATATGGCTGCGCAGCTGGCCGACCATGTTGCGGAACGTCATCGTAACGAAGCTGACCTCGCTGCGTACGTTGCGCACAACCGGAATCCGCTCCTCCGCGCCCGCAAAATCGCCTCGTTGCACATGACGCATCGCCGACACCAAGCGAGTGAGCGGCCGCGTAATGCCGTGCGACAGCCAGATCGCAATGAAAACGGATACAAGAAATAATAGGATGGCGAACGTGACGATGCTGTTGCGCAGCTTGTACAGTTTGCCGTACAGGTCCGCTTCGCTGACGAACCCGACTAGGATCCAGTCGGTACGACCGAATTTTTTGTACACCACGATGTCGCTGCCCTTCTCTTGGCCCGCAGTATATTCCACCCCTTGCTTCTGCCTTGCGGCGCTTAGCTTCGTGACGAGGTCGGATTTGTCCGCATGCTGGGCGTACTCCGTCTGGGACAAAATGGGGCCGAGCAGTTCATTCAGGAGGAAAATCGTGCCGCTCTCCCCCAGATGAATCCGGTTCAGCGGATCGAGCAGATACGCCGAGCTAATGTTGACCTTCATTACCGTCTTGGACAGCCCCGGCTCGAATTGGCCGATCGGCATGAGCAGGCTGATGACCGGCTTGTTGTAATATTGCTGCGAATACGGGTCAAGGTGGGCCGGTACCCACCGTACGCTTCGCTCCTTGAAGTCCTGGTACCACGCCTCTTCCTTGAAGGAGGGATCGAATGCGACCTCGTTGTTCATCCCGATCCGCAGGCCGTCTTCCCGGTAGATGAAGACGGAGGACACGATCGAATAATTGTTCGTCGTCTGGGTCAGGAATCGGCTGAATGTAATGTTCGCGAGGCTTTTCTCCCCGGCCGACAGGCTCGGATCCGCCATTGCGAGCTCCCAACGATGCGTCAGATCGCTGTTGAAGACGAGCGATGAGAAATCGTACATTTGCGACTGCGCCATGTCGATGAACGAGCCGTACTCGTCCATTTTCTCCAAGGCCGACGACTCGACATAGGAGCGAATAATCGAGCGGGATTCTTGGAACAGCAGCAGCGTCATCACGCCGAACGACAGGACGAATAAGAGAACGAATGCGGTGATGAGACGGCTTTTGAGCGAATACAGCATGGAAGACACTCCTTTGTCGGTGCTGCAGATGCGAAGGCTATTGGGTGCTGATGTAACTATTCGGCGTTAACCGTCATGGCAGATAAACAAAAGACACAGCGCATTTCTGCCTGTGTCCCTTATTGTAAGCGCGTGTTTACAAGAAAAGCTATACCGATCTTGCTTGCAAATATCTGGTAATCATCTAAAGCTCTCTCCGCGACAGCGACTTATCGAACCTTAAACTTGCTGAGCAGCTCAAGCAATTCGCCTGCCGTTTCGGCCAGTTGATTGACGGAGCCGTTTATTTCCGAGATCGACGCAAGCTGCTCTTCGGATACGGTTCCGATCGTTTCGAAATTTTCCGAAGACTCATGGGCGACCTTGTAATTGGTTTCAATCGTACCTTTTACTTGCTTGGCATGTTCATTCAACACTTCGGATGAAGAAGAAATGCTCTCGATCGAGACTGCCACATCCCGCACGGACTCGACGATATGCCCGAAGAGGTCTCCGACTTCCCTCGCGCGGTTCATGCCGGTCACCACTTCGCCCGTCCCCTTTGCCATGCTTTGGACCGCGGATAACGTGTCCGCTTGAATTTCGTTGATGAGTCGCGTTATCTGCCCGGCCGAATCCGTGGATTGTTCAGCAAGTTTGCGCACCTCGTCCGCCACGACGGCAAAACCTCTTCCATGCTCTCCGGCACGGGCCGCTTCGATCGATGCATTCAAGGCAAGGAGGTTCGTTTGCGACGCAATCGACGTGATCAGCGACGTAATGTTCCCGATTTCCTCCGAGCGATCGCCGAGTTTCTTGATTATCGCCGCCGAATCGTTGACGGTATCCTGAATCAATGTCATCTGTTCGGACAATTGGCATACAATCTCATTGCCTTTGGTCGCTTCTTCCGAAGTACGATCGGAAATTCGGGAGGTCGATGCGGTTGTAGCCGCAATTTGGGCAATGCTAGTACTAATGCCGCCGACGGAGTTCAAGTTGTGGTCATAACCTTCCAGTTGATTCTGCAACCCTTGAACGGAATCTTGGATCGAAGCCGTTACCACTTCGGCCGAAGCGGACATTTGCCCGACATTCGTTTGCAGGGTCAAAGTCGATTGCGTCACGGAATTCCCTTTTTCCAATACCGTCTTAATCAGCTCCTGCAGATTCGACAGCATCGAGTTGAAATTAGCCGATAAGGCCCCGACTTCATCATTCGTCTCGATCGGCAAGCGGGTCGTCAGATCGCCTTCGTTCGACGATAGGCTTCTCAACCGATCAGTCACCGCGGTAAGCGGCTTTAATAGGCGGCGAATCAATGCATAATTGATGATTGCGGCAATAATTAACGAAATGACGGTAATCGCGATTAAGAATTTCAACAGGGCGTTTGCATCGGCATAGGCTTCGCTTTTCGGTACCGTTATCATAATGCCCCAATCCATTGAGCTAGCCTTCCCGTAAACGACGATATTGTTTACGCCGTTGATTACGGCCTCCGTAATTCCGGTTTTTCCGCTGGTGCTGTCTTGTACCACTTGATTTAAGGTATCGTTTTGTAAATCTGCGATTTTCGAATGTAAGGTATCCTCCGGATTTTGCCCGGCGACTATCGTACCCTCCTTCGTAAATACGGTCGCATGTCCAGTCTCGCCTAATTTCACTTTGGAGATGAGATCGATTAACTCGTTGATCGGCTGGCCGCCGTTGCTTACGCCAATAATATGCCCCTCCGCATCCTTGACTGGCGTTGCGGTCAGCACAATCGGCGTTCCTTCTACGCCAGGCGAGCTGGAACCGACAGGATCTACCGTCACGGTCTCCCCCTTAACGGCTTGTTGAAAATGGGCGTACGACGACACATCGACCGTTGCGCCCGGCAGGTATAGCGTACCTTTGGCATCAATGAAAGCGAATTCATCCGGATTCTGGTTCATCTCGCTCAACCGCGTGCTGTAGGCCATGATCTTCTCGATATCGCCGGCCTTCATTTCATCCGCTTCCGCCAAAGCCTTGTAAACGGAACGATTGCCGTCGATCCATATATCGATATAATTTTTGACGTTCGTAAGCTGCTGGTCCGCTTGCTGCTGAAAGTTGCGCTCCAACGAATCTTTGGCCTTGTCATAGCCCAAGAAAGAAACCGAACCTAACGCGATTGCCATTAACCCCGTAACGATTAAACTACTCTTCATGGAGAGCTTCATGCATTATCACCTTTCATTATTCGAATCAAGCCAGTTTTCCATGCTACCTGTAATGATATCATTCGCGATGCCCTATATCATTGGGAGTTGTTGGCCGCGCGCAAACGCAAAAAAAACCAGCGGCCAAAGCGGCCGCCGGCTTGAGAGCGTCTCGTAAATAGGTCTGATTCTGTATCCGGGAGCGACAACAGTAAGCTTATCGGTACGTCTTGCGCAGCAATCCATCGAGGCTATCCTGCACAGCCGGCCACTCGTTGTCAAGAATAGCATAAATCACGACGTCGTGAATGCTGCCATCGGGTTTCACTCTCGCCCGGCGAAGGACGCCTTCCTTCACCGCCCCGATCCGTTCCACCGCACGCTGGGAGCGGATATTGAAGTGGCTCACCGAGAATTGTACGCGCTGCACATTCAGCTGCTCGAAGCAGTAGGCTAGCAGCAGCCGCTTGCATTCGGTATTCACTTTCGTCCGCCAGACGGCGGGCGACAGCCAGGAATAGCCGACTTCCGCAATGCGGTGCGTCCGATTCATCTCCGCAATCCTCGTCGTTCCGACAATTCGGCCGCTCTTCTTGTCAATCACCGCAAACGGCAGCTGGGTGCCATTCGCTCTCGCTTGCAGCGCCTCGTCGACAAGCGCCTCAGCTTGGGCGAGTTCCGTAACCTTCCGCCAAGTAAACTCCCAAATCGCTTCATTATTTAGAAGGCTTGCCAGCTGGGATTTATGACCCGGCTCCAGCAGTTCCAGTTCGATCGATTCCCCTTCCAGCTTCAATCCTTCATTATTCCCAGTTCCATTCATGATGTCAGGCCGCCTTTCGTCCTCTTTTCACTTATCATAACGGATGTCAGACAGGCCGCATAATGGATTTATTGCAAAAGCGATATCATCCAGTTTTTTCTTTACTAATCATTGACAATATCATTGAGAACGATTATCATAAGCTTCGGTTGCAGTGAGAATGATTATCATCTTTTTATTAGACGTAACCGACTATGATAACGAGATTAGGGGGAACAAAACTATGTCACGCTTAAGAAAGTCATCGCTCTTCATCGTCTGTGCCGTATTGCTTGTCTTGGTAGCCGCTTGCGGTAACAACGGGAATACTTCTTCCAACTCCGCGAATAACGCCGCCGAGACCAACTCCGCTACTACCGAAACCGCGAATAATGCTGCGGACAGCGAAGCTGCTGCAGACGAATCGCGCACGATCAAACATGCCCTCGGCGAATTGCCGATTACCGGAACGCCTCAGAAAATCGTCGTGCTTGAATGGACCTATGCGGAGGATCTGCTATCGCTTGGCGTTCAACCATCCGGCGTTGCCGATATCGAGAATATGAAGAAATGGGTGTCGCTGCCTGCTGAATTATCCGCGGACGTTACGGACGTAGGCACGCGCCAGGAGCCAAACCTTGAAACGATCGCGGCGCTTGAGCCGGATCTGATCATCGGGGTGAAATTCCGTCATGAAGCGACTTACGATCAGCTGAACGCGATCGCGCCGACGGTTCTGTTCGATCCGTACCCTGCTGAGGGTCAAGGCGACCAATATCAAGAGATGATCGCAACATTCAAGACGATCGCTGACGTTACCGGCAAAACGGCCGAAGCCGAAGCGGTGCTCGCCGATCTTCAGAAAACGTATGACGACGGGAAAGCGAAACTTGCCGCAGCCGGCAAGGAAGGCGCTTCGATCATCCTGACCATGCCATGGGTGGATCAGAATGCCGTAACGTTCCGCGTCTCTACCGATAACGCGCTTGCGATTAGCGTATTGGGTCAGCTCGGTCTGAAGAATGCCTTCCAACCGAAACAGTTTGAAGTATACGGCTACTCCGAAGGCGGCGTTGAACTGCTGCAGCAAGTACCTGACGCGAATTACCTGAATATCACGCAAGAAGACAACGTAATCGAAGTATTGTCGAAGAACAGTGTCTGGACCGGCCTCAACTTCGTCAAAGAAAACCGGCTGTACCCGCTCGGCGGAGACACATGGCCATATGGCGGCCCTAACTCCGCCAAATTGCTGGCAGAGCGCGCGGTTAACGTGCTCACTGGCGCACAATGAAACTGGCTGAGGAACGGGTAACCGCTCCCTCTCCATCGAACGATCCAGCCCGTCGCGCTACCCGTGCGAGGGGCTGGATGCCGTTTATGATGTTCGCCGGTGGGAGCTTGCTGCTGATCGTCCTGGCCTTCTTCAGCTTGACGCAAGGTTTATCCGCATTATCGCCCGCAACGGTGATCGATGCTTTATTCTCGCCCAAGGATCTGCCGGAGCATCGCGCCATTAACGGCGTTCGGCTCCCTCGAACCGTCATGGGGCTGCTATCCGGCGCCGCTCTTGCCGTAGCCGGCGCGCTGATGCAATCGGTCACGCGCAATCCGCTCGCGTCCGAGACGACGCTAGGCGTTAACGCGGGCGCATTCCTGGTCGTAGTCGTCGGAACGATCTTCTGGCCGGGCATGCTGAATCAATTCACGTTCCTGTTCGCCGTTGCCGGAGGGGCAGCTGCGGCGATTGCCGTATTCGCCATGGGCGGCGGCCGCAAAGGCACCCCGATACGGATCGCGCTGTCGGGCATGATCGTGACGCTTGTCCTGTCCTCTGTGACGAGCGCGCTTATGATGCTGTTCGAGCAAGACACGCAAGGTCTGTTCGTCTGGGGCTCCGGCAGCCTGAATCAGAACGATTGGAGCGGCGTCCAGTTCGTCTGGCCTTGGGTGTTGGGCGGGATCGCCGCTGTCATGTTCACCGTGCGCCACCTTGATCTGCTGGCCTTCGGAGAGGAGAGCGCCCAGTCGCTCGGCCAGCATGTAGGTCGTACGCGCATGTTCGCTATGGCAATCAGCATCATCCTAGCATGCGTAAGCGTAAGCGTCGTCGGACCGATCGGCTTCATCGGATTGTTAGCGCCGCATATCGTCAAGCTATCCGGTATGAAGCGTCACGCGATGCTGCTGCCGATTAGCGCGGTATGGGGATCGGCCCTTCTGGTCGGCGCCGATACGGTCGCGCGCGGTTTCTCGGCGAGCGCGATCGGCGAGCTGCCCGCAGGCGCCGTGACGGCATTCATCGGAGCGCCATGGATCATCTGGCTTGCGCTCCGCGCTTCCCGCCATTCGGCATCCTCTTCTCCGCTCGAAGGCCGAACGTCAATGAATGTCGGCGCAACGGGCAGCAGGCTGCCTTTCGTACCGGTCGTTATTGTCAGCACCTTGATGCTCGTGACGATCAGCATCACCGCGTTAATGAGCGGAACGCTGCATCTGTCCGCCAGCGAAGTGATCGCAACCTTAATCGGCAACGGGTCGCAACTGCACGAGAAAATCCTGCTCGATCTCCGCTTGCCGAGATTGCTAACGGCAGCCGTCGTCGGCATGATACTGGCGGCGAGCGGGACGCTGATGCAAAGCGCGGTCCGCAATCCGCTGGCCGACCCGCAGATCGTCGGCGTGGCAAGCGGTTCCGGCGTCGGCGCCATGCTGCTCTTGATCGCTTTCCCGCAGCTGTCCGCGGGTTGGGTGCCGGTCGGCGCTTTCGTCGGCGGCATCGCGGCTGCAGCCATCGTCTATACCGCTGCATGGCGTAGAGGCCTCAATCCGACCGTGCTAACGCTCGTCGGCATCGCGGTTGCCGCTTCCGGTACGGCGCTGATCAATATACTCGTCGTCTATGCCCAGCTGACCTTAGCGCCTGCCTTGACCTGGTTGGCCGGCAGCACCTATGCCCGCGGATGGCCGGAATTTATGCAGACCCTTCCCGTCGCCATCGTGCTGCTGCCTCTGGCATGGTGGCTCGGCCGCAAGGTAGATCTATTGTCCTTCCAGGACGAGAGCTCGATCGGTCTCGGCCTTCCCGTTCGCCGAACCAGGCTGCTCGTTACGCTGCTCGCTGTCGTGCTCGCCTCTTCGGCGATGGCGGCCGTCGGTTCCGTCGGCTTCATCGGGCTGCTTGCCCCGCATGCCGCGCGCATGCTAACGGGTTCGAATCATAGACGGCTATTCATCGTATCGTCCTTATTCGGCGCCATCCTGCTCGTATCGGCAGATTGGATCGGGCGAATCATGCTATCGCCGCGAGAGATTCCGTCAGGCATCGTCGTTGCGCTGATCGGCGCTCCGTATCTGATCTTCCTGATGTACAAAACGCGTACAGCGAAATGAAAGACAAAAAACAACCGAGCAGGGCTAACATGCCTGCTCGGTTGTTCGTTTTTCGTCAAGATAGTCCGCCTACAAGTCCTCTTTCTTCACCGGCTTCGTATAACTGACCTTGCCTCCGAATGTGATGAACACCTTGCCGCCTTTGTTGAAGGTCAGCTTGCGCTCGGTGCCGTTATTGTAGAGCAGCGTCACGTAGGCGCCATCCCTGAACGCTTGATAGACTAGGCAACCGCCGCGGAGCGAGATGGACAGATTCCAGCCTCCCTTGAAATCGGCATTGCCGATCCGTTTCAGGAAAGAAGGTCCTTCTTCCAGCTTGCCGTGCCTCGGAATAAACGGCATCTTCATCCTAAGCCCCCGCCTTCTAAATGAACGTCATGCCATATCCTATTCAGGCGGGGGCTAATGGCTTAGGCGAATGGCTAAAGAGGTTTACGTTTCGTCACGAGGGATCCTGTTCCACCCACTCAAACCCGGTTACTTCCTCGCTCCATGCCCAGAATCGCTGCGCTGCCTCGGCCTCTTGCGCCAGCTTCGAGGTTGGCGCCGGTTTACTCCGGTAATAGTAGGCGCCGCTTTTCCCCTCTACGGCCGGAGAAGCGGCCAAATAGACAGCCGTGGCCGATCCTTGTTCCGGCGTCAGGAAGAAGGGCCGCAGCAGACGATGAACCAGCTTGCCGAAGCCGGTTCTGCGGTCCACGCCGATGTCGGTCGACACCGCGCCGGGATGAAGCGCGTTCACGGTCACGTTCGAGCCGGCAAGCCGTCTTGCCAGTTCCTTCACGAACCAAATATTCGCAAGCTTCGATCTGCCGTAAGCACCCCAGATCGTGAACCGCTTCTCCATGCCGGGATCCTCATAATTCATCCGGCCGATCTTGTGCGCGCCTGACGAGACAACCACGATCCTTCCGGATCTGCTTCGCTTAAGCAGCGGCAGCAGCAACCCGGTCAGCACAAAATGTCCGAGATGGTTCACCCCAAGCTGCCGCTCGAAACCATCCTCGGTCACTTCCCTTCTCGTCGTTACCACGCCGGCATTATTAACGAGCACATCGATATGCGAACAAGCCGCAGTCAGTTGAGCGGCCGCTTGACGAATGCTGCTGATCGAAGCCAAATCGCACAGGATCAGCTCGGCGTCATTCCGTCCGGATTGACGGTTCACTTCGTGAACGGCGTCCATGCCTTTGCTTGAATGACGTGCAATCAGATACACTTTCATCCCGTGCTTGGCCGCAAGCAGCGCGGCCGTTGCGCGCCCCATTCCGCCGCTCGCCCCGGTTACGACCGCTATCTTGCGGCTTTCGTCAAGAGTAGTGCTCATACATGATCGGCCTCCTATTCCATATTAGCTAAATTTCCGGATCGGGCGTGACGAACCGGTATCCAATGCCGGGCTCCGTCACGATCAACTTCGGCATCGTCGGATCCTCCTCCAGCTTCTTTCTTAGATGGCTGATATAGACCCGCAAATAATGGCTTTCGGTTTCGCTATGATGCCCGCCCCATACCTGCTGCAGCAGTTGGCGCTGCGTGATGACCTTATCGGCGTTCGCCGCCAGCAGCTTGAGCAGGTCATATTCCGTCGGCGTCAGCTTGACGCGCTCCCCGCTGCGCATGACGCTGCGCTGGGCCAAATCGATGATAAGTTCGTTGAATTTCAGAATCGGCTCTTGGACCGACTTCGCCACATGCCGCAGCGCAACCCGGATTCGGGCCACGAGCTCTCCCATCCCGAACGGCTTGGTGACATAGTCGTCCGCCCCGCCGTCGAGCGCTTTGATTTTGTCCGCCTCGCGGTCCTTGGCGGTCAGTACGATAATCGGCACGCTAGACCATTCCCGCACCCGGACGAGCACGTCCATACCGGACATATCGGGCAGTCCCAAGTCCAAGACGACCAGGTCGGGATGCGCGATAGAGCATTGCACGATACCCTCCTCTCCGGTTGCCGCCTCCTCGATCTCATATTGGTGCGCCTGCAGCGTCACCTTGAGCAGTTTGCGTATTTGGGGCTCATCGTCGATAACGAGAATGCGAGCCCCCTTCTGTTCTGACGTCATGGCAGCTCCATTCCCCCTTCTGCATGAACAGCCCTACTCCTATGATCATCATGGAGCGGAAGGCTGATCGTAATGACGGTGCCTTTATCGTTGTTCGATCCGGCCGCGATCGTTCCGCCGTGGAGCTCGATGATCCCTCGGCAGATCGCAAGTCCTAACCCTGTTCCGGGCACATGCTTGGACGATTCCGCGCGGTAAAACTTATCGAAAATGCGTTCCCTGTCTGCCGGGCCGATACCGATGCCTTGGTCATGGATCGAGATGAGAATCGCTTCCTCCTCTTCATCCACCAGCATCGTGATTTCGCTGCGGTCCGGCGAATACTTGATCGCGTTGCTGACCACGTTCACCAGCACCTGCTCGAGCAGCACTTCATCGCCAAGGATGAGCGGGACATGCTCAGGGAGCCGCACCCGGATTACGCGTTGCTGGCGAAAATCCTCGACTTGCTTCAGCACGACGCCGATCATGTCCTCGACATCGCACCATTTTTTGCGCAGCGTAAGCATCCCGCTCTCCAGCTGAACCATGCCGAGCAAATTCGATACGAGCCGGTTCATGCGCAGAGCTCCGTCCCTGATCGTCGACAGCAATTCCGTTCGATCCTCCCGGCCGAATAAGTCGTCGTTCTCGATGAGCGCCGTCGCGGAACCGATTACCGTCGCAAGCGGGGTCCGCAGTTCATGGGAGACGGAATCCAGAATAGCCGTCCTCAGCCGCTCCGATTCGGCGGTCAGATGCACAAGCTTCGCTTCTTCGCCAAGCTTGAGGCGGCCGATCGCGCTCGCCGCGATTTCACCCAGCGCATTCAGCAGACGGAGCGTCTCCGGGTTAGGCGCCGCAGCTCCGAGATGGACGCCGAGCACCCCGTAAGTCTTCTCTTCGATCCGCAGCGGAATATACAAGCCAGAGGCTTCCCGCAACGTGTTCGCGCCTTTGCCCGCCCGCTCGCCTTGGCTGTAAACCCATCTGGCGATCACCGTCTCCGATTCGTTCATTCCCCATATGGGCGGTATCGACGAGGAAGCCGCAAGCGCCAGCTCGCCTTGGCCGCTCGGGAGATATATGACAGCCTCGGATTGCACCGACGATGACACTTGAAAACAAGTATGCCGAAGCAGCGGCTCCAGATCCGCGAAAGCGTTCATTTCCTTGCTCAGCGCATACAACGATGCCGTATGAGCTTCCCGTTGCTTGGAATATTCCAGCTGCAGCTTAAGCTTGGAAGCCAGGCTACCCGTGAGCGCCGCCACGAACAGGAAGATGGCGAAGGATACAAGGTACCGCAGGTCGGTGACCGAGAAGCTGAGATGCGGCGGAACAAAGAAGAAGTCGAAGATGAGAACGCCCAAGCCCGCAGCAAAAAGGGACGGGCCCTTCCCCCCGTACACGGCGCTTAACAAGACCGGCAACAAATAAACAAGTGCGATATTCACCAGGTCGATCGAGGGCCCGAACAGCTTGAGCGCGATCGTCAGTAAGATAATCGATAACGTCACCCACAGATAAGCGCGCTGTTGCTTCATGATTTCACATCCTATTTTTTCCGTGCATAGCATTCAGTATGAACAACCTTCAGGCATATGGCAAGGCACAAAGGACGGTCGATCTCCTTGCCGATGCCGATCCAATTTGCGCATTATCCGTGCGTCACCCTCGCTCTCAGGCATTCCGTTCCGAGACGACCAGCACATCCATATGCCGCCCGATGGTCAGAATCGTTTTCACCGTGCTGCCATAACGCAGCCGCTGCCATAGCTTCCGGTGCGATCGGCCGATAATGAGCTGCGTGCTCTTGTACCGGTTCGCCTCCTCGAGCAGCTTGTGCGCCACCTGTCTCGGATGGTCGACATGCCGCAGTTCGAATCTTCCTCCGAAGCGCAGGGTGAGCTCCTTCAACATCTCCACCCGCTTCTGCTGCTCTTCGCTCAGCTCGGCTTGGACGACTGCATAATGGACGACCCATTCGGCTTTCAGCCGGTGCGCGATGCGGAAGCCTCGCCGGATAAGGCTCTCGGCCCTCGGGCTCAAGGTAACGCAGACGAAGATGAACTCCTGGCGCCGCCATGGGCCCCGAAGCGATCCGCGATGTTCCCGCGCCTCCAGACGTTCATCGACGTCGTCGGCGATCTCGCGAAGCGCCAGCTCCCGCAGCGCAATCAGATTGCCTGTCTTGAAGAAATGGTTCAGCGCCTGATCCACTTTATTCCGCGCATAAATCTTCCCCTCGCGCAGCCGCTGCCGCAAGGCGTTCGGGGCGACATCGATCAGCTGCACCTCATCGGCCAGACGGAGAATATGATCCGGCACCGTTTCCCTAACCCGAACGCCGGTCAGCTGCTCGACGGCATCATTCAGGCTCTCGACATGCTGCACGTTCATCGTAGAGATAACGGAAATGCCGGCTTCGAGAATTTCGAGGATATCTTCGTATCGCTTCTTATTCTTGCTTCCGGGCACATTGGTGTGCGCCAATTCGTCAATGAGCGCTACCTCGGGATTCAGGCGAATGATCGCTTCGGTATCCATCTCCTCCAGCCTGGCGCCTTGATAATGGACGACCTTGCGCGGAAGGGTGGACACTTCGCCGATTTGATCTTGCGTCTCCTTGCGGCCATGCGTTTCGAGCAGGCCGATGACGACCTGAATGCCTTTCTTGAGCAAAATATTCCCTTCGCGCAGCATCGTATAGGTTTTGCCGACGCCAGGCGCGGCGCCGATATAGATCTTGAAGGTGCCCCGTTTGATGCGGTTGATCTGCTCCTCGACTTCGGTTCCGCTTAAACGTTTATATAGATTCGTATCCGTCTTACTGGCGATCGAAGCAGGCAAGATGCGTTCGCCCTTCTGCCCGGCCGAGTCCGCCATAAAGAATAAATCCACATGGCGCGTCAGCTTCATGAGGCGATGAACGACCGAGCCTCTCCACCATTCCTGCCAGACCGTCTGCTTCGAATGCCCCAGCACGATCCGAGTGACTTTATTAGCTAGCGCGTAGTCCATCAGTTGCTTCGGAATAGCTCTACGATGCGCAAAAGGAAGCTCGGCGAAGCCGGCGTCCAATTTCTCGGCGAGCTTAACGATGGAGCGTTTGAAGGCGGCTTGGTCCTTGTTCATCGGTTTCTTCGGATGCACGAACGTGACGATCAGCATGTCGCCGCCCAGTCTCTTGGCGATCTGCTGGCCGCGCCGGATATAGATCGATCCGTTCCAATGGTATTGCGTGGAGACCAAGATACGCTCCGACGCTCCCGATGGTCCCAGAAGGCCAAGCGCTTCCCGATGCTTCTCGAGCGATTCGTTCACGCCTTCGGCTACGAGCCGCAGGGCGAGCTCGCGCAGCTTGTCTAGTTTATCCCGCTTGAACAGCGACGCGTTCCGCGTTTCCAACACACCTTCGGACAGGCGGGACAAAATCGATTCCGGCGTCACGTCGATGAGCCTTATCTCATCGGCCAGCTCAAGCGTCCCCGCCGGCACGGTCTCTTCCGCCTCGATGCCCGTCAGCCGCTGAGCAAGCTCGCTATACCCTTCCAGTTCATACACGTTCATGGTCGTGATGACGCTGATGCCATGCTTCAGCAGATGGAGAATGTCCTCCAGGCGCGTTTTGAACCTCGCCTCCGGGCGGTTTCGGTGTGCCAGACCGTCTACGAGCACGACCTCCGGATTACGCGCCAACAGCGTCTCGATGTTCAGATCTTTCTTCTCGACTCCATCCGCGTGCCAATGGAGGCTTGGAACGCGCTCCAGGCAACCGATCTGATCCACGGTTTCTTTGCGCTGCATGGTCGAGACCGCGCAGATGACGACATCGATTCCCTGTTTTCGCAATGCGTTGCCTTCATGCAGCATATGATAGGTTTTGCCGGATCCGCTGAATGGGCCTACGTATACTTTGAGCCGGCCGCGCTTAAGCTCCGAGATCGACCTTAGGATCTCCTCTGGACTTCTCCTTCTGAACCCTTCCACTAGAACCTCCTGCAAGACGTAATGGGATTATTCCTGAAGAAACCAATGGCCCCGCTCAAGCGGCAGCGCTTAAGCGGGGCGAATCTTATTGCATCAGCTTCGTTAGATCAAGATTAAGTTCCAGCACATTAACGACCGGCTCCCCGAGGAAGCCTAGCTCCCGGCCGGATGTATGTTCTGCCACGATCGCCATCAGCTGCTCAGCCGGAATGCCCGTCAGCTTGCTGATTCTCGGAATTTGCGCTTCCGCCGCCCCAGGGCTGATATGAGGATCCAGACCGGATCCCGAGTTCGTAATCAGATCAAGCGGCAGCCTGCTTAGCGGCACATCCGGATTGTCCTTCTGCCATGCCTCGATAGACGCCTGCGTCCGAGCCAGCATATCCGGATTAGATGGCGCATAGTTGCCGCTGCCCGAACCTGCCGCATGATAACCGATCGAAGAGACGCGGCTTTGAAAATAGCGCAGATCGGTAAAGGTCTGGCCGATCAAGGCCGATCCTATTACATTCTGCTTCTCGTCGAGCAGCAGCGACCCATCCGCTTGCTTGGGCATCACGGCTTGGGCGATTCCGGTTACGACCAGATTATAGAGGAGTCCGCATACCAGCATAAATACTAGACTTAAACGAATACTGCTCCCGATTAGGTTCATGGGCGATTCCTTCCCTTCCTTCGTTATATCCATAGATGAACGGCCAGATCAATGACCTTGATGCCGAGGAACGGCGCGACCACTCCGCCAAGTCCGTAGATGATCAAATTGCGCTGCAGCAGCGCTGCGGATGACATCGGCTTGTAAGCTACGCCTTTCATCGCAAGCGGAATGAGCAGCGGAATAATGACGGCGTTGAAGATCAGCGCGGACAGGATCGCCGATTCGGGCGAACCGAGACGCATAATATTCAGCGCCTCCATCTGCGGAATCGCCAGCATGAACATGGCTGGTATGATGGCAAAATATTTGGCGATATCGTTGGCGATACTGAATGTCGTCAGCGCGCCGCGCGTCATGAGCAGCTGCTTGCCAATAGATACGACCTCGATGATCTTCGACGGATCGGAATCCAGATCCACCATGTTCGCCGCCTCTTTGGCCGCGACCGTGCCACTGTTCATCGCGATGCCGACATCGGCCTGGGCCAGCGCCGGCGCGTCATTCGTACCGTCGCCCGTCATCGCCACCAATTTACCCTCCGCCTGCTCGCGGCGGATGACGGCGATTTTATCCTCCGGCGTGCTCTCGGCAATAAAATCGTCCACGCCCGCTTCAATCGCGATCGTCGCGGCCGTCAGCGGATTATCGCCCGTACACATGATGGTCTTGATGCCCATCTGGCGCATCTGTTCAAAGCGTTCCTTCATGCCCGGCTTCACGGTATCCTTCAAATAAATCAGGCCGTAAATTTCCTGATCGACGGCGATGGCCAGCGGCGTACCGCCTGCTTTGGCAATCCGTTCGCTGTTCGGGTCCAGCTCCTTCGGCACTCGGCCTCCTTGCGAGACGACCCATTTTTTGACCGCATCGACGGCGCCTTTGCGCACTTTGCGGCCATCCCGAAGATCCATGCCGCTCATCCGCGTCTCGGCCTTGAACTCGTGGAACTCGGCATCTTCGCCAATGGCCGGATCGTAGGCCAATCCTTGCTTCCTCATCAGCTCCAGCACCGAACGTCCTTCCGGCGTCTCATCCTTGAGCGAACTTATCGCTGCCCAGAGCGCGGTTTCTTGCTCCTCATGGCCGCCAACCGGGGTGAATTCGCTCGCCATCCGGTTGCCGAACGTGATCGTGCCGGTCTTATCGAGAATGATCGTAGTGATATCGCCGGCGGCCTCGACGGCCTTGCCGGACATCGCCAATACATTGAATTGGGTTACGCGGTCCATGCCGGCGATTCCGATCGCCGACAGGAGGCCGCCGATCGTCGTCGGGATCAAGCAGACGAGCAGCGCGATCAGCATCGGAATTTCGAGTTGGATCTCGAGATAATCGGCGAAGAAAGGCAAGGTGACGACAACGATCAGGAAGATCAGCGTCAAGCTAGTCAGCACCGTGCTAAGCGCGATCTCGTTAGGCGTCTTCTGGCGCTTGGCGCCTTCGACGAGGGCGATCATGCGGTCCAGAAACGATTCGCCGGGATCGCTCGTAATCCGGACCGTGATCCGGTCGCTGACGACGCGCGTACCGCCGGTGACCGAGCTGAAGTCGCCGCCCGCTTCCTTGATGACGGGCGCGGATTCGCCGGTGATCGCCGATTCGTCGACAGAGGCGAGTCCTTCGATCACCTCGCCGTCGCCCGGGATCGTTTCCCCCTGTGCCACGATGACGATATCACCTTTGCGAAGTTCCGAGGACAACACTTGCTTCACTTGATTGAGACTGTTCAGTTTGTTCGCTTTCATGTCCTGCTTCGTTTTCTTCAGCGTATCGGCCTGCGCCCGGCCTCTCCCTTCCGCAAGCGCTTCGGCGAAATTCGCGAACAGCACCGTGAAGAGCAGGATGAACGCAACGGTCAGATTGTAGCCGCTTGATACGCTGCCGCCGAACAGGTCCGGCACGAAGATCAACGCCAGGGTTATGATAAAACCGATCTCCACGACGAACATGATCGGATTGCGGACCATCACGCGCGGGTCCAGTTTCAAGAAAGATTCCTTGATCGCGCCGCGGATGATGGCAGTGCTCATCATCGTTTTTTTCTCTTTCATCGCTAAGCTCCTCCGCTCGCTATCTATCATTACATGTGGGTTCAAAACCTCTTAAGGCTTCAGTGTCAAATATTCCGCGACCGGTCCGAGCACGAGCGCCGGGAAGAAGGTAAGCGCGCCGACAATCAGTACCGTCCCAAGGAAAACCCCCGCGAACAACCCGTTGTCCGTGCGGAATGTACCCGATGTCTCAGATACCGGCTTCTTCGCCGCCAATGAGCCCGCTACCGCGAGCAGCGTCACGACCGAGAAGTAGCGACCCAGATACATCACGATTCCGGTCGCAATATTCCAGAACGGCGTGTTGTCGCCAAGTCCTTCGAAGCCGGAACCGTTATTCGCCGCAGACGAGGTGAACTCGTACAAAGCCTGCGTTAACCCGTGGAACCCGGGATTGGAGATCGTCTCCGGATAAGCGAACAGCGCGATCGCGGTCGGCGCCAGGATCAGCATCGGTTGGATCAGCAGCGTGACGGCGATCAGCTTCATCTCGCGTCCTTCGATTTTCTTGCCGAGGAATTCCGGCGTTCGTCCGACCATCAGCCCGGATAGGAATACGCCGATCATCACGTACATCAGCACGTTCATCATGCCGGCTCCGACGCTGCCGAACACCGTGTTGAGCATCATGTTCGAGATCGTCACGAGCCCGCCGAGCGGGGTAAGCGTATCGTGCATCGTATTGACGGCACCAGTCTCGAAAGCGGTCGTCACGACGGAAAAGAACGAAGATTGCACCATGCCGAATCGGACTTCCTTGCCTTCCATGCTGCCCTGTTCATGTTGAATGCCCATGGCGTTCAACACCGGATTGCCGGCATTCTCCGCGGACAACGAGACGCCAAGCAGGACAATGAAAAGCATAGTCATGGACAAGAATAGGACCCTGCCCTGCTTGGGATTCCCGACCATCTTGCCATAAGTGAACGGAATCGCCGTCCCGAGCAGCATCATCAGCACGATCTGAAGCAGATTACTGACCGCTCCGGGATTCTCGAAAGGATGGGCCGAATTGACGCCGAAGAATCCGCCGCCGTTGTTGCCGAATTGTTTGATCGAGAGCAATGAACCGACCGGCCCCCTCGCAATCTCCTGCACCTCGCCGCTAAGCGTATGGGCGATGACGGTGGGCTCCAGCGTCTGCGGCACCCCCAAGGCGACGAACACGATGGCCATGACAAAGGATACCGGGAGAAAGATTCGCGTAATCGAACGCGTCAGGTCAATGAAGAAGTTGCCGATCGGCTTGCCGGCCAGCCCACGGATCAAGGCAATGGCAGCCGACAACCCCACAGCGGGACCCGTGAACATCAAGAAGACGATGGCGATCATCTGCGACAGGTAGGAAAGCCCGCTCTCTCCGCTGTAATGCTGCAGATTCGTATTCGTCATGAAGCTGATGGCCGTGTTGAATGCCAGCGTTGGCTCCATATTCGCGATATGGGACGGGTTGAGCGGCAGATACGCTTGCGTTCGGAAGACCAGATAGACAAGCAGAATCATGACAAGGCTGCTAACGATAACCGCTAACGCATATTGCTTCCAGGTTTGGTCGTCGCGGCGAATCCCGCCGAGTCGCAAGACAGGTGTCTCGATCCAGCCGAACCAGCGGTCTAGCCTGGTCGTTTCATATTGGAATGCCTTTGCTATATAGAGACCGGTCGGCCGCGCCAGCAGCAAGACAAGCAGCAGCGTTACCCCAATCGATAGTGTTGCGAACATATAAGTGACCCCTTCCTGCCCGTCCTCAAAATTTTTCGGGATTCAACAGCACGTACGTCAAGTAAATAAACACGGCGGCGACAACGAGACCAAGTGCCCACATCATGAGCGGTTGCCCCCTTCATCGGCAACCTTGCCCGCCCACTTCGTCAGCCCCGCCATGAGCAGCGTGAGCAAGATAAACGATACGATCATGACGATATCCAACATGCTTTCATCCAACCTCCTACTTTGAGCTTTCTTCGATCAGGAACGTCACATCGGCATTCCTGCTGTGAATGATATAAGCCGCGCCTAACTCCTTGTACATGTTCCGGATCATGCCGCAGCCGGTAACCACGTAGACCGGTTCATGCGTCCAAGACTTGACCGCTTGAAGATAACGGCATGTCAGCGGCAGCGATTCTTCGAAAATGAATACTTTGCCGATCGGGATCTCCGGCGGCCCCCAGGATGACCGGTCCCCGGTATCGACCAGCACAATATTCGTTTCCCCCATTGCCTCAAGCTCGAGTTTCTCTTGCTTGCTGTTCGTCAGAACCGCGCAAGGCAGCCCCCTCGCATGCAGTACGCTTAGAAAATCCTTCCCCTTCTTGTTCGTTACCGTGACTAAAGTAAATGAGTCCATTCTTTGCATCAGCTCCTCTTGACATAAGCAATGATAATATGGTTCGGCCTAAATATAGGGTTAAGATGTCAGCGCGGGGCGTAAAAAAAGTATAAAAATCGCGTTAAAAACGCGCAGCGCAAAGAGGCTATCCCTTCCGTCAACTGGTTACGACGGTGGAATAGCCTCTAATTAGCCAAGCCAATGCGGACATTATGGTCGGATCGCTCGCAGGTATAGCGTTGGAACCATCACTACCAACGCTAGCACGGACACGCATAGACATAGCCGTTCGCGCGGTGAAGCTTGCGTCGCTTCGCATGGCTATACCAGCTCAAGACCGGCGCGACATAAAACGAGGGAGACCCGCAAGTAGCAGGTCTCCCTCTCTATTCCTATCTATATCCGGCTCTCCGCTTACAACCATTTCTCCGTAATCGCCACCAAAGCAACGACCACGATGATCCCCGGCAGCAGATTCGCCACCTTGATCTTGGTCACCCCCAGCAGATTGAGGCCGATGCCCAGAATCATCATGCCCCCGGCCGAAGTAAGGTCCGCGATAATGACGTTCATCAGCTCATCGGATACAAGGCGTGTGATCTGCGTGGCGAACAGCGCGATCAAGCCTTGATACAACAGGACCGGAACCGCCGAGAAGAGCACGCCGATCCCGAGCGTCGTCGTCAGGACGATTGCGATAAATCCGTCCATGATCGACTTGGCGTATAGAATGTCGTGATTATGCTTCATCCCGCTGTCGAGCGAACCGAGGATGGCCATTGCGCCGACGGCGAATACCAGGCTAGCCGTAATGAAGCCTTGCGAGATGGCCCCCGGCGTTCCTGAACCGATCCGCCGCTCGAGCCATAGTCCCGCTGCAGTGAACCGGTCTTCCAACCGGATCCATTCTCCGATGACCGCACCGATCACGAGACTTAACAACACAATAACGAAGCTGTCGCTTTTCAGTCCCATCTGGACGCCGAGCACGATCAGCGTTAATCCGATTCCGTTCATGACCGTATTCTTCATGCCTTCCGGAATTCGCTTCAATAGTCGCCCCGCCAATGATCCGGCCACGATCGCCAGTCCATTCACGAGCGCTCCCCATAACACCATGCCATTCACCTATCATTTCTGTCGAAAGTTATCATGCTAGATTATTATAGTAGGAATCGCGGCACAAGTGTATGTCAAAAGCAAAAGGGCTGCGACGCAAATCGCAACCCTTCCTTCCCGAGCAAACGCTACCCCTTCAACTCCCGCAGCACATCCTGCAAATAAGACCAGGTACGCTCCACGGACGAAATCGACAGATGCTCCTGCGGCGTATGGATATCGTACAGATTCGGCCCGTACGATACCGCGTCGAGGCCCGGCATTTTCTCGATCAGCACGCCGCATTCCAGGCCTGCATGAATCGCCTTGATTTCAAGCGGTTTGCCGAATCGCTCCGCATACGCCGACTCGAAGACCGGACGCAGCTTGGAGTCCGACCGGTAAGGCCATCCCGGGAAGTAGCTGTCTTGCCGGAAGTCCACGCCCGCCGTCTCGGCCAGCGTCTCCATCGTTCTTACGACGTCGTCGACCTGTGAGCGATGGGAGCTGCGCGCCATGCTTTTCAGCACGATCTCGGTGTGACTAGTCGTCACGACGCCAAGGTTGGACGACGTGCGGACCAAATTCGCAATCGACTTATCCATGCTGAGCACGCCGCTCGGGATAAGCGACAGGAGCCGGATGACCGCGAGCTTCGTCTCTTCCGCGAACACCTGGCCGGGTTCCGGCGTCTCGGTACCGCTGTAGGCAGCGAAAGCTTGCTCCAACGAGACGGTAACGCCTTTGTCGCTCGCTTGGAACTCATCTTGCAGAATGCGGTTCAATTCGGCAATGCGCTCGGCTGCCGACGCTCTTCCTGGCGCGTCCAGATAGATGGCCGCTTCCGCTTCGCGCGGGATCGCGTTGACCTTCATTCCCCCGCTCACGCCTGCGAGCTCATAACGGATATGGCGGCGCAGATCGTCCAATACTCGGCCGAGCAGCTTATTCGCATTGCCGCGCTCATGAATAATGTCATCGCCGGAATGGCCGCCCATCAATCCCGTTACGCTGATCGTGAAGGGCTCGCCGCCTGCAAGTTCCGACTCCTTCCAAACGGCAGGCACGGTGTGATATACATTTATTCCGCCCGCGCTGCTTACGAACAGCGTCCCTTCCCGATCGGAGTCGAAGTTGATCATCATCCGTCCCTTCAGCGGTGAAGCGTCAAGGTTGAAGGCGCCGCCCATGCTTGTCTCTTCCTCGGTCGTCATCAGAATCTCCAGCTCCGGGTGCGCCATATCCGGCGTATCGATGATCGCCATGGCCGTCGCCACCGCGATACCGTTATCTCCGCCGAGCGTCGTTCCTTGCGCGTAGATCATATCGTCTTCGATGCGGAACCGAATCGGATCGGTCGTGAAGTCATGCTCGGTCCCTTTATTCTTCTCGCACACCATGTCCAGATGGCCTTGGAAAATAACAGCGGGCGCCGATTCATAACCCGGAGAGGCCGGTTTGCGGATGATCAAGTTGTGCCGTGCGTCTTGCACAACCGAACAACCGCGCTGCCGGGCAAACTCCGCCACGAAATCGCTGACCGCTTTCTCATTGCCCGATCCTCTCGGAATGCTCGACAACGCCTCAAAATGGTGCAGCACTTTGCAGTCGCCTTTATATACGCTATCCATCATTTCGCTCATATGCGGTTCCTCCTCGTAAAACATTTCCTATGTATTGATGCTCAAAGTATCTCTCTTTGCGCCGCTTCGCGCAACTGATTGCTATCACAATATCGCGTTAAAGCAGCGCAATCTACTGCATCCGCTCGTACGTTCGCGACTCGATGGTTCATCCGTTTCACTCCATCTCGGGGAGGACCAAGTAGTAAGCGCTAACAAGGAAAACCGCGACAAACAAGAGATTGACGATCAGCGACTCCACCTTCGGATTGAACGTATCCATCGTCTTGCCGACCGCCGGCACGGCTCGACCAACGGCGGCTCCCAGCAGCATGAGAATGAAGTAAATCACATACACCGCCAGTCCATAGATCAGCGATTGCCCGATTTGAAGCCAAGGTATACTCATCGATATCCTCCATCTTGATTCGCGTTGATGCTTCAGGTTGTTATTATTGCCCGATGCAGGATGGATTAAAGATATCTGCGGGAGAAGAAAAACGGCCGTGAAGGTCAATGTCCTCCACGGCCGCTGCCGCATGCGTCTATTAGCTATCCTACCCTATCACCTTGAATGGGATGTTACGATACATAAAGGCATGCGCCCGCCTAGTCCTCGTCCAGCAGCTCCGCCAGTTCTTCCCGATCGGCTTGGTCGGATGTGCGATGGACAGTTCCGTACGGATGCTCGGCCGGCGCGTAGATGCTGTAGATTTTGAGCGGCTTATCCCCCGTGTTCGTCACATTGTGGAACATGCCAGCCGGGACCATGATCGCATAATCGGCCGATGCCTGAGCTTCGAACGTAAGCTCATCATCGCGCGGCCCCATTTGGACGAATCCTTCGCCATCCTCGATCCGCAGGAATTGGTCGATGTGCTTATGGACCTCCAGACCGACCTCGCCGCCGACCGGGATCGACATCACCGTCACCTGCAGCTGAGCGCCTGTCCAGATCGCCGTACGGAACGTTTCATTGTCCACGGTCAGCTTCTTAATATCTTCGACGTACGGTTTGCGCCCGAAGTCCGTCTTGCTGTCATACTCCCGCTGCTGCATGAAGAACAGATAGATCGCCAAGCCGACTGCCGCGAGACCGGTAATCGCAAAAACGATTTTCGCCCCGAAGCCGTCCCAAGCAAAGCCGATTACAAGCGTGCCGATCAACGTCGCAACCGCTTGGAAGCCCATCATGACGCCAAGGCCGGTTGCCCGGTCCTCCTGGGCGATATGTAGCGACATCCAGGCGCTGGTCAATCCTTCGTACAAGCTTTGGAACACCGCGTAGATGACGAAGGCGGCGAAGACCAGCAAGAGCGGCAGCTCGTTCTGGCTGAGCAGCATATAGGTCGCGCCCAGCGCCAACGCGCCGATGGCGAACGTCTTGCCGAACCCGATCCGGTCGCTTAGCGAGCCGAGATAGTAGATGAGCACCGTACCGGCCAAGTTGTACGCCACATAGGCGCTAATAATGAGCAGATCGCTTAATCCGAGCTCCCTCGCACGCAGGAGCAGGAAGATGTCCGTGCTCTTCAGCAACGTCACGAGCGTGATGAGATACAGTACCCGCTTGTAGTTGGGAGTCGCTCTCTGGTAATACGTCGCCATTCGATTGTACAACCCTGCGATGCCGCCTTTTTCCGCTGTCGGCAGATCGATCTTCTCCCTCGACTCCTTGAGGAAAAAGCCGGCGATTATCGCCCCAATGCCGGGAATCACCGTCAATCCGATCAGCAAAGGGATGTTCTCGCTGTAGAAATACATGATCAGCAGCGTAATGAGCGGGCCTAGCGTAGCTCCCAGCGTATCCGCCGCCCGGTGGAAACCGAAGACGCGCCCGCGCGTGACCGGCGTGGACAGGTCGGCTAGCATCGCATCGCGCGGCGCGTTGCGGACCCCTTTGCCGAACCGGTCGAGCAGCCGGAAGCCGAATATCGCCCAATAGGTGGTGAAGAAGCCCATGAGAGGCTTCGCCAACGCGGAGATGGCATAACCCGCATTCACAAGTCCTTTGCGGCGGTTAAGCCGGTCCGAATAGATGCCGCTGATCAGCTTGATCACGCCGGCCGCGAGCTGGGACATCCCTTCGATCAGCCCGATCAGAATGACGCCATAGCCGATATCGCTCAAGTACAGCGGCATGATCGGATACAGCATCTCGGTCGCAATATCGGTGAAGAAGCTGACGATAGATAGAACAATTACGTTGCGGGACAAAAAACTGTAGGTTTTACGTTTCATCGTCGTATCCATGTTCATTAATAGGCCAGCACGAAGGCCCCTCCTGCGATAATGTGGCCGACCTCGGCGGTGGACGTCCGAGTCGGCGTTGAGTTGTAGTCCGCGGCTTCTATACCCGGCGCTTGCTCGGAAGTATTGATCCCCCATGCCCATACCTTGCCTTCCCGGTCTAGCGCGATCGAGAAATCGTGCCCGGCAGCGATGCTGGCAATCACTGGCAATCCTTTGACGACCTCAGGGTCGAAGACGCCTTCGAGATTGCCGAGATTTTTGCCTAGCTGCCCGGTATTGTCCGCGCCCCATGCCCACACCTGCCCCTTGCTGTCCAGCGCCAGGGAGTGCCGGGTGCTCGCCGCCAGTTGCACGATTCCGTTTAATCCGGGTACCGTCTCGGCCGGCACGATATCCGCCGTCGGATAACCTAACTGGCCGTAGGCGTTACAGCCTTTCGACTTCACCGTTCCGTCGGGCTGCAGCGCGAGCACATGGCCGAAACCGGCGACAATCTGCGTGCTGCCCGCCAGCTCCAGAATCTCGATCGGCGTTAGGCTGCTTACGGCCACGAAACCTTGGAATTCGCATAACTCCTGCGTGTCGCTGCTGCTCGGGTCGGCGTTAGCATCGACATAATAGCTGATTCCCGTAGCGGATTGGCCGATGAGCTGCATCAGTTCTGCGAATGTTCGTTTCGTATCCTTGGCGCACTTGGCGCCCCACCCGTACACTTTCTCGTTGTCCAAGGTCGCAAGAGAGAATCGGTGCCCGGCGGAGATGCTGGTCACCGCGCCTGGCATCTCGATCAACGTCGGCTGCCGTAGATCCTCGCGGTCGCCCGTGCCGAGCTGGCCGGCGACATTGTTGCCCCACGCCCAGATTCGGCCGTCGGCATCCAATGCCAGACTATGGCGGAAGCCGGCGCTGATCTGCGTGATGCGCGGCAGCCCGTCTATCTTTTGCGGACCGCTTATAATGCCTTTGGCGCTGCCGATGCCCACTTGACCGTAGGTATTGTCGCCCCATGCATACACCGTGCCATCCTCCGTCAGGACGAGCGCATGATCGAATCCGGCCGCGACTTGCGTGACTTTCTCGGGAAGCTCGATTGCGTTGCTCGTACCGCTGGTCGAGTAATTCGCCAGTTGCCCGAGCGTATTCTTCCCGCTGCTGAAAATAACGGATTGACCGCTTGCCGCTTGGGGCAGCAGGCTGTAGATTACGCCTGCCGCCACAAGTACAGCGAGCAATACAAATACAAATTTCGGTGCTGTCGATCTTCTCATCGGATTAGCTTGCTTTCGCCAGCCGGTAGATGAACGTCGTGGTCGGCGTGCCGTTCTCATCCTGGAACTTCACTTGGTTGTAAATCGGCAGCGCTTGCGCGATCGTATCTTCGTCGGCCGTCATTTTGTCATCCGTCTTGCTCGGAATGATCAGCTGCGTAATGACGCCGGTGTAGCCGTCGGCCGTCGTATTCGAATGGATGTGGCGCGTCCGTCCTTCATACTCGCCTGGATAGATGGTCGTGTATTCGTAGCACCCTTTGTCATCCGTGATCACATAGCCGCGGAGCGAAATTTCGTCCGTACCGTAGCTGCTCGCCGCGCCGTTGGAATTCGGATGGTAGTTCCCCGTCGTGTCCGCTTGCCAAATCTCGATCTTCGCCCCGGCAATCGGCGTCGTGCCCGTCTCGCCGGCATACACATAACCTTTCACCTTGATCGGATCGCCGTCCAGGTTGTCGTAATTCAGCTTGCCGCTAGTCAGCGCGCTCGTCCCCGTCACGTAGTACGGACCTTGCGTAACCTGCTGGGTCAGTCCCTCGCCCTTCTCGTTCACGGCCGTCTTATCTGCCGTTCCTGTCATCGACTCGCCATCGCCGCTCGGAGGTGAGCCAGGCTCGCCGTTCGGCTGTCCGCCGCCCGGACCTTGACCATCCGGCGCATCCGGAGGCGCTTCCCCCGAAGGCGGTTCCCCCGGTTGTTCTGTTGTTGTATCGCCTGTATTCGCCGTTGCATTGTCCGTCGTCTCCGTGCCGGTACCCGTCGAATTCTCGGTGGCGTTCTCTTCCGCCTCGTTCTTCGTGCAACCGTTCAGGATCAACATTCCTGCCAGCAACGATATGCCTATCATTTTGTAAAGCTTCATTCTTCCCGCTCCTTACCCCTTTGTGTAATGTCATGCAGCTTGGACTTCGCTCATCAGTCTTTCCTCATCCTGGAATGATTCATACACCCGTAAGCTGGTCCACGAGTTGAAACTTTAAGGCGCTCAGGTGAAAAAGACAACTGAATCTTTTCTGAATGTGACATCGGGCGGTTGCCAAACGAACAAAAAACCGAGCACGGAATCTATCCGTACTCGGCCTTATTCAGAGCTCAATTACCTTCGTCACAATGTTCCGGCAGAATTCGCTGTCATGCTCCACGAACAGGATGGTCGGCGCGTGCTCGAGCAGCAGCGCTTCGATCTGCATCCGCGAGATGACGTCGATGAAGTTGAGCGGCTCATCCCAGATGTGCAGATGCGCGCGTTCGCAGAGGCTCTTGGCGATCAGCACCTTCTTCTTCTGTCCGCCGCTGAAGGCCGACATATCCTTCTCGAATTGAATGCGGGCAAAATCAAGTTTGCGCAGAATCGATTTGAACAGACTCTCATCGATCCCGCTCTTCGCCGCATAAGCCGTCAGGCTGCCCTGAAGATGCGAGGTATCCTGCGACACATACGATATCCTCAGCTGGCTGCCCTTCCGGAAGGTGCCTGTGTGCGTGATATCTTCGCCGCAGATCAGCTTCAGCAGACTCGACTTGCCGGATCCGTTCCGGCCGGAGAGCGCAATCCGGTCTCCCTGCTCGATCGTGAAGCTGACATCGCTGCAGACGGTCCGGTCGCCATAGACGATCGACACATGCGCAAGTTCTGCCAGCTGGTGCTTATGATAAGGAAGCTGGGCAATCTTCAAGCTATCCGCGCTCTCGATGTTGCTCAACAGGGTCGACTTCTCGTCGATGGCGTCCTGTTGCCGTTGCTCGATCGATTTGGAACGCTTCATCATTTTCGCGGCTTTGTGCCCGATATAGCCCTTGTCGACTTTCGACCCGGAATTGCGCGTGCCGTTCTTCGTTTTCTCCACCTCGTGCGACCAGTTGCTCGTTCGCTTCGCGGCGTCCGACAGTCGCTTGATATCTTTCTTCAGCTTCTCGTTCTCCGCGAGCTCATGCTGATCCTGCCGTTCCTTATTCAACCACCAGTCGGAGAAATTCCCCTTGTGAATCTCGATGTTCGTCTTGTTGATCGACAGGATATGATCGACGCAATTGTCCATGAACGCCCGGTCGTGGGAGACGAGAATGAAGCCGCGCTTAGCTCTAAGATAGTCGCTGACGAGCGCTCTGGCATGCAGATCCAGATGGTTGGTCGGTTCATCGATCAGCAGGAATCGGTTCTCCTTCAGGAAGAGCGTCGCCAGCATAACCTTGGTCTGCTCGCCTTGCGACAACGAGTCGAATGTCCGGTACAGCGCCGTCTCGTCGACCTTGAGCAGCGTCAGTTCCCGGATCAATTCCCAATGGACGTAATCCGGATAGATCTCCTCGATCACCTCATAGGTCATCCGCCCTTTGTCCGCAATCGGAAATGGGAAATAATCGAAGCTGACCGAAGCGGAGATCCGACCGCCGTATTCGTATTTGCCGAGCAGCAGATTGAGGAAGGTCGTCTTCCCTCGCCCGTTGCGCCCCGTGAATCCGAGCTTCCAGTCCGTATCCAGCTGGAAGCTGACCTGCTCGAATATATTGTCATAGCTGCCGTCGTAGGCAAACGTCAAATTGCTAACCTGTATGAGTGACATTCGAATTTCCTCCCGGATATAAAAAATGAGCTGCAAGAAAGTTACCTTCCCGCAGCTCAAATTCATATACAGCAAATCCAGGCTCTGCAAAGAGAGCCCTGAATTTACAGATATCCGTTTGAGTCGAATAGGAGCGTAACTTTCTTGAAATACAAGTCTTAATAAGTCTCACGCTTATTAAGCGACTTGTATTTCACAGTGAAACGCGTCTGCGCCATCAAAGACAGCGACAACCGTTTCACCGTGCCACAACGAATAAAACATGCGGAATAATCCGCACTAGCCTGTTTTATTGTTACGTGCAGCAAGAAATCCTACATACTCCCGTTCAACCCCAATCCTTAAATTACAGCCATCTTATCACAGCCGCTCGCGCAAAATCAAACGTAAAATTAAGCTCGGCTGGCTGCAGCCGCTAGCTTTTGCTGCAGCTTGGCGGCCAGCTCCGGCGTATCATCCCACAGCATCGGCCTGATTTTGTAGGAAGGGATGACGAGCTCGGCTGCCTTATTCTGCTGAACGGTCCAGATGACCGGAATTCGAATGCCCAGCGCGTAGCCTGCGGCATACATGACATCCGGGGCTTGTCCGGTCAAATCCGCGATGACCAGCTGGCTGCCCTCGATGAACGATACGGCATCCTCTTGCTCCTCCGGATCCGACTCCTCGTTATTCCAAGGCAACAGGAACGGCGTGTAGCCCAGTTTATCGATGACGGGGACGAGGTCTTGTTCCCATGCTTCGCGCAGCTGTTCGTCATGCGGTAACAGCAGCGTGCAGCGCTTCCTCGACGTATCGCGTCCGGAAGACGCCGCCTCCTGCCATCCTTGCCCCGTCAGCAGGAACGACGAGCCTGTGCGCTCGATCATGCCCTGCTCCTTCAACTGCTCGATGATATAGACGAATTCTTGCAAATTAGGCCAATAAGTCAAATTAAATTGCACCGACAACCGATGGATCAGTACAGGCGTGCCAGGTGCATCCGTTTGACTGTATAAGTAACGCAGCAGCCGATTCGCCTTTTCCTCGATCGTAACGGGAATTTGCTGCGAATTCAGGATTTTCTCCACGGTTTCATCGGATAACGAGACCTCTTCATTCGCTTCCGAACGTTCGCGAATGTAACCGGAGAGCTGCGGGAACAGCTCCGTTTTCTCCCGGTATCCCGCTTCCTGATTGTTATCATAGTAATCTTGGCGAATACGATAATAGCCTTCCGGCGCGCAGTAGCAGTTCCTGAAGCGAAGCTCATCGCCATGCCGGGTAATCGGCACGAACTGCTCACAGAATAAACAACGTTTGTTCTCCATCTTATTCTCTCCCCTCTCGTTATGAGGTTCGGGATGAAGGACGGGTCTTAGGGGGTGTTGCGCCGCTTTGTATCATTAGAACTTTATCATGATTAGTCAGAAGCGGACTTTCCAGCCCAAAAAGAAATGGAGCTGCCGATCAGTATCGGCAGCTCCGTTAAAGCGTGGATGGTCTTACGGATTCTCGTCTTCCCCATCCTTCTCCGGCTCGGAATCGCTCTCGCCGGTGAAGGCCATCTGAATATTGGTCATTACGCCTTCGACGATCGGATCGATCATGTCCGTGGCCGAGATATCTTCCCGGTACGGGAAGATCGGCAGTCCTGCCGTATCGACGGCGGTCTGGTCATCGATGTTGCTGTTGCGCTTGCTCATGAGGGATTCGGCTCCTTCATCTGATAGTGGATACTCGAAGGTAGTGTAACCATTCGTCCCCAGAACATGACGAAACGAGAATGGGATTCCCCTTAAGTTCCGCAGTAGGTGCGATAACGGCAGCTGGAAGGTTCCGGCGCCGCCGCGTAGGCCTCTTGCCCGGGCGAATAAGCATAAGGTTCCTTCAACGCCTGCAACAATCGTTCCATGACGCCAAAATCGCCTTCGTCCACCGCCGCGGCTAGCGCTTCCTCCACGCGATGATTCCGCGGGATCACGGCCGGATTGCTGCTTCGCATCAGCGCTTGCGCTTCCGCTCTCGTGGCCGGCTGACGCTCCAGCCTTGCCGTCCATAGCTCTTGCCACTGCGCGAACTCTTCCGCGCCGAACAGATCAGAAGCTTCTTGCGTCCCCAACGTTAAAGCGCGGAACGTATTCGTGTAATCCGCCCGATGCTTCTGCATGAGCGCGAGCAGCTCTTCGATCAACTGCTCATCCTGTTCCTCTTCGCTGATGAGCCCAAGCTTCGCGCGCATCCCGCTAAGCCAATGCTCATGATACAGGTCGATGAACCTCGGAAGCTCTTGCTCCGCCAGCTTGACGGCTTGCTCCGAGTCTTCGTCGATCAGCGGCAGCAGCGCCTCGGCAAATCGGGTCAGATTCCACGCCGCGATACGCGGCTGGTTGCCATAAGCGTACCGGCCTTGCGAATCGATCGAGCTGAATACCGTTGCCGGATCGAATGTATCCAAGAAAGCGCATGGTCCATAATCGATGGTCTCGCCGCTGATCGCCATATTGTCGGTATTCATGACGCCGTGGACGAAACCGGCAAGCTGCCAGTGGGCGATCAAGCTGGCTTGGCGCTTAATGACCTCTTGAAGCAGGGCAAGGTATCGGTTGTCTGCCGCTAACGCTTCCGGATAATGGCGTTCCAGCGTATAGTCCGCCAACGCCTGCAGCTCGGGGTATCTTTGGCTTGCGGAGACGAATTGGAACGTACCGACGCGAATATGGCTCGCAGCTACCCGAGTCAGCACCGCTCCGGGCAGTTCGGACTCGCGATAGACCGGCTCTCCGGTCGATACGACGGCGAGACTTCTCGTTGTCGGTATGCCCAACGCATGCATCGCTTCGCTGATGATATATTCGCGCAACATCGGTCCTAACGCGGCACGCCCATCGCCGCCCCTTGAGAACGGCGTGCGGCCAGCGCCTTTTAGCTGAATATCATATCTCTTGCCTTCTGGCGTAATCTGCTCGCCGAGCAGGATCGCTCTTCCGTCTCCGAGCATCGTGAAGTGACCGAACTGATGGCCGGCATAAGCTTGAGCGAGCGGCTCCGCCCCTTCCGGAACGACATTGCCGGCAAATACCGCCGCTCCGTCTTCACCATCCAATACCGATGGCTGCAGGCCGAGGGAAACGGCAAGCGGCGCGTTGAAGGCCACCAGCTGCGGCGCATGGACAGCGGTTGGGCTCAGGCTGCTGTATAACATTTGAGGTAACTTGGCGTAGCTGTTGTCGAACTGCCAGCCGGGTTCTATTAAAGATGGATGATCGGTCATAATGAACGGAATCTCCTTATGATTTTGTTAGGCTTGTTCTAACTATATGAACAATTTACCTATCCTGCAACTTTCGTAATCATCGGCCTCGCGTTTGTTCTACCATCGTCTATCCATTACGCGCTTGCATGGCGTCGAGATCCGATGACCAGCTCCGCTTCATCATTCGCATACCACATCTGGAACAGATTGAGCAGGCCTGCCGAGCCGACCATCAGCAAATATAGCTGCCAAGTGCTCATACGGATATCGATTAGCTGAAGGCGTTCGATAAATTTGCTCATGCCAAAAGCGAAAATGCCATCTATGGCAAGATTGACCAAGGTATATAGCAGCAATCGACCATAAGTAAAATGCAAGATCCAGATCGTGCCTACCAGGAACGTACCATACACAAGCGGAATGTCGATGAAGGTCGACCAAGGGAACAACGGTTTCATAATCAACCACCATTAATAATGATACGCCACTTGGCTGATGACGGTATTGAACACCGTAATGGCAAACGCTGCAGGCAGGTATCGGCGAATGACGTGTCCATCGAGAAAGAACAGCGATAGCCAAGGGATAACCAGTCCCGACCATAGAAATATCGTTCCGAGCATGCAAGTTGCTCCTCCCTAAGTTCTTGGCCCTCTTAGTCTTTGCGCTGCAGAAAGGACTATTCCCCTTTCTCACAAAAAATGGTCGCAGATGATGGCGTAACCGCTCCGTGATTCCATAACATGACAAAAAGCCGCACGCATGCGGCTCGTAAACAAAACTGTAATCGCTCATCCAGCCATCTATCGACAAGGGGCTAGCCATCGGTTTGCATTCCCATACGTGACATTGGAATCCAGCAAGGAGCGATCGATTTACAGCCTGCTACACACAGGAACGCTCAATCGCATACTCGATCGCTTCCGCCAAACGCTCGTCGCTAAGCTCTTCGCCAAGAAACCTGGCCTCCTTCGTCATATGATCGTAACCGCCGCTGCGGTGCTTCATGGTTGGATACAAAATGTAGCCAACATGATTCTCCCATGTCAGAACGATCAGCTTCTTATCCTTCGTCGCTGTACCGTAATTCTTCAAGCCCAGAAACAGACCAAGCGCGGACGGTGTCGTTCTGGGCAGCGCAGGTGTCTTGGAATAGCAGAGATCGATAGCCCGTTTCACCGTATGTAGCAGCTGTTGCTCCTCGAATGGGGCCGATAGATTCTCGACATGCTCGATCTCGACGATGCCGAGTCCGCTTAATTCGCCATTGGGAACCATATATAGATCATTGCTTTGACTGTCGCAGTAAATATTGATTTGCTTATAGACACGGCTTAATTCCAACCTGATCACCTCATCAGACAAAAATTGGGCACAATGAATGGGTATCCTATATGTGGAACAGTTCAAGTCATGCTCAGTCAAGAAGTCCATTTATGAAAACGTTAACAATCAATGAATGACGTTAATTGGGACAAGTATGGACAACATTTGACGTTATTCTATAACCGCTACCTCTCCTAACATTGATAGATTAGGCGGGAATGCCTCACTATCTTATTAATTTGTTATAAGTTTGTTATATCCTTTATTTTACTGTAATATTTTTCCGAAAGCACGAAAATTCGTTCGTATTTATTTCGACAAAATCCGCAAAACCACAAAAAAGGCTGCCCGAATGGACAACCTGTCTCTATAAACCTATCTATTAATCGCTAGCTTTCACCTTGTTGCGGCCCGATTGCTTGGCCAGATAGAGCGCCTGGTCAGCCCGCTCTATGACGGAGATCGAGTCATCTCCCGCCCTGACGGAAGCGACGCCGAGACTCGATGTAATCTCATAATTCGCCAGCTTCTCCTCCATGATTTTCCGACGAATGCGTTCTGCCCGCCTCACGCCGTTCTCGAGTCCGGCATCCGGCAGCAAGATCACGAACTCCTCGCCTCCATAACGGGCCACAATGTCTGTTGCACGGACATTCTCCTTCAGAATATTGGCAATATGACACAAGAGGCGATCCCCTTCGACATGTCCGTAATTGTCATTGAACGCCTTGAACTTGTCGATATCGAGCAGAATGAGCGTAAATCCTTTGTTCGAATTCTCGTAAGCCTCCATACAGCGCTCAAGCTCGATATTGAAGTGGCCGCGGTTAGAGACGCCTGTAAGCCCGTCGATCCTGGCCAGATTCGACGTCTTCTCGAATTGCATCGCATTATGAATCGCGACGGTGAATAGCGGCACGATCTTCATGACCAAGCGGATCTTGTCCGTGTCGAAGAAATTCTCCTGCGGCGAAGAGAAATTAAGCACGATCACAATCTCGTTATTGTCGCCGAAAATCGGCACATGAATCGAGGAACGAATGTCGAATTCCTGCTGAAGGGCAATATCGACCTTGCCCGTAGGCGGATCGGAAATCCAACTATTCCAGAACAACGGCTGTCTCGTGAAGAAGACGGCGCAGCATGCCGCATCCTCGCGTTTCAGCTCCAATTCATGCTCGGTCAAGACGCCCTTCACGTATCGCTTATGCACGCGCATCGTTCCGTCTCGGTCCCGCGTCACGACGCTGGCCGATTGACAGTCGATTAACTTCGCGATTCCGGACACAGCCTGATCGAATACGTCCGAGGGGGTGAGCGAACTCTGAAGTTTGCCGATCAGGCTGAGCAGCCCCTCATTCGTCGCAAGCTCATGCTGCAGATCGCTGCGCATCCGATCGAAGTTCTGCACCAGATTCGATAGCTCCTGATGGACCTGATCCGCTTGCGGAAGCGGCGCGGAGAAATCCCCCTTCGTATACCTGGACAGCTGCTCTTCGATCATGCTGATGGGACGCGTCATCACGCGAACGTTACGAATGGTCCAGCAAATCTTGAGCAGACTTGTCACGCCGATCAATACAAGGACGACGACCAGCATCAGCTGGGCATTCGTCACGAGGGATTCGCGTTCGCTTTCCTCCAGCGCCTTCAACTCGGACGTCATCTCAGTGGCGTAATCCCGGAATTGGTTCATGCTGATCTCGGCCCCGATCAAGGCTTGATCCGTTATGGCTTCTCCGCGCAACTCGCTCGCGATCAAAGCCTCGGCATGCAGATTATGCCAATCGAAGCCGGTCTGAATAAGCTTATCGAGCAGCATGGTGTATTGATCCAGCGATTGGGCATCCCGGACCAAGTTGTTATCATACTTCGCGTACTGTTCCGCGCCATCGCGGTAATGATCCAGGAAAGCCTCATCGCCCGTGAGCAAAAATCCCCTTTCCGCCGTTTCCTGCTCCGTTAACGCGAGCTGCAAACCCGACAGATTGTCTTCCATCAGCTCAATAGCCTGAAGCGATCGATATTGATAATTAAGCCAAGTCAGCATGCCGATGACGATGAGCGTGAATAACAGGAACATGATCGTTCCGGCGGTAATCGTATGGTTGATGAACCGCGATCCTAATTGACTTGCGGGCAGACGGGACTGGACAATCCGGTAGAACATCTTCTTCACCTCCTTTATCTCGCATCATGCCGTTTGCTTCGCAGGAATGCGCCGCAGTCTTCGGCAGTTAATGGCCGGCTGATCAGATAGCCCTGGACAACATCACAACGTTCCTGCTCCAAATATTGCAGCTGCTCCGTCGTCTCCACGCCTTCGGCGATGACCTTAAGCTTCAGGCTGTGCGCCATGGCGATTATCGTCTTGACGATTTCTTTCTCGCCGCTATCTGTATAACTGTGTTGGACGAATGACTTGTCGATCTTCAGAATATCAAGCGGATATTTGCCAAGATAGCTTAAGGATGAATAGCCGGTGCCGAAGTCATCCAGCGCGATCCGTATGCCGATATCCTTCAGTTCCTGCAGCTTCGTCATGACATTGCGTTCATTGTGGATGGCAATATTCTCGGTAATCTCCAATGTCAGGAACGCAGGATCAAGGCCGGAAGACGCAATCGCGTTCCTCACCGTCTCGACCAGATTCTGCTGCTGGAACTGCCTGCCGGACATATTGACGGAGATGGTCAAATCTTGATGACCTTCTTCCTGCCACAGTTTCGTCTGACGGCATGCCTCCCGAATCGTCCACAGACCGATCTCGACGATAAGTCCCGTTTCCTCCGCTACGGGTATGAATTCTACCGGGGAGACGAAACCAAGATCCGGATGATTCCAGCGCAGCAACGCTTCGTGTCCTACGATGTTCGACGTCTGGAGATCCACATAAGGCTGATAGACCAAGTAGAGCTCCGTCCGTTCAAGCGCTCTCCGGAGACCGCTCTCGATAAGCAGACGGCGCTGCACCTCTTCGTTCATCTCGGAAGAGAAGACGCAATAGGAGGCTCCCCCGAGCTCCTTCACCTTGAACATCGCATTGTCGGCCGCGGATATCAGCTCGTCTGCCGTCAGCCCATCCTTCGGATAGCAGCTAATCCCGATGCTAAACTGAACAGCAAGTACTTCGGCTTCATGCGCAGGATGCTCCGTCTGCGGATGAAGCAATCGCTCAGCCAGCGCAATCGCGCTCTCCATGCTGGTATTGCTTAGCAAGATAAGAAATTCATCCCCGCCGAAGCGGTATAAGTTTCCTTCGTGAGGCAGCAAGTCCAGCATCCATGCCGCAGTTTGCCCAATGAACATATCTCCTGCACGATGGCCGAACAAGTCATTGATGCTCTTGAAACGATCGATATCGATGAACAAGACGGCAGCCTGCTTGAAGACGTCAGGTCCGGTAAGCACTTGTTGCATATGTTCGTTGAAGGCATGCCGGTTATACAAGCCGGTTAACGCGTCATGGTAAGCCTGGTATTGAATTTCTCTATTCTTATCCTTCAATTCATCGGTGTACCGCCGAAGACGGAGTGACATCACATTGATGCGTTCGGACAAGACACCGATTTCGTCCTTACGGCTCACGGTTAGCTGGTACCCGATCTGCCCTTCGGCAATACGCTTCACGCCATGATGAATTTGCTGAATCGGACGGATGATGACGGCAGCGATCAGGTAGGAGAGGATGAATAACAGAATGATGGTAAAAAGAAGGTGCGACAGATCGGTCACCAACTGATCGTACATAACCTCATCTACCGCATTGTAATCGGCTACAATACTGACGACATAAGGGCGATCGACCTGAATCGGGAAGAAGCTCTTAACGACCTTCTTGCCGTTCACGGTAACGGACTTGATCACTTGCGAGTTAAACTTAAGCGCAGCTTGGACAGCCTCCGCATCGGCATCGTCCTGATAGAGGTAAGAACCGAACGCAACCGGCTGATCCGCAAGCTTCACGAAGGTCTGCCCACTCTGTTCCGTATAGTTCACGGGTTTGCCCATATTGTCCGGATTGAATCCGGTAATTTCGAGCAGCGACTCGTAAGTCTCCAGAAACTTCGCGATGCTTGGCTCCGGTCCCAGGTTGTTGCTTAACCCCAGTAAACTGTTATCACGAATATAAGGGTTGATAATATAGTCGGTCGTGCCGTCGTAATAGTAGCCCCACTTGTCCACGAAGCTAGGGTCGGAGCTGGAGACGTCGAGCGGTCCGGCCCAGAAGTTGGGCAGCTTCTGCCCTTCCGGGATCGTAACCATCCGCTGATCGAACAGCTGCTCGAAAGCGGTGTACCAGTAGCCCCAGTCCTTGGTGCTCAAGTTCAATTCCTTCGGATCGGAAGAACGGACGCCGACAATGTCATCCTTCGTCCGGACGAACAAGGTCATGTACGAAACGCCGGTCTGCTCGCTAAGCTTGGCCAACTGTTCGTTCGTCACTTGAGCAGCTTTAGGAGGCAAGCTCTTCTTGGCGACGATCGCAGCCAAGCGGATTTTCTCCCCGAGCATATCCTCCATATGTAAATTAGCGTATCGGGCATGTTCAAGCGAGACGGCGATCTGCCTGGAGACGAGCTTAAGACGCGTCTGCATTTCTTCCATCTTCGAATCTCGGGCTGCGAGGTATGAGAGAATGCCGTGCAGAATCAGCACTGCGGATACCGTTATGGTAATAATCATCGCGACTTTGGTTTTCAAGGACATTCAGGTTCATTCTCCTTACGCGATTGATGAAGAGCGGGGAATTCCCTACATTGTGAAACGGTTAAGAATTAGGTCTGAGGTCTTAAGTTTAGCATCTAACTCGACCGGAAATCGATTATATAATTATGGAAAGAAAGTCGGATTGCTTGAGGATGAACTACGCCAAGAGCAAGTGGATGACAGCGCCTTTGAAGAGGAATGAACAGGCAGCATACGGGACAACGTAAGTAAGCTTCCTGTTAAAGTTATCCAATCCTTACGAGGTGATCAGACCGTGCAAGATCGAGTCAAATTCGACAGTCAACAGGGGAAGCAAGTCGCAGGCCATCAGCAGCATTACGGCCGCAATCTATGGTCTGGCGTGCTATTCGGACTTGGGGCCGTAGCTTTCATCGATGAGGCGATTTTCCATCAGCTGCTTCATTGGCATCATTTTTACGACAAATCAACGACAGGAATCGGCTTGCTGTCCGACGGATTGTTCCATGCGTTCAGCTGGTTGTGAGCATCACCTTGTTCCTAATCGCCGCCTATCTCACCTATTACACCTTCTCCTATGGCAGGAATATCGGATCCAAGGGCAATAAGAAAGCCGCCATGGCCGTGTACTTGCTTGCCGGGATCTTTCTGCCGCTGACCGCTTATTTGGTTTTGGGCCAGTAATAGGCGGCCGACGGGTAAAACCGGAAAGGGCCTTCTTTGCAGCAGTCTGCAAGGAAGGCCCTTCTTCTCTTTCGTTATGGCGTATAGATGCTCGGCTGCGCCGGCGTACTCATACCATTGCCGAGATAATAGCTCGTATGCGGCGGTTGGTTATATCCCGCATTCTGCCAAGCGACGCCGAGACGGTAGACCGGATCATGCATCAGCGTATACAGCTTGGTCGCGGTCACGTCCGTTGTCGTATAGAGACGGAGCGCCGAGCTGTCCGCGAGACGCCAGATGACCTCTTCGCGCCAGTCGCCGATCAGGTCTGCCTGGAGGTTCGGATTGCCCTTGGTGGAATTGTTCGAGTTCGTGCCCGTGGCCGTCAACAGACGCGTAAGGGAAGCGCTCGAAGGGTTCCATTTGTCGATTTTGCCAACGCCGGTGGATGTACTGCTGGACCAGGTATGGTCGAGCAGCTCGCGGCTCAGGTCGCCATCCCACCATATGCCGAAATTAATCGAGGAAGGCGCCGACGAACTGATCAGCGTGCCGGTGATGCTGCGAAGTCCGACGCCGTTCGAGGCCCATACTTCCGCACCTGCGTAGTTCGGATCGATATCCGCCGCCATGCCGCGGCCGGTGTCCGCGCCCGTCTGATAGCCCCACTGGATGGCGCCGCTCTCCGCTGCCCATACAGCGGCGCCGTAAGCAGCTCCCGTATCCTCCATTACCTTGAAGACTTCCAAGCCGGAACTGCTCGGGTTCAAGTCCCCGACATGCAGCGCGTCGCCGTGGCCGAGCCCCGTGTTGTAGAGCAGCGAGCCATTCTCGT
The DNA here is from genome assembly GCF_014192105.1 of Paenibacillus phyllosphaerae. Lineage (GTDB taxonomy): Bacteria > Bacillota > Bacilli > Paenibacillales > Paenibacillaceae > Paenibacillus_Z > Paenibacillus_Z phyllosphaerae. Next base: position 9,314 of record NZ_JACHXK010000008.1, on the reverse strand, counting down.
TGATGGTCATGGCGCCGTAGATGATTTCGTCCTTGCCGTCGTTATCGACGTCGGCCACGCTAAGGCTGTGATTCCCTTGCCCTTCCGTCGCGCTGCCGTTCGTCGATGAATTGCTGTCGAACGTCCACTTGCGCGTCAAGGAACCGTTGCGCCAGTCGAAGGCTACGACGACCGTTCTCGTGTAATAACCGCGGGCCATAATGATGCTCGGGCGGACGCCGTCCAGATAAGCCACGCCTGCGAGGAAGCGGTCGACCCGGTTGCCATAGCTGTCTCCCCAGCTGGAGACGGTACCGCGGGCGGGAACGTAATCAATCGTCTTCAGAACGGCGCCGGTCTGGCCCGAGAAGACCGTCAAGTACTCCGGACCGCTTAAGATATAGCCGCTCGAGTTCCGGTAATCGGCCGTTGAACTGCCGATAACGGCGCCGGTGCCGTCGATCGTGCCGTCCGCCGTTTTGCAGACGACCTCGGCCTTGCCGTCGCCGTCGAAGTCGTACACGAGGAACGGCGAATAGTGCGCGCCAGCACGAATATTTTTGCCCAGATTAATCCGCCACAGCAGCGTACCCGACAGTTCGTAAGCATCGAGATAGGTGTTGCCGGTATAGCCGGATTGGGAATTATCCTTCGAGTTGGACGGGTCCCACTTCAGCACGATCTCATACTCCCCGTCCCCGTCGAGATCGCCGACGCTGGCGTCATTCGCATTATACGTGTAGCTGACGCCATCCGGCGTCGTGCCGCCGGCCGGCTTCTGAAGCGGAATATCCGTATAGTTGTTCGACCAGACCGTTACGGCGGACGAAGCCGTCTGTTCTACGCCGCTCACAACCGCCCGCACGTAGTACGAAGACGAAGTCGTTCCTGCCGTATCGAGATAGTTCGTACTCGACGTAATGACCGACGAATTGATCTTCGTCCCGTTGCGATAGAGGTTGAAGCCGACCGAGGAAGCCTCGGTACCGAGCAGCCGCCAGCTGACGAACACGCCGCCGCTCACTTTGACCGCAACAAGACCACGGCCGAGATTCTCGGCTTGGCGGGCGGTCGCAGCGTCCACTTGCTGCAGCTTGCCGAAATTGGCGGGAACCAGGAGCGTCAAAGCGCATAAGAGCACGGCGATTCGCAATAAAGGATGTTGGAACTTCGTAGACATTAATAAATCCCTCCTCAAGGTTTAGATGACGTGCATGCTGCGGAGCGCAATAACCGCAGCTCCTTCTACTCACCTCCTTAATTGAACGCCTATTGTGTGAAGCGCTTACATGAAGCACCAGACAAATGGGATCAGAAGTCGGTTCATTCCGGTGGGAACGATACGTCTCGTGCTGCAGTACGAATACCAATTTCTGGTGCTAATGAGAATTTACCGATCTTCGGAAGCGGACGCCAGCCATTTTTCCGTGTTTCGTGTTTAAAAATCGGAGATTCGCACGCAAGAATGTGGCGAAAAAACGAAAAAAGGCACGTTCCTCCCGTCACCAATAGTGACGAAGAAACGTACCTCGAAAACATGTTAAGCGTGCGTCGTCGCCGCCGCCCGAACTTGCTGCGCCGGATGAACCGGACGCGCCAAACCGAGGCGGTCACGCAGCGTACCCGGCTCATACTCCGTGCGGAACAAGCCGCGGCGCTGCAGCTCCGGAACGACCAGCTCGACGAAATCGTCCAGCCCGCCCGGCAAGTACGGCGGCATGATGTTGAAGCCGTCGGCCGCCCCGCTTACGAACCACTCCTCCAGCTGATCGGCGATCTGCACCGGCGTTCCCTTGATCTCGCGGTGTCCGCGCGCGCCGGCGATGCGCTGGTACAGCTTGCGGATCGTCAGTCCCTCCCGTTCGGCCAGGTCCTTGAGCAGCGTAAAGCGGCTCTTGCCGCCGTTGATCAGAGCAAGCTCCGGCAGGTCGGGCAACGGTCCGTCAACATCGAAGCCCGCCAGATCGAAGCTGATCAAGTTGGACAGCAAGCTGACGCCGGCTTCGACCGGGATCAACTCTTCGAGCTTGGCCTTCTTCTCGTCGGCTTCCTCTTCCGTTCGGCCGATAATCGGGAACACGCCCGGCATGATTTTGAGCGAATCCGGCGAACGGCCGTATTTGGCCAGCCTGCCTTTCACGTCGGCATAGAATGCCTGCGCTTCCTCCAACGTCTGCCACGCGGTGAAGATCACCTCGGCCGTCCGCGCCGCCAGCTCTTTGCCCGGTTCGGAAGCCCCGGCCTGCACGATGACCGGATGGCCTTGAACCGGACGGGCCACGTTGAGCGGGCCGCGCACCGAGAACCATTTGCCTTCGTGATTAAGCGTGTGGGCTTTGCTGCCGTCAGCGAACTTCGCGTTGTCTTTGTCATAGAGGAAGGCATCGTCTTCCCAGCTGTTCCACAGCCCCGTAACGACATTGAGGAACTCTTCCGCGCGGTCGTAACGAAGCTCATGCAGCAGATGCGACTGCTGATTGAAGTTGAGCGCCTCTTCGTCTTGCGCGGAAGTGACGACATTCCAAGCCGCGCGGCCTCCGCTCAGGTGATCCAGCGAAGCGAACTTGCGCGCAACGTGGAACGGCTCGTTATAGGTTGTCGATACCGTCGCGGCCAGCCCGATATGCTCGGTGACGGAAGACAGCGCCGAGAGCAGCGTCAGCGGCTCGGGACGGACGGATACGGTCTGCTCCAGCGCAGCCGGGAAACGGTTCGATACCGCATAACCGTCGGCGAGGAAGACCATGTCGAACTTGCCCCGTTCGGCCGTCTGCGCCAGCTTCTTGTAGAAGTTAAAATTAAGCACGGAGGAGGCTTCCGCCTCCGGATAACGCCATGCGGCGACATGATGCCCGGGGATCATGAAGAAGGCGCCGAGTTTGAGCTGCCGATTCTGTTGCGTAGTCATTATCCATCACCAATCCTTCCGAATTTAGAGGTTGCGTGTCATGCCTTACGATTCGTTATGATTCGGCTTCCAAGCCGTAAATTTGCGTTCCAACGCGACAAGTCCATGATTGAACAACAGTCCGATCAGCGAGATCGTCAGAATACCCGCATACATCTCCGGCGTCTGGAAGTTAAACTGCGCATAGTTGATGAGATATCCGAGGCCCGCCTTGGCTCCGACCATCTCGGCGGCGATCAGGACGAGAATCGATCCCGCTCCCGCCAGACGCACGCCGGTGAAGATCGTCGGCACCGATGCCGGCAGGATGACTTTCGTGAACAGCTTAAAGGAATTAAGCCCCATCGACTTCGCGGATTTGATCAGCAGCGGATCGACGTTCTTCACCCCGCTGATCGTGTTGAGCAGAATCGGCCACGAGCACGCGAAGACGATCAACGTGATTTTGGACGTCTCTCCAATGCCCAGAATGAGCGTGAAGACCGGCAATAACGCGAGCGCGGCCGTGTTCCGGAACAGCTCCAGCACCGGCGTCAGTAGCTCCGATAACCCGCGGTACCATCCGATAAGCAGCCCCAGCGGAATCGCAATGACAAGCGCGATACCGAAGCCGGATAGCGAACGGATGATGCTCGCTTCAAAATGGTTCCACAGTTCGCCGCTTACCAGCAGATTCCACCATGCCTGCAGCACCTCCGAGAGCGGCGGCAAGAATGCGACCTCGACCGCTCCGGTACGGGGTACGACCTCCCACACCGCAGCCAGCAGCAAGATCGCGATCGAACGCTTGAACAGCTTGCCGGCCAATTGTATAGGCAAACCTGCCGAAGCATTCTTCGCGGTCACAGCAGGCAAGACGACGCTTTTCTCTGCCGTTGCCATCCTACATCACCTCTTTCGTATCGGAATTCGCATCGGAAGATGCGCTGGAATCCTGGATCTCATACGCTTGCGCGCGCTGCACTTCGTCGCGCAGCAGCGTCCAGATCTCATGGCGGATACGGCCGAATTCCGGGTCGGAACGCAAGTCTTCTTCCTGTGCCCGGCCGAGCAGCGGGATGTCGATGACCGCCTTGATCCGGCCCGGGCGGGAAGTCATGACCGCCACGCGTTGACCGAGATAGACCGCCTCGTCGATGCCGTGCGTGATGAACACGATCGTCTTCTTGGTCTGCTCCCAGATGCGCAGCAGCTCGCTCTGCAGCGTCTCCCGGGTCTGCGCGTCGAGCGCGGCGAACGGTTCATCCATCAGCAGAATGTCCGGATCGTACGCAAGGCTGCGAGCGATCGCGACGCGCTGCTTCATCCCGCCGGAGAGCTCGTGCGGGTAGCGATCCTCGAATCCGCTCAGGCCGACGAGAGCCAGGAACTCTCTCGCCCGCTGCGTTTTCTCTTTCCCGCGAATTCCTTTGGCTTCCAGGCCGAATTCGATATTGCCCCGGGCCGTCTTCCACGGGAACAGCGCGTACTGTTGGAATACGATTCCTCTATCCAGGGCCGGACCGGCGATCGGTCGGCCATCGATGAGAATCTGGCCGGTGCTTGGCTTGGTCAGGCCTGCGAGCAGATCGAGCAGCGTCGACTTGCCGCAACCGCTCGGCCCAACTATGGTCAGGAATTCCCCTTGCTGCACGTCCAGATGAATGTCGCGCAGCGCGGTGAATTCGCCGCCGTCCTTCTTGCCGCTCGTGCTCCTCACCTTGAAGGTCTTGCTCACATGCTGGAAACTAATCTTCGCCATGGTCACACCTCCTATAATCGTTTGACCGGATTATTGCTGATCGTCCTTGTACGGATTGAACTCATTCGTATAGAAATCCGGCGCCTTAATCTGCCCCTTCTTGATCGTTCCGGCGTTCTCGAGCCATTCGATCCAGATCGTAAACTCCGACTCCGATATGTAGCCGCCCTTCTCCGCTACGCCGTAGGACGAGAAATATTTCAGAGGCGACGGATCTTCGTCCCGGCCCCGCTTCTCCACGATCGACTCGAGTCTGGCGATAACCTCCTCGGTCGGCGTCTCTCGCGCCCACTCGATCGCCCGGGCAACCGCTTCGACGAACTTGCGCGTCGTGTTCGGATTCTTCTCGATAAAATCGTTGCGCATCAAGTAGGTGCCAGCCGTAAATTGGCCGAGCAGGTCGAAGTCATTGAAGATGAGACGAATGCCGCCGCGCTCGAGCGCCTTGTCCCGGGCCATATCGCCCATCGTCGCAATATCGATCTGGCCTTGCCGCAGCGCCTGTTCTGCGTTGATCGGCGGAATGACGACCAGCTGCACGGAATCGATCTCGTCGTCCGTCAGTCCTTCTTTCTTCAGCCACGTCTTGAGCACGATCTCGCTATGGGCGCCGAGCGTGTTCATCCCGACCGTCTTGCCGATGAAATCCTTGGCCGTCTTGATCGGGCTGTCTTCGAGGACGAAGAAACCGCCCCAACGTTTCTCATCCACGCCATAGTACCCGACGACGGGCGTGACCGGCGCCTTCGAGGCGATCAACTTCACGACCGCGCCGTTGAACGCACCGCCGAAGTCTACGTCGCCGGTAGCCGCAGATTGGATATCTTGCGGCCCGCTGATCGTATTGCCGATCCACTTCAACTTGATTGGCGCGAGATATCCCAGGTCCTCGGCCAGCTCCGGAAGCGTTACGCTGCCCACGCCGCCCTGATAGCGCAGCTCCAATATCTCGGGTTCCGTATCCCCTGGCGCGTTGTCGCCAGCAGCAGTGCTATCGTCCGCCTTCCCGCTGTTCACTTTCTGCGCCTGGGCGGGTTGATTACTGCCGCATCCCGTCAGCGCCACCGCCGTGACCAATGCCGCCGCCAAGATGAATCCTAATCTGCTTCGTGACCTGTTCCGCTGTCTTTGTCTCTCCATCCTCATCCAACCTCCTTTTTTCTGTAGCAAAAAATCCTCTGGCGGCACGGATCGCATCTCGCCCGTTAGGCGTTCTAGCTCTTGTGCGGCTGCAGAGGATCTCCGGTGTCCCGGTCGAATCCGATCAACCCCGAAATACAAAACCCCGATCCGCGAAGAGCGGTTCTCGCTCCTTCACGATCGGGGTCTCCAAACGAATGGTTGACCTTAACCTATAATTCCAATTAGATAACTTGGAATTTGCTTAGACAGAATTTAGCACGGGCTGGATCGAATTGTCAACACATTCCATAATCTTTTTTGCCCGCAGACGATTACGCTTGTCGATGCCTGTCGGATGACATCCTTTCCGCAGACGAGCACAATAAATTGGCATCAATCACAAATTATTGGCTATTCAACCTAACTTAGGCGATTGGTAAGATAAGACCACGGCACCGTTAAGCCACGATGCGACGGCTGTTGGAGGCCATTCAGAAGCGAAGGGAGGAGGGACTGTTCCACAATGTTGTAAGCGTTACCAACGATATTATATTGAGGAGGCTTTCATGTTCAATGCGTAAACGAAAACTAGGTACCTTGCTGCTCGCCATGTTGCTCGCCGTCTCCCTACTGCCGCTTCAAGCCGGGGCATTCACCGGCGAGGTGCAGCTCGGTTCAGGCTCTTATTCGACCGTACTTCCGCCGGGGGCAACGAATCCGCAAAGCAACATTTACAAAACAGGCAGCGTAACCGGCCCGATGCCGACCAACGACTGGTGGAGCAATCTGGCGTGGGACACCTATTCCGAAGCGCAATACCCGCATCCGCTAGCCGTGAAGAATCAATCCGACGGCATTCGCATCTATTATCCAGGCAACCGGATCACGGCGAATTCTTCCTGCGTCTGCGGGTGGATCAACGATATTCACGATTTCACGGTCGGCCATACCGCCGTTGCCTCCTTCCCGGACGCGAAAGTCGACGGCTTCAGCGACTGGTTCGTCAAGGCGCAGTACCAGAGCGGCGCGAATGCTATGAACGTCACTTACGGGCATGGCTCGCCTTATGTCTATTTCACCTATAGCGGCGGCAGCCCGAAGCTGTCCTTCTACACGCCGCCTACGGTCTGGTCCGGCAGCGCATCCACGCCGGTTATCGGCATCACGATGGAAGGCGCGCATTACGGCTTGTTCGGCGCGACGGGCAGCACTTGGAGCGGCATCGGCACGAAGACGCTGACGAATAACGGCAGCTCGTATTTCTCGATCGCCGTCCTGCCGGATAATACCCAGGCAACGCTGAACAAATTCGCCCAATATGCGTATTCCCACGTGACGAATACGCAAGTCAGCTATTCATTCAATGCGGCGTCCAGCACCGTCACATCGACGTATACCTACGCGACGCAAGCCAAGCAAGGCACGCAGACCGGCACGATCTTCGCGCTCTATCCGCATCAGTGGAAGAATTCGACCCATTCGCTGCTTTCGTACACGTACAATTCGGTGCGCGGCACGATGAAGACGGCGGAAGGCACATCGTTCCAGACGACGATGAAGTTCACCGGCGTCCTCCCTTCCCTGCCTGATAAAGGCTCCTACAGCAAAACGCAGCTGCAGCAATATGTCAACGAGGCGGAAGCGGAAGTCTACATCGGCACCACCGACACTTACTGGGTCGGCAAGCAGCTGGGCAAGCTCGCGACACTGGCTCCGATCGCCGATCAGGTCGGCGATACGACGGCGGCGAACAAGTTCCGTAACGATATCAAGACGATTCTCCAGAACTGGTTCAAGGCCAGTGACGCAAGCGGTAACCTGAAGAGCCAGAGCATGTTCTACTACAACAGCAACTGGGGCACGGTAATCGGCTATCCGGCCAGCTACGGCACGAGCGAAGAACTGAACGATCATCATTTCCATTACGGTTATTTCATCAAAGCCGCTGCTGAAGTGGCGCGCGTCGACAAGACTTGGGCGCAAGCGTGGGCACCGATGGTCAACCTGCTCATCCGCGACATCGCCAATGCGAACCGCAGCGATACGATGTTCCCGTTCCTGCGGAACTTCGACCCGTATGCCGGCCATTCGTGGGCGTCCGGCCATGCCCGCTTCGGCGACGGCAACAATAACGAATCGTCCTCCGAAGGCATGAATGCGTGGGCAGGCATGGTGCTGTGGGGCCAGGCAACCGGCGACACCGCCATCCGCGATACGGGCATCGCGCTCTATACGACCGAGATGAACGCGATCAACGAATACTGGTTCGACGTGGCAAACACGAACCGTCCGGCAAGCTTCACCCGCTCGACCGCCAGCATGGTCTGGGGCGGCAAGACGGTCGGGGACGGCACCTGGTGGACGGGTAATCCGGAAGAGGTGCACGGCATCAACTGGCTGCCGATTACCGCGGCTTCCTTGTATCTGACCCACTATCCGACGTATGCGAACAAGAATTACAACGCTCTAGTCAGCGAGAACGGCAGCACGAATTTCGACGCCTGGGAAGATCTGATCTACATGTACCGCGCAATCTCGAACCCGGGCGAGGCCAAAAACTTCTGGACCGCCCGCGGCGCTGCGCTCGGCGCCGAAGCCGGCAATTCCAAGGCGAACGCCTACCATTGGATCTATAACCTGGATGCCATGGGCAATGCCGATCCGACCATCACGGCCAATACGCCGCTCTATGCGGTATTCAACAAGAACGGCGTGAAGACGTACATTGCCTACAATATGTCGAACTCGCCGATCACGGTCAACTTCTCCGACGGCACGGTCGTCAGCGTACCGGCGAACAGCTTCAACACCGGCAACGGCGGCGGCGGCGGCGGCGGGACGACGGATACGCAGGCGCCGACCGTTCCGGCAGGGCTCGCTTCGACGAAGACGAGCACGAGCGTCACGCTCACGTGGAGCGCGTCGACCGATAATGTCGGCGTGACGGGCTATGATATTTACCGCAACGGCGCCTTGGTCGGTTCATCGACAACGACCAGCTTCACGAACAATAGTCTTACCGCAGGCACCGCCTATTCTTACACGGTCAGAGCCAAAGACGCAGCAGGCAACGTGTCCGCCGCAAGCTCGGCGCATAGCGTCACGACGAATCCTGCCGGCAACCAGTATGTGACGGCAGACTTCACCGCAACGGTGACGAAACCGACCGCGACATCGGAGAAAATTACCTTCCAGCCGACGACCGCAGCCCTCTATGTGGACATTCACTACCTGGTCAACGGCACGAATCAGCAGAATGTGCGCATGGTCAACAACAATGGAACGTGGGAGCATACGATCAGCAACTTGAGCGCAGGCCAATCGATGGAGATCTGGTTCACGTACGAGAAGTCCGGTCCGCAATACGATTCGCCGCATTATACGTATACGCACTAATCAGCGCTATCCTTGCGGTATAGCACGTAACCTATCGACTACCAACAAGAAAGGGCTGCCAGCCGGCAGCCCTTCAGGCTGTCGAGAAAGTCTCGACAGCCTTTCTTATGCTCAATGAATTTAACACGACACCGCGTTAATGTTGTATAATGGAAGTAACCATTAATA